>NZ_FTLW01000020.1 GCF_900155935.1 Solilutibacter tolerans
CTAGCTGTGATCTCTCAGTAGGTTGTTCATCCGGGGTGATCCCGGAAGACTGGAGGTGCGAATCAGCCACCCCTCCAGGAGCCCCGGATGAACCTGCATAAACATGCCCGTCTTACGCCTCGCGGTCGAGCCTTGCTTGTGGAGCGAGTGATCAACCATGGCCTGCGGGTCGAGGAGGCAGCGCATGCCGCGGGCGTGAGCGTCAGAACCGCTTACAAGTGGCTGCGCCGCTTTCGCGAAGAAGGCTGGGCAGGCCTGGATGACCGGTCATCGCGCCCGCACCGCTGTCCGCATGCCACCCCACCATCGGTGGCCGCCGAGGTGACCGCGCTGCGCCGTCAACGCCAGACCTACCGCCAGATCGCATTGGCCTTGCCGGTCGGCCTGAGCACCATTGCCCGGCTGATGCGCCGCGCCGGGCTGCACCGGCTGGCCGAGCTTGAGCCGGCTCGCCCGGACAATCGCTACGAGTATCACCAGGCCGGGGACCTGCTGCATCTGGACATCAAGAAGCTGGGCCGCTTCTGGCGCCCAGGGCATCGGGTCACTGGCGATCGCCAGGGCGCCTCCGATGGCGCCGGCTGGGAGTTCGTCCACCTCGCCATCGACGATCACTCACGAGTCGCCTTCGGCACCATTGAAGGTGATGAGCGCGGATCCAGCGCTTGCCGCGCACTGCTTCAAGCACTGCGCTACTACCGCGGCCTGGGCGTCACCTTCACCCGGGTGATGACCGACAACGGTGCCTGCTACAAGTCCCGGCGCTTCTGCCGGCTCCTGCGCCGCTTGGGCCTGCGCCATCTGCGCACGCGACCCTACACCCCGCGTACCAACGGCAAGGCCGAACGCCTGGTCCAGACCGCTTTGCGCGAATGGGCCTATGCCCGCTCCTACGACAGCTCGGAGCAGCGTCGGCACGCTCTTCCTCGCTGGCTGCACCAGTACAACTGGCACCGGCCGCACGCCAGCCTTGGCTACCAACCCCCGATCAGCCGCATCCAGCTTCCACTGAACAACGTCCTGGGTTTACACA
>NZ_FTLW01000019.1 GCF_900155935.1 Solilutibacter tolerans
CGACGTCCCCCCGGTTTTGAGTAGTACGGCGCTTTGGAGTCCAATCCCCAACGATACGGAGATTGGACGTGAAGAAGCGTTTTACCGAGGAACAGATCATTGGCTTCCTGCGTGAGGTCGACGCCGGCATGGCGGTCAAGGAGTTGTGCCGGCGGCACGGCTTCAGCGAGGCGTCGTATTACCTGTGGCGCAGCAAGTTCGGCGGGATGAACGTGTCCGAGGCCAAGCGGCTTAAGGAGCTGGAGGCGGAGAACACCCGGCTGAAGAAGCTGCTGGCCGAGCAATTGTTCGAGAACGACGTCATCAAGGAAGCGCTCCGAAAAAAGTGGTGAGCGCACCGGCGCGCAGGACGCTGGTGCGGCACTTGATGGAGCGAGGCTTGAGCGAGCGACGGGCACTGGCGGCGATCCGCATGAGCGCCAGCGCGTTGCGCTACGTCCCACGCCCGGATCGCAATGTCGAACTGCGTGCGCGGATCCTGTCGCTGGCGCAGCGGCACAAGCGCTATGGCGTCGGGATGATCCATCTGAAGCTTCGACAGGAGCAATGGCCGGTGAACTACAAGCGGGTGGAACGGCTTTATCAGGAAGCGAAGCTGCAGGTGCGGCGGCGCAAGCGGAAGAAGGTGCGACTCGGTGACCGTCAGCCCTTGCAGCGGCCGGAAGCAGCCAATCAGGTCTGGTCGATGGATTTCGTATTTGACCGCTCGGCGGAAGGCCGGGTCATCAAGGCGCTGACCATCGTCGACGATGCGACGCACGAAGCGGTGGCGATCGAGGTGGAGCGTGCAATCTCGGGCATTGGCGTCACGCGGGTGCTGGACCGGCTGGCGCTAACCCGTGGTCTGCCCAAGGTCATTCGCACCGACAACGGCAAGGAGTTCTGCGGCAAAGCGATGGTGGCGTGGGCTCACGCACGCGGCGTGCAGCTGCGCCTGATCCAACCCGGCAAGCCGAACCAGAACGCGTACGTCGAGAGCTTCAATGGTCGGTTGCGGGACGAGTGCCTCAACGAGCACTGGTTCCCGACGTTGCTGCATGCACGCACTGAGATTGAAACCTGGCGACGGGAATACAACGATGAGAGACCCAAGAAGATCCTGGGCGGATTGACACCGGCTGCCTACGCCAAACAGTTGGCAGCCAAAGCCGCTACGATGAACCCCGGACTCTAAACAGCCCCGCTACTGAAAGCGGGGGGACGTCG
>NZ_FTLW01000018.1 GCF_900155935.1 Solilutibacter tolerans
CGTTCAAGCCGAACTTGCTTCGCGGCCCGGCTCATGTGGTAGCGTTTACCACATCGCCGATGCCGCTACGCAAGTCGGCTTAACTCAGGCGTTAGCGCCCGCTTGCAAGTCCTATGAAGCCCAAAGTAGCCTGGATTTCCGCACTCATTCTTGCAGGCTTGTTTGCAGTTTCTTTCGATCCTGCGTGGACATCTATCGGCACGCAATCTGCCACGATTGTTGGCAGCAGTCCTCCAGTGCGAGGCCAGCCCAGTGAAACCCCAATACAGGTTCGACTTGCAGATGGTTCCGTCGTAGCTGCGTCAGCCATGACTATTCCTGGCCATGACTATGCCAACGGTGAGACTGTAGTTGTTACCGGATTTGAGTCATTGATATTTCGGACAAAGACGTACTCGGCCCAGCCAGAAAACACGTCTGGCGGGCTCTAAGAATTCGTTCAAGCCGAGCCCGCTTCGCGGCCTCGACTTATGTGCTAGCGTTTAGCACATCGCTCGGCCGCAAAGCGGCCCGGCTTAACTCAGGCGTTAGGCTGCTTTTGAAGCATGACTGCAAACCAGAGAAAGAACCTAGCAGTAGCCGGACTAGCGCTAATTGCGCTGGCCGCCATAACTGCGATCAGCCTCAATCCAGACTCCTATTATTTCCGCAACCCTGAAGATCGCGAGCACTGGCACCACCCCACGGGAAGCTTCTTAGTCTTCTGCGGTTTCATCGTAGGTGAAGCGGTTCTGCTTGCTTGGGCGATGCGCCTCGAACCACAGCGGCGCATTTGGAAAAGATCCATTATGGCTGCAGCTCTACTAGCTCCATGGGCCATGCTCACGTCAGTCTTCGTTGTTCATGCGCCAGGCTATATGCACTTCCACATCATCTGGGTATGGGCCGTTCTTGCAGCTCTCGTCTTAGCCAGCGCGATTTCCGTCATCGCTCATTTGGTAACACGTGGTCGGTCCGCAGCCTAACAATTCGTTCAAGCCGAGCCCGCTTCGCGGTCTCGGCCGCGGCGCTATGATTGTGCCTCTGCCGTGCCCGCGCAGCGGGCCGGCTTAACTCAGGCGTTAGACCTGTGTAGAAAGCACACGGTTTGCGCATCAAAGGCAAACCGCAGAGCGACAAAAGCGGTCGCACTGCTCAACAGCGGTGCCCGCTACGCGCGCACAGAAGCGAGACTTTAAAAGTTCAAACGCGGAAGCCTAGTTATCGCGTTCGATGGTGTTCGCGCACGCCCTACTCGTCCGCTTCGCCGGACGCTAAACCTGTTCAACGAAAGTGTTTGGAAAAGCTGGGCTCAGCTCACTTAAAAGCCAAGCATTGCAAACCAAAAATGGTCGTTCACAGGTCTAACAATTCGTTCAAGCCGAACTTGCTTCGCGGCCCGGCTCATGTGGTAGCGTTTACCACATCGCCGATGCCGCTACGCAAGTC
>NZ_FTLW01000017.1 GCF_900155935.1 Solilutibacter tolerans
GACTTGCGTAGCGGCATCGGCGATGTGGTAAACGCTACCACATGAGCCGGGCCGCGAAGCAAGTTCGGCTTGAACGAATTGTTAGACCTGTGAACGACCATTTTTGGTTTGCAATGCTTGGCTTTTAAGTGAGCTGAGCCCAGCTTTTCCAAACACTTTCGTTGAACAGGTTTAGCGTCCGGCGAAGCGGACGAGTAGGGCGTGCGCGAACACCGTCGAACGCGACAACTAGGCTTCCGCGTTTGAACTTTTAAAGTCTCGCTTCTGTGCGCGCGTAGCGGGCACCGCTGTTGAGCAGTGCGACCGCTTTTGTCGCTCTGCGGTTTGCCTTTGATGCGCAAACCGTGTGCTTTCTACGCAGGTCTAACGCCTGAGTTAAGCCGGCCTGCGTAGCGGCCGAACGGTGTGGTAAACCTTACCGCACAAGCGAGGCCGCGAAGCAGGCTCGGCTTGAACGAATTGTTAGACCGCATGTTACCGGCCTGGGGCAAGATGCCCAATTAGCGGAGCTATACGATCTAACTCGCCTGGTGATCGTGTGATCAAAGTTACGACCATTACCGTTCCCCGTGGGCTTCCAGTTGGCAAGTAGGTATGCCATATCCGGGGGGAGCCCCAGCCTCCCGTAGTTCGTGTGTTGAACCAGACCAGAGTCTTACCATTTGAAGTTGTTGTGCCGCCGTACTTCAATCCGGAGTCTGGACTTGGAGGGTGTTCACCAACATAGACTTCAAAGACGGGCTTGCCGGTAGGAGAGTGAATTGCCTCGCAAATATGGAAGTCAATGCCGCTTCTCTTGGAGATAGTGACATTGCGCACGCCAGGTAACGTAGGACACCCTGGTTGAACACCGATGTCGGCCTTTGAAAAGTCAAAAGGCTGCTGTGCCGTTGGTGAGCATGACACTAAGCAAGTAGCTACTAGAGCAACTGAGATATGTCTCATGCGGTCTAACGCCTGAGTTAAGCCGACCTGTGTAGCGGAGCCGGCGACATGGCAAGCTTAACCTGCCATGGCGACGGTGGAGCGAAGCAGGTTCGGCTTGAACGAATTGTTAGACCTGTGAACGACCATTTTTGGTTTGCAATGCTTGGCTTTTAAGTGAGCTGAGCCCAGCTTTTCCAAACACTTTCGTTGAACAGGTTTAGCGTCCGGCGAAGCGGACGAGTAGGGCGTGCGCGAACACCATCGAACGCGACAACTAGGCTTCCGCGTTTGAACTTTTAAAGTCTCGCTTCTGTGCGCGCGTAGCAGGCACCGCTGTTGAGCAGTGCGACCGCTTTTGTCGCTCTGCGGTTTGCCTTTGATGCGCAAACCGTGTGCTTTCTACACAGGTCTAACGCCTGAGTTAAGCCGACTTGCGTAGCGGCATCGGCGATGTGGTAAACGCTACCACATGAGCCGGGCCGCGAAGCAAGTTCGGCTTGAACG
>NZ_FTLW01000014.1 GCF_900155935.1 Solilutibacter tolerans
TCGTTCAAGCCGAACCTGCTTCGCGGCCTGGCTTGCGTGGTAGCGTGTACCACACCGCCCGGCCGCTACGCAGGTCGGCTTAACTCAGGCGTTAGCCGTCATGGTAGGGTTCGTGGATAAGATTGACCTTAAAGGCGAGCTAAAGACCCTGTACAGACCCTCCGCAAAGGTGGTCGTTGAGGTTGATGTGCCTGCATTCAACTTTCTCATGGTTGATGGCAATGGCAACCCGAACACCTCCGAGAAGTACAAAGAGGCGGTAGAGGCGCTCTACTCGGTCTCGTACACCATCAAATTTGCGCTAAAGCGGGAAAAGGCGCTCGATTACGTCGTGATGCCACTTGAGGGCTTGTGGTGGGCCGACGACCTGACCAGCTTCAACCGCGACGAGAAAGACAACTGGAAATGGACGATGATGATTATGCAGCCACCGGAAGCCTCAAAACAGATGGTCCAGTCTGCGATCACTAGCGTTCAAGACAAGAAAAGGCTGCTTGGGCTAAAAGGGATTCGGTTCGAGCAATTCAAAGAGGGTCGTTGCGCGCAAATCATGCACATTGGCCCATTCTCTGCCGAAGGACCGACCATTCAACGGGTGCACGACTACATATCAAGCCACTCAGCATTGAGGGGCAAGCACCACGAGATATACCTGAGCGACATACGCAAGGCAGCACCGGAAAAATGGAAAACCATCATTCGCCAGCCAATGGAGTGACGGCTAACAATTCGTTCAAGCCGATGCCGCTTCGCGGCACGGCTTAACTCAGGCGTTAGGCTGCAGCAGGAAACATCGGGAATTAATGAGCGGCAAAGCGCCGCTATCTGCAAGCCCGTTGTGAGTACACGCGACTCTTCGGCCAGCGCCCTACCCCGACTTTCCTACGTTCTCCGACGCGCGATGCTCGTCAAGCTGCGCTCGCGCTGCTCTCGTGGTGCGGCTGCGCCGTTCTGGGCTATGCTGCAACCTAACCAATCGTTCAAGCCGATGTCGCTTCGCGCCACGGCTTAACTCAGGCGTTAGGCCCCACGGAGAAGCCACCGCAGCTCATGGATAGAATCAAGCTGACCCGCACTTTGCTCATCGCGTCCATTTTGTACGCGGCGGCTTTTTACTTTGTCGGGAGCGCTATAAAGCCTGGCTATTCGCAGTTTTCGAATTTCGTAAGTGAGTACAACGCAACTGGCACTGCATGGGCTCGGACGCTCACTTACTCCGGATTCCTTGTAACGGCCGTTCTTCTTTCAGCATTCTTGATCTGTGCTCGGCCACTTGCGCATGTCTCTGGCGCCAGCCGACTCGGCTTTCTGCTTCTTTGGTCGCTCCCCGCTTCATTCCTGCTTGGCGTATTCGCTCCATGCGATGCAGGCTGCCCCGTCGAAGGCTCCACAAGCCAAATCCTTCATAACGTACTCGGTATCCTCGTGTACTTCGGCATGGGTGCCGGTATCGCATTAGTGTCTTTCGCTCCCGGGTTAAGATTCCTTACCTGGCGACGCACCTTTCTGTTGCTGACGGGCGTCGCCTTCCCGGTAGTATTTTTCCTTATGGTTCAGCCGGATTTGTCATCTTGGCGTGGCTTGCTGCAGCGACTGTTGGACATTGCAATGGCCCTGTCACTACTTTTTTCTTTCAATCCATTGTTCCGCCGGCATGCCAAAGTGGGACCTAACAATTCATTCAAGCCGAAGCCGCTTCGCGGCTCGGCTTAATTCAGGCGTTAGGCTGCTGAGCAAACACTGTCGCAACTGAGACTTTTTTATGGACGACTACCAACTTGTTACATCGCCGCTTTGCCGCTCAGTCACAGCCAATGGGCACACCGTTCGTTTGGAGATCTACAGGGGCCCGGACACTGATTGGACTCTCGAGGCTGTTGATGAGTTCAACAACTCCACCGTCTGGGATGACCTGTTCGCAACGGATCAGGCCGCCTTGGACGAGGCATTGCGCACCATTCGGGATGAGGGCATTGAGTCCCTCATTGGCCCGCCCAGCAGCGTCCAGTAATGGATCAGCAGCCTAACAATTCATTCAAGCCGACGCCGCTTCGCGGCGCGGCTTAATTCAGGCGTTAGGCCTGTGTAGAAAGCTCACGGTTTGCACATCAAAGGCAAGCCGCAGAGCGACAAAAGCTGTCGCACTGCTCAACAGCGGTGCCCGCTTCGCGCGCACAGAAGCGAAACTTTATGGGTCTAAGCGCGAAAGCCTGGTTTCGCGTTCGATGGTGTCCGCGCATGCCCTACTCGTCCGCATCGCCGGACGCTAAACCTGTTTGGCGAAAGTGTTTGGAAAGCTGCGCACAGCACATTCAAAAGCCAAACATTGCGAATCAAAAACAGTAGTTCACAGGTCTAACAATTCGTTCAAGCCGAACTTGCTTCGCGGCCCGGCTCATGTGGTAGCGTTTACCACATCGCCGATGCCGCTACGCAAGTC
>NZ_FTLW01000015.1 GCF_900155935.1 Solilutibacter tolerans
AGTGTATTCATGACCTTGGCGATCAGTGGTCTGGCGCCTAACAATTCATTCAAGCCGACGCCGCTTCGCGGCGCGGCTTAATTCAGGCGTTAGGCAGCATGGACAGATGGTCGAGTATTGGGGAGTGGGCTGACGCGTACATTCGCGTGTACGACCAGGACGCGTCGCTTGACGAGACCCATCCGGACTATCTCGCGGCATATGAATTCATGGTTGAGCTGGTGGGTCCCGCGGCAGAAGAGTGCTGGGATGGCATCCTCGCTGTCGTAGAGCGCAGGCCGTCCGAGAAAGTTCTTGGCATGCTCGCTGCCGGACCCGTAGAAGATCTGATTAACCATTCGGGTAACGAGTTCATAGACCGCATAGAAGAGCGCTCGAGACGGGATCCATTTTTTCGTCAGATGCTCCACGGTGTATGGGAGAGTGGATCGCGAGAAGTGTGGGCTCGAGTAGAGGCAGCACGTGGAGTGAATGGAAATGCTGCCTAACAATTCATTCAAGCCGACGCCGCTTCGCGGCGCGGCTTAATTCAGGCGTTAGGCGGCGGGACATAACCATCTCTTTATCCTAATATTCTGTGGCCAGTTCACTCGTAACGGAGGATCACGTGCCCAAGCAGACATCGTTCACCACAAAAGTCATAACACCGATGGGCGGGGACAACGCAGGGATTGAGGTCCCCACTAAGAATCTGGAAGAACTCGGTGAGAGCAGAAAGCCGAAGGTTCATGTCATGCTCAATGGCACGTATAAATATGAAACGACGGTCGCTAGCCGAGGCGGCAAGTATCTACTCACGTTCTCCAAGGCTCATCGACAAGCGTCTGGCCTCAATCCAGGAGATAGCGTAGCGGTCAAGCTGAGGTTGGTCTAAAGCGAGACCCAAGCCTCTTCTTCCCGCCCACCTAACAACTCGTTCAAGCCGACGTTGCTTCGTGGCCGCGCTTGCGGTGTTCGCTTACGCTACACCGCCGCTTGCCACGTGCGCACCGCGGCTTAACTCAGGCGTTAGGCCGCTCACTGGAAAGATCATCTGGGGAATTTAAGAGATGCTCCAACTCCGCCCGAATTGCGAATGCTGCGACAAGGATTTGCCACCCAATGCCGAAGCGTTCATCTGCACCTTTGAGTGCACCTTCTGCCCCAACTGTGCCGCTGGTGTCCTAGCGGGCATATGCCCAAACTGCGGTGGCAACTTCTCAGAACGCCCGGTTCGGCCCGCCCATCTGCTGGCAAAGTATCCCGCGTCTACAGAGCGCGTCTTAAAGGTCGGCGGCTGTGCAGCGCCCTAACAATTCATTCAAGCCGATGCCGCTTCGCGGCACGGCTTAATTCAAGCGTTAGGCATCAGTTGGAGAAACTCGTGAACTGGAGCAGCGTAGTCAAGCTCGCACTTGTTCTATTCATTGCTCAAGTCATTGCGGGCTTTTTAGATGGCCTTCTTATTCCGCCCGGCGGTAGTCTTTCTTGGTACTTCGCAGGCCATGCCGCTTCTTTAGTGGTTTGCTCAGCAATCTTTGCCTTCTTCGCAGTACGCAACTCCGCTAGGGCGTTCGCTCATGCTTGGCTTGGCCTACTTTTGCAAGCTCTTATAGGGCTTGCATTCTCCCTGACACTTTCTATTCTCCTCGGAGATCTGTCGTGGACATCCATCGCGCTGGAGTGGGTTGTACTCATTCTCGCTCTTGCAATAGGTACATCCATAGGCATTAGCGTCCGGAACACCAGCAGGCCGGCTGATGCCTAACAATTCATTCAAGCCGACGCCGCTTCGCGGCGCGGCTTAATTCAGGCGTTAGGCGCCATCCCATCGACACAGGAGGGGAAAGATGTCTGTAGAGCTACTCAATCCTGACGGTATCTTTAAGCCAGACTCCTATTTCCAAGTAGGTGTCGGAACGGGCAGCAGGGTTGTCTTTCTGTCCGGGCAAGTAGCCCAGGACCAGGACGGTAACCTTGTCGGCAAAGGAGATTTGGCAGCACAGGCTGAGCAGGTCTATCTGAACGTGGCTGCTGCGCTGAAGGGCGCTGGCGCCACGTTTAGCGACGTTGTCAAACTCACGGTGTATGTTACGGACTGGGCACCCGAAAAAATGGAGCAGCTCATTGCTGGTGCCATGCGCGCGGCTGGTAAGCTCGGTTTTGACCCGCGGCGTGCTATCACTCTTATCGGGGTCGCCTCCCTGTCCTCCCCTGACTTGCTGATTGAGGTTGAGGCTGTTGCCATCGTTAGTTGAGCCCAGTCGCATATGGCGCCTAACAATTCGTTCAAGCCGAACCCGCTTCGCTCCACCAACAACATAGCAGGTTAAGCTTGCCATGTTGTTGGCTCCGCTACGCGGGTCGGCTTAACTCAGGCGTTAGGCCTCATTTTCAGCTACCGGAGAGAAATTGCCCTTACGTGGCTACATCATTGGGATAATCATCCTGTTGGTACTG
>NZ_FTLW01000013.1 GCF_900155935.1 Solilutibacter tolerans
CGTTCAAGCCGAGCCCGCTTCGCGGTCTCGGCGCTGGCGCTATGATTGAACCATCGCCGCGCCCGCTCAGCGGGCCGGCTTAACTCAGGCGTTAGGCTGCAGGAAAAGACCACATGGGGCCTCTAGCAACATCCATCCTTTCTTCAACGATCTTGGTCGTTATAGTTCTAGCTGTTCATGTCTTCATCTACAAGATCATGAACCGCCCCAGAGAATGGATTCGGGCGCTATTCTTCGCGCTCGGTTTTGGCACAGCGAATTTCATCAATGAGTTTTTTGGAATTACTGGTTTGACCAAGTACGCGGTTCTGGTCGGTATAGCGCTACCATTTTTCTATGTCGGTCAATATTTTCAGAACCGAATAAACAGGCCAGCAGCCTAACAATTCGTTCAAGCCGAGCCCGCTTCGCGGCCTCGACTTATGTGCTAGCGTTTAGCACATCGCTCGGCCGCAAAGCGGCCCGGCTTAACTCAGGCGTTAGCCTGCAGAACAAGATTTCGGCAGAAAGCCATGAGAATCTCCGCATCTGTTCATAACTCCACAGAACACTTTGCCATTGTTGAGACGGATGGCATTGAACGAGTTATAGCAATTCCCGCCAAAGAATCTGGTCGCGGCTCGTCCGTCAACGGGGGCGAACTCCTGATGCTTGCGCTCGCAACCTGCTACTGCAATGACCTCTTCCGGGAAGCAACGCGGCTCGGGATCGAAATTTCGAAAGTGAGAGTAGCTGCTTCCGCAGACTTCTTAGGCGTTGGACTCGCCGCTGAGAACATTCGTTATTCAGTCGCAGTGCTTTCAAGTTCGCCGAGCGCTGACATTGACAGTCTGATCGCAGCATCGGATCAGGTGGCCGAGATTCACAACACCATTCGGTCCGCCATCCCAGTCACACTAGAGCACCAGGCTGCAGGCTAACAATTCGTTCAAGCCGACGCCGCTTCGTGGCCCGGCTCATGTGCTAGCGTGTAGCACAACGCCGTGCCACTACGCAGCGCGGCTTAACTCAGGCGTTAGGCCTCAGGGGAAATTTATGAGCGATCACGAGAAAGAAATTGGAATTCCTGACAATCACAAGCTGGTTCAAACAGATTCAAAGTGGCGCCAAAGCAAAGGCCTTGACACTGACACTTACTGGTATGACCAGGTTGACGAGACCGGAGCCGTCGTCGCAAAGTGGATTGTTAAAGACTCGACCTCGATATATCCACCATTTGGCAGAAACATCTCATCGGAGAAGGTTGGTTGAGGCCTAACAATTCATTCAAGCCGACGCCGCTTCGCGGCGCGGCTTAATTCAGGCGTTAGACCTGTGTAGAAAGCACACAGTTTGCACATCAAAGGCAAACCGCAGAGCGACAAGAGCAGTCGCACTGCTCAACAGCGGTGCCCGCTACGCGCGCACAGAAGCAAGACTTTAAAAGTTCAAACGCGGAAGCCTAGTTGTCGCGTTCGATGGTGTTCGCGCACGCCCTACTCGTCCGCTTCGCCGGACGCTAAACCTGTTCAACGAAAGTGTTTGGAAAAGCTGGGCTCAGCTCACTTAAAAGCCAAGCATTGCAAACCAAAAACAGTAGTTCACAGGTCTAACAATTCGTTCAAGCCGAACTTGCTTCGCGGCCCGGCTCATGTGGTAGCGTTTACCACATCGCCGATGCCGCTACGCAAGTCGGCTTAACTCAGGCGTTAGGTGTGTGATGACAGTTGCCGACAAGCTGATGGAAATAGCAGCTCGTGATACAGATTTACTTCTGTCACTCGACGAAAAGGGAGATCAATTTTATGTTCCTCGGGACGTCGAGTTCTTTTTTTGGGCAGCTGATAAGCAAAAGGCGGACAGCCTTGCAGGTTTCGTAAACGACAACCGGTATGGCAAGGCAACATCAAATGAGACTGATGGACAACATAGCGTCTTAGTCGTTGTGAACATGCCGATTCAGCAGAACGAGGTGTTATCCGTATCTGCATTTATGGCATGTCTTGGTGAGCTTTACGGACTCGACTACGATGGTTGGGGCTGCGTGATTCAGTCGCAACCACACACCTAACAATTCGTTCAAGCCGACGCCGCTTCGTGGCCCGGCCTTTTGTGCTAGCTTCTAGCACAACGCCGTGCCACTACGCAGCGCGGCTTAACTCAGGCGTTAGACCTGTGTAGAAAGCACACGGTTTGCGCATCAAAGGCAAACCGCAGAGCGACAAAAGCGGTCGCACTGCTCAACAGCGGTGCCCGCTACGCGCGCACAGAAGCGAGACTTTAAAAGTTCAAACGCGGAAGCCTAGTTGTCGCGTTCGATGGTGTTCGCGCACGCCCTACTCGTCCGCTTCGCCGGACGCTAAACCTGTTCAACGAAAGTGTTTGGAAAAGCTGGGCTCAGCTCACTTAAAAGCCAAGCATTGCAAACCAAAAATGGTCGTTCACAGGTCTAACAATTCGTTCAAGCCGAACTTGCTTCGCGGCCCGGCTCATGTGGTAGCGTTTACCACATCGCCGATGCCGCTACGCAAGTC
>NZ_FTLW01000012.1 GCF_900155935.1 Solilutibacter tolerans
TGCTCAAGTGCTCGCGAAGCAGGGCTTGGACGGCAGGATGCTCAAGATTTCCGCTTTGAACTACCACGATCTTTCCTCTGGCGCCTAACGCCTGAATTAAGCCGCGCCGCGAAGCGGCGTCGGCTTGAATGAACTGTTAGGTTGCGCCCACGCGATATGGGTGTGACGGGTTGTCCGCGATGAACCTTGCGACCTCGCGGCTGTTGACCGGGAGAGAGGGCGTTGCCCTGCGCGTAGTTGACGGAAAACGAAAACCCGCCTGGTACAGAAGCTCCACCGCCTTCCAACCGTCGAGATTCCGCCGCAGCGGAGCTCTGAAACCGCGGCCCATCTCCGAGAGTGGCTTGCGACACGTGGGACAGGGCGACGGTGATCCATCTGTGCGGAGTACTCGCTTAAAGCTCAGGCGGCATTGAAAACAGGCGTGCGCCATGAGGTACTGCGGGCCGCGCGGGAAGGCTACGGGACCTGCAGGGTCATGAAGCGAGCGAGACCCGATCTTACGCCGGACCTCCATCCTTCTCGCCTTTTCAGTGCGTGACGTCATATCTGCGCAACCTAACGCCTGAATTAAGCCGCGCCGCGAAGCGGCGTCGGCTTGAATGAATTGTTAGCGCCCAAAGGTGGGATTAGTACGGTGTGCCGTCCTTGTGCGTGAATGTCCACGTTCCATCTATCAGTGCGGCTGCAATGTCATCATCCGGATAAGTAACCTGGTCTCCTGCCGATCGATCGCCTACCTCTAGGTAAACAAGCGCGTCACTCGAGTCATTGCGGATTTGATGAGCGTTTCCTGTTCCAGCTTTGAAGCCAGCGCACATCCCGGTTCTAAGCATAGAGGTTCCGCTATCTGAAATTAGCGTTGCTACGCCAGAAATTACGTAGACAAACTCATCCTGTTTAGAGTGTGCATGACGCAAAGCCGAGACGCCGCCCGGTTCAATTGTGGTCAAGTTGACCCCGAAATTTGTAAGAGAAAACAAATCACCCAACGGCCGCTTTGAACGTCCTTTCATCTGTGATGCGAACGGCTCTGGATAAGCAGATGGTTTTGTTCTTAAGGGTGCATCTGCAGCGAAGATTGATTCGAGTTCTTGAGTTGCCATAAGAAGTGATCTTGGGCGCTAACGCCTGAGTTAAGCCGACCTGCGTAGCGGAGCCGGCGACATGGCAAGCTTAACCTGCCGTGGCGGCGGTGGAGCGAAGCGGGTTCGGCTTGAACGAATTGTTAGGCCGCTGGCTTATGCTTTGCCATGTGATACGCGTAACCTGCGGCGCCGACCGCCATTACAAGATAGAGCAATGCCATTAGGCTGAAACCAATCGGGTGGCTGGCGAATGCAATTGCATCTTGGCCGCGAGATGGTCCATTAATGACTCCAGTAGCCAGGCCGCCAATTAAGTTGCCGGCTGATATTCCTGCGAAGACAGTCAGTGCCAAGATGATCAACAGCTTTTGCAGGGCAACCTTCATACTTAATCCTGCGGCCTAACGCCTGAGTTAAGCCGACCTGCGTAGCGGACCGGCGGTGTGGTACACGTTACCGCATGAGCCGGACCGCGAAGCAGGTTCGGCTTGAACGAATTGTTAGGTTGCCAGTCACGGGAGCAACTTGAACTCATTGCTCAAGGTCAGCTCTGGCGCGTACTGAGGTGATCGGACGTCGGGCCCTTGGTGTATGCCGCCGACTCTTGCCGTATAAACCGTGTCAGTCTCTAAGTCAGGCAATGTGACAATAAAGCTCAGAGTCGAGCCGCGGGGAATGATGATGCTTTGAGAAAGGCAGGCATTAGATGCGCCTCCCCATGCAGGAACTGTCGAGTTATTGGTTAAGACAGAAACAACAATGTGCTCATTGCAGTTGACTATGTAGAGTGATGAATCCTTGGTCGAGATCGAAATTTTGAGTTTCTTGCCGGGAACTGGTTCTGCCAAGACCAATGAACTAGTCGAGTAGACAGGACGGCTTTGTTCTGCGACCACTGGCTCAGGCTTAGGCGCTCGATCTGTGCAGGAGATCAAGAAAGCACCCAAGAAACAGACCAATAAATGCTTCATGGCAACCTAACGCCTGAGTTAAGCCGGGCCGCTTTGCGGCCGAGCGATGTGCTAAACGCTAGCACATAAGTCGAGGCCGCGAAGCGGGCTCGGCTTGAACGAACTGTTAGGACGGTGATCAGTTGGCTTACGGTGCTTTGATTCTAGATCTTTTGCGCCGCGGCGGATCAAAGAGTTCTAAAGCATCAGATCGCAATGGCCAGGTTTGGCGTCCGGAACCGCGAGCGAGTAGGCGGGCGCGAACATTGTCGAGTGCGAAGATTTCTCAGCTCTTGGCGGTGCGCTTGTTGCTTTGCTGTTTGCTCTTCAACTGCAAACCTTGGCCTTTCAACACCGGCCTAACGCCTGAGTTAAGCCGGGCCGCTTTGCGGCCGAGCGATGTGCTAAACGCTAGCACATAAGTCGAGGCCGCGAAGCGGGCTCGGCTTGAACGAATTGTTAGGACGGTGATCCATTGGCTTTACGGCGCTTCGCTTATTGATCTTTCGCGCCGCGGCGGATCAAAGAATTCTCAAGCATCAGATCGCAATGGCCAGGTTTGGCGTCCGGAACCGCGAGCGAGTAGGTGAGCGCGAACATTGTCGAGTGCGAAGATTTCTCAGTTCTTGCGCGGTTCGCCTATTGCTCTGCTGTTTGCTCTTCAACTGCAAACCTTGGCCTTTCAACACCGGCCTAACGCCTGAGTTAAGCCGACTTGCGTAGCGGCATCGGCGATGTGGTAAACGCTACCACATGAGCCGGGCCGCGAAGCAAGTTCGGCTTGAACG
>NZ_FTLW01000011.1 GCF_900155935.1 Solilutibacter tolerans
CGTTCAAGCCGAACTTGCTTCGCGGCCCGGCTCATGTGGTAGCGTTTACCACATCGCCGATGCCGCTACGCAAGTCGGCTTAACTCAGGCGTTAGCTGCCACAGGAGGCTTCATGGAAGGTGAAACTCAGCGGGAGTGGGTTGAGTACAGGCAACGCAAGCGGGCTGAACGATTGTTCGAGGCCGCTCAGGTTTGGAGTGCATTGGCTGCCGGCGGAGTCGACGCTGAAACGGTGTTGGCAATTGACTTCGTTGATTTCGGGCCATCCCAGACACAGGTTGAGAAGCTGGGGCAGCACCTTGCCGAGAACTGCACTGTCACAACCGAGGCTGGCCCGGGTGACTACTGGCTGCTGAAAGGCACAACTCGTCCTTATGGGCTTACGCTGTCCGCTGCTGATCATCTCGCCTGGGTTGAGTTCATGTGTGACGTTGCTGCGGATTACGGCTGCGTGTTCTCTACCTGGTCAATGAGCGCTCCCTCGCTTGATCTCACCGTCAGCAGTGAGACATTTGAGGGTGGCAGCTAACAATTCATTCAAGCCGACGCCGCTTCGCGGCGCGGCTTAATTCAGGCGTTAGGCGACAAGGAGCACCCGTGAAGCAGCTCAAACCAAACGATAACGTTAGATCGTTGCTCGAGAAATCAGACCTGCCAACCTCAGATCTCGATACCTGTCGATCACTCAATCTCTATGGAATTGAAGAAGGAAATGTTCTTAAGGGAACAGTTGGTTACGAGCTTTATGGCCATGACATTTTGCTGCGTTCGCTTGCCGTAGACCCGGAATTTCGCGGAACTGGTTTGGGCCGTGAGTTAGTTCGTCAGGCTGAAAGCTTGGCCCGTCAAAACGGCGCACATACCGCATGGTTATTAACGACAACGGCTGAATCATTCTTCACAGAGAATGGTTATTCCAAGGTCGACAGGCAAACTGCGCCAGAAAGCATAAGGGCAACTAGCCAATTTTCATCACTATGTCCTGCCTCGTCTGCATTCATGTGTAAACGGCTTGTCGCCTAACAATTCGTTCAAGCCGAACCTGCTTCGCGGCCTGGCTTGCGTGGTAGCGTGTACCACACCGCCCGGCCGCTACGCAGGTCGGCTTAACTCAGGCGTTAGGCCATGAACCCAACAGACTCGCAAGTTGAAGAGTGGCTGTCTCAGATTCTCGATAGAGACCCTCATACCTTTGAAAATGCATACTGGGGAAACCGTCCAGATTCAAAAAAAGCAGTGCCGCGACTTATCGAGTTGCTTCCCACAGTCCACGACGCATACACTCGCGGAAAGATTCTTGAATTACTCGGGGAATCCGGTGACCCCTCTGTGGCCGCTGTGATTTCCCTCGACTTAGATCATGCTGATCAAGAAGTTCGGAAATGGGCTGGACTCGCGCTTTCTGCACTAGACAAAGGCACCCATTGGCAGCAGAAAGAGTGGCAATAATCATGGCCTAACAATTCGTTCAAGCCGACGCCGCTTCGTGGCCCGGCCTTTTGTGCTAGCTTCTAGCACAACGCCGTGCCACTACGCAGCGCGGCTTAACTCAGGCGTTAGGTGGCGGGGACACAATGCAGCGGCATCTAGTTCAACTTTTTCTCAAGTACGTTTGCCCTGCCTTTTTGCTCTTGTTCCTAGTGACTCCTGTGGTTGGGCACTTTTTTACGTGGCCCCAAGCCAACGCTTACTTAGCTGCCCAATCAGGACAGATACCGTTGCTGATTGGCTTCGGTGTCAGCTTCCCAAGCGAATCCCAGAGGCATCTGGGACGTGAGTCCCGTCAATACATCTTCATTCCAGCAGCCTTTACCAGTCCAACGTCCGTGACGATCACTCAGGTTGGGACGAAAGAACCTGTAGTTGTTGTAAACAAGTATGGCTTTGCGGTGTGGCTAGCACGCCTTTTTGCTCTTGCTGGAATAACGTGGTGGTTCTGGGCTCGCCGCAAGCGGCCCGCCACCTAACAATTCGTTCAAGCCGAACCTGCTTCGCGGCCCGGCTTATGCGGTAACGTGTACCACACCGCCGTGCCGCTAAACAGGTCGGCTTAACTCAGGCGTTAGCCGTCAAGGAAAGTTATGCGACTTCTTCTCTGTTTCGTCCTCCTCATCATGCCCGTGGCAACCATGGCTGACGGGTTTAAAAGCCAAGAGGAAGCTGTAGCACTCACAGAGCGCGCCATGAAATTGGCCGCGGAAGGCAACATTCGCGGAGGCCTAGAGCTTATACGGCCGTACTCTGTCGTTCCAACCGCAGAATTCGACTCAATGATTGGCCAGGCGGAATTACAGAGGCCCGTAATGGACAATCGTTTTGGCAAATCCATTGGCTACGAATTTGTAAGCAAAAAATCAGCAAGTCCATCGCTTGCTCGAATCACTTACCTTCAAAAATTTGATCGCCACGCCACTGTCTGGACATTCACTCTATACAACGGCAGCGAGGGGTGGGTTATCAACTCATTTCAATTCGTAGATGCCATTTCTACGGCATTTTGACGGCTAACAATTCGTTCAAGCCGAGCCCGCTTCGCGGCCTCGTTTTTGCGGTAAGTTGTACCGCAACGCTCGGCCGCTACGCAGGCCGGCTTAACTCAGGCGTTAGACGTGCGGAAATCGGTTCTCGCAACTCCAAATGATCGACTTCCACTCTGGCGCGCCTTTTCTGAATTTTTCTTGGACACCGAAATCCAAGACCACACCTATCTGTACATCGCCAAGGAAATCCAAAACTCCGGCCTGACGTTCGATGAGGCTCAGTCCGTTCTTTGGAACGAAGTATTTCCTGTTCTGAGTGGAAATCTACATTCAATAGCCGGAGTCTGGGATGGATGGCCTGATGACTGGCTACTTCAAAGACTGCGCCCTGAGCCATATGAACCACCTCGTAAGATTGGCTCAAAAGCCATAGTCCAAGAAATTGAACAATGCTGGGACAGGGCTGCTGCCAAGGCGGAGCCGCACGTCTAACAATTCGTTCAAGCCGAGCCCGCTTCGCGGCCTCGTTTTTGCGGTAAGTTGTACCGCAACGCTCGGCCGCTACGCAGACCGGCTTAACTCAGGCGTTAGGCCGCTGTTGCAACGTGCACTTCACGGCTATATCGTCTGGTTACGAATCAAGCAAGGGACGGATCACCATGGCCAGTCCTCAGCAAGTTAACAAGCGCAGCATATTTTTTCCAGCATATGCCCTGGTATTACTGGCACTAGTTTTTCTAGGCTTCTCCAGAACTTTCTACTTGAAAGCATGGTTCCCGTCGGAACCATTACCCAGCTATCTAATTATCCATGGAGTTGTTTTGACTGCATGGTTTGTATTCTTTCTTGTTCAAACACTACTTGTAAGAGCCGACAAGCTAGCCACTCATCGTCGCGTGGGAACAGTGGGGGCTGTCATTGCGGCTCTTGTTGTAGTTGTGGCGCTCACCACTGTGTTTAGCATTGTCGATCGATTTAGAAGTCTCGGCATGGACGTTGAAGCTGGCCGCGGACAAATTTCCTTCATTGTCTGGGGCAATCTCGGCGCTCTACTTGCTTACGTGACTTTTGTGATCCGCGGAATATTGAAGCGGAAGATGCCCGATTCGCACAAAAGACTAATGTTGCTTGCCTCTATTAGCATCATGTCACCTGCTTTAATCCGCATATCAGCTATTCCACCCTTAGATAAGTTCGGAGGAATTGTTTTTACGCTCGCCGGGCTCTTGACACTCACCGGTGCATTGATGATCTATGACTTCATTAACCTGAGAAAACTGCAGCTAGAAACGGCTTGGTCAGTGCCATTCTTCCTTGTTGCCCTACTTGGATCTGCATTCTTCATCCCTGGAACAGGAATAGATCATTGGTTGCTATCAAAAATTTGGTGACATACGCGAATTGCAATAAACCAAAGTGCGGCCTAACAATTCGTTCAAGCCGAACCTGCTTCGCGGTCCGGCTCATGCGGTAACGTGTACCACACCGCCGTACCGCTACGCAGGTCGGCTTAACTCAGGCGTTAGGCCGCTGGTCCGAGAATTTCCCACGTCAAGGAGATCGTGTATGAAAGTTCAAGCCACCGTCGCAATCATT
>NZ_FTLW01000016.1 GCF_900155935.1 Solilutibacter tolerans
GACTTGCGTAGCGGCATCGGCGATGTGGTAAACGCTACCACATGAGCCGGGCCGCGAAGCAAGTTCGGCTTGAACGAATTGTTAGACCTGTGAACGACCATTTTTGGTTTGCAATGCTTGGCTTTTAAGTAAGCTGAGCCCAGCTTTTCCAAACACTTTCGTTGAACAGGTTTAGCGTCCGGCGAAGCGGACGAGTAGGGCGTGCGCGAACACCATCGAACGCGACAACTAGGCTTCCGCGTTTGAACTTTTAAAGTCTCGCTTCTGTGCGCGCGTAGCGGGCACCGCTGTTGAGCAGTGCGACTGCTCTTGTCGCTCTGCGGTTTGCCTTTGATGTGCAAACTGTGTGCTTTCTACACAGGTCTAACGCCTGAGTTAAGCCGGCCTGCGTAGCGGCCGAGCGTTGCGGTACAACTTACCGCAAAAACGAGGCCGCGAAGCAGGCTCGGCTTGAACGAATTGTTAGGCATGTCCTCTTAATCCCTTGGCATTGGCGGCTGAGGTGGTGGAGCGCCATAGAGATTACGAAATGGCAATGATCGAAGAGTGTATTTGTCCAATGGCTTGCCTGCGAGATAATTCGTAATTGAGGTCGTCAAGCCTCTCCTAATAATCTCCGGGCGAGCTAAAGGCTCGAATTCTTCAGTGACGTCTAGAACTGAATTGTCGCCACGCACGAAGGCGAGAATAGAACCATTCTGTTTGGCTGAAGCAAGGTAATAGTGGCCGACGATTAGCTGAATTCCGCCGCAGCTTATATCTTGGTACGCAACCCTTTTAAATGACGGGGCTCCTTTGATTGTCTTGACCAGCTGAATAGGACCAGAGATGACGTTGTAATGACCATCGGTCCTTCGATCGATCATGCGAAGTGTTGTGACTCTGAACACGAAGACGCTATCGGCATTTTCAAGCGACGCCAGAAAGCTCGGTTCGGTTGGGTCTGTGCAGCCGTACGCATGACCTGATAGTACGAGTGCTATGAGCACAGTCGCGAACTTCTTCATGACATGCCTAACGCCTGAATTAAGCCGCGCCGCGAAGCGGCGTCGGCTTGAATGAATTGTTAGGCCGCGTGCCGCACAATTGCGCCAACAGCAGCCGCAGCCAAAAGAGTAAAGGTGGGTATCACCGTCAGCAAGAATCCGGGGCTACGCTTTGCTGGATTGGCAAGGTACAAACGCCAATAAATGAAGCGCCCGATAAGATAGATGACTCCAATGCCAGCAATGACTGCGTTGGGCCAGTACAAGCTAGCAATGAGTAAGGCAGGAAGAAAGCCGACAAGCTGCTCAAGAGTATTCTGGTGCACGCGGAATGCCCGATTGAATAGCTCGTGCCCAGATGTGGCCGGGGCCATCACTCCGTGTTTCTCTCTAGCGAAGCCAACCAAGATGCCAAAGAGGAAGAACTGAAGAACGGCAAGTACTGCAACTATGTGCACGTAGTTCATAGATCTCCTTTATGGTCTGGATAGCGGCCTAACGCCGGAATTAAGCCGCGCCGCGAAGCGGCGTCGGCTTGAATGAATTGTTAGAGGTCACCTTGCGGGAAAGTACGTAACGTAAAGCGACCACCCACCAAGCACTACAGACAGAGCGCCAAGGACGAGTGAGACGAGGGATATCCAGCCAGCCAAACGCACTGCAGGATCGGGGTGCGAGATGGCCAGGCGTGGGTACTCCCACCACTTGGCAGGTGTGATTGTGATCTCAATCGGTCCATCTACGTTCTCCTCTCGCCCGAAGAGGTCCAGCCAGGCCGGCCAATCGAGCACTATGTCGCCCGTGCTGCCAGGTGCCCCACGCAGATTGGCTGAAAAGCGGAGAACCCGGTAAACGACACCAGAGGAAGTGGACAGCTTGAACCACTTGCCATGACGTTCTCGGCGTTGCTTCTTTTCAGGCATCCAGCGGTGAGAAATGACGAACCACCCCAGGGGAATGCCAATCTTCTTCGCGAAGGCAGCAGGACTTATACGCTCAAAGCTCCCTTTCACTCGCTGTGACCTCTAACGCCTGAGTTAAGCCGGCCCGCTGAGCGGGCGCGGCGATGGTTCAATCATAGCGCCAGCGCCGAGACCGCGAAGCGGGCTCGGCTTGAACG
>NZ_FTLW01000006.1 GCF_900155935.1 Solilutibacter tolerans
CCAGTACAACTGGCACCGGCCGCACGCCAGCCTTGGCTACCAACCCCCGATCAGCCGCATCCAGCTTCCACTGAACAACGTCCTGGGTTTACACAGCTAGCCCTGACCGGTTCGGCGCCCCGGCACCTTCGTCTTCAGGATTCCAATTGGTTCAGCAGGAAAGCGCGTGCCTTGCGCCAATCGCGGCGCACGGTGCGGTCGCTGAGTTCGAGCATCTGTGCGATTTCGGTTTCCTCGTAACCGCCGAAGAAGCGCAGTTCGACGATCTGCGCGGCGCGCGCATCCAGCTTGTGCAGCGAGGTCAGCATTTCATCCAGCGCCAGCACGTCGTGCGCAGCCTGCTCGGCGCTGCCGAGCGAGGCGGTCAGGGTCAGCGCCTTCAGGCCGCCCCCGCGCTTGTCGGCCTTGCGTGCGCGTGCATCGTCCACCAGCACCTGGCGCATCGCGCGTGCGGACAACGCCAGCAGGTGGTTGCGGTCCACCGCCGCCAGGGGCGTACCGCCGGCCAGCTTCAAGTAGGACTCATTCACCAGCGCGGTGGTCTGGAAATCGTCGCGCATGCGCCGCAGTTCGCGCCGCGCGGTGCGCCTGAGTTCGTCGTACACGGCGGCATAGGCCGCATCCAGGGCGCCGGCATCGCCTGCGCGGGCGCGGGCCAGCAGCACGGTGACTTCGACCTGCGGTGGCGTTGGCTGCACGGCGATCCCCACGGCATGTCCGGTGTTGGCATGGAGTTTCGCATACCCCCTTACGGAATCGAACCGTCTTTCACCACAAAGGGGACCACTATGAGCATCAAGAGCCGTCGCCGGTCAGTCCGGGCGCTGCCCATTACCAGCTTGGCCATGCTTTGCACCCTGTCGCTGCCCGGTCTGGCGGCGGACACGCCGTGCCTGGACGCCACAGGCAACCCGATCGTGCCTGCGCCTTCCACCGATCAGGGCAATGAACACGGGCAGGACAACACCACCTGCTATGGCACGGCCAGCGCCTATGGCGAACGCAACAATGCCAGCGAAGAGTGGAGCAGCGCATTTGGTTATATGAACACCGCCAATGGCATATACAGCAGCGCATACGGTTACTCGAACACCGCCAGCGGCTACAGGAGCAATGCGTTCGGCTACCGCGCCACTGCGACGGGCCTGGGCTCCGCGGCGCTGGGCGGATGGGTGGATGCCAACGGCAACACCATCTTCGATGCTGGTGAAAGCGCCACCGCCAGCGGCGCCAGTTCGATGGCGCTGGGCGCGGCCACTCGGGCGGCGGGGGCGCAGAGCCTCGCCGCGGGCGTGTACAGCAGCGCCGATGGCGATGAGAGCACGGCGCTGGGCGTGCGCAGTATCGCCAGCCACTTGCAGAGCACGGCGGTTGGCTACCGCAACGAATCCACCGGCTCGCAGGGCAGCAACGCGGTCGGGTTCTACAACAGCGCCACGCGCAGTTTCAGCAGCGCCTTCGGTGCGGGCAATTTCGCCACCGGCGACAGCAGCAGCGCCTTCGGTCAGGGCAATGCCGCCAGCGGCGACCGCAGCAGCGCGTTCGGCTTCCAAAGTGCCGCCAGCGGGCTTGCCGCCCTTGCGCTGGGCGGCTGGCTGGATCTCAATGGCAACGGGTTGGTGGATGCAGGCGAAGGCGCCACCGCAAGCGGTGCCAGTTCGATGGCGCTGGGTGCGGCCATCTGGGCGACCGGCGTGCAAAGCACCGCCGTAGGCGTGCACAACACCGCGTCCGGCGAAAATAGCAACGCGTTCGGCAACGGCAACACCGCGTCCGGCTTCGCCACCATCGCGGTGGGCTACCGCAACCGCGCGACGGCCAACAACGCGGTGGCGATCGGCAATCATGCGGTGGCCAGCAATCGCGGGGCGCTGGCGCTGTCCACCTTCTTCGCGGGCGAAGGCGTGGTCTTCGATATCGATACCGACGGCGATAGCGTCAACGACGCCAGCAGCCGGGGCGCGATCGCGGACGGCGACGAGGCCATCGCGATCGGCCACAGCGTGCGCGCCAGTGGTGCCAGCAGCATCGCGATCGGTGGCTGGAACACCGCATCGGGTGACGGAGCCGTGGTGGTCGGCAATCGCAATGATGCCGGCTCCGGCGACGACAGCGTGGCGATCGGTTCCGGCAACACCAATCTGATCTCCAACAGCGTCAGCCTGGGCGCGAGCAACACCAGTGCGGGCGTTGCGGTCGGCTCGTACAACACCGCCGACGAGGGCGCGACCGCCCTGGGTACCAGCAACACCGCCAGCCCGACCGCGAATGCCGTCGGCGCACGCAACACCGCAAACGGCGCATACGCCAGTGCGTTCGGCGAGGCGAACACCGCGTCCGGCGCAGGCAGCAGTGCATTCGGCAACAACAACGTCGCCAGCGGCCAGTCCAGCAGTGCGTTCGGTTTCGAGAGCCACGCGCTCAACCTGGGCAGCACGGCGATCGGGTTCCAGGCCGTGGCGGACCGCGACTACGCGGTGTCGGTGGGCAGCAGCACACGGCAGAGCCAGATCATCTACCTGGCCGACGGCACCGAGGATTTCGATGCGGTCAACGTGCGCCAGTTGCGCGCGCTGGTGAACTGGTTCGGCGGCGGCGCCAGCTTCACCAGCGGCATGTTCACCGCGCCCAGCTACGTCATCCAGGGCAGCACCTACAACAACGTCGGCGCGGCCTTCGCCGCGGTGGACAGCCGGCTCACCGCGCTGGGCAGCGGTGGCGGCAGCACTGGCCCGCAAGGACCGGCCGGCGCCAGCGCCTACCAGGTGGCAGTGAACAACGGCTTCACTGGCACCGAAGCGCAATGGCTGGCCTCGCTGGTTGGTCCGCAGGGCCCGGCCGGTGTGGATGGCGCGGATGGTGCGACCGGCCCGCAGGGTCCGGCGGGTCCGCAAGGGCCGCAGGGCGAACAGGGCGTTGCAGGTCCGACCGGCCCGCAAGGCCCGCAGGGCGAACAAGGCGTCGCTGGCCCGACCGGCCCGCAAGGGCCGCAAGGGCCGCAAGGCGAACAGGGCGTGGCCGGCGCGACCGGTCCGCAAGGCGAACAAGGCGTCGCCGGCAGCGACGGGCGCAGCGCCTACCAGGTCGCGGTGGCCAACGGCTACGCCGGCAGTGAAACCGAATGGCTGGCCTCGCTGCAGAATGGCGGCAACGGCGTGACCCAGGAACAGGTCAGCGCCATCGCCGCCGAGCGCGACGCGCAAACCTTGGCTGCGGCCAACGCGCGCAGCGACGCCAACGATGCGCAGACCCTGCAGCAGGCCCAGGCCTACAGCGACACCACCGCCACCGAAACGCTCACGGCGGCCAACGCCTACACCGACGCGCGCTTCGCCGAACTGACCGGATTGAGCGACAGCTTCGAGCAATTCCGCGGCGCGACCGAAGAGCGCTTCCGCCTGCAGGACCGCCGCATCGACAAGCAGGGCGCGATGGCGGTGGCGCTGATGAACATGGCCAACAGCGGCGCCGGGCTGGCCGGCAGCAACCGCATCGGCGTGGGTGTGGGCGCGCAGAACGGCGAGAAGGCGCTGGCGATCGGCTACCAGCGCGTGGTCAACCGCAATTTCGGCGTATCGCTAGGGGGAGCGTTCAGCGGCGACGACAAGGCCGTGGGCGGCGGCGCCAGCCTGAGCTGGTGACCCGGCGAGAGGTTCTTCCCTTTCCTGAAACACACGAATCTGAGGAATACCGATGAAAAGCATCCGGACACTCCTGCTCTCTGGCGTTTCGCTCGCCGCCCTCGCCGCGCCCGCGGCGGCGCAGCTGGTTCCCGCCGGCCGGCAAGCCGAATTGACGGTCGAGTACGAATACGTTTCCGACGGCGCCCGCAAGGACAAGTACGACAGCCAGGAATGGCAGGTTCGCCGCCTCGCCGTGGTCTCGCTGACGTTGCAGGCGCAGAAACCCACTTCGCTCCCTGCCCTGCACAAGGTCGAGGCCGCGCAGCAGAAGGACATCGCGCAGCGCCAAGCGGCGATGGATCGCGCCGCGAAGACAATGCAACCCACGATGGCCGACATGATGAAGATTGCCGAGCGCTGCGGCGACGACGAAGCCTGCATGGAGCGGGCGGTCACCTCCTACGCCTCAGCCAATCGCGGGAAGTTGCTCGACACCAAGGCGGCGGTTGCGGGCGATGCCGCGATCGTCGCCCGGGAAGGTGCGGCCCGTTACCAGACCTGGATCCCGGTCGGGGCGCAGCGCGGCCGCTTCGACGTGTCCGAGCGTGTGCGGATGGTGGATGCCGATCCCATCTGCCGCAGCCATGCCAACCAGCGTTGCCGTCGCGAGCAGGTGCGCATGGGTTCCGGGCCGATACCGTTGCCGCCGGGCGTGAACGCGAAGGGCCGCAAGCCCGTGGGCAGCTCGGTGTTCGAGGTCGACAGCGGGGCGAAGGACATCATCCTGTTGCTGCCGGAACCGCTGATGCCGCTGACGGTGAAGCAGACGGTCAGCACCGATCATCCCGGACAGCAAAGCGGAGAATCCGAACATGTGTTCCGCTTCCCCGCCGCCGGAGCGCTCAAGAGTCATACGCCGCTCCAGGTCGCACTGAAAGGCGGCAGGCTTGAGCAGTCGGGGACGCTGACGATCAAGGTCAAGGGCGCGCAAGGCAATCCGCGGACGCTTGAGGCCACGGCGCCCGAAAACGGCACGCTCACGGTGCGCTGGCATGTCCGGCCGTTGTAAGGGCGCGCTCGTCGTCGCGTTGGCGCTGCTGTTGTCGGCCTGCGGCAGCCCATCGCTGGAACGGGCTGCGCAGGATGCCGCGGCCATTGCTTTGCATCCGTCCGCCGACATCGAAGACGACCCCCCCGCGCTCAACGCCGCGGTGTTCGTGGCCCTGGCCGGGGATTTGCCGGGGCTCGCCGCGCACCAGACCGAAGCCGGACGGCGCGAAAAGGCCGCGCTGAAAGCGGTGTTCGCCGAATATCGCCAATGGGAGGCGAGCCGCAACGGCACCGAGACTGCGAACACTGCACGGACACCGTTCAAGGCATCCCCGCAACCCATCGTTTCGTATCCGGCGCAGCGCCCGGCACGCCACTTCAATCCTCTCGACTGGATCGTCCCCCCTGCCCAGGCGATGGGCGTGGCGCCGTCGGCTCCCGGCACGGGCGACTTTGCCGCCACGATGGGGGGACACGTCGCAACCAGCATCTTCGGCACGCTGGGCGATGGCGGAAAGCCTGGCCTGCCGGAACACAAGAGCGTGGAGTTCAAGGGCGATGGCGGCGAATCCGCCTCGCTCGACGTTGCGGTGGATGCCAATGGTCAGGTCACCGGTTCGATCGCCAGCAATTCCGCCATCGCTCCCCTTGGCATCGAGGCCAAATCCAAGGTTTCGTTCGTCGCCACGACCCTTTGCCCCGACAGCGCGGGGCGCGTGGAATTCACGGTGAAGCTGAGCCAAGGTGGCGTGTCCGGGCCGGGCGGTACCAACTACACTCGCAATCTCGAAGCGCATGTCGTGGCGACGGTTGACGACAATGCCAACGTATCCGATACACAGATCGACACGAAATACGACCAGCGTTCCGGCAGCGGCGCGAACGCCTCCTCGATGCACGGCCGGACTTCGTGGAGTTCGCCCGGTGGCCCGACTGCGCCGGCCACCACGACATCACATGCGATCACACGGCAATCCGGCGATGGAGCGAAGGCGCAGCAGATGGCCGACGAAGGCGCCAGGCACGCACTGATGCTCGGCAACGGTGCGTTGCTGGCTGCTGAAAAGCACTGGCAAGGCGGTCACTGCATTCGCATCGATGCCAAGTCGCCCGGCCGGGTTTCGCCTGGCAGGCGCAGTACCATTCCGGTCAAGGTGTTCTCCAAGCAGGATGCGGCCGAGATTCAGGCCAAGGTGACCGCGGCGCTCAGTGGCGGCAAGTCGGTCGACCCCACGGAGATCCCGCGTTCGCCCGGCGAAATCACCCATACCGCGCCCGACGAACGGACCAAGTCGATGTCGATCAAGCTCGTCGCGGTATCCCGACGCGGCAAGGCCGAGCTGACCCTCAGCATGTCGATGAACGAGGGCCAATACCGCGCCGAGGGTGGCGCGGGCGAATTCCATGGCTCCGGCGTGATCTGCGACATCGCACAACCCTTCACCATCAGCGGCAGCGGGGTGACGGTGACCTTCACCCCCACTTCGGAAGATGGCGGCTCCTACACCTACAGCGGCAGCATGAGCGGCTTCCAGGTATGGGGCAACGGCACCTACGCCGTCGGCTATGCCGACTATGGCGAGACAGCCAGCACGATCAGCGCCACCGGTCCCGGCAGCGTGAAAACACCGATGGGCACCGTCAGCGCGACCGATAGCGAGGAGTACACGCTAACGAAGATCACTGATGACGCCTGCGGAAAGTAGCTGCTAGAACTCGACAGCTAGTTTGAGGTGCGGTACTTCGCTTGACGGGTACCCACCGCTTAGTGGCAGCTGACGGTCTCGTTCGCGTTGTAGCCATGAACTGCGCAACGAGCGTTAGATCACAATGCGTCATGACCAATCCACCTCTTTTGCAGGGGCAGATGACCGCAAAATGACTGATCGCGTATCCGCCGCGAATGGCAAGAACTGGCGCCCAGGCTACTGAATGTGGGGGAAAGGCGGCCAGACCCGAGTTTTTAGCTGCACCGACGTCCAGAATGGACGCCAGTAATGCGCCGCTGTCCTGACAGGACAGCCAGAATGGGTGCAACTGCTACATAAGTCCGCAAAACAGGTCAAATCCATCAGGTTTTAGACGAGCAATTCGGGCAGCCAATTAATCGATGCCATGGTCAAACTGCCGGTTGGAATCTGGAGGCTTTTTTGGCCAACAGAAGGGACTTAAGGTGCTTCTCCTCGAACTTCAATTACAACGTCACTTCAAAGCGGCAGTCTTTTTAGTTCTTGGGCTGGGCCTGACAGGCAATGCATTTGCCCAGTCATTTGGCAGCTGCGACTCCCGCATGTTCTTGGCACAGGGCTCGCCGACGACGCTTTCCAACGTCAACACCAACCAGAACCCGTTGACATTCCCCTCGGTGGGGACAGCCGGCATCGCCTACAACGCCGTCGCATTCAATCCGCTGGACAACTATCTGTACGCCATCCAGGTCAACACCACGAACCTCATCCGCATCTCGTCTACCGGCGCCGTCACCAACTTGGGCGCAGTCCCCAACTTACCCACCGGCAACAACTATATTGCAGGTGAAATCAGCCCCAGCGGCGTCTTCTACGTCAAGTCAGGCACCAACGGTACCCAGATACACCGGATCAATCTCTCCCCCAACCCTGACACGGCCGCTGCAACAACGATTTCCCTTAGCCAGGACATCGGAAACATCCCCGACCTAACTTGGTCAGGGGGCTATCTGTATGGACGGAAGTTCAACGGTGCGGCAGGCGTGCCCGAGCAGCTGTATCGCATCGACCCCGCGACCGGCAACGCTATTGCCATTGGGCCAGCAGTCAATGACGACATCGCGTTCGGCGGCTTGATCGGTGCTCCAAACGGGGTGTACGGCTTTGCCAATAACGGAAGCGGCTTCTACGAGTTCAACCTCACCACCGGCGGCTTTGCACTGATCTCGGGTGCGCCAGGCTCATCCAACAATGATGCTGCCCACTGCACATCGGAAAACGTGACCTTTGGCGCCGACCTGTCCATCAGCAAGACCGATGGCGCCACGACATATGTCCCTGGCAACGTGGTCTATACCATCGTGGTCCGCAATAGCGGCCCGTTCGGCGCAGCTGGCAACCTGGTCAGCGACCCCCTGCCTTCAGGGATCACCTCTGCGACCTGGACCTGCGGCAGTGCTACCAACGGCGCAGCCTGTGGCTCCCCGAGCGGAAATGGCGCCATCAACGACTCAGGCCTTGACTTGCCTGCCAACAGCCAGGTGACTTACACCCTGACCCTGCAAGTCCCTGCAAGCTTCACCGGCGATCTCACCAACATCGCAGGCGTGACGCCCGGCGACTCGACCATCGACACCAATGCCAGCAACAACAGCGCGACGGACACCGATACGTTAGCTTCCGGTAGCGCGACGACCTACTCGCTTACCGTGACCAATGCCGGGCCAGGCCCAGCAAATGGATCCACGCTGCGCGACCAACCCGGCACCGGACTCAATTGCACTACCGCCAGCTGCACTTCGACCACGGGCGCCGCCGCCTGCCCCACCCAAACCGGCGCCGCTTTATACAGCGCATTGACCAGTGCAAATGGCGTTACCCTCCCGACCCTGCCATCGGGAGGCACCGTCACGATCACCGTCAGCTGTACGGCGCCCTAGCCACGCAAAACCCAGCGCCCTGCCTTTAGCCAAGGCAGGCACTCGGCGTATCACCGGCAATGGACCGATCGACATCCGCATCGGTCCATCGCCATTGCCCCTTGCCTCGTTATCCTTGTCGGGATGCCGTCCCTCGCCCTCGATACCCTCCGCCGCGTCTTCGGCCACGCCGAGTTCCGCGGCCCCCAAGCCGAGATCGTCGAGCACGTCGCCTGCGGCGGCGATGCCCTGGTGCTGATGCCGACCGGTGGCGGCAAGTCGCTCTGCTACCAATTGCCCGCGCTGCTGCGGCCTGGCTGCGCCATCGTCGTCTCGCCGCTGATCGCGCTGATGCAGGACCAGGTGGATGCGCTGCGCCAACTTGGCGTTGCGGCGGCCTGCCTCAATTCCGCGCTGGATGCGGAAACGGCATCCGACGTCGAGCGCCAGCTGCGCGAGGGCAGGCTCGACCTCCTCTACGTCGCGCCCGAGCGCCTGCTGACCCCACGCTTCCTGTCGTTGATCGAGCGAAGCGACATCGCCCTGTTCGCCATCGACGAAGCGCACTGCGTCTCACAATGGGGCCACGACTTCCGCCCTGAATACCGCCAGCTCACCGTCCTGCACGAGCGCTGGCCGGACATCCCGCGCATCGCCCTGACCGCGACCGCCGATCCACCCACCCAGCGCGAGATCGCCGAGCGCCTGCAGCTGGAAGACGCGCGCCACTTCGCCGGCAGCTTCGACCGACCGAACCTCCGCTACACGGTGGTGCAGAAGGACAATGCACGTCGGCAGTTGCTGGATTTCCTGCGTGGTCATACGAATGAAGCCGGCATCGTCTATGCGCTGTCGCGGCGCAAGGTGGATGAGACCGCCGAATTCCTGCGCGAACACGGCATCCATGCGTTGCCGTATCACGCCGGCATGCCGGCCGATTTGCGCGCGGCCAATCAGCACCGTTTCCTGCGCGAAGACGGCATCGTGATGGTCGCGACCATCGCCTTCGGCATGGGCATCGACAAGCCCGACGTGCGCTTCGTCGCCCACATCGACCTGCCGAAATCCATCGAGGGCTATACGCAGGAAACCGGCCGCGCAGGGCGCGATGGCGAAGCGGCCGATGCATGGATGACGTATGGCCTGGGCGATGTCGTGCAACTGCGGCAGATGATCGCGCAGGGCGATTCCGATGAAAGCCGCAAACGCGTCGAGCAACGCAAGCTGGATGCCCTCGTCGGCTATTGCGAATCGATGGCCTGCCGCCGACAAGTCCTGCTCGGCAACTTTGGTGAAGACTATCCTGAGCCCTGCGGCAATTGCGATAACTGCCTGACCCCGCCGGAAAGCTGGGATGCCTCGCTGGCTGCGCAAAAAGCCCTGTCATGTGTGTATCGCAGCGGGCAACGCTTCGGCGCGGGGCACTTGATCGACATCCTGCGCGGGAGTGATGGCGAACGCATTCGCCAATTCGGCCACGACACCCTCTCCACCTACGGCATCGGCACCGAGCTCGATGCGCGCACCTGGCGCGGCGTCTTCCGCCAACTGGTCGCCGGTGGCTGGCTGGCGGTGGATGTCGAAGGCCACGGCAGCCTGCGCCTGACGCCCAAGAGCGCCGAGATATTGAAAGAGAAACAGCCGGTGATGCTGCGCCGGGAAGCGCCGCGAAAAGCAAGCCGCACAGCCAGCGCCAGCAGCCCGCAAAACGCCGACCTCGACCCCATCGCCCAACCCCGCTTCGATGCGCTGCGCGCATTGCGCACGCGATTGGCACGCGAACAAAGCGTCCCGCCTTACGTCATCTTCCACGACCGCACCCTGCGCGACATCGCCATCCATCACCCCACCACCCTCGCAGAGCTGGCCGAGATCGGCGGCATCGGCAGCAGCAAACTGGAGCGCTATGGCGAGGCGGTGTTGGAGGCGCTGGCGGAAACTTGACGATTTCACGCAGACGGGCCTCGCGGACAAATTCATCCGGAGCAATCACAGCCTCCCAGTTTGGCAAGTAGATCCCGCGACGGGCCCGCGATGACGAGCGCGCCAGGACGGCACGCGCCCGCGAATCGGAGCAGGAGCGGCGTTTGAGCAGCTACGTCCGGGCCAGGCGCGGCACCGGGCAGACGACCACCAACCACACAGCATCGAAATCAGGCCTCGTGGCCAAGCCAGTGCAGAAGCCACATCCACACCCAATCCTGCGACCTGAAAGACACCCTAGAAAGCAGGCCTTGCGATCGGCCCGCAGCGGCGAGCGTGCCAAAACGGCACGCGCCCGCAAGTCGCAGCCGGATGCGAAGCCTCAGCGGCGCCGCTGCGGACCGATTGCAAGGCCGCTGCAGCACCATCGCCTGTGCCATCGCCCAGCCCCCCCATCCCCCACCCGTTACCCTATGCCCATGTCCGTGCTGATCTGCCTGACCACCTGCCCCGACCGAAGCGCCGCCGACCGCATCGCCACCGCGCTCGTCGACGAGCGCCTAGCCGCCTGCGTCAACATCGTGCCCGGCATCCACAGCACCTACCGCTGGCAGGGCCAAGTGATGCGGGACGAAGAGCTGCTCCTGATCATCAAAACCATCGCGGACCGCATGACCGAACTACGCGCGCGCCTGCCGGAACTGCACCCCTACGAACTTCCCGAGCTGATCGCGGTCGAATCCGCGGACGGCCTCCCCTTGTATCTCCAGTGGGTGCGCGATGAAACGCGCCCCGCCCCCTGACCCGCGACGACCCCCATGACCTTCGTTTCGCGCCTTGCCGCGCTCCTCCTCGCCTTTGCCAGCCTGCCCGCCTTCGCCCAGGCGATGGACCCAAGCGAACTGCCGCCGGTCGACTCCGTCTTCCAGCTGTCCGCCAGCGCGCCCACCCGCGACCGCATCGAGCTGCGCTGGAAGATCGCGCCGGGCTACTACTTGTATCGCCACCGCACCAGCGCCCAAGTGCTCGGCAATGGCTACACCGCCGGTGAACTGCAAATCCCCGCCGGCAAGAAACACCACGACGAATTCTTTGGCGATGTCGAAACCTATCGCGGCGAATTGAAAGTCATCCTGCCCGGCAAGGCGGCCGCCGGGGCCGATGCCCTCGCCCTGCGCGTCAAATACCAAGGCTGCGCCGATGTCGGCGTCTGCTACCCCCCGCAAACCCGCACCGTCAATGTCAGCCTGCCCGCAGGCGGGAACGAACCCGCCGCCGACGCCGGCTTCGCCGCATTCGGCGCGCGGTTGGGCGAAGGCGGTAACGCTGCGTCCGGCGGGATTGCCACGGGCCAGAACGCCCTGCCCCTGCCGCCTGCCCAGGCCTTCAAGGTCGAAGCCATCGCCGATGGCGGCAGCCGCCTCCTGCTGCGCGTCACCCCGGCGCGCGGCTATTACCTGTATCGCGACAAATTGAAGCTCTCGCTCAGCGGCGCGCAGGGCGTGACCCTTGGCAAACCCGTCTACCCGAAAGCTAGCGACTACAAAGACGAATACTTCGGCAACGTCAAAGTCTATTTCGACCAGATCGAGATCCCGGTGCCGCTGATCCGCACGGAAGCGGGTGCGAAACCGCAAACAGTGTCGCTCAACGCCAGCTGGCAGGGCTGCCAGCAAAACGGCATCTGCTACGAGCCGATGAAAAGCAGTTACAAGCTGCTACTGCCCGTCGCGACCTCCACCACCCAAACCGAAGCCGTTGCGACTGCAGCCGCGACGCCAGGGCAGATAGAAGCCACATCGACCACCACGCCTACGCAAGCAGAGAATGGTGAAGTCGCATCGCCTGATGCCAACGCCGCCACGTTGCCGCAAGACACCGGCAACGACACGTCACCTGCACCAGCGAATGAAGCGGCATCGTCCAACACACGTATCAACAGCGCCGCCCCCACCGCACGCATCGGCCTGCTCACCGCGCTGCTGCTGGCACTGGGCGGCGGCCTGATCCTCAACTTGATGCCCTGCGTCTTGCCGGTGCTCTCGCTCAAGGCACTCTCGCTCGCGCAAAGCGGCGAAAGCCGCGAGCACGCCCGCCGCCATGCGCTGGCCTACACCTTGGGCGTGCTGGCCGCGTTTGCGGTGCTCGGTGCGATCGTGCTCGCATTGCGTGGGCAACTGGTCGAACAAGGCATCGGCTGGGGCTTCCAATTGCAGATGCCGCGCGTGGTCGCGACGCTCGCGCTGGTCGTGTTCGCGTTCGGCCTGTCGCTGTCGGGCCTCTGGTACGCGAACGTGGCCGTACCGCAATCGGGTCTGGCGATGTCGCAACGCGGCGGCTGGCGCGGCGATTTCGTCACCGGCGTCCTCGCCGTCGTCCTCGCCACGCCGTGCACCGCGCCGTTCATGGGCGCGGCACTGGCCTATGCCTTCCTCGCCCCGGCGTGGGCGGCGATGGCGGTGTTCCTGATGCTGGGTCTGGGCCTGGCGCTGCCGTTCCTCCTGATCGGCTTCCTCCCCGGCTTTGCGCGTTTCCTGCCCAAGCCCGGCGCATGGATGGAGACGATGAAGCAGCTGCTCGCGTTCCCGATGTATGCCACCGCCGCGTGGCTGGTGTGGGTGCTGGCCCAGCAACGCGGCGCCGATGCGTTCGGCCTGTGGGCACTCGCCGCCATCGCCCTCGCGCTGGCGCTGTGGGCGTGGACGCATGCGCGTCGCCACGGCAAGCAGTGGGCGCTGGGCTTGGCCGTTGTCGCCCTGCTCGGCAGCGCGTTCGCCGTGGCGTCCATCGGCAAGATCGCGCGGCCTGCGCCGGCCGCGGCGACGCTGGCCGAGGCCGACCATGTCGCCTATTCGCCGGAATTGCTCGCCAGCCTGCGCGCCGAGGGCCGCCCGGTCTTCGTCAACATCACCGCCGACTGGTGCGTCACCTGCAAGGCCAACGAGCGCACCGTGTTCGCCCGCGACGGTTTCAGCACCGCGCTGCGCGAGGCCAACGCCATTTATATGGTCGGCGATCACACCGACGTGGACCCGAAGATCTCCGCCTTCCTGCGCGAACACGGCGCAGTCGGCCTGCCGCTGTACGTGGTGTACCCCGCGGATGGCGGCGCGCCCAAAGTACTGCCGGCGTTGCTGACGCCGTCCATCGCGCGTGACGCCCTGCGCGCGGCATCGAAAAAGTGAAGCGCGAAACCCGAAATCTGCTGCTGATCGCCGTCGCGGCGGCGCTGGTAGGCGGGGTCGCTGCCTTCATCGTCGAAGGACCGGGGCCGCTGTTGCGTACCGAGGCCGGACAACGCGCACTCAACGCCGTCATCCAGCGTGACGCGCCGGAGGGCCTCGCCATCGCCAAACGCGGTGAGCCGATGCCCAGGCCCCAAGTGTGGACGCTGGAGGGCAAACGCATCGACCTGCCGATCGCCAAAGGCCGTCCGATGCTGATTAATGTCTGGGCCACTTGGTGCGGGCCGTGCATCAAGGAAATGCCGGAGCTGGCCGAGTTCTCGCATTCGCAAGGCGCGCGCGGCGTGCAGGTGATTGGCTTGGCCTTGGATGATGTTGATGCGGTCAAGGCGTGGCTGGCGCGGCTGCCTTCGCCTTATGCGCATTACCGCGATGACGCCGGCCCGCGCGATGCAGGCGTGGTGCTGGGCAATCCGGCGGGCGTCTTGCCGTACACGATCCTGATCGATGCCGACGGCGTCGTGCGCAAGCAACAGGTCGGGCCGTTTGCATCGGCAGCGGATATCGCCGATTGGTCAGGAACTGACGCTAACTGACCGCACCCGGCCCATACGTTCCACATATGCAACAAAATGTTGTGGCGCTTGGGAAATCTGCCGCATTCAGTGTGATTTGCATCACATCATTCGAAAATTGTATCGATCACATCCTTTAGTAATCACTCCTGCTATCAATATCTCGTGGGTTTTGTGACGCATGCCTTAGGGCTGGCATGGATGTTGCTGTGTGTACTCCCGACTAAACTTCTACGGACTTGCCATGGTCAGCATGCTGCAATTGCCACCTCCTCTTGAACTTGCGATTGGCCAGCTATCCGCGGCCGACCAAAGTCATGTCCAGGTGTCGATGCGCGTCTTGGCCGCGCATCTGAAGGCGCCTTGCGTGCTGGTCACCAAGGACACCGGCGACATCACCCTCAAGCCGGACCCGCGTGATCACAAAATCATTCACGCGACCAGCGCCACCGATGAGGTGCGCCTGGATCGCCCGATGCGCCTGGTTCCTTTGTCCGAAGCCTTGTCGAAGCTGATCGATGGCATCGTCTCGCTCACGCAGCAAGCCGCCCCCGCCAGCACAGATTTCACTGCGTTCGCCGTGGATGCCACCTCGGCGCAACCTGCGCTGTTTGACCTGTTGCTGGACCGCAGCCACCCCGGCCCGTTGGAAGTGCACTTTGCCTCCGGCCACAGCCTGTTGATTGATAGCCGTTACTCGGTGGCGCATCTGTCATCGCCCGTCGCGCAGATGCTGCCGATGTTGGCCACCGGCCGCATCATCCAGATCGCGCAAGTCTCGAATGAAGAATTCACCCACCGCACCCGCAAGGGCAGTGATCTGCAACCGCTGGGCGTGGAGCAGATTTGCTGGGCACTGACCGCCACGCCAAGCGCGATGCCTGCGCTTGATCGTTGGCATCGCGATGACGATGCACGGGTCAGCCTGGACACGTGGCCCAATTTGTCTGCACAACCCGACGCGCAGGCCTGGCTTGAAGTCTTGAGCACGGCATTCCAACGCGGCATGACTGTGGGCGCGCTGCGCGATTGCGCGATCAAGGCCGGTATTCCGACCGAGCGCGCAAATCATGGCATTTCCCTGCTGTTCACCTATCGACATGCACGCATCGTCGCCTCTGGCGTCGCAGCCGAACAGGTGGTCGTGCAGCTGCCCGTCGCGCGCCGCACGGCGCCGCCTTCCGGGCTGCTGGGTCGCCTGCGTTCGCGCCTGCGCGCGCTGGCCATGGCCGCATGAGCATGTCGATGAACGAAGACCGCGACCTCAAGATCGTATTCGTCGGCCCGCCAGACGCGGGCAAGTCGACGGCGATCAAGTCACTGAGCGACCTGCCACCGGTCAGCACGGACGTGCCGGCTTCCGATGAAAGCCGCTTGACCACGGTGGCGATGGATTTTGGCGAGATGATGCTTGAAGGCGGCGGCGTGGTGCGCCTGTATGGCGTGCCGGGCCAGGGCCGCTTCGAATTCATCTGGCCGATGATTTCCGATGGTGCGATCGGTGCTTTGTTTTTCCTCGATGCCCGTCACCCTGCCCCGCTGCAAGAGCTGGATGGCTATCTGGAAAGCTTCGCTGACACGCTGCGCAGCACCACTTGCTTGCTCGTCGTGACCCACATCGACCAAGCCACCCACGAATACAGCACGCAGCGTTTCGCCAAACACGTGCGTGATCGCGGGCATTTGATGCCGGTGATCGAAATCGATCCCCGCCAGCGTCGCGACGTACTCTACGCACTGAACCTGTTGCTCGAAATGTTGGGCACAACCGAAACCGGAGCCTCTCATGCTGCTTGAAGCCAGCACCGACCAGCGTCGCTGGGCCAAATTTTTCCCGTTGTCGCGCGAGGCGGATTTCCTCCAGCAGATGAGGGACACCATCGAGTCGATTCCGGGTGCCTACGCCATGATCCTGTCCAGCCTGGACGGCATGCAGCTGGCTTCAGTGCAGTCGGGCCAGAGCGTCAATGGCTCGCGCCTGGCCGCCATCACCGGGTCGCTGTGCGGCCTGGGCGAAACACTGGGCAAGGAACTTGGGCAGGAACATTTTCGCGATGTACTGATCTCGACCGAAAGCGGCATTGCAGTGGTGCAGCGCCTGCCCGCACCCGGAAACCGCATGGTGTTGCTGACCGCCGCCAATCACGAGGCCAACGTCGGCATCGTCTCCGCCCAGTCGCGCTTTTGCGCTCAGGCCCTCAGCCTGATGGCCTTCATGTCCAACTGACCCTCATCCACCGAATTTTCATCGCGCCCGGCAGCAGGCGCAGCTCACTTTCCGCTGTCAAACTAATCATCACTACCAACCTAAGGAAATAGAAACATGGCCAACATCCAAGACTCGCTCGCCAACATCATGACCATCGACGGCTGCGCTGCCTGCGCCCTTGTCGATTCCAACAGCGGCCTGGTCCTCGGCAAAGCCGGTTCGGGCATCGACCTGGACCTCGCCGGCGCTGGTAACACCGAAGTGGTCCGCGCCAAGATGAAGACGATGAAGAGCCTGAAGCTCAACGAAGGCATCGAAGACATCCTGATCACCCTCGGCTCGCAGTACCACATCATCCGCCCGATGAAGAACAAGGAAGGCCTGTTCCTGTACGTCGTGCTGCTGAAGGACCGCGCCAACCTGGCCCTGGCCCGCATGAAGACCGCCGACGTCGAGAAGGACCTGGCGGTCTGATTCCAGCCACCACCGCTAGCAATACAGACGACCCGCCCATGGCGGGTCGTTTTGTTTCAGGGCCCCTTCCACGCCCCCACAGCCGGTGGGAGCAAGCATCAGCCGCGCGGTGAAACCATACGCTTCGGCGCTCAAAGTCAAACATACGCTTGAATTTCGCCTAACATCGGCGATCTGGACAGCAACATCGCTTTGGCGCACACTGCCGCCCTTGCCCCTTTTGACCCCACCATGAGCCGATTGCTGGTGCTACACGGCCCCAACCTCAACCTGCTCGGCACGCGCGAGCCGGAGGTGTATGGTCGCACCACCCTGGCGGAGATCGACGCCCAGCTGCGAGAGCGCGCCGAACGTGCTGACATCAGCATCGATTTCCTGCAATCGAACGCCGAACATGTGCTGATCGACCGCATCCAGGCCGCCAAGGGTGATGGCACCGGTTACATCCTCATCAACCCGGCTGCCTTGACCCATACCTCGGTCGCCTTGCGCGATGCGTTGGCGGCCGTGGCGATCCCGTTCATCGAGATCCACCTCTCCAACCCGCATGCCCGCGAGCCCTTCCGCCATCACAGCTATGTCAGCGACCTGGCCCAGGCGGTGATCTGCGGGTTTGGCGCCGATGGGTACCTGCACGCCTTCGACCAGGCGCAGAAAGTCCTGGCCGCTGCCCCTTCCCACGCTTAATTACTGCAAGAGAACCGACATGGACCTGCGCAAGATCAAGAAGCTGATCGACCTGCTGGAAGAATCCAACCTCAACGAAATCGAGATCAAGGAAGGCGAAGAATCCGTGCGCCTGTCGCGCGGCGCGCCGCAGATGGCGATGGCGATGCCCGCGCCGGTGATCCAGGCCGCGCCTGTCGCCGCCGCGCCGATGCCGATGCAGTCGCCGGTCGAAGCCGCCACCGGCGGCATGCCGAAGGCCGGCCCGGAGCTGCCCGCGGGTAATGTGGTGCGCGCGCCCATGGTCGGCACGTACTACGCCGCGCCCGCGCCGGACAAGCCGCCGTTCGTCACGGTTGGCCAGGCGGTCAAGGTGGGCGACACGCTGGGCATCATCGAAGCGATGAAGATGTTCAACCCGATCGAGGCCGAAGTGGCCGGCACGGTGCTCGCCATCCAGTGCGAAAGCGGTCAGCCGGTCGAGTTCGACCAACCTCTCTTCGTCATCGGCTAAGGCGGCGGCAATGCTCGATAAAGTCGTCATCGCCAATCGCGGCGAAATCGCGCTGCGTATCCTGCGCGCCTGCCAGGCGCTGGGCATCCGCACCGTCGCCGTCCATTCCACCGTCGATCGCAACCTGAAGCACGTGGCGATGGCCGACGAATCGGTCTGCATCGGCCCGGCGGCCTCCAGCGAGAGCTACCTCAACATGCCGGCGATCATCGCCGCGGCCGAGGTCACCGACGCGCAGGCCATCCATCCCGGCTACGGCTTTTTGTCCGAGAACGCGGACTTCGCCGAGCGCGTGGAAGAGTCCGGCTTCGTCTTCATCGGGCCGAAGGCCGAGACCATCCGCCTGATGGGCGACAAGGTGGAAGCGATCCGCGCGATGAAAGCCGCGGGCGTGCCCTGCGTGCCCGGCAGCGGCGGTCCGCTGGGCGAGGATGGCGAAGAGAATCTGCGCATCGGTCGCGAGATCGGTTACCCGGTCATCGTCAAGGCCGCCGGCGGCGGCGGCGGACGCGGCATGCGCGTGGTGCATACCGAGGCCGCGCTGCTCAACGCGATTGCGACCACCAAGAGCGAAGCCAAGGCCGCTTTCGGCAACGACATGGTCTACATGGAGAAGTTCCTGGAGAACCCGCGTCACGTGGAGATCCAGGTGCTGGCCGATGGCCAAGGCAACGCGATCCATCTGGGTGAGCGCGATTGTTCGATGCAGCGTCGCCACCAGAAAGTGGTCGAAGAAGCGCCCGCGCCGGGCATCACTGAGAAAGAGCGCGAAGAGATCGGTCGCGTCTGCGTCGAAGCCTGCATCCGCATCGGTTACCGCGGCGCCGGGACGTTCGAATTCCTGTACGAAAACGGCCGCTTCTATTTCATCGAAATGAACACCCGCATCCAGGTGGAGCATCCGGTGACGGAAATGGTGACCGGCATCGACCTGGTGCGCGAACAGCTCAACGTCGCCGCCGGCAGAAAGCTCACGATCAAGCAGGAAGACGTGGTGCTGGAAGGCCATGCCATCGAATGCCGGATCAACGCGGAAGACCCGGACACGTTCATGCCGTCGCCGGGCCTGATCACGCATTTCCACTCCGCCGGCGGTCCCGGCGTGCGCGTGGACTCGCATGTGTACGAAGGCTATCGCGTGCCGCCGAACTACGACTCGATGATCGGCAAACTCATCGTGCACGGGCCGGATCGCGCCACCGCCATCGCGCGGATGCGCGTGGCCTTGTCGGAAATGGTCGTCGACGGCATCAAGACCAACATCCCGCTGCAGCAGCGCATCATGGCCGATGCCGGTTTCGCTGCCGGTGGCCAGAACATCCACTATCTCGAGAAGCGCCTTGCCGAAAGCAAGGAGCGCTCGCTGAAACTCAGCTGATGCCCTGGTTGCAACTCACGCTGCCGGTCTCGCAATCCGAACATCCGCGCTTTGAGTCGGCGCTGGAAGATGCGGGCGCACTATCGGTGACCTTGGCCGATGCCGATGCCGAGACCCCGGATGAAGAAGCCATCTTCGAGCCCGGCGTCGGCGAGACGCCGCTGTGGCAGCAGATGGTGCTGACGGCGCTGTTTGAGGGCGACACCGATGCCGAATGGCTGCTGTCCGAGTTGAACACGCTCGATGGCGCGCTGGATTGGTCCAGGTCGCAGCTGGAGATCGTCGAGGACCAGGACTGGGAACGCGCGTGGCTGGACCAGTTCCAGCCGATGCGCTTCGGCCAACGCACGTGGATCGTCCCGTGGAATCACGACCTGCCTGTAGAAGCCTTGGTGGATGATGCGGCGGTCGTCCGGCTCGATCCGGGCCTCGCGTTCGGCTCCGGCACGCATCCCACGACGGCACTGTGCCTGCAATGGCTGGATGGCCTGGCCGATGCCGGCCAGCTGCACGACATCGACGTGCTGGATTTCGGTTGCGGCAGCGGCATCCTTGCACTGGCGGCATTGAAACTGGGCGCGAAGCACGCCGTCGGTATCGACAACGACCCGCAAGCAATCATCGCAACCCAAGACAACGCCGAGCGCAATGGCCTGGCCGATCACATCGATGTCTATCTGCCAGGTGACGCGCCGACACGAACCTATCCGGTAGTCGTCGCCAACATCCTCGCCTCGGCGCTGGACCAGCTGGCCGAAACGATCAGCGCGCACGTCGCGCCGGGCGGCGTATTGGCGATGTCCGGCATCCTTAAAGGCCAGGAAGACGAGCTGCTTATTCGCTACGCGCCGTGGTTCGAAGGTCTGCACATCGCCCAGCAAGAAGACTGGGTGCGCATCAGCGGTCGGCGGCGCGGTTAAGCTGCACGCATGGCCGAAGAGACCCAGACCGCCACCGCCCCCAGCTTTGCCGCCACACGCGGCACCCGTCCGACCACGGGCAAGTGGATCTTGCTCGCGATCGGCGTCTTGCTGGTCACCTTGATCACGATGTTGCTGGTGGCGGGGCGCGATGCCCTGGCCGCCGATGCACGCACACGCCCCTTGGCCGAACGCAGCTGCGCCTGGCTCGGCTGCACGATCCCGGCGTGGCAGGACATGCGCGCCTTCCACATGCTGGAGCACGACATGCACGCCGACCCCGCCATCCCCGGCGGCCTGCGCGTACAGGCCGGCTTCCGCAACGAGGCGCCCTGGCCGCAAGCGTGGCCCGACTTGGTGCTGACCTTATCGGATGCCAACGGGCAAGCTCTGGCGCGTCGTGCGCTCGCCCCCGCCGATTACCTGGACGGTCAGCATCCGGCGCTGATCGGCGCAGGCCAGACCGCCAGCGTGCAGTTCACCGTACGCGAGCCGGCGCGCGCCGCCGTCGCTTTCAACTTCAGCTTCCAGCCGCACGCTGCCGCAACGCCGCGCTGATCCACCCATTCAGCGCATCGGCGTCCGGCACGCGCTAGAATGCCTGCCCGCTCGCGTGTCCGTTCGTAGCGGAAGTCTGGGGAAGATCAAGCTCGTGTCGAATCGTCAAACCACATCGCACACGCCATTGCGTGAGCATGTCTCACACTCCGTCCGCCGCTACCTGGGTGACCTGGATGGCTGTGGCACCAACAATTTGCACGATGTCGTGATGCGCGAAGTCGAAATCCCATTGTTCGTCGAAGTGTTGAACCACTGCGAAGGCAACCAGAGCCGCGCCGCGGACTTGCTGGGCATCCATCGCGCCACCTTGCGCCGCAAATTGCGCGATTACGGCATCGCCTAAGCCCGTCCCTGCGGGTGCCGGGATAAGCGCGGCTTATAATTTGCGGCTCCTCCCGCAACAGCCCATCCCCATGTCCTTGCAGCCTGTCTTCGGCAACACCCGCCGCGTTCGTCGCGCGCTCCTTTCCGTTTCCGACAAGACTGGCCTGGTCGCGCTGGCGCAGGCGCTGGCCGCGCAAGGCGTGACGCTGATTTCCACCGGCGGCACTGCGAAGGCGCTGCGCGAGGCAGGCCTGGCCGTGCAGGACGTCAGCGACGTCACTGGCTTCCCGGAAATGATGGATGGCCGGGTCAAGACCCTGCATCCCAAGGTGCATGGCGGCCTGCTGGGTCGCGCAGGTTTGGATGATGCCGTGATGGCCGAACACGACATCGAGGCCATCGACCTCTTGGTGCTCAACCTGTACCCGTTCGAAGCGGTGTCGAAGAAACCCGGCGTCACCTTCGACGAGTTGATCGAAAACATCGATATCGGCGGCCCCGCGATGTTGCGTTCGGCGGCCAAGAATTTCGCCCGCGTCGCCGTCGCCACTGATCCGGCGCAGTACGAAGCGCTCATCGATGAAATGAAATCGAACGACGGCGCACTTGGCGGCAAGACACGTTGGCAGCTCTCGGTCGCTGCGTTCAACAATGTCGCGCAATACGATGCGCGCATCAGCGACCTGCTGTCCTCGCTGGGCGAAGGGGTAGAGGTCGCAACCTTCCCCGCGCAAAGCAACGGCAACTTCGTCAAGGTGATGGATCTTCGCTACGGCGAAAACCCGCACCAGCAAGGCGCGTTCTACCGCGACCTGCAGCCGGCCGCCGGCTCGCTCGCCACCTTCACTCAATTGCAAGGCAAGGAACTCAGTTTCAACAACCTGGCCGATGCCGATGCCGCGTGGGAATGCGTGCGCCAGTTCGATGCGCCGGCCTGCGTGATCGTCAAGCACGCCAATCCCTGCGGCGTCGCCGTAGGTGTGGCACCCGGCGATGCGTATGAGCTGGCCTACGCGACCGACCCCACCTCTGCCTTCGGCGGCATCATCGCGTTCAACACCAAGCTGGATGCCGCGACGGCCAAGACGATTCTGGATCGCCAGTTCGTCGAAGTGTTGATTGCGCCCGATTACGACGAAGCCGCCATTGAATACGCCAAGAAGAAAGCCAATGTCCGCGTGCTGCGCATCCCGATGGCGCCGCGCAGCAGCGGCTTCATCGACGTCAAACGAGTGGGCTCGGGCCTGTTGATGCAAACCGCGGATGACCGCGAAGTGACGCGCGAAGAGTTGAAGGTGGTGAGCCAACTCGCTCCGACCGACAAACAGATGGATGACCTTTTGTTTGCGTGGCGCGTGGCCAAGTTCGTCAAGTCGAATGCGATCGTCTACGCCAAGGATCACCGCACGATCGGTATCGGCGCGGGGCAGATGTCGCGCGTAGTGAGCGCGAAGATCGCCGGGTTGAAGGCCGACGAAGCGGGCTTGATCGTGCCGGGCTCGGTGATGGCGAGTGACGCCTTCTTCCCGTTCCGTGACGGCATCGATGCCGCGGCCGAAGCCGGCATCAAGGCGGTGATCCAGCCGGGCGGCTCGATGCGCGACAACGAAGTCATCGCGGCGGCTGACGAGCATGGCCTGGCGATGGTGTTCACCGGGATTCGACACTTCCGTCATTGAGCCCGCAGTAGGGTGGACGCATCCGACCTGACAAGGACTCGTCCATGAAGCGCATCCTGCCCCCCGTCGTCGGCCTGTTGGCCTGTGCCCTCATCGCCGCCTGCCAGCCGCAGGCGGACGGTCAGGCGACAGCCCAGCCCGCAGCCACATCCAACACGACATCGACCACGTCATCCGCGCCCACGGCGGTGGATAACGTCGCGCTGGATGGCTTCCTTGCCGCCGTGTACGGCCACGGCGCATCACGCACCAGGCCGTGGGTACACGCCCCGCTGCAGGCCAGTTTCCGCGACACCGAAACCGAGGCCAACGCACCGGAAAACGTCACCCGCCAGTTGTGCGCGGATGAAAGCGTCATCCAGGGCGGCCAGCCAGCACGCCTCATCGCCATCTGCGGACAACCCGAAGACTACGGCCACCCCACGCCGGGCCTGACCGATTTCTTCCTGCTGCGCATGCAAGACGGCAAGGCCGTGGCCGCGGCGCAACAACATCTGCAGGAATACGGCAGCATGGGCAACCCGGGCGAGGTCAAGGCGATGCAGCTCGGTGCTGATCTCTGGGGCTTCGTGGTGCGTTCCTCCTTCAGCAACATGGGTTACACCGCGTCCACCTGGGGCTTAGTGCTACCGAAGGATGGCGGCTTTCACGATGCGGGCTTCTTCCGCAGCCACATCGACAACCTGGGCTTGGTGGAAGGTTGCGATGACGCGTCGCAACCGTGCACCGCTCCGAAGGCCTTCAACATCAATTTCGCGCTCGACACCGACCGCAGCAATCCGACCGCCGCGCATTGGCCGCTGGTCGTGACCGAGAGCGGGCCGGCCTGTGGAAAGCCGGCCAGCGCGACGCACCGCGTGTTGCTGGATGCCGCGACGATGCGCTACCAGGTGCCCAACATCCTCAAGCGCGAAACCTGCAAAGACGACTGGACCGATTGATCGGCTTCGCGGCGTCAGGATTTGCCCGCGCCCGGGGCCGGCCGCCAAATCGTCTCGTCGATGCGACCCGCCAACTCGGGATAATCCGTCGCGTCCAAGCTTGGTGATTTACCGGCGCGCAATTGCGCGTCGTAATCACGCGTCAGCTTGAAGACCACGCCCGAGAGCAACACGATCGCGCCCAGATTGATCAACGCCATCAGTCCCATCGCGGCATCGGCCGTGTCCCAGACCAAGCCGACTTTCGTCAGCGCGCCCCAGGCCACCATCGCCAGACAGGCCAAACGCATCGCGATAAATGCCACACGCCCACCGCGCAGAAACGTCACCGACGATTCCGCATACGCGTAATTGCCCACGATCGACGTCAGCGCAAAAAACAGCAACGCAATGGCGACGAATTGTGCACCCCAGCTACCGAAGTGCGTGGCCATCGCCGTCTGTGTCAGTGCGATGCCTTCCGTCGTCTGGCCCATCGCGCCGGACAGCAAGATCATCAAGGCCGTCGCGGTGCACACCAGCAAGGTATCGACGAAGACACCGAACGCCTGCACCAGCCCTTGGCTGCAGGGGTGATGCGGCACCGGCGTCGCTGCCGCGGCGATGTTCGGCGCACTGCCCATGCCGGCCTCGTTGGAAAACAAGCCGCGCTTCACGCCGTTGAGCAAGGCCGCCGACAAACCGCCGACCACACCGCCAGCCGCCGGTGCAATGCCGAACGCACTCTCGACGATCAACCGCAACATCGCCGGCACTTGCCCAATGTTCGTCACCACTACGTACGCCGCCAACAGCAGGTACGCGATCGCCATGAATGGCACCACCGCCACCGCGAATCGCGCAACCATGCGCAGGCCGCCAAAGATGATCGCCCCGGCGACCACCACCAATGCAATCGCGCTGGTCATCGGCGGCACGTCGAAGGCTTCCTGCATCGCGCCCGCAATCGAGTTGGCCTGCACCGCGTTGAACACCAACCCAAACGCGATGATCAGGCACACCGAGAACGCCATGCCCCAGCCGCGCGTGCCCAAACCCTTCCACAGATAGAACGCAGGCCCGCCGCGATACTGGCCGTCTTCGTCCTTGATCTTGTAGAGCTGCGCCAATGCGCTTTCCGCATACGCCGTCGCCATGCCGAGGAATGCGATCACCCACATCCAGAAAATCGCCCCCGCGCCACCCATGCCCAGCGCGATCGCCACACCCACCAGATTGCCGGTACCGATGCGCGAGGCAAGGCTGGTTGCCAACGCCTCCAGCGGCGAAATGCCCGCCTTGTCCTCATGCCCGCTGGCGAAAATCACCCGCCACATCTGCGGAAAACGTCGAAGCTGCACAAACCCGGTGCGCACGCTGAAATACAAACCCACCAGCGGCAACAGGCCCACCAGCAGGTAATTCCAGATCACGCCATTGATGGCGGATACCAGCTGGGCAAGAGGTGCTTCGATCATCAAGGTCAATGGCATGCGCTGCGTTTTTCCCGTGTTTTCAAGCGCACCAGCCTAACATTCGGCCCGACTGGCCCTGTCCTCGTACACTATGGCTCCCGTAGAAAGGAATGCAGGCATGAAGCTGTTGGTGATCGGCTCGGGTGGCCGCGAACACGCGCTGGCGTGGAAACTGGCCCGCTCATCGCGCGTCGATGAAGTCATCGTCGCCCCGGGCAATGCCGGCACCGCGCGCGAGCCGAAATGCCGCAACGTCGCCATCAACGCCACTGATATCGACGGCCTCATCAACCTGGTGCGCGAAGAAGGCATCGATGTCACCGTGGTCGGCCCCGAAGCGCCGCTGGTCGCGGGCGTGGTCGATCGCTTCCGCAGCGAGGGCCTGCGCATCTTTGGCCCCACCGCCGCCGCCGCGCAACTGGAAGGCAGCAAAGCCTACGCGAAGGATTTCCTGGCCCGCCACGGCATCCCCACCGCGCATTACGCCGTGCATGAAGATGTCGATGTCGCGCTGGCCGACGTTCGCGCCAAAGGTGCGCCCATCGTCATCAAGGCCGATGGCTTGGCCGCGGGCAAAGGCGTGATCGTCGCGATGACGCTGGCGGAGGCCGAAGCCGCCGTGCGCGACATGCTGGCGGGCAACGCCTTCGGTGCTGCAGGCAGCCGCGTGGTGGTTGAAGAATTTTTGGAGGGCGAAGAAGCCAGCTTCATCTCCATGGTCGATGGAAAAACCGCGCTACCGATGGCGACCTCGCAAGACCACAAACGCGTGGGTGATGGCGACACCGGCCCCAACACCGGCGGCATGGGCGCGTACTCGCCCGCGCCCGTCGTTACCGCCGAGGTGCACGCGCGCGTGATGCGCGACGTGGTCAACCCGACCGTCGCCGGCATGATTGCGGACGGCATTCCGTTCACCGGCTTCCTCTATGCGGGCCTGATGATCGACCAGAACGGCGCACCGAAAGTGATCGAATTCAACGTGCGCTTTGGTGACCCGGAAACGCAGCCGGTGATGCTGCGCCTCGATAGTGATCTATTGGACTTGGTCGAGGCCGCCATCGATGGGCGTCTGGATCAAACCCAAGCCCATTGGAACCCGCAGTGCTCGCTCGGCGTGGTGATGGCCGCGCAGAACTATCCCAACACCCCGCGCACCGGCGATGTGATTCATGGACTGGATGCTGCATTGCCTGCGGATAGCAAAGTCTTCCACGCCGGCACCGGCTTTGACGGCGAAGGCAATGTCGTCACCAGTGGCGGCCGCGTGCTGTGTGCCTGCGCGCTCGGCAACAACGTGGCAGAAGCCCAGCGCGCGGCGTATGCAGCGGTGGACAAGATCAGTTGGGAAGGTGAGTTTCACCGCTCGGATATCGGGTGGCGGGCGGTGGGGCGCCCCTGACCTCATTCGTATAACCCGAAGAGGGTCTCTACTTCTTTGAGATCGCATGCGCAATCTGTTGGTCAATGTCGCGTCCTTCTTCGTCCTTGTCCCGCGGCATAAGGTAGATACCGTTCGGGTACTTGCGTGCCCACAGTTCGCCCACGGCACGCTTGGCGACATTCTTCGGGTGGTCGTAGCGGTCATCGCCCTTGTACTCGATCACGAAAATGCGACCATCCTTCAACTTCGCAATGAAGTCGGGATAGGTGGAGCCGGTCGCGGTCGGGAGCCGGAACTGCGTCGGGTGGGCCAAGTTGCGTACCCACACCTCCACGTCGCCATTGCGTTCGATGGCCGTCGCGCAGCGGTACTCCTCAGCTAGTTCGCCGTCCTTGCGGCGATACGGCAAGTCTCCCGGCACCTCGTAGTAGTGCTTCGGCCATTCCATCGGTGCCGGACATGGCGACCGCATGGGATAGGCCAGGTTCGAGAACTTGAACACCACCGACGGATCGACGACAACTTCTTCCAACGCGAACAGGCGCTGGTGCGCCTGGTTGCCGCGCTTGGTCCTTGCTTCGCCTAGCAGGCCCAGCAAGCGGCGCGCGATGATGAATCTCCCGCGCACCAGTTGGCCCAGGCTGTATCCCTTGTGCTTCAACGGTGCGATGGCCTGCGCGATCCATTCGATCATCGCTTCGTGGCGCACGTCGTTTTGGACGACCTTGCCTTCCAGCCACACCAGCAGGTCGGCTTCTTCCCAGTCTCCGGTCAAGCCGGACAGGTACTCGGCCTGTGGCTCCTGAACCATGTTCATCTTCACCGCCTTCTCGCCGATGTCGATTTCCCAGGTCTGCGTGCGCGTATCGAAGGTCAGCGTATCCAGCGTGCCCGCCGCATCCGGATTCCAGAATCCGTCCTCCACCAGCAGATCGTTCTCGACCGGCACCACGCGGTCGCCGAACTTGATCGACAACTGCGGCACCTCGAAATTCACGCCCTTCTGCGCGGGCGTTTCGCGCAGTTTGGCGCGTGTGTTGTGCTGTTCCAGCGAGGTGCGAACTTGCTCCTTGGCCTTGCCCGTGAACACTTTGGCGATGGCCTCGACGCTCTCCGGTTGGATCGCGCCCCTGACCTCCACTTCGAACTTGCCTTCTTCTTCGGCTGGCTTGATCGTGATGTTGCACAGGTCGCCTGCCGGTACGTTCGCTAGGTCCGGCTTCTTCGTTGCCGTGAACCGCACCGTTTCGACTTTCAGCGCCGGGTGCTCGCCACCGCCGGGGATCAGTGCGGACTGGACAGGCAGGTTCTGCGCGGCTTCCAGTCGCGAGAAGCCCATGCTTTCCAGGTGGTCGGTGAACTCGACCGCCTTTGCGCCGAAGTAGGGCGAGACGACATGCGCGTAAGCCTTGTTCAGAGCCGCCTGGTCGCGTGTGCGCGCGTAGGGCATGCGCAGCACGCGACCCAGCAACTGCTCGATGGCGGTCGCGGATTTCGTGCCCGACACAGAGCACAGCACATAGGCGAACGAGCAGTCCCAGCCCTCTTTCAGCGCCTCCATCGTGATGATGACGCGCACAGGGCAGTCCTCCGCGAACAGGTCGATCCCGTCCAGTTCGCGCTGGTCGCCGGTGGCGATCTTCACCCAGTCCTTGTCGATCCGTTCGCCGTCTTCACCGGTCAGGTGCTCGTAGATGGTTTCGACCGTGGCTTCGCCGCCCTTGTGCTCGGCCTGGATCAGCAGGATCGGGCGAATGTAGTCGGCTTCCTTCTTCGCGATCTCTTCCAGTTCCTGCCGGCGCAGCAGCGCATGGCGCAGGGCCACGTCCCAGCCGTCCAGGTGCTCTTCCAGCAGCACCGGCAACTTGATCATGTCCTCCGCGAACAACTGCGAGGCCGACACGCGCACCAGCACATTGCTGGTGGCCATGTCCGGCGTGGCGGTCAGTTCGATGATGGCGCTGGGTGCCAGGCGTTCGTACACGATGCCGGACAGGTCGCTGGTCGCGTTGTGCGCCTCGTCGGTAATCACCAGCGGGCGGTGGAGCCGCAGCAGGTTGGCAAACGAGAAGCGCGGCCCCTTGCCGTCCTCCGTCTGTTCCAGGTCCGGCAGCGGTGCGTCCTTCGGCAGGGCGATGAAGTGCGGTTCCAGCGCCTCCTTGTGGGCGTAGAAATCGCGGATATCAATGTCGTGGACGCGCGCCGCCGCCATCGTCGCGACGACGACACAGGTGCGCGTTGCCAGTTCCTGCGGCGTCAGTTGCTCGATATCGTCGCTGTCCAGCACCGACACCTGGCCACCGAAGGCGGCATCAAGTTCCAGGCGGTAGGCGTGGCGGCGATTCTTGAACGCGTCCAGGGTCTGTTGCTTGATCGTGCGGCTGGGCACCAGCCACACCACCAGCGGGCGGTCTCGTTCCAGCCAGTTGTCCGCCGCGCAACGGATGAAATGCGCGCCCATCAGGGTTTTGCCGCCGCCGGTGGGAATACGGATCGCCACATACGGCACGCCGCGCAGGCTGGGCAGTTCCGCGCCGTCCTTGTCGCGCAGGGTGCGGTAGTCCGGCACCAGCATGGTCTTGGCGTCCGGGTGCGCGTGCGCGGCGAACGCCTCGGCAATGCCATCCGTGCGCGCAGCGCGCAGGAAGTCGGCCAGCCGCGCAAGGGATTTTTCCTGGTAGTCCTTCAAGTCCATGCCATCACCTCGCGCGGATATCGTTGGGGGTCTTCTTGAACTTGATCCCCAGCGACCGCAGGCGGTCGTTGGTCATGTTCGTGCCTTCACCGTAGATCACCATCGGCCCGTCATGCTTCGGTAGGCCCGCCAGCACCTTCATGGTCAGCATGTTGCCGCCCGCGAGCGTCTTGTCGCCCAGGATTCCGTTGTAGAGCAGGTAATAGGCGGTGCCGTTGTGGACGCCAAGCAGCGGCGACTTCATGGCGCGCGTGCTGCGCGCGGTGCCGGTCTCGGCGAACCAGATATGCGCGGCCAGGTGCTCGAACTTGATTTCGGGATTGATCCGGCCCTGGTCGTCGAACACCTTAGGGCCGAGCTGGTAGAAGCGGAATCCGCCGCCGCCTAGCCAGCCCACTTCCTCGGAAATCCCGCCATCATCGCCATCCACGACCAAGGTTAGTCGCGGCTGGCAATGGCTTTTTGCCTGCTCGCCGATTTCTACCCCGATCCACCGACGCCCCATTTTATGTGCCGCAGCGGCGGTAGTACCTGAGCCCAAGAAACTATCTAGAACTAAATCACCTGGTTGTGTGGCGAGGTCAAGAATGGCTTTTATTAGCGCCTCAGGCTTCTTCCCATTCGGCAATCTTACCCCGCCTTCCTTCGACACATTATTCCAGTTGAACATCGTCCAAAGCGTGCCCAACTTATCCTTCTTAGTGATGGAGTTTTTCTTTTTTTCCGCCGTGTCTTTCAGCCAGATAACGCGTCGAATGGTTGGACTGATATAGAAGTGCTCGACTACGCGCCCCTTGTCGCGCCCAGATCGGGGTATGTAGGACGCAATGAGCATTTCATCGTCGTTCAACTCCTTGAACTCATCAATAATGCGTGTGCGAATGCTTGTTTGCGCGTTTGTATCCGAGAAGATTTGCTCGAAATTGTCTGAGTAAATCTGCTCCCGAGGTCGCCCGCTGCTTTTCTCTATGGCCTTCACTGTGGTGCGCTGTACGCGCCTAACCTTGCGAACGGTAATGTCCTCGCCATCGCCAGTTTTTACAACGCGACGGTCTATTTCATCGCCGTAGGATTGTAGGACGCTTGTGTATTTCCAGCTCTTCCCCTCGTCCTCCATTTCATCAATGAGGTCGAAAAGGTTTATTTCCTCGTAAACATCGTTGAACTTGCTGAAACCGCCGTTGCTGTTGTTGTTTTTCACATAAACAAGCAGCGTCTCAACATTTTTTTTCAGTCGCTTATCTTCACCGCCGCCAGAGGCGCCGGCGGTATTTTTTGTCTTTATAGAAACTTGATTGATAAAGTTTCTGCGCCCAAATATTTCATCACACATGACTTTGAAATAATGACTTTCATTGTCGTCTAGCGTGATCCAAATGGACCCGTCCTCGCGCAGAAGTTCGCGCAACAGCACCATGCGCGGGTACATCATGGACAGCCATTGCGCATGTTCCAGGTTGTCGTCGTAATGCTCGAACGCACTCTGCGTGTTGTACGGCGGGTCAATGAAAATACATTTCACCTGCCCGGCGTAGTACGGCAATAGCGCCTTCAAGGCTTCCAGGTTGTCGCCCTGGATCAGCATGTTCGGCGCGTCTTCGTCGCCGTGGGACAGGGACTGGATCGGTTGCAGCAGGCGGTAGGGCGTCTTCGCCGTCGCCTTCAAGTCGTCATCGCGTTTGTGCCATTCCAGCCAAGGCATTCAGTGTCCCCATGCTCGGCAGGCGCTGTGCGCACCTGCGCTTTGTTCCGGTAGCGCCACTCTGCGGAGACGCTTTCTCAGCCGATAATACCGGCCATGCCAATGGGCATGAATTAATCGTCCGCGTTAGTGGCGATTTGCTCCAGGTAATCCGCCCGCACATCCCGCATCCGCCGCTGCCCGGTGGGCTTGGGCCCCCAGAAGTACCAGCCATTGGTGTTCTTCTTGCGCACGGCAATGCCGGCACGGGAGAGACTGTCGTAAATCTGGCCGTCGTACTCGATGCGGCCATCGGACAGGATGGTCGCCGTGTGGCCTTTGTATTTGTCCGGTAAGGAATAGAGCGTCTGCCCCGCGTGGACATAGCCAGCGTTCAGCAGATCCCTGACCTCCACATTAGGGGCACCGTCAGACTTTTCACGCACCAAACTGATCTTGTGCCCCGGTGGCACCGGCCAGATAGCCAGGATCGCTTCGATAGCGTCATGGGTGCGGGCATCAATAGCGGGCTCATCCCACTGATTGGCCTGATGGGTCTTGAGCACACGGCTGTTGAGCAGCACCACGTCTTTCTCTTGCAGGTGTTCGGCCTTGCCCTTGGTGCCCAACCAGGCGCCGTTGGAGACGGTGCTGTTGAGCTTCTTGGTGAGCAGGGTGAGGTTACCTAGGCGGTGGATGCGGGCTTCGCGCTCGGGCTCAGGCATGCCAGCAGTGAGTGGCCAGTGCTTAAGCCAGGACTGTGGCATGAGGTGTTCGATGGCGTAGCTGGCGCGGCGGATGCGCATGCCCGCCGCGGAGGTCTGGCCGGGTACCCATCCGCGCCAGTGGTCTTCGATGGATTCCAACACCATCCGCAGACGCGCGCGGCTCAGCTTGCGGTACACCGGCATGGTAGCCAGCTCGGCGCGCACTTCGGCATCGTCGGGCCAATAGGCGGACTCGCCGCCCTGCGAAGAGAAGTGGTCACGCACCGCCTGGCCGACCTGCTGCGGCGGGGTGTTGCGCACGACCGACACCACGTCGGCCATCAACTTGTTGTAGGCCTTTGCCGTCGCGCGAATCAGCATGCGCCGCGCTAGCCAGCTTTCCAGCACGTCGAGCGCGGCATCCACCTGCGCCTGCGGTAGCGGGCCAGAAGGGTGGTCCAGCAGGGCCAACAGCACGGGCTTGACGACTTCGCTCTCCAGCGTCTTGGCGCGGTAAGCAAACAGGCCGACGCGGTCCAGCGGGCCATCGAGCTGTTCGCCCTTTTCGGTGAACGCTCGGTAGATGGCTGCGGCGCGGTGAATCTCTTGCAACAGCTCCATCATGGTCTTGCCGGATTGGAAATCCGCATAGGTCTTGAAGCCGGAAAACACTTCGCGGGCCAGAACTTCCTCGCCGGTCTGCACGACCAGCCAATGGTTGAGGAACACCGACGAGCGCTGGTGGATGACCCGGCCAACGCTGACTTCTTGCTCCCAGAAGGCGGTCTCGAACTGCTTCCAGTAGTTGTCGTAGGCCTCTTCGACATTGGCGCCCTGCTCCAGTAGGCGCTGGAACACGAAGTTTTTGATCAAATCGGCCGCGGTGAGCACGGCGCCGCGGGCATTAAGGGTTTCGAAGATTTCCTGCGCGTTTTCGCTGGCCGTGAGGTCGATGACCACGATCTGTAGCAGCTCGCGCGCGCTGCGCTCGATGGCATCGGCGCGGGTGGCGACGTGCTCGGGGCCTTGTTGGCTGAGCCAGGCACGGGCCTTCTCCGCAAAAAACTGGTGCGACTTGGCCATCCGCGAATTCTTGTGCTTAAGCTGGGCGTAGTCGACGGGTGCGGGCGCGTCCATGACCTCGTTGAAGGCCTCGCGATCACGATTAGTAGGCCAGACCTTGAAGCGATCTTCGCGTTGAGTACAGAAAGCGTCTTCGTTGGCGATGAGTCGGACCAGACGCGCTGCGGGCATCTTGGCACCAACCTGCTCGATCTCCGTGTGTAGCGCATCCAACAACAACTGCAATGTAGTCAGGCGCTGTTGGCCGTCGATGATGGTGCGTTGCTGTAGGTCTGCAATTGGATTCTGCAACTGCTGCAAAACCACTGCACCTAAGAAGTGCGGTGCCTGAGGCGTGCCGACGGGAGCCTCAAGCAGGCGCGTGGCCACACGCTCAAGGTCTTTCCATAGCGGCTCCCATTGGAGCTCTTCGTTCCATACATAGGGGCGCTGAAACAGCGGCACCAGCAATCGCTGCGGCTGCATGAAGATGGCTTGTGGCGTTCTTACCTGTGTATCCATCAATCAACTTATTCGGATAGGACTAATGCCATACATGGTAATTACTACCCATCTCATTTGCCGCGACGACGGCCAAGATTGGCTCTTCCACGGTCGGCCGGCCCTTGGACCTATGCTGTTCCCATGAATTACCTCGCCCACACTTGGCTGGCTAGACACAGCGACGAAGCCCTCCTGGGCGGCCTGCTGGGCGACTTCATCCATGGCCAAGTGGCGCTACTGGATTGGCCGCTAGAGGTCACGCACGAAATCCTTCTGCACCGGCGCATTGACCGCTACACCGACACGCATCCCGCAGTGACCGCCGCGCGCGCAGGCTTTGGTGATTTAAGGCGCTTTGCCGGCATCGTGCTGGATGTGTACTTCGACCATCTGTTGGCGCGGGATTGGTCGCAGTGGAACGACACGCCATTGTCAGACTTCACTGCGCGCGTCTACCGCATATTGGATGAACACCACGAACAACTTCCGCCACGCCTGAAACGCATCGCCCCACATATGGCCGCAGAAGACTGGCTGGGCAGCTATCGTCATCGCGATAGCGTGGATGGCGCGATCCGCGGCATCAGTACCCGCCTCTCACGCAACGGCGACAAACTACGGGCCTGCCTGCCTGTGTTGCATGCTGACGAGGCCAACGCGGACGCCGCCTTCGAGGCGTTTTTTCCCGAGTTGATCAAAGCGACCTCCCTCATGCGCGCTGACCTCCATAACGAAGCCGCATCGACGCCTTGACCTGTCCGATGCAGCATCGACCCCATTTGCGCGATGATTCACTGGCCACGCCATCCACCCTGGAGCGCCCGTGATCAACGGTCTAGTCATCCGCGAATTTGAAGACGCCCTCGCCCAAGATTTCCATGACATCAACGCCGAGTGGATCAACAGCATGTTTCGGCTGGAAGCCACGGACCGAGAAGTGCTGCAAAACCCACGCGAACGCATCATCGCGCCCGGTGGCCAAATCCTATTCGTCGAGGCACCCGATCTTGGGATAGTGGGTCCCTGTGCTTTGCAAAAGACCGGCCCCACCAGCTTCGAACTGACCAAGATGGGCGTGCGTGAATCCGCGCGCGGCCTGAAAGCAGGTGAGTTTTTGTTGGCTGCGGTGATAGAACGCGCGAATGACTTGGGCGCAGACCCGCTTTATCTGCTTACCAACGCCAAATGCGCCGCCGCGATCCATCTCTACGAGAAACTGGGCTTCCAGCACGATGCCGAGATCATGGCGGAGTACGGCGCGCGTTATGAGCGTTGCAACGTCGCCATGCGATACGTGGACCCGCCTGCCGCCTGAGCCAACGTCGGAATTGCATCCGCTTCCGCTATCCTCCGCCCAACCCTGGGGGATTCATGGCCCATTCGCAATTCGATCTACTCCGCCAACGACGCTTCTTGCCGTACTTCTTCGTGCAGGCGCTGGGTGCATTCAATGACAATGTTTTCAGGCAAGCGATCATCGGCTTACTGGGTGCAATGGCGGTGGCCGGCACCATCGACCCTGGCCTGCGCGGCACGTACACGCAATTGGCGCCAGCCATCTTCATCCTGCCCTACTTCTTGTTCTCGGCTGTGGCCGGACAGTTTGCCGAGCGCACGGACAAGGCGCGCCTGATCCGCATCACCACGGCGATGGAAATCGCCATCATGTCAGTCGCAGCGCTCGGCTTCTGGTTGCAATCGATGCCGGTACTGTTGGTGGCTTTGTTTGCCACGGGTATGCAAAGCACGCTGTTTGGGCCGGTGAAATATTCGATCTTGCCGGCGGTGCTCAAGCCCGAAGAGCTCACCGGCGGCAATGGCTTGGTGGAGATGGGCACGTCCATCTCCATCCTGATCGGCATGTTGATCGGCGGCCTGGTGTTTGCGCTGGGGGGCGATGCCGCGCCGATGATTGCAGGTTTACTGGTAATCGCGCTTGCTATCGCCGGCAATCTGGTGAGCCGGATGATCCCGTCTGTGCCTTCGGTCACGCCAGACCTCAAGATCAATTGGAACCTCTGGTCAGAGTCGCTCAAAGCCTGGCGCCTCACGCGCAAGCAGTTGGCGGTGCGCAACGCGGTGCTGGGCGTCAGCTGGTTCTGGTTTGTTGGCACGGTGCTCACCGGCAACTTGCCGGTATATGCGGAAACTTATCTGGGCGGCACGCAAACCTTGTACGTGTTTGCGCTGGCAGTGTTCTCGATTGGCGTGGGCATCGGCTCGCTCTTGTGCGAAAAACTTTCCGGGCGCGTGGTGGAAATCGGCCTGGTGCCGCTGGGTGCGCTAGGCATGAGCGGCTTCTTGCTGGATCTGTATTTCGCCCGGCCTGATCCTGCAACGGTGACGGGCCTGGATGTCATGGGCTTCATGGCGGAGCCCGGCAGCTGGCGCATCGTGATGGACTTGGCGGGCATTGGCGTGTTCTCGGGGTTCTTTGTGGTGCCGTTGTTCGCGCTTATCCAGAGCCGCACCCCGCGCGAGGAAACATCGCGCGTTATCGCCGGCATGAACATCCAGAACGCGATTTTCATCGTCATTGCGGCGATCGGTGGCATCGCGTTGCAGGAAAAACTGGGATGGACGATCCCGCAACTCTTCCATGCACTTGCGGTCGTAGGCGTGCTGGTATCGTTGTGGATCTTCAGCATCGTGCCCGAGTTCGCGATGCGCTTCGTCAGCTGGCTGATGATGCGCACACTGTATAGATTGCGCGTGCATGGCATTGAGAAATACGTGCCGGATGAAGGAGCTGCGTTGATCGTATGCAACCACGTCAGTTACATGGATGCGCTGATTCTGTCCGGCGTGATCCCGCGTCCGGTGCGCTTCGTCATGTATTACAAGATCTTCAACATCCCGGTCATGTCTTGGATCTTTCGCACGGCACGTGCGATCCCGATTGCCGGTGCACGCGAAAACCCGGAGTTGATGCAGAAAGCCTTCGACGAAATCGACGCCGCGCTCGCGGCAGGCGAATTGGTCGGCATCTTCCCCGAGGGCGCATTGACCAAGGACGGCGATATCGCGGCGTTCAAGTCGGGCGTGGAGCGCATCCTTAAGCGTGCCGCCGATGCAGGCCGCCCGGTGCCGGTGGTGCCGATGGCCCTGCGCGGGATGTGGAGCAGCATGTGGAGCCACCGCGATTCGCGGATGCGGCGCATGCGCCTGCCGCGGCGCTTCCGCGCGCATGTGGAAGTGGTAGTTGGCGACCCTATCGATGGGCGTACCGCCACCGCTGCGCTGCTGGAAGACAAGGTGCGTGCACTGCGAGGCAATGATGCCTGACGGTTGCGCATGTCGCGCGGTTGCTGCGAACATCGGGGCGAGGCCGGCATGGGCTGGCACGTATCCGGGGAATCGGAATCCATGAATACCGCGAACGGCAACATCCCGAACCACATGGTGTGGACCATTGTGTCTACCGTCATCGCCACCTTGACCTGCTGCCCGCTCGGCCTGCTCGGCATCGTGGGCATCGTCAATTCCAACAAGGTCAACAAGCTGCTGGCGGCGGGTGATGCCGCGGGCGCGATGCGCGCCTCGTCCACGGCGAAGACCTGGGCGATCGTGGCAACCGTGCTGGCGGTGCTGGGCATCATCATCAACATCTGGTGGCGCATGAGCGGCGGCCAAGAAGCCATGATGGAACAGCTGCAGCAAATGCAGCAGATGCAGGGCCAGTGAGCCAGGGCACTACTACGGTTACAAACCCGATCTCGCTTCGGCAGGTCGGGTGGTGGCTCGGCGGCGTGCTGTTGGCCGTCGCCGGTGTCGCAGCGCTGTATTCGTTTGACCCGAACACCACCGATAGCCCGTTTGCGGCGTGCATTTTCCAGACGTTGACCGGGTTCTGGTGCGCAGGCTGCGGCATCACCCGTGCGCTGCATGCACTGGTCCATGGCGACATCGTGCGTGCGTTCGCGATGAATCCCTTGGCGATGTTGCTGGTGCCATGCGCAGCGTTGGCTTGGGCCTGGGGTGGTGGCTGGCAGCCTGCCTGGGCAGCACCAATCATCCGTTTTTTATCGAAGCCGATGCTGTGGGTGGTGTTGATTCCCACCTACTGGATCGCGCGCAACCTGCCTTGGGCTCCATTTAGCTGGATGGCGCCGGGCTAAACAATTCCTTGACGCGCGCTTGACGAACACGCTGAAACTATCCGATGGCCCCTCGCTGAGTTGAGCGGCTATCCCCCAAGTTTTGACAAGGAAGGTTCCATTAATCAATCCCTGCGCTTTTTGATCGCCCTGGGCCTGTTGTTTGGCACAGCCACCCTGACCGGTTGTGACGATGAAGGTTGCCCAGGCGTAGACTGCCCGGCACCGTCTACGCCCTCTCCGGGCCCCAGCCCTAACCCGACCCCGGGCGGCCGTTGATGCAACAAGCAGTGCACCACTGCGAAAAGCCGGGCATTGCCCGGCTTTTTTGATCATGAAGCATCGCTGCTCGTTTTCAACATACTCAAGCCCGCTCGCCCTTTGCCCATTGCTCGATCAACCAGCGCGATATCGACAAAGGCGGCGAGACGCGTAGCGGCGCATCTTCTCGATCTTCGCGCAATGAGGCTTCAACTTCCTCGCGACTGAACCAGCGCGCATCTTCCAACTCGTCTTGTGCGGTTTGCGGGATGTCGCTTTCAGCATCGGCGATGAAGCCCAACATGAGCGAGCCGGGGAATGGCCACGGTTGCGAGGCTAGGTAACGCGACCCAAGCACACGCACGCGGCTTTCTTCCCACACCTCGCGTGCGATCGCGGCCTCCAAGGACTCACCGGGCTCGACGAAACCGGCCAGCGTCGAATAGCGCCGCGCAGGCCACGTGGACTGGCGACCGAGCAACAGACGCTCGCCATCACTGACTGCAACGATCACCGCCGGATCGGTGCGTGGATATTCGGCGCGCCCACATCCCCTGCAATCGCCTTGCCAACCGCCATGCGAATACGTCAGCGGGTTACCGCAATTCGGGCAGAACCTGTGCGTCGCACGCCAGTGCAGGACGGCGCGCGCTTGTGCAAACAAGGTTGAATCGAACGCAGGCCATTGCGCAGCAGCGCCGCGCAGGTCGATGCGGGCTTCGTCATCGGTGTAGAGCGTGTCACGCGATGCGGCGAACCAGGCGTCATCGCCGCGTCGGCCAAGAAAGACAGCATCACTGGGCGCACCGATGTCGGCGCGAAAACGACCTTCATCATCGACGGCGACGAAGCCCTTGGCATCCAGCAGCAGGCAGTGCGATGTCGCGCGCAATGCGTCCAGCTTGGCCGCATCACTTCGCCATTCGTCGGCGCGATCCAGCGGCTCGGCGACGAAAGCGAAGTTTGTCGTCATCGATCAAACCGTGAACGAGGAGCCGCAGCCGCAGGTGGTCTTGGCGTTGGGATTGCGGATGGAGAACTGCGCGCCGGCCAAGGTCTCGGTGTAATCCACCGTCGCTTCCATCAGGTATTGCAGGCTGAGCGGATCAACCAACAAGGTCACGCCATTGGTGATGACGGCCAGGTCGTCCTCGGCCTGGTTCTCGTCGAACTCGAAGCCGTACTGAAAGCCGGAGCAGCCGCCGCCCTGGATATACACGCGCAACTTGAGGTCCGCGTTGCCTTCCTCATTGATCAGCTCGCGCACTTTCGCGGCCGCGGCCTCGGTGAAGGTGAGCGGCGCGTCCAGCTGCTGGTAGCCCGGCGCGGCGGTATCGATCTGCGTTTCCATGTGACAAGGATGGGGGCAGCAGTCCCTTGCATCAAGCGCCGGCGATGTCTTTCCAATTGAACGCCGTCTCCACGGCCTTGCCGGATGCCGGTTTCAGCTGAACGATCAGGCGGGTGGGCGTGAAACCCGCGGGCAGCGCGAATTCGCCGCTGACGCGTTGCAGATAACGCAATTGATAGTCGATGGCGGGAGCATCCGGCTTTTGGCGCAAGTCGGCCCAATCCAGCTGCTCCAACTTGCCGTTTCGACTGCCTTCGACCGTTAGCTGCACATTGCCGCGACTGGTGCCGGCTTGCTCGCGGCCTTGGGTGAGGGTCAGCTCGAAGCCCCAGACGTTTTCGGCGGCCTGCGGGCGGACATGTGCGGCGTGCACAGACAGACCACGGCGCTGCACGTCCGGGCTGACGAAGCGCTCGTAAAAGTCGAGGTCTGCACGCAGGGCCGCGATCTGCTCATCGCGCTCGGTCAGTGTGTTTTGCAGATCCAGCATCGCTTGGCGGCTGATCTGGTCCGATTGGCGCAGATTGGCGATCTCTTGCTGCATCCGTGCGCCTTCCCCGCCTGCCCCGGCCTCCGCGCGCGCGGTGCGCGCATCCTGTCGATAGCCCCAGGCGGTCAGCCCAACCAGCAGCGCTGCCAACAGGAAGACGATGGCCAGCAGCCAGGGAATCCAGATGCGTCCCGGACGAATCTCGCGTTTGCTCGAATTCATGAGCCCGTGATACCGCTTAAGCCACCATCAAGCAAGCCTGCTGCATATACTCGTGCCGTGTGGCCCGTGGCGGCCACCTGCGGGGGACAACATCATGGTGCTTTTCGGTTTGCTCGGCCTTCCTGAAGTCGACCTGCCTTCGATCTCGATGGGCTCGATGTCGGAAGCCCACGTATTCGCGATCGGTATCCTGCTGGCCTGGCTGGCGGGTATACGCGTGTACCTGACAGTCTTCGGCGTCGGCATCGCCGGTGCGATGGGCTGGATCGACCTGCCACAAGCCTTGCAGGCGACCGAATCCCCCTGGGTACTGGGCGTATCCGGCGCACTCGCCATCGCGGAATTCTTCGCCGACAAAATCCCGGGCGTGGACAGCGGCTGGGATCTCTTGCACACCTTACTGCGTGTCCCGGCTGGCGCGTTCCTCGCCGCCGCGGCGATGTCGCCCGATGGCAGCCTGGGGCCCGGCGTGCTGGCGGCAGGTGCCGGCGTCACGCTGACCAGTCACTTCCTCAAATCCACCACGCGCGCGGCGCTGAACACCTCGCCCGAACCGGTCACCAACTGGACCGCCTCAGTCGGCGAAGACGTGATGACGGTCGGCGGCCTGGCACTGGCGTTCTCGCACCCGTGGATCGCCCTGGCGATCGTGGTGACGGTCACGGTGGTTTTCGCACTACTGGTCTGGTGGGTATGGCGAAAGTTGGCTCGCGGCGCGCGTCGCCTGCTGGACCCGCAACCTGCCACGGATGCACCGCCGCTTGATCCACCTCGCTGATGGGGTGATGTCGCTTAGCGGTCACCGCCACCGCCCTCGCCCGGCCTGCCTGACCCGTTACCCCGCTGGCCGACTTGTGGCGGCCGACGACGAGGGCGCTTCGCGCTGAAGCCACGTACATCCCGGTTGGGCTGAGGCACCGCTTGGGCACCGGCGATATCCCGCGCTAGCGGCGCCAGATGCTGCAAGGCCCGCGAATACACGCCGCGCTTGAACATCACCACATTCTGGACCGGATACCAGAAATCGACCCAGCGCCAATGGTCGAACTCGGGGTGGTCCGTCATGTCGAGGCGCACGTCTTCCTCCTGCCCCTTGAGCTGGAGCAGGAACCACACCTGTTTCTGGCCGATGCACACCAGCCGGTCACGGTGACGAATGGCGCGCGGCGGCAGGCGATAACGCAGCCAGCCCGGGGTGGCTCCCAGTACGTCAACATGTTCGGGCAACAAGCCGGTTTCTTCGCGCAACTCGCGATACATGGCCTCCAACGGTGTCTCGTCGGAATTCATGCCGCCCTGTGGGAACTGCCAGCCATCCCGGCGTACCCGGCGGGCCCAGAACACCCGACCGTCCGGGTGCATGAGCACGATACCCACGTTGGGGCGATAACCGTCCGGATCGATCACGACGCGGACTCCTAAGGTGTTGGGGACAACGCCCCGCTGACCCGAATGTGCCATGCCCGGCGCGAGCGGACAAGTCGGCGCCGTATTGATTGACGATGGAAGCACGAGGGTGCAGAATTGCCGGCTCGCCGCGCTTGCGCGTCGACGGCTATGTAGCTCAGCCGGTTAGAGCACGTCACTCATAATGACGGGGTCGGTGGTTCGAGTCCACCCATAGCCACCATCTCCAGAAGCCCGCGGCGACGCGGGTTTCTTCGTTTCGGGCCACCCGCCCCGCCCGACGCGCCGCCCACCTGCCCGACTTGCTAGCATCGCCGGGCCACCAGCCGAAGCCGCATCACATGGACATCTTCAAGGTCTTCACCCTGGAAGCCGCACACCGCCTGCCCAACGTGCCGGAAGGCCACAAGTGCGCGCGCCTGCACGGGCACTCGTTCCGGGTGGAGCTTCACGTCAGTGGCCCAGTCAACCCGCAGATGGGCTGGGTGATGGACTTTGCGGACGTGAAGCGCGCCTTCCAGCCGCTGTACGACCAGCTGGACCATCACTATTTGAACGACATCCCCGGCCTCGAGAATCCCACCAGCGAGCGCTTGGCCGAGTGGATCTGGGACCAGCTCAAGCCCGACCTGCCCCTGCTATCGGCCGTGGTGGTGCATGAGACCTGCACCTCGGGCTGCCGCTACAGCGGGCCTGCCGCCGCCTGAAGCTGAACGTTCAGGAACAAATCGCCCCGATTTGTTGCATCGCACAAAATTCCTGTTATGCTGCACCGCACAAGTCGGATATCCCGGCTTGTTCGTCCCCATTTCGAGGAACACACCATGTACCAGCAGCAGTTCAATGAGCAGTTCGCCGCCGCTACGCGCCAGTTCGCTGAGACTGCGGCCCGTGTCAACCGTCTCGCCATCGAGAACGCCGAGCAGGTCTTCGGCCTGCAGATCGCCGCGATCGAAGGGAACGCCAACGCGACCTTCGCGTTCTGGAACCAGCTGACCGAGGCCCGCGACTTCAACGGCCTGCGCGACGTCGTTCCGGCTGGCGTCCAGGTTACCCGCGAGAACACCGAGCGCGCGATCGCCGCCGGCCAGGAAATCTACGACCGCACGGTCAAGACCAACGAAGCCATCGCCCAGATCGCCAAGGGTGAAATCGAGCAGGTGGCCGCCAAGGCCCAGGCCGAGGCCGAGAAGGTCGTGAAGACCACCGCCAAGAAGGCGCGTCGTTGATCGATTGATCCTGCCCTTTTTGCAGGACGCGAAAACCGGCAGCTTCGGCTGCCGGTTTTTTTATGCGTGTGATTCACAGACGCGGCGGCATCACCTGCATCGGCGGCTGGCCCAGCACGCGGGTGAGGATGGCGAGGTTGTCATCGAAGCTCGCCATCAACGGTTCGACGGGGTTGGCGATCCAGCCTGCGAATTCGCATCCATCACCGATGATCGCGCGCTGCGTCGCACGTGCCTGATGCACGCACCCCAACCGCATCCCCACCACCATCAACACCGGCAGTTGGAGCGCACGCACGACATCGGCCTGTTCCAGCGTTTCGGTGAGCGGCGCCAGCCAACCACCCACGCCTTCGACCAATACACCCTCATGCGCAGCACGCAATCGCGCATAGGCTTGGGTGATGTTGCTTAAGTCGATGGCCACGCCTGCGTCTCGCGCCGCGATCTCCGGTGCGACAGGCAGCGGCAGCGCATAGGGATTGCGGTCGATGTACGCCGCATCCAAACCATCGGCTTCGATATGCGCAAGCGCGTCCTCGCTCCGCCAGCCTTCCACCGTCTCGATGCACCCGCTCGCCACCGGTTTCATGCCGATGATGCGCTGCGCCGATGCGCGTGCATCGCGCAACAACGCGCAAGTCACGAAGGTCTTGCCGATCTCGGTATCGGTGCCGGTGATGTAGGCGGTCGGCATTACTTGTCGTCAGTGGCAGGCGGTGGCATCGGTGCATTATCGGCAACCCGCACCTCGTCCCTCGGCATTCGACGCTCGGCGCGCGTCCAGTGCCAGGGCAGCAGGAACGAATTCAGGGCGTACAACCACATCGGCAGGCTCAGCAAGAACCCTGGCTCGGGTTGCCAAACCAACATCAACATGCAGGTCAGGATGCTGGCCGCGGCGATGACTGCCTGGATAGCATGCATGTCACGCTCCGCCACCAGGAGGTGCCGCTCGCGGGGTTCCAACGCCAAGGCATCGGCCTGGCGCAGGGAGTGACGATTGAGCAGCCACAGGATGATGCTCAGCAAGCCCACGCCGAATCCATACACGATGAAGGCGGTCATCATGTCGCCGACGATGTTGGCGCGATCGATCCCCAGTTCGCTTGGCAAGGCGCCGCCACTGATGGTGTTCAAGAATGCCGAGAGCACCATCCGCAAGGGATAGACGAATACCAGCACCACCAGCACGAACGCCAGGCTAAGGACGGTCGTCACGCCATCCTCGAGTCCGAAGCGCCGGCTCCAGCGGTTGTGGCCCAGCCAGAACGTCGATAGCAAGATGAAGGACAGTGCGAACGTGGGCACGCGCCAGAGTGCTTCCCGGAGTTCGGCGACCGTGTCCGGCAGTTCGTTGAAGAAAATCACCAGCAAGGTCATCGCGAAGGCGAACGAGGCATCCACGAAAGCCTCGAGCCTGGTGACCTCCTCACCCCGCAGCAAAAATCCATCCTTGTCGCGTTTCATCGTTGTCCCCTGCCGATATCGAGCGATCAGCTACACTGAGCACATGTTTATCGCATCCCGATTGACCGGCGACAAGCCCGCGCAATATGCGCAACTGTTGCAACAGGCCGAAGCCCTGCTGCATGGCGAACGTGACCTGATCGCCAATGCGGCCAATCTTTCCGCGCTGCTGTTCAACGCGCTGCCGGATCTCAACTGGGCCGGCTTCTACTTATACGACGGCCATGAGTTGGTCGTCGGTCCTTTCCAAGGCCTGCCCGCCTGTGTCCGCATCCCGCTCGACAAGGGCGTGTGTGGCGCGGCGGCCCGCACGCGCGAAACACAACGCGTCGAAGACGTGCATGCGTTTCCCGGACACATTGCATGTGATTCCGCATCCCAATCGGAAATTGTCATTCCATTGATCAAGGATGGCGTACTGATCGGCGTACTCGACATCGACAGCCCCAAGCTCGCGCGCTTCGATGCCGACGACCAGCAGGGACTGGAAGCCATCGCCCGCGCCTGGGTCTACTCACTGCCCTGAACCTTCACCGCGGGCCTTAAGCGCGGCCCCACACCGAACAAAACGCCGGGTCTCCTGGGGCTCGACATTAGAGTCACGGTCAAAGTAACAAAACAGTTGAGGTAGTACACAAGATCCCCGCATATCGGGTTCTGCCCTAGTGCGCTCTCATAGAGTGAACAAAGAAGACCTTCTCAGTCACCCGCAATGCTTTGGTGTATCTGGCGATCGGGAAAGACCAGGGACTGCCCCTGTGCTCGCTGCTATAGAAACGTCCCAGAGCATCAACCAGCCACGCCGCGGGTCCATGCCGGCCTTTTCTCCGGTGGATCGATCTTTTCTAGGATCCGCAGCGCCCATTTTTGTCTTCCTAGGTCGCGGTGCGTCGACAGCATGACACGTTAGTCAGGATCATCTTTGAGCAATTCGGATACATGGGACCGGCCAAGGCCCGTCAGCCATCTCGGCAATTTAGCCCCTATTTCCTTGATCGTGGCCGATTCGGAGCCATTTCGCCGCACGACAGCCAAGGTATAGGAGGTCTGTCCTTCCAAGGGCTCTACTTCGATCAGATACCCGAGCACATTTGGCGTCTTGAGCCGACCGAACATGACCAGCCGGTCAGGCGGCTGGCAGGCCGGCACATGATCAGACAATGCCTGGATGCTGAATTGCAGCGTCCAGCCGGCACGGGATTCGATTGCATTCTGGAATGCCTGGATGAAGATTTCGAAATGCAGCGGCGTGGCATCGCGCCCTGGAATGCCAAGAAATTCGGCGCTCGTTCTCCCGCCCGGACGTCGTTCGTCATCGAAGCTGAGTGGAGCCTCTGGCGGCGGCAATCTGGCTTCGCTACCTTCGCCACCACCGCTATTTTGTGCGCCACCCTGCTTCCTGCTGGAATAAATATCGAAGACCCGTGCAGGATCCGAATCGTCATGCTCGATGACCCGTTGACGCACCAATGTCGGCTGCCCAACGCCCTTTGGATCTTGATTGTTTCCGGCACGCGATGGCTTTTCCTTCCCAGCGCCTTTGTCCGTTTCAACCGCTAACGACATGCCTGGATTCTTGGGTGGTGGCCCCTTCTTGTTATGAAAGACCAGAAGCGTCCGATAAGGCGGCTTGCTGCGGGATAACGTGCCCAAAACGTCGCTGATGAAGAAATCCCCTGACCCGAGATAGTGACCTACGACTTTCCATCGTGACGAAGATGCTTGAGGGGGAAGGCACTGCAACGGAACCCGATCATGTCTGTCGATGCACTTGCGCTGCGCTTCCGCAAATCGATGATGGAACACGTCCGAAAAGGACTCAGCCCAAGCGGACTCAAAGAGCAGTTTGGCAAGATAACGTCCAAACGCCTTCGTCACTGTCCCTTGTGGCACTAAAGCCGCGATATGCAGCCTTGCTTCGTCACCGCGCAACTCGCCACTCGCAAGTTCACTGAGGATGAGAGGCCGCAGGAGGGCGTGCGAGATCATCCTGGTTTGCGCAAGGAATGCGCGCAAGACCTGTATACACGGGATAACGAGCCGACCACGCTCCAGCTGAAATGCTAGGCAATACTCATCCTGTAGCGCCGGCAAACGCATCCATCCAGGCTCGCCATGCGTGGCTTCGGCCCAGGACAGCAGTCGAGGCTGCGCTTCCAATTCCACATTGAGTGGTTCGTGCGCCACGGCATGCCCGGTGAGATAGCCGTTGACGAAGACCGAGCCAGGCCAACAGCCCCCATGGCAACCTCAAGTCGAATACATCGCCCTTGCTATCCGCGAAATAGGCATGGGTTCGCCATTGCCGCCCACGGCCCCGAGCATCAGGAGACCCGACGGCGACCAGTGTCGCCTGGGCATGCGGGCCCAGAGGCCAATCCTTGATCTGCATCCTGCACGTCCTGTGTCGCTTGCGAGCACTGCCGCTGCAGCCAAGGGTAGAGGTTGATTGCGGAACGAGCTAGCGCCTTTGCACGGTCAGTCCAAGGCGAGCGAACACGCGCCGAGCGTAGAAGCTGCCAAGGCTCCGGGGCATGGGCATAGTGCTGAGCCCACTCCCGCACTGCGTTTGCCAACCGGCGCTTCAGGAACTGCTCTTGAGTTTCTGACCATCGATCCAGCGCCACACGAAGTTTTGGTAGCTTGGCCAACTGATTTTGATGCACGCCGGTCATCCTCAACTGCCGTTGCAGGCTTGCGACCGATACGCGATGCCGCTTGCTGTGAGCGCCGGTCACCAGGGCGCCGAACGCAGCAGGGAGTTTCCGGGTCAGCTCTCGGTCGCGGCTTTTCCAATCGATGCGGCCTGGACGAGCAGCCATTTGCGACTTTCGGCGAACGGCGTTCCAAGCGCGCAACCAGACCGGGCTGTGCCGATAGAGCCGCATGTACAGATCGGGACGCTTCAGTCGCCAGACCTTTGCCCCCGCCGTTGGAAATTGAGCGGAAAGCTCGCGCCACGCTCGCCGATCCGCGGCCACGACTTTCGATTCGGCCTTGACCTGTGTGGATGATCGAGGCCGTTGCCTTGGCTTCGAGGCGCTTCTGGCAGATACGTCAGACGTCAGCTCCGTCAGCAACGCTTCCATCATCAGATGCTGGAGGGGGTGCGAGCTCTTGCGTGGTGAGCGCACTAGCGCTGCGATCCAATGTGATGAATGCTCGATGTCGGTGCGCACATCCAGGAATTGCCACCACGCCATCGGCAGGCCGGATCGCGCCTCAGGCAGCAACGACGCCCACCGCACACGACCGCCTGATGTCAGCCAACCACCGCGACGCATGAAGTCTAAGTGGTGCCGGCGCCAAGCATTCGCGCCGATCGGGCCTTTACCTGCAAACAATTCCTGCGATCGCACGGCAATGGCCGACGCGCGTTCCGGGTCAAGAATCCGCAACTCCTTGTCATCGGTTCGCATGGCCGCGCGGAGATCAACAGCCTGGTGCTTATGGCTGCGCGCAGACAGCACCACGCGGCTTTCAATCAATGGACGGGCATGGATCGGACACCAAATCACACCCGGGCATTGATGCAGACGCCGCCAGACAGGTGCACCCCATTCCCGTGCATCGTCTTTAGCGCACTGCGCGCAGTAACGAAGTTGGCGTGTGGCCGCTACGGCGCTAGCCGTCACGCCAACAGCCGCATGGATATCATCACCGTGGCGACTTCCAATCATCCACTGCTTGAGCATCCGCCGACGCCCAGGCAACAGCACAGAGCCGTAATACGGAAGCAGCGTATGCCTATCAATCAGATCGGTCGCTGGCATTTTTAATGCCTTGGCCAACCCCCCAGATGGCATGGAAGATCCCAGGCTGCCGCCCGATTCTCGGATCCAAGCACCTGCGCCATTGCCTGCCGCGGTGATAATCCGCCGGCCATGCGCGCATAGCGCGCCAACAGGCTGTACAGCAGTTCATCCGGTGCGGCGACCGGAAAGAACAATAATCTTCCGGTCAAAAGCCAAGCGCGCCCGGCAAGCGTACATGGCCGGCTTCAAGTAATGCGTCATGCCCCGACAAGTGTGGTTGTTGTTGCACCAACTCCCACAGGGTGAGGCCCGACGCCGTTTCCGCAGGCGCGGGGGCTTTTTTCTTGTTCGGCGCTTTGGCAGGCTTCACCGAGGTCGCTGGAGTTCCGGCTGCAGCGGCCGTTTCAGCCTCACGTCGCTGCCTCAATCCCGCCAGCACATCGTGCAGTTCTTCGGGTTTTACGCCGGCGTGGAGAAGTGCGTTCGATAAATCCGGCGCAGCAGCCACTTGCGACTTTCGTCTGCCTTTCTTGGCATTGGGCTCGAACAATCGATCAAACTCGCCGCTCATGAGTTTTGGATCGCGGCGCTTCAAATACGGGATCCAGGGAACGAACCAGGCAAACTCGGTACGCACCACGACCTCGAACAATTCCGGCGTCAGCTTCTCATCGTCCGCGCCAATCACGGTGTACTGCGCCATCTTGAAAATCTTGACGGCAATATCCGTGATGCCCTGCGACCACTCGTACAGTGCGTTCTGAAGCTTCTCGGTGAGTGGTGTAGGCTTGGAAAGCCACTGCAGCTTCCACATCTGTTCGACGAAGAAGGCCCAAGTGTCGTCGTTATCCATCGGCTGCCAGTCGATGTGCCCCAGTGACGTATTGCGTCGCCCCTGCTCGAACCCACTATTGAGCACGCTCATGGCCTTCGGCGTACCGATCAACATCACGGGCGTATGAATTTCGGTACGCAAATGAGTGAAAACATCCAGTAGTAGGCTCGCCTCCTCATCCCCCATACGGACCAATCGCTGGATTTCATCGATGACCAACAGCCCAAGACCAAGCGTGCTCATGATGTCGACCAGATTGGGAATCAGTTCGGGACCAGAACGTCGGGAGTTGTCGAATCGGCGGTGATTGTCGGTCCCCAATAGCCGGTCAAACTCTTGGAAGATGTTCATCAGCAACGTCCGTGCTCCGCCAGATGGCGGACATGCCACCCGCGCCCAGACCAGCTGTGTGCGATGAAATGGCACGCCTTGGAAGCTCTCATGGATATGCAACTGCGAGTGCAGACTGAGCACTGAGGAGACAGCGGTTGTCTTACCGACGTCGCTGAAACCGATCAAAGAAAGCCCTGGTGCCAATGTAATCGGAGCAGGAGTGGTGAATTCACGCTGATCCAAACCCTGCTTCTCAACCAACTGCCGCTGTAGGCCCAATGGAAGCGGATTGCGGCGTGCGTAGCCCGCGCGAATCATTCCGGAAATGCGATTCTCCAGCTCGAAAAATCGCGGCAGTGGCTCGACAAAATCATCCAGGCGCATCACCAATTCGCGGCGAGCATACGGCGACAGTTCGCACTCGCCCTCATAGACCCGAGGCGTACGAGCGACTTCGTCGATCACCTCTTCTTCTGTGAGTGGCCGTCGGATGGCCAACGCGAATGGATTGAACCGCGCGGGCCCGTTCACCCCCGCCGCCTGCTGATTACCTTCCACTGCCGCGATCTTCCGCGGCGTCATCTCGCCTTCCCCATCACGATCGCTGCCCCTCGGCTGGCACCGGGCTGATCCGGCAGCTAGTTGTCGCTACCAACTATATCCAAGCCATGAGAGGACTGCATGGCTCCGCTAGACGGATTGCGGCGGCACCTTGAACAGTTGCATTAGATTCTTGCCGTGCTCGGAGCGCGAGGCCGTATAAAGAATGCGATGCCGGAGCAATACCATCTTGAAGGCGTTATGCGAGGCCAGTTCTCGAGGGGTGACATGGATGACCTTAGGCACTCCCTCTTGCTTCGGCAGGGCATTGATCACGTAATACGCCACCGTGCCCACGGCGTTTCCCCTGTAGCTTCTGCACTCAAGGAAATGCGTTTCTGTCACATCAATTGCGGTCATCCCACAATCGTCCCATAGCGACTAATTAGCATCTAGCCCTTGCTGCCTGTGACGCGGAAGCAGCACCGAAATAAGAGCGGCAACCACCACCATGATCGATGAGATGACAAGGCATGCACCGATACCGGCCGACTGGAACACCCAGCCGGACAAGATGGTGCCGACCAATCGTCCTAATGCATTAGCCATGTAGTAGAAGCCGACGTCGAGCGAGACCCCATCTTCACTGGCATAGCTCACGATCAGATAGCTATGTAGCGACGAATTGATTGCGAACAGCACGCCGAACAACAGCAGACCCGTAATCAGAACCACTTGTGGCGACTGTCCTTGCGCCAACAGGAGCGCCATGACGGCGGGCACTACGGCCAGCACCACCGCCCAGCCGAAGGCCGCGCGTCCGTCCGGCAGCTTACCGCTGCGCAAACCCGTGAGATACGGCGCGAACGATTGGACGATCCCATAGCCAATGATCCACAGGGCCAGGAACCCGCCAATCTTCCAGAAATCCCACCCCAGCTGCGTGGCGAGGAACACCGGCAATGCCACGACAAACCAGACATCACGAGCACCGAACAGGAACAGGCGCGCCGCTGACAGAAGGTTGATCGCGCGGCTCTTGGAAAAGATGTCGCGAAACTTCGGCTTGCTCTTGGCCTTGCCCAGATCGCGCTTGAGCAGGGCCATGCTCAACAACCAGACCAACAGTAACGCGCCTGCCATGAAGGTCACGGCAGGACCGAACCCCACCCAGGTAAGCAACGCGCCGCCCAGGAAGAACCCGATGCCCTTGAGCGCATTCTTTGATCCGGTCAACGCCGCCACCCAGCGGAACAGCGTGCCCTGCTGATCGCCCGGCACCAGCAGCTTGATGCTGCTCTTGGCGCTCATCTTGTTGAGGTCCTTGGCGATGCCGGACAGCGCCTGCGCGGACATCACCCAAGGCACCGTCAACCACCCCGCAGGTACCAGCAGCATCGACAAGGCCACGACCTGCATCGCCAAACCGATGTTCATGGTGCGATTGAGCCCGATGCGGGCACCCAGCCAACCGCCGACGAGATTGGTGATGACACCGAAGATCTCGTAGAACAGGAACAGTAGCGCAACCTGCAGCGGGCTGTACCCAAGCGCATGAAAGTGCAGCACTACGAGCATGCGCAGCGCGCCATCGGTGAGGGTGAACGCCCAGTAGTTGCCTGTGATCAACAGGTACTGGCGAACGTCCGGCGACAGGCGTGCGAGCATGGCGATTATCGATCCGCGTTTCCGACCAGCTGCATGAGCTCAGCCGTCCGGTTCACGTAGCCCCACTCATTGTCGTACCAGGCGTAGATCTTGACCTGCGTGCCGTTGATGACCAGCGTAGACATGGCATCGACGATGCTGGAACGCGGATCGTGCAGGAAGTCGATCGAAACCAACGGCCGCGTTTCGTAGCCCAGGATGTCCTTGAGCTCGCCTTCTGAGGCTTCCTGCAGCAGGCGGTTCACTTCCTCGACCGTGGTGGCGCCCTCAACTTCGAACACGCAGTCGGTCAGCGAAGCATTCGTCAGCGGCACGCGAACCGCATGGCCGTTGAGACGCCCCTTGAGCTCCGGGAATATCTCGGCGATCGCGGTGGCCGAACCCGTCGAGGTCGGAATCAGGCTTGCCCCACAGGAACGGGCGCGACGCAGATCCTTGTGCGGAGCATCGACGATCACCTGGGTGTTGGTCAGGCTGTGGATCGTGGTGAGGCTGCCGTGACGGATGCCCAGCTTTTCGTGGATGACTTTCACCACCGGCGCGAGGCAGTTGGTTGTACACGACGCAGCCGACACAATGCGGTGCTGTGCTGGATCGAAGCGTTGATGGTTCACGCCCATCACGATGTCGAGGGTGCCGGCCGACTTGATGGGCGCAGTCACCACGACGCGCTTCACGCCCTGGTCTAGGTACGGCTGTAGCACGTCGGGCTTGCGGAACTTGCCGGAGGCTTCAAGCACCACGTCGCACCCAGACCAGTCGGTCGCCGCGAGCTCCTTGTTGCGGGTCACCGGAATCCGCTGGCCGTCGATGACCAGCGCATCGCCATCCACGGTCGCTTGATGGCCCCAACGGCCATGCACGGAATCGAAGTTCAGCAAATGCGCGAGCGTCGCGGCATCGCCGGCTGGATCGTTGATCTGCACGAACTGAAGATTGGGCTTGCCCCAGGCCGCACGCAGGGTCAGGCGACCCATGCGGCCGAAGCCGTTGATGCCAACACGAATGGTCATGAGTGATGTCTACAGGTTAAAGATGGAAATCGGTGGTGGCCGAGTTTTCGTTGATCCGGTGCAATCTGGTTTGCGCAGCGAGGCGATCCAGCCCCTCCAGAGGCAGTGACAGCAGCAAAGAAATTCGCTGCTGCAGCGCATGTATGGCATTGGTGAAGGCCTTTTGGACCTGCTCGTGTGTCCCCGTGGCATGTGCCGGATCCGACAAGCTCCAGTGCGCAGTCAGGGGATGCCCCGGCCAGACTGGGCATTGCTCTCCGGCGGCGCGATCACACACGGTAATGATGAGATCCATCTCCGGCGCATCCGGTCCCGCGAACTCGTCCCAACTTTTGCTGCGCAGCCCTTCCGTCGATATCCCCGCGCTCTTCAACACTTGCAGGGCGATCGGATGCACCTCCCCCTTCGGATGGCTACCCGCGCTGAAGTCGCGCAGGCGGTTGCGGCCCAGCGATTTAGCCAGCGCTTCCGCCATCTGGCTACGCGCGGAGTTTCCGGTGCACAGGAACAGAACGTTGTAATGGTCTTTCATGCGAAACCTCACAGGAATCAAACGATGCCTTCAGGCACGGGTGGCGTACCAGGACTTGCTGGAATTGACGATGCGAACGACGGAGAGCATCACCGGCACTTCTACGAGCACGCCGACGACGGTGGCCAGTGCGGCGCCCGAATGGACGCCAAAGACCGCAACCGCGGTAGCGACCGCCAATTCGAAGAAATTGCTCGCGCCAATCAGCGCCGAAGGCCCCGCCACGCAGTGCGCCACACCCAGCTTTCGGTTGAGCCAATAGGCCAAGCCCGAGTTGAGATAAACCTGGATCAGGATCGGCACCGCGAGCATGGCGATGATGAGGGGCTGGTCGATGATCTGGCGACCTTGGAATCCAAACAGCAACATCAGGGTCAGCAGCAGCGCGATAAGCGAGAGCGGGCCAAGTCGGCGCAGCAGAGCTGCCAGCGCCTGTTCACCGCCTCGACGCAGCACAGCACGACGAATGATCGCAGCGATGATCACCGGAACGACTATGTAGAGCGCCACGGACAGCAGGAGCGTCGACCACGGCACCGCAATCGACGAGATGCCGAGCAGTAAGCCCACGATAGGCGCGAACGCGACCACCATGATCAGGTCGTTCAGCGCAACCTGGCTGAGCGTGAACTGTGGGTCGCCATCGCACAGGTTGCTCCATACGAACACCATCGCAGTACAAGGTGCTGCTGCCAATAGGATCAGGCCGGCGACATAGGAGTCGAGTTGCTCCGCGGGCAAGTAAGGCGCGAAGACGTGACGGATGAAGAACCATCCCAGCAAGGCCATCGAGAATGGCTTGACCGCCCAATTGACGAAGACCGTGACGCCGATGCCACGCCAGTGTCCGCTGACCTGGCGCATGGCGCCGAAGTCGATCTTCAGCAGCATCGGAATGATCATGAGCCAGATCAACACCGCGACCGGCAGATTGACCTTGGCGATTTCCGCAGCACCCATTCGAGCGAATAGGCCCGGGAACGCGTAGCCGAGCAGCGTTCCGGCACCCATGCAAAGCATGACCCAGAGCGTCAGGTGCCGCTCGAAGAGTCCCATGCGCTTGGAGAGCGGTGCGTTTTCCGCCTCAAGGAGCATGTTGCTCATGCGCGGTTTCCCTCAAGCGGCCTTGCGGGAAACCGCGCATCGATGTCGACTAGCGCTTGTTGCAGCGCCTCGCGGCTCAGCGCTTCCACGGGCAGCCCGATGAGCGCCTGAAGCCGCGTCACGATTACGTCTTCGGTGCGACGAAACGCATCCTCGACGATAGCGGGATCGCCATTGATCGAGGCCGGATCCGGCAGGCCCCAATGCGCCTTCACGAAATTACCGTAGAAGACGGGGCACGACTCATTCGCCGCGCTGTCGCACACCGTGACCACCACATCAAACGCGGCGGCATCGGAACCTGCATATTCGTCCCACGACTTGCTGCGGGCGCCTTCGGCAGGAATCCCCCGTCGCCCAAGCTCGATCAACGCATTCGGATTCACGAAACCTGCGGGTTGACTGCCCGCGCTGTGTGCTTCGAAGCGGCCTTGGCCCAGGTGGTTGAGCGTGGCGGCGAACAGGATGCTGCGGGCGGAATTGGCGGTGCAGAGAAACAGCACCTTGATCGGCATGGACGGCATCACCGGACGCGGATGGATTTGACGGGGATGGCGACCTCGGCCGGCAACGCATTCGCGGCAGGTGCGCATTTGGAGGGGTCACCTCCGCAACAGTTCTGGGTCAGGTAGTCGACCAAGTCCTGCATCTCCGAGAAGTTCGCCCGGTAGCGGATGTAGCGCCCCTGCTGCTCGGCTTCAATCAGGCCAGCATGCGCGAGGGTCTTCAGATGAAAGGACACCGTCGCCGGGGGGAAGTCGAACTTATGGATCAAATCACCCGGGAATGCGCCTTCCGGCCCCAATTCGACCAGATGACGAAAAATCGCGAGACGGGAGGCATGGGCCAGCGCACCTAGGGCAGTAACGGCTTCTTTCATATCCATGCTTCTAGTATGTTAGAATAATCGAAGGAAGACAAGCCCCAATGTCTCCCGGGAGCTGGTCATGAGCAGTTCGAGTGCGGAGTCCGGTTTTAAACGGATCGTCGATGCCCTCACCGAGTCGGCACGAACGTGCCAAGCCCGTCTGGCTCAGGTGACACGCACTTTGGAGCGTTCAAACGGGCTCGACGCAATGCAGGACGATGAAGCCCAGCATCTGCAACGCATCGAGGCATGGGTGATCGAGGGGCTGGCGAGCCACGGCGGCAGCGCCGTTCGTGCGGTTTCCGCGCTGCGCATCGCCAACGACTTGCGACGCATCGATCAGCTCCTGTCTGACCTGGCCCGCCGCCTTCCGCACCCGATGCCTGCGCTACCTGGTGACACGGCAGACCAGGTTCACCACGTTATTGAACTCACCCTGGTGCAACTCGGTGCCTGCCAGGACTGCCTGACGCCCCAGAACTTGGGGCGAATCCAACGCGTTGTGTCCGAAGAAACCTTCCTCGACGATTGGTACGACATCCTGCTCGGCGACGTCCTGGACGAACTCGCCGAGAAACGACTGTCAAAGGCCGACTTGATCCCGGTACTAACAGTGGCCCGCGCCTTGGAGAGCATCGGCGACCATGCGCGGGACATTGCCATCAATGCAGCGGCACTTGACCGGTCATAGTTGGTGGCCAAAGCGTTCTTCTGCTTTCCGCTTTGCCAGTAACGACGCAGGTCGCGAATCAAGGTATCGCGCTTGCGACCACTCTCCTTCTCTGCCTGGGTCAAGAGGCTTGCACGAAGTACACGATCGAAGCACCTTGGGTCGTCTTGGACAATGCTTTCGACGGCACTCCAGTTTCTCTCGAGTCGCTCCGCATGCTTGATTTCACGAGTCGTCAGATAGACGAACTCGTCCACACCAGGAGTCAAATCGCCTTTATCCCAGGCTTGATCGAGCTTCTTGGCGGACATCATCTTTGGAAGCGCCTTGTCATCGTCCAGCGCTATCGTTACTGCAACATCCTGTGCCCGATCCAGCCAGAGGATGCGTTCTCGCTGAACTGGCCCCTGCTTCTTACTGACTCGCTGTACGACCATGCCAATGGCGGGCAGGCTACTCATGCCACCCCCCTTTCGAGTTGTTCGGGTTCGAATGAGTCGGGCAGGAGACCCAAGACTTCATGTGTCCTAATTGGCTCGCGCATGTCGATGCGCCACGATTTATTCGCCAATTGATGCCTGACCAGGAACAGGCACGTCCCTGGCTCAATACCAAGTTTGCGATCAACGCCTAGACACGCATGGGCCAAGGACTCGTCCTTTGCCTCGATGGCAGTTCGAAGTGTCGGCAGGATGTCTGGCAGCGGGAGTGATGCTATGTACTCTTGGTCTTCAAGCATCTGGACGCTATGAACCCATTCGATGTTCTGGGCCATTGCCCAGGGAATTTCCGCCTCGGTAACGATCGCCCAATCGACGCAACGCGCTTCCCAAAACTGCCTCTCCAACTCCAAACCAAGCACCTGCGCTCTCTTGCTCAAGTCTTTCGCGGGCTTAATAAAGCGCGCCTGGCGGAGGACTTGGTCCTCTGCCTGAAGGTCGATCACAAAGTCGGTGGTCCTCACCCTAGGCTCGCCATCATCCACCGGGATACGCGCACCGATGCGTTCTGCCAGCACGAGGGTCTCCTCGAGCGGCAGCAGGGGAAACTGTTCGTAGTAGTCGACGACCGCGTCCGACCACTCGAGCAGATAGGCAAACGCGGTCTCGATATCCGAGAAGCACTGGATCACCCGACCGCTCTTCCAGCTCTTGAACCGGCTCGCCTTTCCCCTTGAGGAGAAGTCGCGGACATGGATCCAAGGGAGGTAGTTCTGACCGGCGCCTTGTCCGCGGCCTGCCTTTATCTGGCGTTCCGTCCAGAGGTATCGGGGCGACTCGTCCGCTGTCATCTGCGCTTCCTTTTTGCGCGTTTTCAGCGGGCTATCACGACCACCCCAACTATATTGCCAATTACCCGAACACTTTTTGTTTTAATCCCCAACATTAATGGCACGCCCCACCCCGCTTGCTTTTTTCATGCGTGGGTCACTCCACCGTGACCGATTTGGCCAGATTGCGCGGCTTGTCCACGTCCGTGCCACGCGCCAATGCCGCGTGGTAGGCCAAGAGTTGCACGGGGATGGAGTGCACGATGGGCGACAACACACCAACATGACGCGGCGTGCGGATGACGTGCACGCCTTCGGATTCGCTGAAGTGGCTATCGGCATCGGCAAAGACAAACATCTCGCCGCCGCGTGCACGGACCTCCTGAATGTTGGATTTCACTTTTTCCAGCAAGCTGTCGTTCGGTGCGATCACCACCACCGGCATATCGCTATCGACAAGCGCCAGCGGCCCATGTTTGAGCTCACCGGCGGGATAAGCCTCAGCGTGGATGTAGCTGATCTCTTTCAGCTTCAACGCGCCTTCGAGCGCGATCGGGTAATGCACGCCCCTCCCCAGGAACAAGGCATGATGCTTCGGTGCAAAGCGTTCGCTCCAGGTTGCAATCTGCGGTTCCAGATTCAAGGCATGCTGCACGCTGCCAGGCAAATGACGCAGCGCTTCGACGAGTTCTGCTTCACGCCCCTCATCCAACCGACCACGCAGTTTCGCCAAGGTGCAGGTCAGGATGAACAAGGCGACCAACTGCGTGGTGAAGGCCTTGGTCGATGCCACACCGATCTCTGCACCGGCGCGGGTGTAGAACACCAGCTTGCTGGCACGCGGGATCGCGCTTTCCGGCACGTTGCAAATGGACAGCGTCTTGTCTTGCCCCAGTGACTTCGCGTACTTCAGCGCCTCCATGGTGTCGAGGGTTTCTCCCGACTGCGAGATGGTGACGATGAGCTGCTTCGGGTTGGCCACTACCTTGCGGTAGCGATACTCGCTGGCGATGTCCACATTGCAGGCGATGCCGGCGATATCTTCCAGCCAGTACTTCGCCACCATGCCGGCGTAGTAGCTGGTACCGCAAGCGAGGATCTGCACCGACTCGACATCCCCCAGCACCTCGGCCGCATTGTCGCCGAAGAGCTGCAAATCGAAGCATCCCAGATCCGCCACGCCTTCGATGGTGTCGGCCAGCGCACGCGGCTGCTCGTGGATCTCTTTCTGCATGAAGTGGCGATAGGGCCCAAGCTCGAGCGAGGCCAGCGAGACGTCCGACACATGGACCTCGCGCTCGACCTCGGCGTCGTTGGCATCGAACACGCGGGCGCTCGCGCGCGTGAGTTCCGCGGTGTCACCTTCTTCCAGGAAGATCACACGGCGGGTTGCCTGGATGATCGCTGACACATCGGAGGCAACGAAATTCTCGCCATCCCCCAAACCGATCAACAGCGGGCACCCCATACGCGCGACGACCATCCGGGTCGGATCGTTCTGGCTGACCACCGCGAGCGCATACGCGCCATGCAGCTCCTTGACAGCGCGCTGCAAGGCAGCGAGCAGATCGTTCCCACCCGCCATGTGGTGATGAATGAGATGTGCGATGACTTCGGTATCGGTCTGAGATTCAAACTGATAACCGAGTGCCTGCAATCGCTCACGCTGCTCTTCGTGGTTTTCAATGATGCCGTTGTGAACCAGGGCAACGCCCTCACTCATGTGCGGATGCGCATTCGTCTCGGTCACGCCGCCATGCGTGGCCCAGCGAGTGTGACCGATGCCAAGCTGCGCGCTGAGGCCATCGGCGAGCGCGGCGGCCTCCATCTCGGACACGCGGCCGGTGCGACGCACGCGGCGCATGCTCTCTTCTTCAACCACTGCGATGCCCGACGAGTCGTAGCCACGATATTCCAGGCGCTTGAGTCCCTCGATCAGGACCGGGACCACGTCACGCTGCGCGATGGCGCCTACAATTCCACACATGCTGAGTACTCCCAAGCCAAGCTGCTGATTTTAGACGATTTAGCCTCGTGTTCCTCGTTTTCCCTTCCCAGACACGCTTAACTACCTTATCGTCGCCAGCAATCCAGGGCCTTCGGCCGCCAATGGCACGGTGATACAGGATACGGTCGTCAGCGGGCTTTCCTGCACAGCCGCCACCTGCAGCACAACCACGGGGGGCGCGACCTGCCCTGGCGGCATCACGGCCCCCGCCGCCCTCTCCTTGGGAGCATTGCAGGCAGGGGGCTTGGCCATCACGACCTTCCCGCCGGGCAGCACCGTGACGCTAACGCTGACGTGCAGCGTCAACTGATTCCTCAGGCACTGCGCACGGCTGGCTGATCAGCTCTTGGTCGGCCGGCGCCAGCCTTCCAACGTTTGCTGGCGGCCACGCGCGACAGTCAACGCATCCTCTGGTGCATCTTTGGTGATGACCGAGCCCGCGCCGATCGTCGCCCCAGCGCCAATCTTGACCGGCGCCACCAAGGCGCTGTTGGAGCCGATGAACGCGCCGTCGGCAATCACGGTGGTCGACTTGTTCACGCCGTCGTAGTTGCAGGTGATGGTGCCTGCACCGATGTTCACGCCTGCGCCCACCTCGGCATCGCCTATATAGCTCAAGTGATTGGCCTTGCTGGATACGCCCAGCACCGACTTCTTCACCTCGACGAAGTTGCCGATGTGCACGCCATCCGCGAGCACGGTACCGGGACGAAGCCGGGCGAACGGGCCGATCATCACCGCGCCTTCGGTGCGTGCACCTTCCAGATCAGAGTGCGCACGCACTTCCGTGCCCGGGCCGAGCACCACATCCTTCAAGCGGCAGAACGGGCCGATTTTCACGCCTTCGCCCAGCACCACCTCGCCTTCGAAGATGACGTCGACATCTACCTCGACGTCGCTCTCGGCGCGGACGGTGCCGCGCACATCCACACGCGCGGTGTCGGCAAAACGGATGCCCTGCACGCACAGCGCCTTGACCTCGCGGCGCTGGAAGGCGCGCTCGAGCTGCGCCAATTGCCACGGGTCATTCGCGCCTTCGGTTTCCATCGGGTCAGCGACATGGATCATTTCGGCGGCGGTGTATTCGTGTGCGGCCTGCGCAAAGACATCGGTCAGGTAGTACTCGCCCTGCGCATTCTCATTGGAAAGATTCGCCAGCCAGCTCTTCAGTGCATTGCCATCCGCTGCAAGGATGCCGGTATTGATCGTGTTGATGCGACGGATTTCCGCATCGGCATCCTTTTCTTCGACGATGGCACCGACATTGCCCTCGGCATCGCGGACGATGCGGCCATACCCGGTCGGGTTGTCCAGATCCGCCACCAGCACCGTCAAACGCGCTTCCTTGGCCAGCAAATGACGCAGGGTATCGGGCGTGATCAGCGGCACATCGCCATACAGCACCAGGACGCGGGCACCATCGGGAATCTGATCAATGACTTGTTGCACGGCATGACCGGTGCCCAATCGCTCGCGCTGCTCCGCCCATTGCAGGTCGGCCTGGTCGGCAAAGGCTTCACGTACTTGCTCACCCCCATGCCCATACACCACGTGGATGCCGGCCGGCGTCAGCGCCCGCGCCGCATCGATCGCATGCGCCAGCATCGGGCGGCCGGCAATCTTCTGCAGCACCTTGGGGGTGCGGGACTTCATGCGCTTGCCCTCGCCGGCGGCGAGGATGACGACATGCAACGGGGCGTCGGTCATGCGGAGTTTCCTGGTCTTTTCCGGGATTTTACGGGACGCGCTGCTACCATGCGGCACCTTATGGATATCGCCCGCCCCCAAGTCGAATGACACTGCGCAAACACTTGGGTGGTTACACAGCCATCGGCCTGGTCCAGTGGGTGGTCGAATACGGTCTGATGTTGGCGCTCAGCGAGTGGGTGATGCCGGTCGCGCCCGCCAATGTCATCGGCCGCATCTGCGGCGCCATGCTGGGCTTCTGGCTCAACGGGAAATGGACCTTCGCCGGCGACGACACGCACGTGGGTCGTCGCGCACTGCGACGCTTCGTGTTGATGTGGATCGGCCTGACGGTCGTCAACACCTGGGCCGTGCACCTCATCGATGCTCATTTCGGCTTGCGCATGGCGCAGTTGTTGAAGCCGGCGGCAGACCTTGCCTCCGGTGCCATCGGCTTCCTGCTTTCACGTCATTGGGTCTACAACAAGCCGGACAGCCACGCATGAAAAAACCGGCGCAAGGCCGGTTTCTTCGTTGAACACTGCCGCAAGGACTCAGTGCTTGAGGTTCTTGCGCAGGCGCTCCAGCGCCGCCAACTGGGCGCTGACTTCGGCCAGACGCTTCTGCGCTTCGACGATTTCCATCGCCTCGCCACGGCCCTGCAGGATGCGCTCGGCTTCTTCCTTGGCTGCGCGAACCGCCGCCTCGTCGATGTCCTGCGCGCGCACGGCGGTGTCGGCCAGCACGGTCACGACTTCCGGCTGCACTTCCAGCATGCCGCCCGAGATCGCAAAGTCCAGATGCTCGCCGGACGGCGTGGTCACCACGACCTTGCCGGGCTTCAGACGCGTGATCAGTGGCGCGTGCTTGGGCGCGATGCCCAGCTCGCCGACTTCACCGGTGGCCACGACCAGCACGGCCTCACCGGAGTAGATCTGCGCTTCAGCGCTGACGATGTCGCAGCGGATGGTGGTCTCGCTAGCCATGCAGTTCTCCGATTAACTCTCAGTTCGCGGCGATCAGGCCGCGAGCTTCTTCGCCTTCTCGATGGCTTCTTCGATGCCGCCGACCATGTAGAACGCCTGCTCCGGGATGTCGTCGCATTCGCCGTCCACGATCATCTTGAAGCCGCGGATGGTGTCCTTCAGCGACACGTACTTACCCGGCGAGCCGGTGAACACTTCGGCCACGTGGAAGGGCTGCGAGAAGAAGCGCTCGATCTTGCGCGCGCGGGCCACGGCCAGCTTGTCTTCTTCCGACAGCTCGTCCATGCCCAGGATCGCGATGATGTCCTTCAGCTCCTTGTACTTCTGCAAGGTACCCTGCACACGACGCGCGGTGTCGTAGTGCTCGTTGCCGATGACGTTCGGGTCCATCTGGCGGCTGGTGGAGTCCAGCGGATCCACGGCCGGGTAGATGCCGAGCGATGCGATCTGGCGCGACAGCGTGACGGTCGAGTCCAAGTGGGCAAACGTGGTCGCCGGCGACGGGTCGGTCAAGTCATCCGCGGGCACGTACACGGCCTGGATCGAGGTGATCGAACCGGTCTTGGTCGAGGTGATGCGCTCCTGCAGGACGCCCATTTCCTCGGCCAGGGTCGGCTGGTAACCCACGGCCGACGGCATGCGGCCCAGCAGCGCCGACACTTCGGTACCGGCCAGCGTGTAGCGGTAGATGTTGTCGACGAAGAACAGCACGTCACGGCCCTTGCCGCTGGCGTCCTTCTGGTCGCGGAAGTACTCGGCCATGGTCAGGCCGGTCAGCGCGACGCGCAGACGGTTGCCCGGCGGCTCGTTCATCTGGCCGTACACCATTGCCACCTTGGACTCCGGCAGGTTGTCCACCTTGACGACGCCGGCTTCCTGCATCTCGTGATAGAAGTCGTTGCCTTCGCGGGTACGCTCACCGACGCCGGCGAACACCGACAGACCCGAGTGCTGGGTGGCGATGTTGTTGATCAGCTCCAGCATGTTCACGGTCTTGCCGACGCCTGCACCGCCGAACAGGCCCACCTTGCCGCCCTTGGCGAACGGGCACATCAGGTCGATCACCTTGATGCCGGTCTCGAGCAGGTCATTCGTGGCTGCCTGATCTTCGTACGAAGGCGCGGGGCGATGGATTTCCCAATGCGCTTCCGAGTTGATCGGGCCGACTTCGTCGATCGGGTTGCCCAGCACGTCCATGATGCGGCCAAGGGTGGCTTCACCCACCGGCACCGCGATCGCGCGACCGGTGTTGTCGGCAACGAGGCCGCGCTTCAGGCCGTCGGTCGAGCCGAGGGCGATCGCACGCACCACGCCGTCACCCAGCTGCTGCTGCACTTCCAGCGTGATGTCGGTGTTCTGCACCTTCAACGCGTCGTACACCTTCGGCACGCCTTCGCGCGGGAATTCGACGTCGACGACGGCGCCGATGATCTGGACGATCTTGCCTTGGCTCATGGTGGTTTCCTCAGTCTCTAGTCTTGTCGTTGCGTCGCTTGGGCGTCAGACCGCTGCCGCGCCGCCGACGATTTCCGAAATTTCTTGGGTGATGGCCGCCTGGCGGGCCTTGTTGTAGACCAGGTTCAGCGTGCCGATCAGCTTGGTGGCGTTGTCCGATGCGGCCTTCATCGCCACCATGCGGGCGGCGTGCTCGCTGGCGACGTTTTCCATGACGGCCTGGTACACCAGCGACTCGACGTAACGGGTCATCAGGTGCTCCAGCACCGTTTGCGCGTCGGGTTCGTAGATGTAGTCCCAGCTGTGACGGCCCATCTGGGCATCGGCCGGGGGCAGCGGCAGCAGCTGGTCGAACGCCGCGCGCTGGGTCATGGTGTTGACGAAGTCGTTGTAGCAAAGGAACACGCGGTCGACGTTGCCGGCGTCATACGCATCCAGCATCACCTTGATCACGCCGATGAGTTGTTCGACGTGCGGCGTGTCGCCCAGGTGCGTGACCGTAGCCAGCATGTTGACCTTGATGCGGCGGAAGAACACCGAGGCCTTCTGGCCGATGGTGACGATGTCAACTTCCACGCCCTGCTCGTGCCACTTGCGGATCTCGCCCAGCAGCTTGCGGAACAGGTTGTTGTTGAGGCCGCCAGCCAGGCCGCGGTCCGAGGACACGACGATGTAGCCGACGCGCTTGACGCCCTCGCGCTCCACCATCCACGGATGCACGTAATCGGTGCCGTTGGCCTGCGCCACGTGGCCGATCAACTGCTTCATCGCACGCGCATACGGGCGCGAAGCCTTCATGCGCTCCTGCGCCTTGCGGATCTTGGAGGCCGAGACCATTTCCAGCGCACGCGTCACCTTGCGGGTGTTCTGCACCGACTTGATCTTGGATTTGATTTCGCGTCCGCCTGCCATCTCTTTTCTCGTGAGGGCGGGCCAAGCCCGCCGTTTCGATTGAGTTCGTCGTCTTGGGGCCTAAGCCGCCTTGATGACTTACCAGGTGCCCGTCTTGGCGAAGTCTTCGATGCCACGCTTGAACGCAGCTTCGAGCTCGTCGTTCCAGTCGCCGGTCTCGTCGATCTTCTGCATGGTGTCGGCCATGCTGTTGGCGAAGTGCGCCTGCAGGCCTTCCTCGAAGGCGCCGACCTTGGACACCGGCACGTCATCCATGTAGCCCTTGTCGGCGGCGTAGATCGACAGCGCCTGCTGGGCGACCGACATCGGCAGGTACTGCTTCTGCTTCATCAGTTCGGTCACGCGCTGGCCGCGCTCGAGCTGCTTGCGGGTCGCATCATCCAGGTCCGAAGCGAACTGCGCGAACGCCGCCAGCTCACGGTACTGGGCGAGCGCGATACGAATACCGCCCGACAGCTTCTTCATGATCTTGGTCTGGGCGGCGCCACCGACGCGCGAGACCGAGATACCGGCGTTCACGGCCGGACGGATACCGGCGTTGAAGAGGTCCGTTTCCAAGAAGATCTGGCCGTCGGTGATCGAGATCACGTTGGTCGGCACGAACGCGGACACGTCACCGGCCTGCGTTTCGATGATCGGCAGCGCGGTCAGCGAACCGGTCTTGCCCTTCACGGCGCCGTTGGTGAACTTCTCGACGTACTCTTCCGACACGCGGGCTGCACGTTCCAGCAAGCGGCTGTGCAGGTAGAACACGTCACCCGGGTAGGCTTCGCGGCCCGGCGGGCGCTTGAGCAGCAGCGAGATCTGGCGGTAGGCCACGGCCTGCTTGGACAGATCGTCGTAGATGATCAGGGCGTCTTCGCCACGATCACGGAAGTATTCGCCCATCGCGCAGCCGGAGTAGGCAGCGATGAAGTTCATCGCGGCCGATTCGGAGGCCGAAGCCGCCACGACGGTCGTGTACGCCATCGCGCCGGTTTCTTCCAGCTTGCGGACGATGCCGGCGATGGTCGAGTTCTTCTGGCCGATCGCGACGTAGATGCACTTCACGCCCGAGTGCTTCTGGTTGATGATCGTGTCGATCGCCACCGCGGTCTTGCCGGTCTGGCGGTCGCCGATGATCAGCTCACGCTGGCCACGGCCGATCGGGATCATGCTGTCGATGGACTTGTAACCGGTCTGCAGCGGCTGCGACACCGACTTGCGCCAGATCACGCCCGGGGCGATGGCTTCCACCGGCGCCGAGGTCTTGGCATCGATCGGGCCCTTGCCGTCGATCGCTTCGCCCAGCGCGTTCACCACGCGGCCCAGCAGTTCCGGACCAGTCGGCACTTCGAGGATGCGGCCGGTGGTCTTGGCCACGTCGCCTTCGCGCAGGTGCTCGTAGTCACCCAGCACCACGGCGCCGACCGAATCGCGCTCCAGGTTCAGCGCCAGGGCGAAAGTGTTGCCCGGCAGTTCGATCATTTCGCCCTGCATCGCGTCGGCGAGGCCGTAGATGCGCACGATGCCGTCGGACACGCTGGTCACGGTGCCTTCGTTGCGCGCTTCCGAGCCCAGCTTGACCTGCTCGATGCGGTTCTTGATCAGTTCGCTGATTTCGGACGGGTTGAGCGTCGTGGTAGCCATGTTGGTTTCCTGTAGAGCGAGCCTGGACCCGCCGTGTGAATCAATGTGTTTGTGCGATGCGAGCCGTGGCCCGCCTTACTGTGTCAAAGCGGCTTCAAGACGCGCCAGCTTGCCCTTGACCGAGCCATCGATGACGACGTCGCCGGCATCGATCACCGCGCCGCCGATCAACGAAGCATCCACGCCGGTTTCGACTTCGACTTCGCGACCGAAACGGCGCTTGAGCGCAGCCGTCAGGTTTTCCAGCTCCGCGTCGGACATCGGTGCGGCCGAGGTGATCTTGGCGCGCACGATCTGCTCGGCTTCCGCGCGGAACTGCTCGAACAAGCCCGCAATTTCCGGCAGCAGCTTCATGCGACCGTTTTGCGCCAACAGACCCAGGAAACCGCGCACGGCTCCGGTGGTCTGCTCTGGCGAGAGCAAAGCGACGGCGTCGGCGCGGGTCAGGCGTGGATCGCCCAGCAGGCCATCCACTTTCGGATCGGCGGCCACGCGGGCAGCAAATGCCAGTGCCTGTGACCAATAGCCGGTGCTGCCGGTTTCGCGCGCAACCTGGTAGGCAGCACGGGCGTAGGGACGGGCAAGCGTCAGCGTCTGGCTCATGTCAGATCTCGGCAGCCAATTCGTCCAGCAACGCCTTGTGCGCAGCCGGGTCAATTTCGCGGCGGATCAGCTTCTCGGCGCCACTGACAGCCAGCTGCGACACCTGCTTGCGCAGGTCTTCGCGCGCACGGTTGGCGCTGGCGGCGATGTCGGCTTCGACGATGGCCTTCTGACGCACGCCTTCCTCGATCGCGTCGTGGCGCGCGGCCTCGACGATCTGGTTGGCACGCTGGTGGGCCTGTTCGATGATCTCGTTGGCCTTGCTGCGGGCAGCCTTCAGCTCTTCGTTCGCACGTGCTTCCGCGTCGGCGAGCGCTTTCTGGCTGTTGTCCGCGGCAGCGAGGCCTTCGGCGATCTTCTTCTGGCGCTCCTCGATCGCGGCCAGCAGCGGCGGCCAGATCTTGGTGGCGATCAGCCAGATCAACGCGAAAAACGCGATGGACTGGGCGATGAGGGTGAGACCAATGTTCATAACGGTATCTCGTCAGTTTCTGCGGTCATCGCGTCTTGGACGCGGTGTTCAAGCAGGCGCGCCGGAAGTTCCGCCGCGCCTTGACTTGCCCGAGATCAGACAGCGACGACGACCAGGCGCTTGACGAATTCGCCGATGAACGGGTTGGCGAAGGCGAACAGCAGGCCGACGGCGACCGAGATGATGAACGCGGCGTCGATCAGGCCGGCGGTGATGAACATGCGGACCTGCAGGGCCGGGATCAGCTCCGGCTGACGAGCGGCGGACTCGAGGAACTTGCCGGCCATGATGGCCAGACCCAAGCCGGCGCCGAGGGCGGCGAGGCCGATCATGATGCCGACGGCCAGTGCGGTGAAGGACTGGACCTGGGCGAGGTTGGCAAGAGCTTCCATGGTGATCTCCAAACGGGTTTACAAAAGTTGAAAGGGAACAGCGATGAGGTGAAACGAAGAATCAGTGGCCGTCGTCTTCGACGAGGCTGAGGTAGACGATCGACAACATCATGAAGATGAAGGCCTGCAACGGGATGACCAGCAGGTGGAAGATCATCCAGCCCAGGCCGAATGCCGCACCACCAAACATGCCAAGGATGCTGGCACCGCCAAGCACCCAGATCAGCAGGAACACGATCTCGCCGCCGAACATGTTGCCGAACAGTCGCATCGCCAACGAAATCGGCTTGGACAGCCATTCGACGATGTTGAGGATGAGGTTGAACGGGACCATCCACTTACCGAAGGGATGGAACAGGAATTCCTTGGTCATTCCGCCGAAGCCTTTGGCTTTCAGCGCGAAGAAGATCATCAGGAAGAACACGCTGATCGACATGCCCAGGGTGGCATTGACGTCGGCGGTCGGGACCGGCTTCCAGTAGTGGATGCCCAGCAGCTCAAGCGGCTTGGCGATGAAATCGGCCGGGATCATCTTGATGAGGTTCATCAGGAGGATCCAGAAGAAGATGGTGATGGCGATCGGCGTCACCAGCTTGGACTTGCCGTGGTAGGTGTCCTTCACCTGGGTGTGGACGAACTCCAGGCAAATCTCCACGAAGGCCTGCCACTTGCCCGGCACACCGGCAGTTGGCTTGCGCACGGCCAGCCAGAACAGAAACACCATGAACAAGCCGGTCAGCACCGCGGTCACGAACGTGTCCACGTGCAACGTCATGAAATCGCCACCGCCGAAGCTATGGGTCAGGTTCTTGAGGTGGTGCTGGATGTATTCGGTCGGCGTCAGTTCGCCAACTTTTTCGGGAGCCATCACGGGTTGGAATTCCTGACTGTTTGGAACGACACGGTCACTACATAGGCAATCAACGCCGCCAGCACGCCCAGGAGCAAGGCGGCGGGCGGAAGGTTCCACACCGCGGCCGCGCCGATCATCACCACCAGGAATACCCCCCAGCGAATGACGATGCCTGCAAACCAGCGCACCAGCACGACGTTGGCGGGCGCGACGCCCTCGGTCAGCGCGATGCGCGAGGCCAACCAGCTCCCCAGCACAATCGCCACGCCGCCGATGGCGACGCCCAGACCGAAGCGCAAGCCCTGCGGCGCCAACAAACCGGCAACCACGGCGACCAGCGCCACCACCAACATCTGCCGCAAGGCGGCCTGTCTCACCATCCGCTTGGATCGGGCGACTGGATCGAACACTGGCTTCCCTACGACGACGTATGCCGAGCGAAACCGCCCGACTTAGCTTTGAAAGTATAGCAGGCGTGAAATTTGCGGGGCAACCCGGGAGGCCGTTCAGATTGGGCCGCATGCGCGATTTTTGACGCCTATCGAGACAAGCGCTGCAAACGATTGGACAAGCCAGCCCGTCTGCCTTTAAATGAGAATGATTCTCATCGGAGTCGCATCATGACCAAGACCCTCAGCTTCGCCGGCGTGCATTTCTGCGTCGCCTTCCTGGTCGGCTGGGCGATGACCGGCAGCCTGTGGGTGGGCGGCGCGCTCGCGCTGGTCGAACCGGCTTGCAACACCGTCGCCTTCCACTTCCACGAAAAGGTGTGGACGCGCATCGAGGCGCGACGCAACCTAACGTCTACGCCCCGCATCGCCGCCTGAGGTTATTTCTTCTTCGGGATGTAGAGGTCGGTGATGGTGCCGTCGAACACTTCCGCGGCCATGCCCACCGATTCGCCCAGCGTCGGATGCGGATGGATGGTGTGGCCGATGTCGGCGACTTCCGCGCCCATCTCGATGGCCAACGCCACTTCGCTGATCAGCTCACCCGCATGCACGCCGACGATGCCGCCGCCGATCACCCGATGCGTGGCCTCATCGAACACCAGCTTGGTGAAGCCTTCGGTACGGCCCAAGCCAATTGCGCGGCCTGATGCGGCCCACGGGAATTTGCCGACGCCGATCTTCAAGCCTTTTTCTTTCGCTTCGGTTTCGGTGACACCGACCCACGCGATTTCCGGATCGGTATAGGCGACCGACGGAATCACCCGCGCGACCCAACTCTTCTTCTCGCCGGCCGCGACTTCCGCCGCCAGCTTGCCTTCGTGCGTCGCCTTGTGCGCCAGCATCGGCTGGCCGACCAAGTCACCGATCGCGAATATGTGCGGCACGTTGGTGCGCATCTGGTCATCGACCGGGATCAAGCCGCGCTCACCCACGTTGACGCCGGCCTTGTCCGCAGCCAGCTTACCGCCGTTCGCGCTGCGACCCACGGCGACCAACACGCGATCAAACTGCTTGGTGCCGGGAATGCTGTCCCCTTCGAATATGCAGACGATGCCGTTCTTCTGTGCCTTCGCCTCCACCACCTTGGTCTTGAGATGCACATTGACGCCCTGCGCCTTCAGGCGCGAGGCGAGCGGCTTGACCAGATCGGCATCGGCACCCGGGATCAGTTGCGGCGCCAGTTCGACCACCGTGACCTCGCTGCCCAGGCCGCGATACACCGTCGCCATTTCAAGACCAATAATGCCGCCGCCGACCACCAGCAACTTTTTGGGCACTTCTGCCAACTCAAGCGCATCGGTCGAATCCATCACCCGCGCGTCGTCCCACGGGAAGCCCGGCAACTTCACCGCTTGCGAGCCCGCGGCGATGATGCAGTGCTGGAAACGCAGCAACTGCGTCTTGCCATCACCGCCGGTGATGATGAGTTCATTGGGCGATACGAACGTGGCCACGCCCTGCACACTGCGCACCTTGCGTTGCTTGGCCATGCCGGCCAGGCCCTTGGTCAGCTGGCCGACGACTTTCTCCTTGTAAGCACGCAGTTTGTCGATGTCGATCTTGGGCTTGGCAAACGTCACGCCAAAGTCGCTGGCGTGCGCCGCGGCATCGATGACTTCGGCGGCGTGCAAGAGCGCCTTGGACGGTATGCAGCCCACGTTGAGGCACACGCCGCCCAGGGTGTCGTAACGTTCGATGATCACCGTGTCGAGACCCAAATCCGCCGCGCGAAACGCCGCGGTGTAACCACCAGGACCTGCGCCAATCACGACCATCTGACATTCGATGTCGGCTTGTTTACCGCTGGACGCCGCGGCTTGCGGTGCGGGCCTCGTCTCGGCTGCCGGCGCAACGGCTGGCTTGGGTGCTTCGGCTTTCGGCGCCTCGGGTTTGGCCTCGGCAACTGCGGCCGGCGCATCGCCCACCCCTTCGACCTCGATCACCGCAACCACGTCGCCTTCGGACAGTTTGTCTCCTAGCTTCACGCGCAGCTCTTTCACCACGCCCGCGGTGCTGGAGGGCACTTCCATCGTCGCTTTGTCGGATTCGAGCGTGACAAGACCTTGGTCTTTCGTCACCACATCACCCGGTTTGACCAGGATTTCGATCACCGGAACATCGGCATCGCTGCCAATATCGGGGACGCGTACTTCAGTCGTTGCCATGCGGTTTGCTCCGTTCTGTGGCGGCGGCTTCTTCCGCCTCGGTCTTTTCTTCTTCGATCACGCGCTTGGTGTCGGCTTCGGCGTCATTACGCGAGAGCTCGGCACGCTCGGCGTCACTCAACTTAAGCGTGTCTTGGGTGTCGCTCTTCGCCTTCCTGGTTGCAATGGTTTCACCACGCAACACCTTGATCGCCTCATCACCTTCCATCCCGAACAACGTGCGTACATGCAGGTCGCGCTGCGGGAACGGAATCTCGATTTCGTACTTCTTAAGCGCTGTGTCGAGCTCCCACATGTACGCGGCCTTCACCGCCACGTTGCGGCGCGCGGCCTCTTCGGTCAGCCACACGGCAAGGATGAACTCCACCGCACTGTCGCCAAAATTAACCAACCACACTTGCGGCGCACGATCCCCTTCCATACTGAGTGTGAAGGGGACTTTGGATGCTGCTTCGAGCGCGGCTTTTTTCACCAACTCCTTGTCGACGCCGTAGGCCACACCAAACGGCACCCGGATGCGGCGATTGACCGAGCGATACGTCCAGTTGGTGACGCGTCCGCTGACGAACTCGGAATTCGGCACCAGGATGTCGATGTTGTCGTTGGTGGTGATGCGGGTAGCGCGAATGTCGATCGCCTTGACCACGCCACGAACGTTGTCGTCGATTTGCACGAAGTCGCCGACTTTCAGCGAGCGATCGAACAGCAGGATCAAGCCCGAGACAAAGTTGCTGAAGATCTGCTGCAGGCCAAAGCCCAGGCCCACGCCGAGCGCACCCGCGAAGATGGTGAACTTGCTGAGCGGCAATCCCAACGCATTCAGTGCCAACATCACACCGATTGCCAGCAACACGTAGTGGACGATGCGCGAGACCGTGTACAGGGCCGCGTGGCTGGCCCGCGGATTACGCTTGTCATAGCGGCTGATGGCACCACGGATCAACTTGGAGATCACGAGCGCGCCAATCACCGCAAGCACCGCACCGACGATGCCGCCGACCGTCAAACTGAAATCACCTATTTGCAGCAACTTGGTGGAGAGATACGGCTGCAGATCAGCCAACGCGCGACCGCCGGCATCTTCTGCCACGTCGCGCGCACGTTCGATCTTGTCGCCGATCTCGGGCTGCAATCTCATGTCGCGCTCAGAGCAACACCCGGCGCATGTCAGCGAGCAACTGTGCCAACGTGGCAGTGAAGCGCGCGGCGGCGGCACCATCGATCACGCGGTGATCGTAGGACAGTGACAGCGGCAGCATCAGGCGCGGGGCGAATTCCTTGCCGTCCCAGACCGGTTGCATCGACGACTTCGATACGCCGAGGATCGCGACCTCCGGCGCATTGACGATTGGCGTGAACGCCGTGCCGCCGATACCGCCGAGCGAACTGATGCTGAAACAGCCGCCCTGCATGTCGGGCGGGCCGAGCTTGCCTTCGCGCGCCTTCTTCGCGAGTGCGGAAGATTCTTGCGCGATCTCGATGACGCCCTTCTTGTCGCAATCGCGAACCACCGGTACAACCAGGCCATTCGGCGTGTCGGCGGCAAAGCCGATATGGAAGTACTTCTTCAGCGTCAGGTTGTCACCGGACGCATCCAGCGAGGCATTGAAGTCCGGGTATTGCTTGAGCAGCGTGACCGAGGCCTTCATCAGGAAGGCGAGCATGGTCAGCTTGATGCCCGCCCTCTCGTTCTCTTTGTTGAGCTGGACGCGCAGTGCTTCCAGGTCGGTGATGTCGGCACTGTCGAACTGGGTGACGTGCGGGATCATTGCCCAGTTGCGCGCGAGGTTGGCGCCGGAAATCTTCTTGATGCGAGGCAGCGGCTTGACCTCGACCTCGCCAAACTTGGCGAAGTCGACCTTCGGCCACGGCAACAGATCCAATCCGCCGCCCGAGCCGCCCGCACTCGTCGGGCGCACGCCACCGGCCAGCGCGCCCTTGACGAACTTCTGCACGTCCTCGCGGGTGATGCGGCCCTTGTCGGCGCTGCCGGTGATCTGCGTCAGGTCCACGCCCAGCTCGCGTGCGTACAGGCGCACCGCGGGGCTGGCGTAGGGCACCTTGTCCGGCAACACGGCATCGGCCTCGAAGCGCACCGGCGGCAGGCCCGCGCCCATCGCGTTGGCCGCAGGCGTCACCGTCGTCTTGACCTGCTGCATCACTTCATCGACCGCCTGACGCGCGTCGGCGGATTCGATGGATTCTTGAGTCAAACGATCGGGCTCGGCGGCGACATCGACCGGCTCGACCTTTGCACCGGTTTCGCTGCTGGGGCTGATGGCGGATGCGGCTTCGGGCTCGGCGCGCGAGGGCGTCTGCGTTGCATCATCCCCAGACACCTCGATCAGCGCGACCAAGCTGCCTTCAGACATCGCGTCGCCCAGTTTCACTTTCAGCTCTTTCACCGTGCCAGCGAAGGGCGAAGGCACCTCCATCGTGGCCTTGTCGGACTCCAACGTGATCAGGCCCTGGTCCTTGGACACCGTGTCGCCGGGTTTGACCAGCAACTCGATCACCGGGACATCGGCGTCACCACCAATATCGGGGACGCGTGCTTCTTTGAGTTCCGCCATGACCGCTCCGCTGGATGTCTGGATGTGTTCGGGACCTATTGTGGCCGCATCCGAGGCGCTCAAACAAATACACGGGGGCGAATGTTGCCGACGCCATTATTTTAATCCGGCTGAAATTATCGGACGGACATGGTCTTGCCTGAACCCTGCCCGGCTCCAACACCATACGCCCAGCGAATGTTCATGCCGATCTCGATAGGGTGCGCCTGCCCGCTACACGGGCATCTAGAACTAGAAAGGAGATCCCCCATGAAATTTCATACTTTGAGTCTCGCCATTGCTGCTGCCTTTGCCTTGTCCGCCCCGACTGCGTTCGCGCAGGATGCGGATGCCTCCACCACCTCGATGGAGACCACAGCCACGAGCGATACCGGCGCGCACAAGCGCATCTCGGTTGTCGCTGGCTACGGCATCCTCAAGCCCAAGAGCGACGCCTTCGGTGACGATCCGAAGCGCGGCCTGAAGGGCGGCGGCCTGCCCACGGCCTCGGTCGCCTACCACGTGACCGACAACATCGCGGTCGAAGCCTGGGGCGCGCTGGACAAGTCTGAGCACAAGGTCGTCGGTAGCGGCATCGGTGGTCAGGTCGAGGCACAGCCCTACGGCATCAGTGGCCAGTACCACTTCGGCCAGCCCGGTCAGGCGATCCGTCCGTATGTTGGCCTGGGCTATTACCAAGCCAACATCAGCGAAGAAAAGGATCTCAATGGCCAGCACTTCGGCATGAGCTCGCCAAAGGGTGCCATGGGCACCGTGGGCGCCGACTTCAACATCAACGACCGCTGGTTCACCCGCGCCGAAGCCCGCTACATGGACGGCAAATCGGACGTGACCCGCGCCGGCCAGAAGGTGGGCGAAGCCCAGCTGGACCCGTGGATGGTGGGCGTCGGTGTTGGTGCGCGTTTCTGATCAGCTTGTCTGATCAGCACGCCCGACTACGCTAGATCCGCTGCATAAGAAACGGGCCTCAGGGCCCGTTTCTTTTTGGCTCAACGCGGCAGTAAGCGACGCAACATAGAGCGCAAACCCCAGCACCAGGCGAAGTAGTGCCCCAGCAGCAAACCGCCGAGTGCGAACAGGCTATCAGGGCGCAGGAACCATGCCTCTTCGCGCTGGATCGGGTGGAGCTGGAATCCGTGCTCGTAGAGTTGCCAAAACCCCAGCAGGATGCGGCTGGCGACCAGCAACGTCATCCCCAGGACCAGGACAGCATTGGGCGTGATGAAAACGCTGCCCGCCTCTACTTCACGGTGACTGATCAAAAGATTGAGGATGCCAAGCGCGATGCCGACCGCGAAACCCATCGCAGCCATGACGAGCGCATCCGGTAGCCAACGCGTGGCCATCCAGCCGCTCAAGAAGAAGGCTGCCACCGATATCAGCATCAACCACGCATTGGCCGAATTGGCCCAGGCCACGACTCGGCGGCGCTTGCGACCGAAGCGATAGCGCTGGATCAGCGATATCGGCAACAGCACGGCCCAGAGCCCGAGGATGGCGAGTACAAGCATCGGCAGCAAAAGCAGTAACGGCATCTGATCAACAGCTCACGGCGGCTCGGTCACATCATGCACGCACTCGCGACGGATCAGGTACAGGCCGCTAGCCACGATGATTGCGGCGCCGAGCCATGTGACGGCATCGGGCAGCACGCCCCACAGCGCCAGGTCGATGCCGAGTGACCACAGCAGCGCGGTGTATTCGAGTGGCGCGATCTTGGAGGCCTCGCCCAAGCGGAAGGCTTCGGTCAGCAAAACTTGGCCGCAGGCGCCGAACGCCCCCAGCATCAGCACTGTGGCCCAGTCGGCTGACCGGATCGGCAGCCACGACGACCATGCCAAGGCAGCAGCACCAAAGCCCAATAGCACCAGCATCCATACCACCATCGATTGGGTGGTGTCGCTGCGCGTCAGTACACGCACGGTGATTGCACTGGCCGCCCAGCAGAACGTGGCGAGTAACACAGATAAGCCTGCCAAAGAGAACACATCGCCGCCCGGGCGCAGAATGACCAACACGCCGAACATCCCCACCCCGATCGCCGCCCAACGTCGCGGGCCGACTTTTTCACCGAGCAGTGGCACGGCGAGCGCGGTGACCAATAGCGGGGCAATGAAAGTGATCGCATACGTGCTCGACAACGGCAGGCGCGCAAGGCCGTAAACAAAGCCCACGATCATCGCGATCGCCAGCACGCCACGCAGCAGGTGCAGTCCCCAACGCACTGGCCTTATCGACGCCAGCCCCTTGGTCGACATCACCCAGACCAGCACGAACGGCAACGAGGCGAAGCCGCGCAGCGCACTGACCTGCAATGGCGGGTAATGCGCCGCAAGCAGTTTCATCGATGTGTCCATACCGGCGAATGCCGCGACGGCCATCAACATCAACCAGGTCGCACGTGTCGAGGGGGCCATCACATCGATGCAGGAGTCGGTGAGACAGGCTATCACCTGGGATGCAGGCAGCGTGGTCTATCCTGCACACCCCGAACACTACTGACTCCTGACATGCCTTCCTTCGACATCATTTCCGAAGTAGATACGCACGAACTCACCAACGCCGTGGACCAGGCCAACCGCGAGCTGGGCACGCGCTTCGACTTCAAAGGTGTCGATGCCGCCTACGCCTTGGAAGACGCCGTCATTTCTCTGCACGCGCCAAGTGAGTTCCAATTGCAGCAGATGCGCGACATCCTGGATGCACGCTTGATCGCGCGAAAGATCGATCCGCGTGCGACCGAAGCGGGCGATGTCGAAACCAATCTCGCTGGCGCGCGGCAGAAGATCACCGTCAAGCAAGGCATCGGGCGTGACTTGGCGAAGAAGATCCAGGGCGAGATCAAGACCGCCAAACTGAAAGTGGATAGCCAGATCAATGGCGAAAAATTGCGCGTCACCGGCAAAAAGCGCGACGACCTGCAAGCGACCATGGCACTACTGCGCGGCAAGGAGTTCGAACTGCCGCTCCAGTTCGACAATTTCCGCGACTGAGTGATGAACGCGCCGCTGGAGCACGAAGCGATCGAAGCCGATATCCGTCGCTGGCTGGAGCGCGCGGTGATCGGGCAGAACCTGTGCCCGTTTGCCAAGGCTGTCTATGTGCGTGATCAGGTGCGGATCAAAGTATCCGATGCCGGCAACATCGACGACCTGCGCGAGGAACTGGGCGAAGAGATGCTGCTGCTGCGCGATACGCCCGCCGAGGAGATCGACACTACGCTGATCGTGCTACCCAGCGTACTGGGCGATTTCTTCGACTACAACGATTTCCTTGATGATGCGGATGCGCTGTTGGCGGCGCTGGAGCTGGAGGGCGTACTGCAAGTCGCCAGCTTTCATCCCGAGTACCAGTTCGCCGGCACCGAGTTCGACGATGCCGGCAACAACACCAACCGCGCGCCCTACCCCGTGCTGCATTTGTTGCGCGAGGAAAGCCTCGACCGCGCGGTCGCGGCCTACCCAGAGCCGGACACGATCATCGAGCGCAACATCAAGACGATGGACGCGCTCGGCAACGACGGGTACCGAAAGCTGTTGTCAGCAGACTGACCAGACGCCCTTGTAGCGGGCGCCTGGTTTCAAGCCATTCGGTCCCAGGCTTCTGCCTGCTCGCGGCGAACCATCTCTTCTGCCACCGCCGGACGCACCGTGCGATACGGCGGGTGTTCGGCCTCGATCACCTCGATGATCGCCTCGATCATCTCTGCCGGGTCGTGCTGGCGACTCAACTCGCGCTGCGGCGCGCCTAGGCATTTCGCAATCGGCGCTGAGCCAGGTGATCCGTGGGCTAGAGGAGCGACTAGGCCTACGACTGTTCGCGCGCACCACCCGCAGCGTGTCGCCAACCCCGGCCGGCGAACGGCTCCTGGCGCTGATCGGTCCGTCGATGGGTCAGATCGAGTCCGGCCTGGAGCAGATCACCGCATTGCGGGACAAGCCCGCCGGGACGATCCGCCTGACCGCGGACGAATACGCGGTGCATAGCGTGCTGCAACCGGCAATCGCCCGCTTCCTGCCAGAGTACCCGGACATCCGTATCGAATTGACCATCGATTACGGTCTCAGCGACATCGTCAGCGGGCGCTTCGATGCCGGTGTTCGTCGCGGCGGCCTGGTGGCGAAGGACATGATCGCGGTGAAGATCAGCGGTCCACATCCGATGGCTGTCGTCGGCGCGCCCGCTTATTTTGCAAGGCGGCCGCCGCCCAAGCACCCGCAGGATCTCATCGAGCATTCTTGCATCAACCTGCGATTGCCCACGCACGGCGAGCACTTTGCGTGGTTGTTTTCCAAAGCAGGAAAGGAGCAACGCGTGAAAGTGGAAGGTCCACTGGTGACCAACAGCATCGCTTCCGTGCGCGATGCAGCGCTGGCAGGACTTGGCTTGGCTTATCTGCCGCAGGCGTACTTCCGTGACGCGCTGGCGTCAGGAGACCTCATCGAGGTTCTCGGCAGCGTGCGCAAGACGTTCGAGCCTTACCACCTCTACTACCTAAGCCGCCGTCACCCCTCGCCCGCGTTTTCACTGCTGCTGGATGCCTTGCGCCTCAAGGGACAGTGAGCACTCCAGGTCGCTTGCAGCCAAAAAGCAGAGTCCCAGCGATTCCACACCGACCCGCGAACCACATTAAAAAGCTGATCGCCCCCCTCAAAGAGATTGGGCCCCTCCCTTCGCTCAAATCGCCTTTTTGTTTGCCACATCACCAGATCAGCGAAGAACGTCTTGCCCAGCGACGCTACACCCGAGCACCCATGATCGATCCACTCAAGCATTCACTCAGGCATTCACCCAGGCACGCATTCAAGCAAACAACTTCACCCGATCAACATCCCCCAACAATCGCCACTCACCTTCCGGCAGATCGCCTAGGGTCAAACCACCCACGCGCTCGCGATGCAACGATTCCACGTGGTTGCCCACGGCGGCGAACATCCGGCGCACCTGGTGGTAGCGGCCTTCGTGCAAGGTGAGGCGGGCGCGACGCGGGCCGAGTACATCGAGCTCTGCGGGCAGCAAAGGGGTGGTCTCGCTTTCCAGCATCAATGTGCCACTGGCGAAGGTAGCGACCTCGTTGCCGCGCAGATCATTCGCCAACTCCGCGATATAGACCTTCGGCAGTTTCGATTTCGGCGAGATGATCTTGTGCAGCAATTGGCCATCATCGGTGAACAACAGCAGGCCCGAGGTATCGCGATCCAAACGCCCTACCGGTGATACCACCGGCGAACGCAAACGGAAGCGCTTGGGTAACAAGTCGTAGACCAGCTTGCCTTGGTCCTTGGTAGAACAGGTCACGCCCGCCGGCTTGTTGAGCATCAGCAGCAGGCCGGGCGCAGGGTCCAGTGCTTCGCCATCGATGCGGATGTCCTCGTGCGGGCGCACGTCATCGCCATAGAGCAGTTCGCCTGCAGCATCAGTGACGCGTTCTTCGCCCAACAGGCCAAGCACTTCGCGGCGGCTGCCGTAGCCCAGGTTGGCGAGGTAACGCAGCAACTTGACCTTCCCGCTCATCGCTTCACTCCGCGTGCCTCGAACACTTTGTAGCCCTTTGCACTCACCACCACGCGCACATCAACGAAGCGCTCGGCGAGTAGTGCTTCGTAAGGCAGGTGCGCATTAGCGACCAGCCAGAACGTGCCGCGTGGCGCGAGTGCCTCTGCAGCCACCTGCAGGAAGCGCTTGCCGATCTCGGGCTGCGATGCCTTGCCGGTGTCGTGGAACGGCGGGTTGCTGACGATGACATCGTATTTTCGGCCGACGGGCAGCCCGGCAGTCACGTCATGCCAATGAAAGTGGATGTCGCATCGGTCAGCATGCGCGGCCAGGTTTTGTCGTGCGAGTTCCAGCGCGCGCGCATCGGCCTCGAGGGCATCGAGCGTGGTGATGCCGGGATTGTGCGTGAGCAAGGCATCGGAGAGAAACCCCCAGCCTGCACCCAAATCAGCGGCGGCACCTCTCACATTCGATGGCAGATGTTCCGCCAACAATTCGGAGCCGACATCCACCCGATTCCACGCAAACACGCCGGGACGACTGACGAAACGTCCCTCCAGGATGGAACGCGGCGCATCGGCTTTCCGCCACTGCGCCCATACGTCGGCATCGATGCGCGCGTCATCGCGCTTGGCCCAGAACACGCGGCAGTGGAATTTACTCAAGGTGCCATCCAGCGCGCCGGCCAATTTTTTGAAATCGCCTTCGATTGCCTTCGCACCTTCGTCGTTGGCGACGCTGGCCACGACGACACCGCCCGGTTCGCAACTGTCGAACGCCTGCGCGATCAGCGCGCGTGCTTCCTCACGCTGGCGTGGCGGCAAGAGCCACACCTGATCAAACGTGCGCGACGGCAAGTCCGATGCGACATCAAACCCTGCTCGCTGGAGCGCATCGTCCCATGGCTTGAAGGGCTGCACGCAAGTTAGTGCGTCTCGCTGTCCGCGCGCATGCAGGCCCGCGCCTTCGCGCGCGCGCAGGAACAAGGTGTCAGGCGCAGCAGTCAGCAGGCCTTGGTTGAGTGGCAACAGAAGCGCATCAAGCGCGGCATCGGACGTCATGCCGCGATTTTACGCAGCCCTCAGCGCCCGGTGAGCAACGGGTATGGATTGATGGCGGTGTAATCCCACCACTTTTTCTCCGCCGTCAGCGCGCCGACGGCGAAATGCAGATGCGGACCATCGGGGTTGGCGTTGCCGGTGCTGCCCACAAAGCCGATCACCTCGCCCTGCTTGATCGTCTTGCCTTCGACCACGCCCGGGGCGTAACCCTGCAGGTGCGCGTAGTAGTAGACGAAGCGTTCGCCCGGATCGTACTGATACAAGGTAATGCCGCCCGCCTTGCTCTCGAACAACTTGGCCACCTTGCCATCGGCCGCGGCGATCACCGGCGTGCCGTGCGGGGCCATGATGTCGATCGCGTCATGCACGCGATTGTCGCCACGCGCCTGGGTAAAGGTATCGATGAGTTGGGTGGCTTGCGTGCCCTGCACCGGGATGACCAGCGTGCCAGGACGCGCGGTCGGTGCAGCGGGTGCAGGCGCGGCCAACGCGCCCATCGGCGGTTCGCTGCCATGCGGGTCGACGATGATGCGTGCCGGGGGCTCGGTGGATGAGGGCGACTGCGCCGGCGTGGCATTGGGGGCCGGCAAGGTGGCCGCAGGCGCAGACTGCGTGGAAGCCACACGCGCGGCTTCGCGCTGCATCCAGTAATACACGCCGTTGGCGCCGATCAACAGGCCCGCCAGGAACAGCAGGAATTGACGGAACAGGCCAGCCCCGCGCTTTTCGATCACGCGGCGCTCGATGACCTTGGGTGGCACCTCGGTGGCGGGCGTCGTGTTGTTTTCTTCGCTCATGGGTTGGCTCGCTGGGTTTGGATCAGGGGATCAGCGTGACGGGCGTGCCGCGGCTGACGGCCACGGACACCTGCAACACCGACCAGTTGGTCATGCGGATGCAGCCGTTCGAATGGGTCTTGCTGATGCTGCCGGGTTCCGGCGTGCCGTGGATGCCGTAATGCGGCTTCGACAATCCCATCCACATGACACCGACAGGGCTGTTGGGGCCCGGCGGCAGGGTGGCCTTGGGACCGGGCTTGGCACCCTTGAACAGCTTGGGGTTGTAGTTGTAATGCGGATCCTTGGCCACGCTGCGCAGCTCCCACTCACCGATCGGCAACGGATCACGCTCGCTGCCGGTGGTCACCGGGAACTGCGCGTAGACCTTGCCCTCGGGGTTGATCAGCATCAGGAGCTTGGCGGCTTCGGACACCACGATTCGCGTGGCCTGCGGCAGGCGCTGGATGTCGCGGACGTTCGGCACGATGATCTCGGTGCCCGCCACGCTGAGATCCTTGCCCGGGTTGAGGTCTTGCAAGGCTTGCGGGCGGATGTGGAACTTCTCGCCCAGCGATTCACCGATGTTGCTGTAGGAGAGCGCCGGCAGCTTGGCCTTGCCGTACATGCTGCCCGGCATCGGGCGGAACGGGCCTTTCACGTCGCCTTCGGTGAGGGTGTACTTGACCAAGGCCGGGCCGCGCTTCTCGAGCGCTTCCCACGTCGCCGCGTCCAATCGCCCCGTCACCGGCAAACCGGCGATGCGCTGGAAGCCGCCGATCGCGCGGATGGTATTGGTGCCGCTTCGACCATCCACTTCACCCGGCGACATCCAGCTGCGATCCAAGAGGATTTGCGCGCGCAAGAGGCCAACAAAGCCGGTGCGGTCGCTGCGCAAATCAGGTGCGATCGGGCCCACCGGCGGTGGCAGCGGTTCGGCCGGCGGTGACGGCGGCAGGTCCGCGCGCTCGGGCAGCATCTCTTCATCCTGCACCGGCACTTGGGCATCGGTCGGCGGCAGTGTCTGATCCTGCGGCGGCACCTCGGTCGGGGGCGGCGTCTCTTGCGGTTCGTCGGCCGGCGTCGGCGGCGCAGGAGGCGGCAGTTGCGTCGACTGGATCCTCGGGGGCGGCAGCGGTTCTGATTGCTGTTGTTGCTGCGCCTGCAAAGGCAGGGCCACCATCAGGGTGAGTGCAGTCGCGGTGAACAGAATGGATGAACGGGGCACGGGGGATCCTCGATGAATGCGTCATGTTCGCGGGCCAGTCGCCGCGATGATGTGAAATCATGCCAGAGGCTCCCTGTTTACCCATGAAACGGCCACAAGGCTTATCCTTGGGGTTCAGCCCCAAATTCACGCTCAAGACATGTCCGAAACCCCACCAGACCGCCTCTGCAACGATCCACGCAGCAAATTTTACGATGAAGCCCTGCTGGAACGCGGCATCGGCATCCGTTTCAACGGCGAAGAACGCAACAACGTCGAAGAATATTGCGTCAGCGAAGGCTGGGTGCGCGTGGCCATGGGCCGTGCGCTGGACCGCCGCGGCCAGCCGATCACGATGAAGGTCAAGGGCACCGTCGAGCCTTATTTCCGTACCTGAGCCATCGGCTCGTCCATCGGGCGCCATCCAACCCACACCAACCCGCACGAGAAGGAGTTCACATGCGTCGTTTGATGTTTCCCGCCGCCATCGCTGCTTGCATGCTGGCTGCACCCGCCGTCCAGGCCAAGGACATCCACTGCAACTTGAAATACAACATGGAAGGCGGCGGTGCGTTCTACAAGCGCTCGACCGGCGATGGCGTGATCACCTGCGACAACGGCCAATCGATGAAAGTCTCGATCGAGTCGAAGGGCGGCGGCCTGACCTTTGGCAGCTCGAAGATCGTCGATGGCATCGGCAAGTTCTCGCCCGTGCTGGACATCAAGGATCTGATTGGCGGCTATGCCACTGCCGAGGCCAACGCCGGCGGCGGTTCGGCCAGCAAGGCACAGGTCGTCACCAAGGGCTCGATCTCGCTCGCCCTGACCGGCAAGGGCACCGGCCGCACCATCGGGGTGTCGTTCGGCAGCTTCATCATCAAGGAAGCCGGCAAGTAATCGTCAGCTGACGACATGATGCACCGACAAGGCGACGCCTAATCCGCGTCGCCTTTTTCACGTTTGCGCTTTGCGCGGGGGTGCGCGCCGTCATACACCTTGGCGAGGTGCTGGAAATCCAGATGCGTGTAGATCTGGGTCGTGCCTATGTCGGCATGGCCCAGTAACTCCTGCACACCCCGCAGGTCACCCGAAGATTCCAGCACATGGGTGGCGAAGCTGTGCCTCAGCAAATGGGGATGCACGCGCTTGAAGATGCCTTGCCGCTGCGCCAGTTGACGCAATCGCAACTGCACGGCCCGCGGGGTGATGGACTTTTCTCCACCACGCCCCGGAAATACATGCACAACGTTTTTCCCGCCCGACTCCTTGCGCCATGCGGCGAGCGCCGCACATGCGTGCGAGCCGACCGGGACGATACGCTGCTTGCCGCCTTTGCCCAGCACGTGCACCAAGCCTTCGGCCAAATCCAGGTCATGCCAACGCAGCCCGCACAATTCGGACAAACGCAGGCCAGAGGAATAGAACAGCTCCAGAATCGCGCGATCGCGCACGCCCAACGGCGCATCGGTGGGCAACTCGACCAGCTGCACGGCTTCATCGACATCCAACACTTGCGGCAATTTTCGCGCAGCTTTCGGCGCGCGCACGACCCCGGCCGGGTTGGCATCGATACGTGCGTGTTTGAGCAGCCAACCGTAGAAACCTCGACAAGCGGAGAGACGACGCTGCAGGCTTTTCGGCGTCAAACCCCGGCGATGCTCGGCGGCGATGAAGGCGCGCAAGCGCTCGCCGTCCAGCAACGCGACATCATCCACGCCTACGCCACTGGCCCAGTGCACCAGGGCTTCAAGGTCACGCCGATATGCATCCAACGTGTTCGCCGACATTCGTCGCTCCACCCGCAGGTGATCGAGGAACTCGGCGACGTAGCGGCTCATCGCAGGATCACTTCTCCTCGCCGTGATCGCGGAAACGCGTCATCGCAGCGGCGAAGGATTCCCCCATCATCCGTAGGAACAAGGTGCCCATACCCGGGAAGAAGCGGTTCGGATCATGGCTGCCTATCGCAACCAGACCTACGCCCGGCAGCGACAGCAACGCGCTCGACTGCACTTCCTCGGCGCGCGGGCCGTAGAGCAGCGCGTTCTTGTCAGGATTCAAGCGGCCGCACAAAGGTTCGGCATCGGTCAGTGCATCGCGGAACGGGTCGAGCGAACGATCATTTTCCGGAATGACGCGAAACCAATCGCTCCACTCCAGGCCATCGATGACGTGGAACATCACCACGCGCACCAAGTCGCCTTGGAAGTCTTCAGTGAGCGATGCAGCCATCGAGCGCACGGTGTCGCCGGCACTCTCCTGATTCATCAACGCCAAGGTGAGCTGATGCGTGCGCACGGCCAAGCGCTCGTTTTCCTGCGCATTACCGAACAATTCTTGCAGGCGGCGATTCAGCTCGCGATTCTTGTCGCGCAACACTTCCAGCTGATAGCTGGCTAGCGACGCCGCCGGGCCATCGTCCCGCGGGACGACCAAGGTCAGGCCAAGGTCCGGGAACTGTTTCAGGAAATTGGGATGTCGGCGCAGCCAAGCCGCGACTTCGTGTGCACCCAATTTTTCTTCGTTGTCATTCATGCGTGTGTTTTCCCCAGGATGGCGCCATCCAGCGCGCCGTCGAATACGAAAGTGGCCGGGCCAGTCATGTCGATGCCGGCATCATCGCGCGGCCATTCGATCAACAAATCCCCACCCGGCAATGACACGATGGCACGCCGGTCGATGTCGCCACGTCTCATCAGAATGGCAGCCGCAGCGCAAGCGCCACTGCCACAGGCAAGCGTCTCGCCTGCGCCGCGTTCGAACACGCGCAGGCGAATATGGTCGCGTGACAGCACTTGCGCAAAGCCCACATTCACCGAGTCCGGAAAAGCCTCGCTCGCCTGCAACGCCGGACCGATGTGGCTGACAGGTGCTGTATCGATATCCTCGACCATCACCAGTGCATGCGGATTACCCATCGATGTCGCACCAAAGGTGATGCGTTCACCGCCGATATCGAGTGCATAGACATCTGCTGCATCAGCAAACCCGTTCATTGGCAGTTGCGACGGCTCAAAACGCGGCTGGCCCATGCCGATGCGCCACTGATCGGTGTCTACGCGTTCGGCCCGGTGAAGGCCAGCAGGCGATTCCAGCACAAAATTCGCCTCATCAATAGCGTCTTCCCGTGCCAGCCAGGCCGCGACACAACGCGCCCCATTGCCACACTGCCCTGCGCGGCTGCCATCGCTATTCCAGATGGCGTAACGCGCGTGAGCGCTCATGTCGCGCGGCGCTTCGATGGTCAGTATCTGATCGCAGCCCACGCCGCGATGGCGGTCACCCAGCAATTGCCATAGCAGTGGCGCGGGTGCGACCTGGCCACCACGCAGGTCGAGCACGACGAAGTCATTGCCCGCGCCATGCATTTTGGTGAAACGCATCGCTTGCTCAGCGCGGCGTGCCGTCGCCGTCGTCGCTTGACGAGGCAGGCACTGCTTCTGACGGCACGCTGTCGACCGGCTCGGCGGGCGCTGGCAATGGGTCCTGCGCCGACACCGGGACGGGCTTTTGCGGCAGAACCAAAGGACCTTTGTTGCCGCAAGCGGCCAGCACGAGGAGACAGGTGGCGATGAAAACAAGACGGGGCATCTTCATGCCGCGATGGTAACGCGCCCAGCCTGGATCCGGGAGGCCGCGGCAGATCGGGTTCAGGCGGAGGCCGGTGGTTCTGGCCGATGCCAAAGCCACGTGCCCACGATCGCCATCACCACGATGCCCGGCAAAGCCATCCAACGATTGGGCATGAGCAGCAACATCAGCACACCCGACAGCAGCATCATCGCCACCGCCATGCGTTTCGCGCGTCGACTCACCGCGCCGTGCGCCTGCCAGTCGCGGATCATCGGGCCGAATCGTCGATGGGCGAGCAGCCACGCATGCAGGCGATCGGACCCGCGCGCAGCAGCAAACGCCGACAGCAGCACGAACGGCACCGTAGGCAAGCCCGGCAGGAAGATGCCGATGAAGCCTAGGCCGAGGCTGGCATAGGCGAGCAACCACCAGCCAATGCGAGTCAATTTGCGCATCCGCGCACGATACCGAAGACGACATCGAAAACAACGAAGGCCGGGTTTGCCCCCGGCCTTCGCATCACGTATACAAACTTGCCGACATTACGGCGTCTCTTTCACACCCAGCTGGTCGAGCATGAAGGAGTACATCTCGGCCTGCTCACGATAGCGACGGAAACGACCGGATTTGCCGCCGTGACCGGCTTCCATATTGGTGCGGAACACGATCGGGTAGTCGCTGGTGTTGAGATCGCGCAAGCGCGCGACGTACTTGGCCGGCTCCCAATACTGCACCTGCGAATCCCATAGCCCGGTACCGACAAACATCGCCGGATAGGCCTTCTTTTCCAGATTGTCATAGGGCGAATAGCTCAGCATGTAGGCATAGCTTTCCTTGCTGGCTTCCGGATTGCCCCATTCGTCGTATTCGTTGGTGGTCAGTGGGATGCTGGCATCGAGCATTGTCGTCACCACGTCCACGAACGGCACCTGCGAGAGGATGACGCGGTAATCCTGGGGCGCGATGTTGCTGACAGCACCCATCAACAACCCACCCGCGCTGCCACCCATGGCGGCCACGCGATCCTTGGCGGCGTATTGGTTGTCGACCAGCCAGCGGGTGACGTCGACGAAGTCGGTGAAGGTGTTCTTTTTGTTGAACATCTTGCCGTCTTCATACCAGCCGCGGCCCATTTCCTGGCCGCCACGGATGTGCGCCAAGGCATAGATCATGCCGCGATCAAGCAGGCTGACCGTGCCGATGCTGAAGCCCGGATCCATCGATGCGCCATAGCTGCCGTAGCCGTACTGCAGCAACGCGCCCTTGCCGTCACGCTTGAAATCCTTGCGATAGACCAGCGAGACCGGGATCTTGGTCTTGCCGTCCCGTGCCGGCACCCACACGCGCTCGGTGGTGTACTTCGACGGATCGTAGCCCGGCACCGGCTGTTGCTTGAGCTGGCGACGCTCACCCGTCTTGACGTTGAGCTCATACGTCGTCGCCGGCGTGGCCAGCGAGGTGTAGCTATAGCGCAGCCAGTCCGAATCGCCTTCCGGATTGGCCGACAGGCCCATCGAATACGCGGTCTCGTCCGCCTTGACGTACTCGGAACTGCCATCCTGCTTGAGGATGCGCACGCGCTCCAAACCGCCGGAACGCTCGCTCACCGCAGTGAAGTCGTTGAACAGCTCATAGCCTTCGATGAAGATGTCCGGGTCGTGGGCCACCAGATCGCGCCAATCCTTGCGCGAGGTGCTCCCGGTCGGCGCGGTGACCAACTTGAAGTTGGTGGCGCCATCGGCATTGGTGCGGATCACCCAGCGACCGTTGTAGTGCTCGGCGTCGTATTCGACATCGCGCTGGCGCGGCGAGAGCACGGCGAATGCGCCCGGATTCGCAGCCGGGGTGCATCGCATTTCATCGGAGACTGTGCTGCTGACGCTGATGCAGATGAATTCGTCATCGCGCGTGCGGCCGATGCCCATGTAGAAGCTGTCGTCTTTCTCTTCGTACACCAACACATCGTCTTTGCTAGCACTGCCGAGCGTGTGACGCTTCACCTTGGTGGTGAGCAAGGTTTTGGGGTCATTTTCGACATAGAACAAGGTTTTGCCGTCATCGGCCCAGACCGCGTTGCCGCTGGTGCCGGTGATGATGTCGGCCAACGCTTCGCCGGTTTCCAGGTTCTTGATACGGAGGGTGTACTGGCGACGGCCATTGGTGTCGTCAGCCCAGACCATCAACTTATTGTCCTGACTGATCGCAACCGGATTGGCGGCGTAGTAGTCGTGACCCTTGGCCAGCACGTTGACATCAAGCAAGATTTCTTCGCTTGCAAAGTCACCCGCCTCGTTGGCCTTCTGGATGCCGATCGCATCAACACCCGCGCCATCCTTGCGACGTGCGTGAACCGGGTAGTCCTTGCCCTTCTCGAAACGAGAGTAGTACCAATAGCCGCGGTCACGGTACGGCACGGAGCTATCGTCCTGCTTGATACGCGCGACGACCTCGTCGTAGATCTTGTCCTCGAGCGGCTTGAGCGGTGCCATCAAGGCATCGACATACGCGTTCTCGGCCTTGAGGTAACCAAGCATCTCGGCGTTCTCGCGCTTGTCATCGCGCAACCAGTAGTACTCGTCCTGGCGTTCAGCACCGTGCGGCGCCTTGACGACATGTGGCTTCTTGGCGACATCGGGCGGGGTGGGGTTTTGCTGGGCTTGTGCGGTGGTGATCGTCATGGCGAGCGCGAGCGCTATTGCGTAGGGATTGGGATTCATATGCGGGCTCCGGGGGGATAATGCAAACGCCCCGCACGGGCGGGGCGTCGGTGCAACATCATTTATTCAACTCGTTCCACAGGAAGGTGTAGGCCAGTGCGGTCATGTGCGCACGCTGCGCATTGTTGGCTGCGCCGCCATGGCCGCCTTCGATGTTCTCGTAATAGAGGACATCCTTACCGGCCGCTTCCATCTTCGCCATCATCTTGCGGGCATGCCCCGGATGCACGCGGTCATCGCGCGTGGAGGTGGTGAAGAGCGTCGGCGGATAGGTCTTGGCCGGGTCGAACAGGTGATAGGGCGAGAACTTCTGGATGAAGGCCCACTCTTCCGGCTTGTCCGGGTTGCCGTACTCGGCCATCCACGAAGCACCTGCCAACAAGTGGTTGTAGCGCTTCATGTCGAGTAGCGGCACCTGCACCACGACAGCACCGAACAGCTCCGGATACTGGGTCAGCATGTTGCCGGTGAGCAGTCCGCCATTGCTGCCGCCCTGGATGCCGAGACGCTTGGGCGAGGTGATCTTGCGTGCGATGAGATCCTGCGCAACGGCGGCGAAATCCTCATAGGCCTTGTGGCGATTCTGCTTGAGCGCCGCACGGTGCCAACGCGGACCGTATTCGCCACCGCCGCGGATGTTGGCGACGACATAGACGCCACCCTTTTCCAGCCAGCCCTTGCCGATGCCGCCGGAATAGCCCGGGGTCAGCGAGATTTCGAAACCGCCGTAGCCGTAGAGCAGGGTCGGGTTCTGCCCGTCCAGCTTCAGATCCTTCTTGTGGACGATGAAGTAAGGCACCTTGGTGCCGTCCTTGCTGGTGGCGAAGTGCTGCTCGACGATCTGGTTCGAGGCATCGAAGAAGGTCGGCATGGTCTTCAAGACCTCCGGCTTCTTCCCGATCTCGGCTAGCGACAAGGTGGTCGGCGTGGTGTAACCCGATACCGTCATCCACAACGCATCGGATTCATCGGTGTCGACCGCGCCGACGCCAATGGTGCCGATCGCCGGCGCACCGACGAATTCACTACGCTTCCAACCGTCCTTGCCGGGGGTCAGCACGCTGAGCTTGTTCTTGACGTCTTCCAGCACGTTCAAGACAACATGGCTCTTGGTCCAGGTAGCACCCGCCAGCGACGTGCGCTCAGTCGGTTCGAACAGCACGGTCAAATCGCGCTTGCCGGCCATCCAGTCGTCGAAGTTGGCGACGAGGTAAGAGCCGCCCTTGTAGGTCTTGCCGCCGACGGTCCAGTCCTCGCGCGGCTGCAGGCTGAGCCATTGACGATGCACGCCCTTCTCCACGGAATTGGGCACGTCGACCTTCGTCAGCTTGCCGTCCTTGCCGCGCAAGTAGAGCTCGTCGTTGTAGAAGGCAATGGTGTTATTGACGAAGTCACGCTCAAAGCCCGGCGTGTCGTCGTGCACCGCCGCGATGTACATGTCGGTCGGCTTGCCCTCGTAGACAACTTCCGCCGCCGACAACGGCGTGCCGCGCTTCCACAGCTTGGCCACGCGCGGGTAGCCGGAGGTGGTCATCGTGCCATCGCCGAAATCGGTGTAAACGAAGACGTTGTCCTGATCAATCCAGCTCACGCCGCCCTTGGCCTCGGGACGGAAATAGCCATCCTTCACCCACTCTCGCGTGGAGATATCGAATTCACGCGTCACGTCGGCATCGGCGCCGCCACGCGAAAGCGCGATCAGGCAGCGGGTGTAGGCCGGACGCAGGCACTGCGCGCCGTGCCAGACCCAGTTCTCGTTCTCGGCCTTGTTGAGCGCATCGATATCGAGGACCGTTTCCCACTTCGGGCTGGCCTTGCGATATTCGGCGAGCGTCGTGCGACGCCAGATGCCGCGCGGATTGGCCTTGTCCTGCCAGAAGTTGTAGAACCACTCACCCTGCTTGTAGACGCCGGGAATCTTGGCGTCCGAATCGAGGATCGACAAGATTTCGGCTTCGAGCTTCTTGAATTCGGGAGTCGAGGCGAGCTCGCCTTCGGATTTGGCGTTGCGTTCGCGCACCCACGCCAGCTGTTTGTCACCGCCGACATCTTCCAGCCACTGGTGGGCATCGGTGTCGGTGGCGGCGGGCATAGCGACAGATTCCTTGTTCTGCAGGGGGGCGGCGGCAGCTTGGCCTGCGCAGACAGTCAACAGCGCGGTAGCGCCGGCGAGCTGGGCGGCGTGGAGCAGCTTGGACATAGAAGAATTCCATACGGCTTGGGTCGATTCAGCACGCTAGCACAGCCCCGCAGGCCAACCCCGGGCCGGAAGTCATGCCCGGGCGTGTGGCCGACGGATGGCCATCGTCGTCGACCGGGAACTCCTACGGCCCCGCGCAGATGAATGGACGATGCGGCGACGGTCTCGTGCAGCGGCTACAACTGCAACCGACATCGCCCCGCCCCTGCTCAGGCAACGCCAGCCGAGCCATGCTGACAAGGGCAGACCTACCAACCACAGCGGCAACCAGCCAAACGTCGCGGTATTCAGTTGTGCGAATGGCACAAGTAAGGAAAACGATGCACCAGCCAGCAAGGCCTGCAACAACCAGCGGTCGATGACGGCGTGCGAAGACGACGAAGTGTGCATGGCGACGCTCCTAGTGTGTGGAACGTCAGGTTGCGGCGGCCCGGTCGCACAGGCTGCGACTTCCAATAATCAATCGTAATTGGAGCGGGCCAGATCCAGCAAAGTGCGGGCCTGCGCGCGCAGGGACGACGGCTCGACGATCTCCGCGTCCGCACCGTAATGCAGCACGTCCATCAACAGCTCGCGGCCCGCGCTATACGGCACTTTCAGCTCATAGCGCCCATCTGGCAAAAAGCGACCTTGCTGCTTGGAGTGCCAACGCTCGTCGGCCACCCATCTCGCCGCCTTGGCGCTGAACAAGATCGTGGCCCAACCTTTTGGCTCGCCGGAAAAAATTCCGTAACTGCCCGCCAGATGATGGTCGAGGTCGGCTTCGGCAACATCCGTCGCAGCTTCCTTCAGCAATTGCGCCCCACTCATGCGGTCAACCGAGAAACTGCGCAACGCCTCGCGGTCGTGATCCCAGGCATCCAGATACCAGTTATCGCGGTAATGGGTGATGCGTTGCGGCGAAACATTGCGCCGGGTTTTTTCATCGGTCGAACGTGCGCGATATTCAAACGACAATCGACGACGCTCCAGTACGCCCGAGGCGACGGTACGGAAACTCGCCTCATCCAATTTGCGGGTGCGATGCGGAATGACCCGAACGCGCTCGACCGGCCAGCGCTCACCGCCGGCCTGCTCCGCCAACAAGGCCTCGACGCGCTGCTGCAACGGTGCCATCGCCGATGACAGGACCCCGCCACCCGTGCGCGAAAGCAATTGCTGTGCGGCGAGCAAGGCATGCAACTCTTCCGAACTCAGCCACAGCCCAGGTAGCTCAAAGCGGTCGGACTCATGCGGGTCGTAGCGGAAACCCGCTTCACCATCGCCCACAATCGGTGCCATCAAACCATCGCGCAGAAAAGCGAGATCACGGTAGACCGTCGCCCGCGAGCAACCCAGCTCTTCCTGCAGGCGTTTGACGTTGATGGGATAGCGCGCCGCTTTCAGGGTGCGATGCAGCGCGGTGATGCGTTCGTAGCGGTCCATATGGCGATTATGCGTGATCGCTGAGACACCGCTGAACCCAGTGCACCGACCCCTGTGATATGTGAGATGCATCACAACTGAATAACGAAATATTCACTAATTGCCCATTCAGGAATGCGAAGTCAGGATGCGCCCACCCCAGACGGGGCCGTATTCATCTTTCTTCCCAGAGAACCCACATGAAACTTCGCATTCTCGCGCTGGCCACCGCCGCGCTGCTGGCCGCACCGGCCATCGCCTCCGCCCAAGACAGCAGCACCGACGATCGTTGGAGCGGCACCGGCGAGCTGGGCCTGGCCATCAGCAAGGGCAATACCGACAGCCAGACCCTGGTTGGCAAGCTGGGTGCCAAGCGCACGCAGGGCCCGTGGACCTACGCCGCCGGCGCAGCCTTCCTGCAAGGCGAGTCGGATGATGTTGAAAGCGCCTACCGTTATGAAGCCTTCGGTAGCGCTGCACGCGACCTCAGCGCCAAGAGCTATATCGTCGGCGGCCTGCGCACCGAGCGCGACCACTACGCCAGCTACGAGTACCAGAGCGTTGCCTCGGCCAGCTACGGCTTCCGTGCCATCGATAGCGAAACCACCAAGCTGACTTTCGAAGTCGGTGCTGGCTACCGCTGGTCCAAGCTGCAAGACCTGCGCGTTCATGAGAACGGCGTGATCGGCCGCGGCATGATGGATTTCAAGCACCAGTTCAACGAAAACGTCGCGTTCTATGACAACCTGTTGATCGAAAGCGGCAAGGACAACACCTTCGCCCGCAACGACATCGGTGTGCTGGTCAAGATGACTGATGCGCTGGCGCTGAAGGCTGGCGTCGAAACCCGCCACAACACCGACGTGTTGCCGGGCATCAAGAAGACCGACACGCTCACCACCGTGAACGTGGTCTACGGCTTCTAAGTTAGTCGCGAAACTCGGCTGCAAAAACGGCGCTCTTGGGCGCCGTTTTTTTCATCTCGATGTCAAACCTTTACGTGCCTGCGCATATCTCAGGCCATTAAATCGCGTGCGCCTTGTGCGATCAGCATCTCGGCCACAGCCTGTCCCAGCGCCTCAGCTGCATCGCGTGGGCCACTGACTTCGGCGCGCACTTGCTCTCCGGTCGATGCCGAGCCAACCAGACCCTGCAGATGCAACGAATTGCCATGCAGCGTTGCAAAGGCCGCAACCGGCACATGGCAACTGCCGTCCAACGCACGGTTCATAGCGCGCTCGGAGCTGACGCGGCAGCGGGTATCGGCATCATCCAACTCAGCGAGAAGCGCCTGCATCTCCGGCGCATCGTCGCGACATTCAATGGCGATTGCGCCCTGCGCCGGTGCGGGCAGCCAGGCCGGCGCGTCCAGCCGCGCGCGAATGCGACCATCAAAACCGAGACGCTGCAGCCCCGCGCAAGCGAGCAGGATGGCGGCATATTCGCCCGCATCCAACTTACCCAGGCGCGAATTGACGTTGCCACGCAAGTCGTCGATGACCAGATCGTCGCGCAACGCACGCAGCTGCGCACGTCGGCGCAAAGATGATGTGCCAACACGCGCACCACTCGGTAGCGAAGCAATATCGGCATAGTCATTGCTGACAAAGGCATCCGCGGCATCGGCACGCTTGAGGATGGCTGGCATCATGAAGCCGGGCTCCAATGACATCGGCACGTCTTTGAGCGAATGCACGGCGCAGTCGGCATCGCCCCGCAGCATCGCCAATTCCAGCTCTTTCAGGAACAGGCCCTTGCCGCCGATGGCGGCCAGCGAGCGATCCAGCAACTCATCACCACGGGTGGACAGCGGTACCAGTTCGATGTCGAGGCCTGGATGACGTGCGCGCAGCAGGCCGGCAACATGTTCGGTCTGCCAGAGGGCGAGCGGGCTTTTTCGTGTGGCGATGCGGAGCGTTTGCATGTGGCCATTATCGCCCGAGCCCGGCATTCGCGTTCAAAGGTAGCGCATCGCCTCTCGCAGCTCGGTCAGGCAGCGCCGACTGACGTCCAGCGGCCGCTCGACGCCATGCAGAATGGCCTGCGCATGGCCATCAGCGTCACGACGAAGTTCTTTCAGCGCATCGCGTGCGACCAGACAATTGCGATGGATCCGCAGGAAACGATCACCGAATTCTTCTTCCAGTGATTTCAAGGATTCCTCGATCAAGTCTTCGCCATTCGCATGGTGGACAACGACGTACTTTTCTTCGGCTTGCAAATAACGAATATCGCTAACCGGGATCAGTCGCAAATGGCCGCCCAGCTTCGCGCACAACTGGGTGCGCGCCTGTTTATCGCCGCTCAGCACGGGCGCAAGTCCCAGCCGAAGGCGTGCGCGTCGCAATGCTTCTGCTAGACGCTCGGGCCGCACGGGCTTGACCAGGTAGTCGAGCGCAGCGGTTTCAAAAGCACTGAGCGCATGTGCATCGAAGGCCGTGCAAAACACCAACAGAGGCGGCGATGTTTGCTTGGCGAGTTGACGCGCCACTTCCAGCCCATCCATGCCAGGCATGCGGATATCCAACACGACCAAGTCCGGACGATGCGTATCGCAAACCAACAACGCGGCTTTGCCATCGCCCGCTTCGGCCACCACATCCACATCGGCCTCGCGCGACAACAGCCCGCGCAGGCGCGAACGCGCCAAAGGCTCGTCATCGACGATTACTACACGCATCGGATTACCGGCATGGCGGCCTCCCCATCACCTCGATGTTAGTGCGAAGCCGCCGTGGCGTCATGCCTGGCGGAAACGAGCGTCCATCCATGCGGACAGGTCGGCGATTTCTTCCGCGCTCACTTGGTGCTGCATCGGATACACACGCCAATCGACATCAAAGCCCATTGCCTGCATCTGTTGTGCGCCCAACTGGCCCGCGGCAATCGGCACCACCGGGTCGAACGTGCCATGCGCCATGAACAGCGGCGGCTTGGTTGAGGCCGCTGCTGGCGGCGTATCGGGCACCATCGGCAAGTACGTCGATAGGGCGATGAAGCCCGCCACCTGCAAGCCGATTGCCGCCGCCGCCAAGGTAACCGCGCCGCCCTGAGAGAAACCGGCCAACAAGATGCGCTCCGGCGGGATACCGCGCTCACCTTCACGGGTGATCAGAGCGTTCACGGTCGCCATCGATTCGCGCACGCCCACCACGTCCGCGCGATTGGTCAGGCTCATTTCACGAATGTCGTACCACGCACGCATCCGCATCCCGCCGTTGATCGTCACCGGACGTACTGGCGCATGCGGAAACACGAAGCGCAGCACAGGCCAATCCGGACGCAGCAATTCAGGCGCGATGGGTACGAAATCATTGCCGTCGGCACCAAGGCCATGCAGCCAGATCACGCTCCACTCGGGCGTGGGGCCGGTTTCTTTCTCGACGGTCTCGGGCAGTGCAGTGCTCATTGCATCCTCCAGCAGGGACGACAGGATGCCATGGGCTTGCGGGCGAGACTATTCCAACGGTATGTCGAAGAAAGTATCGGGCGTCGGTTCCGGCTTGAAAGTGAAATGCCACCACTCCATCGGGTAGTTGGCAAAGCCGCGGCCCTGCATCGCGTCACGCAGCAGGTCGCGATTGGCACGCTGCGTTGCGGTCACATCCGCATTGTCGGTATTCGCGCGCGCGTCGAACAGATCGTAGGTCGTGCCCATGTCGAGGGTTACGCAGACATCGTTCGCATCACAACGAGACAGGGTCAGGTCAATCGTCGCACCACGGCTGTGGCCGGATCGTTCGGCGATATACCCGGGCACCAACGTGCTCTTCTCAAGCCGCGGATAGAACTCAGTCTTGGTACGCTGGTCATCCAGATCGTTCGCCCAGCGCATGAAGTGCGCGACCGCTCGCGCGGGGCGGTAGCAATCGTAGATGTGCAGTCGCAGACCCTGGCCGCGCACATCCATCGCCACCTTCGCCAGGGCTTCGGCAGCAGGGCGATGCAACCAGCAACGCGGCGCGTTGTAGCCATCTATGCGCGCGCCGACGAAGTTATGCGTTGTGGCGTAGCGGATGTCCAACTGGGCATCGGGGACGAAGCCTCGTACATCGACCAAGCCTGCTTGTCGTGCGGCGGCAGGCAGGAGCGCCGTCACATCGCGCGCCTGCATCGACGCGCAGGCACATACCAACGTGGCTACAAACAACATCGGCAAGACAAGCATGCGCGGCTTCATGCGGTACACCTTAGCAAAGCGCATGGGGCCGATGTTGCCTCAGCTGGCTTGCGCGATGGTCGGCAATGCGTCAGCTGCCTTGCCGAACAATACTGAAGACAACAGCCACATTGCAGTGAAAACCCCAAGAATAACGGCGACAATCGGCGCTTCCTTGAACAACGCCAACACCACCGTTGCGGCCTGCGCAAAGCCCGCGACCAGCATCGTCCTTGCCATGCCGCTTGGCTGCAGTCGCGACACCAACGTGCCGACCACTGCGATCGCCACAATGCCGAAAAAGATCAGGTTGACCGGGTTGTTTTCGTTACCCACGATCCCGACGGCCAAGTTGCTCCAGGTGATCAAGAAAGCCGTACCGGCAGCAAGTCCTGCGCCCAACATGTAATAACCATTGCGTGCCATCCGCAATGCCAACTCGAACGCCAGGCAAACCGCAGCCAACATCATGCCCATTACGAGGAAGTCGAAGGCCGTCCAATTCACTTCGTTCGTGAACCGCATGGCAATCAAAGGCAATGACAACAGCCCGGCCGCCCCACCCCACACTATCCAACGAAAGCCACGCCAAAATGGATTGTCGACAAGCTTGTTCTTGGTATTCATAACTGCCCCCTTTGCTTGAAGTGACGCCAGTCTGATCAACGTTGATGGCTCGTGGATGGGGGTTGTGTGAAGCCGGCAAGAAGTGTCACATCTTGAGCTCATCCGCGCATCCTTGTAAGGAATGCGTGCATCAATGGGATATCACGACACTTAGACAAAAAAGACTTACTTAATACATGAGCAAGGAGTCAGCGCGAAGCGCTGGCGCTTGTCGGTCAGTTGGGTTCGTCGTCGGAAGCGGACCGACGTCCCCCCGCTTTCAGTAGCGGGGCTGTTTAGAGTCCGGGGTTCATCGTAGCGGCTTTGGCTGCCAACTGTTTGGCGTAGGCAGCCGGTGT
>NZ_FTLW01000008.1 GCF_900155935.1 Solilutibacter tolerans
GTAGAAAGCACACGGTTTGCGCATCAAAGGCAAACCGCAGAGCGACAAAAGCGGTCGCACTGCTCAACAGCGGTGCCCGCTACGCGCGCACAGAAGCGAGACTTTAAAAGTTCAAACGCGGAAGCCTAGTTGTCGCGTTCGATGGTGTTCGCGCACGCCCTACTCGTCCGCTTCGCCGGACGCTAAACCTGTTCAACGAAAGTGTTTGGAAAGCTGCGCACAGCACATTCAAAAGCCAAACATTGCGAATCAAAAACAGTAGTTCACAGGTCTAACAATTCGTTCAAGCCGAACTTGCTTCGCGGCCCGGCTCATGTGGTAGCGTTTACCACATCGCCGATGCCGCTACGCAAGTCGGCTTAACTCAGGCGTTAGGCCAAGCATGGAACAGCGATGCGTTGCCGACATTGAAGGGCCTTGGCGCGAACCTGACTTTGACTCTGGCTTGATTCGCCGCTGCCGAAAAAACTGGTCAGTCCCGGTCTGGAACCTGACCAATGAAGCGCTTGCCACCTTTCTTCGTCAAAAGTTCGCCCTGGAAATTGTCCTTCCGGAGGGCCGGCGTCGTTTGGCGGCCAACTTCACGGATGACACAGAAATGCATCCGGAAGAGCTGCGGGATGCCATTGAAATCGCTGAGAGAAGCTTGGCCTAACAATTCGTTCAAGCCGAGCCCGCTTCGCGGTCTCGGCGCTGGCGCTATGATTGAACCATCGCCGGTCCCGCTCAGCGGGCCGGCTTAACTCAGGCGTTAGACATCATGAGCAACGCAGTGCCCGCCGAGATTTCGGTACAGCTATCACAGGCACTCAACGTCATCGAGCATCATCTGGGATCGACGTTGCTGGCCGTGCATTTGTACGGCTCTGCACTCGACGGTGGCCTGAAGCCATGCAGTGATATTGATTTGCTGGTTACTGTGACTGCACAGCTCGATGAGACTGTGCGGCAGGCTCTGTTCGTAGATTTCCTGGAAGTTTCCGCTTCTCCCGGCCAAAGTGAAGCTCTCCGTGCCTTGGAAGTTACCATCGTCGTGTACGGCGATGTTGTTCCTTGGCGTTATCCAGCCAGACGGGAACTGCAATTCGGGGAGTGGCAGCGCAAGGACATTCTTGCGGGCATCTTCGAGCCCGCGACAACCGATGTTGATCTGGCTATTCTGCTAACTAAAGCAAGGCAACACAGCCTTGCCTTGGCAGGTTCGGCCGCAGAAGATTTCTTCAACCCAGTCCCGGAAAGCGATCTATTCAAAGCATTGGCCGACACCTTGAAACTATGGAACTCACAACCGGATTGGGCAGGCGACGAGCGGAATGTAGTGCTTACTTTGTCTCGCATTTGGTACAGCGCAGCAACCGGCAAGATAGCGCCGAAGGATGTAGCTGCCAACTGGGTAATGGAACGCCTGCCCGTCCAACATCAGCCCGTGCTGCTTGAAGCCCAGCAGGCTTACCTTGGACAAGGGATGGATTGCTTGGCCTCACGCGCTGATCAGTTGACTGCGTTCATTTACTTTGTGAAGCACGAAGCCGCCAGTCTGCTCGGCTCCACGCCAATGATGTCTAACAGTTCATTCAAGCCGACGCCGCTTCGCGGCGCGGCTTAATTCAGGCGTTAGACCGCGGGTGCAGGATTTGAGTCGATCCATCGAAGGAGCACTTTCGGTTATAGTCGCGCTAGGCGCGACCATTTGCAGCAGCTGGCTTCCGCGCAAGACGCCTGTGACTCGCCCCAGCATCATGGGTTGTGAAAACGGGTGTGACGTCGCTGCCGGCGGATGGCCATTCATTTATGTCGTGGATGGAATGACCAGCTCCCCGGTTGGATCCGCGGACTTCCTGGGTGCACTCGTAGGATTGGATGACATCCGCTGGGAAATGTTCGCGTTGAACTTTGTTGTCTGGCTCTCGGCAATTGCAATCGTTGCATTTGCGTTCTCAAAGCGGAGATAGTCGCTAGCGGTCTAACAATTCGTTCAAGCCGAGCCCGCTTCGCGGTCTCGGCGCTGGCGCTATGATTGAACCATCGCCGCGCCCGCTCAGCGGGCCGGCTTAACTCAGGCGTTAGGTTTGCAATGAACATGATCGGCTTCATGATCTTTCTGTGCGGCGCACTTGTCCTCGCGGGTGGCGGCCTGACCCTTGTCGGCACTTGGCACAGATCTAGTCTGTCGGATAAGGCTTACCGCTTAGTCGTCTCGTCTAAGGGTCGCGCCCACCCCCTTGGCCGAGCTTTTATGGCGGTCTTGTGCATCTCACACGGCTTGTTCCTTTGCTTTTCCGCCGCACGAATAATCTGGAGCGATGACCTTCTCGGCATGATCGGCATGTTCTTCTGCGGGACATCGGTGGGTCTGTCTCTCGCTCTCTTCCTAGCAGGACAACGCAACGGGCAGCAAACCTAACAATTCGTTCAAGCCGAGCCCGCTTCGCGGCCTCGGCGTGGCGTCGTAGACTGTGCCATCGCCGCGGCCGCAAATCGGTCCGGCTTAACTCAGGCGTTAGGCCCCGTATGAGCAACCGCAGCAAGTCAAAGAGAGAAGCGAAAGCGGCGGCTGCATTGGAGAGACGAGCAGAGGTCGCAAGTCGCAAGCGAGAGCAGCGCGAACGATTGCGCACCAAGCATTCGCAGCCCGTTACTCTTCGGGAAAGGCTTTGGGCAACTCTGGACGGTGCCTGGTACGTTCTTGGCGGCCCGCTGGTCTGGATTTTTCGCCGTGGACCGATCTTTCGTAACCGGCGTCAGAAAGGCTCTCAGTCCGGGGCCTAACAACTCGTTCAAGCCGAGCCCGCTTCGCGGTCTCGGCAGAAGCGCTAGGATTGTGCCTCTGCCGTGCCCGCTCAGCGGGCCGGCTTAACTCAGGCGTTAGGCCCCTATGGCTGCAAGATTGCGACTTGGACGTAGGTTGCTGGCGACAATCGCATTGCTTGGAGCCCTTCTGCTCTTGCTGGTGCGCTGCGAGTTCCAGCCGATTCCCCTATCGGCGGTGTCACGCAGCGAGAAGTCAGAGCAGGTCATAGAGGTGACTATCAAATCCTCGGACGCACGGATTATCAAAAGACGTGAGTTCTACTTCTCTGTAGTCATCATCAACTGCTCAGATCCTGTCAATCGCTATCCCGCACATCCGGACATTGGCGGAGACACCGTCGGTGGGTTCAACTTCCCGATAGACAGCGAATCCGTTCTAATCACTGCACGCGTTCCAGCAGGAATTTTTGATCAATACAATGATCCTTGTGTTTTCCTGGAGGGTGGCGGCTACTTCAGCGGAACCATCAAGTCCAAGGTTGTCCCAGTTCATCAGGTTCTGCGTACGGGGCCTAACAATTCATTCAAGCCGACGCCGCTTCGCGGCGCGGCTTAACTCAGGCGTTAGCCTTCAAAGGGGAGTTTCATGGAGCTTCGTGATATGGAATATGTTGGATTTTGGCCGCGACTAGGTGCCGCAATCATTGACGCGATTCTTGTCAGCGCTATCACCGTTCCTGTCCTTACCTTGATTTATGGATCGTCTTATTGGACGAGCGACAAGTTTATCCATGGCCCTGCTGACTTCATAATTAGCTGGATCCTGCCAGCGATTGCCTATGTTTGGCTCTGGGTAGCAACTGGTCAAACGCCAGGTAAAATGGCAATTGGTGCCAGAATCGTTGATGCAGATACAGGCAGGAATATTTCAATCGGGAAAGCCATAGCCCGATATCTCTCCTACTTTATTAGTGCTATCGGACTCTTGATCGGCTACATATGGATTGGGTTTGACCCTAAAAAGCAAGGCTGGCATGACCACATCGCTCGCACCGTTGTGATCAGAAGCAAAAATCGTGGCCCTCAGCCAGTTCGATTTGAAGGCTAACAGTTCGTTCAAGCCGACGTTGCTTCGTGGCCGCGCTTGCGGGTACGCTTGCAGCGTAACCCGCCGCTTGCCACTGCGCACCGCGGCTTAACTCAGGCGTTAGGCCGCAGGAACAAGCATGAGGGTTGCCTTGCAAAAGCTGTTGATCATCTTGGCACTCGCTGCCTTCGCAGGAATCTCAGCCGGCAATTTAATCGGCGGCCTGGCTTCTGGAGTCATCAATGGACCATCTCGTGGCAAAGATGCAATTGCATTCGCTAGCCACCCGATTGGTTTCAGCCTAATGGCATTGCTCTATCTTGTAATGGCGGTCGGCACTGCCGGTTACGCGTATCACATTGCAAAAAACAAGCCAGCGGCCTAACAATTCGTTCAAGCCGAACCTGCTTCGCGGTCCGGCTCATGCGGTAACGTGTACCACACCGCCGTACCGCTACGCAGGTCGGCTTAACTCAGGCGTTAGACCTGCGTTGGATGCTCTTCAATCGCCCAGGGAAAAAAGCATGGATCTTGGAAACGCAAACTGGAACCTTCTTCGCTGGTCTCTTTTGGCTGTCGGAATTGCGGCCTTGGGAAACGGGGCCATAATGCTGCAACAACAGAAAGAGGCTTTCTTCGCCTACGCGAGCATCGCAGCAGGCGTGCTCATTCTTGGCCTAATTGCCGCTCGCTGGAAGAAAGGTCCAATTGCCTTCCATTGATAGTGCAAGCACAAATACTGTCGGGCAATGCTCAGATATGCCTCTTCAGAAGCCGTTGCCGCAGGTCTAACAATTCGTTCAAGCCGAACCTACTTCGCGGCCTGACTTGCGTGGTAGCGTGTACCACTCCGTCCGGCCGCTACGCAGGTCGGCTTAACTCAGGCGTTAGGCCTCTGCCAGAGGATCACTGCATGACTCAAATCACGATTACTGATACTGAATTCCTAATCAGCCTTCCATATTCACATCGTGAGCGGGCCAAAAATATTCCCGACTACCGATGGGACCCGGCTGAAAAAGTTTGGAGATACTATCGAAGTCCTTACATCTATGATCGAATCATTTACGAATTTGGCCCAGACGAGATTGAATGGCTCGATGCGCAAACGAACACACAACACAACGCCCTTGAATCGCCAGAACTTACGGATCTCCGCCGACGCCTGCTTGAGTCATGGGAAAAGCAAATAGAAACTAATACTAAGCTTATGAACCTAATGGAAGCAGCTTTTATTCATGGCTTCCCAGAAAATGGAACTTTCGACGAATTTCATGAGTTCACGCAAGCTGCGTACTCTAACAATCGCTCGTCTATCCAGTTGCTGACCGAGTTGGCAGTATCCCGCGCCAAAATCGCCGATCTCGAAGCAGGCCTCAACTCATCATTGACTCTGGATGTTGAGTCCTTGCCTAGAGCGATCGTCTCTCTCTCCTGGGGATCAGTGGGGCCGCTTCCCACCGTTCTTCAGAATCTGAAACTAGACAGAAGCACTCCAATAGTTTTGTCCACCTCGTTGGTCAAGCATCTAGCCTCCCTACTACGCAAAGAATCTGATGAGCAGTTGAAGTTTCAAGATTTGATACGAGAAGCAGAAGACGCTCGGATACTGACATCTAACGGGGCAAGGCTTTGCCAGACGCTCCGCGTCCAGAGAAATTTAGTCGCTCATGAAGACTTTCCAGATAACGAAGTTCTTCCGCGCGGACTTCTTTGCGTCATTTCTTATGCCTTGGTTGCTCGGGAACTCTTAACGCACTAAGAGGCCTAACAATTCGTTCAAGCCGAACCTGCTTCGCGGCCCGGCTCATGTGGTAGCGTTTACCACAGCGCCGTGCCGCTACGCAGTTCGGCTTAACTCAGGCGTTAGACCTTTGCATGAAGCAACATGGAATCCTCAAAAAGTGGAACGACGAGCGCGGCTTCGGGTTCATCGAGCTGCCTAGCACTGGCGAAGAAGTCTTCGTCCACATTTCAGAGTTCCCGCGTGGCACCAGGCCGCAAGTTGGGGAGCTAGTTTCGTTTAGTGTTGAAGCTAACGACGGGAAACGGCGCGCCACCGGAATCCGCAGAACCGCCACAAAATCAGCGCCTAGCACTCGGCGTTCTCCGCTCGGACTCTCTTCAAAAGTTGTTCCCACGATTCTTTCATTTTCGGCTCTCGTAGCGATCGCTGGTTACGGCTATCAAGAATTTCTTTCGAAGCCTGATCAACCCTCCATTCCCCAAGTGGAGTCCAACCTTTCGCAGCAACCATCTTCGCGCTTTAAGTGCGACGGACGAACCCAATGCCCGCAAATGACTTCTTGCGAGGAAGCCAAGTATTTCTTGGCTCATTGCCCGAATGTTCAGATGGACGGGAATGGCGATGGTGAACCTTGCGAACAGCAGTGGTGCAACTGAGCAAAGGTCTAACAATTCGTTCAAGCCGACGTTGCTTCGTGGCCGCGCTTGCGGTGTAAGCTAACGCTACACCGCCGCTTGCCACGTGCGCACCGCGGCTTAACTCAGGCGTTAGGCCTTTTAGGGAATTTTCATGGATCTGAAAGAGTTCATTCAACAAGCGTTAGTTCAAGTAGCAGAAGGCTTGACATCCGCTCAGGCGCCGATTCAAAACCTCGGCGGCATGTTGAACCCATCCCTTTCAGGGAATCACGAAGACCTAGGAAAGCACGGATTACTACTTGCGTTTCATTCAACGGTCTCGGTAATTACATTCGATATCGCCCTAACGGCTAATACTGGACAAGGAACAAAAGGTGGCATAGGCGTGATTGTGGGCGCTGTCAGTCTTGGGAGTACAGGCGAGTCCAAGACCGAAAGCAGCACAGTGAGCAGAATCAAATTTGCCGTCCCCATGATGCTTCCACCGCCGCAAAAGGCCTAACAGTTCGTTCAAGCCGAGCCCGCTTCGCGGCCTCGTTTTTGCGGTAAGTTGTACCGCAACGCTCGGCCGCTACGCAGGCCGGCTTAACTCAGGCGTTAGGCTGCTGTAGAAACATGCTGACAAACTCTAAAAAGAACACTGTAATTTTCGCTATAACAGCGATCGTAATCGTGTTCGCAACTGTTCTTAGCCTGAAGCCAGAGCTGTACTTTTTCTATGAGCCCGAGGACAGGGCTCAGTGGCGGCATCCAACTGGTGCGTTCCTGTTGTTCGTCGCTTTCTTCATTGCTGAGGCAGCACTTCTAGCCTGGGCGCTACGGATAGATCCTGGAAGAAGAATTTGGAGGCGAGCATTAGCAGCAACATTGCTACTTACTCCGTGGGCATTGCTCTGCGCAGCACTTGTTGTGCATGCGCCATACTTCATGATCCTGCACATTGTATGGGTCTGGTTATTGTTACTCACGCTTGCAATCGCAACAGTCGTATCAGCAATTCGCAACCTGACTGCAAGGTCGCGATCAGCAGCCTAACAATTCGTTCAAGCCGAGCCCGCTTCGCGGCCTCGTTTTTGCGGTAAGTTGTACCGCAACGCTCGGCCGCTACGCAGGCCGGCTTAACTCAGGCGTTAGCCACCGCCCGGAGGACATTGTGTCTCCAACTAAAGCCACGGAAGTTGTTCGCGAGTTCTGGCGCCTCATGGCGACGAACGACTTTCATTCGGTCACATCCGTTTTGTCCCCGGAATTCGTTCTTGAGTGGCCCCAATCCAAAGAACTCATTTCTGGCCCCCTGCGGTTTGCCCAAATGAATCATGAGTACCCAGCCCACGGACGCTGGCACTTCACCATTCATCGGCTCTTTGGCGACGACTCAGAAATTGTTTCAGACGTATCGGTCACAGATGGGGTGCAGTCTGCCCGCGCGATCTCACTATTCACCGTTTCCAAAAGCAAGATCGTGCGATTGGTAGAGTTCTGGCCGGAACCATACGAGGCACCAAGCTGGCGCTCACACCTCGTCGAGCTTATGGCTTGAACTGCTTGGACGCGGTGGCTAACAATTCATTCAAGCCGACGCCGCTTCGCGGCGCGGCTTAATTCAGGCGTTAGACGTGCAGGACGGTTTCATGCGAGCACTTCCTACGACACTACGAGTTCTCGCGATTACGCTCGGGTTGGTCAGCGCTCTCCATCTCACGCTCGGACTGAGAGCAGATGTTCTCCTGGGAGTTTCACTCCATGACTCGGTTGTCTCCAGCCCCGGCCTGTCTAGTCAGAACCGCTTCTTCGGCGTCGCTTACGCGCTTTACGCTGCAGTGCTGTGGATCTCCGCTGGCGACCTGACACGATATTTCCCAGTGCTGAAAGCGGCCCTCTGGCTCACTTTCGCGGCTGGACTTTCCCGCCTCATCTCTTGGGTTTCCTTTGGTCCTCCACCAGCAACTGTCATTGCCTTGATGGCATCCGAAATTTTGCTTCCGCCTTTGCTGCTCATCTGGCTCAGAAAATACCGGCAGCACGTCTAACAACTCGTTCAAGCCGACGTTGCTTCGTGGCCGCGCTTGCGGTGTAAGCTAACGCTACACCGCCGCTTGCCACGTGCGCAACGCGGCTTAACTCAGGCGTTAG
>NZ_FTLW01000004.1 GCF_900155935.1 Solilutibacter tolerans
AATGATTGCGACGGTGGCTTGAACTTTCATACACGATCTCCTTGACGTGGGAAATTCTCGGACCAGCGGCCTAACGCCTGAGTTAAGCCGACCTGTGTAGCGGCACGGCGATGTGGTACACGTTACCGCATAAGCCGGGCCGCGAAGCAGGTTCGGCTTGAACGAGTTGTTAGGCACCCAGCCACGAAAGATATAGAGCAGACGGATAGGGCATAACTCATGTTCGTGCTTTGAGTATCCAGCCCATGCGCTTGGCACCGAAAAAGATCGCTGTGGTCACCAACAAGATGGGAAGGATCAGCTTTCCGACCCGGTAGCCAAGCTCACCTGAGTTCGTATTTCCGGGCTCAAGGAATGTGAGCAGAACGGCTGTTGCTGCGATCACAGTAAAGAAGATTCCGACGAACCAAACGATCTTTTTGAGCATCCTTGCAATTCTCCTGGTGTGCCTAACGCCTAATCAATTTCAAACGGGCCGGATAGCACAGCGACTGTCCGGAGCTTTGAACTACATTGAATGCTAATCCTACCCAAAATCAAGCTTATCCCTACAGCTATGGGAATTGCACCAGCGGCATCCTAAACGTTATGCATCTAGGAGTGGGTGTAATGGAATTAGGGGCTCGGGACAGGGATGTAATACAGCTTTTTTGGAGGGGCCTAGGGTGGCTGGGGCGACGGGTTGAAGACGAGCGCGAGCGTTACGGGAGAAAGCCTCCCCGGAGCGTTGAGCTTAAGGCAGAGTCTGCGAAGTCGGAGCACAGCGATCGCAATCTGTTGACCGGTGAGCTCATTCCATCAAGAATGAACACGCATGGGCAGATGATGCGGCAGGCTGCCGAGTTCCAGCCGGAACTGTTCGAGCTTATACGCAGAAGGTTAAGGCGGCTGAACTATAGCAAGCGAACGGAGCAAGCTTATCTTGGGTGGGTGAGGCGCTTTATTGCAGCCAATCATCGCAAGCATCCTCGTCACTTGGAAGGTAGGGATGTCGAAGCTTTTTTGACCAATCTGGCTTCGAATGGTCAGGTATCGGCATCGACCCAAAACCAGGCCTTGGCAGCATTACTGTTCCTGTATCGGGATATCTTGAATGTTGACGTGCCATGGATGGACAAAATGGTGCGCGCGAAGCGCTCGCGTCGAATTCCGGTGGTGATGTCGGCAGATGAGATTCGCCGGTTGTTGGGGATGCTGGATGGCCAGCCGTGGCTGATGGCGGCGCTGCTCTACGGTACCGGTATGCGCCTGATGGAGTGTGTTCGGCTGCGCATCAAGGACGTGGATTTTGATCGCAATGAGATCGTGGTGCGAGATGGCAAAGGTGCGAAGGATAGGCGTGTCCCACTGCCGCAAAAGCTTAAGGAGCCGCTTCATCACGCAATAGAGCGGGCGCGTCTGTTACATGCGCATGATGTGGCGCGTGGGCTGGGGCGAGTGTGGTTGCCTGCGGCATTGGCGCGAAAGTATCTCAACGCCGAACTCGAATTAGGGTGGCAGTACGTCTTCCCTGCCGCAAAGCCGTCGCGGGACCCAAAAAGCGGAATGGTGCGACGGCATCATGTGGATGAGGCCATATTGCAACGTGCTGTCAAGAATGCTCGAGCGAAGGCGGGAATACTCAAGCCTGCGACCTGCCACACCTTGCGCCATTCCTTTGCAACGCATCTGCTTGAAGCGGGGCATGATATCCGCACAGTGCAGGAGCTCTTGGGTCATAAGGATCTGTCGACCACCCAAATCTACACCCACGTGTTGGGCCGCGGTGCTGGCGGCATCCTTAGCCCGCTTGATCGGGCGTTTTGACGTAGATGTCGAGTTACTTTGCGCGCATCAGTGCGAGCAAGCCACGTGCCGTCATCAGCCGTGCATCGGCATCAGGCAGGTCGAGCTCGGTGATGCGAAGTTTGTCGGGGCCATCCATTTTGTAGTGACGAGGTTGCCCCTGGATGAGACGGATGACCGACATCGGATCGACGTTGGGCTGCTTTTCGAATTGGACGCGGCCACCGTTGTCGCCGAGCTCGATCTTGCGAATGCCCAATGCAGTCGCTTCGAGTTTGAGCTCGGCGATGGCGAAGAGATTTTTTGTGGCATCGGGTAGCAAGCCGAATCGGTCGATCATTTCGACCTGCAATTCGCGCAGGGTCTCGGAGTCCTTGGCGGAGCTGATGCGCTTATACAGTGTCAGGCGCGTGTGGACATCTGGCAGATAGTCATCGGGAATAAGTGATGGCACGTGCAGCTCGACATCTGCGCCGCGGTGTTCCGTCGCATCGACATCTGGCAACTTGCCTTGTTTGATGGATTGCACTGCGCGTTCCAAGAGTTCGGTATACAGGCTGAAGCCGACCTCGGTCATTTGGCCGCTTTGCTCCTCGCCCAGCAGCTCGCCCGCGCCACGAATTTCCAGGTCGTGGGTGGCGAGGGTAAAGCCGGCGCCGAGTTCGTCCATCGAGCTGATGGCATCCAATCGCTTCCTCGCATCTTCGGTGATCGAGCGTCGATCAGGGATGACGAGGTAGGCGTAGGCGCGGTGATGCGATCGCCCGACGCGGCCACGCAGCTGGTGCAATTGCGCCAAGCCGAACTTGTCGGCACGGTTGATGATGATGGTGTTGGCGTTGGGGATGTCGATGCCGGATTCGATGATCGTCGAGGCAAGCAGCACGTTGTAGCGTTGGCGATGGAAGTCGAGCATTACTTGTTCGAGTTCACGCTCAGGCATCTGGCCGTGGGCGATGCCGATGCGGGCTTCGGGGACCATCTCTTCCAACTCGCGTTTCATCCTGCCGATGCTTTCCAAATCGTTGTGCAGGAAGTACAGCTGGCCACCGCGCGATAGTTCGCGCTGGAAGGCTTCGCGCATCAAGGCCGCGTCCCATGGCGTCACGAAGGTCTGGACGGCGAGACGATTCGCCGGCGGCGTGGCGATGATGGACAGATCGCGCAATCCGGCCATCGCCATATTGAGCGTGCGGGGAATCGGTGTTGCCGTCAAAGTCAGCAAGTGCACGTTGGCGCGCAAGGCCTTCAACGCTTCCTTGTGGCGGACACCAAATCGCTGTTCTTCGTCGACGATGACGAGGCCAAGATCCTTGAAACGCACGTCGGGTTGCAGAAGTTTGTGCGTGCCGACGATGACATCGATCTCACCCCGCTCGACTTTCTCGAGCGCGGCCTGGGTGTCCTTTTTGGATTTGAAGCGTGAGAGCACTTCTACCTTGAGTGGCCAATCAGCGAAGCGGTCTCGAAGGGTTCGGTAATGCTGTTCGGCCAGTAGCGTGGTGGGCACCAGTACGGCGACTTGCTTGCCAGCCGTTGCGGTGACGAACGCGGCGCGCACGGCAACTTCGGTCTTGCCGAAGCCGACATCGCCGCACACCACGCGGTCCATCGGTTGCGATGAAGACAGGTCGCGGATCACGGCTTCGATGGCCGCATGCTGGTCCGGCGTTTCTTCGAACGGGAAGCTGGCGGCGAAGGGTTCGTACATCGCACGATCAATGTCGAGTGCGATGCCGGAACGGGCGCGGCGCTTGGCCTGGATTTCCAGCAGTTCGGCTGCGACATCGCGCACCTTTTCTGCGGCTTTCTTCTTTGCCTTGGTCCATTGCTCGCCGCCGAGCGAATGCAAGGGTGCGGTCTCGGGCGATGCACCGGAGTAGCGCGAGACCAAGTGCAGCTGCGCGACCGGCACGTAGAGTCGGTCGCCTTTGGCGTATTCGATGTCAAGGTATTCGCCGCGTTCGCCACCGGCTTCGAGCACGATCAGGCCGCGGTAACGACCGACGCCGTGATCTTCGTGAACGATCGGGGCGCCTTCGGAGAGCTCGCCCAGGTCGCGGATGATCGCTTCGGGTTCGCGACCAGCACGCTTGCGTCGGCGCGGTTGCGCGGCGCGCTCGGGGAACAGTTGGCGTTCGGTGAGGATGGCACGCGCCGGCACCTCGGTGGCGAAGCCATCGTCGAGGGGGGCAACGGTGATGGTGAAGGCCGCGTCGTTCGCTGCATCCAGCGATCCGACTACATCAGGCTTTAGTTCGGCAGCAGCCAACACTTCCAGCAAGGCTTCGCGCCGACCGGGTGATTCGGCGGCGATGACCACCTGCCCGGAGAAACTCCGGAGGAAAGCCTTGAGCGCAGAACCAGCCTCGATGTGATGTTCGCTGAGCGGCAGATTGGGTACGGGCTGCACGCCCAGAAGCAGCGCATCGTTGAAGCGTGGATGGCCACTGCCGCAGACCTCGATGCGCTGGCCATCGTTCAAACGTTCTCGCAAGGAGACGGGCGTCAGGTACAGGGCTTCGGGCGGCAGCAATGGGCGCTCCGCATCGTGGCGACGTTGTTCGTAGCGCTCGCCGGTTTGTAGCCAGAACTTGTCGGCGGCTTCGTTCACGCCTTCACCCAGCAAAGGCAGCGTGCCCTCTGGTAAGTAGTCGAACAAGGTGGATGTGCGTTCGCCATCGCGATTCGGGGCGAAGAAGAGGGGCAGCCAGGCTTCGATGCCGGCGGGTGCGAGCCCGTTCTTCAAATCCTGATAAAGCACCGATTTGCGCGTGTCGATGCCGAAGTCATCGCGCAGGGCGTCCATCGCACGTTCCCGCGCAGCCTCGTCCATCGGTACTTCGCGGCCGGGCAGCAGTTGCACGGCATCGACCTTGTCAGCCGAGCGTTGGGTTTCCGGGTCGAACGCGCGGATCGAATCGATTTCATCATCGAACAATTCGATGCGATAGGGCGTATCGATGCCCATCGGATAGACATCCAGCAAGCCGCCACGCACGGTGAAATCGCCGGGATCGAGGACTTGGGGGACGTGGCGATAGCCGGCGGATTCAAGCCGACGCTTCTCGGCATCGAAATCCAGGCGATGGCCGACGCGGTAATCGAAGCTGCCACCCACGACATGCGTGACCGGTGCAAGACGTTGCAGCAGCGTTTGCACCGGCACGATGACGATGCCGCGTTTGTGCGAGGGCAACGAGTGCAAGGTCGCCAGTCGCTGCGACACGATGTCCGGATGCGGGCTGAAGCTGTCGTAGGGCAGGGTTTCCCAGTCCGGGAACGGCAGCAGCGGCAGGTCGGTGTCCGCACCCAGCAAGGTACGCAGGTCGGATTCGAGTTGATGGGCTTGCTGATTATCCGCGGCGACAAGCAGGATGGGCGCATCGTGTGCGCGTGCTGCCTGCGCCACTGCCCACGCAAGTCCCGAGCGCGTGCCGGGCGAGCGCCACCATGCACGGGCATGGCCCGAGCGAGGCAGGAAGGGAGTGAAATCAGGGATGGGCGACATCAGCCGCCCATTTTAACGCCACGGACGCGCTTAGGCAGGGGTGTCTTCGGTGTCGTCGTCGGGGTGTTGCTCGCGCAAGTCCAACATGATCCGGAACAGACCGGGGGTGTCGTGATCTTGCTGCCGAGTGAAGCCCAAGGATTCGCACAGGGTCAGCATCGGCGTGTTCTGGTCGAAGACGTCGCCATACAGGCGCTCGACCTTCTGCCCGCGTGCCCAGCGCACCAAACGCAGGATGAGATGACGGCCAAGGCCCATCGCGCGGATGTACTTGCTGACCAAGATGGAGAACTCGGCGTCGCGCGTGCCGGGCAGCAGGAAGACGCGGCCCACCGCGCCAACCAGGGCTTCACCGGCCGGGTAGGGCTCCGCCACGACCAGCGCAAACTCGGTGCGTGGATCGGGGTGGGTGAGACGTTGGACGTCGTCATCCGACAATTCCTGCACCGAGTGCAGGAAGCGGTTGCGGATTTCATCGGGTTCTAGCAAGGCGAACGAGGCCTTGAGCGGGCCGGCATCTTCAGGGCGGATGGGGCGGATGAGCACGTCGCGGCCATTGGGCAGGCGGATGGACTCGTGCCAAGGTGGTAGTCGATTGCGGGCAGCCATCCTTTTATCCTGCCACGAAAATTGTGAACGGGAGGTGGCACATGAATGTGGTGAAGGTGCGAAAGCTGGTTTCAGGCTGGCCCGGCGTGGAAGAGGATCTCAAATGGGGCTGCGACGTGGTCTGGTCGGTGGCGGGCAAGATGTTTTGTGTGCTGCCCGAGGATCAGCGCACCGGGCCTTGTTTCAAGGTGCCTGATGAGGACTTTTTGGCGATCACGGACCGCCCAAGCATCATCCCGGCGCCTTATCTGGCACGGGCCAAGTGGGTGTTGCTGGAAAACGGCAAGGCGATGCCAGAAGCCGAGCAGCGCGCCGCCATTCGCACCATTTATGAGCTGATCCGCGCGAAATTGCCGAAAAAGACCCAGCGAGAGCTGGCCGACTGAGCCGGCGGGGTGGGTGCCTCAGTGCGCGACGGCGGGCTTGCGGCGCAAGCGACCGATGCCCTTCACCACGGCCAGGATGATCGCGCCGGCGATCACGCCCACGGCGGCATTGGCTAGGTTCGTCCACAGCCAGCCGGGCGGGAAATGACCGATTTCCTCGACCCAGTGATGCAGGGCGGGGATGCCGTGAACCAGAATGCCGCCGCCGACAAGGAACATGGCCGCGGTGCCCGCCCAGGACAGGAACTTCATGAACTTGGGCGCAAACCACAAGATGCCGCGACCGATGGCGCGGCTGGCCGATCCCGCCCCTTCGCGGGTCAGGCGCAGGCCCAGGTCATCCAGCTTCACGATGCCGCCGACCAGACCATAAACGCCCACGGTCATGATCGCGGCGATGGCGATCAACACCGCGACCTGCTTGCCAAAGGGTGCGGTAGCGACGGTGCCCAGGGTGATGACGATGATCTCGGCGGACAGGATGAAATCGGTACGGATCGCGCCTTTGATCTTGTCCTTCTCGAACGCGACCATGTCGGTCGCGTCGTCATTGACCGCATCGACCAACTCCGCGTGGTGCGCTTCGGTCTCCTCGGGTTTGTGCAGGAATTTGTGCGCTAGCTTTTCCACCCCCTCGTAACAGAGGAAGGCGCCGCCGATCATCAACAACGGCGTGATCAGCGGGATGTTGATGCCTTGAGCGTGCAGCCACCGCTCCAGCGCGGCGATGGCCAGCGCTGCCGGCACCAAGATGGCCTTGTTGACCATCGATCCCTTGGCGACGGCCCACACCACCGGCAGTTCGCGGTCGGCCTTCACGCCGGATACCTGCTGCGCGTTGAGTGCCAAATCGTCGCCCAGCACGCCGGCGGTCTTCTTGGTGGCGACCTTGGTCATCACCGACACGTCGTCGAGCAGGGTGGCGATGTCGTCGAACAGGGCAAAGAAACTGGAAGGCATGGGTTTGGTCGAGTGCTGGCGTAAGCGCCGGATTCTGACACACGCGGGTGTGTGGGTGATGTCGTCGCGAGGGGCTCAGGCCGGTGCGCGCAGCCAGTCGATGCGGGCTTCGCCTTGGCCCTCTTCGCCCAAGGTACGTGCCAGCGACTTCAGCGTGGGCGCCAATGCCTTATCGAACTGCCATGGCGCGTTCCAGATCACCAGGCCGCTGCCGTTCATGCGCAGCGGGGAGTCGTCGGGACGCACTTGCAGCTCGATGCGCAGCGCGGACTTGGCGGGTACCGAAGTGGCCCGGCGATAGAAGCGCGCCAGTGTTCGTGCCTGCTTGATCGGATACCAAAGCGCGTATACACCTTGCGGCCAGCGCGTTGCGGCATCGTTCAACGCATGCAGCACGGCGTCGAACTCGGCCAATTGCGCTTCATAGGGCGGGTCGATGAGGACGAGGCCACGGTTGAGCCGAGTCGCGCCATCCTTGGGCGGCAGCAGTGCCTTCATCGCCGCGTAGCCATCGCGGGCGTGCGCGATGACGCGTCGATCGCGGGCGAAATTTTGCTTGAGTGCTTCCGCTTCCTCAGGATTGAGCTCGCAGACGGCGATGCGGTCTTCCTCCCGCAGCGCGTGCGCGAGCAACCAAGGTGAGCCAGGGTAGGCAGTGTCGCCATGCGCGGCACGGCAGGCGGCGATGGCGTCCAGATACACATCAATGGCCGGATCCAGCCCGCGCGCGAGTCGGCCCACGCCGCCATCGGCCTCATGGGTACGCTGTGCCTGCTCGCCGTCCAGCGCATACAGGCCGCGCCCAGCATGGGTGTCCAGCGCAAAGAGCGGGGCGGGTTTGGTGGTCAGTGCCTCGCATAGGGCGAGCAATGCGACGTGCTTGAGGACGTCGGCGTGGTTGCCGGCATGGAATCCGTGACGATAGTTCATCGGCACATTCTGTCACCGACTTCGCATCGACCACACAAATCATTTGCCGCGCGCGGTTAGGATGCGGTCATGCCGACGATTTTGATTGCCGAAGACGAAAGCGCCATCGCCCAGACCGTGCTCTACGCACTGCGTGCGGAAGGTTGGCAGGCCGAGCATGTCTTGCTGGGTGGCGAGGTGCTGCCGCGCCTGCGCCAGGGTGGCATTGACCTGGTCATTCTGGATGTCGGTCTGCCCGATGCCAATGGCTTTGACGTCTGCCGTGCGTTGCGCGCGGAAAGCGCAGTGCCGGTGATCTTCCTGACGGCGCGCGATGGCGAGGTGGATCGTGTGCTGGGCCTGGAATTGGGCGGCGATGATTACGTGCCCAAGCCGTTCTCGCCCCGTGAGCTGGTGGCGCGGGTGCGTGCGCGATTGCGTCGGGCGACGCCGGTAAATGAAGGTGGCTGGCGGGTGCATGGGCGATTTGGCATTGATGAAGCCGGGCATCGCATTCGTTTCGATGAGCGCGTGCTGGACCTCACCCGCTACGAATACGGATTGTTGGCCACGTTGCTCGTGCGGCCCGGCGCAGTGCTGACGCGCGCGCAACTGATGGATCGTGTGTGGGGTGATGCACTCGATAGCGGTGACCGCACGGTGGACACGCACGTCAAGACCGTGCGAGCGAAATTGCGTGAGGTCGATGGTGCGGCCGACCCGATCCATACCCATCGCGGCTTGGGCTATTCGGTAGATGTAGGCACGGCATGAGGGTTGGCCTGCGCGTATTGCTTGGTTACTTCGCCATCGTCGCATTGACGGGCGTGTTGCTTGCGCAGGTGTTCGTGCAGCAAATCAAGCCCGGTGTGCGCCAGGCGATGGAAGACACGCTCATCGACACAGCCAACCTGCTGGCCGAACTAGCCTCGGATGACATGAAATCGGGGCATTTGGCCGATGGCCGATTTGCTGCAGCCGTGGCCGCGACGCAACAGCGCGATGTAGGCGCGGATATCTACGGCTTTGACAAACTGCGCACGTCGTATCGCATCAGCATCACCGATGCGCGTGGCATCGTCATTTATGACAGTGAAGGGCGCGATGTCGGCCGCGATAATTCAAAATGGAATGATGTAGCGCGCACCTTGGCTGGCGAATATGGCGCGCGCTCCAGCCCGGAAACGCCCGGCGATACTGAAAACACGGTGATGCACGTCGCCGCGCCGATCTTCGACCAAGGCAAGATCGTCGGTGTGTTGACCGTGGCCAAGCCCAATCGCACGGTGGCGCCCTTTATTCAGCGCAGTCAACAAAAAGTGCGCGATGCAGGCATCGGGCTGCTGATCGCTGCCTTGGCGGTGGGGATCGCAGTGGCGTGGTGGATTTCCACCCAGTTGGGGCGCTTGCGCCGCTACGCCGATGCGGTGACACGCGGCGAGCGCGCCGACGTGCCGGAAGCACATGGTGAGTTTGGTGTGTTGGGGCAAGCGTTGGCCACGATGCGCGAAAAGCTTGAGGGCAAGCAGTACGTCGAAGCCTATGTGCATGCGTTGACGCATGAATTGAAGAGTCCGTTGGCCGCGATCCGTGGTAGCGCCGAACTGTTGGATGACGATGTGGAAAGGATGACGCCCGCGGAACGCGCCCGCTTCATCGGCATCATCGGCGAACAAGGCGACCGCTTGGCGCAGATGGTGGATAAGCTGCTGGCGCTGGCATCGGTCGAGCATCGTCAAAGCATCGAATCCCCCAAGGCGCTATCGGTAGCGGATTTGGTGGATGAGGCTGTGAGCGATCTGTCGCCGCGCGCACGCTCTGCGAATGTGGTGCTGGATGTGGCATCGATTGATTCGGCGCTCAGGGTCGAAGGAGATGCCTTCCTGTTACGCCAGGCGATCGGCAACTTCATCGACAATGCGATTGATTTTTCGCCGGATAATGGACGGGTATCCATCGATGCCGTCAGTGATGGAGTGCATGCGCTGATCCGTGTGCGTGACGCCGGCCCCGGAGTGCCCGAGTACGCGAAGGCACGGGTATTCGAACGATTTTATTCATTGGCGCGCCCTGATGGCAGTAGCCGCAGCAGCGGGCTGGGCCTGCCCTTCGTAGCCGAGGTCGCTGGGCTGCACGGCGGCAGTGCCACGTTGGAGAACATCGACGGTGGTGCGCAGGCATCGTTGTCCTTGCCTGTGCTTTGACCGCACGCTTCACCGCGACTTCACCGCAGCCGCATCCTCCCGCCATCTTCAACCTCCACGCTGGCCCTGACTTAATCAGGGACAGGGGTGCGACATGCGGTTATGGATCAAGATCACGATGGTGGCAGTGATGACATTGGCCATACTGATTCCGTTGGCGATGGTGCGTGACGTGATCAACGAGCGGCAACGCTATCGAGACGAGGCGGTGGCCAGCATCGCATCGGATATCGGACGCGCGCAGGTATTGGCCGGCCCTGTGCTGATCGTGCCTTATACCGAAACAACGGTGCGCCAAGTCAACGATGCCGATGGTGGTACGAGTCAGGTGAGCGAACGTCGCGAGCGGCAGTGGACCTTCTTCCCGGAACAATTGCAGGTAACGGGTGAGCTGTCCCCCGATGTGCGCAAACGCGGCCTGCACGCGGTGCGGATCTACGAATGGAAAGGCGACATGCGCGCGAAATTTGATGCACGCCTTCCGGAGGATGTTCCCGCCGGAAGTGAGCGCACCATCGGTCAGCCGTTCCTGTCTTGGGGCATTTCAGACGTGCGTGGCCTGCGTGGCACGCCGTTGATCGAAGTGGCAGGCAAGCCGATCCGAGCGGAACAGGGTAGCGGTGTGTTCAGCGAAGCTGCATCCTCCAATATTCCGGAGGAGCAAGCCGAGCGTGCGGTGGCGAAGGCGGTTGCCGCGGCGACCGCCTCGTCAGGTTCAGGTTTGCATGTCCGGCTTCAACCTATGCAAGCAGGTGAAGACTTGCGTTTTGACACGCGTCTGGCACTAACTTTGGCAGGCTCCGAACGTTTTGGCGTGCTGCCAATCGGTGCACGTAATGACCTGAAGTTGAAGTCGGTCTGGCCGCATCCCAGCTTCAGTGGTTTGTTGCCCAAGCACGACATTCGCCCCAATGGATTCAACGCGAGTTGGCAGATAGATTCGCTTGCCACCAACGCACAGCAGCGCTGGCTGGATGGCGTTTGGCAACTGGATGAAAGCGATGTTGCGCGCGTGTCGTTGATGGATCCGGTAAATCCCTATGTCCAGGCTGATCGTGCGACCAAGTACGGCGTGCTGTTTGTGGTGCTGACCTTTGTCGGCTTCTTCATGTTCGAGTTGATCAAGCAAGTGCCCGTACATCCGATCCAGTACGCGTTGGTAGGGCTGGCGATCTCGATTTTCTTCCTTCTTTTGGTCAGTTTGTCGGAGCACATATCGTTTGGCTGGGCCTACATCGCCGCGGCGCTGGCCTGCATCGGATTGATCGGCTTTTATCTCAGCGCCGTCTTGCGCAGTCGTGCGCGTGGCCTTGGTTTTTCCGTGATGCTGGCGATGCTGTATGCCGCCCTGTACGGATTGCTGGTGCTGGAAGACAACGCCTTAGTGGTAGGTGCGGGGCTGCTGTTCGCTATCCTGGCGGCGATCATGATCGCAACGCGCAAGGTGGATTGGTATGCCTTGGGTGGCGGCAAGATCTCGTTGCCTTTTACCAAGGCTGGCGAGTAAGTCGTGCCTTTGCGGCGCCGCGGATGTATCGGGGCGCCGTATTCCCCATATCGATCACTAGAATCAGCCCATGAATGATTCGAGTCCTGTCCGCTTGAAAGCCCTGCATGGCCAGGGCATCGCCGACCATCTGGATGACATCGCATATCTGCGTATACAGGTATTCCGCGAGTGGCCATATCTGTATGAGGGCGATGTCGCTTACGAGGCCGCTTATCTGCGCACGTACACGCAGTCTCCTCGCAGCATTGCAGTGCTCGCGCTCGACGGCGGCAAGGTGATCGGCGCCTCCACCGCCTTGCCGATGGAGGACGAGGCCGAGGCGTTTCGTACGCCACTCATCGGAGCCGGGATTGATCCGGCCCGCGTGTTTTATTGTGGGGAGTCAGTGCTATTGCCCGAATATCGCGGGCGCGGCATTGGCCATGCGTTCTTCGATGCGCGCGAGGCCCACGCGCAGGCGTTGGGTGGCTTTGATTGGTATGCGTTCGCGGCGGTGGCTCGAGATGTCGATGACGCGCGGCTTCCAATCGGGCATCGGGACAACGAGACGTTCTGGCACAAACGCGGCTATCGCCGAAGCGACATCCACATGAAATTATCCTGGAATGAAAGCGGTCGTGGCGAGATCGAGCACAGGTTGAACTTCTGGCTACGGCCAGTGGAGAACATCGCATGAGAGTTGCTGCTGCAAAATACCCAATCAATGCCCCACGTGATTTCGGACAATTCGCCGAAAAACAGGCCAATTTTCTCGCCGAGGCCAAGTCGGCTGGGGCCGAATTGGCAGTGTTGCCCGAATACCTTGCACTTGAGTTGGGTGCGATGTTTGATGCGGCCACCCGCGTCGATCTGCATGCCTCGCTTGCTGCCTTGCAGCCCATACATGGCGACTGGATGACGCTTTACGCCAACCTGGCGCGGACACTTGGATTGCACATCAATGCAGGCAGCTTTTTGCTGGATGTGGGTGGCGGGCGTTATCGCAATCGAAGTTATCTATTCGCACCCGATGGCCGTCACCTGTGGCAGGACAAGTTGCGCTTGACCGGCTTCGAGAAAAAGACCGATGTGATCGAATCCGGTGATGCGCTCAAGGTGTTCGATGTGGGCGGCGTGCGTGCCGGGATTGCAGTCTGCTACGACAGTGAATTTCCGTTGCCGGTACGTGCACAATGCGAAGCCGGCGCGCGGCTGCTGCTGGTGCCCAGCTGCACCGACACACAGGCAGGTGCGACACGCGTGCGTGTGGGCTGTCTCGCAAGGGCGCTGGAGAATCGTTGCTTCGTGGTGCAGGCGGTGACAACCGGCGAGGCGTCGTGGTCGCCTGCGTTGGACGTCAATACAGGTGAGGCCGCCTTGATCGCGCCGATGGATGTAGGCCTGCCGGAGGACGGGATGATCGTCGAGACGCGCGGAGACAAGCATTGGGCTATCGCTGATTTGGACTTCGAGGCTTTGGAGGCCAGTCGCAGCCACGCGCAGGTGGCGAACGACCGTGATTGGGCATCGCAATACTTCCCGACTATCCAGCGGGCACGCTTGGAGACGGGTGTGGGTGCTGGCCAACGCGCGGCTTGAGTCACGGATGACATGACTGATGGCCTAGGGGCAGCGGCCCCGGGCACCGCTAGACTCCGGGATGAACTTTTCGGGGGTCTGAAGCATGAAGCGATGGGGATGGATGTTGGCGGCCGCGGTGGGTACCGCCGTGAGTGGCCTGGTGCAGGCGCAGGACGTGAACCTGGACATGACCGGCCGCATTCGCGCGGAAGCATTGCAGCGCTCGCAAGTCATGGCCACGCTCGACCACATGACCGACCACATTGGTCCGCGCCTGACCAATTCGCCCTCGATGCTGAAGGCCAGCGAGTGGACACGCAGCCAGCTCTCGTCATGGGGGCTGACCAATGTGCATGAAGAAATGGTCGATGACCTGGGCCGCGGTTGGGAGTTCAACAACGCTTCGGTGCTGATGATGGGGCCGCGCCCGATGCCCTTGCATGCGCTGCCCAAGGCATGGACGCCGGGAACGAATGGTCAGGTCGAAGGCGATGCAATTTACGCCAAACTCGAATCCAAGGCTGATCTGGAAAAGTGGAAGGGAAAATTGCGTGGCAAGGTGGTCTTCACCGACGAGTTGCGCCCCTACAAACCGGGTGAGCAAGCCGACTTCCATCGACATGATGACAAGTCACTGGAAGACTTGATCGCCTTCCCGGTGCCGCGCCAACGTACGGCATCCGAGCGCGCGGAAGATGCGAAGCGCTTCAAGGAGCGCATGGCCTTTGCGCCGCTGATCAACCAGTTTCTGGTGGATGAAGGCGTGCTGGCGACGGTGGGCATCAGCAGCTGGGACAACGGTATCGTCCGCGTGATGGGCGGCGGCTCGCGCAAGGGCACGGAGGCCGATGGCGCGCCGGCCTTCGTGATGATCGCCGAGCACTACAACACGGTGATGCGTGCGCTGGACCGCAAGGCGCCGGTGCGGCTACGCCTGAACAGTGATGCGCGGTTCACCACCTCAAGCAGTGGCCCGGGTTACAACGTGATTGCGGAGATCCCGGGCAGTGGTCCGAACAAGAACGAGATCGTGATGATCGGCGCGCATCTGGACAGCTGGCACACCGGCTCGGGTGCGAACGACAACGGCGCGGGCGTGGCTGTGATGATGGAGGCGATGCGCATCCTGAAAGCGGTCGGCGCACGCCCCAACCGCACCATTCGCATTGGCCTGTGGACGGGTGAAGAGCAGGGGCTGCTGGGTTCGCGCTCGCACGTCGAGAAGCACTACGCGCGCTATCCGGAGCCGTCTGACCCGGCGGAAAAAGCCCTGCCGGTGTCGATGCGCAGCCAGAAGGGTTCGCTGCAGAAGCTGCCGGGTTATGACCGCTTCTCCGTCTACTTCAATATGGACAACGGCAGCGGCAAGATCCGTGGCGTGTACGGTCAGGAAAATCTTGCGGCGGCACCGATCTTCGAAGCATGGCTCAAGCCCTTCAACGATCTGGGCGCGGTGTCGGTGACTCAACGCAATACCGGCAGCACCGATCACATCGCCTTCGATGCGGTGGGTTTGCCAGGCTTCCAATTCGTGCAGGATCGCCTTGATTACTTCAGTAACGTGCACCACACGCATTTGGATGTGCAGGATCACGCCTCCGAAGATGATCTGAAGCAGGCCTCGGCGATCGTCGCGTCGTTCGCGTATAACGCAGCGATGATGAAGTCGCGCTTTCCGCGCAAGCACTTCGTCGAGGACTGATTCAGAGCAGTCTGCTCAACCCAGCACGCTGGCCATCGGGAACAGCCACATCGATCCGATGGCCAGCACGCTGCCGATCCCGGTAGCGGCCAGCACGTCGCTGGGATAGTGCAGGCCCAGCACCACGCGTGACAGCGCCACGCTGGCCGTGAACGGGATCAACAGCCACGCCAGCATGGGGTAATACGCGAGTGCCACGATGGTGAACGCCACCGCGTGCAGCGTGTGGCCCGAGGGAAAGCTGAACTCGTCGAGCGGTGCCACCCAAGCGCGTATGTGGCGATCCGCAGCGAACGGGCGCGGGCGTCGTGTCCAGCGTTTCAGGCCTTTGTAGAGCAAGAGCGAGGCCGCGCCCACAGTGGCCAGATGGGCGGATGCACGCAAACCCTGCATGCCATCCAACAGCACCATCGCGCCCATCAAGCCGTACCAGAACATGCCATCGCCCAGGCGGCTGATAGTGGCGAAGTAGGCGCGGCATCCACTCAATCTGCCGAGTGCATTGGCGTGCCGGCACCAGCGACCTTCGCGCCGCACTAGGCGACCTCGGCTGCGCGGCGATGCGGGCGTTGTGCGACGTTGTGCGGTTTCAGGCAGCGCGTGCGTGGCCATGGCGAGTACTCCGGGCGATGCGTTGCAGGATGTCGTCGAAGTCGGCGGCGACTTGCGCCGGTGTGAGGCGGGCGATCGCTTCGCGGGCGTTATGGCCCATTTGGCGACGCATCTCGTCATCGGCACCGATCCGACACACCGCGCGCACGAACGCCTCATCGTCGCGCCCCTCGATGGATGTGCCGTGGATGCCGTCTTTCAAGTGCTCGCGTGCCGCGCCGTAGCGAAAGGCCACGGTGGCGATGCCGCTGGCCATCGCTTCGATGGTGACATTGCCGAACGTCTCGGAATGGCTGGAGAACGGGAACAAGTCGGCACTGGCGAAATGACGCGCGCAATCCTCGCCACGCTGGATCCCGCAAAAGATGAAATCCGGGTTGTCTCGCGCGATGGCTGCCCGCTCTGGACCATCGCCTACCCAGATGAACTTTGTTTGTGGACGTATTTTTTGCAGCTGGCGAAAGGCGCGAATGGCCAAGGAGAGATTTTTCTCCGCGGCGATACGACCGACATTGATCACGGCCAGGTCGTTTGGGCCAAGGCCCCACTCTGCGCGCAAAGCGTCATCGCGCTTTCCCGGGTGGAAGAGGGCGGTGTCTACCGCACGCGGCATGTGGGTGACTTGCTCGAAACCTATGCCGAGCAGAAATTCCATCAATTCGCAGGTCGGCACGATGGTCGCGGACGATGTGTTGTGGAAGCGACGCATCCAGCGCACGGCCATGGGTTGCAGGAAGCCGACACCATAATCGCGCATGTACTCGTCGAAACGAGTGTGGAAACCGGAGGCTGACGGGATGCCCAGATCAGCCGCCGCACGCATCGCCGACCAACCCAATGGGCCTTCGGTGGCGACGTAGATCGCGTCCGGGCGATGTGAGGCCCATTTCTTTCGCAGCAAACGTCCTGCGGGCAAGCCGAAACGCATGCCGGGATAGCGCGGTATCTGTGCGCTGGTGATCAGTGTTTCATGCGGCAGTGAAAGATCGGCCGGCGACTGTCGCGGGCGAATGACATCGACTTCGTGCCCTCTTGATCGTAGCCCTTGCTCAAGATTCTGCACGGTCAATGCAACGCCGTTGATCTCGGGTGGGTAGGTCTCGCTGACGATGCAATATCGCATCGTGGGCTCCTGCTGGATGGGCAGGCCCAGCGTGGAGTGACGGCGTTGCAGCCAGGTTTCTGCCTGATGACAGGCGGATGACGCGTTAGCCGGTGATGTGCAGGTTGATGCCCAACGCCTGCATGTCTTCAGGCTCGCCGGAAAGGTCCGAGCGCAACAATGGCCGTTCGTCCAACCAGCGCTTCGGCAGCGCCAGCGCGAGCTCCGTGCCATGGGCGATGAGCTTCAGCTTGGGCAAATCGATGCGGCCGTGCGAGCGGTTGAGCAATACGGCCAAGCGCAGCAACGCGGTGATGCGGCGTGTGCGCAATAACAAACGGTCTGGAATGGCATCGAACGCGTGCTTGGGGATGCTGCGTCGTTGGCAGCGCACCAAGACCGACAGGACTTGCTGCTGCTGGCGAGTGAAGCCGGAGATGTCCGAATTTTCCAACAAATACGCACCATGCACATGATGCTGGCTATGCGCGATGGCGAGGCCGATCTCGTGCAGCCAAGCCGCCCAGCCCAGTTTGACGCGGTCCTCGGTATCCAGGCCCCACGTATCAGCGACTTGGTCGAACAGATGCATCGCTGTTGCTTCGACGCGGGTGGCCTGGGCCTCGTCCACGTCGTAACGCGTCATCAACAGATCGATGGCGGCGTCGCGTGGATCCTCGTCACCGCCCAGACCCAGCATGTCACACAGGATGCCTTCGCGCATCGCGGCGCGACTGACCATCATCCGCTCAATCCCCAAGGCCTTGAATGCGGCCTCGACCACCAACAGGCCACCTGCGATCACCGGTTTGCGGTCATTGGACAGGCCAGGCAGGTCGATCTTGTCGATATGGCCCGCTTCCAGCAAACGATCACGCAAGTGCGGCAATACGTCGGCAGTGATCGCGCCTTTAGTCAGTTTCATTTCGCTGCAGATGTTGCCGATCGCCTTGATGGTGCCGGATGAGCCGAGCACGTCCTGCCAGCCCAGCTCGCGATAACGATGAGCGAACTGTTGAAATTCGGCGCCGATCTCATCGTGGGCCTGCTTCCATTTCTTGCGCGATAGTTTTCCGTTGTCGAAAAAGCGTCGTGTCGTGGCGACGCAACCCATCTGCAAGCTCTCGCGCTCGATGGCTTCAAGCCCGCTGCCGATGATGCATTCCGTCGAGCCGCCGCCGACATCCATCACCAGGCGAAGCTCGCCGGGCGCGGAGGGCTGTGCATGAGCGACGCCTAGATAAACCAAGCGAGCCTCCTCGCGGCCCGAAACAATCTCGATCGCATGGCCCAACGCGCTTTCGGCCAACATCAGGAAAGCCTGCGGCTCGCGTAGCGAGCGGACGGTGTTGGTGGCGATGGCACGCACACGCTGTGGCGGGATATCGCGAATGCGTTCTCCGAAACGCGACAGGCAGTCTAAAGCGCGGTCACGCGCAGCAGACGACAAACCACCACGGTTATCCAGGCCATCCGCCATCCGCACCATTTCGCGCAGGCGGTCGACCACGCGGAATTGGCCTTGCGAATAGCGTGCCACCACCATGTGGTAGCTGTTGGAGCCAAGATCGATGGCCGCCATCAGATCGCCATCGGCGAGCGGCAAGGGGGCACTAAGACTATTGCGGCGGAGAGGACTCATTCGCAGATTTTCGCAAGTAACGCGTCTTGCGCGGACTGAGGTGCCTCGCCCGGGGCAGGATGGGCCAGTACATAGCTCCCGTCCGGCTGCAGGTCCCATGCGTCCTGATTGTCGGCCAGGTAGTTGTCGAGCGTTTCCGACTTCACACGGGAAGCCAAGCCTGGGTCGAGGATCGGGAAGCAGGTCTCCACCCGTCGCAACAGGTTGCGCTCCAGCCAGTCGGCGCTAGAGCAGAACAATTCCGGCGCGCCATCGTTGGCAAACCAGTACACGCGATGATGTTCAAGGAAGCGGCCGACGATCGAACGCACGCGGATGTTCTCCGACACGCCGAGCAAGCCAGGGCGCAGTGTGCAAGCGCCGCGCACGATCAAGTCGATCTCGACCCCCGCTTGTGATGCGGCATACAGGGCACGCACGACGGTGGGTTCGTTCAAGGCGTTCATCTTGGCGATGATGCGGGCCGGCCTTCCTGCACGCGCATGCTCGGCTTCGCGCTCGATGCGTTCTAGCATCCCGCTCATCAAGGTGAAAGGCGACTGCAGCAGGCGTTTTAGCTTCGCTTCCGAGGCAAGCCCGGATAGTTGCTGGAAGATCTGGTGCACGTCCTCGCCGATCTCCGGGTTGGCGGTGATCAGGCCGATGTCGGTGTAGGCTCGCGCGGTGCCACTGTGATAGTTGCCGGTGCCCAAATGCACGTAGCGGCGCAGGGCATCACCTTCACGGCGAACGATTAAAAGCATCTTCGCGTGCGTCTTGAAACCGACGACGCCGTAGACGACCTGGACGCCAGCTTCTTGCAGTCGGTCCGCCAGGCCCAGGTTGGCTTCTTCGTCGAAGCGCGCGCGCAGCTCCACGACGACCGTCACGTCCTTGCCGTTGCGCGCGGCCTGCACGAGGTGATCGACTATCTGCGAATCCTTGCCTGCGCGATAAAGCGTCTGCTTGATCGCCAGTACGCTGGAATCTTCGGACGCCTGACGAATCAACTCGAGCACCGGGTTGAAGCTGTCAAAGGGATGGTGCATCAGCACGTCGCCACGCGAGACGCGGGTGAAGATCGTCTCCACTTCATCCAGTTGGCGCGGGATCATCGGCGGGAACTTCAGCTCAGGCCGACGCACTTCGTCATACACCTGGATCACGCGGTTGAGATTGACGGGCCCGTTGATGCGATAGACCGCATTCTCGGTCAGCTCGAAGTTGTCCAGCAGCATGCGCACGATGTCGGGCGGGCATTGCTCGGCGATCTCCAGTCGCATCGCGCGCAAGTAACCGCGGCCGATCAGTTCGTCACGCAAGGCGAGCGCGAGATTGTCGACATCTTCTTCATCGACCAGCAATTCCGAGTTGCGGGTCACGCGGAACTGGTACGCACCCAACACGCTGATGCCGGGGAATAGCTCGTCGATGAACGCTGACAAGAGCGATGAAAGGAAAACGAAGTCGTGGTAGTTGTCGCCGTCACCATCTGCATCGGGCAGGCGGATGATGCGCGGTAGCGAACGCGGAGCGCGAACGATGGCCAGATGCGCCTCGCGACCGAACGCATCGCGCCCCTGCAATCGCACCACGATGTTCAGTGTCTTGTTGAGGATTTTCGGGAACGGATGCGCGGGATCAAGGCCCAAGGGTGAGAGCACCGGCATGATCTCGCGGCGAAAATAATCCCGCAGCCACGCGGTTTGCTCTGGCGTCCATTCCGGGCGATCCAAAAGGCGGATGCCTTCGTGTTCCAATGCAGGGCGTAATTCATCGTAAAAGCAGGCGTATTGCGCCTTGACCAGCTCTGCTGCGCGGTCGTGGATGCGGGTCAGGATGTTTTCGTGCGACAGGCCATCGGCGCCACGGGCCAGGCCCAGGTCATGTGCATGGCGAACCGTGGCGGCACGGATCTCGAAGAACTCGTCCAGATTGGTGCAGGAGATGCAAAGGAAGCGCAGCCGCTCCATCAACGGGACTTCAGGGTTCTGCGCCTGCGCGAGCACGCGGAAATTGAAATCGAGCTGCGACAACTCGCGGTTGAAATAAAGCGAGGAATCGTTCAGCGGGATTTTTTTCTTGGTGATCATGCGTCAAGTCGAAGGTAAAGCGCTGGGGCGTTGGCGGCAACGATCGCGCGGAAACACACAGGAGAAAGTGCTGCCGATGCCGACTTCGCTGTCGATAGTCAGGCGCGCACCATGCAAGCTGAGTACGTGTTTGGCGATGGCAAGGCCAAGCCCCGTGCCGCCGGTTTCGCGTGACCGGCTGTTGGACACGCGATAGAAGCGTTCGGTGATACGCGGTAGATGATGCGCGGGAATGCCATAACCGCTGTCGGTGACGCGCAGTGCTGCGCCTGCATCGTCCAAACGCTCGAAACGGATGTTGATGCAGCCACCGGCCGGCGTATAGCGCACGGCGTTGCTGACCAGATTCGAGAAGGCGCTATGTAGCTCCTTGGTCGAGCCCCACAAGTCCATGCCTGCATCATCCTCCACGGCGATAGTCTGTCGCCCTTGGCTGAGCGCTTCGGCTTCGCGGTGCAAAGTGGCCAGCATCGAGCGCATCGACACCAGCTCATCGTCCGAGCGCTCGTCCGCATCCAGGCGTGACAAGGTCAACAAGTCTTCGACCAATTGGTTCATGCGCCCGGACTGGCGACGCATTTCTTCTAGAATCGGCGTCCATTCGGGATTGTCTTCCGGATCCAGCATGTCCAGATAACCGTGCAAAACGGTGAGCGGTGTGCGCAATTCATGCGAAACGTTGGCGACGAAGTCGCGCCGCATGTGTTCCAGTCGCATCAACTTGGTCACGTCGCGCGCCACCAACAGCCACAGCTCTTCCGAGTAAGGAATCAGGCGCAGCGACAAGCGGATGGACGGGTCAGCCGGTGATGCTTCATCCATCAATACCTCTGCATGACGGCCGCTGGCCAGCCAGTTTGGCATCGACAATCCGGCGAGGCGCGGGCCGATGGGCGCGCCACTATCGCGGGGATAGTTGAGCTCCAGCAATCGCTGCGATGCGTGGTTGAACCAGACGATGCGCTGGCTGTTGCGCTCTACCACGACGATTGCATCGGGCAGGGCGGCGGCGGCAGCGCGATACGCACGCAACATCGCCACCAAGCGCTTCTTGCGGGCGAGGGATTCGTTGTGTGAGCGCGACAGCAGGCGGTCGAGTTCGTTCCAGATACCGCTTGCATCGGGCGTGCGGAAATGGCGGCGTTGTTTCAGCCGATCGAGGATGCGATGCAGGCGCCAGTAGTGCCAGATGAGAATACCGAGCGCGGCGAGCGCGACGAACATCCAGAAATAGCCGGTCGCAAAGCCAGCCAGTGCTGCCGCCAGCAGGATCGCGGCGAATGCCCCGAGCGTGCTTCGCCAAGCCTGATGGGTCGGCGTCGGCATCAGGGATCAGATCGCTGCGGAAAAGCGATAGCCCGCGCCACGCACCGTCTGCACCATGTGCTCCAGCCCAAATGGTTCCAAGGTCTTGCGCAGGCGACGAATGTGCACATCGACAGTGCGCTCCTCGACATAGACGTTGCCGCCCCAGACGTGGTCCAGCAGTTGCGAGCGGGTGTAGACGCGTTCGGGATGGGTCATGAAGAAATGCAGCAGACGATATTCGGTGGGACCGATGGACACAGGCGATTGGCTATCGCCATTTTGCGCGAAGACGCGATGTGCTGCGCCATCGATGCGCAGGCCGCCGACGGCGACGTTGCCTTCCTCGTCATCCTCGCGTGAGCGGCGCATGACCGCGCGGATGCGGGCGAGGAGCTCGCGCGCGGAGAACGGCTTGACCACGTAGTCATCGACGCCGGCTTCCAGGCCGCTGACGCGATCATTCTCCTCGCCGCGCGCGGTGAGCATGATGATCGGGATGTCGCGGGTCATGCCGTCCTTGCGCCAGCGGCGGGCGAGGTCCAGGCCGCTGGTGCCCGGCAGCATCCAGTCGAGCAGGATGAGGTCAGGGACGTGGTCGGCAATGGCGGTCTGCGCCTCGCGGGCGTCGCCGGCGTGAATGGGTTCGTATTCCCCCTTGCGCAGGGCGAAGGCGACCATGTCGCGAATGGCGGGTTCGTCGTCGACGATGAGGATGCGTTTCTGCACGGCGGCGCGGTCCCTATGGGGTGCGTGGCAGTAAACGACAGTTTGGTGACGGTTTCATGACAAGCGCAAGGGCTGGCCAGAAAATGCTTAATTTCCGCGGGCTTGGCGTTCCTCGTCCATGTCACGAATGCCCTGTCGGCGCAGTTCTTCCACGGTCGGGGTGATGGCGGCGATGCGCGCATCGATGCGGGCACGGGCGTAGTAGTCCAGGTCCGGGCGCTTGCGCAGGGTGTTGAGCTGGAGCAACGCACGCTCGGGATTGCCATTCAGATATTCAGCTTCGGCATAAGCCTCGCCTGCACGGACTGGATCGCCTGCGATCTCGTTGGCGCGGGCGAAGACCTGCTGGAAGCTGGGGTCTGTGCCCGCGCTGCCCAAGAGTGGGCGCAAGATATCCAGCGCTTTGCGGCCGGCTTCGGCGTTGTTGCGCTCCGACAGCAACTTCGCCCAAGTGATGGCGACCGCGCGGTCATTCGGCAGACGTGCGTGTAACTGGGCAAAGCGCTCATCGGCGCCGGCGCGATCACCTGCACGCGCGTGGGCTTCGGCCATCGCCAACTGGATCCAGCGATCACCCGAATGCGCTGGCAAGAGTGGTGCCAGCGTCATTTGAGCCGCTGCGCCCTGACCATCCTGCAATTGCGCCACGGCCAGGCCGTAACGCTGGGCATCGGTCAGCTTGCCGTGCCGACCGAATTGCTCGTATTCGGCGATGGCGGCTTTCGGTGTGTTGGCCGATAGCGCGCGCAGACGTTCGCGTGCCCAGTCAAATTCGCCGGTGCCGCCGCCGGTACGAGCGATTTCCACCTGCAGGTTGCCGGGCAGCAGCGGATTGTCACTGCGCGCGAAGGCGCCCTTGCTAAATGGCGTCACTTCAACACGCGACGCGCGCTCTTTGGCTTCGGCAATACGTACGGTGGTGACAGGGTGGGTAAGTAGGTAATCCGGCGCGCGGTTTTCCTCGCTGCCGCGGTTCACTCGCGTCGCCGCCTGCATCCGTTCGAACATCACCGCCATCGCTTTCGGGTCATAGCCGCTGCGCGCCAGTGTGCGGATACCCAGGCGATCGGCTTCCGATTCGTTGCTGCGGGTGTAGTCGATCTGGCGCTGAACCATCAGGCCTTGCGCGCCCATGACCGCGGCCATCGTGGCGTTGCCGCTGGAATTGCCGCCGCCGCCCGCTTTCTGAGCGACCAAAATCGCACCCAGCATGCCAAGGAGGATGGGGATGCTGTCGCGTTGCGCGCGCTCGACCGCACGCAGCACATGGGTTTGCGTCACATGCGCGATTTCGTGGCCCAACACGCCAGCGACCTCATCCTCGCTTTCTGCCGCCAGCACCAGGCCCGCGTTCATGCCGACGTAGCCGCCCAAGGTGGCGAAGGCATTGATCTGGCGGTCGCGCATCATGAAGAAGGTGAAGGGCTGCTCCGGGCGGTCGCTCGCCGCGCCCAAGCGCTGCCCCATCCCTTGCAGCCACTGCGCGATGAGTGGGTCTTCCAGCGTGTAACCGTAATGGCGCAGCTGGGACAGCATCATCGCGCCATAGCCTTGCTGTTCGACGGGGCTCAACACTCGGCCGGCCGATGAGCCCATGTCCGGCAGGCGGCCTTCCTGCGCCAATGATGGCGAGGTCAGGCCAGCCAAGCCAACAACACAGGCGATGGCGAGCAGGGCAGGGCGAAGCGGTGCGGGAGTTCGAGGCATCCTGACAGCATGCCCGTGCATCGGCGTCATGGCGTGAATTGCAGGTTAATCGTGCGCTGCTTATCGTGGGCGTCTGTCCTCGTTTCGGAGCCTTCGATGGCCCAGCCTGAAATCACCATCTACAGCACCCTGGTTTGCCCGTACTGCGTTGCCGCTAAGAACTTCCTCAAGAGCAAAGGCCTTGAGTGGAAGGAGGTGCGCATCGACCTGGACCCGGTCCAGCGCGACAAGATGATCGCGAAGGCCAAGCGCACCAGCGTGCCGCAGATCTTCGTCGGCGATGTGCATGTCGGCGGCTACGACGACATGATAGCGATGCATCGCGAAGGCAAATTCGAGCCGCTGCTGGCCGGAGCCGGCGAATGAGCAACGCCGAGACCGAAGCCGACCGCGTCAAGGCGTTCACCGAATTCCGCCAGCGCATGAACGAACGCATCCTGGCCGAACCCAACCAGGTCGTGCGCCGCTTCTTCGCGCTGGATACGCAGACCTATCAGGCAGGCGCGCTGGACGTGAAGACCAAGGAGCTGTGCGGCCTGGTTGCCTCGATGGTGCTGCGCTGCGACGACTGCATCAGCTATCACGTCGCCCAGTGCCGCGAGGCGGGCGTCAACCGCGACGAGATGTTCGAAGCGTTCTCGATTGGCCTTGTCGTTGGCGGCAGCATCGTCATCCCGCACTTGCGCCGCGCGGTCGATTTCCTCGATCGGCTGGAGGCAGGGGATGCCGCATCGCCCAGCGCCCACGATCACGGCTGAGTCGCTGGCATCACCCGGCCCAGCCGGACACGCCGGGCTCGGCTTCGACCATTGGTCAATGCCGGGCGTGACCATACGCGGCATAATAGTGGGCTGATATCGACCTCCACGCCGGTGTTTTGCCGGCCAAACGCAGGAATCCCCACATGACCCACACCATCACCGTGATCCGCGGCGACGGCATCGGCCCGGAAATCATGGCCGCCACGTTGCACGTCCTCGACAAAATGAACCTCGGCCTGCAGTACGAGGAAGCCGACGCGGGCCTGGTGGCGCTGGAAAAGCATGGCGAGCTGTTGCCGAAGGCGACGCTCGACTCCATCAGCAAGAACAAGATCGCGCTGAAGTCGCCGCTGACGACGCCGGTGGGTGAGGGCTTCTCCTCGATCAACGTGCAACTGCGCCGCCACTTCGACCTGTACGCCAACGTCCGTCCGGCGAAGAGCTTCCCCAACACCAAGTCGCGCTTCCCCTCGGGCGTGGATCTCATCACCGTGCGCGAGAACACCGAAGGCGCGTACACGGGTGAAGGCCAGCAGGTGAGCGAAGACGGCGAGACTGCGACCCTGATCCAGAAGATCACCCACAAGGGCTCCGAGCGCATCGTGCGTTACGCCTTTGACCTGGCGCGCAAGACCGGCCGCAAGAAGGTCACCGTGGTGCACAAGGCCAATATCCTTAAGTCGACCAGCGGCCTGTTCCTCAAGACCGCGCGCGAAGTCGCCGCGCAGTATCCGGACATCGAATGCAACGAGATGATCGTCGACAACACCTGCATGCAGTTGGTGATGAAGCCCGAGCAGTTCGACATCATCGTGACGACCAACCTCTTCGGCGACATCATTTCCGACCTGTGCGCGGGCCTCGTCGGTGGCCTGGGCCTGGCCCCGGGCGCGAACATCGGCACCGATGCAGCCATCTTCGAAGCCGTGCACGGCTCGGCGCCGGACATCGCGGGCAAGGGCATCGCCAACCCGTGCGCCTTGCTGCTGGGCGCGGGCCAGATGCTGGATCACCTGGGCATGCCGCAAGAGGCGGAGCGCCTGCGCAAGGCGATCGTCGCCACGCTCGAAGCCCGCGACAATCTCACGCCAGACCTGGGCGGCACCGGCAACACGATGAGCTTTGCCGAGGCGATTGCTTCGCGCCTGTAAAGGCTTCCTCATCGTCGTACACCAGCAACGGGGCGCTTCGGCGTCCCGTTGTCGTTGACGGGCTGGACATCGGGCTTGTCGCATCGCACAATATTTCATCTTTTAATCATGATGAAGCGATGGAGCCCCGATTGACTGACAAGCCGAATGGCTGGGCCCTGTGGCCGCTATTGGTGTTTTTGGGCCTGTTCTTCGGCGCAGGCGTCTATTTCACCGCGCACGGCGAGGCAATGGGCTTCTACACCTTGCGCGCCCCCGTGGCCATCTTGCCGGCGCTGGTGCTGGCGGCGTGGATCGCGCATCGCCGCAAGGTGGATGCGACCGAGCGCCTATTGGCCGGCATGGGCGACAGCAATGTGATGCTGATGTGCCTTATTTTCCTGCTGGCGGGCGCGTTCGCGGCTGTGACGCAGGCAGTGGGTGCGGTGGATGCGGTAGTGGGTCTGGCGCTGGGGCATTTGCCGGCGGGTTGGGTGTTGCCCGGGCTGTTTCTGATTGCCGGCTTCGTGTCGCTGGCCATCGGCAGCTCGATGGGCACGCTGGCCGCGGTGGTGCCGATTGCGCTCGGCGTCGCGGATGCGACGGGCCTGCCGGTCGGATTGGTCGTGGCCAGCATCGTGGGCGGCGCAATGTTTGGCGATAACTTGTCGGTGGTGTCGGACACCACCATCGCTGCCACCCGCACGCAGGGTGCGCAAATGCGCGACAAATTCCGCGAGAACGTGAAGATCGCATTGCCGGCTGCGCTGCTGGTGCTGGTACTGCTGGCCGTGTTGGGGCGCGGGCAGTCCGAGGTCGCCTTGCCACCATCCGCATCGCCTTGGCTGGTGTTGCCGTACCTCGTTGTGCTGGGCCTTGCGATCGCCGGCGTCAACGTGCTGGTGGTATTGGGATGCGGAATCGTGCTGGCTGCTACGTTCGGCTACTGCTTCGGTGCCGAAAGTTACGACGCAGTGCGTTGGGCCAGCGACATCTACAGCGGTTTCGAGAACATGGTGGAGATCACCCTGCTATCCATCCTGATCGGCGGATTGGCCGAGCTCACGCGGGCGAGTGGCGGGTTGGCGTGGGTCTCCGCGCAAGTGGCACGCTTCGCGCGTGGGCATGCGGGCCCGCGCAGCGGCGAGGCCAGCATCGCGGCGCTGTCCACGGTGACCGATGTGTTCACCGCCAACAACACGGTGGCGATTCTCATCAGCGGCAGTCTGGCCCGCGACATCGCCGAGCGTCATGGCGTCACGCCCAGGCGCGCTGCCAGCGTGCTGGACATCTTCAGCTGCGTGGCCCAAGGGTTGATCCCGTGGGGCGCGCAGATATTGCTCGCGGCGTCATTGGCGAAACTCTCGCCGCTGGAGATTGCAGGGCAGGTGTACTACTGCTGGGCACTCGGTGCCGTCGCGATCGTGTTCATCGCGATGCCTCGCCTCCAGAAACCTTCAGCAACGATGGAAATCAGCGCGTCGAGACGCGCGAAGTAGATAAGGTCACTAGCTGTAGCAAGCTTTCGCCATGTCGCCGCAACGACACAACATCCCAAACAAAACAGGCCGCCCAAGGGCGGCCTGATTCTTTGACGATGACGCGAACACTCAATTGCGCGATTGCAATTTCGACAACAGGCGCAGGATTTCCAGGTAAAGCCAGACCAGTGTCACCATCAAGCCGAACGCGCCGTACCACTCCATGTATTTTGGCGCGCCTTTCTCGACGCCGGTCTCGATGAAGTCGAAATCCAGCACCAGATTGAGCGCGGCGATCACGACGACGAACAGGCTGAAGCCGATGCCGATCAGGCCGGAGTCGTGGATCATCGGAATCTTGATGCCGAAGAAGCCCAACACGAATGTGGCGAGGTAGACGAGGAAGATGCCGCCGGTCGCGGCAACCACCCCCAGTTTGAAGTTTTCGGTTGCCTTTATCAGCCCTGAGCGATAGGCCATGAGCAACGCAAACATGATTGCGAAAGTCAGCATGACCGCCTGGAACACGATGCCTTCGAAGCGCGCGTTGTAGATGGCCGAAATACTGCCGAGGAACAGGCCTTCGACCAGCGCGTAAAGCGGCGCAGTGACCGGCGCCCATTCTTTTTTGAACACGGTGACGAGCGCGAGCACTAGCCCGCCGATCACGCCGCCCCACAGGTAATACGGAGCGGTGGCGCTGAGGTTGCCGCTGGCATCCAGGGTCTGCGACCAGGCATAAGCCGCCGTGATGACGGCCAGTAACAACAGCAAGCCGGTTTTGTTGACCGTGCCATTGAGTGTCATTGCGCCACCATCGCGCGTGACCACAACGCCGGTGGCGGAGTCGAGGAAGGTGGATTCCTTCAGGGCGGGGTTTCCACTGCGAATCATGTCGTGTCCTTGTGCGATCAGGAGGTGGCCGTGCAGGGCAAAGCATACACAGAGTGCATTCAGTGTTTGACAGCACTATGCCGTGGCCCGACAATGCACGGCCTCGTGGCATCGGTTCGATGCGGCGGCGGGACCGGTACTCCGGCGGGGTATAGCGCAGTCTGGTAGCGCGCCTGCTTTGGGAGCAGGATGTCGGGGGTTCGAATCCCTCTACCCCGACCACCACTGGTGCCGTCGACGATGCGACAATCCGAAACGGGCGCCCGTAGCTCAATCGGATAGAGCACCGGCCTTCTAAGCCGGTGGTTGCAGGTTCGATTCCTGCCGGGCGCGCCAGCTTCCGGCAACACGAAAACGCTTCAATGGTGGGTGTAGCTCAGTTGGTTAGAGCACCGGATTGTGATTCCGGGGGTCGTGGGTTCAAATCCCATCATCCACCCCATTTTTGCGACGGGATTGCAGCAGGGCATCGCGCTCCGCTACAATTTTCAGCTCGGGCCGTTAGCTCAGTTGGTAGAGCAGTTGACTCTTAATCAATAGGTCCAAGGTTCGAATCCTTGACGGCCCACCAAACCCGAGAAGCCCGGCCTCGCGCCGGGCTTTCTTTTGGCAGAATGGTAATGACATCGCGAAAGTGGCGGAATTGGTAGACGCCCTAGATTTAGGTTCTAGTGCCGCAAGGCGTGGGGGTTCGAGTCCCCCCTTTCGCACCATCCCAGGATCAATCAGGCCCCTTTCGGTATTGAAGCCGGTGGGGATGTCGCGTGGGCGAGGTGCAAATATCCCTTCGCGGCTGGCGCGTCAGGCTGAAATCCGCCAAACTAATGCGTTCGGCGCATCGTTCACGCGATCGCCCCAATGCAACCACGGATAAAGACCACCGGCGAGCAGGTGGCAGGAGTTCTTATGCAGGTTTCGATCGAATCCACCGGTGATCTTGGCCGCCGCGTGGTGTTCCGCGTTCCGACCGCCGACCTCGAAGGTCGCGTGGGCAGCCGCCTGCGCGAGATCGCGCGCGACGCCCGCATCAAGGGCTTCCGTCCGGGCAAGGTGCCGACCAGCGTGATTGAGAAGCGCTACGGCCCGCAGGTGCGCGCCGAGATCCTTGACAACCTGCTGCGCGAAGGCTTTGGCGACGCGTTGCGCGAAGAGACCTTCCAGATTGCCGGCAGCCCGCGTATCGAGCCGTCCGACGAAGCCGCCGGCGAAGGCGAGCTGGCCTACGTGGCCGATTTCGAAGTGGTGCCGGAATTTGGCGACATCGACCTTGGCAAGCTCAACATCACCCGTCATACCTCGGCGGTGGAAGATGCGGACATCGACCGCATGATCGAGAACCTGCGCGAGCAGCGTCGCAGCTGGTCGCCGGTCACCCGCGAAGCCAAAGACGGTGATCTGGTTGATGTCGAGATGTGGACCGAGGCCGATGGCGTGCGTCTGCCGACCGAAGGCAGCGAGCGTGGCTCCACCGTGATTGGTAGCGGCATGCTGTTCCCGACCATCGAAGCCGAGCTTGTCGGCCTCAAGGCCGGTGACGAGAAGACCGCGGAAGTCGCTTTTCCAGCAGAGTGGCCTGTCGCTCCGCTGGCCGGCAAGACTGCCAACGTCAGTCTGAAGGCGTTGCAAGTCGCCGAGCCGCAGCTGCCGGAAGCCAACCATGCCTTCATCCGCAGCTTTGGCGTGAAGAGCGGTGAGCTGGAAGACTTCCGCAAGGAAATCCGCAGCAACCTGGAGCGTGAGCTCAAGGGGGCGTTGATGTACCGCCTGCGCCGTGCAGTGGGTGAAGAAATCATCAGCAGCTACAACCACGTCACCATGCCGCCGAAACTGGTTGAGCTGGAGGCCAAGGCCATGGCCGAGAACGCCGTTCAGCAAGCCCGTGAGCAAGGCCAAGCCATACAGGCGGATCCTGCCAACTTCATGGACGCCGCAGGCAAGCGCGTGCTGATCGCCCTGTTCACGGGCGAAGTGGCCCGTCGCAACAAGCTGCAGCTGGATCGCGGTCGCCTGATGGAGACGATGCGCCTGATCGCTTCGACCTACGAAGAGCCCGACCAGGTCATTGAACTTTACCGAAATGATCCCCAACTCTTGGCTGGACTGCAGAATCGCGTGATGGAAGAGCAGGTGACCGATTGGGTTGCCGAGCAAGCCCAGCACACCGAGCAGCCCTTACCCTTCCAGGACGCCATCCGCCCCGAGTGATGGTGTCCACAATCCGGAGCCCGCATGAGCAGCCTTGAAACCAAAGCCCTGAACCTGGTGCCGATGGTGGTCGAACAGACCAGCCGCGGCGAGCGCGCTTACGACATCTATTCGCGCCTGCTCAAAGAGCGGCTGATCTTCATGGTCGGCCCGATCGACGATCACATGGCCAACGTGATCGTCGCCCAGCTGCTGTTCCTGGAAGCTGAAAATCCCGAAAAGGAAATCAGCATCTACATCAACTCGCCGGGCGGCATCGTCACCGCTGGCATGGCGATCTACGACACCATGCAGTTCATCAAGCCGGACGTGTCCACCACCTGCATCGGTCAGGCCGCCTCGATGGGCGCGCTGCTGCTTGCCGCCGGTGCGCCGGGCAAGCGTTACGCCCTGCCGAATTCGCGGGTGATGATCCATCAGCCGCTGGGTGGATTCCAAGGCCAGGCGACCGACATCGATATCCATGCCCGCGAGATTTTGGGGATGAAGCAGCGCCTGAACGAAATCCTGGCCAAGCACACCGGCCAGTCGTTCGAGACCATCGCCCACGACACCGAGCGCGACAACTTCAAGTCCGCCGAAGCCGCGCGTGACTACGGCCTCGTTGACCGGGTACTGGAACGCCGTCCGGAAGACTCGATCCAGCCGAACTAATCGGCCAAATCGGCGTCAAAACAGCAGGCCCGGCACATCGCCGGGCCTGTGCTATTCTCGGGCTGCAAGCCGTTTAACAAAGGCTTCACGCAGCACTAAACACGCTTAAATTTAGGTACGACGCATGACCGAAGACCGCAAGGGCCATTCCGGCGACAGCACCAAGATCCTCTACTGCTCGTTCTGCGGGAAGAGCCAGCACGAGGTCCGGAAATTGATCGCGGGTCCCAGCGTGTTCATTTGCGATGAGTGTGTGGACCTGTGCAACGACATCATCCGTGAAGAGCTCACGGAGAAGTCTCAGACTGCACGTAGCGCGCTGCCCAAGCCGAAGGAGATCCTTGAGGTCTTGGACCAATACGTGATCGGTCAGGCGCGCGCCAAGAAGACGCTCGCCGTCGCCGTGTACAACCACTACAAGCGCATCGAGAGCCGGCAGAAGTCGGACGAGGTGGAGTTGGCCAAGTCCAACATCCTTCTGGTCGGGCCGACCGGCTCGGGCAAGACGCTGCTGGCCGAAACGCTGGCGCGCATGCTCAACGTGCCGTTCACCATGGCCGATGCGACCACGTTGACCGAAGCGGGTTACGTCGGCGAGGACGTGGAAAACATCATCCAGAAGCTGCTGCAGAAGTGCGACTACGACGTCGACAAGGCGCAGCAGGGCATCGTCTACATCGACGAGATCGACAAGATCAGCCGCAAGTCCGAGAACCCGTCGATCACCCGCGACGTGTCAGGCGAGGGCGTGCAGCAGGCGCTGTTGAAACTGATCGAAGGCACCGTTGCCAGCGTGCCGCCGCAAGGCGGGCGCAAACATCCGCAGCAGGAGTTCCTGCAGGTCGATACGCGCAACATCCTCTTCATCGTCGGCGGCGCGTTCGCGGGCCTGGACAAGATCATTCAGCAGCGCAGCACCGAGGCCGGCGGGATTGGCTTTGGCGCCAAGGTGAAGTCATCAGAGCGCAAGGTGGAGATCGGCAAGGTGCTGGCGGATGTGGAGCCGGAAGACCTGATCAAGTTCGGTCTCATTCCCGAATTCGTGGGTCGCCTGCCGGTCGTCGCCACGCTCGAGGAGCTGGACGAGGCGGCATTGATCTCAATCCTGACCGAGCCCAAGAACGCCATCACCAAGCAGTTCAAGAAGTTGTTCGAGATGGAGGGCGTGGAGCTCGAATTCCGTCCCGATGCACTGTCGGCGATTGCCAAGAAGGCGCTCAAGCGCAAGACTGGCGCGCGCGGCCTGCGCACGATCGTCGAATCGGTCCTCCTCGACACCATGTACGACCTGCCATCGCTCGAGAACGTGAGCAAGGTCGTGGTGGACGAATCCGTCATCGAGCACAAGACCGAACCCTTCGTCATCTACGAAAATCCGCCGGCTGAGCCCGCGATGCCCAAGGCATCCGGTGAGTGAGCTGAACATCGACCCCGGCGCTGCCGGGGTTTTTGTTTTCGCGCTTGCCTCTGGGCAGCGCGGCCCCCATAAAGAGATGCAGGGCGGAACTGCCGCCAACTGGAGTGAAACATGACCCAACAGGACACCCTCATCCCACGCGCCTTACTGCCGGTGCTGCCGCTGCGCGACGTGGTGGTGTTCCCGCACATGGTGATCCCGCTGTTCGTCGGCCGCGACAAGTCGATCAAGGCGCTGGAGATGGCGATGGAAGGCGACAAGCGCATCGTGCTGGTCGCGCAGAAATCGGCGGAGACTGATGACCCGGGCGCGGACGATATCTACGAAGTTGGCGCGCTCGCCAACGTGCTGCAATTGCTGAAGCTGCCTGACGGCACCATCAAGGTGCTGGTCGAAGGCGTGGGCCGTGCACGCGTATCGAATGTTGAGGAACGCGAAGGTGCGCTCTTGGCCGAAGTGGACGAGCTGCGCGAGACCACCATCCGCGATGGTCGCGAGCTGGATGCGATTGCGCGTTCCTTGCTTGGCCTGTTCGAGGAATACGTCAAGTCCAATCGCAAGCTGCCGCCGGAGCTCATCCAGACATTGTCCGGCATCGAGGAACCCGAGCGTTTCGCCGACACTGTCGCCGCGCACCTCGGCGTGCGTCTGGCCGACAAACAGAAGTTGCTGGAGACCTTAGATACCGGCGAGCGTCTGGAGATGCTGGTCGGCTTTGTCGATGGCGAGCTCGACGTGCAGCAGCTGGAGAAAAAGATCCGCGGCCGGGTGAAGTCGCAGATGGAGAAGAGCCAGCGCGAGTACTACCTCAATGAGCAGATGAAGGCGATCCAGAAGGAGCTGGGCGAGGGCGAGGACGGCAGCAACGAACTCGATGACATCGCGCGCAAGATCGCCGACGCGGGCATGCCCAAGGCGGTCGAGGCCAAGGCCAAGGCCGAATACAACAAGCTCAAGCAGATGTCACCGATGTCGGCTGAAGCGGGCGTCGTTCGCAACTACCTTGACTGGCTGCTGGGCGTGCCGTGGAAGAAGCGCAGCAAGGTGCGCAAGGACCTCAAGGCCGCGCAGGACGTGCTGGACGCCGACCATTTTGGCCTGGAGAAGGTGAAGGACCGCATCCTTGAATACCTCGCGGTGCAGTCGCGTGTGTCGAAGATGAAGGGCCCGATCCTGTGCCTGGTCGGCCCGCCGGGCGTCGGCAAGACGTCCTTGGGTCAATCCATCGCCAAGGCGACCAATCGCAAGTTCGTGCGCATGGCGCTCGGCGGCGTGCGTGACGAGGCCGAGATTCGTGGCCATCGCCGCACCTATGTCGGCTCGATGCCGGGCCGCATCGTGCAGAACCTCAACAAGGTCGGCACCAAGAACCCGCTGTTCGTGCTGGATGAAATCGACAAGATGGCGATGGATTTCCGCGGCGATCCGTCATCGGCATTGCTCGAAGTGCTCGATCCTGAGCAGAACCACAGCTTCAACGACCATTATCTGGAAGTGGATCTGGATTTGTCCGAGGTGATGTTCATCGCGACGTCCAACTCGATGAACATCCCGGGCCCGTTGCTGGACCGCATGGAAGTGATCCGCATCCCCGGCTACACCGAGGAAGAAAAGGTCAACATCGCGATGCGCTATCTCGTGCCGAAGCAGATCAAGGCGAACGGTCTGCGCGACGGTGAGCTGGAGATCCAGGAAAGCGCGATCCGCGACATCGTGCGTTACTACACGCGCGAATCCGGCGTGCGCAACCTGGAGCGTGAAGTCGCCAAGGTTGCGCGCAAGGTGGTGAAGGAAATCGCGTTGGCCGGCCCGCAGAAAAAGAAGTCGACGAAGACGATCAAGGTCAGCGACAAGAACCTTGAGAAGTATCTTGGTGTGCAGCGTTTCGATTTCGGTCGCGCCGAAGCCGACAACGAAATCGGTCTGGTCACGGGTCTCGCGTGGACGGAAGTCGGCGGCGATCTGCTGCAGATCGAATCGACGCTGGTGCCGGGCAAGGGCGCGCTGATCCTCACCGGTCAGCTGGGCGATGTGATGAAAGAATCCGCATCGGCGGCGTTGTCGGTCGTGCGTTCGCGCACCGAGCGCTTCGGCATCGACCTCGATTTCCTGTCGAAGTTCGACGTACACGTGCACGTGCCCGATGGCGCGACGCCGAAGGACGGCCCGAGTGCAGGCATCGCGATGACGACGGCCTTGGTGTCGATGTTGACCAAGATCCCCGTGCGCGCGGATGTGGCAATGACCGGTGAGATCACTCTGCGTGGACGCGTGTCGGCGATCGGCGGCTTGAAGGAGAAGCTATTGGCGGCGCTGCGAGGTGGTATCAAGACCGTCATCATTCCCGATGAGAACAAGAAAGATCTGGCGGATATTCCCGCGACCGTGACCCAGCACATGAAGATCGTGCCGGTGAAATGGATCGATGAAGTGCTGGATCTGGCACTGGAACGCCCGCTGACACCTGCGAATGTTGAGGTGCCTGAAACCGCAGCAGAGGCGGTGATTCCACCCAAGTCTGCGGATGACAAGCGCAAACGCAAGGGTGAAGTCAAGCACTAGATGACACGTTGCAACATCAAAAAAGCCATGTTTTAACGGGGTTTTTATTGCCCGAGCCGTGTGGCCACTGGTATAACGGCAAGGTTGCGCTTCACCGCAAGCGATCACATGCGACCGCATCGGCAGTCGCGATTTTGTAAATCCCGGCGGCATGTCGCCGCTCGACACTAGGAGTCACGAATGAACAAGACCGAATTGATTGATCATGTTGCCCAGGCCGCCGGCCTCACCAAGGCTGATGCTGGTCGCGCCGTCGATGCCGTGCTGGGTGGCGTCACTGGTGCCCTCAAGTCGGGCGACTCGGTCGCGCTGACCGGCTTCGGCACCTTCGAAGTGCGTTCGCGTGCGGCCCGCACCGGCCGCAACCCGAAGACGGGCGAAGCGCTGCAGATCGCTGCTTCGAAGGCTCCGGGCTTCAAGGCTGGCAAGGCGCTCAAGGATGCGGTGAACTAAGCATCGCCCAAGCGATATGAGAAACCCGGCCATGCGCCGGGTTTTTCTTTGCCCGCGTGATGTGCGGCTGCGTTATCATGCGCGTCCCTCGTGGGCGCTTAGCTCAGCGGTAGAGCGGCTCCTTTACACGGAGCGGGTCGGGGGTTCGATCCCCTCAGCGCCCACCATTTTCTTGCGAGGGACGGATGATGCGAATATTTCGTGTCTCCGGTGTTGCAAAGTGCCGGGAAGGTCATTAGACTTTCCTGCTTCGCGGAGCGGTAGTTCAGTTGGTTAGAATGCTGGCCTGTCACGCCGGAGGTCGCGGGTTCGAGTCCCGTCCGCTCCGCCATTGAATCATCAAAACCCTGCTCTCGAGCAGGGTTTTTTTGTACTCATCCACACGCAAACAGCCGTATCCGCTGGATGCGCGCTAAACTGCGTGGCTGAACATGCACGCGGCCGGAGCCGACAGAAATGCTGCAAGCACTACGCGACAAATCCAGTGGCTGGGTGGCCACTGTCATCCTTGGCCTGTTGATCGTGCCGTTCGCCTTGTTCGGCGTCAGTGACTACATGACCGGCAGCTCGGAGAATTTTGCTGCGCGCATCCAGTCGCCGCCGTCCTGGTGGAAGTCCGCACCGTCGTTCTGGCCGGTATCGGTGTTCTGGGACGATGAAGAAATCAGCGTGCAGGAATATCGCCAGCGCGTTGAGCTGGTGCGTCAGCAACAACGCGCGGAGCAGGGCGACGCCTTCGACAACAAGGCGTTCGAATCGGTCGACAACAAGCGCAAGATTCTTGAGTCGATGATCGACGAGCGTTTGATGCGTCTGGCCGCGGTCGATGCCAACATCCAAGTCGCGGATGCCAGCGTGCGTCGTGAGATCGAGAAGATCCCGGAATTTCAAGTCGATGGCCGCTTCAACCAGCAGAAGTACGTCTCCGTGCTTTCCAGCCTGAGCCCCCCGCGTACGCCCGTGCAGTTCGAACAAGACCTGCGCAACGATTTGCAGCGCAATGCACTGGTCGGTCGCGCTGCTTTGTCGGCGTTCACCTCCAAATCCGAAGGTGATCGGATGTTGGCGCTGTGGTTTGAGCAGCGTGATGTCAGCGTGGTACGCATTCCGATGGCGCCTGACTCCGCGCCGGTATCCGATGCCGATATCGCCGCATGGCACAAATCGCATGCCAGCGAATACCTCGCGCCGGAGACGGTGACACTGGAATACATCGATGTCGAAGCGGCCAAATTGCCGCCGGCTCCCGTCAATGAAGCAGACCTGCGCGCGCGCTATGCCGCCGAGCAGGAAAAATATGGCGAGGCCGAGCAGCGCAAGGTCGCACACATCCTGATCCCGGTTGATGCATCAGCGGATGCTGCTTCGCAAAAAGCCGCGCAGGACAAGGCAGCGGCGCTGGCCCAGCAAGCCAATGGCGGTGCCGATTTCGCGGCCCTCGCACGCACCAACTCGGGTGACCCTGGCTCGAAGGCGCAGGGCGGTGACCTGGGCTGGATCACGCGCGGCAGCGGCATGCCCAAGCCGTTCGAAGATGCTGTCTTCGCCTTGCAGGCGAATCAGGTGAGCGCACCGGTAAAGACCGATTTTGGCTGGCACGTGATCAAGCTGGGTGAGGTCAAGGCTGGCACGCGAAAGTCTTTCGAAGAAGTCCGCGATCAAATCGAAGCCGAAGCCATCGCCGGCGCAGGCGAGCGCGCCTACAACGACATGCTTTCGGCCTTGGTCGATGATTTGATGAAGAATCCTTCTGGCTTCGCGGAAGCGGCGGCCAAGCATGGCTTGACCGTGCAGAAGGTTGGACCGGTACCGAAGGGTGGTGGCGAAGGTATCGCGGCATCGCCGGAAGTGCAGCGCGAGGCGTTCTCCGAGGCGCGCATCCAAGACGGCACGGCCAGCGACCCGATTGACGTCGGCACCGATCACAGCGTCTTGCTGCGCGTCGTGGCGCATACCCCTGAACGCCCGATTCCGCTTGCCGAAGTGCGCGAGCGTGTGATCGCCGACATCCGCGCCGATCGTGCCAGCAAGGCAGCGTCCTCCGCTGCCAAAACGATGGTGGCGGCGACCGGCAAGGGCGAAGATCTGGCTGCATTGGCCGCAGCGCGCAGCCTGGCGGTCGAGCCCTTCAAGGGGGTGACCCGCAACGTGCCCGCACCGACACCGGAAGCCACCAAGGCGATCTTCGCCGTCCCGCGTCCACAGCAAGGCAAGGTGTCTGCCGGCTCCGTGGTGTTGCCGGATGGCAGCTGGATGGTGTTCCGCATCGATGCAGCGACCCCTGCCAATCCGGCCGAGGTGCCCGCAGCCCAGCTGGCCGGGATGCGCCAGCAGCTGTCTTCGGCAGCTGCCGAGCAGACGGCGAAGTCCTACATCGCCGAGCTGCGCAAATCGCGCAAGATCCGCGTCGTCGAGACCCAGCTTTAAACTGCAGCGCAGCGACATCGCACAACAAAAAGCCCGGCACATGCCGGGCTTTTTCATTCGCAGCGAGGATGCGTACTTAGTCGTTCAAGCCGGTCATACCAAGGATGTTGTAGCCCGAATCGACATAAGTCACTTCGCCGGTAACGGCGCTGGCGAGATCCGAGCACAGGAATGCGGCGACGTTGCCGACTTCCTCGATGGTCACCGTGCGGCGCATCGGGGCGTTCTCCTCGACATGGCCGAGGATCTTGCGGAAGCCGCCGATGCCGGCCGCGGCCAGCGTCTTGATCGGGCCGGCCGAGACCGCGTTCACGCGGATGCCTTCCGGGCCCAGGTTGTAGGCGAGGTAGCGCACGGTCGCCTCCAGGCTCGCCTTGGCCACGCCCATCACGTTGTAGCCCTGCAGCGCGCGTTCCGCGCCGAGGTAGGACAGGGTGAGGATGGCACCGTTGCGGCCGGCCATCATCGGGCGGGCGGCGGCGGAGAGCGCGGCCAGCGAATAGGCCGAGATGTCGTGCGCGATGGCGAAGTTCTCGCGGGTCAGGCCGTCGAGGAACTGGCCGGCAATTGCTTCACGCGGCGCATAGGCGATCGCGTGAACCAGGATGTCGAAGCCGTCACCCCAGGGGCCGCTGAGGGCTTCGAAGCACTCCATGATCTGCGCGTCTGAGGTCACATCCAGCGGGAGGACGATGTCGCTGCCGAACTCCGCCGCCGCGGCTTCCACGCGGGACTTCAGCTTTTCGTTCAGGTAGGTGAAGGCGAGTTCGGCGCCTTCGCGATGCATCGCTTCGGCGATGCCGCTGGCGATCGAACGTTCGCTGGCGATGCCGGTGATGAGAGCGCGCTTGCCTTGCAGGAAACCCATGCTGTGTTCCGTTCTATCTGGGGATGAGGCGTACAGTTTGCCCGTCAGTGGGCAGGCGCGTCGAGCTTCAGCACCATACCGGGGCGTAGTGCGCTGGCCTTGTCGAGGCTATTTCGACGCAGTAATTCGTTCACGCTAAGGCCGTGCCGCTTGGCGATGGCCCACCAGGAATCGCCCTTGGCAACGATGTAGCTGCCGTTGGTTGTGGGGGTGTCAGGTGCGCTGGCCTGCGTTTGAGGCGAAGAGAGCGGCTCGCTCGGGGCGGAGGTGACTGCGCTGGTGCCGGCCGCGCCGCGCATCGGGGCGAGCAGCTTCGGTGCCTGCTTGCCGTTCTTGATCGGCCCGCGTGCGAGGGCGGGGTTCAAACGCTTGAGTAAAGCTGGGTCCAGTTGGCGAGCGCGGGCCCAGTCATCTAGGCTGCCTGCGCCTTCTTCGACGACCTCAGCGGTCAGGATCGGTACGGGCCTGTCCAGTGATTCCATCCACTGCTTGCGGTCATCGGCTTGCTCGATGAGGCAGGAGATCGCGTGCAGCTTTTCGACATAAGCGCGGGTGAGTGCAGGCACGCCCTGGATCTTGTCTGCATCCGCCTTGCGCTGCGACATGCCGCTGCGTTTGATCGCGCCGATGACGCGATATTCGCCCGCGTTGTAGCCCATGATCGCCACGCGCCAATTGCCGCCAAACATGCTGTGCAGGATTTTGAAGTAACGTACCGCCGCTCGGGTGGATTCGACCACCGAATAGCGGCCGTCGTAGCCCGAGCGCATGGTGATGCCTTGGTTGCGCGCGGTGAGGCCGATGAACTGCCACATGCCTGCGGGTCCGGCGCTGCTGCGTGCAGACGGGTTGTAACGACTTTCGATCACCGGTACCAACGCGTATTCGGTCGGCAAGCCGGCCTTGATGAATTCATCGACTACGTAACCAAACAAAGCGAGCAGTTCGTCATCGTCTTTGGTCATGCGCTTGGGCATGGCGGCGTAATGCGCGCGCCAGCGTGCGCTGGCATTGCTGCATTCGGGCTCGGCCAGGTTCGCGCGGAAGCGTTTGTGGATGTCCAGGCCGCTGCGGGTGACGATGCTCGGGTTGTGTCCGGCCATTGTGGATTTGCCGGCATCGGCGGCAAAAGCGGGCAACGATGCGCAGGCCATCGCAAGACCCAGCGCAGCGATGGTGGAGGACAGCCTCATTCGCGAAATCCGTCCTTCCAGCCACGTAGCGCGGCGAATGTCGCATCGCGGTCGGTCAGGGCATGGCCCAGATGCGAGCTGAGCGTTGCCAGTAATTCGCCATCGTCCAGACGCAGAAAAGGGTTGCATGCGCGTTCATCCGATAAACGGGAAGGGAGCGTGGGCTTACCAGCTTCACGCTGCGCACGCGCCTCGCGGATGCGCGCTGCCAGAGCTGTGTTGCGTGGCATCAGGTGTTGAGCGAAGGCCGCATTGGATAGCGTGTATTCGTGCGCGCAGCAGACCTGTGTGTCATCGGATAAGGCAGCGAGGCGGTCCAGGGAGGCGCGCATTGTTGCCGCATCACCTTCGAACATGCGCCCGCAGCCCAGGCTGAAGAGTGCATCGCCGCAGAACAGCAGGCCATGACCGTGATAGGCGATGTGGCTTCGGGTGTGACCGTGCACTTCGATGACATTGAAACGGTACGCATCGACATCGACCACATCTCCGGCTGACACGCGCTGGGTGGCGAAGGGAATGCGCGGCTCATGTGGCGCGATGACCGGCGTGTTGGGCCAGCGCTCCAGGAGCGCCGCCACGCCGCCGATGTGGTCGTCGTGATGGTGGGTGAGCAGGATCGCGGTGAGCGAGGCCGCATTGCCAAAGCGTTCAAGGATGGGCGTTGCATCGCCCGGATCGACCAATAGCGGCCCATGCGTGCCCGGCAGCCACCAGAGGTAGTTGTCAGCGAAAGCGGGCAGGGGCGGAGGCGGCGATATCAAGGGCTGACGATACGGGTCCGGCACGTAGAATGGGCGACGATGCCTGCCCTAGTCACCGCCCGTCAACCTGATGCGCCGCCGGACTGGTTCGCCAGCGAACACGGCCTGGCTCTGGCCATGAGCGAGTTGCCCAGCCTGCACGCGGCTATTTCGGCCCGTCCTGGCTTGCCGTGGCTGGCTTTCAGCGCGTTGTCGCGTCCCAGTGCCATCGATCAGCCGCACGGGCTGTGGCTGCGTGCTGGTGGGCGTGGCTGGATAGGGGATGTGGCCTGTGGCGAGGCTCTGCCGCTGGCGAGTGAATCGATCGGCGGCATCATCGTCCAACATGTGGAAAGTGATGAGATCGAACCTTGGCTTGAAGAATGTGTGCGGGTGCTGGTGCCGGGCGGGCGGCTGTCGGTGTTCGAATTGAACCCACTATCGCCGTACCGTGGGCATTGGCAAGGCGAAGGGGTGTCCGGGCGTGAGCCGGTCACCTGGCGTCGTCGCCTCAAACGCGCAGGGCTGGCACCTGAGCCGGTCGCGCAGGGCCTGGGTCCGCGTTGGCGAAACCGCATCGATAGCGAGTTGCAGTTGGGGGCTGGTGCGCGCGCGGTCTATCTGTTGGCCGCGGAAAAGCGCCGTATGCCGATGACGATGAAGCGTGTGCCCGCGCTGGGCCCGGCGGTGGGCGACGCTCTATGACGGCGGCGAAGAAGGCCGTCGAGGCGCATACCGATGGCGCGTGTCTGGGCAATCCCGGTCCTGGTGGCTGGGGCGTGTTGCTGCGCTACGGCGCGCGCGAGCGCGAGCTCTCCGGCGGCGAGCCTGACACCACCAACAACCGGATGGAGTTGATGGCGGCGATCCAGGCGCTGGAAACGTTGACCGAAGCCTGCGACGTCACCCTCTATACCGATTCGAAATACGTGCAGCAGGGTATATCTCAGTGGCTGCCGAACTGGATCCGGCGCGGCTGGAAGACTGCGGGCGGCGCGCCGGTGAAAAACCAGGACCTGTGGGAGCGCCTCAACGCCGCGGCGAAGCGACATCACATTGATTGGCGCTGGGTGAAGGGCCATGCGGGCGATCCGGACAATGAGCGAGTCGATGGCTTGGCGCGCGACGCTGCCATCGCGATCAAGGAACAAGGGAAAGTTTGATGCGACAAATCGTGCTGGATACCGAAACCACGGGTCTTGAATGGCGCAAAGGCAATCGCGTGGTGGAAATCGGCTGCGTGGAGTTGATCGAGCGAAGGCCGACTGGAAATCACTTCCATCACTACCTCAACCCGGATCGCGAGTTCGAGCAGGGCGCGCAGGAAGTGACTGGGCTCACTACCGAGTTTCTTGCCGACAAGCCGCGTTTCGAAAACGTGGTCGATGAGTTTCTCGACTATATCGATGGCGCCGAATTAATCATTCATAACGCCAGCTTCGATATCGGGTTCCTAGACAATGAGCTGTCGCTGGTTGGGGCATCACGTGGGCGCATCAGCGATCGCGCCACGGTCACCGATACCTTGGAGATGGCGCGACATCGTTATCCTGGTCAGCGCAATTCGCTGGATGCGTTGTGCAGGCGATTGGGCGTGGATAACGCACATCGACAACTCCACGGCGCGCTACTCGATGCGCAGCTGCTCGCCGATGTTTACCTGGCGATGACCAGCGGCCAGAGCGAGATCGGTTTCGACGCGCTGACTGCGGAAGCCGACGCCAACCAAGCCGATGCCGCGGCAGAAGCATTGGCTGCGCAAGTCGCGGCGTCGGGCCCACGGCCGCGCGTGATAGTCAGCGGTGACGAGCGCACCGCGCATGAGGCGCGGCTGGATGCGATCGGCAAGAAGCTGGACGACAAACCCGTGCTGTGGCGGGTGCTGGCAAGCTGACGAATGGTTGCTGCCTTAGTGGCAGCGCAGTACCAATACCGTGATGTTGTCGCTGCCGCCGTTGTCGAGCGCGGCGGCGACCAGTGTGTCCGCGCTCTCCTGCGCGGTGAGGCCAGGGCGGGCGAGGATCTCAGCGATGGCCGCATCGTCCACTTCCTCGGTCAGGCCATCACTGCACAACAAAAGCTGCATGCCCGAGGTAAATGCGCCGGTCAGCTGCTCGATATCCATATGCGCGGGATCGGTCACCCCGAGCGCCTGCGTCACCACTTTGCGTTGCGGGTGCTTGCGCGCTTCCTCCACCCCCAGCGTGCCTTGCGCGATCAGCTCTTGCACATAGCTGTGATCGTGCGAGAGCTGCACCAAGCGCCCGGCGTGCCAGAGATAGGCGCGACTATCGCCGACCCAAGCTACTTCGAAACGCGGGCCTTGCACGCGCGCGGCAACCATCGTCGTGCCCATCGGCAGGGCGTCGCGGCGGCCACGTGGGCTGCGCAGGATGTCCTCGCCGGCGATGCGGATGGCCTGGGTCAGCGGGGTGCCGTCGCGGACTTCGCGCACCACGGACTCACGGGCGATCGCACTCGCCACCTCGCCATATTCATGCCCGCCCATACCGTCGGCGACCAGCCAGAGGCCAAGCCCGCCATCGCCGTGGTAGGTGTCCTCATTGAGCTGCCTGCGCAGTCCGGGATGGGTGATGTGGCCGAATTCGATCATGCGGATGTTGTGTGGGAGGGTCCACGCATCATCGGGGTGACGTTGAGATTCGGCAAGTTGGGGGTTGGGATGTTGGTTCGGATGATGAGAAAGCATGCGCGAGCACGTCGGCCGGATAGAGCTGGCAGCGCAACCGCAATTGGGGAGAAGGGGGGGGCGCATCCATGTGCCGCACCTTCGCTGCGCGAAGGCGGCCTAGGGCCGTCTTAATTCGTTCAGACGAATTTGCCGAACCCCTGTCGGTTGTTCTCATCCATCCCATCACCGAATAAACAAAAAGGCACCCGCGAGGGGTGCCTTTTTGCTTGTCTGGCGGAGAGGGGGGGATTCGAACCCCCGATACGCTATTAACGTATGCCTGATTTCGAGTCAGGTACATTCAACCACTCTGCCACCTCTCCGGCGTGCAGCGAGCCGCACATGATACGGGGCGGTCGCGGGCGCCACAAGAGCCGCTAAACTGGCGTTTTCCCGTGGAGCCTGTCGATGTCCGAGATTCTGGTGCCGGTGTCCTTCGGCGAGCTGCTGGACAAGATCGCCATCCTGCAGATCAAGTCCGAGCGCATGAGCGATGAAGCCAAGCTTGCCAACGTTCGCAACGAGCTGTCCGCGCTGGAGCGCACCTGGATGGCGCATCCGGCCGCCGGCCACAACATCGCCGAACTGCGCGCTGCGCTCAAGGCCGTTAACGAGCGCCTGTGGGTGATTGAAGACGACATCCGCATCAAGGAAAAGGCACAGGCCTTCGATGAAGAGTTCATCAAGCTTGCCCGCAGCGTCTACTTCGAGAATGACGAGCGCGCGCGGATCAAAAAGGACATCAACCTGGCGCTGGGCTCATCCTACGTCGAGGAAAAATCGTACGAGGATTACCGCGCACCCAAGGTCTGATCGGCCCGATAGCGCTCGAAGGCCGCAATGGCGTCATCGACCGTCACCAGGTCCATGACGTCGTCGAACTCGATCTTCGTGCCCCACTTGAGCTCGCCGGCCGGCTTGCCGAGGAATTTGCGCGCCGCATCGTCATAACGGTCCACGCAATAGCGCACATCCGAATACGGTCCGCTGCGCAGCGGATTGCTGGCGGCGTGCAGGCCCAACACCTTGGTACCCATTGCATTGGCGATATGCATGGGGCCGGAGTCCGGAGTCACCAGCAGGTCAGCACGTGACAGCAGCGCGGGCAGTTGCTTGAGCGTGTCCTTGCCGATGAGGTCTTGCGGCGCCAGCTCCATCTTCGCCATGATCGCATCGCCCAGCTCACGCTCCAGATCGCTGCGGCCGCCGCACAGCACCACCCGCCAGCCTTCCGCGGCGGCGTGGTTGGCGAGCTCCGCATAGCGCTCGGGCCGCCAGTTGCGGCGCACGTGGCTGGAGGCCGGTGAAATCATCAGCACCGGCCGACCATCGTCCGGCCATTGCGCGCGAGCCCAGTCGAAGGCCTCGGCAGGCACAGGCATGTCCCACACGACTTCCGCCTGCCTGAGCCCGAGTGGCTCGCAGAAGCTGCCGATGGCATCCAACACATGGATGCCAGGCTGATCCGGAATGCGCGTGTTGATGAAGAGACCGTGCAAGTCCTTGCTGCGCGATTTGTCGTAGCCCACGCGCAATTTGGCTGGGATGAAGGCTGACAGTAGATTTGCGCGCGCCGCGACCTGCATCTGCAACAAGACGTCGAAACGCTTGCGCTTGCCCAGTCGTGCTTTGAGTGCCTTGCGCAGCGCCCACATGCCTCCAAGGCCGCTTTTCTTGTCGTATTCGACGAAATGCACGCCGGGCAGGCCATCCAGCAGGCGATGCTCGCCCTTGCCGATCACCCAAGTGATCTCCACCTCGGGCCAGGCCGCGCGCAAGCTGCGGATCAGCGGTAGCACATGGGTCACATCACCAAGCGCTGACAGGCGCAGCAGGCAGACCGATTGCGGGGGGGCAGGGCTCGTATTCACGTGGATTGTTAGACTCGGGTCATGTCGATGCGCACACCCAATGAAAAGGTCGTGCCGTTCCGCGATGCGCGGAGCGAAGGGGCCATTGTGTTCGACCCGACCACGCGGCGGCAAACGCCGACGTCCGAATGGTTCGAGGCCGCGCATTGGGGCGATGCTGCAGAGCTTGTAGGCAGTGGTGGCCGAGGTGGGGCGTGGTTCATCAATGCGCCGGACATCGGCATGGTGTTGCGCCGTTATTTGCGCGGCGGACTGATCGCCAAGCTTAGCCGTGATCGTTATGTCTGGCGCGGCGAAAACAGCGTGCGCAGCTTCGCGGAATTCCGCCTGCTACAGGCTTTGCATGCGGACGGTTTGCCGGTTCCAAGGCCATTGGCCGCAGCGTATTGGCGTGATGGTCGACGTTACCGCGCCGCGATCCTGCTGACGCGCATCACCAACGTACACTCCTTCGGTCATCGCGTTTTGGCCGATGCAACATCCGCACCTTGGCAGGCGAGTGGAGCGTTGGTTGCCCGGTTCCATCGCGCGGGGCTGGACCATCCCGATCTCAACGCCCATAACCTGTTGTTTGATGATGCCGCGAATGGCTGGATGATCGACTTCGACAAGGCGCGCCTGCGCGATCCGTCGGAGAGAGGGTGGCGACGCGCCAACTTGGCACGGCTGCATCGCTCCCTGCACAAATTGGGCGGGCCTGCTTTGGCCTCGGCCATCGAGTCAGGGTTTGCTCAAGTACGCACTGCTTATGATGAAGGCATGACCGAGGACATGGAACGATGAGTTGGGCGCTGCGGCTCCTGGGCACGGGCGGGGCGATGGCCGTCGCCGAATTCGGCAGCGCCATGGCCTGTATAGAGCGCGATGGCAAGCCGTGGCTGGCGATTGATTGTGGCTCGGAAGGGCTGACGCGCTACGTCGAGTACTACGGCGAATATCCGTGGGCCGTGTACATCACCCATGCGCATCTGGATCACGTCAGCGGGTTCGAGCGATTATTCGTTGACACCATCTTTGACCCGGCGCGACGCGGCAAGGTGCGCATCTACTGTCCGACCGGCGTCCTGCCTTGGGTGCAACAGCGCGTTGCCGAGTATCCCAATGCCCTGGCTGAGGGCGGCACCAATTTCTGGGATGCGTTCCAGCTGATCATCGTCGGCGATCACTTCTGGCATGACGATGTGCGCATAGAGGCCTTCCCGGTGCGTCATCACTGGCCGGACACGGCGCATGGCCTGCGCCTGCGTGGCAGCATGGTGTGGACCGGCGATACACGCCCAATCCCCGAGATGCTGGCCAAATTCGCCGATGCAAATGAACTCATCGCTCACGATTGTGCGCTGGTAGGTAACCCCTCGCACAGCGGTATCGAGGACCTGGAGCGTGAATATCCGGCTGACCTGTTGGCGCGCTGCCACCTCTACCACTATGGCTCGGAGCATGAAATCGAGGCCCTGCGCGCACGTGGGATGCAGGTGCTGATGCCGGGCGAGGTGATCGATTTGGTGGCGCCTTTGCCTGAAGTGTTCAAGCCGGCCTGAGCTGCGCACAGCAAACCCGCAGGCCCGAAAAGGTGGCGGCCCTGCCAACGATCCCCGGCACCCGCATCGCACAATACCGTTGCTGCCTTCCGGCCCTGGCGGAGTTTTCGCGCTAGCGTCGCGGGGGGCCGACAGGGCCACCATAGACGTGCACCACGCGGCGCATGATGCAGAAAACTGGCGGAGAGAGGGGGATTCGAACCCCCGAAGCGCGGTTTAGACGCTTACACACTTTCCAGGCGTGCTCCTTCAACCACTCGGACACCTCTCCGTGTCACGGCGGCCGTTTCCGGCACGACGCGAGCCGAGCATTCTAAGGCGGCGCAGGCCACAAGGCAAAAGGTCCGTTCCCGGGCCCGGGGCGGGTGGCCGGGCATGGCAGAATGACGGCATGAGCTACCTCGTTCTTGCCCGCAAGTGGCGCCCCAAGAAATTCGCCGAACTGGTGGGCCAGGAGCACGTGGTCCGGGCGCTGACCAATGCGTTGGATACCGGCCGCGTCCACCATGCCTTCCTGTTTACCGGCACCCGCGGCGTCGGCAAGACCACCATCGCACGCATCTTCGCCAAATCGCTCAATTGCGAGCAGGGCACATCGGCCGAGCCCTGCGGCGAATGCCGCACATGCCTGGATATTGATGCGGGGCGTTTCATCGACCTGCTCGAAATCGACGCCGCCTCCAACACCGGCGTGGACGATGTGCGCGAAGTCATCGACAACGCGCAGTACATGCCCAGCCGCGGCCGGGTTAAGGTTTACCTGATCGACGAAGTCCACATGCTGTCCAAGAACGCGTTCAACGCGCTTTTGAAGACGCTGGAAGAGCCGCCGGGACACGTGAAGTTTCTGCTGGCGACGACCGATCCGCAAAAATTGCCCGTGACGGTACTTTCGCGCTGCCTGCAGTTCAATCTCAAGCGATTGGATATTGCGCAGATCGACGGACAGATGCGCAAGATCCTGGGTGCCGAAGGCATACCGTTTGAAGACGGCGCGATTCGCCAGCTCACTCGCGCCGCCGATGGCAGCCTGCGCGATGGGCTTTCCCTCTTGGATCAAGCCATCGCTTATGGCGGAGGTGGGTTGGGCGATGCCGCGGTCGCCGCCATGCTCGGCACCGTCGATCGCGCACGCGTAGCCGCGTTGCTGGCCGCCTTGGCCGAGGCCAATGGCGACAAGTTGATGGGCGAGGTTGCTTCGCTCGCCGAATTGTCGCCCGACTGGGGCCATGTACTCGAGGCCATCGCCGATGCGCTGCACCGCGTCCAACTGCGCCAACTGGTGCCGGCGATGCAGTTGCAAGACGATGATGGCGGTATCGATGTTGGATCGCTCGCCGAACGCGTGCGCCCCGAAGTCGTGCAGCTCTGGTACCAGATGGCGGTGAATGGCGGGCGTGACCTGTCAATTGCGCCATCGCCGCGCGTGGGTTTCGAGATGAGTTTGCTGCGGATGCTGGCGTTCCGTCCGATGGGCGAGGGCGCGGGTGCCGGGCAAGTGACATCGAATGCCACGCCAATGCCGCGTGCCGCCAAACCGCAGGTCGATGGACGCGCTGCCGCACAGGCCGCGATTGCTGAAGCCGTGGCGAAACCCGAGCCTGCGCCGGTACCGCAGCGCGAACGCATCACCAAGCCTGAGCCTGCGATGCGCGAAGAGCCGCCTGCGGCACCGGTCGCCAAGGTGATGTCGCTGGACGCCGATGGCTGGCTGGACCTCATCGCCGGCACGCCGTTGAAAGGCCCGACCAAGGAGTTGGCCTCGCATGTTGGCTTCGTCGCTTACGACAACGGCGTGCTCAGTCTCTCGCTCTCGGCGGACGATGACTTCCTCAAGACGCCGATGGCGGTCAAGCAATTGTCGGAGTCGCTGACGGCGGCCTTCGGTGCCGCGCCGCAAATTCGCTTCGAGACCACCAAGGCGAACGTGGGCGATACCCTGCGTCAGCGCAACGAGCGTGAACGCGACGCCCGCCACGGCGCAGCCGAAGACGCCTTCCTGAATGATCCCGACGTGCAGCGATTGATGCAGCAGGGTGCCAAATTGGTGCCTGATTCCATCCGTCCGCTGGACGACTGACCCACACGACATAGGAGTTACCCCATGCGAGGCAACATCGCCCAGCTCATGCAGCAAGCGCAGAAAATGCAGGAAAACATGCAGCGCGCGCAGGAAGAATTGGCCAACCTGGAAGTCATCGGCAACGCCGGTGGCGGGATGGTGACGGTGACGCTCAGCGGCAAGATGGAATGCCGCAAGGTGCGTATCGACCCCAGCGTTTTCGAAGACGCTGAAATGGCCGAAGACCTGATCGCCGCCGCGTTCAACGATGCCGTGAACAAGGCGAATGCCGCCACCCAGGAAAAGATGGGGGCCGCGACCGCTGGCATGCCGATGCCGCCGGGGATGAAACTGCCGGGGATTTTCTGAGTAGGCATCGTCCGTGAGCTCGCTGCTGGAACAATTGATCGAAGCGCTGCGCGTGTTGCCCGGGGTCGGGCAGAAGTCCGCGCAGCGCATGGCGTACCACCTCTTGGAGCGTGAGCGTGGTGGCGGTGAAAGGCTCGCTGAAATCATGAAGGAGGCGATGGCAATGATTGGCCATTGCGCACGTTGTCGCGACTTCAGTGAAACAGATGTTTGCCCCACCTGCGCCAATTCGTCACGCGATCACGCCGAGCTTTGTGTGGTGGAAAACCCGGCTGATCGCCTCGCCATCGAACAAGCGACTGGTTATCGAGGCCTGTATTTCGTGCTGCAAGGACGTTTGAGTCCGCTCGATGGCATCGGTCCTGCAGAGTTGGGGCTCGACCAACTGGTCACGCGCCTGGGTGAAGGCGAAGTACGTGAATTGATCATCGCGACCAATCCCACGGTCGAGGGTGAAGCGACTGCGCATTACCTTGCACAGCTCGCCCGCCAGGCGAATGTACGACCGAGCCGCCTCGCGCATGGCGTTCCGCTGGGCGGCGAGTTGGAGTACGTGGATCGCGGCACCTTGTCGCACGCATTTGGCAGCCGCAGCGAGATGGCTTGAGCCGGCGGTAACATCCAAGACATCCTTCCCATCGTGATGCAGGAGCCGCCAATGAGCACCATTTTCCACAAGATTCGTGATCGAGAAATCCCGGCAGAGATCGTCTATGAGGACGATCACCTCTTCGGTTTCAGGGACATTGCGCCACAAGCGCCGGTACATGTCTTGTTCGTGCCCAAGCAGGACTTCGCGACCTTGAACGATGTGCCGCAAGACCAGCCGGAGATCATTGGACGTCTCGCGCTGGCTGCAGCGAAGTACGCGAAAGCCCAAGGTTTCGACAACGATGGCTATCGCATCGTCATGAACTGCAATGGCGATGGCGGGCAGACCGTATTCCAGATCCACCTGCATTTGCTGGCCGGTGCGCCGCTCGGTCGGTTTGGTACGCCCGCCTGAGTCTTCGTGCTTTGGTCAGCGTCGGGGGCGGAATCGATTGATGTCGCGGATGAGGGTGGATGTTGCTTCGGCATCAGCGTAGCGATGGTCGCTGAAGCGCTGGCCGATGCCGCGCAAACCTTCGGCATCCTGTGGGCGCGCCTGCGCCACACGCGCGACCCAGTCCGATGAAGCCTCACTGGGCTCGCGTGTCAGATCGAAGCGACGATAACGCTGCGAGAGGCGATGCCACGCACGCAACAGTGGGTCGCGTTCGCGTTCGCCACGACGCAACCACCACAGCATCCAGCCGAGTGCGACGAGCGAAACCACCGCGAAAATGAGTGCCAACGTGGTCGCCTCGATTCGTTTCACGCCCATCCATTGCAACATCCGTGACTGCCGGTCGGCATTGAAGCCGAGTACGAAATCGTTCCAGCCGCGGCGCAACCAGTCGGCGGTGTTCCACAAGTTTGACAGCCCATCGAAGCTGCCGATCCGTCCCGGCATGCGATCCGCGATAGTGTCGTAGATGCGTTCGGGTGCGACAGCTGCGGTCGGGTCGACGCGCACCCAGCCGCGGCCAGCCAGCCATACCTCGGCCCATGCGTGCGCATCGGAGTTGCGAACGATCCAGTAATCGCCGACGGGGTTGCGATAGCCGCCCGCGTAACCCGTGACTACACGGGCAGGTACGCCCGCGGCGCGCATCAGAAACACGAAGGCGGAACTGAAATGTTCGCAATAGCCGGTCTTGGTTTCGAACAGGAATTCATCGACGGTGTCGCGGCCCAACGCAGGTGCAGCGAGTGAGTAGGCGAGGTCGGCATTTACCATCTGCATCGCGCGTTGCACGATAGTGGTCGTATCGCCGCCGGTTTCCGTGCGCCAGCGCTGCGCCAGGTGCTGAGCACGCGGGTTGACGCTGCGAGGAAAGGCCAGTGCACGACGACGTGTGTGCTCATCGAGCACGGCATCGAACTGCCGAGGCGGTGCGGAAACGATCTGCCAGCGACTGACCGCCTGTAATCGTTGCATCGACAAAACATGGCCATCGCGGGTCAGCACACTTCCCGCAGGTGCAGCCATGGGCAGGTCGAGTGCGGTGATGTAGCGACGTTCGCTGGGTTCGATTTCCAGCTGGTAATTCCAGCGTGCGTTGCCGGCTGTGATGGCAGGCCGGTTCACCAGGGCTGGCGCGCCAGGCGAGGACCATTCGCGACCATCGAAATCCCACAAGACCGGGCCGCGCCAATACATCTGTGATGGCGCGGGCGCTGGACCTTCGAAGCGTACGCGCAAGGCCGGGCTGTCATCGTTCATCAGGTCAAGCCAGTCGCCCGGCGACATCGAATCGGACAGTCCAACCTTGGCGTTTGCGCGATCGGGTACGCCCCACAGAGGGCTTGGGATACGTGGGAACAGCCAGAAGGCTGCCAGCGTCAGAGGCAGTCCCAAGCCGATCAAGGCGCCGATGCTGCGCAGGCTGCTGGAGGCGGGCACCGGCTGGATCTGGGATTCGACATCGGCCAACCTTTGCAAAGTCAGTAGGCCGACGACCAGGGCGATCAGGCCAAGCACCAACGACAACGGCCCTTGGTCGAGGAGGAAAGTGGCGAAGGGCGCGAACAGCGCGAACCCGACCAGGCTGCGTGCATCGCGAAGGCTACGGGTCTCTGAGGGTTTGATTGCCAACATCGCCGCCAGCAAGGCGCAGCCCGTGTCTCGCCCCAGTTGGAAGTCAAAGGCGGCGAGTACCGCAAACACCGTGGTGATGGCGATGAGCAGTTTCAGCCAGCCTGGCAGCCTGCGGCGCCAGCTGGCAAACGACATCAGTGCAGCCGTGGCGGCGATGGCCAGCGCCAGTTGGCCGGGCAGTTGCAGTAGCAGCGGCGCGAGCGCGATGGCGAGAGTGAGCAATAGCGCGCGACGGGTGGCGAGGTCGAATTCCATGCTCAGAATCCGTGTGCTTCAGGCATCAGGGCCAGCGCGCGCAAACATTCGTGCCGATGCGCCGTGCCACTGGCCGGGCCTATTGGCGGTTGTAGCGGAAGCCGCAGCTGCCAGCGTCGGCCCTCGCGTTCGGCCAGGTCCACCCAGTGTGCAAGGCGGCGGATGCGATCTTCGTGTGGCAGGTCGACACTGAACCAATCCAGTGCGACATCGTCACCATGCGGCTGCTCCCAAGTCCGCGCCATCAGCTGGTCGCGACGCGCGCTGGCTTTCCAGGCGATGCTGCGGATCGGATCGCCCGGCTGGTAATTCCGTAATAGGTGCAGGTCGTCGCCAGCAAAGTGAGGACGCCGCTGGTCGCCGTCATGTTGCACATCGGGCAGGGCCGGGCCCTGGGTCTCGAGCGCGGGATACACCAGCCAGGGATCGGCCGGGCGCAATATTGACCAGGCGCGAGCGAGGCCCAGTGGCCGAGTGGTGGCGATCTCAATCCGCCCCGGCTCCATCCAGCCGCGCTTGTGGGTGGGAATCTCGAGTTCGGCGATGCCGCGTTGCTGCGCGTCCAATGCAAGTCCGCCTTCCACCTCATGCGCATGTACGCGAATTCCGCTGCGTGGGCGCGTGTCTGCCGCGCTGAAGGCGACCCGAAGCGGCATCGACATGCCAGCGGAGACGGTTTCCGCGGCCAGTGTGTCGGCCTGTAGCCCGGACAGCTGCAAATGCGCAGCGACCAGACTCGCCAGGCCCGCGCCGGCCAACAACAAGCACAGCAGCAGTGCCGGGTTGTTGTTGTAGTTGAGCGCGCCCACGCCCATCGTCATGACCAGCAACAAATAGAACAGGCCGAAACGGGTGGGTAATACGTACACCCGACGACGGTCGATGTGGATAGGCAGCGTTTCGGTGGCGCGCGGGCGGGTCCAGCGCGACAACGCATCGCTGAGGCGCCGTACGGTTTTCAATCGACCGGGACCGCCAGCAATACGGATTTGGCCAGTTGCGAGCCATCGCCAGCATCGCCATCTCCCACCAAGCGGTGCGCTGCCAGCGGCACGAACAGGGTTTGCACGTCCTCGGGCAAGACATGGCTCCGCCCAAGCAATAGCGCATGCGCACGTGCTGCACGCAACAGCGCAAGGCCAGCGCGGGGCGACAGGCCAGTGCGCACACCGGGATGTTGCCGGCTGCGCGCAAGCAGCGCTTGCACGTAAGCGACGAGTGCTTCGCTGACATGAACCGCGCCGACCGACTGTTGCAAGGCCAGCACTTCGGCTTCGGTCAGCATCGGGCTTGCCTGTGCGATCAGGGCCCGCCGATCTTCGCCGACCAACAGCATGCGTTCGGCTTCGGCCGAGGGGTAGCCCATCGATAAGCGCAGGAGGAAGCGATCCAGTTGCGAATCCGGCAGCGGATATGTACCCGAGAGATCCACCGGATTTTGCGTGGCGATCACAAAGAACGGGGCAGGCAACGCACGCGTCGTGCCATCGACTGTGACCTGGTGCTCGGCCATCGCTTCAAGCAATGCGCTTTGGGTGCGAGGTGGTGCACGATTGATTTCGTCAGCCAACAAGATGTTGCTGAAAACCGGCCCGGGATGGAATTCGAAGCCGCGATTGCCCGCGTCATAGACCGAGACACCCACGACATCCGCCGGCAACAGGTCCGAGGTGAACTGCACGCGCTGGAAGCCAAGCCCCAAGGTCGCGGCGAGCGCATGCGCGAGCGTGGTCTTGCCCAGGCCCGGCAGGTCTTCGATCAGAACATGGCCACCTGCGAGCAGTGCCACGAAGGCCAGGCGCACTTCGTGCTGCTTGCCGAGCACGAGCGAATTGACCTGTGCCTGTGCCGCGCGCAGATGATCTTTCAGCCTTTCAGTCGGCCTGTCATCGGTTGTCATGTCCAACTCGGGTAACCTTCCACATTGAAAAGATTGTTGATGGTCATGAGTCTACCGTTACCCAATGAGCACGTGTCCGTCTGGCGCCGCTACTTCCTGATCGCCTGGAGTGGGTTGCTGCTGGCCAAGCTGCTGGTGGCATGGCGCTTACCCTTGTTCGTCGACGAGGCGTTCTACTGGCAGGAAGGGCAGCATCTGGCGCTGGCTTATTCGGATCTGCCGGGGTTGACCGCATGGTTGACGCGCCTGGGCGTGGAAATCGGTGGTCCGCATGTGCTTGCGCTGCGTTTTCCGTTCATCGCCATGGCCGCCTTGTTGCCGTGGCTGGTCGCGAAAATATCGGCGCGGTGGTTTGGTGAAGCGGCAGGTTGGCAGGCAGGGTTGCTCACCGTATTGATGCCCCTGTCGGGCACCTTGGGCCTGCTTGCACTGCCGGACGTGCCGATGGCGCTTGCCACCGCACTGTGCCTGGATGCCGGCGCACGTTTGCTGGACAAGGTCAACGCGGGGCGCGCGCTGGAACTCGCGCTCGGGCTTTCGATTGGTGCGCTTAGCCACTATCGCTTCATCGGCGTGATTGTCATCGGGTTCATCGCGCTCCTGCTGATCAAGGAAGGCCGCCGTGTATTGCGGGATCCGCGTGTCCTGATCGCGCTCGCCATCGGTGCGGTGGCCTGGCTGCCACTCTTGGCTTGGAATCTGGACAACGGCGATGCCGGCCTGCGCTTCCAGATGGTTGATCGCCACCCATGGGCGTTCCATGCAGATGGTATTTCGTTCGTGCTGGTGCAGGCTTTGTTGGTCACGCCGCTGCTGTTCATCGCCTTGGTGCAAACCTTCATCTTGTCCGCGCGCGATCGCAGTGAAGGCGCTTCGCAGTGGCGCTACTTCGGTTTGCTGGGCGGCCTGTCGACGCTCGGATTCTTCGTGTTGGGCTTCTTCGCCGACAACGAGAGGGTCAGCTTCCACTGGACCATTCCAGGCTATCTCGCGCTGTTGGCAGCGGTGCCGGTGGTGTTGGGCAAATGGGGTGCGGGTTGGCGCAAGGCGATGTGGGCGATGTTGGCGGTGGGCTTGATCGCGGTGGTCGGCTGGTATGCCATGGTCTCGGTTCCGTCCTTGCGTGAGCGGTTGGCTGCCGAGAAGTGGTACCCAGCCAATTTCGCCGGTTGGGACAAAGTGGCGGATGCGGTGCGCGAAGAACTGGCCGCGATGCCCGAGGGCACAGTGCTGCTGGCAGACAATTTCAAGCTGGGCGCCGAGTTGGGATTCGAGCTGCAGGATCCTGACATCCGCGTGCTGGATCATCCGCTCAACCACAAGCATGGTCGCGCACCCCAGTTGCGCCTGTGGGGCCTGGAAGGCGAGGGGGTATTGCCCAGGTCCGGTCAGCCGGCATTGCTGGTAATCGGCACCGATGAAGTGCGATATCGCGACCTCCTCGCTCACTATCATGCGCTCTGCGACAAGGTCGGGCCTATCCAGCCTTCGCGCATCGTCAATGTGGATCATGGCGCGCAACGCTTCGTCGTCGCCCGTTTCCCGCAGGGGATCGAGCCAACTAATGGCAAGGCGTGCAGCACGCCCTCCATGGCCTACATCGACCACCCTGTCGTAGGGCAGACCCTGCCCAAGCGCTTCAGCGTGCGCGGGTGGGCCTTCCGCGATGGCGTAGGTTTGGCATCGGTGGAGATCCTGATCGACGGCAAGCCCGTTGCCCAGGCTCGCTATGGCATCGCCCAGCCGGAAGTCGCGGCTTACTGGAAGATCAGTAATGATCCGCAGCAAACCAAGGTCGGATTCGAGGCCGATATCGATGCCAGCGGCCTGGCGCCCGGGCTGCATTGGCTGGGCCTGCGCCTGGTCGGGCGGGATGGGGTGGTCGCGGACTGGTCCGAGCAGCCGATCCGGATCAAAGAATGAGGCTAGCGTGGTCGTTTGACAGGAAGCGGCCAAATCCTTAACATTTTCCGGCTATGTCCGCTGATTCGTCCCCTGCTGTCGATGCATGGCGCATGGTGTCGGCCCGGCGGGTGCTCGAAGGTGAGCTGCCGCTGGCCGAATTGCCGCGTCTGAGCAGCCTGTTGAACGATGCCGAAGGCAGCGCGCGTTACCGGATCGAATTCGGGCGCGACGCGCTGGAAGTGCCGTTTGCCAAGCTCTCGATCGAAGCGGGTTTGCCGTTGGTATGCCAGCGCAGCCTGCAAGGATTCATCGAACCAGTGCTCATCGAGCAAACCTTGGGTCTGATCCGCGACGAAGCTGGTGAAGCCGCGTTGCCTGAAGGTTACGAGGCGCTGCTGGTGCCGGAAGACGGCCGCGTCGTGCCGGCTGAGCTGGTTGAGGACGAGCTGATTTTGGCCGTGCCGGTGATACCGGTTGCGCCGGGTTCGGAAGCGGTCGAGCGCGATTGGCCGGTGCGTGAAGAGGAAGCGGCGGCGACCAACCCGTTTGCTGCGCTTTCAGCGCTGAAGTCCGACAACAAGAATTGAAGTTCCACGCTACATCACAGTTTCATTGGAGTTGAATCATGGCAGTCCAGAAGTCCCGCGTTTCCCCGTCCAAGCGTGGCATGCGCCGCGCGCATAGCGCCTTGACGGCGAAGCAGCTTTCGACCGACCCGACCAGCGGCGAAACCCATCTGCGTCACCACGTGACCGCCGATGGCTACTACCGCGGCAAGAAGGTCATCGAGACCAAGTCCAAGGTCGTCGACGAAGATTGATCCCGCGCTTCCTGCGCAGGAACGAGACACATGACGATGCCGGTGCAAGCCGGTATCGTCTTTTCGTGCGCGCAATTCGGCTAAGCCAGCCATTGCGCACCGATTCGCACCACGGAGACGTCGCATGACCGCCCAGCAGCGCATCTATTCCCGCATCGCCGGCACTGGCAGTGCCCTGCCCAAGCGGGTAGTCACCAACGACGAGCTTGCCCAGCGCGTCGATACCAGCGACGAGTGGATCACCGCGCGCACTGGCATCCGTCAGCGCTATGTCGCAGGCGAGGGTGAGACCACGGTGTCGCTGGCGCGTGATGCGGCGATCCAGGCGATGGACGCGGCAGGCGTCGGGCCCGGCGACATCGACATGATCGTGCTGGGCACCACCACGCCCAATCTGATCTTTCCGTCATCGGCCTGTCTCTTGCAGGCTGAGCTTGGCATCGTTGGCTGCCCGGCGTTCGATGTGAACGCGGCGTGCTCGGGCTTTATCTATGCGATGACGGTCGCCGACAAATTCATCCGCACCGGTGATGCCAAGACGGTGCTGGTGGTCGGCTCGGAAACGCTGACCCGGATGATCGATTGGTCCGATCGCGGCACCTGCGTGTTGTTCGGCGATGGCGCGGGTGCGGCTGTACTCAGGGCCGATGCCGACACCGGCATCCTCAGCACCCATCTGCATGCCGATGGCAGCAAGAAGGAACTGCTCTGGAACCCCGTGGGCGTGTCAGAAGGCTTCAAGCCGGAAGAAGAGAACGCGGGCGTTCGCGTGCTGATGACCGGCAACGACGTGTTCAAGCACGCGGTCAAGGCCTTGGATTCGGTGGTCGAGGAAACGCTGGAAGCCAACGGCTTAGACCGCCACGACATCGACTGGCTCATCCCGCACCAAGCCAACCTGCGCATCATCGAGGCGACCGCCAAGCGCCTGGATATGCCGATGGATCGTGTCGTGGTGACCGTCGACCAGCATGGCAACACGTCATCGGGCTCGGTGCCGCTGGCGTTGGACTTCGCCGTGCGTTCCGGCAAGGTGCAGCGTGGCCAGCTGCTGCTGCTGGAGGCTTTCGGCGGCGGCTTCACCTGGGGCTCGGTGCTGCTGCGCTACTGAGTCTTGCCGCGTTTCGCATACGCGTGAGTACAGACGGGCTTTGCCACCCAACGTTAAACTGCCCCGTTTCAGCTAAACGGATGTGCGCGTGAGCAAGCAACTGGCTTTCGTCTTCCCCGGGCAAGGCTCGCAAAGTATCGGCATGTTGGCCGAGCTCTCCGAGGCCCACGCCATCGTGCGTGAGACTTTCGAAGAGGCCTCCGACGGCGCCGGTACTGATCTGTGGGCGCTCTCGCAGGGCGGACCCGAGGAAATGCTCAATCGCACCGAGTTCACCCAGCCCGCACTGCTGGCTGCAGGCGTCGCCGTGTGGCGCGTGTGGCAGCAGGAGGGCGGCGCGCTGCCGGCGCAGTTGGCCGGTCACAGCTTGGGCGAATACAGCGCGCTGGTCGCTGCGGGCGCACTGTCACTGAAGGATGGTGCGCACTTGGTACGCATCCGCGGTCAGTTGATGCAGGATGCCGCGCCTGCCGGCACCGGTGCAATGGCGGCAGTGATCGGCGCTGAAGACGCGCTGGTGGCCGAGGTGTGCAAGGAGGCCTCCGATACCAAAGTGGTCGTGCCGGCTAATTACAACTCGCCCGGCCAGATCGTGATTGGCGGGGATGCGGCGGCGGTGGATCGCGCGATTGCCTTGCTCGGCGAAAAAGGCGTGCGCAAAGTGGTCAAGCTTGCGGTGAGCGTGCCCTCGCATACGCCGCTGATGCGCGAAGCCGCCAACCGCTTGGCCGAGACGATGGCAGGCCTGTCATGGCATGCGCCAAATATCCCGGTGGTACAGAACGTCGATGCTGCCGTGCAGCCGGATGTCGATGCCATCCGCGATGCCTTGGTGCGCCAGCTTTACCTGCCTGTGCAGTGGACGCGTTGCGTGGAAGTGCTGGCAGGAAATGGTGCAACGCGCATCGGTGAATGCGGCCCGGGCAAGGTGCTTACCGGCCTGGTCAAGCGCATCGACAAGTCGCTCGATGGACGCGCACTGGGCAGCCTGCCCGACCTCGAATCTGCCTTGGAAGAATGGAAAGCCTGATGACGAAGCCCTTGGAAAACGAAATCGCCCTGGTGACCGGCGCCTCGCGCGGCATTGGCGCAGCCATCGCCGATGAGCTGGCGGCGCGCGGTGCGACCGTCATCGGCACCGCGACCAGCGAATCCGGTGCCGCCGCGATTGCCGAGCGCCTGAAGTCGGTGGGCGGTAACGGCCGCGTGCTCAACGTTAACGAGGCGGGCAGCATCGAAGGCCTCATCGACGATATTCAGAAGGAATTCGGCGGGCTGTCGATCCTGGTGAACAACGCCGGCATCACCCGAGACAACCTGCTGATGCGCATGAAGGACGAGGATTGGCAGGCCATACTCGACACGAACCTCACCAGCGTCTATCGCTCCAGCAAGGCCGTCATGCGCGGCATGATGAAGGCGCGCCGTGGCCGCATCATCAACATCGCCTCGGTCATTGGCGTTACAGGTAATGCAGGGCAGGCGAACTACGCCGCGGCCAAGGCCGGCATCATCGCGTTCTCCAAGTCATTGGCCAAGGAAATTGGCAGCCGCGGCATCACGGTGAACGTGGTCGCGCCAGGCTTCATCGCCACCGACATGACCAAGGATTTGCCGGACGATGCGAAGGCCGCGATGGCCGACCAAATCGCACTCGGGCGCTTGGGTGAGCCATCCGACATCGCCCGTGCTGTCGCCTTTCTGGCCGGCCCGGATGCGAACTACATCACTGGCGAAACCTTGCACGTCAATGGCGGCATGTACATGCCCTGAGGGCTTGCCAAACCGTGCGCGATGCCGCTGAATGCGACCATGCGCCGGCGTCGCGTGCGTTGGGCGGTTTCCCGTACACTTACCACCAGCTTTCATCCGAACATACCCCCGGAGGGGTCACACATGAGCAATATCGAAGAGCGCGTCAAGAAAATCGTGGTTGAACAACTGGGCGTGAAGGAAGACGACGTCAACAATGGTTCGTCGTTCGTTGACGATCTGGGCGCCGATTCGCTTGATACCGTCGAGCTGGTCATGGCACTGGAAGAAGAGTTCGAGTGCGAGATCCCGGACGAAGAAGCCGAGAAGATCACCAACGTGCAGCAGGCGATCGACTACGTGAAGGCTCACGTCAAGGCTTGATCCTGCGCACGCAGGCTTGACGCGCAGGGCCGCCTAGAGCGGCCTTGTGCATGTTTGAACCCGCAACATCGAATCACGCAGTACCGGAGCTCGCATGTCCAAACGTCGCGTCGTCATCACCGGCCTCGGCATTCTTTCGCCGCTTGGCAACGACCTTGAATCCAGTTGGGCCGGCATCAAGGCTGGGCGTTCGGGCATTGGTCCGATCACCCATTTCGATGTCAGCACTTTTCCGACCCGCATCGCCGGTGAGGTAAAAGATTTCGATCCGGCTGCCTTCATCAGCCCGAAAGACATCAAGAAGATGGACCCGTTCGTGCATTACGGTGTCGCAGCGGGCCTGATGGCGATCAAGGATGCGGGGCTGGAGATCGCAGGTGAGTATGCCGAGCGCATCGGCATCGCCGTCGGTGCGGGCATTGGTGGCCTGTCCGGCATCGAGGACACCACGCTGAAATACGCCAATGGTGGCGTGCGCAAGATTTCGCCCTTCTATGTACCCAGCACCATCATCAACATGGTCTCCGGCCAGCTGTCGATCATGACCGGTGCGAAGGGTCCGAATATCGCCGCGGTCACCGCATGCACCACGGCGACGCACAACATCGGTTTGGCCTACCGGATGATCCAGTATGGCGAGGCCGATGTGATGGTCTGCGGCGGCGCCGAATACGCCACCACGCCGACCGCCGTCGGTGGTTTCTGCGCGATGAAGGCGCTGTCCACCCGCAACGATGATCCGACCCGCGCCTCGCGCCCATGGGACGAAGGCCGCGATGGCTTCGTGATGGGTGACGGCGCAGGCGTCTTGGTGATCGAGGAATACGAGCGCGCAAAGGCGCGCGGCGCACGTATATATGCGGAAGTCATCGGCTTCGGCATGAGCGGCGATGCGTACCACATGACTGCCCCGAGCGAGAGCGGCGAAGGTGCGGCGCGCTGCATGGTCAACGCGATGCGCGATGCCGGCGTCAACGCAAGCGACATCGGCTACATCAACGCACACGGCACCTCCACGCCTGCAGGTGACCTGGCCGAAACGATGGCGGTGAAGGCCGCCTTGGGCGAGGCGGCTAAATCGGTGATGGTCAGTTCGACCAAGTCGATGACCGGTCACTTGCTGGGCGCAGCCGGTGGCGTTGAAGCCGTGTTCTCCGCAATGGCGCTCAAGGAAGGCGTGATTCCGCCGACGATCAACCTGGACAATCCGTCAGAAGGTTGTGACCTCGATTACGTGCCGCATACCGCACGTGACGTGCAGGTGGATGTCGTGATGTCGAATTCCTTCGGCTTCGGCGGCACCAACGGCACGCTGGTATTCCGGCGCGCTTGAGCATCGGCGCCGGGCTAGACCGGCGCAGCCTTCCATGTTGATCGAACGACTCCCGATGCCGCTAGATCTTGCGGCGTTGCGTCGCGTGGCACCGTCACGTTACCCGCTGCTGGCGGTGTCGTCAGCGGCGGCGCTGGATGCCTCCGCGCGCAAGCATGCGCGTTGGGACATGCTGCTGGTGACGAATGGTGAAGGCTTCCTGCGTGATGCCGATGGCCAGCTGCGTGATCTTTCGGGCAACGAGCTAGAAGGCGGTTTCTTCGACCATCTCGAGCAGGTCTGGCAGGCGCACCGCTTGCCGGATCGCGGCGATCATGCATTGCCGTTCCGGGGTGGTTGGGCCTTGAGTCTGGGTTACGAGATGGCGCAGGAAGTCGAGCCGATCCTGCACCTGCCACGTGCTGCGGGCGGCCTGCCGATGGCAGCGGCGCTGCGTTGCCCGGTGGCGCTGCTGCACGACCATGCTAATGGCGAACTGTTGTTGATGGCCGAAGCGGGTGCGGAAGCGCTGCGAGATGCCGTATTGGCGGATGTCGCCGCGATCGCTGCATTGCCCGACTTGCCACCATGGCAGCCGCCGTCCTCGATTTCCGAAGATGAGCCCGGTCGCTTCACCGATGGCGTGCGCAGCGTGTTGGATTACCTCGTCGCGGGTGATGTCTTCCAAGTGAATCTGTCGCGTGCATGGCAGGCACGCTTCGATACGCCACTCGATCCCGCGATGCTGCATCGGCAGTTGACTGTGGCCAATCCTGCGCCGTTTGCCGGCGTGTTCGCGCATGACAATTGGGCGGTGGTCAGCGCCTCGCCCGAGCGCCTCGTGTCTATTCGTGGCGACATCGCCGAAACGCGGCCCATCGCCGGCACGCGCCCGCGCACTGCGGGCGATGATGATGCCGACCGCGTGCGTGAACTCATCGGTCACCCCAAGGAGCGCGCCGAGCACGTGATGTTGGTCGACCTGGAACGCAATGACCTGGGTCGCGTGTGCGTGGGTGGTAGCGTCGTGGTGGACGAGTTGATGACCGTGGAAAGCTACGCCCACGTGCATCATATCGTCAGCAATGTGCGCGGCGTGTTGCGTGGCGATGCCACGCCCGTCGATGTCATCCGCGCGACGTTTCCGGGCGGCACGATCACCGGGGCGCCCAAGGTACGTTGCATGGAAATCATCGCCGAGCTGGAAGACGTCGGTCGTGGCGCATACACCGGCGCGATGGGCTGGCTGAACCGCGACGGCGACCTGGACCTCAACATCCTCATTCGGAGTGCGGAAGTGGAGGGTGACGTGCTGCGTTTCCGCACCGGTGCCGGCATCGTGATCGATTCGGATCCAGACAAGGAGCTCGCCGAAACCCGGGCCAAGGCGCGCGGCATGTTGCGCGCGCTGGGAGCCACGGAATGACCGTGCGCATGTTTATGGGCGATGCGCGCGTGGACGCGATTGCGCCGGATGACCGCGGGCTTGCCTATGGCGAGTCCTTGTTCGAGACGATGCGTATACATCGCGGTGATATCCCGTGGTGGGATGCGCATATGGCGCGGTTGACGCATGGCACCCAGCGTTTGGCGATGCCGCTGCCGGATGCCACGCGGATGTATGCCGAAGCGATGGCCCTGCTGGATGGCGCAGACGGCGTGCTGAAGTTGCAACTCACTCGTGGCGGTGGCGTGCGCGGCTATGCAGCCAATTCAGATGCAGCGCCATTTTGGATGTTATCGATGCATCCACTTCCGAACCGCATCGATAGCCTGGATACGATTTGGTGCGAAATCACGCTGGCATCGCAACCGCGTCTTGCCGGACTCAAGCATGGCAATCGCCTGGAGCAAATCCTCGCGGCAAACGAGGTGCGCGCAGCGAATGCGGATGAGGGCTTGATGTGTGATGGCGCAGGCAGAGTGATCGCGGCGACATCGGCCAATTTCTTCGCTTTGATCGATGGCCACTGGCAAACGCCTGTGCTGGATGCCTGCGGGGTGGCCGGGGTGATGCGCGAGTGGGTACTTGCGCAGGTCGATGCCCACGTCACATCACTTAAGCCTAGCGATGTCGAGTGTGCTGATGCGGTTTTCCTGTGCAATGCGGTGCGCGGTATCCTGCCTGTCCAGCGGTTGGGCGCGCGCGCCTGGCCACGGACCCACCCGGAGATTCGCGCTTTGCAGGCGGCATTGGCACAGTCACATCCCGGCTTTGAACCACTTTTGGAGGCATCGTGAAGAAAAGAGGCTGCCGTAGCGCCCTGACCACCGCATTCCTGCTCCTTGTCTGCATCGTGCTGGCATTGGGCGTGGTTTGGCAGCGGCAGAAGAGTTTCGCGGATGCGCCAATCGACGGCATTCAGCCCGATGCATCCTTGGTTGTAGCGCAGGGCGACTCGTTCCAGGCGGTGCTGGGAAAGATTCGTGGTGTCGGCATCCAGTCGGGGCATGATTTTGAATGGCAGGCTTTGGCGCGCCTGACTGGCACGGCAGGCAAGATCCAGGTCGGAGAGTACGCGCTGCGCGAAGGCATTACGCCGCGCCAGCTACTCCTCGACATGCGCGATGGAAAAGTGGTCAGTTATCGCTTCACTATCGTCGAAGGTTGGACCATCCGCGATCTGCGCCGCGCGCTCAGCCGCGCGCAGAATCTAAAGCAAGAAACCGCAGGTCTTAGCAACGAGGCGTTGATGAAAGCACTGGGGCATGCGGATCAGCATCCGGAAGGCCGCTTCCTGCCCGAGACCTACCAGTACAACCGCACCGAGAGCGACTTGGGCGTACTCAAGCGCGCGTATGCAGCGATGGAAAAGGCACTCGATGAAACCTGGAAGGCGCGCGATCCGGAAACGCCATTCAAGACGCCGTACGAATTGTTGACGATGGCATCGATCGTCGAGAAGGAAACCGGCATCCCCGACGAGCGCGCACAAATCGCAGGCGTTTTTGATCGTCGACTGAAGCTGGGTATGCGCCTGGAAACCGACCCAACCATCATTTATGGCCTGGGTGATGCTTACAAGGGCAACATCACCTGGGCGCATTTGCGTACCGATGGCCCATACAACACGCGCACTCGCGCAGGCCTGCCGCCGACACCGATCGCCATGCCGGGACGGGCCTCGCTGCAGGCAACCGCGCATCCGGCGCCTGGCGATGCATTGTTTTTCGTTGCCATGGGTGATGGCAGCGGTCGCAGCCGATTTGCATCGACCTATCCCGAACACCAGCGCAATGTCGCTGCTTACCTAGCCAATCGCCGTGCCGACGCCAGCCGGGCTGACGAGCCGATGCGTGGCACCGTGACCGTCTCGAAGGATGGTGCGCCTGAGAATGTTACTGATGTGCCCCCGGCCGATGCGGCTGATGCAGACACCCCAGCGCTACCGGCCGAGCAACCGTTGCCCCCCACACGATGAAACCACTCCAGTCGTACCCGCGTTTCGTCAGCATCGAGGGAGGTGAGGGTGCTGGCAAGAGCACGGTCATCCATGCTTTGCGCGATGCACTCGAATCACAGGGCGAGCGTGTCGTTAGCACGCGCGAGCCCGGTGGCACGCCGCTGGCGGAAATGATTCGTGCCTTGTTGCTCGACCCTTCGCATGAGCCGGCGACACACGAAACCGAAACCTTGTTGATGTTCGCGGCGCGCGCGCAGCATGTGCGTGAGACTATCGTCCCGGCGCTCGAATCAGGCGCGTGGGTCTTGTGTGATCGATTCACCGATTCAAGTTACGCCTACCAAGGCGCTGGGCGTGGCGTGGACGAGGCGCTGATCACCATGCTGGAGCACGAGTGCGTCGGCATCGAGCCTGGGCTGACTTTCTTGCTGGATATCGATGTCGCAGCGGGTCGTGCGCGCATGCACTCGCGAGGCGGTGCGCCTGATCGCATCGAAAGCGAGCGCGAGGAATTTTTCGAACGCGTGCGTGCCGGGTTCATGCAGCGCGCCGAACATGCACCCGAGCGCTTCCGTGTCATAGATGCCGCCCAAGCTGCAGATGTCGTTGCCGCTGCCGCTCTCACCGCATTGAAGACGTATCGCTCATGAGCGTCGAGCTAGCTCCGTGGCAACAGCGCATCTACGACCAAGCTGCCGCCGCGCTGGATGCGGGACGCCTTCCGCACGGCTTGTTGTTTGCTGGCCCATCGCGGCTAGGCAAGCGCGCGGTCGCGGAAAAGCTGGCGATGCGCGCACTATGCGCCGCGCGTGCGCCGGGCAATGAAGCGTGCGGCCAGTGCCGCAGCTGCAAACTTTACCTGTCGCGCAATCAGATGGATCCAGTGGAGGTGCGTCCGGATGGCAGCTTGGCGCATCCCGACGGTCACCCCGCTCATCCAGACGTACGTTTCATCAGCTATGCGGTCAATGACAAGACCCACAAGTTGCGCAGTGAAATCGTCATCGACCAAATTCGCACGATGAGCAGCAAGTTGTCGCTCACGCCGCAGTATGGCGAGAATCAGGTCGCCATCATCGAGCCGGCCGATGCAATCAACCACGCTGCCTGCAACGCCTTGTTGAAAACCTTGGAAGAACCACAACCCGGACGTTTCCTGTGGCTCATCAGTGCACAACCCGCACGCTTGCCGGCGACGATCCGCAGTCGGGTACAGGTAATGGAGTTTCGCTTGCCGCAGGAAGGCGAAGCGCGGGCGTGGTTGATTGCGCAGGGGCATCCTGCGAAGCAAGCGGACGAGGCGTTGTCCATCGCCCGCGGGCACCCAGGGCTTGCGCATGCATGGTTGCAGCAGGACGCCCTGGCCCTGCGCGCGGAAATCGTGGCCGATCTTGATCGACTAACGCGTGATGCCAGTGCTGCGAACACCATCGCCCAGCGCTGGGTTAGTGATGACGATGTTGCGCTGCGACTGCGCTTTGCCGCAGACGTCGCGGCCGAACGCGCGCGCAGCGCGAATGGATACGACATCCGCCCCTTGGCGGCCTGGTTCGACAAGGCCAACCGGACGCATGAACTATTGCGAACCACGATCCGCGCTGACCTTGCCGTAATGGAGCTTCTGCTGGCCTGGCCCGCATCGGCCCGCTAAGCGCGGAACTTCATCCCAGTGCGCTTGTCACAGCTTGCGTCGCCCGCAGGGAAGCGCGCATGCAGCCGTCGGACAATTGCTCACGAAAAATGGATGGCTGCTATGACGCACCTCTGTCATGGTGCGCGCTGCTGGCCTCACTCGGCATCAATGCATTGGTTTGGTCCACCTTGTGGTTGCTGTACCAACAGGCCACGGAGGATATGGCGCGAGTGGAGCTTAGGCGCACTCCGATTGTCTGGTTGCCATCGGCAGCGCCAGCGCCATCCTTGCCTGATGCCAGCGCTTCCGACGACTCTGCGGTGCCCCAGCGTGTTGCCTCGGGCTTGAAGGCGTTGGCACCATCGACATTACAGACATCACAGGTGTCTGGTAGGGATGCAGTTTCATCAGCAGACCAAACCTCCCGGCCGGTTGCCGGAAGTGATCGCTGGTATCCAGATCCACAAATCGGCGATGCAGGAAGTGCCAGTGGCGACGGGGTGCAGCTTCCAGCAGATCCCCTGCAATTGCGCCGGCCTTCTCCGATGCCCGCGAGTATTTCGCGTTTGCAGCTGCGCATGCGTAGTGCAGGTGGGCTGGCTTCAAGCGCGCAGCTCAAGGTGTGTGGTGCATTGCTCAGACAATGGGAAGGAATGCGACTGGATGCCGCGAAGGAACAAGTGCCGCTGGGTCTCTCGCAACCGGCTGGTCGTCAAACCATTTGGCATTCCTTGCAGGCCGAGGGCTGCTTGGATTGAGTCCAGCAGGTATCCTCCACCATAGGCATTGAGCAGGAACCATCCATGACCCCGACAGCCGGCGCGGCCCGCCAGAGCATCCTCAACGTCAATCTGCCTGATGAAGGCGCGCTCTACAGTGCCTATATGCCTTTCATCAAAGGCGGTGGGCTATTTGCGCAGACGCCCAACCGCCTGCCACTGGGGCAGCCGGTCTTCATGATGGTCACGCTGCCGGATTCTTCGGAAAAATTGCCGGTGTCGGGCAAGGTCTGCTGGTTTACGCCCGTTGGCGCGCAGGGCAATCGGCCGGCCGGCGTTGGCGTGCAGTTCGATGACACGCCTGAGGGCTACCAATTGAAGGCCAAGATTGAATCGCTGTTGGCCGGCCGCCTGGAGAGCGAGAAACCGACTTTCACGATGTAAGCCCCGGGGGCCACATCGATCAAACAAGAACGCCGAGCAGTGCTCGGCGTTTGTTTATGCGATGTCGCTTCGGTCAGCCTTGAACGCGCAGGGCTGGATTGTCCCAGCCTGGGCGCGGCGCAAAGCGATCACCATGCTTGGCCTGCAAGGCCTTCAGCCGTGCGAGCACGGCATCAACGCCGGTTTCGCGCACGTACTGGATCGGGCCACCGCGGAACGGCGCGAAGCCGGTGCCGAAGATCACGCCGCCATCGAGCAATTCCGCATCGCTGACCACGCCGTCGTTGAGGCAGGCCACCGCCTCGTTGATCATCGGCAGGATCAAGCGATCTTGCAGGTCTTCGGGCGCCTTATAGTCATCCGGCACCTCGGGTTTGACTGGCTTGCCGTTCTCCCATTTGTACAGACCCTGGCCATCCTTTTTGCCGCGCCTGCCAGCCTCGGGCGGCGCGGCGAGCGCGGCGGGAATCTGCAGACCAAGGAACGGCGCGAGCTCTGCGCCAACGCCCGACGCAACATCCAAGCCAACCGTATCGATTAGTTCCACCGGGCCCATCGGCATGCCGAACTTCACCGCGGCCTTGTCCAGTACCGGGCCGGGGATGCCTTCGGAGTAAGCGGTCATCGCCTCCAGCATGTAGGGGAACAAGACGCGATTGACCAGGAAGCCTGGCGTACCCGCGACGGGCACAGGCAGCTTGTCCAGCTTCTTGCAGAATGCGGCGAGGCGTTGCTGCGTCTCGGGTGCCATTTCGTCGTGGTGGATGATCTCGACCAGTGGCATCAACGCGACCGGGTTGAAGTAATGCAGGCCCGCGAATTGCGCCGGGCGCTGGATGTGCTCGCGCAGCTCGACGAGCGGGATGGACGAGGTGTTGGTGGTGAGCAATGCGCTCGCCTTCATCTTCGGCTCGACCGATGCGTACAAGTCGCGCTTGGCTTCGGGTTTTTCGATGATGGCTTCGATGACGAGATCCGCATCGGCCACGCCATCGCCGTTGAGGTCGCCCTTGAGGCGTGCGGCGACGGCCGGGCGCTTGGTTTCATCCTTCACCTTCTTGGCGAAGAGTTCACCCGCGCGCGCCAATGCACCATCGATGAATTTCTGTTCGCGGTCCTGCAGGGTGACATCGAAGCCCTTGTAAGCGCTCCACGCCGCGATATCGCCGCCCATCACGCCTGCGCCGACCACATGTACTTTCTTGATGCCGCTGTCGCCGCTGCCGAGCGACTTCATGCGCTCCTGCAGAAAGAACACGCGAATCAGGTTGCGCGCGGTCGGGGTGGAGGCCATCTTGACCACGCCGCGACGCTCGGCATCCAGCTGCGATTGGATTCCGCCTTTCGCGTTCTTCCAGCTGTCGATGAGCGCGTAGGGCGCAGGGTAGTGCGCCTTTGGGGCCTTGCGCGCGACCTGTTTGATCAACATCGGTGCAAGCAACTGGCGTGCGGGCCAAGTATTGGTAATCCAAGCCAGAAGGCGCTGCTTGAGCGGGCGCTTGAAGCCCCGCAGGGCGAGCTGCGCGGCGGTGTCTTCCAGCGTGGCGGGCTCGCTGGTCTTGTCGACCAGCCCCATCGCTTTCGCAGCAGTGGCCGACACGCTGCGGCCGGTGAGCATCAAATCGAACGCGGCCGGCGCGCCAATCAAACGAGGCAAGCGCACGCTGCCGCCCCAGCCAGGAAAGATGCCGAGCTTCACTTCCGGCAAACCAATCCGGGTCGAGGGGTCAGTCGACGCAGCGCGATAGCGGCAAGCCAGCGAGATTTCGGTACCTCCGCCCATGCAGAAGCCGTGGATCGCGGCGGCGGTCGGGCAGGGCAGTTTGGCCAATTTCTGGAACACCGCCTGGCCGCGGCGTATCGCGTCGTTGACCGTGCCTTTTTTGTCGAATTCGGCGAACTCCTTCAAATCTGCGCCGGCGATGAAGCCGGACTGCTTGGCCGACGCGATCACCACGCCCTTCGGCGGTTCCAGCGCGATGCGCTCCAGTAGCGTGTCCAGCTCGATCAATACGTCCTGGGAGAACGCATTCACGCTGGCGTCAGCGCGGTCGAACGCGAGGACCAGTACGCCGTCATCGCGCAGTCGAGTTTGCCAATGGCGCGGTTTCAGGCCGGCGAGTGCAGCGATCATGGGGCACATCCGAAGCGGTATGGAAGCCCATCATCATCCCGCTGGCATTGATATCGCGTCAAATCACCGCATGATGGGGGTATTCCCTGCGCTGTCGGATGTCGCATCGGGAACTTTCGTGCATCGTCCCGGTCAGAACCGGCAATCATCCGAGACGGCGCCATGCATGCTGGAGCTGCGGCTTTGACAGCCGACAACGACATCGATAGTTCCAATGTCCCGATCGACGTGCTTGACCACGAGCTGGTACGTCGTGTGCAAGACGGCGAAACGACGGCGTTCGACTTGTTAGTGCGTCGCTACCAGCACCGCATCGTCGCGCTGGTCGCGCGCTATGTGGGCGATTGGTCGGAAGCGCAGGATGTGGCGCAGGAGGCGTTTATCCGCGCGTACCGGGCGATTGGCGGTTTCCGCGGTGATGCCCAGTTTTACACCTGGTTGCACCGGATCGCGGTCAATACCGCCAAGAACCATTTGGTGTCGATGAAGCGGCGTCCGCCGACCGCCGACATCGACGCGATTGATGCCGAGCAATACGCCGGTGCGCTGCAGATGCGCGACACTGACACGCCAGAGCGCGAATTGCTGCGCCATGAAGTGGAACAAGCGGTGATGCAGGCGGTCAATGCATTGCCTAAGGAATTGCGATTGGCCATCACCCTGCGCGAGGTGGATGGCCTGTCTTACGACCAGATTGCCCTGCGACTGGACTGCCCGATCGGCACGGTGCGCTCACGCATATTCCGTGCCCGCGAGGCGATTGATCGTGACTTGCGTCCGCTCCTGGATGCGAAAGCCACATCGCGTGAACGAGGACGTGCATGAACCCCAACGACACCCATCGCGAACAACTCTCCGCCCTTATCGACGGTGCGCTCGACGCCGACCAGAGCCGCTTCCTGCTGCGTCGGCTGCAGCACGATGGTGAACTGGCCGACCGCTTGTCGCGCTGGCAATTCGCGGGCGATGTCCTGCGCAAGCAGGCCGATGCGCCCGCGCCCGCCGGTTTTGCCAAGGCCATTGCCGCGCGCATCGCCGACGAGCCAATACCGATGATCGAGGGCGAGGGGGTGGGCCTGCCCGCGCGAGCAGTCGTGGTGAACGAAGTCGCCACGCGCACATCGGTCGCGCGTGGTGCGCGTTGGCGCTGGTTTGGTGGTGGCGCGATGGCCGCGTCGCTGGCCATTGCCAGCGTCCTGGCCTTGCGTCCCGATGCACCGGCCGTGGCGCCAACTGATTACGCCGTCACCGAAGTAGCATCGCCCAGTACGCCCGTATCGTCGGGCGCGCAGCTGGCATCGACCACTGATATCGCCGCTTCTGCACCGATCACCGTGGCCGCAGCGTCGGTGCCCAGCCGTGAGCAAATCAACCCGGCCGCGACATCGACCAGCCCCATCCGCGCGAGTGGCACGGCGCGCGCACCTGTCCGCGTGGCGCGTGCTGCGCCTTCGCAAAAAACATCTGCACCTGTGCGTGAAGCTGAAATTGCCGCGCCTCGCGTGAGCCTTCCCGAAGCGTCGGCCGTGCGCACGGCGCAAGCGGAATCTGCGGGCAATACCAATCCGTTCCAGCCGCCTGCAGCCAAACCGTGGCCGCGCGCAGTACTCCCGAGCGCTGGCAATGGCACGTTCAACGCCAGCTTGAACAGTGATGCGTCGTATTTCCCGTTCGCGCCGCGCCGCGCGGAACCTGCCGACGAAGAGTAATCGTTGGCGAGCTGGCTTCGCGCATCAACCAAAAAATTCCCTCAACGTCGAGATTTTTCCCGATGAAGAAATTCCTGCATCCGCTCATGCTTGTTCCCCTCACTGCGGTAGCGACGGCCGGCATCGTGATGTTGCCTTCGGCCGATGCGCAACAAACCCCTGCCGCGGCACCAGCGCCCGAGCTGGTGACCGGGCTGCCAGACTTCACCCGATTGGTGGATCGCGTCGAGCCGGGCGTCGTGCGCATCGAGGCCAAGATCGCTCCGCAACGCTCGACGCAAATGAGTGATGACCCGATGGCCGAAATCTTCCGCCGCTTCGGTATGCCGATGCCGCCGGGGATGCAAGGCCCGCGGGGTCAGATGCCACAGGCACCGCGTGGCCTGTCGATGGGCACAGGCTTCCTGATTTCCGGTGATGGCTATGTGCTGACCAATCACCACGTGGTCGACAACGCCGATGAAGTCACGGTCAAGCTAGCCGATAGTCGCGAGCTGAAAGCGAAAGTAATCGGCAGCGATGCGCAATCCGATGTCGCCTTGCTGAAAGTGGAAGGCAACAACCTGCCGGCGCTGCGCCTGGGTAATTCATCCGGTGTGCAAGCGGGGCAATGGGTGGTCGCAATTGGCTCGCCTTACGGCCTGGATCGCTCGGTGACGGCAGGTATCGTCAGTGCCATCGGGCGCAATACCGGTGGCGGACAGCAGTACGTGCCTTTCATTCAAACCGATGTCGCGATCAACCGCGGCAATTCGGGCGGCCCGCTGCTCAACACGCGCGGCGAGGTGGTCGGCATCAACTCGCAGATCTTCAGCGTGTCCGGCGGCTACCAGGGCATCAGCTTCGCCATCCCGATCGACACGGCGATGAACGCGGTCGAGCAGCTCAAGAAAACCGGGCAAGTGCGGCGCGGGATGTTGGGCGTCAATATGAATCCCAATATCGATGCCGATCTCGCCCGTAGCTTGGGGTTGCCCGATAACCGTGGTGCCCTGGTCACCAATGTGCAGATAGGCAGTGGCGCGGCCAAGGCCGGCATCCAACCGGGCGATGTGATCCGCAGCTTCAACGGCTTGGCCGTCAGCGATGTGGGTGATGTGGCGCCGATGGTCGGCGCGTTGCCACCGGGAGCGAAGGTGAAGCTGGGCGTGTGGCGGGATGGCCGCGAGCGCGATATCGATGTGGTGCTGGGTGAAGCCGAGACCGAGCGTGCATCCGCCTTCAATCGCGGTGGCGATGATCGCAGCGATGCCCCGCAAGCCCAGCCTTCAAGCGGTTTGCTGGGCTTGCGTATCGCCGAGCTGGACCCGGATGACCGCCGCCAACTGAAGCTGGGTGCAAGCGAAGGCGTTGGTGTGACGGGTGTTGCATCCATGGCGGCGCGTGAGGCCGGCATCATGCCGGGCGACGTGATCCTGGCCGTCGGGCGCACGCCGGTAGGCTCGGCCAAGGCGCTCGACTCCGCGTTGGCCGACGTCAAGCCGGGGCAGACGGTGATGTTGCGGCTCAGTGGCCGCGGCGGCCCACGCTTCGTCACCATCAAGGCCGGCGGTTGATCGCCTGACTCGGCGATATTGCTTGGTTTCCGGTATGACCGGCCCGGCCGTCGCGGCACGGGCCGGCGTGCGATAATGATGGGCTGAATTCACGTAGGGCCGCATGGGCGGCTAATTGCCGCCAATGTCGTCCGAAATCCCCGCCAGCATGCGGAACATCCGCAACTTCTCGATCATCGCGCACGTTGACCACGGCAAGTCGACGCTGGCCGACCGCATCATTCAATTGTGTGGCGGCCTGCAGGACCGCGAGATGGAAGCCCAGGTGCTCGACAGCAACCCTATCGAGCGCGAGCGCGGCATCACCATCAAGGCGCAGTCCGTCTCGCTGCCGTATACCGCGAAGGACGGCCACACCTACCAGCTCAACTTCATCGACACCCCCGGCCACGTCGACTTCAGTTACGAAGTCAGCCGCTCGCTGGCGGCGTGCGAAGGCGCACTGCTGGTGGTGGATGCCGCGCAAGGCGTGGAAGCGCAATCCGTCGCCAACTGCTACACCGCAGTGGAGCAGGGGCTGGAAGTGATTCCGGTCATCAACAAGATCGACTTGCCGACGGCCGACATTGATCGTGCCAAGGGCGAGATCGAGGCGGTCATCGGCATCGACGCGGAAGACGCCGTGCCGATCAGCGCCAAGACCGGTCTGAACGTGGTCGACGTGCTGGAAGCGATCGTGCATCGCATCCCGCCGCCCAGCCCGCGTGACACCGACAAGCTGCAGGCGCTGATCATCGACTCGTGGTTCGACAATTACCTGGGCGTCGTTTCGCTGGTGCGCGTGATGCAGGGTGAGATCGTGCCTGGGCAGAAGATGCTGGTGATGTCGACCGGTCGCGCGCATCAGGTCGATGCCGTCGGCGTGTTCACCCCCAAGCGCAAGGTGCTGAAATCACTCAAGGCCGGTGAAGTGGGCTGGATCACCGCCTCGATCAAGGACGTGCATGGCGCGCCTGTCGGCGACACGCTGACCCTGGCCGCCGACCCTGCCCCCAAGCCGTTGCCCGGCTTCCAGGAAATGCAGCCGCGCGTGTTTGCCGGGCTGTTTCCGGTCGATGCCGAGGATTACCCAGACCTGCGTGAAGCCCTCGAAAAGCTGCGTTTGAACGATGCCGCCCTGCGCTTCGAGCCGGAAAGCTCGGAGGCGATGGGCTTCGGTTTCCGCTGCGGCTTCCTCGGCATGCTGCACATGGAGATCGTGCAGGAGCGGCTGGAGCGCGAATACAACCTCAACCTCATCAGCACCGCGCCGACCGTCGTGTATGAAGTGCTGAAGACCGACGGCACGGTGATGCCGCTCGACAACCCGGCCAAACTGCCGGTGGCGAACATGGTCGAGGAAATTCGCGAGCCAATCATCCGCGCCAACATCCTCACGCCGCCGGACTACGTCGGCAACGTGATCAAGCTGTGCGAAGAAAAGCGCGGCATGCAGATCGGCATCACCTACATGGGCAACCAGGTGCAGATCAGCTATGAACTGCCGATGGCCGAAGTGGTGCTGGATTTCTTCGACAAACTGAAGTCGGTGAGTCGCGGTTATGCGTCGCTGGACTATCACTTCGTCCGTTTCGAAGCCGGTCCGTTCGTGCGCGTGGATACGCTCATCAATGGAGACAAGGTGGATGCGTTGTCGATCATCGTGCATCGCCAATACGCGGACCGTCGCGGTCGCGAGCTGACCGAAAAGATGAAAGACCTCATTCCACGGCAGATGTTCGATGTCGCGATCCAGGCAGCGGTCGGTAGCCAGATCATCGCCCGCACCACGGTCAAGGCGCTGCGCAAGAACGTCCTGGCCAAATGTTACGGTGGCGACGCTTCGCGCAAGAAGAAGCTGCTGGAGAAGCAGAAGGAAGGCAAGAAGCGGATGAAGCAGGTGGGACGCGTGGAAATTCCACAGGAAGCCTTCCTCGCCGTTTTGCAGGTCGACAACAAGTAATATCGCTGGCGCGCGACGCCGCAATCACAAGGAACACGCATGCGCTGGTTCGAAATTCTCCTGGTCACCCTGACCCTGCTTTCCGGCTTGTTGTGGGCACTGGATCGCTGGCACCTGCGTCGCCGCCGCGAGCAGGCAGGCTTTCTCGCGCGTGACGAAATTCCTTGGTATATCGACTATGCCAATGCCTTCTTTCCGGTGCTGTTGGCGATTCTGATCCTGCGCAGTTTCATCGCCGAACCATTTCGCATCCCGACCGGTTCGATGATCCCGACCCTCAAGATCGGTGATTTCATCCTGGTCAACAAATTCGCCTATGGCCTGCGCCTGCCGATCACCAATACCAAGATCGTGCCGATTGGCTTGCCCGAACGCGGTGATGTCGCCGTGTTCAAGTACCCGGGCATGGGCCCGGATGATCCGGACAAGGGCGTGGACTTCGTCAAGCGCGTGATCGGCTTGCCTGGCGACAAGGTGAGCTACCACCGTGGCGTGGTGTCGATCAACGGCGAGCCGCTCAAATACCAGGTTGAGGCGCAGCAAGAGATAGGCAACGGCACCGAGCAGTACGGCATGCCGGGCGTGGTCGCGTGGGAGCAGTTGGGCGAGCATCGTCACTTGGTCCAGAACTACGTGCAGTCGTTGGAAGTCGGGAACCAGGGCGATGGTGAGTTCGAGGTGCCAGCCGGACAGTATCTGGTGATGGGGGACAACCGCGACAACAGTCTTGATGGACGGTTCTGGGGCATGCTCCCCGAAGCCAATTTGCGCGGCAAGGCCTTCCTGATCTGGATGAATTTCAAGGATCTCTCGCGCATCGGCGACCGTATCCCGTAAGCTTCGCCAAGGCGCAAGCCTGCGCCCAACCAGACGACATCCTCGAGGGGAGGAGTGATGATGAAACAGAATCAAAAAGGCGTGTCCTTGACCGGTTTCCTGGTGCTTCTGGCCGTGGTCGGCTTCGCGCTGTTCATCGGCATGAAGTTGTTCCCGATGTACCAGGAGTATTGGGGCGTGCAACGAGCACTCAAAAACTTGGCGAATTCTTCTTCGCAATCTGTTGCCGAGCAGGGCGGGGTGAAAACGGCTTTGATTCGATCGATGAGAGTCGGGTACGTGACTAGCGTTGAGCCCCAGCACATCAAAATTGAACGTGGTAGTAACGGAACCGTGGTCAGCATCGATTACGAAGTTCGTAAACCCTTGGTTTACAACCTTGATGTTGTTGGCAAGTTTAGTGCCAAGGAAACCATCAGCAGCAATAGTGCAGAGTAATAAAATCGAGCACGCATTCCACGACGCAGACCTGCTGACGCAGGCGCTGACGCATCGGAGTGCAGGCCAGCCGCATAACGAGCGGCTGGAATTTTTGGGCGATGCCATCGTCAATCTGTTGGCTGCCGAGGCGTTGTACGCGGCTTGGCCAAAAGCAGACGAAGGCACGCTGACCCGTGCCCGCACCGAGCTGGTGCGAGAGTCGGCTTTGGCAGGCATCGCGCGAACGCTGGAATTGGGGCAACTGCTGCGGATGGGACCCGGTGAAATGAAATCCGGCGGCCACCGTCGCGACTCGATCCTGGCCGATGCAGTCGAAGCCGTGGTGGGCGCCATCTACCTGGATGCGGGATTGGACGCCTGTCGAACGGTGGCCATGCCCTGGTTCGAGCCCTTGATTGCTGCCTTGCCGCCGCCCAACAAAATAGGCAAGGATGCCAAGACCGCACTGCAGGAATGGTTGCAGGCACGTGGGCGCCCTTTGCCGGCATACGAATTGCTGGCTGAATCCGGTGAAGAGCACGCTCGCCATTTCGAAGTGGCCTGCCGCATCGCATCATTGGCACTACAAACGCAGGGCCAAGGCAGCTCACGCCGTGCGGCGGAGCAACAAGCCGCGGCCACGATGTTAGCCTTGCTGGAACAAGGCTGATCACATTCCCCGACGGCGCCTCGCCTACAATGCAGGCATGAGCGATCAACCTTATCGAGCCGGCCACGTCGCCGTCATCGGCCGTCCCAATGTCGGCAAATCAACACTGATCAATGGCCTGGTCGGCACCAAGGTCAGCATCACCTCGGACCGCCCGCAGACCACGCGGCATCGCATGCTGGGTATCGCCAGTTTCGACAAAGGGCAGCTGGTGTTGGTTGACACGCCCGGCATCCATGGCGCGCAGAACAAGGCGATGAGTCGTGTGCTCAATCGGGCGGCGCGCGGTGCGCTGGAAGGTGTGGATGCCGCGATGCTGGTGGTTGAAGCTGGCCGTTGGGACGAAGAGGACCAGATGGCCTTCGATGCCCTCAAGCAGGCCAAAGTGCCCGTGGTTTTGGTAGTCAACAAAGTTGATCGCCTACGCGAGAAGGGCGATCTGCTGCCTTATTTGAGCAAAGTGACCGAAGGCCGTGATTTTGCCGCAGTGCATCCGATATCGGCAGTGAAGCGCCAAGGATTGGAGCCATTGGTCGATACCTTGCTGCCGCTGATGCCAGAGCAACCCGCGCTGTATGACGTGGACGATGTCACCGACCGCAGCATGCGCTTCCTTGCCGCCGAGTTCGTACGCGAGCAGTTGATGCGCCAACTGGGTGCGGAGCTTCCGTATGCGGCTGCTGTGGAGATCGAAAAGTTCGAGGAAGACGGCGCGATGTTCCGCATCGGCGCGGTGATATGGGTTGAGCGCGACAGCCAGAAGGCGATTGTCATCGGCAAGGGCGGGGCTCGGCTGCGCAGTATCGGCACCAAGGCGCGCGAGCAGATGGAGAAACTCTTCGGCCGCAAGATCTTCCTGGAGACTTGGGTGCGGGTGCGTCAAGGTTGGTCCAATGATGAGGCTGCGCTTCGCGCATTGGGCTATAGCGAGTGAGATCGCCTGGTTAACATCGTCATCGTCTGATGCAGATCACCAGCGAGTCCGCCTACGTCCTGCATGCACGCGCCTGGCGAGAGACCAGCTTGGTGGTCGAAGTTCTCTGCGCCGACCATGGTCGCGTGGGCTTGGTGGCGCGTGGTGTATCCACACCCAAGCGGCATCCGCTAAGGGCTGCATTGCAGCCCTTGCAATGCATCCGCCTGGAGGCCGTGCAACGTGGTGAGTTGGCGACACTGCGTAGCGCCGAGGCCATCGACACAGCGCCGCGCTTGTCGGGCGAGGGTGCATTGGCCGGCTTCTATCTGAACGAACTCACCTTGCGTTTGTCACCGCGCATGGATCCGTTGCCCACCCTGCACGCAGCCTATGCCCGCACCCGCGATTTACTGGGCGAACCGCCAAGATCACTTGCCTGGGCGCTGCGTTGTTACGAGCGCGATTTGCTGGAAGCCATCGGCTTCGGATTTGACTGGCATGTGGATGGGGATGGCGTCGCCATCGACCCGGCGGCGCGTTACCGGTTGGATGCCGAGCATGGACCGCGACGTCTGTTGCATGATCGTGGCAGCAGTGATCGCAGTGATGCCGCGACCGGTGCGGCCTTGCTGGGATTAGCGGGTGATCACCCGCCAGCCGATGAAGACTTACTCAGCCTGCGTCGTCCGATGCGCGTCCTGCTGGCCCACCATCTGGGTGGGCGCGGCCTGAAATCATGGGAGATGGCGGCGCAGTTGAGACGGCTTCAGCCAGCCACCAACGGCTGATAAATCGAGCCATCACGCCTTCGCGCGCGCTGGATCGAGTGTGTGGCCCACGGCCTCATCGAAATGCGCAAGCGCATCCATATCCGACACATTCGCATGCAGGTCATCAACCGCCCGTCGAATCCGCCCAGCGCCAACGAAACCGCAGCTCGCCTTTAATTTGTGCAGCTCGGCACGGGCGGCATCGGCATCCCCGGCATCCAGAGCGGCATGGATCGCGAGGGATTGCCTGGGCAATTCCGCAATGAACAGTGCGCGCAAGGATGCCACCGCCTCCACGTTCCCATTAAGGGCTCGCAACGCGCCATCATCGTCCCATGTCGATGTTTGTCCGCTATCCCCCAGGCATTGACGGATCGCTTGTTGCCATGCATCCACCGGCAACGGTTTGCTGACAACGTCATCAAAGCCAAGGGCGCGCAATGCGGCCAACTCCTCTGGCAATTGGGATGCCGTGTGGGCCAAGGCACGAGGGGGCGGGGATGCGAGCGTTTCCCGCAAACGCGACAACAGCTCCGCGCCACTGCCGTCAGGCAGGTTGGCGTCGATCAACCACGCGTCGTATCGATGCCGCGAGGCCAGCGCAAACGCTTCGGCCAAATTGGCTGCGCAGTCGACTTCCGCGGGTAGCGCGCGCGCAGCCTCACCCAGATAGGCCAGGCTGACCGGGTCATCCTCAACCAGCAGCAGGCGTGGATTCATTCCACTATCGCGCATCGTCCTTATCCTTAGGCGCATGTTGCCCCGCATCCTACGCCCATGCTGCTGGCTCGTGCTCGGCTTGCTCGCCTGCGGGCCCGCATGGGCGCGCACGGTTGAAGCGCGCATCCAGCGCGTATCTACGCCCGTGGCGACACTGGAAGGCGTGCAAGTCCAACTCAACTGGCCAGCCAATGCCACGCAAGGACAGTTGGCGATGCGTGCGCGGGTCGTGCGTGCGGACGATCTGGGCTATCGCTTCCAGGATCTCGATTGGCGATGTCCGCTGCGTCGATTGCCGCGTTCGGGTTGGGCTTGTGATGGCGTGATACGTGCGCCCGGACTTGCCACCTCGAAGCTTTCACTGCAGTTCGACGATGTGGGTATGGACGCGTTGCTCGCGCGCGGAGCATCGCGGCTGGCGTTGCAAAGGCGCACGACGACGCCCGATCTCACCCGAATCGACCTGACCCGCGTGCCGGTGCAGTGGGCCGAGGCTTTGGCGGCGCAAGCCTGGTCAAGCGGCAGATTCAGTCAGGGCGCGCTGGATGGAAAGCTGTCGGTCACAACCCCGCGCAATGGCCCGGTGCGTGTACAAGGCCCGCTGACCTTGACCAGCGCGGCGCTTCAGTCCGATGACGGCAGCATCGTTGGCGAGAACCTGGATGCCCGCTTTGTCATCGACTACCGCACGCGCCAGGGTACAACGCAATTGGCCATTGGCGGCACGGTAGGTGGCGAGCTCTTGTTCGGCGAAACCTATCTTGGTCTGGGTGGGAAGCCCGCAGGTTTGGAGCTTCGCGCGGAGAAATTACCGAACCAAGGCTGGCGCTTGCCAGTGATCAAATGGGTCGATGGCGCGACCTTGCAAGCGCGCGGGAATGCCAGTTTCACGCCGGACAATGCGATCGCCGCAATCGATTTGGCCTTGGATGGCCGCGATGCTTCAGGCCTGCGCGATCGTTACCTCAGCGCCCTGCTGGGCAAGGTTGGGCTGGGCGATGCAGAAATCAGTGGGCAGTGGGATGGGCGGATTCGTCTAGCCAATGGGCAGCTGCAGCAAGCGTTGGCGACACTGCGCGATGTCGATCTGCGCGATCCACGCGAACGCTTTGCGCTGAACGGACTTGACGGCACTATCGCGTTCTCCGCGAACGTGCCAGTCGCGTCGGAATTGCGCTGGCAGCAGGCACGGATGTATGGCCTGGACTTTGGCCAAACCCGCTTGCCATTCAGCAGTCGCGATGGCGCGTTGATGCTGCAAGAGGATGCACGCATTCCATTGTTTGGTGGACGCGCGATCGTGCAGGGCTTGCGTATCGTGCCTCCGGGCGAAGCGGCCGGACTGCAGATGGATTTCGGTCTTGCACTGGAAGCGGTCGACGTGGGTCAGATGGCCAAGGCCTTTGGGTTGCCGGAATTCCGCGGTGAGTTGAACGGTGAAATTCCGCACGCACGTTACGCTGATGACCAGCTGACCTTCGATGGTGGCCTGAGTCTGGGCGTGTTCGATGGCGCGGTGCAGATCACCCAGTTGGCGATGGAGCGCCCCTTCGGCACCGCGCCGACGCTCAGCGCCGACATCGACCTCAACGACATCGACCTGCTCCGTCTGACTGAGGTATTCGACTTTGGCAGCATCAGTGGGCGTTTGGATGGCTACATCCACGAATTGCGCCTGGTCGATTGGACGCCGGTGCGTTTCGATGCAGCATTCATTACCCAACGTAAACCCGGCGTACGCCAGCGAATCAGTCAGCGCGCGGTGCAAAACATCTCCAGTGTGGGTGATGCCAGCTTCGTGTCCAGCCTGCAGGGGCAGCTGATTGGCCTGTTTGACGACTTTGGTTATGGGCGCCTGGGCATTCGCTGTCAGCTGAACAACGAGGTATGCCTGATGGGCGGTCTGGGTGACCTCGACACGCCGCGTTCAGATTCCTCGGGTTTTACTATTGTCGAAGGTTCTGGCCTGCCGCGGCTGACTGTCGTCGGCTACAACCGTCATGTGGATTGGCCGACCTTGGTCGAACGCATGAAGGCGGTCAGCCAAGGCGATGTGAAGCCGGTCATCGATTAACTTGAATCAATTTGGGGAGAGGACAACATGGCGATCAAACATTGGATGCCGCTGCCCGCCGCGCTCGCGCTGGCGGCCTGCGTCACCATCAATGTCTACTTCCCCGCCGCCGAGGCGAAGGAAGCGGCGAAAGAATTCGTTGACAAGGTCATCGGTGATGAAGGCCAAACAACGCCGCAATCCGAGAAATCCGGTGGCGGAATGGCCATGCTGCAACGTCGCGTAGACCTGTGGTCGCTGGTGGGCGTGGGCAGTGCCTACGCGCAGTCCGCGCCCGACATCACCATCAACACGCCCGCCATCCGCGCGATTCAGTCGAAGATGGAAGATCGTTTCAACAGCAGTCTGCGCGCAGGTTTCGATGTGGGTGCGCTGGGCTTCAGCAGTGATGGACTGATCACTGTGCGTGATGCGTCGAAACTGCAGCTGAAAGACCGTGTGGCGATCAACAGTGCCGTCGCAGATGACAACCGCGACCGCAAAGCGCTTTATCGCGAAGTCGCCGTGGCCAACGGTCATCCCGAATGGGAAGCGCAGATCCGTGATGTATTCGCGCGCCAATGGGTGGAAAGCGCCCGCAGCGGCTGGTGGTACCAATCCGGCGGCAGCTGGAAACAGAAATAATCAACCAAGGAGTCCCCATGACCCTGATCAAGACCATGGGCGCTATCGCGCTCGGAACCACCATGCTCGTTGCGGGTGGTGCACAGGCGGCCATCAATAATGGACAGCAAGCCAGCCAGTGCTTCGTTATCTACAAGATGGCGGCTGCGGCCCCGGCGAATGCCGCGCACAAGAATGACATTGCCAAGCTGGGTGGGCTGATGTCGCGCACCATGCAGGATGCGAAAGTCAGCAAGGCGCAGTTTGATGACTGGACCGGCGATCTTCTGACCCGTATCGGCTCCAAGGACAAGCCGAACAAGGGGGTGCTGGAGAAGGAAATCCAGACCTGCAACGCCTTCGCCAAGCAGCGCTACCAGCATTATTCGGCGACAGCCAAGAAATAAGCCGCACATCGGCAGCAAGACAAGGGGCGTGCGAAAATGCACGCCCTTTTGCTTTTGGGCAGTCCGTGGCACGCATCGACCAAACGCCTTTTCAGGCCCACATCCTTGACCTCAGCCACGATGGCCGAGGCGTTGCGCGCCGCGAGGGTGGCACGAATGACGGCAAGACCGTGTTCGTTTCCGGCGCGTTGCCGGGCGAGACTGTGATGGTGCAACAGACGTCACGCTCGCGCAGTTTTGATCAGGCGAAGACGCTGGAAGTAGTAGAAGCATCGCCTGATCGTGTCGAGCCGCGTTGCCTGCATTTTGGGGTCTGTGGCGGATGCGTGCTACAGCACTTGGCCGAAGACAAGCAGATCCACGCCAAACAGCGCGTGCTGTTGGAGAACCTGGAGCGGATCGGTCATGTGACGCCTGGTGAAGTATTGCCATCTTTGGTCGATGCGGCCTGGGGTTATCGCCGCAAGGGGCGCTTCTCGGTGCGTCGGGTCGAGAAGAAGGGCAAGACGTTGGTGGGGTTTCGCGAGCAGGACCCTCGTTTCGTCGCCGATATCGATGAATGCCATACGGTGGTGCCGGAGATCGGCATGAAAATATCTGCACTGTCTGCCTTGGTTGACAGCATGGATGCGCGCAGCGTGTTGCCGCAGATCGAGTTCATCGCAGGCGATGAGGCCCGGGCCCTGGTCTTCCGTCACCTTGAGCCACTGTCGGAAGGCGATTTGCAAAAGTTGCGCGATTTTGCCGCTGCGGAGGATTTCGCCATCTACCTGCAACCGAAGGGTTTGGATTCGGTGCATACGCTCGATGACGCGCCGCCGCCGAAGCTCTCCTTCCGTCTGGCGCCGTGGGATGTCGAACTTTTGTTCCGTCCACTCGATTTCATTCAGGTCAATGGCAGTCTCAACGAAAAGATGATTGCGCGTACGCTGGAGTTGCTGGATGTGCAGCCCGGTGAGCGGGTGCTGGATCTGTTTTGCGGCCTTGGCAACTTCACGCTCCCACTTGCGCGTACCGCGGCTGAAGTCGTGGGCGTGGAGGGCGATGCGGGTCTCGTTGCGCGTGCGCGCCAAAACGCCGAGCACAACGGCCTTGCCAATGCCGAATTCCACATGGCTGACCTCACGACCGATTTGTGTCAGGAGCGCTGGTTCAAGCAAGGCTTCGACAAACTGCTACTGGACCCGGCGCGTGCCGGTGCATTGGAAGTGTTGAAGCAAATTCCACTCGATGGCATCAAGCGCATCGTCTATGTGAGCTGCCATCCGGGTTCGCTGGCCCGCGACGCTGGGTATCTGGTGAACGAGCGAGGCTGGAAGCTCAAGAGTGCGGGGGTGATGGACATGTTCCCGCACACCGCGCACGTGGAATCCATCGCCGTGTTCGAGCGCTAAGCCATGGGCATCGAGATCGAGCGCAAATTTCTGGTGGTGTCGGATGCTTGGCGCGGACAGGCACACCGTAGCATCGACATGGCTCAAGGCTATCTCAATGATGCTGAGTCGGTGGTGATCGGGCGGCAAAACACGTCGGTGCGCGTGCGTTTGGAGGGCGATGAAGCGCGGCTCAATATCAAGTCGCGCGAGATGGGTGCATCGCGACAAGAATTCGATTATCTGATTCCGGTCGAGGACGCGCGTGGTTTGATCGCCTTATGCGTGGGTGGGACGGTGATCAAGCGTCGGCACTACGTGCTGCACGAGGGCCATGAGTGGGAGGTCGACGAATTTCTGGGCGATAACGCTGGGCTGGTCGTCGCCGAGCTGGAGCTGGATAGCATCGACGAGATTTTTGCCGTGCCGGCATGGGCGGGCGCAGAAGTCACCCATCTGCAACGCTATTACAACCTCAATCTGGCCTCGCACCCGTTCTCCCGCTGGAGTGCTGCGGAGCGCGAGGAAGCTTGATTCCGAACGAATTCGGCCCCACTTTGTGAGGCATGAATACAAAAGTCGAACCTTTACGTGTTGATGTCTGGTCGGATGTGGTCTGTCCTTGGTGCTGGATTGGCAAAGGCCGCTTGCGCGAAGCGCTGAAAGCAGAAGGTGCGCCTGAAGTCGACATCCACTGGCATCCCTTCCTGTTGGATCCGGACGTGGCGGTGGACGCTGCACCGGTGCCGCTGCGCAAAGCCTATGAGAAGAAATTCGGCGGTGCGGACAAGGTCGAGCAGATCCTGAGCCATACACAGGACACCGCCCAAGCCGAAGGCCTGCCAATGGACTTCAGCCGCGGCCAAGTGCGTGCCAGCACGCGCGAGGCGCATCGGCTGATGCTGCTCGCCGCGCATGAAGGTGTGGCCGATGCCATGGGCGAAGCTTTGTTCCGCGCGCATTTTGCTGAAGGCCGCAACATCGCCGATCACGCGGTACTCGCCGATGTGGGTGAGGCGGTCGGTCTGGCGCGGCAGCTGGTGCTTGATTTCCTGGCCTCCGACGCTGGCAAGGATGAGGTTGAAGCTGAGATCGCCCAAGCCCAGCAATTGGGAATTCGCGCTGTGCCCACCTTTGTTTTCGATGGCCAGCTGGCTGTGCAAGGTGCGCAACCGCCGGAGCTGTTTGCGGAAATCTTCGAGAAGCTTCGGCATGCCGGGGTTTCGCAAACCAAGGACGGCGATGGCGCTGCCTGTGGCCCGGACGGCTGCAGTATCGACTGAAATACATGGGGATGCGGTTTCATGCCACATTCCGCGCTTTGAGCGACAATGCAAGGCCGCGCACTCCGCGCCCTTTTTAATGCAACGAGGATTCCCATGCTGGTCATAGGCATCGCCGGACATGAGTTGAAAGCGCATGAGCGAGAATGGCTACAGCACGATGCCTGCGCCGGCGTGATCTTGTTCACGCGCAACTTCGTCAGCAAGACGCAGATGATGGAACTGACGCAATCGATCCGTGAAGCTGCGCCGCGCCCCATGTTCCTGTGCGTGGATCAGGAAGGTGGACGCGTGCAGCGTTTTCGGGACGGTTACAGCGATCTTCCAGCGCTGGAAGGTTTTGGTCAGCTGTATTCGAAGGACAAGCAAGCCGCTTTGGAGCTGGCACACGAACATGCCTGGTTGATGGCGAGCGAAATCCGTGCGAGCGGTATCGATCTGAGCTTCGCGCCGGTGGTGGACCTGGGGCGCGGCAATCGCGCGATCGGAAACCGTGCGTTTTCTGAAGACCCGCATATCGTCGCCGACTTCACCCGCGCGTATGTGCAAGGGATGCACGACGCCGACATGGCCGCGACGCTGAAACATTTTCCCGGTCACGGCTCCGTGCTTGAAGACACCCATTTCGATGAGGCGATCGACAATCGTTCGCTCGACGACATGCGCAAACTAGACCTGGTGCCATTCGTTGCAGGTATCGATGCCGGCGCAGACGCGGTGATGATGGCGCATGTGGTGTATCCACAAGTCGCGCCCGAGCCTGCCGGCTATTCCAAACGCTGGATCCAGGACATCCTGCGGGGTGAGATGGGTTTCCGCGGCGTGGTGTTCTCCGATGACATCGGCATGGCGGCGGCGTTTTCAGCTGGCGGCGTGAAAGCGCGTATCGATGATCATCTGGATGCCGGCTGTGATGTCGTGTTGGTCTGCCATCCGGATTTGATCGAGGAGTCGCTCGCGGCAGTAGAAGATCGCAAGACCGATACGGCTGCCTTGACTGGCTTGATCGGTCGCGGTCCGCTCGGCTGGGACGCATTGCTTGCCGATGCCCGCTACGGGCGTGCGCAGAGTGACCTGACACAAAAACTTGGCGACATCGCCAACACCACCGGATATTCCGGGGCCTTTGATGTGGGAGATGTCGCATGACACCCAGCCTTTCCGCCGCACTCGTCGATGCCGAGATCATCCATGACCGCGCTGCCATTCGCGTCGCAGTGGATGAAATCGCCGATGACATTCGCGCCGATTACGACAACGAAATGCCACCGCCGCTCTACATCACGGTGATGAATGGCGGCATGCCCTTTGCCAGTGATCTGGCGATGGCATTGGGTGAGCGTGGCCTTGATCTTGAATTCGACTATCTGCACGCCACCCGTTATCGCGGCCAGACCAGTGGATCGGGCTTGGCATGGCTGCACCGTCCGGCAACGTCTTTGCGAGGACGCCGGGTGCTGCTGGCCGATGACATCCTCGATGAAGGCCACACCATGCTGGCGGTGAAGCGTTGGTGCGAAGACCAGGGCGCGGATGATGTGCGCATCGCTGTGTTGGCGGTGAAGGACCATGATCGTTGCGTCGAGGGCATCGAAACCGATTACGTCGGCCTTGAAGTGCCGGACCGCTACGTGTTCGGTTACGGCATGGATTACCACGAGCAAGGTCGCAACCTGCCGGCGATCTACGCACTCAAGGGCTGATCATGACGAGCATCGATCTTGCGATTATCGGCGGCACGGGTGTCTACGCCTTGGTGGATCTCGGTGATGTCGATACACATCAGCCGGTCACCCATTACGGTGCGCCTTCAGGCCCGATTCGCATCGGTACGTTGGCGGGCAAGCGTGTTGCCTTTCTCGCGCGTCATGGCGAGGGCCATTCGATTCCGCCGCATCAAATCAATTACCGCGCCAATCTGGCTGCATTGAAGGCGCTGGGTGCGCAGACCGTGCTTGCACTCAATACCGTAGGTGGGATCACCGAGCGTTGCGGCCCGCGCGCGCTGGTGATGCCTGATCAACTCATTGACTACACCTGGGGCCGGATCTCCACGCTCAGTGAAGAGCCGGGCACTGAAGTCTTGCATGTCGATTTTGGTGATCCGTACACGCAAAGCCTGCGCGAACGCGTATTGGCGGCTGCCGGCCGTCTAGGTATCGACTTGGTCGCCGAAGGTTGCTATGGCGCGACCCAGGGGCCGCGCTTGGAAACCAAGGCGGAAATCACCCGCATGAAGCGCGATGGTTGCGATTTGGTTGGCATGACCGGCATGCCGGAAGCGGGTCTCGCGCGCGAGATGGGGCTGGACTATGCCTGTCTGGGCATCGTCGCCAATTGGGCCGCGGGAGCAGGCCCGGACCCGGACGAGATCATCACCATGGATGAGGTGCTGGCCAACGTAAAGGCAGCAATGGATCAAGTGCCGCGCATCCTGCAGGCGATGCTTGATTAAATTGGTTGCGCATGCGGTGCTTCAGTCGAGGAACTGCAGTTTCGCCAACTCAGCATAGAGGCCGCCCTGCGCCAGCAGTTCCGCATGCGTACCCTCGGCGACGATGCGGCCACCGTCCATCACCACGATGCGATCCGCCTTGAGGATGGTGGCAAGTCGGTGCGCGATGACTAGCGTCGTGCGTCCCGCCATCAGATGCTCCAGCGCGCTTTGCACGGCGCGCTCGCTTTGGGCATCAAGCGCAGAGGTCGCTTCGTCCAGCAGCAGGATGGGCGCGTCTTTCAGCAACGCACGCGCGATGGCGATACGTTGTTGCTGGCCACCTGACAGGCGTGCACCTCGTTCGCCGAGTTGTTCGTCAAAGCCCTCGGGCAGTGCGCGGATGAAATCGTAGGCTTCGGCGGCGCGCGCAGCGATCTCGACTTCTTCGTCACTCGCCTCCAAGCGACCATAGCGGATGTTGTCGGCGGCGCTGGCGGCAAAGATGGTGGGCGATTGCGGGACCAGCGCGATCGCGCCGCGTAGTTCGGCCGGGTCCAGTGTGCGGATGTCGGTGCCATCGATGTCGATGCGGCCTTGTTCCGGGTCGTGGAAGCGCAGCAACATCGAAAACACCGTGCTTTTGCCTGCGCCGGAAGGCCCGACCAGTGCAACGGTTTCGCCGGGAGATACGCGCAGGTTGAAATTTTCCAGCGCAGCGGTGTCGGGACGCGCGGGGTAATGGAAAGTGACATCGTCAAAGCGCACTTCACCGCGCAAAGGATTGGGGAGCGTGGCCGGCTGGGCTGGTGCGCGTACCTGTGCTTCTTCAACCAGGAGTTCGTTGATGCGTCCCATGCCGCCGGCTGCGCGTTGCAGCTCGTTCCAGACTTCTGCCAATGCCCCGACCGAGCCGCCGCCGATCAGCGCATAGAACACGAATTGACCCAGCGTGCCCGCAGTCATGCGCCCGGCGATGACATCATGCGCACCGGTCCATAGCACCAATGTCACCGCGCCAAAGATCAGCACGATGGCGAGTGCCGTCACTAAGGCCTGCCAGCCGATGCGGCGCCGCGCGGTTTCCACTGCAATCGCGATAGCTTGGCCGAAGCGGCCCCGTTCATAGGGCTCGCGCGCGTGGGCTTGCACGGTCTTGACCGCGCCCAAGGCTTCGGCAGCGTGGGTGTTGGCATCGGCCAAGCGGTCCTGGCCATCGCGGGAGATTTTCTGCAGGCGGCGACCGCCCAGGACAATCGGCAACACCGCCAGCGGAATGCCCAGCATCGCCCAAGCCGCCAATTTGGGGCTGGTGACGAACAACATCACCAGCGAACCCAGTACGGTCACGGTGCTGCGCAGCGCCACCGACATGCTCGAGCCGACCACGCTGCGCAGGAGTTCCGCGTCAGCGGTCAGGCGCGAGATCAACTCGCCGCTGCGAGTGCGGTCATGGAAAGCCGCATCCAAACCAATCAGATGTGCGTACAGGCGCTCGCGCAAATCAGCGACCACGCGCTCGCCCAATAGCGAAACGAAAAAGAAGCGCGCAGCCGTGGCCAGCGCCAGGACAACCACGACGATAAACACCAGACTAAAGGTGCGGTCGATGTTGCTGCCGCTTGAGAAGCCGTGGTCGATCATTTGCCGGAAGGCGACCGGCAAGGTGAGCGTGGCGGCGGACGAGCAGGCGAGCGCCAACAGCCAGGCGACGAACAGGCCGCGCTGGCGCATGACATAGGGCCATAGCGCGCGAAGAGTGCCGACGGGGGTTTTGCCGGTGGGGGCCTCGGTCGAGGCCGGAGCAGTATTGGACATCAGGTAGCGATGGTGTCGATGCGTGGATGTTTCAATCCTCGCATGGCATCAAGGCTGGGTCGATGGTGCGGCTGTTGCAGGAAGCAGCGGCCTGAGGTCGGCGGGGATCTCGGCCTTGGGGTTGCGCTTCACGAAGGCTGCTAGGCTCAGGCGGGCATCATCGACATCGCCTGCATCGCGCAACTCGCGGATACGCTTGAGCCAGGCACGCTGGACCTCGGGCGTGTCGGCGGTAATCGGCGGCCGTGCGTCAAAGCCGGCACGGTCCTGGTCAGGTGGCGGCGCGTCCTGGATGATCAGCTCATCGGCTGATTGGGGTGTCGACGCGGCGCGTTTCAAGGCGCGCGCGGGGGCAGGCGCTGGGGGGGCTGCAGCTGGCGAGCCATAAACCGACACCGGGGCAGCCACCGCTGCTTCGGCAGCCGTGGGCACGGGCCGATGCGGGGCCTCCTGGGCCATGGCGCGGTCAGCGGCCATGGACTTGATGGCTGCTGCATCGGCTTGAGCCGCTGCATTGGCTGCGACAGGCCGGGTAGCCGGAGGGGCAGGGGGCGGCGCAACGGGCGCTGCGGCCATCTCAGGTAACGGCTCCGAGGACGCGGCGGGACGTGTCTGCAGGCTGGGCTTTTGCGCCGGCATGGGCTCGGCAGGCGGTGGTGGTGGAGGAGGTGTCATCGCGGCATCGGCCGCAGCGGATTCGACGTAATCGATGGGCTGACGCCTGCCATTGGGGTCGGTGTCGGCAGCCACCGGGGCAGGGGCTTCGTAGCTGATGGTTTCCCGCGGTTGCAGCACCGGCTGCAACTGCCATACCAGACCGGCAACGACGGTCAGGGAGGCCGCCGCGCCCAGCCAGACCGGCCAGCGATGCGGGCGACGGCGAGCCGTGGCGACAGGGGACACGCCGGCCAAGTCGCGTTCGGCCATCGCCAGAATGCGTGCGTCGAGGTCGGCGGACGGCTCGCCATGCGGCGCGATACGCGCAAGCTGGCCCGCCAGCTCGCGTTCTTCGTCACTCCACATCGGGTCGCGTCGCATCGTCATTCGTTCAACCTCGCACGTAACTTGTCCATCGCATAGCGCAATCGCGATTTCACCGTTTCCCGGCCCACACCGGTCGCTTCGCCGATTTCCTCCAAAGTCAGTTCCTGCTCCAGGCGCAACAACAGCACCGTGCGTTGGTCTTCCGGGAGTTCGGACAGCGCCAACTGCAATCGGCGACGTTGTTCGAACTCTGACAACGCGCGCTCCGGCGTGTCGTTGTCGGCGATGCGTGCCACGCGTTCCTCGGCATCACCGGGTGCGGCGGGGCGATGTTTCTGCGCCCGCCAGTGATCATTCAGTCGATTGTGCGCGATGCGGTACAACCAGCCGGTGAAGGGGGCATCGGGTTTCCACTTGGCCCGATGCGTCACTACGCGTTGCCAAATATCCTGGAACAGCTCGTCGGCCAGCGCGGCGTTGCGCAGATGTCGCAGCAAAAAACGGTAAAGCGGCGTGCGATGCCGCGCATACAGTTGGGAGAATGCCTCCATGTCGCCGGCCGCGTAGGCCAGCATCAACGCGGCATCGCCGGGTTCGTCGACAGGTTGGCCAAGGGGTTGCTCCATGCCACACAGACTACGCGTTCGGGCATGAAGGGTGAAGCGACGGCGCAGCCTATGCCGCGTCGTCGCCCCAGTCCATGCGGTGTCAATCGCCGCCGACGTGCAAGCCATCGTCGTCGCCTAGAATCAGGCGGTCGGCGCTTCGGGTTAGGCCGAGGAACTCGGTGCGGTCACCTTCGGGGTCCGAGCCCAAACCGCTGGCGGCCAAATTGCGCAGGCGCTTCGCATCCCAACCTTCGATATTTTGACCCCCTCGCAAGAGGTCGGCGAAGCCCGCGACCGCTGCAGCAAAGCGCAAGGTGGGACTGGTGCTGGCACGTAGTTCATTGCGACTAATCGGACGTTCGATCAAACGGCTGGATGTCGAGCCGGGCAGCTTGTAACGCAGTTTTAGGTGGGCGATCTCGCCGCTATTGCCCGCAGCTGTATTGGACGATGCGTAACGCAGCTTCGGCAGGCGTTCGCCGCCAGCGCCAACCAAGGCGACTTCGTACAACGCGGTGACCTCATGACCGGCACCGATTTCGCCGGCATCGATAGCGTCGTTGTCGAAGTCCTCATCACGCAGTGCGCGGTTCTCGTAACCGATTAGGCGGTACTCGGCGACCACGGTCGGATTGAATTCGACCTGGATTTTGACGTCATTCGCGATGGTGAGCAGGGTCGACTGCATGTCGCGCACCAGTACTTTCTCTGCCTCGCGGACGCTATCGATGTAAGCGTGGTTGCCGTTGCCGACATCGGCCAAGCGTTCGGCCATCGCGTCGTTGTAATTGCCGGTGCCAAAACCCAGCGTGCTCAGCGCGATGCCGGATTTGCGCTGGTCAGCGACGAGGGTTTCCAGCGCCTTGCGACTCACTACGCCGACATTGAAATCACCATCGGTGAGCAGCAATACGCGGTTTACCCCCCCTTCGCGGAACGCTTCGCGTGCCACTTTGTAGGCCAGCTGGATGCCGTCGCCGCCGTTGGTGCTACCGCCCGCCTCCAGGCGATCCAGTGCATCTAGGATCTCGTCATGGCGATTGCCGGGCGTCGGCGGCAGGACCAGTCCAGCTGAGCCTGCATACGCGACGATGCCCACGCGATCCTGTTCGCGCATCTGCGGCACCAGTTTGCGCAACGCGGCCTTGACCAGTGGCAGCTTGTCTTCGTCCATCATCGAGCCCGAGGTGTCGATCAGGAACACAAGGTTCGAGGGCGGCAACGTGGTCTTGGGTACGTCATACCCTTTGATGCCGATCATCAGCAGTTGACGGTTTGCGTTGAATGGCGACGGTGCCAATTCTGTGCTGACGCCGAAAGGCACATCGCGCGAGCTGGGCGCGGCATGGCCGTAGCGAAAATAATTGATGAACTCTTCGGCACGCACCGCATCGGTCGGTGGACGCACGCCGGTGGCCAGCATCCGCCGCACATTGCTGTAGCTGCCGGTGTCGACATCAATGGAAAATGTAGACAGCGGCGTTTCAGCTGCTCGCTTGACCGGATTGTCATCCGGGCGCTCGTAGTTCTCGATATTGGTTGGCGGCGGCATCGGATAGCTTGGCATCGCCACCATGCGTGCGGCTTTGGCGTTGCCCGCGTAGGCGGTGGCATCCATTGCCGAGGCCTGTACGCTGATTGGGGCTGGAGGTGCGGGCGGGGGCGGCGCGACAGGTGACATCGACGCCTCTGCCATGGCCTGATCGGCCGTGGCATGTGGCCCGCTCTGGCAGGCAGCCAACATCAGTGCGCAGGCCAGTGCGGTAACAAAGGTGGATTTGGGAGACATGGCAAAACTCCTGGTTGGGCAACCGGGAGAACGCATGAACAGTGGAAACGGGGTTGAACGGCCCCGAATCAGCGCTGGCGGATCACCAGCAGACGCTCTTCCGTCATGTCATGAATGGCCCAGCGCACACCTTCTCGGCCCACGCCCGAGTCCTTCACGCCGCCGTAGGGCATGTTGTCGACGCGGAAGCTGGGTACGTCGCCGACGATCACGCCGCCGACCTCCAGTCGGTCCCACGCACGCATGGCGTGGTCCAGACGGCCAGTGAAAACGCCCGCTTGCAGGCCGAAACCGCTATCGTTCACCTTGGCCAATGCATCGTCGAAGTCATCGAAAGCCTCGATCATCGCGACAGGGCCGAAGGCCTCCTTGCGATAGAGTTCGGCGTCATGCGGCACTTTTTCCAACAGGTGCGCGGGCAGCATGTTGCCCTGGCGTTCACCGCCTGCAATGATCTTCGCGCCCCGTTTCACCGCACTAGTAATCCAGCTTTCGATGCGCTTGGCGGCAGGCTCATCGATCACCGGGCCGATGAAAGTCTTCTCGACCGCCGGATTACCCGTAGGCAAAGACTTCACTGCGGCGCGCATCTTCTTGCGCAATTTTTCATAGATCTCGCGATGGGCGTAGATGCGTTGCACGCTGATACAGCTCTGGCCGCTTTGGTAATACGCACCAAACACCAGCCGCTCGACGACATGGTCCAGCGATGCGCCGGGGTCGGCATCGACAATGCAGGCTGCATTGCCGCCGAGTTCAAGCACGACCCGTTTCTTGCCGGCGCGCGCCTTCATATCCCAGCCGATCAGGCCGCCGGTAAAAGAGAGCACGGCGATGCGAGGGTCTTCAATCAGTTGAGCTGCATCCTCATTGCTGCAGGGGATGACGGAGAACGCGCCTTTGGGGAGATCGGTTTCGGCCAACACTTCTGCGATGATCAGCGCGCCCACGGGCGTCTTGGCTGCAGGTTTAAGTACAAACGGGCAGCCTGCGGCGATCGCGGGTGCGACTTTGTGTGCAACAAGATTGAGAGGAAAATTGAACGGGGTGATTAAGCTGCACAGACCGACCGGCACGCGCCGGGTCATCCCGTGATAGCCCCGCGTGCGCTCGTTGATGCCGAGCTCCAGCACTTCACCACCGATGCGCGTGGCCTCGCCCGCAGCGATGCGAAAGGTGTCGATGAGGCGCGCAACTTCGCCGCGTGCATCCCGAATGGGTTTGCCGGCTTCGATGCACAGGGCCAATGCCAGCTCTTCGCTGCGCTCGGTGAAACGACGAACGCAATGCTCAAGCACGTCGCGGCGTGCATCCGGCGGGAACGTTGCCATCGACTCGCGAGCTTTATGGCCAGCGACAATCGCCTTGCGAATCAGGGCGGCATCGCCAAACCCAACGCGGGTGGCGCGCTTGCCAGTGAATTTGTCCAGTACGTCGAGTGTCTGTTTCGCTTCAACCGGACGGTTGGCGAGATAGATCGGATAAGACTTCTTCAGCTTCATGGCCAAGGCATCAATGGGATGTGTTCAATCTAACCCGCCAGATGTTTTCTTGGCGGCAAGACGTGGCTAGTCTTCGACGCGCACATGTAGCTCGCCATCGGCCAGCTGTGCACGGATCGGGTCGCCCGGCTTGGCATCCTTCACGCTGCGCACCAAATGTCCGTCTTCGTGATGGAGGATGGCGTAACCGCGTGCCACGGTTGCCAATGGGCTGATCGCGGCCAAGGCGCGAGCAAGCCCGGTGAGTCGCTGCTGGTCGAGCTGCATACGTGATTGCAGTGAGCTGCGTGCCCGCGCTCGCAAGCTGTCCATGCGTTGCGCCAACAACGCCAGACGTCGCTCGGGCGCTTGATTGCGCAGGCGTGCACCTGCGTGACGCGTTCGCGCCAGTGCCTCCTGCAGGCGGCGCGCGAGGATTGCATCCAGTCGTCGTCGTGCATCGCGTTCGCGACTTCGCAGCAAGGCCAGTCGTGCTTGCGGGCGTTGCGCATGGAGACGAAGTGATACGCGATCTAGCCGCTGCATCGCTGCGCGTAGACGATGTTGTTCCTGATCGTCCAGCCGCTGCTGCAATCGACGCACGCGCTGCAAAAGTGCGACCCGATCCGGCGCGATGAGCTCAGCCGCGACCGAGGGTGTAGGAGCGCGCAGATCGGCGGCAAAATCGCTGAGCGAAAAATCGGTTTCATGGCCAACGGCGCTGACAATCGGCACGGGCGATGCAGCGATGGCGCGGGCCAACTGCTCGTCATTGAAGGCCCAGAGGTCTTCCAGTGAGCCCCCGCCACGTGTCAATAGCAGTACATCGTATCGATGTGCGGCAATCGCGCGCGACAACATGCCGCGGATCTGTGCAGCAGCGGTTGAACCTTGAACTGGCACTGGCAAGACATCGACTTCGAGCAAAGGAAAGCGACGCGCAAATACCGAAATCACATCGCGTACCGCAGCGCCGGTGGACGAAGTAAGCACGCCGATGCGACGGGGGAACGCGGGCAGCGGACGCTTGCGGGCCGCATCGAACAATCCTTCGGCTTGCAGTTTGGCCTTCAACTCTTCAAAGGCACGCCGCAGAGCGCCTTCGCCGGCTTCCTCCATGTGGTCGAGTACCAGCTGGTATTCGCCGCGCGCTTCGTACAAGGTAAGGCGGCCACGCGCCAACACGCGCATGCCTTCACGCGGGACGAACTTCAGCCAACCGGCTTTCGGCTTGAACATCGCCGCCCGCACCTGCGCACGCTCGTCTTTGAGTGTCAGGTACAGGTGGCCGGAGGAGGGGCGCGCCACGTTACCCAGCTCACCCTCGACCCACACCATCGGGAAGGTGTCTTCCAAGAGGTTGCGAGCCAGCGTGTTGAGCTGGCTGGGGCTAAGGATGTCGTCGCGGCCGGATTCGGTCATGCGGACAGGATACCGGGTGTCGCTGTTCACGCCTTGCCGGGGTGCAGTATGGCTTGGCGCTCAAGTTGCGCATCTGGCTTGGGTTTGCGGATGCGGGCGGTGCATGGCCGGCTCAAGCCATTCCGCATCCCGCCCAGGCTGCAATCGATGATGTGCTGAAGCTCTACCTCACGCGCCCTCGTTACAATTCCCCCATGGATAACTCGATGCCACTTCCGGAACCGCCCGACTTCGGTGCCAGCCCACGCCATGCCACTCGTCAGGTCGCCATTGGTGGCGTGAAGGTGGGCGGCGACGCGCCCGTCGTCGTGCAGTCGATGACCAATACCGATACCGCGGATGTTGCATCCACCGTCAAGCAGGTATCGGAACTTTGGCGTGCGGGTTCGGAGATGGTGCGGGTGACGGTGAACAATGCCGAATCCGCCGCCGCGGTGCCGCGCATCGTTGAGAAGCTCACGATGATGGGCATCGATGTGCCGCTGATTGGCGACTTCCACTACAACGGACACACGTTGCTCACCAACGAGCCTGCGTGTGCACAAGCGCTTGCGAAGTACCGCATCAACCCTGGCAATGTTGGTTTCGGCAAGAAGCGCGACACCCAGTTCGCGCAGTTGATCGAATTCGCCATCCAGTACAACAAGCCTGTGCGCATCGGGGCCAACTGGGGCTCGCTGGATCAATCGCTGGCCGCGACCTTGATGGATGAGAACGCACAGCGCGCCGAGCCTTGGGATGCGGGACGTGTTCTTCGCGAGGCGCTGATTCGATCGGCGCTCGACTCCGCCCATCGTGCGGTCGAAATTGGCTTGCCGGCCGACCGGATCATCCTGAGCGCGAAGGTTAGCGGCGTGCAGGAGCTGATCGCGGTCTATCGCGATCTCGCAGCACGCTCGGATTTCGCGCTGCATCTCGGTTTGACCGAAGCCGGCATCGGCAGCAAGGGAGTCGTTGCGTCCAGCGCGGCACTCGCCGTGCTGATGCAGGAAGGGATTGGCGACACCATCCGTATTTCGCTCACCCCTGAACCTGGCCAGTCACGCACGCAAGAGGTGATCGTCGCGCAGGAACTCTTGCAGACGATGGGCCTGCGCGCGTTCACGCCGATGGTGACGGCTTGCCCAGGCTGCGGCCGTACCACGTCCGAATTCTTCCAGGAGCTGGCGGGCGTCGTGCAAAACCATGTGCGCGAGCGCATGCCGGAGTGGAAGATCAAGCACCCGGGCGCCGAGAACATGACGCTCGCGGTGATGGGCTGCATCGTCAACGGCCCGGGTGAATCGCGTCATGCCAACATCGGTATTTCGCTGCCGGGCACGGGCGAAGCACCTGCAGCGCCGGTATTTGTGGATGGTGAAAAGACCGTAACCCTTCGTGGTGAAAACATTGCGCAGGAATTCATTGCCCTGATCGACGAATACGTTGAAACCCGTTATGTCGCCATCATCGACTGACATCCGCAAAACGCTTTCGGGCGAGATTCGCTACGGCGTTCGCATACTCAAGCAACACGGCGTGCGTTTCGCGCTATTGTTTATCGCACTGTTGTTGCCGCTATGGGGCTTTGGCGCATTGGCCGAAGAGGTTTGGGAAGGGGATACGTTCTTCTTCGACCAACCTCTGCTGCGGTGGGCAGAGACTTGGCATTCGCCTGCCATGGATCGTGTTTTCTTGCTTTTTTCGAAGATCGGTTACATGTGGGGCGTGGTGCCGGTCGATATCGCATTGGTCTTGTTTCTGGCGCTCAAGCGCAAGCCGCGTGAGGCGATATTTGCCGGCATCGCGCTCGCCGGTTCCGGACTGCTTAATGTCGCGGCAAAAAATTATTTTGGCCGCGCACGTCCAAGTTTGTGGGAATCCATCTCACCCGAGACCACCTTCAGTTTTCCCAGCGGTCATGCCATGGGGTCGATGACGCTGGCGGCCGTGTTGGTATTGCTCGCTTGGCGCACACGCTGGCGCTGGTGGGTGCTGGGCGTGATGATCCCGTTCGTAGTGATGGTCGGCGCATCACGCATCTACTTGGGCGTGCATTACCCAAGCGACATCCTGGCCGGCTGGGCTGCAGCCTTGGCCTGGGTGTTCGGTGTTTACCTGGTGATGTTCCGCGGCGCGCGCCGACCGTGGCAACGCCCTCAATCTTTGGGCACGTAGTCCTTGGGAAGCGGCACGTCCGGCGTTTCGGCTTGCCACATCAACGACACGATCCACCAACGCTTGCCATCATTCATCAACTGGATAGAGTTGATGCCGCGCATGTGGATCGGTTCGATCTCGGTGCTGGCCTCATATGTCGTGAAGACGTGGGCGATGTTGCCGAAGCGTTCCTCACGGCGGGAAATTTCGCGCTCGTTGAAGCCATGTTCTTCGATGAGCGGCGCGGATGTCGCGATGTAATCGTTCACGCCCATCATCCGCATCCGAATCTCGCCTTGCCCGTGCTTGCCGACCGGCATCATTCGGCCTTCCGGCACGAATAGTGAGCGCAGCCGATTCCAGTCTCGCGGCTTGCCTGCCGGGCCGGAGATCGTCTCGTACAGCGCCCTGACGATGGTATCGACCGAGGCGACATCCGATTCAGCCGCTTTTGGTACGTTACTGACAACCGGGCTCGGCGTCCTTTCCGGCCGCGCGGTCTGCGCAGAAACGGTAAGGCTGGTGCTGGCAATCAACAAGGCAGCAATACAAGTGATGCGCATGAGGGCGAATCCATCTAGGAGGCGATGGACGAAGCATGCGCCAGTCGAGGGTGCCGCGCCAGTCAGTTGCCCGGTTCGACCGCTTCACTCGGCGCGTGGCTGGCCTTGCGCTTGGCGAGTTGTGCCTCACGATGTGCGATGTAAGCGGTTGCCGAAAGGATGACGGCTGCGCCGATCATCGTCCATCGATCCACGGATTCATCGAACAGCCACCAACCCGCGAACGTCACTACCGGCAACTGCATGAAACTGATGGGCGTGAGTGCGGAGACTTCGCCCAACTTCAATGCGCGCGTCCATAGCCATTGCCCACCCGTGCCGAATACGCCGCACAACACCAGCCACAGCCAGGCCATGCCCTCGGGCCAATGCCAGACGAACAAGGCCGGCACCAGCGACATCGGCACCCAGAATAGATACGTCCACAGCACGATGGTGTCCGGGCCATCCACTTTCGACAGTTGCTTGATCTGGATCGCAACGATGGCCGACAACACGGCGGCAGCGACTGCGACCAAAAGGCCGGGCGAAAACGCTTGCGAACCCGGGCGCACGATGATCATCATGCCGATGAAGCCCGCGAGCACGGCCATCCAGCGACGCAGGCGGACTTTTTCGCCCAACAGGAATACAGCGGCGATAGTCACGAAAATCGGCGAGGAATAGGCCAGCGAAATCGCCTGCGACAGCGGCAAGTGCCCGATGGCCCAGAAGCCGCAGAACATGCTGATTACGCCGATCAGGCAGCGGCTGAAATAGCGCGGTAACTGCTTGGTATGGACGATGCTGGCCAAGGTTTCGCGGGGCTTGGCCGAGCGCAGTACCGGCATCAACAAGATGGGCAGCATAGCCAACAGGCCAAAGAAGTTGCGGAAGAAGGCGACTTCCCATGTCGGTTCTGTTGCGGATGCGAGACGGATGCAGATCGCCATGACGCCGAAGCTGAGCGTGCTGGCCAGCATCAACAAGGCGGCCTGTGCCTGCACGCTACGCGGTTTGCTCACCACGTCGCTCCAATGAGTCGCGGTTCGGGTTCGATGTGGATGCCGAAGCCTTCATGCACGCTGTCAGCGATGCGACGTGCCAGCGCGAGCAGTTGCGCACCGCTTGCATTCCCGTGATTGACCAGCACCAGCGCATGCCCGGGCGAAACACCCGCATCGCCATCGCGATGGCCTTTCCAGCCGGATTGGTCGATTAGCCAGGCGGCCGAGAGTTTTCGTTGTGACGGATCGCCTGCATGAAATACGGGCATGCCAGGGTGTTGCGCCAGCAAGCCATCGGCAGTCGCCACATCGACAATGGGGTTCTTGAAGAAACTACCTGCATTGCCGATGACGAGCGGGTCCGGCAGCTTGCGACGCCGCAAGGCGATTACTGCATCGGCGATATTGCGAGGTGTTGGCTCGTCGATGCTCATCGCCTGCAACTCTTCGCCGATGCCTGCATAGCCCAAGTTGGCATGTGGAATAAGCGATAAACGAAAGTCCGCGCGCATCACCGCATAGCGCTGCGGATCGGATTTAAATACGCTGTCGCGGTAGGAGAAGCCGCATGCATCGTGCGACCACCAACGCGTCTCGCCGGTGGCGCGATCATGAACCTGGACTGCATCGATCAGGTCCATTACCTCAACGCCATACGCGCCGATGTTTTGGATCGGCGACGCACCGACCGTGCCCGGAATCAGCGCGAGATTCTCCAGACCATACCAGCCTTGCGTGAGGGTATGCATGACGAAGTCGTGCCAGACGACGCCAGCAGCAGCACGGATGCGGACGTCATCGCCCAGCGTTTCGATGAGCTCGATGCGGGCATCGGTTGCATGCACGACGGCATCGACATCGTCCGCCACGATGAGCAAATTGCTGCCGCTACCGAGCAGCAACGCATCTCGCCCGGCATCGACAAGCGCCATCGGCAGTGCATCGACATCCGCAACATCGATCAATCGACGTGCGCGTGCGTTGATCCCGAAGGTGTTGGCCAAAGGCGCGTCGCGGGTTTCGCGCAGCGCGGGCTCACTCATGATCCGTGCGCATCCCGGAGCTGCGGCCTTCCTTGCGGCGACGAATCGCTTCCACGCACTCGCCAATCAATTTTGGGCCGCGATAAATCAGACCGCTGTAGAGCTGCACCAATTGCGCGCCGGCGGAGGTCTTTGCCACTGCATCGGCGCCCGACATAATGCCGCCCACGCCGATCAGGGGCATTGCTTCCGGCAAGCGCGTGCGCAGGCGGCGCAGTGTGGCCGTCGAGCGTCCCAGCAAGGGCGCGCCAGACAGACCGCCAGCTTCCTTTGCCAACCGATGTTGGTTGATTGCGACGCGGCTGACCGTGGTGTTGGTGGCGATGACACCATCCACGCCGAGATCGTTGAGGACGCGGCTCGCGGCATCGATGTCCTCATCGGACAGATCCGGCGAAACTTTCACCAGTAGCGGCACACGCTTGCGATGCTGCGCGGCCAGTTTTTCCTGCGCTTCTCGCAGGGTGCTGACCAGTGCGCGCAATTGCTGCTCTTCCTGCAACTCACGCAGCCCCGCCGTGTTGGGCGAGGAGATGTTGACCGTGATGTAATCCGCCAGCGGATATACGCGCTCCAGGCAGTTCAAGTAATCACGCGCCGCCTGGTCGTTGGGCGTGTCCTTGTTCTTGCCGATGTTGATGCCAAGGATGCCCGGGCGCGTCTTCAGCGCTTCGACATTCTTGACCAACGCCGCAACACCGAGATTGTTGAAGCCCATCCGGTTGATGATGGCGCGGTGTTCAGGCACACGAAACAGGCGCGGGGCAGGATTGCCTGCCTGCGCACGTGGCGTCACCGTGCCCACTTCGACAAAGCCGAAGCCCAGGGCGAACAGAGCTTCAATGTGGTCGCCATTCTTGTCCAATCCAGCAGCCAGACCGACCGGATTGGGAAAGGTCAGGCCAAGCAGCTTGGTCGGGAAGGGCGCAGATGGGGCTGTCAGCAGACGCGACAAGCCCATCGAATGGGCGAGATCCATCCCGCGCAAGGCCATGCCGTGAGCACGTTCGGCGTCTAGTGCAAACAGGAATGGCCTGGCGAGTGGATACATGGGTGTTTACAGGTCGAACTTGATGCCCTGTGCCAGCGGCAATGCGTCGGAGTAGTTGATGGTATTCGTTTGGCGGCGCATGTAGGCCTTCCAGGCATCGCTACCCGATTCACGGCCGCCGCCGGTTTCCTTCTCGCCACCGAATGCGCCACCGATCTCGGCGCCCGAGGTGCCGATGTTGACGTTGGCGATGCCGCAGTCCGAGCCCCATGCGGCCAGGAAGGCTTCCGCGCGCTTGAGATTGGTGGTGAAGATGGAGGATGACAGGCCTTGCGGCACGGCGTTCTGCATGTCGATGGCTTGGTCGATGTCGCTGTACTTCATCACGTACAGGATCGGCGCGAAGGTTTCATGCTGGACGACGTCCGCCTCGTTGGTCAGGCCGGTGACGATGGCCGGCTTGACGAAGAAGCCCTTGCCTTCGACCGCGGTGCCACCGATCTCGATCTTGCCGCCGGCTGCCTTCGCCTGCGCGATGGCATCCAGGAACGCATCGACCGCATCGGAGGAGTTCAGCGGGCCGACCAGGTTCTTCGGGTCGGTCGGGTCGCCGATCTTGCCTTCGACCTGGCCGTAGGCAGCGATCAGCTTCGACAGCACATCGTCATAAACCGACTCGTGCACGATCAAGCGACGCGTCGAGGTGCAGCGTTGGCCGCAAGTGCCCACCGCACCGAACACGATCGCCGGGATCGCCAGCTTCAGGTCGGCGGTTTCATCAACGATGATCGCGTTGTTGCCGCCCAGCTCCAGCAACGAGCGGCCCATGCGACGCGCGACGCGCTCGCCCACGGTGCGGCCGACCTTGGTGGAGCCGGTGAAGCTCACCAGCGCGACGCGCTTGTCATCGACAAACTCTTGCGCCAGTTCCGTGCCGGCATCGTTGAACAGGAAGAAGATGTCCGGGAAGCCGCCTTCGCGCAGGGCTTCGTTGCAGATCTTCATGCTGGCGATGGCCGAGAGTGGGGTCTTCGGCGACGGCTTCCATACCGTGATATCACCGCAGACGGCGGCGATGAAGCTGTTCCACGCCCACACGGCGACCGGGAAGTTGAAGGCGGAGATCACGCCGACGATGCCGATCGGGTGCCACTGCTCGTACATGCGGTGGCCCGGGCGCTCGCTGTGCATGGTCAGGCCGTACAACTGGCGCGAGAGACCGACGGCGAACTCGCCGATGTCGATCATTTCCTGCACTTCGCCGTCGCCTTCGGGCTTGGACTTGCCCATTTCCAACGCCACCAGCGAACCCAGTGCGTCCTTGTGCTTGCGCAGCGCATCGGCACATAGGCGAATCGCTTCACCGCGCTTGGGCGCTGGCGTCTTGCGCCACACCTTGAAGTTGGCTTCGGCGCGCTCCATCAGGGTGTCGTAGTCGGCCTTAGAGGAGGCATGCACCTTGCCCAGCACCTCGCCCGTGGTCGGGTTGACCGGCTCCAGCACGCCGGCATCGGTGGTCTTCGACCATTCGCCATTGCCGATGTAGCTGCCGGATTCGATGGCGGCCAGGCCGAGTTTGTCGAGGACGGGATGGGACATGCGGGGGACTCCTTTGCATCTTTGCGGGTGGCGGCCCCGGCGCGATTCGAACGCACGACCTTCCCCTTAGGAGGGGGACGCTCTATCCAGCTGAGCTACGGAGCCAATTCAGCTAATTATCGCATGGGGTGATGGTTGACCGAACGCCCAAGCAGCTCGGGATGTGGGATATCGCGGCGGACTAAGCCCGAGTGCTGCCCATCGCACCGAAATGGTCCAGCACGCGCACGTTGCTGCGGCCTGGGCTGTAGCCCGATGCCAGCGCATGCGCGACATAGTCGCTGGCGGCCTGCGCGGCGTCGCGTGGTGAGAGACCAAGGCAAAGATTTGCAGCAATCGCCGATGCAAGTGTGCAGCCGGTGCCGTGACCTTCGATGTCCAGGCGCGGATGGATGAATTTGGCTTCGGCTTCACCATCAAACCAGCGATCGATTACTTCGTCGCCTTCATCGAGATGCGCGCCTTTCAACAAAACAGCATCGGCACCGAGCGCGTGCAAGGCATGCAAGGCCTTGTCTGCTGCCGCCGCATCGCTGATCCGATGGCCCAGCAGCCATTCGGCCTCGGGAATATTGGGGGTCAATACGCTGGCGAGCGGCAATAAACGACCACGCAATGCAGATTGCGCATCGGCATCGAGTAAACGTGCGCCTGATGTCGCGATCATCACCGGGTCCAACACCACGAATCGTGGCTGGTGTTGACGCAAGGCATCGACGACGGCATCGACGACCTCGGCATTCGCCAGCATCCCCAACTTGACGGCTTGAATATCAAAATCGGCAAAGCAGGTGTCGATCTGAGCACGCAAAAAATCGACGGGCGGCACATGAACGGCATCGACACCTTGGGTGTTTTGCGCGGTCAATGCAGTGATCGCACTCAGCCCGTGCACGCCAAGTGCGGCGAAGGCCTTGAGATCGGCCTGGATGCCGGCGCCGCCACCAGAATCGCTACCGGCGATGGTCAATGCGGATGGCGGGCGATGGTCAGTGGGCATGTCGGCTGTAACGATAGTGGTGATAGAAGGCGTAACCGACGCCCACCAGGCCCGTCCAGATGGCGGGCACGTAGAGGGCATCGTAAGACAGGCGGCGGAATAGCATCGCACCGATCACGCAACCGGCGGCGAATGCGCCAATGGTCAAAAGCGACAACCGCGTGCGGCTGGCTTGGCGTGGCATGCCCCGCGCTGCATGGTCAATATTGATGCCGATATCGGTGAACAGCCCCGAAAAATGTGTCGTGCGTACCAGGGCGCCGCTGTAGGTTCTCGCCATCGCGTTTTGCAGGCCGCAGGCAGCCGCGGCGAGTAGTGGCCCCGCCATGCTGCCCTGTTTAAACAATGACGCCGCCGAGAACAGCAGGATCGATTCCAGTGCCAATGCGACGCCGTAGCGGCGCCCCAGCCTCAATTGCACATCCTGGATGATTGCACCGCTCATCGCCGCGCCCAACACGAAGGCGAGGATCATTGCCGCCAATTGCAAGCTGGCGCGCCAATCTGCGCCCGAGAGCGCTTCGCCCAACAAGGTCGTGGTGCCGGTCAGGTGGGTGATGCCTTGATGCTCGAAGCCCATGTAACCGACCACGTTCACCATGCCGGCGATACAGGCGAGGGCGCAGGCCCCCAACATCACCCAGAGGGGCAGGTGATCGGAAGCTTTCATCGAACCGCGCTCATGGGATGTCGCTTGCAGTCAGCGCGTGCACGAGGATGTCCTGCGCGCCATGACCATGGATCGGGTCTTGCACGGTGGACTCGTATCTCGCTCCCAGCTTGCGTGCAACTGCCAAGCTGGCATGGTTGTCCGGCAGCACGCGGACGAGGATGCGTTGCAGGCCAAGTTGGTCGAAGCCGAAACGCGCGGCCTGACGCGCCGCCTCGGTCGCGATGCCCTGTCCGACGAACGGTGTGCCGACCCAATAGCCGAGGTTGGCGACTTTTTGCGAATCATCGAGTTGGCTGAGGCCGGTACTGCCGAGCAACGTTTCGGCACCTGCATCCACCACCGCGAAGGGAAACGCGCTGCGTGCCTGCCAGCTGGCGAGCGAATGATCGATCCAGCGTCGCGCATCGTCCAAGCCGTAATCAGCATGGCACCACGCCAGCCACCGTGACAAAGACGCGTGGGATTCACGCACCAGCCGATACAGCGCGTCGACATCCTCTACTCGCCAAGGTCGGATGTGCACATGCGCCGTATCCTCGGCCATCCCCGTTACAACACTTCCGAGGCGTGATCGGCCAGGCGCGAGCGCTCGCCGCGACGGAGCGTGATGTGCGCGCTATGACCCCAGCCCTTGAAGCGATCGACCACATAGGTCAGACCCGATGTCGTTTCGGTCAGGTAAGGCGTGTCGATCTGCTCGACGTTGCCGAGGCACACGATCTTGGTCCCCGGGCCGGCGCGGGTGATCAGCGTCTTCATCTGCTTGGGCGTGAGGTTTTGCGCTTCGTCGATGATGAGATAGCGCGACAGGAAGGTGCGGCCACGCATGAAGTTCATCGAGCGGATCTTGATGCGGGAGGCGAGCAGGTCATTGGTCGCTGCGCGCTCCCAACTGCCGCTGCCCTTGTTGCTTGGCATCAGCACTTCCAGGTTGTCGGTCAGTGCGCCCATCCACGGCGTCATCTTTTCTTCTTCGGTGCCGGGCAGGAAACCGATGTCTTCGCCCACGCTCACCGTGGCACGCGTCATGATGATCTCGCGATACCGCTGCGCATCCATCGTCTGCGCAAGACCGGCGGCCAGCGTCAGCAGCGTCTTGCCGGTACCTGCAGTGCCGAGTAGGGTGACGAAGTCGATGTCCGGGTCCATCAGCGCGTTAAGCGCGAAGTTCTGCTCGCGATTGCGCGCCGTGATGCCCCAGACCGCGTGCTGCTGGTTGCGGAAGTCATCGACGATCTGCAGCACCGCCTTGTCGCCGTTGATCGACACGACGCGGAACTCGCTTTGCTCGTCACCCGGCAGGTAGAGGAACTGGTTGGGATACCAATCGTCCTCATCACTCGTCATCACTTCGTAGTAGGTGCGCCCCTTGTCCGTCCACGAGCGCAGGTCTTTGCCTGAGCGCTGCCAGAAATCCTCCGGCAGGGCGGTGGAGCCGGTGAACAGCAGGTTGAAATCGTCGATCGCGCGATCGTTCTCGTAGTCTTCGCTGGGGATGCCGGCGATCGCTGCCTTGATCCGCAGGTTGATGTCCTTCGACACGAAGACCACGTCATGGCCGGTTTCGCGCGCGGTGAGCGAAAGGATCGCGGCGATGATGTGGTTGTCCGGCATCGCCTTGCCGAGCGCTTCGCCGCCGCCAAACTCTGCGGTCTGGAAACGCAGCACCCCACGTCCGGACTCGCTCTTGAGTTGCAGGCCACCCGGTGGGCGCAGTTTGAGGCCAGTGGCGATTTTGTCGGCACCCTGTTCCTCGATCAGCTCGTTGATGAAGCGGCTGACCTGGCGTGCATTGCGAGAGGCCTCGGTATTGCCTTTCTTGCCGTTGTCCAGTTCCTCGATGACCTGCATCGGCAGGAAGACATCGTGCTCCTCGAATTTGAACAGCGCGGTGGGGTCGTGCATCAACACATTGGTGTCGAGGACGTAGAGGCGCTTGCCATCGGTCATGCGGCGTTCTTCCTTGCGGGCGTGGAAATGAAAACGCCACCGACCGGCGGGGCCGGGCGATGGCGTCGAATGCGGGATGCAGCGGTCACTGCGATTGCGCGTCCTTGAGTGCGTCGAGCACGGCTTGGGCGTGGTCCTTGACCTTCACCGGCTGCCAGATGTGCGCGATCCGGCCTTCGGGGTCTATCAGGAAGGTGCTGCGCACGATGCCTTCATATTCGCGGCCATAGAGCTTCTTCATCTGGATCACCCCGAAAGCGCGGCAAAGCTTCTCATCCGCATCGCTGACCAAGTTGAATTTGAAGGCTTGTTTGCTGCTGAAGTTGGCATGCGACCTCACCGAGTCTTTCGACACACCAAGGACGTCCGCCTCCAGCTTGCCGAACTTCGGCAGCAACGCGTTGAAGTCTAGGCCTTCGGTGGTACAGCCGGGAGTGCTGTCCTTCGGGTAGAAGTACAAGACCAGCCAGCGGCCTTGGTAGCCGGCGAGGGTGGTCGAAGTGCCATCGCCCAATGCCAGCGGCAGCTTCAATGTCGCTGCTGTGAGTTTCTTGCCGGTTTGCGGTGTCGTCATCGTCAGAACTTCATCGGGTCCATGATGGCGTCAAGGTTCAGATGGTCGCAGAACTCGAGGAAATCATCACGCAGGGCGGCGATGTGCATATCGGCCGGCACACCGATGGTCAGTTGCGCGGTGAACATTTCGGCACCCGTCTGCATGGCCTTGTAGCGCGAGCTGTGCAGGTTTTCGACCGTGATGCCCTGTTTGTCGAAGAAATCCGCCAACTGGAAGAGAATGCCGGGCTTGTCGGCCGCGACGACTTCGACCATGTAGGGGATCAGGTTCGACTGCAGCGGCTTGGGGCCGGTACGGTACTGGACGATGCGCAGGGATTCGTCGCGGCCCAGGCGCTCGATCATCGACTCCAGCTTGGCCACGGCATCCCAAGAGCCAGCGGCGAGCGCCGCGACCGACACATCGCGGCCAACGGTGGTGAGGCGTGCATCGACCAGGTTGCAACCGCTGTCGGCAATGCGTCGGGTCACCGAAAGCAGGGGCGACGTCGGATGCGTGCTGTAGGCACTGATGAACAGATGGTTTTCGTTCTGTGAGGGTCGAGCGGTTTGGTCGTTCAAGGCGGTTCCGGGTGACAGGCGCAAGGCCTGAACGGTAGCCGGCATGTGGCCGGGAGCTATGTGCAGGATACTTGCCGGGTATTTCACGCCGCAAGTAACATCCAGTGTTATCCGATGCACGGCTATTTTGCCTCTGCGTCATCTTATCGCCACTTTCATGGGCATCACCTTGCCACACGCCTCTCTTGCACTTGCCGGCAGCATCACCGCGCTGGCCACTCCGTTCGCGGCCGATGGATCGGTCGATTTCGATGCGTGGACGCGTTTGATCGACGGCCAGCTGGATGCTGGCACGCAGGCACTGGTCGTCGCCGGCTCCACCGGTGAAGCCGCGGCCTTGACCGACGCCGAATACGACGAATTGCTTCACCGCGCGGTGGCTCAGGTTGCCGGGCGCGTGCCGGTGCTGGCCGGAACAGGTTTGTCGAACACGGCCAAGACAATCGAATTGACTCGCCGCGTTGCCGCCTTGGGCGCCAATGCCGCGCTGGTGGTCACGCCGCCATATGTGAGGCCGACCCAAGCTGGCTTACTGGCGCATTACCGCGCAGTCGCCACGGAAGGTGGCCTGCCAGTGCTCCTCTACAACGTACCGGGCCGGACCGGCTGCGACATGCAGCCTGAAACCGTGGCCGAGCTGGTCGCACACGACAACATCATCGGGATCAAGGAAGCAGTGGCCGACCCTGCCCGGATGGCTGCGCTACTGGCCTTGAAATCGCATGGCTTCGTCATCCTGTCTGGGGATGATCCGACCGCCTGCCGCGCGCTGCTGGCCGGTGCGGACGGCGTGATCTCGGTCGCCTCGAATGTATTGCCTGCGGCGATGCGGCGTCTGTGTGAACACGCGCGGTCAGGCGAAGTGGACGCCGCTGTCGTGGTCGACAATGCCCTGCAGCCCTTGTTCGACTTCATCGGCTGTGAGCCGAACCCGATCCCGGTGAAGGCCTTGCTGCGTCATGCGGGCATCGGGTATGGCCTGCGTTTGCCGCTGACGCCCCTCTCGTTGCTGAACGAAGGGCGCCTGGCACCGGCCGCAGCCGCTATCCTTGCACTTGAGAACGAATGCCGCCGACCGGCGGTGACCTCGTCATGAACCCCCAGGAGATTTACATGCGCATCGTTTCCCCCGGCCGCGTCGCCGCCATTACCAGCCTCGCCGTCGCCGTGGCCCTGACCTCCGGCTGCAGCTGGTTTCGCAAGGAAAACGATGCATACAAGCTCAGCGGCGAAGCGCGCCCACTGGAAGTGCCGCCGCCGCTGGATCAGCCCAGCACCGAGGGCGCGATGGCGCTGCCGAGCGGCAGCGTGATGGCCTCCAGCAGTGGTCGCGCCACCCAAGGTGCCGCGTCGGCCTCTGGCTTTACTATCGCCGGTGCCCAGCGTGACGAGGTGTTCACCCGCTTGGGCGATGCCCTTGCCGGCGTGCAGGGCTTGACCGTCGCCAGCAAAGCCCAGCTCCTGGGCAGCTATGACGTCAGCTACGGCGGCGACAACTTCCTGGTCCGGACCTCGCAGACGTCGAGCGGCGTGTACATCTCGGCCGTTGATCCGCGCGGCATGCCCGACAACCGCGCCAATCCGGTGGCCGTTATCGCCCAGCTCAAGACGGCGCTCGGCGGCCAGTAATCTGTCCTTGCGGATAGCGAAAAGGGCGCCTTGGGCGCCCTTTCTCGTTGGGGATGTTGCATCGTCTGGCTTGGCGCCTGGGCCTATCGTTCCAGGAAAGGCAACTTGTCCGGTTTGCCATCCCATTCCTTGGCTTCGGGTAGCGGTTCTTTGCGCGTGGTGATCACCGGCCATTCGGCGGTGAGCTCGGCATTGAGCGCGATGAAATGCTCCTGACCGGCCGGTACGTCATCTTCGGGATAGATCGCGTTGGCCGGGCATTCGGGCTCGCACAGGGTGCAGTCGATGCACTCCAGCGGATCGATGACGAGGAAGTTGGGGCCTTCGTGGAAGCAATCCACCGGGCAAACCTCGACGCAATCGGTGTACTTGCACTTGATGCAGTTGTCGGTGACGACGAAGGGCATGGCAAATTCGCGATGGGCGAGGGGCGCTCGGCAATCACGCCGACCAACCCACGTCTCAAGGTGGTACTCCCTACGGGACTCGAACCCGTGTTTTCGCCGTGAGAGGGCGACGTCCTGGACCGCTAGACGAAGGGAGCAAATTGGTCGCGTGAATGCGAGGCAGGATAGTATAGGCGGCTTCGCGTTAATTGGCACGCCCGCGGGACGAATGTCCGACACACAATCTACCAATGCCGTTGCACCGATCCTGCAGGTCATCCCGCGTGATGCCCATCCAGTATCCCGTCGCGACATCAGCCAGAACGCGCTACGCGTGCTGTATCGCCTGCGTGAGGCCGGCTTCCAGTCATATCTGGTGGGTGGCGCCGTGCGCGACCTGTTGATCGGCGTCATCCCCAAGGATTTCGATGTCGCTACCGACGCGACGCCTGAGCAGGTCAAATCGCTGTTTCGTAATTGCCGTCTGATCGGCCGCCGTTTTCGCCTGGCGCATGTCGTCTTTGGCCGCGAGATCATCGAGGTTGCCACCTTTCGTGCGGCGTCCAGCAATGACGATGATGGCAACGGCGACCGCAAGGTGCATGACGACGGCCGCGTCCTGCGCGACAACATCTACGGCACGATCGAAGAAGACGCGGTGCGCCGCGACTTCACCGCCAATGCGCTGTATTACGCGATCGAGGATTTCTCCATCCGCGATTACGTAGGTGGCTACGAGGATGTGCTGGCGCGCCGCATGCGCCTGATAGGCGACCCGGAAACCCGTTACCGCGAAGACCCGGTACGGATGCTGCGTGCCGTGCGTTTGGCGGCCAAGCTTGATTTCGAGATCGAGTCCGCCACGGCATCGCCTTTGCCTAAATTGGCAGGCTTGCTGTCCGAAGCCGCCCCCGCGCGCCTGTTCGAGGAGTGCCTGAAGTTGTTCCTGTCGGGCCATGCCGTCGCCAGTTTCGAAGGCCTGGAACGTCACGGCTTGCTGGCGGTGCTGCTGCCTGAGAGTGCCGAGGCGTTGAAAGCCAACCGCAGTGGCGCACTCCGTCGCATGGTGATCGCAGGATTGGCCAATACCGATGCCCGTGTCGCGCGTGATGAGCCGGTTTCGCCGGCCTTCCTGTTCGCGCTGCTGCTGTGGCCGGCGTATTGCCGCGCCTTGATGGCCTTGCAGGGACAGGGCGTGCACGTGACCGAGGCGCAGCGCCGCGCCGCCGACCGCGTAACTCTGCATCAGACCCACATCATCGCCTTGCCGCGGCGCTTTTCGGTGCCGATGCAGGAAATCTGGTTGTTGCAGCCGCGCTTCTCGCAGCGCAAGCGGGTCGGGCGTTTCATGGCGCATCCGCGTTTCCGCGCGGCTTTCGACTTTCTGCAGTTGCGCCAACATGCCTCGGACGAGCATGCCGCCGACATCGTGTATTGGCGCGATGAGCAACTGGTACACGTCGCCGTGAATGGTGGCGATGGGGATGCTGAGTTTGATTCGACATCCCCCGATGACATCGCCGCCGAAGAAGCCGCGCCACGCAAGCGGCGACGTCGTCGACGTTCCCCTGCCAAGACGGAATGACGGCGATGCGACATCCACCCGTGATCGCTTTCATCGGGCTGGGTGGCAACGTGGGCGATGCAACATCCACATTGCGCAGCGCGCTTGACCAATTGGATCAGCTGCCGGACACGCGCTTGCTTGCAGCATCAAGCCTGTATCGCACCGCGCCGGTTGGCGGCATCGATCAGGCGGACTTCATCAACGCCGTGGCCGAGATTGAAACCATCTTGCCAGCTCAAGAGCTGCTGCAAGCGTTGTTCGGTGTCGAGCGCGCCCATGGCCGTGATCGCGCAGTAGAGCAGCGTTGGGGGCCGCGTACGCTGGACCTGGATTTGTTGCTGTATGGCGAAGAGGTGATCGATGTCGATGGTCTCAGCGTGCCGCATCCGCGCATCGCTGAACGTGCGTTCGTGCTGGTGCCGCTGGTAGAGATAGCGCCCGAGGCGATCATCCCCGGGCATGGCACAGCGCGCGAGGTGCTGGGCGCGCTCGAAAGTTTCACCTGCGAAGCGTTAGGCTAGACCTCTTGCCAAACCTGTAGTCCGTGATGACCGACGTCCCTGCCAAACCTGTCACCGTCCCCGATCTCGCAGTGCTGCGTGAAGCCGGCCACAAGTTGGTGATGCTGACCTGCTACGACGCCGGCTTTGCCCGCACGCTGGACGCGAACGGCGTCGACTTGATCCTGGTCGGCGATTCGCTCGGCATGGTGGTGCAGGGCGCGGATTCCACGCTCGCGGTCACCATCGACGACATCGCGTATCACACGGCGTGTGTCGCGGCAGCCACGCAGCGTGTATTGGTGGTCGCCGATCTTCCGTTCCAGGCTGATGCCACGCCCGAGCGCGCGTTGGATGCCTCGACGGCCTTCCTGCAAGCCGGTGCCGGCATGGTCAAGCTGGAAGGCGCGGGCCACAAGCTCGACACGATTCGTTACCTGGTCGAGCGCGAAATCCCGGTGTGCGCGCACTTGGGTCTGACGCCGCAATCGGTGCTGCGTTTCGGTGGCTTCAAGGTGCAGGGGCGGGGCGATGCGGCGGCGGAAAAGCTGCGCGCCGATGCGCTCGCCGTGGCCGAGGCGGGCGCCGCCTTGCTGGTGCTGGAGGCGGTGCCGTCCGCGCTCGCGGCCGAGATTACCGCCGTATCGCCCATCCCGACGATCGGCATTGGTGCCGGTCCCGATTGCGACGGCCAGGTCTTGGTGTTGCACGATATGTTGGGCTTGGACAGCGGTCATCGCCGTCCGCGCTTCGTGCGTGACTTCCTGGCCGATGGCGGGTCCATCGCGGGGGCGGTGCGTGCCTACGCCGACGCTGTACAAAATGGCAGTTTCCCCACCGCCGATCACAGCTACGCTGCCTGACGAGGTCGCTTCGACATGATTACCGTCACGATGCTCGATGCGTTGCGTGCCCAAGTACGTGGCTGGCGCCAATCGGGCCAACGCATCGCCTTCGTACCCACCATGGGCAATCTGCATGCGGGGCATTACTCGTTGATCGCGCTGGCGCGGCAACGTGCGGACCGCGTGGTGGCGAGCGTGTTCGTCAACCCGACCCAGTTTGGTCCGAACGAAGATTTCGACCGCTATCCGCGCACGCCTGAAGCGGATGCCGCGGGCTTGGACGCCGCCGGTTGTGACGTCTTGTGGTTGCCGTCGGTCGAGACGATGTATCCGCTCGGTGTGTCGGCAGCAGTCAAAGTCAGTGTTCCTGGGGTGACTGAAACCCTGGATGGTGCGCATCGACCTGGGCACTTTGACGGCGTGGCCACTGTGGTCGCGCGCCTCTTCAATCAGGTCTTGCCCGATGTGGCGATCCTGGGGCGCAAGGATTACCAGCAGCTCGCGGTGATTCGCCACATGGTGCGGGATCTCGCATTTCCCATCGAGATCCTTGGTGCCGACACCAAACGCGAGGCGGATGGCCTGGCGATGAGCTCGCGCAACCAGTATTTGTCGGAGGACGAGCGCGCCAGGGCACCGCTCATTCACCAAACTTTGTTGGCGATGCGCGATGCACTGCGGGCGGGTCGCTCGCATGCTGATGTGGAGCGCGAGGCATCGAATGCCTTGGTCGATGCCGGATTCGTTCCGGATTACGCGGTGATCCGCACGCCGGAGTTCGCCGAGCCCGAGGATGGTGAAACCGGGCCGCGAGTGGCCCTGATTGCGGCAAGATTGGGCCGCACACGCTTGATCGACAATCTGGAATTCGTGCTGGATTGAGGTGTTTGGATGACTCGGCGTTCGGCATCACAAGCTGAACGACCGAGGCGCCATGTTGCAGCGCGCAAATCCCATGCCTACACTGCGTGCAGATCCAACGGCCTGGAGCCGACCATGTTGCTGACCCTCTTGAAAGCCAAGATTCACCGTGCTTCGGTGACGCATGCCGAGCTGCACTACGAGGGCAGCTGCGCCATCGACAGCCGCCTGCTGGAGATTTCCGGCATCCGCGAGAACGAGCGCGTCGAGATCTACAACATCAACAATGGCGAGCGTTTCGCGACCTACGCCATCCGCGCCGAGGCCGGCAGCGGCATAATCTCGGTCAATGGCGCGGCCGCGCACAAGGCGCAGCCGGGCGACTTGGTCATCATCTGTGCCTACGGTCAGTGTGATGAAGCCGAGGCCGCCGCCTACAAGCCGAAGTTGGTCTATGTCGACCGCGAGAACCGGCTGACGCACACCAACGAGTCGATCCCCGCACAGGCGGCCTGAATGAGCACGCTGGCGCGCCTGCGCGATGAAGCGGCGAGACTGGATGGTGTTTCCCTTCAAGACGTGATGGCGGCGGATCTGGGCCGTGGCGCCGATTTCGCCTTGCGCGTCGGCCCGCTGTACGCCAACTTCGCCCGCCAGCGTTACGACCGTGCGGCGCTGGACGCCTTGTTCGCGCTGGCGCGGGATGCCGATTTGCCGGGGGCGATGCGTCGCTTGGTCGATGGCGACATCGTCAACACCACCGAGCAACGCGCAGCCTTGCATACGTCCCTGCGCGGTGATGTCTCGAACGCAGCGCCCGCACGCGACGCGCACGCACAGGCGCAGGCGGCGTTGGCGCAGATGGAATCCTGGGTAAGCCGTCTCCGCGCCGATCCCGACATCACCGACGTGATCAGCGTGGGCATTGGCGGGTCGGATCTGGGCCCGAGGCTGGTGGTCGATGCGCTGGCCGTTCCTGGCGCGCCGCTGCGCGTGCACTTCGTTTCCAATGTCGATGCGGCGGCGATCAACCGCACGCTGGCGGGCCTCGACCCCCGTCACAGCGCCGGCATCATGATCTCCAAGACCTTCGGCACCCAGGAGACGCTCCTCAATGGCGGCATCCTGCGGGACTGGCTGGGGGATGACAGCCGGTTGTATGCGGTCAGCGCCAACGTCCAGCGCGCGGGTGCGTTCGGCATTGTCCCCGAGCATATCCTGCCGATGTGGACTTGGGTTGGTGGGCGGTATTCGTTGTGGTCGGCGGTGGGCCTGCCGATCGCCTTGGCCATCGGCATGCCGGCTTTTCGCGAATTGCTCGCAGGCGCGGCATCGTTTGATCGGCATGCCGTGCAAGCGCCGATCGCGCAGAACCTCGCCATCCGACACGCATTGACCGCGCTGTGGAATGCCACCGCCCTTGGCGCAGCGACCCAGGCGGTACTGCCCTACGACGAGCGTCTGCGCTTGCTGTCGGCTTACCTGCAGCAATTGGTGATGGAGAGCCTGGGCAAGCGCGTCCAGTCGGATGGCCAGGATGTCGCCGGCGACACCGTGCCGGTGTGGTGGGGCGGCATCGGCAGCGATGTGCAGCACAGCTTTTTCCAGGCCCTGCACCAAGGCACGCAGATCGTGCCGGCCGATTTCATCGGCGTCGTGCGGCCCGACCATCACCAGGCGGCCAGTCATGCTGCGCTCCTCTCCAATCTATTGGCGCAAAGCGAAGCGCTCGCCAACGGGCAGGACCACGCCGATCCGCATCGACGCTATCCCGGCGGACGTCCCAGCACCTTGATGTTGCTGGATGCGCTCACGCCGGCATCGCTCGGTCATGTGTTGGCCCTCTACGAGCACAGCACGTATCTGCAATCCGTGTTGTGGGGCATCAACGCCTTCGATCAATTCGGCGTGGAGTTGGGCAAGCAGCTCGCGAATGGACTGTTGCCGGTCTTGCGCGGCGAAGAAGCCGCCAGCGACCCGATCACGCACGCATTGGTCACCGAAATCGCCGCCCGGCGCTGAGGCGTGGGGCGTGTGGATGCGGCATCGTTCACTCGCCTGCGTCGTGGCGCATCAAGCCCCATTGCACATGCTCGCGCACGATCGCTGATGGATGATCCTGGCGTGACTGCAGCGCCGCGATGACGTCGGGCGTCGTCGGTGCATTGCCCAAGGCGATGGCGATGTTGCGTAGCCAGCGTTCATGGCCGCTGCGCCGGATCGCCGAGCCTTCCGTGCGGCGCAGGAACTCCGCTTCATCCCAGGCGAAGAGATCGGCCAGCGTTGCGCGATCGAGGTCATTGCGCGTGCGGAAGTCCGGTTCGTCGAAGCGCTCCGCGAACTTGTTCCACGGACAGACGAGCTGGCAGTCGTCGCAACCGAAGATGCGGTTGCCCATCGGTACGCGAAATTTTTCGGGGATCGATCCTTCGTGTTCGATGGTGAGGTAGCTGATGCAGCGGCGCGCATCCAGCCGGTAGGGCGCGACGATCGCCTGCGTCGGACAGATATCGATGCAGCGCCTGCAGCTGCCGCAGTGATTGGTGGCGGGTGACGAGGCGGGAAGGGCGAAATCGACATACAACTCACCCAGGAAAAACCAGGACCCACCATCCTTGTCGATCAGGCATGTGTGTTTGCCGATCCATCCCAGTCCCGCATTGCGTGCCAACGCGCGTTCCAGCACCGGCGCGGAATCGACGAACACGCGATGCCCGAATGGCCCGATGATCGCTTCGATGCGTTCGGCCAGTTTCTGCAGGCGGCTACGCATCAGCTTGTGGTAGTCGCGGCCCAATGCGTAGCGAGCCACATAAGCGCGTTCGCCATCCTCAATCGTGGCCCAGGCCTCGTCGTGGTCGCGTCCGTAGTCGAGGCCCACGGAAATCACCGAGACAGTGCCGGGAATCAATTCTTCCGGCCGCATGCGCTTGTCGCCATGGGCCGCCATCCATTGCATCGTGCCGTGCAGGCCCTCCTTGAGCCAGCGGCGCAAATGCTCGGCATCCTCGTTCAATTCGATCCCGCTTACGCCGAAGCGAGTGAAGCCAAGCGACGCGGCTTCCTCGCGGATGCGGGCAATCAACTGATCGATGTCGGCGTTCGGAGCGTGCATGAGGGAAGTATAGAATCGCCGCATGCCCAGGCCCTTCGCGCTCTACATCAGCACCGCGTTGCGCGAAGTCGAAAAGCGCGCCATGGGTGTTGCCGGCATCGACGAGGACAGTTTGATGCGCCGTGCTGGGCAGGCGGCGTGGCGGCAGCTGTTGCACACGTGGCCGCAGGCACAGCGCATCCTGGTCTTGTGCGGGCCTGGCAATAACGGTGGTGATGGTTGGGTGCTGGCCCAACATGCGTTGGATGCCGGTCGCCAAGTCCGGGTCTTGATGCCTGCCGATGAGTTGCCACGCACCCCACTGGCGCAAAAAATGGCCGATGCCTATCGCAAGGCGGGCGGCGCCGTCGATGTATTCGATGGTGGACTGCCAGATGCCGATGTCATCGTCGATGCGCTGTTCGGGATCGGTTGCCATCGCGCGCCGGTAGGGCGCATGGCTTTGTTTGTCGATGCGGTGAATGCCTCGCTGCTCCCTGTTCTCGCGCTGGACGTGCCGAGCGGGGTGGATGCCGATACGGGCCACGTGCCCGGCATGGCGATCAACGCGATGCATACGATTCAATTTATCGCTGCGCATGCGGGGCTTGCGACCGGCGCTGCATTGGATCATGTCGGCTCACTCTCACTGAGCGGACTGGATGTGCCCGATGAATGCTTCGACGGGCTGGATGCGGCCGCCGAAGCGCTTGCGCGACCAGAGTTGACGCCGCGTCTGCGTGATTCGCACAAAGGGCGGCATGGCCACGTGCTCGCCATCGGCGGCGATCACGGCATGGGTGGCGCGATCATCCTGACCAGCCAAGCGGCATTGCGCGCCGGGGCAGGGCTCGTCAGTGTCGCGACACGGAGTGAACATGTACCGGTGTTGATGGCGCGGCGGCCCGAGGCGATGGCGCATGCCGTGGAGGATGCAGCGTCCCTGGATGCATTGCTGCGACGTGCCGATGCACTCGCGCTTGGTCCCGGGTTGGGGCAAGCTGATTGGGGGCGTGTCTTGTTCGATGCCGCGACATGCGCCGACAAGCCATCTGTTATCGATGCCGATGCGCTCAACATCCTCGTGGATTCTCCCAGGCCATTGCCTGCGGCCGTGCTTACACCGCACCCTGGAGAAGCCGCGCGCCTGCTGGGCACCGACAAGAACACCGTGCAGTCAGATCGCTATACGGCGGCGCGCCAATTGGCGGACAAATTTGATTGCGTGGTGGTGCTCAAAGGCGCGGGATCGTTGATTGCTGCCCCGGGGCGAACCACCAGGGTTTGCATGCTGGGCAATCCCGGCATGGCAGGCGGCGGCATGGGCGATGCGTTGACCGGCATCATCGCCACCTTGCTCGCGCAAGGGCATGCTCCCTTCGATGCCGCTTCGATCGGCGTCTGGCTGCATGCAAGGGCAGGCGATCGAGCGGCCGAACGAGGGGAAATCGGCATGCTGGCCAGCGACCTGATCGCCGAATTGCCTGCAACCATCGCAGAATGCACGGCATGATCTTTGAACGCTTCCTTCCCGATCCTGTCGCCACCGATACATTGGCGGCGGAATTCGCCCGTGCACGTCCAGCTTCCGCCATGGTCCACCTGCATGGGGATCTGGGCGCTGGCAAATCGAGCTTCGCCCGCGCCTTCCTGCGCGCGCTCGGTGTGACCGGCGCGATTCGCAGCCCGACCTACACCCTGGTCGAGCGCTACCCGTTGCCCGATGGCCGGGAGGCGCTGCATCTGGACCTGTATCGAATCGGCGACCCGGGCGAACTGGAATTCCTGGGCATCGAGCCTGAACTGACGGCGTTATGGCTGATCGAATGGCCCGAGCGTGGGACAGGGGCGTTGCCGAGCCCGGATTTGCACATCGCATTGGCCATCGAAGGTGAGGGCAGGCATCTGCAAGCCATCGCGAAAACCCTGGCCGGGGAGGCCTGGCTAGGTCGTTTGCGGGCTGAAACCTCGGAAAGCTGAGAGGAAGTTAACCGATGTATCGGATTATTAAAGAAAAATGGTTGAATTGATGGGCGCTGGATGGTTGAATCCGAGCATGCGCACACGGGGACTGCGGTTGGAACAGGCGATGCTGGGGCTGATGCTCCTGCTCGCGCTGTGCTGGAATCTGGCCGAGGCCCGCGAGGTCAAATCGGTCCAGTTACGCGACACCGCGACCGGCACGCGGGCAGAAATCGCCTTGGATAGTCGTGCCGAATTCCGTGTTATCCCCCTCAGCAACCCGGACCGCTTGGTGCTGGACGTGCTGGATACGGGGCTATCGCCCAAGGTGCGCGTCCCGGCCAGCAGCGGTATCGTCAAAGCCGTCCGTACCGGCACGCCCGAGCCTGGCATCACCCGCATCGTCTTCGATCTGGCTGCACCCGTCGCGGTGATCGGACCCAATCTAGAATGGCGAGAGGGGCAGGCCGTCCTCGTCCTGCAATGGCCGGGGGATGGCAAGCCAGTCGCCACCGAGACCCCAGCTCCGCCCATCGCCCCAAATCCAGCGCCGCCCAAACCTGACCCCGCGCCGCCATCCAACAGTCCTGCGGACATCCTCGCAGCCAAGTCGACGCCGGATGCCATGCCCACGGTGAAACAAGGCAGCGGCACCGTTGCCACCGGTGTCCCGACCCGGGTGGCGACGGGCGAGCCTGTGCGGACAGAGATTGCAAAGCAGCCGGTCGCAGCGCCTCCCGCTCCGGCCGAAGCCAACCCGGTCCAAAGCACGCAAGACGTGGCGCGCAATGCCAAGCTGCGTCAACTGGTGATCGCCATTGATGCTGGTCATGGCGGGCAGGACACCGGTGCCATCGGCGCCAGCGGTACGCGCGAGAAGGACATCACCCTGCAAGTCGCCCGCGAACTGGCCAAGCAAGTGAATGCCATGCCGGGGATGAAGGCTTATCTCACTCGTGACGCGGATTTCTTCATTCCGCTGGATCAGCGCTACAAGAAGGCGCGTGCGGCGAAGGCCGATGTCTTCGTGTCCATCCACGCCGATGCCTTCACCAATCCGCAGGCGAATGGCTCATCGGTATTCGTGCTGTCGCAACGCGGGGCGTCCTCGCAGGCTGCGCGCTGGCTGGCCAATCAGGAAAACGCGGCTGATCTCGTCGGCGGCGTGAAGCTGAAGGACAAAAGCGACACCTTGGCATCCGTGCTGCTTGACCTCTCGCAGAGCGCCACCCAGCGCGCGTCCGAGGCTATCGCCAAGGATGTGCTTGGCGGCCTTGCTCGCATCGGCAAGACCCACAAGCGCGACATCGAGCGCGCTAACTTCGTGGTGCTGCGTTCGCCCGATGTGCCTTCCATGCTGGTCGAAACCGCCTTCATCAGCAATCCCGATGAAGAACGCCGCCTGAAAGACCCGGCCTACCAGCGCCAACTGGCGCGTGCGGTGCTTGACGGCATCGACCGTTATTTCAGTCGCCTGCCGCCGCCAGGCACTTGGTATGCGGCCAAGCGCAGCGGCAGCTTGGGCTCATCTGACGGCAGCGCCGACGCCGCACCCTGAAAGAGGCGCGGGTATCATCGACAGCCCCCATCCGTGCTGTCGCCGTGACCGAAACCCGCATCCGCCTGTTGCCCGAAACTCTCGCCAACCAGATTGCCGCAGGCGAGGTGGTCGAGCGACCGGCGTCAGTCGTCAAGGAGCTGGTCGAGAACGCGCTGGATGCGGGCGCAGGACGCGTTGACATCGATCTTGAAGAAGGCGGCGCGCGGCTGATTCGCGTACGTGACGATGGCGGCGGTATCGCGCCAGAAGAGCTCGCACTTGCGGTGCAGCGCCATGCCACCAGCAAGATCGCCACATTGGATGACCTGGAAGCGGTGGCCACACTTGGCTTTCGCGGTGAGGCGTTGCCGTCGATCGCATCAGTCAGCCGCTTCCGCATCCTCTCCAAGCGCGCCCATGACCCACATGGCCACGCATTGGAAGTCGAAGGTGGTCGTGTGGACAAACCCGTGCCTGTAGCGCACGGCGAGGGCACCACGGTCGAAGTGCGTGACCTGTTCTTCAATGTACCCGCGCGCAAAAAATTCATGCGCGCCGAACGCACTGAGCTTGGTCATATCGAAGAATGGCTGCGTTCACTCGCACTGGCGCGCCCTGATGTGGAGCTGCGCCTCGGCCACAACGGAAAGGCTACGCGTCGTTATCGCGGTGGCCAAGATGCATTGATCGCGGATGATCGCTTGTTGCAGACACTGGGCGAAGAATTCACCCGCAACGCTCTGGCCGTCGGTCACGAGGCCGCCGGTCTGGCCCTGCGTGGCTGGATCGCGCAACCGGCGTACAACCGCCCCAGCGCCGACCAGCAATACCTGTACGTGAACGGCCGTTCTGTGCGCGATCGCAGCATCGCCCATGCGGTCAAGATGGCGTATGCGGATGTGCTCTTCCATGGACGCCAGCCGGCCTACGTCTTGTTCCTAGAGCTTGATCCGCGCCGTGTCGATGTCAATGTGCACCCGGCCAAGCACGAGGTGCGTTTCCGCGATGCGCGACTGGTGCATGACTTTGTCTACCGCACGCTCAAAGATGCGTTGGCCCAAACGCGTGCGGGCGTGACCGCGACGCCCAACATGGGCGGTGGGAATGTCACTCCGATGTCGCATCCCGAAGCCGGATCCAGCATGCCATTCGGTCACTATCCGCGTCCGCAAACACCGCTGGGACTGCACGTGGCTGATGCGCCAGCGGCGTATGCATCGCTGTATGGCAATGGCGGATCTGCCTCATCATCGCCAATGACGTCGTCTGCACCCCAAGCGCGGCCGGAAGATGGCGACATCCCGCCACTCGGTTACGCCATCGCGCAATTGCATGGCATCCACATCCTGGCAGAGAACGCCGAGGGTCTGGTGGTCGTGGACATGCATGCCGCCCACGAACGCATCAATTACGAAAAGCTGAAAACCGCCTTCGATGGCGAAGGCCTGCGCCTGCAGCCGTTGCTGGTGCCCATCCCTGTGGCGGTGTCCTTGCGCGAAGCCGAACTGGTCGAGCGCGAAGGCGATGCCCTGCAGCAGTTGGGCTTCGAGGTCGTTCGCAGTGGCGAGCAATCCTTGCTGCTGCGTGCCGTGCCGGCCCTGCTTGCACAAGGTGACCCACAGGCCCTGCTGCGCGACGTATTGGCCGATCTCGTCGAGCATGGCCATAGCCCGCGCGTGGCCGAAGCGCGCGACGAACTGCTTTCCACCATGGCTTGCCACGGCAGCGTTCGGGCCAATCGTCGGCTCAGCATTCCGGAGATGAATGCCTTGCTGCGCGAGATGGAAGCTACTGAGCGTTCCGCACAATGCAACCACGGCCGCCCAACTTGGGCGCGCTTTTCTCTGGCCGAGATCGATCGCTGGTTCCTGCGCGGGCGTTGATGCGGCGTTCGCGCCAATCTGCCTAAAATGGCGGCGTCACCCATCGATACGGATTTTCGAATGTTGAAGACGCTTGCCATTGCTCTCGCTCTGGGGCTTGCCAGCCCCGCACTTGTTGCCAAACAGCCGGCTGCCAACACCGCGCCGGTGCCGCTGCTATGGAAAGCGTGCGATGCAGACAATTGTCTGTATCTGCTGGGAAGCTTCCATCTGCTGAAATCGACCGACTACCCCCTGTCGAAGGATGTCGATGCGGCATTTGCCGATGCCGAGAAACTGGTATTCGAGATTCCGCCGCAGGAAATGGAATCGCCGGAATTGCAGCAGACCATGCTGATGGCCGCGATGCGCCGTGACGGCAGCCAGCTCAGGAGCGAATTGACCGCGGAGCAAAACGCCAAGCTCGATGCGTGGCTGAAGAAGAACGAAGCGGCATTGGCCAAACAGGGCGTTGCCCCGGCCATGTTCCAGATGTTCAAGCCTTGGTTCGCAAGCCTGATGGTCACAATGACCGGCATGACTGAGTTAGGCATGCAGCCAGAGCTTGGCCTGGATCGCCATTTCATGGGCAATGCCAACAAGATCGGGAAGTCGGTCAGTGGGCTGGAAACGGGTGCAGGGCAGATTGAATTGCTTGCCGGCATGACAGCGGAAGAGCAGCGGCAAATGCTCGAAGAATCGTTGGATTCTGTCAGTGGTGGTGGCATCGAGACCAAAAAGCTTCACGAAGCCTGGCGTCGCGGCGACGTTGACGCACTCTTGAACGGCACCATCGTCGAGATGAAAAAAGAATATCCGCGGCTTTACAAAGCGATCAATGTGGATCGCAACGATGCCTGGGTGCCGAAACTCGAGCAGCGTTTGAAGGCAGCGAACACGGATGACCATCTGGTGGTGGTCGGCGCGATGCACCTGCTTGGCAGCGACGGCGTAGTCGAGAAGCTGCGTGCCAAGGGCTATAAGGTCGATCGCGTCTGTTCGGCCTGCACCGCCAAGCCCAACAAGAAATAACTTTAGCTGACGGCAGGCTGCATCACGATGCAATCGACCGGGCAGGGCGGGATGCACAACTCGCAGCCCGTGCACAGCGACGCGATGACCGAGTGCATGAGTTTGGAGGCACCGATGATCGCGTCCACGGGACAGGCTTGGATGCACTTCGTGCAGCCGATGCAATCGTCCTCCACAATCAGCGCGGCGATGGCAGGCAGGTGTTCACCACGCGTACGGTCGAAAGGCTTGGGATCGACATCCAGCAATTTCGCCAAGGCGCGTGCACCTGCATCACCACCGGGTGGGCAATGGTCGATGTCGGCTTCGCCGCGTGCCAAGGCCTCTGCATAAGGCCGGCAACCTTCATAGCCGCATTGGCCGCACTGGGTTTGTGGCAGTAGACGATCGATGCGTTCAACGAGTGAGGCTGCCGTGGCGGATGCCTGCGCGTGCATGCTCATGCGATCACCACCATGATGTCGTCCTCAGCGAACCGGCATGCCGGCTTGTGCACCATCATCGGCATCCAGGAGCGCCAACGCACCGCCGTCGAAACCGGCTGACAAAATCATCCCTTCACTCACGCCGAAGCGCATCTTGCGCGGGGCCAGGTTGGCGATGAATACCACGCTGCGGCCGATCAGTTGTTCCGGCGCGGCATAGCTGGCACGGATGCCGGAAAAGATCTGTCGCTGGCCCAGGTCACCGGCATCCAGCAAGAAGCGCAGCAACTTGTCAGAGCCCTCCACGAGACCGCATTCGATTACCTTGCCGATACGAAGATCAAGCTTGGCGAAATCATCAATGCCGATGAATTCAGCCGGTGATTCCTTGGGCGCGGCAACTGCCGCTGCAGGTTTCGCGGCATCGAGTGTGGGCTTCAGGGTTTCCTTGCTGGCGTCGGTCATGGCGTCGATATGTTTCGGGTCGATTCGGGTGAACAAAGGTTGGTAGGCATTGATGCGATGGGCGAGCAGCGGCGCATCGCAATCACCCCATGTCGAGAGCGGGGCCGCGGTGAATTCCGCCACGCGCGCCGCAGTTGCGGGCAACACGGGTGCCAGCGCGAGTGCGAGCACGCGGAACAGATTCAGGCCTTGCGTGCAGACGGCCTGCAATTGGACATCGCTGCCTTCTTGCTTGGCAATTACCCACGGCTTTTTTTCATCGATGTATTTATTGGCTTCGTCCGCCATCGCCATCGCCAGGCGAAGCACTTGCGCGGCATCGTTCGCGGCATAGGCGCAGCGGATTGCTGCAAGTTGTTCGATGAAACGCGCGTACATCGCCGGCTCTGGCAGTGCATCGGCCAACATTCCGCCGAAACGTTTGTCTATGAAACCAGCACAACGGCTGGCCAGGTTGACGAACTTGCCAACGATGTCACTGTTTACGCGGCTGACGAAATCAGCCAGGTTGAGATCGAGATCATCCACACCGCCCGAGGTCTTGGCCGCGAAGTAATAACGCAAGGCTTCTGGCGCGAGACCTTGGTCAAGGTAGGTGCGCGCCATGACGAAGGTGCCGCGCGACTTGGACATCTTTGCGCCATCAACAGTCAGATAGCCGTTGACATGCAGTCGTGTCGGTGCGCGCATACCCGCGCCGTGCAGCGTGGACGGCCAGAACAGTCCATGGAAGTTGACGATGTCCTTGCCGATGAAGTGATGCATTTCCGCCGAGCTGTCAGGCTTAAGGAAGGCATCGAAGTCGTAGCCCTCTCGCTCGCACAGCGCCTGGAAGCTGGAGAGATAGCCGATCGGTGCATCCAGCCAGACGTAGAAATACTTGCCGGGTGCGCCCGGAATCTCGAAACCGAAGTAAGGCGCATCGCGCGAGATGTCCCAGGCGCGCAGGCCACCATCGCCATCCAGCCATTCCGCCAATTTCGCCTTCACGCCCGGCACGGCGACATCACCCTGCAACCATTCACGCAGGAAATCTTCGAACTGGCCCAGCTCGAAAAAGTAATGCTCGGAGTCTCGTAACACGGGCGTTGCGCCGGACACCACCGACTTCGGTTCCTTTAGCTCAGTGGGTGCATAGGTGGCGCCGCAGACTTCGCAGTTGTCGCCGTATTGGTCGGGTGACCCGCAATTGGGGCAAATACCTTTGACATAACGGTCGGGCAAGAACATGCCGCGTTCGGGGTCATACAGTTGCGACACCGTGCGTTGGCCTATGTGGCCGTTCGCCTTGAGCTTGCCGTAGATCGACTCGGTCAGGGCGCGGTTGCGCACGGAGTTGGTCGAATCGTAGTGATCGAAGGCGACATGGAAGGCAGCGAAATCGGCTTCGTGCCCGGCCTGGATCGTGGCGATGAAGGCTTCGGGTGTCGTGCCTGCCTTTTCCGCGGCCAGCATGATCGGCGTGCCATGGGTATCGTCGGCGCACACGAAGTGCGTCGTATAGCCCTCCATTCGGCGCGCGCGCACCCAGACATCCGCCTGGATGTAGCCGACCAGATGGCCGAGGTGCAATGGCCCATTGGCGTAGGGCAGGGCGCAGGTGACGAGGGCTTGGCGTTGTTGCATAGGTGTTTGATCCAGATATGTGTTGATTATCGCACGCGTATGCGTATCGACCGCGCTGCTAGCATGGTGGCATGAAGCCGAATTTTGATCCCAGATCGCTCTACCAATCCGCTGTTCATGCGCTCAATAAAGGGCAGTGGCCACAGGCCTTCGACATGGGCAAGCAGTTGCTTGCCGTTGTGCCGACACATGGGGGCGTCCACTTTGTCATGGGGGTGTCTGCGTTGCAGATGCAACGAATGCCCGAGGCGATGGCCCACCTGCGCGAGGCCACGCGCCTCAGCCCGCAGCGTGCGGACTATGCTGCACAGTATGCGAGAGCCCTTGCTCAGACCCGGCAGACTCGGCAAGCCGTAGAAATGGCGGACAAGGCCGTTGCTGCAGGACCGGCGGATCCTTTGACGCTCGACACCCTGGGTGTCATTTTTTCGCAAGGTAACGAAAACAAGAAGGCATCCGAGCTGTTCAAGAAGGCGGCCGAGATGGTGCCGGGCAGTGCGAGTTACCGATTCAACCACGCGACATCACTGACCTTCATCGGCGAGTTGGATGAGGCCGAGCGTGAGTACGAGGCCTGTCTCGCTATTGACCCGGGCTACTGGAAGGCCCATCTGGCGCTGGCGCAGTTAAAGAAGCAGTCGGCTGACAGCAATCATTTGGAACGCTTGCGTTCGTTGCTCAGTGATTCTGGCGGCCGCGATCAGCCTCGGATGTATTTGAACTTGGCGATGGCCAAGGAACTGGAGGATATGGGGGATTATCCAGCTGCTTTCGCTCACCTAGTCGAGGGCAAGAAGGCGGGTGGTGAAACGAGGGGGTACAAGTCAGCGGACGATCAAGCCATATTTGATGCGATTGCCCGAGCCTTTCCCGAGCCGGTGCAGGTGTCGGGCGGCTATGACAGCGAAGAGCCTATTTTCATCATCGGGTTGCCGAGATCGGGGACGACCTTGGTCGACCGAATGCTGTCGAGTCATCCGGATGTTCACTCCGCTGGGGAGTTGCAGGATTTTGGCATCGTGTTGAAGCGTGCATCGGGTAGTCGGACCCGTCACCTGCTGGACGTGGATACGGTAGAAAAGGCGGCTGGGTGTGATTGGCAGAGGGTGGGCGAAGCCTACATCCATGCCACGCGCCCCAACACCGGCCACACGCCACGCTTCATCGACAAGCTGCCGCACAATTTTCTCTATGCGGGCTTCATCGCCAAGGCGTTGCCGAACGCCAAAATCGTTTGCCTGCGGCGTAACCCCATGGATAGTTGCTTGGGTAATTTTCGCCAACTCTTCGCGCAGACATCGCCTTACTACGATTATTCGTTCGACATTGAGAATTGCGGACGCTATTGGCTGATGTTCGACCGGCTGATGCGCCATTGGGCGCAGGTCTTGCCGGGCAGGATCCTGCAAGTGAATTATGAAGACATCGTGGCGGATCAAACCGCAGCGCTCAACGCGGTTCTTGAGCACTGCGGGCTTCCATGGAATGACGCCTGCTTGGCGTTCCAGGACAATGCGGCGCCGGTCGCCACGGCCAGTGCGGTGCAGGTGCGCGAGCCGCTCAACAATCGTTCGATTGGACGCTGGCGTCGGTATGATAACGAATTGATGCCCCTGCGTCGTCTACTGGAGGATGCGGGCGTCGCTATCGACTGACGGCCTGCCAGGGGCCGTTGTTGCTTGTGACTGACTCAGCCACCGATGCACAAAAAAACCCCCGCCGAAGCGGGGGTTTTTCCTGCAGAAGCCGAATTACTCCGACTTGCCGAAGTTCCAACGTGCTTCCAGGTAGTAAGCACGGCCGTACGGGCTGAAGTTGCTGCCGTTGTACGGAGCGCCCGAGGAACCCGGGTAGCTGCGTACATCCATGTCGGGCATCTTGTTGGTCAGGTTGTTGACCATGAAAGACAGCTCGAAGTCCTCGGTGACGTCGAAACCGAGGCTGGCGTTGTACGTGGTGTACGACGACAGCTGGCCGGCACCGGCGAAAGCGTAGCCGGTCGGGCTCAGCTGTGCGCGGTAGTTCGGCGTCGGGCCGATGTGATTGGCATACACGGTGCTGGAGAAACGGTTCCACTTCCAGCCCAGCGATGCGTTGGCACGGTACTTCGGATCCGAGCTGTAGTACGGATCGTTCAGCAGGTCGACTTCCGGATCCGTCGGATAGGTTTGTGCCACGTGCTTCAAGTTCTTCGTCCAATTGGCGTTGAAGAACAAGTCGCCATAGCCCCCCAGCGGCTGCTGGTAGTTCATGGCCACGTTCACGGCTTCCAGGTCACGGCGAGCCACGTTGATCTTGTTGACGAAGATCGACTGGATGGTGCCGGCACTGCCGCGCACCACTTGCGACAACGCGGCCACGCAGGTGCCCGAGTTGATATCGAGCTGGCCGGTGCGGCAGAACATCTCGTCACGCATCAACTGATCGACGCTCTGCTGCGCCACTTCGTCTTCGATCTGCCAGTTCAGATAATCGGCGCTGATCGAGAAACGACCGGTCGGGGCAAACACCACGCCCGCGGTCCATGCCTTGGCATTGATCGGCTCCAGTTCCGGGTTGCCGGCCTGCTGGCCAAAGTACTGCACGTTGGAGAAGCGGGCAGGGCAACCATCGGTATTGCCCGGCTCAAAGCCAAGCAGTTGACAGTTGTAGTAGTCAGTAGTGGTGCTGTAGAAGCCGCTCACGCCCTGGAACTGGTCAGCCAAGCTCGGCGAACGGAATGCGGTGCCGTACTTGCCGCGTACCAGTAAGGACTGGATGGGGCGGTATTCGAACGCGAGGCTGTAGGTCGGCTTCGACAGTTCGTTGCCGGCGGCGCGATAGCCGTCGTAACGGGCCGAGGCCGAGATGGTCAGCGGCTCCCACACCGGCAGGCGCAGCTCACCAACCACGGCATAACGCGAACGATCACCTTGGCCGCTGACCGCCGTGGTGCCCCAGATTTCGCCATTCAACAGACGCGCGTCAGGATTGTATTCCCAACCCTGCGTGCCGACTTCGGCGCCCACGGCGATACCTGCATCACCACCCGGCAGCTGGAACAGCGAGCCATTGGTGAACATGGCGCGGATCATGTTGTCGTAGGTCTTGCTCTTGGAGACCGTTTCACCCATGAAGCTGTAGAACTCTTGCGGCGTCAGCATCTGGTAGAACGCAGCGTAGTCCGGAGTAAAGATCGGGTAGGCACCGTAGTACGGGTCCCAACCCAGCTGGTCGCCAAGCACGCGGTCCTGGAAGAAGTCATTGATCGGATCGGCCAGACGGGCGAGGTCCTTCTCGTCCAGACGGTATTCGGTGCGCGAGACGCCGATGTCGTAGTCCCAGTTGGATTCCGAACCCATCGTGCCACGGAATCCGACGTTCAGGTGATAGGAGCGGCTCTTGTTTTCCGCCATGCTGTTTTCCCAGTCACCCATGTCTTCCGGGGTGAAGGCGCGCTGGAGGTTCAGGAAGTCGTCCAGGTTCGGATCGTAGTAGTAACCCCATTTGACGCCCGTGCCCCACCAGGTATAGCTCGAACCAATGTGGTACTTGACCTTTTCGCTGCTCAGCAGGACATCGGTGTAGAACTGGTTGTTCTCATCTATGTCATAAGTCGTGTTGACATAGAGCTGCACACCGTCCTTGCTGTTCTTCAGGGTGCGGTAACCCGGCGTGTACATCGAGCCGCAGTAATTTTCGTCACCAAAGCCGGGACGGGTCTGCATGTCCACCGTGCCGCCGAAGCCGGAAGACACATTGGCGCAATTCGCCGGGTCCAGGAACTTGTAGCTGGTGAACGGGCTGTAGACCAGCCAGTCACGGCTGGCGAGCGGAGCCGCGCCGTTGTAGCCATTGGTGTTGAACTGCTTGGTCAGGTCGCGGTCGTAGGCCCAGATCGGGTCCGACTTCTCGGCCTGCACACCAACCAGGACGTTCAACTTGTCGTCGGCGCTGCTGAAGCTGTCGGCGACGCTGGCGCGATAGCTCTTGCCGCCGCCTTCGTCGTACCAGCCATAGCGTGCGCTGACGATGGTGCCGTCGACGCGCTTCTTCAGGATGATGTTGACCACGCCGGCGATCGCGTCGGAGCCGTACAGCGACGAAGCGCCGCCCGGCAGGATTTCAATGCGCTCGACCAGGTCGATCGGCACGCCGCTGATGTTGTTGAACACGTCGCTGCCGTTGTACAGCGCCGGGTAGTTCGCCATCGGGCGACCATCGATCAGATACTTCACATAGCCGGCCGGCAGGCCGAACATGCTCATCGTCTCTGCGCCCTGGGTGAAGGAGGCAGATGACTGGTTGTTCTGCACGCCACCGGTGGAGAAGGAAGATTCCTTCAGGACGTCAGCAACCGTGGACAGGCCGCGGCTCTTGATGTCCTCGGCCGTGATGACCGTCACCGGGGTGGAGGTTTCGATCTCGCTTTGCGGGATCAGTGAGCCCGTGACGACGACGCGATCCAGCTGCTTGTTCGCCTGCGAAGTGTTTTGGGGGGTTGCGTTTGCGTCGGCCTGCGCGGCGGTTTGCTCCTGGGCAAATGCGGTCGATGCAGTCAGGCTTGCAGCAAGTGCTAATGCCAATCGCGTATATCGTGGGGTCTTACTCATTGCAGTTCATCTCCTAGACAGTCACGCATAGCAGTTCGTTCAGTCGGATATGAACCGAACGCAACTGTCTCGGGAGCGTAACACTTTCCTAACGAGGGTCTGCCTATTCAGAAATATGAAATCAAAAAATCGATTAAAAAAATCAACAAGCAATGATTGTGGATAGCTCGCTTGCTGCGCGTCCATGCGGAATTTGGTGCGCTTGGCCATGACATGGCATGAAAAAGCCCCGCCTGTCGAGAGGCGGGGCTTAGATGCAGCGATCCCTGCTTGATGTATTCAGATCAATTGCGGACCCAGGTTTGCTCACGGCAAATGAAAGCAACGCAGCCTGACATGCCCAGCTTCTTTCCGCCGTCCTTGACTTCAAGCTTGGACTTGTAGGACTTTCCTTTGGCTGGATCCAAGACAGTGCCGCCTGCCCACTTGCCGGCCCCATCCGGGCGCAAGCCCCACAAGATGGTCATGCCTTTTACGGGCTTGTCTTTGTTGGCACCTTTGCAGTTGTTGCAGGTCGGGTTCGGGCCGCGATCGGAACTGAGGACTTCGATGACGCGGCCCTGCAGCGTGCCATTACTGGCCTGAGTGATTTCAACGATAGATTTGGCTTTGCCGGTTTCGTCGTCGATGGTCTTCCATTTGCCGACGGGCGACTGCTGTGCCGAGGCCAGTATCGGCATTGCGGCCAAAGCGACGGCGACGGCAAATAACGTCTTGCGCATGTGTATCTCCTGATGATGGGCTCCCCCGGTGGCCACTGCCATCGGATAGGCCCGTTATATCCCATCCGCAGGCGAACGGTGAAAGCTGCGATGCAGCAATTCAGGGGAGATTGAGCGGGTGATGGCGGGAATTAAGCTGCTGGGGGAGGGCTTGTTCAGATAGAGCGCTCTTCGCTTGGCTGTTGGTGTCGCTTTCAATCGCTACAAAAGAAAAACCCAGCATGCGCCGGGTCTTTCCTTGCTTCTTCAGCGCGATCAGAACTTGTACGTTAGGTCTGCACCGAACTGTCTGCCGATGGCGCCGGTCTGATAGCTACGCCAAAAATAGGGATAGCTGTCATAGGTGTCATCACGTGGTGGACGGGCACCAAACAGGTTGGAGACTTGCAAACCGATCTGCAGTTTTTCTGTGATCCTCTTGCTGATGCTGCCATTCCAGACGATGAAGGGCCCGATGCGCGCATCCTCCGCCCAGTTCGGGAGTGAGCCCAAACGATAGCCGCCCAAGTAGGTGCTCCAACCGTTCTTGCTCCAGCTCATGCTCCAGTTGGCGCGGCTGCGGAAATCGAAGTACTGCTTGTGGATGCGTCGATCAAGCACTGTGCTCCCCGGGAACTCCTGGTCGCGCAGTTTGGTCACGATGGTGTGGCTTGCACTTAAGGCGAAATCACCCCAGCCGGTGCTGAAGCGATAGTTCCATGCAGTATCGACACCTGCGGTTTCGGAGAACGATTGGTTGTACGGATAGACCGAGAATGTGTTGATTCGCTGCTCGGCGTCAGGATTGCGCTCGATGATCGACAGGAATTCCCGGCATTGCGGCGAATTGGCATCGACCGGTGCTCCGTCTTCGGTCTGACCCAGGCGGCAGTCAGCCTCGGTGCGCAGCATGTAGACACTGCTGAGGTAGGCCACTTTGCCCTTCAGCTCGATGTTGTAGTAATCGACGGAGATCGACATGCCATCCATCATGTCCCACACGAAACCCGTGGTGAAGGATTTGCCCTTCTCGGGGCCGAGTTTCTGGCTGCCTTCGCGCAGGCCGAACACCTGGTAGGCGTAGGCGCTAAGGTTCGGGTTGGCTGTGCTCGAGCACGGATTGCCTTCGCCCGAGGTCGGCGTCAGACCATCACGACGGCAACGATAGTAGTCGACCACGCTGTAGTAACCACCGGACTCCTGCGCGAACACATAGGCCATGTCCGGCGCGCGATAGCTGGTGGCGTAGTTGCCACGCAAGAGCAGGTTGCTGAACGGGCGGAACTCCAGGCCAGCCGACCACGTGTTGGCCGATTCCGCCATGCCGTCGATGTCATCATGACGACCGGCCAAGCTCATGTTGAGCTTGCTAAAAATCGGGATGCTGAACTCTACGCCCGCAGCCCAGCGATCACGCTTGCCTTCGCCGCGGGTGCTGGTCAGGCCCATTGCCTTGTCATAGCCGGTGTAGTCCGTGGTGGTGCGGATATCGGGCCTGTTTTCATACTCCTGGCTGCCCCATTCCAATACACCTGCTACGCCAACCGGGCCGGCGGGCAGGTCGAACAGCTCGCCACCGACGGTCAAGTTGACTTGCGTGCTTTGTGAATCACCGGTCGTCACTAAATCATCGGCAAAAGAGCGATAGATCTGCGGCGTGATGGGCGACAGCCAGCGTTTGAGGTACGCCTCGTTGTAATTCGGGAAGTACGGATACACGTTGTATACGCCTGCGGGTGCCCGCTGCGGCTGGCCACCGAAGAAGTAGTCGTAGAAGGGGCCGGTCAAGATCCACGGACGCTTGCCTTCATACTTGAAGCGCGAATGAGCAACACCAATATCCCAATCAAACTTGTCGTTCCAGATGGTGCCGCGCAGACCAGTGGCGACATTGAAAGACTTCTCATCGTGCAGGATGCGCTGTGGCGAACCGATTTCATCCGGCGTCAGGTAGCGCAAGTGATAGATAAGGCCTAGAGGGCTGGTCGAATAGCCGCCGGAGGGCTGCAAGAAGCGCGTGCTACTGGCGGTCATGCTGCTGAGCTCAGTGCCCAGGAACTGCCCATACAACTGCATCCCGTTATCGAAGTCATAGGTGCCTGAAACGAAGGCGCCTAAACGGTCGTACTTGTTCTGGATGGTCTGCGTTGCAGGCTGACCGAAATAACCACACTGGTTGGGCCGGTTGTTGTTGATGCTTGCCGACGAATTAAAGGGCTCGAAGACCCCGAACATACCGCAGTTGTGTTGCAGGGCAGCAAGGCCAGCGCCGGTAGCCTCGGCCGGAGCGGAGGGGACTAGGTTGCCGTTGGCGTCGATCCAGTAGTTCGCGGTGGCTGGTACGCCCGGCAGGCCCGGCCGCGTCGACGAGCGCGCGTAACGATAGGCGCGAATGCCCGTGGCCGGATTGTTCACGAACTCTTCGCGGCCTTCGAAAGCCGGGTTATCGTAATACGAGTCCATGAAATCGCGCTGGCTGGCCATGATCGGCTTGCGATAGAAATAATCGGCGCCATAAGTGACCGACCAATTGTCGCCACTGCGGCCGCCTGTCCATTGCAGGGTGAAATTGCCGCCGCCGCCTTCTAGTGTGGTGCCGCCTTTGATGCGGAACTGATCGCCTTCGTAATTTTCCTTGGTGATGATGTTAACCACGCCAGCGACTGCGTCGGAGCCATAGATGGCCGATGCGCCGCCCGACAGGATTTCGATGCGCTCAACCGCGCCTGACGGAATGCTGCTAGTGCTGACGGCATTCGATGCGCCGCGATACGAAAGAGGGTAATCCGCCATGCGGCGGCCGTTGACCAGGACCAGGGTGTAGCCCGGACCCATCGCGCGCAGGTTGATGAAGGAGCCGTTCGGCGTCCATCCACCGGAGGTCATGTCATTGTCCACGTCACCCGTGTTTTGGGTGAGGGTGTTTAGGACTTCGTGAATCGTGTTGAGGCCTGTGGCCTGGATTTCTTCCGCCGTAATGACGGTGACAGGCGCAGGCCCTTCGATATCGGCGCGTTTGATGCGTGAGCCAGTCACGGTCACCTTGTCGATGGTCTTTTTCGAAGGCGGGCTTTGGCCGGTGCTGGATGCTTCGGTCTGTGTCGCCTCACTGGTTTCGTCAGGAGCTTTGGTGTCTTGCGCCATCGCCCCGCCGACGGGTGCAAGCAAAGCAGTGGCGAGTGCAAGTGTCAGTGTCTTGCGGCTTGGACGCGCGTTGTTTCGGATAGCCATCGATTCTCCCCAGAAAACAGCCATTGAATTCCCCTTGAAATTTTGTTTTCACACACCGGCTGACCGCAAAGCCGACCTTGGCCGGAATCTGAAATTAACAACAAAATAAGCTCTGCGTCATGCTTTTTTTCATGATTCGACAAGTTCTCATTCGGGCTGGATTGTTTGCATGAATGGGGCAGTGGCTAAATGAAAAGAAGCTTCAATAAACCTTGCGATTTCTGCCGGCGTTAAACTTGCTGCCCGATAACGATCCTTCTCGCCATGCCCAGACTTGATTCCCACGCTGTCCAACGTGATCTGCCGCTGCATCCGGGGATCCGCAATGTCATCGTCGTGGGGTCTGGAAAAGGCGGGGTGGGGAAGTCGACGACGGCGGTGAATCTCGCTGCGGCGCTAATGCAGTCGGGGCTCAGCGTTGGCGTGCTTGATGCGGATATCTACGGCCCCAGCATCCCGGCGATGCTCGGCATTGAGGGCAAGCCGGACAGCCCTGACGGCAAGACAATCGAGCCGATGCGCGGCCATGGCCTTGAGGCGATGTCAATCGGCGTCCTTGTCGATCAGGACACGCCGATGATCTGGCGCGGTCCGATGGCGACCTCCGCCCTGATGCAGCTTTTCAATGACACCCGCTGGGGTGACCTCGACATCCTCATCATCGACCTGCCGCCGGGCACGGGCGACATCCAGCTCACCCTGTCGCAGAAGATCCCGGTCGCGGGCGCGGTCGTGGTGACGACCCCGCAGGACATCGCCACGCTCGATGCCAGCAAGGCGGTCAAGATGTTCGAGAAGGTCGAGGTGCCGGTGCTGGGCCTGATCGAAAACATGGCCGTCCATGTCTGCACGAATTGCGGCCATGCCGAACACGTGTTTGGCGAGGGCGGCGGCGAGCGAATGGCCGCGCGCTACGGCGTGCCGATGCTGGGCGCGCTGCCGCTCGACATCCGCATCCGCGAGCGTGGCGATGGCGGCGTGCCCGTCGTGGTGGCCGAGCCCGACTCCGCCGTGGCTGAGGCCTATCGCGCGGCCGCCCAGCACCTGCTGGAGGCGCTCGCCAGGCGCCCGCGCGCGCCAATGTCCATCGCTGCCTCGTTGGTCTGAGGCCGCCAGCCTTTACAATCGCGCTTCACCACCACATCCGGGATATCGATGAGCATCAAGAGCGACCGCTGGATCCGCCGCATGGCCGAGGAAAAAGCCATGATCGAGCCGTTCGAGGCCGGGCAGGTCAAGCAAGTCAACGGCGAGCGCATCGTCAGCTACGGCACCTCCAGCTACGGCTACGACGTGCGCTGCGCGCGCGAGTTCAAGGTGTTCACCAACATCAACTCGACCATCGTCGATCCCAAGCATTTCGACGAGGGCAGCTTCGTCGACATCGAATCCGATGTCTGCATCATCCCGCCCAACAGCTTCGCGCTGGCCCGCACGGTGGAGTATTTCCGCATCCCGCGCGACACGCTGGTGGTGTGCCTGGGCAAGAGCACGTATGCGCGATGCGGCATCATCGTCAATGTCACACCGCTGGAACCCGAGTGGGAAGGCCACGTGACGTTGGAGTTCTCCAACACCACGCCGTTGCCGGCGCGCATCTATGCGAACGAGGGCGTTGCGCAGATGCTGTTCTTCCAGTCTGATGCAGATGATGTCTGCGAGACCAGTTACCGCGACCGCGGCGGTAAGTATCAAGGTCAGGTCGGCGTCACGCTGCCTAAGACCTGAGAGATGGCGATGGACCCCAACAACGTTGGCCGCAGTTTCCGCGAAAGCCCGTGGCGTTACAGCCAGTTCGTCATCGTCGGTCTGATCCTCGCCATGCTGGTGCGATGGTTGGCCGATGCCGACTGGCTGGTTTCACTCGCCATCGGCACGGTGGGCGGGATCGGATATTTTTTGCTCGAAAAGAAGCGCGGCGTTATCTGAGCTGCGTTTCTTTCAGCGCTTCTCGTAGGTGACGAAGAAACCCTGCAGGTCGCCGTTTTCGATATAGGGTTCCACGCTCACCACGTGATAGCCGCGCTGGTAAAAGGCGCGGTGCGCGGCGCTGAGGTCATTGGCGGCGCCTTGATTGCGAAACCCCCAGCTGGCATCGACCCAGATCGTTACGGCTTGCAGCTGCTGGCTGGCGGCCTCGGCGGCGGATTTCTCCGGTGACTTGCCGAACAGACGCGCATCGGCGTTTGGCGCGGCAAGGCAGGCGGTCAGCGCCAGTGCGACGATGAGAGTCTTCATGCGATGTATTCCTTGAAGGTGAAGAGGGGAAGTGCGGGACGCAGGCGATGGAGCAAGCTGTCACGCGCGGCGGCATCGCGAGGGATGCGCGGATGTGCGCCCCAGACAGGCGCGGGCCAGGCATCGTCGTCGCGGAAACGCGCGATGACGTGAATATGCAATTGCGCAACGACATTGCCGAGCGAAGCCACGTTCAATTTGTCGGGCGCAAAGACGTCGCGCAGGGCCATCGCCGCGACATCGACCTCTTGCTGCAGCTGCATTCGCGCAGGTGCATCCAGGTCGATCAGGTCGCGGGCCTGGGCCACACGGGGCACTAGGATTAGCCACGGATAGCGGGCGTCATCCATCAACAGCACATCGCAGAGCGGCCATTGGGTCACCCGATGAGTATCCGCGGCGAGTCGCGGGTCAAGCTCGAACGTGGATGTCATATGAGCGTCGTTTGCAGGAAATCGAGGGTGCGCCGCCAAGCCAGGGCTGCAGCTTGCGGTTCGTAATGAGGGGCGTTCGGCTGGCTATCGCGATTGAAAGCATGCCCCGCACCCTCGTACATGTGGATCTCAGCTTGCGGATAGGCCGCGCGATGACGATGGATATCCGCGAGCGGGATAAGGTCATCTTTTTCGCCGAAATGGAGCAGCATCGGTGCTTGCAGTGGCTCATCAAGGAAAGGAATGCTGCGTGCACCGTAGTAGGAAACGGCGGGCAGGCCAAGGCGTGTGTTACCCAGCAATGCCACGCTGCCGCCCCAGCAGAAACCGACGATGGCGCAGTCGAGGCTGCGTTCGTTGAACATGTGATTCGCCGCGCTGAGAATGTCGACAGCGGCATCGAAACCCAGCTCTGCCGCCAGCTTGCGGCCACGTGCCATGCCGGCCTCGTCATAGTCCAGCTCAACGGCGGGCTCCACCAGGTCGAACATCGCGGGGGCGAGCGCGACAAAGCCGGCATCGGCCAGCCGTTCTGCGATATCCCGGATGTGCGCATTCGCGCCAAAAATCTCCTGCACCACGATGACTGCGCCCTTCGGCGCTGAAACAGGCGTGGCCTGCCAGGCGCGAATATCGCCACGGGCTGTGCTTAATGGGATCCAGTGGCCCATTGGGGCTCCACGGGGAGGGAGGCCTGATTCTAGCCTCCCCGTATAATTCGCCCTTGCTCACAGGTGCCCGTTCGATGTCTCTCAGTCAGCCCAAAGTCGGTTTCGTCAGCCTTGGTTGCCCAAAGGCGCTGGTCGATTCCGAGCGCATCCTTACCCAGCTGAAAGTCGAAGGCTACGACTTGGTGCCCAACTACGACGATGCAGATGTCGTCGTGGTCAACACCTGCGGCTTCATCGACAGCGCGGTGGCCGAATCATTGGACGCCATTGGCGAGGCGATGGCCGAAAACGGCAAGGTCATCGTCACCGGTTGCCTCGGCAAGCGTAGCGAGGTGATCCGAGAGGCCTATCCCGATGTGCTATCGATCAGCGGCCCGCAGGATTACGCCAGTGTGATGGATGCGGTTCATACCGCCTTGCCGCCCAAGCACGATCCGTTCATCGACTTGGTGCCGGATTACGGCCTCAAGCTGACGCCCAAGCATTACGCATATCTGAAGATTTCCGAAGGCTGCAACCACCGTTGCAGCTTCTGCATCATTCCTTCGATGCGCGGCGACCTGGTTTCGCGCCCGGTCGACCAGGTGCTGCGCGAAGCTGAAAAATTGGTGATGGGCGGTGTAAAGGAATTGCTGGTCGTCTCGCAGGACACCAGCGCTTATGGTGTGGACGTGAAGTACGCGGAGCGCGAATGGCATGGCAAGGCGTATGCCACGCGCATGAAAGCGCTGTGCGAAGGCTTGGGCGAACTGGGCGTGTGGACGCGTCTGCACTATGTGTATCCGTATCCGCATGTCGACGACATCATTCCGTTGATGGCCGAAGGCAAGATCCTGCCGTACCTCGACATCCCGTTCCAGCACGCCAGTCCGCGCATCCTGAAGTTGATGAAGCGCCCGGGCGCGATCGACAAGACCCGCGAGCGCATCGCGCGCTGGCGCGACATCTGCCCCGACATCACCCTGCGCAGCACATTCATCGTCGGCTTCCCCGGCGAAACCGAGGACGACTTCGAAGAGCTCTTGGATTTCATCGAGGAAGTACGGCTGGATCGTGTTGGCGCATTCACTTATTCGCCGGTCGAAGGCGCGGCGGCCAACGCCTTGCCGGACTCGGTGCCGGAGGAAGTGAAGCAAGAACGTCTGGCCCGTTTCATGGAACTGCAGGCGCAAATCTCGGAAGAGAAGCTGGCGGACAAGGTCGGCACCACGCAGCGTTGTCTGGTGGATGCGATCGACGGTGAATTGGCGATTGCGCGTTCGATGGCGGACGCGCCGGAAATCGATGGTCTCGTGCAGATCCAGGATGGCCGCGATGCGGGACTCAAGCCAGGCGCGTTTGTCGATGTCGAAATCATGGGTAGCGACGAACACGATCTGTTTGGCGAAGTCGCTTACGACGACTGACGCGACATGGCGGTGAAACGACGCTTCATCGCACCCTCGCGAAGCGAGGTTGATTCGTCGTGTTTCGCACATCCTTTATATGCACAGTACGCGGACTACATCGATTGGATGCAAGCCACTGCATGGCCCTGCATCGAGGACTTGAATCGGAAGATGTCGCTGGACGCGCATCGTTTCGTCTTGCAAGATCAAGCGCTACTGGCCGATGGCCTGCATTACGAAGTGCGCATTGGCGAGAAAGGACGCATCGCCACCCGCGCGGAAAACTGGCATGACCTGTTCAATGCGATGGTCTGGTGTCGATGGCCTGCGTTGAAATTGGCATTCAATGCGCTACAACGCAGCCACATCGCAAAGATGGGGCCGTCGAATCGGAATCGCGCTCAATACGCGTTGACCCAATTCGATGAGGCGGGTGTGATCGTGCGGATGCGTGACCCATCCTTGCTGTCGCTGTGGGATGCGCATGATTGGACTGCGCTTTTTCATGCTCATGCCGATGCCTGGGCCAGCGGTGACATCGCGATTGCCGCCGTTGTCGGACACGCCTTGTTGGAACATGGGCTGCAACCAGCGCAATACATCGTGGGCAAGGCCCTGGTAGTGCAGGGAGACGTCGATGACGCTACTTGCGTGGCGCGAATCGCGGACGGCATCGCTGCCGGCGAACTATTGAACGATCCGCTGGAGCTGCGTCCGCTGCCACTCGCCGGCGTGCCAGGTTGGCACGTCGGGCAGGACGCAGCTTTCTTTCGTGAGGCGGCCTGCTTTCAGCCGTTGCGCGAAGGGCGCGTGTATCCGGAGCCTTCCCTCGTCACGCTGATCCGGGATAGCGCACGTCCAAGATGACGAATTGGGCGATGCCGCTGGGCAACGTGGCCGAAAACTCGTCATCGATGCGTTTTTTCAGCATGGCACGGGCAAGCGGCGAGTCGATGCTGATATGGCCCAGACGTGCATCGGTTTCATCCGGGCCGACGATGCGGTAATTCAGTAGCTCGCCGTCGTCGATGCGTTCAAGTTCGACCTCCGCACCAAAAAACACGGCTTCGGGGTCGGCGGGCACGACATCGACTACGCGCAGCGCCGGGATGCGTTTGGACAGGTAACGCACGCGACGATCGATCTCGCCCAGCTGCTTTTTGCGATAGGTGTATTCCGCGTTTTCGCTACGGTCGCCTTCCGCGGCGGCGGCGGCGAGCGCACGCACCACCTCGGGGCGCTTCACCCGCCACAAATCATCCAGCTCGGCTTTCAAGCGCGCGTGGCCCTCAGCGGTGATGAGCTCGGTGCTGGCTTGCGCAGGCGGACGCCAGCGACCTTTGGGCGGCTGGCTCATCAATCAACGACGATTGCCGAACAGTCCGCCCAGCACGCCGCGCAAAATTTGTCGGCCTACCTGGTTGCCGACGGTGCGTGCGGTCTGCTTGGCCATGGTTTCGACCATCCCTTGGCGGCGCTTGGTGCCGAATACCGCGTCCTTGATGGCTTGGGTAAAGCCGCCTTCGGCCTCTTCGGCTTCGACCTTTTTCGCCGGCGGGGCATCGGCGGATGCTGAGGCGGCCTCCGCTTTTTTCGCCAACATTTCGGCGGCAGAGTCACGGTCCACTGCTTCGTCGTATTTCAGCCCGACCGGCGAGCCTGCGCGCACCTGCATGCGCTCGGCATCGGTGATCGCGCCCATGCGGCAACCGGGCGGTGCGATCAGGGTGCGCTCGACCGGCATCGGAATACCCTTGTCCTGTAGCGTCGAGACCAAGGCTTCGCCGACGCCGAGCTGGCTGATGGCCTCGGCCACGTCCAGATTGGGATTGGCGACGAAAGTTTCAGCTGCTGTCTTCACCGCCTTTTGGTCGCGAGGGGTGAATGCACGTAGCGCGTGCTGGAAGCGATTGCCAAGCTGCCCCAGGATGTCATCAGGCACGTCGTCCGGGAATTGCGAGCAGAAGTACACGCCGACACCCTTCGAGCGAATGATCCGCACCACTTGCTCGACACGCTGCTTGAGCGCCGCCGGTGCATCATCGAACAACAGATGCGCCTCGTCGAACACGAAAACGAGCTTGGGTTTGTCCAGATCACCGACTTCCGGCAATTGCTCGAACAGCTCCGATAGGAGCCACAAGAGGAAAGTCGAGTACAAACGCGGCTTCAAGATCAATTGATCGGCGGCCAGTATGTTGATGATGCCGCGGCCATCGACTTGCGTGCGCATCAGGTCGGCGAGGTCAAGTGCGGGCTCGCCAAAGAAACGATCACCGCCTTCTTGTTCGATGCGCAGCAGTGCACGCTGGATCGCCCCGACCGATTGCGTGCTCACCAAGCCGTATTGGGTGGAGATGTCCTTGCGCTCGGCTGCAACCAGATTCAGCAGGGCGCGCAGGTCTTCAAGATCCAGCAGCAACAAACCGCGGTCATCGGCCAGCTTGAACACGATATCCAGCACGCCCGACTGGGTGTCATTGAGCTCCAGGATGCGTGAGAGCAGCAAGGGGCCCATCTCGCTGACTGTTGCGCGAATCGGGTGACCTTTTTGCCCCCAGATGTCCCAGAAAATGACCGGATTGGCTTGCTGCACATAGCCCTCTATGCCGATCTCCGCGATGCGCTGGGTGATCTTGTCATTGGGCGTGCCGGCGAGGGCCAGGCCCGCAACATCCCCCTTCACGTCAGCCATGAAAACAGGGACACCCAGCTTGCTGAAACCTTCGGCCAGTGTCATCAAGGTGACGGTTTTGCCGGTGCCAGTGGCACCCGCGACCAGACCATGGCGGTTGCCGTACTTGGCCAGTAGTTGGACATTGCCGCTGTCCGGCGTGGTGACGGCTTTGCCGACGAGGATCGAATTCATGAAGGTTTCCAAGCGATGAACGGATTGATTCTATTCGCTCAAACACGCATTGCGCGGGTTGTGGGGGTGGAAGGCGGCCGGTAACCTGCAACGCTCATCCATAGAAGCCTGGACCCCCTGAATGTCTGTTGATTGGCGCGTATCGCTGAAACTTTCCTTGTATGTGGCAGCGATGGGCGCGATGTTGATGCCCCAGACATTGTCGGCGCAGCGGCTCTCACGGGCGGCCAACGCCATCTTGGAGCAGGCGCAAGCGGCCGAAGCGAGCTTCAAGGGCGCACAAGATCCCGATGCACAGGCTGCGGCCGTTGCGTCGATGGAAAAGCTGATGGCTGATTGCGGCAAGCAGAAGGGCTGTCCGATGGAACGGCTGGTGCCGATGTACCGCGGCATGTTGATGCCTGCGGAAACGCCCGATGCCCTTGATGAAGGTGACGAAGACGAAAATCCGATCAATATCGCGGGCGATACGGTGCCCGAGGGTGCAACCGCCGATGCGTTGCTGGATGATCGCAACAAGCGTTTCGTGCAGATGGTGCAGTTCAATCCAGCGGTGCAGGCGGGCATTCGTCGCTGGTTGACCGACATGCGTCCGGCGCTGATGGACAGCTACGTCAATTACCAGTTCCTGCGTCCGCAGATGGCCCCTGCCTTCCAGCGTGCAGGTCTGCCGGAGGCGCTCTTGTTCGGCATCATGGCCAAAGAGTCGAACGGCAAGGTTCACGTTGGCTCACGTGCAGGCGCAGTGGGCCCGATGCAGTTCATGCCGGCCACCGGTCGCCGCTTCGGTCTGGGCAATGATGGCACCGGCTTCGACACACGTTATGACCCGAAGATGTCGGCCGAGGCAGCCGCGGCGTACTTGCTTGAGCGTTACGCGCAGCTCAACAACAGCATCGAATTGTCGCTTGCTGCTTACAACGGCGGCGAGGGACGAGCCTCCCGCGTCTATCAACAAAGCGGTGGACGCAACTTCTGGGATGTGAGCGTATACGACCAATTCCCGGCCGAGACCAAGGACTATGTGCCGATGGTGATTGCGGCGGCATGGTTGTACCTGCATCCGTCCGAATACGGATTGCGCTTTCCACGCACATGGGGTGCTGGGCGCCCGGCGCAGATCCAGCTCAAGCGTGCGACTTCGCTTAACGAACTTAGCATTTGCATGGGCAATGCGCGCGGTACCGATGGGTACTTGCGTGCGCTGCGCAATCTCAATCCGCGCCTGACGCCCAGCGCTTGGCTGCCGCAGGGCGGCATCATCAATGCCACCAGCACCATGTCGACGCTGTACAGCCGCTATTGCGTGAATGGCAAGCGTGCGGAGATCGCGCGACAGCTGATCAATAGCGATGTGAGCCATGCCTTGGTTCGTGTCGGACCGTTGGTGGCGGATGAGTCCAATTCGGCAGGTGAAAGTGAATCCACGACGCCGGCGACTGTTGTGCCTGCCAACCCTGCCGTACGTGCGCAAGCCGCACCAACACCCGCAAAGAAGGTGACCAAGACCCATCGCGTCACCGCGGGGGACAACCTCACAGCCATCGCGCGCCGGTATCAATGCGACACGCGCAAATTGATCGAGGCGAATGAACTGGATGCGCCTCGCTATGCCATTCGCCCTGGCCAGACACTGAAATTGGAAGGCTGCGCCAAGTAACAGGCAAAGCCGCGGCAAGCGCACCGCTGTCAACCTTGACTCTGGAGCGGGGTCAAGGGTCCATAGTGGTGTCCGATTTCAATCGAATACGCGAGGTGCCACATGAGCGCGAACGCTGGGCTTAAAGGCGCGACCCTGTATCGCATGGTCATGCCCGGGCACACCTGCCCCTACGGGTTGAAAGCGAAACATCTGCTCGAGCGTAATGGCTATGTGGTGGATGATCGCCCGCTGACCACGCGGGAAGAGGTCGATGCGTTCAAGGCCCAACACGAGGTCAAGACCACGCCGCAGGTGTTCATCGATGGTCAGCGCATTGGCGGACATGACGACCTGCGCCGGTATTTGGGCAAGCGTGTTGCCGATCCCTCTGCGACCAGCTACCGCCCCGTCATCGCCTTGTTCGTGATGACCTTGCTGCTGGCCTTGGCTGCAAGCCAGGCCGCATTCGCCTCACCGTGGACGATGCAGGCCGGCGAGTGGTTCATTGCCTTCAGCATGGTGGTGTTGGCGTTGTTGAAGCTGCAGGACGTGGAGAAGTTCTCCACCATGTTTCTCAATTACGACTTGCTGGCGCAGCGCTGGGTGCCGTATGCCACGCTTTATCCGTTTGCTGAAGGCCTGGCTGGTCTCTTGATGACGGCCAACGTCGCGCACTGGTTGTCGGTGCCGCTGGCGCTGCTCATCGGCACGATTGGTGCGGCGTCGGTGTTCAAGGCGGTTTACATCGACAAACGCGAATTGAAATGCGCCTGTGTCGGTGGTTCAAGCAACGTGCCACTGGGTTTCGTGTCGCTGACCGAAAACCTGATGATGATCGCGATGGCGTTGTGGATGGCTTGGCGGGCTTGGGGCTGAATTCGGTCAGCCGACCAAGGTCGCCAATCGCTCACCCAGTCGAACCGGGCTCTCCGCATGCAAATTGGGCGAGAGTTCGGCGACACCGGGGGGTAATAGCGTGATCACGGTGGAACCGTAATTGAAGCGGGCCATTTCAGCGAAGCGTTGCAGATAGATGTTCTGCTCGCGCCAATCCTTGCGGGTGATGCGGTCGCCATAGGCCGGGATCTCGATGCCGCTCCACACGGTTTCGACACCGGACACCAATAGAGCGCCGACCATCACCTGCACCATTGGGCCAAATTCGGTCTCGAAGTGGCAGACCAGGCGTTCGTTGCGAGCAAACACGCGCGGGACCGAGGCGACGGCATCGGCCCCGACCGAGAACAAGCGTCCCGGGACGTGCACGGTTTCGACCAAGTGACCAGCGCAGGGCATATGCACGCGGTGGTAATCGCGCGGTGACAAGTAGACCGTGGCAAACAGGCCGTCCGCGTAGGGCAGGGCGGAAGCCGCATCGCCCAATAGTTCTTCTACGGTGAATGATTGACCCTTGGCCTGGAAGATACGACCGCCTTCGATTGGGCCGCATTGGCTGATGTGGCCATCGGCCGGCATCACCAGCGCGCGCGGATCGGCATCGGCGACACGCACGCCATCGCGCAATGCACGGGTAAAGAACGCATTGAAGCTGGGGTAGGCATCTGGGTCTGGGTTGGCTGCCTCATTCATGTCCACGCCGAACTTCTGGATGACGGTGTCGATCAACCATTGCTTGATGCCGGGATGCTGCGAATACGCCAGCTTGCGCGCGATCGAAGACAAGAAACGATGCGGCAACACATAAGTAAGCGCGGTGACGGGGCTCATTTGATCTCCTCCGTCAAGGCGATGAAATCGGTGGCGATCTTGTTGGGTTCGAGGGGCGGCTGGATCACGCCGGACATCCGGCCTTCGGGGTCGATCACGGCCAGCGCGGCGGAGTGATCGACGTTGTAGCGCTCCGGCTTGCTGGGGTCATCCGGCGGATTCTTCATGAACACCAGCGACAGGCCGCGGGCGAAATCTTCCAACTGCTTTTGCGTGCCGGTGGCTGCAATCGTGTCTGGGTGGAAGGCATGCGCATAAGTGCCGGTGATTTCCGGGGTGTCGCGTTCGGGATCGACCGCGACGAACATCACGCGCGGGCGTTTGGCCTCGGGGATCGATGTCCACTGGTCCTGCGCCACTTTCAGCTGTGCGAGCGTCGTCGGGCACACGTCCGGGCAGTGGGTAAAGCCGATGAAGACCATTGTCCAATGCCCCTTGAGCGCGGCGTTGTCCAGCGGCTGGCCGTCGTGGCGGGTCAGCCGGAACGGCGGCAGGGCGCGCGGGGTCTCGAAGCGCTTCATCGTCTGCAGCTCGGGACCGGCAGCATCGGCCAAGTGGCGATTGCTGACATGCCAACCTGTCACAAGGCCGGCGAAGGCCGCGGCGATGGCCAGAACGATAAGGGTATTACGATTGAACATGAGGAATCCGGGGCGTTGAGCCCGGCCATGATACCGGGCCGTCGCTATACTGCTGGTTGATTTCCGCGAGCCCCGCCATCGTGAACCCCGACGCCGCGCGCGAGCTGCGCACCCTGATCGATTTCATCCGTTACGGCGCCAGCCGCTTCAATGCTGCCGGGCTGACCTTTGGCCATAGCTTCGACAACGCCATCGACGAGGCGACGCAGTTGGTCTTGCATGCGCTGCACATGCCGCATGACCTCTCGCCGGTCTACGGCCAATCTCGTCTGACCTCGGAGGAAAAGGACGATATCCTGGAACTCTTCCGTCGCCGCATCGAGGACCGCATCCCGGCGGCCTACCTCACCGGCGAGACATGGTTTGCCGGCCTGTCGTTCAAGAGCGATGCGCGCGCCTTGGTCCCGCGTTCACCGATCGCCGAACTGATCGAGTCGGGCTTCGAGCCGTGGCTGGGCGGGCGTGAGGTGAACCACGCGCTAGACATCTGCACGGGCTCGGGCTGTATTGCGATTGCGATGGGCCACTACAACCCGAATTGGCAGGTCGATGGCGTCGACATCAGCGATGAAGCGCTCACGCTGGCGGAAGAAAACAAAGAGCGCCTGATGGCCGATAACGTCCGCCTGTTGAAGTCGGACCTGTTCAGTGCCGTTGCCGGCGAGAAGTACGAGCTCATCGTCACCAACCCGCCTTATGTCACTCACGACGAAACCGACGCCTTGCCGCCGGAATACGCGCATGAGCCGGAGCTCGGCCTGCGTGCGGGCGACGATGGCCTGGACCTGGCGTTGTGCATCCTGCGCGATGCCCCCGATCACCTGACCGACGATGGCCTCTTGATCTGCGAAGTGGGCGAGGCCGAGCATGCGCTGTCCGCCCTGCTGCCGGAGCTTCCGATGGCGTGGATCGAGTTCAAGGTGGGCCAAATGGGCATCTTCGTGGTGGAGCGCGCAGACCTCGTCGCCCACCACGCCCGCATCGCCGAGCTGGCCGCCGCACGCGAATGAACACCTTCGGGCAATTGCTCCGGGTGACTACCTTTGGCGAATCGCACGGGCCGGCCATCGGCTGTGTGATCGACGGGTGCCCGCCGGGCATTGCCATTGCGCCGGAGGATTTCGTGCGTGACTTGGAACGTCGCGCGACGGGACGCAGCCGCCATACCTCGCAACGCCACGAGGCGGATGAGATCGAGATTCTTTCGGGTGTCTATGAAGGAGTAACCACCGGCACGCCCATTGCGCTCCTCATTCGCAACACCGATGCGCGCAGCAAGGATTACAGCGCCATCGCGCAGCAATTCCGCCCGGGGCATGCGGACTACAGCTATTGGCAGAAGTACGGCATTCGCGATCCACGCGGTGGCGGGCGCAGCAGTGCGCGCGAAACCACGATGCGCGTCGCCGCGGGCGTCATCGCCAAAAAATGGCTGGCAGATCGCCACGGCGTACGCGTGCAGGGTTGGTTGGCGCAACTTGGCGATGTCACCCCGAAGGGTTTCGATGCCGGCGTGATCGACACCAATCCCTTCTTCTGGCCCGATGCGGCGCAAGTGATCGAGCTCGAAGCCTTCATGGACGCGCTGCGTAAGTCCGGCGATTCGGTAGGCGCCAAGGTCATTGTCGAGGCGACCGGCGTGCCGCCCGGCTGGGGCGAGCCGGTGTACGGCAAGTTGTCGGCCGAGCTGGGCGCGGCGATGCTCTCGATCAATGCAGTGAAGGGCGTGGAGATCGGTGATGGTTTCGATGTCGTCGCCCAACACGGCAGCACCCATCGCGACTTGATGCGACCCGAAGGCTTCGAGAGCAATCACGCCGGCGGCATCCTAGGCGGCATTTCGACCGGCCAGCCTGTGCGCGCCAGCATCGCGTTCAAGCCGACCTCCAGCCTGCGCCTGCCTGCGCCCACGTTGGACGTGCAGGGCAATGAAGTCGACATCGTCACCACGGGGCGTCACGACCCCTGCGTCGGCATCCGCGCCACGCCCATCTGCGAGGCGATGATGGCGCTCGTGCTGATGGACCAGGCCCTTCGTCATCGTGCGCAATGCGGCGATGTCGGTGAGGTTTCCCCCCGAATCCCCTGAGAAGAAACGATGAGCATCAAAAAGTTGAAAGTTGCCGTGGTCGGCGCCACTGGTGCAGTGGGTGAAACGATGTTGTCGATCCTGGCCGAGCGCAAATTCCCGTCCAGCGAAGTGGTCGCGTTGGCCAGCGCGCGTTCGGCCGGCACCGAAGTCAAATACGGCATCGATGACATCGACGTGCTGGATCTCGCCACGTTCGACCCGACCGGCGTCGACATCGCGCTGTTTTCGGCTGGCGGCGCGATCTCCAAAGAATATGCCCCGAAGTTTGTGGCGGCAGGGGCCGTCGTCATCGACAACTCATCGGCCTTCCGTTACGACGGCGACGTGCCACTGGTGGTGAGCGAAGTGAATCCGGAAGCGGCAAGGAATCGCCCGCGCGGCATCATCGCCAACCCCAATTGCTCGACCATGCAGATGGTGGTCGCACTCAAGCCGCTGTACGACGCAGCGGGCATCAGCCGCATCAACGTGGCGACGTATCAATCGACCTCGGGCGCGGGCAAGAGCGGCATGGAAGAGCTGGGTCGCCAGACCGCGGAACTGCTCAATTTCCAGACGCCCGAGCCGAAGAAGTTCCAGGCCCAGATCGCCTTCAACTTGATCCCGCAGATCGACGACTTCCTCGACAACGGTTACACCAAAGAAGAAATGAAGCTGGTCTGGGAGACCCGCAAGATCCTGGGCGACGACACGATCCAGGTGAACCCGACCGCGGTGCGTGTGCCGGTGTTCTACGGGCACTCCGAGGCGGTGAACGTCGAGACCCGCAAGAAGCTCAGCGCCGAGGACGTGCGCGCGCTGCTTGAGAACGCGCCGGGCGTGGAAGTGGTCGATGAGCGCAAGCCCGGCGGCTACCCGACCCCGGTGACGCATGCCTCGGGCAATGACCCAGTCTACGTCGGCCGTATCCGCGAGGATGAATCGCATCCGTCCGCCATTAATATGTGGATCGTCTCGGACAATATCCGCAAGGGTGCGGCCTTGAATGCGGTACAGATTGCTGAACTCGTTGCCTCCGAGGGCTGATCGCCGCTAGAGTTGCGGCCGATCATGAAGAAATTCCTGCAAGCGGCTGTCTTGGCGATGCTTCTCGTGCTGGTCTCCGCGCCCGCATGGGCGTTGGGGCTGGGCCAGTTGCAGCTGAAATCGAAACTTGGTGAGCCGCTGTTGGCGGAAATTCCGGTGATTTCCGCCGATCCGGCCGAGCTGGAGAGCCTGCAGGCGCGTCTGGCTGCGCCGGATACCTTCCTGCGTGTTGGCCTGCCGTTGCCTGACAAGATGGTGTCGGACCTGCGCTTTGCCTTGGTTTATGACGCTGCTGGCAAGCCGCTGATCCGGGTGACCAGCCCGGGGCCGGTGGCGATGCCGATGTTGACCTTCCTGTTGGAAGTCGACTGGGGCGATGGGCGATTGGTGCGCGAATATTCAGTGCTGTTGGCTGAGCCCGAGGCCGTGGCTGCCGCGGCCCAGCCGTCGATCGAGTCGCCAGTTGCGGCGCCATCCAACACCATCGTGCGCAGCGAGCCGCTACCGCCGCCTGCCGCCGCACCGGTCCAGCCGCAGCCCGCGCCTAACCGGCTCACCACGCCGACCCAGTCGCCACCTGTGCCTCGTCCAATCGCGAGTGCCGCTCCGGTTGCGGCAGCTGCCGTCGTCGCCAATGGCGCACAGCACACTGTGCAAGCAGGAGACACCTTGTCCGGGGTCGCCGCACAAATGCGCAGCCCGGGGCAATCGGTCAATGCCTTGATGGCGGCCTTGATGAGCGCGAATCCGGACGCCTTCATCAATAACGATCCCAACCTGTTACGGCGTGGGGCAACGTTAGACATTCCGGCTGCAGATGCCGTTGCAGAAGCCAGCCGCGATGGCAGCGCGGCGGCATTGCAAGAGCAGCTTGCCGGTTGGCGTAGTACACGCAGCCGACGCATGGATGCCGTGGATGTGGCGAGTGCCCGCGACATCGCGGCAGCATCGACACCTGCGCCGGCACCGGCAGTGCGACGCGTGCGCGACGCGCGCCTTGAAATCATGCCGGCAACGGCGAGTGCGGCTGCAGCTGCGGGAACACGGTCGGGCACGGGTGGTGAAGGAGATGCGGAAATGACCCAGCAGTTGCAGGAAGCACGCGAAACGATCGCCACTCGCGATGCGGAAGTCGCGGAACTCAAGTCGCGCGTGGCGGAACTCGAAAACCTGCAGAAGCAACAGGCACAGCTGGTGCAGATGAAGGATGGCGAGTTGGCCGCCGCACAGCAGCAATTGCAGCAACGCCAGCAAGTAAGCGCCACGACCGCAGCACCGTCTGCCGCCAATCCAAATAACCCGTGGTTTACGGCCCTGGCATTTGGCCTGCCGCTATTGATCCTCATTGGCCTGGGGGCGTGGTGGATGCGTCGCCGTCGGCCTGCCGCCACGGCAGGGGCAGAGCCCAGCTTCACGAAAGCCGCACCGGCACCTGTCAAACCGCGTGTCAGTGAAGATGCGAGCTTATTTCCGGACAAGAAAGAAACACCGACTTCAAAGCCTGCTGCCGAAGCAACATCGACCTTGCGCAAGCCCTCGTGGATGGGTGTGGCGGCCAAGACCAGCGCTGCCGCTCCGGCTATCGCCGATGATGCTTCGCTTGATTGGCGTGCCGCGAAAGAAGGGACGCAACCATCGGCAACGCTGCCTAGTTTTGCTGGTGCCGCCAAACCGGTGACCCCGGATACGGTGCCCAGCATCCACAACGAGCCCATGCCGCGTGAATTGCCGCCGGGCATGGGTGTGTTCGATGCGCCGGATCAGCCTGTCGCAGACGTGGCGTCCAGATTGGCTGCCGACAGCAGAGACGAGCGCATCGCCCTTGCTGACACATACCTGCAACTGGACGACGAAACCACCGCGCGCCATCTGTTGCAGGAGGTGATCAACGATGGGGGTGCTAGCGCGGACGAGGCCCGTCGCATCCTCGAGCGGATCGGTTCGCTGCAGTGACCAGGGAAGGCCGATGACGCGCTACGCGCTCGGCATCGAATACGACGGTAGCCGGTATTTGGGTTGGCAGCGCTTGGGCGATGCCGGGCCATCGCTCCAGCAAACCTTGGAAGATGCCATTTCCAGTGTCGCCAACGCCGCGACAGAAACCGTTTGCGCTGGTCGCACCGATGCCGGCGTGCATGCGCGTTGTCAGGTCGTGCACTTTGATAGCGACGCTACGCGCATGCCGCGCGCATGGACACTCGGCATCACTTCCAACTTGCCGCCTGACATGGCTGTGCGCTGGTGCGTGCCAGTGGAAGCGGGATTCAGCGCACGTTTTTCGGCACGGGCTAGGCGTTATCGCTACGAGATACTGAATCGTTCAGTGCGTCCTGCTTATCAACGTGCCTATTTGGCGTGGGAAAGGCGATTATTGGATGTTGAATTGATGCATCAGGCCGCCCAGGTCTTGGTGGGGGATCACGATTTTTCGGCATTCCGCACCGTGCATTGCCAAGCCAAACACGCACGACGCGAGATTCAGGAGATCAAGGTGGTCAGGACGGGGGATGTGGTGTCGATGGAAATCCAGGCGAATGCCTTCCTGCATCACATGGTGCGCAACATCATCGGCTCATTGATTCCCGTTGGTTGCGGCGAGCGCAAGCCAGAGTGGATCGCCGAATTACTCGCAGGTCGTGACCGCACGGTCGCCGGACCGACTGCCGCTGCCAGTGGACTGACCTTCCTGCATCCCGTCTACGAAGCGAACTGTGGCTTGCCTGCGGAAGTCACCGTCGGGGGCGCCGCATGAAGACCGCCTCGGTGCGTACTCGAATCAAATTCTGCGGCATGACCCGCGCTGGCGACGTACGCCTGGCCTGCGAATTGGGTGTTGATGCGATTGGCCTGGTGTTCGCCGAAGGCAGCCCGCGCAAATTGCAGGTCGAGGAATCCCGCGCGCTGCGTCAGGCGGTCGCGCCGCTGGTGAATGTGGTGGCCCTCTTCCGTGACAATCCGCCCGAGCAGGTACGCGAGATCGTGCGTTTGTTGCGTCCCGGCGCGCTCCAATTCCACGGCGACGAGGAAGATGCTTTCTGCCGCAGCTTCGGCATCCCTTATCTCAAGGCGATCCCGATGGGCGGGGATGGTGAATCCGCCGATGTCCGTCTTTTGCACGCGCGATTCCCGCACGCGGCAGCCTTCTTGTTCGATGGACATTTGGCGGGCGAGCAAGGCGGCAGTGGGCAGGTCTTCGATTGGCAGCGACTGCCGAATGACACCACCAAGCCGGTGATGGTCGCGGGTGGGCTGACTGCTGAGAACGTGCATGGCCTGGTTACCGGGCGGGCCCCCTGGGCGGTGGATGTGGCTTCGGGGATTGAATCGGCCCCTGGGGTGAAGGATGGCGATAAAATGCGAGCCTTCGTTGCTGAGGTTCACCGTGCCGATTGCGAAAACGAACACGAATCCGGCTACCGCTGGCCAACACCTGGCCACTGTGGCGGCTGAAGATATCGTCGATTTCCACGCCTACCCTGATGCCGATGGCCATTTCGGCCGTTTCGGTGGGCGGTTTGTTGCCGAGACTTTGATCGGACCCTTGCAGGAACTGGCCGCGGCCTATGATGCAGCCCGCATCGATCCGGAATTCCAGCGTGAATTCGACCAAGATCTGGCGCATTACGTCGGTCGCCCCAGCCCGATCTACTTCGCCGAGCGCCTGTCGCGCGAAGTAGGCGGTGCGCGTATTTTGCTCAAGCGCGAAGACCTGAACCACACGGGCGCACACAAGATCAACAACACCATCGGCCAGGCACTGCTCGCCAGCCGCATGGGCAAGACCCGCATCATCGCCGAAACAGGTGCTGGCCAGCATGGCGTTGCCAGCGCCACGGTTGCCGCGCGCTTGGGGCTTGAGTGTGTCGTCTACATGGGCGCGACCGACATCGAGCGCCAGAAAGCCAACGTGTGGCGGATGAAGCTGCTGGGCGCGACCGTGGTGCCGGTCAAGTCCGGCTCGGCCACGTTGAAAGATGCATTGAACGAGGCGATGCGCGACTGGGTCACGAACGTTGCCGACACCTTCTACATCATCGGCACGGTTGCCGGCCCTGACCCGTATCCGCGCATGGTGCGCGACTTCAACGCCATCGTCGGGCGCGAGGCGCGCGCGCAGATGCTGGCCGAATACGGTCGCCTGCCGGATGCGATTACGGCATGCGTTGGCGGTGGCAGCAATGCGATCGGCCTGTTTCATGCGTTTCTCAATGATCGCAATGTGCGCATCGTCGGCGCGGAAGCCGCGGGCGAGGGCATCGATACCGGGCAACATGCGGCCTCACTCGCCGCAGGTCGTCCGGGCGTGCTGCACGGAAATCGCACCTATGTCTTGTGCGATGACGAGGGCCAGATCATCGAGACGCATTCGGTCAGCGCGGGGCTGGATTATCCGGGCGTCGGGCCAGAGCACGCTTTCCTGAAAGACACCGGGCGTGCGGAATATGTCGGCGTGACGGACGATGAGGCGCTAGCGGCTTTTCACCAACTTGCACGTACCGAAGGCATCCTCGCTGCACTGGAGTCCAGTCATGCCATCGCCGAGGCGATCAAGTTGGCACGCGAGTATCCGAAGGACGCTGTGGTGCTGTGCAACTTGTCCGGTCGCGGCGACAAGGATGTACATACGATTGCCGCCCGCGAAGGCATTCAACTTTGAACTTTGGGACACGATGAAGTGAGCAGCACCTTGCAATCCGATCAAGTCGATCCAGCCTTCTTCGATGCGGTCAACGAATACATAGGCATCGCCAATCGGCAGGCCAAGACCCATGGCCTCAAGCGCGTCAGCGCAGCGAGCCTGTATGCCGCCGCCCGCTTCAACGCGCATGCCTACATCGGTTTTGAACGGGATGCGCGCGGCAGCCGCACCGAATTCCTCGATTACATGACGGATTTGTACCGCCGCATGTTGAACGAGCATCTCGATGCCATAGGCGCAGAGCGTGGCATTGATGTCGGGCCGTCGGAGCTCGCAACATCGAGTGATTCTGCTTGAGCATGACGCGTCTGCAACGTCGTTTTGAAGCCCTGGGCGCGGCCAAGCGCAAGGCGCTGGTGCCGTTTGTCACCGCCGGCGACCCGTCGCTGGACGCCACCGTGCCGGTGATGCATGCCTTGGTGGATGCGGGCGCTGACGTGATCGAACTCGGCGTGCCGTTTTCGGACCCGATGGCGGATGGCCCGGTGATCCAGCAGGCCTCCGAGCGCGCCATTGCACGTGGCGCAGGCCTGACCCACGCGGTCGATAGCGTGCGTGCATTTCGGCAACAAGACGCCGATACGCCCGTGGTCCTGATGGGCTACCTCAACCCGATCGAAATTCGCGGTGCAGAGACCTTCGCCATTGAAGCGGCAGCGGCGGGTATCGATGGTGTGCTGTTGGTCGATTTGCCGCCGGAAGAAGCCGGGCCGTTTCGTGAGGCTTTCGCCCAGCACGGCATCGCCCTCATCTGGCTGGCATCACCCACCACCGATGCCAAGCGTCTGGCGATGCTGAATCAGATCGCCGAAGGCTATCTGTACTACGTGAGCTATGCCGGCGTGACCGGAGCCAATCACCTCAGCACGGATGCGGCGGGCACCCGCTTGGCGTCGATCCGTGCCGGCTGCCCAGTGCCGGTACTGGCCGGTTTCGGGATCAAGGATGCCGCGAGTGCCGCCGCCATGGGCCGCTCGGCCGATGGTGTGGTCGTGGGTAGCGCTTTGGTGGCGGCATTGGCGGATGCGTCTGATGGTGCCCAGGCAGCCGAGCGTGCAAGGGCTTTCCTGAAGCCGTTGCGTGCGGCACTGGATGGTGAACACGAGGCCGTGGGCTAAACTGGCCCGCTGACCCTGCTGGATAAGCGACACATGTCCTGGCTCAAAAAACTGACCCCGGCCCGCATCCGTACCGATGCCGGCCCCCGTAAACGCAATGTCCCGGAAGGGCTGTGGGAAAAGTGCGACCGCTGCGGCGCCGTGCTGTACCGGCCCGAGCTCGAGGAAAACCTCGAGGTCTGTCCCAAGTGCGCCTATCACATGCCGATCCGCGCCCGTGCGCGGCTGGCCAGCTTCCTCGACATGGGGACGGGCAAGGAAATCGGTGCCGAGCTGGGCCCGGTCGATGTGCTCAAGTTCAAGGATCAAAAGAAATACGCAGAACGCATCAAGGTCGCGCAAAAGGCGACCGGCGAACGCGATGCATTGGTCACGATGGAGGGGTTGCTGAAACAGCGTCCGATCGTTGCCAGCGCCTTCGATTTTGCTTTCATGGGTGGCTCGATGGGCTCGGTCGTCGGTGAGCGTTTCAGCCTGGGCGTGGAGCGTGCAGCACAGATAGGTGCGCCCTTCGTGTGCTTCTCCGCCAGCGGCGGGGCACGCATGCAGGAGAGCCTGTTTTCATTGATGCAGATGGCCAAGACATCGGCGGCGCTGGGTCGCTTGCGCGCCAAGGGGCTGCCTTACATCTCCGTGCTGACACATCCCACCACCGGTGGGGTGTCGGCCAGTTTCGCGATGCTGGGCGACATCAACATCGCCGAGCCTGAAGCTTTGATCGGTTTTGCAGGCCCGCGCGTCATCGAACAGACCGTGCGCGAAAAATTGCCCGAAGGCTTCCAACGCAGTGAATTTCTGCTGGAGCATGGCGCGATCGATCAGATCTGCGACCGCCGAGAGCTGCGCGACCGCATCGCCGATTTGAACGCCCTGATGATGAAACTGCCACATCCGCCCGAAGATTCGGAGCTGGTTGCATGAGTCGCAAGTACTTCGGCACTGATGGCATCCGTGGCCGCGTCGGCGACTCGCCGATCTCGGCCGACTTCGTCCTGCGCCTCGGTAATGCCTATGGCCATGCCCTGCGTGCACGTTTGGGCGATGGCTGGCGCAAGCCGATGGTGGTGATCGGCAAGGACACCCGCATCTCCAATTACATGTTCGAAGCTGCGCTCGAAGCCGGGTTGGTTGCCGCAGGGGTCGATGTGCAATTGATGGGCCCGATGCCGACGCCGGCCGTCGCGCATCTGACGCGCTCCATGCGCGCGGATGGCGGCATCGTCATTTCCGCCTCGCACAACCCGCACCATGACAACGGCATCAAATTCTTCTCTGCCGATGGCGAGAAGCTGGATGATGAGGCAGAGCTCGCCATCGAGGCCGCGCTCGACCTGCCTTTCTCGACGGTTGCCTCCGATCAGCTGGGCCGCGCTGTGCGTACTCGCGACGCGGTGGCACGTTACGTTGAGGCGTGCAAAAACTCGGTGCCCAAGGGCTTCGATCTGCGCGGCATGCATGTGGTGGTGGATTGTGCGAATGGCGCCAATTACCAATTAGGCCCGCTGGTATTGCGCGAGCTTGGCGCACGGGTTGATGCGATTGGCATCGATCCGAATGGACTCAACATCAACGAAGGCGTTGGCTCCACCCATCCCGAAGCGCTGGCGGCAGAAGTCGTCAAGCGCGGCGCTGCGCTCGGCATTGCGTTTGATGGTGATGGTGATCGCGTGCTGTTTGTCGATGAAACCGGCCGCATCTGCGATGGCGATGACTTGATCTACGTGCTGGCAAGAGACTGGCAGGCCAGCGGTCGACTGACCGGCCCCGTTGTTGGCACTCTGATGACCAATTACGGACTCGAGAAAGCGCTATCCGACGCCGGCATCGGTTTCATGCGCGCCAAGGTCGGCGACCGTTACGTCCACCAGATGTTGCTGGAAAACGACGCGATCTTGGGCGGTGAAGCTTCTGGTCATCTGCTGTGCCTGGATCGCACCAGCACCGGTGACGGCATCATGGCCGCGCTCCAGGTGCTCGAAGTCTTGGGTCGCACTGGCCAATCATTGGCGGAGGCGCTCAAAGGTTTGGAGAAGATCCCGCAGAAGACCGTCAATGTACGCGTCGCGCCAGGCAGCAAGCCGGTGGATGATGCAAGTGTGCAAGCAGCGCTGCACGAAGCGCAAGAGATGGTGAAGGGCAGGGGGCGTGCATTCCTGCGTCCTTCGGGTACCGAGCCGGTCGTTCGCGTCACTGTGGAGGCGGATGATGCATCGCTGGTGGCGTCCGTCATTGAAAAATTGGAAGCGGCGGTCAAGGCCGCCAGTTGACATCGACAAGAGCATCCTGATGAGCATCCCCAGCCTCGATATCCGTCGCTTCACCCATCCGACCAGTGCGGAAGATCGCGCCGCCTTCGTACGAGAGTTGTCCGAGACCTATCGCGAATGGGGTTTCGCGGGCATTCGCGGGCACGGCATCCCCGACACCCTGACCAATGCCGCGTATGAAGACTTCGAGGCATTCTTCGGGCTGCCGGAGATTGTGAAAAAGCGGTACCACGTGGTCGGTGGCGGCGGCGCGCGCGGTTACACGCCTTTCGGTATCGAAACGGCGAAAGGCGCGCAGCATCACGACCTGAAAGAGTTCTGGCATATCGGTCGCGAGATCCCGCGCGATCACGCGCAGGCTGATGTCATGCCGGCCAACGTCTGGCCTGATGAAGTGCCCGGGTTCCGCGAACATGGCTATGCGCTGTATGAAGCGCTGGATAAGTTGGGTTCGAATGTGCTGTCGGCACTGGCGTTATCGCTGGACTTGCCGGAGGACTGGTTTGCCGACAAGACGAACTACGGCAATTCGATCTTGCGCCCGATCCACTACCCGCCGATCACCACCCCCGACGTACCCAACGTTCGCGCGGGTGCGCACGAAGACATCAACCTCATCACCTTGCTGGTCGGCGCGAGCGCGGCGGGCTTGGAGGTCTTGTCCCGCAAGGGCGAGTGGGTGCCGTATACGGCGGAAGAGGGCACGATTGTGGTGAACATCGGCGACATGCTGCAGCGCCTGACCAATCACGTGTTCCCGTCGACCACGCATCGTGTGACCAATCCACCGGGCGAGGCTGCCCGCCAGCCGCGTTACTCGACGCCATTCTTCCTGCATCCCAATCCGGATTTCCTGATCGATGCCCTGCCGCAGTGCGTGACGGACGACAACCCCAATCGCTATGCCGAGCCGATCACCGCGCACGGTTACCTGCTTGAACGGTTGCGCGAAATCAAGCTGGCCTGAGCACGCCAAGACGCTGCATCGACATAACACACGAGAGGACACGCATGCGCCGCAAAATTGCCGCTGGCAACTGGAAATTGAACGGAAACCTCGCCTTCGCCGACGAATTGTTGGGCGCATTGCAGGTGCCTAAGGCCGAAGGTGTCGAGGTATTGGTATTCCCGCCGATGGCCTACCTGGCGGGTCTGGTATCGAAATTTGGTGGAAGCGGCATCGGTTTCGGTGCGCAGGACGTCAGCGAACACGTCAAGGGCGCCTACACTGGTGAAATCGCCGCTTCGATGCTGAAGGAAGTGGGCGCAGGCCACACCTTGGTTGGGCATTCCGAGCGCCGCCAATACCACGGCGAAACCAGTGAGATCGTCGCGCGCAAGTTTATGGCGGCCAAGGCGGCAGGTCTGGTGCCAGTGCTGTGCATCGGCGAAACGCTGGAAGAGCGCGAGGCCGGTCAGACTGAGGCGCGCCTTGCCGAGCAGCTTAATGCCGTGTTCGATGCCGCCGGCCCCAAGGCGCTGGAAGGGGCTATCGTGGCGTATGAGCCAGTCTGGGCGATCGGTACCGGCAAGACCGCTACTCCGGCGCAGGCGCAGGAAGTGCATGCCTTTATTCGTGGCCAGGTCGCCAGGCAGGATGCTAATATTGCCGGCTCGCTCCCGATCCTCTATGGCGGAAGCGTCAAGGCCGACAACGCCGCCGAGCTGTTCACCCAGCCCGATGTCGATGGCGGACTGGTCGGTGGCGCCTCGCTGCTGGCCAACGAATTCAACGGCATCATCGCTGCGGCGATGGCCTCACGGAACTGAAACATGCTGCTCTGGGTCCTCAATATTTTCTATGTGCTGGTTGCGATCGCGATGATCGCGCTCATCCTCATGCAACGCGGCGCGGGTGCGCAGGCCGGTTCCGGCTTCGGTGGTGGCGCTTCCGGCACGGTGTTCGGTGCCCGAGGTGCTTCCAACTTCCTGTCCAAGTCCACTAAATGGTTGGCCGTGGCCTTCTTTGGCATGACGCTGGGCATGGCTTGGTTGCACATGCAGGGTGCGCAGTCGGCCAATGAGCAACGTGCTGACCTGGGTGTGATGGCTGGGCAGCAAGTGCCGGCAGCAGATAGCACCCAGCCTGCGCCGACGGTGCCTGCTGCACCTGCCAGCCCGGTGATTCCGCAAGCCGCACCTTCGGAAACCATGCCCACGCCGCCTGCTGCAGTGCCGGCGGATGCGCAAAAACCTGCGCAAGGCAACTAACAACGCATTACAATATTTGCTTCCTGATGCATCTCGATGCGGATGGAAGCTTTGCCCAGGTGGCGGAATTGGTAGACGCACTACCTTGAGGTGGTAGCGGCTTAGGTCGTAGGGGTTCGAGTCCCCTCTTGGGCACCATTATTCGCGCAGGCGGGCCTCATCGAGGCCCACTGCACTCTAGCCACGCCGCGCACCTCTCGCGGCATAGCCGAAGAGACTGCACGTGCTGGCCGAATACCTGCCGACCCTGCTGTTTTTGATCGTTGCCACTGGCATCGGCATTGCGCTGATCATCATCGGCAACCTGGTGGGCCCGAAGAAGCCCAGCGCCGAAAAACTCTCGCCTTACGAGTGCGGCTTCCTCCCGTTCGAGGATGCCCGTATGCAGTTCGACGTGCGCTACTACCTCATCGCCATCCAGTTCATCATTTTTGACCTGGAAATCATCTTCATCGTGCCATGGACGCAGGTGTTCATGGAGATCGGCGCTCGCAGCCTGGTCACCATGGGCTTGTTTGTCGGGATGTTGTTCCTCGGTTTCGTCTACGTCTGGAAGAGGGGAGCACTCGAATGGGAGTGAGCCACACGCCGTTTTACAACCCGCTGCCGGAAGGGCGGCTGGATGATCTGCTCCGTCCGGAGCATGACAACCCGGTGATGCAGCAGGGTTTCGTGACCACCAGCATGGACGCGTTGTGGAACTGGGCGCGCACCGGTTCGATGTGGCCGATGACGTTTGGTTTGGCCTGTTGCGCCGTGGAGATGATGCATGCGGGCGCCGCGCGCATTGACATGGACCGTTTCGGCGTGGTGTTCCGCCCGTCGCCGCGCCAGTCCGACGTGATGATCGTGGCCGGCACGCTGGTCAACAAGATGGCCCCGGCGCTGCGGAAGGTCTACGACCAGATGCCCGACCCCAAGTGGGTGATCTCCATGGGCAGCTGCGCCAACGGCGGCGGTTACTACCACTATTCGTATTCCGTGGTGCGCGGCTGCGACCGCATCGTGCCCGTGGATGTGTACGTGCCGGGTTGTCCGCCTACGGCTGAAGCATTGGCTTACGGCATCCTGCAGTTGCAGAAAAAGATCCGTCGCACGACGGTGTTTGGCGACAAGTCGTCGCAGGACGCCATCGCCATTCCTTCGTGAGTGCAAGCCGCATGAACCAGAACGCAGCGACCTTCGCCGATGAATTGCGCGCCCGCTTCCCGGGTTGCGAAGTATTCGTCGCCGAGCCGCGTGGTGAAATCACCTTGCAGGTGCCTTCGGGCGGCTGGCTCGATGTCGCCCGTAGCCTGCGCGATGAGTTCGCCTTCGAGCAGTTGATCGATGTCAGTGGCGTTGATTACCTCGGCTACGGTAGTGACGAGTGGGATACCGATGTCTCTTCGCATGGCTTCAGCCGCGGCGTGGAGGGGCGCGGTCCCGGTCGTTTCAAATGGGGTGAGGCCTTCACCGAGCAAGCGCCGCAGCCGATGGGCGTGGAACGTATCGAGTCTGTCGCAGGCAAGCGTTTCGCTGCCGTGGCACACCTGCTGTCGATCTCGCGCAACCAACGCCTGCGTGTGCGCGAATTTTGTGCGGATGATTCAATGCCGGTGGTTGATTCGCTGACCTCCGTCTGGGCGGGCGCGGATTGGTTTGAACGCGAGGCGTTTGATCTCTTCGGCATCGTATTCCGCGGTCATCCGGACTTGCGCCGCATCCTGACCGATTACGGTTTCGTCGGCCATCCGTTCCGCAAGGATTTCCCGCTGATCGGTAATGTCGAAGTGCGCTACGACGCCGAGAAAGAACGCGTCATCTATGAACCCGTGACCTCGGTCGTGCCGCGCGTTGGCGTGCCGCGCGTAGTGCGCGAGGATTCGCGCATGGACACCGCGTTCGGCGAATCGAAAGACCTCAAGATCAATGGAGGCGCCCAATGAGCGCGCCCAGTCTGCAAAACCCGCCGGCTTCTGAAGGCTTTGCCAGCAATCTGGCCGAAGCCCGTCAGGAAATCCGCAACTACACGCTGAACTTCGGTCCGCAACATCCGGCTGCGCATGGCGTGTTGCGCCTGATCCTGGAGATGGACGGCGAAACCATCATGCGCGCCGATCCGCACGTCGGCCTGCTGCATCGTGGCACCGAGAAGTTGACGGAGTCCAAGCCGTTCAACCAGTCGATTGGTTACATGGATCGTCTCGATTACGTGTCGATGATGTGCAACGAACACGCTTACGTGCGCGCCATCGAAACCTTGCTGAACATCGAGGCGCCTGAGCGTGCGCAGTACATTCGTACGATGTTCGACGAGATCACCCGCATCCTGAATCACTTGATGTGGATCGGCTCCAACGCACTCGATCTTGGTGCGATGGCGGTCTTCCTATACGCCTTCCGCGAGCGCGAAGAGCTGATGGACGTGTACGAAGCCGTCAGTGGTGCGCGATTGCATGCGACCTATTACCGTCCGGGCGGCGTGTATCGCGATCTGCCGGATCGCATGCCGCAGTACAAGGAATCCAAGTGGAAGAAGGGCGGCAAGCTCAAGCGCTTCAACGAATGGCGCGAAGGCTCGATGCTGGATTACCTGGAAGCCTTCACTCACGACTTCCCCAAGCGCGTCGACGAATACGAAACGCTCTTGACCGACAACCGCATCTGGAAGCAGCGTACGGTCGACATCGGTATCGTCACCCCTGAGCAGGCCTATGCCTGGGGCATGACGGGCGCGATGTTGCGCGGTTCGGGCATCGCCTGGGACCTGCGCAAGAAGCAGCCCTACGCCAAGTACGCGGAAGTTGATTTCGATATCCCGGTTGGCGTGAACGGTGATTGCTATGACCGCTATCTGGTTCGCGTGGCCGAGATGCGTCAGTCCAATCGCATCATCCAGCAGTGCGTGAAGTGGCTGAAGGCCAACCCGGGTCCGGTGATGCTGGATAACCACAAGGTGACGCCGCCATCGCGCGAGGAAATGAAGGACGACATGGAAGCGATGATTCATCACTTCAAGTTGTTCTCCGAAGGCTATTCCGTGCCGGCGGGCGAGACTTACGCCGCGGTCGAAGCGCCCAAGGGCGAATTCGGTTGTTACCTGATTTCCGATGGCGCAAACAAGCCGTTCCGCTGCAAGCTGCGCGCGCCGGGCTTTGCCCATCTTTCGTCGATGGACGCCATCGTCAAGGGCCACATGTTGGCGGACGTGGTGGCGATGATCGGCACTTACGACATCGTGTTTGGCGAGGTTGATCGATGAAAGCCACGGGCAATTTCGAAAACGCGCGCAACGTGGACCCGATGGTGGTGTTGTCGGGCGAGACCCGCGCGCACATCGACCACTGGTTGACCAAGTTTCCGCCTGACCGCAAGCGTTCCGCGGTGCTGCAGGGCTTGTTCGCGGCGCAAGAGCAAAACGGCGGCTGGCTTTCGGACGAGATCATCGCTGCGGTTGCCAAGTATCTGGGCTTGCCACCGGTGTGGGCGTACGAAGTGGCGACGTTCTATTCGATGTTCGAAACCGAGCCTGTCGGCCGTAACAATGTCGCGTTCTGCACCAACATCAGCTGCTGGTTGAATGGTGCCGAAGACCTGGTCGCGCATGCGGAGAAAAAACTCGGTTGCCGCCTGGGTGAAACCACCGCTGATGGCCGTGTCTATCTGAAGCGCGAAGAAGAATGCGTGGCGGCTTGCTGCGGCGCACCGGTGGTCGTGATCAACGGCCATTACCACGAGAAGCTCGATGCCACGAAAGTGGACGAGCTGCTGGACCAATTGAAATGAGGTCGGCGAAGTAAATCTATGGCTCATCACGCTCATTACAGCGAAGGCTACGGACCGGTCGGTCCGGCACCGACGGAACACAACGTCGTCTACACGACGCTGCATTTCGACAAGCCGTGGTCGTACGACAACTACCTCAAGACCGGTGGTTACGCCGCTCTACGCAAAGTGCTGGAAGAAAAGATCCCGCCGGGCGACGTGATCGAGATGGTCAAAGCGTCGGGTTTGCGTGGACGTGGCGGCGCAGGTTTCCCGACAGGCCTCAAGTGGAGCTTCATGCCCAAGGGCGACATGCAGAAGTACATTCTCTGCAACTCGGATGAGTCTGAGCCGGGCACCGCGAAAGACCGTGACATCCTGCGTTACAACCCGCATGCGGTCGTTGAAGGCATGGCGCTCGCCTGTTATGCGACGGGCTCGAGCGTTGCCTACAACTACCTGCGCGGCGAATTCCATCACGAGCCTTTCGAGCATTTTGAATCGGCGCTCAAGGAAGCCTACGAGCACGGCTGGCTGGGAAAGAACATCCTCGGTAGCGGCATCGACATCGATATTTATGCTGCGCTCGGCGCCGGCGCCTACATCTGCGGCGAAGAGACCGCGATGATGGAGTCGCTGGAAGGCAAGAAGGGCCAGCCGCGGTTCAAGCCGCCGTTCCCGGCCAATTTTGGTCTGTACGGCAAGCCCACCACGATCAACAACACCGAGACCTATGCCTCGGTGCCAGCGATCATCCGCAACGGCGCGGAATGGTTCGCCAATCTCGGTATCCCGAACAATGGTGGCCCCAAGGTATTCTCGGTGTCCGGCAATGTCGCCAAGCCGGGTAATTACGAGATTCGCCTCGGTACACCGTTCGCCGACCTGCTGCAGCTGGCCGGTGGCATGCGCGAAGGTCGCAAGTTGAAGGCCGTGATCCCGGGTGGCTCCTCGATGAAGGTGTTGCCGGCCGACACGATGATGGCCTGTACGATGGATTACGACAGCATCGGCAAGGCCGGCTCGGGCTTGGGCTCGGGCGCGGTGATCGTGATGGATGACACCGCCTGCATGGTGCGTGCCTGCCATCGCATATCGCGTTTCTATTTCAAGGAATCTTGCGGGCAGTGCACGCCGTGCCGCGAAGGCACGGGCTGGATGTATCGCCTCCTGAGTCGCATCGTCAACATGGAAGCGACCTTGGAAGACCTGCAGATGCTGCGTGCGTCCGCAGGCCAGATCGAAGGGCACACCATCTGCGCGTTCGGCGAAGCCGCCGCCTGGCCAGTGCAGGGCTTCCTGCATCATTTCTGGGACGAATTCGAATACGCGATCGTGAACAAGCGTTTCCTGGTGGATGACCAGCAGAACGGCACCGTCGTTGCGAAGGAGGCCGCGTGAGTACGCCCCCGTCACCGGTGAACCCGAACCTGCCGCCTGACCACGTCACCGTCTTCATCGACGGTGTGGAAATGGCGACACCCAAGAACAGCATGATCATTCATGCCGCCGACAAGGCCGGCATCCCGATCCCGCGCTTTTGCTATCACGACAAGCTGCCGATCGCCGCCAACTGCCGCATGTGCCTAGTGGAAGCCGAAATGGGCGGCCGCATGAGCCCGAAGCCACTGCCGGCCTGCGCCACGCCGGTCGCCGATGGCATGAAGGTATTCACGCGCAGCGAAAAGGCGTTGAAGTCGCAGCGCAACGTGATGGAATTTCTGCTGATCAACCACCCGCTGGATTGCCCGATCTGCGATCAGGGCGGCGAGTGCGAGCTGCAGGATGTGTCGATGGGCTACGGCCGCGGCATCAGTCGTTATTCCGAGAAGAAGCGCGTCGTCGCCGACGAGGACATGGGTCCGCTGGTGGCGACCGAGATGACGCGCTGCATCCAGTGCACGCGCTGCGTGCGTTTTACCGCGGACATCGCCGGCACGTACGAGCTGGGCGGCATGCAGCGCGGTGAAAACCTGCAGATCGGCACGTTCGACGGCAAGCCACTGACGACCGAACTCTCGGGCAACGTCATCGATGTCTGCCCGGTCGGCGCGCTCACCAACAAGGTGTTCCAGTTCAAGGCGCGTCCTTGGGAATTGATCGCTAAGGACTCGCTGGGATTCCAGGACGCGCTGGGCAGCAATCTGTTCCTGCATGCACGCCGCGGCGACGTGATGCGCGCGGTGCCGCGCGACAATGAATCGGTCAACGAATGCTGGTTGTCCGATCGTGATCGCTTTGCGAATCAGGGCATGTATGCGGATGACCGCGCGCTGGTGCCGATGATTCGCGTGGGCGAAGGCAACGAGACATCCGATTTCCGCGAAGCCAGCTGGGACGAGGCACTAGGCCTGGCCGCGCAGATCCTGCGCGACCATGCCGGCGATTCGCTCGGCGTGCTGGTGCACCCGGCCACGTCCAACGAAGAAGGGGCGTTGCTGACGCGTCTGGCTGCGTCGCTCGAGACCGGCAACATCGACCATCGCCTATCGCAGCATGATGTGTCCGATGCCGCGGTCGCGGAGGTTTCCGGCGTGCCGGTGGAAGACATCGCGCATGCCGATGTCGTGGTGATCGTCGGTAGTCATCTGCGCCATGAAGTGCCGCTGTTGCACCATCGCGTGCGTCAGGCATGGCAGCGTGGCGCGAAGGTGTATTCGGTCAATCCGGTTGAATTCGATGTCGCGTTCGATTTGGCAGGCAGCATCATCGTGCCGCCGTCGCAGATCGCTGAGGCGCTGGGATCGCTCGACATCGGCCAGGTTGAGCGTGCCGTGGTAATCGTCGGTGGCGTGGCCGAGAACGGTCAACATGCTTCCAGCATTCGCAAAGCCGCACGTGATTTTGCATCGAAGTCTGGTGCACGCCTGTGCCGTATTCCGCAAGGCGCAAATGCGGTCGGTTTGTCGCAGTTGGGCGTATTGCCCAGCCAGCGTCCGACCCAAGATATGCTGCGCGAGGCACGCCAGGCCTATGTGATCTACGGCATCGAGCCGGGTTTGGATTTCGCCGACCAAGGCGTCGCGATGCGCGCGCTGGCCGGTGCCAAGACGATTGCCTTCAGTCATTACGCGTGTCGTTCGACGCGCAGCGTCGCCGACGTGATCCTGCCGGTCGCCTTGCTGCCCGAACTCGAAGCCAGTCTCACCAATATCGACGGCTTCGAGCAGCGCGCATACCCTGCGGGCAAGTTGCGCGGCGATGTGCGAGAAGGTTGGCGTGTGTTGCGTGCGCTTGGCGCGGCTTTGTTCGCTGATGGCTTTGGTTTCAACGATCTCGCCGGCCTGCGCGCATCGATCCAGCCGCGTGCGGTCGAGGTGCGTGGCGGCAATGTCGCGCAACCGGGTGCCCCTGGCATCGAACTGGCCGTCTCTCAGGCGATCTATCGCAGCGATGCCACGGTGCGCCGTGCGGCTGCGTTGCAGGCGCATCCGCTGAATGTCGGCGCTCGCGCCGTGCTGAATCCGGAGACCGCTGCTTCGGCGGGCTTGGCCGATGGCGTGATGGGCAAGTTCTCGACAGCTGCCGGTACTGCTACGTTGCCAGTCGCCTTGAGCGACAAGGTGTCGCCGGGCGTGGTCTGGGTGGAATCGGGCTATGGCGCCACCGCGCCGCTGGCCGCGAGCCGCGTGGAGGTCAAGTCAGCATGATGAATCTCATCGACACCTTGCGTGATTGGCTGTTGTCGCTTGGCGACATCGGCGTGGTGCTCTGGATCGTGCTCAAGATCCTCGCCATCGCCGTGCCGGTGATCATCGCGGTCGCGTTCTACGTGGTGTGGGAGCGCAAGCTCATCGGCTGGATGCACGTCCGTCATGGGCCGATGTATGTCGGCTTCGGCGTGTTCCAGGCCTTCGCCGACGTCTTCAAACTGTTGTTCAAGGAAGTGGTGCAGCCCTCGCAGGCCAGCAAGTTCCTTTACATCCTCGCGCCGCTCATCGTGCTCGCACCGTCCTTCGCGGCCTGGGCCGTCGTGCCATTCGATTATCAGGTGGTGCTGTCGAATGCCAATGCCGGCCTGCTGTATCTGCTCGCGATGACCTCGTTGGGTGTGTACGGCATCATCCTGGCCGGTTGGGCTTCCAACTCCAAGTACGCCTTCCTCGGGGCGATTCGTTCCGCGTCGCAGGTGGTCAGTTACGAAATCGCGATGGGCTTTGCGCTGGTCGGCGTGATGATCGCCTCAGGCAGCCTGAATCTCTCCGAGATCGTACTCGCGCAGAAGGGTAATGCCGGTCTGTTTGAGTGGTTCTGGTTGCCGCTCTTGCCGCTGTTCGGTGTGTATTTCATTTCGGGCGTGGCTGAAACCAACCGCGCCCCGTTCGACGTGGTCGAAGGCGAGTCGGAAATCGTCGCCGGTCACATGGTCGAATACTCGGGCTCGCAGTTCGCGCTGTTCTTCCTGGCCGAGTACGCCAACATGATCCTGGTGAGCTTCCTCACCGCGATCTTCTTCGCGGGTGGCTGGCTCTCGCCAATCCCGGCCTCGTGGATCGGTGACATCCCGGTGTTGTCCACGGTGCTGGGCGATGGCTGGTGGTGGTTGTTCATGAAGGTCGCGTTCTTCATGAGCTGCTTCATCTGGTTCCGCGCGTCGTTCCCGCGTTACCGCTACGACCAGATCATGCGCCTGGGCTGGAAGGTGTTCATCCCGATCTGCATCGCGTGGATCGCGTTCACCGCGCTCCTGGTGTTCTACGGCGTGATCAAGGCAGGGGTGTAAGACGTGATCAATCGCATCGTCCATTACTTCAAGAGCCTCATGCTGCTGGAACTGTTCCAGGGCCTATGGCTGACGCTGAAGTATCTGTTCCGTCCCAAGTACACGCTGATGTACCCGATGGAGAAGACCCCGCAGTCGCCGCGTTTCCGCGGCATCCACGCGCTGCGTCGTTATCCCAACGGCGAAGAACGTTGCATCGCCTGCAAATTGTGCGAAGCCGTGTGCCCAGCGCTCGCGATCACCATCGATTCCGAGAAGCGCGAGGACGGCACCCGCCGCACGACGCGCTACGACATCGATCTCTTCAAGTGCATCTTCTGCGGTTTCTGCGAAGAATCCTGCCCGGTCGATTCGATCGTCGAGACGCATGTGCACGAGTACCACTTCGACAAGCGCGGTCAGGCCATCCTGACCAAGCCAACCCTGCTGGCTATTGGTGATCGTCTCGAACCCGAGATCGCCGAACGCCGCGCCGCTGACGCACCTTTCCGCTGAGGACGACATGGATTCCATCATCTTGTTCGCCTTCTACGCTTTCGCCGCTGTGGCCGTGATGTCGGCCGTGGGCGTGATCAGCGTGAAGAACCCGGTGCATGCCGCGCTGTTGCTGGTGCTGACCTTCTTCTCGGTCGCCTGCACCTGGATTATTGCGGGCGCCGAGTTCCTGGGCGTCGCCTTGATCCTCGTCTACGTCGGCGCGGTGATGGTGTTGTTCCTGTTCGTGGTCATGATGCTCGACATCGACACCACGCCGATGCGCGAAGGTTTCGTGCGCTATCTGCCGGTTGGTTTGGTGGTGGCAGTGGTGATGCTGGTCGAGATCCTGACCCTGATTGGCGTCAAGTCCCGCATCGCGGGCTTCGGCCCGGACCCGGTCGGCACGACGGGTACCGCCAACACCAAATGGCTGGCCGAGACGCTGTATACCAAGTTCCTGCTGCCGTTCGAGCTGGCCGCCGTCATCCTGACCGTCGCCGTGATCGCGGCAGTGATGCTGACCCTGCGTCGTCGCACGGGCATCAAGACCCAGAACCCGTCGCTGCAGTCGGCGGTGCGCGCGGAAGACCGCATCCGCATGGTGAAGATGGACGCGGTGAAGCCGCAGCCCGTCGCCCAAGACCACGAGGAGGCCCGCTGATGTTCGACGTACCCGTGGGCCTCGGCCATTACCTCGCGCTGGGCGCGGTGCTGTTCTGCATCAGCGTGGCCGGCATCTTCCTTAATCGCAAGAACGTCATCATCTTGTTGATGTCGATCGAGCTGATGTTATTGGCAGTGAACATCAATTTCGTGGCGTTCTCGCGTCACATGGCCGACCCGGCCGGACAGATCTTCGTGTTCTTCATCCTGACCGTGGCGGCCGCAGAAGCCGCGATTGGTCTGGCGATCCTGGTGGCGCTGTTCCGCAGCCGCCGCACGATCGAAGTGATGAAGATCGATTCGCTGAAGGGCTAAGGCAACAGGCGCGGCAACCGGCAAGCAAACAGGCACACCGAACACATGACCATTTCCACCACCCATCTGCTGATCATCGTGCTGGCGCCGTTGCTGGGCTCGATCCTGGCTGGCTTGTTCGGCCGCCAGATCGGCCGCGCGGGCGCGCACACCGTGACCATCGCCGGCGTGGCGATCAGCTGCGCGATGTCGCTTTTCGTGCTGTGGCAACTGGTCGGGCAGGGCGCCTCGCCGTACAACCAGAACATCTACACCTGGTTCGAGATTGGCAGCTATCAGGCACACGTCGGTTTCATGATCGACAAGCTGACCGCGATGATGATGGTGGTGGTGACCTTCGTCTCGCTGTTGGTGCACCTCTACACCATCGGCTACATGGCCGATGACCCGGGTTACCAGCGTTTCTTCAGCTACATCTCGCTGTTCACCTTCTCGATGCTCATGCTGGTGATGAGTAACAACTTCCTGCAGCTGTTCTTCGGCTGGGAAGCGGTGGGTCTGGTGTCCTATCTGTTGATCGGCTTTTGGTACAAGAAGCCGACCGCGATCTTTGCGAACCTCAAGGCGTTCCTGGTCAACCGCGTGGGCGATTTCGGCTTCCTCTTGGGCATCGCGGCGATCCTGTTCTGGTTCAAGACGCTCGACTACGCGACCGTGTTCGCCAACATCCCGGTCCTTGATGGTCAGACGGTGCCGGGCTTCGATGGGTGGACGGCGGCGACCTTTATCTGCATTTGCCTCTTCATCGGCGCGATGGGCAAGTCGGCGCAGGTGCCGCTGCACGTCTGGCTGCCTGATTCAATGGAAGGCCCGACGCCGATCTCCGCACTGATCCACGCGGCTACGATGGTGACCGCGGGCATCTTCATGGTGGCGCGCATGTCGCCGCTGTTCGAGCTCTCGCAAACCGCGCTTAACTTCGTGTTGTTCATCGGCGCGACGACGGCCTTCTGGACGGGCCTCATCGGCATCGTGCAGAACGACATCAAGCGCGTCGTCGCGTATTCCACGCTCTCGCAGCTGGGCTACATGACCGTGGCGCTCGGCGTGTCCGCATACTCCGCTGCGGTCTTCCATTTGATGACGCATGCCTTCTTCAAGGCGCTGCTGTTCCTGGCCGCGGGTTCGGTGATCATTGGCATGCACCACGAGCAGGACATGCGCAAGATGGGGGGCCTGCGCAAATACATGCCGATCACTTTCTGGACCTCGGTCATCGGCACGCTGGCCTTGGTCGCGACACCGTTTTTCAGCGGCTACTACTCCAAGGACGCGATCATCGTCGCGGCCGGTGAGCATGCGCACGAGGCCGGCGGCTTCATCGCCACCTATGGCTACTGGGCAGTGCTGCTAGGCGCCTTCGTCACCAGCTTCTACAGCTTCCGTCTGCTGTACTTGACGTTCTTCGGTCCCGAGCGTTTCCGCGATGCGCACCATGACGATCATCATCATGATGAAGCGCATGCGGATGATGCCCATGCGGAAGACGATGACTACCATGGCCATCACGGCGCTCACGAGCCGCACGAATCCCCGTGGGTAGTGACCGTGCCGCTGGTGCTGTTGGCGATCCCGTCAATCATCATTGGCTTCTTCACTGCCGGCCCGATGCTGTTCGGCACGGATTGGAGCGGTCACCACAAGCAGGCGCCGTTCTTCCAAGGCGCGATCGATCTTGCGCCGGCACGCGACATCATCGCCAAGATCGGCGCTGAGATATGGCACGGCCCGGTGGCCTTCGCGTTGCACGGCTTCCTGACCCCGGCGTTCTGGTTGGCTTTCGCGGGCTTCGCGCTCGCGACGTTGATGTACATCATCAAGCCCGAACTGCCGGCCAAGGCCGCGCAACTCTTCAAATTGCCGATTCGCATCCTTGAAGAGAAATACGGCTTCGACAAGTTGTGGATCAACGGGTTCGCAGGCGGTGGCGTATTGCTGGGCAAGGCGTTCCGCTGGTTCGATTCGACCGTGATCGACAAGGGCATCGTCGACGGCAGCGCCGGCACCATCGGCGCCATTGCTGGCAAGGTGCGCAAGGTGCAGAACGGCCGGCTGTACAGCTATGCCTTCGCGATGATCATCGGCCTGATCGTGTTGTTGGGCTGGCTGATCCGGACGTGGATGTGAGGCAGGTGGATTCGATGGACGTGACGCGAAACATGAGGGGTAGTGACCTGTGAGCCAGTTGCCTTTGCTCAGCCTGCTGGTGTGGCTGCCGATCCTCGGCGGCGTCGCCCTGCTTGCGATGGGTCGCCTGCCGGCCAACACCGCTCGTTGGGCCGCGCTTGCGATCTCGCTCTTGGCGCTGGTCCTCAGCGTGGGCCTGGTCACCGGCTTCGACATGGCCAATCCGGGCATGCAGTTCGTCGAGAACAAGCCGTGGATCGCCAGCTACGACATCTTCTATCACCTCGGTGCAGACGGTATTTCCGTCGCGTTGATCCTGCTCACCACGATCACGAGTGTGCTGGTGGTACTCGGTGCGTGGGGATCGATCGATGATCGGGTCAATCAATACTTCGCCGCTTTCCTGATTCTGGAAGGCTTGATGGTTGGCGTGTTCGCCGCGCTGGATGCGGTCCTCTTCTATGTCTTCTTCGAAGGCATGCTGATCCCGATGTTCATCATCATCGGGGTCTGGGGTGGTCCGCGCCGCGTGTATGCGTCGGTCAAGTTCTTCCTCTACACCTTCCTGGGCTCGGTCTTCATGCTGGTGGGCCTGGTCTACCTGTACATGAAGGGCGGCAGCTGGCAGCTGGCCGACATGGCCGCCTTGCCGCTGACCATGAAGGAGCAGACCTGGTTGTTCTTCGCGTTCCTCGCCGCGTTCGCGGTCAAGGTGCCGATGTTCCCGGTGCACACGTGGTTGCCGGATGCGCACGTCGAAGCGCCCACCGCGGGTTCGGTGGTGCTGGCGGCGATCATGCTGAAGATCGGTGGTTACGGCTTCCTGCGTTTCAATCTGCCGATCGTGCCGGATGCCAGCTACGAATACGCCTGGGTGGTGATCGCGTTGTCGCTGGTGGCCATCGTCTACATCGGCCTCGTCGCACTGGTGCAAGACGACATGAAGAAGCTGATCGCGTATTCCTCAATCTCGCACATGGGCTTCGTGACGCTAGGTATCTTCATCGCGATGGGGCTGATGCGCGATTCGGGCAATGCCGATGCGGCGCGCCTGGGCCTGCAGGGCGCGATGGTGCAGATGATCTCGCACGGCTTCATCTCCGGCGCGATGTTCTCCTGCGTCGGCGTGTTGTACGACCGCATGCACACGCGCATGATCCGCGACTACGGCGGGGTGGTGAATACCATGCCGATGTTCGCCGCGTTCTTCGTGCTGTTCGCCTTCGCCAACTCCGGCTTGCCCGCCACCAGCGGCTTTGTTGGCGAATTCATGGTGATCCTGGCCAGCTTCCAGCAGAACCCGTGGCTGGCCTTTGCCGCCGCGACCACGCTGATCACCGGCGCGGCCTACACCTTGTGGCTGACCAAGCGCGTGATCTGGGGCAAGGTCAACAACGCACACGTGGCCGAGCTCACCGACATCAACAAGCGCGAAGCCTTCGTGCTGGCGGCTTTTGCCGTCGGCGTGCTGGCGATCGGCCTGTGGCCGAAGCCGCTGACCGACCTGATGGAACCGTCCATCGCGCAACTGGCGACCCAGCTCGCCACCAGCAAGATTTCCGGACCGTAACCGATGGCCAATACGCTTCCCGCCCTGACCACCGCCGAACTCTGGCCCCTGCTGCCGGAGTTGGTGCTCGCGACATCCGCCTTCGCGCTGTTGTTGTTTGATCTGTTCTTCGATGCGCGCCAGCGTGGCTGGACGCAGCTGCTTGCCGTTGCCGTTTTGCTGGTGGTGGGCTTCATGGCGGCGACGGGCATGGGCGGCCACGGCATCGTCATGCACGAAATGTTCGTGCGCGATGGCCTGTCCGATCTCGCCAAGGGCGTGATCTGCTTCACCAGTGCGGCGGCGCTGGCCTATGGCTTCGACTATCTCAAGGAACGCAACAGCTACAAAGGGGAAGTCCCCGTGCTGGTGCTCTTCGCCACGCTGGGCATGATGCTGCTGGCGTCGTCCAACAACCTCGTCATGGTCTATGTGGGCCTGGAGATGTTGGCGCTCTGTTCCTATGCATTGGTGGCGCTGGAGCGTGACAACCCGCTCGCGACCGAAGCCGGCATGAAGTACTTCGTGCTGGGCGCGTTGGCCTCGGGCATGTTGTTGTACGGCATGTCGCTGATCTACGGCGCGACTGGCGCGCTGGACCTGCCGGTGATTCGTGCAGCGGCAGAGGCAGGCGGCGACAACGCCAACCTGCTGCTGGCCGGCATGGTCTTCGTGGTCGCCGGTCTCGCCTTCAAGCTGGGCGCAGCGCCGTTCCATATGTGGCTGCCCGACGTCTACCAGGGCGCACCCACGCCGATCACCATGTTCATCGGTGCGGCACCGAAGGTGGCTGCGTTCATCATGGCCTATCGCCTGCTTGAAAACGGTCTGGGCCCGATCAACGAGCAATGGCGCGTGCTGGTGGGTGGGCTTGCCGCCTTGTCGCTCATCGTCGGCAACCTGATGGCGCTGGTGCAGACCAACCTCAAGCGCATGCTGGCGTACTCGACGGTCTCGCACATCGGCTTTCTGCTGATGGGCCTAGCCGGCGGTGGCGTCATCGGTTACAGCGCCGCGCTTTTCTACGCGGTCATCTATGCGATCACCACGGTCGCTGCGTTTGGCGTGATCGTGCTGATGTCGCGCAAGGGCTTCGAGGCGGAAGAGATCACCGATTACCGCGGCCTCGCCAAGCGTGACCCGTGGATCGCGTTCCTGGTGTTGTGCGTGATGGCATCGCTGGCCGGCGTGCCGCCCTTTATCGGTTTCTTTGCCAAGCTCGATGTGATCCGTGCAGCCGTGCAGGGCGACATGCTGTGGCTGGCCATCGTCGGTATCGTGTTCGCGGTGGTGGGCGCGTTCTACTACCTGCGTTTGATCAAGGCGATGTATTTCGAGCAGGCCGAAGAGGGCAGCGAGATCCATGCGCGCAACAATCGCGGCATGCGCATCTTGTTCGCGGTCAATGCGCTGGGTTTGCTGGTGCTAAGCCTGGGCTTGAACCCGTTGCTGGCTTGGTGCCGTCAGGTGTTCGTTGCTTGATCCAGGCCGGAGTAAAGCACTGAATTCAGCGCATTGTTGAGATTGGTCGCAGTCAGCACTTGCAATACATGCGCCAACTCTCCATAATGCCGCCTCTCTGCTGCGGGGTGGAGCAGTCTGGCAGCTCGTCGGGCTCATAACCCGAAGGTCGTAGGTTCAAATCCTACCCCCGCTACCATTGTTATCTGCGGCGTGACCCCTGCTCCGGTCGCGCCGTTTTCTTATCTGCAGCATGTAGAAGCACAAACGGCGCTCCCTCAAGGAAGCGCCGTTATTTATGGCCGATGTCGCGAAGTCTCAGTGATGCGACATCACACCCATCCCGTCGCATAGAACACGCCGATGATGAAAAACACGGCTGTCGTCTTGATCAAAGTGATCGCGAAGATGTCCTTGTAGGCCTGCCGATGGGTGAGGCCAGTGACGGCGAGCAAGGTGATCACCGCGCCGTTGTGCGGCAAGGTGTCCATGCCGCCTGACGCCATCGAGGCCACGCGATGTAGTACTTCCATTGGGATGCCAGCTGCTTGCGCGTTGGCGATGAAGGTTTCGGCCATCGCAGCCAAGGCGATTGACATGCCACCTGACGCGGAGCCGGTAATGCCAGCAAGTGCGCTTACTGTGATCGCTTCGTTCACCAATGGATTCGGGATCGCAGACAGCGCATTTGCAACCACCAGGAAACCGGGCAGCGCAGCGATCACCGCACCAAATCCATATTCCGATGCGGTGTTCATGGCGGCGAGCAGCGCGCCACCAATCGCTGATTTGGTGCCCTCGGCGAAACTGGCGATCACCGGCTTCCATGCGAATGCCAACACGCACAAGATGCCGACCAAGAGTGCGCCTTGCACTGCCCAAATCGCTGCTATTTTCGATACTTCCTGCACTACCGGCGCAGGATTGCCTATCACCGCCGGCACGAACGAATGCTCGGTGCCGTAGAAGCGGGGAATCAACATCGTGAACACCTTGTTGCTGATGCCGACTAAAAGCAACGGCAGCAAGGCGATGAACGGATTGGCCAATCGTCCGCCGGTGAAGGCGCTTGGCTCGTTGAGCAGGGTCGCAGGATCACCATAGCCTTCGCCTGCGCGTAGTGCCACGCGGCGGCGCCATTCCAGATACAGCAAGCCGAACGCAAGGATGAAGAGGCCGCCGACAGTGCCGAGAACTGGTGCTGCCCAGGTATCGGTCTTGAAGAAGGTGGTGGGGATGATGTTCTGAATTTGCGGCGTGCCCGGCAACGCATCCATGGTGAAGGTGAACGCGCCCAGGGCAATCGTGCCCGGGATCAGACGTTTGGGGATGTCGCCTTGGCGGAAGAGTTCGGCCGCGAACGGGTACACGGCAAACACGACGACGAACAATGACACGCCGCCATACGTCAGCAATGCGCAGACCAACACGATGGCCAGCATTGCACGCTGCGCACCAACCACGCGGATGGTGGCGGCGACGATGGATTTGGAGAAGCCTGATACCTCGATCAGCTTGCCGAACACCGCGCCCAGCAAAAACACAGGGAAATAGAGCTTCAAGAAGCCAACCATCTTATCCATGAAGAGACCCGTGAACATCGGTGCGACAAGACCGGGGTCGGTCAGGAACACGGCGCCCAAGGCGGCGATGGGGGCGAACAGGATGACGCTGTAGCCGCGATAGGCGACCCACATCAGGAAGCACAGCGCAGCCAGCACGATCAGAAATGACATCGACAACTCCATCGCACCCGAGACGACGGGCGGCCGATGCAGTGTCCAGAGATGCCGTGGGCCGGCCCATTGTCCGAAGGTACGATGCCGCGCTCGACCGGCAGGTTGGATGATTCGCTCCAACGTGGCCGCCGGGGAGGCTTGGCCGCATCGCAACATTCCTGAGGAGGGCGCATGAAAAACAATGGTTTGAGTCTGGCGATCGCTGTGGCATTGGCGGGATCCGCCTGGATCGCGCCCAATGCCTGGGCACAAGAGCAGGCGGAACAGCCAGCTGCTGCTACCGATGCACAGTCCAATCGCAATCTGGGTACCGTACTGGTGACGGCCCGCAAGCGCGAGGAAACTCTGCAAGAAGTGCCGGTCGCTGTCACGGCGTTCACGCCTGAAACCTTGGACAAGCTCAACGTCAATGATCTGGGGGATTTGGATGCACAAGTCCCGAACCTGACCATCTACGCTGCACGTGGCTCGACCAGCACGGTGACTGCATACATTCGCGGCGTTGGCCAGGCTGATCCGCTCTGGGGCGTGGATCCGGGCGTGGGCATTTATCTCGATGACGTCTACATCGCACGTCCGCAAGGTGCGTTGCTGGATGTGTTCGATGTCGACCGCATCGAAGTCCTGCGCGGGCCGCAGGGCACGTTGTACGGCAAAAACACCATCGGTGGCGCCATCAAATATATTTCCAAGCCGCTGCCTGCTAAAACGCAGGGCTTCGCCTCGGTTAGCGTGGGCAACCATTCCCAGCGTGACGTAAAGGCGGCATTGGGCGGCTCGATCGGCGGAGAAGATAGCGGCCTGCGCGCTCGCTTGGCCGTGGCCAACATGCAGCGCGATGGCTATGGCGAGCTAATCGGTCGCGGTGAAGACGTCAGCGACAAGGACATCACCGCTGCTCGCCTGCAGGTAGGGGCGTTCTCGCAGGATGACTTCGACGTGCAGTTCGCGCTGGATTGGATGGATGACAAATCCGGTATGCGCGGTGCGAAGATGCTGGCAGCCAACCCGCTCGCGCCGGCTTATCCGCCGTTGGATAGTCGCTATGACATGCGCAGTGGCATGCGCAACATCAATGACACCACCATGAAGGGCATGTCGGCAACGGTGAACTGGCGTCCCGGTGATGACTGGGCGTTCAAATACGTGATTGCCAAGCGCGAATCCGAAACAAGCACTGCCATCGATTTCGACACCACGCCGTTGACCTTGGTCGATGTGTATGCCGACTACAACGACAGCCAAGTCAGCCATGAAGTCCAGGCCAACTACGACGGCGGTGGTCGTGCGCGTGGCGTGTTGGGCATCTATGCTTTCAATGGTGATGCTGGTGGCCTTGTTCGCAACCATTTCTTCAATCCGTTGGTAGCGCCGGGCATCACCAATCCGCTGTTCGGTGATACGCGCGGTTACGTCAACACGCAGTCCATTGCCGTGTACGCAGATTGGACGTTCGACCTTACTGACAAACTCGCACTGGACGTGGGTGCGCGCTACACCGATGAAGACAAGCATGCGATCGCTTTGAATCGCTTCTACACCAATCTCAGCTACACCACGGCCTGGGGTACGGCGGCCAACTTCGACAAGACGGTCAACTTCAAGAACGTTTCGCCCAAGGTGTCGCTGAACTATCAGGTCACGCCGGACATCATGATGTATGGCCTGGCATCGCGCGGTTTCAAATCCGGTGGCTACAACATCCGCGCCAACACGACCGCGGTACCCCGCTCGGGTGAGCCATTCCAGGATGAATCCGTCGATAGTTACGAAATCGGCACCAAGATGGGCCTGCTCGACAACACTTTGTTCTTGAACCTGGCGGCTTTCCACAACCGCTACAAGGACATCCAATTGTCGGTGTTCACCAGTTTCACCCTGCCGAATGGCTCGCAAAGCTTCTTTGGTGACTTCACCAATGCGGGGCGCGGCACGGTCAACGGCGCCGAAGTCGAGTATCAGTGGTTGCCGAACGAGCACTGGGTCATCAGCGGCAATCTGGCTTGGCTGGATGCGAAGTACGACGAGTACATGGACCGTGGCGTGAACATCGCGGATGTGCAGAAGTTCACCAATGCACCTGAGTTCTCTGGTGCGTTGAACGTGGAGTGGCGCACCCAGCTTGCCAATGGCGGCAGCATTTCCGCCCGCGCAGGCTATAGCTACCAGACCGGCGTATACCCGACTACCGATCTGAGCAAGGCGATCTACCAGCCTTCGTATGGTTTGCTGGGCGCAGGTGTGACCTGGAAGCCGAGCGAGGATTGGACCCTGTCCCTGCAGGGCAGCAACCTCACGGATGAGGAGTACCGCACGACGGGATACAACATCGCGGCTTATGGCGTGCTGACTGGCTTCTACGGCCCGCCGCGCCAATACACCCTGACAGCTCGCTACGACTTCTGATCGTGTAGGGATGCTTCGACGCCGCCGTCAATCGGCGGCGTCGTTGTTACGGCGTTATGCTTTCGCGATGACCGACGCATACATGCCTCACGAGTCGACCACCACATGCTGAGCACCGGCGTTGTGATCGCCAGCAGCCTGGCCTGGCTGCTCCTGATGTTCATCGTGGCCGTGGTGGCGGAACGTCGCCCGCAACTCATGGCAGGCCATTGGCGTCATGTGTACCCACTGTCCTTGGCAGTGCATTGCACATCGTGGACGTTTTACGGCACGGTGACCCAAGCTGCGCGCTACGGTTGGCCGTTGCCACCTACATTCATCGGTGCGATCGCGTTCTATGCGTTGGCCGTATTCTTCATGATCCGGTTGGTGCGTTTGGCGCGCGAAAGCAATGCCACGTCGCTCGCTGATTTGATCGCCACGCGCCTGGGCAAGGATGCGTGGTTGGCCGCCACGATCACGTTGGTCACTGTGCTGGGTTTGATCCCGTACATCGCGCTGCAGTTGCAGGCGGTGACCTTGAGCTTTTCAACGCTGACCTCAGGCCCTGAAGGTGTGCCCCAAGGCGCGTCGCCGTTCTGGCGGGACAGCGCCTTGTACGTGGCCTTGGCGATGGCCGTGTTCGCGATCCTGTTTGGCACGCGTCGCGCCAGTGCCGCCGAGCACAATCGTGGCCTGGTGATGGCCGTCGCCTTCGAGTCGATGTTCAAGTTGTTCGCGATGTTGGTTCTGGGTGCGTTCGTCTGGTTCGGTATCGGTGACATTGCGGCCACGCCGTCACGCTTGCCCGTGCAATCGGCCGGCGGCTTCATGCCCTTGGTGATTCTTGGCGCGCTCGCGATGTTCTTGATGCCGCATCAATTCCACATTGGCGTCGTGGAGTGTCGTGACGAGCGTGATATACGCACGGCGCGCTGGCAGTTTCCGCTTTACCTGCTGTTGATCGCGTTACCCACATTGGCATTGGCGCGCGCGGGTACGGCATTGTTCGGCGACAAGGTGCCGTCCGACATGTACGCGCTGGCCTTGCCCTTGGCGCAGGGCAATCAATCCATCGCGTTGCTGGTGTTTCTTGGCGGTCTGAGTGCGGCGACGGGCATGGTCATCGTCGGTACGTTGGCGCTCAGCCTCATGATCGGCAATCACTGGTTCGCACCGGGTTTGCTTCGTGGTGCGTGGGCACGTGGGCAGGGTGGGGATCGCAGTGGTGACCTGTTGATGCTGCGCCGGATCGGCATCGTCGCCATCATGTTGCTGGGCTGGGCCTACAGTCGCTTGGTCAGCGGCAACGAAGCGCTGGCCGATGTGGGCGCGGTCTCGTTTTCCGCCCTGGCCACCTTGGCGCCTGCGTTGGCCTTTGCCGTGTGGCGCCCGCAAACACCTGCGAGCGCTGCGACAGTAGGTGTCTTGGCAGGATTCGCAGCGTGGTCATGGGTGATGTTGGTGCCGACGATTGCCGCCACGCTCGATGCCGACCCCGCGTGGTTGCGTGATGGACCGCTGGGCCTGCATTGGCTGGCACCGGATGCCTTGTTCGGCCTGACCGGTTGGAGCCGGCTTGGGCGTGCGGTGGGTGTGAGTCTGTTCATAGGCAGCATCGCCACCCTGCTGGTAGGTGGGATGCAAAGTGCGCCTAACCGGCGTGAAGCGCGCGGCTCGGACAAGCAAACATTGCGCAATGCGGGCCGTCGTTTCCTGCCTGCGCACAGGGTGGATGAAGTCTTGCGTCAGGCCCCGGCGCAAGGCCCGGTGCCGGCGGTGATCGAATCGCGGATGGAACATGAGTTGGCCGCAATTTTGGGCAGCGCATCGGCGCGTCTTTTGCTGGATGCCGCACGACGTGATCAGCAGGGCGCCGACCTCGACACCGTGGCTGCGATTGTCGGCGAGGCCAGTGAAGATCTGCGCTTCAACCAACGTGTGCTTGAAGCCGCGTTGGAGAACATGAGCCAAGGCATCAGCGTGGTCGATGCCGAATTGCGATTGGTTGCATGGAACCGGCGTTATCAGGAGTTGTTTGGTTATCCGTCCGGGATGCTGCGAGTGGGTATGCCGATCGCCGAGGCATCATCTTGGGCATTGCGCGAGATCGCCGGCATCCATGAACCGCCTGATGAGGGCAAGGCCTTGCGACGTCGTCTGTCGCACATGCGCGCGGGCACCAGTCATCTTTCCGAGCGCGTGTTTCCTGATGGCAGCATCATCGAAATTCGGGGCAATCCGATGCCGGGCGGCGGCTTCGTTGCCACCTTCACCGATGTCACTGCGTTCCGAGAAGCGGAGGTGGGTCTCAAGCGCGTCAATGAGACGCTGGAGCACCGCGTCGCCGAACGCACCGCGTTGCTGGATGGCGCGCGTCGAGAAGCCGAGCGCGCCAATGATGCGAAAAGTCGGTTTCTGGCCGCGATTGGCCATGACCTGTTGCAGCCACTGCATGCCGCACATTTGTTCGTCGACGCGTTGCAACAACGCGTGCACGAAACCCAAGCGCAAGGATTGATCACACAGGTTAGCGGCGCCTTGGACTCGACGACCGGCTTACTCACCGACTTGCTCGACATGTCGCGGCTCGAGGCCGGAGGCTTGGTGCCCGAAATTCGCGATTTCGCCTTGGCCGAAGTCCTCGATCCCTTAGTCTCCGAAGGGCGGGCGGTTGCCGCCGAGCAATCGCTTGAGCTCATCTACATGCCGACCGCCGCCTGGGTGCGAAGCGATCCGCGCTTACTGCGTCGAATCCTGCAAAATTTCCTCTCCAATGCATTACGCCACACATCCTCCGGTCGCGTATTGATTGGCATGCGCCGTGTTGGCCATGTCGCGCGAATCGAGATCCATGACACTGGCCCGGGGATCCATGAAAGCCAGCGCATGCTGATCTTCGAAGAGTTCCGTCGAGGCGAGCAGGCGCGCGGGCAGGGCCTGGGCCTGGGATTGTCCATTGCACGTGGCATTGCACAAGTGTTGGATGCGCCGCTCGGTCTGCGAAGTCATCTCGGCAAGGGGAGCGTGTTCCAAGTCGATCTTCCCATGGCGAAAGCGCAATCCCGGTTGCCCGCTGGCACGAATGGATTATCAGGCGTGCGTGCACTGCTGGTCGACAATGATCCGTCAGCATTGGCTGCGTTGGCTGCGGTGCTGCAGGGGTGGGGGGTCGATGTCGTGGCTTGCAACGATGGGGCTGCCGCAGAGCAGGCGATGCAAATGCGTGCATTCGACTTGTGGCTGTTCGATTACCACTTGGACGACGGTGATGATGGCATAGCCCTGCATGCGCGGCTTGTCGCCCATTACGGACAACGCCCTTGCTTGTTGCTGAGTGCGGACCAGACAGGGGTGGTGCGAGTGGCTGCGCAAGACGCGGGGCTACCGCTATTGTTGAAACCGTTGCGGCCACTTGCATTGAAGTCGATGCTGGACCGGATGCTTGCCGCGCGTCGGGTCTCTGCCAACTAAACGGGTTGACGGCTTGGATCCTTGAGTTCCAACTCGCGCAGGACCACGCCGGCCTGGGTCCGGTTGCGTACCCCCAGCCGCTCGAAGATCGCGGAAAGATGGGCTTTGACCGTGCGCTCCTGTACCTGCAGGCGATCCGCGATTTGCTTGTTGAGCAGACCTTCCGCCACCAGGGTCAATACGCGGAATTGTTGCGGAGACAGGCTGGCCAGCCGCGCGGCAAGCACGGCATCGTCCGGTGCCGAAGCCGCACCGGCTACGGCGGTTCGCAGGGCAGCGGGCAGCCATTGCTGGCAAGCCAGAACCGTCTGAATCGCCTCGCGCAATTCATCCAGGCCCGAGCTTTTAGGCAGGTAGCCGGCGGCGCCATGGTCCAACGCACGACGCACTACGCGCGGATCCTCGTTCGCTGACACCACCACCACGGCGACGCCGGGGTGCTGCGCACGTACGGCCGCCAGTCCGGCCAAGCCGTGACTGCCGGGCATGTGCAGATCCAAGAGAACCAAATCGATGTCCGGGCTGCGGTCGAGTACGTCGAGCACGGCTTCCAACGTGCCGGCTTCGTGCAACACCAATTCGCTACCCAATGCATCCTGCGCCGCTTGCCGCAGAGCGGCGCGGAACAGCGGATGGTCATCGGCGATGAGAAGAGAGGTTGCACCCATCTCACCACGTTATCAGCTTGCGACTGGCTTGCCTTGGTACCAAAGTACGATGCGAGTGGTGGCGTCGCATCGTATCCTCGGCTGATGAACATGACCGATCATCGTGCGCCATGGCTGCGCATCACGCTGTGCGGCGCCGTGTTGGCGCTCTCGTCCTGTGTCAGCCCTGGAGGTCGGATGCCCATGCCTGCCAACGATGTCATCACCACCATCCATCGTGACGGTGATGACCTGCTCACCGCTGGGCTGGGGGGAGAGGGCTTGCGCGCGATACAGGCCCCGGCTTTTGCCGACCCTGTGCAGCCGACGGCGGCGGAATTGCGTCGCCGGGCGATATGGAGCAGTTGGCGCGGCATCGCCGATCTTGGTCCGACGGGCGGCTACGGTTCGACCTACGGCAGTCTGGCCAACGTCCCCGGGCGTGAATTCTCCAGTTTGACTTTTTTGCCGAATGCGCGACATCCGCACCGCGTACTGGCACAGGTGCCGGATGCGTTTGACGCTCAAAAACGTTGTCTGGTCGTGAGCGTGGCCTCTGGTTCGCGTGGCGTGTACGGCGCGATGGCCGTCGGTGCGGCCTGGGGATTGCCGCGAGGATGTGCGGTGGTCCACACCGACAAAGCCGCGGGCAGTGATTACTACGATGTAGATGCCGGCATGGGCGTCGCGATCGACGGTCGCGTCAGCGCCGACAAAAGCGCATTGGCTTTCGTCCCTGCGACCGGGGCGGGCAACGGCATCGCGGTCAAGCACGCGCACTCGCAAGACAATCCGGAGGCCGATTGGGGCCGCCACACGCGACAGGCGGCCGAGTTTGGCCTGCGTGCCCTGGCCATGGCCTTTCCAGACCAGGCACCCTTCACCTTCGACAATACGCGAGTCATCGCAACCGGCATTTCCAATGGCGGCGGTGCGGTGCTGCGGGCTGCGGAAATCGAGGGCGATTGGCTGGATGGTGTAGTCGCGGGCGAGCCCAATGTGAGGGTGGAAGGGCATGGCAGCCGCGCGCTGTACGACTACACGACCGAGGCTGCCTTGCTGATGCCCTGTGCACTCCCCGCGCTTGGTCTACCCGCAATGCCCAATACCGCGAAGCTGTGTGAGGCGATGGTGGCCGATGGCGTGATCGAAGGCCGCGATCTTGCCGCCCAGCAGCGCTCGGCGCTGGCCAAGCTGCGTGCCGGCGGCTGGAGCGATGCCGCCTTGGTCTCGGGGGCAACCAGCACCGCGTTTGACCTGTGGCGCGCAGTCGCCGTGACTTATGCCTCGGCCTACACGCGCTCGTCGATCGATGCGCATCCGTGTGCATATCGCTTTTCGGCGATGGAGGCGGGTGCACCGCGCGCCGCCACCGCGGAAGAACGGGCCGCATGGTGGAGCGATGGCAGCGGCATCCCGCCTGGCGCAGGCGTCCACATCATCGATCCTTCCTCGGCCGGCGAGATGGGCATTGAAGGCCTGCGTTGCCTGCGTGGGCTGTGGACTCAGGAAAGCGACATCGCGCAACAACTTCAGGCAGGCGTCGCTCAGACACGGGCGGCGTTGCCGCGCGAAGGGCTGCCCGTGATCGTGGTTCACGGCGCCGACGATGGTCTGATCCCGATGGCCTTCAGCAGTGCGCCGTACGTGGCCGCCGCGCGTGCAGGCGGCCGCGACGACGTGCGCTATTGGCAGGTGAGGCGTGCCCAGCACTTCGATGCCTTCCTTGCGCTGCCGCAATTCACGCCGCACTACGTTCCCTTGTTGCCCTATGTCTATGCAGCATTGGATCGGTTGGATGCGCACCTGGATGGCAAGGGCAGGTTGCCTGGCGATGCGGTCATCGAAGCCAAGCCACGTGCGGCCGGTCAAAACCTGCGTGTCGAGGAGCTGGCCATACCGCGCTAAGCGTGCGCGTTGTCAATGAAATCGGGTTACGGAGTTAGACTCTTCGGATGAATTTGCCCGATCAACGCAAGAAGCATCGCATCACCTCACTGGACATCGCGGACAGGGCCGGTGTTTCGCAGGCCACCGTGTCGCGTGTGCTGTCCGGCAGCACATTGGTCAGCCCCGAAACGCGCCGTCGCGTAGAAGAGGCTGTGCGTGACCTGAATTACAAAGTGGATCGTCATGCTTCCAGTTTGCGCACGCAGCGGGCAAGCACGTTGGCGTTGTTGTTGTTCGAAGACCCGACGGCGGATGATTCCGGCATCAACCCCTTCTTCCTGGCCATCCTGGGGTCGGTGACGCGGGCTGCCGCGCGCCACGGGCAAGACCTTCTGGTCTCGTTCCAACAGTTCTCCGATGACTGGCATGCCGATTACGAAGACAGCATGAAGGCCGACGGGCTGATCCTGCTGGGCTATGGTGACTACGTTACTCATCGCGCAAAACTGGAGCTCCTGGTGGCGCAAGACACGCATTTCGTGCGATGGGGTGCAGTGTTGCCCGATCAGCCCGGCATCACCCTCGGTTGCGACAACGTGGCAGGCGGTCGATTGGCGGGGGAACACTTGGCTGCGATCGGGCGGTGCCACGTCGCCTTCATCGGCGACGCTTCCGAGCATGCGCCCGAATTCCAGGCGCGTCACACGGGTTTCGTAGAGGCGATGGCCGAGGCGGGGGTCGAAGTCGATCCGGCCTTGCAAGTCGATGCCGAAAGCACCGAAGAATCCGGCTATGCCGCGGCGCAGGTGTTGTTGGCACGCGGTCTGCCGTTCGATGGCATCTTCGCGGCCTGCGACACCATTGCGCTGGGCGCGATGCGGGCCTTGCGCGAACACGGTCTACGCGTGCCCGATGACGTGGCCGTGGTGGGCTTCGACGGTATTCCGATTGCGGCCTACGCAACGCCGCCATTGACCACCGTGGCGCAGAACACGGCCGCCGCTGGCGAGCGGCTGGTCGGTGCGCTAATGGCGCAGATACGTGGACAACCGGTGGAGCAGGTGATGCTGGCGCCGAGCCTGATTGTGCGCGATTCCTCGCATCCGCAAGCCAAGGCTTAGTGCTTCCTCACGCCTTTGTCTGCCATCGCCGCGCCCAGTGCAGCGACCAGAGCGGGGTTGGATATCGGCGCATCCAGTAGCCAGACCTGTACGCCATGCGCTGCCACTTCGGAATCCAACGCGCCACCAACCGCGACATCGCGCACCGAGTTGTCGAAGCCCGATCGCCACTGGCCTGCTTGCAACATCTGGGTGATGCTGAACTTGGTCGGCGCATCGCCCTTGTTGAGCAGTACCAGTGCGATCTGGTGCTTGCCGTCATGTTGGTACACACGATAGAACGCCGCGCGATCTCCCTGTAGTTCGATGTTGATCTGCAGGCCGCGTTGTAGCGCTGGCGAAGCCGCGCGTACTTTGGCGATGCGGGTGAGCGCCGCCTGAATGGGATGGGTCTTCGCCGCTTCAATGCGCTCGACACCGAAGTAGTTGCGGTTGCCTGCATGCTCGGCGGTGCCGCGTTCGAAACCAATTTCCGAGCCGTAGTAGATCACCGGGATGCCGCGTGCAGTGAACAACCAGTTGTGTGCATCGATGAAACCGGCGTCGCTGGCATTCATGCGCGGCATGTCGTGGTTGTCATAGAAGGTCATCAGCTCGTAGGGATTGGCGTATGGCCCGCCAGTCAGATGCAGTGGTTCTGCCAGCGATGCGAAATCGCCCGCAGGCTTCTCGAACAGGTTGGCCAGCGCCTGCTTCAGCGGGAAATCCAGCACACTGACGTTGGCGTTCTCGGCCCAGGTATGTTCGGCGATCTTCTTTGCGTCGTAGTCGAAGGCTTCGCCGAACATGAAGAAGCCGGGACGCTTCTCGCGAATCTTTTGCGAGAATGCATGCCAGAACGAATGCGGCAACCAGCTGATCGTGTCGATGCGGAACGCATCAGCACCTTGATCGATCCATTGTTCGTACGCGCCTACGAGGTAGGGCAATACGTGCGGGTCATGCTCATTGAGGTCGGAAAGCTGGGCGATGCCGACCTTGTGGTTGTAGAACGCGTTCAGTGGATTCTTCGGGTCCAGTTTTTCCGGCGGAAGATTCATGTGATCGGCGATCAGTGTGCCCTTGCTGTCGTAGATCTCGCCAAACTTTGGTTGGTCCACCGGCATCGTGTAGGCAGGCGAGCCGTGGTTGGCCACGATATCCAACACGGTCTTCAGGCCGTGCGCGCGCAGCGTCTTGGTCAGCCCGCGAAAATCCAGGCCGGGTGAGGGCAGATGCTCGTCGAGTTGATAGAAATTGACGCCCCAATAGCCGTGGTAGCCGGTCTTGCCGCCATCGGTCCAGAAGCCTTCCCATTTGGCTGGCTCGCCGCCGGTGAAGGCTTCATCCGGCTGGTCAACGATTGGGGTAATCCAGACCGCACCGAAGCCCATGTCGCGGATGTACTGCGCATGGTCAGCGATGCCTTTGAAGTCACCCCCCAGATAGCCCACGTTGTCATGCTTGCCGGCGGGCGCGCCGGGTACCGGGCGGTCGAAGGTGTAGAACGCATCGCCCTTTGCCTTGCCCTGATCGCGATGATCGTTGGACGGGTCGCCGTTGACGAAGCGGTCGGTGAGCACGAAGTACACCGCATCACTGGCGAAGGGTTCCAGCGTGCCGTAATAGTCGGGCAGCGCTGCCCTTGCAGGCTTGGCCTCAATCTTGGGCGGGGTTGGTGATGGGCTGCAGCCGGCAATGACAAGGGCAATGGTTGCAGCGAGCGAGGCGATGGCAATGCGCATGTAATGGGTTCCGTCAGGCCGCGTGCGCGGCGGGTTCCGGCACGCGCAATACGCACAAGCCGGCCACGAGCATGCTGATGCCGCCCATGATCAGGATTTTGGCAGGGTCGTCAGCGAACACGTGCTTGAGGATGTAGCCAAGCGTGGCCACCGCGACCAACTGCGGGATGACGATGAAGAAATTGAAGATGCCCATGTACACGCCCATCTTCTGCGCCGGCACGCTGTCAGACAGAAGGGCGTAGGGCAGGGAAAGAATCGAAGCCCAAGCGAAGCCGACGCCGACCATCGACAAGACCAACCAGTTTTCGTTCGGCATGAAAGGCACAGAGGCGAGGCCCAGCCCGCCCAGCGCGACATTGATCAGGTGGCTCTTGCGCAGGCCAAGCCGATGAGCCATGAACGGGATCGCGATGGCTGCCAATGCCGCGAAGCCGTTGTACGCCGCGAACAGCACCCCAACCCAGTTCGCGCCGGTGTTGTACGCGGCGGAAGTGGTGTCGGTCGTGTCGTAATAGACCGAAGTAACGGTCGCGGTGGTGTAGATCCACATCGCGAACAACGCGAACCACGAGAAGAACTGCACGATGGCGAGCCGACGCATCGTGGTCGGCATTGCATAAATGTCGGTCATCACCTGCGAGAAGCCGTTGTCCGGGTTGACCACGTTCAACGCGAGCAGGGCGAGGCCGTACGCGGCAAGCAAGGCGCCCAACAGGTACAACTCACGCGGCAGGCCTTGCATCGCCACCAGCGCGAGCCCCAGCGCACCCAGGCCCAGCCACAGGAACCCGAAGCGTGTTGCGCGCGCGCGATCCAATGCCGGTCGGTCCAACGGCGCCGCTTCGTCGTAGGCGTGCAAGGTTTCGGGGGGATATTCGCGCGTGGTCAGCACGGTCCAGACGATCGCGCCGAGCAACACGCCGGCCCCTGCGTAGAACGCATAGCGCACCGTATCCGGCACCTGGCCTGCTTCGGCCGTATTCGCCACCCCCCATTTTTCCAACATCCACGGCAACATGCTGGCGATCACCGAGCCCACGCCGATAAAGAAGCTCTGCATCGCATAGCCTTTCGCGCGCTGCGATACCGGCAACTGGTCGCCGACGAAAGCGCGGAACGGCTCCATCGAGATATTGATCGACGCATCCAGCACCCACAGCAGGCCGGCGGCGATCCACAAGGTCGGCGAGTCGGGCATGAAAATGAGTGCGATCGACGACAACACCGCGCCCACCAGGAAGTAAGGGCGACGGCGACCCAGTCCGGTCCAAGTGCGGTCGGACAGATAGCCGATGATCGGCTGCACAATCAGGCCCGTCAGCGGCGCAGCGACCCACAGACCTGGCAGTGAATCCATCTCCGCGCCCAACGTCTGGAAGATACGGCTGACGTTGGCGTTCTGCAGTGCGAAGCCGAACTGGATGCCGAGGAAACCAAAACACATGTTCCAGATTTGCCAGAACGAGAGGCGGGGTTTCGCAGACATGAAGTTTCCATGGAGATCGACAGTTGCGACATCCTGCCAGCTTCGTCGCGCGTTGGATGTTGCACTGCAAACATCGCTAGGGATGCAAATGGCCGAAATCCAAGGGTTTTCGTGGAAGAGGTCAAAGTTGCTGGCATCCGGAACGTAATTGCATACGTATTCATCGCGATACCATCTGCCGCACGGCGATAGTGCGCGGACTCGAGGCAGGGATAACCCCATGACGCATGCATGGTGGCGTGGCGCGGTCATTTACCAGATCTACCCACGCAGCTTTCAGGACAGCAACGGCGATGGCGTCGGCGATTTGCCCGGCATCACGACGCGGCTCGAGTACCTGAAGGCGCTCGGTGTCGATGCGCTCTGGGTGTCGCCGTTCTTCAAATCGCCGATGGCGGACTTCGGCTACGACATCGCCGATTTTCGCGATGTGGATCCCTTGTTCGGCACCCTCGCGGATTTTGACCAGCTGCTCACGCGTGCGCACGCATTGGGCATGCGTGTGATGATCGACCAGGTGCTGAGTCACACCTCCATCGAGCATGCGTGGTTTGCCGAGAGTCGAGCCAGTCGCGACAACCCCAAGGCTGATTGGTATGTCTGGGCCGATGCCAAGCCCGACGGTAGCCCGCCCAACAATTGGCTGTCGATCTTCGGTGGCGTGGCATGGACGTGGGATTCGCGTCGTCGCCAGTACTACCTGCACAACTTCCTGAGCTCGCAGCCGCAGCTCAATTTCCACCACGCTGAAGTCAGGCAAGCGCAGCTCGACAACCTGCAGTTCTGGCTCGAGCGCGGCGTGGATGGCTTTCGCCTCGACTCGATCAACTTCCCGTATCACGATGCCGAATTGCGCGACAACCCGGCCAAGCCCGAACACCTGCGCATCGGCCGCGGCTTTTCGCCCGACAATCCGTACGCTTTCCAGTACCACACCTACAACAACACGCGTCCCGAGAACCTGGGTTTGATGGAAGACGTGCGCGCATTGTTTGATGCCTATCCCGGTAGCGTCACGCTCGGTGAAATTTCTTCGGATGATTCACTCGCGACGATGGCCGAGTACGTCTCGCCCACGCGTCTGCACATGGCCTACAGCTTCGAGTTGTTGACCGAAGAATCCAGCGCGGCGCATATCCGTGCGACCGTCGAGGCGCTGGAAAGCCGAATGCCGGAAGGCTGGCCTTGCTGGGCCGTCTCCAACCACGACGTTCAGCGCGTCGCGACGCGCTGGGGCGGAGCGCATCCCCACCCACGCTTGCCAGCGCAACTGGTCGCGCTGGTCGCGTCCTTGCGTGGTTCGGTGTGCCTGTATCAAGGCGAGGAGCTCGGCCTGCCTGAAGCCGAGGTGCCATTCGAGCAATTGCAGGATCCGTACGGCATCGCGTTCTGGCCCAATTTCAAGGGCCGTGACGGTTGCCGAACGCCGATGCCCTGGCAGTCAGAGGGCGATGCTGGCTTTGGCAGCGATGCGCCCTGGCTTCCGGTGGCAGAGTCGCATCGCGCATTGTCGGTGGCGCAGCAGGAGGCTGATCCCGAATCGACCCTGCATGTCACGCGCGCCTTCCTGCACTGGCGCAAACAGCAGCCTGCATTGGTCGAAGGCGACATCGCGTTCATCGATGTGCCGACGCCCGCGTTGGCGTTCTGGCGGCGGAGTGATGGCCAGACGCTGTGTGTCGTGTTCAATCTCTCGGATCAGCCTGTCGACATCCCCATGCCCGAAGCGGATGGCGTCACGCCGCTGCAGATACCCGGATTCCCGATGGGCGGCGAGCGGGTGGAGGGCGGCCTGCGATTGGCCGCGCGTGGCGTATTCTTCGGCGCCGCGTGAGCACGACGCCGGCGCTTCGATCAGGACAGCAAGCGTTCGATGTAGGCGCGATGGCCGGGCATGGCCTTCATGCAATTGTCGATGACGCCGCGCACGTTGCCGAGGAATTCGGCCAGTTTTTCTTCAGGCAACGCATCGACCAGCCCGTGGTAGCCGGATGGACGGATGCCTTGACCGTAAAGCACCTGGATCCAGCTCGCTTCGGCAAAGAGTTCGTTGTTCTCGCGGAACACGCGCCCGTTGCTGGCGAACAAATCCAGCTTGCGCTGCAACGAGACGGGCACGTCCATCGTCCTGCAATGATTCCAGAACGGCGTGTCATCGCGCTGGGTGACGTGGTAATGCGCGATGAGGAAATCGCGGATCGACAGGAATTCCTCATTCACATGCCGGTTGAACGTGTCCACATCGGGCTGCTGGATGCCGGCATGCGGGAAGAAGGCGGTGAGCCGCGCGATCGCGGTCTGGATCATGTGGATGCTGGTCGATTCCAGCGGTTCCATGAAGCCGCTCGCCAAGCCGACGGCGATCACGTTGCGATTCCACACTTGCCTGCGCTTGCCGGTGACGAAGCGCAGCACGCGCGGCTCGGCCAGCGCTTCGCCATCCAAATTTGCCAGCAAAGTGGCGGTGGCTTCATCCTCGCTGATGAATTGGCTGCAGAACACATGCCCGTTGCCGATGCGATGTTGCAGCGGGATGCGCCATTGCCAGCCGGCGCTGCGGGCGGTCGATCGGGTGTAGGGCGTGATCTCGCCACTGCCCACGCAGGGCACGGCTACCGCGCGGTCGCAGGGCAGCCAGTGGGTCCAGTCCTCGTAGCCGGTCTGCAACGCCTGTTCGATCAACAAGCCGCGGAAGCCGGAGCAATCGATGAACAACTGCCCTTCGACCATATCGCCCCGGTCGGTGGTGACGTGGGTGACGTGGCCGCTTTCCGGATCCAACCCGACATCCACAATCTTGCCTTCGATGCGCTGCACGCCGCGCGCTTCGGCGTACTTGCGCAGGAACCGGGCATAGAGGTTGGCGTCGAAGTGGTAGGCGTAGGCGATCTGCGCCAACGGCGAATTCGGACGGTCGGTCGTCGCGTGCATGAAGCGGTCATGCCGCGCGGCCCAGGTGTTGATGGAATAGGCATCGAGCTCTGCCGCCTTGCCCGCTTGCCGCTGCTTGAGCCAGTAATGATGGAAAGGCACCAAGCCCAGGTCCTGTCCGATGGTGCCGAAACCGTGGATGTAGGACTCGCCCAGCCCGCCCCAATCGACGAACTCGATGCCCAGCTTGAAGGAGCCCTGCGTCTCACGCATGAACTCGGCTTCGTCCAGTTCCAGTGCACTGTTGTAGAGCTTGATCATCGGGATGGTGGCTTCACCTACACCGACGGTGCCGATTTCGTCGGATTCGACCAAGCGGATGCGGCAATGCGGTGGCAACACCTTGGACAACGCCGCGGTGGCCATCCAGCCGGCGGTGCCGCCCCCCACGATGGTGATGTTCTGTATCGGGAGAAGCGACATGCCAATCACACCCAAGGCTGACCGAAGCCGCGAGTATGCCGCGCGCCGCGCCCGTTGGGTGAGCCTGGCTTTGTGCCTTGCCTCATTGCTACCGGCGATGGCCAGCGCGGCGAATACGGCCGCCTGCAATGGCGAGGACACGGTGTCACTGTCGACGGACGCATCGGGTGTGAGGGAGACCCGCGCCTATTGGCTGGATGGCCGTCACCTGCGATGGCCCGGCAAACCCGCGACGGGTCATTACCGTTTGCTGGCATCGGCACAAGGCGGCCTGCGTGCGGCGTTGGGAGATCGTCCTGCCGCGCCTGATCTGCAGGTCATTGCACTTGCGACGGGAGAGGCGGATGACGCGACGCGTTCCCGCTTCGCGTTTACTGGCGAAGGCGTGGGCTTGCAGCTGCGTGGCGATGTCGACGTGCGGATGTTGCTGCGTGGCCAAGTGTTGCTGGCCCAGCTGGACACACGCGGTCGCGTCATAGATGCCACTTATCTGCAGCATCCCGGTGCTTTGGATGATCTTTACGCCAGCGCCGACGATGGGCGAGACCTGGGGGCCTGGCAGGCATCGCCCGGTCAGGCCGAATGGCGACTGTGGGCGCCGACGGCACAGAACGCGACGCTGTGCGTCTACGACGGTGCAGGGCAGGGCAGCGCCTTGCCGATGCAGCGCGAGGACGACAGTGGCGCATGGACCGCATCACTTCCCGGCCGCCAGCAGGGGCGCGTGTATGCCTACGAAGTCGATGTGTTCGTGCCAGGCACGGGAGGTGTCCGCAATCGCGTGAGTGATCCGTATTCGACATCGGTCACGGCCAACGGCGTGCGCAGCGTGCTGCTGGACCTGCAGGATCCAGCCACACAGCCGGAAGGGTGGGCGGCGTCAGCGCAGACGCGACCCGCGGCGCTCGAGCACCAGACCGACATGGTCATCTACGAGTTGCACGTGCGTGATTTTTCCATCGGCGACATGACGGTGCCGGTCAACGAACGCGGCAAGTATCTCGCCTTCACCCATCAAGACAGTGCGGGTATGCGACACCTGACGGCGTTGCGCAAGGCAGGGATGACCGACATCCATTTGTTGCCGGTCTTCGACATCGCTACCGTGCCTGAAGTTGGATGCATCACGCCCGAGATACCCACTGCCGCGCCCGACAGCGATGCGCAGCAGGCAGCCGTCATGGCTGTGGCGGCGCGGGATTGCTTCAACTGGGGTTACGACCCGCTGCATTACGGCGCGCCGGAAGGCAGTTACGCCAGTGATGCGACCGATCCGGTCAAGCGTGTGCGTGAACTGCGCGCAGCCGTGCAAGGCCTGCATCGCGCCGGACTGCGCGTGGGGATGGACGTGGTCTACAACCACATGAGCGCCAGTGGACAGGCGCCCCATGCAGTGCTGGATCGCTTGGTGCCCGGCTATTACCAGCGCTTGGACGAGGCGGGCAAGGTCACCACCTCGACCTGTTGCGCCAACACCGCCACCGAGCATCGGATGATGGCGCGACTGATGCGGGACACCCTGGTGCGTTGGGTGCGTGACTACCGCATCGATTCCTTTCGCTTCGATTTGATGGGCCATCAGCCTTTGGAGGCGATGCTGCGGTCGCGTGAGGAAGTCGAGCGTGTGGCCGGACGTCGCATCCCCTTTATTGGCGAAGGTTGGAACTTCGGCGAAATCGCTGATGGAAAACGCTTCGTGCAGGCTGCGCAGTTGCCACTGGCCGGCAGCGGCATCGCCAGTTTCAGCGACCGCATGCGGGATGCGGCGCGCGGCGGCGGATGTTGCGACAGCGGTGAAGCGCTCTTGGCCCGGCAAGGTTGGTTGACCGGCATGGTCGGTGCGCCCAATGGCCGAGGCGAACTGCCTGCGCGTGAGGCGCAAATGCAAGCCGCGGACATGATTCGCATCGGGCTGGCGGGCACGCTGCGTGATTACCGGATGCAGACATCCGATGGACAAGTCACGCCCTTGTCCGCGATCGATTACGCGGGCGGCCCCGCCGGTTACACCCGCCAACCTGGCGAGGTCGTCAACTATGTCGAAAACCACGACAACCCGACCTTGTTCGATGTGGGTGTAATGAAGATGCCGTTGGCCACTTCTGCCAGCGAACGCGCACGCATGCAGTTGCTGGGGGCTGCGCTGGTGGCGTTCTCGCAAGGCGTGGCGTACTACCACGGCGGCATCGATGTCCTGCGCTCGAAATCCCTCGACCGCAACAGCTTTGATTCGGGCGATTGGTTCAATCGGCTCGATTGGCGTTACCGCGACAACGGTTTTGCTGCAGGCCTGCCGCCGCCGCAGGACAACGGCAAGGATTGGGCCCTGCTCAAACCTTTGCTGCAAGCAGAGGGAATCAAGCCATCGGCAAGCGACATCACGTTCATGCGCGATGCCTTTCTCGATTTGACGCAAATCCGTGCGAGTACGCCCTTGTTCCGGTTGCACGATGCTGAAGCGGTGCAGCGTCGCCTTCGCTTCGAGAACACCGGGCCCGGACAAGATCCGGCGGTCATCGTGGGCCATCTCGATGGACGCGGGCTATCCGATGCGGGTTTCGAACAGGTGCTGTACTTCCTCAACACCTCAGCCGATGCGCGTGTAATGAATCTGCCGGAACAAGATGACAAGCGTTGGCGGTTGCACCCAGTGCAAGCGGCGGCTGCGGCAGCTGATGCACGCGTGCGAAATGAAGCGCGCCATCGCGGCGGTGTATTCAATATTCCCGGACGAAGCGCCGTGGTGTTCGTGATCCCGAGCAAGGAGACTGGCCGATGAAACGCATGCATGCCCTCGCGTTGACGATGTGTCTGTGGAGTTCGATGGCCGCGGCCGATCCGGTGGCGGAAGTGACCTCGCCCGACGGTCGCATCCGCGTGCAACTCGACATCAACCCGGAAGGACGTCTGGCCTATCGCGTGGACCGCGATGGCAAGCCGGTGCTCGAGGACTCCCGTCTTGGCTTTCAGTTCCGCAATGCTGAGGCCTTGCTTCGAAATCTGAAACTGGTGAAGCAAGCGACGCGCGAAGTCGAAGCGGACTGGGAATTGCCTTGGGGCGAGCGACGCGAAGTTCGCAACCATTATCGAGAGCTGCGCGTCAGTATCGAGGAAACCGTGCGCGCCCAGCGCCATTTCGATGTGGTTTTCCGCGTCTACGACGATGGCTTCGGCTTCCGTTACGAGATGCCGCGCCAGCCCCATGCGACGCGCGTGGAGATCGAGGACGACCTCAGCGAATTCGCCGTTGCCCGGCCAGCGACCGCATGGTGGATTCCGGCCGGTGAGTGGAATCGTTACGAATACCTCTATCAAAAGACGCCGTTGTCGGAGGTGTCGCAGGCGCACACGCCGATCACCGTGCGCACCGACGACGGGCTGCACCTGTCCTTTCACGAGGCAGCGTTGGTGGATTACGCCGCCATGTGGCTTCGCCGTGTGGATGGGCAACGATTGCGTGCGCATCTAGCGCCGGGCGGCAAGGAGGGAGCGAGCGTCGTGCGGATGACACCGTTCTCGTCGCCATGGCGCACAGTGCAGATCAGTGATCGCGCAGGTGGTTTGGTGGAATCCAGCCTGATCCTCAACCTCAACGAGCCGAACAAGTTGGGCGATGTCAGCTGGTTCAAGCCGGCGAAGTACGTCGGGGTGTGGTGGTCCTTGCACCTCGATACGGAAAGCTGGGCAACGGGGTCGAAGCACGGCGCGACGACCGCCAACACGCGGCGCTACATCGATTTCGCCGCGCAGAACGGCATCCGTGGCGTGCTGGTCGAAGGATGGAACCCCGGATGGGACGGCATGTGGTTCGGCAACGGTTGGGACTTCGACTTCACGCGTCCCGTGGCGGATTTCGATCTGCCGGCCTTGACCGCGTATGCCAAGACCCAAGCCGTGCATCTGGTAGGGCACCACGAAACCGGATGCGCGGTCAGTCATTACGAAACGCAACTCGATGCGTCCATGGCCTATGCCGCGGAGTACGGCATTGACGTGGTTAAGACCGGTTATGTCTGCGATGCCGGGCAGATCGAAAGACAAGACAGCAAGGGCGGCGACATCACCCGCGAATGGCACGATGGCCAGTGGATGAGCAACCATCATCTGCGTGTGGTGCAGGCGGCTGCCAAGCATCATGTCGCGGTCAACCCGCACGAGCCGATCAAGGACACCGGCCTGCGCAGGACCTATCCAAACTGGGTCTCGCGCGAAGGTGCACGCGGCATGGAATACAACGCCTGGGGCCAGCCACCCAATCCGCCCGATCACGAGATCAACCTCGTCTTCACCCGATTGTTGTCAGGACCGATGGACTACACGCCGGGCATCGTCAGCTTGACCGGGCGGGGCGGACAGGAGATCCCGAGCACCTTGGCGCGTCAGCTGGCACTCTACGTCACGCTATACAGCCCCATCCAGATGGTGGCCGATCTGCCGGAGCATTACGCCAAGCAGCCCGAAGCAATGAAGTTCATCCGTGACGTGCCGGTGGATTGGGACGATACGCGTGTGCTCAATGGCGAAGTCGGCGAGTTCGTCACCATCGCACGCAAGGCGCGCGGCAGCGGCACGTGGGCCATCGGCGCCATGACCGATACCCAGCAGCGCCCAGTGGAATTCAAGTTGGATTTCCTCACACCCGGCCAACGCTATCGTGCCGAGATCTATCGCGATGGCGAGGGGGCCGATTGGCGTGGCGATGCCCGCTTCCGTTTCGTGCGCGAGGAGAAGATCGTCAGCGCCGATGACACGATGGCTATGACGCTCGCACCGGGGGGCGGGGCGGCCGTGTTGTTGGTGCCGTTGCCGTGAAAGTGGGGTGCGGCATCTTCATCTTGGTTGCAATGAGTTTTGTTGCGCCGGCCACCCTCGCTGACACGCGCACTGCAATCCAGACCCTGCATGTGCCTGCGCCGGGGCTGTCATCGGCCCCGCTGCGTGTTCGCGTCCTGCTGCCTGCGGGCTATCGGCGTGACGCGCGCCCGGGGTATCCGGTGCTTTACGTCAACGATGGGCAAGATCTGGAGGCCGTGGACGTGCAGGCCACGGTGTCCGCCCTGCAGCGGCGCGGAGAGATACGGCCGATGTTAGTGGTGGCCATCGACATGCCGCCGGATCGCATGGCGGGTTATGGCCTGTCCGATCGTGCAGCAGGGCGATCGGTCATCGCGCCGACCAAGTACGGCCCGGTCGGCACGCAGGCGCATGCGTATTCCGAATGGTTGGTGAAGACGCTCGTGCCGGCCATCGATGCGCGGTACAACACGCGCGGCGATGCGGCATCACGCAGTCTGCTGGGCTGGTCGCTGGGCGCGCTGAATGCATTCTCGGTGGGTTGGCAGTATCCCGAGACTTTTGGTCGGGTGGGCGCGTTCTCGCCATCGTTCTGGCTATCGACGCGCAACGAGGATGCACAGGCCGTACAGGCATCACGCATCGCCCATCACCTGGTGGAAGACAGCGAGTGGAAGCCAAGGCCGCGGTTTTTCCTCGCCGTGGGTGATGCGGAAGAAACCGATGATCGCGACGGCGATGGCTTGATCGACGTGATCGATGACAGTCGCGACCTGTTGCAGGGCGTCGATGGGAAAGGCGGCCTGCGTGCCAAGGGCTATTGGATCAACCTGGATTTTGCCGCGCAGCCTGATCGCGCCTTTGCCGTGCTGTATCGATTGCCGGGCGGCCAACACAACCAGCAAAGCTGGGCGCGGATGTTGCCGGCGTTCTTGCGATGGGCAAATGGCGTGCGTGCCCCGGCGCTCGATGCCACCGGTCGGATCGAAGGCTGGCAGGACTTTGCCTCCCGTCATGTGACGGCGCGGGATGTGGATGTCTGGTTGCCGCCGGGTTATCACGCGCACCGCGATCGACGGTATCCCGTCATCTACATGCACGATGGCCAGAATCTGTTCGACCCTGCGCTGGTCTTCAACCACACCGACTGGGATATCGATGGTGCGATGACAAGCGGGATTGCGTCTGGCGCGTTGCCGCCGGCGATCATCGTTGGCATCGCGAACACGTCGCGACGCTTCGAGGAGTACATGCCGGCGGTGGTCGATGGGCCGCGTGTGACGAGTGGCGTTCCCGGCCGCGAGTCATTCGCGAGCGCCGACATTCGCTCCGATGCCTATCTTCGCTTCATCGTGGACGAGTTGAAGCCTTTCATCGATGCGCAGTACCGCACGCGGCCGGGTCGCGCCGACACGTCCATCATGGGATCGAGCATGGGTGGGCTGATTTCCTTGTATGCGATGGCAAGGCATCCCGATGTCTTCGGCAATGCCGCCGCGGTGTCGACGCATTGGCCGGCAGGCGAGGGCGCGATGGTTGATTGGTTCGCCCATCATCTGCCATCCGCCGATACGCATCGCATATGGATGGACCATGGCACCGAAACCCTGGATGCCCGCTATGCGCCGTATCAGCAGAAGATGGATGTGCAGATGCAGAAAGGCGGTTTTGTCGAAGGCGCTGGCTGGGTGAGCCGCGTCTACCCCGGTACCGAGCACAGCGAAAAGGCCTGGCGCGACCGGGCAGGCGAGATCCTTGCCTTTCTGCTGTCTCGCAAGGTCAACGCAGCAGGAGTGGACCCACCGCGTCCATAATGCGGGGCGACGTGGCATCGCCACCGCCGAATGCATTGGCCCCGGCCTCCGGTTGCAATGGGCGGTATTCGCCATCCATGTCCCAGGTGGTGACATGGAGGCGACTACCGGCCAAATCCGGGTAACCGCCCAACATGCCCGCGTCGAAGGTGAGCGTGATCGTCCGGGCATCGGCATCCACCTCGATGCGCGGCGCACGCGTCAAGGCTTCGCCATCTTGCACCGCGCTACTGCCCGTTGCACGGAAGGCGGCATTGCTCCAACCGCCCACACGGGCATGCACATCCCAACGCATGTCGTCAGGCAATCGTGCGTGCTGGCGCGGCATCAGTGATTGACCCTCACTCTGGTTGCCGGGCAGGTCGATGTAGACATCGAAGGCGACGTGATCGAAACCGTTGGCCGGGTTCCAGGTGGTGCTGATTTCCTGCATCGACAACTCGATCTTCAGTGCGCCACCCGAAGTGAAGGCACGCACGCCGAGTAGATCAGCGGGATGGTGGCCGGGCCAGCCATCACCGGTGGGATAGCGGTAACGCCCATCCAAGCCTTGATCGTCGTTGGCTGGGTCACGCAGCTCGCCGGCCAGTCGCCACTCGCGTTGGACTTTGAACGTTTGCGCCGATGCAATGGCGCCCGTCTTCGGCACCCATACCGTCAAGCGATGCGTGATGCTGGGGTCGATCATCTCGCTGACATTCAATCGCGCCGCCCAACGGCCGCCGTCATCGGCAAGCGCACAATCGCCTGCGGCTGCGCCATCGACCACCAGCTGCACGCAATCGCCCGGGATCGCTTGGCCGCCCACCTGCGTATCCCCCCGCAACGGATTTGCGGGTAGTGCATCGATGGAAGGGGCACCGGCACGGCGCGTGTCTCCCCGCCCGCGCTCGACGCGCGCCAGAAATCCTGATCGCGGCGGCAACCACACCTGTTGCTCCACGAATCGCAGCGCATCGGGATCCTGGTCGGCGCGGATGGAGTAGAAGGGCTGCAGGTGCTTGTCCTTGGGCAGCATCGATGCATCAAGCAGTGCTGGATGGGTGGCCGTATTGAGCAGCACGACGAGATCTTCTTCGTCGCTTTCCATTCGCCACGCGATGCCACCCGGGCCTGCCGCGTTGGAGGCGAGCAGTCGCGGGTGCGCTCGACGCAGGGCAGGGTGGGTGCGACGAATGGCGATGGCCTCGCGCAGCCAGCGATAGCCCTGCGATGCCGCATCCCAGTGGTCACGCCCACCGGCGCCTTGCCCGTTCGCAAACATCGCCGGGCGACGTTCGTGCATCGCCTGTTCAGTGCCGTAATAAATGACCGGAATGCCGGGAAGCGAGAGCATCGCGAATAGCGCTTGTCGCTGGCCCGTCACATCACTCCCCGCCAGGAAGCGATCGACATCATGGTTGTCGATGAAGGTCGGCATGCGCCACGGGTCACCGTGCGTGCGCATCATGTCGTCGATGCGCCATGCGAGCTCAGCCGTGGCATGACCTCGGGCGAAGACATCGCCCAAGGTGCCGTACAGGGGGAAATTGATCATCGAATGCAGGCCGCGCGGGCCGGCGTAGGTTTCCAGCAACTTCGCGCCCGCGTTGTCGTAGGGCCGGTCGATGGTGAAACCTTCACCGAACGCGAGGAAGTCCGGGATGCCGCGTGAGGCCGCCACCTTCGCCATGCCTGGCGCCTCGGGATCTTCGCTGTACATGAAGTCCTCGAAGAATCCCGCGGGTACGTGGATGGCGGTGTCGACGCGAAACGCATCCACGCCGATGTCGCGGATCCACCGGCCATAGCTTTCGCGCAGCGCGCGACGCACGAGGGGATTCTCCGTGTTGAGGTCATCCAGACCGGACAGCTGCCAGTTCTCCGATTGGTGGCGATCGCGGAAGTCGCGGACACTCGGGGTCCAGTGATAGATGCCGAGCTCTCGCTGACGTGCATCACGAGGGTCATTGGCGTCGAACGGCGCTTGGGATGGAGCCAGCGCACCTTGGCCATCCACTTCGAGCGAGGCCGACCGCGCGGGATCACTTGCGCGCCACTCACTCCCGTACTGCAGCCAGTTGCCGACATGGTTCACCACCACGTCCTGCACCAGTTTCATGTCGCGGGCATGTAGGTCGTCTGCCAAGGCCTGGTAGTCGGCCACCGTGCCCAAGTGGGGGTCGATGCGGCTGAAGTCGCTCGCCCAATAACCGTGGTAGCCGCCGTAGCGAGAGCCCGCATGCCACCACTGGTTCAGCACCGGCGGCGTGATCCAGAGCGCCGTCGCACCCAATTGCTGGATGTAATCCAGGTGCCGGCGCAGGCCGACCAGGTCACCGCCGTTGTATTTGGCTTCGTCGGCGGGGTCGTATTCACCGGTGCCCTGGTCGTTGTTGCCGGCATCGCCATCGGCAAACCGATCGGTCATCACGAAGTAAATGATTTCATCGCGCCAATCGCGGGGCGGCGCAGGTGGCGGTGTGGCCACCGCCAAGAGCGGTGATGAGGCGAGCAGCCAGGCAGTGGCGTGCAGCCAACGTTTGCGCTGGTGGTTATTGCGCTGCGGCATAAGCGGCGTTCCGGTGTCGGCCCGGATGGCATCGGACCACATCGCGCGGAAGAAGTGGTTAGCTGAATACGTTGCGATGGCAACGTTCTTCGACAGGATTTCACGAATCCGTAATGAATACGTATGCAGCCCCCTGTCCAACAACTAACGCCTGAATAACATCCCGCCTGTCCGCAACCGCATGAAGCGGACATGAATCCCTGCCTTCCTCAATTTGTGTGGAAAGCATCACAGGACCCGGAGATCCCGATGGTTGAGTTGAAGAAAAACCTGCTGAGCGTGGCTTTGCTCACCGCCTTGTCGATGGTGGCTGCGCCCGTGTACGCGCAGGCCGCGGACCAGGACAAGACCGACGCCGAGAAGAAGAAAGAAGAAGAGGCCAAGGCCCTGGACACCGTGGTCGTGACCGGCATTCGCGGTTCGATTGAACGCAGCATCGAGGCCAAGCAGGACGCAGATTCAATCGTCGAGGCGATCTCGGCCGAGGACATCGGCAAGCTGCCGGATTCCTCCATCGCTGAATCCATCGCCCGCCTTCCCGGCCTGACCGCTCAGCGTGAACGTGGTCGTGCCACCCAGATCAATATTCGTGGCCTTTCGGGCGACTTCGCGACTACTACGCTCAATGGCCGTGAACAGGCCAGCACAAGCGATAACCGTGGTGTCGAGTTTGATCAATATCCGTCTGAACTCATGAGCTCGGTGCTTATCTACAAGACACCGGATGCATCGTTGGTTGGCCAGGGTCTGTCTGGTACGGTTGATCTGCGCACTATTCGTCCGCTGGATTACAGCGAACGTGTGATGAACGTCAACGCACGTTACGACATAAACAAAATTCGCGATCAGAAGGAGCACGGCAACCGTGTCACCTTCTCTTATGTGGATCAGTTCATGGACAACCGGCTGGGTCTGATGGTCGGCCTATCGCACATGGATAGCCCGCAACCCGGCTATCAGAACGAGGCTTGGGGTTATACGGATCTACCAGGTTATAGCGGTGTCCAGGTAATGGGTGGCGGGAAGCTTTACCGCTTCGATAACAACCACAAGCGCAACGGTATTGCAGCCACGCTCCAGTTCAAGCCCAACGATTTTTACGAAGGCACGTTAGACGTTTTCCATTCGAAGTTTGAGAAGACTGAAATCAAGACCGGCGTGGAGTTCGGTACGGTATGGGGTAGCGGCACACTGTCGGGTACTCCCACCATTACCGGCAGCACGGCCACGAATACCAGCTGGACAGGTGTTCTCCCTGTCATCCGCATGGACAGTAACCCCATCGATGACAAGCTCACCTCTCTTGGTTGGAACAACAAGTTCCACTTCAACGAACAATGGACGATGACGCTAGATCTCTCCAGTTCGAAAGTGGACCGTGACTTCCGTGTGCTTGAAGCCTATGCGGGTGTCTACCCGGGCGGCACCACCACTGCGAATGTAGTGTTGGATGGTTCGGGTGACTTCAATAACTATGTCTTCGGTACTGATTTCGGCAATCCGTCAAACATTCGTCTAGTTGATGCGGGTGGCTGGGGGCAGGATGGCTACCTCAAGGACTTCAACATCAGTGACTCGGTGAAGGCTCTTCGTTTGGACTTCCTGCGCGAATTCGATGAAGGTTTCCTGGACAGTCTTGAGTTCGGCGCGAACTTTACGAGTCGCAGCAAGGAAAAATCCTCGCGCGAGGCAAAGCTTTGCATCGTGGATTGCGCCACCCCAGGTGCATCACTGGCGTTCCCGGGTTCCTCCCAGGCGTTCAACTTTGGTGGCATCGGCAATCTCGCCACCGTAGATGCGAACGATCTGCTGAACTCCGGCGTCTATAACCTCTCCGGGAACTACCACGCAGACATCGCTGCCAAGAATTGGGGTATCGATGAAGATCTAACCACGATCTACGTACAAGGCAATATCGATACCGATCTGGGGCAAATGCCGCTGCGTGGCAATTTGGGTGTTCAGTATGTTCGTGCGAAGCAGAATTCCGAGGGGTACAGCACCTTCGCTGGCAATCCTGGCGGGACGCTTGTTTCGAAGGGAACCAGTTACGGGAACGTATTGCCCAGCATGAACCTAAGCCTCGAGTTTGCAAGTGAGGCCTATGTTCGTTTTGCAGCGGCCCGGCAGATGGCGCGTCCGCGCATGGACCAGTTGAAGGCGGGCATGGATGTCGGTATCTGCAATGATTGCTCAAGCAGTGGCCCGATCTGGTCCGGTGGCGGTGGCAATCCAACGCTCAAGCCGTGGTTGGCCAATGCATATGACCTCTCGTTTGAAAAGTATTTCAGCTCGAAAGCGGGCAACAAGGGCTATGTGAGCCTTGCATACTTCTACAAGGATCTGTCCACGTACATCTATAACCAGACTGTGTCGTTCGACTACGCGGGTTATCCGCTGCCTGCGCCCACGACGGGACAGACAAATTATCCTGCAAGTACGAGTGGACGTATCACCCAGCCTACCAATGGCGAAGGCGGCAACATTCGTGGTTACGAATTCGCGGCCCAGCTACCACTTGATATTTTGTGGGCACCACTGAGTGGCCTTGGCTTGCAGGCGACATATTCTGATACCGATAGCTCGATCCACCCGAACGGCCCCGGAACGACAGAGCCGCTGCCAGGCTTGTCAAAATATGTTTCTAACATCACGGCCTACTACGAGCGTCATGGCTTCTCGCTGCGTTACAGCCGCCGCACTCGCTCTGCTTTCCGAGGTGAAACCAAGGGGTTTGGCGCCGATTTGCAAGTCATCGACATCAAGCCGGAAGTGGTGCAGGACGCGCAAGTGAACTACAGCTTTGGCCCAGGTGTTCTGGAAGGCTTGTCCTTGTATCTGCAAGTCAGCAATATCGGTGATGAACCGTTCGGCACTTACAATTCGGGCGATGCTGCCAACCGACCTGTTTCGTTCTTCGAATATGGGCGCACGACACTGCTCGGGTTCAGCTACAAGTTCTAACCGGTCATCGCGGTTGGAGTGAAACCTCGCCCCGTCGTTCGGTCATGGACGATGGGGCTTTTTTTTGGAGGACGGACATGGAAGGCAATGCAATCCAGCTGGGCGTGTTCTTTGCGGTGACGCTGGGGATTGCGTTTATGACCTGGTGGAAGATCCGTGGAGCACAGCGCAGCAAGAACCGCGCGGAGGATTTTTTTCTTGCCGGTGGCCATTTGAGCTGGCCATTCATCGCTGGCTCGCTACTGCTGACGAACATCAGCGCGGAGCAGATCGTTGGCATGAATGGCGCGCAGAACCTGCTTCAGGTGTGGTGGGAGTTCGGTGCAGTGGTCGGCCTGCTGGTGTTGGCCAAAGTGCTGGTGCCGATGTATTACAAGTACAAATGCACGACGACGACAGAATTGCTTGAGCGTCGAATGAACGACGCCGCCTTGCGACGTGCGGTGTCGCTCTTGTTCCTGATGGGCTATCTCTTCATCTTGTTGCCGATGGTGCTCTACACCGGTGCCCGATTCATGAAGTCGATGTTCGAGCCCGACATGTCGATCATGACCATCTCCATCTTGTTCGCGCTGGCCGGGTTGGCTTATGCGGCCTTGGGGGGGCTTCGCGCCATCGCCATATCCGATACGTACATGGGCGTCATCCTGCTGGTGATGGGCGGCTTGGTCACCTGGTTTGCGCTGGAGCGCATCGGTTGGGATTTTTCGGGAATCCCGGCTGACCGCCTGACCTTGTGGGGTGGTCCGGATTCGGACATCCCGTGGCCTACGCTCTTCACGGGAATGATGTTCGCGCACATTTTCTACTGGGGCACCAATATGGTCATTGCCCAGCGCGCGTTGGCTGCCAAGGACATTCGTGAGGCACAGAAAGGCATTTATGCGGCGGCATTCCTCAAGCTGCTGACGCCATTGATTGTGGTGTTGCCGGGCATCATTGCATTCAAGCTTTACGGCGACATCGACGATAGTGCTTATGGTCGGTTGGCCGGCGATGTCTTGCCGCCCTGGCTTTCAGGTGCCTTTGCCGCGGCGATGACGGGGGCGGTGCTTTCCAGTTACAACGCCGGGCTGAACTCGGCCGCGGCGTTGTATGCCGTCGACATTCACCTGCCGGTGTTCAACAAGCAGGCGGATGCCAAGCGCGTAGGGCAGTGGACGCAAATCGTCGCCATGCTGATTTCCTTGGCGTTGGTGCCGCTGTACAGCCATTCCAAGAGCATCATCGCGACGCTGCAGCAGTTGAACGGTCTGTATTCGATGCCGGTCTTGGCTGCGTTCATCGTCGCCATCTTCGTGCGGGGTGCCAACGCGAAGGCGCTGCGCATCGCGTTGGCTTTCGGTGTGATGTTGTATGCAATCTTCACCTTCGCATGGACACCGCTGCATTACCTGCATCTGATGTTCATCACCCTGGTGAGCACGATTGCATTGGCCATCGTGCTGAGTCGGCTCATGGGGCCGAGCGCGGGCAGCGCCGGCAATGCGAAAACCTAATCGGGATCAGGCCAGGTGGGCGGCCTCGCTCGCCAGCTGCTGGATACGGGGCCAGTCACGTGACTGGATGGCGTCCACCGGCACCATCCAGGATCCGCCCACGGTGAGCACATTGGGCAGTTGAAGGTACTGCCCGGCGTTTCCAGCGTGTATTCCCCCGGTTGGGCAGAAGCGCGCCTGGGGGAAGGGGCCCGCCAGCGATTTAAGCAAGGGGATGCCACCGACGGCTTCTGCGGGGAACAACTTGAAGCAGTCGAATCCGGCATCTAGGCCATGCATGACCTCGCTGGCGCTGGCCACGCCAGGCAAGTAAGCCAGCATCGAACGATGCGCTTGGGCATGGGTGTACAAGGCGGGCGTTGCGCCCGGTGAAATCGCGAAGCGGGCGCCTGCCTTTGCGACCTCATCGAACTGCGACGGGGAGAGCACCGTGCCTGCCCCGATGACGGCATCCGGCATTTCCTTCGCGATGAGCTTGATTGCCTCGAGTGCAGCATCAGTGCGCATGGTGACTTCGATCACGGGCAAGCCACCGGCCAAGAGGGCGCGCGCGAGCGGGAGGGCGTCGCGCACATCCTCGATCACCACCACCGGAACCACTGGCGCCTTGCGTAGCACGTCTTCAGGCGTCATCACTGTCATTGGTCAACCTCATGCAGATACATTGCTGCGCCAAGCAGCCCCGGATGCGGATGGGTGATCACGTGCACGCCTACGCGTTCCAGGTGCGCGGCAAAACGCCCCTTGGCCAGAAATTTTTCGCGGAAGGCGCTGCTGCGCAGGAACGGAATGAAACGCGGGATGATCCCGCCGGCAACGACCACGTGTCGTGCGCCGTGGACCAGGGCGCAATCACCCGCGACGCTGCCGAGCACGGCACAAAAGCGCGCCAATGCCTGTCGTGCAGCCACGTCATGACCATCCAGGGCCGCGCTGACGATGTCGGCCGGGTGACGCAACTCGATTTCGGTGAGCGTGGCTTCGCCAGGCAGTACCGGTCCGCCGGCTCCAATGGCCGGAATTCCGCGCATGACCGCATCAATTTCGCTCAGGCCCTTCCCGCACAGGAGTCGTTCGTTTGACGTGCGTCCGTGGCGGGCGCTCATCCAGCGTTCGATCTGTCGCTCCTCCTCGCCCTGGGGCGCGAAACTCACATGGCCACCTTCGGTCTCGATCACGTGCCAGCCGTTGTCGCGGTCGCCGTGCAACAAGGCAACACCAAGGCCGGTGCCCGGACCCAGCACGGTGACCGGTCCACGTATGGAAGGCGATGCCCGAGCCTCGTGCAGGGTCAAGAGGTCTTCGCGTCCCAGCGCGGGGATGGCCCAGGCCACCGCACCAAAGTCATTGAGCATGTGTAGCCGGTCGAATCCGAGTGCTGCCCCCAGTTCACGTCGGCTGAAGGACCAGGCGCGATTGGTCAGGCGGATTTCGTCTTCGTTCACCGGGCAGGCCACGGCTATCGCCGCGGTGCGTGGACGGGCACCCACCCTGTCCAGGTAATGTTCGATCGCGTGTTGAAGGCTAGCGAAGTCGGAATTTTGCAGCGCGTGCGATTCGAGTATGCGAGGTGTTTCCAGGGTGATGTCGGCCAGGGCAAAACGGGCATTGGTGCCCCCCACATCGCCCAGCAAGGCCAATCCGGCAGAAATCGTGCTCATGCGGACGGTGCCTCGCCGAACAGGCTGCAAGCGCCATGTTCCGCATCGCCGGTGCGCTCGCGCATCAAGCCGAACAGCTCACGGCCGCAGCCATGCGTGTTGGCGCGCGTGTCCGGCAGTTCGGGTTCCCGCTGCGCCCAGGTGTCGGGAGCGACCAAGGCGTTCATCGTCCCGGCCTGCGCATCGATATGGATCATGTCGCCCTCGCGCACGCGGGAGATGCCGCCCGCGGACAGCGCCTCGGGCGTCACGTGGATGGCGGCAAGGATCTTGCCCGAGGCACCGGACATCCGGCCATCGGTCAGCAAGGCCACCCGTTGTCCGCGGTCCTGGAGGGCCGAAAGCGTGGGGGTGAGCTTGTGCAGCTCCGGCATGCCATTGGCCCGGGGACCTTGCCCGCGCACGACCGCGACGAAGTCGCCATCCAGCTCGCCCGCCTTGAAGGCGCGCAAGACCGCGTCCTGCGATTCGAACACGCGTGACGGAGCCTGTATCATCCGGTGCTCCGGCGACACCGCCGAGACTTTCACCACCGCGCGGCCAAGATTGCCTTCCAGCCGGCGCAGGCCGCCCTCGGCGTCGAAGGGCGCTGCGAGCGGGCGGAGGATGTCGGTGTCGGCCGAGGTTGCCGGCGCCGGATGCCAGGCGAGGCGCGTGTCTTCCAGCGCCGGCCGCAACGTTTGCTGGCGCAGATCGCCGCCATGGACGCAGAGGATGTCCGGATGCAGCAGGCCGCCATCGATCAGCTCGCGGATCACCAGGCCAAGCCCGCCGGCTTCGTGGAACTGGTTCACGTCGGCGTTGCCGTTGGGGTAGATGCGCGCCAGCAGCGGCGTGACGCGTGAAACTTCATCCAGATCGTCCCAGTTGATCTGGAGGCCGGCTGCCCGGGCGATCGCGACCAGATGCATCGTGTGGTTGGTCGATCCCCCCGTAGCTGCGAGGCCGACCAGGGCGTTGACGATGGCCTTCTCATCCACCGTGCGCGCCAGCGGGCGGTAATCCTTGCCGAGCGCAGAAATACGCAAGGCCTGCTCGGTGGCCGCCACGGTCAAGGCATCGCGCAGTGCGGTGCCGGGCGGCACGAAGGCAGCACCCGGCATGTGCAGGCCCATGACTTCCATCAACATCTGGTTGGAGTTGGCGGTGCCATAGAACGTGCAGGTGCCTGGCGCGTGATAGGAGGCGGCTTCGGCATCGAGCAGTTCCTCGCGTGAGGCCTCCCCGATGGCATAGCGTTGCCTGACCGCCGCCTTTTGCTTGTTGGGGATGCCCGACGGCATGGGGCCGGCTGGCACGAAGATCACCGGCAAGTGCCCGAAGCTGAGGGCGCCGATCAACAGGCCCGGCACGATCTTGTCGCAAACCCCGAGGCACAGAACCGCATCGAACGCCTGATGCGACAGGGCGATGGCGGTGGACATCGCCACGGTGTCGCGCGAGAACAGCGACAGCTCCATCCCCTCCAGGCCCTGGGTGATGCCATCGCACATCGCGGGCACGCCGCCGGCGACTTGTGCGGTGCCGCCAAGGTTGCGGGCCGCCATCCGGATCAGCGTCGGATACTGCTCCATCGGCTGGTGCGCGCTCAGCATGTCGTTGTAGGCGGTGACGATGCCGATGTTGCCGGCATGCCCGGCGCGCAAGGCGGGCTTGTCGCTCCCGGCCGCGGCGAAGGCATGCGCGAGGTTGCCGCAGGGCAGCGCGTCGCGCGCCGGCGCCTGCGGTCGCGGCTGCAGCGTGCGGGCAAGGTATTCCGCGCGCAAGTCGCGACTGCGCTCGGCAATTCGTTCGGTCACGCGTTCGATGGTGGGATGCAGGCTCATCAGGGGCTCCAGTGCACGCTCAGCGCGGGCGCGGCGCGCAGCAATGCGGCGACCGGGCAGCGGATCGGGTCGGCTTCGCGCGTCATGGCCGATTCCAGCACATCGCGCTTGGCTTCGCCGCTGATCACCAGCATCACATGCCGGCTTCGCAGGAGCCGGGGCAGGGTGAGCGTGATCCTTTCATAGGGCGCTTCGGCGGGCAGGTGGGCGGGCATCAGGGCGATGGCATCGTCCTCGGTCCTGGGGTCCAGGCCCCCGGCCAGTCCCGCGGAGCCGGGGAACAAGGAGGCGAAGTGGCCGTCCGCGCCCATGCCGAGCACGGTGGCATCGAACATTGGCAAGGTGGCCAGGGTGTCACGCGCCAGCTTGAGCGAATCCGGCGCGATGCCGTCCGCGGTGGTGAGCGGCAGGCAGCGCACGCCGCGCGCATCGGCAAAGAACCGGCGCAAGGCGTCGAAGTTGCAGGCGGGATCATCGTGCGGCACGCAGCGCTCGTCGCTCGGGATGACGGTGAGCGCCATGTCGCCCAGGTTGGCGGCGAGTGCGCGATAAGCCGGCAGGGGCGTATTGCCGCCGGCGAGCGCCAGCAGCGGGCTGCGCTCCTCATGGCGGGCGCGTTGGCAGGCGGCAAGCAGCTCGGTGGCGATGACCGCCGCCATCGAGGCCGTATCCGCGTGCGGGTGGAAATGGATGCTCAAGGTCAGTCGCGCCAGTGGTGGTCGTGGCGCTCGGCCAGGGTCATCGCCGCACTGGGGCCCCAGGTGCCGGCGGGATAGGGGCGGGGAGTGATTTCCAGTTGGTGCCATGCGCCGAGGATGCCATCCACCCAATGCCAGGCGGCCTCGATCTCGTCCCGACGCACGAACAAGGTCCCGTTGCCTTCCAGCGCATCCAGATAGAGGCGTTCATAGGCGAGGCGACGCGGTTGCGTGGCGAACTCTTCGTGGAAGTCGAGGTCGAGCGCCACGCGGGAGAGGCGAAGGCCGTGCCGGTCCAGGCCCGGCGTCTTGCTCATCAGTTGCAGTTCGATGCGTTCCTCGGGCTGCAGGCGGATCAGCAGCGCGTTGGGCCGGATGTCGCGCTGTGCGCCGCCGCCGAAGATGGAGTGGGGCACGCCGCGGAACTGCACCAGGATTTCCGTGCAGCGCTTGGGCAGGCGCTTGCCGGTACGCAAATAGAACGGCACGCCGGACCAGCGCCAGTTGTCCACGTGGGCGCGTACGGCCACGAACGTCTCGCGGTTGCTGGGCCGGCCCAGTTCCTCGACATAGCCGGGCACCGCCACGCCGTCAATGGCGCCGGCGGTGTACTGGCCGCTCACCGTCTCGGCGGCCACGTTGTCCGCGCTGATGGGGCGCAATGCGCGCAGCACCTTGACCTTTTCATCGCGCACGGCCGTGGGCAGGAACGCGACCGGCGGCTCCATCGCCACCAGGGCCAGCATCTGCAGCAAATGGTTTTGCAGCATGTCGCGGCTGGCGCCGGAGTGGTCGTAATAATCGCCGCGCCCCTCCACGCCCACGGTCTCGGCTACGGTGATCTGGACCTGCTCCACGTAGCGCGCATTCCACAGCGGCTCGAACAGGCCGTTGCCAAAGCGCAGCGCGATCAGGTTCTGCACGCCTTCCTTGCCGAGGTAGTGATCGACGCGATAGACCTGCGATTCGTCGAAGCAGCGGCCGACGCCATCGATGATCGCGTCGGCGCTGGCGCGGTCATGCCCGATCGGCTTCTCCAGCATGACCCGGGTGCCAGGATCGTTCAGGCCGTGCGCGGCCAATATCTGGCAGATGGGCACGTAGAAGCGCGGCGCGGTGCTGAGGTGATAGACGATGTCGCCCGTGCGCAGCTCGGCGATGCGCGCGCACAGTCGGTTGGCGGAGGCCGCATCTCCCAGCTCGGCCGGAATGTAGTCGATGCGCGCCAGCAGCGATTGCAGGACCTCCTCCCGCAGCTCGGATACGGCCACGCGGCGCTGGATGGCCTCCGCGACCACCGCCTGGAAGCCTGCGCGATCCAGCTCTCCCCGCGCCGTGCCAAGCAGGCGCAGGTCGTGCGGCAGCAGGCCTTCGGATTGCAGGTCGTAGAGCGACGCCCAGAGCATGCGCAGGGCCAGGTCGCCGGTGGCGCCGAACAGGACAAGGAGTCGGGCTGGCTGTGGGTGGACGGACATGACGGGCTCCTGAATCGGCCAGCGTAGCGCCCTGGATGCGTGCGTAATGGTGCATACGATTGCACCCCGTCGCGCCCACGGCCCTCCAGGGGGCTAGGCTTGCCCAAACGGCCGGTTCGGCCTACCATAGGCGGCTTGAAAGCGGCTGCTCGTCGGCCGTTTCCCGGATCGGGCCAGCGTCATCGCCGATCCAGGGCCTCCGGCTAGTGTCATCGCCGGAACCGGACATCGCAATACCGGAAAGGGCCCAATGGGCCCTTTTTTCGTTTCAAGCGCCGCAACGCGCACGGACACACAGACAACTGGATGGACAAGGCTAGACAAATCAGCGATCTGCTCGCCCCGACCGTGGAAGCGCTCGGGCTGGATCTCTTGGGCGTGGAATATCTCCCCGCGCCGGGCAGCGCCGTCGTGCGCCTGTATATCGATTATCCGGCCGATGCCACACCGGTCGCTGGTGAAGACGGCCAGATGGCACCGCCGATGGTTGGCATCGACGAATGCGAGCAGGTCAGCCGCGAGGTCTCCGCGCAGCTCGATGTAGAAGATCCGATCAGCGGCAATTACACGCTGGAAGTGTCGTCGCCGGGCATTGATCGTCCGTTGTTCACGCCGGCGCAGTTCCAACGCTTCCTTGGCCAAACCGCGAAGGTTGGGTTGAAGTTGCCGCAGGAAGGTCGTCGTCGCCTGACCGGTCGCATCGTCGACATCACCGACGACAGCATCCGTTTCGAGGTTGATGGAAAGCCCTTCGAGGCCGCCATCGACAACATCGACAAGGCGCGGCTGGTCCCCGACTGGGCCGCACTCGGCTATGCCCCCGGCAAGCCTGGCAAGAAATCCGGCGCCAAGCCGAAGAACCCCGAATCCACCAAGCAGGCGGAAACCCCCGCCGATGCGGAGTCTGAACATGAGTAAGGAGTTGTTGCTCGTCGTCGATGCGGTTGCCAACGAAAAGGGCGTGCCGCGCGAAGTCATCATCGAGGCCATCGAGGCCGCGCTGGCGTCTGCCGCCAAGAAGCGCTACCCCGAGCAGGACGTCGCCATCCGCGTGGTCGTCGACCCCAAGGACGGCAGCTACGAGACATTCCGCCGCTGGGAAGTGGTGGCCGATGACGTGGTGATGGAATCGCCCGACCGCCAGCTGCGCCTGATGGACGCGGTGGACGAGAGCGAAGGCGTCGAGGTCGGCGACTTCATCGAAGAGCAGATCGAGAACGCCGAGTTCGGCCGCATCGCCGCCCAGGCCGCCAAGCAAGTGATCGTGCAGCGCGTGCGCGAGGCCGAGCGCCAGCAGGTGGTCGATGCGTGGAAGGATCGCGTCGGCGAGCTGGTCAATGGCACGGTCAAGCGCGTGGAGCGCGGCAACATCTACGTGGACCTCGGCGGCAACGCCGAAGGCTTCATCCCCAAGGACAAGGGCATCCCGCGCGACATCCTGCGCACTGGCGACCGCGTGCGCGGCTATCTGTACGACGTGCGCAGCGAGCAACGCGGCCCGCAGCTGTTCATCAGCCGCGCCGCGCCGGAATTCATGATGGAACTTTTCCGCCTGGAAGTGCCGGAAGTCGGCCAGGGCCTGGTGGACATCAAGGCCTGTGCGCGTGACCCGGGCGACCGCGCCAAGATCGCGGTGCTGGCTTACGACAACCGCACTGATCCGATCGGCGCCTGCATCGGCATGCGCGGCTCGCGCGTGCAGGCGGTGACCAACGAGCTCAACGGCGAGCGCGTGGACATCGTGCTGTGGAGCGACAACCCCGCGCAGTTCGTCATCAACGCAATGGCACCGGCGGAAGTGCAGTCGATCATCGTCGATGAAGAAAAGCACTCGATGGACCTCGCCGTGGCCGAAGAACTGCTGGCCAAGGCGATCGGCAAGGGCGGCCAGAACGTGCGCCTCGCCAGCCGCCTGACCGGTTGGCAGCTCAACGTGATGACCGCGGACCAGGTGCAGGCGAAGTCGGAGGCCGAGCAGGCCGTCGCCCGCCAGCTGTTCGTGGACAAACTCGAGGTCGACGAGGAAATCGCCGGCATCCTGGTGGCCGAAGGCTTCAGCACGGTCGAGGAAATCGCCTACGTGCCCGTCGGCGAGTTGCTGGCCGTGGAGGGCTTCGACGAGGACATCGTCGAGGAGCTGCGCGCCCGCGCCCGCGACGCCCTGCTCAACGAAGCGCTGGCCGCCGAGGAAGAGCTGGACGAGCACCAGCCCGCCGAGGACCTGCTCACGCTCGAAGGCATGGACGAGGCGACCGCCTACGTCTTGGCCAGCCGCGGCGTGCGCACCCGCGAAGACCTGGCCGAGTTGGCGGTGGACGAGATCACCGACCTCGAGGACATGGACGAAGCGCGCGCCTCTGCGCTGATCATGGAAGCACGCAAGCACTGGTTCGAATGACGGGCTGTAAAACCGCCGCGCGCTAGAATGGAAAATTGGCCGAACGCCCTCGCGTCGGCCCGAACACGGAAAACGCATGTCGCAGAAAACCACCATCCGCAAGCTTGCCGAACTGGTCAACACGCCGGTCGAGAAGCTGTTGGAGCAACTCTCCGAAGCCGGTATGCCGTTCAAGGATGCCGACGAGGAAGTCACGAGCGCCCAGAAGGTCAAGCTGCTCGGCTTCCTGCGTCGTACCCATGGGCGTGCCGATGCCGCCGCCGAGACCAGCGAGGCGCCGAAGAAGATCACGCTGGCACGCCGCAAGGTGCAGGAAATCACCGTGGGCGGTGGTCGCAACAAGCAGACCGTCGACGTGGTCGTACGCAAGAAAGTCACCCTGGTCAACAAAGGTCAGGCCGCAGGCGGCGACAAGGCCCCGGTCGACGACGAGCGCGCCGAAGCCCTGCGCAAGCTTGAAGAGTCGCGCCAGCGCAATCTGGAAGAACAGCAGCGTCTGGCGGAAGACGATCGTCGTCGCGCTGAAGAAGCCGAGGCCGAACGTCTGCGTGCCGAGGAAGAGGCCAAGCGCCTGGCAGCCGAAGCGGCCGAAGCCGCTGCTTCCGCCAGCGTCGAAGGCGAAGCGCCTGCTGCGCGCAAGCCGGGCACGCATGGCACGCCGCACGCACCACGCGCGCGCGAGCCGCAGCGCGATGATCGCGGTGCCAAGTCGCCCAAGCCGCGCGGTTCCCACGCGATGGTCGCGGGTGTGGAAGACGATGATTCCACCTCCAAGTTCGCCGGCCAACTGCACTTGTCGGCGGCGGATCGCGCCCGTCGCGGTGCCACGCGTGGCAAGCCGAAGGCGCGTCGCGCCGTCGAGCAATCGCGCAGTGGCGGCGGCGAGCATGGCTTCCAGCGCCCGACTGCGCCGATCGTGCGCGAAATCGCGATTGGCGAAGCGATCACCGTGGCCGACCTGGCGCAGAAACTCGCGCTCAAGGGTGGCGACGTGGTCAAGGCGCTGTTCAAGATGGGCGTGATGGCCACCATCACCCAGTCCATCGACCACGACACCGCCGTACTGGTCACCGAAGAGTTGGGTCACAAGGCCGTGCGCGCCGATGCGGACGATGCCGAGACAGAACTTCTCGCGCATGCCGAAGAAATCACGGGCGAGCAGGAACAGCGTCCGCCGGTCGTGACCATCATGGGTCACGTCGATCACGGCAAGACTTCGTTGCTGGACTACATCCGCCGCACCAAGATCGCCTCGGGCGAAGCGGGCGGCATCACCCAGCACATCGGTGCCTACCACGTCGAAACCGACAAGGGCGTGATCAGCTTCCTCGATACACCGGGCCACGCGGCGTTCACCCAGATGCGTGCGCGCGGTGCCAAGCTCACCGACATCGTGGTGCTGGTCGTGGCGGCCGATGACGGCGTGATGCCGCAGACCAAGGAAGCGATCCAGCATGCCAAGTCTGCCGGCGTGCCGCTGATCGTCGCCATCAACAAGATCGACAAGTCCGATGCTGACCCGATGCGGGTCAAGAATGAACTGCTGGAAAGCGAAGTGGTCGCCGAAGATTTCGGTGGCGACACGCAGATGGTCGAACTCTCGGCCAAGACCGGTGCGGGCGTCGACGATTTGCTGGATGCGATCAGCCTGCAGGCCGAAGTGCTGGAATTGAAGGCACCGGTCAACGGCCGCGCCGCGGGCGTGGTGATCGAATCTGCGCTCGACAAGGGCCGTGGCCCGGTCGCCACCGTGCTGGTGCAGCAGGGCACGCTGGAGAAGGGCGATTACCTGGTGTGCGGCGTGCAGTACGGCCGCGTGCGTGCGCTGTTCGACGAAACCGGCAGCCAGGTGCAGTCCGCAGGCCCGTCGATCCCGGTGCAGGTGCTCGGCTTGTCCGGCGTGCCGGACGCGGGCGATGACTTCGTCGTCGTCGCTGATGAGCGTCTGGCCAAGGATGTTGCGCAGCAGCGTGATGCCAAGCGCCGCGAATCGCGCCTGGTCGCCGCTGCGGGCAACCGCATGGAAGACATCATGGCGCAGATGGGCGCCGGCTCCGAGCAGCAGGTGCTCAACCTGGTGGTCAAGGCCGACGTGCATGGCTCCATGCAGGCACTGCGCGATGCGTTGACCTCGCTGTCCAACGACCAGATCCGCATCAACGTGATCGGCTCGGGCGTCGGCGGCATCACCGAATCCGATGCGCAGCTGGCCGCGACCTCCAAGGCCACCGTGATCGGCTTCAACGTGCGTGCAGATGCTTCCGCACGCAAGGTGATCGAAGGCAACGGCGTCGACCTGCGTTACTTCTCGATCATCTATGACGTGATCGACCAAGTGAAGCAGGTGGCCTCGGGTCTTCTGGGCGTCGAGATCCGCGAAGAGATCATCGGCATCGCCGAAGTGCGCGACGTGTTCCGCAGCTCCAAGTTTGGTGCGGTCGCGGGCTGCATGATCATCGAAGGCGTGGTGCGCAAGTCCAAGCCGATCCGCGTCCTGCGCGATTCCGTGGTGGTGTTCGAAGGCGAGCTGGAATCGCTGCGTCGCTACAAGGAGAACGTGGACGAGGTCAAGGAAGGCACCGAATGCGGCATCGGCGTTAAGGCCTACAACGACGTCAAGGCCGGCGATCAGATCGAGTGCTTCGAGCGCATCGAAGTGCAGCGGACGCTCTGATCAATGGCCGGTCAACGCAAGTCGTTCCATCGGACCGATCGGGTCTCGGCGCAGATGCGTCGGGACCTGGGCACCCTCGTGCACGACGCCGTGCGCGAGCTGGGGTTGCCTTCGGTCAGCGTGTCGGATGTCGAGGTCACGCGTGACCTGGCGCATGCCAAGGTCTTCGTGACCGCGCTGCAAAGCGAAAAGTCCGTCGAGGCGGTGAAAGGCTTGAAAGAGCACGCCAAGGAAATCCGCTACCAGCTGGCGCAGGTGATGAAGCTTCGCCACGTGCCCGAGCTACATTTCATGTACGACGATTCGGTGGACCGTGGCGAGCGCATCGACGCCCTGCTGCGCGATCTGCCCGACGTCCGCGACGAAGAAGAATGATCGCCGTGCCGGGCACGTTCCCGGCATGGATGCTGCGCTAACAACGGAAATGACCGGCGCGAAGCCGCTTACAATCCCCACCATGTCCAAGCCGCGCACGCGCCATCGTTTTCGCAAGCTGCACGGCATCCTGCTGCTCGACAAGGCGAGTGGGCCCAGTTCCAATCAGGCCTTGCAGCGCGTGCGGCATTTGTTTCGCGCGGACAAGGCAGGGCACACGGGTGCACTCGATCCGTTGGCGACTGGCCTCTTACCCATTTGTTTTGGCGAGGCGACCAAGATTGCCGGCGGCTTGCTCGGTGCACGCAAGGCCTACGAGACCGTCGCGCGCCTCGGCATGACCACCGACACCGATGATGCCGAAGGCGAATTGTTGCGCGAGCGCCCGGTGCCACCGCTGGACATCGCCACCATCGATGCGGCCCTGGCCAAGCTGACGGGGCGTATCCAGCAAGTGCCGCCGATCTATTCCGCGCTCAAGCGTGGCGGCGAGCCGCTGTACGCGAAGGCGCGTCGCGGCGAAACCATCGAGATCGAGCCGCGCGCGGTCGACGTTCACGAATTTACCCTTGAATCGGCGACGGATCTTCTGGATCCGGTGCCCAAGCTGCGCCTGCATGTGGAGTGCGGCTCCGGCACCTATGTGCGCTCGCTGGTGCGCGATCTGGGCGAGTTGCTGGGCTGTGGCGCGCATGTCGCCGAACTGCGCCGCCTGTGGGTGGACCCGTTCCGGCAACCGCGCCTATGGACTTTCGAAGCCCTGGAGGCCATGGCTGCGCGTGGCGAGCACCATCTGGAAGCCTGCCTGCTACCCATCGAGTCCGGCATGGTGGCCTGGCCCGACATCCGCCTGACACCCGCCCAGGCCGCCAAACTGGGACAAGGCCAAGCTGTGCGCGGCCCATTCCGCGCCTTGGGCGAGGTCGCCGCATGTGATGCAGATGGCCGCGCGCTGGGCTTGGGGATGGTGGATGCTGAAGGCGTCCTGCGCGCCAAACGGTTGTTCAGCTGGGCCACGCGCCAACCCGAAGCCAACGAAGCCGTCCAGACTACGGCAGAGGGCTGACCGGCCCGCCTTGCCCGGGATGCCCCATCGGGGCTACAATTTGCGCGCCGTTTTCACGGCGATTTATCCCTTAAGTTCACGGCGGACCAGCGGTGCGCCAGAGGCCATTGCCTTCTGGTGGTTCCTGCGGGTTTCGCATCTACCGAGAAACATGAAATGTCCATTGACACCAGCAAGATCATCGAAGAAAACAAGCGTGGCGCGAACGACACCGGTTCGCCGGAAGTGCAGATCGCACTGATGACCGCCCGCATCGTGGAGCTGACCGAGCACTTCAAGATCCACAAGAAGGATCACCACAGCCGCCGCGGCCTGCTCAAGCTGGTCAACCGTCGCCGCAGCCTGCTCGACTACCTGCACCACAAGGATGCCGAGCGCTACAAGGCACTGATCCAGAAACTGGGTCTGCGTCGCTAAGATTCCACCAAACCGCGGCGTCGCAAAACGCCGCGGTTTCGTTTGTGCGCCATCGCAACATCGCAATACCCATCGAAACATGCATGCCGAGCGGGCAGGGGCCCGACGGTTCATTCGCAAGTGACAACCAAGGAATAAACGTGGCAAAAATCACCAAGAGCTTCCAGTACGGCGGCAAGACCGTCACCCTCGAAACCGGCGAAGTCGCCCGCCAAGCCGGCGGCGCGGTGCTGGTCTCGTGCGAAGGCACGGTCGTGCTGGCAACGGCAGTCGCTGCCAAGTCGGCGCGCGAGGGTCAGGACTTCTTCCCGCTGACGGTGGACTACCAGGAGAAGTTCTACGCCGGTGGCCGCATCCCGGGTGGCTTCTTCAAGCGCGAAGGCCGCGCGACCGAGAAGGAGACGCTGATCTCCCGCCTGATCGACCGCCCGCTGCGTCCGCTGTTCCCGGAAGAGTTCCGCAACGAAGTGCAGGTCATCACCACGGTGATGTCGCTGAACCCGGAAATCGACGGTGACATCCTGGCTCTGATCGGCGCTTCGGCTGCCGTCACCCTGACCGGCGCGCCGTTCAACGGCCCGATTGGTGCGGCCAAGGTCGGTTACATCAATGGTGAGTACGTGCTCAACCCGACCGTCAGCGAGCTTAAGGATTCGAAGCTGGAGCTCGTCGTCGCCGGTACGTCGAACGCCGTCTTGATGGTGGAATCCGAAGCCGCCGAGCTGTCGGAAGACGTGATGCTGGGCGCGGTGATGTTTGGCCACCGCGAGATGCAGGTCGTCATCAACACCATCAACGAGCTGAGCGTCGAAGCCGGCACGAAGAATTGGGATTGGTCGGCCCCGGCCAAGAACGAAGCCCTGATCTCCGCGCTGAAGGAAGCCGTGGGCAGCCAGCTGGAAGCCGCCTTCCAGGTGCGCGACAAGCTGCAGCGCCGTGACGCGATCGCCGCGATCAAGAAAGACGTACTGCTGTCGTTGGCCGGCCGCGCTGAATCCGAAGGCTGGAGCAACGGCGAGCTGTCGAAGGAATTCGGTGAGCTGGAATACCAGACCATGCGTGGCTCGGTCCTGGCCACCAAGGTCCGCATCGACGGCCGCGCCCTGGACACCGTCCGCCCGATCACCTCGAAGGTCAGCGTGTTGCCGCGTACGCACGGCTCGGCGCTGTTCACCCGCGGTGAGACGCAGGCGATCGTCGTGACCACGCTGGGCACCGCCCGCGACGGCCAGATCATCGATTCGGTCGCCGGCGAGTACAAGGATCACTTCTTGTTCCATTACAACTTCCCCCCGTACTCGGTGGGCGAAGCCGGCCGCATGATGGGTCCGAAGCGCCGCGAAATCGGCCACGGCCGCCTGGCCAAGCGCGGCGTGCTCGCCGTCATGCCGACGATGGAAGAGTTCCCGTACACCATCCGCGTGGTCTCGGAAATCACCGAGTCGAACGGTTCGTCCTCGATGGCCTCGGTCTGCGGCAGCTCGCTGTCGCTTATGGATGCCGGCGTGCCGATCAAGGCCCCGGTTGCGGGCATCGCGATGGGCCTGGTGAAGGAAGGCGACAACTTCGTCGTGCTGTCCGACATCCTGGGTGACGAAGATCACCTCGGCGACATGGACTTCAAGGTGGCCGGTACCGCCAATGGCGTGTCCGCGCTGCAGATGGACATCAAGATCGAAGGCATCACCGAAGAGATCATGAAAGCCGCACTGGTGCAGGCGAAGGCTGGCCGCATCCACATCCTGGGCGAGATGGCCAATGCCATGACCGCGCCGCGTGAGGAGCTGTCGGAGTTCGCGCCGCGCCTGCTGACGATCAAGATCCACCCGGACAAGATCCGCGAGGTGATCGGCAAGGGCGGTGCCACCATTCAGGGCATCACCAAGGAAACCGGCACCCAGATCGACATCCAGGACGACGGCACCATCACGATTGCCTCGGTCAACAACGCCGCTGCGCTGGCCGCCAAGGCCCGCATCGAGCAGATCACCAGCGATGTCGAGCCGGGCCGCATCTACGAAGGCAAGGTCGCCAAGATCATGGACTTCGGCGCATTCGTCACCATCCTGCCGGGCAAGGACGGCTTGGTGCACGTGTCGCAGATCTCCAACGAGCGCGTCGAAAAGGTCAGCGACAAGCTGAAAGAAGGCGACGTGGTCAAGGTCAAGGTGCTGGAAGTCGACAAGCAGGGCCGTATCCGCCTGTCGATGAAGGCCGTGGAAGAAGGCGAGGGCGTGCCGGCTGAGTAAGCCGCGTGCAATCGCCGTGAGTTAGGAAAAGCGGGCTTGGTGCCCGCTTTTCTTTTGCGAGAAAGACGCGCAGTGATTCGCCGATGGCGCATGGATGGAGGATGTGATCTCAGTATTTGCTTCGAGAGCATCAGTTGAAAGGCAAGCGATTCGATGGCGATGCTAGAGTCTGGCCATCGCATCTGGTTTGAATGAGAGTGGCGCACGTCATGAGCGGACCCGAATCCATCAGCGATTTGTCACGCCGCCGGTTACTGACCACGGGTTTGGGCATGGCTGCATTGACGAGCTTGCCCTTGCGTGCCTTCGCGCCGCCCGAGTGCAACCCAGAACACGATTGGATGCCGCCCCAGTCTTTCCTGGATGACCTGCCGCGACAAATGCAGGCGCTGGGTGTACCGGCGATCGGCATGGCCGTGGTCGAGCGTGGGCGGTTGAGTTGGTCAGTGGTGACGGGCGTGTTGCATGCGCAACACAAAACCCCGGCAAACAGCGACACGATTTTCGAAGTCGCCTCGCTCAGCAAGCCGGTGTTCGCCTATGCCGTGTTGCAGATGGTCGATCGCGGCTTGTTGGATCTTGACAGGCCGCTAGTGGAGTATCGGCGTCCCGATTATCTTGCCCGGCATCCTTGGGTGGACAAGATCACCGCCCGCGATGTCTTGCGTCACTCCAGCGGCATGCCGAATTGGCGCAAGGATCCAGCCAAGGAAAAGCTGATGCCGCTCGTGGAGCCGGGCAAACGCATCGACTACTCGGGCGAGGCCTTGATGTGGTTGCAGCTGGTGGTCGAATCGATCACCGATGAAAGCCTGGATGAGACGATGCAGCGCCTGTTGTTTCAACCGGCAGGCATGCGCGACAGCAGCTATGCATGGAGCGATGCCTTTGCCGAACGCTCGGTCTACGGGCATGGCACGCCGGATGAAATGACCCAAGGCATGCCATCGCAAATGCTGCGCGAGCAATGGAGCGGTGCGCAAAAAGTCGCGACGGGCTGGAGTAGGCCGTTATCCGACTGGCGCTATGTCGATGCCGAACGCGCGCTGCCCGACGTGCAAGCCGCTGCACCCGCAGGTCTGGTCAATTGGCCGGGTGACATCCTTGCCAATTCGGCGGCCAGTTTGCGCTGCACCGTGCAGGATTACGCGCGCTTCATGGCATTGATGGTGAGCACGCTATCGCCTGATTGGGCGCTGCGTCCTGCGACGCGCGAGCTCATGTTGACGCGACAAATCAATGTCACGGGGCGTTGGACCGACAAGGCGCTCGGCTGGAACATCGAGCACACCCATCAAGGGGCGATCTTTTATCACTCGGGTAGCAATGGCAACATCTTCAAGACATTTGCGATGGGGGACGCGGCGCGCCAGCGTGCGTTGGTGGTGCTCACCAATGCGACACAAGGCAATCTTTTGTACCGACGCGCGGTACGTGCGATGACGGGCCTGGATCTGCTGGCTTTCGATGTCTGAGCGGGCGCGCCGTGATTACTCGGTGTCCAGCAACAGGGCGCCTTGTTGATCATCTTGGTCGATGAAGCCACTGAGCCCGACGCCGACCAATCGATAGCGTGTTTGCTCCGGCAGCTGCACGCGCGAGCGCAGGCCAGAGGCGATCATCGCGAGTGTTTCGGCATCATCCGGTGGAGCACTACTGGTCAATGAACGAGTCAGCGTGCGGAAATCGCTGGTTTTCAGCTTCAGTACCACCGTGCGCGCGATGCGATCGGGATATTGCTCGCGCTCGCGCTGATACGCGCGCCAAGTCTTGCCCGCCAGCTCACGGATGGCGTCATCGAGTGCGTCCAAGGGCAAATCGCTCGGAAAAGTATCTTCACTGCTGACTTGCAAGGTGACGCGTTGGCTTTGCACGGCGCGCTCATCAATGCCATGCGCCAGCTCATGCAGGCGTCGGCCCCAACGTCCCAATTGGCGTTCCAGTATTTCCACCGGTTGCGCGCGTATATCGGCGCAAGTGTGAAAGCCCATCGCCTGCATGCGCGCCTCGGTGACGCGACCGACCCCGGGCAGGCGGCCTACGGCGAGCGTGGAAAGAAACGCATCGACATGCTGCGGCTTCAGGACAAACTGCCCATCGGGCTTGTTCCAGTCACTCGCGATCTTGGCCAGGAACTTGTTCGGCGCGATGCCTGCGGACGCCGTGAGCGATGTCTCATCCCGTATCGCCGCGCGGATGTCCCGTGCGATGGCGGTCGCGCTGCCCAAGTCCTGTTTGGGTGATGTGACATCCAGATAGGCCTCATCCAACGACAGTGGTTCGATCAAGTCCGTGTGGCGGGCGAAGATCTCACGGATCTGCCTGGACACCGCCTTGTAGCGCACGAAATCCGGTGGCACGAAGACGGCTTCGGGGCATAGGCGTTCGGCGCGAATGGCCGGCATCGCGGATCTCACTCCAAACTTGCGCGCCTCGTAGCTGGCCGCGCACACCACCGAGCGCGCCCCCCGCCATGCCACCACCACCGGACGGCCGCGCAGCGCCGGATCATCGCGCTGTTCGACGGACGCGTAGAACGCGTCCATGTCGACGTGGATGATCTTGCGCGGGTCTGTCATTCGCACATTGTCCCGCAGGTGCGAGCGCGCCGCGACTTCACTCGCGACTCGCGTGCTTTCTGGCAATCTTTGCCTATCAACACCGAGGTTTCCGATGAAACAACGTCATTTCTCGATGCTGCGTGACTTCCACCTGGCCGACTGGTTCACCTTGGCCAACGCCTTCTGCGGCACTGGTGCCATTTTTGCCGCGATGCGCTTCCTGCAGGACGGCGTGGTGCGTGACCTCATGATCGGCATGGCACTGATCCCGCTCGCCTTCATTTTCGATGCGCTCGATGGCCGCATCGCGCGCTGGCGCAAGGTCTCGTCCACATTGGGGCGCGAGCTGGACTCATTGGCCGACATCATTTCCTTCGGCGTCGCGCCCGCCGCACTGGCCTATGCCTGCGGCATGCAGGGTGGCTGGGACTGGATCGTGTTGAGTTATTTCGTGGGATGTGGCGTAAGTCGACTTGCGCGCTACAACGTGACCGCCGAACAGCTCTCGGGTGACGAGGGCAAGGTGAAATACTTTGAAGGCACGCCCATCCCCACCAGCCTGGCCTTGGTGGTGGTGCTGGCCATCGCCACCATGCAGGGCGCGATCGGCGACAACCTGTGGTTCGGGATGATCAAGATCGGCCCTTGGCAGTTCCATCCGCTGGTGCTGATGTTCGCCATTTCGGGCTCGCTGATGATCAGTAAGACGATGCGGATTCCCAAGCCCTGAGGGCACCGAAAGCGGTCATCGGTGCGTGCTAGCATCGGGCGCATACAGGAGGAACCATGGCGAATTGGAACAGTGATTTCGACGCGCTCGCGCGGCAATATTGGGCGGGTTGGAACGAGATGATGCGGCAGGCCGCAGGCGCACAATCGGCGCCTGTTTCCCCTTTCGGCGGGCTGGGGCCGGGCTTCGCCATGCCGGGTTTTGGTGCCCCCGCGTTTGCACAACCAGCCTGGCCCAGCGCCATGCCTAACATGGGCGGCTGGCAGGATGCGCTGGGTCAATGGACCCGCTTCGCGCAATCGATGGGCGCGCAACAGCCGCCGGACTTGAACGCGACCCTCAACGACACGCTGGGCCGCTTCCAACAGCAAGCCGGTGATTGGTATGGCCGCATGCAGCAACTTGCCGGTGAGCTGAGCGGGCAGGCTGTGAGTGCGGGCGATATCGCCGAGCGCTGGAAGCAATTGCTCGAGCAGAACGGCGAAGGCGCCTGGCTGGAGATGTTCCGCAGCATGCAGTCGCCGCAGATGCACGGCTTCGACCAGTGGTATGAATCCGTGCAACCGATGCTGGCCGGCTGGCGCAACGAAGCGCGCGGCTGGTTGGGTACGCCTACCTTTGGCATTGGCCGCGAGCATCAAGAGCGTTTGCAGAAGATGATGCAGGCGCAGCTGGATTATCAGGACACGCTCGCCGCGCACAACGCCATGTTGTCGAAGTCGGCCCAGCAGGCGTACGAAAACTTCGAGAAGAAATTGGCGGAGCACGAATCGCCGGGCCTCGAGATCACCAGCGCCCGCGCATTGTTCGATTTGTGGATCGATGCCGCGGAAGATGCGTTTGCCGATATGGCGCTGTCCGGCGATTACCGCGAAGCCTATGGCGCGATGGTCAATGCGCAGATGCGCCTGCGTCAGGACGTGCAAAAGGAAATCGAACACGCCACTGGCCAGCTGGGCATGCCGACGCGTACCGAAATCGAAGCCGCGCATCGCAAGATCGCTGAACTCGAACGCATCGTCCGCCGGATGATGCGGGGCGAAGCGGCGCCCTCGCCGCGCGCTGCCAGTGACGCAGCGCCCAAGCGCCCGGCCGCGCGCAAGGCTACGACGAAGCCGGCATCCAAACCTTCAGCACGCAAAACGCCGGCCAAGAAAGCAGCCGCGAAGAAAGCCGCATCGAAAAAAACTGCCGCGAAAAAGACCCCTGCGAAGAAAACCGCACGCAAAACCGTGAAACGGAGCCGCTGAGATGACCAGCCCGCTGAAACTCACGCCAGAAGAACTCGCCAACGAAGCGCTGCGCATGCAGTCCAAGCTGGCTGCCGGTCTGGAAACGCTGCGCGAGGTGGACAAATTCGACTACGGCGTCACCCAGAAGCAGGAGGTCTGGCGCGACGGCAAGACGGTGCTGTATCGCTTCGTCGGCCCCAAGGCGCCGACCGCACGCGTGCCGATCCTGGTCAGCTACGCGCTGGTCAATCGCCCGTACATGATCGACCTGCAGGACAACCGCTCGCTGGTGAAAGGCCTGCTGGAGCGCGGCGAGGACGTTTACGTGCTCGACTGGGGCTATCCCGATCGTTCTGATCGCTACCTTGATCTTGAGGATTACGTGCAACGTTTCATCGGCGGCGCGATCGACCACCTGCGCGAATCGCATGGTGTGGCGGCGATCAACCTGCTTGGCATCTGCCAGGGCGGCGTGCTGTCGTTGTGCTATTCCGCGCTCAACCCGGACAAGGTACGCAACCTCATCACCATGGTGACGCCGGTGGATTTCCAGACCCCGGACAATATGCTGTCCAACTGGACCCGTGCGATGGACGTGGATCTGTTCGTCGACACCATGGGCAATGTGCCCGCGGATTTGATGAACTGGTCCTACCTCATGTTGAAGCCGTTCCGGCTCAACTTGCAGAAGTACGTCGGCATGGTGGATATCCTGGACGATGCGAAGGCAATGGAAGATTTCCTGCGCATGGAGAAGTGGATCTTCGATTCACCCGACCAAGCCGGTGAAGCGTTCCGCCAGTTCATCAAGCAGTTCTACCAAGGCAATGGCTTCATCAACGGCGGCGTGAAAATTGGTGATGAAGACGTGGACCTCGGCTTCGTCGACATGCCGGTGCTGAACATCTTTGCTGAGCAAGATCATCTGGTGCCGCCGATGGCATCGAAGGCGATGCAGGGCCTGGTCGGCACGCGTGACTACACCGAGCTCAGTTTCCGCGGCGGCCATATCGGCATCTACGTGTCCAGCCGCGCGCAGAAGGAAGTGCCAGACACCATCCACGAGTGGTTGCGCAAGCGTTGAGCGCAACAGCTCATCTTCATATTTCAACGACGACCCGCATGAACAGTATCGATAACCGCTTTACCCGCTCCCGCAGCCACCGCATGATCGCCGGCGTGATGGGCGGCATTGCCAAGCGCTATGGCTGGGATGCCAATCTTCTGCGCATCATCTTTGTGGTGGTCTCGGTGTTGTCGGCGGCGTTTCCCGGCATCATCGTCTACCTGATCCTCTGGCTGTTGATGCCCGAGGCCAACGACTAAGCCCATGCACCCGGTGACGGTGTTCTTGCTGCGCACGCTAGGCATCGTATGGACGGTGCCCAACACCTTGTTCGGGTTGATCGCAGGCGTGGCCGGCATGCCGTTCGGCGCGCGGGCTCGATGGTCGCGAGCGGAGTTTGCCATCGTCTTCGACCGCTGGCCCTGGGGGCCGGGTGGGGCGATGACGCTGGGCAATTGCATCATCAACACGCATGACGGGCTGGACGCCCAATGCATGACCTACGAACACCGCGCCGGCCATCTCGAAGAGCCGCATGTGCGTCTGGGCGACCACGAGCGCGCCCACGTCTACCAGTACATGCTGCTGGGGCCGTTGTTCCTGCCCTTGTACCTGTTGCTGGGTGGGGTGAGCGTGCGTAATCCGCTGGAACGCGCCGCCGACCGCTACGCGCATACGGGGAAGGGGTGGTGGCCTTGGGGGCACCGCCGGGTTGCCAGGTAATAGTGGTGATGAACGCGTCGCCAAGTGCCACAGAAATGAATCGCCCACTGCCACCGCAGCGCATTCACCGGTATACTTGCCCTCCGCGCCGGAGTGGCGGAATTGGTAGACGCAGCGGATTCAAAATCCGCCGGCCTTAAAACCGTGTGGGTTCGAGTCCCACCCCCGGCACCAGACGAAAAAACCACCTTTGTGGCGGTTTTTTTGTGGGGGTGTGGGTCTGCTTCCGACCCAAAGCGGACGCCATCAAAACAGCTGGTCGCTGCATGGATTCCCCGTGCAGGGCAAGAATCGCAGACGTCTTGATTGTGATTGTGTACCGCAATCCAAGATCGCTACCATCTTGCGCATGCTTGGGCTGAAACCCCATCGAAAAGGTTTGTTGATCCGCTTCTTATGGAGCGGATTGCTGGTGCTCGCGTTCGTGGTTCAGCCAGCCTTGGCGGCCATCGGTGAAGTCCACGAGCTCAGTCACGGCTCAACGACAGCGCATGCGGAGTTCGATGAAGCTGGGAAGGCCGACCCCTCCCGAGAGGGCGGGGACGGAGGTGGAGAAGCGCTGCACGTCCTGTCGCACCTCGCCCATTGTTGTGGCCACGCGTCGAGTGCAGTTCTCAATGGTGCGCCGGTCATGTTGTTCTTGAGCGGGTCCATCATGCCGCCAGAGAGTGGTTTGGCGCTGGCGCTAAGGAACGCACTCGACGACGTCCTCAGGCCTCCGATCCAGGCGTAACGCAATCGCACGCCTTGCTGCTGCGTGCAACCGTTTCGCCTGACATTTCGGAGACTTCCATGCACATGCGTATCGCGGCGCTTGCCGCGTGCCTTGCGGCATTTCTGGCGTGCGCGCCAGCGATGGCCGCTGATCGATTGACCCTGGATGATGCGATTCGTCGCGTCGAACAAGCCCACCCAGACCTGCGTCTGGTCGGCGCCAAGCGCGACGTGCTCGCCGCTGGCCTCGATCAGGCCTCCTTGCGCCCTCCATTGGTGCTTGGGGCATCGGTCGAGAACGTCATGGGCACCGGCGACCGCCGTTTCCTCGACAGCGCCGAAGCCACGGTGACGCTGGCCTCGGTGTTCGAGCGAGGTGGCAAGCTGGAGGCGCGGCGCACGTTGGCGCAATCGCGGATCGATGCCCTCGCTGTTGATCGCGAGGCCAAACGCCTTGATCTGCTTGCCGAAGTCGCGCGCCGTTATTTGGCGGTGGTCGCAGCGCAACGTCAGCGTGACGTCGCAGTGCAAGATATCGCCCAGCGCCGACGAACTGTTGCCGGCGCACGTCACCGCTTCACCGCCGGTGCCTCGCCCCAATCGGTGGTATTCGCAGCGGAGGCAGCGCTGTCACGCGCAGAACTCGAGCGCGCCCGCGCACAACAACGCGAGCGGAGCGCCCGTCAGCACCTGGCCGCGCTGTGGGGCGAGCGTGATCCGCAGTTCGCCGTGGCCAGTGGTAACCCTTATGCGCTGCCTGCCTTGGAGGCCTTCTCGGCATTGTCAGCGTGGCTGGACCGCACGCCGGAGATTGTGCAGTTCACGGGCGAGCGGCGCATCCGCGAGGCGCGCCTGCAGCTGGCCCGCAGTCAGGCGACGCCCGACTGGAGTTGGGAAGTGGGTGCGCGGCATTTCCGTGAAGGCAACGATGTAGGAGTGCTGGCGAGCATCTCCATCCCACTCGGCAGCCGGTCGCGCGCGCAGCCAGAGATCCGTGCGGCAGAAGCCGAGTTGGCGATGCTGGAGATCGAGCGCGAGTCCCGCGATCTCAGTCTGTACTCCACCTTGGCTGACGCGCACGGGCGCTACCTCAGCGCGCAGTTGGAAGTCAGGCTTCTTGGGCGCGAGGTCATTCCCAAGCTGGGTCAGGCGGAAAATGCGGCCGAACGCGCATATCGCGCGGGTGCGATCAGTTATCTGGAATGGGCGCAGCTGCAGTCCGAACGCACGATTGCGCGCAAACAACAACTTGAAGCCGCTCTGGAAGCGCAGCGTGCGCTGATCGAAATCCAGCGGCTCACCGGCCAGCCATTTGTCGAGGGCGCGGCCACCAATGAACAAGGGGAAGACCAATGAACCTGCGCCACTGGATGTTGCCGATCGCTTTGGTGATGGCGCTCACGGCTTGCGGCGGTGATGCGGCCAACGATGAGCATGGTCACGCCGAAGAAGGCGAAGCGGGCACCGAGCTCACCGAGGAAGCCGTCAAGGGTGCGCATGGCGGACGCCTGCTGGAACAAGAGGGCTACGCCGTCGAGTTGGCCATTGCCGAGGATGGCACGCCGCCGAAGTATCAGGCCTGGCTATACAAGGGTGACAAAGCACTGCCGGCGAGTGCTGGCAAAGTGGAAGTCAGGCTCAAGCGTCTGGGCAATATTGCCGAAACGCACACGCTCGCGCCGCAAGCGGATGGCAGCCTCATGGCGACCAGCACGGTAGGCGAGCCGCACTCGTTCGATGTCGAGGTGCTGGCCCAGATCGAAGGCAAGCCGCTGCGTTGGGCCTACGACAGCTATGAAGGCCGCACCACCATCGCGCGTGCGATGGCGGAGCAATCGGGGATCAAAATCGCACCGGCGAGCCCCGGCATCATCGCCGACGAACATGAAGTGCAAGGGTTGCTGACGCCGATCGAAGGCCGCAGCGCCAAAGTGACCGCACGCTTCCCCGGGCCGATCAGGCGATTGACCGCGCAAGTGGGTGACCGAGTCGGTGCCGGCCAGACCCTTGCCGTGATCGAGAGCAACCTGAGCCTGAGCAATTACAGCATCACCTCGCCCCTGACCGGCGTGGTGGTGACGCGCGACGCCCCCGTTGGCGCCGTAGCAGGCGAAGGCATGGTGCTGTATGAAGTGGCTGATCTCACCCGCCTGTGGGTCGACCTGCACATCTTTGGTGCGGATGCGCAGCACATCCAACCTGGTGGCCGCGTGCAGGTCACCCGCATGAGCGATGGCGCCACGCTCGACACGGTCATTGACCGCATCCTGCCCGGCACGGCAACCGCCAGCCAGAGCACCGTGGCTCGCGCCACCATCGCCAATGCTGATGGCCAGTGGCGGCCCGGTTCTGCGGTCAAGGCGCGCATCACCGTTGACCAACAGCCGGCCGCACTCGTCGTGCCCTTGGCCGCGCTGCAAAAGTTCCGCGATTGGGACGTGGTGTTCATCCGCGTCGGCGATACCTACGAGATCCGCCCGGTCACCTTGGGCAAGCGCGACGCCGCTCAGGTCGAGATTCTTGAAGGATTGAAGGCGGGTGATCAGGTGGTGGTGGAACAGAGCTACCTGGTGAAGGCGGATATCGAGAAGTCGGGGGCGTCGCATGACCACTAACGACACCGGTCTGCTGGAGCGAATGATCCGCTTTGCCATCGCCCATCGATGGCTGATGCTGGCATTGACCCTCGCCTTGGTCGCGCTTGGCGTGTGGAGCTTCACCAAACTCCCGATCGACGCCACACCTGACATCACCAATGTGCAGGTGCAGGTCAACACCGCCGCGCCCGGCTACTCGCCGCTGGAATCCGAGCAGCGCATCACCTGGCCGGTGGAAACCGCCATGGCCGGCATCCCGGGTTTGGACTACAGCCGTTCGATCTCGCGTTACGGGCTGTCGCAAGTAACCGTGGCATTCAAGGACGGCACCGATCTGTACTTCGCCCGCCAGCAAGTGGCCGAACGCCTACAGCAAGTGAAGTCGCAATTGCCGGCAGGCATCGAGCCCGAGATGGGACCTATCGCCACCGGCCTCGGCGAGATTTTCATGTACACCGTCGAGGCGAAAGAAGGCGCACGCAAGCCTGATGGCGCGCCGTGGACCTCAACTGACTTGCGCACGCTGCAGGACTGGGTGATCCGGCCGCAGCTGCGCAACGTGCCCGGCGTGACCGAGGTCAACACGATTGGTGGTTACGCGCGGCAGATCCACATCACCCCGGATCCTGCGCGTTTGCGCACGCTGGGCTTCACTCTGGAAGACGTGGTGCGCGCCGTCGCCGCCAACAACCAGAACGTCGGCGCTGGCTATATCGAGCGCAACGGGCAGCAGTTTCTGGTGCGCGTGCCGGGCCAAGTGGCGAATCTGGATGAGATCCGCGACATCGTGCTGGATCGCCGCGAAGGCGTGCCGATCCGCGTGCGTGACGTGGCAGGTGTGGGCGAGGGCCCGGAATTGCGCACCGGTGCGGCGACCCAGAACGGTGATGAAGTTGTGCTGGGCACGGTGTTCATGCTGGTCGGCTCCAACAGCCGCACGGTGGCGCAAGCGTCCGCTGCCAAGCTTGAAGAAGCCAACAAGAGTCTGCCCAAGGGCGTGCAGGCGCATGCGGTGTACGACCGAACCGCATTGGTGGATCGCACCATCAAGACGGTCACCAAGAATCTGGTGGAAGGCGCCTTGCTGGTGATTGCGGTGCTGTTCGCCTTGCTCGGCAATTTCCGCGCCGCATTGATTACAGCCGCAGTCATTCCGCTATCGATGTTGTTCACCGTGTTCGGCATGGTGCGCGGCGGCGTGTCCGGCAACCTGATGAGTCTAGGCGCCTTGGACTTCGGCCTGATCGTCGATGGCGCGGTGATCATCATCGAAAACTGCCTGCGACGCTTCGGCGAGTTGCAACATCAGTTGGGCCGGATTCTCACCAAGGAAGAACGCTTCGATGCCACGGCCTCGGCCACAGCGGAAGTGATTCGTCCCAGCTTGTTCGGTCTCGGCATCATCGCGGCGGTTTACTTGCCGATCTTCGCGTTGACCGGCGTGGAGGGAAAGATGTTCCACCCCATGGCGATCACCGTGGTGCTGGCGCTGACCGGCGCGATGCTGCTGTCGCTGACCTTCGTCCCCGCTGCCATCGCCGTTTTCCTCGGCGGAAAGGTCGAAGAGAAAGAGAACCGGGTGATGGCCTGGCTTCGCAAGCGCTACGTGCCGCTGCTGGACTGGTCGCTCAAACGCAGCCGATGGGTGTTTGCGGGCGCAGCGGCCTTGGTGGTGCTCAGTGGTCTGCTGGCCACGCGTTTGGGCACCGAATTCATCCCCAATCTGGACGAAGGCGACCTCGCCGTGCACGCAATGCGCATTCCCGGCACGGGATTGGATCAAGCGGTTGCCATGCAGGCAACGCTGGAACGCCGCATCAAGCAATTCCCCGAGGTCGAACGCGTGTTTGGCAAGATCGGCACGGCCGAAGTCGCGACCGACCCGATGCCGCCATCGGTGACCGACACCTTCGTCATGCTCAAACCCCGCAGCGAGTGGCCCGATCCGCGTAAACCGCGCGATGTGCTGGTCAATGAAATCGAAGTGGCCGTCAAGAAAATCCCCGGCAACAACTACGAATTCACCCAGCCGATCCAGATGCGAATGAACGAGCTGATCTCGGGTGTGCGCGCGGACGTGGCGATCAAGGTCTACGGCGATGACCTGGACACCTTGGTCGACGTGGGTAATCGCATCGAAGCGGTCGCCAAAACCGTGCCGGGGGCCGCCGATGTGCGGATTGAACAAGCGACGGGGCTGCCGTTGCTCAGCATCCTTCCCAACCGCCAGGCCTTGGCGGGTTACGGGCTCAACCCGGGTGTCGTGCAGGAAACGCTTGCCACGGCCGTGGGCGGCGAAACCGCAGGGCAACTGTTCGAAGGCGACCGACGCTTCGATATCGTCGTGCGATTGCCGGAAGCGATCCGCCGCGACCCGGCTGCGCTGGAAGACTTGCCCATCGCGCTCGATCCTGCCGCCAGCGCGACAGCGGATGCATCCAGCGGCACGGTCGGCAGTCACGCGCCTGCGCCGGGCACCGTGCCATTGCGCGAAGTCGCCAAGCTGGAGATGACGCTGGGCCCAAACCAGATCAACCGCGAGAACGGCAAAAGACGCGTGGTGGTGACCGCCAACGTGCGGGGCCGTGATTTGGGTGGCTTCGTACAGGAGTTGCGCACCGCGATCGACGCGGAGGTCGAAATGCCCGCAGGCTATTGGCTCGATTACGGCGGCACGTTCGAGCAACTGATCTCCGCCAGCCAACGTCTGGCTGTGGTTGTGCCGGTCACCCTGATATTGATCCTTGCGCTGTTGTTCTGGGCGTTTGGTTCCATCAAGGACGCCGGCATCGTGTTCACCGGCGTGCCGCTGGCCCTGACCGGCGGCGTGATCGCATTGGCGTTGCGCGGCATTCCGCTGTCGATCTCGGCCGGCGTGGGTTTCATCGCGCTATCCGGCGTTGCCGTACTCAACGGGCTGGTGATGATTGCCTTTATCCGCAAACTGCGTGAGCAGGGTGATGCACTGGACGATGCCGTGGTGGACGGCGCGCTCGGTCGTTTGCGCCCGGTGCTGATGACAGCGCTAGTGGCCTCGCTGGGCTTCATCCCGATGGCCTTCAATGTGGGTGCGGGTTCCGAAGTGCAGCGGCCGCTGGCCACGGTAGTGATCGGCGGCATCATCTCGTCCACCTTGCTCACGCTGCTGGTGCTGCCAGCGCTTTATCGTCGCTTGCATCGAAATGACACTTCACCACAAGAGCAAGCTCATGTCTGACTGCTGCGAACGCGCCAGCGCGGCCGAATGCGCTGCGCTTCGCATGGCTATCCGACTCTTGAAGGAGACACCGCCATGCTCATGAAGACAATGGCGTTATTCGCGATAACGGCAGTGGCAGAAATTCTGGGGTGCTGGTTGGTGCTGTTTGCCAAGCAGCCCGGTCGTTCATTGGGGTGGCTACTGCCGGCCGCACTTAGTCTGGCGGCCTTCGCGTGGCTACTCAGCCTTCATCCCGCAGCATCCGGGCGCGTGTATGCGGCGTATGGCGGCATCTATGTCGCGGTAGCACTGATCTGGCTGGCACTGGTTGACCGCGTGCCCATCGGGAGATGGGACCTGGTGGGCGGCGCGATGATGATCCCGGGCGCTTCGATTATTGTGCTGGCCAATTGGCGGAGCACGTAACTACTTAAATTTGATGGAGTAAGCGTATGTCTGCTGGACACGATCACGGTGGCGGTGAAATCAAGCATGAAAAACCGCTCTGGATAGCACTGGGATTGACCTCTGTGTTTCTTGTTGCGGAGGTCATCGGGGGGTTGATTACCAACAGCCTGGCCTTGCTCTCGGATGCCGCACACATGGGCACCGACGTACTCGCCTTGGCGATCTCACTATTCGCCGTGCGCTTGAGCCGCCGACCAGCGGACGCGAAGCGCACGTATGGCTACGCCCGCATGGAAGCGATCGGCGCGATGATCAACGGCGGACTGCTGTTCGTGGTGGCTGGTTACATCCTGTGGGAGGCGGTGGGTCGCTTCAGTCAGCCGCCGGAAGTGGCGTCCACTGGCATGCTGGTCGTGGCCACGCTGGGGCTGGTGGTGAACTTGATCTCCATGCGCCTGCTCAAAGCCGGGTCAGGCGAGAGCCTCAATGTGAAAGGCGCCTATCTGGAAGTGTGGGCCGACATGCTAGGGTCCATCGGTGTGATCGCGGGCGCCATCCTGATCAAGCTTACCGGCTGGACCATTGCCGACCCCATCATCGCTGTCCTCATCGGCCTGTGGGTGTTGCCGCGCACATGGGTGTTGATGCGCCAAGCCGGGAACATCTTGATGCAGGGTGTGCCCGATGGGTTGGATATGGATGCAGTTCGCAAAGCGCTGAGCGAATTCCCCGGCGTCACCGAGGTTCACGACCTACACGCATGGGCGCTGGGGTCGAAGGAGGCTGTTTTGACAGCTCATGTGGTGGGCGATGAAACCAAGGCGTCAGCGGAGCAGTTGAGGCTTGCATTGAGCGCGATGCTCGAGGAGCAGTTTGCGATTGAGCATGCAACCTTGCAGGTCGAGGCCGTACCCTGTGGTGATCATGATGTGCATGCGTGACGACGCAGCTCTTCATATGATTTGCGAAACGCATGTTATGCCCTCTTACACAACAGGGCACATACCACGTCATCAATCTTCACAGCCGAACCAAAGCGTGGCCGCCCCTGTCCGATCCTCGACCCTCTCAGGTGGAGGATCGGGCACTTTAGGTTCAAACATCCATCTGCTCCGCGATCTCTAGGGCATCATCTACCTCGATGCCTAGGTAGCGCACCGTGCTTTCCAGCTTCGTGTGCCCAAGGAGCACTGGTTCACCTCGCTCGCCCAAGCCCGCGATGCCATCGCCACTTGGCGTCGCGACTATAACGAAGTCAGACCGCACAGCAGTTGTGGGCGAATCCCGCCATCACTGTTCGCCACCAACCATCGTGCGCAAACCGGCAACAACGCAGTACCCTTCAACCCCGGGCTTTATCAGTAATCACTGGTACGTCCGGTGGGGGCAGGTCAATGTGATCCAAGCCTGCACGGCTTCACGAGTCGATTGGGTGATTTCAAATTGCACGGGGCGACCGGTCTTCTGTTGCATCACCATAGCTCGCGAAGACATCTGCCCGGCATGAGATACGTCGGATACCGGAGCTTCACCAAGTCGCAGGCGCGGAGCTTCGAGTCGATCGCCAGATTGAATAGGGCGAGATCTCGGACCTTGTGGCCAAGCTGAAGTCTGATCCGGATGGCCCAGACATCTTTCAGTTTGAGCGGCGACTTTTGGCCAATCAGCCCTCCCTTGTTCCAAGGCTCGTGAGGCTGAGCTGCATGAAGAATTGCCATGACCAACTCCTAATGATGGGGGCGGTCCGTGTTCTCCTACATCCAGTATCAAGGCGTTATTCGACCGACTGCGGACGTTCGCATTATGTGAAAAGACAAGGCCCGCAGTACTGCAGCTTCTCACGTACGGGCATCAGGAAGCGAATAAGACCCCGTTAGTTGAGCTATCCCACGCATTGTGACCTGATCTAGTAGGCTCTTTAGATCAGGAGGCACCATGGAAGTCTTTGTCAGCTCGTTGATTTCGGGAATGGAGGAGGACCGGGCGGCCGTCAGACGCGCCATTGAGCGTCTGGGGCACCGGGCGGTAATGGCCGAGGACTTTGGCGCGCGACCCGACTCACCCCAAGTGGCGTGCTTGCGCGAACTGCGCAGGTCCGATGCGGTTGTATTGGTTTTGGGTGCCCGCTACGGCGCTCAGCAGGCGTCGGGCCTGTCGGCGACTCACGAGGAATACCGGTCGGCTCAAGGCGAAAAGCCTGTGATCATTTTTCTCAAAGATGGCGAGCAGACCCCGGAGCTCGAGCAGGCTGACTTCGTCGCGGAGGTCAGCGGCTGGGAGGGCGGACTGTTTCGCGAAAGCTATACCGACCCTCAGCAGCTAGACGCGCTGGTAACCCGTGCCCTGCACCGCATGGCACTGTCTAGCGCAACGACTCCAATGAACCCGGGCGCGCTATCCGCGCGCGCGGTTGAAGTAGTGCAGCAGGTTAGAGAGCGCAATCACTACGGCGCGGTGCTGCACCTGGGAGTTGCCGCGGGACCGGTGGCCACGATCCTTCGCCCTGCCGAACTTGAAGGTAGAGATTTGGCGTCGCAGTTGCAGCAAGCTCTGATGTTCGGCCCACAACCACTATTTGATGTTCGACTGGGAGCTGACGTGGCGGTGGTCGACCAGGCCGTATCCATCTTTCAGGGCGAGCGCAACGCTCCGACTGCCGAGGTGCAGTTTTGGTCCACTGGCGACTTGCGCGTGTCCGTTCCGCTCCCTCGAAGCACGGGTTCGCACATGTCCTACGTCATCGAGGAAGCGGTCGCTGAAACGGTTGCTTCCGCACTGACGTTCGCCGATTGGGTGCTGGGCCACGTCGACCCAACGGAGCGGTTGACCCACGTAAGCGTTGCGGCGCGCGTCGTTGGCGACAGTGTCATGGGCTGGCGCACGGCTGCAGAGCATGCCGCGAGCCCCAACAGTGGATCGTGGTCGATGATGGGTCGCGAGGTGGAGCGCGGGCAGGCCGTGCAACTGTCGCCTGGGCACATGCCGCGCGCAGCGTTGAAGATGCGCTCGCGGAACATCACCGAAGATCTCGTTGTTCTGCTGCGTCGCAGGTGGCGCGATGAGCGCTTGGGGCGCTGACGTCGCTTATATCGGACCATTTATAGCCCACGATGCCTAAGTTGATCCTAGGTCGCCACGCATGGCCTTAGAGTGAGGCCAAAGTCTGCTTCTGGCCGATAGCGGACTTTTTATGTCCGAGCCATTCCCGCAAAAAGTCGCCCAAAGGCGACTTCTTCAATCTCTAATTTCAGTCATCCTCTAGCCACCTGCGTAAAACTTCGATAGCTCGAGACGTTCACCCATTCGCGAATTACATCGACGCACCCGCTTACAGCATGTTGACCCGGAACTTGCGGCCCTTGATCTTGCCTGCGCGGAGCTGCGCCAGCGCATGGTTGCCCTGGGTGCGTGCAATGGCGACATAGCTGCGGGTCGCGAACACGTCGATCTTGCCGATCGCATCCTTCGCCAGGCCGCCTGAATCGCCGGTCAGTGCGCCGACGATGTCGCCGGGGCGCAGCTTGTCGGTGCGGCCGCCGTCGATGCGCAGGGTGACCATCGCCGCCTGCGGAACGCCGCGTGGCCGGCCGTCGAGCGGGGCGATGCGTTCGTAGTGGATCGCACTGCCTTGGCGTTCCTCGATCAAGGCGGCGCGCCCGCGCTCCTGTGGCGCGACCAGACTCAGTGCAAGCCCATTGCGCCCGGCGCGTCCGGTGCGGCCCACGCGATGCAGATAGGTGTCGGCGTCGGTGGGCAGCTCGTAGTTCACCACGGCGCCGATATCGTCGATGTCGAGCCCGCGTGCGGCGACGTCGCTGGCCACAAGCACGCTGCAACTGCGGTTGGCGAAGCGCACCAGCACTTCGTCCCTATCGCGCTGTTCCATGTCGCCGTGCAGCGCGAGTGCGGTGAAGCCGTAGTGGGCCAGTGATCCGGCCACTTCCTCGGTGTCGCGGCGCATGTTGCAGAACACCACCGTGGATTCGGGGTTGAACTGCAGCAGCAGTGCAGCCAGTTGCGGGGCGCGACGCGTGGCATCAGCCTCGAAGAAATGTGTGCGGATGGCCGTCGGTTGCGCACCACCCTCCACGCTGATTTCCAACGGCTCGCGCAGCATCGCCTTGGCCAGCGTGCGGATGGTGTCGGGAAAGGTGGCCGAGAACAGCAGCGTCTGCCGGTCCTTGGGTGTGCGCTTGACCAGTGCGCGGATCGCCTCATCGAAGCCCATGTCCAGCATGCGGTCGGCCTCGTCCAGCACCAGGGTGCGCACATTGCCGAGGTCCAGCGCCTCCTTCTGCACCAGTTCCAGTACGCGTCCGGGCGTGCCGACCACCACATGCGGCGCATGTGTCAGCGAGGCCAGCTGTGGCCCCAGCGGAATGCCGCCGCACAGGACAGACAGCTTGAGGTTGGCGATGCCGGTCGCCAGCTTGCGCAGCTGCTTGCCGACTTGGTCGGCGAGTTCGCGGGTGGGGCAGAGCACCAGCGCTTGGGTGTGCATCGCGCTCGCATCGATGCCCTGCAGCAGGCCCAGCCCGAACGCCGCGGTCTTGCCACTACCGGTCGGTGCCTGAGCGATCAGGTCGCGGCCTTCGAGCACTGCCGGCAAGGCTTGTGCCTGGATCGGGGTCAGGTGGGCGTAGTCGAGGGCATCGAGGCCGGGGCGCAGGGATGCATCCAGGGCGAGGTCGGCAAAGGTGATGGGCTGGGTCATCCGTGCATGATCGCAGGTGTTGGCTTGTGGCCGAAAGCAATGCCATCAGCGATGTGGAGATGCAACATCTTGCGCGTCAGCTGTTGTGTCAGGTAACACGGGATCTCTTAGGCAGGCCGCTTGCGGACAGCTAGAGCACTTGCACGACCACTTTGCCTTTAGCGCGCCCGCTTTCTGAGTAGGCCAAAGCTTGTTGGGTGTCCTCGAACGCGAACACCTTGTCCACGACAGGGCGGATTGCCCCTGATTCGACAAGGGCGGCCAGCTCCCACAATTGCTGTCCGTCTGCTCGCATGAAGACGAAGGTGTAATCGACGCCTTTGCGCTTCGCCTTGCTGCGAATGCCATGGCTCAAAAGACGCATCACCTGCTTGAGCGGCCATGGCAGTCCGCGTGCCGTGGCGAAGGTCGGGGCAGGCCGGATATCGAGATCAGATGTCCGCCGGGCTTGAGAATCTGGAGTGATTTCTCCAGTTCATCGCTGCCGAGGCTGTTGAGTGCGACGTCGTAGTCGCGCAGTTCTGTAACGAAGTCCTGCCGCTTGTAGTCGATGACGACGTCCGCGCCCAAGGCCTTCACCCAAGCAACGTTGGCTGTATTCGTCGTCGTGGCGACGAAAGCGCCAAGGTGCTTGGCAAGCTGTATGGCGATGGTGCCGACGCCACCAGAACCGGCCTGGATAAAGACTTTCTGCCCTTTTTCAGTTTGGCAGTCTCCACCAGCACCTGCCATGCCGTCAGTGCCACGAGTGGCAGGGAGGCGGCTTCGACCATGTCAATATTCTTGGGCTTGCGTGCCACCGACGATGCTTTGATGGCAATCAACTCGGCGAAAGTACCGATGCGGTCATCGTCTGGGCGTGCAAAGACTTCGTCGCCCGGTTTGAAATGATCGACGCGGGTGCCGACCCGAATGACCGTGCCGGCCACGTCGTTACCGAGGATCAAGGGAAGGCGGTAGGGCAGGATCAGTTTGAACTCGCCGCTCTTGATCTTGGAGTCAAGCGCGTTAACGCCCGCAGCATGGACCTGGATCAGCACATCATCATCCCGCAGCGGTGGCTCGGGCTGATCGCTGATTCGTCCGGCTTCGCGCTTGCCGTAGCGATCAATGATGAAAGCTTTCATTATTTTGTTCTCTGAGGAGAAGATGCGGCTGCCGTATTCCAGTCTTAAACAGTGACGCGATAGCGCTCGGCAACTTGCGCCTGGCGGATGTCGCCAAGCAATGCCTGGCGCGTGGCGTCCAAGGTGTCCCAGCGTGTGGCCACATGCAGAGGAGGAATGGTGACGGATTCGCGGCGATCGAATCCAACCAGCGCCGCATCGACCATTTCGCCGACATCCATGACCTCGGGCAGTGTGTCGACATCGATGCCGGAGCGCTCCCAGATTTCGGTACGGGTCGCCGCGGGAAGCACCGCTTGCACGTAGACCCCTTTGGGGCCGAGTTCCAGGCTCATCCCTTGGGAGAGAAACAGCACGAAGGCCTTCGTCGCGCCGTAGACGGACATGCCCAATTCCGGTGCCAGGCTTACAACGGACCCGATGTTCACGATCGCCCCTTCGCCGGCCTTCGCCATCCGCGGGGCGGCGGCGGCGGCCAGGCGCGTCAATGCGGTCGTGTTCAAGGTGATCAGCCGCTCAATGCTGTCGGTCGACTGGTCGGTGAATCCTCCGGACTGGGCGACGCCTGCGTTGTTGATGAGGATGCCGATGGTGGCATCGTCGCGCAGGCGCGCCTCGACGGTCGCCAGTTCATCGTGTTGGGTGAGGTCAGCCGGCAGTACGTCGATGGCGACGCCTGTCTCCTGACGCAAGCGGGCGGCGAGTGCTTCCAGGCGCGCGTTGTCGCGTGCGACAAGCACGAGGCCGTGGCCGCGCCCTGCGAATCGTTCGGCGTACGTGGCGCCGATGCCGCTGGAGGCGCCGGTGATGAGGGTGGTAGGGAGTAGGGTCATGACGGCTGTCTCTGGGGATGAGGAAGAAAGTCCGGCAGGTGCTGCACCTGACTAATAGGCAAGTGTCAGCACGGTGTTTGCGGCGTTATTGCGTGTGTACTTCAGCCGAGGTCGGATAGTCGATGTAGCCCTCGGCGCCACCGCCGTACAACGTGGCAGGGTTCAACGCTGCAAGCGGGGCACCGGACTGCAGGCGCTCGACCAGATCGGGGTTGCTGATGAAGGCCCGGCCAAATGCAATCAGATCCGCTTTGCCCTCAGCAAGGCGGGCACTGGCCAGCGGCAGGTCGTAGCCGTTGTTCGCAATATAGGTGCGCGTGAAGCGACGGCGCAGACCATCGAAGTCGAACGGCGCCACCTCGCGGGGCCCCCCCGTGGCGCCCTCCACCACGTGCAGATAGACGATGCCGAGCGCATCCAGTTGTTCGACGATGTAGTCGTACTGCGCCTGCGGGTTGCTGCTTGAGATGGCTCCGGCCGGCGACACCGGCGAGATGCGGACGCCGGTGCGCTCGGCACCGATTTGCTCAACCACCGCGGCAGTGACTTCCAGCAACAGGCGCGCGCGATTCTCGACTGAGCCGCCATAGGCGTCGGTGCGCTGGTTGGCGCCGTCCTTGATGAATTGTTCCAGCAGATACCCGTTGGCACCGTGGATTTCGACGCCATCGAAACCGGCCGCGATCGCGTTGGCCGCGGCCTGGCGGAAGTCGTCAACGATGCCCGGTAATTCGTTGATGACGAGCGCACGCGGCTCGGAAACATCGGCAAAGCCGTTATTGACGAAGGTCTTGGTCTGCGCGCGGATGGCCGAAGGGGCGACAGGCGCGGCACCGCCGAGCAGATCGACGTGTGAGATGCGACCAACGTGCCACAGCTGCACGAAGATGCGCCCGCCTTGGGCATGTACGGCATCGGTGACCTCGCGCCAGCCATCAATCTGGTCTTGCGTGTACAGCCCGGGGGTGTCCTGATAGCCCTGGGCTTGCGCCGAGACCTGGGTGGCCTCGGTAATGATTAGCCCGGCCGAGGCGCGCTGCGCGTAATAAGTGGCAGCATGGGTGCTGGGCACCAACCCTGCGCCCGCACGGTTACGTGTCAAAGGTGCCATGACGATGCGGTTGGACAGAGTCAGCGGGCCAAGCGGATAGGGCTGGAATAGCGTGGTGTCGGACATGTCGTGCCTGAGAGCTAATGGTGGATGGCCGGGGAAGCGTTCCCCCTGGTCTAGTGCTGGTTGAGAGTTCAATGATGATGACCATAATCTTTGATGTCAACGGTTTGATTATGACCATAATCTATTGGTGGTATAGTGAAAAACCTCCGCAGGGGGGCATCCAGAGACACGGTCCATGAAGGTCACGAAGCAACAAGCCCAGGCAAATAGGGCACATATCGTAGAAACCGCCTCCACCCTTTTCAGGGAGCGGGGCTACGACGGTGTGGGCGTCGCGGATCTGATGGCGGCGGCCGGCTTCACCCATGGCGGCTTCTACAAGCATTTCGGCTCCAAGACCGATCTGATGGCCGAAGCGGCAAGCTGCGGCCTGGCGCGTTCGGCAGACGCGGCGATGAGCGGTGATCCGAGTGACTTCTTGAGCTATTACGTTTCCCGGGAGCATCGGGACAACCCGGGCGACGGCTGCACGATGGCCGCGCTATGTGCGGATGCGGCGCGCCAACCGGAATCGGTCAAGGCGGCGTTTGCAGCGGGCATCGAGCGTCAGTTGTCTGCGCCAGCGCACAAGGAAGACGCGTTGCCCGATAGCGTAAAAGACGAAGCGCGCGCACGTCGGATCGTCCTGATGGCTCAAGCTGTCGGGGCGGTGGTGTTGTCGAGGTCCTGTCCCGACAACTCACCTCTGACGGACGAAATACTCGATGTATGCCGTGAACACATCTTGGCGCGTCTTTTAAACGAACGTGCATCCTGAAACTTTCAGATCATCGTGTAGCGCTAAGAGCGCCACGGTATAAGCGCACTCGATGAATAACCGCTTTTCTGGCCGAAAGCAGTCTCTGAAGTTCAAGGGGCAAATTCTGTTTGCCCCTTCAGAGGCTGTAAAAAAGCCGCCCCAAGGCGGCTTTTTCAATATTTCGTAACCTGGCCAGCATCAAGCCGCCGCATCCAACGCCAGTTGCTTTTCGATGTAGCGGTGCCAACCATCCCCTTGTTCCTCGGCTTCGGAAAACACGCCGCAGCAAGTCATCGGCTCTGCGTAGATGTGGATGGAGACGGCGACATCGCTATCGCTCGCATTGCGAATCGCGTGATATTCGTGCGGCGGGATGAGGCTGCCGGCCGAACCCGTGCCGGCGATCAGTGTGCCCACTTCGACAAAACGGAATTCTTCGCCGGTACGTTCGGCCAAGTCGTACTGGGTGATTTCCAGCTGGCCCGCCCAGACGCCTTCGACGCACCACATACCGGAGTGGTCGTGGATGGGCGTGCCTTGGTTGGGGCCCCAGGTCATGGCGATGATGGCGTAGCCGTGTTCCTCGCTGCGGTGGATCTCGCGGCGCGCGTAGTGACCGTCGACGGACTCGAATACGCAGGCAGGTAATTGGACATTGCCATCGCGCATCAGCGCACACAGATTGCGACGCAATTGCTGGGCGATGGCGCAACATTCGCCATTCGACACGGCCTCGTCCACGGATTCGATGAGGCGATCGCGGCCGGGAAAATCGCGCAGGGCATTGCTGTCGCTGGTGTTCATGGCTTTATTTTACCTGCTCATTCCAAGTCGTCATCAAGCTGCCGGAAGAAGCGTATTCAGGAAGTCGCGCACGGCAGGCCCGAAGCGTTCGATGTCTACCAGAAACGCATCGTGGCCTTGGGGAGACGGCATCGCCACGAATTGCGCGTCCACGCCGCCGCGGCGCAGGCCTTCGGCGATTTCCTGCTGCTGCTCCAGCGGGAACAAGAGGTCGGTCTCGACGCCGATCACCAGCGCCTTGTCGAGCTTGAGCGTGGCGAGGGCGTCCAGCGCGTCACGATGACGGTCGCCGCAGGGCGTCAGGCTGGATTCGCCGATGTCGTAGCGGTCCATCGCACGGCCAAGATAGAGATAGCAGTTGGGGTCGAACCGGCGCACGAAGCGACGCGCATGGTTCTCCAGATAGCCTTCCACTTCGAATTCCGCGGCGAACGGGATGTCGTCTTCGCGCGCTTCCGGGTCCAAACGGATACGACCGAAGCGGCCATCCCATTCCATCGCCGAGCGATAGGTGATGACGCCCAGTTTGCGGGCGATACGCATGCCCGATTCTGGGTAACGCTCATCATCGTATTGGCCCTCGTTCCACAACGGGTCCAGGCGGATGGCCTCTCGCTGCAACGAGCGAATCGCGATGGAGAACGGCAGCGCGCGCGCCGCGCCGGAAATGTCGATGAGGTGGCGGGCAAGGCCGGGGTGGCGCTCGATCATCGACAACGCCGTCATGCCGCCCATCGAGTTGCCGATGACGCAGGCGAGCTGCGTGATGCCGAGTTCGCGCACGACATGGGCGGCGGCATCGGCGCAGTCTTCGACGGAAAGCTCAGGGAAATCGAGTTGGTAGGCCTTGCCTGTGGCGGGGTTGATCGACGCGGCGCCGGTCGAGCCCTTGCAGCTGCCCAGCGTGTTGACGCAGACCACGAACCAACGATCCGTGTCGATGGCCTTGCCCGGGCCGATCATGCGTTCCCACCACCCGTCGCTGGGATCATCAGGATGGCTGGCGGCGTGCGCATCGGGCGAGAGGCCGGTGTGGATCAGGATGGCGTTGCCGGCGTCCGCATCCAACATGCCCCAGGTTTCATACGCGATGCGGGCACCGTGCAGTTGGCCGCCATCCTTCATCGGGAACGGCGAGGGCAAGGCGATGAAGCGCGTCGCGGGCGGTATGAATTCGCTCATGCCGACAATGCTAACCGAGCGTGTCGCTCACTCGTTGCCGATCACCAGTTCGACGGCTTGCGTGTGCGGCAAGCTGAGTTGCACGGGTCGGGATTCGATGTCGTCGGCCTGACGATTGGCTATGCCATTCATCGACAGACGCGCGATCACCTCGACTTGCTTGAGGCTGGACAGCTTGGCGGTAGGCATGGGGCTGTCGGCATCGCTCAAGCGAATCGATAGCGGCATCGCACTCACTTCATGCTTTTGTACGGCAACAGGCATCGGTGGGCCACCCGCGGCGCGCGCGATCACGAATATGCGAGCGGTATCGGGGAGTTGCTGGATATCGATGCCGGGCGCGAAGGTGACTTGAACGGCCAAGCCTGAGGTGGATGTTGCTTCGGTCGGCAGCTTCATCGGTGCCAGCCCGGCTTCGGTGCGTGCTTGGTTGATCTGCACCAGCAAGGTGGCGGCGGTCTTGGCATCGATTCGCGAGAGCAGCGGCGACCAGACTTCGGCCGCCTTGGCGTGTTCGCCGGCCTGACGCAGGCTGATGCCGAGGAACCAGCGTGCACGCTGATGCATCGGTTCGATGGCGATGGCTTGTTCCAGCTGCGCGGTGGCGATGTCATCGAAGCGGCGATCTTCACGCGTGAGTGCGCGGGCTTCGGCGGCTTCGGTCAGCACATCGGCGTCGCGCGGGGCACGCTTCGCGGCTTCGGCGTAGGCGCGTGCGGCCTCTTTCGCATTGCCTTCGGCGGCATAGGCGCGACCCAGCAAGCGCCAGCCTTCGGCATCGCCCGGGCTTTCGGCCAATTTGCGTTCCAGCTGCGCGCGGGCTTCCGCCAAATTGGTCGGCGCGCGCACCATCGCGGGATCGAGCGCGGCAGGCGTACCCAGTTGCAGGTACAGCACGGTGCTGGCGGCGATGACGGCGAAGGCGATGCCCGCAGCCAGCGTCTTGCTGCGACCCAGCAGTGGGCGCAGCACGGCGTACAACGTGAGCAACAGCAGCACTGCGGCGCCGATCAGGAACATCGCCATCCCTACCACTCCTGCTTGTCGTCGATGGGCACCGCGCTGCGTTTGCCACCGCGCTTCACCAGCACGTACACCAGCGCGCCACCGATCAATATCAGCAGCAGCGGGCCGAACCAGAGCAACATCGTCCCGCCTTCCAGGCGCGGCTTGTACAGCACGAATTCGCCGTAACGCGCGACCATGAAATCGCGGATCTCGGCATCGGTCTTGCCTTGGCGCATCAGCACCAAGACTTCGTTGCGCAAGTCGCGGGCGATCTCGGCGTTGGAATCGGCGAGCGACTGGTTTTGGCACATGACGCAGCGCAGCTCATGGGTGAGCTGGCGGAAGCGCTGCTCTTCGAACTGGTCGCGGAACACCGGCGGGGCGACATCCCCTTTGACTTGCGCCAAGGCCGCCAGCGGCAGCCACAGGCCCAACAACAGGATGGCCAGCGCCTTGCGCATCAGCGTGCGGCCTCCAACTGGGTCAGTTTGGGTTCCAGCTCGTTGCGGATGAGCTCAGGCGTGAGTACGCCGACGTGCTTCCACACGATCATGCCCTTGGCATCGATGAGGAAGGTTTCGGGTGCGCCGTAGATGCCGAAATCGAGCGCAGTGCGGCCTTCGATGTCCTGCAGGATCATGAAGTAAGGGTTGCCGAGTTGTTCCAACCAACGCTTGGCGTCTTCGGGCTCGTCCTTCCAGTTGTAGCCGATGACCCGCACGCGCTTGGTTTCGGAGAACGCGGTCAATGCGGCGTGTTCGTCGCGGCAGGCCACGCACCAGCTGCCCCACACATTCATCACAAAGGGGGCGCCCTTGAGATCGGCGAGCGTGACGGTGCGCGTGGGGTCGAAGAGTTCGGGCAGGGAAAATTCTGGCGCGGGCTTGCCGATCAGCGGCGAGGGCAGTGCATCACGATCCGGACGACGGCTCATCCACACGCCGGCTGCCAACAACGCGCCGAGCGCGATGAAGATGGCGAGGGGGATCCAGCGGTTCTTGCTCATGTGGTTTTTTCCTCCTGATAGCGGCGGAAGCGGCGATCGGCGGCGGTGACGAAACCGCCCAGCGCGATCAACACGACGGCCAGCCAGATGAAGCCCATCATCGGTTTGCTGTGCACGCGCACGGCCCAGCTGCCATTGCCCAGCGATTCGCCCAGCGCCACATAACGGTCGCGGAAGACGCCCCAATCCACGGCGGCCTCGGTCATCACCTGGCCGCCGCTGGCGTAACTGCGCTTTTCAGGATGCAGGGTGGCGATGCGCTTGCCATCGCGCATCAGCGTGACCGTGCCGATGTCGGCATCGTAGTTGGGGCCGGCTTCGCGACGCACGCCGTCGAAGCGATAGTCATCGCCATGCAGGCTGAGCGTTTGCCCGGGCGCGAGCGCGACTTCACGTTGCTCGTTGAGCGCAGCGTTCAGCAGCGCGCCGGCGACGAACAGCGCGACGCCGACGTGGGCGAGCGTCATCCCGGTCATCTCCCGCGTCATCCGACCCGACTTGCGCAGGCGCTGCCATGCGAACAACAGCGTGCCGAGACCGACCCACAGCGCCGCTGCGATGCCGACGCCGGTCTTGATCGCGCCTTGCGGTGCCATCCACCAGGCGATGGCACCGATGACCAAGGCCAATGCGGCCCACGGCATCAACATCGCGATGACCGGTTGCGGCTGTTCTCGCTGCCAGCGCACCAGCGGGCCGAACGGCAGCAGCATCACCACGGGTGCCATGAGCAGCACGAACATCAACGAGAAATACGGCGGGCCAACCGAGACTTTGCCGAGCTCCAACGCATCCGCCAGCATCGGGTAAAGCGTGCCGATCAAGACCATCGCGCCGGCGGTGGTCAGCAGCAGGTTGTTGATGAGTAGAAGGGTTTCACGCGAGAACGGCGCGAACGGGCGCGCTTCCGCCGTCGCGCCGGGCGCGCGCAATGCGTACAGCAGCAACGAGCCGCCAACGACCACGCCGAGATACGCCAGGATGAACATGCCGCGTTCGGGATCGGCCGCGAAGGCGTGCACGCTGGTGATCGCGCCCGAGCGCACCAGGAAGGTGCCGAGCAAGGACAGCGAGAACGCGGCGATGGCCAGCAGCAGCGTCCAGTTGGCGAAGCTGCCGCGTTTTTCGGTGACTGCCTGCGAGTGGATGAGGGCGGCACCGACCAGCCAGGGCATGAAGCTGGCGTTTTCGACCGGGTCCCAGAACCACCAGCCGCCCCAGCCCAGTTCGTAGTACGCCCACCAGCTTCCGAGCCCGATGCCGAGGGTGAGGAAGCCCCACGCGATATTGGTCCACGGGCGCGTCCAACGCTGCCAGCGCACGTCCACTTTTCCATCGAGCAAGGCGGCGATGGCGAACGCGAATGGCACCGCGAAACCGACGTAGCCGAGATAGAGCATCGGCGGGTGGATGATCATGCCCGGGTCTTGCAGCAGCGGGTTGAGATCGCGGCCTTCGCTGGCGGCGGGGAGCAAGCGCTCGAACGGATCGCTGGTGAACAACAAAAGAGCTTGGAAGCCGATCGACACGATGCCCATCACACCCAAGACGCGCGCGATCACCGACAGCGGTAGATGACGCGAGAACGCGGCGACGGCGCCGGTCCATCCGGCCAGCACCAGCAGCCACAGCAGCAGCGAGCCTTCGTGCGCCCCCCACACGGCGGTGAAGCGATAGACCATCGGCAGCAGCGAGTTGCTGTTATCGGCCACGTATTGCAGCGAACGGTCTTGCACCACAAACGCGTGGGTGAGCAGAATGAAAGCGAAAGCGATGAGCGCGAGTTGGACGAAGGCTGCCGGACGCGCGACCGCCATCCAGTCGTTGCGCCCTTTGTGTGCGCCGATCAGCGGGATGACCGACTGGATCACGGCGACCCACAGCGCCAAGTTCAGCGCGAAATGACCCAGTTCTCCCAGCATCAGTTGGCCGCCGCCGGCTTGTCTTCCACGTTGTGCTTCTTGTGCGCGGCGCCCATCTTGTCGGCGACTTCTTTCGGCATGTAAGTCTCGTCGTGCTTGGCCAGGACTTGCTCCGCCACAAACACGCCATCCTTCATCGAGCCGGTCGCGATTACCGCCTGCTTTTCGCGGAACAGGTCGGGCAGGATGCCGGTGTAGACGACCGGCATGCGCGCATCGCCATCATCGACTTCGAAATGGGCCTCCAGCGAGCCGGTCGCGCGCTTGAAGGAGTGCTCCGCCACCATGCCACCCAGGCGGAAGCGCGCCTTGTCGCCGGCCTCGCCACGCAGCACTTCGCTGGGCGTGTAGAGATAAGCCACATTGCGCTGCAGGGCCATCGACAACAAGGTGACGGCGAGCGCTGCTGCCGCCACGATCATTACGATCACGATCAAGCGGCGTTTGCGTACGGGATTCATCGTGTGGTCTCCGACTGGCCATCACGCGCGGCGCGGCGCTTGGCCAATTGCAAGGCCGCGCGGCGTGCCCGCGCGATGGTGAGCTTCGGTGCCAGCCAATCCCACGCCAGCATCAGGGCGAACACCACGTAAGCGGCGATGACGTATTCGCGATAGCTCATGTGCGTTCCCCGGCGCTGCGCAGCACCCAGTCCTTGCCGGCCTCGCGGCGCAGGTTGTCGGCGCGCGCGCGGGCCAACAGCGAGCCGACGAACCACACATGCGTGCCGATCACCATCGCCCAGAGCGGCATCACCATGCTGGGGTCCATCGAGGATTCACCGAACATCTTGATCGTCTGGCCCTGGTGCAGCGAGTTCCACCACACCACCGAATAACGGATGACCGGCAGCAACACCACGCCGACAATCGCCAACAGGCCTGCGGCGCGTGCAGCGGCGCGACGGTCTTCGATGGCGTGATACAAGCCAATGACGCCGAGGTACATGAAAAGCAGGATCAGCTCAGTGGTCAGGCGCGGGTCCCAATCCCACCAAGTGCCCCACATCGGCTTGCCCCAGATCGCGCCGGTGATCAGCGTGACCAAGGTGAAGGCGGCGCCGGGTGCGGCGCAGGCCATGGCCAGGATCTCGCACAGCTTGATGCGCCAGATGAGCGCGATGGCCGAATAGATCGCCATGCCGGCAAATACGCCCAAGCTCATCCATGCGGCCGGCACGTGGATGTAGAGGATGCGGAAGCTGTCGCCTTGCTGGTAATCGGCGGGGACATTGAACAGGGCGCCCCACAAGCCGAAGAGCATGATCAACAGGCCAGCGCCATAGCACCACGGCGACCAGCGCGCGGCGAAGCGGTCGAAATAGGGGGGCGAGGCGAGTTGATGGAACCAGCGGACGAGGGGATTCATTGCACGGATCAGGCAGGGGCCGCGCACCTGGGCGGCCGGGCGCGGCGGGCCGCGTCGGTCAAACGCCAAGGATACCAGCCGACCCGCGCGGAGGCATGTGGGGTACGCGAACGCCCGCAACCCCAAGGCGCGGGCGTTCATGCACACAAGGAGCTTATTTGAGGCTGAGCGTGCCCTGCATCATCCCGGAGTGGCCCGGGAAGGTGCAAAAGAACGAAAAGCCGCCATCGGCCAGCTTGCCGGTCTCGAACGTGACCGAGGTAGATTGGCCGCCACCGACCATCGGACTGTGGGCGATGACGCGGGTGTCACCGGCCATCACATGATCGGGCTGAACCGCGGAGCCGTCGGCCGCGACATCCCCGATATCCGCAGTCTTGGCGATGACGACGTTATGGCCCATGGCGGCGATCGGCATGCTGCCGACATGCTTCAGGTGGATGGTGAATGTCGCGCAGGACTTCGGCACGTCGATGTTCTTGACGTTGTATTGCATGGCGTCGTTGCCTTCCAGGTTGAAGGCACATTCGCCCGTCGCGGGCGCAGCATCGGTCGCGGCGTTGGCATCGGTTTCGGGGGCGGTCGATGTCGCTTCGGGTGCAGGCGCGGCTTCGGCGGCGGCGGGGGTGTTGGCCTCGGGTTCGGCAGGCTGGCTGCAAGCAGTCAGGGACAAAACGATGGCGGCGGCCAACAAGGGGGAACGAAGCTTCATCACGATCTCCATGAGGGAAACAGGTGCGCCGAGCGTGGCGTCGATGACCTATTGTCCCCAATCGCACCCAGCAACACGTTGACTTGGCTCAAGAGTTGGGCGTTTGGGACTATTCGCCGCTGAGTGCGATACGCAGCGCTGCCGCTGCCGTCAGCGGTGCAAGGACCGCACCGGCGACAAGGCCTGCGCCCATCATCAGCAAGGCGCCCGAGGCATCCAGCCCCTGCGCATCGGCGGCCACCGCGCCCGCGCCGAACACCAGCACAGGCACGTAGAGCGGCAGGGCGAGCAGCGCCAGCAAAATCCCCGCACGGCGCATGCCGACGGTGAGCGCGGCGACCACCGCGCCGATCAAACTCAGCAGCGGCGTGCCGATGAGAAGCGACATCATCAACAAGGGCAATTGTGCGCGTGGCAGCTGCATGAGTTCAGCCAGCAACGGCACCGCGATCAGCAGGGGTAGCGCAGTCGTCAACCAATGGCTGAAGACGCGTACGGCGATCAGCCAGGACAGCGGCACCGGGGCGAGCAGCCATTGGTCGAGGGAGCCATCTTCCGCATCCCCTCGCAACAGCGTGTCCAACGACAACATCCCCGAAAGCAACACGGCCAGCCACAGCACTGCAGGTGCCACCCGGGCAAGCAGTTCGGCTTCGCCGCCCAGCCCCAGCGCGAACAGCACCACGACCAGCACCGCGAACAGCGCAGGCTGGAAGGCATCGCCACGACGGCGCCACAACAGGCGCAGGTCGCGGACCAGCAAGGCGTAACCAGCGGCGATCATTCGGCGCCACTCCAAACCGCGCGTTGCATGACCAACTCACGGGTCTTCACCGGCGGCGCGGCGTACGCACCATGCGTGGTGACCAGGGTGGCGCCGCCATCGTCCAGATGGCCGACGATCAACCGATTCACCAGATCAATGCCGCCCAGATCCAGATTGGCGTAAGGCTCATCCAACAACCACAACGGCGCGGGCGACAGCCACATGCGTGCCAGTGAGAGGCGCTTCTTTTGCCCGGCGGACAGCGTGCGCGCGGGGCTGTCCTCGTAACCGGCCAGGCCCACGGTGGCCATCGCGGCTTCCAGCGACCGGCCTTCGCGGCGGCCATGCAGCGCGCAGAGAAATTCAAGGTTTTCCAGCGAGGTCAGGTCTGCCTTGAAGGCAGGCAAATGCCCGAGATAGGCGATGGCGCGAGCCCGGCTTTCGCGATCGGCGGCATGGCCTTTGATATCGAGCGTGCCTTCGTCCGCGCGCAGCAAGCCGGCCAGCACGCGCAGGAGCGTGGTCTTGCCGACGCCGTTGTCGCCGCGCACCAAGAGGGCTTCGCCGACATCGACGCTGAAATCCAGCGGGCCGAACAACGGTTCCTCGTTGCGCGAGAAGGAGAGGCCACGCACGGTGAGCAAGGACGGGGAAGACGAAATCGGCACGGGGCGTGGATGGGCGGCGATGCGGCATCTTAACCGCCAGCACGTAAACTCAGACCCCCACCGCATCGACCCCCGCGCAATGCAGAGCAAGCTTCCGAACGTCGGCACCACCATTTTCACCGTCATGTCGCAGCTGGCCGCCCAACACGGCGCGGTCAATCTGGGTCAGGGCTTCCCCGATTTCCCGGTGCCCGAGCGATTGATCGAGGCGTTGGACAAGGCCATGCGTGCAGGCCAAAACCAGTACGCGATGATGACCGGCACCCCGGCGCTGCGGCAGGCTATCGCGGGCAAAACCGAGCGCTGCTACGGCTACCGGCCGGACCCGGACAGCGAGATCACCGTCACCAGTGGCGCGTCCGAGGCGATCTTCGACGCCGTGCATGCGGTCGTGCGTGCGGGCGAGGAAGTCATCGTGCTGGACCCGTGCTACGACTGCTACGAGCCGGCGATTGACCTGGCTGGTGCGCGCGCGGTGCACGTGGCCTTGGATCCCGAAACCTTCGCTCCCGATTGGCAGAAGGTGCGCGATGCAGTGACATCCAAGACGCGCATGATCATCACCAACACGCCGCACAACCCGTCGGGCGCGATGCTCACCGCCGACGACATGCGCGAGTTGGCCGACATCGTTCAGAAGAATGGCCTCTACCTCATTTCCGACGAGGTGTACGAGCACATTGTGTTCGACGGTCGTCGCCACGAATCCGCGCTCTATTACCCCGAACTGCGCGAGCGTGCGTTCGTCATTTCGAGCTTTGGCAAGACCTATCACTGCACCGGCTGGAAGGTCGGCTACGCGGTGGCACCGCCCGCGTTGAGCGCGGAGCTGCGCAAGGTGCACCAGTACAACACCTTCTGTACCTTCCACCCGGCGCAGGCCGCGTTTGCCGAAATGATCGAGGCCGATCCCGCGCACTACGAAACGCTGGGCGCGTTCTACCAGGAGAAGCGCGACCGTTTCCGCGAGCAGCTGGCAGGCACGAAATTCCGCCCGCTGGCCGTGCCCGGCGGTTATTTCCAGTTGGTCGATTACTCGGCGGTCAGTGACCTGGATGATGTCGAGTTCAGCCGTTGGTTGACCAAAGAGCACGGCGTCACCGGCATTCCGCTCTCGCCCTTCTACGAGACGCCGCAAACCGGGCAGCGCCTGTTGCGCTTGTGTTTTGCGAAGAGCGAACCCACTTTGGATGCAGCGATCGAGCGTTTGAAGGCGCCTTGACCGCCGGGTTGGCATCCAGGCTGCTTGCATCCCCAGTGGCCTGGGAAGCGTAAGGAACTTATCACTGCTGATTAGGCTCCAATGGCCATGAAAACCGTGAACCTCATCGCCGTCATCGTCACCCTGGTGGTCGCCGGCTTGCTCGCCATGTTCGTGTTGCGGCCACCTGCCGCCACGCCGTTGTTGTCATCGGGAGAAAAACACATGAGTGCGGATGTCCAAAGCATCGTCTTCGGCATGGGCTGTTTCTGGGGCGCGGAGAAGCGCTTGTCTGCGATTCCGGGTGTAGTGGATGTTGAATCCGGTTATGCCAATGGCGATGCCAGCAAGACCAGTTACGACGACGTGTTGGAACTTGAGCGCCAGATCAAACGCGGCCGCAGCGAGGCGCGTAACCACGCCGAAGTGATCAAGGTCAGCTTCGACCCCAAGAAGGTGGAGCTGGCGACGATCTTGGCCGCGTTCTGGGAAAACCATGACCCGACCCAGGTGGACGGGCAGGGCAACGACATCGGCACCAACTATCGCAGCGCCATCTACACCTCGACGCCCGAGCAGCAAGCCCTGGCCGAGCAGACCCGCGACATCTACCAGCAATCGCTGACGCGCGAAGGCTTCGGCAAGATCGCGACAGAGATCGCGCCGCTCAAGAACTACACGCGCGCCGAGGAATATCATCAGGACTATCTGGTGAAGAACCCCAACGGCTATTGCGGGCTGGGCGGCACGGGCGTGAAGTATGCGATGGACGGCAGCGGTGGCCAGGCGCATCCCGCGCTGGATCCGGCGACGCTCAACGCCGAGCGCCAGCTGATCGTGTTTGAAGCCGAGACTTGCCCGTATTGCGAGAAGTTCAAGAACGACGTGTTGTCGAAGTGGAAGGCTGACGTGCCCGTAGCGACCACCTTGTCCGCGCAACCGCCGAAGGGCTGGACGCTGGAGAAGGCGCTGTTTGCCACGCCGACTATCGTCCTGTTCAAGAATGGCCGCGAGGTCTCGCGCTACACCGGCTACAACGGCGAGCAGCAGGCGTTCTGGAAGTGGCTGGGGTTCCAGCTGTTGACGCCCGCGCAGCAGCGAATCGCGTTCGAGCAGGGCACCGAGGTGCCTGGCAGCGGTTCGCATCTAGACGAGAAGCGTCCCGGTTTCTATGTCGATCCGATCACCGGCGCGAATCTGTTCCGCTCGGACGCCAAGTTCGAGAGCGGTACCGGTTGGCCGAGCTTCTTCAACCCGGTCGAGGGCGCGCTGGAATTGCGCGTGGACAACAGCCACGGCATGCGCCGCGTCGAGGTGTTGAGCAAGAGCTCCGGCATCCATCTCGGCCACGTCTTTGACGACGGCCCGCCGCCGACCGGCAAGCGTTATTGCATCAATGGCAACGTACTGAAGTTCGTGCCGGACGAGGCGGTGGCCAAGCAATGACCTCCCAGCAGGACTTGCGTGTTTCCTTGGTGCAGGGCGATACCCGCTGGCATGACCCGGCGGGTAATCGCGCGTATTACGGCGAAAAAATCTCGCATCTGCGCGGGTTGACCGATCTCGTCATCCTGCCGGAGACCTTCACCAGCGGCTTTTCCAACGACGCGATCGACTCGGCTGAAGACATGCAAGGCCCGACGGTCGCGTGGATGCGCGAGCAAGCCGCCAAGCTTGATGCCGCGATCTGCGGCAGCGTGCAACTGCGCGTGGGCAAGGATGTGTTCAACCGGATGATGTTCGTGACGCCGGGCGGCGATGTGCAGCATTACGACAAGCGGCACCTCTTCACTTTTGCCAAAGAGCATGAGCGCTACGCCGCAGGCAACGAACGCCTCACGGTGGAGTGGCGGGGATGGCGCATCTGCCCACTCGTCTGCTACGACCTGCGTTTCCCGGTGTTCGCGCGCAACCGTTTCGATGTCGAACGCAAGGACGGGCCGGATTACGACCTGTTGATCTTCGTCGCCAACTGGCCGGCAGTGCGCGCCTATCCGTGGAAGACGTTGCTACGGGCGCGTGCCATCGAAAACTTGGCCTACGTGGCGGGCGTCAACCGCGTCGGTCGCGATGGCAACGACATCGACTACGCGGGCGACAGCGCGGTGATCGATTTCCTCGGCCAGCCGGTCAGCGAAGACGGCCACGGCGAGATGGTCGCGACCACCACCCTGCAATGGGACGAATTGCAGAAGCATCGCGAGCGTTTCCCGGCGATGCATGATGGCGATGCTTTCGAGTTGATCGAGCGCTGAAACGAACGACGCGCCCGAAGGCGCGTCGTTGATCAATCCTGTGTCAGGCCGAATACGGCTCAGCGATTGCCGCCACCGCCTGCACCACGCGGACCGCGATTGCCGCCGCCCGGACGTGGGCCACGGTTGCCAGCAGGACGATTGCCGCCGGGACGCGAGCCGCCTGGACCGCCTGGGCGCGGGCCACGGTTCTGGCGCGGGGCCTGCCCGTAAGGGTTGTGGCTGCCGGGGTTGGCGTGGTCGGACGGGAAACTGGGCGCATTGCCCGGGTGCCCGTACGGATGCTTCGGCTTGGCCTGACCGCCTTGGCCACGTGGACCATCGCCGCCCTGGCGGTAACCGCCACCGGCATTGCCGCGTGGGCCGTCGCCGCCTTGGCGATACCCACCGCCAGCACTGCCACCGCCCGGACCGCTACGACGCGGCTTGTTGCCATAAGGTTTCTTGGGGCCGCGGCCATCGGCGTTGCGATGCCCGCTGGGGCCGGTATCCACACCCTCGGGCACGTACCAGGTGCGCATCGCGGCCGGGTTGTCACCGCGTTGCTCACCCGGACGCATGCGCTGGCCGGGCTGGCGCTGCTGGCCCTTCACCTTCAGGCGCTTGTTGGCTTGGTTGGCGGCGGCTTCACCGCTGACGGTCAGGCCGCCGGACTTGCGCGGTCCGCCACGGCGGTTGCGGTCCTCGCGGACGTGGTCGAAGCGGCGCAACTCGCGGCCTTCATCGGCGGCGTTGTGGCCGTTGACGTAGCCACCCTGGGCGCGACGGTCATTGCCGAGGTGCACGGTGGACTTCGCCGCACGGCGCTGGCCGATCACCGGCAACAGGGTCAGCGCGGCCGGCACGCTGTCTTCCAGGCCCACGGCCTTGCGCATGGTTTCGACCTGCGCGTCGGGCAGTTCCTGCGATTGGCCGCGGAGCAGCGGCTGCGGCAGACTGACCTTGCCGTAGCGAATGCGCTTGAGGCGCGACACCTGGCAGCCCTGCGATTCCCACAAACGGCGCACTTCGCGGTTGCGGCCTTCGGTCAGGGTGACGCGGAACCAGTCGTGCCGGCTCTCATGCGGCATGTCGGTGCCCGACATCCGATCGATCTTGTCGAATTTGGCCGGGCCGTCTTCCAGTGCCACGCCGCGGCGTAGGCGGTCGACCAATTTGTCGCTGACCTCGTCTTCGCCTTCAGGTGCGCGCACACGGCAGATGTACTCGCGCTCGACCTCGTGCGAGGGATGCATCATCGCGTTGGCGAGTTCGCCATCGGTCGTCAGCAGCAACAGGCCACTGGTGTTGATGTCGAGGCGGCCGATCGAGATCCAGCGCGAGCCCTTCAGCACCGGCAGGCCATCAAAAATGGTCGGGCGGCCTTCGGGGTCTTCGCGGGTGGTCACTTCGCCTTCCGGCTTGTTGTAGATCAACACGCGCGGCGGCTCGGTGAGTGCGCTCGCGACAAAGCCGCGGCCATCCATCTCCACCTTGTCACCGGCCTTGATCGACATGCCGACTTTCGCCGGCTCGCCATTGACGATGACCTTGCCGTCGGCGATGCGCTGCTCCAGCGCACGACGCGAGCCAAGGCCGGCCTGCGCCAGCACCTTGTGCAGGCGTTCTTCCAGTTTGCTGGTCGGAGCTTCGTCGCTGCCGCGCTTGAGGGAGAGGGGTTTGCGGGGTTCGTTATTGCTCATCAGTGGCTCCTGACCTCGCCATCGGCGGCGATGTCTTCTTCGTTGTCTTGTTCAGTGTGGGATGCGGCATCAGAACCGGCATCGTCTTCGGGGTGTGCGTCGGCGGCATCGGCCTCGGCGTCGTGGTCTTGGGTGGGCGATGCGGCTTCGTCATCGCCGTGATCGGGGTCATTCGCGTCGGTATCGGAAGCGGCGTCGACATCCAGCGCGTTTTCGCCATCCGAAGCGACATCGACATCCCCTTCCACCGGGGTATTCGCAGCGATCGGCGCGGCGTCGAAATCCAGCTGCGGGTCCAACTCGCCGAAGTCCTTCAGCTCCGACAGCGGCGGCAATTCGTCCAGGCGCTTCAGGCCAAAGTAGTCGAGGAAAGTCTTGGTGGTGCCCAGCAGTTCCGGGCGGCCGGGCACGTCGCGGTGGCCGACCGAGCGGATCCAGTCGCGTTCTTCCAGCGACTTGATGATGTTGCTGTTGGTCGCCACGCCGCGGATCTGCTCGATCTCGCCGCGGGTGATCGGCTGGCGGTAGGCGATCAGCGCCAGCGTTTCGAGTGTGGCGCGGGTGTACTTGGTGGTGCGCTCGGCCCACATGCGGGTGACCCACGGGTGGACATCGGCCTTGACCTGGTAACGCCAGCCGGAGGCGACTTCGACCAGCTCCACGCCGCGCTCGGCGCACTGCGCCTGCAACTCGGCCAATGCGTTCTGCAGGCTGCCGTCGGGCGCGGGCTCGTCCAGGGTGAAGAGGGCGGCGAGCTGGGCCACGGTCAGTGGCTGGCTGGCGGCGAGCAAGGCGCCTTCAACGATGCGGGTGACGAGGGTCTGGTCCATGGGTTACCTGTGGTTGCGTCGGCGGCTCAGGCCGCAGGCGTCGCGGGTGCTTCGGATGTATCGGTCGATGCGGCAATGCCATCGCCTTCGTCGAATTCGCTTTCAGGCAGTTCCGCCGGGGCGTCCCGCGTCGCGAGCGATTTCACGTAGATCGGTGCAAGTGGCGCTTCCTGGATGATCTCGACCAGTTGCTCCTTGGCCAGCGTCAAGAGGCCCAGGAAGGTGACGACGACCCCCAGCCGGCCTTCTTCGGCCGTGAATAGGCTCTCGAAGCGGTGGAAGGCGCCATCGTGCAGGCGGTCGAGCAATTCGCCCATGCGCTGGCGGACCGATAGCGCATCGCGCTTGATCGCGTGCTGGGTGAACAACTCGGCGCGCTTGAGCACGTCGTGCAGGGCCAGCAACATCTCGCGCATGTCCACCGCTGGCGGCTCGCGCAGGGTGCTGCGATCGGGCATGTACGCCGCGGCAGCCGCGGTGGTGTCGCGCTCCTGCCGGGGCAGGGTGTCCAGATCCTCGGCGGCCTGCTTGTAACGCTCGTATTCCTGCAGGCGGCGGACCAGGTCCGCGCGCGGGTCGTCTTCCAGCCCTTCCTCGTTGGGTGGGCGCGGCAACAACATGCGCGATTTGATCTCGGCCAGGATCGCGGCCATCACCAGGTATTCGGCGGCCAGCTCGAAACGCATCTCGTGCATGGCCTGGATGTAATCGACGTACTGCTTGGTGATTTCCGCGACCGGGATATCCAGGATGTCGAGGTTCTGCCGGCGGATCAGGTACAGCAAGAGGTCCAGCGGGCCCTCGAACGCCTCCAGGATCACTTCCAGCGCGTCCGGCGGGATGTAGAGATCCTTCGGGATCTCCAGCACCGGCTGGCCAAGCACGGTCGCCAGCGGCATCTCGTGCTGCTCGGGCGCACGCTGCTGGGGGTGAAGCGACATGGCGGGTGAGGTGGCCTCGGGGGCGCGGTCTTCGGTCATGGATGCGTCAATGGCCGGGCCGGGTGGCACGGCGGGGTTCGGGGCATCGATACAACATCAATATCCGATCCACGACCGTCTCGCCGTCGGGCGGGTCGCGCATGGAAATCGGAAGAAAGTGCAGGCGGCGTTGCTTGAAACCCAAGCAGGACGGGCCTTGCGTTGACCTTAGGGTAAGCGGAACGTGGGCGTCGTGTCCAGCGGGGCATTTAGAATGTTGGATTGTCCCGAACAAGGAATGCCGCCCGATGTGGTACGTGATCGAAGGCTATGACGGCCCGAATGTGTTGCCCAGGCGCCTGGCTGCGCGCCCCGAGCACATCGCACGGCTGGAGGCCTTGCGCGATGCAGGCCGTCTGCTCCTAGCCGGCCCGTGCCCGGCCATCGACGGTGAAGACCCGGGCCCCGCCGGTTTCAGCGGCAGCGTGGTGATCGCCGAATTCGACGCGCTCGAGGCCGCACGCGCCTGGGCCGATGCCGACCCGTATGTCGCCGCCGGCGTGTACGAGCGGGTAGAAGTGCGTCCGTTCCGCAAGGTATTGCCATGACACATACAGAAGCCGACATCCCGCGCCTCAACCCCGCGCGGATCGAACGCATGCGCGAGCTGCTGACCGATGCGTTCTGGCCGGTGGAGCTCGTCATTACCGATGACAGCCACAAGCATGCAGGTCATGGCGGTGGAGCGCAGGGCCATGGGCATTTCAGCGTCCGTATCGTCAGCGACAAGTTCTCGGGGATGCTGCCGCTGGCTCGCCATCGCGCCATTTATGCCGCGCTGGGCCAGATGATGACCGACGATATCCATGCCCTTGCCATCGATGCCCGCGCGCCGGAAGGCTCAGCCTGAACCGATAGGGCGCGAGCCGCTTATACTCGGCTGTGGAATTGCAAAACCCACTCCATCGCCATCAATAAAATCAACAAGTTGAAGGCATAAATCCAACCTCAATGACTCGCCCGCGGACTGCGTGGGCGGGTGCGAATCGTTCATGCGCCTGTCCACGATCAAGCTTGCCGGTTTCAAATCCTTCGTCGATCCGACCACGCTGCACCTGCCGACCAACATGACCGGCGTGGTGGGGCCGAACGGCTGCGGCAAATCCAACATCATCGACGCCGTGCGCTGGGTGATGGGCGAGTCCTCGGCCAGCCGCCTGCGCGGCGACAATGCGACCGACGTGATCTTCTCTGGCTCCAGCGCGCGCAAGCCGGTGTCGCAGGCGACGGTGGAGCTCATCTTCGACAACAGCGATCACGCGGTGACCGGCGAATTCGCGGCGTTCAACGAGATCTCGGTCAAGCGCACGGTGGGCCGCGATGGTCACAGCACCTACTACCTCAACGGGTCGAAGTGCCGCCGCAAGGACATCACGGATCTGTTTCTGGGCACCGGCCTGGGCCCGCGCAGCTATTCCATCATCGAGCAAGGGATGATCTCGCAGATCATCGAAGCGAAACCCGAAGAACTACGCGTGTATCTGGAAGAGGCCGCCGGCATCTCCAAGTACAAGGAGCGCCGCAAGGAAACCGAAAGCCGCATCCGCTCCACCCGAGAGAACCTGGACCGTTTGAATGATCTGCGCGAGGAAGTCGGCAAGCAGCTGACCCATCTTGCCCGCCAGGCGCGTCAGGCCGAGCAGTACACGGCCATCCAGGCCGAGCGCAAGGTGAAGGATGCCGAATGGAAGGCGCTGCAATACCGTGCGCTGGATGCCGACCTGCAGCAACATCGCCAAGCCTTGGCCGCCGATGAAACCAAGCTGGAGCAGTTGATTGCCGAGCAGCGCCAGGCCGAACGCGAGATCGAATCCGGCCGCGAGCGGCATCAGGCGGCCGTCGATGGTCATGCCCAGGCGCAGGCCGAGGTGTATCGCGTCGGCGGCGTGATCGCGCGCCTGGAGCAGCAGATTCAACATCAACAAGAGATGTCAACGCGCCTGACCACTGCGCGCGCGGAAGCTGAAACGGCACTGGCCGAAGTCATCGCCCACATCGGCAGTGACGAGGCTGCGCTAACCAGCCTGCAGACCAACCTGCAGGACGCCGAACCCAAGCTTGCCGAGCTGCGCAGCGGCGATGACGCGCGCCAAGCCGAATTGAAGGAAGCCGAAACCGCACTCGCCGATTGGCAGCAGCGTTGGGATGCCCTCAACAAGGATCAATCCGAAGCCGCGCGTGCGGGCGATGTCGAGCGCACCCGCGTCGACTACCTCGACCGCCAGATGCTGGACGCCGAGCGCCGCCGCGAAAAACTGGCCGGCGAGCGCACCCAGCTGGATCTGGAAGCGTTGGCGGCCGCCTTCGCCGACATCGAACAGCGCCATGACACCCAAAAAGCCGGCATCGACACGCTGACCGCTGATGTTGAGAGTCGCAAGCAAGCCGTGACCGCGCTGCAGGATGAACAGCGCCAGTTGGCCTCGCAGCTGGCCGATGCGCGCAAGTCCGCGCAGGACAAGCGTGGCCGCTTGAGTTCGCTGGAAACCCTGCAGAGCGCTGCACTCGGGCAGGAGCAAGGCGCGGCTGTTGCATGGTTGCGCCAACGTGGGCTGGATGAAGCGCCGCGCGTGGGCGAGAAGCTCAGCGTCGAAGGCGGCTGGGAAGCGGCGGTCGAAGGCGCGCTGGGCCAGATGATCGAAGGCGTGCTGGTCGAGGCGCCGGAAGCCTTGGTCGATGCGCTGGGCGAACTCGCCGATGGGCGTTTGAGCCTGGTTTCGCCTGAAGAGTCCGATGCAAGTTTTGCTGCCACTTCGCTGGCATCCAAGGTGCGTGGCCCATTGGCGATTCGTCGCATGCTGGCCAACCTGCACGTCGCCGAAACCTTGGCCGACGCGCGCACTTTGTTGCCGCAATTGGGCGATGGTGCTTCGGTCATTACCCGTGCAGGCGAGCGCCTGGGTGCAGGTTGGGTGCGCGTGCTGCGTTCCGGTGCTGCGAAACAGGGTGCGCTGCTGCGCGAGCGCGAGATCCAGTCGCTGCGCGGCGAGATCGAAGCCCTCCAGCTGCAGGAAAAATCGCTGGAGGAACAGATCGCGGGCCTGCGCCAACGCGCGCTGGAAGCCGAGCAGTCACGTGAGGAAGCGCAGCGCGGCCTGTATCAGGCGCATCGCAGCGTGTCGGAATTGGCCGGCCAGTTGCAGAGCCACAAGGGTCGCGTCGAGTCCGCGCGCGGGCGCCTTGCCAACATCGACAGCGAATTGGCGCAGATCACCCAGTTCAACGAAGACGGCAACGCACAGGCCCGCGAAGCGCGCGAAAAACTCGAGACCGCCATCGCCCGCATGGCCGAGCTGCAGGACGCGCGCCAGGTATTGGAAAATGAGCGTCGCACCTTGGCCGAAGCGCGTGACGCCGCGCGTGATCGTGCTCGCGAATCACGTGAAACCGCGCATGCCTTGGCGCTGACCGTGGAAACGCAGCGCACGCAGGTGGTATCGCTGACGCAAGCGCTTTCGCGCATGGGCCAGCAGCGTGGCCAGCTGGATACGCGTCTGGGTGAATTGGCTGCGCAATTGACCGACGGCGATGATCCGGTCAAGGCATTGCAGGATGAACGCCAGTCCGCGCTCGATGAGCGCGTGCGCGTTGATCAGGCCTTGGCGTCCGCGCGCGCTGCCTTGGAAAGCATCGAAGGCGAATTGCGCGGTTTCGAGCAGACGCGTCAGGAGCGCGATGGCCAGTCATTGCAGCAGCGCGAGGCGATCAGCCAGCGCAAGTTGGACCAACAGGCCGCGATGATCGCCGCGAATCGCCTTTCGACCGAAGTCGTCGAAGCCGGCTTCGTGCTGCAAGACGTCATCAACACCTTGGTCGAAGAAGCTGAAACCAGCGTGTGGGAGAAAGCCGTCGCTGACTTCGACGCCAAATTGCGTCGCCTTGAGCCGGTCAACCTTGCCGCTATTGCCGAACACGCCGAAGCGGCGCAGCGCAAGGAATACCTTGACGCGCAGGACGCGGACCTCACCGCTGCCTTGGAAACACTCGAAGAAGCCATCAAGAAGATCGACCGCGAGACCCGCGGCCGCTTCAAGGACACCTTCGATCGCGTCAACACCGGCGTGCAAGAGCTTTATCCGCGCCTGTTCGGTGGTGGCCATGCCTATCTGGAGCTGACGGGCGAAGACCTGCTCGACACCGGCGTCGCCATCATGGCGCGTCCGCCCGGCAAGCGCGTCGCCAATATCTCGTTGCTCTCGGGCGGTGAAAAGGCGATGACGGCCGTCGCGCTCGTGTTCGCCATCTTCCGCCTCAACCCCGCGCCGTTCTGCCTGCTGGACGAGGTGGATGCACCGCTGGACGAAGCCAATGTCGGTCGCTTCACCGCCATGGTGAAGGAGATGAGCGAAGCCGTGCAGTTCTTGTTCGTCACCCATAACAAAGCCACGATGGAAGCCGCCGAGCAGCTATCTGGCGTTACCATGCGGGAGCCGGGTGTGAGTCGCCTGGTTTCCGTGGATTTGGCGGAAGCCTCGCGCATGGTCGGCGCTGCATAAGCCATACGGAAGAACAACATGTCCGAAACCACGCTCATTCGCATCGGCATTCTCGTCGCCGGCATCATTTTGTTCGCGGCTATCCTCTGGTTCGGCAGGCCGAAGAAGCCGGGGCAGGGGCGGCGTGTGGATGCGCGCGGTGAACGCATCGCGCCCACTTTGGGCGACGAGGTGCGTGCCGAGCTGGATGCCGATGGTGAAGAGCCGACGGATGTCGATCGCCAGGCAGACTTGGGATTCGAAGCGCCGCCACAAGGGCAAGAGCTCGGCAAACGCGTCGATGAAAACTTCGACAAGATCGTGTCGTTGTTCGTCGCTGCGCGTGCTGGCCAGTTGTTGCGCGGGCCGGATATCGTCGTGGCGGCTGAGAAAGCCGGCCTGACCTATGGTCACATGGACGTGTTCCATCGCCTGATCGACCGCAAGCCCGAGGCCGGTCCGATCTTCAGCGTGGCCAACATCCTCAAGCCGGGCAGCTTCGATATGGCGAGCATCCAGTCACTGGAAACGCCGGCGATCGCCTTCTTCCTCACCTTGCCCGCGCCTGTCAGTGCGCTGGAAGCGTGGGACACCATGCTGCCCACGGCGCAGCGCATGGCGGAGCTGCTTGATGGCGTGGTGCTGGATGAAGAGCGCAATGCGCTCGGCCGCCAGCGCATCGCCCATATCCGCGACGAGCTGCGTGCCTACGATCGCCAACGCGAAGCACCGCCGCTCACGCGGCCGGGACGTTGGTGATCGCATCATCGTGTTTTGAATTCAAAGCCAGACGGGAGGCCGCATGAAGCTTGAGAACGTCGTGGGATTGGTAGGTGGCATAAGTGCGCTGGCCGGTTGCTTCCTGCCGCTCGTCGCGAACGCGAGCGGTACTTTCCTTGTCGGTCAGGCGGATGGTTTGGCCTTCCTGCTCTACGTGCTGGCGGCGCTTGGCATCATTGCGTCTTTGGCCGGGCTCGCTGGCAAGGCGCGCAAAGAAGAATACGTGCAGATCGTCGTGGGCCTCTTGGGCTTGATCGTCGGTTTCATCGTCTATCACCAGGCCGATACGGTGATCGGGCAGGGAGGCCGCGCCGGCTGGGGTGCACAGCTGCTGTTCTGGGGTTTTGCGATGGTATTGCTCGAAGGTTTGTTCAATTTTCGCGATCATCGCAAACCAACGTTCGGCAACGCCGACTGACACCGAACGCGAGCGGTCGTCGATAATGACGGCATGACCGACGTCGCTCGCCAACATGCAGAACTGGTGGCTCGCATCCGCGAGGCCAACCATCGTTATTACGTCCTCGATGATCCGAATCTGCCGGATGTCGACTACGACAGGTTGATGCGTGATCTGGAAGCGCTTGAGCGTGCGCATCCGGAACTCATCACGTCAGATTCACCCACACAGCGCGTTGGCGCTGTGCCGTCCGGCAAGTTCGCCAGCGTTGCGCATGCGGTGCCGATGTTGTCGCTGGCCAACGCCTTCACCGACGAAGAAGTGGGGGAGTTTGTTGCCCGCATCGAAAAAGAGACGGGTGATGCCGCGCCGATATTTTCGGTTGAGCCGAAGCTGGATGGTCTTGCCATCAGTCTTCGCTATGAAGACGGCATCTTCGTGCGCGGTGCCACACGAGGCGATGGCAGTACGGGTGAAGATGTCACGGCCAACCTGCGCACGGTGAAATCCGTGCCGCTGCGCCTGCGCGGTAATGCGCCGCCGGTGCTGGAGGTGCGCGGCGAAGTGGTGATGTTGAAAGCCGCCTTTGATCGCTACAACGCCTGGGCACTGGAACACGGGCAGAAGACGCTGGCCAATCCGCGTAATGGTGCAGCGGGCTCACTGCGGCAGCTGGACCCACGCATTAGCGCACAACGCCCCTTGTCTTTCTTCGCCTATGCACTGGGTGAGGTCCACGGCGTGGCCTTGCCGCCGACACATTCGGAAACCTTGCAATGGCTGCGTGAATTGGGTCTGCCTGTGAGCGCCGAAGTTGGCACTGCGCAGGGTCTCGAAGGCTTGCTGGCTTATTACCAGCGCATCGGTGAACGTCGTGATGCACTGCCGTATGACATCGATGGTGTGGTTTACAAGCTTGATCGCTTCGATCAGCAACGTGCGATGGGGTTTGTCTCGCGCGCGCCGCGTTGGGCGATTGCGCACAAATTCCCCGCGCAAGAAGCAAGCACCACGGTGGAATCGATCGAAGTGAATGTCGGGCGCACAGGTGCGGTCACGCCCTGGGTGTTGATGAAACCGGTGCATGTCGGCGGTGTCACCGTGACTCGCGCCACCCTGCATAACGCTGACCAGATCGCGCGTCTCGATGTGCGCGTCGGCGATACCGTCATCGTGCGTCGTGCGGGCGATGTCATCCCCGAAGTCGTCCGCGTCGTCGAAGGCGAGCGGCCACTGGACGCGCGAGGCGAGCCATTGCATGCCCCATACGCATTGCCGACGGAATGTCCAATATGCGGCTCGGCCATCGAGCGAGAGGAAGGTGAAGTCGTCGCACGCTGTAGCGGCGGCCTGTTCTGTCCGGCGCAGCGCGTGCAGGCTATTTTCCACTTCGCGGGGCGTCGAACCATGGACATCGAGGGCCTGGGTGAGCGTTTTGCCGAAGCACTGGTTGAATTCGACTACGTGCAGACGGTCGACGACTTGTACACGCTGACCGTCGATGACCTCCTTGAAATGAAACGTCGTGCCGACGAGCGCGACGGCACGGTTCCGGCGACGGTCAAGGCGGGCAAGGTTGCGGACAAATGGGCACACAACTTGGTTAATGCGATCGATGTCAGTCGTGCTACCACGCTGGATCGACTGCTGTTTGCGCTGGGTATTCCGGATGTCGGCGAATCCACGGCGAAGACACTGGCGCGCTACTTTGGTGCGCTAGATCCTTTGATGGACGCGGATGAAAATGCATTGCGTGAAGTGCCGGATGTTGGCCCGATCGTCGCGGCTCACATCGCCAATTTTTTTGCCGAGTCACACAACCGCGAGGTGATCAATGCATTGCGCGAGCGTGGTGTGCATTGGCCAGAAGGAGCGCCTCAACGCTCAGCGGACGGCCCCTTGGCAGGCAAGACCGTGGTGCTCACAGGCGGACTTAGCGCGATGACGCGAGACCAGGCTGGAGCGCGTCTGGAAGCGTTGGGCGCAAAGGTTTCTGGCAGCGTGTCGAAGAAGACTTCGATTGTTGTCGCAGGCGAAGCGGCGGGTAGCAAACTCGCCAAAGCCGAGGAGCTCGGTATCGAAATATGGGACGAAGCTGCGCTGCTCGCTTTCCTCACTAGTCAAGATGCATCCGCATGAGTCGTTTCGAGTCGGCAGAAGGCTGGAAAGACGGTGTGACGTCAGCGCAATCGTGGGCACCTTCGGCCACGCGCGACGTACTGCGACTGCGTGCACGGCTGAATCGCTTGATTCGCGAGTTTTTCCACGAGCACGGCGTGCTGGAAGTAGAAACGCCGGTCATGTCACTCGCGGGTGTGAGTGATCCGCACATCGCACCATTCCATCTGGAGTTTTCTGGTCGCACCGATGGCGCATCGCGCACACGTTGGTTGCGCACCTCTCCCGAATATCCGATGAAGCGTTTGCTCGCCGCCGGCATCGGCGATTGCTACGAGTTGGGGCGTGTGTTCCGCGATGGTGAGGCAGGTGGGCGGCATAACCCCGAGTTCACGATGCTGGAGTGGTATCGCGTGGGTTGGGACCATCATCGTTTGATCGATGAAACCGTCTACCTGGTACAAGCGGCCTTGGCATTGGTGGGCAAGCGAGCATCATCAACCACCGTCATCACGTATCGTGAGCTGTATCAACGCACGATCGGCCTTGATCCATTCACTGCCAGCATCGACGAGCTGCGCGATGCGCTGGGGGATGTCGTCATCGACCCTGCAGGGCTAACGCGCGATGACTGGCTGGACCTGCTGATGACCCATCGCATCCAACCTGATTTTGCGCACGATACGATAACCGTGATGCATGATTATCCGGCATCGCAAGCTGCACTGGCACGCATCCGCGATGAAAGTGATGGGCACCCCGTGGCTGAGCGCTTCGAGCTTTATCTGGGTCCGCTGGAGCTAGCCAATGGCTACAACGAGCTAGGTGATGCGTCCGAGCAACGTATGCGATTCGAGCGTGATGCAAGCATTCGACATCGGCGTGATGGAAGTGCATCACCGATGGATCAATTTTTGTTGGATGCACTGGCGCATGGTTTTCCACCCTGCGCCGGTGTTGCGTTGGGCGTCGATCGCCTGATGATGTCGATGCTGGTTACATCACGCATCGCCGACGTGCTCGCGTTTGATTTTTCTCGTGCCTGAACAAAGCGAGCAGTTTCTCCAGACGTTCATCTGGCTGCGGTACATTCGCCACATGGGGACTCGCACCACACTGACACTTGCATGCATCACCACTGCCCTGGCGGGCGGTGTCGTTTTGGCCTCGTGGCCTTCACCCGCGGAGGCTGCGACCGCATCGCGTGTTCGTTGCGAGTCCAAGGATGGGCGATGGCAGCACTGTCGCCTCCCCGAAGGAAAGGGCGACGTCATCTTGCTGCGCCAGCTTTCACGCAATGCTTGTATTCGCAATAATTCATGGGGCGTGGACGATGAAGGGCTGTGGGTCGCGCGTGGCTGTCGTGCGGAATTTGGGCGCGAAAGTGCAGAAAATGTTGAATCCAGTGGCGACGCGGCAGTGCGCAAGCGAGTCCTGCGCTGCGAATCTCGCGGGCACGGAATGGATCATTGCCCCATCGAGATCGCCGGCAGCGTTCGTCTGACCCGGCAACTTTCCAGCATGGATTGCGAGCTGGGTGAGAGCTGGGGCTATGACGAGAAAGGCGTATGGGTTGCCCGAGGCTGCCGTGCCGAGTTCGAAGTGGAAGCCGTTTCGAGACCCAGTGGGCAATTCCTGCGCCGTTTGTTTGGCCGTGGTGATGCAGCGCCCCCTGTTGCCAAGATGGGACGGCCACTGCGCTGCGAATCCATCGATGGCCAGCGCAAGGAATGTCGGACGGAGGGGGCCACGCGGGTTGAGCTGGTGCGTCAACTTTCACGCGCTACCTGCAAGGTAAACAGGAATTGGGGCTGGGATGCCCAGCGCGTATGGGTCGCCGAAGGCTGCCGCGCCGAGTTCCTGCTCTGGTAGTCAGATAACTGAATGGAAGCTGGTCCAATAATGGCCAGACGTGCTTCTTTTGCTCTGGATTCAATTGGAGCGCCGTATCTTGGGGCCAATCGCCACTGTGGAGACGCCCATGAATCCTTTACGCCCCTTTGCCTTCGTCGCCACCGCTGTTGTCCTGTGGGCATTGCCTGGTGCTAGCCAAGCGCAGTGGCAGGGTGGTTATGCGCCCGGCACGCGCTTCACTTGTGACTCCAACGACGGTCGCTATCGTGAGTGTCGCGTGGATGTACGGCAAGGTGTGCAGCTGGTCAGGCAGACATCACGCTCACAATGCATCGAAGGGCAAAGTTGGGGCGTGAATCGCAACGGCGTATGGGTGGATCGTGGGTGTCGCGCTGAATTTGCCGTTGGAGCTGCCGGTTATGGCAATAGCGGCTACGGCTATGGCAATAACAACGACTATTACCGTAATGGGGTTGTTGTGTGTGAATCACCGCGCGGACGCCACAACCGATGCCCTATCGATACGCGTTACGGCGTGATCATGGTCCGGCAGCTCTCCGATACACGTTGCCGCGAAGGCCATAACTGGGGCGCCGAGCGTGGCGAGATCTGGGTTGATCATGGTTGCCGCGCCGAATTCGCCCCCGGCTCTGGTCGCTACGGTAATAGCTATGGCAATCGTTATCCTCAAAACGGTTATGGCCAGGGCGGGTATGGCAACGCCGGCAATGGTCAAGTGTTTTCTTGCGCCTCCAACGATGGCCGCCAGAACTACTGTCGCACCAATGTCTATCGTGGCGTCGAATTACTGCGTCAAACATCACGCAGCGCTTGCGTGCAGGGTCAAACCTGGGGCTTTGATCGAGGCGGCGTGTGGGTAAGTAACGGCTGTCGCGGCGAGTTCCGCGCTTGGTGATCGATGGCGTCCGCGCCCGGTAAACTGAGCGCATGACCGACATCGACTATGCCCGATACGACCGCATCCGCCCGATCCGCTGGACGGGCGATGCACTTGAGTTGCTGGATCAACGCAAGCTGCCGTTCCAGACGGAATATGTCAGTGCGAGTACCAGTGATGCCGTTGCTGATGCTATCCATGCACTGATCGTGCGTGGCGCACCAGCCATTGGTATTGCCGCGGCGTGGGGCGTAGTGCTTGCGGCACGTGATGTCGATGCCGATAACGGCGTCGATGCTTTGATCAAACTCGAACCGGCGATGCAGCATCTCAACGCAGCGCGACCGACCGCAGTCAATCTTGCATGGGCACTGGCGCGCATGCGCGAGGTGCTGCATCGTGCTGGTGATGATTGGCGTGAAGTACTCAAGCGCGAAGCACGCAATATCGAAACCGAGGACTTGGCCGCCAACCATGAGATGGGCGCGATGGGCGCGGCGTTGATCGCGCCCGGCAGTGGTGTGCTGACGCATTGCAACACCGGATCGCTCGCGACCGCGGGCTTCGGCACGGCGCTTGGTGTAATTCGTGCAGGCGTGGCCGAAGAGCGCATCGCGCGGGTGTTTGCGGGCGAGACGCGGCCGTGGAACCAGGGCGCACGCCTGACCGTGTGGGAGCTGCAGCAAGATGGTATCGATGCCACCTTGATCGCCGACGCCGCCGCATCGCACCTGATGAAGAGTGGGGCGGTGCAGTGGGTGGTGGTTGGCGCGGATCGTATCTGCGCGAATGGCGACACAGCCAACAAAATCGGCACCTATCAGCTCGCGATCGCGGCGCGTCACCACGGCGTCAAATTCATGGTGGTCGCGCCGTCATCGACGGTGGACATGGCGACGGCGTCTGGTGATCAAATCGAGATCGAGGAGCGTGATCCAGCGGAGTTGCTGTCGCATCGCGGCGAGCGCACCGTGGCCGAAGGCATCGCTGCGTGGAACCCGGTGTTCGACGTAACCCCGCACGAGTTGATCGATGCGATCGTGACCGAACGCGGGGTGGTAGAGCGCCCTGATTCGATGAGCATGCAAGTGATGTTTGGCCCGCGTTTCGCCTGAGTCTGTAAATACCCCTAAAAACACGCGTAACTTATTGTTTCTCCATGAAATTCCGGCTGTCATTCAGGCGTCGGACATGGTAGAATTTCCTGTCTTTCCGGCGCGACCTGAACAGGGGCGCGCAAGGCGCGATGGAAGCGCTGTGCAAGCCAGCTGGCAAGGACGCCCAATCGCTCTTTACACGGATGCCTGATGTCCCAGCCGACCGATTCTGCCCGCGAAATCATCCCGGTCAACCTCGAAGACGAAATGCGCCGAAGCTACCTCGATTACGCCATGAGCGTGATCGTGGGACGCGCCCTCCCTGACGTGCGCGATGGCTTGAAGCCAGTGCATCGTCGCGTGTTGTTCGCGATGAACGAGCTTGGCGCGCACAGCAACAAGCCTTATTACAAATCCGCCCGTATCGTCGGTGACGTCATCGGTAAATACCACCCGCACGGCGATGCGTCGGTGTACGACACGCTGGTGCGCATGGCGCAGCCGTTCTCGCTGCGTTACCTCTTGGTGGACGGGCAGGGCAACTTCGGTTCGGTCGATGGCGATCCCGCTGCGGCAATGCGTTACACCGAGGCGCGCATGTCGAAGATGGCCAACGAGTTGATGGCCGACATCGACAAGGAAACTGTCGACTTCCAGCCCAACTACGACGAGAAGGAACTGGAGCCGACGGTCATGCCGACCCGGTTCCCGAATCTCCTGGTCAATGGCTCGGCCGGTATCGCGGTCGGCATGGCGACCAACATCCCGCCGCACAACTTGACCGAAGTGATCAACGCGTTGCTGGCGATGATCGAAACGCCCGACATCGATATCGATGGCCTGATGGAATACATCCCGGGCCCGGATTTCCCCACCGCGGGCATCATCAATGGCGTGGGCGGCATCCATTTGGCGTATCGCACCGGCAAGGGCCGTGTGCGGATGCGTGCGCGTGCCGACATCGAGGTGGCCGACAACGGCCGCGAAGCGATCGTCGTCACCGAGATCCCGTATCAGGTGAACAAGGCGCGGTTGATCGAGAAGATCGCTGAGCTGGTCAAGGAAAAGAAACTCGAAGGCATCAGCGAGCTGCGTGATGAGTCCGACAAGGACGGTATGCGCATCTACATCGAGGTCAAGCGCGGCGAATCCGCCGAAGTGGTGCTCAACAACCTCTATTCGCAGACGCAGATGGAGTCGGTGTTCGGCATCAACATGGTCGCGCTGGTCGATGGCCGCCCGCAGTTGCTCAATCTCAAGCAGATCCTTGAGGCCTTCCTCAAACATCGCCGCGAGGTAGTGACCCGCAGGACGATCTTCGAGCTGCGCAAAGCACGTTCGCGCGCGCACATCCTGGAAGGCCTGACCGTCGCACTCGCCAACATCGACGAGATGATCGAGCTGATCAAGACTTCAGCGAATCCCGATGAAGCACGGCAGAAGATGCTGGCGCGTCGCTGGCAGCCGGGCATGGTTGGTGCGCTCTTGGGCGCGGCGGGTGCGGAAGCCTCGCGTCCGGAAGACCTGCCGAAGGGAGTGGGCCTCTTGGCCGATGGCTATCAGCTCACCGAGATCCAGGCACAGCAGATTTTGGAAATGCGCCTGCATCGCCTGACCGGCCTTGAGCAGGAAAAGCTCACCGACGAATATCGTGCGTTGCTCGACACCATTCGTGGGCTGATCGAGATTCTCGAAAACCCGGGCGTGCTGATGCAGGTTATCCGCACCGAGCTTGAAAACGTGCGCGAAGAGTTTGGCGATGAACGTCGCAGCGAGATTCGCGCCAGCGAAGAAGACCTCGACATCCTTGACCTGATCGCGCCGGAAGACGTTGTGGTGACGCTGTCGCACGCGGGTTACGCCAAGCGCCAGCCGGCGACGACCTACCGTGCGCAGAAGCGCGGCGGCAAGGGCCGGAATGCAGCCGCGACCAAGGACGAGGATTTCATCGACAAGCTCTGGCTGGTCAATACGCATGACACGTTGTTGACCTTCACCAGCGCGGGCCGGGTGTTCTGGCTGTCCGTGTACCAGTTGACGGATGCGGGCCCGAACGCGCGTGGTCGTCCGATCATCAACTGGATTTCGCTGGAAGAAGGTGAGAAGGTCCAAGCCGTGTTGCCGGTGCGCGATTACGAAGACGGCAAGTACGTGTTTTTCGCCACCAAGAACGGCACGGTGAAGAAGACCGCGTTGACCGAGTTCGCCTATCGCCTGCAGCGCGGCAAGATCGCGATCAACTTGGACGAAGGTGATGCGCTGGTCAACGCCGAGCTCACCAACGGCGAGTGCGACATCATGCTATTCGCCAGCAACGGCAAGGCTTCGCGCTTCGACGAAGGCACGGTCCGTGCGATGGGTCGCACCGCGACCGGCGTACGCGGCATGCGCTTGGCCGAGGGCGAGGAAGTCCGCAGTCTGATCGTGGTCGATGGCGATGGCGATGTGTTGACCGCCAGCGAAAATGGTTTTGGCAAGCGCACGCCGATCGACGATTTCCCGAAGAAGGGCCGTGGCACGCAGGGCGTGATCGCGCTAAAGACCACGGAGCGCAATGGCCAATTGGTCGGTGCGATCCAGCTCAGCGAGCATCATGACGTGTTGCTGATTTCCGATGGCGGTACCTTGGTTCGCACGCCGGCGGCGGATATCGCGCAGGTAGGCCGCAATACGCAGGGTGTGACCCTGATGCGCGTGCAGGCCGGCGAGAAGTTGCAGGCTGTCGAGCGTCTGGATGTCTCGCTGGACAGCGACGAGGCCGAGGAGACCGTGGTTACGGATGTTGTCGTGGTCGAGAGCACCGAGCAAGACTGACGGCTCCGTGTTGCTTCCTCCACTGAAAAGGCGGCCGATGGCCGCCTTTTCTTTGCATCATCGACAAGCGTCGTCGTTGCCTGCCCAGGATGATTACCCAGCAGGAGGCAATTTGGAAAGCATGTACTCGGCGGTGGAGACGCGGAGTTCGCCCGGAGCCTCGACTTCTAGATCCTTCACGACCCCATCTTCGGCATACAAGGCATAGCGTTTACTGCGCAGCCCCATGCCGTAGGCGCTCGCGTCCATTTGTAGGCCAAGGGCTTTGGTCAGGTCGCCATTGCCATCGGCCAACATCAACATGCCCGCCGGCACTTGCTCAGCTTCGCCCCAGGCTTGCATCACAAACGGATCGTTTACCGATACACACACGACCTCGACGCCACGCTGACGAAATTCATCGTAATGCTGCACGTAACCCGGCAAGTGCCGCTCTGAGCAGGTCGGGGTGAAGGCGCCTGGCACGGCGAACATGACCACCCGTTTGCCGCCGAAGATGGCATGTGTGTCGATTTGCTCGACGCCGGTACGAATGATCTGCAACACGTTTTCGGGTATTTTTTGCCCGGTCTCGATGCTCATGTCGGGGGACTCGCCAAAGTGAAGACGCAGTCTATGCCGATGATGTGAAAATTCTCGTCAATGCCGGGCGGCGGGTTGAAGCGAAGGCCGATTGGCCTCATCTTGATTTGGTTGTGGCGCGGAGATGCACATGCAGTTCAAGGACTATTACGAAACCCTGGGCGTGGAGCCGGGCGCAGGCGAGGCCGAAATCAAAACGGCTTACCGTCGTTTGGCGCGCAAATACCACCCTGACGTCAGCAAAGAGGCTGGGGCCGAGGAAAAGTTCAAGGCGGTCAATGAGGCCTATGAAGCGCTTCGCGATCCGCAAAAACGCGCTGCGTATGACCAGTTGAGAGCAGGCGGCTATCGCCCCGGCGACGAAGTTCCGCCTCCCGGTGGATTTGGTGGCGGCTATGGCGGTCCCGGCGGCGGCCACCCGGATTTTGATTACGAGGAAATCTTCGCGGGCGGCGGTGCCGGTGGCGGTTTCAGTGATTTCTTCGAGCAAGTGTTTGGACGTGGCGGCATGGGGGGCGGCCCGCGGGCCAGGCCGCAATCAGCGCCGCGCGGCGATACCCGGGCGAAACTGAGCGTGCCTTTGGAAGCGGTGTATCGGGGCGATTCGGTGCGCATTGGGGTCAATAACAAATCGTTGGACGTGAAGATCCCCAAAGGCATCAAGCCGGGCCAGGCGATTCGCCTCAAGGGGCAGGGGGCGCATGGCGACTTGTTGCTGGAGATCGAATACGCCGCGCATCCGCAATACGAGGTCGACGGCCGCAACCTTATCCACGTACTCACCGTGATGCCATGGCAGGCTGCATTGGGTGACACGGTCACGGTGCCAACCCTCGGCGGCGCGGTGGATCTGAAGATTCCCGCAGGCTCGGAAGCTGGGCGAAAATTGCGCCTGCGCGGACGTGGCTTGCCGGGCGCGACGGCGGGTGACCAAATCGTCGAGTTGGAAGTGTTGGCACCCGTGCCGCAGAACGAGCGACAACGCAGTGCTTACGAAGATCTCAAATCAGCCTTCGGTGAAGGCTGAGCCAAGTTGGTCAATCGCCGGGCTTAAAGTGCACCGGCGATGACTTCAGACAATTCGCCTTCAGTGAACGGCTTGGTGAGGTAGCCGCGCGCGCCTTGGCGCATGCCCCAGACCTTGTCGGTTTCCTGATCCTTCGTCGTGACCAGGATCACCGGGATATGGCTAGTGGTTTCATGGCGGCTGATCGCACGCGTGGCTTGGAAGCCGTTGAGATTCGGCATCACCACATCCATGAGGATGAGGTCGGGCAATTCTGCCTTGGCGAGCTCGACGCCCTGGGCGCCGTCTTCGGCGGTGATGCAATCGTGACCCAATTTTTCGACGATGCGACGAATACCCATCAACTGCGACGGTGAGTCATCGATGACCAAGATGCGCGCCATAAGTCCCCCTTGTGGATACGGGCATTCTAGCGTCTCCCGTACCCGCGTGAATGGTGTTAAAGCCGGACAAGTGTTCGACCCAGCGAGCCGCCGGCCAACATTCGGTCAAAAATCGCCGGTAGGCCCTCAAGGCCTACCTCGGACGTGCAGATGGCCTCCAGGTTGGCCGGCTTCCAGTCGCTGGCAAGATGCGCCCAGACTTGTTCGCGGATGTCACGAGCCGTGCCCGCCGATGCCACGCCCAAAAGGGACACCCCGCGGATGATGAAGGGCATGACGGTGGTGGGCAGCTCCGCGGTGGCTGCCAGACCCGCGGTGGCGACATTGCCGTAAGGAGCCGTCTGGGCCAGGAGGCTAGCCAGCATCGGGCCACCCACGTTGTCCAGTGCACCACCGAATCGAGCCGACTCCAGTGGGCGAGCCATTTGCAGTACATCGCGGCCAAGCACTTCTTTCGCACCTAGGGCCTCCAGATAGGTGCGTTGGTCGGCCTTGCCACTGATCGCATGCACGTCGAAACCTGCGCGGCTGAAGATGGCGGTAGCGAGCGAGCCCACGCCGCCGGTCGCGCCGGTGATGGCGATGGGGCCGAGATCCGGGGTCTGTCGGTTGTCCTGCATGCGAAACAGCGCGAGCGCCGCGGTGAAGCCCGCCGTGCCGAGGATCATCGATTCACGCAGACTCAATCCTTGCGGCAGCGCGATCGCCCATTTCGATTCGATGCGCGCATATTCGCTGTAGCCGCCATCGCGGGTCTCGGACAGGCCGCAGCCGGTGACCACCACCGCATCGCCTTCCTTGAACGCCGGGTCTTCGGAGCGCACGACGTGGCCTGCTACATCAATGCCGCCGTTGAGCGGAAAACGGCGCAGGATTTTGCCTTGGCCCGTTCCCGCCAGTGCATCCTTGTAATTGATCGAGGAGAACGCCGTCTTGATCACGATTTCGCCGGGCGAAAGATCATCCAGCGTGAGGTGTTCGATGCCGCTTCGATAGCCCTGTTCGTCATCAAAGATGCGGAACGCGTTGAAGCGATCGGGAATGCTCATACGTCCTCCAGTGACGTCAATTGGCTGCGGCGTTTTTCGTCCATCCACTTGTCGGCGTCGGCCGGTGCGTAGTCACGCAACCATGAAAAAAGCATGTCGATATCTTCCCCGTGCCACAGATCCGTGCGTTGGTCCGCGTGCAGGAAGCGTTCGCACACCATCGTGTCCATCATCGTCATCAAGGGTTGCCAGAAGCCATCCACGTCGAGAAAGGCGCAAGGCTTCTTGCCCAGCCCAAGTTGCCGCCAAGTCAGCATCTCGAACATTTCGTCCATCGTGCCGAAGCCGCCGGGCAGGGCGATGAAGGCATCCGACAATTCAAACATCCGCATCTTACGCGTGTGCATCGAATCGACGACTTCCAACTGCGTCAGTCCGCGATGCGCGACTTCCCAATCCACCAATTGCTGCGGGATGACGCCGATGACTTGGCCGCCTGCTGCCAGCGCTGCATCGGCGACGATGCCCATCAAACCAACATTGCCGCCGCCATAGACCAACGCAGCGTCTTCCTGGGCGATGAGTGTGCCCAGTGCCTTCGCGGCCTCGGCATACACGGGGCGGGCGCCAGCGTTGGAGCCGCAGTACACGCAAATCGTCTTCAAATCTTGACCTCGGGTGATGTGATGTTCATCAGGGTACGAAGCTGAGGAACAGGTAGGTGCCCAGCAGCACCACGTGGACGATGCCGATCTGGATGTTGGTCTTGCCGGTGCGCAAGGAAATCGATGTGACGAACAAGGTCAGCAAGAGCAGGACCGTCGATTTGTTGTCCAGGCCCAGCGCCAGTTCCCAATCCATCATCAAAGCGACGATCGAAACCGTGGGAATGGTCAAGCCGATGCTGGCAATCGCCGAGCCCATCGCCAGGTTGAGGCTGGTCTGCACGCGGTTGTTGATCGCGGCGCGTACCGCGGCCACGCCTTCGGGCAACAAGACGATCGCCGCGATCACAATGCCGATCACCGCCGGAGGTGCGCCGGCCGCAGCCAGCAGTGACTCCATGCCTGGCGCGAGCTTCTTGGCCGAGAGCACCACCACGACCAGACTGACCAGCAGCAGCGCCAGGCTGGCCAGAGCTTCTTTCCGGCTGGGCGGTTCGACGTGGTCATCGGTGGTGGGATCGCCATCATCCACCGGCAGGAAATAGTCGCGATGTCGCATCGTCTGGAACGCGGTGAACGAGCCGAACAAGATCAACGTCACGATGGCGATGAAGATGAGTTGCGAATCGCCGTACACCGGGCCGCGTACGCTGGTGGTGACGTTCGGCAGTACCAGTGTGAGCACGACAATCGCGGTGAGGGTGGTCAGTGCTGCGGTCATGCCATCGAGTCGATAGCGTTGGATGCTGTGGCGGCGGCTGCCCGCCAGCAAGCTGAATCCGATGATGCCGTTCAAGATCAGCATGACCGCGGCAAACACCGTGTCGCGCGGCAGGCCTGCGGTGGATTCACCACCCGCCAGCATCATCGTCACGATCAGGGCGACTTCAATCGCGGTGACCGCCAGCGCCAACACCAACGTGCCGAAGGGCTCGCCCACCTTGTGCGCGATGACTTCCGCATGGTGGACCGCGGCGATGACGCTGCCGAACAGGCCGATGACCAGAGGCAGGGTGCCGCCGGGCATGGCAGGCGCGAACATCGCCAACAACAGCGTCACCACGCCAATCAACGGGGCTGCAACGGTCCAGAGCGGGTTGTGATGGAAGTGATCGGCCATGGTTCGATTATGAGGCAGGGGCGCAGCGATGGCGGCTGGAAACGAAAACGGCGCCATCGGCGCCGTTTCGTCGTGTCCTTGGAGTGAGATCAGTTCGCTTTGTGGATCGCGCGCTTGTCCACGGCCATTGCGGCATCGTGCACGGCTTCCGACAGCGAGGGATGCGCGTGGCAGATGCGAGCGAGATCGTCGGCGGAGCCCTTGAACTCCATCGAGATCACGCCTTCGTGCACCAGCTCGGACACGTTCGGGCCGACCAGATGCATGCCCAGGATGCGATCGGTCTCGGCATCGGCCAGTACTTTCACGAAGCCAATCGGCTCGGCCATCGCGACCGCGCGACCGACCGCTGCAAACGGGAAGCTGCCGGCTTTGTAGGCAACGCCTTCGGCTTTGAGTTGCTCTTCGGTCTTGCCGACCCAGGCGATTTCCGGTTCGGTGTAAATGACCCACGGGATGGTGTCGAAGTTGACGTGGCCGGGTAGGCCGGCGATGAGTTCCGCCACCGCAATGCCCTCTTCGAAGCCCTTGTGCGCCAGCATCGGCCCGCGCACGCAGTCACCGACCGCCCACACGCCATTGGCGCCGGTGTGGCAGTGCTCGTCCACCTCGATCTGGCCGCGCTCGTTGAGCTTGACGCCCGTACCTTCGGCCAGCACGTCCTTAGTGGCGGCGCGGCGGCCGACGGCCACCAGCAGCTTGTCGACGGTCTGGGTCTGGTCTTCCTTGCCGTCGTTATAGGTCAGGACGACTTCGTTGCCCTTGACCTCGGCCTTCAGCAGCTTCGCCCCAAGTTTGATGTCGAGGCCTTGTTTCTTGAACTCACGGGCCGACACCTTGGCCACTTCCTTGTCGGCGGCAGCCAGGAATTCCGGCATCGCTTCAAGGATGGTGACCTCCGAACCCAGGCGGTTCCACACGCTGCCGAGCTCCAGGCCAATCACGCCGGCACCGATCACGCCGAGGCGCTTCGGTACTTCGGTGAAGTCCAGCGCGCCTTCGTTGTCGACGATGTGATTGCCGTCGAACTTGGCGAAGGGCAGTTCAATGGAGACGGAGCCGACGGCCAGGATCACATTGGTGCCCTTGAGCTCGATCTCCGAACCATCGTGCTGCTTCACCTTCACCACGTTGCCCGGCTGCAGCTGGCCGAAGCCATAGAACGCCGCGACCTTGTTCGCCTTGAACAGCGAAGCGATGCCGCCGGTGAACTGCTTCACGATCTTGTCCTTGCGACCGATCATGGTGGCGACGTCCATCTTGGCGTCGTTGAAGCTGATGCCGTGCTGGTCGAAGATATGACCCATGTTCCAGAACTGGCGGCTGGAATCGAGCAGCGCCTTGGACGGAATGCAGCCGACGCGCAGACAGGTGCCGCCGAGGGCGGGTTGGCCATCCTTGCCGAGTGCGGCGTCAACGCAGGCCGTTTTCAGGCCCAGTTGGGCAGCGCGAATGGCGGCGTGGTAGCCGGCGGGACCGCCGCCGATCACGACGACATCGAATTGCTGTTGTTCGGACATGATGTTGCTTCCTTTGCGAAGTCTTGAAACGACACGCCCCGCACGGGCGGGGCGTGAGGCGAGGGCCGATTACATGCCGAGCAGCATGCGATGCGGGTTCTCGAGTTGGTTCTTGATGTCGACCAGGAACAGTACTGCGTCCTTGCCGTCGATGATGCGGTGGTCATAGGACAATGCGATGTACATCATCGGCGCGGCCACGACCTGGCCGTCCTCGACGATGGCGCGGTCCTTGATGGCGTGCATGCCCAGGATGGCCGACTGCGGTGGGTTGACGATCGGGGTGGAGAACAGCGAACCGAAGGTACCGCCATTGGTGATGGTGAAGGTGCCGCCCTGCAGGTCTTCCAGCTTCAGGCCGCCATCACGCGCCGCCTTGGCGTAGCCGGCGATGCTCTTCTCGATCTCGGCGAAATCCATGCGCTCGACGTTGCGCAGCACAGGCGTCACCAGGCCCTTGTCGGTGGACACGGCGATCGAGATGTCGGCATAGCCGTGATAGATGATGTCGTCGCCATCCACGGACGCGTTGATCACCGGGTACTTCTGCAGTGCGTTGGCGGCGGCCTTGGCGAAGAAGCTCATGAAGCCCAGCTTGATGCCGTTGGCCTTGACGAAGTCGTCCTGCAGCTCCGTGCGCATCGCCATCACCTTGCTGAGGTTCACCTCGTTAAACGAGGTGAGCATGGCGATCGATTCCTTCGACTCCATCAGGCGCTTGGCGATGGTCTTGCGGATGCGCGTCATCGGCACGCGCTCTTCCGGGCGTGCACCACCACCGACGCCCGCGGTCTTGCCGCTGGCGTAATTGATCAGGTCTTCCTTGGTCACCGCCCCACGACGGCCAGTGCCTTCGACCTGCGCCGGATCGATGCCTTCCTTCTTCGCAGTGAAGGCGGCGCCCGGCGGCAGCTGCGAGGTGTTGCCAGCGGCCGACTGCGGGGTGGTGCTGCTCGGTGCTGCCGCTTGTTCCTTCGCGGCCTCAGCCTTCGGCTGCACTTCCTGCGCACCCGCGGCGGGCTGTGCTACTGCGGGTGCGGCCTCAGCAACCGCACCTTCTTCGATGATCGCGATCACTTGCTGGCTGTTGACGGTCGCGCCGGTGTCGAACTTGATTTCCTTCAGCACGCCGTCGGCGGGCGAGGGGACTTCCAGCACGACCTTGTCGGTCTCCAGATCCACCAGGTTCTCGTCGCGTTTGACGGCATCGCCCACTTTCTTGTGCCAACCGGCGATGGTGGCGTCGGAGACGGATTCGGGAAGAACCGGGACTTTGATTTCGGTGGCCATGATGGGGTCCGATGAATTGTTCGATGAATTGGAAAGGTTACTCGACGCCCGGCTCAAGGCCAGGTTCGTTGACGAGGGCGTCGGCGATCAGCTTCTGCTGCTCGGCGACGTGATCGCTGAAATGGCCCGCGGCGGGCGACGGCGAACGTCCGCGACCGGCGTAGAACAACGACTGCGTGTTGGCCAGACAGGCGACCAGGTGATGACGGATCTGGAACCACGCCCCCTGGTTCTGCGGCTCTTCCTGGCACCAGATGACATCGCGTGCCATCGGGTACTTGGAAAGCTCCGCCGTCAGCTGCTGACGCGGGAACGGATACAGCTGCTCGACACGGATAAGGGCGACATCGGTCTGGCCGCGCTTCTCTGCATCTTCCAGCAAGTCGTAATAGACCTTGCCCGAGCACAGCACGACGCGCTTGACTGCTTTCGCATCGGCCTTGGCATCTGGGATCAGGTGCTGGAATTCGCCGTCGGCGAGTTCTTCCAGCGACGACACGGCCAGCTTGTGGCGCAACAGCGACTTGGGCGTCATCACCACCAGCGGCTTGCGGGTATCCATGCACAGCTGGCGGCGAATCATGTGATACGCCTGCGCCGGCGTGGTGGGCACGCAGACGATCATGTTGTCCAGCGCGCACAGCTGCAGGAAGCGCTCCAAGCGCGCCGAGCTGTGTTCCGGGCCCTGGCCTTCGTAACCGTGCGGCAGGAACAGCGCCAGACCGCACAGGCGACCCCACTTGGCCTCGCCCGAGGCGATGAACTGGTCGATGACCACCTGCGCGCCATTGGCGAAGTCGCCGAACTGCGCTTCCCAGATGTCGAGCGTGTTGGGATCGGTGGTGGAATAACCGTATTCGAACGCCATAACGGCTTCTTCGCTGAGCAGCGAATCGATGATGGTCGCGTATTCCGGATTCTTCACCAGTTGCTGCAGGGGCAGGTAGTACTGGTCTGTCTTCTGATCATGCAGGACGCCATGGCGATGGAAGAAGGTGCCGCGTCCAGAATCCTGGCCGACCAGGCGCAGGCGGAAGTCTTGCTTGAGCAAGGTGGCGTAGGCCAGGTTCTCGGCAAAGCCCCAGTCGCCCGGCTGCTCGCCCTTGGCCATCTTCATGCGGTCGTCGTAGATCTTGGCGACGCGCGGATGCAGGGTGATTTCGGCCGGGATGGTGTTGATCTGCACCGCCAAGGCATCAAGCTCGGCTCGCGGGAAGGTGGTATTGACCTGGTCGTCCAGCTTGCCTTCGAGCAGCTTGCTCCAGTCGGGCGTCAGCGGATCGGGGGCGACCTTGACCACTTCAGCGGTGACTTCGCCTGCATCCAACTTGTCGCGATAGGCATCGGCGGCGGCCTTCACCGCATCCGCGCCGATCACGCCTTCGGCGGCCAGGGCATTGCCGTAGAGCTCGCGCGTGGTCTTCATCGCGCGGATCTTCTGGTACATCAGCGGCTGGGTCGCGGCTGGCTCATCGGCCTCGTTGTGGCCGTTGCGGCGATAGCAGACGAGGTCGATGACGACATCGCGGCCAAAGCGTTGGCGGAAATCGAAGGCCAGTTCGGTGCAGAACACCACGGCTTCCGGATCGTCACCGTTCACGTGCAGGACCGGTGCGCCGACCATCTTGGCGACATCGGTGCTGTACAGCGTGGAGCGGGCGTCCTGACGCTCGCTGGTGGTGAAGCCGACCTGGTTGTTGATGACGATGTGCAGCGTGCCGCCGACCGCGAAACCGCGCGCCTGCGACATCTGCAACAGCTCCATGCCGACGCCTTGGCCAGCGAACGCGGCGTCGCCGTGCAGCAGCACCGGCACGACCTGCTTGCGCTCCTTGCCGCCACGACGCAGCTGGCGCGAACGGACGCTGCCTGCGACCACCGGGTTGACGATTTCCAGATGCGACGGGTTGAACGCCAGCGCCAAATGCATCGGGCCGCCGGGTGTCGCGACATCGGCCGAGAAGCCCATGTGGTACTTCACGTCGCCGGTGTGGGCGCGATCGTGCGTCGGGTGCTCGAACTTGCCTTCGAACTCGTCGAACAGGGCGCGCGGCGGCTTGCCGAGCGTGTTGACCAGCACGTTGAGGCGGCCACGGTGGGCCATGCCGATCACCATTTCCTTGACCCCGGCGCTACCCGCGTAGCGGATCAGCTGGTCCATCATCGGGATCAGCGAGTCACCGCCTTCCAGCGAGAAACGCTTCTGGCCGACGTACTTGGTGCCGAGGTAGCGCTCCAGGCCTTCCGCGGCGGTCAGGCGCTCGAGAATGCGCTTCTTGTCGTCGGCGCTGCGGCCGAACTTGCCGGCGGCGGCTTCCAGACGGTCATACATGAAGCGACGCTGTTCGGCGTCGGTGATGTGCATGAACTCGGCGCCGATCGAGCCGGTGTAAGTAGCCTTAAGGGTGCTCAGCAGATCGCCCAGCTTCATCCGCTCCTTACCGGCCACGCCGCCGGTGCTGAACTCGCTGCCGAGGTCGGCATCGGACAGGCGATGGAAGCCGAGCGAGAGATCGGGGGCGTCCGGATGCACCAGCATGTCGAGCGGGTCGATCTTCGCCGCCAGATGCCCGCGTGAGCGGTACGCCGTGATCAGGCGGCCGATATTGCGTTCGCGCTCGTCACCGGTACCGGTGGAGGCCCCGACTTGCCCGCGCTTAGCCTCGCGGCCGGCCGTAGCCACAGCATCGGCGATCACCGAGTGCGGGACATCACCTGCCTCGCGGCCTTTGAATTCGTCGAAATATTGCTTCCATTTCGGCCCGACGCTCTCAGGCGCGGCAAGGTACTGCTCGTAAAGGTCTTCGATGTACGCCGCATTGGCGCCAAGTTGGGAAGACCGGGCAAACTGCTTCAGGAGGCTATCCGCCATGTCGGGTCGCTACGTCTGCGATGGGCCAAGCGTTTGAATTACCCGAGGTTTTCACGCCGCCTCGGAAGACAAGCTGAATGGCCGGTTGGAAGGGCCTGAAATTATATGCCGCCCAGCGCTGCGCTGCATCACGACTTGGCTGGATGTTGGGATCCGATTGATTCAAATACCCAATGCGCGCAGTTCCGAGAGGGGGCGAGCACGCTCCCAGGCCTCGTCAAAGCGCGCAGCCAAGGGCCGTGAGCGCTCATTGGTGTTGGTGAAGATGCCCGCCAGGCGTTCGCCGCTATCGAGCAGCAACAGCTGGCCGCGATCATTGGCGACGAAGCCTTGCGCGGCAGGCAGCGTGAAATCCACATCAGCCTGGCGCAGTAACACCAGACTGGGCAGGCGTTGGGCGAGGGCAGCCAGCGAGCCGTGGTCTCGGGCCAGGTTGCCCACCGCCCCGAATAGCCAGCTGGCCTCGCGATGACTACGGGCGGTGGCGTAGCTGCGCACGATTTGCAGCAGGGCAGGCGAAGACCACACTTCATCCCTCGCGTCGGGGAGGAAGAACATCAACTGACGCCCGGCATTTGCCGCGATGTCGCTGATCGCCGCAATGATCTCGTCCACGGTTTCCACGCGCCGGGTATCCATGCTCAAGCCTCCGCGTGGTCTTCGTCCAGTTGGTAGTGGCCGCCATCGGCCAGGGTTTGCAACAGTTCGCGGCCCTTGGCAGTCAGACCGGCAGGTAATGAGGCATCCACCGCATCGGTCGCAGCGATCAACTTGGCATCAGCTACCGAGGTCTGGAACGCCGCGCCGTTGACGAACAACAGCGCGCCATCGCCCATCCGGCGCCAGGCCATGCGGCTATAGGGATGGCGCAACCAGGCAGCGCCGCCGTTGACGCTGGCAACGATGTCTTCGCCCACTGCATCGGCGGACGAGGGCGCTTGTCCTTCCGCCACGCGATACGCACTGACGAAGCGGCCAAACCATTCGCCGAGTTCATCGCGGCTGGAGAGCTTCAACTGGTTCAGCGCGGCCAATGCGCGATCGAGCGCCGCCTCGTCGATTTCGTTCGGGTCCTTCGGCAGGGCGATGTCGCCATCGGCATAGCGGATGCGCTCGTCGGCGTCGAAGGTCAGCGTGTCGGCATAGTGCTCGAGCAACTCCGCGCTGGAGGGCGCACGCAGGCCCACCGAAATGGTCAGACAGGCATCTTCGGCCGTGCCGTGATGCGGCACGCCCGGCGGCACGTACAGCATGTCGCCCGGGCCCAGCACCCAATCGTGGTTCGGGTTGAAGTGCTTGAGGAGTCGAAGCGGAACGTCGTCTCGATACGCTTCGTCGGGGTTGGCACGCGTATCGATCTGCCACCGGCGATGCCCCACGCCCTGCAGCAGGAACACATCGTAATTGTCGATGTGCGCTCCAACCGAACCGCCCGGCGCCGCGAACGACACCATGATGTCGTCCATGCGCCAGCGCGGCAGGAAGGGAAACGCATCGAACAACGCACGCACGTCCGCATCCCACTTGTCCACGTCTTGCACGAGGAGCGTCCAGTCCTGATGCGGCATGTCCGGGAATTTTTCTTCCGGGAACGGGCCGGTTTCCAGCTGCCAGGTGTCGTTGCTGCGGTCGTGGCGCACGATGCGCGCCAAAGCGCCTTCCTCGCAGGCGAGGCCTGCCAGATCTTCCGGCTGGATCGGCGAGTCAAACGCCGGGAATGCATTGCGGATCAACAGCGGCTTCTTCTGCCAGTACTCGCGCAGGAATTGCACCGCCGGCATGCCCAGCACGCCGTGGTTTGACTTGGCGGCATCGACTTCGATCATGGCGCGACTCCGTTCTTTTCATCCATCAAGCGTTTCTCCAATACCTGCAGGCCACGGTCCGCATAGGCCTTGCACGCGTCAGTATCGACCAACGCTTGCTTGCCATCCAGGCGCGCCAGCAAGTTACTGGCTTGCACGTGGGTGGTGAGGAGGATGTCGCATCGCTCTGCCTTGATGCGCGCTAGCGTCTCGAGGAAGGCAGCGACATGCGCGGGGTGATCCACGTATCGATACGTCTTGTCGGAAATCGCCGTCACGCTGTCCGGATAGACGATGCGAAGGCAAGTCTCGCCTTCGCAACTGGTCCATGCCCAGCCCGAGCCACCGGCGGTGTGGCCCGTGTTGGGCAGATGGTCGATGCGCAGCGGGCCGAGCACCACAGCTTCGCCATCCACTTGTGTGTGCACATTGGCGACCACGGGAAAACGTTCGGCAATGTCGAATTGCGGATCGCGACGATCCGCGATCCCGGCCTTCAATGCATCCGCGGCGGCGCTGCGGGCCAGCACTTTGGCGCCGCTCAGTCTTTGCAGTTCCGACACGCCACCGACGTGGTCATTGTGTTCGTGGGTGACAAGGATGGTCTTGATGTCCTCGACCTTGAAACCCGAGGCGCGAATATTGGCGGCGATGTGCGGCGCCGCTTCAGCCGTGGCCGCATCGATCAATACATGGCCTTGCGGTGAGGTGACCAGGAACGCGCCGATGGAGCAGGTGCCGACAAACCAGGTGTTGCCAAACACATGGCGTGGCGTGGTCGGGTCGCTCCAGCCTGCATCTTCGGCGCAGGGTGTGGGCACGGGTAGCTGGGTGGAAACCGGTGGTGCAGGTGACTGCGCAACAGGCGTGGCGTGACAAGCGGAGAACGCTAGTGCGCAGGCCAGGAGAAGGCCACTGGCGGCCAAGGCTCTTATCACTGTTTGGCCTTCAATACATTGCTGCTGCCAAGGTCGTTGATTTCAGGGGTAGCTGCGCTCCAATGCACATTATTGTCCCGGCCAATCACATGCAGCTCCTTTGCAGTGACAAGGTCGACTTGATTCTGGTTGCCTTGTACATAGAGCAGGCCATCAACCTTGGCCAGGGTGTGCTGGCCGCCATCGCCTAGCTGGCGCAATTCGTTGATGTCGCCGGCGATCGTCAGTTTTGCGTGGTTACCCACAACCTGCACCAGACGCGCATCGGCAATCGTGGCGGTGACGTTGTCGCCGATGAAAAAGAGGTCCAGGCATTGGCCTTTGAACGTCAGCTGGGCATTATTTTCGAGCACTTCGACATGCTTGTTGTTGCAATCGATATTGCCGCTGCGTGAATTCACCCGAAGCACGGGCTTGCCATCGTCTGCGCTGGCAGTCGTGGCGGCTTCGGTGGCCGCGGCCAATGCAGGTTCAGCCGGCGTGGGGTTGGCGTTGGGCGCAGCAGACGCCTGTGGGGTGGTAGCGGCAAGTGGAGCTTCCGCTTGCTGACAGGCTGTCAACGAGAGCATGGCAATAGCGAACAGGGATGGCGACAGTGAACGAATCATGTGCAAACTCCTGGTGGGGGATGGGTCAAATATCTCGCGCCAGACGATCCGCCAGGCCGATGTAGCTGCCGGGCGTCATGTCGAGCAGGCGCTGCTTGGCGTCCGCCGGCAGGTCCAGCCCGTCGACGAAGGCGCGCATCGAATCGGGGGTGATGCCCTGACCGCGCGTGAGCGCCTTCAATTGTTCGTAGGGCTCGGGCAGGCCGTAGCGGCGCATCACGGTTTGCACGGCTTCCGCCAGCACTTCCCAGCTGGCATCGAGGTCGGCGGCGAGGCGCACGGGATTCACTTCCAGCTTGCCCAAACCGCGCAGCAACGCATCGAAACCGATCTGTGCATGGCCGAACGCGGTGCCCAGCGCACGCAGCACGGTGGAATCGGTCAAGTCGCGTTGCCAGCGACTGATCGGCAGCTTTGCAGCGAAATGCTCGAACAATGCGTTGGCGATGCCGAAGTTGCCTTCGGCATTCTCGAAGTCGATCGGGTTGACCTTGTGCGGCATGGTCGAGGAACCGACTTCGCCGGCCTTCAGCTTTTGCTTGAAATAGCCCTGCGAGATGTAGCCCCAGATGTCGCGCGACAAGTCGATGCAGATCGTGTCGATGCGCTTCATCACGTCGCTCATCTCGGCGATGCCGTCGTGGGGTTCGATCTGCGTGGTGTAAGGCTGCCAATCCAGGCCCAGCGATTCGACAAAGGCGCGCGAGAACGCCGGCCAATCAATATCCGGATAGCTGGCGACGTGCGCGTTGTAGTTGCCGACCGCACCATTGATCTTGCCGGGCATCGGCAGCGCAGCCAGCACGCTGCGTTGGCGGTCGAGGCGGGCGACGACGTTCGCGATTTCCTTGCCGACGGTGGTGGGCGAGGCGGTCTGCCCGTGGGTGCGGGAGAGCATTGGCAGTGCGCCATGCAGGTGCGCCATGTCGCGCAACTTGGCGATCACCTCATCGATCTTCGGCAACACGACCTCGGCGCGGGCTTCACGCAGCATCAGCGCATAGGACAGGTTGTTGATGTCCTCGCTGGTGCAGGCGAAGTGGACGAATTCCAGCGCCGGGCCCAGCTCGGCATCGTCCTTCAACTTTTCCTTGATCAGGTATTCGACGGCCTTGACGTCGTGGTTGGTGGTGGCCTCGATGTCCTTGACGCGCTGCGCATCAGCGATCGAGAAATCATCGGCCAATGCACGCAGGCGCGCGATGGCGGCCTCGGAAAACGGCTTCAGCTCGATGATGCCGGGCTCCGCGGCCAGGGCCAGCAGCCATTCCACTTCCACTTTCACCCGCGCCTTGATCAGGCCGAATTCCGAGAAGATCGGGCGCAGAGCATCGACCTTACCGGCGTAGCGGCCATCGAGCGGGGACAGGGCGGTGAGGGCGTGGGACATTCGGCGGGCCGTAGGTTGTGCGGGGAATTCGCCAATTCTAAACGGGCGGGGCGTTAGGCTGGCGGCCTGATCCCAAGGAGCGTCGGCATGGCCGAGTCACCCGAGACCCGTATCGAACACGACAGCATGGGCGAGTTGCAGGTGCCTGCAGACGCGTTATGGGGCGCACAGACCCAGCGCGCGGTGCAGAACTTCTCGGTGTCCGGCATTCCGATGCACCCGGGTTTCATTCACGCACTGGGCGCGATCAAGGCCGCTGCCGCCGAGGTCAACGCGGGCCTGGGCTTACTGGATGACAAGCGCGCAGCGGCGATTGCGCGCTCGGCCCGATTGGTGGCCGATGGTGAATTCGACGATCAATTCCCGCTGGATCGCTTCCAGACCGGATCGGGAACCTCGACCAATATGAATGCCAACGAGGTGATCGCGCGGCTCGCATCGACGAAGCGCTTGGCCGTGCATCCCAACGACCACGTCAATCTGGGTCAGAGTTCGAACGACGTGATTCCGACCACGATGCGGGTCGCCTCGGTCGTTGCCCTGAAGCACGAATTGCTCCCCGCCATCACGCACCTGCGCAAGACCATCGACAAGCGCGCACGCGGCCTCAAGAATGTGGTCAAGACCGGGCGCACGCATTTGATGGATGCGATGCCGCTCACTTTCGCGCAGGAATTCGGTGCGTGGTCGGCGCAATTGGCCTCGTGCGAGGCGCGTCTCAAAGATACGGAAAGGCGTGTGCGTCGCCTGCCGATCGGCGGTACCGCGATCGGCACCGGCATCAACGCGCACACGCGCTTTGGCAAGAAGATGGCGACTGCGTTGGGACAGGCGACCGGCATCAAGTTCGAATCCGCCGCCGACAAGTTCGAGGGCATTGCCGCGCAGGATGATCTGGTCGAGCTGTCCGGTCAGTTGAACGCGCTGGCGGTGGCGCTGACCAAGATCGCCAACGATCTGCGCTGGATGAACGCAGGTCCCTTGGCTGGCCTTGGCGAAGTGGAATTGCCGGCACTGCAGCCAGGCAGCTCGATCATGCCGGGCAAGGTGAATCCGGTGATCTGCGAGTCGCTGGCGATGGTTTCGGCGCAAGTGATGGGGCTGCACACCGCGAATACGGTGGCGGGCGCGAGTGGCAATTTCCAGCTCAACGTCATGCTGCCGCTGATCGCGGGCAATCTGCTGGATGCGATGGAGTGGCTATCAAACGGCATGCGCCTGTTGGCGGATCGCGTCATCGCCGGGCTGAGCGTTCGCAAGGATGTCGTCGATGCGGCGCTCGCGCGCAATCCGATTCTGGTGACGGCGCTGAATCCGGTGATTGGTTACGAGAAAGCCGCGGCCATTGCCAAGCGCGCGTACAAGGAAGGTAGGCCGGTGCTGGACGTCGCCATCGAAGACAGTGGTTTGGCTGAAGCACAACTCAAGCGTTTGCTCGATCCCAAGGCGCTGACCGCCGGCGGGATCCATGCTGGATCGTCCGCCGGCGGTTGATCTGATGCGTCAGGGGTAACTCGGCTTGCCGTCGACCAACACCTGGCCCTCGGTGCGCAGGTCGACTTCAGTGCCCTTAGCCGGGCGCGCATAGCGAGTGCCGTTGACCCACATGCGGCCATCCTCCAGCTTGACCTCCAGGTCATTGCCGACATCCAGCGTGGTGGTGGAACCGACGGAGTTGACCGCCACGCTACCCAACGGCAGCAGGAAGCGAACACCATTCACCGTCGTGGTATTGCTGGCGCCACTGGCGGCTGTCGCGCCTTGCACGGCGGTCTGGACCGAACGACGGATGTTGTCGCGGATTTCCGCCTGCACCTCTTTGCCGTTGCCGCCGATGACTGAAGCGCCGCCGTGCTTGCCGCAGTCGTCCACGTCGGTTTGCGTCAATGTCGCGTAGGGCTGGAATTCGGGCAATGACGCAGCTAGCTTGGTTTGCGTCGCCAGCAATGGCGTCAACTGGACGCAGAGTTGTTTGGCTTCGGCTTCCAGCTTCCTGGCTTCGGCCTCGATGCGCTGCTCAACCTGCTGACCATCGCCATTGAAGATGCCGCCAATGGCTTCTTTGATCGCGGTGCCGGCAAGATCGGCGCCTTTCACGCCCATCGCCATGCCGGTTTCGGCCATCGCATGGACCTGGCGGCGGTAATCGAGCAGCAACGCACGTTGATCGTCATTGATGCTGACGGCCTTGCCCTCAATCAAAAAATCGCCTTGCGGGGTGATTTCGGCCTTGGGTTGATCGCTTTTGCCGATGCGGCTGCCATTGATGTTGATGCCACCATCGCGGCCAAGGGTGAGGTTGCTGGTGGCCAGCTCTTCGCGGGCCTTGACGATGGCTTGACCGACGGCTTTGCCGATCATCGTTTGCGGCGCGTCAGGTGCGGGTGGCGCAGAGGGCGGTGCTGGCGGACTGGGTGCGTTGTTACAAGCCACCAGCAACGTGGTGGCGAGCAGGGCGGAGCTAAGGATGTGCGTGCGTTTCATACATGTTCTCCGGATCAACGTGACGCAAATTCGCGGCGGATGTCTTTTTCGCAATCAGCAACGTCATCTGCTTCAAGCGTGGCATACGGGCGGAACTGCGGCAGGCTTGCGGCCAGTTGCTGCTGCGAGTTGCGAAGCGCAGGAATCTGTAGGCAAAGGCTACGCACTTGAGGTTCGATTTGCTGCTTGACCGTACGCTCGACACGGCGTTCCAGACTGCCGGTCAGCCCGCCGAATATCAGGCCAAGCCATGAACCGTTGTCGACCGCATCCAGCGCAGCTTCCGCACTGCGCTGACCAATGTCGATGCCGATCTTGGCAACATCAATGACCTGTCCGCGATAGACCAACAATTGACGACGCTGTCCGGCATCGATGCGCTGCTGCTTGCCTTCGATCAGAAAATCGCCCTGTGGGGTGATTTCGGCGGCGGGCAGCGTGGCCTTGGCGTGCTTGGCCTTGCGAGATTTTTCATCACCAAACTGCAGGCTGTTATCGATGCGCAGGTTTTCTGTGTCCAGTTCACGTTTGGCCTTGGCAAGGTCTGCGCGTACCTCCTTGCGCGCCTGCGTCAGTTCCTGGCGGATTTCGTTGTTGATGCCGGAAGCCTGTTTGTCCCCGGCATGGGCAGCCGATAGCGGGGCACCGACAACCAGGGCGATGGCGAGAATGGGCGTGAATTTCATGACGGAATTCCTCTCGATTTGGTTGGTGTGCTGAAGTCAGGCTTCGCCGCGCCAGCGACGCAGGCGGATGGCGGCGTAGATCATCGCCGCACCGGCCAGCGCACCGATCCAGAGCGAAGGCATGGTGAACAGATGCAATCCACCGAGCACGCCATCCAGGCCGTACAAGGCATTCGGGCTATCGTCCAGGCGTTCAAAGTAATCCGTGCCTGCATATCCCAGCAGGTGGCTACCCGGCCAAGCGCTGGTCAATGCGCGCGCCACGATGTGCTCCCAGAACCAGCCGTCGCCGTCGTTGCCACTGCTGAAGATACCGAACCACACCACCAGCACGCCGGCCAGGATCGGTACCAACACCGCCCATAGGAACGGCTTGCTCTTGGCCCAGGCCGAGCACAGCATCAACCACCCGGCCGTCGGCAGTGCCCAGAAGGCATACACCGGCAACCAGCCAAATATGGCCATGAGCAGTTTCAACGGCTGGAGGTGCGCCCAGTAGATGGTGAACGGGTTGCCCCCATTGATGGCGATGAAAATGCTGAGCACGATGCCGGTTGCCAACATCACCGCGAACGCAATCAATGCTGCGGTGACCGGCGCAACGACCAGTGCGGTCAGCAACTTGCTCGTGACAGTCAGGCCATCGGACACGGGCATCGACTTCCAGAACAGCACGCTACGGTCCTTGCGCTCGTCGTACAACGAGCCCAGTAGATAGAAGAACACCACGAAGCCAAACACGATCAGCGGCCACATCCCCGAGATCAAGGTGAAGCCGTTGACCACTTGCGCATACTGTTCAAGGTCTTTCGCGCTGGCCGAGGCGATCAATTTGTCCCAGTCGACTTGCGAGAGCGGGATTTGCTGGCCTTCGAAATCCATCACTTTGGCGCCGTTGCGGCTGAGCATGAACTGACCGGTGCCGCCGCCGAGGATGGTGAACAACAGGAAGATCGCGCCGGTGATCAGCGGGGCCCACAGGAAGCCACCTTTGTTCTCCCAGAATTCGCGCTTGAGCAACCACTTAAGTTTGTGGGTTTGATGCGGCTGCGTTGCCTGCATGGGCGCGCGGGTTTCATTGACGATGGCGTTCATGCGTAGGTCCCCTTCATGGTGGCGACGAACAGATCGGCCAGGCCCGGGATGCGGGTTTCACCGAGTTCACGGAGTTGTTGTTGCGGGACGCCGTCAAACAGCATCACCGTCTTGCCGAACGCGAGGGCGCGCTCGTCGATGGGCTTGAGTGCACGTGCGGCCTCCAGCTTGTGACCATCGACCAGCACCTCCACATAACGCTCGCCCACGGCTTCCATCGGCGCGTCCAGTACGACTTTGCCGTCACGAATGAACATCACGTCGGTGAGAATGTGCTCGACTTCCTCGACTTGGTGGGTGGTGATGAGGATGGTTTTTTCCTCATCGAAGTAGTCTTCCAACAATCGCTGGTAGAACTGCTTTCGATACAGGATGTCGAGACCGAGCGTCGGCTCATCCAGCACCAGCAGGCGCGCGTCGATCGCCATGACCAGTGCGAGATGCAGCTGCACGATCATGCCCTTCGACATCTCCTTGACCTTCATCTCCGGGCGCAGCTGGGTATTGGCGATGAAGCGCTCGAAACGTTCACGCGAGAAGCGCGGATGCACGCCTTCGACGAAATCAGCAGCTTCACGCACGCGGATCCAGCGCGGCAGTACCGCGACATCGGCGATGAAGCAGACATCGTTCATCAGCTCATCGCGTTGGGTGCGAGGATCACGACCCAATACCTTCAAATCACCTTCGAAGGGGATGAGGCCCAAGATCGCTTTGAGCGCCGTGGTCTTGCCTGCGCCGTTAGGCCCGATCAAGCCAACGATGCGGCCTGCCGGGATCTGGAACGATGCGCCATCCAGCGCCCGCTTGTTCTTGTAGGCCTTGACCAGGCCCTGTGCAGTCACGACAGCGTTCATGGTGCTCCCCATTTCTTAGAAGGATCGATCAACTCGGCCGGGTCCAGGCCCAGGCGTTCGATGCGCTCGCACACCTGCGGCCATTCCTCGGTCAGGAAACGCTGGCGTTCGCTCGACAAGAGCTGCTGCGGCGCGCCGTCCAGCACGAACATGCCCAGCCCGCGGCGTTTTTCCACCAGGCCTTCATCGGCCAGCTCCTGGAAGGCACGCGACACGGTGATCGGGTTGAGTTGGTATTCGGCGGCCACCGTCCTTACGGAGGGCAGGGCGTCGCCGGGTTTGAGCTGGCCGTCGATGATCATGGCTACAACACGTTCCTTGAGTTGGCGATAGATCGGGCTGCCGTCGCTCCATTGGATGGCTGTCATGGCATCAGGCTCCGGGGAATCAGGGTGAAATGGCTGTTATGGCGTTTGCGGGCCGGCTTGTGCTGCTTGCCGTGGGCGGCATCTGCGCGGCGCTCATGGCTGGCGGTTTGGGCGTAGGCGGAGGGCTCGGGCAGCACCAGCATCGCCAACCCGACGAGGAGCAGGGGTAGTGCGAGCATCGGCAGGATCACCTGGGCGGGGCGATGGCGTCGCATGGCGTTCTCCGTGTTCTGGGTGAGTGGTGTTGTATGTAACTATAACACCAAAACAGAGGCCGTCAATACCCGCCAACCCAACTAAAGACCTATATGGGGCGCATGGCTGCGCTGTCCCGGCTGCAGAACGCCAGCTGAAGCCAGCCAAGGGTTTATTGCCGGCAGGCCGAAGGCCCGCGACAATGGTGGGATGACTTCGAACCTGAAACGCTGGGCCCGTTGGCCCGTAATCGGCCTGATGACATTGACGATGTTGGCAGGCATGGCGCACGCGCAGTCGGTCAGGCCTTTGGCGAACGAGCGCGAGAAGATCAGTTACATGATCGGCATGGATGTCGGCAATTCCCTGCAGTCGGTGGCTGACGACATCGACATGGCTGCTTTCGAAAAGTCGGTGCGCAATGGTTTGGCGGGTGGCGAACCGATGCTGCAAGACGCGCAAGCGAAGGCAGCGGGTGTCGCGCTTATGCAGCGCATACAGGCACGCAAAGCGGGCAACAACGACAAGTTGCCGGCGATTTCGCGTGACCACGCAGGTTTGCTGGTGGGCGCGGATGTCGGTCGCAACCTGCAACCAATTGCCGAAGAAATCGAAGTGCCTTCATTCATGCGCGGCGTGCGCGTGGTGCTGGATAAAGGCAAGCCATTGATTGATGCCGACGAGGCGAGCACGCTGCGCACTGCCTTTGCACAGCGCCAGCAGCAACGCGCTGCACAAGTGGGCGAGCGTAATGCTGCCGACGGTGCCGCTTTCCTGGCAGCGAACAAGTCGAAGAAGGGCGTGATCACCACGCGCTCCGGCCTGCAATACCAGGTGATTCGTGCCGGTTCCGGCGAACGCCCGATGCCTGGCAGCAAGGTCAAGGTCAACTACGAAGGCCGTCTGCCGAATGGCAAGGTGTTCGACAGCTCTTACCAGCGCGGCGAACCCGCCGACTTCCCGTTGTCGTCGGTGATCCCGGGCTGGCGCGAGGGCGTGACTCTTATGCCGGTCGGCGCGAAGTATCGTTTCTGGGTGCCAGGCGATCTTGCCTATGGCAAGCGTGGCTCACCGCCCAACATCGGACCGAACCAAGTGTTGGTGTTCGATGTCGAATTGATGGAAGTCCTGAAATAACCTCGCGTTGTCTCAGCCCATTCGCACAGCCAGTCATTGAACCTGGCTGCTTTCCAAGTATTTCCTTCTGGAGTTCCCGTATGAAATCGCGTACCACTATTGCTGTTTCCGCGCTGGCCGCGGCCATCGCCCTTGTCGGTTGCAACAAGCCGGCCGATGGAGCTGCCAAGACCGATGCTGCCAAGACGGAAGAGGCGGGCGCCGATAAGAAGATCGCGGGCCTGAAGGACGAGAAAGAGCAGATCAGCTACATGGTCGGCATGGACGTCGCCAAAATGCTCGAACCGGCCAAGGACGAAGTGGATTTCGCCACGGTCACCAAGGCCATGAAGGATGTGCTCGAGGGCAAGAAGGTGCTGCTGACCGAAGAGCAGGCGAATGAAATCCGCGAAACCTTCAGCCAGAAGATGCAGGCCAAGAAGCTCGCCGAAATGATGGCCGATGCCAAGAAGAACGCCGATGAAGGCAAGAAGTTCCTAGCGGAGAACGGCAAGAAGCCGGGCGTTGTGACCACGCAGTCGGGTCTGCAGTATCAGGTCATCAGCGAAGGCAAGGGTGCCAAGCCCGGCGCTGGCGATGCAGTCAAGGTTACCTACAAAGGCACCTTGCTGGATGGCAAGGAATTCGACAGCACCGAGGCTCATGGTGGCGAGCCGGCCGTGCTACCGCTCGATCGCGTGATCCCGGGCTGGGCCGAAGGTATCCGCCTGATGCCGGTCGGCAGCAAGTACAAGTTCTGGATTCCGTCCAACCTCGGTTATGGCGAGCAAGTGCTGCCGGGTGCGCCGTTCCCGCCGAATGCCACGCTGGTGTTTGATGTGGAGCTTCTGGAAATCGTCAAGGCCCCGAAGGGCTGAACCACTTCGTTGCGATGACAGTGATGAAGCTGTCATCTGTTTGAAGCACACTGCGACTGCCGCCGATGCGGCAGTCGTCGTTTCAGGAGGCAGCAATGCGCGTTTCGATCTTCGGCACTGGCTATGTGGGGCTTGTCACTGGCACGTGCCTGGCGGAAGTCGGGCACCAAGTCGTATGCGTGGATGTGGATGCTGCCAAGGTGCGAGGCTTGGAAGAGGGCGTGGTGCCGATTTACGAGCCCGGACTGACGCCGATGGTGAAGGCCAACCATGCCGCGGGGCGCTTGCGTTTCACCACCGATGCCGCCGATGCTCTCGACTTTGGTGAGGTGATCTTCATCGCCGTGGGCACGCCGCCGGATGAGGATGGCAGCGCTGACCTGCAATACGTCCTGGCCGTAGCGCGCAGCATCGGGGAGCACATGCAGCGCCCCTCCGTCGTCGTCAATAAATCAACAGTGCCGGTGGGCACTGCCGACAAGGTCCGCGCCGCCATTAGCGAAGCACTGGCGAATCGCGGCATCGACATTCCTTTTCAGGTTGTGTCCAACCCGGAGTTCCTGAAAGAGGGCGATGCCATCAATGACTGCATGCGTCCGGACCGGATCGTTGTCGGTGCGCAGGACGAGGATGCGGTTGCGATGATGCGTCGACTGTATGCGCCGTTCAACCGCAATCACGATCGCATGATGACGATGGACGTGCGCTCTGCCGAGCTCACCAAGTACGCCGCCAATGCAATGTTGGCGACGAAGATTTCCTTCATGAACGAGATCGCCAACATCGCGGAAAAAGTCGGGGCGGATGTCGAGATGGTGCGCAAAGGTATCGGCTCGGACCCGCGTATCGGTTGGCATTTCATCTATCCAGGTGCAGGCTACGGCGGATCGTGCTTTCCGAAGGATGTGCAGGCGCTAACACGGACAGCTTCGCAATATGGATACCAGGCACGCGTGTTGGATGCGGTCGAAGCGGTCAATGATGCGCAGAAAGGCCATCTGTTTGAATTGATGTTGCGCCATTACGGCAACGCCGAAGCCCTGCGCGGCAAGACCATCGCAGTCTGGGGGTTGGCATTCAAACCCAATACCGACGACATGCGCGAGGCCTCCAGTCGCCGTTTACTGGCTCAATTGTGGGAAGCGGGTGCCCGCGTCCGCGCGTTTGACCCAGAAGCGCGCGATGAGTCGCGCCGCATTTTTGGCGAGCGGAGCGATTTGGTGTTGTGCGACAGCGCTGATGCTGCCCTCGAAGGTGCCGATGCCTTGGCCGTGGTTACGGAGTGGAAGCAATTCCGCAGCCCCGACTTCGCCATGCTCAAGCGAAAATTGTCCGATGCAGTGGTGTTTGACGGACGCAATCTTTACGAGCCGATCGATGTTGAAACACAGGGGTTGGCTTATTGGGGCATCGGGCGCGGCCGATCTGTCAAAATAGACGCATGAACGACCCTTCTCGCATCGACGAACTCGAATCGCGCGTTGCCTTCCAGGAGCATGCGCTCAACGAATTGAGTGACGCCTTGGCTGATGCTCGTGCTGAAATCGCCCGGCACACGCTGCTGTTGACCAAGGTGGTCGAAGAGTTGAGGTCCAACCGCGGCGCCGGTGTCACCATCGATGCCGCAGACGAGCCACCACCACCTCATTACTGATTTGCCTGTAACGCTTCCATGACTGATTCCTTGCGCGACCAACTTCTCGGCCTAGGCTTCAAGCCTGCGCCCAAACCCGAGCGCCAGCTCCGCAATAAGCCGAGCCCGCACAAATCTGGTAAGGCGCCTGCTGCCAAACAAGGTGCCGCTACCGGGCAAAAGAAGCCACATCACACCAAGCCAAGTGCGAGCGAAATGGATCTGGGCAAGGCCTATGCGATTCGTGCGCAGCGCGAAAAGGAAGAACGCATCGAGGCCGAAAAACAGAAACAGGAAACCGCACGTCTTCGTCGCGAGGCGCGCGCAAAGCTGGCCGTGTTCCTTGAGGGCAAGACCTTGAACCTGGAAGCGGCTGACATCGCCCGCCATTTCGAATACGGCGGCAAGATTAAGCGCATCTATGTCACGGCCGACCAGCTCAAGGCGCTCAATGCTGGCGAGCTGGGTGTGCTACAACAGAATGGTCGCTATCTCTTGGTCACCGCCGCGATCTTGGCCGAGGCGGAGGCGATTTTTGCTGAAGCCGTCGCCCTCAAAGTGGATCCAAACGTGCCTGCCGAAGCCGACCCTTACGGTGACCCGCAATACCAAGTGCCCGACGATCTGGTTTGGTGATCGCCGGGCCCTGATGGCCGGTTATTCCGGGTCGTAATCCAAATTGGCTGCCAGCAAGCGTTCGGCCTGCGCCAGGCTGATGCCTTTGCGCCTGGCATAGTCCTCGGTTTGCTCCTTCGACACCCGCCCGACGACGAAGTATTGGCTTTTCGGGTGGCTGAAATACCAACCTGAGACGGATGCCGCAGGAAGCATCGCGAAGTTGTCGGTCAGCGTCATTTTCGTGCTGTCGGTGGCTGACAACAGTCGGAACAAGGTTGCCTTCTCGCTGTGCTCAGGACAGGCCGGATAGCCTGGGGCAGGGCGGATGCCGCGATATTTTTCGTCGATGATGTCTTCGACGCTAAGTGATTCGTCAACTTCGTAACCCCAGAACTCGGTGCGCACGCGCTGGTGCAGGCGCTCGGCCAGGGTTTCGGCCAGACGATCGGCGAGCGACTTCAGCAAGATCGCGTTGTAGTCATCGTGGTCCGCTTCGAAACGGGCCACGCGCTCATCGATATCGCCGCCCGCCGTGCATGCGAATGCACCGATCCAGTCGGATTTGCCGCTCTCGACAGGCGCGATGAAATCGGCCAGGCAGAAATCAGGTCGTTCGGCCGGCTTGTCCACTTGCTGACGCAGGAAGTGCAAAGTGGTGTTGCCATCTGCGGTCTCGACATCCACATCATCTCCGCGTGACTGTGCCGGGAACAAACCAATGACGCCGCGCGCGGTCAGCCACTTCTCATCCACGATGCGCTTGAGCATGGTCTGTGCATCGTTGAAAAGCGAGGTGGCGTGTTCACCCACGACTTCATCGGTGAGGATGTCCGGATAACGGCCAGCCAACTCCCACGCGTTGAAAAATGGCACCCAATCGATCAACGGCACCAACTCATCCAACGGATATTCGTCGAACACGTGGATACCTGGTCGCATGGGCGCCGGCGGCGTGTAGTTGTCCCAGCCGCCGTCAAATTTTTGCCCGCGTGCCTTGGTAAGCGAGACGAGACGTTTGGCATCGCCACGATTCTTGTGGCGCTCGCGAATTTCGGCGAAGTCACGGTCGTTGGCCGCAACGAAATTGGTGCGCAAGTCGGCTGAGACCAGCGACTGCGCCACGTTTACAGCGCGACTGGCGTCCTTCACCCAGATCGTCGGCGCATCATAGTGCGGGTCTATCTTGAGCGCGGTGTGCGCACGCGAAGTCGTTGCGCCACCGATCATCAGCGGCATCGAAAAACCTTGGCGCTTCATTTCCTTGGCGACGTGGCTCATTTCTTCGAGCGACGGCGTGATGAGGCCGGAGAGACCGATAAGGTCGGCATTCTCTTCGCGGGCGCGATCCAGGATGGTTTGGGCGGGTACCATCACCCCAAGATCAACGACCTCGAAGTTGTTGCAGGCCAGCACCACGCCGACGATGTTCTTGCCTATGTCATGCACATCACCCTTGACCGTCGCCATGATGACCTTGCCGTTGTTCTTGCCGACATCGCCTGTGCGGAGCTTTTCCTCCTCGATATAAGGCAGTAGGTGCGCGACCGCCTTCTTCATAACGCGGGCGGACTTCACCACCTGGGGCAGGAACATCTTGCCTGCACCAAACAAGTCACCAACTACATTCATGCCGTCCATCAATGGACCTTCGATGACATCGAGCGGACGCTTGGCTTCCAGGCGTGCGTCTTCGGTGTCTTCGACGATCCATTGGTCGATGCCGTGAACCAGCGCATGCGATAGCCGTGATGCCACGGGCTGCTCGCGCCAGCGCAGGTCTTCGACCTTCTTCTCGCCCTTCTTGCCCTTGAATTTGTCGGCGATCTCCAGCAAACGCTCGGTGCCGTCGCCGCGTCGATTGAGCACTACGTCTTCCACGCGCTCGCGCAGTTCGGTGTCCAGATCGTCATACAGAGGCAGGGCACCGGCGTTGACGATGCCCATGTCCATGCCGGCCTTGATCGCGTGGTACAGGAAGACCACGTGGATGGCTTGGCGAACCGGCTCGTTACCGCGGAAGGAGAAACTGACGTTCGACACGCCGCCCGAGATATGGCTGTATGGATGTCGCTTCTTCAACTCACGACAGGCTTCGATGAAGGCGACCGCGTAATCGTCGTGTTCCTCGATGCCAGTGGCGATCGCGAACACGTTGGGGTCGAAGATGATGTCTTCGGGCGGGAAGCCGATTTCCTCGGTCAGCAATTTGTAGGCGCGCGTACAGATCTCGACCTTTCGCTCGATCGTATCGGCCTGGCCATTCTCATCGAAGGCCATCACCACGACCGCCGCGCCGTAGCGGCGAACCAGACGCGCCTGGCGCAGAAATTCTTCTTCGCCTTCCTTCATTGAGATCGAGTTGACGATGCCTTTGCCTTGCAGGCACTTCAGCCCAGCTTCGATCACGCTCCACTTGGAGGAGTCCACCATCACCGGGATGCGCGCGATGTCGGGCTCGGCGGCCATCAGGTTGAGGAAGGTGACCATGGCCTTTTCGGAATCGAGCAGGCCTTCGTCCATGTTGACGTCGATGACTTGTGCGCCGTTCTCGACTTGTTGACGCGCGACCACGAGCGCATCGTCGTAGCGGCCTTCCAGGATCATCTTCTTGAACTGCGCACTGCCGGTGACATTGGTGCGCTCACCCACGTTGATGAAGTTCAACTGTGGTGTCACCACCAAGGGCTCGAGGCCGGACAGGCGGGTGTAGCGTTGCAACTCGGTCATGCTGCGGCCTCGATCGTCGGCAACTGGCGCGGTGCAACACCTTCGACTACCTCGGCGATGGCTTTGATATGCGCAGGTGTGGTGCCACAACATCCACCCAGCACGTTCACCAATCCGGCGCGTGCAAATTCACCCACGACTTCGGCCATGTCTTCGGGCGTTTCGTCATAACCACCGAAGGCGTTGGGCAGGCCGGCATTGGGATGGGTGCTGATGTAGGTGTCAGCGACCATCGACAAGGCCTCGACGTGCGGACGCAGATCCTTGGCGCCAAGCGCACAGTTCAGGCCAATCGCCACTGGTTGCACATGGCGCAACGAGTACCAGAAGGCCTCGGCCGTTTGGCCAGAGAGCGTGCGGCCGGAGGCGTCCGTGATGGTGCCGGAGATCATCACTGGCAGACGTGCGTCGAGGGCATCGAACGCTTCCTCGATCGCGAACAAGGCGGCCTTGGCATTCAAGGTGTCGAATACGGTTTCGATCATCAGAATGTCGACGCCGCCTTCGATGAGTCCTTCAGTAGCTTCGCGATAGGCATCCTTCAATTGGTCGAAGGTGATGGCGCGATAGCCGGGCTGGTTGACGTCAGGCGAGAGCGAGGCAGTGCGGCTAGTCGGCCCCAGCACGCCGACGGCGAAACGCGGTTTGCCGGGAGATTTGGCTTCGGCAGCGTCGCATGCAGCGCGAGCGAGACGCGCCCCTTCGCGATTCAGTTCGCGCACCAGATGTTGCAGCCGGTAATCGGCCAGCGAAATCGACGTCGAGTTGAATGTATTGGTTTCGACGAGATCCGCGCCGGCATCGAGGTATTCGGCATGGATGCCTGAAATGATGTCGGGGCGGGTCAGGGTGAGCAGGTCGTTGTTGCCGCGCTGGTCATGGCCTTCGCAGCCGCAGCCCGGGCCGTGTGCGTGGCCATCGACGGCAAACAATGCGTCGTAACCTTCGGCAAAACGCTCACCGCGGTAGTCGGCCTCTTCCAGTTCATAACGCTGGATCATCGTGCCCATCGCACCATCGAGCACCAGGATGCGATCGTCCAATGCGCCGAGCAGGGCTTGGGCGCGAGCTGCGTCATGCCACGCCAGCTTATTCATTCCTTTACGCCTATCAATGCGACGACTTCGAAATGTGGCGGGCGACGTTCACGGGTGACGGTGCCTGCATCTTGCAAAGACAGGCCTGCCTTTTCGATGAATCTTTGAAGTTCCTTTTGAGTGAAACCCAGATTGACGTGCCCGAACGGCTCGACCGCGGATGCATGTGCATGCTTGCCCAGGCTGGAAAGCAGCAAGCGGCCGCCGGGACGAAGTACACGCGCGGCTTCAGCCACCGCTGCGGCAGGGCGATTGGCATAGGTCAGCGCGTGCATCATCACCACCAAGTCGAAGCTTTCGTCACCGAAGGGCAGGGCATGCATATCGCCTTCGCGCACCTCCACGTTCGGGTGCATGCGTAGTCGTTCGGTGGCCGCGTTGACCACACGTCGGCTCGCGTCGAGACAAATGTAGCGATCAGAATGCGGGGCAAGCAGTTCAGCGATCACACCATCACCGGAGGCAATATCGAGCACGTCACCCGGGTCGAGCAGCGGCAGTGCGCTGCGTGCAAGCGCCTCCCAGGTGCGACCGGGTGAGTAATGGCGTTCCATATCGCCCGCTACGCTGTCAGCCCAGTTCTGTTCGCGCTCGCGTGCGGACAGTACGTTGGGTAAACGGGCGGCATCCTGGTCGAGCAGCGTGTCGTTGCTGCCTTCGCGCATGGCCAGCCACAGCGTGCGCTGGGCGGGTTCAAGGCCCTCATCATCGAAACGGTAATACGCGGATACCCCTGAGCGGCGGTCGCGCACCAGCCCGGCCTCCTTCAGTTTGGCCAGATGCGTAGACACGCGGGGTTGCGCCAGCCCGGTGATCGCGGCAAGTTCAGCCACGGTGAGTTCTTCCCGCTCAAGCAACGCGAGTAGGCGCACGCGTGTCGCGTCGGCAAAGACCTTCAATTGGGTCGACCAAGCCTCGAGATTCATATTTATCTCTTTATCCGGATTTAAAGATAATTGTCGTTCGCCCGTGCCGCAGGGTCAAGCTGCGTAGGCCTACCGAGGCAAGGCGGGCTACAATTCAATCTTTCGTATGACAGCGAGGACGCGCCGTGGATTTCAGCTTCACCGAAGAGCAGTTGATGATTCAGGATGTGGCGCGCCGCATCGCGCAGGAAAAGATCGGCCCCTCGGCCGAAGGCTTCGACAAGAGCGGCGAATTCCCGCTGGAAAACATCAGGCTGCTGGGTGAGAACGGGCTGATGGGCATCGAGGTGCCGGGCGAATACGGCGGTGCCGACATGGACCCGATTGCTTATGTTCTGGCGATGGTCGAAATCGCTGCGGCCGACGCGGCCCATAGCACCATCATGTCGGTGAACAACTCGCTGTTCTGCAACGGCATCCTGACCCACGGCACCGAAGCGCAAAAGCAGAAATATGTGCGCGCCATCGCGGAAGGCTCTGCCATCGGTGCGTTCGCTTTGACCGAGCCGCAATCCGGTTCTGATGCGACGGCCATGCGTTGTCGCGCGGTCAAGCAGGATGACGGCAGCTACAAGATCAATGGCAAGAAGAGCTGGATCACCTCCGGCCCGGTCGCTAAATACATCGTGTTGTTCGCCATGACCGATCCCGACAAGGGCGCACGCGGGATCACCGCGTTCCTGATCGACACTGACAAGCCGGGTTTCGGTCGCGGCAAGACCGAGCCCAAGCTGGGCATTCGTGCTTCGGCCACTTGTGAGATCGAGTTCAACGACTACATCGTCGATGCGGACGATGTGTTGGGCAATGAAGGCGAGGGCTTCAAGATCGCCATGGGCGTGCTGGATGCGGGCCGCATCGGCATCGCATCGCAATCCATCGGCATCGCACGTGCTGCCTACGAGGCGACGCTCGCCTACGTGAAGGAGCGCAAGGCTTTCGGCCAGCCGATTGGCGCGTTCCAGATGACCCAGGCCAAGATCGCCGACATGAAGTGCAAGTTGGACGCCTCCTTGTTGCTCACGCTGCGCGCTGCTTGGCTCAAGGGCCAGGGCAAGAAGTTCACTACCGAAGCATCCGTGGCCAAGCTGACGGCTTCCGAAGCCTGCATGTGGATCGCCCACCAGGCCGTGCAGATCCATGCCGGCATGGGCTATTCAAAGGAAATGCCGGTCGAACGCTATTTCCGCGACGCCAAGATCACCGAAATCTACGAGGGCACCAGCGAGATCCAGCGTCTGGTAATTGCCCGCAACGAAACCGGGCTGCGCTAAGCCCACTTCCCCCACGAAGCGAACGCCCGTAAAGGTCGACCCCATGACTTCGAAAAAAACCAATTCGCGCGCGGCTTCTGCCGTGCGTGCCCCTGCGCCTGCTCTCAAACCCGTGCTCGATGCCGTCGGCAAGGAGGCGACAGCACGCGAGTTCGCAGCTGCGTTGTATGAGCGTCTTTCGCCCGGCGAAATCGCCATGCATTCGCCCAAGCACTGGGCAGCCCTGGCCAAGGACTTTCAGGCATTCATGGCGACCCGCAAGCCGGGGCGCGCTTCCATCCGCGTATTCAATCCGGATGCCAAGAAGAACGGCTGGAGCATTGCGCGCAGCGTGCTGCAGATCGTGAATGACGACATGCCCTTCCTGGTCGACTCGGTGACGAATGCACTGGTCGAAAAGGGCATTGGCGTACAAGCGTTGATTCACCCGGTGTTGTCGGTAAGTCGCGACAAGTCCGGAAAGCTGAAAGCGCTGGGCGAGGGCGAAGACGAATCGGTGATGCACATCGAGATCGATCGACTTGATGGCAGCGATGCCAAGGCGCTCGAAAAAATGCTCTCCAGCGTGCTGGATGACGTGCGTGCCAGCGTCAACGATTGGCCGAAGATGCGCCAGAAAATGGAAGCTGCGGCTGATGCTTTGTTGGAGCGTCCAGGCCCGGTGCCGATGGCGACATTGGAGGAAGCACGCGAGTTCCTACGCTGGGCAGCCGCTAACCACTTCACTTTCCTTGGTTATCGCGAATATCGCGTCGAGAAGCGCGGCCGCGAGGACATGCTGGTGGCGGTGGATGGGTCGGGTCTGGGTCTCTTGCGTGATGAAGACGCCAGCAAGCCGCGTCCACTCAAGTCGATGGATGCACATCAAGTGCAACAAGCGGGCGTGTTCGACCCGTTGATTCTGTCCAAGACCAATGCGCGCTCCAACGTGCATCGCCGCGGCTACATGGACTACATCGGTGTGGTCACGTACGACGATAAGGGGCGTCCGCTTAGCGAGAAGCGTTTCATCGGCTTGTTTACCTCAAGTGCGTATAACCGTCGTCCCTGGGAGATCCCGGTCGTGCGTGCACGCTTCGAGCGTGTGATGACGGAATCCGGTCTACCCGAAAGCGGTCACAGCGCGAAAGCATTGCGTCATATCCTGGAAACGCTGCCGCGCGACGAGCTGTTCCAGTCCAGTGATGCCGAACTGCTCGAGCTGGGTAGCGGCGTTTTGGGTTTGCAGGAGCGCGTCGACAACAAGCTGTTCATTCGACGTGATCGTTACGGCCGTTTCTATTCGGTTCTGGTGTTCGTGCCGCGCGAGCGTTTCAACACCGACATGCGCTTGCGGATCGAGCAGATGCTCAAAGACGCCCTGTCGGCTGATCACATCGAAAGCCACGTGCTGATGGGTGATTCGCCGTTGGCGCAGCTGCACATGATCGTGCGTCCGCGCAGTGAGTCCGTAGACGTCGACTTCGACCTGGCCAAACTTGGCGGCGCACTGGCCGAGATCGTGCGCAACTGGCACGACAACCTCAACGACCTCTTGGTGACGCGTCATGGCGAGACCGAAGGTTTGTTGTTGGCCAAGCGTTTCGGTCGTGCTTTGAGCTCTTCATACATCGAACAAGCCAGCCCGGAAGCTGCGGCGGATGACGTCACTCAACTGGCGGCACTTGTCGATGACAGCAGCGTAGGTATCAGCCTGCGTACGGACCCATCGGCGAGCCATTGCTCGGATTGCATCGAGGTCAAGCTGTTCCGCCGCGGTGACAGCTTGTCACTCTCCGAAGTGCTGCCCATGCTGGAAAACATGGGGCTGCAAGTCGTCACCGAATACCCCTATAGCATTGAAGCCGACGGTCAGGCGTATTCGATCCAAGACTTGGAAGTGCGCCCACCGGAAGGCGTGATTCCTTCCGCGCAGGGCATCGAGTACTTCGTCGAGGCCTTCGGTCGCGTGTGGCACGGCGACCTGGAAAATGACGGCTTCAATCGCCTTGTACTCGGCGCCGGTTTGCGTTGGAAACAAGTGCAGATGCTGCGCTCATACTGCAAGTACCTGATGCAGATCGGTGTGCCGTTCTCGCAGAGCTATGTCGAAGCGACATTCGCCCGTTACCCGTTGTTGGCGCGTTTGCTGGTGGAATATTTCGAAGCGCGCTTCGACCCCGCCACCGGCAAGGAAAGCAAGGCGCAAGTGGCATCAGGTGCGCAGGCATTTGCCGCACAACTGAGTGCGCTGGCCATGGGGGATGCCGCGGCCGAAACCGCGCTCAAGCCGGTGGTGGCAGCGCGCAGTGCATCGCGCGAGGCCCAAGGCGATGCCGTGCGCACGGCATTGTTGTCATTACTTGACCGCGTCAAGAGCCTGGATGAAGACCGCATCCTGCGCAGCTTCATGGGCGTCATCGATGCGACATTGCGCACCAACTATTACATCGATTATCCGGATGGCAAGCGCAAGGATGGTGGCCCGGCCGACTACCTAAGCTTCAAGCTGGATTGCCACGAAGTGCCCGATCTGCCCAAGCCCAAGCCCTATCGTGAAATTTGGGTATGCGGCCCGCGTGTGGAAGGTATCCATTTGCGTTTCGGCCCCGTGGCCCGTGGCGGCTTGCGTTGGTCGGATCGTCGCGAAGACTTCCGCACCGAAGTGCTGGGCCTTGTGAAGGCGCAGATGGTGAAGAACACCGTGATCGTGCCGGTCGGCTCGAAGGGCGGCTTCTATGCCAAGCAACTTCCCGATCCTTCCGCCGGTCGAGATGCATGGTTCAACGAAGGTGTGGCCTGCTACAAGCGCTTCATCAATGGCTTGCTCGATATCACCGACAACCTATCGACCAGCGGCAAGATCCTGCCGCCTGAGGGTGTCGTACGTCATGACGGCGATGACCCGTATCTGGTCGTGGCTGCAGACAAGGGCACGGCGACGTTCTCCGACATCGCCAATGGCATCGCGCAAGCGCACGACTTCTGGTTGGATGATGCGTTTGCCTCGGGTGGCTCTGTGGGCTACGACCACAAGGGCATGGGCATCACCGCACGAGGCGCATGGGAGTCGGTCAAGCGCCACTTCCGCGCACTGGGCCGTGATTGCCAGAAACAGGACTTCACCTGCGTCGGCATCGGCGACATGTCGGGTGACGTGTTCGGTAACGGTATGTTGCTTTCGAAGCACATTCGCCTGATTGCGGCCTTCGACCATCGCCACATCTTCATCGATCCGGATCCGGACGCGGCGATCTCGTTCAAGGAGCGCCAGCGCATGTTCAAGCTGGCGCGCTCGTCCTGGCTTGATTACGACGCCAAGCTGATCAGTAAGGGTGGTGGCGTGTTCTCGCGTGCCGAGAAATCGATCAAGTTGAGCAAGGAAATGAAGGTCGCGCTCGGCATCGAAGCGGATGTCGATGCGCTAAGCCCGACTGATTTGATGTCCGCCATCCTGAAATCGCCGGTCGATTTGCTGTGGAACGGCGGCATCGGTACCTATGTCAAATCAAGTCACCAGAACAACGCCGATGTCGGCGACCGCGCCAACAATGGCCTGCGCGTCAACGGCAATGAGCTGCGCTGCAAGGTGATAGGCGAGGGCGGCAACCTGGGCCTGACTCAATTGGGTCGTGTCGAGGCTGCGCAGCATGGCGTGTTGCTCAACACCGACTTCATCGACAACTCCGCCGGCGTGGACACCTCCGACCATGAGGTGAACATCAAGATCCTGCTCAATGGCGAGGTGCAAAAGGGCAAACTCACACTGCCTGCGCGTAACAAGCTGTTGGCATCGATGACGAATGAAGTCGCCGACCTGGTGTTGAACGACAACTATCGGCAGAACCAGACCTTGTCGCTGATGGAACGCATGACCCAGACCCGACTGGGCTCCAAGATGCACTTCATCCGTTCGCTCGAATCGTTGGGCTTGCTGGATCGTCAGATCGAAGACCTGCCGAGCGATGCGGAAGTCGCAGAGCGCAAGGCAAAAGGGCTTAGCCTGACGCGTCCGGAACTGTCCGTGCTGCTGTCGTACTCGAAGCTGGTGGCTTATCCGGAGCTGCTGAAGAGTGACGTGCCTGAAGACCCGTATTTGTCGAAGGAATTGGTCCGCTACTTCCCTCAGCCACTGCAGGAAAAATATGCGAAGGGGATGGAACATCATCGCTTGAAGCGCGAAATCATCGCGACCGCGGTCACCAATTCCACCATCAACCGCATGGGTGCGACTTTCCTCATGCGCATGCAGGAAGATAGTGGCCGCAGCATCGGCGACATCGCCAAGGCCTACACCATCACCCGCGAGACGCTGGATGCACGCGAGTTGTGGGGGCAGATCGACGCGTTGGACGGCAAGGTCGAAGAAGCCACGCAGATCGATGCCTTGCAGGTGATCTGGGAAGTGCAGCGCAGCTTTACCCGCTGGCTGTTGTCGCGTCCGGGCGCCATACCTGGTATTCAGCAGGCGGTTGATCGTTATCACGATGGCTTCCGCGATATTCGTGCGGGCGAAGGCATCTTGCCGGATTCGCAGCGCCCGGCCTATGAGGCCAGTCGTAAGGAGTGGCGGGCAAAGGGTGTGCCGGCTGCATTGGCTGACCAGCTGGCTGCGTTGCCGTATCTGGAGCCCAGTCCCAACATCATCGAGCTGGCACGTGAGCGCAAGCTGCGCTCGATTGAAGTGGCCAAGGTTTACTTCCGCATCGCCGATGCGCTTCGCGAGCCGTGGCTGCGCGAGCAGATCGAGGCACTGAAGGTGGACGGGCGCTGGCACGCGGTGGCACGCGGCGTGTTGCGTGATGAACTGGCCACCCAGATGCGCAAGCTCACCGAGCAGGCACTCTCAATGCCTGGCAAGGATGCGGAAGCCAAAGTATCAGCATGGCTTGAGCGTGATGACGCAACATTGCGTTTCACACTTGCGATGCTCAACGAGTTGGCGACGCAGAAGACTTTGGATTACCCGACTGTATCGGTGGCGGTCCAGCGTTTGGCGCAATTGGCGAGCCGCGGCTGAATTCTGGCTGCAAAGATCGTTTGATCCGAATCGGGGCCAGTTGGCCCCGATTTTTTGTGGCCTAGCTCGCACAGCGATGGCAGGGTTCGCGTTATCCTCGGCAGATGTCCAAGCCCCGCATCGCCTTCCTAGCGAGCCCTGCCGATGATGCACAAGCTGCCTTGAGCAGCTTGACGCATGCGCATGGCCAGCACGTGCCTGCTGAAGCGGATGTGCTGGTTGCTTTGGGTGGCGATGGATTCATGCTGCAAACCCTACATCGGCATGGTGACTTGGCACGTCCGGTGTACGGGATGAAGCTAGGGACTGTCGGTTTCCTGATGAATCAATACCGTGTCGATGGCTTGATAGAACGCTTGCGCGCCGCCGAGCCGGCCGTGCTCAAGCCGCTCGAGATGGAAGCGCTCACCGAATCGGGCGCAAAAGTGAACTCACTGGCCTACAACGAGGTGTCGCTCCTGCGGCAGACCAGACAGGCCGCTCATATCGCCATCGACCTCAGCGGGCAAAATCGTCTGGATGAGCTGATCTGCGATGGAGTCATGGCGGCGACACCCGCCGGTAGCACGGCCTACAATTTTTCCGCAGGCGGGCCGATCCTGCCATTGGGGTCGAATGTCATGGCGTTGACGCCAATCGCGCCCTTTCGCCCTAGGCGCTGGCGAGGCGCGGTGTTGAAGGCCGCCACCGAGGTCAAGTTCCGCGTCCTTGATCCATACAAGCGTCCGGTAAGCGCGACTGCCGATTCGCACGAAGTGCGTGACGTGGTGGAAGTCACCATTCGTGAATCCGGCACACATACGGTGACGTTGTTGTTTGATCCCGAGCACAATTTGGAAGAACGGATACTTAGTGAGCAGTTCATTGCTTAGGGCAGGGATGGATATTCGTTATCCTGTATGACTAGCTGAGGGGAGCATCGGGATGTGAGCAAATCTGGCGAAGCAGCAATGGCTGCGTTGCGCTCGTTCCCGGTTAGCCGCCTTCAGGCATGGTTGCTGGGGTTGCTCGCCCTGCTGATCGGCTTGGTGCTGACTGCCTGGATAAGCCATGTGGAATGGGGGCGCCAACACACTGAACGTGAGCGTGCCCTCAATGTTGCGGCCAGGGACGTTGAAATCGCTCTGCGCGGTGAATTGGCATCGTGTGAATTGCTCTTGCGCTCCATGCAATCGGTATATCTCGCATCGCGGGATGTCAGTGACAGCGAGTTTCAGGCGGCTTTTGAAGGGCTTCGGGCGCTTCGGCACCTGCCTAGCTTGCAGGCGCTGTCATTGGCGAAGAAAGTGGAACGCCCGGATGGCATGCACTACATCGTCAGTGTCGTCGAGCCGCTTCATGTATCCAATGCGCACTTGATTGGGTTCGACATCAATAACCAACCCAATAGTCTGCGAGCGATCGAGCTGTCGCAGGACCTCAATGAAGCAGTAATGTCCGCCCCGCTACGTCTTAAACAGGCGCCGGAATCGGCATCTGAGGTCAGCGGTATCGTCATGCGTTTACCTGCGTTCACACCGGGTCCGGTCCCCACCACCGTAGCCCAACGCCGCGCACGCGCATTGGGCAGCTTGGGGGCATCCTTCATGATTCGACGCCTGGTGGAGGACGCACTGCGTGGTGACGCGGGCGATGACATGGCGATCGCAATTTTCGATGTCACGAATGGATCACGCATCCAGCTCTACAGCAACCAGTCCAAGGCGAGTTTACCCAGCAAAAATTTGATCCATCGAGAGATTTCGTTTGGCCAAAGAACATGGCGCATGGAGCTTGTCGATCTACGTCCGACACCCGTGTGGTCATCCTGGGCGCAGGTGCTGTTGTTCGGCACGCTGTCCAGCGTCTTGTTTGGTGCCTTGGTGTGGTCGATGGTGGGAACGCGCGGTCGCGCTATCGCACTGGCGCATGTCATGAGCGAGCGCTTCCGTACGAGCGAGCAACGCTTCCGCAGCCTGAATGAGCTCTTGCCCACCTTGGTCATGCTCTACGACGGCGCAACGGGGATGATCACGTACGCCAATCAGGCCGCGCGACGTCGCATGGGCATCCCCGCCGAGGGAGTCGAACTAAGTGCAGTAGCGCCTCACAGCGTGCTAGGGCAGCTGAGGGATGCGGTGCCGGGCCAATCGGTTGCATTCCAGGAGCAGTTGAAAGCAGCCGATGGTCACGACTTCTGGGCCAGTATCGTGGCCAGCGAAATCGAGTTGGAAGGACGCAACAAGTGGTTGATGGTGGCCAGTGACGTGTCCGAGCAGCGCCGTTTGACCGAGCGACTAAGTTATCAGGCAAGCCATGATGCATTGACCGGATTGCCAAACCGGCAGGAATTCGAGGCTCGTCTGCGCAGGGCGTTGGCCACAAATAGATCCGAACGCATGGCCCTGCTGTTCATTGATCTCGACCAGTTCAAGTTGATCAACGACACTTCCGGACATATCGCAGGTGATCAGCTGTTGGTGCAGTTGGCGATGGCGATGCGGGAGCAGCTGCGCGAAGAAGACGTGCTCGCACGTTTGGGTGGCGATGAGTTCGGCGTGCTGCTGCAGGATGTCGTTGATCGTGAAGCTGCGATGATGGTCGCCGAACGGCTTAGATTGGCTATTGATGGCTACGTATTCGTTTGGGATCGACGCAGCTACATCAGCAGTGCCAGTATCGGTGGGACCATGATCGAAGGACGTGGAGAGTCGCTCAAAGAACTACTCGCTCAGGTCGATACCGCGTGCTACACAGCGAAGGATGCGGGCCGCAATCGCGTGTACTTCTATTCGGACGACGACGTGGCCACGTTGCGCCATCGTGGTGAGATGGATTGGGTCAACCGGATTCGCTCCGCATTGGACGAATCACGCATGGTGTTGGCCTACCAGGAATTCATGCAATTGACCGGCCATGCCAACAAGCCGGCGCCATGCGTCGAACTTTTGTTGCGGTTGATGGACGAGGAGGGGCGTTTGGTCATGCCTGGCGCGTTCCTTCCTGCGGCCGAGCGTTATGGGTTGATGCCGCGCATTGACCGGTGGGTAATTGATACCGCGTTGGCAAACTTCGACCAATTGCATCCAGCAGGTTCCGGATTGGCACTGTGTTCGATCAACTTGTCGGCATCCACCCTTGATGAAGAGGGCTTCACGGCTTTCGTGTTGGATGCCTTTGATCGCCATGCGGTAGACCCCAGGCGGGTGATGTTTGAAATCACCGAGACCACGGCCGTGCGAGATCTCGTGCAGGTTTCGCGCCTGGTGGCTGAGCTTCGCACCATCGGCTGTCGCATCGCACTGGACGACTTTGGTGCAGGCATGTCGTCGTTTGGTTACCTCAAGACTTTGGGTATAGACACAATCAAGATCGACGGTGCCTTCGTGCTCGATATCGAAAGGGATGCCGTCTCTCTCTCCATCGTGCGTGCGATCACCGAAATTGGCCACGAACATGGGTTAGAGGTAATTGCGGAGTGGGTGGCCAATGAGGAGCAAGTGCACGTGCTATCCAGTCTCGGCGTGGATTACGGGCAAGGATTCGGCATCCACGTGCCGGAGTTGACCCTGTTCCAGCGATAAAATGCGCCGTGTCTCGGCATGTGCGACACGATTGCGGCATTCTATAGACATGGAAACGCATCCTCCCTTGGTGATTGCCATCACCGCCCGCGCCTTGTTCGACATGGAAGACAGCCATGATCTGTTTGAGCGAGAAGGCGTGGAAGCTTTCAGCACCTACCAGCGGGAGCATGAGGACGAGCCTCTTGCACCGGGTATAGCGTTCCCACTGGTTCGCAAATTGTTGGCGCTCAACAATGACGCGCCGGTGGATGCGCCCCGTGTTGAAGTGATCCTGCTGTCGCGTAATTCGGCCGATACAGGTCTGCGCATATTCAATTCAATCCAGCATCACGGACTGGACATGCGCCGCGCGACATTCACATCCGGGGCGCCGGTGTGGCCTTACATCAAACCATTTGGCGCGCAGCTGTTTCTCTCTGCCAACCCCGAGTCCGTGCGACGGGCTTTGGAGGCAGGCATAGGCGCTGCCACTATTCTTCCGGCTGGCGCTGCTGAGTCCCGGCATGATCAATTGCGCATCGCGTTCGATGGTGATGCCGTTATCTTCGGCGACGAGAGTGAGCGCGTTTCACGCGAGAAAGGCATCGTGGCTTTTGGCATTCACGAACGAGAGCGCGCACACGAGCCACTCTCGGGCGGCCCATTTCGCGGGTTCTTGCAGGCATTGCACGACTTGCAGGCGGCGTTTCCAGTGGGCGAGAAGGCGCCCATTCGCACGGCGCTGGTAACCGCGCGATCAGCGCCGGCGCATGAGCGCGTGATCCGCACCTTGCGCGAGTGGGGCGTCCGGTTGGACGAAGCTCTGTTTCTGGGCGGTCGCGACAAAGGTGAGTTTCTGGAGGCTTTTGGCGCGGATATCTTCTTTGATGACTCTCTCCACAACATCGATTCCGCACGTCGCCATGTGGCCGCCGGCCATGTGCCGCATGGCGTGGCGAACGATGCCAGCTATGCGGGTTAAATCGACTTCGGCAAGACGATATTGCCCAGTCGCCAGCGCAGGCCTTGGCGTTCAAACACGAAGTCCACCGGCTTTCCATCAGCGCTTTTCACCGTGGCAATGAATCGTGAAGGAGATACAAAACGTGTTTGTGCGTCCTTGAGCGGGTCGTAAGGCTTGGGGCCTGCAGTCAGTCCTCCTTCTACATCCACATTTCCACTGGCGCGCTGGACTAGTGCGTGACCTTGCAGCAACACCGCGATGCCGGCTGGCGAGACCATGGCATCGACTGCGCTATCTGAAAGCATGCCCGCGACACCCGAAGCCATGCCGCCCACGGCTTGATCGCCTAAACGGCGCCCGATCTCACGCGCCATACGATCTTCGATTTGTGCTTTCACGTTGGATCGCAACATGGGGTAGTCCACATGGCGTTCCAACTGTTGGATGTTCTTTTCTTCGATGGCTTGGCGAATGCCGTGAATCGCCATGTACGGGCCGGCAGCAATCCACCCCGCAGCTGCGAGTACAGCGATCACCATCATCACCAGCAGGCCACGAGCTGTCTTGTTCATTTCAAAATTCCAGGTTTTGCGCCGCACACAGGTAATCAACGAATGGCGCCAATCGGGCAAAGTCTTTCTCGACAAGTTTCAGCAGGCCTGGTGATGTGATTTGTTCGTCATCGAATCCAGCGAGCAAGGCAAAATTTCGATGACGCAAATCATCGATGTATGCAAAGTCGGACGGAAACCCAGGCGGCGGTCGCACCAGCATGTCTTCCGCGGCCAAATCGAAGCGTTGCCGCAACTTGTTGTCGTGAGCGACCCGAGCCCAGGTATCCGGGTTATCGAATATGAATTGACGGATATTGCGTTGAGTATGCGTTTCGGGATGCCAAAGCCCCGCGCCTATGAAACTCGCACCAGGCTGCAAATGCAGGTAAAACGACGGGGCAGCGATCTGTTTCCGGCGCTCATGGAAGATGCGCGCGCCTTGCCAAGGCTTGTAAGGCGCCTTGTCGCCAGAGAATCTCGTATCACGTTGGATGCGAAACATCGATCCACCCACGGTCTTCGGGTCACTGCGATAGTGCACGCTCAAGGCTGCAACTGCCGGCTGCAGGTCAATCAAAAGTTGCTGGAAGGGCGCGCGGACGTGCTTTTCGTAATCAGCCTTGTGCTCAAGGAACCATGCTCGCTCGTTATGGCGTGCCAAGCTGCGCAAAAACTTGAGGCTACTGGCTGTGAAATATGTGCTCATGCGATGTAGGCTTCACGCTCGTCGCCCCACAGGGCCAGGTGGTCCAACAAGCCGAGGATGGTTTCATCATCGGCATGAGTCTGTCGGAGCGCCTCGATTTGCGCGCGATAGCGTGGGAGGGTGAGTTCACCCAAGCCTTCCTCATCACGTAATCGATGGCGCAGGTATTCATGCCAATGCGCCTGCTCATCAAAGCCCAGGGTGTCCGGCCAATTTCGGGCGCGATAACGAAATAGCAGCTCCTGCATGCGTGGGTCACGAAAAGTGAACGCTGCAGTGGCCATTTTCTGTGGCGGAGTCGAGCGCACCTGGGCCGCTAGCCGCTTGTCGCTTTCCGGAATAAAGCCGTCGTAAAGAGCTCCGTCGGTATCACTAGGCGGGAAATCCGGGGCTGCGGCATATACCTGGCGAATTTTCTCGGCAAGCGCGGGGCCAGCTTTGCGTAGCTGCTGCGCACGTGCCTCGACCAAAAGTGGATCGATGTTGAGACGCTCGAAGTCCGGCTCGCGCAGGTGGCTCCACTCGACCAGCGCAGGGCAACGATTGGCATGGACTTCCTTCAGCGCGATGCGTTGCATGCCTTCAGGCAGCTCCGACTGCGGGGTGTACAGGCGCGTGGTGATCTCATCTAGATTCAATGCGAGCAACGGCTCCACATCCTGCATCAAGTCAAAGACAATCACGCGACTGTCGATGCGTGGGTGTCGAGTCAGAGGTAGCACAGGGGCGGCGCACAGGCGCGAAGCGGGGAAGCGCTGGGAAACATGCAACACCGGCTGCATGGCGAAGCTGTCCAGCATCCGCATCGCCACTTTCTTGTCGCGCAAGGTCAGCGCGTAGTCCCAAAGGCGTGGTTGCGCATCACGAAACTTCTTGGCCAGACCGATCAATGCGCGGACATCAGACAAGGCTTCGTGCGCCATGCCTTCTCGCAGGCTGTTGTCTTCGGCTAAGTGTTCCAGCTTGAAGCTGGTGCCCTTGCCATCATCGCGTTGCCGCCAAGTGATGCCTTGTGGTCGCAATGCATGGGCAAGGCGCATCACATCAAGTAGATCCCAGCGGGAATTGCCACCGCGCCATTCGCGTTCATATGGATCAAAGAAGTTGCGCCACAGTCCGAAGCGAACAAATTCGTCATCGAATCGCAGTGAGTTGTAGCCGACCGTGCAGGTCCCGGGTTGCGCTAGCTCATCGAAGATGCGTGACATCGCATCGGCTTCAATGAGGCCATCGCGCATCGCTTGCTGCGGAGTGATGTGGGTGACCAATGTTGCCGCAGGCGAGGGCAACAGGTCCGCGGCTGGCTGCACGAAGAAGCTGATTGGTTCATCGATGATGTTGAGATCGGCATCGGTGCGGATCGCCGCAAATTGGGCAATGCGGGTGCGGCGTGGATCGCTTCCGAAGGTTTCCAGATCGTAAAAGAGAAAGCTGGCGGCCATTAGGTTTCAACGGGTAGTGGCGGCAGTCGTTTGGCGATTTCTGCATCCAGCCAGGCCCAGTCGATGTCATCCGTCTCAGCCTTGTCGCGCGTCGCCTCGATCAGCAACTCACGTTGTACGCGACCACGCTCGAATGCCGTGGCATAAGGTAGGCGCATGAAGCTCACCATGCTGTAACGCGGAACGAAACGGTCCGGATGGCGATCGGCCAGCAGGAGTTCCAGTTTGCGCTGCAGTAGGTAATCGTCATCATCAACGCGATCACGCATCTCCAGGTAGTTCTCAAGCGCCATGGTCTGGATAGCTAGCGCATTGGGTGCTCGCATTTGTTCGTAGGCAGCGAATGCAGCTGATAGGTCGCTGGTCTTATCCAGCTCGTCAGCCAAAGCCACGCAGTCTTCGAATGCGCAGTTCATGCCTTGGCCGTGGAAGGGCACCATCGCATGTGCCGCATCACCCACGAGTACGGCTTGCCCGTCGATACCCCAGCGCTGGAGATAGAGCGTGGCCAGCGTGCCGACGGGGTTGCGCTCGTAGTCGCGGGCAAGGTCGGGAATAAGTGGCAAAGCATCAGCGAAGTCGCGTGCGAACAGAGCGGTTGCCTCGTCACCATCACGAACATCGGCAAAGCTGGGTGGGTTGCCTTCATTCGGCATGAACAAGGTGACGGTGAAGGTGCGCTCATCATTGGGCAGGGCGATGCACATGTAACGGCCGCGCGGCCAAATGTGCAGTGCGTTTGGCTCGATCTGGAACCCACCGTCGAAATCGGGTGGAATTTCCAGTTCCTTGTAGCCATGCCCCAGCCATTCGGTGCGCGCGCCCAGCGAAGCGACTTTCTCCATCTCCGTGCGCAATGTTGAGCCCGCGCCATCGCAACCGATCAAGGCGTTGAATGCATGCCGGTGATCATTCCCGCGTTCATCACGGAAAATGGCGATACCGGCGTCGAAATCGGCGCTGTTGAGACCCTGGTCAAAGTGCAAGATTGCGCCCGCGGCTTCGGCGGCATTAAGCAAGGTGATGTTGAGTTCGCCACGACTGATCGACCAAATAACTTCCGAGTCATCACGACCGTAACGCTGAAGCTGCGGTTCGCCGCCCAGGGGATGGACCATGCGACCGCGCATCATCACAGCTTGCTTGAGTACATCGTCATCCGCGCCCGCTTGTCGGAGTGCATGCAAGCCGCGTTCGGCCAAGGCGAGGTTAATTGAGCGGCCACCGGCATAACCATCGATGCGCGGGTCGCCGCGGCGCTCGAAGACTTCAACCTTGAAACCACGTTGCGCGAGCAGTGTGGCGAGCAAGGCGCCGGCAAGACCAGCACCCACCAGTGTCAGATGTCGCTCAGCGGCCATCGTTCCACTCCTTGGCGGCCTGTGCAAAGCGCAGGACATCTTCGTGATTGTTATAAAGCGGAGCAGGCGAGATACGGATGACATCCGGCTCGCGCCAGTCGCCCAATACGCCGTGCGACTGCAGGTAATCAAAGAGGCTACGACCGGCATCACGCCCTGCCTTGACGCGTAACGAGAGTTGCGCGCCGCGTTGCCCGGTGTCGCGGGGGGTAAGAATATCGATGGCATCGGCCAGATGCGCATCGATCAACCGCTCCAGATATCCGGTCAGCGCGCGAGATTTTTCACGAAGCGTCTGCAAGCCTGCACGCTGGAATTGTTCGACCGATGCACGCAGCGGTGCCAAGCCAAGGATCGGCGGATTGGATAGTTGCCAACCCTCTGCGCCAGCGGTCGGATTGAACTCAGGTCCCATCTTGAAACGGACCGATTGATCATTGCCCCACCAACCTGCGAAGCGTGGGCGCGTGGTTTCTGCGTGGCGCTCATGCACGAAGCAACCCGCGACTGCACCTGGTCCGGCGTTCATGTACTTGTAGTGGCACCAGACGGCGAAGTCCGCGCCGCTGTCGTGCAGGGCCAAGTCAAGATTGCCGACGGCATGGGCCAGATCGAAACCGACAATTGCGCCTGCTTCATGCGTCAATCGCGTGATTTCCTTAAGATCGAACGCCTGCCCGGTGCGATATTGCACGCCGGGCCACAGCACGAGCGCGAGGCGCGAAGCGTTGTCACGGATCGCCTTTGCGATAGCGTCCATTGAGAACACGCCACCGGCAAGGTCGGGCTCGACTTCGATCAAGGTGATGTTGGGTGGCAGGCCGCGGTACTTAAGTTGCGATTCGACGGCATAGCGATCGGATGGAAAGCTGCCTGCCTCGATGAGGATCGCGGTGCGCTCGATGGTGGGCTGGTAGAAGCTGACCATCATCAGATGCAAGTTGGCGGTGAGTGAATTCATGGCCACTACTTCATGCGGCTTTGCACCGACGATCGCGGCCAAGGGTTCCCGCAGCAGTTCGTGGTACGGCATCCATTGCGCCTGCCCGGTGAAGTGACCTTCAACCGCTTGTGTAGCCCATTTGTCCAGCACTTCTTCGACATGGGCGCGGGCACCGTAGGGTTGCAGGCCCAACGAATTGCCACAGAAATACGCTTGCTGTTGGCCGTCGTGTAACGGAATCAAGAATTCATCACGAAAGCTGCGCAGTGGGCAGGCGGCATCCCGTGCTCGTGCGTAGTCGATGTGGAAGATGTCGTTGTTGCTCATGCAAACCTCGAGGCGGGCAGCCCCAGCCATTCCAGTGCGGTGCCGTGATACAGGCGGGATTGCTCTTGCTCGCTCAACTTGAGCCGGTCGATGCCTTCGCCCGGTGTTTGTTCGCCGAGCGGGAAGGGGTAGTCGGTGCCCAGCATCACACGCTCGGTACCGCAGGCCTCAAGCAAATAGCGCAGCGCGGCGTCATCCGCCACCCATGAGTCGAAGTAAAGGCGTTGCAGGTATTCGCGCGGGTTACGGAAGTTGTCGGTGGCGACAAGATCCGGGCGCATGTTGAACCCATGTTCGATGCGGCCAATGGTGTAGGGAAAGCTGCCACCACCATGGGCCATACATACACGCAGTTTGGGCAGTCTTTCCAGCACACCGCCAAACACCAGGCAACATGCGGCGCGTGATTGCTCAGCCGGCATGCCTACCAGCCAAGGCAGCCAGTATTTCGGCATGCTGTCACTACCCATCATGTCCCATGGATGCACGAGGATCGCCGCACCAAGATCAGCGGCAGCCTCGAAGAACGGGAACAGTTCTGGTGCATCAAGGTTCCAGTGGCCGCCATCGGCCAGGTGCAAATGCGAACCGATCTGCACGCCTTGCAGGCCCAACTCATCCATGCAGCGCTCCAGCTCGCGAATAGCCAGCTGAGGTGATTGCAATGGCACGGTGCCGATGCCCGCGTAGTGACGCGGGTAGGCGCGGATGGTCTGCGCCATATCATCATTAAGCGACTGGTGGAGCTCGAGCGCGTGATTGGCCTTGGCCCAATAACTGAACATGACAGGCACAGTCGATAGCACTTGCACTTGCACGCCGAACTCAGCGTATTCGTCGATGCGGATCTGCGGATCCCAGGTCTTGGGCCAGATTTCGCGGAAGAATTTACCGTCGCGATAGATGCGCGAGCGACCATCTTCGCCGTGATGGATCACCGGGAATCGTGCATCCCCGTACTTCTTGGCAAGGTCGGGCCAGTTGCGTGGCAGATAGTGGGCGTGTACGTCGATCTTCAACATGGCTCAGGTGATGTCCGCGGGCGAGTCGGCCTGCATCTCGTAACGGGTCGGGCGAGGGTTCAGCGTGCCGCACTGCTTACATGTGCGTAACTCATCGCTTCGGTAGAAATTTTCGAAGACGCGGAAGAAATCTTTTTCGATATCCATCAAGTGGAAGAATTCTTCATACAGCTGATGGTTGCATTGCACACAGAACCACATCAAGGCATCTTGCTCGTGCGGCAGGCGCTTGCGTTCGATAACCAAGCCAATCGAATGCTCCATGCGTTGTGGTGAGTGAGGGATGCGCGGCGGCAGGTAGAAGATCTCGCCAGCCTTGATCGGGATGTCACGCGGCTCTCCGTCTTCCTGAACCTTCAATACCATCTCGCCTTCGAGTTGGTAGAACCATTCCGGGCCTTCCTCAAAGTGGTAATCGGTGCGTGCGTTTGGTCCGCCGACGATCATCACCACGAAGTCTTCCTGCACGATGCACTTGTTGCCGACCGGCGGCTTGAGCAGGTGTCGATGCTCGTCGATCCAAGCTTGCAGGTTGAAGGCGGCGGGCAGGGGCATGCTTACTCCTTGATGACGGCGATGCACTTGAGTTCGATGGCGATCGGCGTCGGTAATGCAGTGATGCCCAGCGTGGTGCGGCAGGGCGCCGCCCCGGCATCGGGGAAAAATTCGGCCCAGATCGCGTTGTAGGTTTTGAAGTCGCGGGCCATGTCGGTCAGGTACACAGTGACATCGACCAAGTCCTCCCATCGTGCGCCGCTAGATTCAAGCACGGCGCGCACATTGGCGAAAACCGAACGTGTCTGCGCTTCGATGTCATAGGTGATGAGCGTACCGGCCTTGTCATGCACGTTGCCGGGCACGCCATTGCTGGCAGGGTCGCGCGGTCCAACGCCGGAAAGAAAAAGCTGGTTGCCCACCCGGCGCGCATGCGGGTAATGGCCAACCGGCTTCGGTGCGTTCGAGCTCTGGATGGCATCGGTCATCAACGGTCCTCTCTGTCATCGCGAATGCGGGCGAGGGCAACGGGATACTGAGTTTCAAGATCCTTGGACGATGCAACATTCAAGCCTAGATCATGGGCGCGGCCGTCGCGCAAGGTGTAGACCCATGCATGCACCGCGACTTCCTGCCCGCGTGCCCATGCATCCTGCAGGATGGTAGAGCGGCAGACGTTCACCGCTTGCTCCAGTGCGTTGAGCTCGCACAAGCGGTCATGCGTCAGGTCTTTGTCCAGTGCATCAAGGATCTCGACATGCATGTCGGCCACATCACCCACGTGGCGGATCCAGTTGTCAGCCAGCCCGACGCGCGTGTTGTGCAAGGCCGCATGCACGCCGCCGCAACCGTAGTGGCCAACGACAAGAATGTGCTCGACCTTCAGCACATCCACTGCGAACTGAATCACCGACAAGGCGTTGAGGTCGGTGTGCACCACGACATTGGCGATGTTGCGATGGACGAAAACCTCGCCTGGTGCAAGATCGACCACTTGGTTTGCCGGCACACGCGAATCGGAGCAACCGATCCACAAATATTTGGGTGTCTGTTGTGCCGAAAGGCGCTCGAAAAAGCCAGGATCTTCGGCTTGGACGCGCTCGGCCCAGGCCTGATTTTTGCGAAGGAGTTCGTCGATGTGATTCATGTCGTCATTGTCACGCAGGAAAGCCTATGTTGCGCGCCTCGGTGTAGAAACGAAGTGCATCCATGCCGCCTTCGCGGCCATAGCCGGATTGGCCTACGCCACCGAATGGCGTGCGCAGGTCGCGCACCAGCCAGCTGTTGATCCACACCATGCCGACGTTCAACGAAGCGGCGACGCGATGCGCGCGTGTGAAGTCGCGCGTCCATACCGATGCGGATAGTCCGTAGTCGCTGGCATTGGCCAGTGCTAGCGCTTCGCTTTCATTATCGAAGGCTTGCAAGGTGACGACGGGGCCGAAGATCTCCTCGCGGTTGCTCGCGCAGTCGGGGCCGAGTCCTTCGATGATCGTCGGTGTGATGTACCAACCATCGTGTTGCAAGGCTTCACCCCCCGTTATCACACGGCCACCTTCATCACGTGCACGTTGGATCGCGGCCATCACCTTGTCGAAGTGCGGCTTTGAGACCAATGGTCCCATCCGGGTTTCTGCATCCAAAGGATCACCGATGGGGAGTCGGGATGCTGCATCGACCAAGGCATCGCGCACGTCGTCGTAAATCGAACGTTCGATCAAGATGCGCGAACCGCAAAGACAGATTTGACCACTGTTCTGGAACGCACTGCGCACCAAAGTGTCGAGGTTGTCTCGCCAATCGCTATCGGCAAAGACGAGCGTCGGGTTCTTTCCGCCGAGCTCCAGCGAGACCTTCTTGAGCGCCGGCGAGGCAAGTTGGTGGATGCGTTTGCCGACTGCCGTGCTACCGGTGAAGGAGATCGCTTTCACCTCGGGCGCGGTGACGATGGCTTCGCCAACCTTGGGCCCCAGGCCATTGACCAGATTAAACACGCCCGGCGGAAAACCAATCTCCGATGCGAGTTGGGCCAACATCGTCGCACTGGCTGGCGTGACTTCGGAAGGTTTCGCCACTACGGTGTTGCCAGCGGCCAAGGCTGGGGCGATTTTCCAGGTGAACAAATAAAGCGGTAAGTTCCACGGCGACACCGTGCCCACAACGCCCAACGGCTTGCGCAGGGTGTAGTGCATGCCGGCTTCGCCATGATGGAACTCGCTGGCGAACTGCGTCGCGGCATGGGAAAAGAAGCGGAGGTTGCTCACTGCGCGTGGGATTTCGACCTTCAACGCGAGCGTGATCGGCTTCCCACCATCCCGCGCTTCGGCAAGTGCGAAGTCTTCCAGTTTCGCTTCCAGGGCGGCAGCCAATTTTTCAAGCCAGCGAGCGCGTTCACTGGCGGGCAAGGCCGACCAAGCAGGGAACGCGGCTTGCGCGGCCGCAATGGCGGCGGCGACGTCATCGGCACCGCCATCTGCAACGTCGCCATACACCTTGCCGGTAGCGGGCTCGTAAACAGGCAGCCACATTCCCGATGCGGCATCGCGTGGTTGGCCATTGATCCAGTGCGGAAATCGTTGCATGTGTCGAGCTTAGCGCGAGGCTCGTTAATCAAATCGAATTCATGCGGCCACCATCGACTGCGATCGATTGGCCGTTGATGTAGCCCGCGGCCGGACTGCAGAGGAAGGCGATCAGGCTGGCCGGCTCGGAGGGGTCGGCGAAGCGGCGTGCCGGCACCAGCGACATCATTTCCGAGCGCACTTCGGCTTCCGTCTTGCCTGTGCGAGCGCGCTGACCTTCGACGATCTGGGCGATGCGTCCGGTTTCGGTGAAGCCGGGGAGCACATTGTTCACGGTGATGCCGTCCGCAGCCAGTTCGCGCGACAAGGTCTTGGCCCAGCTGGCGACCGCACCACGCGTGGTGTTCGAAACGCCAAGATTGGGGATGGGCTCGTAGACCGAGGTGGAGATGATGTTGACGATGCGGCCGTAGCCGGCTGCGCGCATACCCGGCACGATGGCTTGCGCCAACGTCTGGTTGGCGAGCAAATGCTTGCGATAGGCGTCGAGGAAGGCATCGAGGTCTGCATCAATAGCCGCGCCGCCCGGCGGGCCACCGGTGTTATTGACAAGAATGTGCAGGGGGCTCGCTTGCACCAGCGCCGTCACTGCATCACGCAAACCATGCGTGTCCGCCATGTCAGCGATCAGAAAGCTGTGGTGTTGCCCATCCTTGCGGGGCAGGTCAGCAATGACATTGCGCAAAGCCTCTTCGCGCCGCGCCAGCACAGTGACGTTCGCGCCAAGCAGGGCCAGTTCATTCGCGGTTGCACGGCCAATGCCTTCCGAGGCCCCGCATACCAAGGCATGCTTGCCGGTAAGGTCAAGTTGCATCGTCGTTGTTCTCCAAGGTCTGTTGCATCAAGCGGGCAATCTCGTGAGCGCCGTTACTGTCTTGCTGCTGCAATCGTGCGATTACTGCTTGGCGATTGGCATGCGGGTGGTTTTGACTCAGCTTGTCCTTGATCTCGATTCGCGTCGGCCGCAATCGAAAACCGCTGATGCCACGCACCTGTACGCGCTCGGCTGGGTTGTCCGGATCAAATCGCCAATCGCCGCCCACACTTGATTCGAATCGTGCGCTAGTGCGTGCCAAAAGATCGATCAAGGAGGGTTCATCGTCGAACCCTTCCAGCACGCCATGCAGATGCGCAGTGCAGTAGTTCCAGGTCGGTACGCGGGCCTGCTCGATCTTGTCCGGATACCAGCTGGCCGAAACATAGGCGTGCGGGCCGTTGATGATCAACAACGCAAGCTTGCCATCGTGTGCGGCTTGCGCATTTGCGCGTGCCCAGTGACCCTCAATCAATACTTCATTGCCATCGCGGCGATACAACGCAGGGACTTGGGTGGCGATGGGTGTGCCATCGTCATTTGATGTAATCAGGGTGACGAACGGATCGGCATCGATCAACGCGTCCAGCCGGCGCAAATCATCGCTGGCGAAGACGCGTTGCAGGAACATCTCAGGCCCGTGTGCCGAGGTTGCGCACCATCTGGCCACGCAATTCGTATTCGTCGTCGCTACCTTCTGGCGGCTCGACTTCATGCAGGCTGAACCCGCGATGCAAGGCATCGTCTTCATCCAACCCGTCGTACGAGACGAACTCTGCATCCATCAGCGCGGCGCGAGCCGTATCCGGGCTGTCGTAGGCCAGATGATTGCCATCGGCATCGAACACTTCGGCAGTGCCGGCCTCGCGCACGCGCAGGCGCGCCCAGATCAGCGTGTCGCCGAGTGTCGCCAACCACCATTCGGTGTGCGGCACCAAATCATCATGCAAAGCCGTCATGCGCCAATCTCCGGAAACGCGACCGACCATAGCCACAACAGGCTGGCCATCACCAAGCCAAACACGATGCAGCTGAGCGAAATCATCGCGGGCGTGGCAAGACCAGTGAAACCGGCATCACGTACATCGCGATAACGCATCGACAACAGCCACCACAGTGCACGTGGATTGGCGAAAGCGGCATCACCCAAGCTGGCACGAATTTGCGGATGGCGATCACGCAAATGCACCAGCGAGAGCGGCCAAAAAATGACGAAAGCAGTCGCGCCAGCGATGGCAAGGGCGAGGCATAACAAAGCAAAGAACAAGACCATCGATCAGAACTCCGCCGTGCCCGGCGCGCGCGGGTAGGCGATGGCGTCGCGGATGTTGGACAGGCCGCAGACATACACGACCAGGCGCTCGAAACCGAGGCCGAAGCCTGCGTGTGGCACTGAACCATAGCGGCGGAAATCGCGATACCAGCTGTAATGCTCGGGGTCGAGGCCGAACTGCTGCATGCGTGCATCCAGTACGTCCAGGCGCTCTTCGCGCTGGCTGCCGCCGATGATTTCGCCGATGCCGGGCGCCAGCACGTCCATCGCGGCGACGGTCTTGCCATCGTCGTTGAGGCGCATATAGAAGGCCTTGATCTCTTCCGGATAGTTCATCACCACGACCGGGCGGCCCACGTGTTCTTCGGTTAACCAGCGCTCGTGTTCGGTCTGCAAGTCCAAGCCCCATTCGACGGGAAATTCGAACTTCTTCTTGCTGGCCTGCAAGAGCTTGATCGCCTCCGAATAATCGATGCGCTCGAATGGCGCATTGATGAAGCCTTCCAGACGGGTGATGGCGTCTTTTTGCACGCGCTCGGCGATGAAGGCCATATCGTCGGCGCGTTCGTCCAGCACCGCGCGGAACAGGTATTTGAGGAAATCCTCGGCGAGGTTGGCGTCGTCGTTGAGGTCTGCGAAGGCGATCTCCGGCTCGATCATCCAGAACTCGGCCAGGTGGCGCGTGGTGTTGCTGTTTTCGGCGCGGAAGGTTGGGCCGAAGGTGTAGACCTTGCTGAGCGCGAGGCAGTACGCCTCGACATTGAGCTGGCCGGAGACGGTCAGGAAGGTTTCCTTGCCGAAGAAATCGCGGCTGAAGTCGACCTCGCCATCCTTGCCGCGCGGCAGGTTGGCCATGTCCAGCGTCGATACGCGGAACATCTGGCCGGCACCTTCGGCATCGGACGTGGTGATGATCGGCGTCGATATCCAGTAGAAGCCGCGCTCGTGGAAAAAGCGATGCACCGCCATCGACAGGCAATGGCGGATACGGGTGACCGCGCCAAACAGATTGGTGCGCGGACGCAGGTGGGCCACTTCGCGCAGGAACTCCGGCGACATCGGCTTGGGTTGAATGGGGTAGGTGAGCGGCTCGTCCACCCAACCGACGATCTCGATCGCATCGGCCTGGATCTCGAAACCCTGGCCTTTGCCTTGCGATGGGGTCAGCTTGCCGCTGGCGATCACCGCGCAGCTGGGCGTCAGGCGCTTGATTTCGTCGAAATTGGGCAGGGCATCGGTCGCGACCACCTGAATCGGCGCGAAACCTGATCCATCGCTGACATTGACGAAGGCAAGATTGCTGGAGCCGCGCACGGTGCGCACCCAGCCCTTGACCGTCACCTGGCCACCTTCGGGGAGATGGCCGGCCAATGCCTGGGCCACGGAAGTCGTCGTCATCGTCTTGAATCCTGCGCCATGCGCATCCACATCGAGAGGGCAAGTTTAATCGAAGGTACAATCTTTATATGGCTATCACCCTTGCCCCCGCCGCGCTTGAGCGCGTCCAGAGCTATCTTGCCGCCGAACCGGCCAAGGCCGGGCTGCGCTTTGGCGTGAAACGCACCGGCTGCTCGGGTTGGGGCTATGTGATCGGTCTGGCTGATGAGGTCGAGGCGGGAGACACCGTGTTTGCAGATCATGGCGTCCATATCGTGGTCGATGCCGACAGCCTGCCTTTGGTCGATGGCACCGAGATCGACTTCCTGAAAGCCGGCCTCAACGAGCAATTCGTCTTCAAAAACCCCAAGGCCCAGGGTGAGTGCGGCTGTGGTGAGAGCTTCACCACCGATGCCGACAAGGCCGCCTGAGCGGGCAATTGGCGTAAGCCATTGATCGCGCTGCTTGATTAGGTCATAATTTCCGGCTCCGCGCGGCTAGCTGCGTGCGAGGTCTTGCTCCACGGAGCCCGTCAGGGCTGCTGGGGGCTGTCGGGCCGGGCAATTCCGTCCGGCCGATATCCACAAGGAAAATACAATGCGTCATTACGAAGTCGTGTTCCTGGTCCACCCGGATCAGAGCGAACAAGTGCCGGGCATGCTCGAGCGCTACAAGGGTTTGATCGAGAACGCGGGTGGCACCGTCCACCGCATCGAAGACTGGGGCCGCCGCATGCTGGCCTATCCGATCAACAACCTGGTCAAGGCCCACTACGCGATGTTCAACATCGAGTGCGATCAGGCCGCGATGAACGAACTGGTTGACAGCTTCAAGTTCAATGACGCGATCCTGCGCCACCTGATCATCAAGCGTGACGATGCCGTCACCGAGCAGTCCCTGATCATGAAGAACAAGGACGAGAAGGGCGACAAGCCCGAGCGCGGCGAGCGTCGCCGTCGTGATGAGGAGTCGAGCGATAACAGCGACGACACCTCCGACGACGACAACGATAACGACAACGCTGAAGCCGCCTGAGGAGCACACCCATGTCCAAGTTCTTCCGCCGCCGCAAGTTCTGCAAATTCACCGCCGAAGGCGTGACCGAGATCGATTACAAGGATCTCAACACCCTGCGCCAGTACCTGACCGAGACCGGCAAGATCGTGCCGAGCCGCATCACCGGCACCAAGTCGCGCTACCAGCGCCAGCTGGCGACTGCGGTGAAGCGTGCGCGTTTTCTCGCACTGCTGCCCTACACCGATAACCACGACGTCTAATTCCGCTTCGCCTGCGTGGCGTGGCGTTGTCGCTGGCAGGCCGCGCGCTCCTCATTGACTTCGTGTCAACTGCGTCGCGCGCGCCCTCCTGCTCCTAGCCACACCTTCGCAGGCTGTGCGGAAATGTAGAAGTCGCAACATCAAGATCCAATCGTCCATCCGGACAACTCAAAGCTGCGGGCACGCCCGCTAACGGAGACACATCATGAAGCTTATCCTGCTACAGAAAGTCCAGAACCTCGGCATCCTCGGCGATACCGTCGACGTGAAACCGGGCTACGGCCGTAACTACCTCGTGCCGCAAGGCAAGGCCGTGCCGGCCACCGCTGCCAACCTGGCCACGTTCGAAGCCAAGCGCGCCGAATACGAAGCCAAGGCTAAGGCTGCGCATGACGAGGCAGAAGCCCGTCGCGCCAAGCTGGAAGGTGCCAGCGTGACCATCCGTGCCAATGCATCGAACGAAGGCAAGCTGTTTGGCTCGGTCACCCCGCGTGACATCGCTGATGCCTTCACCGCCGCTGGCTTCCCGCTCAACAAGAGCGAAGTCGTGCTGGGCGAAGGTCCGCTGCGCAACGTTGGCGAGTACGAAGTGCTGACCCACTTTGCCGCTGACGTGGAAACGCTGGTCAAGGTGATCGTGGAAGCCGAAGAGGGCTGATCCAAGCCATCAAGTCGGCTTTAGGAAGACGGGCGCCCAGGCGTCCGTTTTCTTTTGGGTCGTCTTTTACGGTGATGTCGCACGTAGTCTCATCCCATGCGACACGCAGAAAGCAGACTTATCCACAGGATATGCCGTCGCGGCTCCACAGGCGCGCGGCCTAGCATGGACGCACGTTGTCGCAACGCCACTGCGATGTCTCGCGGAAACCGATCGCCCATGTCCAGCCGTCCCGCCGATTTCTCCAGTTCCTCTCGTGCCAGTGACCGTTTCCCTGATAGTCGCGTGCAGCAGTTGCGCTTGCCACCGCAATCGGTGGAAGCCGAACAGGCGGTGTTGGGCGGGCTCATGCTGGCGCCGGAAGCGTTCGATCGCGTCTCCGACTTGCTGGGCGAGCACGACTTCTATCGCCGTGACCATCAGCTGATCTACCGCGCCATCCGTGAGTTGGCCGAACGCAACCGCCCCTTCGATGCGGTGACGCTGGGCGAATGGTTCGAGTCGCAGGGCAGGGCGGAAGAAGTCGCTGGCGGCGCGTACCTGGTTGAGCTGGCCAGCACAACACCCTCGGCAGCCAACATCCGCGCCTATGCCGAGATCGTGCGTGACAAGGCGGTGATGCGGCAATTGATCGATGTCGGCACCGGCATCGTCAACGACGCCTTCCAGCCGGAAGGACGTGAATCAAGCGAAATCCTCGCCAAGGCCGAACAGGATGTATTCGCCATTGCCGAAGCCGGCTCACGCGGACGTGCGGACTTTGTCGCCGTCAATTCGGCGATGAAGGAAGCGATGGAAGTGCTGCAACAGCGCTTCGACAACGGCGGAAGCGTGACGGGCCTGCCCACCGGCTACACCGAATTCGACGAAATGACTGCCGGCCTGCAGCCGACCGATTTGCTGATCCTGGCCGCGCGTCCTTCGATGGGCAAGACCACGCTTGCGGTGAACATGGCTGAGTACGCGGCGCTCAAGACCAAGAAGGCAGTCGCGGTGTTCTCGATGGAAATGTCGGCCAGCCAATTGGCGCTGCGCCTGATGTCGTCAGTCGGGCGCGTCAACGCCGGTCGCCTGCGTACCGGCCAGCTGGAAGACGAGGACTGGAGCCGCGTCTCCAGTGCGGTGCGCATCCTCAAGGACACCAAGATCTTCATTGACGACACGCCAGCACTTTCACCGGACGTGTTGCGCTCCAAGTCGCGTCGGCTTAAGCGCGAGCATGATCTCGGCCTCATTGTCATCGACTACCTGCAGCTGATGGCCGTGCCTGGAAACAGCGAGAACCGTGCGACGGAGATCTCGGAGATCTCACGCTCGCTCAAGGCGCTGGCGAAAGAATTGAACGTGCCGGTGATCGCTTTGTCCCAGCTCAATCGCTCGTTGGAACAGCGTCAGGACAAGCGCCCAGTAATGGCCGACCTGCGCGAATCGGGCGCCATCGAACAGGACGCGGACGTCATCATCTTCATTTACCGCGATGAGTACTACAACAAGGAAAACTCGCCGGACAAAGGCTTGGCCGAAGTCATCATCGGCAAACAACGTAACGGCCCGACCGGCAGTTTCAAGCTGAAGTTCTTTGGCGAGTACACGCGCTTCGACAACCTAAGCCACGACAACATCGGCAGCTTCGAGTAAGTCTCGCATCCCGCCAACTGCCGCCTACAATGGCGGCATGAGCAACCCGTTCCACGAGCGCCCGACGCGCATCGAGATTGATCTTGATGCCTTTGCCCACAACCACGCGGCGATCCGCTCACGCGTGGGCGTGCCGGTCATGGGCATCGTCAAGGCGAATGGTTACGGCCATGGCCTGGTGCAGATGGCGCAGGCACTCGAGCGCCAAGGCGTCGAGCAAATCGGCGTTGCCTTCGTCGAAGAAGGTATCGCGCTGCGCAAGGCCGGCATCCGCAGGCCTATCCTGGTGCTCGGCGGCATCTTCGGGCCGCAGGTATCGCAGTACCTCGACCACGACCTCGAGATCACCGTGTCATCGCTGGACAAGTTGCGTCAGGTTGAAGCAGCTGCCGAGGCGCGCGGCAAACGCGCGGTGGTGCACCTCAAGATCGATACCGGGATGGAGCGTATCGGCGTGCATAGCTATTCGTCGGCGGCCTTCATCCAGGCAGCGGCAGCATCGACATGGTGCTTTATCAAAGGCGTGTATTCACACCTGGCCTGCGCGGACGATCCGGCCTCGCCGATGACCTTGCAGCAACTGGAACGTTTTCATGATGCCTGCGCGCAATTTGAGCGCATCGGTGCGCCCATGCCGATACGTCATTTGGCCAACTCGGGCGGCGTACTGCATTTCCCCGAGACCTGGCTGGACATGGTACGCCCGGGCATCATCCTTTATGGCGTCCTGCCGGACCCGGCCTCGCGGCCCACCATCGAATTGAAACCGGTGTTGTCGCTGAAGTCGCAAGTGGTGTACTTCAAGGTCATTCCCGAAGGTGCCACGGTGAGTTATGGCGCGACCTGGCGTGCGGATCATCAAACCCGCATCGTCACTGTGCCGATTGGCTATGGCGATGGCTGGCCGCGTGCGTTGTCATCGACAGGCAGAGTCTTGATCAGGGGAGAGCAGTACCCGATAGTCGGGCGCGTCTGCATGGATCAATTCATGGTGGATATCGGGGCGGGGAGTGCGTGGAACGAAGACGAGGTGGTGTTGATCGGCAGGCAAGGGAATGAACTGCTCACTGCCGAGCAAGTCGCCGCCCGTATCGGCACCATTCCCTATGAACTCCTGGTTGGACTCAACGAGCGCATCCCACGCCATTACGCGGGTGGCCGTACATAGGCCGCGAAGGTTTCACGCGGCCATCATCTAGGCGAGTTGGACCTGAACCAGGTTCCCGTATTCACGTTTGCGATACCTGCCGCGTTCTAGCCTTTGTGAGTCAATCCCGACCCGCGAGGAACGAACACGATGAATGCCATGACCAAGACCGGCATCGCCGCCGCACTGGCCGCCACCATGCTGGGTGGTTGCGCCACGTATACCGGCCAGACCAATGACCCGAATGATCCCAACCGTACCGGTCGCGGCGCCCTGATCGGCGCAGGCATCGGCGCTGTCGCCGGCCTGCTGTCCGGTGGTGATGCGACTGAACGCCGCCAACGCGCGATGGTCGGCGCAGGCATCGGTGGACTGGCAGGCGCTGGCGTCGGTGCTTATCAAGATCGCCAGGAAGCAGAGCTGCGTCGCCAGACCGCTGGTACCGGCGTGGACGTCGAGCGCGATGGCGATGTCATCAAGCTCAACCTGCCGGACGGCGTGACCTTCGACTTCAACAAGACCAACGTCAAGCCGCAGTTCTACGGCGCGCTAAACAGCATCGCCACGACGATCAAGCAATACGACCAGACCATCGTCGAGATTAATGGTCACACCGACAACGTAGGCTCGCTGGCCGCCAACCAGAAGGTCTCCGATGAGCGCGCGCGTTCGGTGGGTGCCTACCTGACCGGCCAGGGCGTGCAGCCGGTGCGTTTGGAGATGCATGGTTACAACTACCAGTATCCGATCGCCAGCAACGACAACGAACAGGGCCGCGCGCTGAATCGCCGCGTGGAGATCCGCCTGATCCCGTTGCGCAGCGGCTCGTAAGCGAGCTTGCTACGCTGTACCGGAAGGGCCGCCTCGTGCGGCCCTTTCCTATAGGTGATGTCGCTGACGTTGACCCCGTGCGACACTGATCTGCCACGACCTTGAGTTGACCATGTTTGGTTGGTTTGAACGCCTGATTGATCCATTTGCACCCGGCGATGGCAAGACGCCGCCCGCTAAGATCATCAGCTTCTATTGGCATTACCTGCGCCAAGTGCGTGGTGTGCTGCTGACTGTCTGTTTCGTCGGTTTTTTTGTCGCGCTGATCGAGGTCAGTCTGTTCGACTATGTCGGTCGCTTGGTCGATTTGGCGACCGAATCCACATCGCCCACTGACTTCTTCCGTGACAACGGTCGCCTGATGTTGTGGATGGCGATCGTGGTGGTTGTGCTGCGTCCCGGGTTCCTGTTGCTGCACGACATGTTGGTGAACCAGGCTTTGTTGCCCTCATTGACTGCGCGAATCCGCTGGCAGCAGCATCGTTATGTAGTCAAGCAGTCGCTCAGTTTCTTCCAAAACGATTACGCGGGTCGTATTGCCAATCGCATCATGCAGACCGGGGCTTCGCTGCGCGAATCCACCGTGCAGATCGTCGATGCGATCTGGTACGTCAGCATCTATACGCTCACGGCGTTGGTGCTGTTTGCCAAGGCCGACTGGCGGCTCACCATTCCGCTAATCATCTGGTTGGCTGGCTATATCGGCCTGATGACCTACTTCGTACCACGTACCAAACGGCGGTCGTTGGAGGCCTCGCAGGCCAAGTCGAAATTCATGGGTCGGGTGGTGGATGGCTACACCAATATCGCCACGCTCAAACTATTCCCGCACGCGGGACGCGAAGACAATTACGTACGCGAATCACTTGGTGAGAACGTCGACAAGGTGCGGCGAATGACTCGCCTCACTACCACGATGGATTTTACCGTCACCGCGCTCAACGGCCTGCTGATCGCAGGCATGGGCGGCTTGGGCATGTGGTTATGGCATCAGTCGGCGATCACCGTTGGTGCGTTTGCTTTTGCAACGGGCCTTGCAATCCGCATCAGCAATATGTCGGGCTGGATCATGTGGGTGATAAACGGCATCTTCGAGGCGATTGGTACGGTGCAGGACGGTATGGAAACCGTAGCCCAGCCGCAATCCGTGCGCGACATGCCCGATGCCAAACCGCTGGTGGTGACGCGCGGTGACGTGCGCTTCGACGACATCGAATTTCACTACGGCAAGGAAGGCGGGGTGATTTCAGGCTTGAGCCTGGAGATCAGGCCCGGAGAAAAAGTTGGCCTGGTCGGACCTTCCGGTGCGGGCAAGACGACGCTCGTCAACGTGTTATTGCGCATGTACGACCTGGAAGGCGGACGCATCCTGATCGACAACCAGAACATTGCCGATGTCACCCAGGATAGTCTGCGCAGTCAGATCGGTGTGGTGACGCAGGACACAGCACTCTTGCATCGTTCGATTCGCGACAACCTGTTGTACGGACGCCCCGATGCCACGGAAACGGACATCGAAGCGGCGGTGCGCGATGCGCGCGCCGATGCGTTCATCGCCCAGCTGGAAGACGGCGAGGGCAGGCACGGTTATGAAGCGCAGGTGGGCGAGCGCGGCGTCAAGTTGTCAGGTGGCCAGCGCCAGCGCATCGCAATCGCACGGGTACTGTTGAAGGATGCGCCGATTCTTGTGCTGGACGAGGCAACGTCCGCATTGGATTCGGAAGTGGAAGCCGCGATCCAGGACAGCCTGGACCGACTCATGCAGGGCAAGACCGTGATCGCGATCGCTCACCGCCTGTCGACCATTGCGCGGATGGACCGCTTGGTGGTGATGGACAAGGGGCGCATCGTCGAGACGGGCTCGCATGCGGAGCTCATCGCCGCGGACGGTCTCTATGCGCGGCTATGGCGTCGGCAGACTGGCGGTTTCGTGGCAGCGGATGATGCGGCGCTCTCGGATGATGTGCTCGTCGGCTGAATCGCAGGCATCGACCAGGGCGCGGGGCTGGTGTTGGATGATATCGCCCCTATACTGATGGGGTCGGACATATCGACACACCCGGGGGTGCACTGGCTTCGACGGGGGTTGCGAAATCGTTTGGCGCATGCCGAGGGGGTAGCTTTCCTCGCTAATCCAGCTGCAAAACTCATAGTTGCCAACGACGACAACTACGCTCTGGCCGCTTAAGGCCTAGCCCCGAACCCACTCGTGCCTGTGCTCGTGGATGTAGGGTCATCATCACAGGATAGGCCTCGGCGGCGACCCGCCAACCGGGGCTCAAACTTAGCGGGTATGGGTGTCGGTGTGCTTCGCACGTTGTGTTGCCGCCATCCGAGATCAAACAACGGGCTAAGCATGTAGTGCCGGGCATGGAGTGCCTTCGGACGGCGGTTCGATTCCGCCCACCTCCACCAAACTTGAAAGCCGGGATCCTTGTTGATTCCGGCTTTTTTCTTGTGCCGCACTGTCCTTAGGTACAACTTGTCAGGCTCCATTCGCAGGCGTATAAATCGAATTAATGAATGAGTCAGCGTTTGACTTTAATTCAGAAATTCATTGTTCCAAAAATGGAATTAAAGTAATCGTGCGTACATCTTCGGAGAAGATCGGCGGCTGCGGCGTCAACCTGCGGGAGCTGCCCCATGCCTGTGGACTGGCCGCCAGGCTAGGCAAGCTTTCCTTGTTGGGAATGATGGCGGTGGGACTGGTAACTCCCCTCGAGGCGCTTGCCCAATCCTGCCCCCCCAAACACCGTGCCAAGCCCAACCAGCCTGGTGGTGAACGGTAACTTTGCAACTGGTATCGGAAACGCCAATATCATTGGGCACAGTGGGCGCAACAACACAGGTGCCGCCTATTGCTACACGACGGGCTTTTGCTCGCAAACAGCGGGTTGGGCCGACAATACCTACCCTAGGCAAGCCCCAAACGATGATCGGAATATTTTTTCGATTCAATCGGGTAGCAAAGAAGGCTTTCCGGGTGCAGGCGTGACGCTGTCTTTCCCTGGCGACCCAGCCAACAACGTGCCCGCTGCCAATAACTGGCTGTACGCGAATGGCAACACGCTTTATGGCAATGAATATCTCCAGTGGGAACAAGTGGTGAACGGGCTGATACCAGGCCGGACCTACGTGTTCTATGGCTATGTCACCAATGTGCTGAAACGCATTCTTGCAGCAGATGATCCCAGGATTCGGCTAAAGACCGGTGGAACACCAAATCAGGAAGACGGAACCGTTGTGTATGGTCCGGACGACATCACCGAAACCGAAAGTGCGGTTACACGGCCCCTGTCGGGCTGGACGCGCATGGCATATTCCTTCACCGCCGCTAGCGGCCAGACGAGCATTCGCCTGAAAATCACTGATCAGTCCGCGGGTACCGATGGCGACGACTTCGGCTTGGCACAGATTGGCCTTTCCGAGTGCATCACCGTAGTGGACTTGGCTATCAGCAAGACCAATACCCCGGCTCTCGGAGTGCTGGATCAGTCAGATGATGCGGTGGTGTCAGGCATGCCGACGACGTACCAGATCCGCGTCGTGAATACCGGGCCTAACACGGCCATCGGGGCAACGATTACCGACACGCCCAACAACACGACCCTCAATTGCCCTTCGACGGCGGCAGTGGCTTGCACCAACTCCGCAGTGCCTACGGCCTGTCCTGCAGCGCCCATAACCGTCGCCAACCTGCAGGCGGGGCTTACCTTGGGCAGCTTGCCGCCCACCAGTCCCGATAACGCGCTCACGCTCTCTTTCAGCTGCACGGTGTGTTAGTTTTAGTCAGAGCACGGCCGGTGGTGGCCAAAGACTTGTCGCGTTTGATGTCGAGCGGCGATAGGGTCGATGGGGTCGCAGCGCCTGAAAAGACGTCAGAGTTGCGCTCAACCGTACTTGTTATGCCGGCGCATGACCTGCTGCTTTTCACGGTTCCAGTCGCGGTCACGATCTGAGGCACGTTTGTCGTGGGCCTGCTTGCCCTTGGCCAGTGCGACTTCCAACTTGATCTTGTTGCCTTTCCAGTACATCGCGGTGGGGATGACGGTGTAGCCATCGCGCTCGACATGGCCAATCAGTGTGTCGATCTCGCGGCGATGCAGTAGCAGCTTGCGATTGCGGCGATCATCGGCCACCACATGCGTCGATGCTTGGATCAGCGGCGTGATGCGCGCGCCGAACAGGAAGATTTCGCCATTCTTGATCATCGCGTAGCTTTCGCCGATGTTGGCGCGACCGGCGCGGATGGCTTTCAGCTCCCAGCCTTGCAGCGACAGACCGGCCTCGTAACGCGTTTCGAGGTGGTACTCGTGCTTGGCGCGCTTGTTCAGCGCGATGGTGGGATTCTTTGCCGTATCCTTTCCGGTCTTGTTTTTCGAGGCTTTGCTCATGTGGGCATTGTCGCTGATGAAGTTGGAATTTGCAGTGAGGAAACGCGGTGGCGAACCGAATTGAACGCAGTGCATTGGTGATGCAGCCGGCCGAGGCGATGTACGCCCTGGTCGCTGATGTCGAGGCCTACCCGCGACGTTTTGTTTGGTGCACGGGTGCCGATGTGCTGGAGCAGGGCGAAAACACCATGAAGGCCCGTCTGGACCTGCAGCTAGCCGGCTTCAAGACCTGGTTCGTGACCAACAACACCTTGGAGCCAGGACGCACCATGGACATGCAGCTGGCCGATGGCCCGTTCAAGCGATTGCACGGCCGCTGGGAGTTCAAACCGCTGTCGGAGACGGCGAGCAAGGTGTCGCTGCTGCTGGAGTTCGAGCCGACATCCACCTTGCTGGGGCCGGTGATCAAGCTGGGCCTGCAGAGCCTGGCTGATCGCATGGTGGATGATTTCGTGCGCATCGCGGCGGCGGAAGCTGCGTGATCAAGGTTGAAGTCATCGCGGCCTGGCCGGATCGCAGCGAGACGGTGACACTGAAATTGCCAGAAGGCACTTTGGCCAGCGAGGCTTGTGCCGAATCAGGTTTGACCGAAGGCTATCCGCTGGCCGGGATGGCAGTGTTTGGTCGCAGGGTAGGGGATGATGCTGTCCTGCATGACGGGGATCGCCTCGAGTTGCTACGCGCGCTCACCATCGACCCCAAGGAGGCACGACGTCGTCGTGCCGAAACCGCACAGGCCATCAAGCAAAAAGCCCGCTGACAGCGGGCTTTTTGTCGCAAGAAAGCGGCTGGATCAGCGGCCGTTCTTCTTTTCCTTGCGCAGGTTCGGGCCAAAGTCGCGCAATGAGCGGCGCGCAAGCTCGGTATCCTGGCTGGGGAAGTATTCGCCTTCCCAGCGGGTGACCGCATCGTTTTCGAAATACACGACGAAATTCTTCACTTCCGTCTCGTTGGTGCGGCCACGACGCAGCGTGCTGGTGTAATCCCAACGGTCATGATGGAAGGGGTCTTCGATGGAAGGCGTACCCAGCATGGAGGCGACCTGCTGCTTGCTCATGCCCGCCTGCAGCTGTTCGGCGATGGAGGGCTCGATCAGGTTGCCCTGGTAGATCGGCTGGCGGTAAACGATGCCGCAGCCCGCAGTGGTAGCGGCCAGGGCGAGGATCATCAAGGACTTGCGCATGCGCGGACAGACTTCCGTGGGGTTGGGCCGAGACAGATGAGCGATAATACATGCTTGCCCACTGAGACAGGAGCCGCGGGCCGCCCCAGGGTAGCCCACGTTCAGATCACCCGATGGATAACGACGATCTCCGTAATGCCGGCCTCAAGGTCACCCATCCGCGCGTGCGCATCCTCAATCTGCTGGAGCAGAACAAGGCGCGCCACCTGACGGCCGAAGACATCTACAAACAGCTATTGTCGGAGAACGAGGACATCGGGCTTGCGACGATTTATCGCGTGCTAACCCAGTTCGAGGCGGCAGGCCTGGTGCTCAAGCACCATTTCGAAGGTGGGCAGGCGGTGTATGAACTGGACCGTGGCGAGCACCACGACCACATGGTCGATCTGGACACCGGCAAGATCATCGAGTTTGAAAGCACCGAGATCGAAAAGCTGCAGCGCGACATCGCCGCCAGTCATGGCTACGTGATCGAGGACCACGCGCTGGTCCTGTACGTGCGCAAGAAGCGCTAAGAGTTAGTCCGTATCGCCCAGCAGACTGCGGGCGGCGGCGCGTGCAGCATCGCCGATGTTCGCGCCGCCAAGGAGCCGCGCCAGTTCTTCGATGCGGCCATCTTCATCCAGATGCTCGACCGCGCTCATGGTCACGCCTTCGTCGCTGGCCTTGCGCACACGCCAGTGCGCATGGCCTTGGGCCGCGACCTGCGGCAAGTGGGTCACACACATCACCTGACAACGGCTGCCGAGTGCGCGCAGCTTTCGACCCACGACGTCGGCCACTGCGCCGCTGATGCCCGTATCCACTTCATCGAACACCATGGTCGGCACGGTGTCGATGCCGAGCGCAGCAACTTCTATCGCCAGCGAGATCCGTGACAGTTCACCGCCCGAAGCCACTTTGCGAAGCGGGCGGGGTGGTTGCCCGGGGTTGGCTGCAATCAGGAATTCGACACGCTCCGCGCCATGCGGATTCGGGGCGATGTCGGGCTCAGATTCCAGCGCGATGCGGAAATCCGCCTTGCCCATGCCCAGCTCGCGAATCAGGGCGACGGTGGCATCAGCGAGTTGTTTGCCGGCCTTTTGGCGTGCCTTGGTCAGCTTGGCGGCGGCTGTTTGCCACGCGATGTTGGCGGCGGATATCTCCGCCTCCAGATCAGCGACGCGGGTGCTCGCGTTCTCAAGCAAGGCCAGCTCTTCACCCACGCGCTGTTTCAGCTCGGCAAGCCCCTCTACGCCGACACGGTGCTTGCGGGCGAGGGCATGTAGACGCTGCAGACGTTGTTCAAGCGACTGCAAATGATCCGGGTCGATGTCGAGATCATCACTCAGCCGCGACAAGGTGTCGGCCGCTTCGTCCAGCGAAATGGCCGCGGATTCCAGCATCGAAGCAACATCCTTCAGCCGCGGCTCGTGGTCTACGACGCGGGCGATGGATTCGCGGGCGCGCTGCACCAGCGTCAGTGCATTGCCTTCGTCGGATTCGGCCAGCCACTCGCGGGCTTCGGCCTGAGCTGCGGTGAGCTCGGCGGCGTGGGCATGGCGGCGATGGTCGGCATCAAGGCTGGCGATGCTGTCAGCATCCAACGTTTCGGCATCGAGTTCTTGCAGTTGGTGGCGGAGGAGTTCGATGCGGTCGCTGACATCACCGCGCCGATTCAATTCGTCCAGCGCATCGCGGGCGATTTGCCAGCGACGCGCTGCCGCCGCAACATCGCCCAACAGTGCGCCATGGCGACCGAAATCATCCAGCAGGCTGCGTTGTGCCGTGCGCGAGAGCAGGGCCTGCTGTGCGTGCTGACCGTGGATTTCCACCAACAAGCCTGAGAGTTCGGTCAGCTGGGAGGCAGTCGCAAGACGACCGTTGATCCACGCTTTGGAGCCACCATCGGCACGCAATACCCGACGCAGTTGGCACTCTTCACCTTCGTCCATCTCCTGATCGGCAAGCCAGGCGCGGGCGGCGGGCGCATCGGCGAGGGCAAATTCAGCGGCCAGTTCCGCACGGTCCGCGCCATGACGGACCACGCCGGCATCGGCGCGTTGGCCGCACAAGAAGCCAAGCGCATCGACCAAGAGCGATTTGCCTGCGCCGGTTTCACCGGATACGACGGTCATGCCGTGCCCGAATTCAAGCTCGGCGGCGCGGACAACGGCGAAATCGGTGATGGCAAGACGGGTCAACATTGCGCATAGCTTAATGCGTCCCATCGCAAGGATTGAGATGCCGTCGGGTGCTTGCGTGCGTTGGCTTGAGGCACCATATCCAGGACATGACTGATGTGCCTGCCCTCGATGCCCGCTCGCGCCAATTGCTGCGCACGCTGATCTCGCGCCATATCCACGATGGTGCGCCGGTCGGCTCGCAGACGCTGGTGGAGCACTCGGGGCTGAAAGTCAGCCCGGCCACGGTGCGCAATATCCTGGCGGATCTGGAGGATCTGGGCCTGCTGGCGTCGCCGCACACCTCGGCCGGGCGCGTCCCCACGACCCAAGGTTACCGAGTCTTCGTGGATAGCCTGCTGCAATGTCGGCCCTTGCCACAAAACGAGATGCAGAAACTCCGCAGCGAGTTGGCGGGCACTGACACCCGGCAATTGCTCGGGAGCGCGTCGGAGTTGCTCTCGGCGATGAGTCATTTCGTCGGCGTGGTGGCCGCGCCCAAGCCGGAGAGTCTGGTGTTCCGCTACATCGACTTTGTTCCGCTGGATGCCCAACGCGTCTTGGCGATCTTGGTATTGCGCGATGGCAGCGTACAGAACCGCGTATTGGAGCTGCGACGGGCGTTCGATCCCTCGTCGCTTGAGCAAGTCGCCAACTACCTCAATGCGAATTTCGCCGGCCTGCCGCTGGCGCAGATTCGTCGCCAATTGGTGGCGGAACTTCGCGCCGCCCGTGACGAAATGCAGTCGCTGCTGACCGAGGCGGTGGAGTTGGCCGAACATGCCTTGACGCCGGATGAGGCGAACGATGCCTTGTTGGTCGCCGGTCAGACCCGCTTGATGGGCGTGCAGGCGATCAGTGATGTGGAACGCTTGCGTGAGCTCTTTGAGGCCTTCGCCCACAAGCGCGACATACTGCAGGTGCTTGAGCGCACCTTGCATGCGCAAGGGGTCAAGATCTTCATTGGCGAAGAGACCGGTCTGGCCCCGCTGGAGGACGTGACCCTGGTGACGGCACCTTATGGTCGTGACGGTGAGGTGCTGGGTGTCCTGGGCGTCATCGGCCCGACCCGGATGGCCTATGAGCGGGTCATTCCGGTCGTACAGGCGACGGCATCGGCCTTGAGTGATGCAATCACGGGGCGTTGAGACTTGAAAGCCCATGCTGGCGGCCTTACGTCCGCTGTGTCGCCTTAAAAGATCACGAACGATGACCACCGAATCCGACTTCGACCCCAACTCCCAAACGCCACTTGATGCCGATATCGACGAAGTCGAGGCATTGCGCGGCGAGATTGAACAGCTCAAGGCGCAATCGCTGATCGAGCGCGCCGACCTCGACAACCAGCGCAAGCGGCTGGCCCGCGACATCGACCTGGCCCGCAAGTTCGCCAACGAGAAGTTGCTGGCGGATCTCTTGCCGGTGTTCGATTCGATGGAAGCCGGACTGGCTGCCGCCGCCACGGATGACCCGCTGCGCGCGGGGCTGGAGCTCACCCTCAAGCAATTGCACGCCGTGGCCGAAAAGAACGGCCTGGTTGAAGTCGCGCCTGCGCCAGGCGAGGCCTTCAACCCCGAGCACCACAACGCCGTCAGTCAGGTCGCGGAGGATGGCTTCCCGTCTGGATCGGTGGTGCAGACCTTCCAGAAGGGCTATCTGCTGAACGATCGCCTGCTGCGCCCCGCGATGGTGGTCGTCGCGCCCTGATCGGTGCGATTGATCCCTTGAATCGCGCCGCGTCATCCCCAAATAGCTTTCAACGCGGCTTGACCGCCCCAAATCTCCTATTTCAGAGGTAAAAATCATATGGCCAAGATCATCGGCATCGACCTCGGCACCACCAACTCCTGCGTCGCCGTCATGGAAGGCGGCAAGGCCCGCGTCATCGAGAACGCGGAAGGTGACCGGACCACGCCCTCCATCGTTGCCTATACCAAGGACGGCGAAGTACTGGTGGGCGCCTCCGCCAAGCGCCAGGCCGTCACCAATCCCAAGAACACCTTCTTCGCGGTCAAGCGCCTGATCGGCCGCAAGTTCACCGATGCGGAGGTCAAGAAGGACCTCGACCTGGTGCCGTACGCGATCATCGCGCACGACAACGGCGATGCCTGGGTGGAAACCAGCGATGGCAAGAAGCTGTCACCGCAGGAAGTCAGCGCGAAGATCCTCGAGAAGATGAAGAAGACGGCCGAGGCCTTCCTCGGAGAGACCGTCACCGAAGCCGTCATCACCGTGCCGGCCTACTTCAACGACAGCCAGCGTCAAGCCACCAAGGATGCCGGCCGTATCGCAGGTCTGGACGTCAAGCGCATCATCAACGAGCCGACCGCCGCAGCCCTGGCCTATGGCCTCGACAAGGGCGACGGCAAGGACCGCAAGATCGCCGTGTATGACCTCGGCGGCGGCACCTTCGACGTGTCGATTATTGAAATTGCCAATGTCGATGGCGAGAAGCAGTTCGAGGTGCTGGCCACCAACGGCGACACGTTCCTGGGCGGCGAGGACTTCGACAAGCGCGTCATCGATTACTTGGTCGAAGAGTTCCAGAAGACCGACGGCATCGACCTGCGCAAGGATCCGCTGGCCCTGCAGCGCCTGAAGGATGCGGCCGAGCGCGCCAAGATCGAGCTGTCCACCAGCCAGCAGACCGATGTCAACCTGCCTTACGTGACGGCCGATGCGACCGGTCCCAAGCACCTCAACATCAAGCTGACCCGTGCCAAGCTGGAAGCCTTGGTCGATGACTTGATCAAGAAGACCATCGAGCCGTGCCGCGTTGCGCTGAACGATGCCGGCCTCAAGGCCAGCGACATCGGCGAGGTGATCCTGGTCGGTGGCCAGACCCGCATGCCGAAGGTGCAGGCGGCCGTGGCCGAGTTCTTCGGCAAGGAGCCGCGCAAGGACGTGAACCCGGACGAGGCCGTGGCGCTGGGCGCTGCGATCCAGGGCGGCGTGCTGGCCGGCGACGTCAAGGACGTGCTGCTGCTGGATGTGACCCCGCTGAGCCTGGGTATCGAAACCCTGGGCGGTGTGTTCACCAAGATCATCGAGAAGAACACCACCATCCCGACCAAGGCATCGCAGACCTTCAGTACTGCCGATGACAACCAGTCCGCCGTGACCGTACACGTGCTGCAGGGTGAGCGCGAGCAAGCCCAGTACAACAAGTCGCTGGCTCGCTTCGACCTCTCCGGCATCGAGCCGGCGCCGCGCGGCGTGCCGCAGGTCGAGGTCAGCTTCGACATCGACGCCAATGGCATCGTTCACGTGACCGCCAAGGACAAGAAGACCGGCAAGGAGCAGAAGGTCGAGATCAAGGCCGGTTCGGGCCTGTCGGACGACGAGATCGCGCGGATGGTGCAGGACGCCGAGGCGCATCGTGAGGAAGACAAGAAGTTCCAGGAGCTGGTCGGTGCGCGTAACCAGGCTGACGCTCTGATTCACGCCACGCGCTCAGCGATCAAGGACAACGGCGACAAGGTGCCGGGTGACGTGATCGGCAATGCCGAGTCCGCCATCGCCGACCTTGAAACCGCGATGAAGTCCGACGACAAGGGTCAGATCGAGGCCAAGTCGAAGGGGCTGGAGGATGCTGCACAGGCGCTGTTTGCCGCAGCTGCCTCGGCAGGCCAAGCCGGCGGCGATGCCGGCCCTGGTCCGCAGGCTGGCCCTGCCGGCGGCAACGACGATGTGGTCGATGCCGAATTCACCGAGGTCAAGGACGACGACAACAACAAGGCCTGACCCCAAGGCCTCACCCAAGCGACGGGCAGGCCCACACGGTCTGCCCGTTCGCGTGAGCAACACAGGAAGATGCGACACCGATGAGCAAGCGCGACTATTACGAAGTCCTCGGGGTTTCCCGCACGGTCACCGAAGCCGAATTGAAAGTGGCGTATCGCCGCGCGGCCGCCAAGCATCACCCGGACCGCAACCCGGGCAACGTGGCCGAGGCCGAAGTGGCCTTCAAGGAGTGCAAGGAAGCCTACGAAGTCCTCTCGGACGCTTCGAAGCGCCGCGCCTATGACCAGCATGGCCACGCCGCGTTCGAGCACGGCATGGGCGGTGGCGGAGGCGGGCCGGGCTTCCACGATGTCGGTGACATCTTCGGCGACATCTTCGGCAATATTTTTGGTGGCGGCATGGGCGGTGGCCCACAGCGTCCGCGTCGCGGCGCCGACATCGGCTACCGCCTCGATCTGGATCTGGAAGAGGCCGTCGCCGGCACCGAAAAGAAAATCGAACTGCCCACGCTCGCCGAATGCGACGACTGCGCGGGTTCGGGCTCCGAAGACGGCAAATTGGACACGTGCACCCATTGCGGCGGTCGCGGCCAGGTGGTGATGCAACGCGGTCCATTCCGCATGCAGCAGCCGTGCCCGAATTGCATGGGGCGCGGTCAGACCATCGCGCATCCGTGCAAGACCTGTCACGGCAATGGCCGGGTGCAGGAAGACAAGGTGCTGGAGGTCAATATCCCCGCCGGCGTCGATAACGGCGACCGTATTCGTCTGGCAGGCGAGGGCGAAGCCGGTCCCGCGGGCAGCCCGCCTGGCGATCTGTATGTAGAAGTGCGCGTGCGCGAGCACGAGATATTCACCCGCGAAGGCGACGACCTGCATTGCGACGTGCCGATCCGCATCTCGCAGGCGGCGTTGGGCGATATCGTGCGCGTGCCGACCCTCAACGGCGAGGCCGAAATCCGCATCCCCGCGGAAACCCAGAGTGGCAAGGTGTTTCGCCTGAAAGGCAAGGGCGTGAAGTCGGTGCGCAGCCACCGCGAAGGCGATTTGTACTGCACCGCGACGGTGGAAACGCCGATCAACCTGACACCAGAGCAGCGCGAGCTGATGGAAAAGTTCGAGGCGACCTTTGCAGGCGAAGGGGCGCGCAAGCACTCACCGCGCCATAGCACCTTTGTGGATGGCGTTAAGGGTTTCTGGGACCGAATGGTCTCGTGAGCCAATCATGGCGAAGTCGATCAACTCAGGCTTCACCATTCTCTCGCTGGTTCATGCTTGCTGATGGCAAGCAGCCCCGATAGCCTCACCGTATGAACAAGCCATCCGTAAAACTTTTGATCCACGGTGCGCAAGGTCGCATGGGACAAGCTTTACTGCGCCTGTGCGGCGAAGAGCCGGGCTGCGAGGTCGTCGCCGCGGTCTCACGCCGCAACCCGTCTCAACGCGTGGTGGATGGTGTCCCTCAGCTTTCAACCGGCGAAATGAACGGCGCGTCGGCGTTTGATGTTGCGGTAGATTTCAGTCTTCCTGAGGCTTTCGATGCCGTTTTGGCACTGTGCGTTGAACGCAAAGTTGCGCTGGTATCTGGCACTACCGGCCTCTTGGGCGCGCAGCGCGAGGCGATGGAAGCAGCATCGACCACCATTCCCATCTTGTGGGCCAGCAACTTCAGCATCGGCGTTGCGGTACTGCACGATCTGGTGCGGCGTGCGGCGGCTGCACTACCGGGCTGGGACTGCGACATCATCGAAATGCACCACACCCGGAAACTGGATGCGCCTTCGGGCACCGCGCTGACGCTGGGTGCCGCTGCTGAACAAGGTGGCGCGCACCCGAAATACGCCGCGATCCGTGCCGGAGACATCGTCGGCGAGCATCTGGTCCAGTTCACGGGGCAGGGCGAGCGCATCGAATTGGTGCACCGCGCCATGCATCGCGACATTTTCGCGCGCGGCGCACTGCACGCGGCTGCATGGCTGGCGGGCAAGCCGGCTGGGATTTACACCATCGCCGACATGCTGGGCGACAAAATCGGGCTGGATTCGACGCCCCGATCCAGATAGAATTCTCCCTCGCCTGAATCCAATCGCCTCCGGGGTAGCCATCGAGCTCTTCGGCGGTTTTTTGCAACCCCACACAAGGCGAAGCTCGTGACCCAACCAGCCATTCTCGCGCTCGAAGACGGTACCGTCTTCAGGGGCGTTTCCATCGGCGCGCCCGGACTTTCGGTAGGCGAGGTGGTGTTCAACACCGCCATGACCGGCTACCAGGAAGTACTGACGGACCCGTCCTACGCCCGCCAACTGGTCACCCTGACCTATCCTCACATCGGCAACACCGGCATGACCGCGCAGGATGACGAGGCGGCCAAGATCTGGGCTGCCGGCCTGATCGTCCGCGATGTCCCGCGTCGCCCGAGTAGTTGGCGCAACCAGCAATCCTTGCCGGAATGGATGCGCGAACGCGGCATCGTCGGCATTTCAGACATCGATACCCGTGCACTGACCCGCGTGTTGCGCGAGCGCGGTGCCCAGAATGGCGCTGTGATGGCCGGCGACGATATCGATGTCGATGCCGCGATCGAAGCCGCACGCAAATTTCCGGGCCTGAAGGGCATGGACTTGGCCAAAGTAGTCAGCACGGACACGTCTTACGTGTGGAACGAAGGCTCGTTGGATCTCGACGGCAATGCTTTCGCGAATCCCGACAAGAAGTTCAAAGTCGTGGCTTACGACTATGGTGTGAAGACCAACATCCTGCGCCTGTTGGCGGACCGAGGCTGCGAAGTCACCGTTGTACCCGCGCAAACACCAGCCAGCGATGTGCTGGCGCTCAAGCCCGATGGTGTGTTTCTGTCCAACGGTCCTGGTGATCCAGAACCCTGCGATTACGCGATCAATGCGATCCGCGAGCTGCTGGCAAGCAAGCTGCCGGTCTACGGCATCTGCCTGGGCCATCAGCTGTTGGGCTTGGCCGTGGGCGCCAGGACGATGAAGATGCCGAGTGGTCACCATGGTGCCAACCATCCGGTGCAAGACCTCGACACCGGCCGCGTGTTGATCACCTCGCAGAACCACGGCTTCTGCATTGACGAGGCTTCATTGCCTGCGAATGCACGGGTGACGCATCGCTCATTGTTTGATGGCACCAATCAAGGGATCGAATTGATGGATGTGCCTGCGTACAGCTTCCAGGGGCATCCCGAAGCTTCCCCTGGCCCACACGATGTGGCGGGTTTGTTCGACCGATTCATTGCCATGATGGCGAAGTGAGCACAGGGGGGGTCGGAACATGAAACAGATTGCTCTCGTGATGGGTCTCGCATTCGCCGCACTGCTGCCTGTTCATGCACAGGCGCGGGAAGTGCCAGTCGGAGATTTCTTCAAGGACCCGGAATTCACCAGTGTTTCGCTTTCGCCCGGTGGCGAATACATCACGGTTTCCAAGCCCCAGGGAGATCGCACCGTACTGGCCGCGTTCCGCGTTGCCGACATGAAGTTGGTGGGTAAATGGGATTACGGTGCCGGGCGGCATATCGAGCGCGTGGTCTGGGTCAACGACCAGCGCTTTTTCATGTATCTCACATGGAAAACCGGTCGTTTCGATTTCCGCGTCGTCACGCCCGACCTGCACGCGTCGAATGTTGATGGCACTGACCGCATCGAGATTCCCAATGGGGGTTTTTATTCGATCGTAGACACACTGGATGAAGACCCCAACTGGATTCTCGTCCAGCGATCGGTGGATTCGCCCTATCTGTTCCGGATGAACGTCAACAATGCACGCACGGCCACGGTAGCGAGTGCGCCGCTGCGCTTCGGCAGCTTCCTCGTCGACCATGACGGCAGTCTGCGATACGTGGCTGGCGAGGACGAAAAAGGAAACAACATCACCCTGCAACGGGATGGCGATACGTGGACGGAAGTGCATCGTTCGGCGATGGGCGATACCGAGCGTTCTCCGTTGATGTTTGCGCCTGATGGCAAGAACGCCTATTTCCGCGTCAGCGACCATGGCGAGGCGGCTTCCATCCACTTGATCGACCCGGCTACTGGCCAAGGGAAAAAAGTTTCATCGAACGCGAATGTTGATCCCGCGACCTATCTGACAAGTAGCGATGATCGATCGTTGCTGGCAGTTGGTTATGCCGACGGCATGCCGCAATACGACTTCATTGACCGCGAGCATGAGGAAAGCCGTGTCCTTGCTGGCCTGGTCAATGCTTTCCCCGAGCACGCGGTCAGCTTTCGTGGCATGAGCAAAGATGGTCGCTTCATCCTGGTCAATACGTATAGCGACACCGACCCCGGCAGCTACTACCTTTACGACCGTCAGAAGGGTCAGGCCAAGTTCCTGTTGTCAGCGATGCAGTGGATCAAGCCCTCGGAGATGTCCGAGATGCGTCCGATCTCGATCAAGAGCCGCGACGGAGTGCTGCTGCATGGTTACATCACCACTCCGCGCAATAGCGACGGGCGCAATTTGCCGCTGATCCTGCATCCGCACGGCGGTCCTCATGGCCCGCGTGACTTGTGGCGATTCGATCCCGAAGTCCAGTTTCTGGCGAATCGTGGCTACGCCGTGCTGCAGATCAATTTTCGTGGCTCCGGTGGCTACGGCAACAAGTTCGAAAGCATGGGCTATCGGAGTTGGGGCACGACAATGATCGACGACATGACCGATGCCGTTGACTGGGCCGTGCGTGACGGTATTGCCGATGCAAATCGTATTTGTACCTACGGCGCGTCCTACGGTGGATATGCCGCGCTGCAGTCCGTGGTTCGCAACCCCACCAAGTACAAATGCACGGTCGGGTATGTCGGCGTCTACAGCTTGCCGCTGATGAAGACCGACGGAGATATCCCGCAGTCGCCATCTGGCATGAATTACCTCAATCGCGTGTTGCCTCAAAGTGCCTCAGAACAACAAGCGCAATCGGCCGTATACAACGTCGACAAAATCAACATCCCTGTAATGCTGGTTCAAGGTGGCAAGGACGAACGCGTGCCTCCATCACAGTACCGTGCACTGAAGGAAGCGCTGACCAAAGCCGGCAAACCGGTTGAGGTCGACGTACTCGAAGCCAAAGAAGGTCATGGGTTCTATGACCTGGATAACCAGATAAACCTGTACACCAAAATGCAGGCTTTCTTCGACAAGCACATCGGCAAGAACTGATTTACCGAATCGCCGGCAATTGGCAACAAAAATCGGCACATTGAGACTGACATGCCTAAACGCACCGACATAAAAACCATCCTCATCATCGGCGCCGGCCCGATCGTCATCGGTCAGGCCTGCGAATTCGATTACTCCGGCGCACAAGCCTGCAAAGCCCTGCGCGAAGAGGGTTATCGCGTGGTGCTGGTGAACTCCAACCCCGCGACGATCATGACCGACCCGGAAATGGCCGATGCGGTCTACATCGAACCCATCAACTGGAAGTCAGTTGAAAAGATCATCGCCAAGGAGAAGCCCGACGCACTTCTGCCGACGATGGGCGGGCAGACTGCACTCAATTGCGCGCTGGATTTGGCCGACAACGGGGTGCTGGAAGCACACGGCGTCGAGCTGATCGGTGCATCGCGTGATGCAATCCGCATGGCGGAAGATCGCGAATTGTTTCGTGTCGCCATGGATGAAATCGGCTTGGAATGCCCAAAGGCCGAGGTTGCACGCACGTTTGAGCAAGCCGTCGCGACGCAGGCCAAAGTGGGCTATCCGACCATCATTCGCCCGAGCTTCACCTTGGGCGGCACCGGCGGCGGCATCGCCTACAACAAGGAGGAGTTCGAGGAAATCGCTAAGCGCGGCCTGGAGCTCTCGCCGGTGCACGAAATCCTGGTTGAAGAATCGGTGCTGGGCTGGAAGGAATTCGAGATGGAAGTGGTTCGCGATACCGCGGACAACTGCATCATCGTCTGCTCGATCGAGAACCTTGACCCGATGGGTGTGCACACCGGTGATTCGATCACCGTCGCGCCAGCACAAACGCTGACCGACAAGGAATATCAGCGCCTGCGCGATGCCTCCATCGCCGTGCTGCGCAAGATCGGCGTGGATACCGGTGGCTCCAACGTGCAGTTCGGCATCAATGCCGAGACCGGCCGCGTCGTCGTCATCGAAATGAATCCGCGGGTGTCGCGTTCGTCCGCATTGGCATCGAAGGCGACCGGCTTTCCCATCGCAAAAATCGCGGCAAAGTTGGCTGTCGGCTACACGCTGGACGAGCTCAAGAACGACATCACCGGTGGCCTGACCCCGGCATCGTTCGAGCCGTCAATCGATTACGTCGTCACCAAGATCCCGCGCTTTGCTTTCGAGAAATTCCCGGCGGCCGATTCGCGTTTGACTACGCAAATGAAATCAGTCGGCGAGGTAATGGCGATTGGCCGTACCTTCCAGGAGTCGATGCAAAAGGCCTTGCGCGGTTTGGAGACCGGCAAGGTCGGCTTCGATCCGACGGGCCTGGACTGGAATGACGAGGGCGAATTCGCCCAGCTCAAGCGCGAAGTAAAAGAAGCCGGGCCGGAGCGTTTGTTCTACCTAGCCGATGCCTTCCGCGCCGGTTTGTCTGCGGAAGACGTGCACACCTTGTCGCATGTCGACCCTTGGTTCCTGGACCAGATCGAAGACATCATCTCGACTGAAAAGACTATCGCGGATGGCGGGCTTGCTGCGCTCGATGCCGATGCACTGCGCAGCTACAAGCGCATGGGCTTCTCGGACGCGCGCATCGCCCAGCTGGTCGACACCAACGAGGCGGCGATTCGCGCGCTGCGTCGTGGTTTTGGTATTCGCCCTGTGTACAAGCGCGTGGATAGTTGCGCGGCCGAGTTCGCCACCAGCACGGCTTATATGTACTCGACCTACGAGGAAGAGTGCGAAGCGAATCCGACCGATCGGGAAAAGATCATCGTGCTCGGTGGTGGCCCCAATCGCATTGGCCAAGGCATCGAGTTCGACTACTGCTGCGTACATGCCGCGCTGGCACTGCGTGAGGATGGCTATGAAACCATCATGGTCAACTGCAACCCGGAGACGGTGAGCACGGACTACGACACGTCTGATCGCCTGTATTTCGAGCCGCTGACGCTGGAAGACGTGCTCGAGATCATCGAGCTGGAAAAGCCCGCCGGCGTAATTGTGCAGTATGGCGGACAGACGCCACTCAAGCTTGCGCGTGCGCTGGAAGCGAGCGGCGCACCGATCATCGGCACATCACCCGAGTCCATCGACCTGGCCGAAGACCGCGAGCGTTTCCAGAAGCTGGTCGAAGACCTCAAGCTTAACCAGCCGCCGAATCGCACTGCGCGTAGTGCGGAAGAAGCCTTGGTGCTGGCGCGTGAGATCGGCTACCCCTTGGTCGTGCGCCCGAGCTACGTGCTGGGTGGACGTGCGATGGAAGTGGTGCATGCGGATGCCGACCTCGAGCGCTACATGCGAGAAGCGGTCAAGGTGTCGAATGATTCGCCCGTACTGCTGGACCGCTTCCTCGACAACGCGGTGGAAGTCGATATCGATGTCATCGCTGACAAGGACGGCAACGTGTTGATCGGCGGCGTGATGGAACACATCGAGGAAGCGGGCGTGCATTCCGGTGACTCCTCTTGTTCACTGCCGCCGTATTCGCTCTCGCAGAAAGTGCAGGACGAGTTGCGCGTGCAAGTCGTTGCGCTGGCCAAGGCCCTGAATGTGATCGGTCTGATGAACACCCAGTTCGCGGTGCAGATGGATGCCGAGGGCGGCCACACCATCTATTTGCTGGAAGTGAATCCGCGTGCCTCGCGCACGGTGCCTTTCGTGTCCAAGGCGATTGGCCAGCCGCTGGCGAAGATCGCCGCGCGTTGCATGGCAGGCAAGACCTTGGCAGAGCAGGGCGCGACCGAAGAAATCATCCCCGAGTACTACTCGGTCAAGGAAGCGGTGTTCCCGTTTGCCAAATTCCAGGGCGTGGACCCGATTCTTGGCCCGGAGATGCGCTCGACCGGCGAAGTCATGGGCGTGGGCCGCAGCTTCGGCGCCGCGTTCGCGCGTGCGGAAGAAGCTGCCAGCATCCGTGCACCCAAGCCGGGCAAAGCTTTCGTGTCGGTGCGTGATCCTGACAAGAAGCGTCTCCTTCCCGTCGCGCAGGAACTCATCCGTCGTGGTTTCGAGATCGTCGCCACGCATGGCACCGCCAAGTGGCTACAGGACAACAGCATCGAATGTACTGTCGTCAACAAGGTGATCGAGGGCCGACCGCATATCGTTGACCTCATCAAGAACGGCGAGATCACCTATATCGTCAATACCACCGAAGGCAAGCAGGCGATCAGCGACTCGTTCTCGATTCGCCGTGAAGCGTTGCAGCATCGCGTCACCTATTCGACGACGATTGCCGGCGCGAAAGCCCTGTTGCATTCGCTAGACTTCCGCGACAGTGGCCCGGTGTGGTCACTGCAGGAATTGCACAAGGAACTGCAAGCATCATGAATCATCCCCCTATCACCGCGCGTGGCGCGGCCCGCCTCCGCGTCGAGCTGGAGGAATTGAAATCCGTGAAGCGCCCAGCGGTTATTCAGGCGATTTCCGAAGCGCGTGCGCATGGCGACCTTAAGGAAAACGCCGAATACCATGCCGCCCGCGAACAGCAAGGCTTCATCGAAGGGCGCATCAAGCAGCTGGAAGGTGAGCTGTCGCATGCGCAGATCATCGATGTGACCAAGCTCGGCGCCGGTGACAAAGTGGTCTTCGGTGCGACGGTTGATCTCATCGATCTGCAGACGGATCAGGAGATCACCTACCAGATCGTGGGTGACCTGGAGGCCGACATAAAACTGAAGCTCATCGCGATTTCTTCGCCCATCGCACGCGCGCTGATCGGCAAACACGAAGGTGATGAAGTCACGCTGGAAGCTCCGGGCGGCACCAAGGAATACGAAATCACATCAGTTCGTTACGAAGGCTGAGTGAGCGCTACGCCCGTCCAGTTGCTCTTGCCACCGTTGCGGCATTGGCCAAGACCTTTGCCGCAACGCATCGCGCAAGCACTAGGCCGTGCTGATCGCGTTGATGCATTCGGTGATGCTCTTGATGTGCCTGCGTCGGCGGCCTTGTCACGTTTGGGTGAAGGCGATCTGGATATTGACCAGATCCGTGCGTATCGGTGGTTGCGTGCGGAGCCCGCGTGGATACGCCCCGACATCAATGGCGCGCGCTTATACGCGGTTGGCGCGATGCTGCCCATGGATGCGAACGATGTCACATCGTTCGTGCCTGAGCTACAAGCCCTGTTTGATGACGCCAGCTATCAACTGCAAGCCGTGACTCCGCATCGCTGGTACTTGCGTATGCCGCGTGATGTCGTCGTGCCGCGCTTTGCCACGCCAGCGACTGTCTTGGGCGCTGACCCGTTCGACCATATTCCGGAAGGCGAAGGCGCGCGTGACTGGCGTGTGCTGGACAACGAAGTGCAGATCACCTTGCACCAGCATCTGCGCAACCTTGAACGACAACAACGCGGCCTGCCACCGATCAACGCACTGTGGTGGTGGGGCGATTCCGAATTGCCTGACCCCATGCAAGGCCTGATCCCGACGATTCATTCCGATGATCCCTTGCTGCATGGGTTGGCACTCACGGCGAACATGCAACCGACAGCACTGCCGATACATTGGCCTGACCATGCGGAAGGCCTGTACGACCTGCAGGGCGTTGCTCGCGACAACATCTACGAAAGATGGCTGGAGCCTGCGTTGGATAGCATGGAAAAAGGAATGGCGATGCAATGGATCTGCGAAGAAGGGCCGGTCTTTGACATGAGGAATACACAACGCTGGCGACTCTGGCGCGGGTCATTCCAGCTGCCGGACATCATCACGGACATGCAGGAGTGACGGTGCTACGGCCCATCGTCCGCAGGCAGGTCGATGAGGCAACGTTGACGGAAGGTGACTGGCCCGAACACTGGCCACTCGCATTGCGGCGGGTACATCTGGCGCGTGGCAGCAAAGGGGGCAGCGATGCCATGCCCGGCTTGGCCGTGTTGCCGCCACCCACCGGATTGCTCGACCTCGACAAGGCTGTCCCCCTGCTGCGCGAAGGTATCAAGTCGGATGCGCATATCGTCGTCACCGCCGACTTCGATTGCGATGGCGCGACGGCCTGCGCGGTCGCCGTGCGTGGCCTACGCATGTTGGGTGCCAGGAACGTCTCGTATGCGGTGCCCGATCGCATGGTGCATGGCTACGGCCTGACGCCGGGGCTGGTCGATGAGTTGGCCGATATGAACCCCGACATCCTGCTCACCGTCGATCACGGCATCGCGTGCCATGCCGGTATCGCCGCAGCCAAGTTGCGCGGGTGGCAGGTCATCGTCACCGATCACCACCTGCCCGGCGAGACCTTGCCCATCGCTGATGCGATCGTGAATCCGCAACGAGCAGGTGATGCGTTCCCCTCCAAGGCTTTGGCAGGCGTCGGTGTGCTTTTCTATGTGCTGCTTGCTATGCGCGCGGCTGCGCGTGACGCGGGGGAGGAAACAGGTGCCGCCGACCTGACAACATTGCTGGATCTTGTCGCCGTCGGCACCGTTGCCGACATGGTCAAGCTGGATGTCGCAAACCGGGCATTGATTGGTGCAGGCCTGCGGCGTTTGAGAAAAGGGCAGGGATGTGTCGGCTTGAATGCCTTGATCGATGTGTCCGACCGTGACGCCACGCGACTGACAACCGCTGACATCGGTTACGCCATCGCTCCGCGCATCAATGCCGCGGGTCGACTTGAAGACATGCGCCTCGGCATTGAATGCCTGCTTGGCGACGATGCTGAGGTTTGCCGCTTGCAGGCAGAGGCTCTTGACGCCATCAACAAGGAACGTCGGCACATGCAGCAGGCGATGGTCGACCAAGCCATCGCACTCCCGGATGTCATCGACGATGCCATATGCATTCCCTGCGTGTCGGACGAGGACTGGCATCCCGGTGTCGTCGGCCTGGTCGCCTCCAAGCTGAAGGAAAAGTTGCAACGTCCGGTGTTTGCGTTCGCGCCTGCGGGCGAGGATGAGTGGCGCGGCTCAGCGCGCTCCATTCCCGGGTTCCATCTGCGTGATGCCATCGCCTTGGTCGACGCACGGCATCCGGGTTTGATCTCGCGCTTCGGCGGACACGCGATGGCGGCAGGCCTCACTTTGCCGCGCGAATCGCTTTCGGCCTTCATCCAAGCCATCACGACGGTGGGTAGTGAGCAATCCGAGGCGCTGGCCCAGACCGATGCCTTGCAAAGCGATGGAGAGTTGGATGCAGCATCCCTGGATATCGCCCACGCCTGTGCACTGCGCGATGGCGGTGCATGGGGGCAGGGCTATCCCGAGCCATTGTTCGACGGTGTGTTTGCTGTGCGTGATTGGCGCATCGTGGGTGAGCGCCACCTCAAGATGACGCTAGAGCGCGACGGCCATCGCTTCAACGCGATGCAGTTCGATGGCTGGAGCGGTGAGACGCCTGCGACCGAATCGCATGTCGCTTATCGACTCACGCCTGACGATTGGCGAGGGGGCGATGCCGTGCAGTTGATCGTGTTGCAGCGGCAAGCTGCTTGAACATATGCACTTTCGATCGAAAAGGATGGGGCGGCGGTGCCCTGCGCCCGTACTTATCGGGCCGTCTTGCGTTCGGAGATTAGCGTCAGTGCCTCGCCGTAGTGCGCGGCCACGTGGTCGGTCTTGTCGCTGCGGATCTCGTACTGCGGCCGTTCTGGGCTGGCATGGTGGGTGTGGCCTTTGTAGTCGAAGTCCCGGACATGGATCTTGATGATGTGACCGCTGACCTGACCGGCTTCTGAGTTCCAGCCAACGTGGTCGCCCAGCTTGAAGGTGCGCTGCCTGTCCATTCCGACATCCTCCTGATCTTGTGCCGCCAAGCCTGCTTTGGCTGACCGAAAATCAGTGTGATGGCGGGCCTTAGGCCATGTCAGCTGCTAGAATTGCCGACCGTTTCACCTGAATATCCCACGCCATGATCGAGCTTAATCCCGTCCGAGCCCGCATCGCCGACCTGATCGGTCGCCTCGATGCGCTCCGGGGGTTTCTTTGACTACGACGCCAAGAAAGAGCGTCTAGAGGAAGTAGAGCGGGAGCTGGAAAGTCCCGATGTCTGGAATGACCCGGAACGTGCACAGGCGCTGGGGCGCGAGCGTGCTTCGCTGGACAAGAATGTCAACGGCATCCGCAGCCTGACCGAAGGCCTGACCGGCGGCAATGAGCTTCTTGAGCTTGCCGAAATGGAAGACGACGAAGAGATTGCATTGGCCGTGGTCGCCGATGTCGATCGCTTCGAGAAAGATGTCGAGAAGCTGGAGTTCCAACGCATGTTCTCCGGCAAGATGGACAACAACAGTGCGTTTGTGGACATCCAGGCCGGCGCCGGCGGCACTGAAGCTCAGGATTGGGCCGAGATGTTGCTGCGCATGTACCTGCGCTGGGCCGAAGGCCGCGGCTGGAAGGTAGAGCTGATGGAAGCCTCGGGCGGTGATGTCGCAGGCATAAAGTCGGCCACCTTCCGGGTCGAGGGCGATTACGCCTACGGATGGTTAAAAACCGAGACCGGCGTGCATCGTCTGGTGCGCAAGTCGCCGTTCGATTCCGACAACCGTCGACACACCAGTTTCACCAGTGTGTTCGTCTCGCCGGAAGTCGATGACAACATCGACATCGAGATCAATCCGGCTGACCTGCGCGTGGATGTCTATCGTTCGTCCGGTGCGGGTGGCCAGCACGTCAACAAGACCGAGTCCGCCGTCCGCATCACCCACTTGCCGACGAATATCGTCGTGGCTTGCCAGAATGGTCGCAGCCAGCACCAGAACCGCGACACCGCGATGAAGATGCTGGCCGCCAAGCTCTACGAGCACGAATTGCAAAAGCGCAATGCCGAGAAAGATGCGGTCGAAGCCGGCAAGTCAGACATCGGTTGGGGCAACCAAATCCGCAACTACGTACTGGACCAGTCCCGCATCAAGGACCTGCGTACCGGTGTGGAGCGCAGTGACACGCAGAAGGTGCTGGACGGCGACCTCGACGAATTCATCGAGGCCAGCCTCAAATCCGGTTTGGACGCAGGCGCCAAGCGCGCCGACATGACGCATTGATGGAAGTGTGATGAACGAAGAAGCCACACCCGTACAAGACGAGAATAGCCTGATCGCCGAACGTCGGGGCAAGCTGGCCGCGCTGCGCGGGCAGGGCATCGCGTTCCCGAACGATTTCCGCCGCGCCGACCACGCTGGCGATTTGCAGAGCGCCTACGCCGATGCTGACAAATGGAACGGCGAGGCCCTGGAGGCCGAAGGTATCCGCGTGTCGATCGCCGGCCGGATGATGGCCAAGCGGATCATGGGCAAGGCGGCCTTCGCCAAGTTGCGTGATGTCACCGGTGACATCCAGCTGTTCCTGCAATCGGCTGCGCTCGGCGAAGCCTACGATCGCTTCAAGCACTGGGACGTGGGCGACATCCTGGCCGCCGAAGGCAGGCTCATGCGTACCAAAACGGGGGAGTTGTCGGTCAAGGTCGAAAAGTTGCGCCTGCTGACCAAGTCGCTGCGCCCGTTGCCGGACAAGTGGCATGGGCTGTCCGATGTCGAGCAACGCTATCGCCAGCGCTACGTCGATTTGATCGTCACGCCCGAAGCGCGCGATGTCTTCGTCGCGCGTTCGAAGGTGATTGCATCGATGCGCCGTTGGCTCGATGCACGCCGCTTCCTCGAAGTCGAAACGCCGATGATGCATTACATCGCTGGCGGTGCAACGGCGCGTCCGTTCGTGACGCATCACAATGCACTAGACCTCGACCTGTTCCTGCGCGTCGCGCCCGAGCTGTATCTGAAACGCCTGGTCGTGGGTGGATTCGAGCGTGTGTACGAAATCAACCGCAATTTCCGCAACGAAGGCGTGTCCACCCGCCACAACCCCGAGTTCACCATGCTCGAGTTGTATGAGGCCTACGTCTCCTACACCGAAGTCATGGACCTGACCGAGGCCTTGATTCGCCATGTGGCCGAAGACGCCATCGGCCAGACCGCGTTGGGATGGGAAGGGCGCGAGATCGACGTCGGCAAGCCGTTCCGGCGCTGGAAGCTGGAAGAAGCCGTGCGCGAGCTCAATCCGGAAATCAGCGAAGCCGACTGTCGTAACCGTGACGCATTGGCCGCGCACTGCGAGCGGTTGAAAGTCCCGGTCAAAAAGGGCTACGGGTGGGGCAAGCTGCTGCTCGAAATTTTCGAGAAGACGGTCGAGGGCGGACTGATCCAGCCCACCTTCATCACGCACTATCCCGTGGAAGTCTCGCCGCTTGCGCGCGAATCCGATACCGAGCCGGGCATCACTGATCGTTTCGAGCTCTTCATCGGCGGCAAGGAGATCGCCAACGGTTTCTCCGAGCTCAACGACCCCGAAGATCAGGCCGCGCGCTTCCAGGCTCAGGTCGAAGCCAAGGACGCGGGCGATGACGAAGCTATGCATTTCGATGCCGATTACATCCGTGCACTCGAAGTGGGCCTGCCACCGACCGGTGGTCTGGGCATCGGCATTGATCGATTGGTAATGTTGTTAACCGATCGCGCGTCGATCCGTGATGTGTTGTTGTTTCCCTACATGCGTCCTGTGACAGATTGATCGCGACGTAACTGACATGCCGCGGCACCAAGCGACGCGCATGTACCAAAGAGTCAGCATCGCACTCCATACGGCTATGGATTGATTACTCAAAATCGCCAAAAGTGAGATGCTATTCGCATTGCTTCAAGCGCTTGCATCACAAAGCATGGACGCGCCCTTAGTGGCATGGCGTTTGCTTAAAATTCAGGACAATCAGTCAATTTAAGAAGGCCAGGGGGGGCCGGAACCGGAGCCATCACGTGCGCGTCTTGATCGTGGATGACCAGAACTCAGCGCGCACCATGTTGCGCCGGATACTGGAAGATATTAGTCCTGCGCTGGATGTGCATGACATGGGGGAACCCGTCGCCGCTCTGGAATGGTGCGAGACGAACTCGCTGGATCTCCTGCTGCTTGATTACCGAATGCCCGGCATGGACGGGCTAGAGTTCTCCCATCGCTTCCGTCGCTCGCTCAAACATCGAGATGTCCCCATCGTGCTGGTAACCGTCGTGGGCGACGAGCCTGTTCGGCAAGCTGCACTCGAAGCGGGGGTGATCGATTTCCTGGTCAAGCCAATTCGCCCGCGCGAATTGAAGGCACGATGCCGCAACTTGCTTCACCTTCGACAACAATCTGAATCGGTCAAGCAACGCGCCTTGTCACTGGAACAACGCTTGTTGGCCAGCATGAACGAAATCGAAGAGCGCGAACGCGAAACCTTGTCGCGCCTGGCCCGCGCCATCGAGATGCGCGATGTCGGCACGAGCGCATATCTGGAACGTATGTCGCGTATTGCAGGATTGATCGCTGATGGGCTCGGTCTGCCCGATGAGCATGCACGCCTGATCGAAATGGCTGCGCCCCTGCATGACATCGGCAAGATCGCCGTGCCCGATGCCATCCTGCTCAAGCCAGGCAAGCTGGATGAAGCCGAGCTCGAGATCATGCGCAAGCATCCTCGCAACGGTGCGGACTTGCTATCGGATAGCCACAATCCTTTCATTCGCACAGGTGCCACGGTCGCGCTTTATCACCATGAGCGTTTCGATGGTAGCGGTTATCCACATGGATTGAAGGGCAAGGACATCCCGTTGGAGGCACGCATAGTCGCGGTTGCCGATGTCTTCGACGCGCTGATTTCCCCACGACCCTACAAGCATGCGTGGAGCACAGAAGAGGTGCTGGGTTATCTGTTTGCCCAGCGCGGACGTTTGTTCTGCCCGGATTGCGTGGATGTGCTGATGCGCGAACGTGAGCGTTTACAGGATATTTGCAATCACTATGTCCGGCGTCTGGAGTCTATGCCGTGAATTCTGTGAGCTGGATGCAGTCACGTTTGGCCGGCCGGCCCGATAGCGAGCATCAGCAGGCCTTCGTTCGCATCGTCATCCTCACTCTGGTGGCGGGCTATCTTTGGTTCGCCATCCGTCCACAAGGAGATGTGGTTCGCGAATTCCAATTGTCTTTCGCATTCCTCGGCGTGGAATTTGCAATCGGCCTGTCCATCATCATCTGGATGTTGGTTCGTCCCGCCCCCAGCAACCCACGCCGTTTGCTCGGGATGATGGCCGACTACAGCCTAATGGGCATCGGCATGTATCTCTTAGGTGAGATGCTGGCACCCCTATATGTGCTGTTGATGTGGGTGACGATCGGCAATGGCTTGCGCTATGGGCCACGCTGGTTGTACGTCGCTATCGCGATGGCTAGTGTGACTTTCCTCGCCGTCATCCTGTCCACACCATACTGGCAGCAGAACCCATGGGTCGGCTGGGGACTTCTCGCAGGCCTTGTGGCGATTCCGCTTTACTTTAGTAGCCTGCTAAAGGCGCTGACCCGAGCCACCGAGGAGGCTCGCGCTGCGAGTGCGGCGAAATCCCGATTCGTGGCCACCATGAGCCATGAGCTGCGCACACCACTCAATGGCATCATCGGCATGGCGGAATTGCTGCATACAACTCCGATGAGCAGCGAGCAGCAGGACAGTGCAAAAGTCATCCTTACATCGGCCCGTGCCTTGCAGCTACTGGTGGAGGATGTCCTCGATATTTCAGCCATCGAAGCCGGGAAGCTACAGCGCCATGACAGTGATTTCGACTTAGTCGAGCTTCTCGATGGCATACGCGTGATGCTATTGCCAGCGGTCCAAGCCAAGCAACTCGACTTCACGATGAAGGTTCCGAGCGACCTGCCGCGGAATTTGCATGGTGACAGTGCGCACTTGCGTCAGATCCTAGTGAATCTGCTCTCTAACGCAGTCAAGTTCACACCGGCTGGCAGCGTGCAGCTGGAAATAACGGTGTTATCGCGGGACCGCGACGATTTGCAGCTGCGCTTCGACGTCTCGGATACAGGCATCGGTATTCCAACAGAGGCGCAAGGGCGGATCTTCCGCATGTTCGAGCAGGCAGATAGCGGCCGTGATCGCCGCTATGGCGGGAGCGGCCTCGGCACGACTATTGCTCGGGCGCTGTCCGAGCTCTTGGGCGGCCATATTGAGCTCAGCAGTACGGAAGGCATTGGCTCGATGTTCCGGGTCGAGGTGCCGATGCGGGTCGCGAATGCAGCGATTGAAGTCCCGAAAAAAGTTGAACTTGGCAATGTCATCGCCTTCGATGATCCCTTCCTGCGTCATCGCGCACGTATCCAACCCAAGCAGATCATGGTCGTCGATGATCAGGAAGCGAATGTGCTGGTCGTACGTCGATTGCTTGAGAAGGCGGGACATCACGTGCGCTGGGCTGGCCATGCCGATGCGGTACTGGACGCGCTGGACACCGACCGAATTGATCTAGTCATCACCGATCTGCACATGCCGGGTGTTAATGGCATCGAGCTACTCAAGCAAGCGCGGTGGCTCCAAGCAGGACGCACCAAGAAAACGCCGTTCATTGTCTTGACTGCGGACGCCACGTCTGAGGCGGAAGGCGAGTCAGTACAGGCAGGTGCGCATGCTGTGCTCTATAAACCCGTCGTCGTAGCCAAGCTGCTCGAGGCGATCATCGCCGCGACCGGGCCGACAACTTCGCCTACCAAAGCAGATGACGGAAAGATCGTCAGGCCTGTTGCTATCAGCCATGACATGGTGGAAGACCTTAGGCAGATGGGTTTGGGCGAAGAGTTTGTCAGGAGCTTCTTGCAAGAGTGCATACAGGATGCGCGTCGTTGCATGCGAGAGATACGGCGGACCGCTGAAGCCGAACTCTGGGACGAGTGCCGCGATGCCCACCACGCCTTGAAAGGCGCGGCAGGGAACATGGGGGCGCTACAGCTCTCCGCTCAGGCTGAAGATGGAATGCGGGCAAGCAACCATGACTTGCGCATCAGTTGGCAACGACGTCTGACCAGCATGGAGCAGGGCTTGGCCGAGGCCATGACCGCACTGGCTGCACGCCAGATCATTCTGCGCAGCGATGATGCCAAGGAATAAGCAAGGGGGCACTGCGTTTGCCCCCTGGCTATTAGCCCCCGCGCCAACTTTCCTTCATAGCCATGTTTTCAGTCACCTCTTCAGGTCGACGTAATTGCGCACGCACTAGCCGCTGCATCATGCGCATCGCCTTGTCATCCAGATTCATAGCCGTTTCCACCCAGATATCCGTCACTCGGATAAGTTCTTCATGGGTGACAGGGTGGGCACCGTCGCGGATCTGATGCAATGCCAGGCGTGCACCGCTGATGCGTCTGTTCTGCCGAATGGTTTCATGAACCTTGCGGACGCCCTCACCCTTCGGTACCAAGATGTCGACGATGCCCATTTCGTGCAGTTGCTCGGAGGAATACATCACGCCATTGAGCATCATCTCTTCGGCGACTTTGGGGCTGACGCGCTGTGTCAGCAAGGTATAGGCACCCATGCCCGGGAATAGACCGAACAGAACCTCCGGGAAACCCATCTGCACACCACGCTCAGCGACGATGGTCTGGCATGCAAGCGCCAACTCGAACCCACCACCGAGTGCATCACCTTCGATGAGGCCAATGGTGTGTGCATTGGGATGTAGACGTGTCTGTAAGAGATGAATGCTGTCTACACACTCATGAGCGTAGTGGCGTAAGCCTTCTCGATCGCGTTCGAGAATCGACTTCTGGAATAGTTCGAGATCGCCGCCGAGGTTGAACACGTGGCTGTCGGAGGCCAGCACGATGTGGGAAAGCTCGCCGGGCTGCTCCTTGTCCAGCTGCGATATCGACTCGATGGTCTCGCGTGCGAAGAGGCGCAACTCACGCAGCAAGCGCGGTGAAAAACAGGCACGGTAATGCGGATCAGCAAATGCCTGTTTCGCGTGCATGAAGCACCAGTGCGCATGGTTGCTTGAATCACGCTCAATCCGGATCGTGGAGGGTTCGGCTTCGCGGTGGAGCAGTTCGACGTTCTGCATTGGTATATCCCCTGACAAGCCATCCGCGGCCAGGCTCGCAGGTGGCTACGGAGAGGGATCTAAGGCCCGGCGTCGTCACTCTAAACCCAACACCTGGAAGAGGTGTGTAGCGCCCGACAATCGGCTACATGGCCATCCATAAAAAAGGCCGGGAAATGTCCCGGCCTTTGACTTGATTCTGACAAGAGGACTTACTTCGCCTCATCACGAAGTTCACGACGAAGAATCTTGCCAACATTTGTTTTGGGAAGCTCGTCACGAAATTCGACGATATGCGGTCGCTTGTAGCCGGTCAGGTTTTCCTTGGCGTAAGCCTTGACCATGTCAGCGGTGAGGGCAGGGTCTTTTTTCACGATGACCACCTTCACGATCTCGCCGGAATGCTCATCAACGACGCCCACGGCTGCAACTTCGGCAACTCCCGGCATCGCCGCTATCACGTCCTCGACTTCATTCGGATACACGTTGAAGCCGGAGACCAGGATCATGTCCTTCTTGCGGTCGACGATGTAGGCATAACCGGTCGGATCGATGCGAGCCATGTCGCCCGTGTGCAGCCAGCCCTGGGCATCCATCACCTTGGCGGTTTCGTCGTCGCGCTTCCAATAGCCATCCATGACCTGCGGGCCTTTCACGCACAACTCGCCAATCGCCTCGCCATCCATCGGCAGGGTGTTGCCGTCTTCGTCCTTGATACAGATATCAGTCGAAGGAACCGGCAGACCGATCGAACCGTTGTACTCAGGGATATCTAGCGGGTTGATGCAGACCGCCGGCGAGGTCTCGGTGAGGCCATAAGCTTCGGCCAAAGTGCAACCCGTGGTTTTCTTCCAACGCTCAGCGACCGAACGTTGCACGGCCATGCCGCCACCGAGCGTAAGGCGCAGGCTTGTGAAGTCGATATCGGAGAAGCCCGGCGTGTTGAGCAGGCCATTGAAGAGCGTATTGACGCCAGTGAACGCGGTGAACTTGTGCTTCTTCAGCTCTTTCACGAAACCCGGCATGTCACGCGGGTTGGTGATCAGCACGTTCTTCGCGCCGAGGTTCATGAAGACCAGGCCGTTCGCCGTCATCGCAAAGATGTGATACAGCGGCAGCGCCGTGATAATGATTTCCTCACCTTCTTTCACACTCCCGGAGACCCATGCGCCTGCCTGCAGCATGTTGGCGATGAGGTTGCGGTGGGTGAGCACCGCGCCCTTGGCGACGCCGGTGGTGCCGCCGGTGTACTGCAGGAAAGCGATATCACGATTGCTGACTTCGACCTTGGGCGGTGTGTTGCGCGATCCCATCGCCAGGGCATCGCGGAAACGGACTGCGCCATTGATCTGATAGGCCGGCACCATCTTCTTGACGTGTTTGACGACGAAGTTGACCAGACTACCCTTGAAGCCGCCCAGCATGTCGCCGAGGCCGGTAGTGATGACATGTTTGACTGGCGTCTCGTCGATGATCTCGGCCAGTGTGTGGCCGAAGTTGTCGATCACGACGATAGTGCTTGCCCCCGAGTCCGTCAGCTGATGTTTGAGTTCCCGAGCGGTATAGAGGGGATTGACGTTCACCACGGTCAGGCCGGCGCGCAGCACACCAAAGGTGGCGATCGGCTGCTGCAGGCAGTTGGGCATCATGATCGCGACACGATCGCCCTTGGTGAGCTTCAGGTCATTGAGCAAGTAAGAAGCGAAGTCATCGACTAACTTGTCCAGCTCGCCGTAGGTCAACTCCTTGCCCATGCTGTGATAAGCCTTGCGATCACGGTGTTTGTCGATCGCCTGGCGTGCCACGTCGTTGATTGACGCATAGGCATCCGGATCGATATTAGCCGGGACACCTTGCGGATAGCTGCTCAACCAAGGACGTTGTTCGGACATGCATGATTCCCCTGCAAATGAGCCGCTACTAGGATTCGGCGGCGTATATAAGTCTTCTGATTGGAGCATAGGCTCCCATCAGTGACAAGGCGAGTCGCGCCACAATAATCTTGCTGCGTTGCAACAACTCAAGCTGCGGACTAGGTGGTGTCGACTTGAAGAAGGGACGTGGGCAGCAGGCTTCGCTTATTTCGGGTTGCTTGCATCCCATGCACGCAAAGCGTCCTCGACCGTGCGCAAGGCGCGCGGGATGGTGGCAGGATCCAACGCATCCACCGTGTCGCGTTCGCTATGGATCACTTGCATGATCTTGGGCATCTTCGGCTGTGACTTGGGATCTTTCTCAAGGTTCTGGTAAGCCGCGAGCACGCCCGCGATCTCGTCCTTGTCGGTCAGCGAGTAGGAAACCGCAGGCCATCCCGCCTTGAGGAAAGCAAGGTGATCGGTAGGCGGATACATTTCACCCGCACTCAGCTGGAAGTCGTTGGCCTTGGCGGCTGCCGTTGTCTCCGCATCCAGCCAGCGTTCGTTGGCCGGACGCATCATCCACAGGGTGTCGCCCCAACCGAACACGTCGAAGTTGACGTACATCGCCGGCTTCTCGCTTTCGGCATTGGACACGTAGGCCCGTGAGCCGAGCAGACCGCGTTCCTCCAGATCCCAAAACACGACTACGACGCGATGATTCTTGAGTGGGCGAGACTTGAATGCCGAAGCCAACTCGAGCACCGCTGCCGAGCCTGATGCATTGTCGGTAGCGCCACGACCTAAGTCCACGCGGTCGTAATGCGCACCGATCAGCAAGAGAGGCGTGCCAGTCGGTCCGCCGACATCGGCAAAAATATTCGTGCCCTTGAACTTGCCCGAGGTAAAGGTCTCCTCACGAGCGAGGAGTCCGAGTGAGGACAGGTGATTCTTGATCGCCTGTCCCCGCTCAGCCGTGTCGTCACCCGCACTAATCGCCGTGACCTGCGCTTGCCACTGCGCTGCCACATCGCGTGTCGCTGGCTGGGGTGTGGAAGCACACCCAGCGACAACCAGAACAGCAGCGATGATGGAAAAACGGGACTTCTGGCGCATGGTCAGGATCCTTGCAAAGGGGACGAATATCCTTGAGCGATACGGTCAGGCTGTTTTGCTGCCAGCCAATTGACGCAGCACGTATTGCAGCAAGCCGCCGTTCTTGAAGTATTCAACTTCCTTCGGCGTCAGCAGCAAGACCTTGACCTCGAACGATGTCTTGGTGCCATCCGTGCGCGTGGCGGTGATGGTTGCGGTCTTGGACGCGCCATCATTGAGTCCGCTGATCGCGATGGTCTCGCTGCCATCCAGTCCGTGCGCCTGCGCGTTCTCGCCATCCATGAACTGCAAGGGCAACACGCCCATGCCGACCAGGTTGGAGCGATGGATGCGCTCGAAACTTTCCGCGATCACCGCTTTCACGCCGAGCAGGTTGGTGCCCTTGGCCGCCCAGTCGCGCGATGAGCCCGTGCCGTATTCCTTGCCCGCAAACACCACCAGCGGAACACCATCGGCCTTGTACTTCATCGCCGCGTCGTATATCGCCATCTTTTCGCCGGCACCGCTTTTGCCGAAATACAGCGTGTAGCCGCCTTCCTCGCCGCCGAGCATCAGGTTCTTGATGCGGATGTTGGCGAAAGTGCCGCGCACCATCACCTCGTGGTTGCCGCGACGCGAGCCGTAGCTGTTGAAGTCGGCCGGCTGCACGCCGCACTCGAGGAGGTAGCGACCGGCCGGCGAATCCTTCTCGATTTTGCCGGCGGGCGAGATGTGGTCGGTGGTGATGGAGTCGCCGAAGATGCCAATGATCCGCGCGCCATCGATGTCCTCGATGCCGCCCACGTCCATCGTCATGCCTCCGAAGTAGGGCGGATTCTTGATGTAGGTCGAAGCGTCATCCCAGGCGTAGATCTGTCCGTCGGGGGACTGCACCTGCGCCCAGCGCTTGTCGCCCTTGAACACATCGGCATAGTTCTGCTTGAACAGCTCCGGGCCGACCGTCGCGGCGATGGCGTCGCCGATCTCCTTGTTGCTCGGCCAGATATCGCGCAGGAAGACATCATTGCCGTCCTGATCTTGGCCCAGCGGTTCTTTGGTCAGGTCGATGTCGACGGTACCGGCAATCGCGTAGGCGACCACCAGCGGCGGGCTGGCGAGGTAGTTCATCTTCACCTCGGCATGCACACGGCCTTCGAAGTTGCGGTTGCCCGACAACACCGAGGCGACGACCAGATCGTTTTCGGCGATGCCCTTGCTCACCGCCTGCGGCAACGGTCCGGAGTTGCCGATGCAGGTGGTGCAGCCGTAACCGACGACGAAGAAACCAAGCTTCTCCAGATCATCCAGCACGCCGGCTTTCTTCAAGTAGTCGGTCACGACCAATGAGCCCGGCCCGAGCGAGGTCTTCACCCACGGCGCGGCCTTGAGTCCCTTGGCCGCGGCATTGCGCGCAAGCAGACCCGCGCCCAGCATCACTGCCGGGTTGGAGGTATTGGTGCAGGAAGTGATTGCCGCGATCACCACCGAGCCATCGGTCAGGTGATGTTCGCCATCGTCCAATTCGATCTTGGAAATCGGCTTGGCAGCCAGCCGCTGCGCCTGTAGCTGATCACCGCCTTCGCTGTCGAGTTTGTTGACGGCGCAACCTACGGCGGCGCGGCTCGCGGTCAGCGGACCGACGTTGTCGTTGAAGTTGCCCTTCATGTCGCTCAGCAGCACGCGGTCCTGCGGGCGCTTGGGGCCAGCCAAGGACGGTTTGACATCGCCCATATCGAGCTCCAGCGTGGCGGAGTACGTCGCATGCGGGCTGCTCACGTCGTGCCACAGGCCTTGCGCCTTGGCATACGCCTCGACCAACGCGATGTGCTCGTCCGTGCGGCCCGACAAGCGCATGTAATTGAGCGCTTCGCTATCGACGGGAAAGATGCCGCAGGTTGCGCCGTATTCGGGGGCCATGTTGGCGATCGTCGCGCGATCGGCCAGCGGCAGATGTTGCAGGCCATCACCAAAGAATTCGACAAACTTGCCGACCACGCCATGTTTGCGCAGCATCTCGGTGACGGTGAGGACGAGGTCGGTCGCGGTCGCGCCTTCCGGCAATTTGCCGGTCAGTTTGAAGCCGACCACTTGCGGGATGAGCATGGAGGAGGGCTGGCCCAGCATCGCGGCCTCGGCTTCGATACCGCCGACGCCCCAGCCCAGCACGCCGATGCCATTGATCATGGTGGTGTGGCTGTCGGTGCCGTACACGGTGTCCGGGAAGGCGAGCAGGGTGCCTTCGACTTCACGCTCGACGACGACGCGGGCCAGGTGCTCCAGGTTCACCTGATGCACGATGCCGGTCGCCGGTGGCACCACCTTGAAGTTGTCGAAGGCCTTCTGGCCCCAGCGCAAGAAGCTGTAGCGCTCCTTGTTGCGCTCGAATTCGATCTGGGCGTTGAGGTCCAACGCTTCCGGGCGGCCGAATACATCCACCTGCACCGAGTGATCGATGACGAGCTCCGAGGGGATTTGCGGATTGATTTGGTCGGCGCGACCGCCGAGCTTGACCACGGCATCGCGCATCGCGGCCAGATCGACCACGCAGGGCACGCCGGTGAAATCCTGCAGCACCACGCGAGCAGGCATGAAGGCGATTTCGGTATCAGGCTCTTTCTTCGGTTCCCACTTCGCTACAGCTTCGATGTGTTCGGGGCCGACCGTCTGGCCGCCGTCCTCGTGCCGGAGCAGGTTCTCCAGCAGGATCTTCATCGAATAGGGCAGGCGGGCGATGTCGAATTGGGCGCCCAGCTTGGGCAGGCTGAAGTAGTGATAGGTCTTGCCGTTGACCTGGAGCTGGTCGCGGGTGGCGAAGGAATCTTGCATCTGTGGCTTCCCGATGTGAGGTAGCAGAACATTATCGCGACTACCCCATTCACGCCATGTGACGCAGGGCCTCGACCTTGGTCGCAGGCCTTGAAATTCAAGGGATTAGCGCGCACTCGGAGTTGATCAAAAAGCGTATTCAGGCGAAAATACCGAGTGCGGCCGCACGGCTGCCTTCTGTACTTTCACCCCAGTGACGCGACGGGCCTTTCGGCCGGTGTCGCGGCACCCCGACAGGACCCCACTCATGCTCGCCAGCTACCGCCAACACGTCGCCGAACGCGCCGCCCTCGGCATCCCGCCGCTGCCGCTCACCCCGCAGCAAACCGCAGAGGTGATCGAGCTGATCAAGAACCCGCCGGCGGGCGAGGGTGACTTTTTGGTGGACCTCATCACCCACCGCGTGCCGGCCGGTGTGGATGATGCGGCGAAGGTAAAGGCCTCGTACCTGGCTGCCGTCGCCTTCGGCAAGGAAGCGACGCCGCTCATCTCGCGTCAGCGCGCGGTGGAACTGCTCGGCACGATGCTGGGCGGTTACAACATCCACCCGCTGATCGAGCTCTTGGACGATGCGGATTTGGGTGAAACCGCTGCGAACGCACTCAAGCACACGCTGCTGGTGTTCGATGCCTTCCACGATGTGCAGACCAAGGCCAATGCCGGCAACGCGAACGCGAAGGCCGTGCTGCAGAGCTGGGCCGATGCCGAATGGTTCACCAGCAAGCCGGAAGTGCCAGAAAGCCTGACCATCACCGTGTTCAAGGTGCCGGGCGAAACCAATACCGATGACTTGTCACCCGCGCCGGATGCCACCACGCGTCCGGATATCCCGATGCATGGCCTGGCGATGCTGAAGAATAAGCGCGAGAACGCGTCCTTCGTGCCGGAGGAAGACGGCAAGCGCGGCCCGATCCAGCTGATCCAGGACCTGAAGGAGAAAGGCCACCTGGTTGCCTACGTGGGCGATGTGGTTGGCACCGGCTCCAGCCGCAAGTCGGCGACCAACAGCGTCCTGTGGTGGACCGGCGAAGACATCCCCTTCATCCCGAACAAGCGCTTCGGCGGCGTGTGCCTCGGCAGCAAGATCGCGCCGATCTTCTACAACACCATGGAAGACGCCGGCGCACTGCCGCTGGAAATCGACGTGGCCGAGATGAACATGGGTGATGTGGTCGAGCTCAACATCGATCATGCGACCGGCAAGGTCGCCGCGTTCAAGGACGGCCGGCAGATCGCCGAGAGCGTGCTGAAGTCCGACGTGCTGCTGGACGAAGTGCGCGCCGGTGGCCGCATTCCGCTGATCATCGGTCGCGGCCTGACCGCGAAGGCGCGCGAGGCGCTCGGCCTGCCCGCATCGACCCTGTTCCGTCTGCCGGTGGATCCGGCCGACAGCGGCCGCGGCTACACGCTGGCGCAGAAGATGGTCGGTCGCGCCTGCGGCCTGCCGGAAGGGAAGGGCATCCGCCCGGGCACCTATTGCGAGCCGAAGATGACCTCGGTGGGTTCGCAGGACACCACCGGCCCGATGACCCGTGACGAATTGAAGGACTTGGCCTGCCTTGGTTTCTCCGCAGACCTCGTGATGCAGTCGTTCTGCCACACCGCGGCTTACCCGAAGCCGGTGGACGTCAAGACCCACCACACGCTGCCGGAATTCATTTCGACGCGCGGCGGCATTTCGCTGCGTCCGGGCGACGGCATCATCCACAGCTGGCTCAACCGCATGCTGATGCCCGACACCGTCGGCACCGGCGGCGATTCGCACACGCGCTTCCCGGTGGGCATTTCGTTCCCGGCGGGCTCGGGCCTGGTGGCGTTTGCCGCCGCGACCGGGGTGATGCCGCTGGACATGCCCGAATCCGTGCTGGTGCGCTTCAAGGGCCAGTTGCAGCCCGGCGTTACCCTGCGTGACCTCGTCCACGCAATCCCGCTGTACGCGATCAAGCAAGGCTTGCTGACGGTGGAGAAGCAGGGCAAGAAGAATATCTTCTCTGGCCGTATCCTCGAGATCGAAGGCCTGCCGCAATTGAAGGTGGAGCAGGCGTTCGAATTGGCCGATGCCTCGGCCGAGCGCTCCGCCGCTGGCTGCACGGTGAAGCTGGACCCGGCCCCGATCATCGAATACCTCAACAGCAACATCACCCTGCTGAAGTGGATGATTGCCGAAGGGTATGCCGATGCGCGTTCGCTGCAGCGTCGCATCGACAAGATGGAAGCATGGCTGGCCGACCCGCAGTTGCTGGAAGCCGATGCGGATGCCGAGTACGCGGCGGTCATCGACATCGACCTGGACCAGATCGTCGAGCCGATCATCTGCGCACCGAACGACCCGGACGATGCACGCACCTTGTCGGATGTCGCGGGTGCGACCATCGATGAAGTCTTCATCGGCTCGTGCATGACCAACATCGGTCACTTCCGCGCCGCGGCGAAATTGCTGGAAGGCAAGCGCGATATCCCGACCCGCCTGTGGGTCGCGCCGCCGACCCGCATGGATGCGCAGCAGCTGAGCGAAGAAGGCCACTACGGCACCTTCGGCGCAGCCGGTGCGCGCATGGAAATGCCGGGCTGCTCGCTGTGCATGGGCAACCAGGCGCAGGTGCGCGAGGGCGCGACGGTGATGTCCACCTCGACCCGCAACTTCCCGAACCGTTTGGGCAAGAACAGCAACGTGTATCTTGGCTCGGCCGAACTCGCTGCGATCTGCTCGCGCCTGGGTCGCATCCCGACCCGCGAGGAATACCTGGCGGATATCGGCGTGGTCAACGAGAACGGCGAGACGATCTACCGCTACATGAATTTCGATCAGATCCCCGAGTACAAGGATGTGGCGGATACGGTGAAGGTAGCTTGATTGTTTTCTCACTGCAGTAAAGAAGCCCCGGGAAACCGGGGCTTTTTTGTTTGAACAGCCCAAGTCGGTTGTGAGAATAGGTTCACCGGGCTGCCTGAAAATCAATTCGCCATCTTCCCCACAATGACCACGCGATCGTTGAAAGGCTGGTCACACTTGCTAGGCGTGGTTGAGGAAGGCCGTCGGTGACCAAATCCGACCACTGACCGGATTCTTGAGGCATCTAGTCCATTGGAAATCATGTGTTCAGCAACGTTCTTCGCACGCAGCTCTGAAAGCGCAAAGTCTGCCGCGTCGCTTCCACACACATCGGCATAGCCCTCAACTTCAATGACTGCGCTGGGGAATTCCCGTATTTCGGCAGATAGAAGATTGAAGATTACCGTTTCGCCCTTAGGGGTGATTTTCGCGCTGCCACGATGAAATAAAATGATATTTCCCACCTGCTCTTTGATGAGCGAAACAGGGCAGCCATCCGGGCCGACGGGTTCGTGCGCGTCAGTTGCAGAGCATGTATCACGGGCATTGGATATGCCATCCCCATCATCGTCCATGACTATGGAGTTTGAATTGGTTGGCTCATATATATGCAAGCTTTGACAGCCCGGCAGCAAAACAACCAGACTCAAGAAAGCTGATAATCCGAATTTCATGATGCGATCTCCTGCCGAATTATCAATTACTGCGGGGGATATAGTTCGTCCCATTTATTTCTATAGTGCGCCTTCAAACTTTCCATAGCGCCAGTATCGCTTTCTGCGTTCTTAAATGCATTTACAACCACGCCAACGCCATCAAAAATGTTGTTATTGTTCGGCACCATTCCAGTTCGCTCTAGAGTTTTGTATGTCTCAAACGAGGCAATTGCTTCGTTGTAAGCCCATTGTTCCTTAGTAACTAATCCGTCAGGCATGGTTCTGTGTATGTGATGATATATTTCGTGAGTTAATTTAAACAGGGAGTCAGAGAGCATGCTATTGCTGGGTGTTAGCATTATTTGTGGCAAATCAATGTGCGGCGGCGGGCCTCGATGAAAAAGTGCAGATGAGGCATTTGTTACAGTAAAAAAATCCTCCTTGCGATATGAAACTAGCGAACGCGGCCATTAGCTGAGGGTCTTTAAAAATTTCAGCCTTCAGTATCTGGTTTAGCCTCTGAAACTCAGAGCTTGAGATTAGGGTTTCAGTATCTGGATCGACTTCAATAATTAGCCCGCCTTCCTCTACCGGGTAATCCTCTTCGCTAGGCTGTCCACCTTGACTTCCTCCAAAGAAATCAAATACAGCAGCCATATTGGCAAAGTTGGAAAAAAGAGCTGGGTCGGCAGATGCTGTAACTGTGATTGTTTCAATGTGGCCTGGCTCACTCATATCACTATCCTCCATGAAAAGTGAAGTGCTGTAAAAGCTAGCAGCTATCAGATTCTAGAACACGAAGCTTCGCAATATCACATAGATATTCGGGATGTGTAATGCTTCAATGTTAAGTAAAGATGGCAGAACTTAGTGGATGTATTATCAAGCTCAACTGTTATCAGAATTATTGTTACGTCATGATGACGGAGAAGTTTAAACAATCTAAAAAGGTGTCTAAAAAGGTGTCAGGGACAATTTAACCAAGACGGCTTGATCGTTTTTTCTGCGTGATGAAAAAGCCCCGGGAAACCGGGGCTTTTTACTTGCATTGCAGAATCAAACGGTAATCAGGTCCCGGCAAGCAACGCTGTCGCCGCGCGTTTCATCTCGCTCCGTTTGAGCAGGAAGTCCCATTGCGTGCCGCCCATCTGCCGCCACAGCACGGCAGAGCGAATCGCCGCCAGCAGCAGCGCACGAATCTCGCCGACCACCTGTGATTGCGCGAGGTAATGCGGGTTGCCTTGCACCATCACCTTCGGTTTCATCGGGCTGAGCGTGGTCGCATAAATGTCGCCCAGCTTGGCGAGGATGTCTGGGTGTGTCGCGCCATCGTTGTGCGCTTGCCCGGCAAGCTTGGCAACGGCGCTGCGGACGTCTTCCATCGCATCGGCATCGCGGCTGAAGTTGCGCTCCAGCTGCAGTACGGCCAATGCGATCTTTGGCAGTTGTGGGTCGCCCATTTGATTGTTCAGATAACCAATCACCGTGCGCAACCCATTGGCCACCGGCGCGACACCGCCATAGATCTCCGCGACTGAATCCGCATCAATGCGCAGCACGCTGTCCATCGCGGTTTGCAGGCGTGCTTGATCCACGCGACCGTTCTCGGCCAGGTGCCGCACTTCCTGCAAAGCTTGCAGGAGACCGGCAAGGGCCATGACGCGTAGCGAGATCTGGTCGTCGTTCATCGTGTTCCGTATTGGATTTCAGGTGTTGAACAATGTGTCGAAGTGCGTCCGTTGCAGCGGCGCATCGGTCGCTGCGATCACCGCGCCACCGAGGCATTCATCGCCAAGATAGAGCACGACCGATTGACCGGGGGTGACCGCACGTTGGGGCGCATCGAAATGAATCAAGAGACCGCCATCTTCGCGCACTTCGACGCGGCAGGCTTCATCGGGCTGGCGGTAGCGCGTCTGCGCGGTACATTCGAATGCTGCCGCGGGCGGTGCACCGGCGATCCAGTGTGCAGGCTCGGACAGCAGCCGCATCGACATCAAATACGGGCTGTCCACGCCTTGGTCGATGGTGAGCGTGTTGCTGGCGACATCCTTGCCGACGACATACCACGGCGCCGCTTCGCGCCCTTTGACGCCACCGATATTAAGACCGCCACGCTGGCCCAGCGTGTGGAAGAACACGCCATCGTGTTGGCCCAGCAGCACGCCATCCGGGTCGCGGATTTCACCCGGCTGCATCGGCAAATACTGGGCGAGGAAGCTACGGAAATCGCGCTCGCCGATGAAACAGATGCCGGTCGAATCCTTTTTGTTGGCCGTGGCAAAAACTGCATCGGCCGCTAATTGGCGCACGGCGGGTTTTGGCAATTCACCCACCGGGAATTTGGTCGCGGCCAACTGCGTCTGCCCGAGTTGATGCAGGAAGTAGCTTTGGTCCTTGTTGCGATCCATCCCGCGCAGCAGGCGATGGCGACCATCGACTTCATCGGTCCGTGCGTAATGGCCGGTGGCGATGTAATCCGCCCCCAGTTCACGCGCGGCATCGAGGAAGTGCTTGAACTTGACCTCGCGGTTGCACAGCACGTCGGGGTTGGGGGTGCGGCCTGCGGCGTATTCGTCCAGGAAATGCTGGAACACGCCATCCCAGTACTGCTGCGAGAAATCGCGAAAGTGGATCGGGATGCCCAGCTTGCCGGCGATGGCGACGGCATCGCGGCGATCATCTTCCGCACGACACTCGCCCGATCCATCATCGGCCCAGTTCTGCATGAACAGGCCCGCGATGGACTCCCCCTCGCGTTGCAGGAGGAGGGCGGCGACCGAGGAATCCACGCCGCCGGACAACCCGACGATCGTCCTTGCCTGGCTCACGCGATCTGCTGCGCGAGTTCGAGCGGTTGTTGGCGTCCTGCAAGGAAATCAGCCACGACTTGCCACACCAGCGGGCTGCGATGACGAGCACTTTCCGATTGCAGTTCTGCAGGCGTCCACCACACCGCGCGGACGATGCCTTCGTCCAGTTTTCGCTGGTCATCAAAGCCAAGTACTTCGCCGCAGAATGCAAAGCGCAGGTAATGGCGTCCGCCGCTACCATCGGGGTTGAGCGGTGCCTTCCATTGATAGGCACCGACAAAACCGGTCAGGCGCACATTCCAGCCGGTTTCTTCCAGTGCTTCGCGGATAGCGGCTTCTTGCAGGCTTTCATCGGGCTCCAGATGCCCGGCGGGTTGATTGATCACCAGCTGGCCGGCCACGCGTTCTTCCACGCACAACAACTTGCCATCGCGCACAACGACGGTGGCGACGGTGACATCGGGTTGCCAGAAGCGGCCTTCGCGATAGCTCACGTCAGAGATCGTCCTTGCCGGGGGTCAGCTCGGCTTCCATTTGGTCTGCGCTGTTGAAGGCGGCGGTAATGGCGGCATCGAGCGCATCCTTGTCGGCATCGGCCGGAATGCGGACGATGAAGACAGCGGCAGTGCCTTGCTTGCCCCATCCCCCCATCTTGCTGGTCATCGATGCTTCGAGCAGGCGATTGGCCACTGCGCTGGGGAAAACGTCACTGCTGGCCTTGTAGCCGGGCGACCAGATTTCACGCACTTTGTAGCCTGCGTAATCGTCTACGGCCGAGCGCACGAAGACCAGTTGCGAGCGCCGGCCTTCTTCATCGATATCGAAGGTCATTTTGTAATCGCCATCGGCATCGACTTCGTATTTGTAGTCGAGCGCCTTGAGCTGCGCCGCGATGGCTGGGTCTGCCTGCGGCGTCGACGCCTGCGCCCACGCGGTGCCGGACAGGCCTAGGCTCAGGGATAAGAGGACGATGTGGATGCCAACAGAGCGCATGCAGGGTTCCTTGAAAGGTCAGGGCATTATCGCCAGCGCCACTGGGCACGTCCATGCAGGCGGTGTCGACTTTATAATCACGGCATGAGGTCGAATCCCCCGCTTAACCACCGCATCCGTGCCATGTCCAACACCGAACGCCCTGATCGCGACCACGATCATGGGGCCGTGGTGGAGGTCGCCAAGCCCAAGCTGGCGCGCCCACCGTTGTACACCGTGCTGCTGCTGAACGATGACTACACCCCAATGGATTTCGTCATCGAAGTGTTGATGAACTTTTTCTCGATGAATGAGGAGAAAGCCACGCAGGTGATGCTGCATGTCCACACCCGCGGGCGCGGCGTTTGCGGGGTCTACACCCGCGAGGTAGCTGAATCGAAGGTCGCTCAGGTGAACGATTTCGCACGCATGCACCAGCACCCGCTGTTGTGCACGATGGAAAAAGCGTAGCGTCGTCCCCATAACGGTTGCAGTACCGTTTTCGGGATAAACCATGTTCTCTAAAGACCTCGAACGCAGCATCCATCGCTCCTACCAGCTGGCCCGCGAGGCCAAGCACGAATACATGACCGTGGAGCACTTGCTCTTGGCGCTGCTGGACGACCCGGCCGCGCAGGAAGTGCTGCGCGCCTGTCATGCCGACTCTGACCGCCTGCGCCGCGAGTTGGAGCAGGGCATCAACGAGTCGGTCTCGGTGCTGCCGGGCGATGACGGCCGCGATACCCAGCCGACCATCGGTTTTCAGCGCGTGCTGCAGCGCGCCGTCTACAACGTGCAGTCCTCGGGCCGGAAAGAAGTGACCGGCGCCAATGTCTTGGTCGCCATCTTCGGCGAAAAAGACTCATTGGCGGCGTATTACCTGAATCAGCAGGATGTCACCCGTTTGGATGTGGTCAATTTCATTTCCCACGGTATTTCCAAGCTGGGCGATGACGGCGAGCCAGCCAGCCAGCCGGAAGGTGAGGGCGACCACGAGGGGGGTTCCGCCGAAGCCGCGGCGGAAGGCAAGGGCGATGCGCTGGCCGAATTCGCGGCAGATCTCAACGCGGCAGCGCTGGAAGGCCGCATCGACCCGCTGGTGGGCCGTGGCGAGGAAATTGAGCGCACCATCCAGGTGCTGTGCCGCCGCCGCAAGAACAACCCGCTGTACGTGGGTGAGGCGGGTGTGGGCAAGACCGCGCTGGCCGAAGGCCTGGCCCGTCGCATCGTCGAAGGCAGCGTGCCCGAGGTACTGAAGGACGCCACCATCTACTCGCTGGACCTGGGTGCGCTGGTCGCCGGCACCAAGTACCGCGGCGACTTCGAGAAGCGCCTGAAAGCGGTGCTGAAACGCTTGAAGGAAATCCCAGGCTCCATCCTCTTCATCGACGAGATCCACACCATCATCGGTGCCGGTTCGGCCTCGGGCGGGGCGATGGACGCGAGCAATCTGATCAAGCCGATGCTGGCCTCGGGTGAGCTGCGCTGCATTGGTTCCACCACGTTCCAGGAATACCGCGGCATCTTCGAGAAGGACCGTGCGCTGGCGCGCCGCTTCCAGAAGATCGACGTGGTCGAGCCGACTGTAGGCGAAGCGGTGGAGATCCTGCGCGGGCTCAAGACCAAGTACGAAGAACATCACGGCGTGCGTTACGACGACGAGGCGATCCAGGCGGCCGTTGATCTGTCGGTCAAGCACATCCATGACCGTTTGCTGCCGGACAAGGCCATCGACGTGATCGACGAGGCCGGCGCCCGCCAGCGCCTGCTGGACGAGGCCGCGCGCAAGCAGAACATCGACGTGGAGGAGATCGAGACCATCGTCGCCAAGATGGCGCGGATCCCGGCCAAGCAGGTGTCCAATTCCGACAAGGACGTGCTGCAGCACCTGGAGCGCAACCTGAAGATGGTGATCTTTGGCCAGGACCCGGCCATCGAGACCCTCAGCAGCGCGATCAAGCTCTCGCGCTCAGGGTTGGGCAACCCGGACAAGCCGATCGGCAGCTTCCTGTTCGCCGGCCCGACCGGTGTGGGCAAGACCGAGGTGACCAAGCAGTTGGCGATGCAGCTCGGGATCGAGTTCGTGCGTTTCGACATGAGCGAGTACATGGAGCCGCATTCGGTCAGCCGCCTGATCGGCGCGCCGCCCGGCTATGTCGGCTTCGATCAGGGCGGACTCTTGACCGAGAAGGTCACCAAGACCCCGCACTGCGTGCTGCTGCTGGACGAGGTAGAGAAGGCGCATCCGGACATCTTCAACATCCTGTTGCAGGTAATGGACCGCGGCGTGCTGACCGACACCAACGGCCGCGAGGCGAACTTCCGCAATGTGATCCTGGTGATGACGACCAATGCCGGGGCGACCCAAGCCTCGCGTCGCAGCATCGGCTTCACCCAGCAGGACCACAGCACCGATGCGATGGAAGTGATCCGCCGCGGCTTCACCCCGGAGTTCCGCAACCGCCTGGACGCGGTGGTGCAGTTCCAGCCGCTCGGCTTCGACCATATCTTGCGCGTGGTGGACAAGTTCCTGATCGAGCTGGAAACCCAGCTGCACGAGAAGCACGTGACGCTCTCCGCCACCCAGGAAGCGCGCGATTGGCTGGCCAAGCATGGCTTCGACCCGCTGATGGGTGCACGCCCGATGGCTCGCGTGATCCAGGACAAGATCAAGCGCCCGCTGGCCGACGAGCTGCTGTTCGGCAAGCTCATCGAAGGCGGTCATGTGGATGTCGACGTCAAGGACGACACCCTGGTGCTGGACGTGCAAGCCGCACCCGAGCGCAAACCGCAGGCGGAAACCGCTTCGATCGACGCCTGATCCGAAGCCACATCCAGCAACAAAAAAAGCGGCCTTTCAGGGCCGCTTTCTTGTCTGGGCGATGCGCTAGGCGACGTCGCCAGATCTAATTCGGATGGATCACTTCATGCGATAGGTGATGCGACCTTTGGTGAGGTCGTACGGGGTCATTTCGACCTTGACCTTGTCGCCGGTGAGGATGCGGATGTAGTGCTTGCGCATGCGTCCGGAAATGTGGGCAATGATTTCATGCCCGTTCTCGAGCTTCACCCGGAACATGGTGTTGGGAAGGGTCTCGCTGATGGTCCCTTCAAACTCGATGACGTCGTCTTTAGCCATAAATCCACGAAAAATGCGCCGAAGCGGCGCGGAGAACGCAACATTGTGCCACGTCCGGCCATGATCAAGCAAAAATCGTTCGCACGTTCAGGCGGGGTTGGCCAGGGCGCTGGCGGGCAGGGTGCCGAATCGGTCGTCCCACGGACCGGCCAGTGTTGCCTGTTGGACTTGATGGCGGACGATGTGCAGGAAGTCGCCCCGCGGCATCGATAGCGCGCCCAAGGTCTGCAGATGCGGGTTTTCCACCTGCGCATCGATCAAGGGCCAGCCTTGGCGATGGAGGAAATGGGCCAACCCGGCGATGGCCACCTTCGACCCGCCGGATTGCGCGGAGAACATCGACTCGCCAAAGAACATCTGGCCGACGGCAACACCATAAATGCCGCCGACGAGCGCCTCGCCATCGAGCACTTCCACCGAATGCGCGTGGCCTTGTCGATGCAGCGCGAGGTAAGCGGCCTGCATCTCTCGCGTGATCCAGGTGCCGCGCTGACCGGGGCGAGGCGTGCTGGCGCAGGCCGCGATCACGGCCTCGAAAGCGGTGTCGGCGCGCAACGTCCAGGGGCTGTGTCGAAGCTGCCGCCTGAATTTGCTGGACAACCGCACGCCATCCGTTCTGAACACCATGCGCGGGTCCGGTGACCACCAGAGGATGGGCTCGCCCTCGGAGAACCACGGGAAGATGCCGCGACCGTAGGCGCTCAGCAGCCGAGGCACAGACAAGTCGCCGCCGGCGGCCAGCAAGCCGTTGGGATCACGCAGCGCCGATTCAACCGGCGGGAAGGGCGCGAGGGGATCCGCCTCCAACCAGGGCAGGGCGATGCTCACGGATCCGGTTCGGTCGCTTTGAAGGGCGAATGCTGCATGGCTTGGCGTGCGTAGCGGCGTACCGAGGCCACTTCATCCGCGCACCAGGCATCCAGTGCGTGGCGGAAGCGCGCATCGGCTACCCAATGCCGGCTGCGCACGGGGGTGGGCAAGAAGCCGCGGGCCAGCTTGTGTTCGCCTTGGGCACCGGGCTCAAACCGGGTCAGGCCTTCGCGCAGACAGTAGTCGATGCCTTGGTAGTAGCAGGTCTCGAAGTGCAGGCCCGGCAATTGCAGATGACTGCCCCAGTAACGGCCGTACAAGTTGCTGTCAGAGCGCAGGCAGAGCGCGCCGGCGATGGTTTCACCATCTAATTTGGCCAGTATGATCAATAGGTTGCGAGGCATTATTCGCGCGATTTCACGAATGAAATCCAGCGTCAATGCGGGCGAATTGCCGTACTCGGCGAAGGTCTGCAGGTAGAAGCCGTAAATGGCGTCGATGTCGGCATCGCTGGCCTCGTCGCCATGCAGGTGGCGGAACGTCACTCCGGACTCGCGAACTTTGCGGCGCTCCTGGCGGATGTTCTTGCGATGCTTGTGGTCCATCGCGCCAAGGAAATCCTCAAAGTCGCCCCAACCCGCGGCGTTATGCCACTGGTACTGGATGTCTTCGCGCAGCTGCCAATCCGGGCCGAAGCTCGCATCGTCCTCATGCTCGTGGAAGTTGACGTGCACCGAGGACAGTCCTTGCTCCGCGCACAAGGCGGCCATCACCGACGCCAGTTGGGCCCGCAAATCCGCCGTGGGGGCCAACAAGCGCGGCCCGGTGACCGGCGAGTAGGGCACGGCGGAGAGCCATTTCGGGAAGTAATCCAGCCCATGCTGGGCGTAGGCGCGGGCCCAGGCGTGATCGAACACGAACTCGCCATGCGAATTGGACTTGAGGTACATCGGCGCGGCGGCGACGAGCGTGTCGTCCTGCCACAGGGTCAGGTGATGCGGCATCCACCCCCAATCGGGGCGCAGGCAGCGCGTGCGCTCCATGGCGTGCAGGAAGGCGTGCGACACCAAGGGGTTGTCGCTGCCGTGCAGGGCATCCCAGGCGCTGGGCGAGATGTCAGCCAGCGAGGGCAACAGGCCCGCGGTCAAGGACATGGCGGCCTCATCCGAACCACTGCGACCATGGCAGGTGGAACAGGCCGTACAGGATCAGCCCGGCCAAGCCGCCAATGAGCGTGCCGTTCAAGCGGATGAACTGCAGGTCGCGGCCGACGGCGCGCTCGATCTCGTCGACCATCTCGGTGGTGTCCCAGCTCTCCACGGTCTGGCGGATGTAAGCGGGCGCCACCATGCGAATCTGGTCGGCCAGATGCTCGGCGGCGATGCGCATCTGCGCGTTGGCGGCCTCTTGCCACACAGGGTCTTCGCGCAGGCGGCGGCCCAAGCGCTCGGCATAGGCGCGGAAATGGGTGAAGGTCCGGGAGTCGTCGCCCGCCAGATCGTCATGCAGCCATTGGCGCAGGCGTTGCCAGAGGTCGCGGGCGTACTCCTGCACCAGCTGGCTGTCGACGAATTCGCGCTTCCAGCCATCGACCTTGGCCTGGAAGTCCGGGTCTTCCTCCAGCTTCACCAGCAGGCGTTCGGCCTCGGCGGCGTAGCGGTGGCGCAGCGGGTGGTCGGCATCGCTCAAGACCAGCTGGACTTCATCGACGATCGCGTTGGCGAGCTTGGTCGAGAGCGCCTCGCCCAGCGCGTCGGTGTAGTCCAGCTTGTCGGTGAGCCAAGTCAGCTTGGGAAATTCCCGACGCGCCATCGCCACCATTTTTTCGGTGATAAAGCCGCGTACCTCGGGCTTATCCAGCCAGCCCGCTATCTGCGACAGGCCGGCATTGAGCAGGCGTTGATGATGCTGCCCCGCGGTCAGTGCGCGGGTCAGGCGGGCGGCGGTTCCCGCGGCATCCCAGGCCAGCAGTTGGCGATGCACGAGGCCGAGCACCTCGCGCTCGATCAGGGGCGAGTCCAGCGATTTCAGCGATTCCGCGGCCCAGCCTTGCAGCTGCTTTGACAAGCCGTTGAGGCGCTCAGGCTCGCCGAGGAATTCGCCCAGCTGGCGCGCCGGGTTCCATGCATCGAGCCGCTGCAGCAGTTGCTCGCGGGCAAGGAAGTTGTCGACCAGGAAATCCGCCAGCGCATCCGCGATACGCAGTTTGTTACGCGGGATGATCGCGGTATGCGGGATCGGCAGGCCCAGCGGATGGCGGAACAGTGCGACGACCGCGAACCAGTCCGCCAGCGCGCCGATGGTGGCGGCCTCGGCAAACGCCCCCACCCAGCCCCAGATGCCTTGCCGGCCCATCACGTGCGACAGCACCAACAAGGCGATCGCGCCGAGCAGGCAGCCCAGCGCAATGGCTTTCATGCGGTCGAGGCGGCGGGTGCGGTCGGGCAAGCTCATCGGGAGACAGCTTGCCCGGTCGCGGGTTCAGCCCGCGTCATCGCCAGCAATCGATCAGCCCTGCGACTCCAGCCAGCGCTCGGCATCCAGCGCCGCCATGCAGCCGAAGCCGGCCGAGGTAATCGCTTGACGATAGTGCTGATCAGCGACATCGCCCGCCGCGAACACCCCGGGCGTCGAGGTCATGGTCGCGTTGCCGGCCAGGCCGGATTGGATCTGCAGGTAGCCGTTGGTCATCGCCAGCTGGCCGTCGAAGATCTGCGTGTTCGGGTGATGTCCGATGGCGACGAACATGCCGTGCACGTCGATGTTCTGGGTCGAATCATCCTGCATCGACTTCAGGCGCAGGCCGGTGACGCCGGCTTCATCGCCCAGCACTTCATCGACGGTGTGATGCCAGATCGGCACGATCTTGCCGGCCTCGACCTTGGCGAACAATTTGTCCTGCATGATTTTTTCCGCGCGCAGGGTGTCGCGGCGATGGACCAGATAGACCTTGCTGGCGAGGTTGGACAGGTACAGCGCTTCCTCGACGGCCGTATTGCCGCCGCCGATCACGGCCACGTCCTTGTCGCGATAGAAGAAGCCGTCGCAAGTGGCGCAGGCGGACACGCCGCGGCCTTTGAACTTCTCTTCGGAGGGCAGGCCGAGGTACTTGGCGGTCGCGCCCGTGGAGATCACCAGCGCATCGGCGGTGTACTCGCCCGCGTCGCCCTTCAGGCGGAACGGACGCTGGGACAGGTCGGCGGTGTGGATCTGGTCGATGATGACTTCGGTATCGAATCGCTCGGCATGCGCCTGCATGCGCTCCATCAGGGCCGGGCCCATCAGGCCGTGGGCATCGCCCGGCCAGTTGTCTACTTCGGTCGTGGTCATCAGCTGACCACCGATGGCCATGCCGGTCACGACGACGGGTTTCAGGTTGGCGCGGGCGGCGTAAACGGCGGCGGTCCAGCCGGCGGGACCGGAACCGAGGATGAGCAGGCGGCAGTGCTTGGTCGTAGGGGTGGACATGATCGCTATACTTTCAACCGTATGGTGGGAGGCGAGGCGCACTAGTGTAAGCCGCACCAACCGACACATGCGGACGCAACGTCGCGTTCGCCATCCAATTCGTCCGCATTTCGATCAATAGGATCCATAGGAAAATCCCATGCGTATCGGTGTACCCAAGGAAACCAAGACTCTCGAAGGGCGCGTTGCGCTCGTGCCCGCCGCTGCCGGCGACCTGGTCAAGCGCGGCCACGAGGTCTGGATCGAGAAGGACGCGGGCGTGAAGTCCGGCTTCAAGGATTCGCAGTACACGGACCTCGGCGTCAAGATCGCCAAGGACGCCGCCGAGCTGTACGAGAAGGGCGAGCTGATCGTGAAAGTGAAGGAGCCGATCGCTGGCGATCTGGCCTTGCTGCGCAAGGATCACCTGCTGTTCTGCTACCTGCACTTGGCCGCAGAGCCGGCGTTGACCCGCCAGCTGCTCGACATCGGCCTGACCGGCGTTGCCTTCGAGACCGTGGAGCTGCCGAACGGCGACCTGCCGCTGCTCGCGCCGATGTCGGTAATCGCCGGCAAGATCGGCGTGCAGGTCGGCACGCATTTGCTCCACCAGCCGATGGGCGGCAAGGGCAAGCTGCTGGGTGGCCTCGCCTCGACCGAGCGCGGCAAAGTGGTGGTGTTCGGTGCTGGCCAGGCCGGCCGCGCGTCGGCAGAGCTGGCTGCGGCGGGTGGTGCCAATGTGGTGGTGTTTGAGATGCGCCCGGATCGTCTGGAAGAGGCAATGAACATCGGCCCGAACGTCACCGCGCTGTACCCCTACGCGGACGTGGTGGCGAAGGAAGTCGCCTCGGCGGACCTTGTGATCGGCGCGGTGCTGGTCACGGGCGCCGCCGCGCCGAAGGTGATGACCCGCGAGATGCTGAAGGGCATGGAAGACGGCAGCGTCGTCGTCGATATCGCCATCGACCAGGGCGGTTGCTTCGAGACCTCGCGCCCGACCACCTGGAAAGAGCCGACCTATGTGGAAGAGGGCGTGACCCACTTCTGCGTGACCAACATGCCGGGCGCGGTGCCGCAGACCAGCTCGCAGGCGATCTGCGCGGCCATCCTGCCGTGGGTGAACAAGCTGGCCTCGGGCGACTGGCGCGGCAACGAGGCGCTGGTGAAGGGCATCAATGTCGAAGGCGGCAAGCTAGTCCATCCCGCCCTGTTGGACATGAAGATCTAAGGTCTACAAGGGTCGATGTTGCATACTATGCCGCATCGACCCTTGATTTGTTTTTGAAAATCAATAAGCTGCGAATAAAACCGAAGGCAAAACATCACGGTGGCAACCCCCAATCCGGCCCGACGCACGCGCAAGCCCCGCATCACTGACGCGGGAGCCCGAGCCACCGCCCCCAATCCGCGCCGCCAGCGGGTGATGCGCGATGTGCTGATGATCGCCATCGCTCCGCTGCTGCTGTATTTGCTGGCGATCCTTGTCACCTATTCGCCGGAGGACCCGGGCTTCCATCGCGCGGGCAGCGTCACTGGCAACTTGCACAATGTGGGCGGCAGTGTCGGTGCGTGGTTGGCCGATGCGCTCATCACCCTGTGCGGCTACACCGCCTTCGTGTTGCCGATCATCCTGGGCGCGGTGGCATGGATCGCGTTGTTCAAGATGGACAGCGACGGGGATGGCGATGCGGACCTCGGCCCGGCCTTGCGCCTGATCGGACTGTTTGCCTTCTTGATCGCCAGCGTGGGCCTCTTGTGGCTGCGCATCGGCGCGGTCGAAGACTTTTCCGCGGGTGCCGGCGGCGTGCTGGGCCAGTTGGTCGGCAATTCCCTGCACACTTTGTTCGGCCCAATGGGCAGCAATCTGTTCTTGCTGGCCTTGCTGTTGATCGCGGTGACACTGGCAACCGGCCTGTCTTGGTTCGCGGTGATGGACTGGATCGGCGCGCAGGTGATGCGGCTGCCCGAGGTGTTCCGCCGCGGCCAGAAACAGGCGACCGAATGGAACGAAGCGCGCACCCTGCGCGAAGAACGTACCGAAGCCCGCAAGGTCGATACCCAGCTCCGCGCCAAGCGCGAGCCGGTCAAGATCGAACCCCCACCGGCACCGGCCGCCGTGGTCGAAAAGAGCGAGCGTGCCAAGCGCGACCAGCAGATTCCGTTGTTTGTCGGCGGCGACCCGGGCGCATTGCCGCCGCTGGCGCTGCTGGATGATCCCAAGCCGCAGCCGGTCGGTTACGACGAGAAGACGCTCGAGGCGCTGAGCCGCCAGATCGAATTCAAGCTCAAGGATTTCCGCATCGACGCGCAGGTGGTCGGGGCCTATCCGGGCCCGGTCATCACCCGGTTCGAGATCGAGCCCGCGCCGGGCGTCAAGGTCAGCCAGATCAGTTCGCTGGACAAGGACATCGCCCGCGGCCTGTCGGTGAAGTCTGTGCGCGTGGTCGATGTCATCCCGGGCAAGTCGGTGATTGGCCTGGAAATTCCCAACACCAGCCGCGAGATGATCTATCTCAGCGAGCTGCTGCGCTCCAAGGAATACGACAAGGCCAGCAGCCCGTTGACGCTGGCGCTCGGCAAGGACATCGCCGGCCGGCCCACCGTGGCGGACCTGGCCCGCATGCCGCACTTGCTGGTTGCCGGCACCACCGGTTCCGGTAAGTCCGTCGCGGTCAACGCGATGGTGTTGTCGCTGCTGTTCAAGGCCTCGGCCAAGGACGTGCGCATGCTGATGATCGACCCGAAGATGCTCGAGCTCAGCGTCTACCAGGGCATCCCGCATCTACTCGCGCCCGTCGTCACCGACATGAAGGAGGCCGCGAACGGCCTGCGTTGGTGCGTGGCCGAGATGGAGCGCCGCTACAAGCTGATGTCTGCCGTCGGCGTGCGCAACCTCGCCGGTTTCAACAAAAAGGTGAAAGACGCCGCCGATAGCGGCCAACCGATCCTCGACCCACTGTTCAAGCCGTCGGGCATGCCGGACGAAGCCCCGTTGCCGCTGGAGCCGATGCCCTACATCGTCGTCTTCATCGACGAATTCGCCGACATGATGATGATCGTCGGGAAGAAGGTGGAAGAGCTCATCGCCCGCCTCGCGCAGAAGGCGCGTGCGGCCGGCATCCATCTCATCCTCGCAACTCAGCGCCCCTCGGTCGATGTCATCACCGGCCTGATCAAGGCCAACATCCCGACCCGCATCGCCTTCCAGGTGTCGAGCAAGATCGACAGCCGCACCATCCTCGACCAAAGCGGCGCGGAAACGCTGCTCGGCCACGGCGACATGCTTTACATGCCGCCCGGCACGTCGATGCCCGAACGCGTCCACGGCGCGTTTGTCTCTGATGAGGAGGTGCATCGCGTCGTCGAGCACCTGAAAGCCGGGGGAGGGCAGCCGGACTACATCGACGGCGTGCTGGAAGAAGTGCAGACCATGCACGACGGCAGCACCATCGGTGCGACCGGCCTGCCCGAAGCACCGCAGTCCGGCGGCGACGAATCCGATCCGCTGTACGACGAGGCCGTGCGCGTGGTCACCGAGACTCGCCGCGCGTCGATCTCAGGCGTGCAACGGCGGCTCAAGATCGGCTACAACCGCGCCGCGCGCTTGGTTGAGGCGATGGAAGCCGCAGGCGTCGTGTCCCCGCCGGAGCACAATGGCGACCGCAGCGTACTGGCCCCGCCACCGCCGCGTGACTGACTCCGGAATCTGAATGGCGGATGCCGATGGTGCTGTATTCACATCCCCATTCAGTTTCTTGCGGGCAGACTCGACCTCAATGAAACCCGTGGAGTTGCACCCATGAAAGCAGCACGCATTCACAAGATCGGATTCAGCGGCCTTTCCATCGCCTTGGCGCTGGCAAGCGGCAGTGCTTGGGCCGACGCCCGCGCGCAGCTCGATACCTTCACCCAAGGCCTGAAGACACTCGATGGCGGCTTCACCCAGCAGGTCTACGATCAGAAGGGTCGCTTGAAGGAATCTTCAGCCGGCAAGGTGTCGATGTCATCGCCCAACCTGTTTCGCTGGCAGTACGTGAAGCCGTACCAGCAGCTGATCGTCGCGGATGGCAAGACCGTGTGGATCTACGAGCCCGACCTGCAGCAAGTCAGTAAGCGTCCGCAGGGGATCGAGGAGCAATCCAGTCCGCTCGCCGCGTTGGTGGACCGCAGCAAGCTGGACAAGCAGTTCAACGTCGCCGATGGCGGGCAGAACGGCGGTCTGGAGTGGCTCACCCTGACACCCAAAACCAAGGCCGGGGCCAGCTTCGAGAATGCACAACTGGGTTTCAACCAGCGCGGGCTGGCCAAGGTCGTCATCACCGATGGACTGGGCCAGCGCACCGAGATGAACTTCGGTACGTGGAAGCGCAATGCACGCTTGCCCGCATCGAGCTTTCGCTTCAGCCCGCCCAAGGGCGTGGATGTAATCGGCCAGTAAACGTTTGCCGACGAAATGAGAGGGGAAGAGGCGGCTTCGGCCGCCTTTTTCGTCCATGCGTTTCAACCGTGTTCAGTCCCGGCGCATTCGAATCACGGCCAGTCCACGCCTTCGTGCTGAAACTAATCACACACCACGACATCGTGCGCCTCCATGCAAACCAAGACCCTCCTCCTGTTGTCTGGCCTGATTGCTGCGTCCACTGCCTTGATCAGTCACGCCGATGCGACGCCTGCGTCGAAGGGCACGCGTCCGGTAATGACGGTGCAGGCACAGCCAATCCGCGAGACAGCCAACCCGACATCACGTACCGAGGGGCGTGAAGCTGCGGAGAGTGCTTTGGCGGGCGCGTTGGTCGGTATTGCCACCGATCAATTCGAAGGCGAGCGCATCGAGTTGATGCTCGACACGGTTGACATGGATGCCGTCAGCCCGCGAGACCGCAAGGTTACCGGTACCGGCTTGCTGAAAGTCGGCAACGACCTGGAATGGCTGCCGTTCCGTTATCGCGCTTTGTACGACACTGAAACACAAACCGCCGGCTGGGCCAGCATCACTTTGGGCAATCACGATGCAGGCGGCGAGGAAGTGGCGCTGCACGACACCGTGTTGACGACCCTGTCCGATGCCACCAGCGACAAGATGCGCAACGAATTTCCGCAGCAAGCGGTGGCACTCGATTGGTCTACCGCGCAGCGCCTGAATTCTGGCCGCTACCAGCGCTACCTGGTCCATGGTGCCGCCCGTTTCGATGCCCAAGAACCGACGCAGCTTCTGGTGGAAGGCCTCTATGACCCACTGCGCAAGCGCTGGGTGAGCGTCAATTACGAATTGGGCAACACCGGCCATTGGGTGTTCGGCGATGGCACGACTGCCACCCTGGTGCCAGTCTCAGAGGACCGCTAAGTCTGTTTCACCCTGTCACCCGCTTGACGCATGGTCGATACTGACTGCTCCCCCGGAATTTGATCGGAGCGCAGCTCACCCGTGGCATCACCACGACACCCCTCTGCCCACACGCCTGACCTGTTGACACAGGAAGGAGCCGACATGCGCCCCTTGGCCGAGCGCATGCGTCCACGCACCCTCGATGAGATGGTGGGGCAAAAGCGGCTACTGGGGCAGGGCAGTGCGCTGCGCCGGGCGATCGAAGGCGGGCATGTCCATTCGATGATCCTGTGGGGGCCACCCGGCTGCGGCAAGACGACGCTCGCCTTGCTGCTGGCGCAGTATGCCGAGGCCCAATTCATTGCGATCTCCGCGGTGATGTCGGGCCTGCCGGAAGTGCGCAAGGTGCTGGCCGAAGCCGACCAGCGCTTCCATGCCGGCATCCGCACCGTGCTGTTTGTCGATGAGGTGCATCGCTTCAACAAGGTGCAGCAGGATGCGTTCCTGCCGTTCATCGAACGCGGCAGTATCCTTTTCATCGGTGCCACGACCGAGAATCCATCGTTCGAACTCAATTCCGCTTTGCTGTCCCGTTGCCGCGTGCATGTGATGGAGGCGGTTTCGACCGATGACATCACCGCCGCATTGCAACGTGCTTTGGGCGATGAGCATCGTGGGCTCGGCGGGCGCAACATCGATATCGCCCCGGATGACCTGCGTGCGATCGCAACCGCGGCCGATGGTGATGTCAGGCGTGCGTTGACCTTGCTGGAAATCGCGGCGGAATTGGTGGGTGAAAATACCGATGCGGACGACAAGCCGCTGGGCCGCGACCTCATCGAACAAGTACTCGCCGATCGCACCCGCCGCTTCGACAAAGGCGGCGAGCAGTTCTACGACCAGATCAGCGCCCTGCATAAATCCGTTCGCAGCTCCAATCCGGATGCCGCCTTGTATTGGTTCGCGCGCATGATCGATGGGGGCTGCGATCCCATTTACCTCGCCCGACGCCTGACGCGCATGGCGGTGGAAGACATTGGCCTCGCGGACCCGCGCGCGCTATCCATGGCCACCGAAGCCTGGGACGCCTACGATCGATTGGGTTCGCCCGAAGGCGAACTCGCCTTGGCGCAAGTGGTGATCTATCTCGCCAGTACCGCCAAATCCAATGCGGCTTACATGGCCTGGAACAACGCGAAGGGCGACGTGCGCAAGTACGGCACGCAGGAAGTCCCCCTACATATCCGCAATGCCCCCACCAAGCTGATGAAGGAGCTCGGCTACGGCAATGACTACCAATACGACCACGATGCCGAAGGTGGCGTCGCGCTGGACCAGACCGGTTTTCCCGATGCCATGGGCGAGCGTGTCTATTACCAACCGGTGGCACGCGGGATGGAAATCAAGTTGAAGGACAAGCTCGACAAGCTGCGCGCCGCACGCGAGGCAGCACGCAAGGACGGCTGAGCCGCTAGACTGGCGCACATCACCGATACCCCTGCCTGCCTTGCATCCCCTCGATTATCTCGAAGCCGAAAGCCTGCACATCCTGCGCGAAGTCGCAGCGGAATCTCGTCGTCCCGTCTTGCTGTACTCGGTCGGCAAGGACAGCGCGGTGCTGCTGCATTTGTTGCAAAAGGCCTTTCATCCGGGCAAAGCACCGATCCCGTTGCTGCATGTCGATACCGGCTGGAAGTTTCGCGAGATGATCGAATTTCGTGACCGGCGCGCCGCAGAAACCGGCCTGGAACTGCGCGTGCACATGAACCCCGATGGCGTGGCCGCAGGCGTGGGCCCAATCAGCCACGGCGCTTCGGTGCATACCGAGATCATGAAGACCGATGCGCTCAAGCAAGCACTGGACCAATATCAAATCGATGCGGCCATAGGCGGCGCACGCCGCGACGAGGAAAAGTCCCGCGCCAAGGAGCGTGTTTTCAGCTTTCGCGACCAGAACCATCGCTGGGATCCGCGCCAGCAGCGTCCAGAGTTGTGGGCGCTCTACAACACGCGGGTGAACCCAGGCGAGTCGATGCGCGTGTTTCCCTTGTCGAACTGGACCGAGCTGGATGTATGGGAGTACATCCGCCGCGAAAATATCCCGGTGCCTTCCTTGTACTTCGCGAAGGAGCGTCCGGTCGTCGAGCGTAACGGCACCCTGATCGTGGTGGATGACGAGCGCCTGCCAATCAAGCCTGGCGAAGTGCCTCAGATGCGGAAAGTCCGCTTCCGCACGCTGGGCTGTTATCCACTCACCGGCGCGATCGAATCCGATGCAGACAGTCTCGACGCCATCATCGAAGAAATGGAGCACAGCACGCAGTCCGAACGGCAGGGCAGGCTGATCGACCAAGACCCGACCGCTTCGATGGAGCGCAAGAAGCGCGAGGGCTATTTCTGATGTCGGCCAAGATAGACACCACGCCCGACCTGCTGCGTTTCATTACCTGCGGCAGCGTTGACGATGGCAAGAGCACCTTGATCGGGCGGTTGCTGCGTGACAGTCGGCAACTGGCCGACGATCAGCTCACCACCCTTGCATCTGATAGTCGTCGTCTCGGCACGCAAGGCGATGACATCGATTATGCGCTCCTGGTCGACGGGCTGGATGCGGAGCGAGAGCAGGGCATCACCATCGATGTTGCCTACCGTCATTTCCGTACACCCAATCGACGCTTCATCGTTGCTGATTGTCCCGGCCATGTGCAGTACACCCGCAACATGGCGACCGGCGCTTCTACCGCGGACCTGGCCATCGTGCTGGTGGATGCACGCAAGGGCTTGCTGCCGCAGACACGCCGACACAGCTGGATCGTGCATCTTTTCGGCATCCGACAGGTCATCGTTGCCGTCAACAAGATGGACTTGGTTGATTACGACGAAACCATTTTTCGCACTATCGAGAACGAGTACCACGCACTGGCCGAGACACTGGGAATCCACTCGATCACCGCCATCCCCGTCTCGGCCTTGCGTGGCGACAACTTGATCGCGACATCGGCGCACACGCCGTGGTACACCGGCCCCAGTTTGCTGCAAGCACTTGAAGATGCAGCGCCGTCCAACCCATCGGCAAGCGGCGAGGGTTTTCATCTCCCGGTGCAATGGGTCAATCGGTCGAGCTCTGATTTCCGTGGATACGCCGGCACGCTTAGTGGCGGCATCGTCAACACGGGTGACGAGGTCGTCGTGCTGCCCAGCGGCAAGCGCACACGGCTGGCGCGTATCGTCACCGCCGATAGCGATTTGACCTCATCCGAAGCAGGGCAGGCCATCACCGTCACTCTGGAAGACGAGATCGATGTCGCACGTGGTGATGTGATCGCCAGCACCCGCAACCCACCAGAAGTGGCCGATCAATTCGCTGTGCATCTGTTGTGGATGAACGAGGCCCCCTTGCTGCCAGGCCGCAGTTACTGGCTCAAGATCGGTGCGCGTACCGTCGCGGCCAGTGTCACCGAAATCAAGCATCGCATCGATGTGGACACGCAAGCCGAACTTGCCGCCCGCGAAATCGGCCTTAACGAAGTCGCTGTCTGCAACCTATCCCTGGCCGAGGCCATTCCGTTCACGCCCTATGCGCAAGATCGCACACTCGGCGGCTTCATTTTGATCGATCGCCAAAGCAACGCAACCGTGGCTGCCGGCACGATTGATTTCGCGCTACGACGCGCAGCCAATATCCACTGGCAAGCGATCAGCATCGACCAGCACGTGCGCGCATCCAGCCTGGGGCAAGTGCCGCGATGCGTCTGGTTCACCGGCCTGTCCGGATCCGGCAAGTCCACCATCGCCAACCTGGTCGAAAAGAAGCTGCAAGCGCTGGGCAAGCACGCCTACATTCTTGATGGCGACAACGTCCGTCACGGACTCAATCGTGATCTGGGCTTCACCGACGCAGACCGGGTCGAGAATATTCGACGCGTGGCCGAGGTTGCCAAACTGATGACCGACGCGGGTTTGATTGTGCTGGTGAGCTTCATCTCGCCGTTCCGCGCGGAACGCAGGCTGGCACGAGCGCTCTTTGGCGAAGGCGAGTTCATCGAGGTATTCGTTGACACACCGTTGGAAGTCGCCGAATCGCGCGATTCCAAGGGCCTGTACGCCAAAGCCCGCGCCGGCCAGATTCCCAACTTCACCGGGATTGATTCGCCGTACGAAGCACCGGAGGCAGCCGAATTGAACCTGGATACGGTCAATCAGTCTGCGGAAAGCTTGGCAGAGCAGGTCGTAGGGAGACTCTAACCGGGCTCGGTAAAGCTGTGACTGCGCGATCACGGAACTTTTTCATGTGAATCAACGGTCTTAGGAAAACCAAACTTTTCGCGGTGACCAGTTTGATCTGTCACATCGTACCCAGTAAAGCTGTGACTTCCCCGGGAGGTCAGCGAAACTGTGACTTTCCCGACCAGCAGTATTTCGCCGCAGAACAGTCAAGAATCTGCTCATTCGACATTGGAGAAATGTCTTGAACGATGCGGAAATTGAGCGCTACGTCCCTTGGCCCTGGGCCTCCCGCTTCCAGCGGGTCAGCAGGTTGTCCCGGATACCCAACTCCCTGGCCACCTGGGCACAGCTGACACCGGGCTGGCTGGCCTGCTCAACCGCGCCACGCTTGAACTCCGCACTGAACTTCCTTCGCTTCGACATTAACACTCCTCATGGCCTCGACCGGCCTTCTCGTAAGTGTCCGTGAAAACGGGGGTGAACCCGAGTCCCCGAGGCCTTTCTGTATACAGAAGACGAGCTCCTTGCCAAGCTGCTTTTGAAGTGGAACACCCTGACTATCCGCCAGAAGAGAGACATCCTTAAGGGCATCGAGCAGGCTTCGGCTCGATCACGAAAAGCTCCGTCACGTTAACGCTCATGGCGTCAACTTGGGGTCGGCAGGGAATGCCGGCGCGCTCAAGTGCTGAGGAGGGGGCATGTGTCTTTTAGAAGCGCACTTCTGATGCGCCCAGACTTCGGTCGTTGAGTCACATGCCGACAGCAGGGTTGGCTTGACCAGACGATTAGGGGCCGTTATCGAGGGTAGGCGTAGGTCTTACGACTAGAACGTGCTGCAAGCCCCAAACAGACCCTTCTTACTTAGCCGCTTTGCGCAGGATCTGGCGCTAGGAACGGTGATGGGTACCGATAACCCTCAGTGCAGTTGCTTAACCTGCCAACCGCCCCGATCTCGCTGGAGCATGAGACTTGGTTAACAGTTGGTACACGTCATCGCCAAGAAAGTGAATTATCATCCAGCCCGTGTCAGCTCCCTCACTTCTACTGCGACTGCTCCTGATCGCCATGCTCGTGCTTAACGGCGCGTGGTCGGCGTTTGCGTCGGTCAGTATGAATCCGGTGATGGAAGAGCAGGCCAGCGAAGTGGCTGCCGCTGTGCAAGTCGACGAAGATTGCGTCGCCCATCACAGCGCTGAGCATCATTCCGATGCCATATCGATTGAAAAGGCTGGCACTGGGCACGGCGATCATGCCGGTCCCGACTGTTGCAAGTCGTCTGCGTGCCGGTGCGCCTGCGTGCACGCGTGCGCGAGCGCATTGCCTGCGCGCCTGCATGTTTCGGTGCAACTGGCCTTGGGCCTGGATGTCATGCCGCTGCCCTTAGGGCATCCGGCACCTGCCTTGCCTCATCTGATCCGACCACCGATCGGCTAAGCGTCCCTAGGCGCCGCAATGGCGCCGTTGGTGTGGTTTGCGTGTCTGATTGGGCCAGCCACCCGCTCTGTACCACCGCCTACCGGTGGCAACACGACGCTTGGAGCATTTTCATGTCGCATGATGATTCTCGTGGTCCACACGGTGGACCGCTGCTGCCTTCGCGGCGGCGATTTGTCCAGGGCTTGGCCTTGGGAGGCGCAGTCGCAGGACTAGGGTTCTGGCCCAAAGCCAGTTGGGCGCTCAAAGGCCCGGGACAAGCCAACGTACTGTCGGGCACCGAGTTCGACCTGACCATCGGCGAGACGCCGATGAACTTCACCGGCAAGACCCGCACCGCGATCACGGTCAACGGATCCGTTCCGGCGCCGTTGCTGCGCTGGCGGGAAGGCACCACGGTCAACCTGCGTGTCTCCAATGCATTGCCGGCCAACTCCCTCCATGGCACGGACACTTCCATCCATTGGCACGGCATCATTCTGCCGGCCAACATGGACGGCGTGCCGGGCCTGAGCTTTGACGGCATCGGACGTGGTGAGACCTACCACTATCGGTTCACCCTGCATCAGGGCGGTACCTACTGGTACCACAGCCACTCAGGTTTCCAGGAACAGGCCGGGCTTTATGGACCGATCGTGATCGATCCACTGGAACCAGAGCCTTTCAGCTTCGATCGCGACTACGTCGTGATGCTGAGCGATTGGACAGACCTGCACCCGACGGCCCTGTTCGATCGTTTGAAGAAGATGCCGGGCCATGACAACTACTACAAGCGCACGGTCGGCGATTTTGCGCGCGATGTGAAGCGCAACGGTCTGTCGGCCACGTTGGAAGATCGCAAGATGTGGGGCGTGATGCGAATGACGCCCACGGATCTGTCCGACGTCAACGCCAACACCTACACCTACCTGATGAACGGCACGACCTCACTGGGCAACTGGACGGGTTTGTTCCGCAGTGGCGAGAAGGTGCGCCTGCGTTTCATCAATGGCTCTGCCATGACGTACTTCGATGTGCGTATTCCGGGGCTAAAGATGACCGTGGTGGCAGCAGATGGCTTGTATGTCCATCCGGTTTCCGTCGACGAGTTCCGCATCGCGGTAGCAGAGACCTTCGATGTGATCGTGGAGCCCTCCGGGCAGGACGCATTCACCATCTTTGCCCAAGACTCCGGTCGCACTGGCTACGTCAGCGGCACGCTCGCCGTGCGCGAAGGATTACGCGCGCCCGTTCCGTCTGTGGATCCCCGGCCGCTGCTGACGATGGCAGACATGGGCATGGATCATGGATCGATGGATATGTCTGGCGGCAACAAGGGCATGGAAGGCGGCTGTGGTGCGGCCATGGGCATGCCTGGCGTGACCCCACCTGCCAGCGGGAACGCGACCTCGGCCCATGCAGGCCATGCGATGCCCGCCGCCGGCGATGGTGCCATGGCAGGCATGCAGCACGGGGGCATGCAATCACACCCTGCCAGCGAGACCAACAATCCCCTGTTGGACAACCAGGCCATGAGTGTGAGTTCGCGCTTGGATGATCCGGGCAATGGCCTGCGCGATAACGGCCGTCATGTACTGACGTATTCCATGCTCAAGAGCACCTTTGAAGACCCTGACGGACGCGACCCCGGTCGCGAGATCGAGCTGCATCTGACCGGACACATGGAGAAATTCTCCTGGGGCTTCAACGGTCAGAAGTTTTCCGATGTCGAGCCGCTGCGGCTGAACTACGGCGAGCGTATGCGCATCGTATTGGTTAACGACACGATGATGACCCATCCCATCCATTTGCACGGCATGTGGAGTGACGTGGAGGACGACAACGGCAACTTCATGGTGCGCAAGCACACGGTGGATATGCCGCCGGGTAGCCGACGCACGTATCGCGTGCGTGCCGATGCGTTGGGCAGCTGGGCGTTCCATTGCCACCTGCTTTATCACATGGAAGCCGGAATGATGCGCACGGTGAGGGTCGACGAATGAACATCAATAGACGCGATACCACCCTGACTGCGCTGACGCTGGCTATCTCGCTTGCCCTGGCCAATGCGGCCAGCGCCCAATCCATGCAGCACGGCTCCATGCCGATGGAGCAGGGCGCGCAGACCCCGACTCAGGATCACTCTGCGCATCAGGCGCCGACATCAAAACCTGCGCCGACCAAGAAGCCTACACCGGCCAAGACCAGCGAAGCGACCATCGATCATGCGTCGATGGGTCATGCCGCGCCGTCGGCTAAAGCAGCCGAGTCTGCCATGCAGGGCATGGACCACTCGCAGATGGGACACGGTTCGCCTGCGAGCACACCAGCAGCGCCCAAAGCGCAGACGCAGTCGATGCAGGGCATGGATCACAGTCAGATGGTACAGCCCGCTGCAGCCGACACCTCCGGTACGGCTACGCCTGCGATGCAGGGGATGGACCATTCCAAGATGGGGCACGGCTCGCCTCCAAGCACGCCTGCAGCGCCCAAAGCGCAGACACACTCGATGCAGGGCATGGATCACAGTCAGATGGCACAGCCTGCTGCAGCCGACACCTCCATGACCACGCCTGCGATGCAAGGGATGGACCATACGCAGATGGGGCATGGTTCGCCCGCACCCGCTACGCCAGAAGCGGGTATGCAATCAATGGAAGGCATGGACCACAGTCAGATGGGACACGGGTCTGCAGCGCCAACGCAGCCGCGCACCCCGATTCCCGTGGTGACCGAGGCTGATCGCAAGGCGGCCATCGCGCCCGCACACGCGCATCCGGTGCATGACAATTCGATCAAGAGCTATGTACTGCTCAATCGCCTGGAAGCCTGGGATGCCGATCCTGGCACCGGGCTGGGTTGGGAGGGTCAGGGCTGGATCGGTACGGACCTCAATCGCGTCTGGCTGCGCAGTGAAGGCGAGCGCACAGATGGTCAGACCGAGTCGGCTGATCTGGAAGTGCTCTACGGCCGCAGTATCTCCACGTGGTGGGATGTGGTGGCCGGTGTGCGCCATGACTTCAAGCCGGGGGCTTCGCAGAACTTCGCCGCTATTGGCGTACAGGGCTTGGCACCGATGAAGTTCGAAGTGTCCGCCACAGCCTATCTCGGCGAAGGGGGGCAGACTGCCGCCAATGTCGAGGCCGAGTACGAACTGTTGCTAACCAATCGGCTGATCCTGCAGCCGCTGGTAGAGGTCACAGCGCATGGCAAGAACGATCCACTGCGCGGGATAGGTTCGGGTCTGAGTACCGCTGAGGCAGGGCTACGACTTCGTTATGAGTTCACTCGAAAGTTCGCTCCCTACATCGGCGTGGTGTACGAGCGTGCGTTTGGCAATACGGCAGACATGCGACGCGAGCATGGCGAGTCTTTTGAAGACACGCGCTTGGTCATCGGCCTTCGTACCTGGTTTTAAGGGAACTGACAATGAAATCAAACAAAAAGATGTGGGTATGGCTCGGTGCCGGCGTGGGATTGGTTGCGGTAGCAGCAACTGCCACGGTCTCTCTGGGCGTGTACAACGTGGCCGCCGACGATCCGCATAGTCGCCCGGTGTATGCGCTACTTGAAACGGCGCGCGAGCGTTCCATTGAGGTGCGCGCCGCCAAGCTTCAGGTGCCCACGAACCTGGATGATCCTGAGCGTATCCGCCAGGGTGCGGGCAACTACAACGCCATGTGCGTGACCTGCCATCTTTCGCCAGAGGCGGCGGCCACCGAGATGAGCAAGGGCCTGTACCCCGCGCCACCGAACCTAAGCAAACAGCCGGTCGCTCCAGCTGAGGCGTTCTGGGTTATCAAGCACGGCATCAAGGCCAGCGGCATGCCCGCGTGGGGCGGCAGCATGGACGATGAGTTCATCTGGAACATGTCGGCCTTCCTGCAGAAGCTGCCCACGCTGGACAAGGCCGGCTACCAGGCGTTGGTGGCCAGCAGTGATGGTCATTCACACGGCGGTGGTGAGACCGGCGGGCACTCGCACGGCGAGGAAGCGGGTGCAGATCACCATGGCAGCGGTGATGGAGCAGAGATGGGTGACGGCCATGACCAGGGTCATCAAGCCGGTGGCATGGACATGGACATGAGCAAAGCTAAGGAAGGCACCACGCACGTGCATGCCGACGGCAAGACGCACGTGCATGCGGCCGAGCCAGCCAAGCAACCCGCGCAGGCCACATCCGAAGGTGAGCATGATCAGCACTCCTCCATGCCAGCCAAATCGGCCGAGCCAGCCCCCAAGGCCGATGACGGCCACGACCACCAGCATTGATCCCTTTATGGAGCTGCCCCGGCTCCACGCCCGAGCGCCTCGGCGCTCGGGCATCTCTTGAGGACGCATGATGAATATTTCTCGCAGCTGTCTCTTTCTGCTAACCACGGCCTTGTCGCTGACCGCATGCGCGCGCCCCGAATCGGCTGTCAGTACAGAGGCGGCATCGGACGCTCAATCTCCGACATCGGCGGCTGCGCAGCAGGTCGCTCAACCGCAGCGTCCGTTGCCGTTGGTCAAAGTACATAAGAGTGCGACCTGCGGTTGCTGCCAACTGTGGGTGGAGCATCTGGAGAAAGCAGGATTTACGGTTGAGGTGCACAACAGCGAAGACCTCAACCCGATCAAGGCGCGCTTGGGCGTTCCTTATGGACGCGGCTCGTGCCATACCGCCGAGATCGATGGCTACATCGTCGAAGGTCATGTGCCGGTGCAAGACATCCTGCGCCTGCTTCGTGAGCGCCCGGTAGGCCGTGGATTAGTGCTACCGGGGATGCCCGCCGGTTCTCCTGGTATGGAGATGCCCGACGGACGTGTTCAACCCTATACGGTGGAATTTGTATTGCCCGACGGCACAACGCAGCCTTACGTCCTGCACGGTCAACGTAGCTGACAGTTTGCTCGCGATCCCTTCTTCCAGTCCAGAGTGATCCATGTCCCCTCATTCCCACGATGAAGCCGGCAAGGCGATGCCGCAGGGTGCCAGCGATGGTCCAGACTCGGTGCGTGATCCGGTATGCGGTATGCAGGTCTCCGCGGCTAGAACGCCGTACCACGCCCTGCATGGCGGAACGAAGTATCACTTCTGCTCAGCCAAATGCCGAGAGCGGTTCATCACCAATCCCGTCCGCTATACGGACGATGCTCCCCAGCAAGTTGAAGTGACCGCCCCAGCAGCGGTGGCCCAACCCAGCGGTACCCACGCCACGGTCTACACCTGCCCGATGCATCCGCAGATTCGTCAGCCGGGTCCCGGCACCTGTCCGATCTGCGGCATGGCGCTGGAGCCGGAGATGCCCTCGCTGGAGGAGGACGAAAATCCAGAGCTACGCGATTTCACCCGAAGGTTCTGGTGGACATTGCCCTTGACCTTGATCGTCCTGGTCTTGGCCATGCTGGGACACCGTCTGCCCGGCTTGTCCACGCAGGCGCGCACCTGGATTGAGCTCGTGCTGAGCGCTCCAGTGGTGCTCTGGGCGGGGTGGCCATTCTTTGAACGCTGCCTGCAGTCCATCGGCAATCGCAGCCCCAACATGTGGACGCTGATCGGCATCGGCGTAGCCGCCGCGTTTGGCTACAGCGTGGTGGCCACCGTTGCACCGGGCCTGTTTCCGGACTCTTTCCGCGAGCATGGACGGGTAGGGGTCTACTTCGAGGCGGCAGCGGTCATCGTCTCGCTCACACTGCTCGGACAGCTGCTGGAACTGCGGGCGCGTTCCAAAACCTCGGCGGCCATCAAGTCCCTGCTGGGATTGGCGCCCAAGACGGCTCGCCGCGTCAAACCCGATGGGGGCGAAGAGGACGTTGCGCTGGATCACGTGCACGTGGGTGATCTGCTTCGCGTACGACCGGGCGAGAAGGTGCCGGTCGATGGGGAAGTCATCGAAGGCCGCACCAGTGTTGATGAGTCGATGCTGACCGGTGAACCCATTCCGGTGGAGAAGGCTGTCGGTGATCACGTTATAGGCGCCACGCTCAACGGGACCGGCGCCTTGGTCATCCGGGCGGACAAAGTCGGATCCGGGACGGTACTGGCGCAGATTGTGCAGTTGGTAGCCCAAGCCCAGCGCTCCCGCGCGCCGATGCAGCGTATGGCGGACAAGGTGGCGTACTGGTTTGTCCTGGCCGTGCTGGCCACGGCGGTGCTCACGTTCTTCGGATGGGGTCTGTTTGGACCCGAACCGTCCTGGACCTTTGCCGTCCTCAATGCGGTATCGGTTCTGATCATTGCGTGCCCGTGTGCCCTGGGTTTGGCTACCCCCATGTCGATCATGGTCGCCACGGGCCGCGCTGCACAGGTCGGGGTCCTCTTCCGCGATGCTCAGGCGATCGAACAGCTACGTCTGATCGACACGTTGATCGTGGACAAGACCGGTACGTTGACCGAGGGGCGTCCAGCCTTTCGCGACACGCTCTCCTACGCCGGTTTCGATGCCGATCAGATCCTCAGCTTGGCTGGCAGCTTGGAGCAGGGCAGTGAGCACCCCTTAGCCGAGGCCATCGTGGCGGAAGCCCAGCGACGTGGCTTGAACCTGATGGCCGCCCAAGATTTTGATTCGCTCACCGGCCAAGGCGTCCGCGGGCGCGTGTCCGATCAGGATGTCGTGCTCGGCAACCAAAGCCTGATGGCGTCGGTTGGCGCCGATGTAGCACCTTTGCAAAGCAGCGCCGAGCGTCTTCGTAAGGAAGGCGCTAGCGTGATGTTCCTGGCGGTCAATGGTCGGTTGGCCGGCGCCATTGCGGTGGCTGATCCCATCAAAGCCACAACCTTGCCTGCCTTGAACCTGCTACGTGCCGATGGCCTGCACGTGGTGATGGCCTCTGGTGACGCACAGGCGACGGCCGAGGCCGTGGGGCGCACGCTGGGCATCGAGGATGTGCGTGGCGGCGTCAAACCTCAGGACAAGGCCGAACTGGTCCAGCAACTCAAAGCCCAGGGTCGTCGTGTGGCCATGGCTGGCGACGGCATCAACGATGCGCCGGCCCTGGCGGCAGCCGATGTGGGCATCGCGATGGGGACGGGCACGGATGTGGCCATGTCCAGCGCCCAGCTCACCCTGGTCAAGGGTGATCTGAGGCGCATCGTGCAAGCCCGTGCCATCTCGTCTTCGACGGTGGCCAACATGAAGCAGAACCTGGGCTTCGCCTTCGTCTACAACGCCATCGGCGTGCCTATCGCCGCCGGCCTGCTGTATCCCAGCTTCGGCCTTTTGCTCAGTCCGATGATGGCGGCCCTGGCCATGAGCCTGAGCTCGGTTTCGGTGGTCACCAATGCCTTGCGTTTGTCCGGCTCCACCGTTGTTTCCACCCCCCACCCTGAACGCGCCGATGAGCCTGCGCGCGGCCATTCCTGTCACTGATGGCTCATATCCCACAAGGAGTACTGCAATGAAGCGTTATGCCTCCCTCTCGATGATGGCCCTGTTTCTGATGGCGGGCGCGGCCTTCGCCGGCGGCCAGACCACCACGCCCACCACCGACCACGGTCAGCACAAGCCGATGGACCACAAGAAGCAGGAGCATGGTCAGCACAAGCCGGCCGCGGCCGATACCGATTTCACCAAGCTCGATACCAACAAGGATGGCACGCTGTCCAAGGAAGAATTGGCCAAGCACAAGCTCGCGCCGCACTTCGGCATGCTTGATGGCAACAAGGACGGCAAGCTGAGCCCGCAGGAATTCGCTGCCGGCAAGGGTATGTAACTGCTATCTCCCCGGGGGCTGGTTCCTTGGCCCCCGGGATTCGGCGATGTTCTGCCATTCCCACGGAGATCGACATGTCTTCTTCGCACGATAAGCACGAAAGCACGCACACGCAGCATTCAGAGCAACACGCCTCGCACGGAAGTTCCGGTCAGACGCATAAGGGCCACTACGGTCGCCTGCTTCTGATGATGGCCTTGTCGTTTCTGGCCATGTACGCCCTGATGTATGCCATGGTCGATCAGTTGGCCAACGTCTATCACAACGTCAACCAGTTCTACATGGCAGGGCTGATGGCCGCGCCGATGCTGTTGATCGAGCTTTGGCTCATGTCCAGCATGTACCCCGATCGTCGTCGTAATCTGATCCTGGCCAGCGTGACCGTGGTGTTCATGCTGTTCTGCTGGTGGGGAATTCGCACGCAGGCCGCGGTGACAGATCGGCAGTTCATCCGCTCCATGATTCCACATCATGCCGGCGCCATTCTGATGTGCGAGGAAAACCGCCTGAAGGATCCCGAGCTGGTCAAGCTCTGCCAGGAGATCATCACCTCGCAGAAGCAGGAGATCGCCCAGATGAAACAACTTCTGGCTGAGCGCTCTCGCTAGCTCACTGCCTTTTGCCAACCGGTATCACCCCACTGAGCCTGCGCGCTGACCATGCGGTGGATCAAGCGCGCAGCCACACGTGCGGTGGCCTGATCCGGATCCAGGGGCGGACACAGTTCCGCCACGTCGACCACACGTACCTTGCCCGAGGCCATGACCAGATCCAGCAGGGCTTCCAGGACCTCCAAATGTTGGCGCGCCAACACGTTGGACACTGATGACACTTGAGCGGGCGCGTTGGATCGTGGAGAACATTGCCTGCGTCGTTTGGGGATGGTGATCGTGGCTGCAGGCCATGGTCAACCGTGTCCAACATCGCGTCACGTTGAAAGCGCGCCCTAGACTTAGGCCATCGGGCAAGCCGACTATTGCACACGCGGATCGCGGGTGAATAGCCCCGCTTAATCCACAAGGGCACGCAACGACTTCAACCGGGACAAAGCGGGGGCTGACATGGAAGTGGAAGAGCGGGGCACGCGCTTTGGCGCCGCGCACGTATTGGCCTGGTCGACCGTGCTCCTGGGGTTCGGATTGATCCAGGGCACGCTGTACCTGAAAGGCTATTGGGGCGCGTTCGGGCTGGATCCGTTCCAATTCGGGAATGCGAGCGATCTGGCCTTGATTGGCCTCACTGGGATCGGCGTCACTGTCGCCTTCATGCTGGTTGCCGCGGTCGCCGGCGGTTATGTGGCGCAGAAGATCCTCCAGTTTGAACAGACCTACCGCTATGGCGGTTGGATCGTATTGCTCGTTGCGATTGCCCTGAGCGGTGTGCTGCTCTTCGTCGTTTCGTTCGGCTGGTTGCTCTGTATTGGCGTGCTGCTGACCTGGGCATTGATCTGGTTAGTGAAAAAGGCCCCTGACATCCCCAGCGCGATCCGAGATTGGAAGCTTCTGCCGTACGCCGCGCTGGCGCTCGCGTATATCCCGATGGGGGCGTATTTCTTGGGGCAGCGCAACGCGGCGCAGATCAAGATCCGGCATAGTGGCGTCGTCGTGACCTCCACTGATGCCCTTCAGTGCCACGCAAACGGCTGGAAGTTCGCCGGGCGGCTCAATGACGTATACGTCATCTATTGCCGCGTCCCGGAGGCGGTCACCGTCATCCCGGCAAATTCGGACTCCGTCATCCGACTGCAGGCGGCGCGTGCCGCACGCTGAAGGCGGCGGTCGGAGATTGCGTGGCGCTCGCCAGTTCCAGATCGCCAGATTTGAAATCTGAGTCAGATCACGGCCCTATGTGCGGCAGATTTCGCGCAGCGGGCGTGCCTAGGAGTGCTTGCTCAGTGGAGTCGTGACAATCCCGAGTGCGCAGTGGAGCTGTGACAAAACCGAGAGGGGCTGGAATTGTCACAGCTTTACCGAGCCCGGTTGTTCTTGAGGGCTACAAGGCCTTCTTTACGCAACACCCTTAGATGTACCAGAAGTTCGCATAATGTTTATTATGTAATAAGTAAGCAGACTTGACCCTTGACCTAACTCTAGAGTCGATAATGCTTTTGAACCCAAGCTGGCAATGCTCATGAAGATCGGCCAACTATCCCGGGCCACCGGGCTACCCATCGACACGATCCGATACTACGAGAACCAAGGCGTGCTGCCGCGCGCCGAACGCCAGGCGTCGTCCGGCTATCGGTTGTATGACGATGCCGATGTCGAACGTCTGCAATTCATCCGCCGTGCTAAGGCGCTGGGTTTCACGTTGGTCGAGATCCGCGAGCTGATGGCGATGACCCAAGGCGACGATGTCGCCGCGATTCGCTCAGCTGCCGTCGCCAAGCTGGATGATGTCGAACAGCGCCTGCAGGATTTGGCTCGCGTCCGCACCGCGCTGAAGTCCCTGGTCGACGCTTGTCCCGGGCGCGGCCAGATGGATGCTTGTCCCATCCTTCATGCACTCACCGATTCGCCACAGGCCGGACGGAAACATGACTAAAGCCTTCAATTCGCAGCGACGCCAGTTTGTCACCGGCGCACTGGCCCTGGGCACTGCAGCCACGTTGCCCGCCCATGGCTGGGGCCGTGCGCGACGTGACACCCATGCACACACGCAACCACTCAGCGAGCTTCGCGGGGATCATTTCAATCTCAGTATTGGCGAAATCCCGGTCAACCTGACCGGCAGACCGGCACGTGCGAAAGTCGTCAACGGCACCCTGCCAGCGCCGACTTTGTATTGGCGCGAAGGCGACACGGTCGAATTGCGCGTCAGCAATGCCTTGCACGAGGACACGTCGATCCACTGGCACGGCATCATCTTGCCCGCGAACATGGATGGCGTGCCTGGCTTCAGCTTCCACGGCATCGCGCCGGGCGAGTCGTACCTGTATCGCTTCAAATTGAATCAATCGGGCACTTACTGGTACCACGCACATTCTTCGATGCAGGAAGCGGTCGGCGTATATGGCGCGATTGTCATAGAACCGCGCAACGGCGAGCGCCATCACGCCGATCGTGATCACGTCATCCTGTTGTCCGACTGGAGTGACGATGATCCACATGCCATCCAGCGCAAGCTCAAGATCATGGGGCATTACTACAATCGCAACATGCGCACCGTCGGCGATTTTCTGCGCGATGCTCGGCGTGACGGCACCCAGGCAGCGCTGAAGGACCGCGGCGAATGGGGGCGCATGCGCATGAGTCCGACGGATTTGGCCGATGTCACCGCCCTGACCTACACGTACCTCGCCAATGGCAGCACGCCTGCCGGCAACTGGACGGCGCTGTTCAAACGCGGTGAAAAAGTGCGCCTGCGCTTCATCAATGGCTCGGCGATGACATTTTTCGACGTGCGCATCCCGGGCCTCAAGATGACTGTGGTCGCCGCCGATGGTCAGGATGTCGAACCGGTCAGCGTCGATGAATTCCGCATCGGCGTGGCCGAAACGTATGACATCATCGTTGAACCCAGCGAGCAGCCCTACACCATCTTCGCGCAGTCGATGGATCGCGGCGGCTATGCCCGCGCCACCCTCTCCCCTGCCCCGGGTCTTGAAGCCGCTATCCCCGCGATGGACCCTCGCGCGTTGCTGACCATGGCCGACATGGGCCACGACCACGGCGCGATGAGCAGCGGTGAAATGAGCTGCGGCGCATCGATGAAACCCACCAACAAAGCCGATGCTGAAATGAAATGCGGCGCGGGCATGTGCGGTGCATCCATGCAAGCACCGAAGCAAGACACACATGCCAACCATGCGGGCATGGCAGACAACATGACGATGATCTCGCATCCGGCAAGTGAAACCGACAACCCGGATGTCGATATGCAAACGATGATGCCTTCGCGCTCCATCAGCGATCCCGGCATCGGCCTGCGCAACAACGGCCGCAGAGTATTGACCTATGGCGATCTCACATCCGTCTTCGCGCAGCCCGATCCACGCACGCCCACACGCGACATCGAATTGCACCTGACCGGCAATATGGAGCGCTATACCTGGGGCTTCGATGGTGTGCCGTTCTCGAAGGCGAAACCCATTCGTCTCAACTATGGCGAACGTGTGCGCATCGTGCTGGTCAATGACACCATGATGGAGCATCCCATCCATTTACATGGCATGTGGAGCGACCTAGAAAATGCTGAGGGCGAATTCCAAGTGCGCAAGCATACGGTCAGCGTGCCGCCCGGCCACATCCGCAGCTATCGGGTGACAGCAGACGCGCTCGGTCGTTGGGCGTTTCACTGCCACATGCTGATGCATATGGAGATGGGCATGTTCCGCGAAGTGCGGGTGGAACCATGAGGATGTCGCATCCCTATGCCTTCGCACTGCTCGCGCTCATTGCCCTGCCCGCACACGCGCAGCATGCAGGCCACGAACACAGCCAGCAGCCGACACAGACGACCGAAGCGGACGAACACGCCGATCACGCATCGCACATGCCGAAAGAAGCCCTGCCATTGCCGGACTTCATCCGCTCCCCGACACCACAGGACATGGCGGCTGCCTTCCCTGACCTGCACGGCATGGACATGTCCGACCACATGGTCGAAGACCCGTGGATCACTACACTTACGGTGGACCGGCTGGAGCGCGATCTAGGCGATGACCCGGCGACCGGCTGGGCCGTGCAGGCGTGGTCCGGCAAGAGTCACAACCGCCTCTGGCTGGAAAGCGAAGGCGAGCGTGATGCGCACGGAAGCCATGGGCATATCCGTGCATCGTGGGGACATGCCACCGGACCGTGGTGGAACCGGATGGTTGGTTGGCGGCGTGATTTTGGCGGCGGTGTACAACGCGATTGGGTCGGCGTCGGCGTACACGGCCATGCGCCTTATAAATTCGATGTCGAAGCGACTGCGTTCGTGGGCGCATCGGGTCGCGCGCTGCTGGAAGGTAAGGCGAGCTACGACGTGCTGCTGACCAATCGCCTGATACTGCAACCCGAAGCCGGCATCGCGATCCACGCCAAGGACGATGCCAAGATGGGCGTCGGTCAAGGTGTTTCAGAGCTGCATGGCGGCCTTCGCCTTCGTTACGAGTTCCGCCGAGAGTTCGCCCCCTACATCGGTTGGCGGTATGCGCGCAGCTTCGGCAACACGGCGGATATGCGTGAAACAGAGGGCGAAGCCGTATCTGAGCACCAATGGGTCGCCGGCATTCGCTTCTGGTTTTAGCGTCTAAGCAAGATAGCGCCTGAACCAAGCGATGGTGCGCTCCCAGGCGAGATTCGCCGCAGCCTCGTCATAGCGCGGCGTTGAATCGTTGTGGAAGCCGTGGTTGGTGCCCGGATAAAAGTGCGCCTCGTAGGTCTTGCCAGCGGCTTTCAGCGCCTTCTCGTAGTCCGGCCATGTCGAGTTGACACCCGGGTCGGTTTCGGCGAAGTGGATGAGCAACGGCGCCTTGATCTTGGCGACATCTTCCGGCTTCGCTTGGCGCCCGTAGAACGGCACCGCCGCGGCCAACTCCGGATAGGCCACTGCCGCGACATGTGACACGCCACCGCCATAGCAAAACCCGGTGATGCCGACCTTGTCGCTGACAAAGTCACTGGCCATCAGGTGATCGATGGCGGCAAAGAAATCATTCATCAATTTCTCGGGATCAACCTGCTTCTGCAGCTCGCGGCCCTTTTCGTCGTTGCCCGGATAACCGCCGACAGAGGTCAGACCATCGGGCGCCAGCGCAACAAAACCGGCCTTCGCCACGCGACGGGCAACATCCTCGATATACGGATTGAGACCCCGGTTCTCGTGCACGACGACCACCCCCGGCACCGGGCCTTCGGCCTTGGCCGGACGCACCAGATAACCCCGTACTTCCCCATGCCCCTTGGGCGAGGGGTAACGGACGTACTCGGGTTTGATGTCAGGGTCGGTGAATTCAATCTGCTGAGCCAGTGCGTAGTTGGGACTGAGCAACGAGAGCGCTGTCGCCGCCGTCATCCCGCCGATCGCGCATTTGCCTGCGCTGGCCAGGAACTCGCGCCGGGTGATGCGCCCATGGACGTAGAAGTCGTAGAGCTCCAGTAACTTCGGGGAAAAATCCTTCGCGGTCAGACGCGTCATCGACATCACCCATGTTCACCAATCGAATACACAGACTGCGCTGGCCGGCGATAACGATGGGTGAAAGCGGTTTGTGTCCGACAAATGCAAACGCCAGAAACACGCAAGGCCCCGTTTCCGGAGCCTTGGTGCTTGAACAAGTGGCGTCCCCACGGGGATTCGAACCCCGGTCGCATCCGTGAAAGGGATGTGTCCTAGGCCTCTAGACGATGGGGACGTCGATTTGAAACTCATGAATCCGGAGAGGCATCCGTCATCACTTGAATATTGGTGGAGCCAAGCGGGATCGAACCGCTGACCTCCTGCATGCCATGCAGGCGCTCTCCCAGCTGAGCTATGGCCCCACGTCGTGGAGCGCGAAATTCTAGAGAGCTAGACGGCCAACGTCAACACTTGTTGACGACATTCAGGCAACTGCCTGACTTTGCACCCGCTCCAACGTGGCCACGCCATGTCCCTGCCCTGCCAAATGGTCCAGCCATTTGCCCAGAAACGTGTTCATTTGGAGGCGGTGGCCCACCAGCTCCGCTGGTGGCGGATACATCCCGATCACGTCCTGCCAGCGGCGGCCGACATAACAATGCGTGGCTTCTGCCTGGCGCGCATCGCGATACAGGCGCAAATGCGCGGAAGGATCTGGTTCACCCGTGACCGGGTCACGCACGTCGTACGTCAGACGCAACTCGGTGGTGAACTTGTGCTGTTCGATGATCTCTAGCCGTAGCGGCAAACCAGAGGACCCACGCGACACGTAATGGCCCGTCGCCAAGACCGCAGGTGTAAACAGGCGGTCCAGCTTGCGATGATTCTCTGCGTACAAGCCCATCAACCAGGCGAAGCGGCTCAGCTTCGGCAGGCGGGTGACCGGGGCAAGGACGGTGCTCATGCCATCCGATCCTACAGGCAGCCGGAACTCCGTCAATACATCTCGCGGTTGATGCCCAGCGTTTCCAGCACGCGGCTCGAAATCTCCTCGATCGAGGCGTGCGTGGTGGAGAGCACGGGGATGTTCTCGGTCCGGAAGATCACGTCCGCGGCGGCGACTTCGCTCTTGCAGGTCGATAACTCCGCATAGCGCGAGTTGGGACGACGCTCTTGGCGGATCTGGTGTAGGCGATCCGGGTCGATGGTCAGCCCGAAGATCTTGTGCTTGTGCGGCCGCAGCTTGGCTGGCAGGCGGTCGGTTTCCAGATCTTCCTCCGTCAACGGGTAGTTGGCCGCGCGTACGCCGTGGTGGAGCGCCAGATACACGCAAGTGGGTGTCTTGCCCGCGCGCGAGACACCCACGAGGATCAGGTCGGCATCGCTGTAATCCACCCGCATGCCGTCGTCGTGGGTCAACGCGTAATTCATCGCATTGATGCGCTGGTGATAGGTGTCGAAATCAACGATGCCGTGTGCCTGCCCGACCCGTGGCTGGCGCTGGCTGCCCAACTCCTCTTCCAAGGGGGCGATGAAGGGCGCGAACACGTCCATCATCAAAGCGCCGCTCTCCGCCAAGATTCGGCTGAGCTCCTCATCCACGCAGGTATTGACCACGATGGCCCGAAGTCCCGTGCGCTGGCTTGATTCGCGGATGATGGCGGCCGCCTCGCGGGCGCGATCCGGTGTGTCCACGAACGGGATGCGGTCGGTCTCGAACCGCTGCTGGGTGAATTGGGTCAACAGGCTGTGGCCGATGGTTTCGGCAGTGATGCCAGTGCCATCGGAGACGTAAAAGACCGGGCGAGCGTCGGACATGGGCGTCGGAATGAAAACGTATGCGTAGGGATTGCTAAAATAGCCTGCTGACGGCCTGCCGTCCCCCCATCCCCAACCCGGAGCCTGCCTTGAGCGCCAACATTTTGTGGCTGAAAGACCTACGCCTGACCGATCTCGCCCAGGTGGGCGGCAAGAATTCCTCGCTTGGCGAGATGATCGGCCAGCTGTACGAACTGGGCGTCTCGGTGCCAGGCGGCTTCGCGACCACCGCAGATGCCTTCAAGGCCTTCATCGCCCATAACAATCTGCACGCGCGCATCTACGACAAGCTGGCAACGGTCGATGTGGAGGATGTCGCCGCGCTGACCAAGGCTGGCGCCGAGATCCGTGGTTGGGTAATGGATGCACCGCTGCAACCCGACTTGGATGCCGACATCCGCACCGCCTACAAGCAGATGTGCGATGACAACGGTGTGCCGGACATGGCCGTGGCCGTGCGTTCCTCGGCGACGGCCGAGGACTTGCCCGATGCCTCTTTCGCCGGCCAGCAGGAAACCTTCCTCAACGTCACCGGCGCGGACGATGTGGTGCGCAAGGTGAAGGAAGTCTTCGCCTCGCTCTACAACGACCGCGCCATCGCCTATCGCGTGCATCACGGCTTCGCGCATGAAGACGTGTTCCTGTCCGCCGGCGTGCAGCAGATGGTGCGTTCGGATGTCGGCGCCTCGGGCGTGCTGTTCACGCTCGATACCGAATCCGGTTTCCGCGATGTCGTGTTCGTCACGTCCAGCCTGGGCCTTGGCGAGATGGTCGTGCAGGGCGCGGTCAATCCTGACGAGTTCTACGTCTACAAGCCCACGCTGAAGGCGGGCAAGCCGGCGATCCTGCGCCGCGCGCTCGGCAGCAAGCAGTTGCGCATGGTGTATTCGGATGTGCCGGGCGAGCGCGTGCGCACCGAAGACACGCCGGCCGAGCTGCGCAACACGTTCTCGATTTCCGATGCCGACGTGCAGGAGCTGTCCAAGCAGGCGCTGGTCATCGAACAACACTACGGCCGTCCGATGGACATCGAGTGGGCGAAGGACGGCATCAGCGGCAAGCTGTTCATCGTGCAGGCGCGCCCGGAAACCGTGAAATCGCGCGCCAAGGCGACGCAGATCGAACGCTATGCCCTGCAGCAACGCGGCGAAGTCATCAGCGAAGGCCGCGCCATCGGCCAGAAGATCGGCGCAGGCGTCGCCCGCGTGGTGCGTTCGCTCGACGACATGGCCCGCGTGCAGCCGGGCGACGTGCTGGTGGCCGACATGACCGATCCCGACTGGGAGCCGGTGATGAAGCGCGCCGCCGCCATCGTCACCAACCGCGGCGGCCGCACCTGCCACGCGGCGATCATCGCGCGCGAGCTGGGCGTGCCGGCGGTCGTCGGTACCGGCAATGCACTGGACACCATCCAGGACGGGCAGGAAGTGACCGTCAGCTGCGCCGAAGGTGACACCGGTTTCATCTACAAGGGTGCCCTGCCCTTCGAGCGCACCACGACCGACCTCGGCAACATGCCGCCGGCACCGCTCAAGATCATGATGAACGTGGCCAATCCTGAGCGTGCCTTCGACTTCGGCCAGCTGCCGAACGCAGGCATCGGTTTGGCGCGCCTGGAGATGATCATCGCCAGCCACATCGGCGTGCATCCGAAGGCACTGCTGGAATACGACAAGCAGGATGCCGCGACCAAGGCCAAGATCGACGCGAAGATCGCCGGCTACAAATCGCCGGTGGATTTCTACGTGGATCGCCTTGCCGAAGGCATCGCGACCATCACGGCTTCGGTGGCGCCGAATCCGGTCATCGTGCGCCTGTCCGACTTCAAGTCGAACGAATACGCCAACCTCATTGGTGGCTCGCGTTACGAGCCGCACGAAGAGAACCCGATGATCGGCTTCCGTGGTGCCAGCCGCTACATCGACCCCTCCTTCAGCGAGCCCTTTGCGCTGGAATGTCGCGCGGTCAAGCGCGTGCGCGAGGAGATGGGCCTGGACAACCTGTGGGTGATGATCCCGTTCGTGCGCACGCTGGACGAAGGCCGCAAGGTCATCGACGTGCTGGCGAAGAACGGCCTGAAGCAAGGCGAGAATGGCCTGAAGGTCATCATGATGTGCGAAGTACCGTCGAATGCCCTGTTGGCCGACGACTTCCTCGACATCTTCGACGGCTTCTCGATCGGCTCCAATGACATGACCCAGCTCACCTTGGGCCTGGATCGCGATTCATCGATCGTCGCCAACCTGTTCGACGAGCGCGACCCGGCGGTCAAGAAGATGCTGTCGATGGCGATCTCCGCCGCCAAGCGCAAGCAGAAGTATGTCGGCATCTGCGGCCAGGGCCCGAGCGACCACCCGGACCTTGCCCAGTGGTTGATGGACGAAGGCATCGAGTCGGTATCGCTCAATCCCGATACCGTGGTCGATACCTGGCTGAAGCTGGCGAAATCCAAGGCTGGCTAAGCACGCCCCGCATGGCGGCGCTTGCGCCGCCGCGCAGCTCCGGTAGGCTCGACATCGTGCCGAACCGGAGCCTGCCATGGCCTATTACCTGAGCTTGCTGCACACGCCACTGGGTGTGTTGCTGTTCATCGTGCATCTGGCGGTGCTCGCCCGTGCGATCACCCGGCCTAACCGCGTGCCTGCGTCACGCGTGGCCTGGGTCGCGATCATCACATTCCTGCCATTGCTTGGCGTCATCAGCTATCTCCTACTGGGTGAAACCAGCATCGGTAGGCAGCGCATCAAACGGCTGCGCGATGTCGAGACACGTATGCCCTTGCCTGCCAGCGCTGGCGTGGAGCCCGGCAAAATCACGGCGCAAATCAAGCCATTGTTTGACCTTGCGCATTCAATCAACGGGTTCAAACCCGTCGCGGGCAATCGCATCGTGTTGTTAAGCGATCCATCCGCACCACCCACCGAGCCGAAAGCCAATTCGAATGCCAGCATCGATGTCCTCATTGGCGACATCGAACAAGCACAAGACACCGTACACATCGGCTTCTACATCTGGCTGGACGACCACAACGGCGGTCGCGTCACCGATGCCGTATGTGCCGCAGCACAACGCGGTGTGAAATGCCGCGTGATGGTCGATGCACTCGGTTCACGCGCGTTCGTGCACGGTCCGCGTTGGCGACAAATGCAACAAGCGGGTGTCCATGTCCACGCTATGCTCGATGATGTGCCGCGGCTAGGACATTTGGCCGTGGGCCGCGTGGACCTGCGCAATCATCGAAAAGTCGCAGTCATAGACAACCGTATCGCGTATTGCGGCAGCCAGAACTGCGCAGATCCCGAGTTTCGCGTGAAACCAAAGTTCACACCGTGGATTGATCTATTGATGCGCTGCGAAGGCCCTGTTGTCAGGCAAGCGTAGTATCTTTTCCTCACCGCCTGGATCAGCGAAGTCGGCGAGGCGTTGGAGGCGATGGTGGATGCCGCGCCAGAGCCGCAGGTCTTCGACGATGGCGTGGTCGCGCAGATGTTCGGCACTGGTCCCACCACACCCCACAACGCGATGTCGGACATGTTCGTTGCCGCGATGTACGCCGCCCACGAAGAACTGCTGATCACCACGCCCTATTTCGTGCCCGATGAGGCCTTGCTGCGTGCATTGTGCGCGGCGCCGCGGCGGGGCGTGAAGACGACGATCATCTTTCCGGCACGCAATGACTCGATGCTGGTGGGCAACAGTTGCCGGAGCACCTGGCCGGATCTTTTGGGTATCCGGATTTTAGTGTGGGACGACAGCTAAAGCACTTGCTTGTCTGACTGTTCTTGCTTGTAGGTTTCTAGTTTCGCAGGCTCGTCCGTTT
>NZ_FTLW01000002.1 GCF_900155935.1 Solilutibacter tolerans
CCAGTACAACTGGCACCGGCCGCACGCCAGCCTTGGCTACCAACCCCCGATCAGCCGCATCCAGCTTCCACTGAACAACGTCCTGGGTTTACACAACTAGGCGTCGATCGTGAACCCAAACCTTGGACATATCCGCCCAAGCCATCCGCCGGCAGCACAACACATATTCAAGAATATCGGATATCCAGAATCGGCATATAGCTTTGCTCTCGCCCCTAGGCGAGCGCGATGCCAAAGACCCTATATCGACCCGAGAACACCCTTCTGCGCAATCAATTGCGTAGTGCAAGGCAGGCCGCTGGCCTGACCCAGGTCGATCTGTCGGCCGCAATAGGCAAATCACAGACATTTGTCAGCGATGTAGAGCGCGGCGTGCGCCGTCTGGACACCATCGAGCTATGGGAAATATGTCGTGCCATGGGCGTCGATCTGACTGAGTTCATCGCAGAGTTCCAGGAGGCCGTGGAGTCTTCACGCACAGCGAAGGTGAAGAAGGCCAAGCCATCTGGTAGCCCTCGAAAGCGCAACTGATCCACCAAAGAGGCACCACAGCCCTTTGTGAAGGGCTGTATAAGGCGAGGAATCAGGCCGATTTTCACGCGCATTCCCGAACATTCCCGCGTGTTTCGCACGCTAGGCTGATCGCAGTTCCCCCGAGTCGTGATCAGGCTCCATGAAAACCCTCTTTCTCCTCCTCGCGGAATATGGCTCCGGCCAGATACCACTGGATGCCTGCGCAAACTTGTTTGGGCTCGCCCCGGCAGAAGCAGCCAAGCGAGCAATCCGAAGATCTTTACCTGTGCCGGCCTTCAGAGCTGGTAGCCAGAAATCTCCCTGGCTAGTCAACGCTGCGGATCTTGCCGCCTACCTCGACGCCGAGCGGGAAGCGGCGACGGAGGAGTGGCGGCGAGTGCGCGGAAAACCTCGCTGATCACGCTATCGAATGCTGCAAATTTGCTACATGGAGCACCGAGCACGCCCCAAGCTACTGAATGGCCGACGTTTTTAGCGGCTGGCTACCCAATCCATCATCGGGGCAACGGAGAGCGCCCAGCCGAACAACTCGGAATGGGCGTCAGGGGCAAGTGAGGAAGAAAGGTTCGAGGGCATTCTGCGCATTATCCCCCGTGTCGCCGCATCGCCCAACGAAAACGCCCGGCCAGAGCCGGGCGTCGATGCAACGGGATGTGGATGGACTGGCTCAACCGCGGCCCTTGCCGTTCCCGTTACCCTTGGGTTTTCCACCGCCGTTGTCCTTGGCCTTGCCACTGCCTTGGCCATTGTTGCCCTTGGCCTTTCCACCACCTGCTTGAGCCGGCTTGCCTTTGCTTCCCGATGCATGCGGCTTAGCCGACTTGGCCTTGGCTTGGCCACCGTTGTTCATCGCTTTGCCCTTGCCACGATTCGGGTAGGCACGCTCAAGTTCAGCATCCAACACGATCGGGCGGCCCCAGCGGTCATAGCTCGGCACAAAGCCGCGCTTGAGCTGGTGGAACTCGGCCGAGCCCGGCTTGATACCCATGCGCTGGGCGACTGCGCCCCACCCTTGGCCATGGTTGCGATCCCAGTCATCAACCACATTGCGGCACGGAATGCCGAGGATGTGCGCGATCGAACAAGCGTAATAAACATCGCCCGGCGCCCAATTGCGACGGACCAGGAGATCGGTCACCAAGTCTCGCGGCGCACCGTAATAGCGCACCATTTCATTGACGAACGGATCGCGATAGCGGGTGCCGTAGCGATTGATGTCGCCTAAACGCTGATCGACCCAGACATCACCACTGCGCGGATTCCAGCTGATGGCATAGTCCTGCGCAGCCAACGGGGCACTTATGGCACCAATGGCCAGCGCAAGCGCCAGAGCCTTCAAGTTCGTGTGCTTCATGATGATTCCTCCCATGTAGGCCTTGCACGTTGACGATCAAGCAGTGAACTGGCCATGAAAAATTTCGCTCCGCCGTGGTATCCAACCAGGCGATTCATCCGTGCGGCAGGAATATGAGCGCAACGCGATGAAGCAATGCGGAATCAGCGCTCGCTGAGCACGAAATTGCCGATCGACACACCGATATCCCAACCAGAGCCTGTGCCGGTCAGTGCTAGCGAGACCGATCCCTTGGTCACGACCTGCGCCTTGCTGGACTTGCCTGCGCCGGCATGGGCCTCGGCTGCGGCATAACCACCCAGCACTTCGCGGATGTTGTAAATGCCGGAAAATTCGCCTCGCCCGTTATCGATGCTCGACTTGCCGAACGTGATACCACCGCCGCGCGAGGTGATGCGCACCGGTAGCCGCTCGCCGTTGGAGCATGTGACCGTGCCTTCGCCTTCGGCGGTTTTATAGAACACTGACCAGCCCTGCATGTTGAAACGCAGTTTGCAGTCCAATGGCCCATCAGCACGCGCAATGGTTGGGGACAGGCTGCCGACAAGCAGCACCAGGCCCAATACCCAGGGCATCAATGACGGGAGCGAGGCGGGGGAAGACGGAGGCATCTGACCAATACTGCCAAAAAGAGGGGACCAATGTGAGTGGAGCCGGGCGTGACACACGTAAACCGAAGGGCATGCTGCAAACAGGGACAGCGCCCGAAGGCACTGTCCCTGCATGGTGTTCACTCACCTGTTGATAGGCTCTAGGCGAGATCAATCGTCGTAACGATCACGCCAGCGACGATCATCTCGGTAGTAGCCGTAACGATCATCACGGCGGTAGTCGCGGTAACCATCACGATCGTAGCGCGGGTCGTAATACGTAGCTTTGCACTTGCCCTTCTTGTTGCACTTCACGTTGTTTCGGCTACCCGGCCCATTGCGGTAGTAGCCGTAGGCGTTGCCATAGGGCGGGCCTGAACGATGCACTGTGCGGTAGTAAACCGGGCGACCATAACGGTCGCGCTGCACGATCAAACGATCATTCTGGCCATAATTGCCGTAGCGGTAGTAAGGCTGGCCTCCGCGCAGGATGACGTCGGCTACATCCACCAGCACACGAGAAATATCTTGTGCATGTGCCTGCTGCGGCACGGCCAAGGCGCCCATTCCGAGACCGGCGGCCAAGACGGCCGGGGCCATCCAACGAGTCAAGGTCTTCATCTTGAGCCTCCTGTAGGGAGCCACCCAATGTGGCCACGCATCCACCTTCGCACCGAGCGGGTGAACGGGCTTTTAACCCCTCCTTACATTCGTTCAAGTATTCAGCTTTCCATGGGGAAGCATTCAGCGACAAGCCTCACTGACCGCATCATCTAGCTGGATCATGCGGTCATAGGTCATCCGCATCCATTCCTTGTCGCGGATGCGATCACGCCGTTCGCGTGCACGCTCACAGCGTACGGCCATGCTTGAATCGCTGCTGCTGCGTCCACCACTGCCGCGAAGCGCGAGCGGGCGTAGTCGCGATGCCGTTTCGCGCCGACTCGCCTGCTGCCATTGACTGATATCGTCCTGCCTTTGCTTCAAGGCGAGATCATGCCGTGGGTCTGCCGTGACCACACGTTGCCAGACTTCATGGCTACCCGCCGGACATGCATCACTGACATAGACAGGCTGGCCGCTGGGCAATTTGCACTTGCGCAACTCTGCCGCCGCGACATCGCCCATCACGCCCCATGCCGCGAGCAAGATGACGCAGGCGGACATCATGCCTCTCGTTACCCCGCGCCACTGTTCTTGCATCGCCGCACTCCTACGCTTAGCACGGGATTAGCGTCACGCGCGGGGCCAAAGCTGCGCTATCAGGGTTTTCCCAAACGCAATTAGGTGGATGCCGCTAACTGGCTGATTGCGTGCACCAAATCGGGCAGTTCCAATGCGGCATGCACCACGCGCAGACGCGGATGCGCACAATCGACATCGGCTTCAGCTTCGTGTGCCCAGGTGACGTGATACGGCATGTGGATGCCCCAGGCCCCTAGCTCCAAAAGCGGCGCGATATCCGAGCGAAGCGAGTTGCCGATCATCACGAATTCACTCGGCGCGACGCCGAATTCTTTCAGCAAGCGCGCATAGGTCGGCGCGTCTTTCTCACTCACGATCTCGATGCGCTGGAACCAGCGCGACAAGCCGGACTCGCGCACCTTGGCTTCCTGATGGAACAAATCGCCCTTGGTGATCAAGACGATGTCATGGCGCGAAGCCACCGCTTCCACCGCATCCGCAACGCCCGGCAACAGCTCCACCGGATGACGCAGCAAGTCCTTCGCCATCGAAACGATGCGATGAATATCGGAAGCAGGAATGCGACCCTCAGTGATGTCGATGGCCGCTTCCACCATCGACAAGGTCATGCCTTTGACGCCGTAACCAAACAAGGCGAGGTTGCGCTTTTCCACCGCGTACAGCCGCGCACCGACATCATCCAGATCGACGTGCTCACCGACGATGCGACGGAATTCGGCCTCGGCTTCGCGGTAATAGTCTTCGCTCTTCCAGAGGGTGTCGTCGGCATCGAAGCCGACCATGCGGATCGTCTGATTCATGCGCGCATTTTATCAGTCGCATTCAGGCGGCGATGACGACGAATTATTAATGGCTGTGACAGGATGATGCTCTTATCGACCCGATGCGGAGCCCGTATGCGCACCTCTTGCCAGATGCTTGGCCTACTCACCTTCTCGCTCGCTTTGGCAGCGTGCCAAAACGGCGGCCCCGCCAATGTCGCGACACCTGCTGCCAGCAAGGCATCAAGCACAGCATCGACGGATGCCGTCGATACCCAACCTTTCCAGGCGACTGAGTTCGCTCGCTTCAACGAACCCTGGGCGATGAGTTTTCTGCCCGGTGGGGCGCTGCTGGTCAGTGAAAGGGGCGGCAAGTTGTTTATGTTCGATCCCACCAATAAGCAAAGTCGGATCATCTCGGGTATCCCGAAAGTCGCTTATGGCGGCCAAGGCGGCTTGGGCGATGTCGTGCCCCATCCCAATTTCGAGCAGAACCGCTTGATCTATTTCAGTTACGCCGAAGCTGGCGATGACAACACCCGCGGCGCGGTAGTGGCGCGCGCCAGCCTGACAAGCTTCAAGGCCGGCGGCGGCTCGCTATCCACGCCCGAAGTCATCTGGCGCCAAGTGCCGAAGGTTGAGGGCGGTGGCCACTACAGCCATCGCATCGCGTTCTCACCGGATGGAAAGCTCTTCATCAGCTCGGGCGAGCGACAGAAGTTCGACCCCGCGCAGGACATGAAAAGCAACATGGGCAAGATCATCCGCCTCAACGACGATGGCAGCGTGCCGGCGGACAATCCATTTGCCTCGCAAGGTGGGGTGGCTGCGCAAGTGTGGTCGCTGGGTCATCGCAATGTGCTGGGACTGGCATTCGATGGGCAAGGCCGCTTGTGGGACAACGAGATGGGCCCGAAGGGTGGCGATGAAATCAACCTGATCGTGAAGGGCGACAACTACGGCTACCCAATCGTCAGCAATGGCGATCATTACGATGGCCGCCCCATCCCAGATCACGACACCGCGCCGCAATACCACGCACCCGCCACCAGCTGGACACCGGTCATCTCGCCCTCAAGCCTGCTGTTCTACAGCGGCACGCAATTCCCTGCCTGGCAGGGGCGCGCACTGATCGGCGGCTTGTCGTCGAAGGCACTCGTCGTCGTACAAATCGATGGCGACAGCGCTCGCGAGGAAACGCGCTACAACATGGGCGAGCGCATTCGTGAAGTGGAGCAAGGCCCCGATGGCACGCTCTGGTTGCTGGAAGATGGTGACAACGGGCGCTTGCTAAAACTCACGCCGCGCTAAGCCCAGGCTGCATCACCCATTCATTGCGCCGCACGTAGCGGCGGATTGAGCGGCGGCAGTTTGAGTGCCTGGCGATACAGGATGTGCAAGGCCTCGACCTTTTGCACGTATTCCAGGGTTTCCTTGTACGGCGGAACACCGCCGTACTTGGCCACGGCGCCGATGCCCGCGTTATAAGCCGCTGCCGCACGAGTGAAGTCACCCTTGTAGCGCCGTAACAACGAGGACAAATGCTTGGCACCGCCACGAATCGATTGATCGTGCGCGTAGCCATCGGTGACGCCGAGTTCGCGGGCGGTTTCAGGCATCAACTGCATCACGCCCATCGCGCCCTTGGCTGAGGTGGCCTTGTCGTTGAAACCGCTCTCGGCATGCGCGATGGCGCGCACGAACGCGTCATCCACCTTGTTCGCTTTCGCAGCGGCGCGAAACTCGCGATCAAAAGGTTTCAGCTGCGCCTTGCCCACCTTGCCCAGACCCGCATGCGCGGGTGAACCGGGCGGCGTCTGCACCGTGAATTTCAGCACGGGCGTGGCGCCAGGCAACTTGCGCGTACCGTAGACCAGCTTGCCGTCCTGCATGCGTTCGTACAATGTGCCTTGCACGACGCCCAGCTCGCCCCAGAGATTCGGCACCTTGCCCGCGGTGTCCTCGATCTCTTTCTTGCTGCACTTCGAGCCGGGCTCCGGCGCGGTGGACAGGCTCACCGTGTTGTCGCGCAGGCAGCGGTAGACGGTACGCTTCTGCGCCAACGCATCGGGCGCGATGGCGAAGAGGCTGCACAGCAGCAGGCTGGTAACGAGGGCGGGTCGATGTCGCATCGCGCACATTCTAGGCAGGAGACCTGAATGATCGGTTCGATCAGGCCTCACGCTTGAACAACCCGGGCATGCGCCGCAGCTTGGGCGAGACCATGGGAATCGTCAGCATAGTGCTGGCCACCGCCATCAACAGCAGTGCGGTGAAAGTTTCGCTGGTGATGATGTGTTTGTCCAATAGCACGTTGGCGAAGATGATCATGATCAGCGCCTTGGTCTGCAGCAGCCAGCCGATGATGCTGGCCTCGCCCTTGGGCCAACGCAGCACGCGCCCGGCCAAGTGCAGGCCCGCCAATTTGCCCGACACCGAGGCCAGCAGGAGTATGCCCGCCGCGACAAACACCACTGCACCGCCCATCGCCCAATTGGTACGCAAACCGGTGGAGAGGAAGAACACCGGCATCACCACCAACAACACGTGATGGCGCAGCAAGTCCATCTTCTCCTCATCGAACCAATCGCTATCCATCACCACGCCCGCCAAGAACGCACCGACCATGAAATGCAGGCCGGCCCAATCCGCGCCAAAGGCCACGATGCAAAGCCAGATCAAGGCAACGTACCAACGGTCTCGTTCGGGAATGGCACGCATCAGTTTCCGGAACAGTACGCAAGCAATGGCGTAGCCCGCAAGGAAAGCTCCCTGCCGACCAATACGCTCCCAATCCATCAAGACAATCGCGAGTACCCCCCAGATCGCGATGTCGTCGAGGCTGGCGTAGCGCAGGATGCGCTGGCCCAACTGCGTACGCAGGATCTCGAGCTTCTCCATCAACAGGATAAGGATGGGAAGCGCTGTCACTGCACATGACATGCCGACACCCGCGACGAATTGCCACGCTTCGCCCGATGCACCGATCCAGCCTGAAAACTGCAACAAACCCACGGCAGCGAGCGCACCGAATAACAATGGCATCCCCAACGCGAGCCCGGCGGTGATACCGGATTCGCGGCGGTTCGCCCAGGCTTTTTTGAGATCCAGCTCGATGCCGGCGATGCACACAAAAATCATCACCGCCCACCAGGCGATGCCATTGAGTGACTGCACCACGTCCTTGGTGAAGATGAACTGGTAGTACTCGGGAAACCACTTGCCCAATACACCGGGCCCCAGCACGATGCCGGTGATGATCTGCACCACCACCAACGGCGCCCAGTAGTCGGTGCGACCCAGGCGCCAGACCAGATACGGCAACGCCATGATGATGGTCATGGCGATGAGGAAAAGCTCGGTGGTAGTGATCGCGTGGGGCATGGCTGAACTCAGGCAGGCCGCGACACGCGGCGGACGATTTTCGCCAGCAACGTCCGCGGGGTAAAGCGCATCGCGAATACCTGCAGCTTGTTGAGTAGGCCATGCACCACCAGCCGACGACGTTGCATGCAGGCCTGCCAGGCGGCGCGACCGACCTCGTCGCCATCGGGCAGGTGATTGCCACTGAACAAGGCCGAGCGCTTGGCATTGGCACGATCTGCAAATTGCGTACGCACCGGGCCCGGACAATAAGCCGTCACCCCCACACCACGGGACGCGAGTTCTTCGGCGATGCCCTCACTCCAGCTGCGCAGATACGCCTTGCTGCCGTAGTAAGCCGCCAGATACGGGCCCGGGGGGAACGACGCGATGGACGCGATGTTAAGAAGGTAGCCGCCCCGCTCCACCAACTGCGGCAAGAAGCGCTTGGCCAGCACGGTCGGGGCTTCGATGTTGAGCCGCAACATCGCCAATTCTTCATCCAGCGAGGTGTCGATGAACTCGCCGAACACCCCGATGCCTGCATTGTTCACCAGACAATCAATGGTGATGCCACGTGCTTGCAGCGCATCGAACAAGGCATCTGCACCGCCCGGCAACGACAAATCCTGCGCCAGGGCAGTGATTTGCACGCCATAACGGCGACGCCAATCTTCGGCAAATGCGTCGATGTCTCCAGTCTTGCGCGCGGTAAGCACCAGATGCCAACCATCACGCGCTGCTGCTTCCGCAATGCCCTTGCCGATACCGCCCGAGGCACCGGTCACCAACGCCGTCTTGCGGCGCGATGCGAGTTCAGTCGTCATCATTGATCCTTGTCAGAACATTTCGCCGATGCAGCAACGGAGCGAGCCGCCACCCGCTTCAATGGCATCGAGTGGCACCGAATGCACCGTGAAGCCTGCATCGTTTAATACCTTCGCACTTTGTGGACGCAAAGCCGCTTGCGCGGCCTCGCTCATCCACACTGTATCTGGCGATAAGGCAATGCAGTTGCCAACGAACGCCGCGTGCTCGGCGTCATCGCAAACAACAGAATGCGGTGCATAGAAGGCAGCGATGGCGGAGGCGAGTTCTTCATCGGCAAACCCTTTTGGGCAGACCACCGCGGCTCGACCCGCCAACACCGCCAGGACGACATTGGTGTGGTATTCGCCAGGAGACAAATCGAGCATGAGGGTGGCGCGCAAACCGAAGGCTTCGTGCATCAGGCGTGCGCCTTCTTCATCGCAACGTTCGGACAATCCTGCATAGCCGATACCACGTGCGCGATCGATTACCAGTGCGCCGGTGAGCTCGCATGCGTGTGGTTGCGTGGAGAGATCGACTTCATCGCGGCTAAGGGTGTCGCGGAAGAATTGGCGGATGTCGCCTCGCTCCGCCTCGCGCTGACGCACCGGGTGACGCATACGCCCGATAATGCTGCGGCCGGCCGCGGTCCCGAACACGTTGTTGGGGAAGACCGCATCGGGCGTAGCCGGGTCGCCCGCGAAGCAAATCGTCGGCACGACCCGACTGATCGCACGCTGCAGTTCGCGATGCTGCATGGAAGCGCGCGCAGCATCGAACGCAACCGGATCGGCCATGTACTGGTTATCACGCGCGGATTCGACCGCCTGCGCAAACCCATCGGGCGCCACAAGAAAGGCAGCACGCGCCGTCGCAGGGCCAAAGTCAGCAGGCAAGCTGCGCGCATGGGCGAAGAAAGCGTCGATGTCGCGGGTGAGCATGCGTCGATTGTGCGTGATGTCATGGCGGATGTCGTGCAGGCATCGCCCGCGATACGCCAGACCAATCACACATCCCAATAGCAACGGGGCAGCTTGCGCTGCCCCGTTGGCCACAACTGTCGTTATGTCTGCGCGATCAGACGTCGCGCTTGTGTCTTACGAGTCGGACTTTGCCTTGGCGCGGGCCGCATTGTTGCTGGCCACCCAAGCCTTGTACTCGTCCTGGCTCAATTCACCGTCGGCATTGGCGTCCGCTTCGACGAAGATCTTGGACAGGCTGGGCATGCCCTGCGCCTCAGCCGCGCTCAGGGTGCCATTGCCGTCGCCGTCCAGATCACTCCACTTCTTCTCGCCATTGGCCTTGGCAACCGGTGCTGCCGGGGTGGCGGGAACCGCCGGCGTGGCCTTGGTGGCATCTGCGGTCGGCGGCACGGCTGGCGTTGCCGGGGTAGCCGGCGGCGTCGCCTGCACCTGGGCCTGAGTTTTCACGTCAGCCCTGGCACCCATCTGCGCAGCGGCCTGATCATGCGCGGCATTCACTTGGGTAGCCGCATTGGCATCCACACCAGCACCGACATTCGCCTTCACCGGGCCTGCAGCCACTTGAGCCATCGCCATCGGGGCGGCCAGGGCCAGCGAAGCCGCGGCCAGGATCAAAGCTTTCTTGTTGTTGTAGTTTTTCATGGGGTTACCTCTCTCGTTCGTGGGGGAGCGAAACGAGCCTCGGAAGGTGCCGAGACACGAAGCCTGTCGATGTACGCGTTGCGGAGCGTCCTCGACCAGCACGGCCAACCCTGACCGACCCGGCATGAACAAATCCGGACGGCCGATCGCAAGCAGAACGAACGTTTAACCCGTGCCTGCAGAAAAGCCGCTAGCACTTCTTGATAAAGCCCATGAAACCGTGACCGGCACTTCCAATCCGACTGTCTGCAAGCTGAACCTGCTCGGGTCATTCGAATTTTGTTAGGGGCGAATCGGCCTCTAACACCACCCACCCGGCGGCTCACAGCGCTTGAGATCGTTCTCAAATTGAAACGATAGGTTCAAAATCGACCATCTACCGCCTACATCGTCCTATCAATAGTATTTACTCATTCCCCGGACCTGTCGTCCGAACGAATGGAGAGCGCAATGAAGAAGATCCTCGGCATCACCAGCGCGCCCGGCCGCCATTGGGTGGGCGATGGCTTCCCGGTGCACGGCATGTTTGGCTACAACGGCCCCGAAGTCGCCCAACGCAGTCCGTTCCTGCTGCTGGACTACGCCGCCCCGACCGAGTTCGGCCCCAACACCGACTATCGCCGTGGCGTTGGCCAGCATCCGCACCGCGGCTTCGAGACCGTCACGATTGTCTACGAAGGCGAGGTCGAGCATCGCGATTCCACCGGCAAAGGCGGCGTGATCGGCCGTGGCGATGTGCAGTGGATGACAGCCGGCAGCGGCATCCTGCACGAAGAGTTCCACTCCGAGCGCTACAGCCGCGAAGGTGGGCCGTTCGAGATGGTGCAGCTGTGGGTCAACCTGCCTGCCAAGGACAAGATGGCCGCGCCCGGTTACCAGGCCATCACCGACGCGACCATCCCGCAGGTCAGCCTGCCCGATAACGCAGGCACTGTGCGGATCATCGCGGGCAATTACGAAGGCAACGCCGGCCCCGCCAGCACCTTCAGCCCGATGAATGTTTGGGATCTGCGCTTGAAGGCCGGCAAAAACGTCAACCTGCCCCAGGTCGAAGGTTGGACCACGCTCTTGGTGGTGCTGGAAGGCACCGTGCAGATCAATGGCGACACGGTGCTGCGTCAAGCACAGATGGCGACGCTTTCGGCCGAAGGCAGCGATGTGCGCATTGAAGCCAATAGCGACGCCAAGGTCCTGCTGCTGGCAGGCGAGCCCATTGACGAGCCTGTGATTGGTTACGGCCCGTTTGTGATGAACACCCAGGCCGAGATCGCCGAAGCCATTCGCGATTTCAATGCTGGAAAGTTTGGCCAGATGCACTAAGCAAGCCCACCATCGCGACATTTTTTGATGTCGCGATGGTCCACTTTTCATCTTTCACTGACCCGAGATAACCCCAATGACAAAGCCTCTGAAGATTGCCCTCATCCTCGGCAGCACGCGCGACGCGCGTTTCGCCCCAATCCCCGCCGAATGGATGCTAGAGCAAGCCGCATCGCGTGATGACATCGACCTTGAACTGGTCGATCTAAAGGATTTCGATCTGCCCTTGTTCAACGAAAAAGCATCCAATGCATGGATGCCCAGCGGAGACCCACGCGCCGTTGCATGGCAAAAGCGCATCGGTGAATTCGATGGCTATATCGTCGTCACTGCCGAGTACAACCACTCGATCACGGGTGCGCTCAAGAACGCTTTCGATCAAGCCTATGTCGAATGGGCACACAAGCCGATCGGCTTTCTCGCCTATGGCGGCGTGGGCGGCGCGCGTGCAGTCGAGCATGCACGGATGATCGCGGTCGAGCTACAGATGGTGCCGGTACACGCGGGCGTGCATATCGGCGGCAGCGATTATGTCTCCGTGGTGCATCAGCGTCAGCCGATGTCCACCATCCACGACCACATCGCCCCCTCTGCACAAACCATGCTCAACGAGATTGTTTGGTGGGGCAATGCCACGCGCAATGCACGCGAAGCGGATGCACGGGCGACGCAATGACGTATAGCCGCGTCAGCAATACCCAGGCGCGGGAGGAAAGGCTGACGCCTGACCTCCTTGCGTTGCATGCCCTCAGACCGCGTGGCACATGGGACAGCCTGCCCAGTGGCGGGTTGGCACACACCTGGCTTGCAATGCATGACAGCCTTCGCCATGGGCAGGCCATGTTGGAGCGACTCGCCACGCATTGGCAGTTGAAGTTGATCGATGCGGCAAGGTTTCGTGAGCAGGCCTTGCCCTTGCTGCAGCAGCATCTTGGCCATCTGCACGGCCACCACCGACTGGAAGACACGCATTACTTCCCACAATTTCGTGTGATGGAGCCGCGCATCGGCAGTGGCATTGACCTGCTCGAGAACGATCACGAATCGCTGCATCGCGCCATCGATGTGTTGGAGGAATTAACACGACGTCTGGCATCGTTAGGGCTGGATGATCCCGAAACAAGCGCATTGATACAAAAACTCGCCGGGGCACTTCATCGCTTCGGCCCCGAGATGCGTCAACACTTGCTGGATGAAGAAGACTTGGTCATCCCCTTGCTTGCCATTGCCGATAACCACAATACCCCGCCTGACAACAAGGAGTCCGCATGAAAACGGTTGCCCATGCCCGCATCACATCGACTGACACGCACTACGTGCATGACATTCATGCCGGTCGGTACGACCTGAAAACCGATGAACCCGTGGCACTGGGCGGTCAGGGACAGGGCCCCGCACCGTTCGACCTCTACCTCGCCTCACTCTCCGCATGCACGGCGATCACCTTGCGCATGTATGCAGAACGCAAAGGCTGGGACTTGGGTGAATTCCGCGCGGAACTGAAAGCCGAAATGGACGATGACGGTCATCTGCACGTCAATCGCATCCTGCATGCCAGTGGCCCGCTGGACGAAGCGCAATGGCAACGATTACTCGAAGTCGTGGCCAACACACCTGTAACCAAAGTGATGCGCGAAGGCGCCGCCATCACGAGCGAACGCGGCAACTAAATCTTTGACAGACAGCAAGGAGAACGACATGTCCGGCCCCACCCCGATTCGTGACCCGCAGACCGATCACCTGATCACCCCGCAGAACGCGGTGATCACTTTCATCGATTACCAACCCGAACAATATGCGGGCGTCCACTCCATCGATACCAAGACACTGCTGGCCGGTGTCATCACGCTAGGCGAGATCGCCACGTCCTACGGCCTGCCTGTCGTGCTGTCCACCGTGGGCGTCGGCACGCGCGGCATGAAAGGCACCAACGAAGAATTGAAAGCCGCCCTGCCCGGCGTGCCAGAGATCGACCGCACCACGCTCAATTCCTGGGAAGACCCGGAATTCCGCGCCGCCGTTGAAGCCACTGGCCGACGCAAATTGATCGTCGCCGGCTTGTGGACCGAGATTTGCGTGGCCTTCCCCGTGCTGGATGCTTTGAAGGAAGGCTATGACGTGTACTTCGTCGCCGATGCGATTGGCGGCCTTAGTACGGCCACCCACGAAGCCGCGATGCAACGCATGATCCAGGCAGGCGCCAAACCCATTTCGGTGATTGGTCTGGCTGGCGAATTACAACGCGACTGGGGCCGGGAAGGCGCCGACAAATTGCGGGCCGCGCTCGGTGGCTACTTCGGCCGCATGCGCTGAGTTTTCTCAGCGTTGAATATTGATGTGAGACTGGCCCAGCTCAACGCTGGGCCATTTCCTTTGCGGAGCCCACGCCGCGCCACCAGTACTCACCCGCGTGCGGGTTGTTGATATCGATGCGTTCGCCGATAACCGGAGTGGTGATGTTGATGCCACGCTCGCCACCTAGCCGGGTGATTTGCTCGAACGGGTCATACCACGCATGCATGGCGAGATCGAAAGTGCCGTTATGGATAGGCAGCAGCCACTTCCCACCCAAGTCGATATGTGCCTGCAAGGTTTGTGCCGGCATCATGTGTACGTACGGCCATTGCGTGTTGTAGGCGCCGGTTTCCATTAGCGTGAGATCAAACGGTCCAAAGCGCTCGCCGATCTCCGCAAACCGTTTGAAGTAGCCACTGTCACCACTGAAGTACACCCGCTTTTCGCCATCGATGATCACCCAGGATCCCCATAGCGTGCGGTTGCTATCTCGCAGGCCGCGCCCGGAAAAATGCTGCGTGGGCGTCAACACGAATTTCATCCCGTCGATGCTGAAGCCGTTCCACCAATCGAATTGCTTCACTTTCTCCGGCGGCACGCCCCAGTCTGCAATGCGATCGCCCACACCGAGCGGTGCCAGGAAGAAATCGGTCTTCGCAGCCAATGCCTTGACCGCAGCGCTATCGAGATGATCGTAATGATCGTGCGAGAACAGCACCGCACGTATCGGCGGCAACTCTTCCAGCGAAATCGGCGGCGCGTGGAAGCGCTTGGGCCCTGCGAACTGCACAGGTGATGCACGCTCGGAGAACACCGGATCGGTGATGAACCACTTGCCGCGCAGCTTCATCAAGATGATGGAATGCCCCAACCTGTACAAACTGCGGTCCGGCGCTGCATCCAGCTCTGCACGCGTCAACTTGCGTACTGGAATCGGGCCATCGGGCACGGTGTTGGCGGGTTTGTTGAAGAAAAAATCCCACATCACTTTCGCGCCCGGCTCGGGGGAATCGGCTGGCTTGGGAGTGATGTTATGGAACTGTCCATCTGAAAATTGTGGCGACGCGCTGTAGTCGCCAATCTGCGCACGCAATGCAATGGAAGCACTCAAGGCAATTAATCCAAGAACAAGAAGCCGCCGCAGCCAACGACGCCGGAGCAGCGGCTTGGGGGAAGAAGGTTCGGGCATGTGTCGGATGTCCGTCGGAGTGAGAGTGAATTGGGGATAAAAAGGTCCGATACAAGGCCTTTCCGCACCCACCCGAATTGATGTTGCTTCATTTTGGTTGTCTTTGGCACATTTCCTGCCCTAGTGGACGCAAGGCCCACACACATCGACAATCCCGTAACCCGCGATCGGGCAGGTAAAACCCGGGACCACGACCATGCCACTGCACCGACTACTCGCCTTCCTGTGTGTTCTGTGGCTGTGTGGCTGCTCGACATTGCAGGAATTTCGCCCAACCGTGCAGGCGCGCGCGTTGACGCCAGGCGAGTACATCTCGGTCAAACGAGGCGACATCCTCACCACCGGCAAGCTCAGCGCCGCCACCCTCGAAACCCTCAATCTGGCTGCGCTGGCCAGTGACGCTTGCAAGACACCGACGCCGCATTGCATCGGTGCGTTAACCACTACTGCCGGACTGACTGAAGAACAGCGACATTCCGCATTGGCAGAAGTCTCGCTGGCCATCGCCTTGATGCAGCCCCCGCTAACCGATCAGCCAACGAATTTCGGATTGGACCAGTGGTTGCAAGTAGCGCGATATAGCTACGCCTACTTGTTCTTTACCGATCGCAAACCCGGCCCGCGTGCCTTCGAAGACCGGCAAACCCAGGTCCGCGACTATTACAACCTGGCCTCGCAAGAAGTAGCGCAACGGTTGTTCCTGCACATCAGCAAGGCCGATGATGCACAGGCGCTGCTAGGCCACGAGTTTGATGTCGATGGCTGGAAGGTTCGAATCGAAATGACAGGCATGCACCTCCCAGCCAATGCGCCTCTCGCACGAGAACTGGTGCCCGCCTCTTCACTGGCATTCGTCGGGCTGCATAGCACCCATCGCCGCGATGGTCTTGGCGCCGAACTGATCGCTGTCACCGATGAAGTCCGCACGGCCGCGCAGGCCCCGCAGACGGACTGGAGCGAAATGCCAGCACGCGTTGTGACCAGCCTGGTGCGTTTCGATGCGGAGGAGCTTCCTCAACTGATGGCCACCCGACACGTCACCTTGGCATCGTTCGACCCGACCCGCTTCGACAAGGTGCAGTTGCACGGCCAGACCGTGCCACTGGCCGCCAACTTCAGCGCAGGCTATGCGTTGTGGCTGGCCCGCTCGGGTTTCAACCGGCAATCGCTCTCCAGCTTGTTCGGCAACGCCAACAGTTTGTCGCGTGCGCACCTGTTCTTGCTCGAACCATTCGACCCCAACCGCCGCATCCTGTTGATGATCCACGGCCTGGCCAGCAGTCCCGAGGCCTGGACCAATGTTGCCAACGACGTGATGGGCGATGAAGCCCTGCGTCGCGAATACCAGATCTGGCAGATCTACTACCCCACTAACCTGCCGATCCCGATCAACCACGCCGCCATTCGGAAGACCCTACGATCCGCGCTTCATCATTACGACCCACAGGGCACCACAACCGCATCGCACGACATGGTCGTGGTTGGCCACAGCATGGGCGGGATTATCTCGCGCCTGTTGGTGTCCTCGTCGGGCGATGGCTTGCTCGCACTGACGCGCCGAGACCATCGCCTGACCGATGAAAGCTATGCGCGGGTCAAAGCCGAGTTCGGCGAGATCCTGGAGTTCCAGCCCATCCCCAACATCACGCGTGCTGTATTCGTCGCTGCACCGCATGGCGGCACCGATGTCGCAGGCGGTTGGCTGGGACGTCAAATCTCAAAATTCGTGCGCCTTCCTGCAGCGCTACAAGCAGAGGTGCAGCGCCTCATTGATGGGGATGATGCGCCGCCTCGGCGTAGAGATGACTCACCCCTGTTCAACAGCGTCTCCAGTCTTGATCGCAACAACCCATTCGTTCGTGCCGCCACCGACCTGTCTATCTCGCCGCGCGTGACCTACCACTCGATCATCGCCCGCGCAGATCCAGAAATTCCAATCCCCGAATCCGATGACGGCTTGGTGCCATATTGGAGTTCGCATCTCGACGGCGCCGCCTCGGAGCGCGTGATCACGTCCGGACATAGCGTGCAGGAAGCCACGGAGGCCATCTTCGAATTGCGCCGCATCCTGCATCAAGACCGCAGGGAGCATGCAAAGCAAAGCCCCACCAGTGCTGCAGACGGGCGCTAGACTGGCACATCCGATCTTGCAGGCATGACGTGCGCTCAATCGACATCCATCGTTATGTGACCCCACTGCGCGAAGGCGGCTCGCTGCCGGCCATCGTCGAGGGCGATGACAACGGCCTGTACGTACTCAAGTTTCGTGGTGCGGGCCAGGGCGCGCGCGCCTTGGTCGCCGAATGGATCGGCGGAGAAATCGCACGCACGCTTGGTTTGCCCATGCCAGAGATCGTCGCGGCCACGCTCAACCCTGCGCTGGCCAGCACCGAGGGTGACCCGGAGATCCAGGACCTCATCCGCGCGAGCAGCGGCTTGAACCTGGCGCTCGATTATTTGCCGGGCGCTGCCACCTTCGACCCTGCGGTGGATGTCATCGACGGCGAACTGGCCTCGCGCGTTGTGTGGCTGGACGCGTTCCTGTCCAACGTGGACCGCACGGCCCGCAACCCCAACCTGCTCATCTGGCATCGCCGCTTGTGGCTGATCGATCACGGCGCTGCTTTGTATTTTCACCACGCATGGAATGGTTCTGATGCCAACCCTGCCAGCCGTTTCCCTCTGATTCGCGATCACGTCCTGCTGCCGGCTGCCGATCAGATCCCTGCGATCGATCGCGACTGCGCCGCGCGCCTGACAGACGAAGTGATCCGCAACATCGTCGCCGCGCTACCCGACGACTGGCTAACGGGCGAAGGCCTGTTGGCTGACCCCGCACTGCATCGACAGGCGTATGTCGATTACCTGACCCGCCGCGTGCGCGACCGCCAAGGTTTTGTCGAGGAGGCTATCAATGCCCGCGCTTGATACCTACGACTATGCAGTGATTCGCGTGGTGCCCCGTGTTGAACGCGGCGAATTCATCAATGCCGGCATCTTGTTGTCGCGCCAGCAGCCGGCCTTCTTGCAGGCACGCATCCATCTGGACGAGGCGCGCGTACTCGCGCTCGACCCGAGCGCAGACATCGAGATGATTCGTCGCCATCTGGATGCAATTCCGGCAATTTGCGCTGGGGCGATTGGCTCCGGTCCCATCGGGCAATTGCCGCTGCGCGCACGGTTCCATTGGCTCACCGCGACACGCAGTTCCATCATCCAAACCTCACCCGTACACAGCGGTCAATGCACGCAGCCCGACGTTGCCATCGAACATCTATTGACACGCATGGTGCTGCCGCCAGCCAATTGATCGGTAGGCCCATGTGCGATCTCGCAATGCTTCGTGTGATACCGATGCTGCCCCGCCGGGTTGTCAGGCAAGTTGATCTGCTTCCACCACCGTCAAGCCGCGCGCCGGGTTGAGCGCTGCATCCACCAAGGCATCCGCGATGCGCTCGGCGCGACTTGGCCGCCACTTCATTGGCAAGATCGGACGCAGGAATCGAGAGACCGCCAACAAGCGAGCTTCACCCGGGCGCGACTCCGCACGCTCGCCATCGATCAAGCCAGGACGCACCAACACCAAGGCTTCGTAGTCGAGCGCGGCGAGTGCCTCTTCCAATTCGCCCTTGACCCGATTGTAGAAGACCGATGAGCGGGCATTGGCGCCCATGGCCGAGTTGAGCACATACGTCTTTGCCCCGTACTTGCGTGCAAGGCGTGCGATCTGCAATGGGTAGTCGTGGTCAACGCGGCGGAACGCTGCTTGCGAGCCGGCGATGGCAATGGTCGTACCAAGCGTGCAGATGACCGCATCGACATCCCACCACTCGGCGTCTTCGGGCAGGCTGTCGAAATCGATGACCGGATTGAGCAGGTGCGGATGTTGGGTATCCAGAGGCCTACGCGTTGGCGCAATCACGCGTGTAACCCCGGGCGTATCCAGCAAGCGCCGCAATACCAAGCGGCCGACCAAACCTGTCGCCCCCACATGGAGAATTTTCATCCAGATACCTTCAAGTTGATCTGCACACCGATGATGCCATCGCGGCGACCATTCGCACTCATCATCGCCATGCTAATTTCCGGAGAAGTCGACCTACCTAGACCGCCATGAGCCAGCGACAAGTCCAATTCATCGTGGCTTCCGATCTCGTCATCGATGATGGCGACATGCGCCTATGGCGCGCGCTGCCAGTGAACCAGCGCGAATCACTGGGCCCGTTCGTATTTGTCGATCACTACCGCCATCAAAGCCGACGCGGCATTGGTGACAAGCCGCATCCGCATGCAGGCATCGAGGTAATCAGCTATTTGCTGGAAGGTGGCGCGGAGCATCGTGACAGCCTGGGCTTTCGCGACACGCTCGGCCCCGGTGATGCGCAACGCATCCGCGCGGGACGCGGCATGTTGCATGCGGAGCAACCCAGCGGCGGACGCCATGGCCTGCAACTATGGACCAGCCTGCCGCCATCGATGAAATTCGTCGATCCAGAATACGCCTCGATTCGCGCCGCGGATATTCCAGAGATCGACACATCGGGCGCGTGCGTGCGCGTGATTGCCGGCCAAGTGAACGGTGTCACCGGGTCGATGCAGAACGCGCAGCCCACCCTGTTCGCGCATGTGCAACTGGAGCCTGGCGCGCATATTGATCTGGATGTCGATGCCGAAGAGCTCGGCTTATACGTGCTGGAAGGTGCCGCCGAAGGTCCCGCAGGCGAAGTATTGATCCCCGGCTCGCTCGGCGTATTTGGCCCCGGCTCACGGGTCACGTTGAAGGCAGCAGCCAGTCAGCCTGCGAACATCGCCTTGATAGGTGGTGCGCCGGTGGAAGGCGAACTAGTGTTCGCCGGCCCTTTCGTCATGGATACGCCTGAAAACGCACAGCGTGCGCAGCAGGATTTCCTCAGCGGCAAGATGGGGCAACTGGATGGCGTGCCCTTCTGACCACGCCAAGCCATTTTGTGCAGCCACTCAGATCCCCCACAGGACGTAACAAATCGCTGCTTATCGATGAACATCATTCAGGCTTGTGTCCGAGATTGACCATTGATTAACGCGCACGATTTACGAGCAAGTTAGGCTGATACCAAGCAGTTCGCGAGCAACTGCGAACGCTTGCGCTGGATCATCCCCATGGAACGGAGAGTCACATGCAATCATCCAAATTCATTGCTCTTGCCGTCGCTGGCGTTATGGCAGCCGGCTTGCTTACAGCAACAGAATCCAAGGCATACGATCCTTGCCAACGTGCCTTGCAGGAACTGCAAGAAGCCGAGGCAGCCTGGTATCGCTGGATGAGGAACAATTGTCCCCGCAGCGGCCCATGCACCAACAATGAGCGTGGCCACATGCTTGTGGATCGCGTCAACATTGCACGAGCGCAAGTGCAGCGCGAATGCTACTGAGCCTTTGCGATCAACCAAACAAAAAAGCGGGCATTGCCCGCTTTTTTAATTCTCAATCCTGCGCAACCAACCACCTCGGCCAGGCAATACCAGAAGCCTGAGCCCATAGATCACCACAAATCACCGCAATCAATCTCGCAATATTTTTACTGGGAAATCTGACCCCGCTTTCTGGCTTTAACAAGTATTCGGGATGCAGTCTGCGTACTGCTTTTGTAACACAGGCAGCATTGGGGACGACAAACCATGCGCCATTCGAACGACATTGGTCACCATGATTAGCATTCCATTTGCATTGACGAGCAACGACCCGGCTTGTTGAGGGGGAAAGGCCACCAAACTCTGCACAACAGGCCGAATGCCTCCATGCACGTACGAATGCATGGCCCGCCAAGTTGCATCCTTTAGTTCCACGAGGCACCGATGAATCTCAGGCGGATGGTGTCGCGAAATCATATCCAGCATGGCCGCGACATCAGGGCCCTTGCGCGTCTCTGCATCGGACTTGATTGCTTGATCGTTTGGAGTGAAAAAACCTTCAATCCATGCATCCTCAGCGCCACGCAATGCCCAGATGGCGCGTACTAACGACTCATATGCGGGCCGCACTAATGCCATCGCCGATACATCCAAATCATGCTGGATGAGTACCCATTGCGAAGCCGAATGCTGCCTGACTATGTTGGCGAAGCCTCGAACTGTTACCACCCGTAAGTCAGTCGGTTCGGGCAACTCATCCCAGAGCGGTTCTAGCGCGCCCCGCAACAAGCGAGTTCCATTTTTGATGCGCTCCAATCGATCAACGGAATTCACAAAACTGTCCCTGGCACCTTTTCCCTTGGCTCTCATCCACCCAGTCTGCCCAACAAGCCGCCGTATAAGGCCGCCCCCACTATCACCGCCGGCACCAACCAGCGCGCCTTCGACCAGAACAGCACGCCCAGCACCACGCAGAACACCAACGCGCCTTGCGCGCTTCGAATGTTGCCGATCAACAAGGCGAGCGTGGTGCCTGCGATCAACCCGACCACTGCCGCGGTGACGCCAGCCAGAAACTCCGCCACGCGCGGGCGGTGCACCCAGCGCTCCATCGCGTCATGGCCAAGCAAGGTGAAGGAGAACGCCGGCAAGAACACACCTGCGGTCATCGCCAGCGCACCCGGCAGGCCACCGCCGATGTAACCCACGAATGTCGCAAAAATCACCAGCGGCGCGGGCAACAAACCGGACAGCGCAACGCCATCCAGAAACTGGCCATTGCTCATCCATGCGCCTTGGCTCACCGCATCGCGCTGCAGGAACGGGATGACGGTGTACGCGCCACCAAAGGTCAGCAAGCCCGCCTTCAAGCCCGACCAAAACAGCGGCCCTGCGCCCATCGTGCCGACCACGGCCGCATTCCGACCGATGTCTGCGCGGCTGGACAAGGCCTGCAATCCACTCAGGCCAGCGTCGCGCCAGATCTTCGCGCCGATCAAGGCGACGGCGATCGCGAGCAATACGCTCGCAATGCGATGCCGCCCCTCATGCGCGCACAGGTAGATGATGCCGCCCACCGCGAGCACCACGGCGAAATGCACATCGGCGAGCTGCGCCAGCATCGCGACGGCGGCGACCAGCCACAGCCATCGGTCTTCCAACACGTGGCCACCGATGCGAAAGATCGCACGCACGATCAACGCCGCCACGGCTGCCTGCACTGCCATGAACACCGCACTCCATCCCGCCATCTGCAGGCCATGTCGCACATACAGCCACGACAGCAGCAGCATCAACAGAAAACCCGGCAGCATGAAACCCAGCCCCGCCATCACCCCGCCCCAGCGGCCGCGCGCCAGCGTGCCGAAGTACACGCAGAGCTCGTGCGCCTCCGGCCCGGGCAACACCTGGTACACCGCCAGCACGCGGTTGAACTTGTCGCCATCGATCCATCGTTCCTGATCGACCAACGCGTGACGGAGCATCCCGATCTGCGCCACGGGCCCGCCCCAGGCCATCAAGCCGAAGCGCAAAAAGCGTAGGAACACGCCCCACAGTGACAACGTCGGCGGCCCCTGCACGGATGCAGACGAGAGCGAAACATCGGCGGGAACATCGTTCGACATGGCGCGCAAGCAGATGGGAGATTAAGCGGAGTGTACCCGCGGGTTATGACGGGGTTGCTCAGTCCTCAGCGCAAGACATCACGCGGAAGCACCAGCCGGGCGACCGGATAGCCACGCTGCGCAGCGCGCTGGCGAATCGCTTCGAAGTCAGCCCGCGCCATCTGCGGCGTGCGCGAGAGGACCCACAGGTAATCCCGGCTGGGCCCACCCACCACGGCCCACTGGTAATCGGGATCGATCTCGATTACCCAATAATCCGCCCAGGTCATCGGCAGCCACGAAAGCCATGCCGGGGCAAAGCGCACTTCCAACTGGCCCGGCTGATCCGGCACGCGACGCGCGCGGCCCTGCGAGACGATGCGCTCGCCATCCGCTTGGTCACAGGCATTGCGCACATCGACCTGACCATCATCCCGCAGCGTATAGGTCGCGGTGATGTTGGCCACGCACTTGCGCTGGAAAAACATCGGCAAGTGGGCGATTTCATGCCACTGGCCGCTGTAGCGCTCCAGGTTCAACGTGGAGACGGCTTGATTGGGCAACGTCGCAGGCTGCGCCATGGCCATGCCACCCGGCAACAGCAAGCAAAGCGCGATCATGCAGGATCGAAACATGGCCATGACTCAATAAAGGGCTGCGCAGCATCGTGCTCGTCGCGTGGTGAGGCGGTGAAATCGGTCCAGCACGAGGTGTTCGCACCCCGTGATCCAACACCGCCGCAGCGATGCATGCACGGTAATGGGTGCAGGCTTACTTCGGCTGGCGCGCCGCCCACATGTTGTCGACCAGATTCGGATAGCGACGTCCCGCCTCCTCCGCGCGCTTTCGCGCGGCATCACGCTGCCGTTCGGTCAACGGGGTCGATGCGCCCGCGCCGGGCGGCTTGGGCTTCTTCCACGGCGGTTTGCGGGTGGCGGTCATGATCAATTCACCGCTTCGCTTCGAATCCGCTCGATGCCTTGCCGATACGTCGTCACATCGAATGCGGGAAAGCGGTGCTTGAACTTGGTGGAATCAAACAGATTATCGTGCTGGTAACGCGGCAACAGCTCGCGCAACTCACGCGCCTGCTTGGAGAAGATGCCGGCGACCTCCAACCCCAGTTTGCTGACCACCTTGTACGACACCGGTTGGCCAAACGCCTCGCAGGCCAGGGTGACAAACTCACGATACGTCATCCGCTCATCGCAACACGGCAGGTGCCAGGTCTGCCCGAAGGCATCCTCCGCATTGCCCAACGCAGCCAGGCCGCGGCTGGCATCGGGCGTCCAGATCAGGGTGCGGCGAGTGTCATCGCGCACCGGCACGCGCGGCTTTTCACCGGCCTTGAGTCGGTCGATGACCAGCGTGTTGGTGATGCTCTGGGTCTTGCCGGGGCCGTAGAACTCGGGCGCCCGACCGATGAGCACGGGGATCTCCCCACGCGCCATTTCCTCCAGCACCATCTGGGCCAATGCGGCGCGCACGCGGCCCTTGCGCCCGACCGGCGCGAACGGCGTCGCTTCCGTCAGCAGACGCGCGTCCTGCGGGTACATGTAGGTGTTGTCGAAGTAGGCAAACTTCGCACCCGTGGCACGACAGGCGTCCAGCGCATTGCGCAGCATGGTGGGAAACTGGCGCTCCCACAGCTCGGTGTCCGGCGGCAGGCCCGCGGTGAAGTAGACGATGCTGCTGCCTTCGACGGCCTGGCGTGTCTGCGCGGCATCCATCAAATCGGCGGAGGCCAGCGCATCGTCTTCATGCACCTTGCGCGGCGTGCGACTGACCAGGCGCAGTTGATCGGTGTAACGGCGACGCAACTCGCGCGCCAACTCGATGGCGATCTGGCCGTTGGCGCCGAGAATGGTTTGCATGATGTTGTCTCGTACTGCGACGGTTGCGGCTCAGGTGCCCAGCAACTCGACGTCGAACTTCAGCGTGGCATTAGGCGGGATGACGCCACCGGCGCCGCGTGCGCCGTAACCGAGATTGGCCGGGATGATCAACGTGCGCTGGCCACCGACGCGCATGCCTTGCACGCCTTCGTCCCAGCCCTTGATGACCATGCCGCCGCCCAACGGAAAAATGAAGGGCTCGCCGCGGTCCTTGCTGGAATCGAATTTGCTGCCTTGCTCGCCATCGACAAACAGCCAACCGGTGTAATGCACGGTGACGTTATGGCCGGGCTTGGCTTCAGGGCCGGTGCCGACGACGGTGTCTTCGAATTGGAGGCCGGAGGGGGTGGTGGTGAAGGGCATATCGAATCCTTGTACTTGAATTAGTTGTCGCTGTAATTAATCACTTTACACGGCAAGCGAAATAGCGCCGGTCGCCATCCAGCGCCTGCTCCCATCCATTCTTTATACGCAGCATCACCAGCCCACCCATGCACGCGGCACCGTAACGCTTGGCTTCGCTTGATCCATGCGCCGGGACAACAAGCACCTTGGTAGAGGGCTGCGGTCGCCCCATGATTTTTGCCACCGACTGCTTATAGCGCGCATCACTTTGCTCGCAATGATTGCGAAACAGATAGGCGTAGGGGTTGAGCGGATTTTGCTGGGTGATGATGCTGCAGTCGTGCGGTTTGGCGTAAGAGACGTCGCCGTAGTGCTTGGCTTGCGCGTAGACAACGAGAGGCGAAAGTAAGAAGACGAAGCCAATCACTAACCGCATGTGCCTTCCTTGTGGGTCACGTCATCAGTGCGACGATGTTGGAAATTGTCCCTGACACCTTTTTCGGAAATTGTTCCTGACACTTTTTTGCTGGAAAACTGTCCCTGAAAAACTGTCCCTGACACCTTTTTTCTACGCCTTTTTTCGACCCTAAAATTGCCGCAGCTTATCGGCTACGCCTTGCATGACCCGCAAGTAGCTATCTGCAACGTGAGAGCTCTCGAGAGAGTCAAAAATCTTTGACTTCCACCGATTTAACAGGTCTTTCTGCACCTCAGGTTTAAGCCCCATATCGGCAAGGTAATTTTTCGCAGCATCTACAACACCATCTTGAGACGGCTCAAACAATGGATAAGGCGCTTGCAACGAATATCCATTCGTTGTGAGAACTTCTCGGAATGCTGCACCAAGTCTTTTGGGCACGATGAAATCCTCAGCAGTGTAGACCCCTTCTTGACCAATCAACTCGTCGTACCGAAACCAAAGGTGTCGTGCGGGATCCGCACTGAATGCGGACTGTCGCTCTCTTGCCACTTGATCACTGTCGGTTACAACCATGGATCGTCTTTCCATGGCTTCGAGATAACCAACCATTTTAGATATCTCTTTCACACCCATAGCGTGAGTCGACCCAACATCTTTTTTAAATCTCTCACGCAAGTATTTTCCCGCTTCCCCCCTCTTATCCATTGAGACGGAGAAAAGTTTCTTGTCTCTCCAGCCCTCAAAAAGGATGTTGGTTGGCTTGATCAGCTCAAAAATTGAGTAGCCAAGCGCATTGAAGAGAACTTCTTCATCCAACAATGTTGACCTTTCAACCTCAGCAACCCTAGAAGTTTCTTCTTTTTTTGTAACCACGAGGTGTCGATCAATACGATCTTTGTCCACCATGAAAATTGAATGAGTGGTGACCAGGATATAGTTACTCGACGAAAGAGAAACAAACTCAGCTAGCAAGCTCTTTACACCTGACGGATGCAACCCCAAATCAGGCTCATCCTGAAGAAATAACGTCTCGGAAAGATCCGATGTTGCGGACCTAGCAGAAACCAAAATCAAGAAAGAAACAAAACGCTTAAACCCATCACTTCTTCGTGCGAATGAGTATTCGTTGTAACGATCTTTAACGGCCGCATCTATCTGATTGCCATTCGGGGCGAGAACAATATCAACCCCGCCGACCTCTTTCCATTTTTTGCGTACATGCTCAGATGTGAGTCTCGCCACTCTGGTCAGAAGATTTTTGAAACCGTTGGGGCGCCCTTGCGCATTGTTAATAGCTTCTGCAGGGTCATCCTCACCAGCAAGTAGAAACATCGCTCGCAATGGCTCACAACTACGGGGGTCACTCTTGAACGCCTCGATATCTATCGCCTGGGGAAGCAAGTTTTTCTCTGAGTAAGACCAAAGAACACACTTTGGCAACTTTGGCTTAACGATTTCATCAATTGCTATCTTGATTTGCGCCCGAATATTACCCAGAGATGCCTTCACATAGTGGGCTAAGCTTTCTGGGTCGAGCGCATCTTTATGCGCAATGGGTAACGACTCTAGACTTCTAGCGATACCGTTTCTTAATTTAATTTCCGTAGCTCCTGAAACACCAGGTTTACGGTAGAGCCAACCATCACTCACGATTGTCTTATCGTCGGTCCAGAATGCAGTCCTGCGATCCCCCGACGGAAGATCGACTATGTAAATCCACTCCCGGAATTCATCAACGAAACTGTCAAGGGAGATCGTGCCTGCATCGGTTTGAACAATGCCTTTGATGTTTCCAGCCACTCGCGCCTTGATTTTTTCTTTCGCTTTTCCGAGGTCTTCAGCAGAAAGGCGGAAGATAAAATTTACGGACCCTTCTTTGACCGGATCCTCCTCGTCACGGGCTTCGCGCAAATCTGAAGACTCTACTTGCGTGGCCTCGTCAAGCAATGCGCATGCCGCAAGAATGTTGGACTTTCCAACTTCATTCTTGCCAAGCAAAACCCGACAACGCGGCTCAAACGGCACTTCCGCAAACTCGATCGAACGAAAATTCTCGATCTGTATTCGGTTGAGCTCCATTACCCTGCCCTTCTTTTTCTAATCACCCACACTTCGAATACCCACAATTCAAACAAGTCGCACACCCATCCATCAGCACCAGAGCCTTGGTGCTGCACTTGTGACACATGGTGGCGGAGGGCGGGAAGGACACGCCCTCGCCCGTCACTTCGATGACTTCTTCAGCGCGGCCTTCCGCAGTGCTGCGGTCGGCCGGCGGCGCTATTTCAGCGTTTTTTTTTGAGCCTTCGTGCTCTTCGTACGCGCGGCGCTTTTCAGCGATCAGCGCGCGCTGGTGCTCGCTCATTTCCGGGTCGCGCAGCATGCCGATGGTCTTGAGGTGGTCTTCGACAATCATGCCTAGCTCAGCCACCAGCGACGGCATGTACACGCCGCCGGCCTTGAAGTAGCCGCCCTTGGGATCGAACACGGCTTTCATTTCCTCGACCAGGAAGGTGACATCGCCACCCTTGCGGAACACGGCCGACATGATGCGAGTCAGCGCGACGATCCACTGGAAGTGCTCCATCGACTTGGAGTTGATGAAGATCTCGAACGGGCGGCGCGATTCGTGCTCGGTGCCGGCATTGAGCACGATGTCGTTGATGGTCACGTACATGGCGTGTTCCACCAACGGCGATTTGATCTTGTAGGTGGAGCCGATCAGCACCTCGGGGCGCTCGATCTTCTCGTGCATCTGGATCACGTTGTCCTTGGCGGACTCCGCCTCGGCCGTCTCGCGGGCCACGCTGGCACCGGTCTGTGCAGGCTGCGATTCGCGCGCCTTGTCTTCCGGTGTGACAACGGCGTAACTCTTGATTTTCTTGTCGATCTTGACGGCCATGATGTCCTTGCCTGTGTTGCTTATTTATATGTAGGGGAATCCACCTCCGCCGCCGCGCGGGGCGACGACGGAGGGCAGTGCGGTCTTACTTCTTGGCGGCGCGAGTGGCGGCGGCTTTCTTGCCGGCGGCGCTGCGGGCAGCCTTCTTGGCGGTGGTGGCGCTCTTGCGCTTGGCGGTGCCGGTCGCCTTGGCGACTTTCTTGGCGGCCTTGCGGGCAACGCGCTTGGTATCGGCCACTTCCTTCTTGATCACGCGGGTCGCAGCGGTCTTCTTGGCGGCGACTTTCTTTGCGACCTTCTTGGCGGGCGCCTTCTTTGCCGGTGCCTTCTTGGCTGCAGCTTTCTTGGCAGTCGCTTTCTTGGCGGCGGCCTTCTTCACTGCGGCGGTCTTCTTGCCGACGCCTTGCTTCTTGAGCGCAGCGGCTTCGGCGCGTGCCTTGGTGGCGCTGGCCGAGAGCGACTTCTTGATCGCGGCTTCTTTCTTGACCACGGCCTTCTTCGCCTTGGTTGCGGTCTTGCTGACCGCCTTGCCGGCGTTGCTGGCGACGCGCTTCACGGTAGCGACCGCACCGCTCGCCTTGGAAGCGATGGTGCTGCCGACGTTGGCAGCGGTGTCTTTCACGTTGTCGGCCGCGGTGCTGAGGCTCTTACCGACGGTGGTGGTTTTCTTCTTGGCCATGTGCCCTCCTGTGGGCGTGAACCAGATGGATGGAGAGAATTGGGTACTACCCGAGCGATGCTATACCTGTGTCAGCTGCAATGCAGCGTGATGGCAGCGTCATCCCCTTCCATCAGAACTTGCCGTAGTAGCCCTCTTTGAGCGCATCGAACAGGTTGGCGGCGGTGTGCATCTCGCCGTCGTATTCGATCTGCTCGTTGCCCTTAACCTCCACCACCGAGCCATCGTCCAGCTCGAAGCGATACGTGGTGTTTTCCAGATCCGCTTCCTTCACCAGCACGCCTTGGAACGCGGCCGGGTTGAAGCGGAAAGTGGTGCACCCCTTCAGCCCCTTTTCGTGGGCGTAACGGTAGATGTCCTTGAAGTCTTCGTACGGGTAATCAGTCGGGACGTTCGCGGTCTTGGAGATGGAGCTGTCCACCCAAATCTGCGCGGCGGCCTGCACATCAACGTGTGCCTTGGGCGTGATGTCGTCGGCGCTGATGAAGTAGTCCGGCAGCTGCGCATCGGCATCGTCGGAGAACGGCATCGCCTTCGCATTCACCAGCTCGCGGTAGGCGAGCAGCTCATACGAGAACACATCGACCTTTTCCTTGGTCTTCTTGCCTTCGCGGATCACGTTGCGGCTGTAGTGGTGGGCGAAGGACGGCTCGATGCCGTTCGACGCGTTGTTGGCGAGCGACAGCGAAATGGTGCCGGTCGGCGCGATGGAGCTGTGGTGGGTGAAGCGCGCGCCCTTCTCGGACAAAGCCTGCACCAGTTCCGGCGCGACTTCCGCCACCTTCTGCATGTAGCGCGAATACTTGGCGTGCAGCACGCGGCCCGCGATCTTCTGGCCGACCTTCCAGCCGTCCTTCGCCATCTCCGGGCGCTTGCGCAGCATTTCGGCGGTGACGTCGAACTCTTCGGTCATCACCGGCGCCGGGCCTTTCTCTTCGGCCAGCTGCAGGGCGACTTCCCAACCGGCCACGGCCATCTCGCGGGCGATGCGCTCGGTGAACTCGCAGGACTCTTCCGAGCCGTACTTCATCTTGAGCATGGTCACCGTGCTGCCCAGGCCGAGGAAGCCCATGCCGTGGCGACGCTTGCGCATGATCTCGTTGCGCTGCTGTTCCAGCGGCAGGCCGTTCACTTCGACCACGTTGTCCAGCATGCGGGTGAACACGCGGACTACTTCCTTGTATTCCTCCCAGTCGAACTCGGCCTCATCGGTGAAGGGATTGCGCACGAACTTGGTCAGGTTGACCGAGCCGAGCAAGCACGCGCCATAGGGCGGCAACGGCTGCTCGCCGCAGGGGTTGGTCGCGCGGATGTTTTCGCACCACCAGTTGTTGTTCATCTCGTTGACGCGATCGATCAGGATGAAGCCCGGCTCGGCGTAGTCGTACGTCGAGACCATGATCATGTCCCACAGGTGACGCGCGCGGACGTGGCCGTAGATCTTGCAGGCCACCAGGCCGTCATCGCGGGTGACGTAGCCACGCGTGGTCGGCCAGTCGCGCCAGACGATCTGTTCGGCATCGTCCAGCTTCACTTCGCCCACTTCCTTGTCGGACAGCGGGAACACCAGCGGCCAGTCGGCATCGTCCTTGACCGCCTGCATGAAGCCATCGGTGATGAGAAGCGACAGGTTGAACTGGCGTAGGCGGCCGTCTTCGCGCTTGGCGCGGATGAAGTCGCGCACATCGGGGTGCGAGACATCGAACGTGCCCATCTGTGCGCCACGACGACCACCGGCCGAGGACACGGTGAAACACATCTTGTCGTAGATATCCATGAAGGACATCGGGCCGCTGGTGTACGCGCCGGCGCCGGCGACGAACGCACCCTTCGGGCGTAGCGTCGAGAACTCATAGCCGATGCCGCAGCCGGCCTTGAGCGTCAGGCCCGCCTCGTGGACCTTCTCCAGAATGCCGTCCATCGAGTCGGTGATGGTGCCGGACACGGTGCAGTTGATGGTGGAGGTCGCGGGCTTGTGGGCCTGCGCGCCGGCGTTGGAGGTGATGCGACCAGCCGGGATGGCGCCATGGCGCAGCGCCCAGGCGAAACGCTCGCCCCAGTACTTCTGCAGGTCGGCGGTGGGCTCGGCCTCGGCCAGGGCCTTGGCGACGCGCTGGTAGGTGGCGTCGATGTCGGCATCGAGCGCTTCCCCCTGCTTGGTCTTGAGGCGGTACTTCTTGTCCCAGATGTCCAGCGAGGCCGGTTGCATGGGGATCACGTGGGTCTCCGTTTCCTTCGTGGTCTTGACCGATTCGAGGCGCACGCTGCTCATGCGGATGGTTCACTCCATTGTTGTTCTAGTGCTGTCCGGAGGCGATGCCAGCGACCGCCTAAAGTGCTTGCGATCACGCTTTTTCGCCCGATTTCCCCCTGTTTCCACCAAAGCTTCGTGCCCAATACTTGGGAATCGGCCGCTGACCAACCCCAAGATGTAGTGGAAAACAGTCACTCAAATTACGAGCGAGCCCAGCCTGTGTCAAGGCGCAAAACGCATTCAGGTTGAAGTTTTTTTGTTGACATTCGGTGACATGCAAAACGACCGGGCTTAATCGCGCATTTAGGGTTTTGGAGACACACTGGATGAGAACCGCCCGCCGTTCACGCTGAAGCTACTGCCAGCGGGCGATAAAGGAAGCCCTATGCCCCACGATGCCCTGCGCCGCCCGATGCGCCCCTTGCCTACCCTGCTGATCCTGGCCGTCACCGCGGCCTTTGGTGGCTTTGCGGCCACGGCGATCCGTGACGCCCTGACCCAGCCAGCCGCGGCCGAGCCCGCACCCGCTCAAGCCACCGTGCCGATGACGGCCCAGTTGCCGGCCACCGTTGCCGGCCAACCGGTGCCCTCGTTGGCACCCATGTTGCAGCGGGTGATGCCGGCGGTGGTCAGCGTCAACACCAAGCAGCGCGTGCGGGTGCGCACACCTTTCGACAACGACCCGATGTTCCGGCGGATGCTGGGTATCCCCGAGGAGCGCATCAATGAATCGCTGGGCTCGGGCGTGATCGTCGATGCGCAGCGCGGCTACGTACTGACCAACCATCACGTGGTCGAAGGCGCGACCGAGGTCTCGGTGATGCTGGCCGATGGCCGTACGTTGCAAGCCGAATTCTTGGGCTCTGACCCGGATACCGATGTCGCCCTGATGCGCATCCCGGCGCAGAATTTGAGTGCGATTCCCTTGGCCGACAGCGATGCGCTGCGCGTCGGTGATTTTGTCGTCGCCATCGGCAACCCGTTTGGCGTCGGCCAGACGGTGACCTCGGGCATTGTCTCGGCAGTCGGTCGCAACAACCTGCCCGGCGCCGGCTTCCAAAATTTCATCCAGACCGATGCCAGCATCAACCCGGGCAATTCCGGCGGCGCGTTGGTGGATTTGAACGGTCGCTTGGTCGGCATCAACACCGCCAGCTTCAATCCGCGCGGCTCGATGGCCGGCAACATCGGCCTGGGCTTCGCCATCCCGAGTGATCTGGCCAGCAACATCATGCAGCAGCTGTTGGCGAACGACGGCCAGGTGCGTCGCGGCACGATCGGCGCGGACACGCAGGACATCGATGCACGCCGCGCACGCGCATTGGGGCTGGATTCCAGCAGCGGCGCACTGGTGACTCGGGTGTATCCGGGCTCTTCGGCCGCGAATGCAGGACTTCGCGCGAATGATGTGATCGTTGCGGCTAACGGCCAACGCATCGCCAGCGCCGAGGACTTCCGCAACTTCCAGGGCCTGCAGGCGGCGAATGCGCGGCTAACGCTGGATGTGCGCCGTGACGGCAAACCGCTGCAACTCACCGCGGGCCTGCAAGAATTGCCGCGCGATGGTGCAAGCCTCGATCCGCGCCTGGCCGGGGTGACATTTGGCGAGCTGCCGGAAACACTGCGACGCCAAGGCGCATCGGGCGTGCAGGTGAGCACCGTGGCTAACGACAGTCGCGCTGAGCGTGCAGGTCTGCGTTCGGGCGACGTGATCCTGGAGGCCACGACCGGACGCTTCAATGATTTGGCCAGCTTCCGCGCCAGCTTCCGCCAGCCGCCGCAGCAACTGGCTTTCCGCATCTGGCGCGACGGCGGGCGCATCGGCACCCTCGCGATTCCTTGATGTGCCGCAAGGCACACTACATCTGACACCACCCCCACACTGATAGGAGCACCACGATGAGCAATGTCAAAGACAACCTGTCCGAAGCCGGTAGCCACCTGAAATCCGCCGCCGTGCACGCGGGCGACTCGGTCAAGGGCGCCGCCGCCGCTGCGGGCGACGAGCTGCGTTTGGGCCGCGCCAACATGAAGGCGGAACTCGCCGATGGCGCAGTAGCAGGCATCACCGCCGCCGAGGAAATGGGCGCTGCCGCGAAAGAACAGATGGACGTGTTGATGGACAAGAGCCGCGACATGATCGACAGCACGGCGGAATTGATCCGCGAGCGTCCGCTGACTGCATTTGGTGTTGCATTCGCTGCTGGCTGGGTGATTGCCAAGCTGGCACGCAGCGGCAACAGCGAGAAGTAAGCATCTATGTCGGACAAGCGCAGCGCAGGGGACGAGGTCGCTGAGCTGTTGGAATCGTTCCGCCAGGTCGGCAGTGCCGGTCAGGCGGGATTGGCGGGCGTGCGCGACGCCACCAAGGCGATGCGCACGCTGGTCGCCGCGGATGTCTCGCTGGCGCGCAGCGCATTTGGCCGCACGCTGGCGTTCACCGCGGGCGCCATTGTCTTTGGCGTGGTCGCTGGCTTGATGTTGTCCGCCGCCTTGGTGATGGGGCTGAGCTACGGATTAGGCATGCCGGTTTGGGCATCGCTTCTGGTGTGGGGCACGTTATGCGCCCTCACCACCTGGTTTGCTGGGTGGAGGGCGATGCGCTATTTCGAGCACACGCGAATGAAGGCGACACGCCGGCAATTGGCGCGCCTGGGCATTGGTGAATTGTCCGACCACACGCCCGATCCGGCATCGCCGCAGTCCACCAAAGAAGCCACCGACGCGATGCCGACCAAAGAGGCGAACGGTGCCCCAGTCAAGGACGAGCAAGGCATCAATGTCACGCCGCCCTGATTTTCCACGCTGTATCCACTGACAAGCGACACGCCAACGACCATGGGCTTCAACAAGCTGATCGACAAAGTCACCCAGGCCGAACAGGCACTCGAAGCGCATGAGCGATATGTCGGCGTCGAGTGGCGGCAGCTGAAAGGCGCATGGCGCACGGCATGGACACCGGGCCGCATCGTAATAGCCGGGCTTGCGAGTGGATTCATCGTGGGGCGCACTCGCCCACTTGCAAACGTCGCGAGTGGCGGCCTGATGCAGTTGATGACAGCGATCTCAGGCTTGGTCGCCAGCGGCAGCGCACAAGCCGCGGCGGGCGAAGCAGGAGAAGCCGCGGACCAGGCCGAAGCGACGGCTGAAGCCACCAAGGCAGCGACGACAGTCACCGCGGTCGCTGCAGCGCCACGCACCTCCAGCAACGATCCCTTGCTTGACCACGAAGCCCTGCGTCGCCGGGGCTTGCTGTGAGCGTGCCGCCTTCGCAAAGCAACATCGGCTCACTTGAACCATCGGCCGAAGAAAACCTATCTAGTGAAACGCCACGCCCGCGCGCCAGCATCGCGCTGCTGATACTCGCGACACTGGCCGTTGCCTATACCTTGTGGGCCACGCAGGAGTTGGTGCTGCCCATCATGCTGGCGCTGTTCTTCGCGCTCATCGGCAACCCCATCATTCGCTTGTTGCAGAAACTGTGGTTGCCGCGCGCGCTGGCTGCCGTGCTGGTGGTGGCCACGGGTATCTCGCTCGCTGTGGGCCTGGGACAGCAGCTGGTCGAACCAGCATCTGAGTGGGTACGCGAAGTCCCGCAGCAGATGCGCAAGCTCACGCCCAAGCTCCGCGCCGTGGCCAAACCGATGCAGGACGCTAACAAGGTCGCCGAAAACATCGCCCGCGCGGCAGGCGGTGAAAGCACGAACAAAGCCGAGCAAGTGGTCAAGACCGAGGTCAATGACCCCTACAAGGCGCTGACCGCAACGCCGAAGATCATCACCCAGGTGCTGGCCGTGGTCTTGCTCACGTTGTTCTTCATGATATTCGGGCAGAACCTGCAGAAGCACGCGATCGACTTGATGCCTGACCGGCAGAAAAAGCGCATCACGGTCGACATCCTGCAATCGATCGAGCGAGAAATGTCGCGCTACGTGCTGACCATCAGTGTGATCAATGCCGCCATGGGCCTGGTGTTTGCCGCCGCCTTGTACTTCATTGTCGACCTGCCCATCGACGAAGCCTTGCTGTGGGGCACCATGGCCGCACTGCTCAATTTCGCGCCTTATGTAGGACCGTTGATAGGCGTGCTGGTGATGCTGGTGATGGGCTTCACCACTCAAGGCGACATGTGGCCCGCGCTCCTGCCCGCTGCGCTGTATCTGGGCCTGCATACATTGGAAGGTCAGATCATCACGCCGATTGTCTTGGGCAAGCGCATGGCCCTGTCGCCCTTGGTGTTGATGCTGGCGCTGATGGTGTTTGGCTGGGTGTGGGGGATCATCGGCTTGTTGCTGGCGGTGCCGCTCCTGGTATGCGTGAAGATCATCTTGTCCAAGATCGAAGGCTGGGAGGGGTGGGCGAAGTTGTTGGAATGACAAGCCGTTAAAATGCGAAACGTGAGCACGCCCCCCCTCATTCGCGCCATCACCCTCGACCTCGACGACACCTTGTGGCCGTTCCCGCCCATTGGCGAACGCATCGAGCGCGTGTTGCATACCTGGTTCGAAACACACGCGCCGCGTACGGCAGCGCAGTTCCCCATCCCGGCGATGCGTCGATTGCGCGAACGCGTGATGGATCGCTATCCACAGCAATCACACGATGCCAGCTGGCTGCGCCGCAAAGGCATCGAGATCGCACTGGCCGAAAGCGGCAGCGATCCTGCCCTGGCCGATGAGGCTTACGCCGCCTTCTTCGCCGAGCGCAATCGCGTGGACTTCTACGATGACGCGCGCGATGCCTTGGCGCGTATTGCGGCACGCGTGCCAGTCTATGCGCTGTCCAATGGCAATGCGGACCTGGCCACCATCGGCATCGATCAATATTTCACCGGCAAGGTCACCGCGCGCGAATTTGGCCGTGGCAAGCCCGATGCTTCCATCTTCCTGCACGCTTGCGACCAACTTGGTGTCGCGCCGCATGAAGTGCTGCATGTAGGTGACGATGTCGAAGCGGATATAGTCGGCGCACATCGTGCAGGCCTGATGACCTGCTGGCTGCATCGCGACGATGCACGCGAGCGACACCCCACCTGGCCAAAGCGCGAGTTCGTGCCCAGCCTGATCCTTCCCACGCTTGCCGCGCTGGCCGACTGGCTCGACATGCAACCCCGCCATGAGGATGCCCCATGAACAACCTGCCCGGCTTGACCCGCAACCCGCAGCACCCGCTGCCATTTCATTGCGTGCGCGGCGAAGAGTTTGATGCATGGCGCAAACTGCAATTGCCTGCGATCGGCCAATGGCTGGATGCGCAAAAGTACACCGCAAGCTCTGGCACGTTGATGCTCTTGCCAGGCAATAACGGCATCGAAGGTGCCGTAATCGGCATCGGCAACCGACTTGACCCGTTCACCTACTCGCATGCGCCCTACGCACTACCACCCGGCGAATGGAAATTGGTTGGCGAGCTGGATGCTGCTGCCCGCCATGCATTGGTGCTGGGCTGGGGCTTGGGCAGTTATCGCTTCCGCCGTTACAAGAGGCCGTTGCGTGAACCGGCGATGCTCGCCATCGACAACGGCGCGGATGCAGAAACACTCGATGTGCTCGCCGCCTGCGTGCGCGTGCGCGATCTCATCAACACGCCGACCGAGGACATGGGCCCGGACGAGATGGAGTCGGTGACACGCGACATCGCAAAGCAATACGGCGCCGAGATCGAAGTGATCAGCGGCGATGACCTGATTACGCAAAACTACCCAGCCATCCACGCGGTGGGACGCGCCTCGCATCGCGCACCACGCTTGATCCATCTGGAATGGGGTGATGTCGATGCGCCGCGCGTGTCACTGGTCGGCAAGGGCGTGTGCTTCGACACAGGCGGCTTGAATATCAAAGCCAGCGCCGGCATGCGCAACATGAAGAAGGACATGGGCGGCGCAGCACATGCGATCGCACTGGCCGAGCTCATCATGGCGCGCGGCTTGAAAGTGCGCTTGTCCTTGTTTGTCGCTGCAGTCGAGAACGCCATCGGTCCGAATGCATTGCGCCCGGGTGAAGTGATCGCCACGCGCAAAGGCGTGAGCGTGGAGATCGACAATACCGATGCCGAAGGCCGCCTCGTTCTGTGCGACGCACTGGTGCGTGCATCGGAAGACAGGCCTGAGTTACTGCTGGACTTTGCAACACTAACAGGCGCTGCGCGCATCGCACTCGGCCCGGATCTACCCGCGCTCTACGCCAATGACGATGCACTGGCGAATGATTGGTTGGATGCAGGCCAACAGGTGTTCGAACCCCTGTGGCGCATGCCGTTGTGGCGTCCGTATTTACGTTATCTCACCAGTAATATTGCCGACATCGCCAACGGTAGCAGTAGCCCGATGGCCGGCAGCGTGACCGCCGCGCTGTATCTGGAACGCTTCGTACCGGAAGGCCAAAAATGGGCACATGTCGATGTCTACAGCTGGAACGACAACGACCGCCCAGGCCGCCCGGCGGGCGGCGAAGCCCAGTGCCTGCGCTCGGCGTTCGCAATGTTGAAGGCGCGTTACGCGGGCTGACACGGCACGACCGATGCATCTCGCACTGCCCCTTGCATTGATCGCCAGCCTGGGTGTTGGGACCTTGGCGAAGCATATTGCAGTGCCAGAACGCACCCCGCACCTGAATCTCAAGATCGAGCAAACCATCGCGCTTGAACGCTTGAACCACACCACGGCTGACGGCATACGCCTGTCCTACCTTTTCGTACCGTCGGCCAAACGTGATTTCGTCTATGACGTAAAGCGCACCGAAACGAATGGTCTGCGCTTCGACATGCGCGTCAAGAACGCCCAGGCCTCGGTACCCACGCGTGGCTCGATCATTTATTTGCACGGCTGGGGCAGCAATGGCGATCAATTCACGCCATGGGCATTGGCATTGGCCGAACAAGGCTTTTCAGGCGTAAACGTCGATCTGCGCGGGCATGGTGATTCGGCTGATGCGCCAGCAGGCTACGGCCCACGCGAGGCGGCTGACATCACCGATCTTGTGCGTGGGTTACTGGCGCAGGGACGAATCCAGCCGCCGATTTACTTGATGGGCACCTCGTATGGCGGAAGCACGGCTCTCTTCGCTGAACCTGCCTTGCGTGATGTCATCGCAGGCATCGTCGCATTCGCGCCATTTCAATCGGCAAACGAAGGCATTCGCGGTGCAATCCGCGAAGCACAAGACACCAAAGCAAGCGGCATCCGTGCGCGTATCACGCTGGCTGCGCTGGGCCGCATGAATGACAGCGACATCGATGCGGCCATAGACGAAGCAAGCGAACAGCTTGGCATCTCCCTGCGCAATGTCGATGCACGGCCAATCGTTGCGGCTAGCCAGACCTGCATCCTGCTGCTGCATGGTGCCGATGATCGAATGTTTCCTGCAGCCAGCAGTCATGAGTTGGCCGCCTCGACCCCGATGGCATCCGCGACTACGGTCAACGGACACGGGCATGTGGATCTACCGATGCGGCTGGATTGGCTGGTCGCGCCTGTTGCCACCTGGGTAGCAGCGACATCCCAACGCACGAACGATAACGCCTGCCCCTCTTTCAAATTGCCGCCGGAACCTACGCACTGAGATTGCGTGAGTAATCTGGCTTCTTTCCGTGTGCCACGGGAAGAGCAGATGACCAGATGGGCTACCCGATGCAATGTGATGCCCATGGTTGCATCAACTCATATCTTCAGAAGCACGCTGCAGTACCAATGAAAACCGCGCCACCCACACACAAATCGACGGCGCCGCGACGAACAACCGTGCGTTTGTCGATCGCTCACGCCAAGACCGTCTCCAAGCGAGACCAACAGGGTGTTCACGGATAAAGCCGTGATCAAGCACGGCCTGGCCTGTGCCTTCACGCTCGGACATCACTTTCATGGTGTCTTTGAACAAGGCCCGGCCACTGCCCAGGCCTTACTCGCTTTGCACTAACGAACGAATTCACAAAGCATGACGTTGTAGTAGAGACAGAGCATCTCGCTTACAGCCAACCCTTTTGCCGCGCCAGTCGGTAAGCCTCGATGCGATTGCCAACTCCCAGCTTGCCGATGGCCTCCGACAAATAATTGCGCACGGTGCCGTGCGATAGACCGAGCTTTGTGGCGATCTCGCCTGCGCCCAACCCGTCGCCTGCCAAACGCAGCACCTGGCGCTCGCGGTCACTGAGCGGATCGCCTTCGCTCCATGCTTCCAATGCCAGCTGGGGATCGATGGCGCGGCCGCCACGCTGGACTTGCCTGAGCGCATCCCCAAGCTGTTCGGCAGGCGCATCCTTGAGTAGATAACCCTGTACGCCCGCATCAAGTGCACGTCTGAGAAATCCGGCGCGCGCAAACGTGGTGACGATGACAACCTTGATAGGCAGCTCATGCCTTTGGATGCGCTGCGCCAACTCCAGTCCCGTCAACCCGGGCATTTCGATATCAGTCAACAGGATGTCGGGCGCATTACGCTGAATCTCGCGCCATGCGGCTTCGCCATCGGCGACATCCGCGATCACCTCGATGTCGTTCTCCAGACGAAGCAAAGCCGCCAGTGCACCACGCACCATCGCCTGATCTTCGGCCAACAACACTCGGATCATGTCGCGCCCTTCAACGGCAATTTTGCTATTACGCGGGCACCCTTTCCGGCCTCGGACTGCAGCTGCAATCGTCCGCCCAAACCCTCAAGGCGCTCGCGCATACCGGACAATCCGTTGCCGGGCTTGATCGCCCCACCCTGGCCATCATCGATCAGCTCCAACACGACATCGTGTTGATCGCTTCGCAAGACCACCTCAAAATTCCTGGCGTCGGCATGACGCTGCACATTGGTCGCCGCCTCACGCAGAGTCATGGCGAATGCGCACTCGTAATCGGGGGAGAGCGCCACCGCATCCATTTGAGCATTCACCGCCACGCCATCGACTTCAAGCAATACCTTGGCCGATGCAAGTTCAGCCGCGATCAATGCGCTGCGGATACCACTCACTGCCTGCCGCACTTCATTTAATGCCTCGCGTGCGATGCGGGCAACTTCACGCATCTCAATGGAGGCCGCATCACCATCCCGCATTGCCAGTCGCGCTGCCAAATCAGCCTTGAGTGCAATCATCGACAAGGTGTGCCCCAGCAAGTCATGCAAGTCACGACCAATGCGTTCGCGCTCGGCAAATGCGGCGATGCGGCGCACTTCATCCTGGCTCGCCTCCAGCTGCGCACGCTTCTTCTCACGCTCGATCATGAAATAGTTGGAGGTAAACACGGATGCCGAAATCAACACCGTGAAGCCGATGCCAAAGGCGACATAGCTGAAGGGCCAGAGCAAATACATGCGCAACCCAAACACCAGCAACATCGCAGCCAGTAACGCGACACGCACCGGCAGGCGTATTGACAATACAGCCAGCAAAGACGCGGCGTAGATCACATAAGTATTCGCATAAGCATTCCACGGCAGAAGCACGCAGGCCAAAGCGAAGATGGTTAGTACGGCCAGCAATTTTCCAGGTGCACTACGCCGAAAGACATAGAAATACAGCGGCAAAAAAGCGACCAACGAAGCGAGCGTAGCCCCGAGATTGAACGGAACATTGAACGTCCCAACCTCTGGAAACGCGCGGCCGAGCATCGGCACGAAGAGGAACACCAGGTAGCCCAGCATGGCGATAGGCACCCAACCCTGATCGACGGCATCGGGCAAGAGACGTTGGCGAATTCGTAGTGCGAGGGAGTCAGCCATGGCGTGGATAGTAACGGTCACGAATGCGGGAAACTTTCATGTCCATCATTCGATGGCGACATCATCCAGGTCTACCCGGAAATGGCCGATGCGACTATTGCTGATGCCAAGCGACATCACCCGCGACAAATCCGCACCCACGAACTTCGACAGTGGCACGCGGATCTCGCCCCAGTCCTCGCCCACAACAACGGGTACGGCGGCAACCTGGCCTTCGCCATGCAGTATCACGATGACGTAGTCGCCGGGCGTGCCACGCACTTTCAGGGTGATTGCCTGGCGTGTGCCGAGGTTAACCGGCTGCATCTGCGTACTGCCCGGCGAGAACATCGCACCCGCCCATGGCGTGGGGCCTGCCATCACATCGCCCTCGACGCGCATCGCACCCTTGGATCCGCCTGCACCGCTGGCCAGCCAAACGGTATTGGCGATGGACTTGCCCCCCATGAAGCGGTCGCTCGCCGCCTGCCAGCCGCTACCGAAACGTGTGCTCATGTCACCACTTTCGAAGTCGGAGATGAGGCGATCACTTTCCGCGAGGCCACCCGCGCGGTCGGCGGCCGGCGCATCGCCAGATTGTAGGTAACCGTTCTTCCAGATGCTGACGATGCCGCGCGTTGTCTCAATATCCTTAGACGGATTGCCATCAACCAATAAAAGGTCCGCACGCATCCCGGGCGCTATGTGACCACGGTCTTTCAGACCGAAACGCCTAGCGGGTGCTGAAGTCGCTGCACGCAGCGCCTCGGCCGGACTGAGACCCGCACGCACCAGCATCGCCAACTCACCATGCAAGCTGACACCATGCGCAGTCCCGGGGTTGCCTGCGTCCGTACCAGCCAATATCTCCACACCGGCCGCATGCAAGCGACGCACGGTTTCAAGTGCGTTGGGTAACGCATTGGCCTGGAATGGAAAGGACGGGGGGAAGCGCGCATGTAACGTTGCGATTTGTGCATCGCTAAGGCGTGACTTCAAACGCGCATCAGCGGCCAATTTCGTGCTGTCGTCCGTTCTACCAAAGCCGGCGATGACCGACAACGTCGGCACCATGAACGCACCACGCGATTTCATCGCTGCAATCATGCCGTCGCTAGCTGGCTGGTCGATAAAGGCATGCACCAGGCCATCCACACCGGCGTTGACGGCGTGCAGCGCATCGTCCTGGGCTGCAACGTGGGCAACTGAAAGTCGCTTCTGACGCTTGGCAGCGGCGATACTCGCTTCGATCTGGGCGCGATCCAACGTCGGCATGCGATGCGTACTGCCGTAGGCGTGCAGATCATCGATCATCAACTTGATGAATTCGCTGCCTTCATCGATACGCGCACGCACGAAGGCATCGGCATCCTCACCCGGCTTGAGCTCGGGCACCGGGAAGCCGTACTCGGTGCCATGACCACCCGGCACGGTGACTGCCGCACCACTCGACCAGACATCGGCGCGATCGGTGCGAGCGAACGAATCACGCTGATCGCGATAGCCCGGCAACGACTGCATCGCGCCCATCATCTCCAGCTCCGTGCCTACGCCGAAGCGCAATGCATCACGTTGGGCCTCGCCCCATACATGGGTATGGGCGTCGATCAAGGCTGGCATCAGCGTCTTGCCTTGTCCGTTGATGACATCGAACCCCTTCGGAATGCGCGCGCCCTTCCCCACCGCTTCGATGCGACCATCGCGCACGACCACAGTGGCGCGTTCGATGAATTGTTCGCCATCGAATACCCGCGCATCACGCACTGCGAAACTGTTTCGTGGCACTGATTGGGTCGGCTCATCGGCACGGGCGGACCACCAGGCAACCCCGCCCAAGGCCGCTGCCAGAAGCGCGAGCATGCCGAGCTCAAATGACTTCTTCATCTTGGTTCTCCTTGGCACTGCATCCGATTTTCGTGCGAATTCATTCGGCTCGCGCCAGACGACCTCGCGCCAGCAACGCAAATACCACCGTCACTAACAGCAATACCCCGACGTGCAGCCAGATTGGTTGGACGAGATCATGTCCCACCACTTTCAGCGCGAGTTGAGACAAGTGATAGCTGGGCCACACCGGCGCGATGCTTTGCAGCCAACCGGGCAACATCGACAAGGGCAGCCACAGGCCGGACAAGAATGCCATCGGCAACATCACCATGTTCAGGATGGCTGGCGATCCATTTGCACTGGACAGAGTGCCGATGTAAAGCCCCAGCGCCGCAAACGGCAGACTGCCCAGCAGGTTGATCGCGATCAACAGCATTCCCTGCACCGGGGTCAACGAAACTTTGGCCAAGATGATCGCGACCAACATCATGCACAAGGTGATCATCAACACGAACACCATCGCCATACCGGTTTTAGCGAATAGATAGGCGCCAGACGGCATCGGCAGTGCACGCTTAAGCCGCAACAATCCCTGACTGCGCTCCATCGATACAGTGACCCCGAAGCCGAACATCGATGCGCCCATTACGCCAAACACACCATACGTCGCCATCATGTAGGTGGCCGCATTGCCGTTGCCGCGATTCAAAAGCACGCCAAACATCACGTAAAAGACCAGCGGAAACAACAGCGTGGGTAGCGCGAACATCGGCGTGCGCAACATACGCAGGAATTCGTTGCGGGTTTCCAACCAGTAGATGCGTGTAATGGATGGTGCGAGCTCGGCCCCCCGCGTGTCATTAGCAAGCGTGTTCATGCGCGTAACTCCTCGTTGGATTCGCGTGTGATGGCAAGGAAAGCGTCGGCCAACCCCGCGCGGCTGATTTCCAGGTCGGATAGAGCAGGATCGGCGGCCAGCAACGGCGGCAACGCACGCACGGCATCGTCGACGCGCAACACGAGGTATTCCCCCTCGCGCGTGGCCTGCACGACGCCTGGCCAACCCAGAACGACGGCGATATCCAATCGGCTACGACAACGAATGCGCTGCCCAGACACTTTGGCGCGGATGACATCAACGCTTCCTTCGGCAATGCTGCGTCCGCGATCAATCACCACCACGCGATCGGCCAGCGCTTCTGCCTCTTCCAGGTAGTGCGTCGTCAATAGGACGGCAACACCGCGCGCGCGCAACTGTTTAATGGCCAACCAGATTTGCTGGCGCGCCTCGATATCCAGACCGGTAGTGGGCTCATCCAGGAACAGCAGTTGCGGGTCGCCACAGATCGCAAGCGCAAACTGCACGCGCCGTTGCTGGCCCCCGGACAACTTGCCATAGCGGCGCTTGGACAGCCCTTGCAAGCCAGCCAGTGACTCGCATTCGGTGATGGACAGCGGCGCCGAATAGTAGGCGCGCGTGGCTTCCAGCAATTCACCGACGGTCGATGTATCGGGCAATGCCGCCGATTGCAGCATGACTCCGATACGGCGACGCGCCGCAAGAGACTGCGGCGCTAGCCCGAACAACTCAACCTGGCCGGCATCGGGCGCGATCAATCCCAGCATCAGCCCAATCGCGGTGCTCTTGCCCGCACCATTGGCACCCAGCAAGGCCAGCACTTCACCACGTATCAATGCCAGGTCGAATCCTGCCAGAGCCTCGACCCTGCCATACCGCTTCCGAGCGCCTGCAAGACAGGCCGCGGACATGGAAGCTTGGGTTGCACCGTCCATCATGTTCATCGCTAGGCTCCTGCGTCTGGCTTGCAGGATGCCGCCAGCCAACCCGGCGCAGTAGTCGCCGGGGTCAGCCCGATCACATGACAGTTGTCAGGCGCGCTTCTTCTTCCCCGCCTTGGCCAACGTGATCACCACCACGCCCGCCAGGATCACCAGCATCGCGCCGAGTTCTGCGGTGGATGCACGCTCGCCCGCCATCAAAGCACCCAACACCACCGCGATCGCAGGATTTACATAGGCATAGCTGCCTGCCAATGCAGGCCGCACGTTATGCAGTAGCCAGATGTAAGCAGTGAAGCCGATGATGGAACCGAACACCACCAGATAGGCGAACGCCGCCAAGCCTTTGGATGTCGGCATATCCATGCGTTCGCGGGTGATGAAGGCGATCGCCATCATCACCACGCCGCCGCATAGCATTTGGCCTGCCGCTGTCATGAAGGGCGAAGGCAGGTCGCGACCGCGACTCCAGATGGAGCCGAAGGACCACGCGAGAGACGCGATCAACAGTGCGATCAATCCTTTCATCGAACCCGACATGGCGCCGCCGGCATTGAGCCAGAGCACGCCGATAAAACCGACGCCAATACCGACCCATTCCACGCGTGTCGGTTTGTCACCACGCATCATCGCGAACACGCCCATCCAGATCGGCGCGGATGCCACCGCGACTGCGGCCAAACCTGAAGACACGGTTTGCTCGGCGAAATTCACCATGCCGTTGCCGGCAGCGAGCAGCAGCGTCCCCATTACGGCCAGGTTGCGCCATTGCGCGCGCGTAGGCGGCGCCTCGCCTCGCAAGCGCAGGAATGCGAACATCAAACCACCGGCGATCAAGAAGCGGATGCCACCCAGCAAGAATGGCGGGAAGCCTCCCTCCAGCGCGAAACGAATGCCGAGGTAGGTCGAGCCCCAGATGAGGTAGACGGCGGCGAGCGCCATCGCGATCGCGACCGGGCGCGGCGAAGTGGGAGAGTTGGAGTCCATGCGCGCAGCGTAAGGCCGGGGCCTTGCGTGGCGCTTGAAAAATTATGCGTCTAAACGCAAAATTTTTGCGTGAGCGTCCGCCCTACCCTCGACAATTTCGACCATGCGCTGCTGGCCTTGCTGCAGTCGGATGCCGACCGCACCCTGACCGAGCTGGGCGACGCCGTTGGTCTATCGCCCAGCGCCGTGCAACGACGGATCAAGCGCTATCGCGAGAGCGGCCTTCTACACCAAGTGGCGATACTCGATCCCGACGTGCTGCCCTTCACCACCTTGATCGCAGTGTGGGTGAGCATGGAGCGCGAATCGATGCAGGAATTGAAATCCTTCTACGCCCGCATGCGCGAGACGCCGGAAGTGCAGCAGTGCTACCAACTGGCCGGCGATTGGGATTACCTGCTGATCGTCGCAACGCCAACACTGCCAGAATATCGCGCTTTGATCGAACGGCTGTTCAAGCCGCAAAAGAACATCAAGCGTTACGAGAGCCGCGTCGTGCTGGATACGGTCAAACGGGGCTTGGCACTGCCCAGCAAACAGTCCATTTGAACCGAATGAAAATGCCCCTGTGCATGTGCACAAGGGCATCCAGACTTACTTCGCCCAGTTACCTGCCTGGGTGGACTTAGGCAGAACCTGCGCGGCCAGTGCGCGATCACCATCCAGCATGCGGGCCGCATCGCCAAGGATCGCCGCCGCTTCACGCAGCAAGGGATCCGGTGCCTTATCCGCCAGCTTCTCGCGTTCGGCCTCACGGGCGACATCACGCTCGTTGTATTGCAGGCCATCATCCGCGCCATCATCGGCCAATGGATCAAGATCCAGCCCCAAGCGCTTACGCTCGGCTTGGCGGAACTTGCGCTTGGCATCTTCCTTGTCACGTTCAACGCGACGCTCTGCCTCGTTCAAGCTGATCCACTTCTTTTCGCGCTGCGCACGGAACTCGGCGGCATCTTCGACGCGCCATTGGTATTCAACATCATCAGCCGAGCGGATATCGTGCAGACGCTTGAGCTCTGGCAACAAGCCCGCGAACTGACCGTAAGTCGCGTGCGGCGCTTCGTCGATCTTCGACCACGGCAGTGCGTTGTCGTAGGTGCTCTCGCCGTATTCGTCGGCATCAAGCGTCGCCGGGAATGCGATATCCGGGGACACGCCCTTGTTCTGCGTGCTGCTGCCACTAGGGCGGAAGAACTCGGCGACTGTCAGCTTCACATCGCCATACTGGTCTTGCGAGCGGTCCGGCACGACACGATCAAGATCGACCATCGCCTGCACCGTGCCTTTGCCGAAACTGGTTTCACCGATGATGAGGCCGCGCCCATAATCCTGGATCGCGCCTGCAAAAATTTCCGATGCCGATGCCGATGCACGATTGATCAACACGGCCAACGGGCCTTCCCACTGCACGGAATCATCGCGGTCACTGCGCACCGTGATGCGACCGCCAGCTTGGCGTTCCTGCACCACCGGGCCCTTGTCGATGAAGAGGCCCGTCATGTTGACGGCCTCATCCAGCGAACCGCCGCCGTTGTTGCGCAGATCGACGACCACGCCGTCGAGCTTGTCGGCGTTGAACTTGGCAAGGATCTCGGCAACATCCCGCGACACGGAAACATAGTCACCATTGCGGCTGCGGCGCGCATCGAAATCCTGATAGAACGCCGGCACCTTGATCACGCCGATGCGCCGCGCGGGCGCGCCATCGACGCCCGGCAACTGGATCACTTCACCCTTGGCCTTGCTGTCGGCCAGCACGACTTTGTCGCGGGTCAGCTGGATGCGGTTGGGCTTGGCATCGATGCCCATCTCGGCCGGCAGGATGTCGAGCTGCACGACAGTGCCCTTGGCACCTTTGATCTTGGCGACAACGTCATCGATGCGCCAACCGATCACATCCTCCATCGCGCCTTTCTCACCTTGGCCAACGCCGACGATGCGATCGCCGGGCTTGAGCAAGTTGCTGCGTGCGGCCGGGCCGCCCGGGATCAGCTCCATGATGGTGACGATATCGTCGCGCTTTTGCAGCTGCGCACCGATGCCTTCGAGCGATAGCGACATCGACTGGTTGAAACGTTCGGCGGCGCGCGGGTTGAAGTAATCGGTATGCGGGTCGATGGACCCGGTGTACGCGTTCAATGCAGTCTGGAAGATGTCCTCGGCGTTGAGGTCATCGATCATCGTGACCATGTTGGCGTAACGCTTGTCGAGTGTCTTGCGAATTTCATCGGGCTGCTTGCCGGCCAGCTTCAGGCGCAGCCAGTCTGAGCGCACCGACTGCTTCCACTGCACATCCAACGCGGCGGCATCGCTCCACGCTACATCTTCGCGATCGTAGTCGTAGCGGTCGTTGCCGGTGAAGTCGAAGATGTCTTGCTTGAGCAGGCCGCGTACATAGTTGGAGCGCTCGACTACACGCTTGCGATAAATATCGAATACCGAATACATCGGCGCGTAATCGCCTTCCTTCACCGCGGCTACGGCTTTCGCCGGCGCATCCGGCACGCTGGCGATGTCCTGTTGGGTCAGATAGACCTTGGAGGGATCGAGCGCTTCCAGATAACGCTTCCACACCTCGGCGCCCAGGCTCGCATCGAGTACGCGCGGGCGGTAGGCATAGCGACTGTCAGACAAAAGGCCATGAACAATCGCTGAGGTGTCCGCCTGTTGCTGCGTGGGCACCAGTGCCTGCATCGTAGCGGGCGCTTGCGTGCGCGGGCTGTCGGCCATCGCCAACAACGAGATCGGGGCGGCCAAGGCCAGGGCAAGCAGGGTCGGACGTAGCTTCATCATCAAAGTCACTCGCTCAGACAGCATCTTGGGCACAGTCTGCCCACGGAATGGGACAACCTGACAGTGCCGGAAGTTCGCTTCCCGCGCCAGCTCAGGCTCACCTGCAGGGTAGCGGGCGGCCTGAAAGGCCAGATGAATGGCTGGACCGGGCCCGGAAACTCAGACCGCCGGGGCGATGCCCGCTTCCTTGGCTGAACGGTCGGCGTGGTAGCTGGAGCGCACCATCGGCCCGGAGGCGACATGCGAGAAGCCGAGCTGGTAGCCGAAGTCTTCCAGCGCCTTGAACTCTTCCGGCGTCCAGTAGCGCATCAGCGGGTGATGCGAGGGCGAGGGCTGCAGGTACTGGCCGATGGTGATCATGTCGACATCGTGCGCGCGCAGATCGCGCAAGGTGCCTTCGACTTGTTCCATCGTTTCGCCCAGGCCCAGCATGATCCCGGACTTGGTGGACACATCGGGATGCTGCGCCTTGAACTTCTTGAGCAAGGTCAGCGACCACTGGTAATCCGCACCCGGACGCACGTTCTTGTACAGCTCCGGCACGGTCTCGACGTTGTGGTTGAAGACGTCCGGCGGCGCGATGGCCATGATCTCCAGCGCGCGTTCCATGCGGCCTTTGCCACGGAAATCCGGCGTCAGCACTTCGACCTGGATGCCCGGCACCGCCGCGCGCGTTTCGCGGATGCAGTCGACGAAATGCTGCGCGCCGCCATCGCGCAAGTCATCGCGATCCACGCTGGTGATGACCACGTACTTGAGGCGCATGTCGGCGATGGTTTCAGCCAAACGACGCGGCTCATCGGCATCGAGCGGCTTGGGCCGGCCATGCGCGACATCGCAGAAACTGCAGCGGCGGGTGCAGACCTCGCCCATGATCATGAACGTCGCGGTGCCGTGGCTGAAGCACTCGTGGATGTTCGGGCAGCTGGCGTCCTCGCACACCGTAACCAAGCGATTCGCCCGCAGCTTCGACTTCAACTGCTGCACGGCGTTGCCAGACGGGATGCGCACCCGGATCCAGCTCGGCTTGCGCAACACGGGCGCTTCCTCGAAGGTCACCGGGCTGCGGCCGATCTTGTCGCCGGCCAGTTGCTTCTCGCCCGGCGTCAGGCTGGCCGGGGCCTCGTCGATGACGGAGAGCGGAATGCTGCGAGGTTCGTTCATCGGCTGATTATCGCATTGCGGGCTTCAGGCGGCCTTGCGCTGGGCGGCGAGCGAGGTGAGATCCGGGGCCGCTTCAGCCACCGGGGCCAGACCAAATTGCTTGGCGATCTGCGCCAGCAAGACCGGCTTCACGCCGTCCATGCCGCCCGGACCGCCCAGATCCGACATCGACACCACTTCCAGACCCGCATAGCCACACGGATTGATGCGGCGGAAGGGTTCCAGATCCATGGCGATGTTGAAAGCCAAGCCATGGAACGTGCAGCCACGGCGCACGCGGATGCCGAGCGCGGCGACCTTGGCACCGTTAACGTAGACGCCCGGCGCGCCCTCCTTGCGCTCGGCGCCGATGTTCCACTCGCCAAGGGTGTCGATGATGGCTTGTTCGATCTTGCAGACGTAGTCACGCACGCCAATGCCCAGACGCTTCAGGTCCAGCAGCGGATACAGCACGATCTGCCCGGGGCCGTGATAGGTGACCTGACCGCCGCGATCGACATGGATGACCGGGATATCGCCCGGCATCAGGACGTGCTCATCCTTGCCGGCCTGGCCGAGCGTGAACACCGGATCGTGCTCTACGAACCAGAGCTCATCGATGGTGTCGTCGTTGCGGGCGTCGGTGAAACCCTGCATCGCCCGCCAGACCGGCTCGTACGCTTGACGGCCCAGGTCACGGACGATGGCCGGACGGGTGGACTCGCTAACCGGTGACGCGGTGCAATTTGCGCCGGTTACAGCGTCCACTTCACTTCCGGGTGATCACGCAGGGCCTGGTGGGCAGCTTCGTATTCCTCGCGCGTATCGGCCTTGATGTTCAGCTTGATCGAGACGTAGCGGCCGCCCGAGGAGTCGCGCACGGCAACGGTCTCGCGCATTACTTCGATGCCGACCTGCTCCAAGAGACGCGGGATCTCGGTCTCCAGACCAGCGCTGGCAGGGCCCATCGCGGTAATCTCGAAGACGCCGGGGAATTGGAAGCCGTGTTCGGGGTTGTCGGATTGAATGCTCATGCCCCGATTATGGGGCCTGGGGGCCCGCATCCCAAGGTGGACTGCAACACGGAGCTACACTGGCCTGACAGCAAGGAGCCATGTCGATGATCACCGTGGACGCAGTGCATGACGCCATATTCGCCGGGGACCTGTTCCTCGAATATCTGCCCACCGTGCGATTGGCCGATGGCCAGTGCGCCGGCTGTGAGGCACTGGTGCGCTGGCGCTGCGGCGACGAAATCATCCCGCCGATGGATTTCATCCCACTGATCGAAAACACCCCGGTGTCCGGGCTACTGACTTATTGGGTGATCGACACCATGGGCCAGGAGATGGGCGACTGGATGCGTCGCTGTGATGACATCCATGTTGCCGTCAACGTGCCGCCTGAAGTGTTGGGGCGCGGCGGCGTGGAGTACGCGGGCTACAAGGCCAACCTGCTGTCGGTGCGCAATCGGGTGGTGCTGGAAATCACCGAGCGCGGCGCACCGGACCGGCTGGGCCTGGAGGAACTGAAGGAGATCGCCGGTCGCGACGTAATGATCGCGATGGACGATGTCGCGGTGGACGAAAACAACCTGCTGGTCTTGTCGCGCGTGCCGGTGGATGTGATCAAGGTGGATCGAGATTTCGTCGCCAGCATCGGGACAGACCGCGCTACCAGGTCGATGGAGCGGCTGGAGGCATTGATCGCGATCGGTCGCCACTTGGTGGTGGCCGAGGGCGTCGAGCATGCAGCGCAAGCCAAACGCTTGAACGAGATCGGGGTGCAATTCGCGCAAGGGTGGCTGTTCTCCAAGCCGCTGCGCGCCGAAGCGATGATGGACTGGCATGCCCGCCATGCCGCGGGGCATGCGTTTTACTAAGCGCTGAAAACAAAACGCCGGGAGGTTGTCCCGGCGTTTTTGTATCAGCGGATTACATCGAATCCCACCACATCATGATTTCGTGCCACAGGCGCTTGAAGAAGCCGGCTTCCTCCACCGCCTCCATCGCAACCAGCGGCGCGCTGGCGATTTCCTTGCCATCAAGCGTCACCTTGACCGTGCCGATCTTCTGGCCCTTGGTGATCGGTGCAACCAGGGTCTTAGGCACGTCCATCGACGACTTCATCTGCGGGTAGCGGCCACGCGGCATGCTGACGATCAACGGCTGGGCCACGCCCAGGTTCACTTCATTGACCTTGCCCTTCCACACGCGTTGCGTGGCGACGGACTTGTTGGCGTCGTACAGGCGGTGGCTTTCATAGAAGCGGAAGCCCCAATTGAGCAGCGCCTGCGAATCCACAGCGCGTTGCTCTTCGCTGCTGCCGCCCAGCACCACGCTGATCAGGCGCTGGTCGCCACGCTTGGCCGATGCCATCAGGCAATAACCCGCGCCCGAGTGGTGACCGGTCTTGATGCCATCGACCGAGTTGTCGCGCCACAACAGCAGATTGCGGTTGGGCTGGGTGATCGGGCCGACGGTGAATTCCTTCAGCTTGTTGTACGAATACGCCTCGGGGAATTCGCGGATCAACGCGCGGCCCAACAACGCCAGATCGCGCGCCGACGACAGGTGGCCCGGCGCGGACAAACCGGTGGCATTGGCAAAATGCGAATTTTTCATGCCGATGCGCTGTGCGTAGCTGTTCATCAGCGAAGCGAATGCTTCCTCGCTGCCGGCAACGTGCTCCGCCAATGCAATCGCGGCATCGTTGCCGGACTGCACCACCATCCCTTTCTCCATCTGCAGCAGCGGCGCGGTCTTGTTGACCTCGAAACCGCTGTAGCTGCCATCGGTGCCGGCGCCGCCAGTACGCCAGGCGTTCTCGCTCATCATCACCGGGTCGTCGGGCTTCAGCTTGCCCTTGGCAAGCTCAGCCGCGATCACGTAGCTGGTCATCACCTTGGTGATGCTGGCCGGCTCGAGTTGCGTGTCGATGTTCTCGCCCGCCAGCACCTGGCCGGTCGCCGCATCCATCAAGATCCATGCCTTCGACACCTTCGGCACCGGGGCCGGCGGAATCGGCAGCTCGCCACTCGCAACCGCGGAAGGCGGTGGCGGCGTGTTCGGGGTTTGGGCGATGGCCAAGCCCACAAACGCGGTGGCGAGGGCGACGGGGAGCAGCAGGGTATGTTTCATCGTTGGAAATTTCTCTCGGCCGCGCACGGCGGCTAGTGGTTCGAAAAGGTAAGTTTATTCGCGTACGACGGCGGGCTGGCCAAAACCCAGCCCAGCGATCCGCGAGGCGAGCGGCGACACTGCATTTTCGGCCAACGGGCCAACACGCAGGCGCCAGATGCGCTTGCCGCCGACAGTGGCATCCTGCAGTCGCGCGCCGGGCACGCCTGCGTTGCGCAACATCGCCAAGGCACGCTCGGCGTTGGCCGGGCTGGCAAAACTGGCGACTTGCAGCTGCACGCCGCCGGACTGCGTCGGATAGGTTTGCGCTGGCACCGCATGATCCGCCGGTTGCGGCATGACCATCGCATTGGAGCGCGATGCCGGCACATTGCTCGCGGCCGTCGCTGCCAGTGGAGCGGACTGGATCGCAGGCGGTGTCTGCGCGGGTACTTGCTGCGGCTGCGGATCGGGCTTGCCCGGCTTGCCGGTGGCCACGCGCACGCGACGCGCACGCATCCATGCATCGAACTCGGCCGCCGTCATCACGCGAGCGTCTTGCTGCATATCGAAGCGATAGTCACCCGATTCCGACGCTGCATTGCCAAGCGCCACGCCACCCGGCGCATTCTGCGTTGCGACTTGCTGTGCCAGCACAGCCTCGGCCTTGGAGTCGTTGGGCGTGGTCTGCGCAGCAGCCACCAAACGCCCCACTTGCGCCTGCTCGCCCGGCGTCAATGCACGCACTTCGACATTCGCCGTGCCACGTTCCCGATAGCCCAGCTTGACGGCGGCGGCGTAGCTCAAATCGATCAAGCGGCCGGAGTGGAACGGCCCACGATCATTGACGCGCACCACGACCGACTTGCCGTTGTCCAGATTGGTCACGCGCGCATAGCTCGGCAGCGGCAGGCTGCGATGCGCGGCGGTGAAAGCATACATGTCGTACACCTCCTGGTTGGAGGTGCGACGGCCGTGGAACTTGTTGCCGTAATACGACGCCTTGCCACGCTCCACATAGCCATGCGGGCGGTCGAGCACCGTGTACGACTTGCCCAGCACCTTATAGGGCGAACGATTGCCGTAGCGCGATCGCGGCTCCTCGCGCACTTCGGGTTCCGGGATCGCATCGACGTTGGGTATGTAGCTGGGCACCGTGTCGGCGACGCCCGGCGCATACAAACCACCCGCCACGTAATTGCCGCGTTTGGAGGTGTCTTCTTGCGCGGGCGCATACGGAGAAACTTTTCCGGCGCTGGGCTTCGGCGTGTTGGTCGATGCCGCTTCGCTAGGCTTTGGGGCTTCCTTGGGCGCCGTGGTTTTCTTGGGTGCCGTGCCGCAAGCCGCCAGCGCCAGGCTGATGGCCGCCAGCGGCAACAGCCGCGGCAAGCTCATCGACCGTCAACCCCGGCGCGAATCGCCTGCGCCAGCTGATGCACCGCCAGCGAATACATCGGCGAACGGTTGTAACGGGTGATGACGAAGAAATTGCCGTAGCCGAGCCAATACTCGCGGCCGGCATCGCCTTCGAAATTGATCACGGTTGCGCCTTCGCGCACCGGCTGGCCGCGCATCGGGCGGTAGCCCTTGGCCTCGATCGCCGAAAGCGTGTGCACCGGATCGATTTTCTCCGGCGTCCACTCGGGCATGTTCGGGTCTTTCTCGGCGCGCGCGACCACGGGCTCGCCGCGCTTCCAACCGTGCACGACAAAATAGTTGGCGATGGATGCAAACACGTCGGGCTTGTGCGTCAGCAAATCACGGCGGCCGTCGCCATCCCCATCCTTCGCCCACAGGCGATAGCTGGACGGCATGAACTGGCCCATGCCCATCGCGCCGGCATAGCTGCCCTTGAGCTGGGTGATGTCGAGTTGCGGCTCGGCCTTCTGCAGCGCGAACAACTGCGCCAGCTCGCCCGCGAAGAACGGCGCGCGACGCGGGTAATAGAACGCCAAGGTGTAGATCGCATCCAGCACGCGATAGCTGCCCATGTTGCGACCAAACTGCGTTTCCACGCCGATGATCGCGACGATGTATTCGGCAGGCACGCCGGTCTCGGCGGCCACCTTGTCGAGCGCCGCACGATTTTCGCGATAGAACGCCACACCGCCATTGATGCGCGCATCGTTCATGAAGATCGGACGATAGTCCTTCCATGGACGCACGGCTTCGGCAGGGCGCGACATGATGTCGACGATGCGCTGCTGGAACTGCGCCTGATCCAGCGCCTGGCGGATATGGGCTGGATCGATGCCGTAAGTGCGGGCGGTGTAGTCGATGAAAGCCGCTTGGCGCTGCGCCAGCGGGATTGACGGATCGGTCACCGATTCCGGCGCGCTCGGCCGCTCGGCCGGCTGCGATGGAATCGGCACGTTGGCCGTCGGCGCGGTCGCCGGCTTGGGCGTCGAGGCTGAGGGGGGAGCTTCGGGCGCCTTGGTCGCGCAGGCGGCCAAGACGAGCATCAATGCTGCGAGGGGAAGAGTGCGTCGAATCATCGCCCGGAGGTTATCACGCGCTCATCACACTGCCGAGTCGCTATCGCACAGCAAGTTCAGCCTGCTGCCAGTTTCGCGGGATTTACATCCCGCCGCGACGCCCATGCGCACCCGCTGACATCACCAAGCCCATCCCGGCCAGCAAGGCAACTGCCGAGGTGCCGCCATAGGAGATGAAAGGCATTGGCACGCCGACCACCGGCAACAACCCAGAGATCATCGCGCCATTCACAGCGACATAGGCGAACAACGCCATGCCAAGCGTGCCAGCGACGATGCGCGACCAGCCCTCGCGCGCTTCGGCGGCGATCCACAGGCAGCGACCAATGATGAAGAGATACAGCGTGAGCACCACCATCACCCCGACCCAGCCAAATTCTTCGGACAGCACCGAAAACGCGAAGTCAGTGGTGTGCTCGGGCAGGTAATCCAGATGCGATTGGCTGCCCTGCCCCCACCCCTTGCCGAACCAGCCACCAGAACCAATCGCGATCTTCGACTGCATCAGGTTCCAGCCTTCGCCCAGCGGATCGTTTTCGGGGTTGAGGAAGGTCATGATGCGACCCTTCTGATAAGGGCGCAGCAACCAGAACCAGGCAATCGGCGCAATAGCAACGACGCCTGCGATGCCAGCACCAAACCACCACCACGGCAAACCGACCAGGAACAGCGCGAATACGCCGGTGGCCATCACCAGCATCGCGGTACCGAAGTCCTTCTGCAGAAGAATCAACGCAACGGGCAGCGCGATGATCGCAAGCGCCGTCACCGATGTCGGGAAGCGCGGCGGCAGCACCGAGCGGTCCAGGTACCAGGCCAGCATCATCGGCAAGGACAGTTTCATCAACTCCGATGGCTGGAAGTAGAACACGCCCAGATTGATCCAGTGTCCGCCATGACGGCCTGTACCGATGAACAACACCGCGATCAATGGCAACAAGGAGAGCGCGTAAGCGGCCGGCGAGATAGCGCGCAGGGTTTGCGGGGTGATCCGCGAAATCGCCCACATCGCCACCAGGCCAATCGCGAAGCGCGCGCCCTGCCGCAGGACGAAATCCATGCCGTCGCCGCCCGCGCTGTACATCACCACCAAGCTCACCGCCATCAGGCCGATCAATGCGCCCAGCAAAGGCAGGTCGACCGTGCGCAACATGCGCATCACGACATCGGTAAGCCAACGCAGCAAGGGGTTCATGGCGTTGCTTCCGGCGCACTGGTGGCCGACGCGACTGGCTGCGCTGGCGGTTGCTGCGATGCGGGTATGCTGGAGTCACGTGTGGTATCAGCCTGCACACCTTCCGGCAATTTGCCGCTGATCCATGCATCCAGGATCTTGCGCGCGATAGGCGCCGCCGTGGACGCACCATAACCACCGCCTTCAACCGCGACGGCTATCGCGATGGTCGGGTCGTAGGCCGGCGCATACGCGATGAACAACGCACGGTGACGAAGATGCATCGGCAAGCTTTTGGGGTTGATCGCACCCTGCCCGTGCCGCCGACTAACCACCTGCGCGGTACCGGTCTTGCTGGCGATCAGGTAATCCAGCCCGTAGCGGATATTGGTCGCAGTGCCGGGGCCGTGCACGGTGGCCACCATGCCTTCGCGCACGGCCTCCAGATGCGCAGGACTGTCACTGATGCGCGAGGGCTCGGGTTGCGGCGTCGCAAGCCAGGGCGCCTCGAAACCCTTGCGCGTGTCCTTCACCAAGTGCGGGCGACGCAAGAAGCCGCCATTGCCCATGGCTGCGGTCGCTTGCACCAATTGCAAGGTTGTCGCCTTCCAATAGCCTTGGCCGATGCCGCTTATCACCGTGTCGCCGGTATACCAACGCCCTTGTTTGGGTGCGTTCTTGGCCTTCCACGCAGGCGATGGCAGGATGCCGCCGATCTCGCCCGACAAGTCCACGCCGGTCGGTTTGCCGAAGCCATAGCGGTCCATGTAGTAATCGAACTTGTCGATCCCCATGTCCATCGCCAGCTGGTAGTAATACGTGTTGACCGATTCGTAGATCGATTTGCGCAGGTCCGTCCAACCATGATGCAAGTCGCCGTAGCCGCGACGCTGGCCGGGCAGGTAGAACATGCCTTTGGACATCACCCTGTCCTCGGGTGTGCGGATGCCACTATCCAAACCAGCCAGCGCGAGCAGCGGCTTGATGGTCGAGCCCGGCGCCACGCCGCCGAGCACTGCGCGATTGAACTGCGGCCGCGACGGGTTCTCGTTGAGCGCCTTGTAATCGGCGTGCGAGATGCCGTTGACGAAAAGATTGGGGTCGTAGGCAGGCAAGCTGACCAACCCCAGAATTTCGCCCGTGCGCGGATCGACCGCCACGGCGGTGCCTTCCAGCTCGCCAAACGCGGCGACCATCGCGCGCTGCAAGTCGATGTCGATGGACAGGCGCAGATCGGTACCGGGCGTCGCGGGCACCACACCCAAGGTGCGGATCGCGCGGCCATCGGAATTGGTCTCGATGCGCTCGAAGCCCACGCTGCCGCGCAGGGCGTCCTCGTAATAACGCTCCAGCCCCGTCTTGCCTATATGGCTGAACGCCGCCGCCGTTTCATCCAACCGCTCGCGGTCGCGCACATCGACGCGACCGACGTAGCCGATCACATGCGCGAACAAATCACCATAGGGATAGACGCGACTGAAGTACGGCACCAAATCAACCCCGGGATAACGCCAACGATCCACTGCGAATCGTGCGATCTCATCCTCGGTCAGGCGCAACTTCAACGTGATCGGGCGATGCCTGCGCGCGGACTTGCGCGCTTCGGCGAACGCTTCCAGGTCTTCAGGCGTGAATGCGATCAGCTTTGACATCCGCGCCAGTACTTCGTCCAAATCACCGGCGCGATCGGGCGTGACATCCAGACGAAAGGCCGGGATGTTGTCCGCCAGGATGCGCCCCTTGCGGTCATAGATCAGTCCGCGCCCCGGCACGATGGGCCGCGGCTTGATGCGGTTGGCTTCGGCCTGCGCCGCAAAGCGCTCATGCTGCACTACCTGCAAGCGGAAATACCACGCCGCCAAACCCAGCAAACTGGCCGCGACGATGATGAAACCCAACACCGCACGGCGACGGAATTGCTCGGCCTCCAACGCGCGATTCTTCACCCAGCGGCGGCTACCCCTCCACATCGCCTAGCCCCGTCGGCGGCCATGCCGCAGTGCATCCAGCATCACAAACACCGGGCCCCACATCAGTGCACCGGTCAGCGGCGAAAGCCAGTACATCGCATCGGCCTGCGGCGCACTCACCAGCACATGCACGATGGCAGAGACGATACGGTCGTTGACCAGCAATCCACCCATCACCAAAGCCTGCTGCCAGACCGGGAAAAAGCGCAGTCGCGTACGGAAACGATCCAGGATGAAAGCGAGGATCACCATCCGCAGCGCTTGCTCACCCAGAATCGCGCCCTGGGCGATATCGGCGATCAAGCCAGCCATGAAGGCAAAGCCAAGGCCTGCACGATCCGGATTTTCCAGCACCCAATACGCCACTACCAACGCCAGCCAATACGGTCGCAATGGCGCCAGGGTTTCCGGCAACGGCAGCAGCGCCAGCAACACCGCCAACACGACGCTGGCAAACATCCAGCCATAGCCGGTTTGCCCACGTTTCATCGGGCAGGTTCCGTGGTTGGGGGTTGCACAGATGTGGTGTTGGGAGATGCGATGTCCCTGGCTGCATTCGAAGCTGATGAAGCCGGTGCAGCAGTCGGTGCAGATGTCGGCACCGACGTCGGCTGTGCCGCGCTCGTTGTTGTATCAACAGGAGGCGATGTCACCGGCGGCAGCGGTTTGCGCACTTCGCGCAGCAACAGGACTTCGCGGCCTCGGTCCAAACCCGCCGCTGGCTGCAGCACCCCGGTCAGGAAGGCGCGGCTGTCATCCGCCCGCAGCGATTCGACAGTACCCACCTTGAAGCCGGGTGGAAAGCGGCCGCCCAAACCGGAGGTCTGCACAACATCCCCCACCCGAATATCCGCCGTGCGCGCGACATTGGCCAGCGAGATGCCATCGCCTCGCCCATAGGCCACCAAGCGCACCCCACTGCGCGCGACTTCGACGGGCACCGCGTGATCGGGGTCGGTCAGGAGCAACACGGTCGACGTGCCGGGCTGTACGGCAATCACCTGGCCCAGCAGGCCGCCGGCATCCAGCACCATTTGCCCCATGCGCACGCCTTGATTGCTGCCTGCATCCAACACCAATCGCTGGCGGGTCGGGTCAAGGTCGATGTCGAGGATCGGCGCCAACTGGACCTCCAACCCGCCCTGCTCGGCCACGCCCAGCATCGCCCGCAAGCGTGCGTTCTCGGTCGCGGCCGATTCCAGCCGCGCCACTTGCGCGCCGGACATCAGCAAGGCGTTGCGCAATACACGGTTGTCATTCGCCAACTGCCCACGCGTCACCGCATCACTACGGACCTTTTCGCCCAGGCGTGCCGGCAGACCGGCCACCTGCCAGAGCGGCTGCACCAATAAAGTTGATGCCTGGCGGATCTGCTTCAACCACCCCAGACGCTGATCGAGGAACACCAAGGACAGGGCCAGCGCCAGATAGCCCAGCAGGCGCAGGCTGCCGGCAATGTCTTGCGGACGGGAAGCGGGGGATCCTGCGTACGGCGGCACGGTCTAGGTCTGGTCCGGTTCGGCGGATGGAAGGGGCGGGTGATCGAGCTGCGCGACCCGCCCCAGGGGCCGCGCGGCCCGCACAAGGCGGGCCGTTATGGGTCAATCGTGGGCGAAAAACTCGTTGCCGTGCTTGTCCAGCAACTCCAGCGCGCGACCACCGCCGCGTGCCACGCAAGTCAGCGGATCATCCGCCACCATCACGTGCAGGCCGGTTTCCTCGGACAGCAGGCGATCCAGGTCACGCAACAGCGCGCCGCCGCCGGTCAGCACGATGCCGCGCTCAGCGACGTCGGCGCACAGCTCCGGCGGGGTCTGCTCAAGTGCCTGCTTCACCGCGGCGGCAATGCCAGACAGGGGCTCACGCAGTGCTTCCAGCACCTCATTGGAATTGATCTTGATGACCTTGGGCACGCCCTCGGCCAGATTACGGCCGGAGATTTCCATTTCGCGCGTCTGCTGCTGCGGATAGGCGCAGCCGATTTCCAGCTTGATGCGCTCGGCCGTGGCCTCGCCGATCAGCATGCCGTGGTGGCGGCGTACGTAGTTGATGATCGCTTCATCGAAACGGTCGCCGCCGATGCGCACCGACTGCGAGTAGACGATGCCGTTGAGGGCGATCACCGCGACTTCGGTGGTGCCGCCACCGATATCGATCACCATCGAGCCATAGGCATCGGTCACCGGCATGCCGGCGCCGATCGCCGCGGCCATCGGCTCCTCGATCAGCGATACATCACGCGCACCGGCTTCGAGCGCGGATTCCTTGATCGCGCGCTGCTCAACCTGGGTCGAGCCGCACGGCACGCAGATCAGCACCCGTGGGCTGGGCTTGAGGAAGCGGCTCTTGTGCACCTTCTTGATGAAGTACTTGAGCATTTCCTCGGTATAGGTGAAATCGGCGATGACACCGTCCTTCATCGGCCGGATGGTGGTGATGTTGCCCGGGGTACGGCCCAGCATCTGCTTGGCCTCGGCCCCCACCGCCGCCACTGATCGTGCCGCACCCGACATCCGGTCCTGCCGCACCGCCACCACCGACGGCTCGTTCAGGACGATGCCCTGCCCGCGCACGTAAATCAGGGTGTTGGCCGTGCCCAGGTCAATGGACAGGTCATTCGAGAACATGCCGCGCAGCTTTTTGAACATTGGATCGGGGGCTCGTTTGGGGGCAGGGAGAAGCGTGCCAGTCTAGCGAAAATCAGCCGCCTCGGCGTTCCGGAATCGTTATTTATTACCGCTTTTCGTGGCCTCGTTGGCCCACACGGGCTACCCTATGCCGATCTTCGACGAGCAGCACCCATGTCCGTACTGATTTGCGGTTCCTTGGCCTACGACACCATCATGGTCTTCCCGGACCAATTCAAGAACCACATCCTCCCGGACAAGGTACACATCTTGAACGTGTCCTTCCTGGTCCCGCGGATGCGTCGTGAGTTTGGCGGCTGCGCCGGCAACATCGCCTACAACTTGCATTTGCTGGGCGGCAAGCCACTGCCGATGGCAACGGTCGGTCAAGACTTCGGCCCCTACCGCGCCCATTTCGATGCGCTCGGCATCCCGCTGGACCACGTGAGGGAGCTGCCGGATAGCTACACGCCGCAGGCCTTCATCACCACCGACCACGATAACAACCAGATCACCGCCTTCCACCCGGGCGCGATGGGCGAGAGCCACCTCAACCACGTGCGCGACGTGCCCGGTGTGACGCTCGGCATCGTGGCACCGGACGGCCGCGAGGGCATGCTGCAGAACGCGCGCGAGTTCTTCGACGCCGGCATCCCCTTCATCTTCGATCCGGGCCAGGCGATGCCGCTGTTCAATGGCGAGGAGTTCCGCGAGTTTGTCGAGCTGGCCGATTACGTGATCACCAACGACTACGAATCCAACCTGTTGCAAGAACGCACTGGGTGGAACGAGCGCGAGATCGCACGCAAGGTGAAAGCCTTCATCGTGACGCGCGGTCCGAAGGGCTGCGACATCTTCCACGACGGCATCAGCGTCAACGTGCCCCCGGCGCAAGAAGAAGCCGTGGTCGATCCGACCGGCTGCGGCGATGCGTTCCGCGCGGGCCTGATCTACGGCATCCAGAAGGGGCACGACTGGCCGACCATCGGCCGCATCGGTAACTTGATGGGCGCACTCAAGGTCTGCCACCACGGCACGCAGAACCAGCGCTTCAATTGGGATGAATTCTCTGCGGAGTTCCAGAAGCAGTTCGGCTATTCGATCTGACCGAACGAATGGCCTGAATGAAAACGCCGGCATTTCGCCGGCGTTTTTGTTTGCCCAATGCGCGGGTAAGCCGCATCAATTCCACTCAGGCAAACGCGTCGGATCCAGACCGCCGGTCTCGAACGTGGCGCTCCGCGTGCCCGAAGGCTTCACCGGGAATTCGATGCTGACTTCTTTTGCCGACTTGAAGATGCGCCACAGCGGTCTTTCGTCCTCGATGAACATCGCGATAGCTTCATCGGTGTCGGGACGCGAGCCCGCCAACGTGCGCGGCTTGCCATCGACCATCAGTTTCAACTTGCAACCGCTGTAGCAATTGAAGTCACCGCGTTGCATGACCAGGTAGCTGGAGCGCCCCCACTCGGGATGATCACGAAAAATCAACTGCACTGTGCTGCGCCCGTTATCGATGTCGATGCGATCCTTCGCCATGATTGACGCGCTCAGCTGACGCCCTTTGCCCGCTGCGACATCCTGATAGTCCCAGAGATTCTGCAGGCGTCGTTCGGCGCGGGCCGCCTTTGCTTTGCTCTCCACCTCGGCGAACTGCGGCAGCACTTCCTTCGCGATTTGCGTGTCGGGATAGCGCTGACGCAATTGATCTGCCTGCGACAGCGCCAGCTCCCATTTTTCGCCGGCAACTGCTTCATCAAACGTCTTCTTGAACGGTGCCGCTGCAGCTTCCTGTGCTGCAGCTTGCGCTGCAGCCGCCGCCTGCGGATCTTCCTTCTTGCAGGCGGTGAGTGCGGCGACAAGCGCAACAGGCAATAGCAGGCAACGCATCATTTCGCCGCCTTGCCGCCTGCTTCAGCCTTGGCGATGGTGTCCTCGACCGAACCGGTGGTGATCGGGTGATAGCCCGGCTTGGCCTTGGCGAACACCTGCTTGGCGAAGGCCATGCCATCCGGCGAGGCGACCAACGCGCCGTAGGTCGGCATGATCAGCTTGCGACGACCCACGCGCTCGAGGAACTTGGCTATCTCGGGGCGCGCCTCCACGTAGCCACTGCGCACGGTGAGCGGATACCACCGCATCGCGACTTCGCCATTGGCAGTACCCGTGAAGTGATACGCATCATCCAGCTGCTTGAGCTGTTCCTGCGGCAGGGTATCCGGCAAGCCTTCGATGAAATGCACCCACTCCTGCGTAAACCATTCGCTGGTCAGCTGAGATGCCGGCAACTTGCTGTCCTGCAACCATGAGGTGCGTGCGGTATCGACCACGGCGAACGGACGCGCCTGCACTTGCGGGGCGAAATCCGGGATACCCGGGTTGTAGATCCACGACTCGATCTGGGCCAACGTGGCCTTGCCCGGATGCTTGTCGATCAAGTTGGCCTTGATGTAGTCAAGGAATTGCTGAGTGGTGATCGACTGGAAGGCGAAGTGATCGAAATAACCCTTCAAGAAGGGGTCGAACACATCGCGGCCATAGCTTTGCTCCAGCCACTGCAACATCCACGCACCCTTGGTGTAGACGGTGGCGGATGACGACCCATCGGGATCGGCCAGCTCACCGGGTTTCAGCGCCATCACCTGCAGCTTCGGATCAAGCGTGGTGTATTCCTTCTTCAGCTCGTCGCGGTCGATGACATGCTCCATGTCGGCCATATCCTTGCCGTACATGTCCTCGGTGATGCGGCCCTGCACGTAGGTGGTGAAGCCTTCGTTGAGCCATGCATCGCGATCGGTCGCGAAGGTGACCAAGTTGCCCGACCAGCTATGCGCCAATTCATGCGCGATCAGCGAAACCAACGACTTGTCGCCAACGATCACAGTCGGCGTGGCAAAGGTCAGGCGCGGGTTCTCCATGCCGCCATACGGGAACGACGGCGGCAGCACCAGCATGTCGTAGCGGTCCCAACGGTACGGGCCGTACAACTTTTCGGTGGTGACGATCATCTTCTCGGTGTCTTCAAATTCCTTGGTCGCCTTGTCGACCATCGCCGGTTCGGCCCACACGCCGCTACGCGCGCTGATCGGCTTGAACACCAGGTCACCTGCGGCGATCGCGAGCAAGTAGGACGGAATCGGCTGCGGCATCTTGAAGCTGTAATCGCCATCACGTGCGGCGTTCGGATCGTTGTCGGCGCTCATCAACACCATCACGTCCTTCGGGCTGGTGACATGCGCGGTATAGGTGAAGCGGATTTGCGGGGTGTCCTGCAGCGGCACCCAACTGCGTGCGTGGATCTGCTGCGACTGACTGAACATGAAGGGCGACTTCTTGCCTTCGGTCATCGACGGCTCCAGCCACTGCAGGCCGGAAGCATTCGGCGAGGTGTGATACGTCACCCGCACCTTGCCGGGACGCTCCGGCGTTTCGATGGTGAGCTTACTGCCGAGCAATTTGTCTGCCGTTGGCGACAACGCAAACTTCAGCGGCTGCCACTGGCCTGCTGCATTTTCGCCCTCGGCTTTCACGATGGTCAGGTCACGCGTGTCCAGCACCAACTGCGTCGCGCTCTTGTCGACCCACTCCAGCGTGTAGGTCGCGGTCCCTGCCAATTCTTTCTTGCCGAAGTCGACACCCAAGTCCAGCGCCAGATCCTTGGTGCGCACCTTGCCCGGCTCTGCATACGAATGTTCATCCAACACCACGGCTGCCTGCGTCACATTGGTCGCGGGGGGAGGTGTCGTGGCCGTCGGCTGGGCCGGGGCGGATTCCTGTTTCGCACAGCCGGCCATCAATACGGCGGCAACGGAGAGCATCAGCACGGAATGGCGCATGGAGCAGTCTCGCAAATGGGGAAACCCCGAGTTTAGCCGCCATCGTCACGCGGGCGTGAACCACGCATCACTGCACCCGACTTTCGGCACGGGGGGACTTTTGGCATGGGACGCCAATCGCTAGCGCGTTGATCCTATCCATCACTTCAACCTACCGGCTCATGTCATGGCTGCGCGCCCCGTCCCAACACTCATCGCCATCGCGCTGGCATCCGCCTTGTCTGCCCAGGCTGCAAAAGCAGACCAAGCTGCCCCGACTGCAACAGCCGATTACATCCCGGGCGGGCGTATCCCGCAGCTGCAGGGCGAGATCTCGATCGACGGTGTTCTGGACGATGCCGCGTGGGAAGGCGCCTTGGTGCAGGAAATCGCCTATGACATCCAGCCCGGCGACAACACGCCGGCACCGGTCAAGACCACAGTGCGCATCGGTTACACCACTGATGCGCTGTACCTCAGCTTCCAAGCACTGGATCCAGATCCAAGCGCCATCCGCGCCCACCTGCGCGATCGCGATAGCGCCTTCAACGACGACTGGGTTGGCGTGTTCTTGGATACCTTCAACGACCAACGCCGTGGCTATGAATTGATCGTCAATCCGCTGGGCGTGCAGGCAGACCTAATCAACGACGCGACCACCGGCAACGAAGACGCAAGCTGGGACGGTTTGTGGAGCAGCGCGGGCAAGCTCACGGAAGAGGGCTACAACGTCGAGATGCGCATCCCGTTCTCTACGCTGCGCTTTCGCAATAATCCGGGCGACAAACGTTGGGGGATCTCGCTCTTCCGCAATTATCCGCGCGACAAGCGTCATCAATTGACCAGCCACAAGGTGCCGCGCAAATCCAATTGCTTCCTGTGCGAATGGACCAAGTATGACGGGATGGCCGGCGCGCAACAGGGTCGCAATATCGAAGTGGTGCCTACGCTCACCATGGGCAAATCGCAGCTCCGCAATGCAGCTGGCCAGCCTTGGCAAAGCGGCGACAGCTCGATCGAGCCAGGCGTAGACGTGAGTTGGGCACCTTCGCCTGCGATGACCCTCAACGCCACCTTGAACCCGGACTTTTCACAGGTAGAAACCGATCAGCTGCAACTCGATGTCAACAACAGTTTCGCGCTGTTCTATCAGGAGAAGCGCCCGTTCTTCCTTGAAGGCGCGGACTACTTCACCAGTCAGTTCGATGTGCTTTACACGCGCCAGATCGCCGACCCGGACTTCGGATTACGCACCACCGGTCGCACAACGAATGGCGCATACGGAGCGATTATCGCGCGTGATGCCACCACCCTGTTACTGGTGCCGGGCGTGTTGGGCTCGCGCTTCGAACAGCTGGACCAGGACGCGAACGTCGCCGTGGGCCGCTATCGTCATGACATCAACAAGAACGCCAGCATCGGCGTGATCGGCACGTTCCGCCAAGGCGATGACTACGCCAACAATGTCGTCGGCATGGATGCGCGCTGGCAGAAGGATGCGCACACGGCGAAAGCGCAGTTCCTGCACAGCCAGTCCGAATACCCGATGCGCATCGTCAATGCTTACGCGAACGAGCTGGGCAACGACGACACGCCAAGCGGCGATGCCTGGCGCATGGAATACAGCTTTGGCAATCGCAACTGGAGCTTCAATACCTGGCACATGGACATCGACCCCGGCTTCCGAGCAGATCTGGGTTTCATGGGCCAGGTGGGCTACGAGAAGTCCCTGATCGGCGGTGGCTACAGCTGGTTTCTCGATGGCAAATCGTTCAACCGCATCAACCTAAGGGCGGACTTCGATGTCACCCACCGCTTTGATGGCCAGCTGCTGGAGCGCGAACTCGAAGGGTCCATCGGAACGCAAGGACCGATGCAAAGCAGCCTTTCGTTACATGGCATGGCACGCAAGCGTTTCTGGCGCGGCCAGTTGTTTGATGAACGCTACGCCGATATCAACACCAACTTCCGTCCCAACGCCAAGCTGCAGCTAGGCCTGTATTTGAATGCGGGCACGATGCTTGACCTGGCTGCCGAAAAAACCGGCAAGCGCACGATGGTCGAATTTTGGGGCAATGCGAATATCGGGCGCGGCGTGGCGACCGACTGGAGCTTGGTGCATCAGGAGATGCGTCGCGACGGCGGCACCGCATTCGAGACCATGGTGCTCAACGCGGGCAGCAGCTGGCAGTTCACCCCGCGCCAACGCCTGCGCCTGACCCTGCAAGGCAGCCAAGTGGAGCGCAATCCCGCGCTTTATGCCTTCCCGGTCAATGAGAAGGCGCGTGATTGGGCTGCGCAGATGGTCTATTCGTACAAGGTCAATCCGCGCACCGCGGTTTATGCCGGCGGCTCTTATGGCGCCTTCATGGACGATGACAATCCGGACATGTTCGGCAACACGCGTAGCTTGTTCGTGAAACTCAGCTACGGCTGGCAGCCCTGATCTAGGTGTACAACGGCCCGTGTGGATCGCGGGCCTTTTGCATCAGGCCTTGTAGCCCGTGTGGATGGCCACAATGCCGGCGCTTAGATTGCGATAGCCGGCCCGCGCGAAGCCCGCTGCCTGCATCATGCCCTTCAATTCTTCCTGCGGTGGATGCTTGCGAATGGATTCCGCCAGGTATTGGTAGCTATCCGCATCGTTGGCGAACAACTTGCCGAGTTTTGGCAGGATGTTGAAGGAGTGGAAGTCATAGATCGGCTTGAACCACGCCGCGGTGACTTCCGAAAATTCCAGCACGCGCGCCTGCCCGCCCACCTTCAGAACACGATGCATTTCGCGTAACGCGGCATCCTTGTCGGTGACGTTGCGCAGGCCGAAGGCGATCGTCACCAAGTCAAAACTGGCATCAGGAAACGGTAGTTTCTCTGCGTTGCATTGCACGTATTCGAAGCCGCGTACATTGCCGCGATCAGTCATGCGGTCGCGTCCGACTTTCAGCATCGACACATTGATGTCGCCAAGGACGAGTTCACCCTTTTCACCAACGCGGTCTTTCAGCAGCGCGGCGATGTCGCCGGTACCACCTGCCAGGTCGAGGATGCGATCCCCCGGCTTCACCTGCGCGGTGGCGACGAAGTAACGCTTCCACACACGATGGATGCCCAGCGACATCAAATCGTTCATCAAGTCGTAGCTGGAGGCGACCGACGTGAACACTTCACCCACCAGCTTCTGCTTCTGGCCGGTGGGAACGTCGCGATAGCCGAAATGGGTGGTGCTTTGGTCTTTGTCGTCCATGCCGTGATTATCGCACCCCGTGGGCAGCGCGCATGCCAACGGCCGATGAAGGCCCGAGTCGATGCCCGCCCAACGTCTGCGCGACATCACGCAGACGCATTGAGGCACGGGCTCAATGTCCGGCCGGCCACCGCTGCGGGACACGACGCAACTGGCTGGCGTCGTAGCCCATGTCGACCAACTTCTTGACCAAGGCCCGGTAACGCGCCTCATCCATGATGGGCGTGCGCGCCATGATCCACGCGTAATCGCGTTTGCTGCGCGCAACGATCGTGTCGCTGTAATCAGGGGCGATATCCACGATCACGTATTCGGCCTGTATCGGCCACATGAACTGCATCCCCCACACGGCGTTGCCGGTGCCGGGCACGACGCGGCCGACGGGGTGCATGGTTTTTTCAGGCGCATCGAAGCTGCCCTTGCGCTGTTGGTAAACCGTGGCGATGCGGCCATCCGGTCGCAACGCATAAGTCTCAACGGCATTGTGTGCGCCCTTGTCGAAGGGCCCCTCGACGTGGGCAATGACGTACCACTTGCCCATGAAGCGCGGCAGATCCACCTGCGACACGGGCGGGATGGTGGGCGGTGAACTGGCACAGCTCGTCAACAACAGACCAAACGCAGCGGCCAAGGCAGACTTCTTCATGTCATCCCTCCCGGTTGAAACGATAGTGGGCAACCATCCATTCCCGGCCTTGGTCGTAGCCGAACAATTCGGCGCAGGACATCCAGAACATGCGCCAACGCTGAAACCACAACGGCGCGGCATCGCCGTAGGCCGGTTGCAGCGTGGCCATCACGGCGTCTTTCTGCGCGTCCTGACGTTCCAGCCAATGATTGGACGTGCGCTCGTAATGGGTGCCGTCGACCAGCCAACGACGTTCGATGGCCAGCGCCTCCTGGAAATGCAGCAGGGTGTCCGCGGCCGGCATCAGGCCGCCGGTGAAGAAATGGCGCCCCATCCAGTTGTCCTCGCCTTCGGTTTCGAACGGATAGAGGAATTCGCGATGGCAAAAAATATGCACGAACAACTTTCCGCCCGGGCGCAGTGCGGCGCCGATGCGCCCCATCAGTGTGCGGTAGTTGCGCATGTGCTCGAACATCTCGATCGACACGCAGCGATCAAACGACGCTTCGGGCAATGGCAAGGTGTTGACGTCCTGGGTGATGACCTTGACATGGTGGAACCCCGACTCGCGGCAGCGCTGCTCGATGAAGGCCCGTTGCGGCGCAGAGTTGGATACCGCCGTGATGCGGGCATTCGGATAGTGTTCGGCCATCCATAAGGTGAGCGAACCCCAGCCGCAGCCCAACTCCAGGATGTCTTGGCCGTCAGCAAGCGCGGCACGTTCGCTGTAGAGGGCGAGCATCGCTTCCTCGGCCTGTGCCAAGGTTTCCTTTCCGGTCGGGTAATAGCAGCTGGAATACTTCAGCCGCGGGCCCAGGCATTGGCGGAAAAAGTCGGCAGGTAGTTCGTAGTGTTGGCGATTGGCCGCATCCACGTGCACGGCCACCGGGCTCTCGCGCAAGCCCGCGATGCGTGCAGCCATGCGGTCTGCCACCACTTCAACGCCACCAGCGCTTTCCTCGCGCAGTCGATCCGCGCACAAGCGGCGAATCCCGTAGCGCAGCACGGGATCGGGCAACCAACCGCGCTCGGCCAAGCCCAGCAAGCCGGGAGCGGGGTGATCGGTCGCGAGTTCATTCGCGATCAGTGCGTTCATCGGGGACTCCTTGGAAACCACGGGATCAGCATCGAGGTCGTGCGTTGGTACTCGCGATACGCATCGCCGCGGCTGCGCAGGGACTGCGCCTCCGTCCACGGGATGCCGGACAGCCAACGCAGGAAGATGTACATGAGGATCGGGCCGAGCCACGCCAACCACGCCATCGGCGCCCCCCACGCAAGCAAGGGATAAGCGAACCAGTGCACCCACTCGAAGAAATAATTGGGATGACGCGAATATCGCCACCAGCCGACTCGACAGACTTGTCCGCGGTTGGCGGGATTGGCGCGGAACGCGGCCAGCTGTGCATCCGCCCGCCACTCGCCCACCACCGCGATCACCCAGATCGCGATGGCGAAGACATCGGTGGCGCCGAAGTCACCTTCCGGATTCGCGGCAACGGGGACAAACGGCAACGCGAACAGCGCGATCAAGAGCGCCTGCGCCATGAAGAAACCGAACCACTTGCGCTGATCGTTGCCCCAATGCTGGCGCAGATAGGCGTAGCGGCCATCCTCGCTCTCGCCCAGCACGCGCTTGACCAGGTGCAGCCCCAAACGCATCGACCAGAGCCCTGCGATCGTCGCTAACAGCAGGCGCGGCAAGGTAGCCCCTTCGCCCAACCAGGCCATGATCAAGGCGGCCACGCCCAAACCGAACGCCCACACGGCATCCACCAACGTTGCATTGCCCGTGCGTCGCTGCCACGCCCAGGCCAGCACCTGCGCGATGATCGCCACGACCAACACCACGCACCATGCCTTCATGTCGTCGCTCCTTGGCGACGCACACGCGTCGCGGGATCCATCGCCGCCATATGCGCGATCAGCGGCACCGCAATCGCCCAACCGATGGCCAATGCGGCCAAGGTGAACCACGGTGGGGATGGCAGCGTGACCGCAGAAAACACGCGTTCCGCGCCCCAGTACGCCGATGGCCCACCCACGGCGCCCAGCACCGCCGCCATTCGCGGACGACCGCGCATCCATCGCAATGAATGATTGAAGGTCATCGCGAAGGCCACCCACAAGGCCAGTATCCAGGCCGGAGCGAACCAAGCAGGGCTGGGCGATGCGTATTCAACCCATCCTGTCGCAGACCACACACCATCCAGCACGCAGCCGATCACGAAGGCGCACGACATCGCCATCAGGTCGCCGCGGCGTGAATCACTGAAGGCGAATTGCAGGGCCACGAAAACCGCGCAGGCGAGGATGCCGCGCCACGCCTGCCCCATGCCTGCGCCATGGATCACGATGAGTGATGCGATCTGATACCCGATGGCATTGATCCATGCGCGCATGTCAGGCCTCGAGGCGATGCAGTCCGGGCAGGTAATCGGCATCGCGGCAATCGGGCTTGGCGAAGAGCAGGTGCGCGACGCCGATGGAGCGCTCGCGGAAGCCCCCTTCGCAATAGGCCAGATAGAACTCCCACATGCGGATCAGGCGTTCGTCATAGCCTTGCGCGCGCACCTCATCCAATCGCGACAAGAAACGCTCGCGCCAAGCTTGCAAGGTCTTGGCGTAGGAACTGCCGAAGTCTTCCAAGTGGACGAGGGCGAGATCAGTGCTTTTCGTCTTCTCCTCCAGCATGCTGCTGATCGAAGGGATGAAGCAGCCGGGAAACACATGCCGCTTGATGAAGTCGACGCTATTCAGCGCTTGTTGATAGCGATGGTCTTCGATGGTGATGGCTTGGATCAGCGCGCGTCCGTCCGGCTTCAGCAACTTGCCGATCTGGCCGAAATATTCGCGTTGTTGTGCATGCCCGATGGCCTCGATCATCTCGATCGACACCAGCTTGTCGTACTGCCCCCGCAAGTCTCGGTAATCGGATAGCAAGACGTCGACACGATCCTGCAAGCCCGCCTCGGCGATGCGCGCCTTCGCCAGTTCGTATTGCTCGCGCGAGATGGTGGTGGTGGTGACCCGGCAGCCGTATCGACCTGCCGCATGCAGGGCAAAGCCGCCCCACCCCGTGCCGATCTCGATCACGTGATCCGCGGGGCCCAACTGCAATTTTTCGGCAATCCGCGCGAGCTTGCGCTCGGAGGCCGCCTCCAGCGTATCTGCGTCGTGCGCCCACAACGCGGAGGAATACATCATGTCTTCGGAGAGGAACAGGCGGAAAAAATCGTTGCCCAAGTCGTAATGCGCTGCGATGTTGCGGCGCGCGCCCGCGCGCGTATTGGCGCGCAATGCATGCACGCCGCGCATGGCCATGCCGCCGAAGCGTGCCATGCCTGTCTCCATCCGGTCGAGCAAATCACGATTGCGGACCAGCAATCGAATCAGGCCCACCAAGTCATCGCATCGCCATGCGCCGTCCATATAGGACTCGCCCGCGCCCACGCTGCCGCGGGTCGCCACTGCGTGGTAGAAGCCTGCATCGTTGATGTGAAGGCGAATGATGGTGTCACTCCGCTCGTCTCCCGCTGTCACCTGCCCTAGCGGGTCATGGATTTCCAGACGTCCGCCCCGCAGCTGGCCAACCGACGCCAGCAGTCGCGTTCGCAAGAATCGATCCCACGCGCCGAAGCGCGCGCGGGTCGACGACAAGCTGTCGATGGAGGCATTCATGCGTTGTCCTCTTGCCGGGTGACGGCGTGTTGGGGGTGGTCATGCACAGGCACGCGCTTGAGCCAGAGCTTGAGTGCCTGCCAGTGGATGGCGCCCACGACCCGCATCGTCATCAACGGGTATCGCATCAACACACGCGCCAATGCGTCGCCATCGAGTGGCCGTCGTTGCAGCTGGAGATCCGCGTCGAACTCTACCCGAGCGGCGTCCAGCACCTTCATGTGTACATGCAAGTCATCCGCAGGCGGCGTGAACGACCAGTGGTAATCACGCGTCATCGCCATGAACGGCGAGACATGGAAGCGCTTGGCGAAATCCCAATGCAAGGCGCGCCCCCTGCGTTCTGCCTCCGCCACCGGCAGGACGTAGGCATGTCGCTCTTTCCATGGCGTGTTGGTGATCTCGGCCACCACATGCGTCAAGCGCTGCCCATCGGCAGCGTGGCAGTAGTAGAAGCTCACCGGATTGAAAACATGACCGCCATAACGCAAATGTGCGAGCAGGCGAATCGGCCCTTCGACCTCATCACCGCAGGCTTGCTTGACGCGCTGACGCACCGCATCGGCCAACGAAAGTTCTGCGGGCTCGATGAAATCACTGCGTCTGAATTCCGCCAGATTGCGACGGCCAGCCGACCAGAGCCATCGGCCCCGGAACACATCGTCGATTTCGTCCAAGTCCAAGTAGAGCTGCGCCATGCGATAGGTGAAAGCGTGCGCGCGCGGAACATGGCGACGATGTCGCACGCGTCCTTCGTACACGGCGCTCGCCAGTGCCTGACTCATGCCGCCACGCGCTCGCTTTCACTCGCAGCGGGATCGCCCGCCGGCCATGTGGTCGGCATCCCCATCGCTGCAACCATCTCCACCGCACTGCGAATGCCGTCCTCATGGAAACCCCATCCCCAATAGGCACCCGCGAACCAGGTGCGGCGCTTGCCTTGTATTTCAGCCCTGCGTGACTGGGCGGCGACGGATCCACGGCTGTAGACGGGATGGTCATAACGCATGCGACGCAATACTCGGGTCGGGTCGATGTCCTCGGTGCGGTTCAAGGTGACGATCAGAGGCTCCGGCGCCTCCAGCGATTGCAGCAGATTCATGCAATAGCTCACCGTACATTCGGCCCCGGGCTTGGCAGGCACATGCGCATTCCACGCCGCCCATGCCTTGCGGTCACGCGGCAACACGCGGGCATCCGTGTGCAGCACGACATCGTTGGCTTGGTAGGCGATGGCGCCCAGCACGCCCCGCTCACACGCGTCGGCATCCGCCAGCAAGCGCAAGGCCTGGTCGCTGTGACAGGCCATGACCACTTGGTCGAATCGCTCCTCGCCACCGTCAGTGGCCACGCGCACGCCCGCCTCATCGCGATGGATGCTGCGCACCGGCGTAGACAGGCGCAAGTCGACACGCCAGCGCGCTGTCAACGCATCCACGTAACTGCGTGATCCGCCTGTCACTACCCGCCACTCGGGCCGACCCGTCATCTGCAGCATGTGATGGTTGGCCATGAAACGAACCAAGTACTGCGCCGGGAAGCGCAGGATGCGGTCCGCAGGCGAGGACCACAATGCGCTGGCCATCGGCACCAGATGCAGGTCACGAAATGCTTCGCCGTAGCGATTTTCGTCCAGATACTGGCCCAGCGTCGGGCCCGAGCCGGTCTGCGACAGCAACGCGGGGGCCTCTTTGTAGAAACGACGCAGGTCGCGCAGCATCGACCAAAATCGTGGCGACCACAGGTTGCGTCGTTGGCAGAACAAGGTGTCGAGCGATGTCGCGTTGTATTCGATGCCGCTGGCCTCCTCCTGCGCGGAGAAGCTCATGGTGGTGGGTTGGGAAATGACACCCAATGCGTCGAAGAATCCAGTCAGCAGCGGATAGTGCGTCGGGTTATGGACGATGAAACCCGTATCCACCGCATAGTGCTGGCCATTCAATTCGATGTCATGGGTGTGCGTGTGTCCTCCCGGATAATCATTGGCCTCGAACAGCACGACGTCATGCTGCGCGGACAGCAGCCATGCACTGGCCAGGCCCGAGATGCCGGATCCGATGACGGCGATGCGCATCAGGCCACCTCCCTCGCCGTGACCCAAGCGGGATACGACTTCAAATCACCCACGACGCGCAGCATCGCCAGCAGCTTCAGGCCGTAGTAAGTGACATCCACCTCCCACCAACGCAGCCCCTGCCGCGCACTGCCCGGATAAAAGTGATGGTTGTTGTGCCAGCCTTCGCCCAGCGTAAGCAGGGCCAGCCACCAGTTGTTGCGGCTGTCATCGCGTGTATCGAAGCGACGACGCCCGAAGCGGTGCGCCAGCGAGTTGATCGTCACCGAGGCGTGGAAAAGCACCACGGTCGATACAAAGAAACCCCAGATCAACAGTTGCGGGCCATTGGTGTCCAAGTGAGGCGCACGCTGCTCCAGCACTGCGCCTACTGCGTACAAGGACACGGCCAGCAACACCGGGACGACGGTATCGAAACGATCCAACCAGCGAAGCTCGGGAAACTTCGCCAAGTCCGGGACGCGACTGAGGTCGGTGCGGAAGCCGCGCGGGGTCAAGAACCACAGCATGTGACTGCGCCAAAACCCATGCCGCGGTGAATGCAAATCCACCTCCAAGTCTGCATGTCGATGGTGATGGCGATGATGCGCCGCCCACCACAACGGTCCGCGTTGTACGGCGCTCGAACCGACCACCCCGAAGACGAACTGCGCTGCGCGCGACGCGCGGTACGCACGATGAGAAAAATAGCGATGGTAGAAGCCGGTGATCGCGAACATCCGCACCACGTAAAGCGCGAGTGCCACCCACAATGCGGTGGGTGACACGCCGACCCAGATCACCCCCAGGCAGGCCAGATGCATACCGGCAAAAGGCAAGGCACGCAGCCAATCGATGCGGTCCGGATCACGCGCATCATCTGTTGCGCTGGCCTCGGTATCGACCCAGCGCAGCACTGCCGCAGACCATCGTCGGCCGGCGGGGACTGTCGTGTCATCGTGCTGGTCTGGTGCAGGCATCGCGATCCCGGGAATTGGTGTCCAGAGGATCTACGCAGAAATCCGTCCGCTGGATGCAGTCGAGGTTGGCAGGAACTGAGTTTGTATTGGCGGGATGCCGCGGACTTGATCAGATCCGCGCCACCACGCCCTTGGCCACGATGGGACCGGTCGGCGCCGCATGCGGGATGCTGGCCATCGGCTCCACCGTGATCGCCAGGATGGTGCCTGCGGCGATCTCCGCCTGCAGCGCATCCGGGATGTCGATGCTGTGACGTTGGTCGCCGGACACGACGCCCAGCGAACGTGGCGCCTGGCCTTCCGGAATCAGCCACAACTCATGGGCCTCGCCTTGCGGCAAGGCATCGCCAGGCACGGGCATCATCACCACGGTCTTGCGATCACCACTGAAGCTGGCCACCCAGCCCGTGCGGCCGCCATCGTCGGCAAGCACGGTGACGGGGCGCGGCACGTCGCTCGGCGCAGGCGTGGTGACGACGACGGGCGGGGGCGGCGCGAGGGGCTCGGGACGACGCAAGCCGAATGCAATCGCCGCCACGGACGCGGCCAATGCCAAGCCGGTGGCGCCTCGCCAGAAACCGACGCTGTTCCAGAGACCGGGCGTTGCATCAACGGACTCGACCGCCGACCAACCCAATTGCCGACGGATGCCGGGCCACAGGTGCGGCGAGGGTTGCACAGGCGTTGGCATCATCAACCAACGCTCGAAATGCGTTTGCCATTGCATGACCAAGGCGGCGAATCCGGGCTCACGTTCGATACGGGATTCCACCGCACGTCGGCTGCCAGCATCCAGCACACCCAACACGTATTCACCGGCAAGGATGTCGTCGGCGGGCGGCAGCTCGGTGGGCGGCAAGATCGTGCTCATCGTTCCAGGCACGCCTTGAGCTGCTGCAGGCCACGACGAATCCAGCTCTTCACCGTGCCAAGGGGTGAATCATGCCGATGCGCCAGTTCCTCGTACGTCACGCCTTCGAAGAAAGCGGTGCGAATAAGCTGCTGGCGGTTGTCATCCAGCTCGCCGAAACAGTGGTCGAGGCGACTACGATCCTGCGCCTGCGCCGCGTGGCCGACCGGGCCCATGCCTTCATCGGCCAAGCCGGGGGTGTCGTCGATGTCGACCCAGGTGGCCTGTGGCCGCGCACGCAAGCGATCGATGGATCGGTTGCGCGCGATCGAGCCCAGCCACGTCATCCCGCGCGCACGCGCGGCATCGAACTGATTGGCTTTGGCCCACACCGTCACGAACACTTCTTGCAGCACGTCCTCGGCTTCCTCGCGATCACGCAGCAGCTTCATGCAGATGCCGAGCAAGGTCGACGAGGTATCGCGATACAAACGCTCCAGAGCATCACGCTGTCCCGCAGCGACATCTTGCAGGAGCGCGGCAATGGGATCGGCGGTGCTGGTCGTGGCATTGCTCATGCGTGCTTTCACCGCAGGTCCGCGGCCCCTGGTCAGTCGATGGTGTCTGGCTAGGCTGGCTTTATGCCACAAGGGCGCGTGAAGGCGCCGCCCACGCCCCCACTTTGCCGGTGCCGGCGTGGCGATCGTCATGCCGCGCAACGCCCCACCAACGGCGCCGCGAGGGCACGCGTCAGCTCATCGGCATGCACGCCCGCCTGCAAGGCCTGCCTTGGGAAGTGGATCTGTACAGCGCGATGACGACCTACGCCGTCGCGGATAGTGCCAACTCCCGAGAACCGTGACATCCATTGGTCGCCGATGCTGTAGACCAAGCGAATCGGCGGCACCGCGAAGCCATACCAGGCGGAAGGTCGCATCTGCAGCCGCAACACATCGCCGTCACGCTGCCCCTGCAAACTCAAGCCCAAGGTCCGCAAATGACTGGGGATGAGGAAATCCGCCTTGATCGCCTTGCCCGCGATCAAAGGGGTCCAATGCCGCCGCACCATGGCATCGAACCCGGCATCGAAAACCTTGCTACCGCCTGCCTGCACTGGCTTTCGCTTGATCGGCTTGCCACTACCCTCGCGCCAATAAACTTGGCGTTGCGCGCCTGCGCCTTTCACGCCTTCTTCGTAACCATCGCGGCCGTCGACGAAGGCAAAATTCGGCGTGGCACCGTCCCCTGCCACGGTCTTGCGTGCAAACGGTTTGCCATCAGGGCAGCGATACAAGACCAAGCGCCGCGCCGCGCCTGCTTGCTGGTAGAGGTAGTGCACCTCGTGATAGAGCACGCGGCCCTGTGCATCGGTGGCATCCCCCTGGTATTGCTGCACGCTGGCGACAGCCATGGCGGGGCACACGAGTGCCGCTGTCACCCAGCCGCCCGCGAGGATGGCCATTCGCATGTCGTTCTCCCTGAGGTCTTGCCGTTACCTACGGCGGCAAGACCCAAAGGGATGCACCCTGATGGCCGGTCACGACCCTGGCGGAAGATGACCGGGAATTCGGTTCAGTTATTTGCGTTGGTGCAGCAAGTCAGAGGATGTAACGGCTCATGTCCGGGTCTTGCACCAGATCGCCCAGCTTGGCATCGACATAGGCGCGATCGATGACGACTTCCCCGCCCTTGTCGGGCGCGTCAAAACTCAGCGAATCCAACAAGCGCTCCAGCACGGTGTGCAGGCGACGCGCGCCGATGTTTTCCTGCCGCTCGTTGACCGTCGCGGAAATCTCGGCCAGACGCTCGACGGCATCTTCTGCGAAGCGCAAACGCAGACCTTCGGTCGACATCAACTCGACATATTGCTTGGTAAGCGCGGCCTTGGGTTCGGTCAGGATGCGCACGAAGTCGTTTTTCGTGAGTGCATTCAATTCAACACGGATCGGGAAGCGACCCTGCATCTCCGGAATCAGGTCCGAAGGCTTGGCCAAATGGAACGCGCCCGATGCGATGAACAGGATGTGGTCGGTCTTTACCGGGCCGTATTTGGTACTGACGGTCGAGCCTTCCACCAACGGCAACAAGTCACGCTGCACGCCTTCGCGGCTGACATCCGCACCCATGCCTTCGCTGCGCTTGGCGACCTTGTCGATCTCGTCGATGAAGACGATGCCGTGCTGCTCGCACGCTTCGATGGCGGCTTCACGCACTTCGTCCTCATTGACCAGCTTGCCGGCTTCCTCTTCGATAAGCAGGGCCCGCGCCGCCTTCACGGTGAGCTTCTTGCTCTGCGTCTTGCCGCCCTGGAGCTGGGAGAACATCGAACGCAGCTGCTGGCCCATTTCCTCCATGCCGGGCGGCGCCATGATGTCCACGCCGATGTTCACCGAAGTCTCGATTTCGATTTCGCGCTCATCCAACGCGCCGGTGCGCAACTGCTGGCGAAATTTTCGTCGCGTGTCGTTCTCGACGGCGGAAGGCTCGTCCTTGGCCGCTTCGTCCACGTTGAAACCGAAACTGGTGGCTGTTTGTCGCTGCGGCAACAGCGCATCCAGGATGCGGTCCTCTGCGCGCTCCTCTGCCTGCGTGCGCACACGCTGTTTGGCTTGTTCGCGGTAGAGCTTGACTGCGGTATCGGCAAGATCCCGGATGATCTGCTCGACATCCTTGCCCACGTAGCCGACCTCTGTGAAGCGCGTGGCCTCCACTTTCACGAATGGCGCGTTGGCCAGGGTCGCCAGGCGGCGGGCGATCTCGGTCTTGCCGACGCCGGTCGGCCCGATCATCAGGATGTTCTTAGGCATCACCTCACGGCGCATCTCGTCTTCCAACTGCATGCGGCGCCAGCGATTACGCAACGCGATGGCCACCGCGCGCTTGGCGTCGTTCTGGCCGATGATGTGGCGGTCAAGTTCCGCGACGATCTCTCGCGGCGTCATCGAGGCGGAGCTGTTATCGATCTTTTGCATGGGATTTGGCTTTCCATTGTTTATCGCGAGAGGTGCGGGCCGTCCGATCCACAAAACACGTATCGGGGAGCGGCTGGATCGGATTGCCCGTGCCGCCCACCGAGCCTGTGATCAGAGCTCTTCAACCACGATGTTGCGGTTGGTATAGATGCACACATCACCCGCGATGTTGAGCGATTCCACGGCGATATCGCGTGCAGGGAGTTCCGTGTGCTTGAGCAAGCCGCGCGCAGCAGACAGCGCATACATGCCGCCTGAGCCGATCGCGATCAAACCATCCTCCGGCTCGATCACGTCACCCGTGCCACTGATGATGAGCGAGGTGTCCTTGTCGGCAACCGCGAGCAGTGCCTCTAATTTGCCGAATCGACGCTCGGTGCGCCAATCCTTCGCCATTTCCACCGCAGCGCGAGTCAGCTGGCCGTGCTTCTGCAGCTTGGCTTCGAAGAGTTCAAACAAAGTGAATGCATCGGCAGCGGCGCCAGCAAAACCGGCCAACACCTGTCCGTCTTCACCCAATCGCCGCACCTTGCGCGCGTTCGATTTCATCACCGTGTGGCCAAGAGTGACCTGACCGTCGCCGGCAATCACCACACGGTCACCGCGGCGAACCGAAACGATGGTAGTGGCATGGAATACGTTGGGATTTTGGCTGGGATCCATAAGGCCTCCGGGTTGAACTTCGGAGATGGGGCCCTGCGCCGCCCCCTTCAAGAGCGACGCATTACCGATGGATTCAGCAATGACGCGAGCGCCTGCCCAGAAGCGTCAAGTCAGCCAATACGCAATTCGAACAGCGCCTTCTCGACTTGCTCCAGCGGCGTGTTGGTCCAGTCCTTGGCGACTTCGGCCAACATGCGCTGCTTGGTTTCGTGGTGAAGCTGCGGGCGCATCTCGCCCAAGGTAGTCGGATCAGCCACCAGGACGATGTGATCGAAGCGATGGCGCTTGGCTGCCTGGTTGATGCGCTCGGCCAACACCTTCGCAAATACAGCTTCGCCGACATCGTTCTCTTGCGGTTGCGAGCCCGATGGTCCGTTGCCCTGCGCGATTTCCGCATCCAGCGCCTGATCCTGCTGGAGCTTCAAACCACGCGTGTCGCCGTAGTTGCGGAATACCCGCGCCTGCCTTCCATCTGCCACCACCACCATCGTGCCACTGGGGATCATCGACATATCAAAACCACTCTTTAATCATGAACCCTGCAATTTACGCCAGCTGGCGTTACTCCCATGTGCATAGGTCCACGCTTCACCGACAAGCTGTAGTGGAATACTCTGTGTGTGTTCGTTGGCCGCGGGATTGAAGCGATGCGCATTCTGTGCACTGTGTTGATGTTGTCTCTGATGGCCTGCGCCACTGCGCCGCATTCACCTCCGCCCGTCGCATCGACTACAACCTTTGCCGAACCCGTAGCCCGCACACGTATCGCCTTCGACCGCAACGGATTCACCGATGTGCGCGCGGAAGGCCTGGCCGATGTCAAGGCGGGCCGTACACTGACCATCGATGACCCGGTTCGCATCGCTTCCATCTCCAAACTTGTGGTGGCGATCGGCGTGATGCGCTTGGTCGAACAAGGCAAGCTGGATCTCGATGCCGATGTGTCCAATACGCTCGGCTGGTCATTGCGCAACCCGGCATTCCCCGATGCGCCCATCACCTTGCGGATGCTGCTCTCGCATACCTCGAGCCTTACCGATCTTGCCGGATACTGGAATGTCCCGGTGGGCGGCGATATTCGCGACATCACCAACAAGGCTTATGCTTGGGATGCCGCGCGTCCACCCGGTCAATACTTCCGCTACACCAATCTCAACTTCCCACTGGTCGCGCAGCTGATGGAACGCGCTACCGATGAGCGTTTCGACCACTTGATGCGACGCCTGGTGTTGGAGCCGATGAAACTCGATGCCTGCTTCAACTGGTCGGGCTGCAGCGATGCAGCGATCAATCGCGCCGTCGTGCTGTACGACGCCAAGGGTCAAGCACAAAAAGACGACTTGAAGGGCGCACGCCCGGACTGCCCGGCAATTGCCGCCAGCGACGGCAGCTGTGACTTGTCCACGTGGCGTGCAGGCCAAAACGGCGCACTGTTTTCGCCACAAGGTGGTCTACGCATTTCGGTGCGAGACCTCGCAACGGTCGGACGACTGTTGCTGAACGATGGCGCATTGGATGGCGTTCGCATCCTTTCCCCCGCCTCGATGCGGGTGCTCACCACACCTGTGTGGCGCTTCGACGGTAGCAACGGCGCCATCGGCGAAGAAGACGAACCCAGCCGGGGCGGGTTCTTCTGCAGCTATGGCCTGGCGATGCAGCATCTCGCCCAAGGCGATGGGAAACGCTGCCGCGATGATCTGTTTGGCGATGGTCGCCCACGCATGGGGCATAGCGGCAATGCCTACGGCCTGCTCTCAGGGCTGTGGATCGACAAGCAAGCCGGCACGGGCGTCGCCTACTTCGCCACCGGCGTACCGAATGATTCAAGCGGCACGCATTCCGCGTTTAGCCGAGTGGAAGAAGTCGGGGCGGCGGGTTGGTGAGCTAACCATTACAATGACATGAGTCGCAGTTCGCGCGACTCAATACTAGTACCTTTAGCTTTTACAACTGAGTGGTTGACATGAAGAAGTCCAGCCTGACATCAATTGAAATATGCGCAGGCGCGGGCGGCCAGGCATTGGGAATAGAACAGGCTGGATTCGAGCACCTTTGCTTAGTTGAGCTTGAACATGCCGCGTGCAACACTCTTCGTCTAAATCGGCCGACGTGGCATGTTTTTGAAGGTGACCTTCGCGATTTTGATGCATCGGACTATCGCGACCAAGTGGACTTGGTCGCAGGGGGAGTTCCGTGCCCACCTTTCTCGAAAGCAGGAAAGCAGCTGGGCGAGAACGATGAGCGCGACCTATTTCCTGAAGCCATTAGAATTGTTAAAGAGGTTCGTCCAAAAGCTGTCATGCTCGAAAACGTTCGAGGATTGCTGGACGCTGTTTTTGAGGATTATCGATACAAGGTTGAAAAGCAACTGGAAGATTTTGGCTACGTAGCCAGCTGGCGCCTACTGAATGCCAGCGACTATGGTGTGCCACAACTACGCCCAAGAGTCGTTTTTGTGGGGTTGCGCAAAGATATTGCTCCATATTTCAGCTGGCCAACTCCCAGCGACCTCCCTCCAATCACCGTCGGTGAATCTCTCTTCGATCTAATGAGCGAATCCAAATGGCGCGGGGCGAAGAAGTGGGCCCATAACGCCAGTAGCGTGGCACCTACACTGGTCGGGGGATCAAAAAAGCATGGCGGCCCAGATTTGGGACCAACACGCGCGCGTGCCGCTTGGGCTTCATTAGGAGTTGATGGGCGCGGATTAGCAGATGCACCTCCAGAAAGGAATTTCGTTGGAATGCCTCGATTGACCACCAGAATGGCCGCGCGCATTCAAGGGTTCCCTGACGACTGGAAATTTTTTGGCCGAAAGACAGCAACTTATCGTCAAATTGGAAATGCTTTCCCTCCCCCTGTAGCACACGCTGTGGCTCAAGCAATTTATGAGGCCATCGTGACTGCAGCCAAACAGCACAAGAAGGTCGCCTAAAGTGTCTCAGTTATCGCTAATTGCGAGAGCCAGAAAGGACTTCCACAAGCGGCTCCTTGCCAGCATCCTACAAATCGATGACTCGGGAGTTCCTGGCAATGCAGACAGAAGCAGCGCATCAAGCTGCAACATTGCGTCGGGAATTGCTCAAAAACTTCTTGCAGAGAATGGCGTAAGAACTGTCGCACAAACTTCGGGCAACAAATTCGAAGAAGTCGTTGCACTATTTATCTCAAACACATTCCCTAATCTTTCGAATCTTAGGCCTGGGACTTGGGATGTCCGCCAGATCAAAAGTAGGGGTGGCTCTGAAATTTCGAAATACTCCCAGTATGAACACCTTGCTGCATTGACCGAGGCAGCGAAGGGGAACCTGGAGTTATCTGCCGCTCTTGGGAACGATTACACGATCACTCCTGATGTCGTAATAACACGACAACCGGAAACTGATGCGGTGATTAACAGCATCGGTCACATCGTTGACTCTGAAGTCGCTTTGAGATCGGATTTAAGAGACAGGAGCCTGGGCCGACCGCCTCTATTGCATGCCAGCATCAGCACCAAATGGACTCTGCGGAGTGACCGCGCACAGAACGCGCGGTCTGAAGCACTTAACCTTATACGCAACAGAAAAGGGCGCCAGCCTCACATAGTAGTTGTCACGGGTGAGCCTACACCGAGTCGATTAGCATCTCTAGCGCTAGGGACTGGTGATATAGATTGCGTATACCATTTCGCTCTCCACGAGCTGATTGAAACAGTGTCAGAGCTTTCCGACTCCCCAGGCACAAAAATTTCTGACTCCGACGACCTTCTCCGAATTATGGTCGAGGGGAAGCGACTGAAAGACATCTCTGACCTCCCCCTAGACTTGGCCGTATAGGATGGTTGCTTTCAGCGTGTCCTGCTTCTTCCTTTAACTACAGCATGAGCACATTTAAAACTCCTTGTCTGGCTTAGCGCGCAATGAAGACTGTTGCTAATCGATAGCAGGCGTTGACCTACTCCGATTCCACCTGCGCCATCTCCAGCACCCACTGCGGCACGACCGGCTCGCCCTTGTAGAAATCTTTCGGCTTCTTTTCCGCCATCGCCCAGCGATGCAGCCAACTGGGACCCCACTTGCCGGTGTAGCCATCAGGGCGTTGGTAAGCCGGGTCACGCATGGCTTCCTCCAGCGTGATCATCGTGTAGCCACACCGCCGCGCAGCGGCGATCAACTCCGCGAACGTATCGGCATTGAGCTCATTCGTGTGCATCAACCAGACCTGCGGCAATTTGTAGCCGAGTAATGCAACCGATTGCGCTTCGTAATAATCCAGCTTGTTGAGCATGTAGGGCACGTAACCCAAGCGCAGCCGCTCCAATGCTGCGTCGCGGTCTTTGACTTGCGTCTCGCCATTCAACACCCGTCGATACGCGATTGCCCAGACCCACTCACTGTTATCCACGGTGACAGGCGCAACGCGATATCCATGCTGGGCCAGGAATTCGTCCATCGCCTGCTTGTCCGCAGGCGTAGTGCCGTTGCGTAGAAACGGGTGGCGAAACCATCTTGGCGACTTGCCGTGCTTGGCCATCAAGGGGCGCAGCTGTCGCTCGCCATCCAAAATGGATTGCTGGAAGGCAGGCACACCGATGTCATGCAGGCTTTTGTGCGCATAGGTGTGATTGCCCAGATCAAATCCCGCTTCCAGCCAGTCGTCCAGCATGGCCAAACGCGCAGGGTCGACTTGGCCATCGATCTGCAGCTTCTCTTCGTTGACGAATCCTGTGATGGGTGCGTTCGCAAGCCTGAGCTGGGCCATCAACTTCGTGTGCCACTCGGCCCAATCAGCAGCGGGCGCCGAACTCATCGCCTGCATCGGCAGGTCATCGATGGTGATGGCGATACGACGATCATTCTGAACGTGCTGCGCCCACCCCGGCATGGCCAGCAGCAGGCACAGCACCCACATCAGCCAACGCATGCGTGTCAGACCGTGATCGGGTTTGGCTTGGCTCCGTCAATGCCCCACGCCTTGATCGCACGCGCCACATCCTTGTCGGTCAGCTTGCCCTCTTCGGCCAGCGCAGACACTGCAGCCTGCGCGATGTGGAAGCGATCGACCTCGAAGTGGCGACGCAAGTTGGCGCGCGTGTCGCTACGGCCGAAGCCATCCGTCCCCAACACCACGTAGCGCATCGGCACGAACTCGCGGATCTGGTTGGCGAAGGTGCGCACGTAATCGGTCGCGGCAATCGCCGGACCGGCGCGACCCGCCAGCAACTCGGTCACGTAGGGCACGCGCTTCTGCTTGGCCTGCGGGTTGAGACGGTTGAATCGCGTCGCATCTTCGCCATCGCGCGCGAGCTCGGTGAAGCTCGGGCAACTCCAGATATCCGACTTGATGCCGAATTCGGCATCCAGCAACTCCGCCGCCGCGATGGCCTCGCGCAAAATCACACCGCTGCCCATCAACTGCACGCGCAGCTCGCCCTTCTTCGCCTTGCCCGCATCCTTGAGCAAGTACATGCCCTTGATGATGCCGTCGGCGCTGCCTTCGGGCATGTCGGGGTGGGTGTAGTTTTCGTTCATCAGCGTGAGGTACCAGTACTCATCGCGCTGTTCGGTCAACATGCGCTGCATGCCGTGCTGTAGGAGCGTGACCACCTCAAAATGGAAGGTCGGGTCATAGCTGCGGCAATTGGGAATGAAGCTGGACTGGATGTGGCTCTGGCCGTCCTCATGCTGCAGGCCTTCGCCATTGAGCGTGGTACGGCCTGCGGTGGCGCCCAGCAGGAAGCCGCGCGCACGCATGTCCGCGGCCTGCCAGGCGGAGTCGCCGATGCGCTGGAAGCCGAACATCGAGTAGTAGATGTAGAACGGCAGCATCTGCACATCATTGGTGCTGTAGCTGGTGGCCGCCGCCATCCACGAGGCGAATGCGCCGGCTTCGGTGATGCCTTCTTCCAGCACTTGGCCGGCCGCGTCCTCGCGATAGAACATCAGTTGGTCGGCATCGACCGGCTTGTACTTCTGCCCGCGCGGCGCATAGATGCCCAGCTGACGGAACAAGCCTTCCATGCCGAAGGTGCGCGCCTCGTCAGCGACGATCGGCACGCAACGCGGGCCCACTTGCTTGTCGCGGAGCACGATGGAGAGCGCCTGCACGAAGGCCATGGTCGTGCTGATCTCGCGCTCGCCACTGGATTTGGTCAGGCGCTCGAACGCATCACGCTGCGGCACTTCAAGCGAGGTGCTGGCCTTCTGGCGACGTTGCGGCAGGAAGCCGCCCAGCGCGTTGCGACGCTCCAGCATGTACTGCACTTCCGGCGAGTCCTTCCCCGGGTGCAGGAAGGGAATCGCGCCGTCCTTGAAGGCTTCGTCCGGGATGTCCAGCTTGAAGCGATCACGGAAGGTGCGCACCGAATCGTCATCCAGCTTCTTGGTCTGGTGGGTCGGGTTGAGCGCTTCGCCCGCCGTGCCCATGCCATAGCCCTTGACCGTCTTGGCCAGGATCACGGTCGGCATGCCTTCGGTTTTCATCGCGGCGTCATAGGCGGCGTGGACCTTGTGCGGATCGTGGCCACCGCGATTCAAACGCCAGATATCCTCGTCCGACATGTTCGCGACCAGCGCTGCCGTCTCTGGATACTTGCCGAAGAAATGTTCGCGCGTGTACGCACCGCCGAAGGCCTTGCAGTTCTGGTATTCGCCGTCGACGGTTTCCATCATCAACTTCTTCAGCATGCCGTCGCGGTCTTGCGCGAGGAGCGGATCCCAGTAGCTGCCCCAGACGAGTTTCAGCACGTTCCAGCCAGCGCCGCGGAAGTTGCCTTCCAGCTCCTGGATGATCTTGCCGTTGCCGCGCACCGGGCCGTCAAGACGCTGCAGGTTGCAGTTGATGACGAAGACGAGGTTGTCCAGACCTTCGCGACCGGCAACCGAAATCGCACCCAGGCTTTCCGGCTCGTCCGTCTCGCCATCACCCAGGAAGCACCACACCTTGCGGTCGGACTTCGGCATCAGGCCGCGCGCTTCCATGTACTTCCAATGACGCGCCTGATAGATAGCGGCAAGCGGGCCGAGGCCCATCGACACGGTCGGCGTCTGCCAGAAATCCGGCATCAACCACGGGTGCGGATAGGAGCTGATGCCCTTGCCATCGACTTCCATGCGGAAGTGATCAAGCTGCGATTCGTTTATGCGGCCTTCGAGGAAGGCGCGCGCATAGATACCCGGCGAGCTGTGTCCCTGGATGTAGAGCAGGTCACCCGGGTGATTTTCCGACGGTGCACGCCAGAAATGGTTGAAGCCAACGTCATACAACGTGGCCGAGCTCGCGAAGCTGGCGATATGACCGCCCAGATCGCCCGGCTTGCGGTTGGCACGGACCACCATGGCCATCGCGTTCCAGCGGATCATCGAGCGAATGCGCCACTCCATTTGCGCATCGCCCGGGAACTTGGGTTCCAGGCGCGTAGGAATGGTGTTGATGTAGTCGGTGGTCGGCGCAAACGGCAGATGCGCGCCAGCGCGGCGAGTCAGCTCCACCATGCCTTCCAAGAGCTGATGTGCGCGCTCAGGGCCTTGCACATCGATCACCGACTTGATCGACTCCACCCATTCGCGGGTTTCGGTCGGATCAGGATCGTTCTGGAGCATTTCGTTGAGCCAGTTCATGGGCACCCTGCCATCGTTTCGTCTTGGATGAGGGCGAGTCTAGCAAGCCAGCGCACACGCAAACGTACGGATTTTATTATTACCCGTGCAATATTTATCGATGCCGCAGCTATGTGACCAATCTTGCCTCAGCCGCCCCGGAGACGCCGCAACTGGAGCTCGGTATCGCGATGCGCCAATCCCTTGCGACTGCCCATCCATGCCCATTTCGAGGCCCACACGGGTTTGCGCAAAAGGTAGAGCCAGCGATCACTGACGCGATCGGGCGCAAGCACATGCAAATTGCGGTTGTTGCTGGACAACACCAGGCCAAGCCGTTCCGCCACCACTTCCAGGCTCCGGCGAGTGAAAAATCCAATGTGCTGGCCTGCCTCGGGTGCCAGGTAATGCCAGTCCATCAGTCGCCCTGGGTCGCTGGGCTGAAGCTCGGTGGAGATCAGCAACCTGGGCGCGCGAGCATATAGGCGCTGGAACTCGACCATGGGCTCTTCCAGATGCTCGACCAACTCGAAAGCGGTGAGCAGGTCGTAGCGCGCCTCCGGATCGGCATCGAAACCGCGCGCCAGCAAGTTGTCGCAATGCTTGTCCGACCAGTACGCGTCATGCCCGCGATCACGCATCAAGCGGACGAACAGGCCGGTACCGCCGCCGTGATCCACCAGCGTCTTGACGTCACGGAAGCTGCTGCCCAACAGTGCACAGCAGGCATCGCGCAACCACAGGTTTCGGACCACGATGCCGGTATCGAGTGCAGCGATGGCATTGGAATACGCCTCGTCCAGCCAATGCGGTGATTCGACCCAGACATAGTCACATGCGCTACAACGCAGGTAGCGCGCATCGTATTTATCCAGGATGAGCTTGCGCCCGCACTCATTCGCCTTCGATTCGCAAAGCTTGCAATTAGCCATGCGAGGCCGACGCGGCTGTCAGCAACGGCGAAACGGCTGCATGAAGGCGCTGGGGGAAAGACTGGTGGTTTGCAATGAACCAATCGCGTGCCGATGCGCCCATGGCGCGGACTTCGTCCTCGGTCATTGCTATCGCAGCGGATATCGCCGCTTCCATTGCAACTTCATCGAAATAGAACGTGGTCGCAAGATTCTGCGTACCGGTCCTTGCATACCGAACCAGCAGGCCACGTTCGCAAGCGACCAACTCATTCATCGGCGGGGCATCCGTCGTGATGGCGATGGCGCCCACACTCATCGCCTCGAGCAGGTAATGGCCAAAACCTTCGGTTTCCGAAGGGCAAAGATGGAACCAATGTGCGTTTTGAAGCCGGCGTAGCTCGGCATCATCCAGATAATCCAGCCGGTAATCGATGTTCTCGGCTTGCGTGACCGGCACTGCGCTGCGACGACTTTGAACGATGGTCAGCACCGGCCATTCGGGATGACTTGCCCACAACGCGCACAACGCCGCCGTGCCCTTGTTCGCACTGCGCCCGGCGAGATGGAAGAACGCACGCTCACGCGGAACGGATGGGTCGTGGCGATCTTCGCTGGTGAATCCGATATGCGAAACCGGCCGACCCCGCTTGGAAAAAATCTCGCTGGCGTGGTGCGTCTTGGTCAGCACTGCATCGATTTGCGGCAAAACCACCAAATCACTTTCAAGACACCACTCTGGATTTGGCACGAAGAAATGCAATCGCGCACCACCGAACTCTTCCGGACGAATATGTTCAAGCATCAAGGTCGCGTCATGTCTGGGCGATCTACCCAGCATGCGACGCAGGGCATGGCGTGCACGCACCAGCGATGGACGAAACCATTTGCGCAGCTTTCCGCGACCGATGCGGGTCAGGCTGACGTCGAAACCTGCTTTGGACAAGGCTTCCTGCAGCAGCGTCATGTCGCGGCTGAGACCCACGCCATTGTTCCATGCGATCACATTCAGCGAGGGCCGGCGCGCATCCATGCGTATGCCCTTAACGTGCTCGTCTCGCAGCGCGCAATTGCGCATCCACCGCTGCAATCGCCGTCATGTTGACCACACGGCGGGGCGTTGCCGCAGGCGTCAATACGTGCGCAGGTTTATCAAGCCCCATCAGGATCGGCCCGATCGCCACACCGCCGGTCGCTACGCGAATCAAGTTGTAGCCGATGTTGGCTGCATCCAGATTCGGCATGACCAAGAGATTGGCGCGCCCGCTCAGCGTCGTCGTCGGGAAGATGCGCTGACGCAGCGCTTCGTCCCACGCCGTGTCGGCCATCATCTCGCCATCGATCTCCAGCTTGGGCACTTTCTCGACGATCAATTCTCGTGCACGGCGCATCTTCGCCGCCGAGGCATCCAGATGGCTGCCGAAGTTGGAGTGCGAGAGCAGCGCCGCCTTCGGCTCAATGCCGAACAGCTTCAACCGCCAGCTGGCCTGCATCGTCGCCTGCGCGATCTGCTCGGCAGACGGGTCCACCTGCACATGCGTATCGACAAAGAACCACGCACCATCGTCATTGATGACGCCGGTCATCGCCGCCGTTCCCGTCACGCCCGGTTCGAAATCGAACACACTGAGCAGATAGCCCAGCTTCTTGTGATAACGGCCGACCACACCGCAAATCAGCGCATCGGCTTCACCACGCTCGACCATCAAGGCGGCAACCAAAGTGGGGCGCGAGCGAATCAAATTCTTCGCTGCATCTTCCGTAATTCCCTTGCGCGCGTTGCGTGCGTGATAGGCCTGCCAGTATTCGTTGAAGCGCGGATCATCGTTGATGTTGGTCAGCTCGAAATCCACGCCGGGGCGCATGCGCAAGCCGAATTTCTCGATGCGGCGGCTGATGACTTCCGGGCGACCGACCAAAATCGGGTAGGCCAGCTTCTCATCGATCACCGTCTGCACGGCACGCAGCACGGTGTATTCCTCGCCCTCCGCGTACACCACGCGCTTGCGATCAGCCCGCGCACGCTCGTAGACCGGCTTCATCATCAAGCCGGTCTTGTGCACGAACTGGCCCAGCTTCTCTTCGTAGGCCGGCATATCGGTGATCGGGCGCGCGGCCACGCCAGAGTCCGCCGCCGCTTGCGCGACGGCCGGTGCAATCACCTGGATCAGGCGCGGATCAAACGGGCGCGGGATCAAATACTCCGGGCCGAATTTCGGCACCTCACCCGCGTAGGCACTGCCCAGATCACTTGCCTCCATCCTTGCGAGCGCAGCGATCGCACGCACGCAGGCGAGCTTCATCGCTTCGTTGATTTCACTCGCGCCCGCATCCAGCGCGCCGCGAAAAATGTAGGGGAAGCAGAGTGCGTTGTTTACCTGGTTGGGATAGTCGCTGCGGCCGGTGGCGATGATCGCGTCCGGACGCACGGCCTTGGCCTCTTCCGGCAGGATTTCCGGATGCGGATTGGCCAGCGCCAGAATGATCGGCTGCTTGGCCATCGTCGCGACCATCTCGGGTTTCAGGATGCCGCCCGCCGACAGTCCGAGGAAGAGGTCCGCGCCGTTGACGATCTCCTCGAGCGTGCGCTTGTCGGTGTCGCGCGCATAGCGGCGCTTGTCGGGGTCCAGGTCTTCGCGCCCCGAATGGATCACGCCGCCGCGATCGAACGCGACGATGTTCTCGGGCTTCATGCCCAGCGCCACCAGCATGTCGAGGCAAGCAATACCCGCCGCGCCTGCGCCGGTGGTGGCCAACTTCACGTCTTCGATTTTCTTGCCGGCAACTTCCAACGCATTGAGCACCGCGGCACCGACGATGATCGCGGTGCCGTGCTGGTCGTCGTGGAAGACCGGGATGTTCATCCGCTCGCGCAGCTTGCGCTCGACGATGAAGCATTCCGGTGCCTTGATATCTTCCAGATTGATGCCGCCGAAGGTCGGCTCGAGCGAGGCGATGATCTCGACCAGTTTGTCGGGGTCGCGCTCGTCGATTTCGATGTCGAATACGTCGATGCCGGCGAACTTCTTGAACAAGATGCCCTTTCCTTCCATCACCGGCTTGCCGGCGAGCGGGCCGATGTCGCCCAGGCCCAGCACCGCGGTGCCGTTGGTAATCACCGCGACCAGATTGCCGCGCGCGGTCATCTCGCTGGCGGCGTTCGGATCTTCGACGATCGCCTCGCAGGCGTAGGCGACGCCCGGCGAATAGGCCAGCGACAGGTCGCGCTGGGTCACCATCGGCTTGGTCGCGTTCACCGCGATCTTGCCCGGCGGATGCAGGCGGTGGTACTCGAGGGCGGCGTTCTTCAGATCTTCCTGCTGCGACATCGCGCATCAATCCATGGGGGACGTGCCGTGATTGTAACGCCGCCCTGCCGCCAGCCGGCCTGCGATCAGACGTCGTTGAGGGTCAGCTGGTCGGAAATCTGGTCCAGCCGGATTTTGTTGGCGAAGAGCGAGAAGGCCAGCATCCCGGCCAGGCCATTGGCGCGTGCGGCCCAACGCGGCAGCCAGCGTGGCGGGGCCAACACCCCGGCATCGAACAAGGGTTCGAAACGCTGAACATCCTCCAGCGTCATCTTCCCCGCAAACAGAAAGCGCCCCAACCGCAGGCGGTCCTGCCTGAGCGACCAGCGATAAAAGGTGTGCACGCCGACAAGACCGCGCAGGTAGACCGTGTCCTTGGTGAAGGCCGCGCCACCCGTGGTCGGCACGCCGCGGAACACGCGCTGCGCCGAGGCAAAACTCTCAGACTCCCGCTGGCCGCCGGTTTCAAGGAAATAACGGAAGACATCGATGAAGTCGGCACCATCCAGCGCCATCGCCACCGCCTCGATGCGCAAGCTGACGCGTTTCATCCGTTCGATGTCGGTGCTGCCGGTGATTTGCTCGGCAAAGGTCGCGAGCCCTTCCTGAGTTGCGGTGGTGCGAGGCGATGGCAATTCCAAACTCTTCAGCGAAGGCTGCAAGCGGCCATTCAATGCGGTCAGCGAATGCACGAAGGCTTCGTGCTGCAACAACTGGTCGCGGTCGTAGTCGGTGAATATTGCGCTGGAGCGCAGACGAATACGTGTCGCACCTGCCGCGGCCTTGGCGATCAGGTCCGGGTCCAGCTCGACGGTGATCATCCTGCCATCGAAGAAGTCATCGAGTACCTGCTGCAGTTGCAACTGCAGAGCGATGGCTGAAATCGGCACGGTTTCCTCGGGTGAGAGCAACTCGTGGTCCAGCTCGCTGGCGATGCCGATGAAATGCTGCGCTGCCTCGCGGGTGGTCGGGCCATTGCCGGGCAAGGGCTGGTCGGGCTGGCCGTAGAGCTCGATGGAATATTTGGCGACCTCGCTCGTGCCCAGCACTTCCAGCATGCGCGCGGCGGTCGACCAGCTGCGCGCGGACTCGCACAAGTAAAGGCCCAGTGGATGGGTGACATCAGCCTCTTCGGCCACGGCATCCAGTTCACGCCGCGCATCCGAGAAATCATGCTTCGGATATTCGACTTGCGGCAACTGCGGATTACCTGCATGCCAACTTTCCAGAAAGGGTTGCTGGAAACTGGCTGGCCAACTCATCAGTGTGAGGATGCGAAGGCTGCGCGCCGCCTTGAGCATGCGCGCGTCGAGTCCCGCGTAATGACTGATGTCGTCGTGGTCGCTCATCTGAAGTGATCGTACTCGTCGCCGTAATCGTCATCGTCGCTTTGACGCGGTGAAGGGCGCTTGGGCGGCTTCTTCACCTCGGCGGGCTTCGCCAAACGCGTTTCCAGCACCTGCGCGGCAGCGGCCAACTCATCGCGTAGTTTCAGGTAGTTGGCGAATCGGCCCGGGTCCAGCTCGCCACGCTCGACGGCAGCCAGCAAGGCGCAACCAGGCTCGTTTTCATGGCGACAATCGCGGAAGCGGCATTGCGCGGCCAAGGCCTCGACATCGGCAAAGGCCGCTTCGTCCAACTGCTCTTCGCCGGTGGGCTTGAGCTCACGCATGCCCGGTGTATCGATCAAACACGCACCCTGCGGCATCGCGATCAAGGCGCGGTGCGTCGTGGTGTGGCGACCGCGCGCATCGCTTTCACGCACCGCCGCCGTCTTCATTTTGCTGCGGCCTAGCAACGTGTTGGTCAGCGTTGACTTGCCCGCCCCTGACGAACCCACCAGCACCACCGTCTTGCCCGGGCCAAGCCATGGGTGCAAGGCGGCGACGCTATCGGCTTCGCGCGCATTGATGCTGCGCACGGGAATGTCCTGCTCGGCCAGCATCGCCAGTGCAGCGACGGCGCCGGGCGCATCGTTCGCGATGTCTTGCTTGGTCAACACAACTACGGGCTCCACGCCGCCGCCTTTCAAGAGCAGCAGATAGCGTTCGATGCGTCGCACGTTGAAATCCGCATCCAGCCCTGTGACCACGAACGCGGTGTCGACGTTGGCTGCGATCAATTGCTGCTTGTAGTGTTCTCCCGCCGCCGCGCGCTTTATCACGCTGATACGCGGCAACAGCGCCACGATGCGCAACTTGCCGGCCTCGCCTTCCACCAACACCCAGTCACCGACGGCCGCGCGGCTGGTCGGCTCGCAACGCGGGCGCTGCCAATCGGGCAGTGATTCGGCCGACTGCGCATCGTCGATGGACTCAGCGACCACGTACCCCGAGCGATGCTGCTCGGTGACCCGCGCCGGGCGGGCTGCTGGCTGTTCAGCGATGACGGCCTCCCATCCGGCCGGCCAGGCATCGCGCGCGGGCCAGCCGATCCCCATCAGGGCGTCGACGTCGAGGTTCAAGCGAAGGAGCGGCAGGTCTTCATCCCGCGATTCTAATGAACCCAGGCAGCGCAGTGCGGCGTGAATGCGTGCTTTGCGCTACGCTCGCGGCTCAATTCAACTGCCCGCACCTCTGCCGATGTCATCGCCTGCCCTCGCCACCCGCCATCGCCTGTCCGAAGTCCGTTACGAGATCCGCGGAGAACTGGCCCGGCGAGCCCGAGAGCTGGAAATGCAAGGCCGCACCTTGGTCAAGCTCAATATCGGCAACCCGGGCGCGTTTGGCTTCCGCGCGCCGGAGCACCTGCAACGCGCGATCGCCGACCAGATCGAACAGACCGACCCATATACGCATCAGCAGGGCCTGCCCGACGCGCGCGAGGCCGTGGCCGAATTCCACCGCGAACGCGGCACGCCGAATGCATCGCCCGAACGCGTGTTTATCGGCAATGGCGTCAGCGAACTCATCGACATCGCCCTGCGTGCGCTACTGAACCCAGGCGATGAAGTACTACTGCCCTCGCCCGACTATCCACTGTGGTCGGCAGCGACGATCCTCAACGATGGCCGCCCGGTGTATTACGCCTGTCGCCCGGAAAACGGTTTCTTGCCTGATCCGGCCGAGATCGAGAAGCTGATTTCCAGCCGCACCCGCGCGTTGGTGCTGATCAACCCGAACAACCCAACCGGCGCCAGTTACCCGCGCGAGCTGCTCGAAAAAATCGTCGCCATCGCCCGCAAGTACCGACTGGTACTGATGGCGGACGAGATCTACGACCACATCCTGTACGACGACGCCACCTTCCAGCCCCTCGCACCGCTAGCGGGTGATTTGCCTTGCCTGTCCTTCGGCGGCCTGTCAAAAGTGCATCGCGCCTGTGGCTGGCGCGTGGGCTGGGCGATGTTGTCGGGTGACCCGACCGTGATCGGCCCCTATCACCACGCGCTGGACCTGCTCGGCGCGCTGCGCCTGTGCGCCAACGTGCCGGGCCAATTCGCGATTCGCGCCGCACTGCACGGCGGCGATACCGTCAGCGCACTGACTGCGCCAGGCGGACGCTTGTACGAAACGCGGCGCGCATTGATCGAATGCTGCGAGGCCAGCCCACATCTGTCGCTGGTGCCACCGCAAGGCGCGCTGTACGGATTCCCGCAGGTGGTGGGCGACGCCGCACAAGGCTTTGACGACCATGCCTTCGCGCTGGAATTGCTAGAGCACGAGGACGTGTTGATCGTACCGGGCTCCAGCTTCAACGTACCGTATCGCAATCATTTCCGCGTCACCCTGCTGCCGGAAGCTGATCAATTACGCGATGTGTTCAAACGCATTGATCGCGTGCTCTCGCGCCGCGCCGATGCAGCCGTTCGCCAGCGTGCGAGCGCCTGACACGAGACTGTGGCAGGGTGTAAAAAACGCCAACGGAAGGATTCGATGACGACACTCAGCTATCTCGCCCTCGGCGACAGCTACACCATTGGCGAAGGCGTGGACGAAACGGCCCGCTGGCCGGTGCAACTCGCCACGGCTTTACGACAACTGCAGATTCCATTGCGTGACCCACACATCATCGCCACCACCGGCTGGACCACCGACGAGTTGGCTCATGCGATGGACGAGGCCGCCTTGGTCAATGGCGAGTGGGATTTCGTCAGCCTTTTGATCGGCGTGAACGATCAATACCGGCATCGCCCGCTACCCGAATTCGCCACCGGCTTCGACACGTTGTTCCATCGTGCGGAATTGTTGAGCAAGCGCGGGGCTGCAGGGGTGACGGTGCTATCGATACCCGACTGGGGCACGACGCCGTATGCCGCGAAAGAGGGCCGTGACGCCGCGACCGTCGCGCACGAGTTGGATGCCTACAACACCCACATCCACACGATGTGCGAAGCGCACGGCGCGGCCTTCGTCGATATCACACCGCTCAGCCGCGAACTGGGCAGCACTCCCGGCATGCTGGTAGATGACGGGCTGCACCCCTCGGCGACGCAATACGCCGAATGGACGCGTCTCGCCCTGTCCGCCGGGCGCAATGCACTGCAGGGCGCATGAAAGCTGAGCATCGCGCCATCGCACGCGCCTTTCTGGACCCGTCGCGCCCATTTGACCGACACCACTATTACTACGCGCTGAGCAAACTCGCGACCGACCCACTCTATGACGGCGTATGCGATGCCTTGCGCGGCCGCACTCTGCCTGTGCTGGATGTTGGCTGCGGCATCGGGCTGCTCGCTCAGCGCATGCGTGCGGATGGCATTGCATCACCCTACCTCGGGGTGGATTTCGATGCGCGGAAAATCAAATACGCAGAGGCGGGCCGTGTACGCAAAGGCCTCGATAACTCGCGCTTTGAAGTAGGCGACGCAGCCAGCGGCTTGCCCGCTCACTTCGGCGATGTCTGCATTTTGGATGTGCTGCAATTCCTGCCCGATACCACCAGCCAGAATGCGCTTGTGGAATCGGCCATCGCGCGTTTGGCACCGGGTGGAAAACTCATCATTCGAACTGGTTTGACCGACGGCAGCGCCCGCGCCGGTATCACCGTCTTGGTCGATCGATTGTCTTCGCTATGGGGTTGGATGCGGGCACGTCCGACGCGTTATCCCAGCCTTGAAGAGTTGCGCGCGCGTTTTGATCGGCACAGCTTGACTGCGCAGTTCAAGCCATTGCACGGCAACACGCCGTTCAACAATTGGCTGGTGGTGGCTGAAAAGCCCGCAGAAAGCCAGCTTTAAGGCAGCTCCGCTCGCAGCCCGCGATCTTCGAGTATTTCAAGCACGCGGCGCATCACTTCGATGTGTCGCCCATCCGCACCACCTTCGTGCAGCAATACGATGGCGCCTGGCGAGAGGCTCGGTTTCAGACGCGACATTACCGCATCCGCACTACGCCCCACGCCATCGAACCCACGCGCACTCCAGGCGACACGCGCCAAATTAAGGTCGCGCAACGGTGCCTGCACAAATGGGTTGGACATCCCCACCACGGCGCGGAACCAGCGTGGTGCGCGGCCGGCCAAGTCCGTCAATGTCGTTTGCGCGCTGCTGATTTCATCGCGCATGCGGCGCGGCCCCAACGCCCAGAACCAAGCCTGCGGATGCCTATTGCTGTGGTTACCGATGTCATGGCCGCGCAACACGATTTCCTTGACCAGATCGGGTCGTGCGGCGGCACGCTCGGCCACCAAAAAGAACGTCGCTTTCGCATCGTGCGCATCGAGCATGTCCAGCAAGGTGCGCGTGTCAGCCGAAGGGCCATCGTCAATGGTCAGCCATACGCGTGGCGCATCGCCCGGCAATCGGCTCAGCACCGGGCCGTACATCCGGGAATACGGCCACAACACGCCCCACCAGAATGGCAGATGCGTCGCCACCATAAAGGGCAGTCCGATCTGCCAGCCGAGCCGCCACCACACCCATGCGACCACTAACTGGCTGGCGACAAGCCATAGCCACCAGCGATACGGACGTGTGGGCGGTTGATGTAGCTGGGCGTCTTGCATCGACAAATCATGCCACGGCGTAGAATTGACGCATTCCCCCGGAGCCATCGCCATGTCCCTCGATCCCGCACTTCGCCAGCGTATCGACGACCTCCTCGCCGCAAATCGCATCGTCCTGTTCATGAAGGGCCAGCCGGATGCCCCGCAATGCGGCTTCTCCTCGCAAGCGGCTGGCACATTGAAAGGCTTGGGGGTGTCCTTCGCACACGTGGACGTGCTCTCTGACCCCGAGATCCGCGAGGGCATCAAGCATTACGGCGATTGGCCAACGATTCCGCAGTTGTACATCGGCGGCGAGTTGGTGGGCGGCAGCGACATCATCGTGCAGATGGCCGCGAGCGGCGAGTTGCAGCAGGCGCTCGGCCTGCCGCCGCCCGACCGCACGCCGCCACAGGTCACGGTCACGCCCAGCGCGCAGGCGATGCTGAAACAAGCCATCAGCGATGCCGGTGGCGAGATGGTGGTGGAGATCGCCATCGACCCGAATTTCCGTACGCGCTTGCATCTGGTGCAGCCCGATGATCATGCGGTACTGGTGAATGTCGATGGTGTGACCCTGCAGTTTCCAGTCAGCGACCTGCGCCGCGCCGATGGACTGACGCTGGATTTCGCCGATGACGCACGCGGCAAGGGCCTCATCATCGATAACCCGAATGCGCCTAAGCCAGTGCGCAATCTCAGCCCCGCCGAAGCCGAGGCGCGCGTGCGCACGGGTACGTTGACACTGGTGGATGTGCGTCCGCGCGATGAACGATCGCTGGCAATCGCGCCAGTTGCACATCGTGATTTGGATGATGGCGTAGAGGCAATCGAAGCCTTGCCGAAAGACACGCCCATCGCCTTCCTCTGCCACCACGGCGGACGCAGCGCGCAAGCGGCGGAGCATTTCCGCCAACTGGGTTTTGGCGAGGTCTACAACGTCGTCGGCGGCATCGATGCGTGGGCGGCGTTTGACCCGGCCGTGCCGCGCTACTGATCCGACTTCAGAACCCGCCGCCCGCTTCCAGCCATGCCAACTCGTCCGGTGTACTGACACGCCCGAGCGCAGCATTGCGATGCGGGAAGCGCCCGAATTTCTCGATCACCTCGCGGTGCTTGAGCGCGAACTCGTACATCACGTGGTTGTCGAGGGCGGCGAACAACTCGACTGAGCGATGCTGGTCGGCCATCGATTCCGAATGCTCGAACGGCAGGTAGAAGAAGCCACGCAGATCGGCTTCGCAATGCGCGTCGTGGCCTGCCTTGAGCGCCTCGCGGGCGTAACGTCGGGCCAGGCCATCGGTTGCAAACGCGTGGCCGCTATCCCGATAAATATTGCGCGGAATCTGGTCCAGCAGGATCAACAAAGCCAATGACGACTCGGCATCGTTCAACCAAGCTGCCAATTCCCCGCGCGCGGCGGCCTGATGCGCCTCTTCGAAGCGGTGACGGCAGTCGGCATCGAACTCCTGCCCCCCGTTGAACCATTTGGGCGCGCCTGCATCACGCCAGAACGCAACGATCTCTGCAGGATTCGCATCAACCATGGGTGCACTCACCTCTGAAACGTGAAGCCAGTCTATCCCCCCGGACTTTTGGCAGGGTTGGCAGGCCCGCCCGCACGGGCTAGGTTGAGCGTTCACACGGGGAATCACGACATGCAAAAGACCGCCCTTGCCGCCTGTGCGGCCCTGATCCTGGCCGCCTGCGCCAGTACGCCACCGGCAAAGCAAGCAGAGGGCGATGGCAGCAGCGTAACGCGCGCGCCGCTGTTCACCGATGATCCGTACCCCAGCACCTATAAACGCATCCCGTCCGGGCCGGTGTTGCTCACCGGCGCGACCGTGCTGGATGGAAAGGGCGGTCGCATCGAAAACGCGGGCGTGTTGATGCAGGACGGCAAGATCGTCGCCGTCGGTGCGAATCTGGAAGCCCCCAGCAATGCAGTGCGTGTCGATGCCAGCGGCAAGTGGATCACCCCCGGCATCATCGACGTGCATTCGCACTTGGGTGTGTATCCCAGCCCCGCGGCATCGGCGCACAGCGATGGCAACGAAGCGACCTCACCCGTCACCGCACAGGTCTGGGCCGAGCATTCCATCTGGCCGCAGGACCCGGGTTTTGCCGCCGCGCTCGCGGGCGGCGTGACCTCGCTGCAGATCCTGCCGGGCTCGGCCAACCTGATCGGCGGTCGCGGGGTGACGCTCAAGAACGTCTACAGCACGACGTATCAAGGGATGAAATTCCCCGGCGCGCCTTGGGGCCTGAAGATGGCCTGCGGTGAAAACCCCAAGCGCGTGTATGGCAGCCGCGGCGGTCCGTCGACGCGCATGGGCAACATCGCCGGTTTCCGTGCAGCGTTCACTGATGCCGCCGAATATATGAAGAAGCGCAAGGGCGCGCAGGACTCCAACAAGGACAGTGGTGGCAAGCGCGACCTGAAGATGGATTCGCTCGCCGGTGCGATCAACGGCGACATCCGCGTGCACAACCACTGCTATCGCGCCGACGAAATGGCGATCATGCTGGATCTGGCCAAGGAGTTCGGCTTCAAGATCAGCGCCTTCCACCACGGCGTCGAGGCCTACAAGCTGGCCGATCGCCTGGGCGCGGAAGGCGTCTGCGGCGCACTGTGGGCCGACTGGTGGGGCTTCAAGATGGAGAGCTTCGACGGCATCCAGGAGAACATCCTGCTGGTCGATCGTGCGCCCGGCGGCTGCGCCATCGTGCATAGCGACTCGGGTGAAGGCATCCAGCGCTTGAACCAGGAAGCGGCCAAGGTAATGGCGAATGGCCGACGCATCGGCATCGACACCAGCCCCGAGCACGCCATTCGCTGGCTCACCATCAACGCGGCCAAGTCGATGGGCATCGACGATGTCACTGGCTCGCTGGAGCCCGGCAAAATGGGCGATGTGGTGGTGTGGAACGGCAACCCGTTCTCCAGTTATGCACAAGCCGAGCAGGTCTATATCGATGGCGCCAAGCTGTTTGATCGCCGCGATCCGAAGCTGCAACCCAAATCCGACTTCATGCTGGGCCAGGACCTGATGCAGGGAGAAGCGAAATGAAGCGCCTGATGATGAAACAACTCGCCATCGGCGGCGCACTGGCGCTCGCCTCCACCACCGTGTTGGCGCAGGACCTGCTGATCCGCAACGCCACCGTGCACACCGCAACCAGCCAAGGCACCTTGCAAGGCACTGATGTGCTGGTGCGCAACGGCCGGATCAGCGCGATTGGCCGTGGCCTCAATGGCGGCAACGCGCCCGTGTTGGATGCGCAGGGCAAGCCGCTGACGCCTGCGCTGTTTGCCGGCATCAACGACATCGGCGTAGAAGAGGTGAGCGGCGAATCCGCGACCGTCGATCACCGTCTGTCGCTCGGCAGTGGCAACAAGGACATGCAGGTGCGTCCGGAGTTCGATGTCACCACGGCCTATAACCCGGAGTCGGTGCTGATCCCGGTCGCGCGCGTGGAAGGCTTCGGTTGGACGATGCTCGCGGCAAGCCCGAATTCCGGCGGCTCGTTCATCGGTGGCCAGGGCGGCGCAGTACGTTTCGATGGCAGCCTGGATCCCATCGGCCCGAAGGTGTTGTTCATCGCGTTAGGCGGCGATGGTGCCAATCTCACCGGCGGCTCGCGCGCGGGCCAATGGATGATCCTCGACCAGTTGATCGACGAAGTGCGTGGCCGCATTCCGCAGGATTCGCAATTCGCATTGCTGACGCCCGCAGGGCGGGCCACGTTGGCGAAATATTTCGGCGGCGGTGGCCGCGTGGCCGTGGGCGTGCACCGCGCCTCGGACATCCGCCGCGTGCTGCGCTGGGCGAAGGCGCGCAATGTCCGCATCGCCTTGGTCGGTGCCAGCGAAGGCTGGAAGGTGGCGGATGGCATCGCCGCGGCCAAGGTGCCGGTGTTCGTCGATACCTTGGCCAACCTGCCAGGCGACTTCGACCAGATCGGCGCCACGCTTGAGAACGCCGCCCGCATGAGCAACGCGGGCGTGGATGTCGCCTTTACCTTGAGCGATAGCGGTTCTCACTATGCGCGCAAGATGCGACAGGTCGCCGGCAACGCCGTGTCCTACGGCATGCCATGGGAAGCCGCACTGGCCGGGCTCACCCGCGTGCCTGCGCAGACCTTCGGCGTGGGCGATGAAGTGGGCGGAATTGCTGTCGGCCGACGCGCCGACCTAGCGCTATGGACCGGCGACCCCTTGGACGTTGCGCATACCGCCACCCAGGTGTGGATGGGCGGCCGCGCCACGCCGATGAAGTCGCGTCAGACCGAGCTGCGTGATCGTTATCTGCATCGCAACGAGACCGCACTGCCTCCCGCGTACTCTCGGTGAATAGGGCTCTCCCTTCGCTAGCGTACGCAATGTGTGCGCCGCGTCACTTATCGTGCGTGGTCATGTCACCGGAACCCACTTTATCTGAGAATTAAAGGGGGAACTATGCGCATAGGTTTGGTAGTGGATGCCGGCTGTGATCTGCCGGATGAAATGATTGCGGACGAAAACGTTGTCGTGTTGCCGATTGCCGTGCGCATTGGAGACCACATGACGCTGGACACCCGTAATTCGGACGTAACCCGGCAGTTCATGGAAAGCGACATTGCCAAGGATGCGGCCGAAGCCGAGACCATTCCGTACACCGTGGACCAGATCCGCGAGCTGTTCCTGAGCAAACTCGTGCACGAGTACGATTACGTGTTCTGCCAGACCATCGCGTCCAGCCGCAGCCCAATCTACGAGCGCGCAGTGCAAGCCAGCTTCGGCATCCTCAACGACTATCACGAGATTCGCCGCGCTGCGGGTAACAACACGCCGTTCGCGCTGCGCGTGCAGGACACCGGCAATCTTTTCGCCGGTCAGGCGCTACCCGCCTGGGACACCTTGCGCCAACGCAAGGCCGGTGAAAGCCCGATGCGTATTCGCACCCGGCTGGAGCGCGTAGTCAATTCGACCCGAGGCCTCGTAGTGACGCCCGATCTCTACTACATGCGCAACCGTGGCCGCAAAAAAAGGGGATCGCAGCGTGAGCCTGGTCAGCGCCATGCTCGGCACCGCACTGGCTGTAAAACCGCTGGTCCACGCACATCGCGGCAAAACCACGCCGGTTGCCAAGGTCCGCGGGTTCGAGCCCGCCGCGCAGAAGTTATTCGACACCATCGCGCTCAATGTCCGCAGTAAATTGATGGTCGATGCCGTCTGCATCAGCTATGGCGGTGAACTCGACGATATGCGCAATCTGCCGGGTTACAAGAATCTGATCACAACCTGCCAAGAGCATGGCGTGGAAGTGATCGAATCCATGCTTGGTCTGACCGGCGTCATCAATATCGGTAAAGGTGCGCTGACCGCCGCCTACTGCAAGGAAGGCCCGCTTAAGTTGGCGTGAGGTGCGTGCGATCGTCACCCGGCGCACGTTATCCTAATAACCTGCGCCCCTGCGGCGTACCCAACACGGAGCACAACCCCATGCGTTATTACCTGACCTTGCCCGATCCGGAAAAAGCCCGCGTGGGCGGTGAATTCGGCTTTCATTCGCACGGCGCCCAAGGCTTTGCCGAAGAACTGCAAGATGCCCTACGCACCGGCGGCGTGTTCCAAAAATGGCTGGCAACGCAAGACGAACCCGATGACGTCGATCCCGCACTCGCCGCGACCGATCCCAACGCCGTCGTCACCGGTACCCAGGACGATCTGCATATCGATTTGCAAGCCGTGACCATACTCTCCGGCGATGTCCTCAAGCACCGCCTGCGTTTGCTGGCCGGCACCTACTGGCAGTTGCGCGACGTCACCGCGTCCTGAGCCACACCCCGACACCCCTGCTGTTGGCCTGGAGCGGTGGCAAGGATGCCGCTTGGACTTTGCACACGCTGCGCCAAGAGGGGTGCGTCGAAGTCGTCGGCCTGCTGACCACGCTCACCGAAGGCTTTGATCGCATCTCGATGCAGGGCATCCGCCGTGATGTCCTGCATGCCCAGGCGGAAGTTGCCGGGCTACCCGTACTGGAAAGCTGGATTCCTCAGCAGGCCGACAACACCACCTACGAAACCGCTTTCGCCAACACCTTGGCCGAAGCGCAAGCGCGCTGGCCGGGCATCCAAGACATCGCCTTCGGTGATTTGCTGCTGACCGATGTGCGCGATTGGCGCAACGCGCTCTGCGCCCGGCATGGCTGGCAAACTCACTACCCGTTGTTTGGCGCTGATACCAATACGCTTGCGCGGGACATGATCGCGGGCGGATTGCGCGCGAGTTTATGCTGCGTAGATACCCGACAACTCGATGCACGTTTTGCAGGCCGCCACTTCGATTTCGATCTGTTGGCCGAACTTCCCTGCGACATCGACCCCTGCGGAGAACACGGCGAGTTCCACACCTGCGTCTATGCCGGACCCATGTTCGCCCGACCGCTCACCCTCAACCAGGGCGAGACCACGCTGCGCGACCAACGCTTCGCCTACACCGACTGGGTATTGGCCAGCTAACCTGGTTTCGTCGCTCGGCAGATGTCGGGTCCGGGGAGGATGTGTGATGTTTGACGCGTTCGTGCGAACCACCTCTTCGACACCTTTTTGATCGCGACACCCCCCATGCCCAGCGCGCCAACATCCACGATGGATCGCCACACCATCGATGCCAACTTCGAAGCCAAGCTGCAGGCCCATGCCGGCATCGTGCGCAAAGTCGCGGGTAGCTACGCGTGGAGCCCGCATGACCGCGACGACCTGATGCAGGACATCGTGGCCGCGCTCTGGCAGGCATGGCCGACATACGACATCAATCGTCCGTTCTCGACCTGGATGTATCGCGTGGCTTTGAACGTGGCCATCTCGAATGTGCGCGGCGAAACCCGCCGACGGCGCCACCATATTGCCTACGACCCCGACCTACACGATTGTGAAGCTTCCACACAGAGCCACGAAGACGACGAACACCTCGCGCTGCTGCAACGCGCGATGCAAAGCCTGGATCCGATGAATCGTGCATTGCTGATGTTGTATCTGGACGAACGCAGCCACCGCGAGATAGCCGAAGTACTCGGCATCTCGGAAAGCAACGTCGGCACCAAGCTAACCCGATTGAAAGACCGCCTACGTACCACACTTGCCGCCGCATGAACCAAGAAACCAAGCCATGACCACGACCGAAATCGATTTCGACGCACTCAAGCACAGCTTCCAAAAACTGGAGGCACACCTAGCCAAGCAGGGCGACCTGACTCTGCGGCAAGAACGTCGCCGCGGTATCGCGCGCATCCAATGGGGCATGTGGCCGCTTTGGCTTGGGCAAACACTGCAGATGCTGTTTGGCCTCCTCTGTATTGCGCTGGGTGTCTCGGTGTGGAGCGCGTTGCGCGATGGTAGTGCCATGTTCTATTCCGCCATCATCGTTCAAGTCTATGGCGTACTGTGCATTGCATTGGCCGGCATGGCCTTGGGGATGTTGGCGCAGATTGATCGCGGTGAATCCCTGGCCGACACACAAATAAAATTGGCCAGGCTACGCAAGCTCTACATCATGGGAGGCATGTCCATTGGCCTGGTGTGGTGGCTGTTCTGGATCCCTTTCATGACGACGTTGTTCTACTGGCTGGCGCAGGTGAATTTCTACGCCAACATGGGTGCATCGATCGGCATCATGTTTGCCGTCGGCGTGGCTGGGCTACTCGGGACCTGGTGGTTTCACCGTTGGTCGCGCAGCCCCATGCGTCCACGCTTGGCAAGCGCAATGGATGACGCGGTGACGGGCCGCAGCCTGGCGCGTGCGCAACGCAGGCTGGATGAGCTCAAGAAATTCGTCGAAGAGTGAGTTTGATGCAGAGCCGGGTGCATGCCGACTCTACATCCAATCACGCCTTCATTGCACGGGCGTGATAGACGATGTGTTCACCGATAAAACTGGCGATGAAATAATAGCTGTGGTCGTAGCCCGGGCGCAGGTTGAGCGTGATTGGCTGACCCTGCGCTTCTGCTGCAAGTTGAAGCAACTCAGGTTTGAGTTGATTGGCAAGAAATTCATCATCGCGGCCTTGCTCGATCAACAAGGGTAGCCGCTCGTTCAATTCACTCGACACCAAAGCCGTAGCGTCGTACAGCGCCCACGCATCACGATCTGCGCCCAGGTACGTCGTGAACGCCTTCTCCCCCCAAGGCACTTGCGAGGGTGCCACGATCGGTGAGAACGCGGACACGCTGCGATAGCGGGTCGGATTGCGCAATGCAATCACCAGCGCACCATGCCCGCCCATCGAATGCCCGCTGATGGCGCGTGCATCGTTTGCCGGGAAGCTAGCCTCGATCAACGCAGGTAGTTCATCGACGACATAGTCATACATGCGGTAATGCGCAGACCATGGTGCCTCGGTCGCGTTGACGTAAAAGCCTGCACCTTTTCCGATGTCGTAACCCTCTGCGTCGGCGACATCATCGCCACGCGGACTGGTGTCCGGCGTGACCAGGATGATGCCGTGCTCTGCCGCGTATCGCTGCGCACCTGCCTTGGTGATGAAGTTTTGCTCGGTGCAGGTAAGCCCGGACAACCAGTACAACACCGGGCACGGGCCGTCTTTCGCCTGCGGCGGCAGGTATACACCGATGCGCATGTCGCAACCCAGCACATCGGAATGATGCTGCCAAACTTCCTGCGCGCCGCCAAAGCAGACGTGATGTTCTATGCGCATCATTAGTAATGAACCACCGAACGAATCGACTTGCCCTCATGCATCAAATCGAAGGCTTCGTTGATGCCATCCAGCGGCATCGTATGAGTGACGAAAGGTGCGAGTTGGATGTCGCCCTTCATCGCGTCTTCCACCATGCCTGGCAATTGACTGCGACCTTTCACGCCACCGAATGCGGTGCCCATCCACTTGCGGCCAGTCACTAACTGGAAGGGCCGCGTAGAAATTTCCTGACCCGCCCCAGCAACGCCGATGATCACCGACTGACCCCAGCCACGATGCGCGCATTCTAGCGCGGCGCGCATCACGTTGACGTTGCCAATGCATTCGAAGGAATGATCTACGCCCCAGCCGGTCATCTCGACAATGACCTCCTGGATCGGCTTGTCGTACTCTTTCGGATTCACGCAGTCACTCGCACCAAACTCCTTCGCCATCTCGAACTTCGACGGATTGGTATCGATGGCGATGATGCGACCTGCCTTGGCCTGACGTGCGCCCTGGATGACGGCAAGACCAATTCCGCCCAAGCCGAACACGGCGACGGAATCCCCTTCCTGCACTTTGGCTGTGTTGTGCACCGCGCCGATGCCGGTAGTGACGCCACATCCCAACAAGCAGACGTGCTCTGGATTGGCGTCAGGGTTGATCTTGGCCAAGGACACTTCGGCAACTACTGTGTACTCGCTGAAGGTTGAACAGCCCATGTAGTGATAGAGCGGCTTGCCCTCGTACGAAAAACGGGACGTGCCGTCCGGCATCACGCCCTTGCCCTGCGTTGCGCGCACGGAGGTGCACAAATTTGTCTTGCCCGATTTGCAGAAAAGGCACTCGCCGCATTCGGCGGTGTAGAGCGGGATGACGTGGTCGCCTGGTTTGACACTGGTCACGCCCTCGCCGACATCGACCACGATGCCTGCGCCTTCATGCCCCAACACCACCGGGAACAGGCCTTCCGGATCATCACCGGACAAGGTGAAAGCATCAGTGTGGCAAACGCCGGTGTGGGTGATGCGCACGCGCACTTCGCCGGCCTTGGGCGGGGCCACGTCGATATCGACGATCTCCAGCGGCTTGCCTGCGGCGAACGCGACGGCGGCACGGGATTTGATCGTTTGCCCGGCGGTGGATGTGTCATTCATCGTCAACTCCTTGTTGCATCAATATCAATATCGTCATCCATTTGGATGACTGGCGAACAGGTGCACCTTAGTACGCAAATTCCTTGAACACGCGATCGATGTCGCCGTTCCACTCGCCATGAAACAGGGCGAGTTTGCGATCAGCGGCGGTCTGGCCGGCCTCGGCGATTTCGATCAGCGTATCGAGGAAAGCGGTTTCATCTTGCCCTGCGATGTTGCGCCGCGCGCGACGGCGCAAGCCCGCGATGGATATCTTCACGGCTTCGATCGCCAACTCGCGCATGGTGGCGTCACGGAATGGCAACGCCAGACCGTGCTTGGGCACGCCGTCACGCAATGCGTGACGTTCAGCCATGGTGAAATCTTTGACCAGGTCCCACGCGGCATCCAGGGCGGCATCGTCATACAAGAGGCCCACCCAAAACGCAGGCAGCGCACACAGCCGACCCCACGGCCCGCCATCGGCGCCCCGCATTTCCAGGTATTTCTTAAGCCGTACTTCCGGGAACGCCGTGGTCATGTGATCGTTCCAGTCGCGCATGGTTGGTAATTCGCCGCGCAACTCGTCCAATTCACCGGCAAGGAACTTGCGGAACGAGCGGCCGGCGAGATCCATATATTCGCCATTGCGATAACTGAAGTACATAGGCACATCAATCAGGTAATCAACGTAACGCTCGTAACCGAAGCCATCCTCGAACACAAAATCAAGCATGCCGGTGCGGTCGCCATCGGTATCGGTCCAGATGTGCGAGCGATAGCTGCGATAGCCATTCGGTTCGCCATCGGTGAAGGGCGAGTCGGCGAACAATGCAGTCGCGACCGGCTGCAACGCCAGCGACACGCGGAACTTCTTCACCATGTCAGCTTCACTGGCGTAATCCAGGTTGACTTGCACGGTGCAGGTGCGCGTCATCATGTCCAGGCCCAGCTTGCCAACCTTGGGCATGTAGTCACGCATGATCTTGTAGCGGCCTTTCGGCATCCACGGCATCTGGTCGCGCCGCCATTTGGGCTGGAAGCCCATGCCGAGGAAGCCGAGCCCCAACTCGTCCGCGACTTCACGCACTTCGCGCAAGTGGCCGCCAACCTCCTTGCAGGTGTCGTGGATGGTTTCGAGCGGCGCGCCGGAGAGTTCCAACTGGCCCGCCGGCTCCAATGTCACTGACGCGTTATCCCGCGAGAGTGCGATGACCTGGCCGTTTTCTTCATAGGGCTGCCAACCGAAGCGGGTCAGCCCTTTCAGCAAGGCTTCAATGCCCTGCGGGCCGTCGAAGGTCGGCGGACGCAGATCATCGAGACGGAAACCGAACTTTTCGTGTTCGGTACCGATGCGCCAATCCGCGGGCGGCTTTTCGCCGGAAGCCATGACGTCCACCAGCTGGCGGTAGTCGGTGATCTGTGTTTCGTTCTGGGCAGAGGGGCCTGACATGGGCAAGATCCGTAGAGGTGCCGCCAGCATAGCTCGGCAACTTGATCATTCGCAGTGTCGAAGGTGACCAGGCGCATGCGCGTGGGTGTAGCATCCGGCGGCATGAATCTGGCCCCTACGCCCAAGCAAGCTTTATTGGCAGCGTTTGCCGCGTTTGCAGCCCAGGCAACTGACGGCGGCCATCCCTGCATTACCGCGCGACATGAGCATGGCGCCAAGGGGCTGGAGGTCGAGCGACCAACGCTTGCAGTGCTGCTCCAGGGGCGCAAGCGCATCGCAGGGGCAACCCTCAGGCTGGAACTCGTGCCTGGTGACTTGCTGGTAATCACGCGACGCTGCCAGCTGGATGTAGTGAATATTCCAGATCCCGATAGCGGCCTCTATCTGAGCGTGCTTGGCCCGCTATGTGAGGAAGTAATGGCTGCTGCACGCCTGTTATGGGAAGTCCCTATCAACGCACAAGGGGACGACATCGCTCGATTCGATGTTGCGGATTTCGTCGAGCCTTTGCGCCGCTGGCTGCACGCGCAGCAGGCCGGGCAAGAGACCGAATCACGGGTAGCGATGCTCGCGGTGGTGCTGGAGCTCTGCCGTCGCGGACATGCCTCGATGCTGCTGCCACCACCGCCCAATCTTGCCGCCCAGTTGCGTGCAATGGTCGCCGAGCACCCTGCGCGCAATTGGCAATCACAGGATGTTGAAGACAGGCTTGGACTCAGCGGCCCGACCTTGCGTCGCAGGCTTGCTGCCGAAGGCACATCCTTGCGCGAGATCATTGCCTCGGCGCGGCTCGCCTGCGCGATCGAGCTGCTCTACACCACACGCTGGCCGGTCAAGACCGTCGCCGCTAAGGTCGGCTACCGGTCTGTGTCCAGCTTCGTGCATCGATTCCATGACCGCTACGGATTAGACCCCGCACAGATCGGCAACGCTGCTGCCTGAGCGATTGACGCGCTTTTTTGATCACCCGGCGCAATATCGGTGCGCGATGCTGGCCGCCCCACGACATCGGCGCGAATCATCATGCAAACGAACTCCCGCAGCACCTCTTTTGCGCGCGTCATCCGCGCGACCATGCTTGCACTTGCTTGCCAGCTTTTCGCTACAGAAACACTCATCGCGCGCGACCTTGCCGCGCCATCGCCCATCCCCCAACAACAAGCGCCGGGTTATTACCATCAGCCCATTGGCAATCTGCGGGTGACCGCGTTGTTCGACGGCGTGCTCTATTTGCCGCGCACACAGCTACTCGGCATAACGCCCGCAGCACGCGACGCGTTGATTGACCGTGACTTGCTCCCTGAAACGGCGAACGGCTTGCAGACCTCGGTGAACGTTTTTCTGATCAACGACGGCAAGCGCCTGATGATGGTCGATACCGGGAGCGCACAATGCTTCGGCCCCGGCCTCGCGCAGACATTGCCCAATTTGCGTGCTGCCGGCTACAGGCCGGCAGAGGTAAGCGACATCTTCATCACCCACGCGCACCCTGATCACCTTTGCGGATTACTGGATGCCGAAGGCAACGCAGCCTACCCGAACGCCACGGTGTGGCTACCTGGGGAGGATGGCGCAGCTTTCCCTGCCGAAGGAGCAGAAGACCGCCCTGGTGTCCCACAAACATTGCGCATGTTTTTTGCAATGCAGCGCGCCGCGGTCGCGCCATACCGTGCGCAAGACAGATTGCGCCTGTTTACCGCGAAGGATGCATTGCCCGCAGGCGTGAAAGCCGTGGCTGTGCATGGGCACACGCCCGGACATACTGCGTATCTGTTTGATGCTATCGGTGCGAAGCCCGTGCTCGCCTGGGGCGATACGCTGCATTACCGCGCGCAATTCGCGCATCCGGAGGCGCATTATCAATATGACGCGGATGCCAACCATGCTGTGCCGGCGAGACAAACCCTCCTCGAGCGCGCCGCACGCGAAGATTGGTGGATCGCCGCCGCGCACGTAAGTTTCCCCGGGCTGGGGCATGTGCGCCGCGAGAGCCAAGGCTATGCCTGGCTGCCGGTGGAATATTCGCCGCTGCCTACGTCGCCCTGATTATTGTCTTGAGCGGCATCGCCCCATCAAGTGGCGCGCTTGGCCGTGGCCAGTTCCAGCCAGCCGTGCAGCACACTGCGCGCTTCATCCACACCCTGCTTGGACTCGCCCGAGAACACTTGCACGCTGACGGCATCGCCGAACATCGCAGCCAGATCGCGACGGACTTGCAAAAGCACGTTGCCGGCAGCGCCGCGAGACAACTTGTCGGCCTTGGTCAGCAGCACATGTGCGGGGATGCCGCGCCGGACCGCATAACCCAGCATCTGCTGGTCGTACTCCTTGAGCGGATGGCGAATATCCATCACCACCACCAAACCCGACAATGACCGCCGTGTCTCGAAATAGTCGGCGATGAAGGCCTGCCAGTGCTCCTGCATCTCCTTGGGCACCTTGGCGTAACCGTAACCGGGCAGGTCCACGAGATAGATATCGGCAAACGGCGGCAGGTCGAAATACACCAGTTGCTGGGTGCGGCCCGGGGTCTTGGAGACACGGGCCAGCGCGTTCTGCTGGCAGATCGCGTTCAGGGCGCTGGACTTGCCGGCGTTGGAGCGGCCGGCGAAGGCGACCTCGCGGCCACCCTCCACAGGCAATTGGCGGGCAGTATGGGCCGAGAGGAGATAGCGGGCGCGGGCAAAGGGATTCGACATCCCCATAGAATGACACGTGGCCGCCTCGGAACCGGGCCGTTTGACCGTACGCCCGGGTCGCGCCGATAATTCCACGGTTACGATGCGTCCCTGTCGCACGCGTCTTCGATTGGAGCTCCACATGCGCAACGCCCGCGTTTATGGCATCGCCGGTCTGGCCATCTTGGCTGTCGCCGCCGTCGCCGTCGCCCAGACCACTGTGAATCCGCTGCCGGAAGCAGCGCCGGCCGAGACCATCTCGATCGACGCCGCAGCCGCCACCGACGCCGTGGCCGCACTGGCCAAGACCCAATGGGGTGATGCGCAGAAGGGCGGTACGCTGGCCGGTGCCTGCGCCGCCTGTCACGGTCTGGACGGCAATGCCATGCAACAAGATGCCCCACGCATCGCCGGCATGCCGGAACGCTATGTCGCCAAGCAGCTGGCGCTGTTCAAGGCCAACCACCGCACCACGGGCCTGGCGTCGCTGATGAAGCCCTATGCCGATGTACTGAGCGCCCAGGACATGCGTGATGTAGGCGCGCACTACGCCGCCCAGCGCAGCGGTGCCGGCGTCGCCATCGACACCGTGATCAACGACCCGGCCAGCCCCTACAACGGTCAGAAGTTCTACCAGCCGGGCCAGGACCTGTACCGCGTCGGTGACGCCAGCCGCGGCATCCCGGCCTGTTTCGCCTGCCACGGCCCCAGCGGCAGCGGCAACCCAGGCCCGTCCTACCCGCACGTCGGCGGCCAGGAGGCTGGTTACCTCGCCCGTCGTCTCGAGGAATACCGCGCTGGCGTGACGTCACAGCCGGATCGCCACCAATTCGACCAGATGGCGCTGGTCGCCAAGTCGTTGACCGACTTGGAAATCCAGTCGCTGGCCAGCTACATCCAGGGACTGCATGCCACCGCCGATCAGGCCGATGCCAAGCAGGTCGCGGCCGTTGAAGCGGCTGGCGGCCTGCCGCCAGCGCCGACGGCCCCCACAGCCATCGTGCCTGCGCCGGCCGCTGAATCCGCGCCGCCGGCCCGCTAATCGTTGCCAGCAGGAACTTCCGCTGTCGGCTGGGGTCATATCAGCTCCCCCTTGATCATTACGCCAGCCCCACGGCTGGCGTTTCTTTATCCGTAGCTCACCTTCCGCCGCCTATCGTGGGGTTGCCATGAATATCATTCGACACGCTGCTTTCACCCTTTTCACCTCGCTGGCCCTGTTGTTTGCGGCCACGTCGCAGGCCCAGGATCGCCCCGCCGCCTTGGTGGAGGGCCGTGATTACGCTCCCATTTCGAACGGCATTCCCTTCGCCAATGCCAAGGGGAAGGTCGAGATCGCCGAGGTATTTGGCTACTGGTGTCATCACTGCAACAATTTCCAACCCTTGGTCGACAAGTGGAAGCTCGGCCTGCCCAAGGATGTCGATTTCGTCTACGTTCCAGCCGCGTTCGACCCCGAAGACCCGTTCTCCAAGGCCTATTTCGCCGCCCGCCAGCTAAAGCTGCCGTTGGACAAGGTGCATCACGATCTGTTCCGCGCCATCCATACAGATGGCAGCCTGCCGAAGAATGCCAGTGAGGACGAGCTGGCCCAGTTCCACACCCGTTACGGCGTGACCGCAGCAAAATTCCTGGCGGCGATGAATTCCAAGCCAGTTGCGGCGCAAGTGCGCTGGGCCAACAAATTCATCGAGACCAGCCAGATCGAGGGCACGCCGACGGTGATTGTTGCCGGCAAATACCGCGTCCTGGGGCGGAGCCACCAGGAGGTCTTGCGCATTGCCAGCCAACTGGCCGCACAATTGAAGTCACAAGGGCGCTGAATCGCCACTTCCTCCCTCTTTGTCCATTCACACCGGAGACTTCCGCATGAAGCGCCATTTGCCGCTGCTTGTCCCATTTCTGCTGCTCGCCGCCTGCAACAAGACCGCCGAAGCACCCGTCGTCGTCGCGCCAGCGGACGAGGTAGCCGCTGAGAATGCTGCCGTCGCAGAAACCCCGGCTGCCGATACCAGCGCAGCCACCACGCCTGAAGTGGCGGCCGAAACCAACGCCAAATCCAATCTGGTCGAAAACGTGGATTACGTCGTGATCCCGAATGGCCAGCCGCTGCAGCCGCTGGATGGCAAGGTGGAAGTGGTCGAAGTCTTCGCCTACTGGTGTGGTCACTGCTTCTCGTTCGAGCCCAGCATCGAAGCCTGGAAGAAGAAGCTGCCGGCCGATGTGCGCTTCACTCCGGTCCCGCTCTCGGGCGGCCCGAACGACACCATGGCGCGCGTCTACTACGCGGCTGAAACCACCGGCCAAATCGACAAGGTGCACAACACCATGTTCAACGCCATCCACGTTGAGCGCGCACTGCCGCCGAATGCCAGCGCCGAGGAAATCCAGGCTTACCTGGGCAAGAAGGGCGTGGACAGCAAGACCTTTGCCCAGGCGATGAACAGCTTTGCGATGTCGGCGCGTCTGGGCCAAGGCTTCCAGTTCGCCCAGCGCAGTGGTGTGGAAGGCACACCGACCCTGATCGTCAACGGCAAGTACCGCATCCTCGGCAAGAGCCACGACGAGCAGTTGCAGATCGCCAATGGCCTGATCGCGCAGGAGCGCGCCGCGGGCGCCAAGTAAGCCCTGATGGTTTTCAAGCGCCTACGGCTGCTGTCGGCCAACATCCAGGCTGGCTCCAGCACGCGACGCTACAGCGATTACGCGACACGCAGCTGGTCCCATGTCACCCCGCTCGGCAACAAGCGGGGGGCATTGGATGCGATCGCCGAACTGGCAGGCCGGCATGACATCGTCGGCCTGCAGGAGGCCGATCCAGGCAGTTTCCGCTCCGGCTTCACCAACCAGACGCATTACCTGGCCAATCGCGCGGGGTTCGCCTTCTGGACCCATCAGCCCAACCGCAGCGTGGGCGGGGTCGCTTCCAGCGCGAATGGCCTGATGAGCCAAATGGAGCCGGTCGAAGTCTTCGACCATCCCCTGCCCGGCCGGGTCAGAGGCCGTGGCGTGCTGGTTGGGCGCTTCGGCCACGGCGACGAGGGCCTCTTGGTCGCCGTCGCGCATCTCTCGCTCGGGGCGCAATCGCGCCTGGCGCAGTTGTCGTTCATCGCGGAAGTCTTGTCGGACGCGCCCAATGCAGTGTTGATGGGCGACTTCAACTGCCTGGCGCAGCAACCGGAGATGCAAGTGCTCTACAAGCACACGCGCCTGCAACCGCCGGATTGCGATGTGCATACATTCCCCGCATGGAATCCGCAGCGTGCCATCGATCACGTGCTGACCACCGACAGCATCCACAGCACCACGCGCGCGGCCGTGCCTGCGGCGGCATCGGATCATTTAGCCTTGTCGGTGGAGCTGGACGTGCCGGAAGCCGCGCTGCGCCGATAAGGCTTATGGCAGCAGCAGACTGCCGCCCACCGCGAGCAGGAACAGCGCAAACACCCGCTTCAACATCGGCCCACTGATGGCATGGGCGATGCGTGTTCCGAATGGGGCCGCGAGTACGGACGCGATCGCCACGCAGATCGCTGCTGGCAGGTACACATAACCCACCGCATGGGATGGCAAAGCCCCGGCCGGCGCGTTCAGTGCGTAACCCAATGCGCTGGCAAGACCAATGAAGACCCCGCAGGCCGATGAGGTGCCCACCGCGCGCACGGGCACTACACCGCGCCAGGTCAGCAGGGGAACGGTCATGCTGCCGCCCCCGATGCCCACCAGCGACGACACGGCACCGATCACGCCGCCGGCAGCGGTCAACGCTGGGCCGCGCGGCGCAAGGCTCGCATCACCCGGATCACGCGGCTTGCTCAAGAGCATCTGCGCCGCGGCGATCAGGCAGTAGACCGCCACGCCCCAACGCAGCCACATCCCATCCAAACCAATGGCGACCCGGCTGCCCAGCCAGCCACCGATCAGGATGCCCGGCACCATCCACGCCACCGTCGGCCACAACACGCTGCCGCGCTGGGCATGGGCGCGGGCCGACGACATCGCGGTGAACACGATGCTGGCCAGTGATGTCGCCAACGCTGCATGCATCGCGGCCTGAGATGGGACCACGCCTTGCGCAGGGAGCAGCCATGCGAGGGCCGCGACCAGCACCAGTCCGCCCCCCACCCCCAACAAGCCCGCCAGCACGCCGGCGACAGCGCCCAGCCCCAGAAAAACCAGCAACATCAGCGGATCCAGCGGCATCCGTCATTCCGATTCATAAAACCGCCGTTATAGTCGGGGCATGCGATGGCATACGTCCACCTTGCTGATGTTCGCGATGCTCGGCGCAAGTTGCGCCGGGCACCGTGAACCACCGTCTTCGGTCCCCACCCTGCGGCCCGATGCGCCCCGCGCTGCAGCCAATGACGCGCAAACGCGTGAAGACGCTGCGCTGAAGGCGGCGATCGATGCCGGCGGTCGTGGCCAACTGGACGACGCCATGCGCGCCAGCATCCGCACCAATCCCGCGGCCGCTTGGGCGGATTACGCACGCCTGCGCCGCGAGATTGACAGCATCACCGTAGAAGAAGCCGATGCATTCCTGGCCGCACATCCCAATGATGCCGTGGGCCGCAGCTTCCGCGAGGACTGGCTGGCCGCGCTCTCGCGTCGCCAGGACTGGCCGCGTTTTGTGGCCACGTGGCAGCCGGCCATCGAGCGCGCCTCGCTGCGTTGCATGGCGCTCAATGCGCGCCATCAAGTCAATCCGGCTGATTCCACATGGGCGCAAGATGTGCGTCGCCAATGGCTGTCGGGCAAAGCCGTGTCTGCCGAATGCAACCCAGCCTTCGAGGCCTGGCAGGCCAGTGGTGGATTGACTGATGCCTTGCGTTGGCAACGCATCGACCTGGCAATCGCTGAAAGCCAGCCTGCATTGATGCGCCAGGTCGCCGAAGGGCTACCCGAGGGCGACCGCACGCTGGCCAATGCTTATGCAGCGGCCATGACTGGCGGGTTGAGCGATGCCGCATCCCAGTGGCCGCGCACGGCGCGTAGTCGGGCAGTCGCAACTGCTGCCTTGGTGTCGATGGCCAAAAAATCACCGGCCAATGGCGAAGCCGCATTGGCTGAATTTGCGCCATTGCTTGCCTTGGACGATGCCCAGCGCGGCCGCGTGCTGTACGAAATCGCGCTGCAATCGGCGGCGTCATACGAACCTGAAGGCGCACGGCGACTGGCCGCCGTGCCCACATCCGCCTATGACGAACGCCTGCATGGCCTGCGCATGCGCGAGGCGATGGCCCGAAGCGATTGGGCCGGCGCGCTGGATGCGATTCACCGCATGCCGACTGAGATGCGGAACGACACGCAATACCGCTATTTCGATGCACGTCTGACCGAACTCACCGGCGGCAACAGGGCCGCTGCGCGTGCGCAATACACGATCGCGGCGAAGTCACCCGAATTTCATGGCTTTCTAGCCGCTGACCGCGTGGGCACAGCATATCCGCTGTGCCCTTGGCCGCATGCGCCGACGCCCACGCTACAAAGCCAAGTGGCCGCAACACCTGCGCTGCAACGCGCCTTCGCGCTGTATCGCATTGGTCAACGCGATTGGGCCTTGCGCGAGTGGAATGACGCGCTGAAAGGCCTCGACGATGCCGGCCGCCATGTCGCGATCGCCTTGGCGCAGGACAACGCCTGGTTTGATCGCGCGGTGTTCAACTTGGGTCGCGACGGCAAACCGGAAGAGCTGCGCTTGTACACACTGCGCTTCCCGCTGCATCACACCGACACGATTCGCCGCGAAGCCCAGCGCAACGGCATCGACCCCGCATGGATCGCCGCCGAGATTCGCGCGGAAAGCATCTTCGACCCGCAAGCACGCTCACCTGCGAATGCGATGGGCCTGATGCAAGTCTTGCCCGCGACGGGACAGGCCACGGCTCAAAAGATCGGTTTGCCGTGGAACGGCGCGCAGGAAACCTTGTTCGACCCGGACAGCAACATCGCCATCGGCAGTGCGTACCTGCGCGAGATGCATGACAAATGGGGCGATCTGCCGCATGCAATCGCCGCCTACAATGCCGGCCCCACGCCCACTACGCGCTGGCGCACGCAACGCCCAGACTTCGACCCGGACCTGTGGATCGAGACGATCAGCTACAAGGAAACGCGCGAATACGTGGCACGCGTGCTGGCTTTCAGCGTGATCTACGATTGGCGCATGAATGGCGATGCGCTACGCGTGAGCGATCGCATCAACGGCAAGCTGGACGCCAAGCGCGTCGGCTTCAACTGCTCGTCGCCTGCACGCTAGCAAGCACGGCGCAGGCCGTACACTTTCTGCTTCCAACACCAAATCGAATCGGAGAAGTCGCATGGGCCTGATCGACAGCCTGCTAGGTCACGCCGGTGAAGCATCGGTCGCCAAACTCGAACCGGAACTTCGCCCATTGATGGCCGAAGGCGAGGTACTTGAAGCTGCGTTCGCCTTCGTGCGCGACATGATCGTGTTCACCGACAGACGCCTGATCCTGATCAACAAGCAGGGCGTGACCGCAAAAAAGGTGGAGTACCGCAGCATTCCCTATCGCAGCATCGTCATGCATTCGCTGGAAACGGCCGGGCATTTCGATCTGGAGTCCGACTTCAAATTATGGCTCTCCGGCCAGCCTGGACCAATCGAGTTGAAGCTGGGGCGCGGCGAAGGGTCTACGCGTCTGGTGTCGTTGCTCTCGCAACACATGCCACGTTGATGTAGTGATGCCGGGTCGTACCTATCTGGTCGGTGGCGCGGTACGCGACGCCTTGCTTGGATTAGAGCCGGGCGACCGCGACTTCGTCGTCGTGGGCACCACGCCCGAAGCGATGTTGGATGCAGGCTTCCGACAAGTGGGCCGTGATTTCCCGGTTTTTTTGCACCCCGATACCGGCGAAGAACACGCGCTTGCCCGTACCGAACGCAAATCCGGCCAGGGCTATACCGGCTTCGTGGTGCATGCCGCAGCCGATGTCACGCTGGAGGAAGACCTCGCCCGCCGCGACTTCACCCTCAATGCGATTGCGCGCGACGAAGCCACGGGCGAGTTGATCGATCCGTTCAGTGGCGTCGCCGATATCGAAGCACGCGTACTGCGCCATGTCGGCCCTGCCTTCGTCGAAGATCCGTTGCGCGTGCTGCGTGCGGCACGATTCATGGCGCGCTTCGCACCGCTCGGCTTCAGCATCGCGCCAGAAACGATGGCCTTGATGCGTGAGATGGTGGAAGGCGGTGAGCTTGCCGCGCTCACGTCCGAGCGCGTCTGGCAGGAACTGGCTCGCGCGTTGCGCTCGGATAAGCCTTCGGCCTTTTTGCGTACGCTGCGCGAATGTGGCGCGCTGGCCGTGGTCCTGCCCGAAGTCGATGCGCTCTACGGCGTGCCGCAGCGTGCCGAATACCATCCGGAGGTCGATACCGGCGTGCATGTCGAGCTGGTCTGCGATGTCGCCGCGCGCCTTGCATCGGGCGATGACCTGATCGGCTTCGCTGCGTTAACGCATGACCTGGGTAAAGCACTGACCCCTGCCGATGAACTGCCACGCCATGTGATGCACGAACAACGTGGCCTGCATCCCCTACGCGTGCTGGGCGAACGGCTGAAGGTGCCGACTACGCATCGACAACTGGCTGAGATCGCCTGCCGCGAGCATCTCAATGTGCATCGCCTGTTTGAGCTGAAAGACGAGACCGTGTTGAAGTTGCTGGAGCGCTGCGACGGGTTTCGTCAGCCAGCGCGCATCGGGCAACTCGCCATCGTGTGCGAAGCCGACAAGCGAGGCCGCACGGGACTTGAAAACGAGGCTTATCCGCAACGAATGGAATTGGAACGCCTGCATGCCGCTGCATCAACCGTCAAAGCCGCCGATGTCGCGAAAGGGCTGAGCGGTCCGGCGGTAGGCGAAGCCATGCGCAAGGCGCGCATCGATGCCATTCACCGAGTACGCGCGACGGGCTGAGCCAGGTCAGCGCCCGCCGTCGATTCGCAGCAGAAGATCGCGCAGCGGCGTGAACCCGGTGGTGAACCCCGCCAACACACCCAGGGTATTGGCAAGAGCATCCGCACGATCCGCCGTGCGACCCATATGCATCGCAGCCTGCAGCCACTCAAGCCCAACACCCAGCAAGGCCAGCAGTACTGCCATCGCCACCCATGAAGGACGCCGCGCATACAACTGCACCGCACCCGCCATGAGCAGGAAATAGCCCAAAAAATGCATGACCTTGTCATTGCCCATCGCCTGGGCAGGCAAATCGCCCGGCGGCAGCAATGACCCGGCGACGATCAAAGCTACCGTCAATATCCACAGGGCCGACCACAAGAGTGGGCGCCGAAAGGGTTTTAGCGAACGCCCCCAGCGCATTACAGCCGCCAGCTCAGATCGCCGGCAAGGAAAGCATGCTCGAACTCGACATCACGCTCGAAACCGATGAACTGGAAGCGCTCACCCATCGCATCCGGCAAGGTGAGTTGCTTTACTTCATTGCGTAGTCGCAGCATCGCCGCCTCGTCCTTCGCGCGTGCTTCGGCTTCCGCCAAACGCGCTTCCAGGCCATTGCCCAACAGGAAGCTGGCCTGCGTGCAATAACCCGCCAAATCAAACCCTGCATTCGTGCCGGCCTCGGCCAATGCCGTGAAATCGACTGAGGCAGTGATGTCCTGCAAGCCCGGATACTGCATCACATCGCTCACCACATGATGCTGGCGGAACGCACGCAGCGTGCCGTTGTCACGCCACGCACCGTAGTACTCGCGACGCGGATAACCGTAATCACAGAACAGCATCGCGCCACGCTTGAGCCGCCCGATCACCGCCTGCACCCAGTACGGCAGCTGCGGCAGGATTTCCGAGCGATAGCCCGCAGGCAGTGGCTCATCCAGCGCATCCTGCACGTGCTTGACCGCAGCGACCATCATCGCGTCGGCATCGTGCGTGGTGATGAGGAATCCGCCATCAGCGTAGCTGGCGACATATTCCTCGTGCACCTCGCCGTCTTCGCCGATCACGAAGCGACTGGTCGGCAGCGCATCGACTACCTCGTTGGCGAATACGACACCTTGCCACTCTTCGTCGATGGGCCCATCCAGCCATTCCACGCAATCGAACACCGGCGGAATCAAGTGCTCACGCAGACGCTCACGCTGGCGCGCGCGCAGGTCGGCGCTGGGCTCAAGGATGGCGTAACGCGCAGGCATCGCGTCCTGGGCCAGCAGTCGCTTGATCGCGACTTCGGCAAACGCGCCGCTACCCGCACCGATCTCCAACCACTGAGCCTGCGGCCCGATCTGACGCAGCACGGGCATCATCGCATCGGCCACGCAGGCAGCAAAAAGCGGCCCCAATTCGGGCGATGTCACGAAGTCACCTGCCGAGCCAAATTTGGTCGCACCGGCGCTGTAGTAACCAAGACCCGGCGCGTACAAGGCCAACTCCATGAAGCGCGAAAATGGAATCGCTCCCCCGTGTCCGGCGATTTCCGAGCGGATCAACGCTTCAAGTTTGGCGCTGTGCGCGCGGGCATCGGCATCAGGGGCTGGCAAACTCTGGGACATGCGGACATCGTGTTGCGAGGATGCCGCCAGCATACCTGCGTGCACGTGTCGTTTTCACGTCCTCAATTGTCCTTGCGCCGGTCTTCTTCGCGCATCTGCTTGCGGATGAACGCACGCACCACGAAAGGCATCGCGATCAGGATGATCCCGCCGATGATCGTTAGCCAACCAACCGGCTTTTGCAGCATTTCCACCCATATCGGATGCATGGCATTTCCTCCCTCTGGTGCCGGAAGTATCGGACGTTCGGGCATGGCTGGCATTGATCCGGCTCAAATCACCGTTAATCACTGCGATATCGCTTCGGTTAGCATCCCCCCATGAGTCTTGATCCGACATCTTCTGGCCATCCGGTCGCACTCGTTACTGGCGGCGCCAAGCGCATCGGTGCGGCCATTGTCCGCCGACTGCATGCGGCCGGCTACGACATCGCCCTACACCACCGCGCCTCGGCGGATGAAGCGCGCTCGCTGGCGAATGAACTGAACCGCGTGCGCGCCGGAAGCCTGATCACCCTCGCCGCCGACTTGCGCGACTTCGACCGCATTCCCGAGCTTGTGGCACAAACCGTCGGTCGCTTCGGCCGTCTCGATGCACTGGTGAACAACGCTTCCGCTTACTACGCCACACCCTTCGGCAAGGTCACGCCCGCCGAATGGGATGACCTGTTCGCGATCAACGCGCGGGCGCCGTTCTTCCTCGCACAAACCGCCGCGCCGCACCTGACACATCGACAAGGCGCCATCGTCAACATGGTCGATGCCTATGCAGAGCAGCCACGTAGCAACATCAGCGCGCATGCGGCATCGAAGGCGGCATTGACCGGCGTGACACGTGCACTCGCGGTTGAGTTGGCGCCGAAGGTGCGGGTGAACGGCATTGCCCCGGGTGCGATCCTGTGGCCGGAACACGGCATCGACGATGCGTTGTCATCGCAGCTCATCTCGCGCACGCCACTGGCACGCGCAGGCAACGCGGAAGAAGTCGCCGAAGCGGTGCGCTGGCTTCTGCAAGATGCGACTTACATGACCGGCGAAATCCTGCGCCTGGACGGCGGGCGCAACACGCTCGGCTGACGCAATGGGCCTTTAGCCCGCACCACCTTCAACTTCGACCACTTCGGCTGGCATGCCGAAATCCCCGTGCGCGCGCCATGCTTCGATCACCGTCAAACCCGTACCGGCGATCCGCGCATCCGGCGCGATATCCGCCAACGGTTGCAACACGAAAGCATGTTTTAGTTCAGGCCTCGGCAACTTGAGATTGCCCGGGCCTTGCATCTCCAGCTCGTCGTACAGAACAAGATCGATGTCGATATTGCGATCGGAGAAGCGCGGGCCGCTCCGATCACGGCCATTGGCATCTTCGAACGCATGCAGCCAGGCATCGAGCTCTTCAGGAGACAGCCGTGTTTCCAACACGGCCGCGGCGTTGAGGAAGTCCGCACCCTCGAAGCCTACCGACGCAGTGCGGTAGACCGGCGATAGCAGCACATGCTCGAAACGCCCGCGCAAGGCGGAAAACGCCAACGCCAGATTCATCTCGGCATCGATATTGCTGCCCAGGCTCAAATACGCGCGATGCCAGTCTGTATTCATCGCCTTAGCCTGGTCGCGTGCCGCGCTCAATGATCACGCCGACCGCGCGCGAACCTGTGACCGCACCAGGCTTACTCAGCTTCAGACGCAGCCATGGCACACCGAATTCTTCACGGATGATGTCGGCGCAGCGCTCGGCCAGCGATTCCACCAAGCCAAACTTCGACTCACCGACAAACGCGATCAGTCGTTTCGAGACATCTTTGTAATTGAGCGTATCGACGATGTCATCGCTGGCGGCGGGGCGGCGATTGTCGAACGCCATCTCGATATCTAGTACGACTTTTTGGTTGATCTGGCGTTCCCAGTCATAGATGCCGATGACGGTGTCGATCTCCAGCGCTTCGATGAAAACGATATCCATGGGAATCCGCAAACCTTTTCGGCTCATCTTATGACCGCAGGATACCGGTCGTGGTGAAGATGGTGTCGTGATAATGCATACGTCCATTCATGGATGCGCAAGCCTGTGAATCACCGTCGTCTCGGCCTGGCAGACATCACATCGCCGTCAGCGTCGCCATATCCCAGCGCGGGGTGACATGCACGCCCAGATCCGTATGTTCACCCGCCTGCAAACGCAGCGCGCCAGCAAACGCGATCATCGCACCGTTGTCGGTGCACAGCGCCGGCCGCGGGAAGGCGACACGCCCGCCACGCTTCTCGGCCATCGTCTGCAATTTGGCGCGCAGGCGCTTGTTGGCACCGACGCCGCCTGCCACCACCAGCGTGTTACAGCCAGCAGCATCGAGCGCACGCTCGCATTTGATTGCCAGGGTGTCGACCACCGCATCCTCGAAGCCGCGCGCGATATCGGCTCGGGTCTGCTCGGATTGGTCGCTGGCCTTCCATGCGAGCAGCACCTGGGTTTTCAGCCCGCTGAAGCTGAAATCGAGACCCGGCCGATCAGTCATCGGCCGCGAGAATTTGAACTTGCCCGGCGTGCCGACTTCGGCCAATGCTGCCAGCTGCGGGCCACCCGGATACGGCAGACCCATCAATTTCGCGGTCTTGTCGAAGGCTTCGCCCGCCGCATCGTCCAGCGTTTCGCCCAGCAGGCGGTAGTCGCCCAAAGATTTCACATCGACCAACTGGGTGTGGCCACCGGACACCAGCAGCGCGACGAAAGGCGGCTTGGCGGCCTCGTCCTCCAGCAAGGGGGCGAGCAAATGTCCTTCCATGTGGTGGATGCCGATAGCAGGCAGATTCAGACCCCAGGCGAGCGATCGCGCCGCTGCCGCACCCACCAAGAGCGCACCCACCAGGCCCGGGCCGGCGGTGTAGGCCACGCCATCGAGCTCATCCAGTGCGATGCCCGCCTCGTCCAATGTCTGCCGGATCAGCGGCAAGAGCTTGCGTACATGGTCACGGCTGGCTAGCTCGGGCACCACGCCGCCGTATTCGGCATGCAGGGCGATCTGGCTGTAGACGGCATGCGCGCGTAGCCCGACGTCGGTGTCGTAGACCGCCACGCCGGTTTCATCGCAAGAGGTTTCGATACCCAGGACCTTCATGCCGCAAGCTTACCGCTCCCGACCCCTTGCTTGCAGCCTGCCCCCACTTGGGTTTACCATACGCGGCTCACCCGACCCATGGTCGGCTTGTCATCAAGAGATTCCTATGCCCAGCGTCAAAGTTCGCGAAAACGAGCCCTTCGAATTTGCCCTGCGTCGTTTCAAACGCACCTGCGAGAAGGCCGGTGTTCTGGCTGAAACCCGCAAGCGCGAGTTCTACGAGAAGCCGACCCAGGAACGCAAGCGCAAGGCTGCAGCCGCAGTGAAGCGTCAGGCGCGTCGTACCTCGCGCGACGTCACCAAGCGCCAGCGCCTGTACTGATCGCCGCCTAGCGCGTAAGCGCTAAGTGCAGCGATGCGCTCCACGAAGCCGGCCCGCAAGCCGGCTTTTCGTGTTTTCGCGCCCCAACCCTCCAAGGAATAACGATGTCGCTCAAGACCCAGCTCACCGATGACATGAAGACCGCCATGAAGGCAGGCGACAAGCCGCGTCTGGCGGTCATCCGCCTGATCAACGCTGCCATCAAGCAGCGCGAAGTCGACGAGCGCATCGAGCTGGACGATGCTGCCGTGCTTGCCGTGCTGGAGAAGATGGTCAAGCAGCGCAAGGACTCGATTAGCCAGTTCGAGGCGGCGAATCGCGAAGACCTGGCCCAGATCGAGCGCGACGAAATGGCCATCATCGACACCTATCTGCCCGAAAAGATGGGCGAGGCCGAGATCCTTGCCGCCATCGACGCCGCCATCGCCCAGACCGGTGCCGCAGGCCCCGCCGACATGGGCAAGCTGATGGGCGTGCTCAAGCCGAAGCTGGCAGGACAGGCCGACATGGGCCTGGTATCCAAGCTGATTAAGCAGAAGCTGGCCGGCTGAGCCTGCCGCACACGGTGGCGGCATACTGGTTTGATGAGCGCGAACACCCCGCACGCATCCACAAGTCCTGAAGATCAGGGCGAAGTGTTGGCGCAACTCGACCCCACCCAAAAGGGCTCCATTACCGAGGCCGATGGCGCACCGCCGCCACCGCCCGTGCAAGCGCGGGTACGTCGGGCCAGCTTCGGCCATCTGCCGCTGGCCTTGCTCCGCCGCTTCCTGGACGCCGACGTCATCACACAAGCGGCAGCACTCGCGTTCTATGCCGTGCTGTCACTCGCGCCATTGATGCTGCTGCTGCTATGGATCACTGCCTCCAATCCGGCAATACAGCAGGCCGTATTGGCACAGGTCAGCCAGTTGGCCGGCCCGGAAACCGAAGGCGTTGCGCGTGCGGTCGTCGAGAACGCACGCAGTGCGCCGGACACAAGCTCGCTTGCTGGATGGTGGAGCATCTTGTTGCTACTCATCGGTGCCACCGCCGTGTTCGCGCAACTGCAGGAAGCGCTGAACCGCATCTTCCGTACCGATGCAACGAAACTGAGCGGCATAGGCGAATGGTTGAAGAAGCGCCTGTTCTCCTTTGGCGTGCTCATGGCCCTGGGCTTCCTGCTGCTGGTGTCGATGACGGTCACTACGGTGCTGCATTTGATGCTGAGTCGTTTCGATTCATTGCAGCCTGCCCTCGCCACGATGGCATCGCTCTTGGTCTACACCCTCGCCTTCGCTTTCATGTACCACTTCCTGCCGGATCGCCGCGTGCGCTGGCGTCTCGCCCTCGCGGGTGGCGCGTTCACCGCCGTGCTGTTCGTGCTGGGCCGCATGGGCATCACCTGGTACTTGGCCAGCGCGTCCACCGCCAATGCGTATGGCGCGATGGGCGCACTGGTATTGGCGATGCTGTGGGTTTATTACGCCTCCATCATCCTGTTCGTCGGCGCGGTCGTTACCGCGACGGTCGATGAGCGGATGGGCAAGTTGCCGGAGGCCTGAGCATGGCACGCATCCCTGATGCTTTCATTGATGATTTGCTCGCGCGCAGCGACATCGTCGAAGTGGTCGGCGCGCGCGTACCGCTGAAGAAGCAAGGCCGCGAATATTCCGCGCGATGCCCCTTCCACGACGAGCGCTCCCCTTCGTTCACGGTCTCGCCGACCAAGCAGTTCTATCACTGCTTCGGCTGCGGCGCGCATGGCACCGCGATCAGCTTCCTGATGAATTACGACCGCATGGAATTCCTTGATGCGATGGAAGAACTCGCCAAGCGCGTCGGCATGGAAGTGCCGCGCGAGACCGCGCAGCGCAATGCCGATCCCGAAGCGCAGTCGCTGTTCAACGCGCTGGAAGCCGCGCAACGATTCTTCCAGAAGCAACTCCAGCAAACACCTGCGGCCACCGCCTATCTGGACGGGCGCGATGTCGATGCAAGCACGCGCGAACGCTTCAGCATCGGCTATGCGCCAGAAGGTTTCAGCGCCTTGAAAGATGCGCTCGGCACCGATGCGCGACGCCTGCAGTTGCTGGAAAAAGCCGGCATGTTCTCGCGCAACGAACGCGGTCACGTGTACGACAAGTTCCGTCATCGCATCATGTTCCCGATCCACGACCGCCGCGGCCGGGTGATCGCGTTCGGCGGGCGCGTGTTGTCGAAGGACGATTCACCGAAGTACCTCAACTCGCCGGAAACCCCGCTATTCCACAAAGGCCGCGAGCTGTATGGCCTGTGGCAAGTACGGCAGGCGAACCAGAAGATCACGCGCCTGATCGTGGTGGAAGGCTATATGGATGTCGTCGCGCTGTTCCAGCACGGCATTCATGAGGCTGTTGCCACGCTCGGCACCGCGACGACCCCGGATCATGCAGAGCTGTTGTTCCGCAACGCGCCGGATGTCTATTTTTGTTTCGATGGCGATGCGGCAGGCCGTCGCGCAGCGACGCGTGCGATGGAATCAGTCTTGCCGCGCATGAAGGACGGGCGGCAGGCCTTCTTCCTGTTCCTGCCCGATGGCGAAGACCCGGACACCATCGTACGCAACGAAGGTGCGGATGGTTTCAACACGCGACTTGCCAGTGCAACGCCACTGTCGCAATTCTTCTTCGACGAGCTCTCGCAGGATGTGCAGCTGCACACGCTCGAGGGCAAGGGACGCTTGGCCGAACGCGCCAAGCCGTACCTGGCGCAGATTCCGGACGGCGCGTTTGGCGACCTGATGCGCCAGCGCCTTACTGAACTCACTGGCGTCGGCGCACGCCAGGCATCGCCGCAGACACATGTGCCGGTACAGCGGGCGCACGCGCAATCTGGTGCTAACACCACGCCCAAGCGCAGCCTGGTGCGCAGTGCGATCACGCTGCTATTGCAACAGCCTTCACTGGGATTGGAAGCCGCGATTCCCTATGTCTTCGCCGGTCTCCGGCAGCCGGGCGTCGAGCTGCTGACTGAATTGCTGGATGTCGTGCAGATGCGCCCGGATATTTCCACCGGCGGCCTGCTTGAACTTTTCGCCGAGCGCGACGAAGCCGCCTCACTACAAAAACTAGCAAGTGTCAGCTTGCCGGGCGATGCCGCCAGCTGGCAGGCCGAATTCGACGATGTGCTGGCGCAGCTGGCCAAGCAGACCCTGCAGCAACGCATCGACGAATTGATGACGCGTATGCGCGAAGTCGGCACCTCTGGCATGACGCCTGCGGAAAAAGATGAACTCCGTGAGTTACAAACACGTATGCGCACTTAAGCTTGCGAGGACAAGAGAATCTGCGCCCTATCGCAGCCACTCACGCGTGTGACATGGGTGGCTTCTACAGCGCAACCTTTAAATAACTTGAGTAAACAAATTTGAATGCCTCTTTGCCAGAGTTTCGTCGCCTGCCATATCCACTAGCTTCATTAGTGCATTTTGTTATTTTTGCCGTGGTTTTCATGTTGTTTTTTGGGAGGAAACCTGGGGTTTTCCGCCAAGACTTCATCACCTCACTTGCGCCCGACTTCTACAGTCACGTTTCCAACCTCTCAATTTCCTACATCCTGTATGCAACAGCAGGCTATGTCTGTCTCCTTGCGGGGGCAAAAATGAGGTTGATCGTATTGATCGGCTTGCTGCTGATACTAATCAACGTGACATATGAGTATCTAATCCCCCTACTTAATACACGCGACCCTGTGGATGCGATATATGGTGTTGGAGGCACACTATTAGCATTCATCGTCCTGGCTGGCATCGACCGGTTCGGGCTTTTCGACACCCCGAATGGCAGTACAACAACCTAATCATTTCATCAAGCACACTCCGCCTATCCACTAAACACGCCGCAGTCGACCCGGCCCAGCCGTGCTCGCTCCAATCGGTTTACCCTCGACGGACTATCGCCACGACGGAGCCGTTGCCATGCGTCTTTCCCCACCCCTCGTTGCCGGCGCTTTGGCGCTGCTTGTATTCCCCGCTTTCACCCAGCCCGTCGCCACGGTCAAGCGCGAAACGGTGGGCAACCGCACGACAGAGAACGTGCCATCGATCGATCCTGCGCTCATCGAGCAACTCAATCGCTACCAGAACACGCGCGGCGCGAGCGTCGAAGGCTGGACGAATGATGGTTGCCTGCTCATCAGCACGCGCTTCGCCGAAACCGCGCAGGTGCATCGCGCCTGCCAACCGCTGGGGATGCGTGAGCAGCTGACCTTTTACCCAGAGCCGATATCGGGTGTCACCGCGTCACCGGCCAAGGCATGGCGCAAAGGTTTCGTGTTTGCCAAGGACAAGGGCGGTGATGAGTTCAGCCAACTCTACTGGTTCGACGAGGCCACGCGCAGCACCACGCTGCTGACCGATGGCAAGCGCAGCCAGAACGGCGGCACCACACTGACCCGCGACGGTGGCCTGATGGCCTACAGCAGCACCGCGCGCAATGGCGCGGATCGCGACATCTGGATTCGCAACACGCGAACCGGTGAGTCGCGACTGCTGTTGAAGGAAGGCGGTAGCTGGACGCCGATGGATTTCTCGCCCGATGGCAAAGAACTCCTGGTGATGAAATACGTCTCCGCTGCCGAGTCTTATCCCGGCGCGGTGAACGTCGAAACCGGCAAGCTGGAGATGTTCCCGGTCGATGGCGGCAAGGCCTCGTTCGGTCGTTTCGCGTTCGCGCCCGATGGCAAGGGCGTGTACTTCATCTCCGACGAACCGCTGGACGGGCAGGCGCAGGAATTCAAGTCACTGCGCTATCACGACATCCACACCAACCAGCTTCGTCGCGTAGGGCCGGTGATCGATTGGGACGTGCAGGGCTTCGACATCAGCCAGGACGGCAGCCGCCTCGCCTATACCAGCAACGAAGACGGCATCACCCACCTGCGTGTATTGGCCCTGCCGTCGATGCAGGAAGTCGCCTTGCCCGAACTGCCCATCGGGGTGATTTCCGGCGCCTCATTTTCCCCGGACGGCAAGCGCTTGGCCGTGACGCTCAACAGCGCCACCTCGCCCAGCGACATCTATGTGATCGATCTCGCCGCCCAGCAATCCACCCGCTGGACACGCAGCGAAGTGGGCGGCCTGGATGCCTCGACCTTCGTCGCGCCTTCGCTCATCCGCTATCCCACCTTTGATGAGGTCGATGGCAAGCCACGCACCATTCCCGCGTTCTATTACAAGCCAGCAAAGGCCAGCGGCAAACTGCCGGTGATCATCAACATCCACGGCGGCCCGGAAGGCCAGTCCTACCCGTCATTCAACCCGACGGCGCAATTCCTGGCCAACGAAATGGGCGTGGCGATGTTGGTGCCCAACGTGCGCGGGTCGAGTGGTTACGGCAAGACGTACCTGTCGTTGGACAACGCCGAGAAGCGCGAGGACTCGGTACGCGATATCGGTGCGCTGCTCGATTGGATCGCCCAGCAGCCGGAACTCGATGCCTCGCGCGTGGGCGTGATGGGCGGCAGTTACGGCGGCTACATGGTGCTGGCGTCCTTGCAACATTACCCCGAAAAAATTCGTGCGGGTATTGATGTGGTGGGCATCTCGGACTTCGTTACCTTCCTCACCAATACAGAGAGCTATCGCCGCGACCTGCGTCGCGCCGAGTACGGCGATGAACGCGACCCGGCGATGCGCGCCGTCTTCGACAAGATCTCCCCGCTCAAGAACGCGTACAAGATCCAGTCGGCACTGTTTGTCGCACAGGGCAAGAACGACCCGCGCGTGCCATGGACGGAAGCCGAGCAAATCGCCAAGGCTGCGCGCGACAACGGCGGCCCGGTCTGGTACCTGCTGTTCGATGACGAGGGTCATGGCTTTCGCAAGAAGGCCAACAGCGATTATTTCAACGCGGCCAGTATGCAGTTCTGGAAGACGTATTTGCTGGATAAATGATGTTGACTGACGAGGTGGGCGATAATTCGCACTTTCGTCCACCCGCCAAGCGATGACTCAACCCACATCCCATCGCCCCACCTCCGTGTGGGCATTGCGCGCGCCCGGCCTTCTGTTCGCTGCCGCAATTGGTCTGGCCAGCATGTTGCTTGCGCGCATCCCGGCGGTGGAATCAATCGGGATGAGCGCACTGCCGCTGGCGATCATCCTGGGTATCTTCATCGGCAACACCTTCTTTCCGCGCATTGCCGGCAACCTGGGGGCCGGCCTCGATTACTCGCGCACCATGCTGCTGCGCGCGGGCATCGTCCTGTTCGGCTTTCGCCTGACCTTTCAGGACATTTTGGGCGTGGGACTGTCCGGCGTCGTGATCGCGGTGTTGATCGTGGCCAGTGTCTTCTTGCTGGCGATATGGCTGGGGCGCTTGCTCGGCATGGATCGCGACCTCGCCATGCTGATCGGCTCCGGCGCATCGATCTGCGGCGCAGCCGCGGTGATGGCGACGGAGCCCGTCGTCAAGGCGCAGGCACATAAGGTGTCCGTGGCGGTGGCGACGGTGGTGGTGTTCGGCACCATCGGCATGTTTCTGTATCCGTTCCTGCGGGTGCCATTCGGGCTGGATGCGCACGCTTACGGTGTTTATGCAGGCTCGACCATCCATGAAGTCGCGCAGGTCGTGGTCGCTGGCCGCGCGGTGAGTCAGGAGGCTGCAAACACCGCCGTCATCGAGAAGATGATCCGCGTCATCTTGCTCGCTCCCTTTCTGCTGACGTTGTCGGCATGGATGCGTGCGAAGTCAGGCGGAACCGGCAAATCGAAACTAGTGATCCCCTGGTTCGCGATCCTGTTCCTGTGCGTGGGTGCGTTCAATTCTTTGCACCTGCTACCGAAGGCCTGGGTCGATGCCATCCTGCTGTTCGACACGTTCTTGCTCGCCACCGCCATGGCGGCGCTGGGCCTGCGCACGCACGCCATCGCGATCAAGCAGGCGGGGATGCGTCCGATGCTGCTCGCAGGCTTGCTGTTCGTCTATTTGATCGTTGGCGGGTTGGCGATCAACCTGGGCGTGCAGGCCCTGCTGGGCTGAGCGTCAGGGCACCGGCTCGAAGGTCATGACCGGCGAGCCGCCCAGCCACGGCATCAGCCAGTGGTCGATGAGCAGGAACGCGAACAACGCCATCAGGTACACCACCGAATAATTGAACACCCGCATGGCGAAGAATTCGTCCGGCGGGTCCAGCAACTTCCACGCGTACCAGATGAAGACGAGACCCAGCACCACCGCGCCGCCGAGATAGAACACGCCACTCATGCCCGTCACCCATGGCAGGAGCGTGGCAACGAACAGCAGCACGGTGTAGAGCAAAATCTGCCAGCGCGTGTAGTTCACGCCATGGGTCACCGGCAACATCGGGATCAAGGCGCGCGCGTAATCGTCGCGGCGGAAGATGGCCAATGCCCAGAAGTGCGGCGGCGTCCACACGAAGATGATCAACACCAGCAGCAGCGCATGGCCCCAGTCCCACGGGCCTTGCATGCCGGTGACGGCGGCCCAACCGAGCAACGGTGGTGCAGCGCCAGCAATGCCACCTATGACGATGTTCTGCGGCGTCGCGCGCTTGAGCCAGCCCGTGTAGATGATGGCGTAGCCGATCAGCGAGGCAAACGTCAGCAGCGCGGTGATCGGGTTGACGAAGATCACCAGCAGCAACATCGACAAAACGCCCAGCGCGATGGCGAACAGCAACACTTGCCGACCATTCAAAGCGCCCGTGGGCAACGGGCGATTTGCCGTGCGCGCCATGACCGCATCAATGCGTTGATCGATGAGATGGTTGATGGCGGCGGCGCTTGCGGCCGCCAGCCAGATGCCCAGCAAACCAAACACGCTTTCCTTGAGTGGCGGCAATCCGGGCACAGCAAGGAACATCCCCACCAGGGCGGTGAACACGATCAGCGCCACCACGCGTGGCTTGGTTAGTGCCCAGTAATCGCGCACGTGCATGACGTCAGCGCTCCTGTGCCAAGGGTGCCAGGCGAGCGAGCAAGGTAACCAGCACCAAGAGCAACATGGCCGCGCCTGCGTTGTGCAGCACTGCAACCTTCAGCGGCAGACCCATCAACACATTGGCGATGCCGAGGCCCAGTTGCCCCAGCGTCAATGCGCCCAGCAACAGTGCCCAGCCGCGCATGCCGGGCACGCGCAGCAGGCGCATGACCAGCGTCGCCATGTAGACCAGCACCACGCAGGCAAAGATGCGGTGCATCATCTGGATCGCCGTACGTGCCGAGGCATCCAGGACGCCCCCTTCGTAGTCCACGCCGATACCACGCCACAGCACCAGAGCCTCGCCAAAGTCATGCGGTGGCCACCATTCACCCAGGCACTTCGGAAACTGCACGCCACACGCGAGCGCGGCGTAGTTGGCACTGACCCAGCCGCCGAGCGCGATCTGCACCATCAACACGCCCAGACCCACGCGCAACCACATCCGCAGGCTGTGTTCATCGACCGCGCGCAAGGGTGAGTCCGTCGCGCGCCACGCCATCCATGCAAGCAGGCCAAGCGTTGTCATCCCGCCAAGCAGATGCCCCATCACCACGATGGGCTTCAGCAGCCAGGTAACCGTCCACATCCCAAGCAATGCCTGGAAGATGATCACAGCAAGTGTCAATACGGACACGCGTGCAAGATCGGTATTGGACCAACGCCATGCTGCGGCCAGCAAGATCGCCTCACCCGCTAACGCAAGGATGCTCGCGATGACATGCTCACCATGCATGTACATCGGGATGGCGATGCCTACCAGCAATGCTGCGCCAAGCACTTGGGCTATGCCGCGCGGACGGCGACGTGCGCCGAGCAAGGCAAGAATAAGCACCAACACGCCAAGCGTGGCAGCAAGATGACGATGCACCTGCTCGCGCCAGGCGCGGTTGCCATCGAATTGACGAATGCTGCTGGCGACATGGTCCGTGACATCGCCTACCGCCTTGGGCCAGGTAGCGCGACCGTAGCAGGTAGGCCAGTCCGGGCAGGACAGGCCCGCATGCGACAGGCGCACGAATGCGCCGAACACGATCACGCACAGCGCCAGTCCAACGGCGAGCCACGCGATGCGATGGAAGTGGCGGGCCCAGCCCGAACCGTGGATGCGTGCGTTCATTTGAGTTTCAACAATTTGGACAGGTCGCTACGCAGATCACCCGGATCATGGCCGGGAACATATCGCAGGATCGCGAAGCCGTATGGATCGACGATGTAGGTCACCGGCCCGCTCACATCGGAACCTGGCAATGCGGCGCGAAGGGCAGGCTGGTCACGCAGGGCGCGCTGGTGGCTCATCCCCGGTGCATTGGCAGGCACTTGGCCCAGCCAGAAGATCTGCACGCGGTCGGCCTCGCGACCGGTGAGTTGCCAGACCTTGTCGAGATCATTTGCAAGCTGATCGCAAGGGCTGCCGCATTGGCGCGGCGCCGCTACCAGGATGCGCCAATGACGCTCAACCGGGTTCCATTCGTACTCGCCACCTTCGACCAGTTGCGGATGTACTTCACGCAGATCGCCCGGCGGCTCCAGCAACTCGCCCTTGTTTTTCATGCCTTCCGGGCGCCAGCCGGAGAAGCGCAACGCTCCTGCGATGAGAAAACTGCCGAAGATCATCAACGCGATCAACATCAACGCATTACGGTTGCGCTTGCGTGCATGGAGTTGGCTGGGCGTCGGATCGTTCATGGGCGTCGGCGTTGTCGCAAGGTGAGCAGAATGGCGATGATCAGCACGGCTGCCGCCAGTGCAAACCATTGCACGGCGTAACCGAGATGCCGTTCCGGTGGCAGGGTGTTCGGCAGCACGTCCAGGTCGCGCGCATGGCCGAGGGGCATATCCGGGTCCAGGCGCAGCACGCGCGGTGCAATGCGGGCCACGCCACTCCGGGTCGCTATTGTCGCCGGGTCGAGGGCGATCACCAAATGCTGGCCATCCGGGGTCTGGCTCTCCGCGCCTGCCAACAGCCCGCTCGACGGTGGTGGCAACAGCAAGCCTTTGATGGCGATGGTGGCCGCTGGCGCAGAACCGACCACTGGCATCTGGCGCGCCGCGCCAACCGGCATCCAGCCCATTTCGACCAGCAGCGGCATCCCATTGCCCAGAGGCTTGAACAGGCGGAACACCCGCACGCCCGGTCGACCATCGCGCTGCTGGTTGTCCACAAGCCAAGCAGGCTGCTGCAGGAACCGGCCCTCGCCTGCGGCCCAATCGTAGGTTTGCTTGCGCGTGTCGTCGCTGGCGATGGCCAGCGGCTGCGGCGTGCGCTCTCGCAATACCGTGGCGACCGAGGCCAGCATCGTTTCCTTCTGGTGCATGCGTCGCAACTGCCATGTACCCAAGGCGCAGCCTATCGCCATCAAGACAATCGCTATGGTCCAGCCAATCACCGGGGTGGCGGCATGCCGATTCATCGCAGCGCTCCGCTCATCGGGACGCAAACCGGAGTAAAGTGCCGTGCATGATTAGTCCCGAACTCAAAACCCTGCTCATCGTCGCCTTCCTGATTGCCATCGTCTGGAACCTGGGCGCCGGTCTCTATTACATGTTGACCGACAAGGGCGAGTCCAAGCGCACGGTCAATGCGCTGACCAAGCGCATCGCCATCTCGGTGGTCCTGATCCTGCTGTTGGTGCTGTCGATCAAGATGGGCTGGATCGTGCCGCATGGCGTGGGTAGTAATCCCGGTTAGTCAATCAAACATCGCAAAGACAAAAGAGGCCGGCATTGCCGGCCTCTTGCATGTCGGGACCGGGCTATGCCGCCGCGATCAGAGCACGTAGACGAACAAGAACAGGCCCAGCCAGACCACGTCGACGAAGTGCCAGTACCAGGCCACGGCTTCGAAACCGAAGTGATCCTTGGCGGTGAAGTGACCCTTCAGACAACGTAGCCAGATGATGATCAGCATCAGCGTGCCGAGCGTCACGTGCAGGCCATGGAAGCCGGTGAGCATGTAGAAGGTCGAGCCATAAATGCCCGAGCCCAGGGTCAGGTTGAGGCCGCCCCAAGCGTGGATGTATTCCTCCGCCTGGAAGAACAGGAAGACGCAGCCCAAGAGGATGGTAAGGCCCAAGAACAGCAGCAAGGTGCCGCGCTTGCCGTCTTTCAGTGCGTGGTGGGCGATGGTGATGGTCACGCCCGACGTCAAAAGGATCAACGTATTGAGCAGCGGCAGGCCCCAGGCGCCCACGGTCTGGAAGTAGCCGCCGATGGTGGCCGGGCCATTGCTCGGCCAACCGGCCGAATAGCCCTGCCACAACAGCGCGTTGGTCATCGCGCCATCGCCTTCACCGTTGAGCCACGGCAACGCGAACGTGCGGGTGTAGAACAGCGCGCCAAAGAAGGCGGCGAAGAACATCACCTCGGAGAAAATGAACCACACCATGCCCATGCGGAAGGAGTTGTCGACCTGCTTGTTGTAGTAGCCACGCAGCGACTCGGTGATGACATCGGCAAACCACTTGAAGATGATCGCGGACAGGAACGCCACGCCGAGCAGGAACACGGTCTTGCCCCAGCTCACTTCGTTCAGCCAGGTGGCGAAACCGACCATGGTGATGAACAGCGCGACCGAGGCCCAGATCGGCCAACGGCTTTGGGCCGGAACGTAATACACGTTCGGATTGCGGTGTTCGCTAGCGTGGGCTTGTGCCATGTCGTTCTCTCTTGCGTCGTTCGGTCAGGGCGCGGCAGCGTTTGCCTGGGCCGTGAGGGTGTCATTGCGGAAGAAGGCGTAGGACAAGGTCAGTGTCTTCACATCGGCCGGCAGTGCCGGATCGACGATGAAGCGCACTGGCATGTCACGCGATTCGCCCGCTTCGAGCTTCTGCGCGGTGAAGCAGAAGCATTCGGTTTTGTTGAAGTACTTGGAACCACGTGCTGGCGCCACCGACGGCACCGCGCTACCCACGATGACACGTTTACTGGTGTTCTTCGCGTAATAGGTGGTTTCGTATTGCTTGCCCGGCTGCACCTGCATGCTGAGCTGGTGTGGCTTGAATTCCCACGGCAGAGCGGAGTTAACGCCCCCGTCGAATTGCACGGTGACCCAACGCTCCTTGCCTGGCGCGATGGTAGCGGCCTGGGCATCGGACGCCGTTTGCGCCAGACGGATGCCGAACACCTTCTCGCAGGCGATGCGATACAGCGGCACCAACGCGAAACTGAAGGCGAACGCGCCCAGGGCCACTAAGATCATCTTGGCGAAGCCGCGATGCTTGCGCGGGGCAGGCACGTCGGTCACGAGTTCAACACCCCGGACAGGATGAAGGCCGCATAGATCCCGACCGCGATCAACGCGACGATCAAGGCCGTACTACGCGCAGCACGACGTCGCGCTTCAAGCGTGCGGCTGTCGTTGGCGTCGTGGTCGGTCATCGCCGTCATGTACTCAGTGCGCGTCGTCGTCGTGAGCGAGATCGCCCGGCTTGATCACCGGCGGCAGCTCAAAGGTGTGGTGCGGCGCCGGCGACGGCACGGTCCACTCCAGGCCACGCGCGCCCTCCCAGGAACGAGCCGCAGCCTTGTCACCGGTCTTGAGCGAGCGCCACAGGATCCACGCCATCATGAACGGCGTCACAAACATGCCGAACGCACCGATCGAGCTGACCAGGTTCCAGTCCGCGAACACGACGTTGTAATCCGGGATACGACGCGGCATACCGGCCAGGCCCAGGAAGTGCTGCGGGAAGAACAGCAGGTTGACGAAGACCATCGTCCACCAGAAGTGGAAGCCCGCCCACCACTGGCTGTACATGCGGCCAGTCCACTTCGGCCACCAGTAATAGACGGCGCCGATGATCGAGAACAGGGCGCCGGTCACCAGCACGTAGTGGAAGTGCGCGACCACGAAGTAGGTGTCGTGGTACTGGAAGTCGGCAGGCACGATCGCCAGCATCAGGCCGGAGAAGCCGCCGATGGTGAACAGGAAGACGAAGCCGATCGCCCACAACATCGGGGCCTCGAACGTCATCGAGCCTTTCCACATCGTGCTGACCCAATTGAACACCTTCACGCCGGTCGGCACCGAGATCAGCATCGTCGCGAACATGAAGTAGATCTCGCCGCCCAGCGGCATGCCCACGGTGAACATGTGGTGGGCCCAGACGATGAACGACAGGAAGGCGATCGCGGCGGTCGCGTACACCATGGCCTGGTAGCCGAACAGCGGCTTGCGGCTGAAGGTCGGGATCACTTCACTGACCACGCCGAAGGCCGGCAGGATCATGATGTAGACCTCGGGGTGACCGAAGAACCAGAAGATGTGCTGGTACATCACCGGGTCGCCGCCGCCGGCTGCATTGAAGAAGCTGGTGGCGAAGAACTTGTCGGTCAGCAGCATCGTGACCGCACCGGCGAGCACCGGCATGACGGCGATCAGCAGGAAGGCGGTGATCAGCCAGGTCCAGCAGAAGATCGGCATCTTCAAGAGGTCAACGCCCGGCGCACGCATGTTGAGCACGGTGGCGATGATGTTGATCGCGCCCATGATCGAGCTGATGCCCATCATGTGGATGGCGAAGATGGTGAAGGAGAAGCCCGCGCCCGCCTGCAGCGACAGCGGCGGATACAGCGTCCAACCACCGGCCGGGCCGCCGCCGGGCAGGAACAGCGTGAGCAGCAGCAGGGTGAAGGCGAACGGCATGATCCAGAAGGACCAGTTGTTCATGCGCGGCATCGCCATGTCCGGCGCGCCGATCTGCAGCGGGATCATCCAGTTGGCGAGGCCGACGAAGGCCGGCATGACGCCACCGAAGATCATCACCAGCGCATGCATGGTGGTCATCTGGTTGAAGAACTCGGGGCTGACATGCTGCAGGCCCGGGGTGGCCAACTCGGTGCGGATGATGACGCTCATCGCTGCGCCGATGATGAACATCACGAAGGAGAACACCAGATACAGCGTGCCGATGTCCTTGTGGTTGGTCGAGAAGAACCAACGCTCCACGAAACTCTGCTTGTGACCGTGGTGGTCGTCGTGGTGGTCGTCGTGGTGATCGGCGGCGGTGGGATGCGTAGCGGACATGCGCTGGACCTCTAATGCTTTGTTACGAATCGCCGGGCGAATCAGCCCGCCGAAGCGGGAGCGGCGGCAGGAACGGCGGCGGTCGCCGGTGCGGTTTCTTCAGCCGGGGTTTCGGCGGGGGCGACCGGGGCGGCTTCGGCCGGCGCGGCGGCGGCTTTTTGCTCGGCCAACCACGCGGCGTACTCGGCCTTCGGCACGGCCTTCACCACAATCGGCATGAAGCCATGGTCCTTGCCACACAGCTCAGCGCACTGGCCGCGGTAGATGCCCGGCTTCTCGATCTGCGTCCAGGCCTCGTTGATGATCCCGGGGATGGCGTCCTGCTTCCAGCCCAATGCCGGCACCCACCACGCGTGGATCACGTCGTCGGCGGTGATCACGAAGCGGATCTTGGTGTCCGTGGGCAGCACCAGCACGTTGTCGACATCCAGCAGGTAATGCGGATGGTTGGCATCGCGCGCGTCCTGCTTGGTCTGGCGGATCTCGTCGCTACGGCGGTCCATGCGGCTGGTGAAGGACACGTCTTCACCCAGGTATTCGTACATCCACATCCACTGATAGCCGGTGACCTTGACGGTCATCTCGGCGTTGCGGGTGTCGTACATCTTGATCAGGTTCTTTGTGGCCGGGAAGGCCAGCACGATCAGGATGACCACCGGCACGACCGTCCAAATGATCTCAGCAGTGGTGTTGTGGCTGAACTGCGCGGCCACGGCGCCCTTGGAGCGGCGGAACTTGAAGATGGCGTAGGCCATCGCTCCGAACACGATCACGCCGATCACGACGCAGATCCAAAGCACCCACATATGCGCCGAGTAGGCGGCATGCGATGTCGGGGTGACGCCGCGTCCCATGTTGAGCTGCCAGCGATGAGGGTCAGCGGATTGCGCCCATGCCACCAGGGGCAGGCACGCCAGCAGCGTCCCGATTGCCATCGCCTTGACGGCGCGTGCGAATTGCACCATGTCTGAAGGATCCCAATGCGTGCGAGCCGCATGAGGCGGCATCGCGTGACAAAACACCGGCACGATGCCGGCTCAATCCCGGAAATGGTAGCGGGCGCAGCCCCTGCGCGGCAAGCATGCCGGACTTTCGGCACCCATATTCGTGCCTCACGGCGACATATAATCGGCGGTTCTCCCTCGCCCCATCGAGCCTCCCGCCCGTGAGCGCCCCTTTGCTCTCCCAAGTGCCCCCACCCCCCCACTCCCCTTTGCGCGCGGCGATTACACGCGCCTGGGTGCTGTATGAGGCCGCCCATGTCCAGGATTTGCTGGCCCAGGCTCGCCAATCGGAGGCCGATCGCGCCGCCGTACGCGCCACGGCCGCCGACCTGGTGCGCCGGGTGCGCGCCCGCGCCAGCGATGCGAGCCTGGTCGAGTCCTTCATGCGCCAATACGACCTGGGCAGCGAAGAAGGCGTGTTGATGATGTGCGTGGCCGAGGCCCTGCTCCGCATCCCGGACCAGGACACCGCCGATGCGCTGATCCGCGACAAATTGGGTGATGCCAACTGGCGTCGCCACCTGGGCCAGAGCGATTCGCTGCTGGTGAATGCCTCGACCTGGGGGCTTTTGCTGACCGGCAAGCTGGTCAACCTGTCGGATGACACCCAGCGCGACGCCGTCGGCGCGTTTGGCCGGTTGGTCGGCAAGCTGGGCGAACCCGTCATCCGCGGCGCCACGCGCCAGGCGATGAAGATCATGGGCCACCAGTTCGTGATGGGGCGGACCATCGGCGAGGCGCTGGATCGCTCGAAGAAGGGTGCGAACGCCGCGTATCGCTATTCCTTCGACATGCTGGGCGAAGGCGCGCTGACCATGAAGGACGCCGCCCGCTATCTGGAAGCGTATCGACAAGCCATCCATGCGATCGGCGCCACCGGCCCGTTCGACGATGTGTTCGCCGCCCCCAGCATCTCGGTGAAGTTGTCTGCCTTGCACCCGCGTTACGAGCACGCCAAGCGCGAACGCGTGCTGGCCGAGCTCGGCCCTGGCCTGTTGGAACTCTCGCAACTGGCGAAGCGCTATGGCATCGGCCTGACCATCGATGCCGAAGAAACCGAGCGGCTGGAGCTCTCGCTCGACTTGATTTTCGATGTGTTGGCCGATGATTCGCTACGCGACTGGAACGGCTTCGGCATCGTCGTGCAGGCGTATCAAAAGCGCGCACCGTTCGTCATCGACTATATCGCGGCCAAGGCACGTGAACTGGGCCGCCGCATCCCGGTTCGCCTGGTGAAAGGCGCGTATTGGGATGCCGAAGTGAAGCGTGCGCAGATGGACGGCCAACCCGGCTATCCGCTGTTCTCGCGCAAGCCCAATACCGATGTCAGCTACCAGGCCAATGCGCGCCGCTTGCTGCAGAACATCGATGCGATCTACCCGATGTTCGCGACGCACAACGCGCAAACCATCGCCGCGATTCACCAGATGGCGAAGACCGCATTCGGTGGTGCGCGCGAAGGCAACGGCTTCCGCTACGAATTCCAGAAGCTGCACGGCATGGGCGATGACCTCTACGCCGAAGTGATTCCGGCCGACCGCCTGGACGTGCCCTGCCGCGTGTACGCGCCGGTCGGCAGTCACGAGGACCTGCTGCCCTACCTCGTGCGTCGCTTGCTGGAGAACGGCGCCAATTCCAGCTTCGTCAACCGCATTACCGACGAAGCCATTCCGGTCGATGACCTGGTCCGCGACCCGATCGAGGTCGTCGCCGCCTTCGAGCAGATCCCGCATCCCCGCATCCCGCTGCCGGTCGACCTCTACCGCAGCCAGCATCAGCCACGAGACAATTCCATGGGCATCAACATCGCCAACGACGACGCGCTACGCCAACTGGCCGCCGAGATCAACAACGCCGGTAGCGGCAGCTGGACGGCTTCGTCGCTGGTGCCCGGCGCGAACGTGACAGGCGAGCGCATCGCCGTGACCAACCCGGCTGATCGCCGCGAAGTGGTTGGCCATTGGCAGCCAGCTGACGCCGCCATCGTCGAGCGCGCGATGGAGAACGCGCTGGCCGCGCAATCATCGTGGGATGCGACGCCCGTGGATGCGCGCGCCGCGATGCTGGAGAAAGCCGCCGACCTCATGGAAGCACGCATCGCGCCGTTGATGGCGATGTGCACCAAGGAAGCCGGCAAGACCATTCCCGACGGCATCGCCGAAGTGCGCGAGGCCGTGGACTTCCTGCGCTATTACGCGATCGAAGCGCGCAAGGCGTTCACCGTCGAAGCCCTGCCCGGCCCGACCGGCGAATCCAACACGCTGCAGCTCTCCGGCCGCGGCGTGTTCGTCTGCATCAGCCCGTGGAACTTCCCGCTGGCGATCTTCACCGGCCAGATCGCGGCGGCGTTGGCCGCCGGCAATACGGTGATCGCGAAACCTGCAGAGCAAACCAATCTGATTGGCTACGCCGCAGTGAAATTGATGCACGAAGCCGGCATTCCGGCGGACGTGCTGCAGTTCGTGCCGGGCGATGGCGCGACGGTCGGCGCAGCATTGACGCGCGATGCGCGCGTGGCCGGCGTGTGCTTCACCGGCTCCACCGAAACCGCGCGCATGATCAACCGCGCGTTGGCGGCGCGCGACACCGGCATGATCGCGACGCTAATCGCCGAAACCGGCGGCCAGAACGCGATGATCGCTGACAGCTCATCGCTGCCGGAACAAGTGGTGAAGGATGCACTGGGTTCCGCGTTCACCTCGGCCGGCCAGCGCTGTTCCGCGGCGCGCGTGTTGATGGTGCAGGACGATATCGCAGACAAGGTGATCGGCATGCTGGCCGGCGCGATGGCCGAGCTGAAAGTCGGCAATCCGGGGGAGCTGTCCACCGACGTCGGCCCGGTGATCGATGCCGACGCCAAGGCGCAGCTGGACCAGCACGCCGAGCGCATGCAGCGCGAGGCCAAGCCGATCGCTGCTGCCAAGCTGTCGGACGAAGCCGCGCACGGCACCTTCGTCGCGCCGATGGCGTGGGAGTTGCAATCGATCAACCAGTTGACCCGCGAGAACTTCGGTCCGGCGCTGCATGTGGTGCGCTGGAAGGCGGATGAACTCGATCAGGTCGTCGATGCGATCAATGCCACCGGTTTCGGCTTGACGCTCGGCATCCACTCGCGCATCGATGAAACCGTGGACCGCATCGTGCAACGCGCGAAGGTCGGCAACATCTACGTCAACCGCAACCAGATCGGCGCAGTGGTCGGTGTGCAGCCTTTCGGCGGCCAGGGCATGAGCGGTACCGGACCGAAGGCCGGCGGCCCGCACTACCTGCCGCGCTTCGCGACCGAGAAGACGGTGACCGTCAACACGACGGCGGCGGGCGGCAACGCGAGCTTGCTGACGTTAGGCGAGTGATAAGACGGGCGCGCACTGCGTCGCGCCATCGAAGCCACATCCACCCCAAAGGAAAACCCCGCCGAAGCGGGGTTTTCCTTTTTGCATCCTGACCGAGATCAGAACTTGTAGGTCGCGCCCAAACCGAAGACGTTGGCATTGCCTTCGACTTGTCCCGTCAGACGGGTACCGGTCGAAGACGTCGCGTTGATCGGCGAATCCTTCAGGTTGACGCGCAAGTAGGCCGCATCGATGCTCAGGTTTTGCGTGGCATGCCAGGTGGCACCGATGCTGTACAGGTTGCGATCGTTGTCGGGCAGACGCGGAGAACGATTGACATCGTGCGTCGGGGTTTCGTCACGACCGATGCCGCCACGCAGAGTGAACGACGGGCTGAGGTCGTACTCGGCGCCCAACGAGTACATGCTGGAATTGCTCCAGTGGTAGTCCTCGCTGCCCAGCACGGTGCCGTTGTCACGCTGAATGGTCACCACGTCCAGCGACGACCAGTTGGTGATCTGCGCTTCGCCAAACAGACGGAAACCATCTGTCACGTCATAGCGTGCCGAGAAGGTGTGGGTGCTCGGGGTGGTCAAACCAGCGCCACCCTTGCCGTCGGCGAAACGGGTGCTCATGCCCGGCAGGGCCATCACGTTCGCCGGAATGGTGAAGTCGACGTCGCCTTCCAGCTTGTGGTCGATTTCAGACTTGTAGTTATAGCCGACGGTCAGCTTCTCGATCGGGCTCCACTGCATGCCGAGGGTCCAGCCGATGCCGTTGTCCTTGCCGGTCACGGAGAAGAAGCCGTCATTCTGGCCGGGCTTGTACGGTGCGGTCGGGGCCAGGCAGAGGTTGGTGAGCGCAGCCAGGCCAGCGGCCGTGGTTGCGCCTGCAGCCAGCTGCGAGCACACGGCGGTGCCAAGGTCGAGCGCGTTGCTGAGGGTCACCTCAGAGTGCTGGAAGATGAAGCCAACACCCATCGAGAACTGATCATTCACCTTCCAGGCGGCGGACAACGTGGCATCGATGACCTTCACGTCAGATTCGACGGCGTTGTAGCGGCCCATCCAGTCGGCGTCCCACTCGGTCACCAGGCCATACGGTGCATTGACGCCGAAGCCGACCCACAGGTTTTCGAAGCTGCCATGCAGCGGCATCACCACGGCAAACGACGGCACGGCAGCAACATCACCCGGGTCGCCGCCATTGCCGCCACCTGCCGGACGCGCAAGGGCGCTCACTGCAGCATTGTTGCTGGCAGCAAAGGGGGCGCCGGCAATTGCGGTGCCACTGAAATCACCATTGAGATCGATGGCGCTGACGTTGGCCGACACGGTGGTCTTGTCGAGGTTCACCATTGCGGCCGGGTTGGTGATGGCGACGGTCGCATCATCCTTCGCCACCGTGGTGCCGGTGAAAGCACGACCCTGCGCCTTGATGCTGTTCTCGCGGATCTGGAAGCCGGACGCTGCGGCGTTGCCGACGGCCAGTACACCGACAATGGCAACTGCCAAGGCCGACAGTCGCGCGGTGGTGGAAACATGCTGCATTTGTTCTCTCCGTATGCTCGGTTGTGTGAATTTCTTGGTGGCCTGCGACGCGCTGGGCGTGCGCCAGGAACCCTCCCGGCATACGGCACCGTCCGCACTATAGCGGCATTAACTTCGTCGTAACATCTCGCAGTGCACGAATCACCGTATGGTGGCAACCCACAGGAGGTCCACTTGTTCGTCGCTATCCCCCCTCGCCATAAGCGCCACCCCCGCTGGGTCACGCCGTTGCTGGTGGTCGTGCTGTGCGCGGCCTTCGTTTGGACCCAGATGATGCCCGAACCTGAACGCCAAGCCCTACTCCAAAACTGGGGGGCGCTGGGCGGCTTGGGACGCGACATCAACACCTTGTCTGACCCGTGGCGCTGGGCACGCTTGTTCAGCGCACTGTTTTTGCATGGCGATTGGTCGCATCTGGTTGGCAACCTGGTGTTCCTGATGATCTTCGGGCTCCCCTCGGAGCGGCTATTGGGTTCGCTGCGTTTTCTCACCGTCTTTCTGATTGGCGGCGCCATTGCCAACTTGGCCGCCTCTGTGTCGGTTGCCGATGATCAAGTGGTGATCGGTGCCAGTGGCGCGGTGTCGGCGGTGATCGGTGCATGGTTGGCACTGTTCCCGAAGGCACGCCTGGGTGTGGTCTTGCCGCTGGGCTTGTTCCTCGAGTTCGTGCGCGCGCCCGCCGTACTCTTGATCGGACTGTGGGCCCTGCTGCAGGTGTTGTTTGCCTACATAGGGCCGGCCTATGGCCAAGTGGCGTGGGTGGCACATATAGCCGGCTTCGGCGCGGGCGGTTTGCTGGCACTGTTGTCACGTGGCGCGATCGCGCGACGAATGCGCAAGGAACGCGGCTACTGAGCAGGCCGTCACCGCACGCGGCTTATAATCGTACGATGTCGAAACCACTCTATCGCCTGCACTTCCACCATCAGGACAAGCTGTATGTGGTTTATGCGCGACGCGTAGCGTCGAGTTCGATCTGGGGATTCATCGAGGTGGGCGAATTAGATTTCGACACGCGCCAAGGCGTGCTTGTCGATCCTGCCGAAGAACGTTTGCGCGAAGAGTTCGCCGACACCAAGGCGCTGCACCTGCCTATGCACAACGTGTTGCGCATCGAAGAAGTCGAACGCCGTGGCACCGCGACCATCCGCGATGCCAGCGAGACGAGCCGCGTGATCACGCCGTTCCCGATACCGCGTCAAAACTGACGCGACACCCGGCGCACATCACTCTGTTTATTTCAGCGGTGTAGTCGGCACCGCAGGCTCGACAGTGATAGGCGGCACCTTGCCTGCCGGCAGCGGCGGCACCTCGCCCGCCATGCGTTTTAACTCTGCCAAGGCCGATCGCATCGGCGCATCACCCGGCAAGACGGCACCGGCGTTCTCGCCTGCCATCGCCTCGCCTTCTTCTTCGCCGCGCAGGTGGCCGGGCAACGCTGCTTCGTTGATCCGCGCAATGTCGTCGGCGCTGGCGTCTTCGGGATGCAAGATCACGTCAGGCGCAATGCCGACGCCCTGGATCGAGCGACCGCTGGGCGTGTAGTAGCGCGCAGTGGTGAGCTTCACCGCATCGCCATTGTCGAGCGGCAACAAGGTTTGCACCGAACCCTTGCCGAACGTGCGACTACCCACGATGCGCGCACGCTTGTGGTCACGCAATGCGCCTGCCAACACTTCCGATGCACTCGCAGATCCCGCATCGACCAGGACCACTACCGGCCCACCCGACATCATGTCGCCACGCGTCGCACTGAAACTGGTATCGCCACCTTTCAAGCGGCCGCGCGTGCTGACGATGACACCGCTATCCAAAAGATCGTCAGCCATTTGCACCGCGCCGGTGAGCAAACCGCCAGGATTACTGCGCAAATCAATTAGCAGACCCTTGAGCTTGCCGCCGGACTGAGATTTCAGCGCGTTCACCGCCTTGGAGAAATCTTCCGCCGTGCCGCTCTGGAAGCTCGACACGCGCACATAGCCATAACCGGGCTCCAACATGCGCTGACGCACGCTTTGCAGGCGAATACGCTCACGTACCAAAGTGACATCGAAGGGCTTGTCCTTGCCTTCGCGGTAAATCGTGACCTTCACCGACGAGCCCGCCTCGCCGCGCAACGGCGTGCTGCCATCAGCGTCGCTGATCGGCTTGCCGTTGATCGCAGTAATGATGTCGCCGGACTTCAGCCCCGCGCGATCACCCGGCCCGCCTTCCAGCGGCGCGATGATCTTCAACACCGGGCCCGGCTGTTGCTGCAATTCCAAGCCGACGCCGTCATACGCGCCAGTGGAATCCTGATTGAAATCGCGCGCGGCGTCCTTGTCGAAATAGACACTGTGCGGATCAAGATCCAGCAACAAGCCGCGCAGCGCCGAATGCATCAATTTTTCATCGGCGACGGGCTCGACGTAAGCCTCGCGAATCGCGTTGTAGACACTGACGAAGCGACGGATCTCGGCAAGCGGCACCTGTTTGGACACACTTTCGCCGCCATCGGGATCATCCACAGCTGCGATGTCTTGCGCTGGTTGCCCTTCGGGTGGCGCAGGCTCGGCCTGTTGTTGCGCGTGGGCCTGTCCGGCCAGCAAGATCGCCAGCACCACGGAAAGCGAACGAAGACGCATCAGTCACTCCATCTCAACGCATGAATGGGTGGATTATGCGCGGATGCCGGTTGAGCGGATGATGAAGGGCCTGTCTTGTCTCAACGGCGCAGCCAGACCGTCGGGTTAACCGGCTTGCCGCCGCGGCGCAATTCGAAGTACAGCGCAGGCCGACCCTGCCCACCCGAATTGCCGACGCTGCCCACCGCATCACCGCGCTTCACGTTGCTGCCGACATCCTTCATCAGCGCATCGTTGTGCGCGTACAGGCTCATATAGCCATTACCGTGATCGACGATACAGAGCAGGCCATAACCGCTCATCCATTCGGCGAACACCACTTGGCCATCGGCGACCGCGCGCACCGGTGTGCCAGCGGCCGCGCCGATCAACATGCCGGAGCTGGCGCTGCCGTCCGGCATGGTGCCGCCAAAGCCGGCGAGCAGGCTGCCACTGAGCGGCCAGCCCGCGCCGCCGACGGCAACGGGCGCAGCGGTCGCTACGCGGGTCGGCCTCGCAGGGCGCGATGATGTCCCGCCCGGCTTGCTGGATGGCTTGCTGGATGGCTTGCTGTTGGCCGCCGCCTCGCGGCGCGCACGGGCTTCAGCTGCGGCACGCTCACGCGCTGCCTTCGCGGCAGCGGCACGCAATTGAGCCAACACGCGCTCAAGCGCCTTCGCATCCTGGCCCAAGGCCTTTTCGCGCGTGGCCTTGTCACGGTACTTGGCATCGACTTGCGCCAGGGTGGCAGCGCGCTGCTTGCGTTGCTGGGCGACTTGCGCAAGTTCGATTTGTTGCTTTTCGCGCGCAGCCGCCAACAGCGTGCGCTTCTGGTTGATCTCGGTTTGCACCGCTTCGAGTTGGGCCAATCGACCGCTGATTTCGCGTATGCGTGCGGCACGATCACGCTGCAACGCGCCGTAATAGGCCAACTCGCGATTGGCTTTGGCGATCTGGTCTTGCGACAGCATCACCTTGAGCGGCGCATCACGGCCGGTCATATAGGAGGCGCGCACCAAATTGGCCAGCACTTCGCGCTGACCGACCAGCGACTGCGCCAACACCTCGCGCTGTGTTTGCAAACCGCCCAGCGCCTGTTGCTCTCGCACGATCGCCGCTTGCGTTTCGTTGAGCGCGCGCGTGGTGCGGCCCACCGCTTCATCGGCATCGCGCACCGCGCGATTGGCTTCGCCGCGCTGGCCTTCCAGCTTGCGACGTTCACTGCCTATCTGCTTCAGCTCCTTGCGCAGCTCGCGCAACTTGCGCTCGGTGTCACCCGTGCTTTGCGCACTGGCGATACCGGCCAGCAGCGTCATCGCCACCATCAAGACCACGACACGGGCGCGCATGAGCTTCATCCAGCAAATAAACTCCGGCCAGTCATCTCGGCGGGTTGTTCGATACCCAACAAGTCGAGCATGGTCGGCGCGACATCGCGTAAGGCGCCGCCATCGCGCAAACGCGCATCGCCACGCGTGCCGACATAGATCAGCGGCACCGGGCCGACGGTGTGCGCCGTATGCGGCTGGCCGGTGTCAGGGTCACGCATCATTTCCAGATTGCCATGATCGGCAGTGACGAGCAGTGCACCACCGACTGCTTCCACTGCCGCCGCGACTTCACCCACCGCGACATCGACCGCTTCGGCGGCTTTCACCGCCGCTTCCAGAAGACCGGTGTGGCCAACCATGTCCGGGTTGGCGATGTTGCAAACGATGACATCGAAAGCCTGCGTGCGAATCGCATCGACCAGCTTGGCGGTCAGCTCGGGACAACTCATTTCCGGCTGCAGATCATAGGTCGCGACTTTTGGGCTGGGGATCAGCGTGCGACCTTCGCCTTCATACAAATCCTCGCGCCCACCACTGAAGAAGAAGGTGACGTGGGCGTATTTTTCTGTCTCGGCGATACGCAGCTGGGTCAATCCATGCGCTGCCAGTACTTCGCCCAAGGTATTGGGCAGGTTGTCCGGTGGATACGCAAGCGTAGCCGGCAGTTTGGCGTCGTACTCGGTCAGGCAGACGAAGTCGCTCAAGACCGGGCGGCGTGTGGCAAATCCTTCGAAACCGGGCTGTACGAAGGCGGCGGTCAGCTGGCGTGCGCGATCGGCGCGGAAATTCATGAACACGACCGCATCACCGTCGATGATCTTCGCACCGGCACCGATCACCGTCGGCTGCACGAACTCATCGTTTTCGCCGCGGGCATACGCGGCATCGAGCGCTTTCAATGCCGTGCCGGCCGTGTGCATGCCTTCGGCATCGACCATCGCTTCCCATGCAGCTTCGACACGTTCCCAACGCGCGTCACGGTCCATCGCGTAATAGCGACCGCTGACACTGGCGATGCGCGCATTGCCAAGTTGGTCGCACAAGGTTTGCAGCGCAACCAGGCTGTCGTGCGCTGAACGCGGCGGGGTATCGCGACCGTCCAGGAATGCATGCACAGCGACGCGCGGTACCTTGAGGCGTGCGGCGAGCTCCAGCATCGCGAAGATATGCGCCTCGTGGCTGTGCACGCCGCCAGGCGAGAGCAACCCCATCACGTGCAGGGTGCGGCCGGTGATCTTGGCGTCCTCGCAAGCACGCACCAGCGCCGCATTGGTGAAGAAGCTGCCGTCCTCGATCGCCGCATCGACGCGGGTCAGATCCTGATAGACGATGCGCCCCGCACCCAGGTTCATGTGGCCGACCTCGGAATTACCCATCTGCCCGTCTGGCAGGCCTACATGACGGCCTTCAGTGTGAATCAGCGTGTGCGGGCGCTCGGCCCAGAGACGACGCCAGTGCGGGGTATCGGCCAGGGCTAGCGCATTATCTTGCGGATCTTCGCGGTATCCCCAGCCATCCAGGATCAAGAGGACGACGGGTTTGGGGCGCGATGGGGCTTCAGGCATGACTTGGGGACCAATGACTTCAGGCAGGTGCCCGCGTGCGGGCTTTGTGGAATTGTAGTCCGCAAGCGGTTCGCTTCCCGAATCGCAAGCAAACATGCAAAGGAGCCACCCATGGCGATCAAATCTCCCCTCGTGCTGGCAATCGCCTTGACCCTGGCGACGCCCGCCGCGCTGGCCTTGCAGAACCAGAGCAAGGTCAGCGATGACATCCGCGTCGCGGCCAAGTCCGCCGTCGGCAATGTGGATACCGTGAGCGGTGACATCGACCTTGAAACTGGCGTGCGTGCGGGCAGCGTGAGTACGGTCAGCGGCGACATCGATATCGATGCCGGCGTGACGGCAAAGAATGTCGAGTCCGTCAGCGGCGACATTCAGGGCGACGCCGACGTGCAATTGGGTGATGCCGAAACGGTCAGCGGCGACATCGAATTGGGCGCGAGGGGCCGCGCCGGCAGCGTGCAGACCGTGAGCGGCGACATTCGCTTCGACAACGGCGGGCGACTGGAAAGCACCGAAACCGTCAGCGGCGATGTGTTCATCAATCGCGATGGACGCGTGGCCCGCGGCGTGGAGACCGTGAGCGGCTCAGTCGGCCTGGTGGCGAGCGAGGTGGGCGGCGACATCGTCACCTATACGGGCGATGTGACCGTGGGCGTGGGCTCGCATGTGCGCGGCGGTCTGACCGTGCGCAAGCCGAAGAAAAATGGCGGCATTACCATCGTCAACCTGCGCGTCAAGCAGGATCCGCCGCGGATCATCATCGGGCCTAATGCACGCGTCGACGGCGCGCTGACGTTCGAGCACGAAGTGAAGCTGTACGTGCACCGCACGGCGCGGATCGGCAAGATCACGGGTGCGACGCCAGTCTATTTCGACACCCCGCGTGCGCCGGCGAACTGAGCCGCACGCCACATCGCGCTAACATCGGGGCTCTACCTCTCGTGGAGCCCCCATGCGACAACATTCTTTGATCTTAGGCGTGGCCGCCGCCGCGCTCTTGGCCGCTTGCAAGCCTGCCGACCCGCCCGCTGCACCCGCTGCCGTGGCACCTGTCGACACACCAACCTCCACCCACGCTTTCAACGCCGACATCAACGAGGCGGATTACGCCGAATTGGTGAAGACACTCGCCTCCGATGAATTCGAAGGCCGCGGCCCCGGCACGCAGGGCGAAGACAAGACCGTCGAGTACATCAAGGCACAATTCGAGCGCTTGGGCCTGCAGCCAGGCAACAAGGGCGACTGGTTCCAGACCGTGCCGATGGTGGTGACCGAAGCCGATCCCGCCACCAGCATGACCATCGATGTCGATGGCAAGCCGCATGCGCTGAAGTTCGGTCCCGACATGGTGGTGGGCACGCGCACAGGCGAGAAGGAAGTCAAGATCGACGGCAGCGAGTTGGTCTTCGTCGGTTACGGCGTCGATGCGCCCGAACACAACTGGAACGACTACGCTGGCGTCGATGTCAAAGGCAAGACCGTGGTCCTGTTGATCAACGACCCTGGCTTCCACGCGCAGGACGAGCAGTTGTTCGAAGGCAAGCGCATGACCTATTACGGGCGCTGGACTTACAAGTTCGAAGAGGCCGCTCGCAAGGGTGCCGCCGCCGCGATCATCATCCATGACGATGCCGGCGCTTCGTATGGCTGGGATGTGGTGAAGAATTCGTGGTCCGGCCCGCAGTACGACTTGCCCGCGAAGGACGATCCGGAGCCGCGTTTGCCCGCGCAGGGCTGGATCACCGGTTCACAGGCAAAGACCTTGTTTGCCGATGCAGGGCTGGATGTCGACGCGCTGCGCGCCGCGGCTGGCAAGCGCGGCTTCAAGGCCGTGCCGATGAAAGCCAAGATGTCACTGGACCTCAAGAGCACCAGTAGCGAGAAGTCTTCGCGAAATGTCATCGGCATGCTGCCTGGTAGCGAAAAGTCCGACGAAGCCGTCGTCTACATGGCCCACTGGGATCACCTCGGCAAGCACGAGGGCGAAACCGGCGACAACATCTACAACGGCGCGGTGGACAACGCGACCGGCGTAGCAGGCGTGATCGAAATCGCCGAAAAGTTCGCGCGCAGCGAGTCGAAGCCAAAGCGTTCGGTCGTGTTCCTGGCGGTGACGCTGGAGGAATCCGGGTTGCTTGGCTCCAAGTACTACGTCGCGCACCCATCCATCCCGATGGACAAGACCGTTGCCGTCATCAATATGGATGCGATGTCGGTCGCAGGTCGCTCCAAAGACATGACCGTCGTCGGCATGGGCAATTCCGAGCTGGAAAACATCCTGGCAGATGCCGTGAAGCCGCAGAACCGCGTACTGAAGATGGAAGCTTCGCCTGAAAGCGGGTTCTACTTCCGATCCGATCACTTCAACTTCGCCAAGGCCGGCGTGCCTGCGCTCTATGCCAAGGGTGGCACGGATCTCGTCGATGGCGGCGTGGATGGCGGCAAGGCAGCCGAGGCCGATTACCGCGACAAGCGCTACCACAAGGCGGCGGATCAATATGACGCCAGCTGGAAGCTCGACGGCATCGTCGAAGATCTCAATGCGCTCTATATCGTCGGCAATACCGTCGCCAACGATGGCAGCTGGCCAAACTGGCTAAAGACCAGCGCCTTCCGCGCCAAGCGCGACGCGATGATGGCGGCGAAGAAGTAATCCGTCACGACATCCGCCGCCAACCAACGGCGTCTTCGGGCGCCGTTTCCTTTTGCGAATGCCATGACGCGCACTTGAGTCGTGGCTGGTGCATCATCCACGCATCATTCGCGACCCTGGACCTGCCATGACTCTCGCCTATATCTGCGTCTTGATCGCCGCCCTCCTGCCTTATGTGTGGACCGTGGTCGCCAAGAGCTCGGGGACCACGGGTCGCTACGACAACCGCGATCCGCGCCAGTGGTTGGACAAACAAGAAAGCCCACGCGTGCGCCGCGCGAATGCTGCGCAAAAAAATGCATTTGAAGCGTTTCCTGCTTTCGCGGCTGGCGTGGTGATGGCGCAGTTGGCAGGCGTTGCTCCACGCATGATCGGCTGGCTCGCGGTGGCATTCGTGATCAGTCGCGTATTGCACGGGGTGTTCTACATCGGCAACCAAGCCTCGATGCGCAGCCTGGTGTGGTTCGCAGGCCTGATCTGCGTGGTCGCGTTGATGGTGATGGCAGCTACCCGAATCGCCTGAACACATCACTCAACGCTGCAGTCACAGCGTTTCCTCCAGGCCGAACGCAGCCAGTACGGCATCGACATCCTCCTGCCCCACCTGACGTGCAACACGTGTGGCGGGATCAATGCAGTATCGCCGCAGCACCGCGGGCGGCAAGCTACCCAAGCCCACATGTCGATGTTGCTGCACATCGCCCGACGCACTGCTGCGCATTTGTACAAGCAAGGCATCACGATGGGGGGGCGAATACGCCTGCGCGACCTCACCCGTCGCGGGATGGGTGAGCGTGAACATCGGTGCACGCACACGCCATAGCTGGCCGCATTCGATGAACGTCGGCATCCAGCGTGCGAAATACAGCAGCATCAAGGCCTCGATGTGCACACCGTCCGCATCCGGATCGAACAGCAGTACCACGCGCTCGAAGCGCAGCGGCCTGGGTGGGCGAGGCGCGGACGCCAAGGTCGGATCACCCACGCCCAATGCATCGGCCAATTGCCGGTACAAGATATTGCTGCGCACCTTGTCGGCATCGGCGCGCCACGCATTCAGCGGCTTACCCTGCAATGGCAACACAGCCTGCGTACATTCATCACGCACATTCGCGACCGATCGCGCGGCAGAATCCCCTTCGACCAAAAACAATTCACAGCCCGCACCATGTTGGGTGCTATCGATCAACTTGGCCTTGGCCTGCGAGTGGCGTCCTGCATTCATCGTTCCATCTTAGGCAAATGCGGCGCAGTTGATGAGACGCATGGGCGTAGGATGTCGGCATGGCTACCGATCGCATCTTTGTCGACTACATTGCCGAGCAATTGGGCTTGGGCGCGCGCCTGACCCACAAGAAGATGTTTGGCGAATACGCGTTGTACCTTGACGAGAAAGTCGTCGCCTTCGCCTGCGACAACAGCCTCTTCATCAAGCCGACAGAAGCGGCGACGGAGCTCGCCCCCGACTTGCCGCAGCGCCCGCCGTACCCTGGCGCGAAGGATTATCCAGTCGCCGATGAACTTTTGGACGATGGCGATGAACTGCGCCGCTTGATCATCGCCACCGCCAATCTGCTTCCCGCGCCCAAACCCAAGCTGAAAAAAACCGCGAAGAAAGTAGCGAAACAGGCAACAAAGAAAGCCACGCGCAAACCAAAGGGCTAAGCGCGCCGCTCAAACCATCATTAGCCCGCGACCAAACGCACCCGCGCGAAGTTGCGCTTGCCCACAGCAATCACGCCCTCAAAGCCGGGCATGAACAGATGTGCGGCGTCTTCAAACACTTCGCCATCCACGCGCACGGAGCGTTCCTTGAGCTTGCGATTGGCCTCGGAGTTGCTGGGCGTTATGCCGGCGGCCGTCAAAAGCGCCGCGATGCGCAACCCTTCGGCCGGCACGACGACATCCTGCAAGGGGAGGTTTTCGATGTCGCCCTCGCCGCGCACGGCGGCATGCCAGCCGGCGACGGCACGCTCGGCGCTCGCGGCATCGTGGAAACGTGCAGCCAATTCATTGGCGAGGCGCAGCTTCACGTCGCGTGGGTTGAGCTGGCCGCCTTCGATCGCCGCGCGCAGTTGCTTCGCCTCATCGATGGAGATGTCGAAGCTGAGGAGGTCAATCCACTTCCACATCAATTCATCGCCGATCTTCATCGTCTTGGTGACGATGTCGATGGCCGGCTCATCGATGCCGATGTAGTTGCCGAGTGACTTCGACATCTTCTGCACGCCGTCGATGCCTTCGAGCAGCGGCATCGTCAGCACGATCTGCGGCTTCTGCCCGTGCGACTCCTGCAGTGCGCGACCCATCAGCAAATTGAATTTCTGGTCGGTGCCGCCCAGCTCGACATCCGATTTCAAGGCCACCGAGTCGTAACCTTGCGCGAGCGGGTAGAGGAATTCGTGGATCGAGATCGGTTGCTGCGCGGCGTAACGCTTGGCGAAGTCATCGCGCTCCAGCATGCGCGCCACCGTCAGCTGGCCTGCCAGGCGCACCATGTCGGCGGCCGACATCTGGTTGAACCATTCGCTGTTGAAGCGCAGCTCGGTCTTGTCGCGATCGAGGATCTTGAACACCTGCGCGGCGTAGGTTTCCGCATTCGCCATCACGTCTTCGCGGGTCAGCGGCTTGCGGGTGACGTTCTTGCCGGTGGGGTCGCCGATCATCCCGGTGAAGTCGCCGATCAAAAAGATCACCTGATGCCCCAGATCCTGGAACTGGCGCATCTTGTTGAGCAGCACCGTGTGGCCCAGGTGCAGGTCCGGGGCGGTCGGGTCGAAGCCGGCTTTGATACGCAGCGGGCGGCCTTCTTTCAGGCGGGCTTCCAGTTCGTCGCGCTTGAGCAGCTCGTCGGCCCCGCGGGCGATCAGATCCAGTGCATCGGCGGGATTGGATGGGGACACGATAAATTTCCTGAATAGGTAATATTGACGGGAGCAGGCCGTAAATCTTCCGTTAAATCGGACCGGGTTCAAAAAAGCCAACCAGATCAATGGTTTGACCCAGGGACTTCATATGTTTATGGTACCGCGCTAACACCGCCATCACATGGCGTGGAGATTGCTGAATGACACAATCCAGCCCGCGTGACGCCCGCCAACAAAAGTTGAGCGCGCTTCGTGCCGATGCTCTGCGCCGTTATGCAGGTTTGCGCATTCCCGCAGGATTCAATGGCCGCTGGACGCGTCGCCAGTGGGCGCACGCCAGTCTGTTCGCCAGCATCATCGCCTTGTTGGGCGCCTTGGTGCCCGGCTTCGATCAAGCCCTTGCTCTGCCAACGCATGCGCCGCGTGCATCGATGGCACTCACCCTGCCGCAGATCGGCCCGAAGAAAGTCGTCGCTGGTCCAACCCGCAAGGGCGACAGCTGGCAGGTGGTCAATGTGCGCGCCGGCGAGACCGCCAGCGAAATCTTCAAGCAACTCGATATCCCGCAAGGCGACCTGGCTCGTCTGCTGAAGTATCCGGGCGTCAACATGGAGATGCGCCGCCTGCGTCCGGGCGCGGAAATCGCGTTCGATCTGCCGCCGGGCGGTCCGCTGCGCGGCTTCCGTTATACCCGTATCGGCGAGAAGGTCGAGCTGGACATGACGGGTGAGAAGATCGTCGAAACCGCCGTGCCGCAGCAAGTCGATGTGCGCACGGTGGTGTTGTCCGGGACGGTGGGAGATTCGCTGTTTGAATCCGCGCGCAAGGTCGGTTTGACCACGCAAAACCTGAAAGAGCTGACCGACGACATCTTCAAGTACAGCGTCGACTTCGATTCCGACCTCGACAACAACGATCGCTTCAGTGTCGTGGTCGACCAGACCTGGAAAGACGGCAAGCTCGTCGATACCGGTCCGGTGCTGGCCGCGACCATCACCACCGACGGCAAGCTGCACAGCGGCTTCCTGTTCGAGCGTGACGGCAAGCCCGGTTACTACACCGCCGATGGCCGCTCGCTGGAGCGCGCGTTCATCCGCATGCCGATTCCGTATGCGCGCCTGACCTCGGGCTTCGGTGGCCGTCGCCATCCGGTGCTGGGTCGTTTCCGCATGCACAAGGGCGTCGATTACGCCGCGGGCACAGGCACCCCGATCATGGCCGCGGGCGATGCACGCGTGAAGTCGGTCGGCTGGCATGGCGGTTACGGCAAGGCGGTCGAACTCGATCACGGCCAGGGCAAGACCACGTTCTATGCGCACATGTCGCGCTTCGCCAAGATTCGTCCGGGCCAACGCATCACGCAGGGCACGGTGATCGGTTACGTCGGCAGCACAGGCCTGTCCACCGGCCCGCATCTGCACTACGAGTTCCGCGTCAACGGCGCGCATCGCAATCCCTTGTCGATGATGCTGCCGCCACCCGCACCGTTGTCCGGCACGCTGTTGGCCCAGTTCAAGGGCGAGACCAAGCGCGCGCTGGGCAAGATCCGCGAGGTTGAGAACATCGTCTTCCAGGGCGAGGAAATCCGCGTGGCTGATGCGGCTTCGGAGAAAGGCAAAACCAAGGCCGACAAGCGCGGCTGAGACCAAGCAACATCGAACATGCACCAGGGCGACGCAAGTCGCCCTTCGCATTTGTGCACAAGCAACTGGCGCACGGCGACGTGATCGGCCACGATGGCGCAATGAACGACAAGCTCTATATCGGTTTGATGTCGGGGACCAGCGCAGACGGCATTGACGCGGCACTGGTGCGCTTCCAAGGCGGCGCGGATATCGATGGCGGCAATGAGCCGCTGCGCGCGGAAGTGGTTGCCGCACGCACCTCGCCGTGGGACCCGGACGTGCGCGCACGACTGGTGTGGCTGGGCCAAGGCGGCTCACTCGATTCTCTCGATGAACTCGGCACATTGGATGCACAAGTCGGCGAGGCGTTTGCAGAGGCGGCGCTCGCCGTGTTGGTCGAAGCCGGCATCGATACGGGTGATGTCGCGGCGATCGGTTCGCACGGGCAGACGGTGAGGCATCGTCCATATTTGAAGCATCCGTTTTCGCTGCAGATTGGCGATGCCGGCCGCATCGTCGAGCGCACTGGCATTACCACGGTCGCGGATTTCCGCCGCCGCGATATCGCGGCGGGCGGGCACGGCGCTCCGCTCTTGCCGGCCCTGCATCACGCGCTCTTGCACGATGCAAGTGAAGATCGGGCGGTGCTGAATCTCGGCGGCATCGCCAATATCACGCTGCTGCCGAAAGTCAGCGATGTGCGCGGCTTCGACACCGGGCCGGCGAATGCGCTGATGGATTTGTGGTGCCACGAACACACCGGTCGCCCGTATGACGAAGATGGTGCCTGGGGCGCGACGGGCGTGGTGGATGACGCCTTGCTTTCACGTTTGCTGGAAGACCCGTGGTTTGCCACGCCGCCGCCAAAAAGCAGTGGCCGCGAGCATTTCCAGCGCGCGTGGTTGGCACCACGTTTGCGCGGCGATGAATCCGCCGTCGACGTGCAGGCAACACTGCGGGTACTCACCGCACGCACCATCGGCGATGCCTTGCGTTCCGCCCAGCCTGACACACAGCGCTTGCTGGTCTGCGGCGGCGGCGTGCACAACCCGTCGCTGCTGCAAGCCTTGCGTGATGAACTGCCGGGCGTCGTCATCACATCCACCCAAGAACACGGGCTGGATCCGGATCACATCGAGGCGATGGGGTTTGCGTGGCTGGCCCGGCAGACCTTGCTGGGCTTGCCGGGCAATCGCGCATCGGTCACGGGCGCTGCGGGCCCCCGTGTATTGGGTGCGATTTATCCGGTTTGATTCAAGCGCTAGCGGAAACGACTCGACGGGACGTGCAGTGGCAGAACACAGTGGTGAACACTGCTACTGAGGCAACCCTGCGCATGGCTCGACTCAACGCGCACGTTCACGCCGCATGCGCTGCCTTACCCAGCCGCAAGAACGGTCTCGATGGAGCCGGCCAGCTCTTGCGGTTTGGTGGTCGGGGCAAACCGGTCCACGACCCTTCCGTTGCGATCCACGAGGAACTTGGTGAAGTTCCACTTGATTCGCTCGGTCCCCAAGATGCCAGGCGACTGTTTTTTCAGCAGCTCAAAGAGGGGACTGGCGTTCGCGCCATTGACGTCGATTTTCGAAAACATCGGAAAGGTGACGTCGTAAGTCAACGAGCAGAATGACTTGATTTCAGCCTCGTCACCCGGCTCTTGATGGCCGAACTGATCACAAGGGAATCCCAGGACGACGAAGCCTTGGTCTTTGTAGGCCTTGTGGATCGCTTCAAGTCCCGTGTATTGCGGGGTGAAGCCGCATTTGCTCGCGGTGTTGACGATGAGCAATGCCTTGCCGGCATAGTCGCGCATGGCCTTGGGTTGCCCATCAATGTCGGTGACGGTGATGTCGTGGATCGATTTCATGGTCATGCCTCCTCGACGCAAGGGCCTGGATTCAGTGCGGATCTTCCGGCGGCATCGCACGCAATCGCGCCGGCGTTTCGCCATCGCCCAGATCCATCCGTGGGTACATCCAGAAGAACAGGAAGATCGCCGGGATCGACACCAACGCGGTGATCCAGAAATAGGTGCCGTAACCGGTCTGCTCGACGATCCCACCCGACACCGCGCTCAGCAGCTTGCCCGGCAACATCACCAGGGACGAGAACAATGCGAACTGTGTTGCTGTGAAGCGCTGGTTGACGAGTGAGGTCAGGAACGCGGCTAGCGTCGTGCCCTGGAAGCCCTGCGCGAGGTTCTCGCCCGAAATCACCAACGTCAGTTTGGCCAGATCACCATCGGCGCCAACCAACCAGACGTAAAACAAGTTGCTCACCGCCCCCAGCACCACGCCCGCCAAGAGCGGCCAACGCACGCCCCAGCGCGCAATGGCGATACCGGCCAGGAACACGCCGCCGATGCCGACCCATACGCCGTACAACTTGCTGATCGCGCCGATCTCGGTCTTCGTATACCCCTGGTCGATGTAGAACGGCGCCATGATGCCGCCGCCGAGCGACTGGTCCGACACCTTCGCCAGCAGGATGAACGCCAACAAGCCCGCGGCCAACGCGGGGCCGAAGCGACGCACGCAATCGGTAAACGGCGCGACGATGCCTTCCTGGAGGCTTTCCTTCAGGCTCTCGGTCTTGATGCGATGCACGGCCGGTTCACGCGCGAAGAACACCGCCGCTACCGGGATCAACATCGCGATCGCCATCACCCGATACACCATCGGCCACGGCAAATGGTCAGCCATCACCAGCGCCATCGCACCGGTGATGATGAGGGCGATGCGATAGCCCAGCGAATATGTGGCGAGCAAGGCGCCCTGGTCTTGGCGCGGCGCGATCTCGACGCGATACGCATCCACGCCGATGTCAAGCGTCGCGCCACCGAAGGCCGCGATGAGCGTGACCCACACGAAGGGCGCGAGTCGGTCGGGCGTGAGTTGCGCCATCACCAAGAGCGCAGCAATCACCCACAGCAACGCAAACAGAATCCAGCCACGTCGCAAACCCAGCTGCCCGAATATCGGCAACACCCAACGATCGACCAGCGGCGCCCACAGGAACTTGAGCGTGTACGTCATGCCTGCGCTGGCAATCAAGGTGATGCTTTTCAGGTCGAGGTTGTTGTCCTTCAGCCAATACGCCAACGTCCCCGCGACGAGTAGGAACGGCATGCCGGAGGCGAAGCCGAAGAAGAACATCGTCCACGCCGCCGGCTGGGTGAAAGCTTTCCACACAGAAGGCTTGGCGGGTCTTGCGATGACATCGCTCATGCGTACTCCGGCTCAGAGGGCTTGGTCGTAATCGACCAGATAAGGCGCGTGATCCGAGAATTTCGGCTCGGGGAATATCTCGGCGCTGCGAATTTTTTTGGCAAGTTTGGGCGTGACGAATTGGTAATCGATACGCCAACCCACGTTCTTCGCGCGTGCGGCACCACGCTGGCTCCACCAGCTGTACTCGACGGCATCGGGCTTCGCTACACGGAAACTGTCCTTCCAACCGCCCTGTCGAGGTGCGACCAAGCCATCACCGCGATCGTCATCAATCATTCCCGACAGCCACGCACGCTCATGCGGCAGGCAGCCGGAATTCTTTTGGTTGCCGGCCCAATTCTTGATGTCATTCTTCGCGCGGACGATATTCCAGTCGCCGCACAAGATGTAATCGCGCCCGCTGGCCAGCCATTCATCCAGGATCGGCGCCAGCCACTTCATGACGTCTTCCTTCACCGCTTGGCGCACTTCGCCCGAGCTACCTGAAGGAATATAGAAGCTCACCACCGACACATTGCCGAAGCGCGCCTCGATGTAGCGCCCCTCTTCGTCAAAGTCTTCGCGGCCCAATGAGGTGCGCACTTCGTCGGGCTCGCGCTTGCAGTAAACGGCGACGCCGCTGTAACCCTTCTTGGTCGTCGCATCGCGGAAGTAGGCGTGATAGCCCTCGGGCAGAAATTGTTCGTCGAGCTCCGGCGTCCCGCGCAGTTGATGCTCCTGCGCCTTGGTTTCCTGTACGCACATCACATCGATGTCTTGTGCGCGGAACCAGTCGAAGAAACCCTTGCTGGCCGCCGAACGCAGGCCATTGGCATTGAAACTGAGGATGCGCATGCAAGCCGCCATGAGGATGTGGGAGGATGATAGCAACGCCGAGATACTGTTCCGTTGATGCCTGCCCCTGTCTTGATTCACGTCGCACCTGTCACGCCAACGCTCGCCGCGGGCGTGCGGGCAGTACAGGTCACGCCCGAGCAGGCGCAATACGTGGGCAACACCGCATTCAACTTGCAGGATGCGGAAAACGATCCACTCTCGGAGCCCATGGCCATCTTGCGCAATGGTCGCGTGATCGGCTTCTATCGGCTCGACTTCGCCCCCCACGCCATCGTAGGGCGCGATTTGGGTAGCCCGCACGTCGGCATCCGCGCGTTCTGCATCGATCATCGTGAGCAGGGTCATGGCCATGGCCCACGCGCCGTCACCGCGATGGCCGTCGACTTGCACAAGCGCCATCCCGACCGTCGCCTGCTGGCGTTGGTGGTCCATGCACGCAACCGCATCGGCATCGCCACCTACCAACGCGCCGGTTTCATTCACAATGGCCAGTATGTCCCCGGCGGTCGCGCCGGCCCGCAACTCGTGATGTTTCGCTTCCAACCTGCCTCATGACCGACCACCGCACCCGATTCCTCGATGCCGCCCTGCGCGCCGAAGCCCTGCGCTTTGGCGAATTCACTCTTAAGTCCGGCCGCAGTAGTCCGTATTTCTTCAATGCGGGCCGCTTCGACTCCGGCGCTGCGCTGGCGACGCTCGGCCGCACATATGCCGATGCGATCACCTCCGCTGGGCTTGAGTTCGATGTGCTGTTCGGCCCGGCTTACAAGGGCATCCCGCTGGCGACAGCGCTCGCGTGCGCGATGGCCGCCGATGGCCGTGACGTGCCGGTGGCATTCAATCGCAAGGAGACGAAGGCGCATGGCGAAGGCGGCATGCTGATCGGCGCGCCGATGGCCGGTCAACGCGTGTTGATCGTCGATGACGTGATCACCGCCGGCACCGCAATTCGCGAGGCGCTCAGCCTGATCCGTGAGGCGGGCGGCGTTCCGGCCGGTATCGTCATCGGTCTGGACCGTCAGGAAATCGTGAGCGAGGAAGATCGCCGCTCGGCCGCCCAAGGCGTGGCCGATGAACACGGCATTCCCGTGATCGCCGTCGCAAGCCTGTCCGATCTGCTTGATTTCTCCGCGCAAAGGCCGGAACTTGAAGGCCATCGCGGAGCGCTGGCGAATTACCGCCAACGTTTCGGCGCCACGCCCTGAGCCTGTTGTGGGGGAACGCTCATGAAATCCATTCAACTCTGCACCGTGGGCCTGCTCTTGGTCGCGACTGCCGTTTCCGCCCAGCAACAGGGCTCGGCGGCGAAAAAGCTGTACTGCTGGAATGAGGGTGGCCGTCGTGTCTGCGGTGACGCCCTGCCCGCTTCTGCGGTGGACGGCGCGCGCACCGAAATCAACAGCAAGAGCGGCCTGCCTGGTGCCCGCATCGACCGCGCCCTGACCGCCGAAGAACGCGCGGCCCAAGCTGCCCTGCAAGCCGAGGCTCAAGCCAAGGCAGATCAGGCCGCCGCCGAGGCCCGCCGCGATTTCGCGCTGGGTGAATCCTACGACTCAGAGGACGCACTCCGGCAAGCCTTCAAGATCCGCTACGAGTTGGTGGATGAAGGCTTGAAGACGTCGAAGATGGCCATCGTCAACCAGCGCCGCGCCCTATTGCAGATGCTGCAGGCCGCCGCCGATGTCGAGATGAAAAACGGCAAGGTGCCGGCCAAGCTCGCGCAAAACGTGCTGACCCAGCGCGCATCGGTATTGGATGCGCAGGAGAGCTATCGCTTGCAGCAGCAAGAGCGCGGCGAGCTTGACGCCAAACTCAACGATGCTCTCACCCGGTATCGCAAGGCGAAGGGACTGGACCCGGTGACCGGGCAAGCGCCTGCACCAACACTGACTCCGATACAGGCACCGCCCGCCGGCTGATCAACCGGCGCACGGCGACTAACTGATCCCGTTTCTCAGAACGGAATCGACAAGCCCGGATCCAACTCGAGCAGCCGCGCACGGAAGGCGTCCTGAATGCGCGCGAGCGCCGCCGCATCATCGGCTTCGAAGCGCAGCACCAGGATCGGCGTGGTGTTGGATGCGCGCACCAGCCCCCAACCATCAGACCAGTCGGCGCGCAGTCCGTCGATCGTGGTGGCACGTGCACCCTCGAAATTACCCAGGGCGACGAAGCGCTCGATGAAGGCATGCGGGTTTGGGGTCGGAATTTTCAGCTCCGGCGTACTGACGCCTTCGGGGATCTCGGCAAATACTGCATCGGCATCGTCTTCGCGCGCGGCCAAGATTTCGAGCAGGCGCGCAGCAGAATAAATGCCGTCATCGAAACCGAACCAGCGCTCCTTGAAGAAGAAGTGGCCGCTCATTTCACCGGCGAGCTCGGCTTCGGTCTCGCGCATCTTCGCCTTGATCAGCGAATGTCCCGTCTTCCACATCAGCGGGCTGCCACCGTGGCGCAAAATAAACGGCATCAATGCGCCGCTGCACTTCACGTCGTAGACGATGACAGCGCCCGGCTGGCGATCAAGCACGTCGGCCGCGAATAGCATCAACAAGCGATCCGGGAAGATGTTGGCACCCGCGGGCGTAATCACACCCAGACGATCGCCGTCGCCATCGAATGCAAGGCCGATGTCGGCGCCGTGCTCCTCGACGCTGCGGCGCAGATCTTCCAGATTGTGCGGCTCGCTGGGGTCGGGATGATGGTTGGGGAAGGTGCCGTCGATCTCGCAAAACAACGGAATGACTTCGGCGCCGATCGCCTCGAGCACACGTGGGCCGAGTTCGCCGGCTGCGCCGTTTCCAGCATCGACCACCACTTTCAGCGGACGCGCGAGCTGGATGTCGGAGGCCACGCGCAACACGTAGTCCGGGGCCATCTGCCGCGTTTCCAGCTGGCCCGGTTGAGCCGCGCGATGCAGGCGACCACTGATGATGCGCTGGTACAGATTGGTGATGGTCGCGCCCGAAAGCGTTTCGCCTCCGACCACGATCTTGAAGCCGTTGTAGTCCGGCGGATTGTGGCTGCCGGTCACGGCAACGCAGGATCCACCTTCTTCTTGCGCGGCGGTGAAATACACCAGTGGCGTCGGCGCCAGGCCGATGTCGGTGACATCACGGCCCGTGCTGCGCAGGCCTTCGATCAGCGCACCGGCAAGTTCCGGGCCGGACAGGCGGCCATCGCGGCCCACCACGATCCGCTGCAGGTCTTTCTCCTGCATCAGCGTGCCGATCGCCTGGCCAATCGCATGTGCAACATCGGTATTGAGTGTTTGCCCGACCACGCCGCGAATGTCGTACGCGCGGAAGATGCCCGCATCGACCGCCGGCACATCCACCAAGGACACAGCCGGCACCGACAACGCATCGTCAGGCACCACAGGCGACGGAGGTGGCACGTCACCGATGGCAGCCAATGGTACGGAGTCGGGCACCACCGGCGGCGGCGCGGCGGCGGCTTCGATTTCCACGGCCTCGGCCAGGGTCGGTGCACCCACATCACTGGCTACAACCACTCGGCGGCCTCGCAATTTCGGCCAAGCCAGCGCGACAGCGGCCAACGCCAATAGCAACAAACCCGCGATCAGGCTGGCCAAGCCACCCAACCCGAATGGGCCCGCACCCACGGTCGGAGCCGCGGCAGCCACGCGCAGCTCCGTGCCCGGCACCTTGATAGCCAAGGATTCCGCGCCATCGACCAAACCCTTGTCGCCTTTCTCGGAGATGGTGGCAGTGCCTTGCCGCAGCGCCAAATAGCCATTGCCCGAGTTGGCTGCATCCATCGCCGCCTGTACCGGCTGCAGCGGATACGTGGCCACAGCCACCTGCCCCTTGGGCAGCGGCGCGGCGGCGACGAATGCATTGCCTTTGCCCACACGCGCCACGCGCACTTCGGGCTTGCCGCTGGCAATCGCGGCCTCCACCACGGCCAGCTTGCCGTAGCCGGTGGCGGGCAGGCCTGCATATGCAGCCTGCAGGTCAGCGGGGAAAATTTCGGTTTCCTGCGCACCCTTCGCAGCAGCCGCAAACGCGCTTTGCAACGCAGCCGGGTCAGTGCCGGCGGCGGCAGTCACCACAGCCGGGGCCGCCGCGGCATCGGCCACCCGCTTCTTGGTCTGGGTGAGTGCTTGCCCGACCTTCTGCGCCACTTCGTCGCGCTGACCGGCCAGGGTCTTGCCTGCCGAGTTCGCGCGCCATTGATTGACACCTGCCCACAGGAACCAGGCAGCCAACAAGCCCGCTGCAACGGCGAGCAAAGGCCGCGCTGAATCCAGCGAGCCGAGCTGCAGGGAAAGTTTTGGCGATTTACTGTTGTTGTCGCTCATGGTTCCATCCGTCATTGCACGCCGGTGTGGCCGAAGCCGCCGGTCCCGCGTGCGCTGGTTTCAAATTCATCGACCACCTGAAGCGTGGCGCGTACCACCGGCAGCAAAACCAGCTGCGCGATGCGATCTCCGGGCTGCATCGTAAAAGGCTCGCGGCCGCGGTTCCACACGCTGATCATGAGCGGCCCTTGGTAATCGGCATCAATCAAGCCCGTGCCATTGCCGAGCACGATCCCGTGTTTATGGCCCAGTCCCGAGCGCGGCAGAATCACCGCGCACAAGGCCGGGTCGGCGATGTGGATACTGATGCCCGACGGCACCAAGGCAGTATCACCAGGCTCAAGCACCAGCGGCGCGTCCAGCGCGGCGCGCAGATCCAGACCCGCGCTCGCCTCGGTCGCATACGCCGGCAACGGCCATTCGCCGCCAAAGCGCGCGTCCAGCACTTTCAGTTGCAAGGTGTGATGCATCAATCGAGTTCCTTGTCGATGAGGTCCAACAGCACAGCGGCGACTTCCGCCTTTGGTGCGGGGCCGAGCGTTGCATCGCCCTGTGTCCAGAACACATGCAGCGCGTTGTCGTCAGCCTCGAAGCCGCTGCCGGTCACGCCCACGCGATTTGCGCAAATCATGTCGACACGCTTGGCTTGCAGTTTTCCGCGTGCGTAATGCTCGATGTCGTTGGTTTCCGCGGCAAAGCCGACCACGCGCTTTGGGCGAAGTGGATGTGCCGCCACATCGGCCAGAATGTCGCGCGTGCGCACCAACTCCAGCGTCAACGTCTCGGTACCGGGTTTTTTCTTCAACTTGGCGCTGGAAAACGCTTGCGGCGTGAAATCCGCGACCGCCGCTGCGCCTATGTAAATCGATGCGGGCAAGGCCGATGTCACCGCCTCGTGCATCTGCGCCGCACTGCGCACGTCGATGCGGGTGACGCCTTCGGGGGTAGGCAAATGCACGGGGCCTGCGACCAGCACAACCGCCGCACCGCGTCGCGCGGCTTCGGCAGCGATCGCAAACCCCATCTTGCCGCTGGAACGATTGCCGATGAAACGCGCCGGATCGATGTCTTCATAGGTCGGCCCGGCGCTGACGATCACTTGCTTGCCGTTCAAACTCACCGCGCCGCTCCGACCAGGGCATCGACGATTTCGCTGGGCTCACTCATCCGGCCCGGTCCAGTCTCGCCACACGCCTGCGCGCCGACGCCCGGCCCGACCACGACCACGCCGCGCGATTTCAGCGTGTCGATGTTGCTTTGGGTGGCCGCATGCAACCACATCCGGTGGTTCATCGCCGGGGCGACGAAAATGGGCGAGGTGGTGGCAAGACACAGCGTGGACACCAGGTCATCGGCGAAGCCATGCGCCAGTTTCGCCAGCGTATTGGCGGTCGCCGGCGCGATGACGATGGCATCCGGCCAGCGCGCGAGCTCGATATGGCCCATCGCGGCCTCCGCGGCTTCATCCCACAGGCTGGTCCGCACCGGATGCCCGGACACGGCCTGAAACGTGGTCGCTCCGACGAAACGCTGGGCGTTTTCGGTCACCACCACCTGCACATCAATGCCGTGGTCGCGCAGGCGACGCACCACTTCGACCGCCTTGTAGGCCGCCACGCCGCCACAGACACAAAGCAGCACGCGCTGAAGAGGGGGCGCACTCACGTCAGGGAATTCCTACGCCGATTCGGGCATCCAGCTTACCCGATACCGGCTTTTCCCCGATGACATTCGCTGACCAGAGCGCGCAGTTTTATCGTCATATTCCAGCGATTGGTGACGGCATGCACATCCGCGACTGGCCACGTGACGAACGTCCACGTGAAAAGTTGATCAAGCAAGGGGCGGTGGCGCTATCGGATGCCGAGTTACTCGCGCTCTTCCTCGGCTCCGGTCTGCGCGGGGAAGACGCCGTCGCCACGGCGCGCGGGATCTTGGGCGAACACGGCCCCTTGCGCGTGCTGTTGGAACGCACCCCCGCAGAACTGGCGAAGCTGAAAGGTATCGGCCCGGCGCGTGCCTGCAAGCTCTCCGCCGCGCTGGAGCTGTGCAGCCGCTTCATGGCCGCGGGCCTCGCCCGCGGTGATGCGATGTCGGACCCGGCCGCCGCTGGCCGCTACTTCGGCCAACGCCTGCGCGGCCGCGTCAGCGAGGTCTTTGCCGCCCTGTTCCTCGATAGCCGCCATCGCGCCTTGGCCTTCGAGGAATTGTTTACCGGCACCATAGACGGCACTGAAGTCCACCCACGCGAGGTCGTCCGCCGCGCACTGGCGCACAACGCGGCGGCGGTGATCGTCGGGCATAACCACCCGAGCGGCCATCCCGAGCCTAGCCACGCGGATCGCGCGGTCACGGCCAGCCTGAAGCAGGCACTGACTCTGGTCGATGTGCGCCTCTTGGACCATTTCGTCATCGCCGATGGGCCGCCCGTCTCGCTGGCTGCACGCGGTTGGGTTTGAGCAAGGCGGCGGGCGGCGGTTCTCCAGGCGTCGTCCGCTGCCCTGCGGTTTACCAGCTGGCCTGCCCGCCTGCCGTAAACTAGGCGGCCAAACCTTCGCGCTGCAGTTTTAGTGAAAGCCCAACTCAAGTCCCTGGTCGAACAGGGCATCGCCAACCTCCGTGCCACTGGCACCCTGCCCGCCGACGCCGCCACGCCCGATTTCGTGATCGAGCGCCCGCGCGACGCGAGCCATGGCGATTTCTCCACCAATGCCGCGATGACGCTGGCCAAGGCTGCACGCAGCAACCCGCGTCAGTTGGCGCAGGCGCTGGTCGATGCCTTGCCGGCGGATGCCGCGATCGCCAAGGTCGATATCGCCGGGCCGGGCTTCATCAACTTCCATCTCGCGCCAGCCGCTTGGCATGGCGTGGTGCGCGCAGTCCATGCGCACGGCGACGGCTTTGGCCGCAACGACAGCGGGACGGGCCAAACCGTTGGCGTCGAGTACGTCTCCGCCAACCCGACCGGTCCGCTACATGTCGGCCACGGTCGCGCCGCCGCGATCGGCGATTCCATCGCACGCGTCCTGGCCGCGAACGGTTGGAACGTGGTGCGCGAGTTCTACTACAACGATGCCGGCGTGCAGATCGAGAACCTTGCGAAATCGGTCAAGGCGCGCATCGACGGCCACGCCCCCGGCGATGCCGATTGGCCAGCCGAGGCCTACAACGGCGACTACATCGCGGATGTCGCGGCGGCCTACCTGCGTGGCGACAGCGTGGAGGTCGAAGGCGAGACGATCACCGGCGCGAAGGATGCGAACGACATCGACGCGATTCGCCGATTCGCCGTCGCGTGGCTGCGCCGCGAGCAGAACGCGGATCTGGAAGCCTACGCGGTCGGCTTCGACAACTACTTCCTCGAATCCTCGCTCTATGTCGATGGCAAGGTCGAGGACACCGTCGCCGAGCTCATCAAGCACGGCCACACCTACGAGGAAGGCGGCGCGCTGTGGCTGCGCACGACGGATTTCGGTGACGACAAGGACCGCGTGATGCGCAAGTCCGATGGCACCTACACCTACTTCGTGCCGGACATCGCCTATCACCGCAACAAATGGCAGCGCGGCTGGCAGCGCGCCATCACCGAGCTCGGCGCCGATCACCACGGCTCGCTCGCCCGCGTGAAGGCCGGACTGCAGGCGCTGGATGCCGGCATCCCGCAGGGCTACCCGGATTACGTGCTGCACCAGATGGTCACAGTGATGCGCGGCGGGGAGGAAGTGAAGCTCTCCAAGCGCGCCGGCAGCTACGTGACCTTGCGTGATTTGATCGACGAGACCGGCAAGGATGCGGTGCGTTGGTTCCTGATCGCGCGCAAGCCCGATTCGCAACTGACCTTCGACATCGACCTCGCCCGCTCGCAGTCCAACGACAACCCGGTGTACTACGTGCAATACGCGCATGCCCGCGTGCACAGCCTGCTGCGCCAAGCCGCCGAAAAGGGCTACACCGTCGATGTCGCCAATGGCCTCAGGCACCTGGATCAGCTCACCGACGACGCCAGCCAGGCGCTGATGATCGAGCTCTCGCGCTACCCGGAAGTGGTCGAGGCCGCCTCGCTCACGTTGGAGCCACATTCCATCGCGCAATATCTGCGTGAGCTCGCTACCGCCTTCCACACCGCGTATCACGCCCAGCCCGTGCTGGTGGAAGATCGCGACGAGCGCGATGCCCGCCTGGCGCTGTGTACCGCCACCGCGCAAGTGCTCAAGAATGGTCTGGATTTGTTGGGCGTGTCAGCGCCCGTGAAAATGTAAGCAGGAGTTTCAAGATGGCCGCACGTCGCGGAAGATCGCAGGCCCGCCGCAGTGGCGGTGGCAGCAACGGATTGCCCGGCTGGGCATGGCTCGTCATCGGCGTGCTGCTGGCCATGGTGGTGATATTGATCGCGCCGAAATTCATGTCGAAGGAAGGCGAAGGCGGCTTCTTCCGCATGGGTGCTCCGCATGCCGATCCGGATGCGCAGCCGCAGGGCAACGAGCAGACGGACGAGGCGTTCGAGCCGGTCGCAGCCGAATCGGCGTCCGAGACCGCATCGACCAAACCTGCTGAAACGAACAAGGAAGGCGATTTCGACTTCTACGAACTGCTGCCGGGCGAAGAGGTCGCGATGACCGACGCACAGATCGCCGCCATCGCACGCGAGGAAGCCCGTCGCAAGACCGCCGAGGCCGCAGCCAACATGGACGCCGCGACCCAGGCCGCCGATGCGCAGGCACGCGCTGCCGCGGCGGCAGCGGGCTTGCCTCAGCCTCTGCCCGAATCGGCGCCGACCACTTCGCCCAGCCCACGCCCCACCCAGGTGGCGAGTGCAGCCACTACTAAACCCGAGGCCGCCCCGCAGCCCAGCGCCACGCCGGCGCCAGCGGCAAGCAAGCCGGCCACCGCATCCACACCCTACATCCTGCAGGCCGGCGCCTTCCAGGCCAGTGGCGATGCAGAAGCAGTCAAGGCCCGTGTTGCACTGCTGGGTCTGAACGCGCGCGTGGAATCCGCCACGATCAACGGCAAGACCATGTACCGCGTGCGCATGGGGCCTTACGCGAGCGCTTCTGATCTGGCGGAAGCGAAATCCAAGCTGTCCAGCGGCGGCCTGCCGGCCGTGGCGATCAAGGCCAAGTAAACGGCAACGTCAGGCGGGAAAGCGCTGGTCCAGCCAGCGCTTAAGCGTATCGAACACCGGCGCACGATCAAGCTCGTTGAACAGCTCATGGAAGTGACGTGGGAACTCCTGCGCCACCACCATCTCTTTGGGCGCGATGCGCGCAAAGCGGCGACTGCCTTGCGCATCAACCAAGCGATCACTACCCGCGAACATCAGCAAGGTCTGCACCTGCCATGCGGGCGCCGCATCTAATACCGGCGCACCGGATGCATCGACAAACTGCGCCAGGCGCCCGCTGACACGGTCATGGACCAACGGATCGGCGCGATAGGCAGCGACCTCATTCGGATCATGCGATATCGCATCTGACGGCAAGCCATTGGCGATGGTGAAGCCGGGTGCGATCTTCGCAAGCGCACTCGCCATCATTCGCTGCCATGCCTTCATGCCCGAAGCGATCGCAGGCGATGACAGTACCAAACCATCCGCCGGTCGGATTCGCTCGGCCACGAAGCGCGCGGCCAGTGCGCCACCCATGCTGTGGCCAAGCAGGATCAGTGGCTGACCTTCCAGCATCGAAGCATGCACGTGGTCCACGACTTCAGCCAGATCATCCAGCAGGCGCGTCGGTGTCGTCAGCGTGCCGCGCTTGCCCGGTGATTCGCCATGGCCGAAATGATCGAAGGCGACGACATCAAACCCCCATCGATTTAGCTGATCCGCGACGTGCGCGTATCGCTCCCCATGCTCGCCAATACCGTGAACGATGAGCACACAGCCGCGTGCGGGCACGTCAGCATTCCGCTGCCAGGTGCGCGTGCGCAGCGCGACGCCATCGGACATCGACATCCATCCCAATTCAGCCAAGTGACTCATCGCACTCCTTGTTTGCGGCTTCGCAGTGCGTGCGACGCCGATGCGGCACACTGCCTTCATCAGGAGAATGCACCATGGCCCTCGAATCCGCACTGATCAAACCCGTAGTCGACGCGATCATGGCGCTGCTGCGCCGTGGTGAAAACATGCAGCTCAACCGCAACGCCGAGAAAGCCGTGCGTGAGGCGATCCGTGAACTCTTGCTCGCCAGCCCCGATGAAAACAAGGCGGCAGCGCGCATCGCCATCGCCAAGGCCGCGGGCTTGTTGTCGGAGGACGTTGTCCTGGCCGAGGAGATGCTACAGAAGCACCGCGCCACCAAGGCGAAGACGCGCGGCAAGACAGGCAGCAGCCGCAAACGCGTGGCCGCGAAATCCACCGCTGCCCCGGCGAGCAAGACAACGCTGAAACCCAAGCCCGTCACGGCTGGCAAGCGCGCACCCAAGACCAGCAAGGCTACGAGGGCCGCGCCGAAGAAAACTGCTTCATCCACGCGAAAAAAGACCACTACCAAGACCGCGGGCCGTCGCCGCAGCGACGATACAGACTGAGCAACCAGCCCGGCCACTTACAATGCGGTTACCTCATCAACAGCGCTTGCCATGACTGCCAAAACCGCTTTCGTTACCGGCGCCACGTCCGGCTTTGGTCGCGCTATCGCGGAGCACTTGCTGCGCGATGGCTGGCACGTCGTCGTCACCGGCCGTCGGACTGAACGCCTGCAATCATTGCGTGATGTGTTTGGTGATGCTGTCCACATCGCCAGCTTTGATATGCGTGACGCAGATGCGATCAACGCAGCCATCGCAGCTTTGCCGGAAGGCTTTGCACACATCGACCTGTTAGTGAACAATGCCGGCCTTGCCCTTGGCACCTCGCCCGCGCAGCGCGCGGATCTCGTGCAATGGCGGCAGATGATCGACACCAACATCACCGGCCTCGTCACCTTGACGCATGCGCTGCTGCCGCGACTGATTGAGGCACGCGGCATGATCATCAACATCAGCTCGATCGCGGCGACCTATCCTTATGGCGGCGGCAATGTCTACGGCGGCACCAAGGCCTTCGTCACCCAGTTTTCGCTGGGGCTGCGCAGTGACCTGCACGGCACGGGCGTGCGCGTCACCAGCATTGAGCCCGGCATGGCCGAAACCGAATTCACCCTGGTGCGCACCAGCGGCGATCAAACCGCGAGCGATACGCTGTATGCAGGCGTCACGCCGATCACTGCGGATGACATCGCCGAGCAAGTGATGTGGTTGGTGAAACTACCCGCACACCTCAACATCAATCGCATCGAAACGATGCCGGTGAATCAATCGTTTGCCGGCTTCCAGATCCATCGCGAAAGTTGAGCGCATCGCTTAATCGATCGGCGTGTCATCCAGATACGTGTAACCGGTCAGGCCAGCTTCCAGCGCTTCGTTGAAGCGCGCTGCCTCGGACTTGGTGAGATCCGCTGCGCCCACGCGTGCGCGATACGCGCGGCGCAAATCGTCCAGCTTGTAGCCTACGTAGTCCAGCATCACGTCGGTCGTGTCGCCACGGCGCTGCTGCACCACGCGGCAATCATCACCATCCACCTTTACCTCGATGGCGTCGGTATCGCCAAACAGGTTGTGGATGTCGCCAAGGATTTCTTGATACGCACCGACCAGGAAGAAGCCCAGGCGATAACTCTCGCCCTTGTTCAACTCGTGCAGCGGCAATGACGTATCAAGATCTTCGTTCTCCACGTACACATCGATCTTGCCATCCGAATCACAAGTGAGATCGGCGATGATGCCGCGGCGCGTCGGCGCTTCGTTCAAGCGCTCGATCGGCACGATCGGGAACACCTGATCGATCGCCCACACATCCGGCATCGACTCGAACACGCTGAAATTGACGAAATATTTGTCGACCAGGCGCTCGTTGAGCTCATCCAGCAAATCGCGATGGCTCTTTTCGTCATACGTCAACCGCGTTTTCACCGCATGGGCGAGCGCGTAGAACAGATCGTCGATGCGCGCGCGCTGCACAAGGTCGATTTGTCCAAGCGCGTACAGCGCCAGACCTTCGGCATGCGCCTGCACGGCCTCGTGGAAAACCTCGACCGCCGGGCGCTCGTTCATTTCATCGTGCAATTCACGCAACTGGCGCACGGGATGTGATTCGTCATCGTTTTGCGGCGGGACGCGGCCATCCGGCGCCTGCTCGACTTCGCTGACGTTCGCCACCAACACCGCGTGATGCGCGGTCATCGCACGACCACATTCGGTGACGATGCGCGGCTGCGGCAGCTCGTTGTCCGCGCAGGCTTCGGCCAGCGGTTGCACGATGCTGGAGGCGTAATGCGCGATGTTGTAATTGACGGAGTTGTACGAACGCGAGCGCGTGCCTTCGTAATCGATACCGAGGCCGCCACCGACATCGACATGGGTGATGTTTGCGCCCAGCTTGGACAATTCGACGAAGTAGCGCGTCGCTTCGCGCATGCCGTTGGAGATGTCGCGCACGTTGCTGATCTGGCTGCCCATGTGGAAATGCAGCAGCTTCAGGCAGTGGCCCATGCCGGCGTCACGCAAGTGCTTCCACAAGTCCAGCACCTGACGCGGATTGAGGCCGAACTTGGCCTTGTCGCCGCCACTGTTCTGCCACTTACCCGCGCCCAGCGAGGCCAGGCGCATACGCACGCCGAGGCCCGGCTCCACATCCAGCGCAGCGGCCTCTTCCAGCACGATGCGCAGCTCGGATGGCTTCTCGATCACGATGAAGGTCTCCAGCCCCAGCTTGCGGCCGATCAGCGCCAGACGGATATATTCGCGATCCTTGTAGCCATTGCAGACGATCAGACCGCCCGCGCGCGAGAGCGCGAGCACTGCCATCAACTCCGGCTTGCTGCCGGCCTCCAAACCAAAGCCTTCGCCATGATGCGAGGCCAACGTGCCGGCGACGCCCGCGTGCTGATTCACCTTGATCGGATACACCGCGGTGTATCCGCCGGTGTATTCCCAATCTTTCTGGGCCTGGGCGAACGCCGCCTGCAACTTGCCCAGACGGTCGCCCAGGATGTCCGGAAAACGCACCAGCATCGGCAAATGCGCGCCAGAGGACAGGGCGCGATCCACCGCCTCGGCCAGCGCGATCTGCGGGCCGGCCTTGCTCTTCGGGCGCACCACGATGCGGCCATCGTCGCCGACATCAAAATAGCCATCCGCCCAGTGCGGGATGGAATAGGTCTTGCGGGCGAGGTCGGTGGTCCAGGTCATGGCGCTGCCGGGGGAAGGGATCAGGGCGGCCATTCTACGGCGCATGGCCCTAACGACGGGTTACGGCTGCCATCGTTACAATCCGCGCCTCTTGAACCGATTGGAACCCCCATGGCCCAGCAGGATTGGCTGTACGAGAATTTCGAGCCCGCCGGCTCGTCGATTGGCTATCGCATCACCCAGAAGCTGGACGAGGTGCAATCGCCATTCCAGAAGATCGAGATCTATGAATCGACCGACTGGGGCAACTTGATGTTGATCGATGGCGCGATGATGCTGACCACGCGCGACAACTTCCTCTATCACGAGATGATCGCCCACCCGGTGCTGTTCACGCACCCGGACCCCAAGCGCGTCGTGATCATCGGCGGCGGCGACTGCGGCACGCTGCGCGAAGTGCTGAAACACCCGGGCGTCGAGCAGGCCACCCAATGCGATATCGACGAGCAAGTCACCCGCATGGCGGAGAAATATTTCCCCGAGCTGTGCGAATCCAATGGCGACGCGCGCGCGGACATCATGTTCGATGATGGCCTGGCCTACATGAAAAACTGCGAAGCCGGCAGCGTCGACATCGTCATCGTCGATTCGACCGACCCGGTCGGCCCGGCCGAGGGCCTGTTCAACGAAAAGTTCTTCGCCGATTGCGCGCGCGCCCTCAAACCCGGCGGCATCCTGGTGCAGCAGTCGGAGTCGCCGCTGGTGCTGCTGGACCTCATCAACGAGATGCGCGATGAAATGCGCAAGGCGGGCTTCCAGTCGTTCCAGACCCTGCCGTTCCCGCAGCCCTGCTACCCGACCGGCTGGTGGAGCGTGACCATGGCGAAGAAGGAAGCGGACGCCGATTTCACCTTCCGCGAAGCCGATGCACGCGGCAAGGGCTTCGAGACGCTGTACTACAGCGCCGACATCCACGCCGGTGCACGCCACCTGCCGCCGTTCGTGGCGAAGGCGCTGAAAGGCTGATGCCCTCTCCTCACGCCGGGCGATCATTCAGCCCGGCGTGTTTGGCATCAGCACACATAAAACTTCTTCGAGCGACGTGCCTCCTTGCCGCGTGTCCGGCATGATCTCGAACGGCACGCGGCCCGCATCCAATGCGTCATGCATCTCGGCTAGCGCAGCTGCATAGCTTGGACTAAGACCCGCACCCTCAAATGCACCGGGCCGTTCCGCAGCGGGAACCGGGACAACTTCAATGGCGCGCCCGCTGAGTGATGCCATGAGGGCCGCGGCATCGTTTTCCGAATACATTCGCGAACCCGTCACATTGACGATGCCGGGCGAATCCTCATCATGCAAACACTGTGCAATGACTGCACCGACATCGCGCGCACTCACCGCGCTGTTTTGTTCATCCGGCGGATCGCGCATCGCCCACCACTGACCGCTTTTCATCGCCGCTGCTGCAAACGGCAGCCAACTCTCCATGAAGAAGGTCGAACGCACAAAGGTCAATGGCGCATCGGTTGCACGCAACGCCTCTTCAAAATCATGCAGCGCGGTGATGATGCCCGTGCCTTGCGACAAATGCGCACCCTGCGATGACAGCGCGACGATGCGTGGCCTGCCTGCTTTTTTCACGGCCAAAGCAATCGTGTCGGAGATCTTCGCGGCCTTTTGATACACATCCACGGCATCGGGCGGCACCGGGTTCATCACGAAGACAGCTGCGGCGTCATGCAGTGCGGATGCCAGGCCATCGACATCATTTGATGCATCGACTTCACGCCACTCCACCCCATCGCACAAATCATCAGGGCTGTGTCGCGAGACAATGCGGAGTTGTGCATCGGGTTCAATCGCTTGCAAGGTCTTGAAGACATGACTGCCTACTTGACCTGTGGCACCTAGAATCACGGACATGATGTCCTCCTCGGGTTAACGTGCATCGACCATAGGCCTTGCACGCAAGCGCCGAAAGAACGCACAGGAGTGATACCGCATGGCTTTCAAACGCGCCCCCGATGCGATCGCCTTGACCGAGGCGCTGGAAATTCCGGTGGATTGGCGCCCGGGAGACTGCCCGGTATCACGCACGGTCGCGGTGATCGGCGGCAAGTGGAAGCCATCGATTCTCTATCTACTGCATCGCGGGCCGACGCGCTTCAATGCATTGCAGCGTGCGCTCTCGGGCATCACTCAACGCATGCTGACCTTGCAGCTGCGCAATCTGGAGCAGGACGGCATCGTGGTGCGCACCATCACGCCTTCGGTGCCCCCGCAAGTGGAATACGCACTCACGCCACGCGGCGAATCACTTGGCCCGGTGTTTGATGCGCTGATTGATTGGGACAAATCGCGGCTGGATGACCGCGACTAAGCGCGACGACTACAACGCGTCGGCATCCAGCTCGCCCGTGCGGATGCGCACCGCGCGCTCCAGATCCCAGACGAAGATCTTGCCGTCGCCGATCTTGCCGGTCCCCGCCGATTGCAAGATCGCCTCGACCACCGCATCCACTTGCTCACCGGTCGCCGCGACTTCCAGCTTCAACTTGGGCAGGAAGTCCACCACGTATTCCGCGCCGCGATAAAGCTCGGTATGCCCTTTCTGTCTGCCGAAGCCCTTCACCTCGGTCACGGTGATACCGGTGACCCCGACATCCGCCAATGCTTCGCGCACATCGTCCAACTTGAAGGGCTTGATGATCGCCATCACCATTTTCATCTGCGTGACCTCGGGTTTCGATGTGGCCACTTTAAGCCATCGCATGGTCAGCCATCATCGCTTGGCGACAGCCACGCTGCTAGGATTTCCCTGACCCCACATCGCGGGCCCGCCCGATGTCGCCGCTACCCGGCATGCGGCATGGTGCAGGCAAGCCATCGCGCAGGAGCGCAATCCGATGATCGATCTCACTCAACTGGATGACCTCGCCCGCCGTCTCGGCGGCCTCTTGCCGCCTTCGCTCCGCGAAGGTCGCGAAGAACTGCAGGAAAACTTCAAATCCGTGCTGCAGGCCGGCTTGGCGCGGCTGGATTTGGTGACGCGCGAAGAATTCGAAGTACAGCGCGCGGTGTTGCTCAAGACGCGCGAAAAGCTCGAAGCATTGGAGCGCTCGGTGGCTGAGCTTGAAGCCTCGGCGAGCTCATCCAGCGACGCGGCGCGCCACTAAGCCGCAACACTTCTGGGCGATGTGCCTTCGGCATGTCGCGAGGAACACGACATGGGATTGGCACGGGTAATCAGCCGGGCGCGGGTAGGTGTGCGTGCGCCGCAGGTGACGGTGGAGGTGCATGTCGGCGGAGGCTTGCCGAGCCTGTCAATTGTCGGGCTACCTGAAGCCGCCGTGCGCGAAGCCAAAGATCGCGTCCGTGCGGCGATTGTCTGCGCGCAACTGGAATTCCCTGCTGGTCGCATCACCATCAACCTCGCGCCAGCGGACCTGCGTAAGGATGGCGGCGGCTTCGACTTGCCAATAGCGCTCGGCATCCTTGCGGCCAGTGATCAGCTGCCGCAACAGGTATTGGAAGGATGCGAATTCCTTGGTGAATTGGGCCTCACCGGTGAGCTTCGCGCCGTGCATGGCGTGCTGCCCGCCACCCTCGCCGCGGCCGAAGCGGGTCGCCAACTGGTGCTGCCGGCACCCAATAGTGCAGAAGCTGCATTGGTCAGCAACGCCGATGTCCGCACTGCACGCACCTTGCTGGAAGTCTGTGCGGCTCTGCGCGGGCAGAAATCACTGCCCGCTGCAGAGGCGATGGCGGCTGCAGCGGCCCCATCGCATCTCGATCTCGCCGACGTGCGCGGACAGGCGCAGGCGCGACGCGCGCTGGAGATCGCGGCCTGTGGCCAGCATCATCTACTGCTCGTCGGCAGCCCAGGTTGTGGCAAGACGCTGCTGGCCTCACGCTTGCCCGGCATCCTGCCACCGATGAGCGAAACCGAAGCATTGGAGAGCGCCGCCGTGCATTCGGTATCCGGACAGTTTTTCGATCCGGCGCAATGGCGGCAACGTGCGTTCCGCAGCCCTCATCACACAGCCAGCGCGGTTGCACTCACGGGCGGCGGCAGTTCACCGCGTCCGGGCGAAATATCGCTTTCGCATCACGGCGTCCTATTTTTGGACGAGCTCCCGGAGTGGAGCCGCAGCGCGCTCGAAGTGCTACGCCAACCGCTGGAGTCCGGCACCGTCACCGTGTCGCGCGCGGCGCGGCAGTGTGATTTTCCTGCACGCTTTCAACTGGTCGCGGCAATGAACCCTTGCCCCTGCGGCTGGGCGGGCGATGCATCGGGGCGATGTCGCTGCAGTGCGGATGTGATCGCGCGCTATCGCAGCCGCATTTCCGGGCCTTTGATCGACCGCATTGACTTGCAATTGACGCTGCAACGCTTGCCGCCAAACCTGCTCGCCGCTGATGCCTCGCCGGGCGAGAGCAGCGCCGATGTCCGCCAACGCGTGATCGCCGGGCGCGAACGGCAACTCACCCGCGCTGGCAAGCCGAATGCACTACTGGGACAAAGCGAACTAACGCGCGACTGCCGCCTGCAGGCTAGCGACCAGCACCTGCTGGAGCACGCGATCAACCGCATGCAACTCTCTGCACGTGGTGTACATCGCATCTTGCGGGTGGCGCGCAGCATCGCGGATTTGGCACACACGCCCAACATCGACACCGCACACCTTGCCGAAGCGATCGGTTATCGCACGATGGACGCACGCGGCCCGAATCCAGCCATGGCGGCTTGATCGCCACACCCAGCCCGATGCACTCCCGCCACGGGCCATCCTTACACATGCCCACCAAACTTTTCGCCTCCAGCCGCTAGACTGCCTTCATCCCCTGAATGCAGTTGAGTACCCGCGCGCTTGGAGATCCTGCACACCATCGACCTGAGATTGCTGGGTGGCGCCTTGTTGGTGCTGGCCGGCATCGCCTCGTCGTTGCTGGCGCGGCGCTTTGGTGCTCCCTTGTTGCTGGTGTTCCTGGTGCTGGGCTTGGTGCTGGGCGTTGATGGTCCCGGCGGCATCCGCTACGACAACACGCAGTTCACTTACCTGGTCGGTTCGCTGGCACTGGCTTTGATCCTGTTCGATGGCGGCCTGCAGACGCGCGCTTCTCAGGTGAAAGGCAGCGTAGTCCCTTCGCTCTTGCTGGCGACTGTCGGTGTGTTGGCCACCGCTGCGCTCACCGCCGTTGCCGCGCATTACCTGTTGGGCCTGGAGCCAATGCGCGCGATGCTGCTGGGCACCGTGCTCGCCTCTACCGATGCGGCGGCCGTGTTTTTCTTGCTGCGCGCGGGTGGTCTGCATCTGGAACGGCGCACCGGCAGCACGTTGGAGCTTGAATCGGGCGCGAACGACCCCGTCGCCGTCTTCCTCACCATCGCGCTGACCGGCTGGCTGGCGGGCAACGCGCCGACGGTCTCGATGCTGATCGTGCAGATCGTCTGGGCGATCGTCGCCGGTGTCGCACTCGGGTACGCGGGCGGGCGGGTGATCGTGTGGGCGCTTAACCGCTTCAGCCTGCCTTCCGGCCTGCATCCTTGGCTGGCGATGGCGGGCGCGGTGTCGGTGTTCGCACTGACCAACTACATCGGTGGCAGTGGCTATCTGGCGGTGTACCTCGCCGGCATCGTCATTGCCAACCGCCCGGTGCGCGCACGCAACGAGGTGATGTCCGTCCAGGATGCAACGACCTGGTTCGCACAACTGATGATGTTCCTGCTGCTGGGCTTGCTCGCCACGCCCAGTCGCTTGCTGGATGTGCTGTGGCCGGCGCTCGGCGTCGCCGCGTTCCTGATGTTCATCGCCCGCCCGCTCGCGGTAGCCGCATGCCTGTTGCCCTTCCGCTATCGCGCAGGCGAGATCGGTTTCATCGCGTGGGTAGGCTTGCGCGGCGCAGTCGGCATCTTCCTCGCCTCCATTCCCTTGCTGGCCAAACTGCCGAACGCGTGGCTGTACTTCAACGTGGCGTTCGTCGTGGTGCTGACCTCACTCTTGGTGCAAGGCTGGACGCTCACCCGCGCGGCGCATTGGTTCGATGTCGCGGTGCCGCGCAGTGATCCCGATACCCGCCGCGTGCAACTGGATCTGCCCGGCACGCTCGATTACGACTTGCTGGGCTACCGCGTGCCGGCCGGTAGCAAGGCCTTGGATGCACAAAGCTGGCCGCTCAACACGCGCCTGATGATGGCGGTGCGCGAGGGCAAGGTACTGACTGCCGAAGAAGCGGGCGCGCTCAAACCTGACGACTACGCGTACCTGCTTGCCCCACCCAATTCCGCGCGGCGGCTGGATTGGTTGTTCGTCGGGCGCGATGGCGAAGGCCCGACGCAAGGCAGCTTCGGCAGCTTTACCTTGCCGGGCAACGTCGCCTTGGGCGAGCTGGCGCAGTTCTACGGCCTGCACATCCCCAAACGCTTTGCTGCGCGCACGGCGGCGCAATTGTTCGATGAACGCTTCGACGACCAACCGCAAATCGGTGACCGTCTGGCGCTGGGCCCGGCCACGTTAATCGTGCGGGCGATGAAGGACGAGCGCGTGGCGCAAGTGGGGTTGGAATTCGTCAGCCTGGGTGAGCGGCTGATCAGCGGCGGTAAACCGCAGGCTTAAGCATCCGCTGATTGCCAGATGCGGTTTTGCGGGTCCAGCTCGGTCGTGTCCATCACCTCGCCGCGCCAACCGAAGCCGCAGATCGCCATCACGCCTTGCGACATTGGCTGCAGACCCAATGCCTCTTCCAATGGTTTTTCGTTGATGGCCGCGGTGATGAACGCACCCAGGCCAGCTTCGGTTGCGGAGAGGTACAGCGTCTGCGACAAGTGACCACTTTCCAGCGCGATCACGCGGTAGCCCTTCATGTGCTGGCGATACTTCCAGAACGTGCGGTCGAAGCGCGGCACCAGCATCACCATCGCGTGCGCGTTGGCAAACCAGTGTTGGTATGCGACGCCCACGCTGGCCAGTTCCTCCAGCGGCATCGCGGGCGCAGACAACGGCGCCAGACGATGGCGCACGCAATCGTAGTGATACAGGCCGGGCGCGACGCCTTCGACGTGTTGCAGCAGGCAATACGCTTCCACCGGATGCAAGCCGCCACCGGACGGGCTGGTCTTCTTGAGGAAGGTGGTGTCCGGCGCCCCTTCGATCTTGTCCTGCGCAGCAAACACACGCTGCATCAGCTGCGAAAACATGGCCAGCGGTAGCGGGCGCGCGATGTCGAAGTTGCGGCAGGTGACGCGCGACAACAGCAATTCGTCGAAGCTGTTGCCTGTCGCCCAAGGCAGGTCGATGCCGGCTTCGTCATCGCCATCGACATAGCTCTCCGGCGGAGGCGGGCCCAATACCTGGCGCATCTCAGGCACGGTTTGGGTGCCCGTGTCCTCGATCGCCTGCACGGAATCGTTGTCCTGCCAGCGGGTGAAGGCCTGCAGAGTCGCGCCGAGCGGATGCCAATACAGCTCACGCAGGCGTTCGTCACGCGCCCGCCAGTGCGCATGCTCCCGGCCTTTACCGATCAACAAGCCTTGCTTGAGTAGGCGGCGCCAGAGCAGGCGCGTTTCTTCCGGCAAGTTCTTGGTATCGGTCCAGGTGTGTGCGCTGATGTTGCCCAGTAGTGCACACGCAGCGACATCGATCTCCACTTCTTCACCGATGTGCGGTGCCAATGCGAGCCACTGTCGTTGCACAGACAGGCCATCTCCGCCAGACAACAAGCTGGTCAGGTCGAAGTCCAGCGTTTCCCGCGGCTCGATATAGAGCACGGCGCATCGTCTCAATAGCATCGCTTCCCCTGCGTGATCCGCGTCATGGCGGTTGCGTGTGCAGTTTCACATAACTACAGTCAGGCGACCGGCCCGCCGGGCCAGATGGGGAAACAGCATGGCAACGATGAAGGGGAGACAATCCGAGCCGCTCAGCCCGAAGGTAGCCAACAGGCTGCTGGAGCTGCTTAGCACGGACAATGAGTTCCGCCGCTTGATCAAGAAAGACCCACAGGCGGCGTTTATCCAGGCGGGTTACAAGCCGTCGAAAGAGTTGGCGGCGTGGCTGAAGCAAACACCCGGCAAGGGACCACGCCCACCGCTACCGCCGCATGTGCTGCTGCCGCCATGGTTGTGCTGCAAGATTGATCGGATTGCGCCAAAGCATGTTGTTGCTAACGCTAGGGGCGAACTACACCAGATGTTTACCGGCGGGTCTTCAATGCAGCCGATTCAATTGAACGTAGGTAGTGCGCGGCGGCGGGCCCGAAGCTGAACTGGTAGCTGAGCAGCAGGCCAGTCAGCGTCAAAAGCTTTGATGGCAGTTTCAGCGGCGCGGGAATTCCCGCGCCGTTGTTGTATTTCCGCAATCGTAAGATTGGCTAATACCGAATCCGCGACATTCAAAGGCTGCAATCTCCAGCCACAATTGATTTCCGAAAATGCCTGCCCACGAGCTGCTGCCACTTTGTATGCCGTATTCAAAGCTTGCGCCTCCAAGCCCTGTGCGAGCTGAGCATCGAGAAGCGTCACCCACCCCTGATAAGGCAACACTGCAGAATCAATCGATTGGATAGCTCTTTGTGCGGCATGCGCGTTTCCTTGCGCCAATGCTGCCCTAGCCATCACCACCATCCACAACGACCGCACCTCAGCTGCATCCACTAGCTTGCTTCGTTTCCGATAGTGGTTCACCACAGCCTGCCCAATACGATCCTCACTCGCTCGATATCCAACATACGCACTGCACAAGTGAGCCAACACTTGATCATTGGCAGGCCCAACCATTCCCTCGGCTCCATTGGAAAGTGACGCTATCAACTCATTTTCCCGGATCTTTTTGGAGTCATCTCCACCAAAGCCAGACAGACCAAGTGATCTAATCATTGCTTGATTCGAGAGGCTCCAACTTGGGACCTCACTCTGCGCTTTGGCATAAGCGCGCGCTTCTCGATTTGCGTCTTTGAACTGCCCGCGAGCCATCATGTATCCGATAACAAACGGAGGCGGAATTCTTTCGTAGTCCTTTGGTGTCTTAGCTAACGTCTTGGCTGCTGCCGAAAAATCCCTATCTGCTGTTTGTGCATTCAATAGCCTAGTTGTAGCAACTCCCTTTAGCCCTGGTGCAATCTCTGCCGCTTTGGCGTATGTACTTTTAGCTTCGGATATTTGGCCTAAAGCCAACTTTGAATCACCCAGCAATAGCAACGCATGCCCATGCCCGGGATTCTGTGCTCGCGCCGATTTTTCCGCCTGCACTGCTGCTTCGCCATAACGGGCTTGGACGAATTGAAGGTATCCAGAATTTGTAATCGCACGGAAATCGTCAGGATATTGTTTAGCCATTGATAACCAAGCCTCAGCCTCCGCACCTGGTTCAAGCATTCTTGCTCGCCACGCCTCTAGGTATGCACGATCTCTTGTAGTCAAGTTTTGTCCATTCGCAAAAGCTTTGTTTAGGTTCTCCACTCCTTCTGAAGCCCTGCCCCTAGCATTAGCGACCTTCACCCCCCCCACATACGCAAGCGCAAATTTGGGGTCTATTTCAGTTGCGCGACGGTAGAAAATTCCAGCCTGCTCATAGTTGCCACTTGCAAAAGCCTCTTCCCCCAACGCATACGCCTTCAACGCATCGATATTGCCGGTAGTCACTTGCGGCAGCGGCTTGGAATCGCGCTGGATCGAGGCCATCGCCTCGCCCAGTTTTTCGCGCAGCGCACCCGTCACGTCATCCACCGAATCCAATGCCGAGCCAATCCCACGCCCATCCGCCGTTTCCGCGTACACGGTGGCTTGCGTGCTTGGGTCCACCACCTCCGCGCTGACGCGCAGGCGGCCGCCGACTTCCGACACCGTGGGCAGGATCACCGCACGCGCACCATCGCGCAGCGCGATCTCGGACGCGATGTTGCGGTCGAGCGCGGTGCCTTCGGGCTTCTGCATCCGCTGCAGGGTTTCACGCGCCTTGAGGTCGGACAGCACGTTGACGTAGCGCGACTGCTCCAGGCTGATGCGGAAGGCCTGTTCCAGCGATTCGTCCAGGCGCTCGTCACCGGTCAGGTTGCGCATGTCGCCCACCACCACCCAGTCTCGCGCGCCAAAGGCGATGGCGGGCTCCGGCTTGAAGAAGAACCACGCGCCAAACGCCAAAATGCCGAGCACCGCGGCCTCGGCCAGCAATGACTTGGGCCGGCGCCAGAAGGGCACGTCACGCCAGGCCTTGGCACCGTTCCTGGGCGCACGCAGCGGCGCGATGCCGGCCTCGCCCACTTCGTGGATTTGCATTGCGCCAGGCACGCCCTTGAACTGCCAGCGCCCGTGCGATTTCCACAACAGGTTGTCGCCGCGCTCGCCGAGCTCTCGCGAGGCGCGGTGGACCAGGGGCTCCGCCACCGGGGAGAGCAATATCTGGCTGGGGCGCGCCATGGTCATCAGGCGTGCGGCCATCGGCTTGGCGAGGCCTTCGACTTCCAGCGGCTTGGCACCCTGCTGCACAGCCTCGACGCTGTTGCGCCAGGTCAGCACCTCGCCCACGTGCAGGCCGGCGCGCGCCTGCAGCGGCAGGTGGTGCGCATCGCCCAACGACTTGAGCGCTTTCATGTAGTCCAGCGCAAACCCGAGACCATCGATGGGGCGCTCGAACAGCAGCAGCAGGCCATCGGAGCGATCGATCAAGCGTCCGCGCCAACGTTGCTGCAGCTCCAGCACCAGTTGGTCGTGTTGACGGAAAAGCTGGCCGGTGGCGACATCCCCAATTTTTTCGACGAACTCGGTGGAATCACAGATATCGGTCAGCAACAAAGTGCGCAGCAAGGGCGCGTCCGGAGCCTGGTTGGTGGCTTCAATCTCCCGGCGCGGCAAGGCGTTCATGTAGCGGCCTCGGCCTGCACGCGTCCTATGCCCGGCGGGAGGGTTTCATCATCCATGGCTGCGACTTCAAAGCCGTTGCCGCCACGCCCTTTGACGCGATAGAGCGCGGCATCGGCGCTGGCATACCAAGACTGCCAATCGCGTTCGGGGTCGATCAAACACCCACCGATGCTGAGGCGACAGATGAGCGGCGGCTCGCCATGCATCTCCCACAGGGCGGAGGCGGTGCTGACCAGGTATTCGGCCATGCGCTCCAGGTCATCCGGGTCTTCCAGGCAGGCCAGAACGCAGAATTCGTCACCGCCGAGGCGGGCCGTCACTTCCACCGAGCCCGACACCGTGCGCAGGACATGCGCGACACTTTGCAGCACGCGGTCGCCGGCGATGTGGCCGTGGCAGTCGTTGACCTCCTTGAAGGCATCGCAGTCGATGATGAGCAGGCCGCAACCGGCCAGACTGCCCAGCTTGCGGCGTTGCTCAATCATGGCGACGAAACCTCGGCGATTGCTGAGGCCGGTCAGATCGTCGGTGCGGGTGAGCTCTTGCGTGCGGGTGAGGCGGTCGGTTGCCTCGCGCAATGAATCGAGCGCCGTCTGCAGGTCACGGTTGCGCCTGCGCAGGCTGTGCATCAGCGATTGTTCGTTATCCACCACCCGCATGATGGCGCGATGCAGGAAGCCGGCGACGCAGGTCGGGTCTCGCTGCAGCATGCTTTGGAAGCCGGCGTGGTCCATTTCCAGCAGCTGGCAGTCGCTGACCGCGTGGGCACTGGCGCTGCGCAGGTGATCGCCGATCAACAGGCCCAGCTCACCGAAGAAGCCATTAGCGCCAAGCTGCTTGCAGAACATGTCATCGCCAAAGACCAGTTCCACCTGGCCGGACTCGATGACATACATGGTGCGACCGGTGTCGCCTTCGGCGAACAGCTGCTCGCCTGCGGCCAGATGGATGCGGCGTCCTCCGGTGGCAAAAAAAGCCCGCTCATGGTCGGACACAAGGTAGCCATCCCGTACACTGCTGCGCACGGCATCCGGCTTCCTTAGCATCACTTCTGCCCCGCTTTCCCCGCTGTCCATGTCTCTGGCCCAGCCCTTAGACCTTTGAATATATCACCAGCTTGTCAAGCTTTCGATCCTGCTGGCATCGTGATGCACGTCACGAAATAATAGCCCCCCAGGGCTGTTTCCTGAATCATTCATCATGATCAAGGGCTGAGTGAATCCGAAAAGCCTCCTGCGGCAGACGCAATCGCTCGTGATTCAAGGCGAGAGAGGCATCGGCCAGGCCGCAACAAGTCGCGACATGGCCGACACCTCATACGGATGACCTCAGTTTGTGACCATCACCAGTAGCGGATAACGACTGGTTTCGGACGCCGGGGCAAACGCCCCGGTTGCCATGTTGATGGTGTAGTAACGCAATCCGTTGGCTGGATCCTTTGTTGAAGTCCAAAAGGTGCCTGTCTGGTATGCGGCAGGCCTGTTCGGCTGGCCTTGCAAACTCACCGCTTCCGACAGCGTCAACATGCGCACGTTGATTTGCGTGTTTACATAGGTATCCAACCTGCCGTAGATCTCACCCGAGGGGTAGGTTTGTTTCAGGATCGTCTTCCAGCTGTTCATCTGTCGCGCAGAGGCGTTGATGTACAGGTCTGCGCCATTGAAGTACAGATTTGTGCCTGCAAGTTTCCAATGGTTTGTCATGCTCAAGTTGGTGGTGTCGATTCTCGGGTCGCCGACATCGGCATAGTCATCGGAGAACACCACCTTGCTCTCGGCATCGGCCATCGCGCCCGTTTCGTCAGTCCATCGCCAAGCCAATTGCACTGACCCAGAGGCCGATGCATTGCTGCGGGTGTAACTGATGGTGCTCAGCATGCCCCGGACCAGATCAGGCGTCGCTTGTGCATCGAGGGTGATGCGCAGCACACCATCCACTACCGACATGGTGCCAATGGCCACACCTTGCACCATAACGGGAGCCGAAGCATTGACGCGATTACCGGCGAGCCAGAAGCCATCTTCCGCCGGCACCGCACCGCCTTTACGCTGAATGGTCAACTGGTGGCCGTTGAAGTTGCCACTGCCCGCCACATCAGGATCGGACACGCTGGCCCGAGTGCCGATCAGCACATCAGGCATGCCCTCGCGCTTGATCGCATAGGGCTGGCCAAAGCTACGGTCGAAGTTGCCATCCACCCGAATGCGGGCCAACGCTACGTCATAGGCCATTTTGTCCTGGTCGAAGCTGGACCCCAATAGCATCAGGTCTCCATTGCTCTCCAGGTACATCGCCTCCACGTTGTCGAGGTAGCCGCCAATTTCATAATAGGCACGTCCGTTGAAGCCGAACGCTGTGTCAGGCTGGCCGTTGGCGAGATAGCGCACAGCCGCAAAGTTGTCACGCCCACTCCAATGATCGAATCCCGCCATGCCCGCCGCCACGATGCGACCATCAGGCATGACTTTCACGTCATAGCCGCGGTCATTCAATGAAGCGAAGTTGGTCGATATCTTGCCACCCGTGCCGAAGCTGGCATCGACCAAACCATCGGGCATGAATCGCGTGATGATGAAGTCGTGACTGCCGATCTCGGTCGTATCCGAATAGCCGGCCACGACTACGCGACCATCGCTGGCGACATCCATGCGAATGCCTGTTTCCCAGAAACTGGTATTGGGAGCGACCACATGGCCCCCAGCACCAAACGAAGTATCGATCTGTCCGTTCGCCGCGAAACGCATCAGGCCGACCCGCCCGCTTATACCCCCAGACAGGAGGATCTTGCCGTCGGCCAGCAAAGCTACGTCGCTGGGAATGTCCTCGGCGTCGCTATTGTTGTATCGAGGGACCTCATGGCTGTTTTTTCCACCTTGCCCGAATGAGGTGTCGATGCTGCCGTTCGCATTGAAGCGGGCAACGGCGAAATTGACAGCCTGGTTGACGATCGCCTGAGCAGGACCAGCGACAATGATCTTGCCGTCGCTCGCGATTGCAACACCGTTGATCCATTCACTGCCGCCGACGAAATCCAACTCCACCTTGCCGCCGCTGCCGAAGCTGGTGTCGAGCGCGCCATTTGCGTCATACCTTGCCAAGGCGAAATTGATGTTGCCGGCGCGCGCAGTGCTCCCTGCAACGACGATGCGTCCATCCGGCTGAATGACCGGATCCGCATAGATGGCATCGTTCCCACCTGAAAAATCGGTCCGCACAATCCCCTGATCGCCGAAGGTGGTATCGAGCACGCCATTGGCATTTACTCGCATCAGCAGAAAATCATGCGCGGTGGACGTAGTGTTGGTAGTACCCGCCAACAAATACTTGCCATCGGCGGTCTTCGCGATGCCAAACCCGCTATCACGCAACCCGGCCACATCGATGGTGACGGCACCATATCGACCGGCGCTGAAGACAGGGGCATCGTTGACATTGGCCACCGCAGCCGTCGCCGCACTGGTTCGCGACTCGGAGAAGCCTGCGTTGTCCGCATAACTGACACGCACCGCAACGGTCTTGCCCACTTCCGCCTGGGTCAACATATAGATGCTGCCCGTAGCGCCGGCGATCTCCACGCCATTGGCCAACCACTGGTAATTGATGCTGGCCGGTACGCCATTGCCATCACTGACGACGGCACTCAATTGCTGATTCTGGCTGGCTGTGCCAGTGATTGACACGGCACCCGGTTGGTTGGTCGCCGCCGGCGTACCGCCGCCCGAGCCTCCACCCCCGCCGCCCCCGCATGCAGCGAGCGCAAGCATCGCAACCGCCAACATCGCCCCTCTGATACCGGTACGCACACAAGCGCGGCCGGCCCGCTTTGCAAACAGGACACTCGAATCCATGACTCCCCTTGTTCACCCTGCGCGGTGTCACTCCCCTGTGACGCTGCCGGCTTAGTCGTGCAGCGGATGATAACCAAGCTCAAACTCACCTGACATACATGCTGCGTGTCATGGGTCTCAGATGATGCTTCTCATCGCACCGAATGCCTTCAAAACCCAACCCCGCCATTCGCTATGCACGAATGGCGGGATTGCGGCATGGCTTAAGCCGCCACGCGTTCGCCGTGGAATTGCTCTTCCTCGGTGCTGCCCTTAAGCGCCACGGTGGAGCTGTTGCCGCCCTGGATAGTCTGGGTCACCGCATCGAAGTAACCTGTACCGACTTCACGCTGATGCTTGACGGCGGTGAAGCCCTTGTCGGCGGCGGCGAATTCCGCTTCCTGCAGCTCCACGAAGGCGCTCATCTGGCGGCGGGCATAACCATGGGCCAGGTTGAACATGCCGTAGTTAAGCGCATGGAAACCGGCCAAGGTGATGAACTGGAACTTGTAGCCCATCGCGCCCAATTCTTTCTGGAACTTGGCGATGGTGGCGTCGTCCAGGTTCTTCTTCCAGTTGAAGGACGGCGAGCAGTTGTAGGCGAGCAACTTGCCCGGGTACTTGGCGTGGATGGCCTCGGCAAACTTCCGCGCGAACTCCAGGTCCGGCTTGCCGGTCTCGCACCAGACAAGGTCCGCATACGGCGCATAGGCCAGGCCGCGGCTGATCGCTTGATCCAGACCGTTCCTGGTCTTGTAGAAGCCTTCGACGGTGCGCTCGCCGGTGGTGAACGGCTTGTCGTTGTCATCCACGTCGCTGGTGAGGAGGTCGGCGGCTTCGGCGTCGGTGCGCGCAACAATAATCGTCGGTACGCCCATCACGTCGGCGGCCAGGCGCGCGGCGGTGAGCTTCTCGATCGCTTCGCGCGTCGGCACCAGCACCTTGCCACCCATGTGGCCGCACTTCTTCACTGAAGCCAGCTGATCCTCGAAGTGCACGCCGGCGGCGCCGGCTTCGATCATCGCCTTCATCAATTCATGGGCGTTGAGCACGCCACCGAAACCGGCCTCGGCATCGGCCACGATCGGCTGCAAGAAATCGATGCTGTCGTCGCCCTCGGCATGGTGCAGCTGGTCGGCGCGCAAGAGGGTGTTGTTGATGCGCTTGACCACCTGCGGCACCGAGTTGGCCGGGTAGAGCGACTGGTCGGGATACATCTCGCCGGCGAGGTTCGCATCGGCGGCGACCTGCCAACCAGAGAGATAAATCGCCTTGAGTCCGGCCTTGACCTGCTGCATGGCCTGGTTGCCAGTCAGCGCGCCGAGCGCGTTGACGAAATCTTCCTGATGCAGCGACTTCCACAATTTTTCCGCGCCCAGACGCGCGATGGAATGCTCCACATGCACCGTGCCGCGCAGGCGCACGACATCCTCGGCCGTGTAGGCGCGGGTAACGCCGGCCCAGCGTGGGTTGTTGTCCCAATCGAGCTTGAGTTGTTCGGCAGTCGGCAGCTTGTTCATGGCGATGTCCTTGAATGTCTTGAGATGAGGGTGTGGATGGGTGATGCGAATTCGTTTTGCGTGCTGGCCGCGTGCAGTCAGTCGATGCGCTCGTAGGCAGGCAAGGTGAGGAATTCGGCCAGGGTGTCGCTGCGCGTGAGTTCCACCAGCAGCTGGATGGCCTCGGGCACGCGCGTCTTGCCGGGGAAGTCGCCTTCGGCGGCCAGGCGCGAAGGCAGGCCGATCAGCGCGCGTTCCAGCAGGGCGAAATCCATCGGGGTACCGTCATCCAGATGCAACGGCTGGCGGCCTTCGCGCTCGGGATCAGCATCGAAGTGCAGCCACTGCCACAGCTGCGCACGGGCGATCTCGGCGGTGGCGGCGTCTTCCATTAGCCAATGGATCGGCACGCAACCATTGCCATCCAGCCATGCGGCGAGATAGCGCACGCAGACTTCGACATTGCCCTCGAAGCCTTTGGCAGTCACGGTGCCGCGGCTGGGCTTGAGCAGGTCGGCAGCAGTGACATCCACATCATCCCGCGACACGGCTTGCTGGTTCGCTTGCGGCATGTGCGAATCGAAGATCTCGCGGGCCAGCGGGATGAGCGCGGGATGTGCGACCCAGGTGCCGTCATGGCCTGCGGTCACTTCACGCAGTTTGTCGGCGCGCACGCGGGCCAGCGCTTGCTCGTTCGCTTGCGAATCGACCGAAATCGGAATCTGCGCAGCCATGCCGCCCATCGCGTGCGCACCGCGACGATGGCAGGTCTTGATGAGGAGTTCCGAATACGCCTTGAGGAAAGGCTGCGTCATCGTCACCTGTCCGCGCTCGGGCAGGACGCGATCACGATGCGCGCGCAGCGTCTTGATGTAGCTGAAGATGTAATCCCAGCGGCCGCAGTTGAGGCCGACGATGCGCGATTTCAGCGCGTGCAGGATTTCGTCCATCTCGAACGCGGCAGGCAACGTCTCGATCAGTACCGTCGCCTTCATCTGACCATTCGGCAGGCCAAGTTCGGTTTCGATGTGATCCATCACCGCGTTCCAGAGCGCGGCTTCTTCCATCGACTGCAGTTTCGGCAGATAAAAATACGGGCCGCGATCCTTGGCCGCGAGCGTCTTCGCGTTGTGGAAGGCGAACAGGCCGAGATCAAAAAGTGATGCCGACATGCGCTCGCCATCGACGAGCACATGTTTCTCGTCCAGATGCCAACCGCGTGGCCGCACGATCAGCACCGCACGCTCAGCTTCAGGTTTCAGCGCGTAGTGCTTGCCGGGCTTGCCATTCAGAGCGGGAGCGGTGAATTCGAGCGTGCCGACGACCGCGCCCTGCATTGCCAACTGCCCTTCGATCACATTGGCCCACGTCGGCGACGTGGAATCTTCGAAGTCCGCCATGTAGCACTGCGCGCCGGAGTTGAGCGCGTTGATGACCATCTTGGGATCGACCGGGCCGGTGATCTCGACGCGGCGGTCGGCCAGCGCCGCGGGGATCGGGGCGACGCGCCAGTCGCTGGCGCGGATATCGGCGGTATCGGTGCGGAAGTCCGGCAGCGCACCGGCATCAAAACGCGCCTGGCGGGCGGCGCGGGCCTTGAGGCGCATCTGGCGCTGGCCGTCAAAGCGGCAATGCAGGCCCAGCAGGAAGGACTGCGCCTCCGGGGTCAGGACACGGTCCTGCCCTTCGGTGCGGGCGGTGATTTCGAGATCATCGTGGGGCTTGAGTACCGCGGACATCCGATGCGTGCTCCGGTTTTGCTGTGACGCACAACATCCGGCCCCGCATGGCTATTTGACAAACTAGAGTTGTCAATGATTAGTATTAATTAAGTAAATACTTTCAAATGGCGCGATCGGTGTATGGCCCAAGCCACTGAATTTCCGCGCTTTTCCTACAAAGGCAGCCGCCTCAAACCGCTGCGCGCGTTCTGCCAAGTCGCCCGCTTGGGGTCGATTTCGCGCGCCGCCGAGGCCCTGTTCCTCAGCCAGCCCGCTGTCAGCCTGCAGATCCAGGCGCTGGAGCGGGAGTTTGGCAGCCGCCTGTTCGACCGCAGCGGGCGACGCCTCACCCTGACCCGCGAAGGCGAGCTGCTGTACGAGATGGCGCGCCCCTTGGTGGAAGGACTGGACGGGCTGGAGGCCGCCTTTCGCGAAAAACTGACCGGGCTGGATGCAGGCGAGCTGCACGTGGCCGCCGGCTCATCGACCATCCTCTACCTGTTGCCGCAGATCGTCGGCGCCTTCCGTGCCGCGCACCCGGACGTGCGCCTGACCCTGCACAACGTGACCGGCGCAGGTGGCCTGGAGCTGTTGCGCTCGGACAAGGTGGATCTCGCGTTCGGCTCGATGCTGGATGTGCCGGCGGATCTCGACTACGCGCCCATCCACGAATTCGAGCCGATGTTGATCATGCCGCCGGATCATCCCTTGGCTGCGAAGCAGAAGATCGACCTGACCGATCTCTCGCCTTATGGCTTGATCCTGCCACCGCAGCGCCTCACCACGTATCGCCTGATTGACCTGGTCTTCCAGCGAGCACGCGTGCCCTACACGGTGGCGCTGGAAGTCGGCGGCTGGGAAGTGATCAAGCAGTACGTGGCGATGGGACAAGGCATCAGCATCGTCACTGCGTTCTGCATCACCGAGACCGATCGCGCACGTCTGGCCACGCGATCACTCGCAAAGTTCTTTCCTTCGCGCAGCTATGGCGTGGTCAAGCGTCGCGGCAAGTTTCTCTCGCCGCAGGCGCGCGCGTTTGTCGATCTCATCCAACCCAACCTGCTCGCGCCGCGCGGCTACGACCAGACCGGGCATTCGGACCGTTGAAATCATTCAGCGCGGCGGCATCGCCAATGTATCCGTCTTGTAGATCGCCACATGCGGCACACCGTCCGCACCGATCCAGCCGCGATACATGCCACCCGTGTTAAACGGGAAGGCCACGCTGCCATCCGCGCCCAATGCGATCGCGCCACCATCGCCGCCGGCCTTGGGGATGTCGCGATTGATCACACGATCGGCTGAACGTGCCAGCGGGTCACCAGACAAGCGTACCCGCGCGCAGATTTCATGCGCCGCGGCGGCGCGTATATAGAACTCGCCCCAGCCCGTGCCGGACACCGCGCAGCGATCATCCGCCCAGGTACCTGCGCCGATGATCGGTGAATCGCCGACGCGGCCGTAACGCTTGTTGGTCATGCCGCCGGTCGAAGTGCCCGCAGCCAAGTGGCCCTTGCCATCCAGCGCGAGCGCGCCGACCGTGCCGAAATACGCCTTGCCGGGCAGCACTTGCGAGGTGTTCGAGGCTTGCGTTGCACGCTCTTCTGCGAGCGCCTTTTGCAGAGCGCGCCAGCGCTTCTCTGTGTAGAAATATTTGGGGTCGACCAGCGCCACGTCCTGCGTTTTGGCGAAGGCTTCTGCGCCATCGCCCACCATCATCACGTGCCTGGACTTGTCCATGATCGCGCGCGCCAAAGTGATCGGGTTCTTGACCCGATGCAGGCCCGCCGCCGCGCCTGCCTTGCCGCTGGCACCATCCATCAACGAGGTATCCAGTTCGTTGCGGCCATCGTGGGTGAACACCGCGCCACGTCCTGCGTTGAACTGCGGCGCATCTTCCAGCACCACGATCGCCGCCTGCACCGCATCCACCGACGATGCACCCGCTTTCAGCTTGGCGTGACCGGCGCGCAACGCAGCTTCCAGCGCAGCGCGCGCGGCGACTTCTTCCGCCTCGGTCAAATCGCCTGGCTCCACGCCCGCGCCACCATGAATCACCAGCATCGGGGTATCGAGCGCCACCAGCACGCCATCACGCACGGCATAGCGGCGTTCGGCCAAGGGCTTGTCGACGCGGCCAGAAGGCAGATGCAGCACGGAGCCGACGCCCGCCGTCACGGTGTCGATGCGCGCAAGATTCATCGCCTCATCTTCAACCTGTTTCTCGGCAAAACCGCCGCGCACGATAATCGCCCCGGCACCCGGCGCGGTGGCATACACCCGCGCGATGCCATCGCCTTCCACCGCTACGGCGGCGTCTTCGTCCACGCCGAGGCCAATCAGCGGATGTCCGGCCATCACCTCGCCCTTCGCCACGAAGGCGATCAGCCGGCCCAGGCGGCTGCGCTCGCTGAAGTGTGTATCGGTGATAACGCCTTTGAGCAGCGCGATCTTGAGGAAATCGGTTTCGATGGTGTTGCCGTCGCCGAGCGGATCGGCCAATGCGCGCGGGCTGGTCTGGCTGCCGCCATCCATCGCGCCATAAAGGTATTCGCCCTGCATCGCGAGACCCGCACTGGTGCCGCCAAGTGGCTTGCCTGCACGCACATGCGCATCGAGCGCAGCGCCGACTGGAGTACCGCGCCAGTAACGCACGTAGCGCGACTGGTCACCCCCGGCGATGAAGATGCCATCGGCGCGCTTGAGCGCAGCCAAAATGGTCTTGTCGCTCGCGGCATCGCGGTCCTTGAACACGAAAGTTTCGACCGACTGGATACCACCGACCTCGTTGAAGAATTCCTCGCCGATCTCACCCGCTTGCGAGGCGCGCAGCACCACGATGTGGCCATTGCCGGCCTTCTGCATGAACCAGCGCATCGCCTCGAAATTGCGGTCGCCGCCGCCCATCAGCAACAGTCCAGGCTCGACCTTGCCCGGCGTTTTCGCGCGGGTATCACCCAGCACGTAGTGACCCACATCCGCCGCCCACGCAGCCGTCATCGGCAGCACCCACAGGCACGTTGCCAGCAGCCAGGCCTTTCCTGTGCTTTGTTTGATCATCATCGTCCTCCGCATGCGTGCAGTCCTGTTCCTAGACGAATGGAGATGCGCTTTCCCTCATCATCCCGCGCTAATCAGCTATGGTGCGACTATGGATGAGGATCTGGACCGCTGGTTCATCGAACACATCCTCGTCCACGAGGAAGCGCTGCAACGTTACCTCACGCGTTGCTGGCCTCATCGCGACGAGGTACGTGACCTGCGTCAGGAACTGTACGCACGCATCTATCAGGCGGCGGCTAAGTCACGCCCCACCTCGCCCAAATCGTTTTTGTTCTCCAGTGCGCGACACTTGATGGCCGATCGCGCCCGCCACGCACGCGTCGTGTCGATCGTGCCAATGGGTGATTTCGAGCCTTCGCACGTCTTGGTGGATGACGTCTCACCGGAGCGATGGTGCGGCGGCCGGGAAACACTGGCGCTATTGTCCGCCGCCTTCGACCGCTTGCCCGACCGTTGTCGCGAAGTGGTCTGGTTGCGGCGCGTCGAAGAACTGTCTCAGAAGGAAGTGGCCATGCGCATGGGCATCAGCGAAAAGACCGTGGAGAAGCACATCGCCAAAGGCATGCGCCTGCTGACCGACGCGCTGCATGCCGGCGAAGCCGCAGCGAGCGAGGCAGCGGCTGTGGACGACGAGCGTGAACAAGCCCACTGAACATCGCCGCGACAGTCTGACCATCGAGCGCGAGGCAGCGGATTGGCTGACGCGGCGTGACGGTGAGGACTGGCGCGATGCCGACCAGCACACGCTTAACGCCTGGCTGGGCATGGACCCTGCGCATCGGGTGGCTTATTTGCGACTGGAGGCCGGTTGGCGCGCAGCCGGACGCCTGCAGGCACTGGGCGCTGGATGGCAAGGCGATGGCCCGCCCCCGCGTGGATATTGGCAAGCCCCGTTGGCCGACCGCAGCGAACAACTGCTTCAGGCCATGGCAGAGCGTGCATCGCAACCGCGCATGCCTCGTCGTCGATCGCCATGGGCACCATTCGCGCTTGCCGCAGCGATGGCCATTGGCGTCGGCATCGCAGCATGGGGCTGGCTGGCTTATAACCATGTCGATGTCGCCACGTATCGCAGCGCGCTGGGCAAAGTCGATAGCTTTCCGTTGGCCGATGGCTCCCAGGCCACCTTGGCCAGCGACAGTCTGGTCGAAGTGCGCATCTCGCGCCGCGCCCGTCAGATCGAGCTGCTGCAGGGCGAGGCGATCTTCGTCGTGGCCAAGGATCCGCGCCGCCCCTTCGTGGTCAATGCCGGCAGCCACCAGGCCGTCGCTGTGGGTACGCGCTTCTCGGTCCGGCGCGATGCGCAAGACTTGCGCGTGGTCGTCACCGAGGGGATTGTGCGGCTGGAACCTTTGCCCGGCGCAGCGGCGCCGCAACCGGCTAGCTTGCTACCGGCCGACAGCATTGCTCTGGTCCGCGACGGCGGCGTATTGGTGCGCAGCATGGCCCCTGGCGATGCCGAGCGCCTCCTGGATTGGCGTGAGGGCATGCTGGCCTTCCGTGACACCCCGCTGGCGGATGCCGCAGCCGAATTCAATCGCTACAACGCGCGCAAGATCGTGATCGATGACCCGGCCGTGGCTGCGCTGCGCATCGGCGGCAGCTTCCGCTGGGACAACGCGCAAGGTTTCGTCGAGCTACTGGAATCGGGCTTCCCCGTGCGCGCCGATTACAGCAACGAGCGGATCGTCCTGCATTCTCGCTGAGAACGGTCCCATCGCGTGGGGGGATTTGCAAACTCGTTCGTCATGGTGATTTGACGGCGCTGCTCCGAGCGCCTTCTGGGGAAAGAACCACATGAAATCATCTCGCCCGTTGCGCACCCTGTTGTTGTCTCTGGCCTGCTCGGCCGCATTGGCTGCACAAGCACAATCAGCGCCCATCCGTCTGGATGTCCCAGCTGGGGATCTAGCCTCGGCGCTGGATGCCTATGCCAGGCAATCAGGCACCCAGCTGGTCTATCGAAGCGATCAGCTCAAGGGCGCGCGCAGCCCGGGCGTACGCGGCCAGATGCCCGCGCAACTTGCCCTCGATCAATTGCTCAAGGGCAGCGGCTTCCAACCCAGGCATGGTGGCAACGGTGCCGTGTTGATCGTTGCGCAAGCCAGCAAGTCCGCAGTCCCCGCACGCCGGCAAGCGCCGGCATCCGGGCCGGCGCAAACAGAATCCACGCCAGCGCAGCCCCAGCAAGCCGAGGAGCCACCGCCGACCACCGATCTGGGCACGGTGCAGGTCACCGGGTCGCGCATCCCCCGCACACAGGTGGAGGGCCCCGCGCCGATCACCGTGATGACCTCCGAGGAAATCCAGGCCAGTGGTTTCACCAGCGTGCCCGAAGTGCTGCAGTCGCTGTCGCAGAACAGTGGTGAAACCCAGAGCCAGCAGTCGGCTGGCGGCGCCGACTTCTCCCCCGGCGCACAACAGGTGGATCTGCGGGCGCTGGGCCCCAACCACACGCTGGTCCTGGTCAATGGCCGCCGCATCGCCGACTTCCCGCTGCCATTCGGTGGCCGCAGCAACTTCACCGATGTCTCAAGCATCCCGCTTGGCATGATCGACCGCATCGAAGTGCTGACCGGCAGCGCTTCAGCGATCTACGGCTCCGACGCGATCTCCGGCGTAGTCAACTTCATCCTGAAGAGTCAGGCCGATGGCACCGAGGTCAGCTATCGCTACGGACAGACCGAGCGCGGGGATGCACAGTCGCATGTGCTCAACGTGTCGAGCGGCTTCAACCGTGGCGCGTTCAGCGCAGTTGCCGGTTTTGAATACAGCCACCAAGACCCCTTGTGGGGCTTTGACCGCAAGCAGCAGGATTCCAGCTTCGATGCACCCAACCCCACCCGCTACGGTTATCCGCCGCGCAACTTTTTGATCACCGATTGGTGGGATGACTACATCGACCCGGGCGAGGCAACCTGCGATGGACTGTCGAGTCTCAACGGCGGCAACATGGGATACGCCTATCGCCGCAACTACGGCTACTACTGCGGCAGCGATCAATCTGTGGCCTATCGGACCATGATCAGCAAGCGTAAAGGCATCAACGCCTTTGCATCGATGACCTATCGCTTCGACAACGGCAACGAATGGTTCGCCGACCTGCAAGCCGGCCGTCACGAGCTGTCTTTGTTCCGCGCGCCACGCACATGGGCGCTGATGATGCCGGATGGCAACGAAGAGGGATATTTCTACAACCAGGCCACCGATCAGGTGGAGTACTGGCAACGCGTCTTCAGCAAGGAGGAGATGGGGGGCCTTCGCAACGGCATGGTCAACACCGTGCAGAAGACGTTCGGCGCGACCACTGGCTTGAAAGGCGTGTTTGGCGAAGACTGGGATTACGAAGTCGCACTGAGCCATTCGCAATACAAGGCCGACATTAGCTGGCCTCAGATCGTTGCGTCCAAGGCCAACGATTTGTTCCTCGGCCCACTGCTGGGCTACGACGACGATGGCTTCCCGATCTACAACGCGCCACACGACCGGATGTACACGCCGCTTACCCGTGCCGAGTACGACAGCATCTTCGCCTACACCACCTATCACCCGCAGTCGTCCAGCCAGACGCTCTCCTTCACCCTGACCCAAGCCGACCTGTTCCAACTGCCGGGTGGTCCAGCAGGCTTCGCCGCCACTGCCGAGTTGGGACATCAGGATTACGACCTGAAGCCGGACCCGCTTGCGACCCAGTACTACTACTACAGCTGGAAGGATTCCAACGGCAAGGGCAGTCGCAACCGTTGGGCGCTGGCCAGCGAGTTGCGCATGCCTGTGCACGAACGACTCAACCTGAGCCTCGCAGGGCGCTATGACCAGTACCGCTTCGCCGGCCGTACGCCCGGGCGCTTCACCTGGAGTGCGGGCATGGAGTGGCGCCCGCTCGACAGCCTGTTGGTGCGCGCGTCCTACGGCACAGCATTCCGCGCGCCCGACCTGCACTACGTTTTCTCCGGCCCAGGCAATGATGAAACCTCGGTACCCGACTACTACCGTTGTGCAATCGAAGAACCGAATGAAACCTTGGACGATTGCAGCTACAGCAGCGAAGGCATCATCCGCAGCCGCGCCGGCAACCGTGAGCTTAACCCGGAGACAAGCACCTCGTGGACAGCAGGTTTCGTCTGGTCTCCGCGGCACAACATAGATGTCTCATTGGATTATTTCGATATCGACATGCGTGATCAGGTTCAGGACCTGCGCGCCAGCGAAGTCATGCGCAACGAGTACGAATGCCGCACCGGCGTGCAGCCGATCAATTCACCTCTCTGCGTGGACACGCTGGCCCGCATCACGCGCTCGGCTGATGGCGGCATCTATGGGGTGCACGTCAATCCAATCAATGTGGCGCGCGAGAACACCAGTGGCATCGACTTCAGCACCAACCTGCGTTTCGATACCCGCATCGGCCGCATCGGTCTGAGCGGTGGTTACACCTGGGTGCGCGATCACGAGATCCAGGTCTATCCGGACGAGCCGATTGTCGACATGTTCGCGGTCAACAGCGGGTATGACATCCCGCGCACGAAGGCCAATGCACGTCTATGGTGGGAGCGCGAAGCGTGGTCTGCATCGGTGCAGGCCAATCGTCTTGGCCGGCTGCCCAACGGCTGGTCGTACGACGAGGTTTGGGAAGCGGGTGATCCGGGCCCATGGCTGGAGGCCACCTATCGCTACAACGCCAACCTGCAATACAAATTCACCGATCGCGCGCGCCTGTCGCTGTCAGTGGTCAATCTGACCGACGAAAAGCCGCCGGTCGACCCAACCTATACCAGCTATCCCTACTACGACATCTCCTGGTTCGACACCCAGGGTCGCAGCTACTACCTGGAATTCACCTACAAATTCGGCGGCAAGCCGTTGTAACTGATCCCCCGCGTGTGTGGCACTGAAAGCCCCAGCGCACCGGGGCTTTTTTTACATTTTTCGTCGCCGCCTCAGTCCAGCAGGCCCACGCCTTTTGCCGTCAGCGATGCGGCCAATAGCACCAACGCCAGTAACATCAGCTCGATCGACACCCTGCGACGCAACATCCCCATCTCGCTTGCTGCCATTACATAGTTCACATCGACGCGTGCAGCGCGGCGCGCACGGAAAAGCGCAAGCGTCGGCGCAATCGATAGCAGACCTATGACGGCAAATAGCACCAGCTTGGCCCAGAACGGTACCGAGTGCAGGTAGTAGGCGGCGGGTTTGTCGAAGAAGAACACGCGGCACAAGCCGAAAGCCAACACCGTGATCGCCGACAGGCCATAGATCAGATCCGCACGGAGCAAGCGTTCGATGACTGCGCCATCCACGCGACCCCGCAGCATCGTCCACTCCGCTACCAAGGCTGCGACGAGCGCGAAAGCGGCGATGAAATGGCCGACGGAGACGAGTGCGTGCAGGATCATGCGCTACCCCGAAAGCCAGTGGACATCATCAATCAGCCCTGCACCAGAGTCTCGAAGCCACCCCAGAACATACGCTGACCATCGAAGGGCATGTCTTCGGGTTTCATTTCTTTCATCCACGGGTCTTCCATCACCGCGGCGTTGACGCGATCACGCTCCTCACGCGAGGGGTAGGTGATCCATGCGAACACGACCACCTCGTCATCCTTCAGCATGACGGCCTGCGGGAACGAGGTCAGCTTGCCGGGTTTCACGTCGTCGGCAATGGCTTCTACGTAATCGAGCGCGCCATGCTGCTTCCACAGGTCTCGGGATTTTTCGGCGATCGCCTTGTATTCATCGACGCGTGCCTTGGGGACGGCCATCACGAAGCCATCTACATACATGCTGCCTCCTCGCGCTCAGGGCGCTTTCATTTCACAGTTCACCATCCACGATGTGCCGAAGCGATCCGTGCACATGCCGAAACGCTCGGCCCAGAAGGTCGGCTCCAGCGGCATCGTTACCACGCCACCCTCCGACAAACCTGCAAACAGACGTTCGGCCTCTTCTACCGATGCGGCATTGACCGACAACGAGAACCCCTGCATCGGCTTGAAATCCGCAGGCGGGTAGTCGGCTGCCATCAACAGCGAGCCATCGGGAAACTGCAGCGTGGCGTGCATGATCGCGTCACCTTGGCCCTCGGGCATCTGGTCGGCCATCGGCGACTCGGCCCAGGTGTGCTGGAACAGCAGCTTCGCGCCCAACACTTGCTGGTAATGACTGAGCGCTTCGCGGCAGTTGCCGTTGAAATTGAGATAGGGGTTCATTGAATGTCCTTTGTCTGTGTGCGTCAGTGATCTTCGGGAATGCCGGCCGGGTCCATCCAGAACGGGCCCCAGCCGTGGCCATCCGGATCGCTGAAGGCACGTTGGTACATGAAACCCATGTCTTCCGGCGGGTGCGGCTCGCCGCCGCCATTCCCCAGCGCGGCCTCGACGATCGCATCGACTTCCTTCTTGTCATCGAACTGGATCGCGACGAGGCTTTGCACGTACTTGGTCGGGTCAGCCAGCTCGAGCTTGGTGAACGTCTGGAAGAACTCGCGCTTGAGCAACATCGCGAACTGCTTGTCGCCCAGCACCACTGCAACGGCGTTGTCGTCGCTGAAATTCTCGTTGATCTCGAAACCGAGTGCTGTATAGAACGCCCGTGTGCGAGCGATATCCGCAATCGGTAAGTTGATGAAAAGCCCTTGCGTGCGTGTCATGTCGGCCCCCTCAGGCTTTCGCTTCGACGTGGCGCTTGAAGTTGTCGAGAATGGCTTGCCAGCCCTCCTGCTGCTGCTCACGTGTGTGCGTGCCCTCGGCGTCGAAGCGCTCGCGCACGGTCACGCTGCCGTCGCCGTTGTCGATGAAATCGACATGCACATGACGGCCATCATCGATGGCGTAGTGCAGACGTTTGCCCGGATCGATGGCGACGTAAGTGCCGCCGAAATCGAAGCCATGCACACCATCCTTGGATTCCATCCGCGAGCTGAAACGACCACCTTCGCGCAGGTCGACTTCTGATGCGGTGGTATGCCAGTCATCGGATGCGGCATTCCATTGCTTGATGTCGTCGGGGGTATTCCAAGCTGTCCAGACAGATTCTGCCGGGGCGTTGACGGTGGTTTCAACGGTGATGGGGGAGTTGCTCATGCGGATCCTCACGTTTCATGTTGATGTGGACGATGTCACTGGCGTCGCGCCATGACATCGTTCATCTAACCAGTCGCATGCGATAAGACGATGCGACATCAACGAAAATATTTCACTCCATTGAATGCAGGCCAAACATATTGCCTTCGGTGTCGTGCGCCAGTGCGCAAAAACCGTATGGGCCGATTGAGAATTTCTCCTTGAAGATCTGTCCGCCTGCGGCGACGACACGACCTGCTTCCACCGCGCAGTCCTCGCAACCGAAATAGACAAGCGTGCCCATGCCGCCAGATGGCACCCCTTCGGCTTTCACCAATGCGCCGCCGGCACCGCCGTTTTCCATTGCCATCGGAAACGCCAGCATCTGAAATCCCGAAGCATCGCCTTCGGGGGCTTCAAGCCCTTCCAGCTTCTTGTCCAACACCTTTTCGTAGAACGCTTGCGCGCGCGGCATGTCCTGCACGTAGATCTCGAACCAGACGACGGGATTGAAGTTCATGGGGCTCTCCTTGCGTATAGGGCTTAACAAAATGTTTATATCGTCAACATCCAGCCTAGCTTCGCAATGTTACAGTTGTCAACATGAGAGCCGCACCTCGCAAGAAAGCGCGCATTCCCAAGCCGCAGGGCTACCACCACGGCGACTTGCACCGTGCGCTGCTGATGGCGGCGCGCGACATGGTGGAAGAAGGTGGTGCGCAAGCGGTGACGCTGCGAGGTGCAGCGCAAAAGGCCGGCGTCAGCGCAGCGGCGCCGTATCGTCATTTCGAAGACCGCGATGCCTTGCTGGCTGCCGTCATCACCGAGGGGCTTGACGAACTCACCACAGCAACGGAAACCGCGCGCGTTGCCGCGAGCGATCCAGTCTCGGCTTATCTCGCGGTCGGCGAGGCGTATCTGGGTTTCGCGGCCATGCATCCGTCGCTGTATCGCCTGATGTTTGGCATCGAATGCCACAAACCGGATTACCCGGCGCTACTCGAAGCAGGTCAGCGCGCCTTTGGTGTGGTGTTGCGGGCCGCGCAGGATTGCAGCGCAGCCGGCTTGACCGGCACACGTCCACCCGAGCAAGTCGCGCTGGCTGGTTGGTCGATGGTGCATGGCCTGGCCAGCCTGCATGTGGATGGCGTGCTGGGCCTGTTATTGCCTATGCCTTTGCCAGACGCCGCCGCCGCATTGTTTTCGATCCTAACCGAAGGCGTCAGGCCACGCTGACTACACTCACGCGGTGCCGCGATTCTTGCCCTGCCACGGCGCGTACCACTCGCGGATCTTGGCCATATCGGCGGCCATGTCATCGGATATTTCGATGGTCGGGCCGATACCGATGATCTTGTCCGGGTAGTGGAAGTACGCCAGGATCACCGGCACGTCCGCGCCTTTCGCCAACTTCCAGAAACCGGTCTTCCACTGATCGACTTTCTTGCGCGTACCTTCGGGTGCCAGACCAATCCAGATCGCGTCGGCGTTTTTCATTGTCTCGATGCTTTGCGCGACAAAACCACCCGGCGCACTTCGATCAATCGGGATGACGCCGAGCACACGCATCAACCAACCCATCGGCCCCCAGAACAACTCCTTCTTGCCCAGGATGCGCAAGTCCAACCCCAGCGCGAGCAAGGCGGAGAAGCCCCACACACCATCCCAATTGGAAGAATGCGGCGCGCCGATCAGAATTGCTTTACGTACATCCGGAAACTCACCCACCATCTTCCAGCCACCCATCTTCAGGATGCTGCGGCCTAGCCACTGCGCAAAGCGACTGCGATGCACGCGCGGTGCATTCGGCGGTAGCGGCAGAATGTCGCCATCGCGGGCCGGTGTGGGTGGATGTTGTATCGGCATATCCCCTGTCCTTCGTTCAATCCCATCTTCTATTTCGTGGTCAATCCCACTCACGCGCACCACGGCCGCGCTTGATTTCACTGCGGCCACGTTTCGCCTGCAAGCGACGCTCTTTGGATCCACGCGTTGGCTTGGTAGCCACGCGTGGCTTGGGAGCATGCAATCCATGCTCGATGAACGCGATCAGGCGATCGCGCGCATCCTGCCGGTTGCGATCCTGGGTGCGAAACCGCTGCGCCTGGATGACGATCACCCCGTCCATCGTCATACGCCGGTCGCGTCGCGCCAACAGCCGCGTGCGCACGGCATCCGGCAACGAGGGTGACGATGCGACATCAAACCTAAGTTCCACCGCGGTCGCGACCTTGTTGACGTTCTGCCCGCCCGCGCCGGATGCACGCACGAAGCGCTCGGTAAGCTCGTCCTCGTCGATGTCGATCCCTGGTGCGATGTGCAACATGTCGGCACTTTATCAGGCCATGGGCCCCCGTATGGCGCGCGCAAGTAAGCTAGTACCCCCTGACATGGAGTCCATCATGAAAAAGATTCTCGCCCTGATTCTTCTTGGTCTCGCAGTGCTTGGCAGCAATGCACAGGCCGCGCCGCCCAGCACCGCGCAGATCGAACGACTGCTGCAGGTAATGGACGCGGAGAAAGTCATCGACCAGATGATTCCGGCGATGATGCAGCAGTCCAATGCGCTGGTGGACCAACGACTGGCAAGCAGCGGCGCCAGCAAAGCCGACAAGAACCGTGCCCAGCGCATGGTGGCGGCGCAAGAAGCCAGCCTGCGCGACATGCTGTCATGGAACAACCTGAAACCGATCTATCTGCGTGTATACACCGACACGATGACGGCTGATGAGGTCCTAGCGATGACGCGGTTCTATGAAAGCCCGGAAGGCCGTAGCGTGATGCAGAAGATGCCGCAATTGCTCCAGCGCACGATGCAGGAAATGCAGCCACTGGCCCAGTCCGCAATGGAGAAGATGATGGCGGACATGGAAGCCGAAATGGCCAAGGGTGGGAAGAAAGCCCAGGAGTAACCGCTACCCCGCCTGCTGCGCTGGCTCGAACAGGGCCAGCGCATGCGCGAATTCGCCATCCGGCGCAGCCTCGACGCGCATACGTTCGCCGGTATGTGGATGTACGAAGGTCAGCGCTTCGGCATGCAGCAACATCCGATGAATCCCCGCCACCCGAAACGCGCGATTGTGGCGGCCGTCGCCATGACTGGTATCGCCAATCAGATGGTGGAAAGCATGTTTGAGGTGCCGGCGGATCTGGCGGAAGCGCCCGGTACGCGGCGAGGCGCGCAGCAAGGCATAGCGGGACGTGGCGAAATCCTGTGAGGGCCATGGCAACTCGCAGTGGCGCAACACCTCGAAGTCGGTGACGGCATCTTTCTTCTGCGGCTTGCCCGGCCCACCATCCAGCGGATGGTCGATGGTGAAGCGGGTTTCCCCCGGCCAGCCGCGGCAAATGGCCAGGTAGTCCTTCGACACCTCACCCGCCATCCAGGCCTTTCCCAAGGCCGATGCCGTCTCGCGATCAAATGCCAACAGCAGGCAGCCGCTGGTGGCACGGTCCAGCCGATGCACCAAGAACACCGGGCGGCCGAACTGCTCGCGAAGGCGGTCGGCGGCGAAATCGGTTTCGCCGCGTGCCAGAGCGCTGTCATGCACCATCAAACCTGCCGGTTTGTGGATCGCCGCCAGGCGTTCATCAACCCACAACACGGGCAAACAGGGCTTTTGGCACACGTCAGGGGAAAGTTCGATCTCTACCATGCCCCATTTTCGACCAGAGAGACTCGGATGTCCCGTCTTCGTCCCCTTGCGTTGGCCTGTGCCATCGTCGTTGCTTCCTTCCCCCTGCATCCTGTCTACGCACAATCCTCGATCGCGCCGCCCAAGGGCATCGCCTCGAAAGCCTGCGTGGAAGGCATTTGTGAGTACATGCTGGACAACGGCATGCGCGTGCTGCTGTTCCCGGATGCGTCCAAGCCGACCGTGACGGTGAACGTCACCTATGGCGTGGGCTCGATGCACGAAAACTACGGCGAAACCGGCATGGCCCACTTGCTGGAGCACCTGGTGTTCAAGGGCACGCCGAAGCACGGCGACATTCCCGGTGAGATGAAAAAGCGCGGCGTCAGCTTCAACGGCACCACCAACCTCGACCGCACCAATTACTACGGCAGCTTTCCCGCCAACGACGACACGCTCGATTGGATGCTGGGGATGGAGGCCGACCGCATGGTCAATTCGCACATCGCCAAGAAGGATCTGGACAGCGAGATGACCGTGGTACGCAACGAGATGGAGCGTAACGAGAACCAGCCGGGCATCGTGTTCAACGAACGCATGATGTCGACCGCCTACCAGTGGCATAACTATGGCAAGAGCACCATCGGCAACCGCGCGGATGTCGAAAACGTGCCGATCGGCAATCTGCAGGCGTTCTACCGCCAGTGGTACCAGCCCGATAACGCGACGCTGATCATCGCGGGACGTTTCGACCCCGCCGAGGTACTTGGCAAGGTGCAAGCCACCTTCGGCAAGATCAAGCGCCCGTCCCGCACCCTGCCCACGTTCTGGACCACCGAGCCAACGCAGGATGGCGAACGCGAAATCACCGTGCGTCGCAGCGGCGACCTTCGCCTGATCGGTCTTACCTATCACGCACCGTCCGCCACCCATGCCGATACGCCTGCACTGATGGTGCTAGCCGACATCCTGAGTCACTCGCCGGGTGGCCGCCTGCACAAATCCTTGGTTGAGCCGAAACTTGCTGCCGCTGCTTTCGCAGGCATTGGTGCCCAGCGTGATCCGGGCAGCTTCACCTTGATCGCGGTGCCGCCCAAGGATGGCGATACAGCCAAGGTCGAATCCGAACTGCTGTCACAAGCGGAAAAGATCGCCGCCACGCCGGTCACCGCGCAGGAACTTGCCGATGCAAAACAGCGCATCGCCAATGCCTACGAACTCTCGTTCAACGACGTCAACCGCATTGGTCTGGCGATGAGCGAGTACGTTGCCGCCGGCGATTGGCGTCTTTACTTCGTGCTGCGCGATGCGATGGACAAAGTCAGCCTCGAAGACGTGAATCGCGTCGCCAAGAAATACTTGATCCCCTCCAATCGCACCTTGGCGCGCTTCGTGCCGACCGATAACGCCGTGCGCGCCACTATCGAAGCTGGTCCTGCTGTTGCAACGCTGGTCGATGGCTATAAGGGCCGTGAAGCAGTCGCCGCCGGTGAAGCGTTCGATCCCAGCATCGAAAACATCGCTGCACGCACTGAAATCTTCACCATCGGTAATGGCCTGCAGGTTTCACTGTTACCGAAAAGGACACGCGGCGAAACCGTGGTGGTGGATGCCGACTTCCGCTTTGGTGATGTCGAATCCATCAAGCGCCACCCCGATCCAGCCGGCAACATGGCCGGTGCGTTGTTGATGCGCGGCAGCAAGACGATGAGCCGCGAGCAGATTGACAAGCGCTTCGAAGAATTGAAAACGCAAGCCAGTGTCAGTGGCAGCATCCAGAGCGCCAACATCGACCTGCAAACACGTCGCGGTGAACTGGTCGATGCATTGACCCTCGCCGCCGACATTCTGCGCAACCCGGCGTATCCGGAGAACGAGTTCGAGCAGGCCCGCCTGCAATCGGTCACCGGCATCGAGGCCGCGCGCAAGGAGCCGGGCACTGTTGCCGGCATCGCCATGGCCCAGCATTTCGATCCATGGCCGGTCGGACATCCGCTGCACACTGACACGTTGGACGAATCGCTGGCCAAGCTGCGTGCGCTCAAACTCGATGACGTGCGCAAATTCCACGATGCGTTCTACGGCACCAGCAACGGACAGATCTCGATCGTGGGCGACTTTGAGCCTGCCGTGATCAAGCCGCTACTGCAGAAGCTGTTCGCCGACTGGAAGCCGGGCGTGACTTTCCAGCCGATCAACACGCGCTACAACGATGTCGATGCACAGCGTCATAGTTTCGAGACGCCAGACAAGTCCAATGCCGTCTATCTCGCGCGCTTTAACCTGCCGCTGAGCGACGACAACCCGGATTACGCCGCGCTGACTGTCGCCAACCACGTATTCGGTGGTGGTGGCTTGAAGTCGCGTTTGTTTGATCGCGTACGCCAGAAAGATGGCCTCAGCTATGGCATCGGCAGCGGCCTGTCGGCGGATTCCAGCCGCAGCGGTAAAGACGATGCGGGCTCATTCTCGATCCAGGGCATCGCTGCGCCTCAAAACATGCCGAAGCTTGAAGCTGCCGTGCGCGAAGAGCTAGAGCGCTTCGTGCGTGATGGCATCACTGCGGAAGAGTTGAGCGATGCGGTCAACGGCATCCTGACCCAGCGCCAGCAAGGCCGCGCCAGCGACGGCAATATCGCCGGCATGCTGAACTCCGACCAGTACCTGGGCCGCAAGATGCTGCGCCGCGCCGAGTTCGACGCCAAACTGAAGTCGCTGACACTGGCCGACGTCAATGCGGCGATCAAGCGTCACTTCAAGCCTGCCGAGCTCAGCGTGTATGTCGCCGGCGACTTCGCCAATGCCGCGAAGACACCTGCACCTGCCGCCAAGTAATCGACTAACGGTCCTCGAGGGCGAGCTCGGCTTCGATCGACTCGCCCAATTTTTTGCTTGCGTTAGGCCGACTCGGGCTCAAGCGACGATCGCGTCCCGACCGCCACTCTTGGCTGCGTAAAGTTTTCGATCAACCGCCTCGACAAAATCGCGCATGTCGATGCAATCATCATCACATCGTGTGCCCACGCCAAAACTCATGCTGGGCAATCGATTATCGCTATGCACGATGCTGCCCTCGGCAATCGCCAAGCGGCATCGCTCGGCCACCGCCAATGCTTCGCTGCGCGTGGTCTCCGGCAACAAAATGGCAAATTCTTCACCTCCATAGCGTGCCACCAGATCGCGAGGCCGCATGGCAGCCGCCTTCAAACAGGCCGCCACTGCTTTCAGGCAATCATCGCCCTGCAAATGTCCATGCCTATCGTTGTAAGCCTTGAAGAGGTCGATGTCGCCCATGATCAGTGACAGCGGTGCGCCCGTTGCGCGGCTCTTCTCCCACTCTGCGGCCAACAACTCATCGAAGCGCCGGCGGTTGGCGACGCCGGTCAGCCCATCCTGATAGCTCAAAGCCATCAATGTCTTCTGCAATTCGTCGATGCGATCTTCATTCACTTTGCGTTCGCTGATATCGAACATGAAACCCACCAACGAGTTGACCTCACCCGCCTCGTCACGAATCACATGGACGACGTCACGAATCCATACATGTCGGCCATCCGCAGTCAGCGCGCGATAGTCGGCCTCGTGGTCGATGCCGCTGGCTGACTGCGCCATGCAATATTCGACGACATGCTGACGCTCGTCCGGGTGGATACGATCGGCCCAGTCCACGGCTGTTTTCCAGCTATCGGCTGACCACCCCAACAAGGCTTCGATCTGCGGGCCTATGTAAGAAAACGTCGCGGACTTCCAGTCAATCTGCCAAGGAATCGCCTTGGTGGATTCCAGCAGCGTCCGATAAATTTCGCTTTTGCCCGCCTGTTGCGCTTGCTCGACCATGCGACGCCCCTTCGCTGCACTGCCACTTCTGACAGCATCATCGCACCATAGGACGGGCTGCAATTCTGCGCCTGCTATTCAGCAGGTAGAAGCTTGATCAGCGACTCATTTCCGACGCCGTGGCCATGCCGCGATCAAAGCCCACAAGCCGCCCAAACCCGCGACCCACGTCGCGACCGGGATCCCCAACATGCGCGGACCACCTGCTTCCAGCCCGTATAACACGCTCGCTACGATCAACAGACCCACGCCCAGCACGGCCGAGATCATTCGCTTCTGCATGACGTGCAAGTCTTTCGACAAAACGCGCAGATCGTGCGATTCCATCTGTAGCAGGTGACGGCCTTCCACTTGCTGTTTCAGCCACGCGTGCGCAAGCCCAGGCATGTCGGGTGCATGCGTTACCAACTCGGGTAGGCGCTTGGCGAATTCGCGCGCCAGTCGTGTCGGGCTGTAACGGTCGGCCAGAATCTTTTCCAGCACCGGTTTCGCCACCGCCCAAATATCGATGTTGGGATCGAGCTGGCGACCGACGCCTTCAATATTGAGCAAGGTTTTTTGCAGCAGGATGAGCTGCGGCTGCAAAGTCAGCTGATAACGCTGCGCCATGCGGAACAGTTTCGCCAAGACCTCAGCAAGGGAGATCTGCGACAACGGACGAGTGAAGTAAGGCTCGCAAATCGCGCGAGCGGCGGCTTCCAATTCGTCGATGCGCACCGTCGCCGGCATCCAGCCCGCCTCGACATGCAGCTCGGCGATGCGGCGATAGTCGCGATTGAAAATTGCCATGAAATTTTCGGCGAGGTAGTACTGATCCTCGCGCGATAGCTGGCCCATGATGCCGAAATCCAGTGCGATGAAGCGCGGGTTCTGCTGGCGCTCCAGATCCACCCAGATGTTGCCGGCATGCGCATCGGCGTGGAAAAAATTGTCACGGAAGACTTGCTCGTAAAAAACGCGCACCCCTTTCGCGGCGAGCGCCTTACGGTCTATCCCGGCGCGATCCAACGCCACGATGTCATCGCTGGGAATGCCATGCACGCGCTCCATCGTCATCGCGCGCTCACCGGTATGCGACCAGATCACCTCGGGCACGTAGAGGTCGGCACTACCCAGCCAATTGCGTCGCAGCACGCTGGCATTGCCCGCCTCACGCTGCAGATCAAGTTCCGCGGCCAAGGTAGATTCGACTTCGGCCACCACTTCACGCGGACGAATCTTGTCGGCATTGGGATGTGCGCGCTCGACGATGCCGGCGATGTCGTACAACAAGGCGATGTCACTGGAAATCTGCTTGGCAATGCCGGGGCGCAGCACCTTGACCACCACCTCGCGGCCATCGTCCAGCACGGCTGCGTGAACTTGCGCGATGGAAGCAGAGGCGAGCGGCGTGGTGTCGAATTTTGCAAACAACACATCAGTGGGATTACCCAATGATTGTTCCACGATGCGTCGCGCTTCTTCGCCATCGAAAGGCTGCACGCGGTCTTGCAACAAGGTCAACTCGTCCGCGATATCGGCCGGCACCAGGTCGCGACGTGTCGACAGAATCTGCCCGAACTTGACGAAGATCGGCCCCAGCTCTTGTAACGCCCACCGCAAGCGTTGGCCGCGCGGCATCGCTTGCACATTGGTGGATGCATTCGGCACAAAGGGGCGCGCCAACCTCAGCCAACGCTCGGCCGGCGTGTCGTCCAGCAGCGAATCCAAGCGATAGCGCAGCAACACACGACCGATGCGCCAAGCGCGACGCACCGACTTCATGCCACGCCCTTCAAACGCGACACGCGCGCAGCAAGGCGCTCGACATCGTCACGGATCGCATCGACATCATCATGGAAGGCGTCGAGCTCATCGCGACCCAACACATCGCGCGACTCCTCTGTCAGGTAATCCGCAGCGCTGCCGGCAAACTCTTTGCCTGCATGACGCGCATTACGCAACGCAAAACCAATGCCATTCGCGATCTGCGTGCCCAACACATCTCCAAACACGGCCGTGAACGGTCGCCCCCAATCCGGATCGAAGCGTTCGGCCAGACGTTGCAGGCGACGCGCTAGCTCCGCGTCCCCCTCGATACGCAACTGGCCAACAGGTGGCGCATCATTACGTCGCAGCATCGGCAGCTGGCGGAGCAATCCGCCCAGCGTGCTGCGCACGGAGAGATCCGCTCGGTCCGCGTCACCTGCGGGACCGACACGCAGCGCATCGCCCTCCACCGTCACGCGCAAAGCCAGCGGCGGCGAATCCAGCGTCAGGGCAACACTGCGGCCATCAAGTGCACGCAGATCAGCGCGCGTGTCCTCGTCCAACGACAACGCGCGGTTGAGCGCTGCTTCCAGCGCTCGGCCAGCAGGCACTTTCCAATTGAAGGGCGAAGATTCGGTCATCTGCGCATTCTATCCGTGTGTGTGCCAAGCATCGGCAACGCGCTTCAGGCCTTCCTGAATCGACACGCGAGGAACGTAGCCAAAGTCCCGCTTGGCCGGTGCCATCGAGTACCAATGCGTAGTGGCGAGCTGTTCGGCAAGGAAGCGCGTCATCGGCGGCTCACCCTTCAGGCGAAGCAAGGGCCAGACGGCTTCAGCCGCCGCGCCCAGCACGTAAGCAACGCGCAAAGGGATATGCCGATGCACTTCGGGTGCGCCAGCAGCACACAACAAACCATTGACCAGGTCTTCCATCGGCCACGGCTCGCCATTGCTGATGAAATAGGCGCGCCCGGCACACGCGCTGCCAATGGCGAGATGATCGAACGCATCGAAATGCGCCTGCGCGGCATTGTCGATATAGGTGCTGTCGACCAGGTTGCGGCCATCGCCCACCAAGGCTAATCGGCCAGCCTTTGCACGCTCGACTATGCGCGGCAAAAGTTGATTGTCACCAGGACCCCAGATCAGACGCGGCCGCAATGCGACCGTCGCAAGCGTGTCGTCATTCGCGGCGAGCACAATCTTTTCGGCGATTTGCTTGGTCGCCGCATATGGTGCTTTGAGGTTTTCCCCATATGGCACGCTTTCCGCCGTGCCGCCTTCGACTGGATGCGTCGCACGATGGGTCACGCTGGGTGTCGAGGTATAGACGAGCTTGTTGATGCCATGCTCGCGGCATGCCGCCAACACATTGCCTGTACCCACCACGTTGGCGCGGTGATAACTGTCATAACTTCCCCACGCGCCCGCCTTGGCCGCATTGTGGAAGATCGCCTCGCAACTTTGCGCCGCTGCAATCACTGCGCTTCTGTCCGCAAGATCACCTTGAATTTGCTCAACGCCCATGGCATCGAGCGCTGGATACAGGCCGCGGTTGAAGCTACTGACATGATGGCCGCGAACGATCAGACCTTCGCACAGTTTCTGACCGAGAAATCCGCCGCCACCTGTCACCAATATCTTCATGTCGATGCACCTTCGCTCGGCTGTTTCACCGCCCAGGCGGCCAATTTTTCCCGACCAATCTTCGCGTTGTGGCGGATATCGACTGGGAATTTTTTGGGGTAGCGAATGAAACGCTCCACCTTGGCCGTATGCACCAAACCATCGGCCATCCGGCGAAGCTCTTCACTGATTCGTGGCCAGTCGCTGTCAGTCACACCCTCGCGCAGCTCCACGCACAACACAGGCGACATACCGGCTTCACTTGTCGCCTGACGCAGCTGACCGCTGTCACCGCGACTGAGTTGCAAACCGCCATCGCTGGCCGCACGGGGCACGCCCACCAGTGCGGTTCGTGCGACCTCGGGATGGGTGTTGAACACCGGTTCCACTTGTTCCGTGCATAGCGTGGTCGCCACGTCGACCACCACCCGTTGTGACTTGCGTCCGCAGAACCACAGGCGGCCCTCGCGATCGAGATAACCGAGGTCGCCCATGCGGTGCACGATGCGCTCATCGCCATCCATCGCCACTTCGCGAATCTTCGCCAGCCGCGTCTGCGCATCGCGATTGAAATACGCGTCGGTCGCGCTGGGACCAGCCACGGTGATCTCACCGACTATGCCCGCAGACACTTCGCGCGTATCCGTCCATGTATCGATGGCGTCATCGGTAATCGCGATGATGCGCACGTCATTGCCTTCAACAGGCCGCCCCACGCAAGTGCCCGCACCCGCCTCGGTGCGCCCGCGCAAGGTCAGCAGTTCACGGCCTTCGATCACCGCGACGGGCAGACACTCGGTCGCGCCGTAAGGCGTCCATAGCTGCGCACCCTCGGGTAGCAATTGCAGCATCTTCGCCACCACTTCCGGCGGCACCGGCGCGCCGGCACTTGTGACGCGCATCACGCCCGGCAACGGCTCGCCATGGTCGGCCAATACACGCATCAACGCCGGCGAGCCGAACAATTGGGTGATGCCGAATCGTTTGATCGCCGCATGCAATTTGCGCGGATCGGCCTCGGCGGGTCGCGTCGGGTCCATGTCGGGGATGATCGATGTCAGCCCCAATGCCGGATCGAACAGCGCGAACGGCGGGAAGGTCGGCAGATCCACGCCGCCCGGTTCAATGCCGAAGGCGCGACGCAGCATGTCGATTTGCGCGATGAAATGGCGATGCCGGTACACCACGCCCTTCGGGACGCCGGTGCTGCCGCTGGTGAACAGAATGGCCGCGATGTCATCAGGGGATGTCGCATCCGCATTACGCGGCATCGCCATGCCCTCACGTTCGATCTCGGCCAAGGTTGCGTCGGCAAACCATGCGCGTCGCCCGGTGGTGATGCGCAGACGCGCCGACCTCGCCCATCCCAAAAGCGTCTTGGCTAACATCGCCAATGGAATGCCAATGAATGCATCTGGTCTTGCCTCATCCAAGCACTGTTTAAGCGCGCGCTTGTCGATACCCGGATCAACCAGCACCGGCACCGCGCCCAACTTGAACAACGCAAACATGACCAGGAAGAATTCCGGCGTGGGCCGCACCATCACCACGACGCGCTGACCACGCGTGATGCCGCGCAAGGCAAGCCCTGCGGCAATCGCATCACTGCGCGCATCCAGCTCGCCGTAAGTCAGGGCGATGTCGTAGCGGCCACTGCCCGGGCAACGCATGGCGATGCGCTCCGGGGCCTCACGGGCGCGTTGGCGAAGGCTGTCGGCGATATTGGAAACAGACTGCATGCCGCCATTGTCGCAGCCCCTTGCGCGGACCGCGCGAATCGTCACAATCCGCACATGTCCGGCCCCGACGATCCCGCCCACCCTTGCCTACGCTGCGGCGCCTGTTGCGCTCACTTTCGCGTCAGCCTGCATTGGTCGGAGGCGGCGCCTGAACTAGGCGGACAAGTGCCGCCGGAGCTCACCGAGCCACTCCGCCAGCATGAGCGCGTCATGCGTGGCACTTCGCAAGCGCGGCCACGTTGCATCGCGCTGGATGCAGACATCGGCACTTACTCATACTGCACCATCCACGCATTGCGCCCGTCGGTCTGTGCCTCGCTGACGGCCTCTTGGGAATTCGGGGAGCGAAGCGACCAATGCGACCGCGCGCGCATCGCGCACGGCTTGTCTGCTCTGACGATGGCGGATTGGGTGCGCTGACTCAGGTCAGCGGGTACGCATCCAGGAAGGTGCGAATCCTCGGCACCAAGACTTCGTGCTTGTCTTCCAGCACGTAGTGACCGGCATCGTCGAATGCCTGCACCTCGGCCTGTGGCAGCGCACGCGTGAAGCCGGCGAGGAAGTGCTTGTCGAAGACGAAGTCGCGCAGGCCCCAGCCGATGAACACCGGGCGGTCCGCATAGCCGGGCAACTGTTTCTCGGCCGCGGCGAGCAATGACCAGGCGCGGTCACGCTCGTCCAACGGAATGTCCTGCATGAAACGCAGCGTAGAGATCGCATTCGTCCAGCCGTCGTAAACGCCGCTATAAGCTTGCTTAACGTCAGCGGGCAACTTTCGTTTCGTGCCAAACGCCGCCGCGCCGCGCGCAAACAGATTGAAACGACGAATCAACCAGCCCCCAAGACGCGAATGACGCCCCATCGCGATCTGCCATGGCATCGGCTTTTCTTTCGGCAGGGGAAACGAGGCGGTATTGGTTACCACCAAACGCTTGACCCGTGTCGGATCCAGCAGCGCCCAACCGAAGCCGATCATCCCGCCCCAATCGTGCACTGCGAGCGTGACCGGCCCATCGATGCCCAAGTGTTCCAGCAACGCATCGATGTCATCGATGCGCGACTGCAAGGTGTAGTCGTAACGCGGCGATGCATCATCCGCATCATCCGGTTTGTCCGACAGGCCCATGCCGACATGGTCGGGAACGATGCAGCGATATTTGTCCGACAACCCGGACACCAGATGCCGCCAGTAATAACTCCACGACGGATTGCCGTGCAGCATGACAACGACTTCGCCATCGCGCGGACCTTCGTCGAGGAAGGACATGGCGATGCCGGGCCGAACGTCGAAACGCTTTGGCGTGAACGGATAACCGGGCAAGTTCATGCAGTAAAGCCGTCAGGCTTTGATCACCACACCACTTCCGACATCGTGCAATTGAGGCCCGAACCGATGCCGAGCAGGGCGATGCGATCCCCCTTTTTCAAGCGACCGGCCTGCTTCAACTTCGACAACACGATCGGCACCGAGGCTGGGCCGATGTTGCCGTGCTCGCCGAAAATCGTCATGACCTTCTTCGGGTCGATGCCGAACTTCTGTATCAGCGTCTGCGTGTGCACCTTGCTGACCTGGTGGACCACGAACTGATCCAACTCGTGCACTGCCCAGCCCATCGCCTGCTTGGCGGCGACGAAGGTCTTGCCAGCCAGGTTCATGCCCTGGACCAATAGCTGCTTGGTATCGGTGACCATGCGATCCAGGTTGCCGCGGCAGAGGGTGTTCCACTCGGTCGCCGAGCGCGTCACGCCGCCCTTATAGCGCGGCGCTTCCGGATGGAGCTCGGCGCGTGCGAGGACCATGCCCGCGGCACCGGAGCCCAACGTCAGCGTGGCCAGTTCGTTGCGGAATTCGTCTTCGGTCGAATCCGGACGCAACATTCGCTCGATGGTCTTCTCATAGGCAAGGTCGGCCGTTTCACCATCGACCACGAGTGCGTAATCGATCTCGCCGCGCTCAATCATGCGCGCGGCCATGTCCATGCCATTGATGAAGGCCAGGCACGCATTGGCGACATCGTAGTTCTGGCAGGTATCGCCCACCTGCAGGTTGCCGGCAACGATACTGGCCGTGGATGGCTCCAGATAGTCGCGGCTGACCGAGGTGCTGACCAAGAGCCCCAGTTGGCCGGACTGGATGCCAGCATCTTTCAGCGCCAGGATGCCGGCTTCGGTCGCGGCGTCACTGGCCAGCTTATCGCTGCCCCACAGGCGGCGCGCATGGATGCCGGCGATATCTTTCAGCACATCGACACGAATCCCCAGACGGTCCAGGGTCGGCTTCAGGCGCAAGTTGATCTCGTCCGAGGTCAGCGAATGCGGAGCATCGACGTGGGCTAGACCTGCAATGGCGACGTTCTTGAACAGCATGGGGGAGGACTCGAATCGAAGCAAAGACCGCCTAGATTACCGGTTCAGCGCCGCCGCCGCAGCAAAAACCCGTGTTTCCTCAGCGCTTGCATCGCCAGGCGGCGAAACGCTGGCTGCCTTCGCTCGGCGCTCCGAGGGCATGGATGTCGGTCGCCGGGATGCTGGCGGCCTGGTTGCGGGCCAGCGTCTCCAGCTCTTCTGCGACGCGCAGCGGGTTGCGCTTGTACAGCATCACCTTGTCGGTAACCTCCACATCGATCTCCCCTACTTTCTCGCAATCGGCCGGTGCGGCGCGCAGTACGCGCACGTTTTGAGCGGGCGGCGCAATCGGCACCCAGGTGCAGGCCCCAAGGACAAAGACGGCAACAAGGGCAGGCAGCGGCAGCAAGGATTGAGGGCGCATCAGGAACTCCACAGGGGATGAACGACGATGCCCGCCATTGTGGCGGGCATCGGGGTGAAGCGGAACCGCGAAACTGAACCTTACTTTTTCGCAGCCGGCTTGCCGTCGGCATCCAGCACCACGACTTCACCCAGGTTAAGCGCACGCACCGGGGCTTCGATCTTGGACAGATCACCCACCACCACCCACACCAGCTGGGACGGGTCGATGGCCTGGGCGGCGGTTGCGGCCTGCGCCGGCGTGAACGCCTGCACTTCCGCGTTGCGGGCCTGGACCCAATTGTCCGGACGCTCGTAGCGGACGATGCCGCCAATGGTGTTCATCACCGAGGAGGCGGTCTCGTAAGCACCCGGCAGGCTGCGCACTTCGTTGTTGATGACTTTGGTGACTTCGTCCTGGGTCGCCGGCACCTTGCCGCTGCCGTAGTCGGCAAACTCGCGCTGCATTTCCTTCATCGACTCGGCCGTCTTGTCGATCTGCACCGGCGCCATCGCAATCCACGGACGCTGGCCCTGCGCGCCCAGCAGCATCGTGCGCGCGCCATACGACCAATGCTTGTCCTCGCGCAGGTTCATGTTGAGGCGGGAAGTGAAGCTGCCACCCAGCACGTCGTTGCTCATCTCCAGCTTGACCGCACCCGGATCACGCGTGGACGGCATCACCAGGCCCGCCATGATGTTGGCCTGCACCGCGCCCGGCTGGTCGATCAGATAGACGCGTGCCTTGTCCGGACGGCCCACTTGCGGCAAGGCCGCCGGCTTGGCCACGGTGCCCTGACCCTTCCAGTCGCCCAGATGCTTGTTCAGCACCGGCACGATCTCGGCCAGGGTGGTGTCACCGACCACGACGATCGTCGCGTCTTCCGGACGCAGCCAGGTGTTCTGGTAGGCCACGAGGTCATCGCGGGTCAGGCTGGCGATGGCTTGCTCGTTGCCGCTGCCGGTCAGCGGCATCGCGTACGGATGGCCTTCGCCATACAGCAGCGGCGGCAGCACGCGCAGCGCCACAGACTGGGGCTGCGCCTTTTCCTGCGCGATGTTGGCGATCCATTGCGCCTTCACGCGGTCGATGTCTTTTTGGTCGAAGCGCGGCGCACGCAGCATGTCGGCGAAGAGATCCACCGATGCATCCAGGTTCGACTTGAGGGCCGACAAGTAAGCGTTGCTGCCATCGAGCGCAGCACCGGAGCCGAAGTTGGCGCCCAGGCCTTCAGCGCGCGCCTTGAAGCCCAGCGAGTCCAGCTCACCCGCACCTTCGTCCAGCATCCCCATCGCGAAGCTGGCCGTGCCCAGCTTGCCACCAACGTCCGAGGCGTAACCGCCCTTGAACTCGTAGCTCATCTGCACGACAGGCACTTCATGACGCTCAGCCAGCACCACCGTCGTGCCGTTGGCGAGCTTGGCGCGCTGCAGGGCGGGGAATTTCAGCGCCGGGTATTGCTCCACGGACGGCACGCCCTTGCTGCGATCCACGTCGCTGGCGACCGTCTTGAACTTGGCATCCGGCTTGGCCAGCACAAACGGTGCAGGTTTGGCGCTGGCTTCTTCGGCCAGCGGCTTGCGCTCTCCCGGCGACACGACGAACGTGTGGCTCGGCGCGGCCAGCCACTTCTTGCCAGCCGCCAAAACATTGGCTGGCGTCGCATTGGCCACAGTGTTGAGCGAGGCGCGGAAGCAGCCCGGATCTTGTTCGTAGATCGCGCAAGCAGCCAGCACGTCGGCCTTGCCGCCGAAGCCGCCAATACGCTCCACGCCGCGCACCACTTGTGCGTTGTGACTGGTCTTGGCCTGGGCCAGCTCTTCCGCGGTCGGGCCTTCCTTCAGCAGCTTCTGCAATTCATCCTCAATTGCGGCTTCGACCTGCTTCGGGTCGACGCCCTTCTTCACCATCGCGTTGACGAAGAACATGCCGCCCAGTTGCGAGCCGTAATTGCCGGTGCCCACGCTATCGACCAGCTTGTCCTGGTACACCAGACGCTTGTCCAGGCGCGAGGTCGCGCTGCCGCCCAGCACCTGGCTGAAGAGATCCAGCAGGTCGGTATCGCGGTCAGCCACATCAGCCACGTTCCATACGCGGCGCACCATCACCTGCGGCACCTTGTCCTGCAACTCAGTGCGGCCATCGGCAGTGAGCTTGGCGACATCGACCTTGGGCTGGGCCATCGTCGGGCCTGCCGGGATGTCACCGAAATATTTCGTCACCTTCGCCTTTGCGGTGGCGACATCGATATCGCCCGCCAGCACCAGCACCGCATTGTTCGGGCCGTACCACGCGCGGAACCAGTTCTTCACGTCGTCCAGCGATGCCGCGTTCAAATCATTCATCGACCCGATGACACTGTGGTTATAGGGATGACCCTTCGGATAGCGCTTGGACGTCATCACGTCCCACAGCTGGCCATAGGGCTGGTTCTCGCCTTGGCGCTTCTCGTTCTGCACCACGCCGCGCTGCTCGTCCAACGTCTTCTGGTCGATGGCGCCCAACAGGTGCCCCATGCGATCGGATTCCATCCATAGCGCCATGTCGAGGGCGGTGGTCGGCACGTTCTGGAAGTAATTGGTGCGGTCGGTATTGGTCGTGCCGTTCATGTTGGTGGCACCGGCCTGCTCGAACGGCGTGAAGTACTCACCCGGCGCGTTCTCGCTGCCATTGAACATCAGGTGCTCGAACAGGTGCGCGAAGCCGCTGCGGCCGGCCGGCTCGTCCTTGCTGCCCACGTGGTACCAGACGTTGACCGCGACGATCGGTGCCTTGCGGTCGGTATGCACCACCACGCGCAGACCGTTGGGCAGGGTGAAGGTTTCATACGGGATGTCGACCGCCGCCTTGGCCGGCGATGCCGCCAGGGCGGGCGCGGGGACGAAGCTGCCGATGGCAGCCGACAAGGCAAGGGCGAGCGCGGCGACGCGCGGAGCACGGATCGAGGACATGCGGGATTCCTGCGGGACAGTGAAACCCCGATGGTAGCCTTTAGTGCCGTTCCGGCCCCTGTGCCGGAAGTACCGAGGAAAACCACATGCCCCAGAATACCCTGGTCACCGGCGCCAACCGCGGCATCGGGCTGGAATTCACCCGCCAACTGTTGGAGCGCGGCGATCGCGTCATCGCCGCCTGCCGTAAACCCGGACAGGCCCACGCCTTGGGCGCACTGGCTGGCGAGCACCCGGGCCGCCTGCAGCTGGTGCCGTTGGACGTGGCCGAAGCCGCCTCCCACCATGCGTTGTTGGGGGAACTGCCGCTCCTGCTTGGCGAGGACAAGCTGGACCTGGTCATCCAGAACGCGGGTGTTCTGCACTCGGGCGAGCGTTTCGGTCAGCTGACCGAGGCCAATCTGCTGGACAGCTTCCGTACCAACGCCAGCGGCCCGCTACTCCTGACCCAATCGCTGACGCCCTGGCTGGCCGATGGCGCCAAGATCGCCAACCTCAGCTCGATCCTGGGCTCGTTGGCCGACACGCACGCGTTTTCCACACCCAGCTATCGCATCTCCAAGGCTGCGCAGAACATGGCGACGCGCCTGTTGGCTGCTGCGTTGGCGGATCGCGGCATCTCGGTCATCGCACTGCATCCGGGCTGGGTGCAGACCGATATGGGCGGCGATGGGGCTTCGGTAGCAGTCACGGATTCGGCACGCGGCTTGCTGAAAGTGATCGATGCCGCGACCCCGAAGGACTCGGGCCACTTCTTCGACTGGCAAGGGCGCGAGGTCGCTTGGTAAGCATGTTCCACGTCATCCTGCACCAACCCGAGATCCCACCCAACACCGGCAACGTGATTCGCCTGTGTGCCAACACCGGTGCCACCTTGCACCTGGTCGAGCCGCTCGGATTTTCATTGGACGACAAACAGCTGCGGCGCGCGGGCCTCGACTATCACGAGTACGCCGCCCTGAAAGTGCACCCTGATCTTGATGCGGCTTTGGCGGCCGTCGCGCCTGGCCGTGTGTTCGCGCTGTCCACGCGCGGCCGACAACGTTTTGACGAGATTGATTACCAGCCCGGCGATGCGTTTCTGTTTGGGCGCGAAACAGCTGGCCTGCCGCAGGAAGTGCTGGATGCATTGCCGGAAGCACAACGCCTGCGCCTGCCGATGCGCCCGGACAATCGCAGCCTGAATCTGTCGAACGCGGTCGCCGTGCTGGTGTTCGAAGCCTGGCGCCAGCACGGGTTTACCGGCGGCGCCTGATCAGGCCGCTTTGCCCTGCAAGCAGGGGAACACGTCCTGCAAACCTTCGCGCAGCAGGCCAAGATCCAGATCAGGATCGCGCGCCTGACGCATCTTCAAGCCATCCAGCAAGGCGCGCAAAATCAATGCGCGCGCCTGCAGCCGCTGCGGCGATACATCCGATGTCGACGACTGCGCCAGCCATTGGCCGAGCCCATGGTTGATGCGCTGATCCAGCAAGCCCATCGCCTCGGCAATCACCGGGTCACGGCGCGATTCAGCCACGATTTCCAATAGCAACGTGGCATCCAGATGACGGAGCGATATCTGGTTGTCATGGTTGTACGACGCGCACTCACGATATTTTTCAACGATGCCATCCACCGGATGCTGCGCGCCCGACTCCAGTTGCTCGAAGTCGTCCGCGAGCAGTTCCGACTGCCGCGACACGATGCCGTGGATCAATTCCGACTTGCCGGCGAAGTAGCGATAGATGAGCCCGGGGCTCATCTGCGCGGTCTCGGCGATCATCGACATGCTGGCTCCGTGAAAACCGCGCTCGGAAAAACAGCGCTGGGCGGCGTCGAGGATCCGGTCGCGCTGCACCCGCGCACGTTCCGCCCGTGCGTTCGACCCCTGTTGCAGTGCCTTCCTCATGGCGTCGGGGTCGCGGTGCCGCCGTCCCAGCCACCGCCCATCGCGCTGTAGAGCGTCATCCGGTTGGCCTGCTCGGCCAGCCGCGCCGCCACCAGCCCCTGCTGCGCGGCATAGCGGGTGCGTTGCGCGTCCAGCAGGGTGAGGTAGCTGTCGTAGCCGGCGTCGTAACGCGCCTTGGACAGTTGCTCGGCGCGTTGCGCGGCGGTGAGCAGGCGTTCCGCCGCCGCCCGCTGGTCGGCCAGGGTGCGACTCAGGCTGATCGCGTCGGCGACTTCGCGGAAGCCGGTCTGGATCGCCTTCTCGTAATTGGCCAGGGCGATGTCGCGGTTGGCCGTGGCCACGCCGAGGTTCGCCTTCAACGCGCCGCCCTGGAAGATCGGGATGCTGATCTGCGGGGCGAAGCGCCAGAAGCGCGTGCCGCCATCGAACAAGCTGGAGAACTCGCCGCTCATGCTGCCGGCCGCGCCGGTCAACTTGATCGAGGGGAAGAACGCCGCGCGGGCCGCGCCGATGTTGGCATTGGCTGAACGCAGCGCATGCTCGCTTGCCTGGATGTCCGGGCGGCGCAGCAGCAGGTCGGAAGGCACGCCACCCGGCAGCGCCGTCATCGCCACCAGTCCGTCATCGAAGCCCTGCGGCAGGTCCCCGGCCGGTACCGGCGAACCGGCCAGCAGGTCGAGCGCATGGCGGTCCTGTTCCACCTGGCCGCGATAACGCGCCTGGTCGGCACGCGCGGTTTCGACCTGGGTCTGCGCCTGCGCCAGCACCAGCCCGCTGACCGCGCCCAGCTCATGGCGGCGCTCGGTCAGGCGCAGCGATGCCTCCTGCGCGCGCAGGGTGTCTTCGGCGATCGCCAGCAGGCTCTGGTCGGCGGCCAGCGCCATCCACGCGTTGGCGACCGTGGAGATCAAGCTGATCTGCGCGGCACGGCGGTTCTCTTCCTGCGCGAAGTACTGCTGCAGCGCCGCTTCGCTCAGGTTGCGCACGCGGCCGAACAGGTCCAGTTCGAAGCTGGCCAGGCCGGCCGACGCGGTAAAGCTGTCGGTCGTCGGCGCGTCGCCGCCGGTGCGTTCCATCGACACGTTCGCACCGACCGCCGGCACGCGTTCGGCGCGCTGGATGCGGTACTGCGCGCGGGCACGCTCGACGTTCAACATCGCCACCCGCAGGTCGCGGTTGTTCTCCAGCGCCTGCGCCACCACGCGCTCCAGGCGCGGATCGACCAGCACGTCACGCCAGCCGACCTCGCCCACCGCAGTCGCAGACGGGGTGATGCCGTTTTCGGGTACCGGCCAGCTTTGCGGAATCTGCGGCTGCGCTTCCGGCAGCCGCGGCTCCAGCGTGGCGCAGCCGGTGCCGGCCAGCGCGATGGCCAGCGCAAGGCCCAAGGTCTTATTCATGCGGATTCTCCGTGGCCGGCAGGTCCAGCGCGGCCGCTTCCTTGTTGCGGTCGCGGCGGCTGAACAGCCGCGTCACCACCATGTAGAACAGGGGGATGAAGAAGATGCCCAGCGAAGTACCGACGATCATGCCGCCCAGCACACCGGTACCGATCGCGATCTGCGCGCCGGAGCCGGCCCCACTGGCGATGGCCATCGGCAGCACGCCGAAGCCGAATGCCAGCGAGGTCATGATGATCGGGCGCAGTCGGTCGCGCACCGCGTGCATGATCGCCTCGACCAGATTGGTGCCGGCCTCGTAATACTGCTTGGCGAACTCGATGATCAGCACCGCGTTCTTGCTGGTCAGGCCGACCGTGGTGAGCATCGCCACCTGGAAATACACATCGCGCTCCAGCCCGCGCAGCAGGGTGAACAGCACCGCGCCCAGGATGCCCAGCGGCACCACCAGCAACACGGCGGTCGGCACGCTCCAGCTTTCGTACAGCGCGGCCAGCGCCAGGAACACCACCAGCAGCGACAGCGCGTAGAGGATCGCGGTCTGGTTGCCGGCGGCGCGTTCCTGCAGGGACTGGCCGGTCCATTCGATGCCGACGCCGTCGGGCAACTCGCCCACGATGCGTTCGACTTCGGCCATCGCGTCGCCCGAGCTCACGCCGGGCGCGGCCTGGCCCTGGATCTCCAGCGAGCCGACGCTGTTGTAGCGCTCAAGACGCGGCGAACCGTATTCCCACTTCGAGGTACCGAAGGCGGAGAACGGCACCATCTGCCCGGCCTTGTTGCGCACCGACCAGCGGTCGAAGTCGCCCGGCAACATGCGATACGGCGCATCGGCCTGCACGTAGACGCGCTTGACCCGGCCACGGTCGATGAAGTCGTCGACGTAGCGACCGCCCCACGCGGTGGCCAACGTATTGTTGACCTCCGCGATGGACAACCCCAGCGATTGCGCCTTGGTCTGGTCGATCTCCAAGCGCAGCTGCGGCTCGTCTTCCTGTCCGTTCGGGCGCACGCCGGTGATCAGCTTGCTCTGCGACGCCAGCCCCATGAACTGGTTGCGCGCGTCCATCATCGCGGCGTGGCCGAGGCCGCCGTTGTCCATCAAATTGAACGAGAAGCCCGAGGACGTGCCCAGGCCCTGGATGGCCGGCGGCGACATCGCGAACGCCATCGCATCCTTGATCTGCATGAGCCCGCCCATCGCGCTGCCGGCGATCGCCTGCGCGCTCTGCTCCTTGCCCGGGCGCTCGCTCCAGTCCTTGAGCTTGACGAAGCCCATGCCGGTGTTCTGCCCGCTGCCGCCGAAGCTGAAACCCTGCACGGTGAAGATGGACTCCATGTCGTCCTTCGCGGTATCCCGGAACACCTGCTCGACCTGCTTCACCGATTCCAGCGTGCGCTCCTGGGTGGCGCCGACCGGCGCCTGGATGATGGTCATCAGCACGCCCTGGTCTTCTTCCGGCAGGAAGCCGCTCGGCGTGCGCAGGAACAACAAGGCCGCCGCGATGCCCAGCACCAGGTAGATCAGCATGAAGCGCGCGGGACGCCCGAGGATGCCGCGCACGCCGCGCTGGTAGCGCCTGCTGCCGGCATTGAACTTGTCGTTGAACCAGTCCAGGAAGCGACCGATGAGACCGCTGCCGTGCTCCATGTGGCCGCCCTTCTCGATCGGCTTCAGCATGGTGGCGCACAGCGCCGGGGTCAGCACGATGGCGACCAGCACCGAGAACCCCATCGCCGTGACGATCGTCGCGGTGAACTGGCGATAGATGACGCCGGTGGAACCGCCCATGAAGCCCATCGGCACGAACACCGCCGCCAGCACCACGCCGATGCCGATCAACGCGCCGGTGATCTGGTCCATCGATTTCTTCGCCGCTTCCTTCGGCGACAGGCCTTCTTCGCTCATCAGGCGTTCGACGTTTTCCACCACCACGATGGCGTCATCCACCAGCAAGCCAATGGCCAGCACCATCGCGAACATCGTCAGCATGTTGATGGAGAAGCCCAGCACGCCCAACACCGCGAAGGTGCCCAGCAACACCACCGGCACCGCGATGGTCGGGATCAACGTCGCGCGGAAGTTGCCCATGAACAGGTACATCACCAAAAACACCAGCACCACCGCTTCGATCAGCGTGCTGATGACGCCCTTGATCGACACTTCCACGAACGGCGTGGTGTCGAACGGGATGACCGCCTCCAGGCCGGCCGGGAAGTAGGGCTTGATCTCTTCCAGCTCCGCGCGCACGGCGGCGGCGGTGTCCAGCGCGTTGGCGCCGGTGGCCAGCATCACCGCCATGCCGCTGGCGGGCTGGCCGTTATAGCGGCTGGTGAAACCGTAGCTTTCCGCGCCCAGCTCGACACGCGCGACATCGCCCAGGCGCAGCATGGCGCCATCGCCACCGCCGCGCACCACGATGTTGCGGAACTGTTCCGGCGTCTGCAGGCGATCCTGCGCGGTGATGGTCGCGTTGAGCTGCTGGCCCTCGACCGCCGGCGCGCCGCCCAGCTGGCCGACCGCGACCTGCGCGTTCTGCGCCTGCAGCGCGGCGGTGACGTCGGCCACGCTCAGGTCGTAGGTATCCAGCTTGTTCGGGTCCAGCCAGATGCGCATGGCGTACTTGGTGCCGAACGCCTGCGTGCCGCCGACGCCGGGCACGCGCGCGATGCGTTCCACCACCGAGCTGGCGACGTAATCGCCGATGTCCTGCCCGCTCATGCTGCCGTCGGTGGACACGAAGCCCAGCACCATCAGGAAGCCGCTGGCCGCCTTGTTCACGGTCACGCCCTGTCGCTGCACTTCCTGCGGCAGCAGCGGCATCACCGACTGCAGCTTGTTCTGCACCTGCACCTGCGCGGTGTCCGGGTTGGTGCCGCTCACGAAGCTGAGCGTGATGCTGGCCATGCCGTTGGACTGGCTGTTGGACGACATGTACATCATCCCGTCCAGCCCTTGCAGGCTTTGTTCGATCACCTGCGTGACCGAATCTTCCACCACCTTGGCGGAAGCGCCCGGGTACATGGCGTTGATGCTGACCTGCGGCGGGGCGATGTCGGGGTACTGCTCGACCGGCAGGCCGCGCAGCGTGAGGATGCCCGCCAGCATCAGGATGATGGCGATCACCCAGGCAAAGATCGGGCGATCGATGAAGAAACGTGCCATGGGGGAAGCTCCTGCTTACTTGGCGGCGGGCGCGGCGGCAGCCGGCTTGGCGGCGGCGGGCGGCGCAATGCCCTGCTCGGTGGCCTGCACCGGCGCACCCGGCCTGATCTTCTGCAGGCCTTCGACGATCAGCTTGTCGCCGGCGGCCAGGCCCGATTCCACCAGCCATTTGTCGCCGATGGCGCGACTGACCTTCACCTCGCGCGCGGCGACCTTGCCATCGGCATTCACCACCATCGCAGTGGCCTGGCCACGCGGATCGCGGCTGACGCCTTGCTGCGGGGCGAGAATCGCGTTGCGGCGTTCACCATTGGCGACTTTGGCGCGCACGAACATGCCGGGCAGCAGCAGCTGCTCCGGATTCGGCACGATCACGCGCAACGCAACAGCACCGGTAGTCGGGTCGACCATCGTCTCGGCAAAGCTGAGGCGACCTTGGTGGGTATAAGCACTGCCGTCTTCCAGGGTGATATCCACCGGGACCGAATCGGTGGGTTGCAGGGTGCCGGCGTCGATCTCGCGACGCAGTTGCAACAACTCCGTGCTGGATTGGCTGATCTCGACGTAGATCGGATCCATGCTCTGGATCACCGCCAGCGGCGTGGGCTGGCCGGCGGTCACCAAGGCACCGCGGGTCACGTTGGAGCGACCGATGCGGCCGCTGATCGGTGCGGTCACGCGCGCGAAACCCAGCGGCACGTTGGCGCCTTGTAGCGCTGCCTGTGCCGAGCGCAGATCCGCTTCGGCCTGACGCAAGGCCGCCTGCGCATTGTCGTTGTCCTGGCGGCTGACCGCATCGATCTTGACCAACTCACCCGAGCGCTTGGCGGTCAGGCGGGCGGAAGTCAGCGCAGCCTGTGCACGTGCGACGGAGGCCTGCGCACTGTTGGCGTCGGCGCGGAAAGCGGTTTGATCCAGCTGATACAACGCCTGGCCGGCGCGCACGCTGCCGCCCTCGGTGAACAAGAGGCGCTCGACGATGCCGCCTACTTGCGGGCGCACTTCCGCTTCCTGGGAAGCCTCCGCGCGACCACTCAGCTCACGCGTCAACACAACAGTCTGCGGCTTCAAAGTGACCACCGTGACTTCAGCCGGCGGCGGTGCGCCCCCCGCTTGTTCGTCGCCCTTGCCACACGCGGCAAGCATCAGGCTGGTGGCAATCAAGGCGGCAAGGGCCGCCTGCTTGGGAAGTGCGGTTCTGGACATAGGAAAGGACTCGATAGGAGTAAGCCAGCGCAGCACTTGCCACGGCCTACGGGGGATATAAGGCGCGAAAGAATGAACGATCATTCTCTTCTCGTCAATAATTAAATGCAGCACGGCACTTCGGCTGTTCTCCCCAGATGCCGTTGGTTCAACGTAAACCGATTCCCTGTTAGGAACAAGTAGAAAGCCAGGAAGATGCCTTCCTGAATGGCACAAAAATATTAGTGTACCCAATAGTACAATATTAAGGGGGCGTTTAGCGGCAGTGTCGATACTTGTGCCCAACGTCCGAGTCAGCCCGCTGATCCGGACGTTCACACAACAACGATAACGAGGTGCCCCATGAAGAAGTCTTTGCTCGCTCTGACCCTGATCGCCGCCCTGCCGTTTGCTGCTGCCAACGCCCAGGACCGTCCCAACTACAACTATGCCCAAGGCGGCTACACCAGCCTCGATGGCGATGACGATGTCGATGCCGACGGCTACAACCTGGAAGGCTCGGTCGCGGTTGCGCCGAACTGGCACATCTTTGCCGGCACCCAGCAGCTGAAGGACAAGGATTACGACATCGGCGTCGATGAGTGGAAGATCGGCGTTGGCTTCAACCACGCCATCTCCGCCAACACTGATTTCGTGGCGCGCGGCGCCTACCAGAAGCTGAAGACCGACGACATCTATGCCGGCGGCCTGAAACTGGCGAATGGCGCTGATCTGGATGGTTACAGCGTCGAAGCCGGTGTGCGCAGCAACCTGGCCCCGAACTTCGAAGGCTACGCCATGGCCGGCTACGAGAAGTACGGCGACAACGATGGCTACGAAGGCCCGAAGGGTGCTTACGGCCGGCTGGGTGGACAGGTCAAGTTCAACCCGAACTGGGGCGTCTTTGGTGACGTCAAGTTCGGCGACGGCGACGCCGTGTGGAGCGTTGGCCCGCGCATCAGCTGGTAACCAAGCAACATCGCTCCTCTCCAGAGCGTGCTAGTGGAAGGCCCGACAGCGATGTCGGGCCTTCTTTTTATTCCGCATCGGTGATGACGGTGGGCGATGTGTGTCGCTCACGCGACATCGACCATCAAATCGAATTCAAGAGAACAGGGTCGTCGGGTATTCCGCTTTCTGCTCGCGGGCCAACAGATGATGCAGGCCTTCGACTGGCGTCATCTCGCCATGCAGAACTTGTTGCACGGCGCTGGAAATCGGCAGCTCAACGCCATGGCGTTCGGCCTGGCGCATCACTTCATCGGCGGTCTGGATCGATTCGACGACCTGACCGATCTCGCGCACAGCGTCATCGATTGACTGACCGCGTCCCAAGGCGAGGCCCAGGCGACGATTACGCGACAAGTCGCCGGTTGTCGTCAGCACAAGATCGCCCAAGCCGGCCAGCCCCATCAAGGTTTCGGGCTTGGCGCCGATCGCCGCGGCCAGGCGCAGCATCTCGTTGAGACCACGGGTAATCAGGCCCGCGCGCGCATTGAGGCCGAGCTGCATGCCATCGGCCACGCCCGTGGCGACGGCCAGGACATTCTTCATCGCACCGCCGAGCTCCGCACCGACCATGTCATCGCCTGTGTAGGCGCGGAACATCGGTCCGTGCATGGCCTCGGCCACGCGCTGGGCGAAAGCTTGATCATCCGCGTGCACGGTCAATGCCGTGGGCAGGCCGAGCGCGACTTCCTTGGCGAAGGACGGGCCGGTGACAACCGCCAATGGCACGTCATCGCCCAATATTTCGGCCGCGACTTCATGGAGGAATCGGCCGGAGCCGGGCTCGAACCCCTTGGTCGCCCATGCCACGCCCGCACCCGCGGGACGCAAGGGGGCCAACGAGTGCAAGGTTTCGGCAAAAGCATGCGAGGGCACTACCACCAAAACCCAGGCGGCACCTTCCAGCGCAGCAGCCAAGTCGGTGGTGGCGCGCAGGGTTTCCGGCAGCGGTATGTCCGGGAGATAGCGCGGGTTTTCATGCCGCGCATCGATGGCGGCGATGGTCTTCGCATCGCGCCCCCACAAGGTGACTGCGTGACCCTTGCGGGCCAGCAAGGCAGCCAGTGCGGTTCCCCACGAACCCGCGCCGAGGACGGCGACGGGCTCCATGACGGCGTTCATAAGGCGAACGCGTTGGGTCAGGCGTTGCCGGCGGTTTCGCTGCCGGGCTGCAGCGCATCGGCCTGGCCCTGCTGCTCAGCGCGCTGACGCAGGCCTTCGGCGTAAAGAGCATCGAAATTGATCGGCTGCAACTGGAAGGGCGGGAAGCCGCCATTTGAGACCAGGTCGCTGATCGCCGAGCGAGCATACGGATACAGGATGGCCGGGCACTGGGCGCCGAGCATCGCGTCGAGACCCGCCGGGTCAAAACCAGCCAGACCAAACACGCCCGCCTGCTGCACTTCGGCCAGGTAAGCGGTCTTGTCGCCCGCCTTGCAGGTCAGGGTCACGCCCAGGACCACCTCGAAAGCGGAGTCATTGAGCTGGGCGACGCGCTGGTTCAAATTCATCGAGAGCTCCGGCTGGACCTGCTCGTTGAACACGGCCGGTGCATTCGGCGATTCGAACGAGACATCGCGGGTATAGATCTTCTCGACCGAGAAGCTGGCGCCCTGCTGGGCTTCGGCGGGGGCGGCAGCGCCGTTGGCGATGTCTTCGGACATGGATGACTCCGTGGAATTTATGGGTTGAACAGTCGAACTGGGGATTATCGCACGGCTGCGCAAGGGGCCTTAGTGGGATGGACTCAACGGCCCTTGACCAAGGGCAGGCCGGCCGAGCGCCAGCCGTCGATGCCGCCATCGAGTACATAAACCTTCTCGAAACCGGCCTTGGCCAGACGCTTGGCGGCACCACCCGCGGTCATGCCGGTCTTGCAGACCACCACCACCGGCAGCGATTTGGCCGGAGCCAGCTGCTTGTTCTCGGGGTCGAACTGGCTGGGCTGGACGTTTTTCGACCCGGAAATATGGCCTTGTTGGAAGTCGTTCTGGGCGCGGATATCGACCACGAGTGCATTTTCGCGATTCACCAAGGCAGTCAGCCCATCCGGCTTCAACACTTTATAGCCCTGCCAGAAGCGGCTGATTTCGGTGTAGAGAAGGGCGATGGTCAAACCGGCCAAGCCGAGCGAAAGCATCGGATGGCGGCCGAGAAAGGCGATGAGTTCCTGAAACGTCACGACAGATAACCGAAAGGCTGGGCCGGCGATTCTGACACAGGCCAGCCAGGGCTCAGCGTTCGGACCAGAAGTCGGGCAGGCCTGAAGTCACCACCCAGGCACCACTGGGGCCATCAAAACGCCAACGCTCTTGATAGCGCACGCTGCGCTCGGCCATGGTGTTGCGATTGACCACGCCAATCTCCACCACCCGCAGCGCCATGCCTTCGCCCACCGGTTCGCTGGCCACGGGTTTGTAACTGGTGACTTGCACCTGCTTGTAGCGCGCACGTTCGATGTCGGTGAGCGGATGCGCCGACTTCCACGTCGGATCGACCTGTGTCCACGCGCCCTCGATATCGCCCCAGCGAATCGCTGCGGAATACGCATACTGCGCCTGTTCGAGCGCACTCATCTGTTTGCCGCCAGCACTCGCACATGCCGACAGGCCCAGCATCAACATCGACAACAAGAGGATTCGCATCACGCGCATGGGCAGGCTCCTAGACGACATCGCCCCATCCTACCGCTTGGCGAATGCGGCGTAACGCGCACGCATCGAGGTCGCCACGCCGCCATCGGGCAGCGGCACACGCGCTTCGACCGTGATGCGTGCCTTGCCTTTCTGCGCGAAGGCAGCGACAAAATCCTCCAGGCTTTCGCCTTCCGCCGCGACCACTTCCGCAATCAGGTCATCCCATAGCGGCGCCTTGTATTTCACTTCGCTATCGGCGACGAAGACCTCGGTCTCGGCAAAGCCGGCGTCGTGCAGGCGCGCCGTCACCAAAGCCCAGCCGGCCAAGGTCATCAGCGACACCAGCGAGCCACCGAACGCGCAGCCCTTGTCGTTGAGGTTGACCGACAATGGTGCCGTCAGTTGTAAGCGCGTGGGTTCGATATCACCGATGGCGACTTGCATCGCCTTGACCATCGGAATGGTGTCGAGGTGGCTTTCCAGCATCGCGCGCGTGTCTTGCATCGGGGGTTCCTGTTTCAGGGTGAGCGCGATGGTACGCGCGTTGTCCATACGGCAAGGCACAATGCTGATATGGACGATGTCGATTTCCACCTGATTTCATTGCGCCCGGTCGGCGGCCATGAGGGCCTGCGCCGTGCGGCAAGGCGTCGTGGTGGAAAGGTGATGGCAATGTCTCCCAGACGCATCGCACTGCCATCAAATGGCCAGACACGCAGGCAGCTGCTTGATGCGCTGACCTGTACCTGCGTAGTGTTCACCAGCCCGGATGCGGTGCGCGCGGCATCGAAGTTGCGTGCGCTCAAGGCCAAGCGCGGGCAGCAGTTTTTCGGCGTGGGTGAGGGCACGCGCCGTGCGTTGCAGCGGGTGGGCGTAGCGAGTGCGAAAGCGCCCGATCGTATGGATAGCGAAGGTTTGTTGGCGATGCCGGAGATGCTCGCACTCAAGCGTGGCGATGCATTGGGCCTGGTGACGGCGCCGGGCGGTCGCGGCGAGATCGCTCGGCAACTACAGATGCGTGGGGTTCGCATCGTGCGCGCGGATGTCTATGCGCGTGAGCCGGTGACGATCACGAATGCCACGTGGCAACGGTTGCGACAGGTATTGGACGATGCAACATCCCCTACTTTTCTTGCGCTCAGCAGTGGCGAGGCGTTTGATGCATTCATTGCGCAAACGCCGTCGGCATTGTCGAAGCGATTGCGCAACGTGACCCTGGTGGCGGCCAGCGACCGCCTGGCCGCGCTGGCTCGCACGCACGGGTTCCGAGACATACGGCGCGCAACCAGTGCGCGCCCACAGGATCTGCTCGCGGCGATCAATATCGCCTGAGTCTTCGCGCGATCAGCGCTCGAGAATCGCCACCACACCCATGCCGCCCGCGGTGCAGATGCTGATCAGGCAGCGCCCGCCACCGCGTTGCTCCAGCTCCTTCGCCGCTGTGGCGACGATGCGCGCGCCGGTCGCAGCGAAGGGATGCCCCGCCGCCAGCGAAGAACCATTCGGGTTGAGCTTGGCGGGATCAATGCTGCCGAGCGCACCAGGCAAGCCCAGACGATTGCGGCAGTATTCGTCGCTTTCCCAAGCTTTTAACGTGCACAGCACCTGAGCAGCAAAGGCTTCGTGGATTTCGTAAAAATCGAAGTCCTGCAGGGTGAGCCCGTTGCGCGCGAGCATCTGCGGTACGGCGACGGTCGGTGCCATCAGCAAACCTTCGCCATGGACGAAATCTACCGCCGCGACTTGCGAATCGACCAGATAGGCCAGCGGCTTCAAGCCATGTTCGGCTGCCCACTCTTCACTGGCGAGCAAACAGGCCGATGCGCCATCGGTCAACGGCGTGGAATTGCCGGCGGTCAACGTACCGCGTCCGGAGGTCTTGTCGAAGGCGGGCTTCAGCGTCGCCAGTTTCTCGATGCTGGTGTCCGGGCGCATGTTGTTGTCGCGCGACACCCCGCGGAACGGCACGACCAAATCATCGAAGAAACCACGGTCATACGCCGCCGCCATTTTCTTGTGCGACGCCACGGCGAGTTCGTCCTGCGCTTCGCGGCTGATGTTCCATTCCTTGGCCATGTCCTCGCAGTGTTGACCCATCGACTTGCCGGTGCGCGGCTCGGCCACGCCCGGGAATTCCGGCTTCAGCTCGCCCAACCGAAAGCCTTTGAACGCAGCAAGCTTCTGGCCAAAGGTTTTGCCCGCTGCGGCTTTCAACAAGCGGCGACGCAATTTTTCGCCGTATACGATGGGCACGTCCGATGTCGTGTCCGAGCCGCCACCGATGCCCGCTTCGATCTGTCCGGCCGCGATCTTGTTGCCGATATGCACGATGGTGTCGAGCGAAGTGCCGCAGGCGCGCTGCAGGGTGATGCCCGGCGTCAGCGGCGACAAGCCCGACGACAATGCGGCCTCGCGGCCGAGGTTCCAGTCGCTGCTGTGCTTGATCACCGCGCCCATCGCCACTTCGCCCAGCTCCACGCCTTGCAGGCCGAATTTCTCGACCAGCGCGCCCAGCGTGCGCACCGACATGCCCATATTGCCGACATCGGCATAAGCAGTGTTTTGGCGGCAGAAGGGAATACGTACGCCACCCAACACGGCGACACGACGGGACTGCGACATCGAAGACTCCTCGGGCTCCGTGCGGTGGCGCACGGCTAGAATGTCAGTCTACCGCCCGCCTTGATCACGCGCACGTCATGACCAAAACCGCTTCCGACCTTTCCGTGCTTGCCGTGATGGCGCTGGAATGGATGCCCGATGGCCCCGCTCCTCGCGTCGCGCTGTCACAGGACGAGGCCGGTCAGTTGGCCGAGCGCATTGGTCATGATTTGGCTCTCTTGGTGCCGGAGGTCGCGAACCTGGATTTGGTCGTGATGGGTGCGCACTTCGACCCTGCCGAAGTATTGCGCCCGGGTTGGCCTGTTCATCGCCGTTTGCACGAGCTGAGTGAGCGCGCACCCGGCCGCAACGCTGGTCCGCGCATTATTGGATTTGGCGCGGATGCGAGTGGCGACATTCCGCAACCCCTGCGATCTGAGCCTTCATTGCAGGGCGGCATGCTGCGCGTACTGCCATTGCTGCTGGCAGGCGACGGTGCGGCGCATGTCGGCGCGCAACTGGAAAGCGTGTTGGTGGATCGCGGCATGGCTCGCGCGGAAACTGCACTGCTGGCGCAAGAATCGTTTGCGGCGCGCATCGAGCACGCGCGCTATCTCACCGTGCACGACCTCGCCGCGATGACCGCCTTGCAATACGAGCACATGGGCTTGGCACCATTGTGGTCGTTGATTGAAACCGCGTTGCTGGCACCCGGCGAATCGGCCTGGCTGGATGCGCCACCCGAGCCGCTCATTCATCTCGTCAAGGGCGAGGCACGTGTCGCACTGTTCTCGGATGATGCATGGCGCGAGCGCTATGCGCCCGAGGAAAACGATGTCGAACGCCTTGCGCGCCGGCGCGGATTTTTCGAAGCACGCGTGCGTCAATTGGCCGCCGTGCTGGAAGCGCACGGCATCCCGGTCACGTTTGTGGATTGCCCGGGTGCACACGATGCGCGCCAGGCCTGCATGGACTGACGCGCACCGCGCTGATCACCCAATCAGCGAATCACGCCGCAGGCGATGCGCTTGCCTGCATTACCCGCGGGCTGCGAGGTGTAGTCATCGGCATCGGCATGCACGACGATCGCCTTGCCCATCACATCGGTGTCGGTGCCTGTGCGGAAGCTCACGCCACTGAAGTGCGCATTGACGCGCGCCGTGCCGCCGGCATCGGCCTGCAGATTGGCTTGATCACCCAGGTGATGCGCGCCACCGCCTTGTGCATTGCCATGCGGCTGGCTAGTCGGATTGAAATGGCCACCCGCACTGCTGGCGTCGTCAGCGCTGCAATCGCCTTTCTCGTGGATGTGGAAGGCATGCGTCGCGTTAGGTGTCAGGCCGCTGATCACCCCCATGACGTGGACACCATCCCCCATCGGCATCACCTGCAGGGCACCCGCGACGTTACTGCCCGAGCGTGCGGACAACGTTGCGGTGGCAGCGGCATCGCCCATCGGCGTGCTGGCGCAGGCAGCCAGCGCCAAGGTAGTGGCGGCAACTAATGGAATGCGCACGTTCATGGAGTTTCTCCTTGGGGAAGTGGCTCCACCCTACCGAGGCGCGGGTTCATGTGTGATGAAAATGTGTGAGACGCCGTGTTGGGTCAAAGACCTGCATCATTTTTTTTGTGACTGCGCCGACGTCGCGACGCACCCAGCTTGCGCGTCACCGTGTTGCGCCCCAGCCCCAAACGATCTGCCGCCCTACCACGATGGCCGTCGCTCACTGCCAAGGCAGCTTCCAGCAAGACGCGGTCAAATCGTTCGCGTGTTTTTGCATGCAAACCCGTCTCACCAGCCTCCAAGCGCTGCGTTACCCAGGCCGCGAGTGATTGCTCCCAACCGGTGCCCGCATCTCGGCTGCGCAAACCATCCCCTAGGTCCGCGATGCCGATGCGTTCGCCCGGTGCCATTGCCGCAACACGCCAGCACAGGTTTTCCAACTCACGCACGTTGCCAGGCCAGTCGTGCTGTTGCAGCTTTTGCAACGCGGCCTTGCCGAAGGTTTTCGGCGTGATACCCAGTTTGCGCGCAGCACGTGCGATGAAATCTTCGGCCAATAATGGGATGTCCTCACGACGCTCACGCAGCGGTGGCACGGCAAGATGCACGACGTTGAGGCGATGCAGCAGGTCTACGCGAAAAACGCCTTCGTCGGCACGCTTTTCCAAGGGTTGGTGCGTCGCTGAAATGATGCGCACATCGACCCGAATCAGTTCACGCCCACCGACGCGGAAAAACTCGCCTTCCGCCAATACGCGCAGCAAGCGCGTTTGCAGGGCCGCCGGCATGTCCCCGATTTCATCGAGGAACAAGGTGCCGCCATCGGCTTGCTCGAAACGGCCGATGTGGCGCTTGTTCGCGCCGGTGAATGCGCCGGCCTCGTGCCCGAACAGCTCGGATTCGAGCAGCTCGGCGGGTATGGCGGCGGTGTTGAGCGCGACGAAGGGTTTGTGTGTGCGCGGCGACTCCGCATGCACGGCGCGCGCCACCAGCTCCTTGCCGGTGCCGGTCTCGCCCGTGATCAGCACATTGAGCGGCGCTTGCGCGACGCGCCCGATGCTCCGAAACAGGGCACGCATCGCCGGGGTCTGGCCGATCAACGCGGGCGGGATGTCGCTTTGTTTGGTTAGCACGTCTTCGGTCGACGTATTGATTTCCGCGATGCCGCGCGCCTCGTCCAACGCGCGTTCTGCCAATGCAACCGCTTCATCCAGGTCGAACGGCTTGGAGAGATATTCGAATGCGCCGCCACGGAAGGCGCCGGCAGTGGAAGCGACATCCGTATAGGCGCTCATCACCACGACCGGCAGGCGCGGATGCGCGGCCTTCAACTTTTCGAGCAAGGCCAAGCCGCCTTCGCCCGGCATGCGCACGTCCGTGAACAGCAAGGCAGGCGGCGTATTGGATGCGATTTCCATCAACGCTTCATCCGCCGAATTGAAGGCGCGCACCTCGTGACCCGCTTCGCGCAGCGCCGTTGCCAACACGAAGCGCACGCCGTGATCGTCATCCACCACCCAGATGCGTGCAGCCTCACTCATCGGCAATTCCTTCGAGCGGCAAGAGCAGGGTGAACACCGTGTGGCCCGGGCGCGAGCGGAAGGTCAGCGCGCCTTTGTGCTCGCGCGTGACCTGTTGCGCCAGCGCAAGGCCCAGGCCGCTGCCTTCCGCGCGACCGCTGATCAGCGGCAGGAACACCTGCTCGGCCAGCGTCTCGGGAATGCCGCGCCCGTCATCGATGATGTCCAGCCGCAAGGCCAGTGCATGCACTTGGTCGGCGATACGCACGCCGTGTTCGGCGCGCGTGCGCAGCGTCACTTGGGTCGCGCCGGCCTCGATCGCGTTGCGCACCAGGTTCCACGCGGCCTGCGCGAGGCGATCCGCATCGCCTTCGACTTCGGGCAGGCTGGGGTCGTAATCGCGGATCAGGCGCACGGCCCAGCCGGCGTCGTTCTCGGCCAGCCGAAGCACGCGGTCGAGCGCCGCATGTAGGTTGAGCGGCGCGTGCGGCGTGGCCGGTTGCGGCGACATCAAGCGATCCAACAACTCAGCGAGGCGATCAACTTCGGTCTGGATCAGCGTGGTGAGTTCGGTCGATGCGGCATCGTCATGCTTGCGCGCCAGCAGTTGCGCGCCACCCTTGATCCCGGCCAATGGGTTGCGCAATTCGTGCGCCAAGCCTTTCAGCGCCGCCGCCACGGCCGCAGGCAACGCGGCGCCTGCCTCGCCATCAGCAAATTCATCGACCGGATGCGCTTCGAGCAGCCAGCCGGATTCATGCCAGGTCAGCCACAGATCGGCGAACCGAGTCTCGGCACTACCGGGCAGCGCCATCGCCACCCGGCGTAGCCGTGGCGGTGCAGAAGCGACATCGACCACCTCAAGCCACGTGGCGATTCGGTCGCCTTGTGCCTCAAGCGATCCGAGCGGCAGGCCCAGCAAACGTCGCTGGCCGACGCCCAGCCAGCGCGCGAAGGCGGGATTGCAGCCGCGCAGCACGCCCTCGGCATCTCCCCACGCGATGGGCGTGGCGAGCTGTTCAACTCCGGGTGGAGGGGCGACATCCGACATTGCACCATTATGGGGCTAAGTCTCTGCGGGATGGCGTGACTGCGGGAAAAATGAATGGAAGTGCGCATCTTCACGGCCGCATCGCCGCCGCCTGAGCAGCATCAACCCACCTTTTCCAAGCCGGACCCGCCATGACCCTGATTCGTCATCCGCTCACCCTCGCCTTGGGCGCCACGCTGATGTTGTCCGCCTGCGGTGATCCGCCGCCGCCGGCTGCGCCCGCGGAGCCCGCACCGCAGGCCCAGGTCGCCCCGGCGCCCGAGCCGGCCCCGGCCCCGGCCCCGGCCCCGATCGAGCTGTACGGTCCGGACGGTTATCCGCTGGCCGCGATGGACCCCGCGACGGCCCCGACCGCGGCAGCCAACCAGCTGGCCAATGACATCGCCACCACCACTGGCCCCGAAGGCGTGTTGCGCGCCCAGGTGCTGCTGCTGCGCGCGCATTTCTCCACCGGCGAGATCGACGGCAAGGAAGGCATGAATGTCGAGAAGGCGATTCGCGCCTTCCAGACCGACCGCGGCATCGAGGCGAGCGGCAAGCTGGATGAAGCGACTTGGGCAGCGCTCAACAAGGACAGCGCGCCAGTGTTGATCAGCTATGCGCTGACCCAACAGGACATCGATGGTCCGTATGCACCGACGCCGGACAGCCCGCAGGAAAAAGCCAAGATGGAGCGCATCGTCTATCAGGACATCTACGAGTCGCTGGGCGAGCGCTTCAACATCAAGCCAGAGTTCCTGAAAGAACTGAACCCGAACGCGGACTTCACTAAGGCCGGCACCGAGTTGCTGGTGCCTTACACGCGCCCGGCGCAGCAGATCGCCGCGGCCGCGCGCATCGTCGTCGACAAATCGGAAGGCGCACTGCAGTTGGTGAACGAGGCCGGCAAGGTCTATGCGCAGTTCCCGGCCTCGACCGGTTCGTCCAAGTTCCCGCTGCCGATCGGCGAGTGGAAGGTGAACTCGGTCGTACATAACCCGGACTATCGCTATGACCCGGACATCCTGGTCAACCAGCCAAAGGGCGCGAAGGAAGCGATCTTCCCGCCCGGTCCGAATGGCCCGGTGGGCATCGTGTGGATGGGCATCAACAAAGAGCATTACGGCATCCACGGCACGCCCGAGCCCGGTCACATCAGCCGTACCCAGTCCTCGGGTTGCGTGCGCCTGACCAACTTCGCCGCCGAGGCCGTGTCCAGCGCGGTGAAGATCGGCACGCCGGTGACCTTCCAGGAGTAACCGCGCGCGTTACTGCTGACGCGTGAGTGCGTAAAGGATGCGCAGGTCTTCCGGCTGCAACGCCGGCAAGGCCTGCGCATTTTCTTGCGCGATGTTGGAGGCGGATTTTTCGGTGCCGCGATCGCCGTCGTCGATGCCGCGAAAACGCAGGCGGAACGAATGCAACGCCGCGCGCGGATTGTCGATGCGATAGCCGATCACGCGCAGCGCCATCCATGGGTCGAAGCCGGGTGGTGGATCGATCAACTCGCCCTGCGGCCAGATGCCGAAGCCCGCATCGGCCAATTTTTTCCATGGGAAGAATTGGCCCGGATCGATCTTCCGACCGGGCGCGAGATCCGCATGGCCGATGACCTGGCTGCGCGGAATATCGTGACGCGTCGTCAGATCACCGAGCAGCGCGATCAACGCATCGATCTGCGCATCAGGAAACGGTTCGCTGCCGGTATTGACGATCTCGATACCGATGGACGTTTGATTGAGATCGCGCATCGCACCCCAATTACCCACGCCTGCATGCCAGGCGGCCAAGTGATCGGGCACCAATTGCAGCAAACGGCCATCGCGATCCAAGAGGTAATGCGAACTGACCGGATGCTTACGTTTGGGGTCACTGAGGATGTCGTGACTGCCATCGAGCGTGTCTTCCACCGTGTAATGCAACACGATGATCGAGGGCTTGCGCAGCGCGTGGTTGGGCGAGGGCTTCCATTCGGCGAGCGCACTACGCTGACCGGCCGGCATTGATGCACAGCCCGCCAGCAGCACGCCGGCCAATGCGATGACGCCGAGACGCAACATCGACTTATTGTGGTTGAACAAGGGCATGCAAAATGCGTAGGTCATCTGCGTCAAGTTCAGGCGCAAGGTCCGCACCATCATCGCGACCACGGAAGCGCATGCGGAACGCGCGCAACGCCGCCGCGCGGTCATCGATGGTGTAACCAAAGACCTGCATCGCAGCCCAGCCATCGAAGCCGGCAGGTGCATCGACGAGCGCGCCTTGCGGAAAGCGTCCGTAGCCGGCATCGGCCAATCGCTTCCACGGGAAATGCGGGCCCGGATCGACCTTGCGCGTGGGCGCTAGATCCGAATGACCGATCACTTGCGACTTGGGGATGCGCAAACGCGTGGTGAGGTCATCCAACAGGCGCAACAAGCCTGCGATTTGCGGCTCGGCGTAGGGCTCGTGACCGTCGTTGTCGATCTCGATGCCGATGCTGGCGCTGTTGAGATCGGTGATGGTGCCCCAACGTCCCGCGCCCGCATGCCAGGCGCGACCCTCGTCGGACACCAATTGGTAGATGCGACCGTCATCGCCGACCAAGTAATGCGAACTGACGCGGCCACCGCTGTTGCGCGAGCGCAGTGTGTCGAGGCTTTGTTGCACGGAGTCTTGCTCGGTGAAGTGCAAGACGATGACCACGGGGCGACGCGCGTCGAAGTTCTCCGACGGCACCCAGGTGGCGATGGGATTGCGTGGCGCAGTGGCGCAGGCAGACAACGCGAGCGCGGCGATCAGGGGAAGGGCAGTCCGGCGCATGGCCTGATCATAGAACAGAACGCCCCAGGCCAGAACGTATCGACATCGCAGACAGACGAAACCCCACGCGTGGCGGGGCTTCGTATTGAAACGAAAGATCAGTTAGATCAAATCGTGTGACATCTGGTATTCGAGCGGGCGAGAACGGCCTGCTCGCGTGGCACTGCCGCGCAGGCCGATCGAGCGCCTGGTGCACTGCACCGGGCCGGACATCCGCCCATCGGATACAACGGACTCCACGTGCCCGCTAACGATCAAATCGTGTAGTACATCTGGTATTCGAGCGGATGCGTTGCGGCGCGGAAGCTGGTCACTTCCTTCATCTTCAAAGCGATATAGCTGTCGATGAAATCGTCGGTGAACACGCCACCGGCCTTGAGGAAGTCGCGGTCCTTGTCGAGCGCTTCCAGCGCCTGGTCCAGCGAATGGCAAACGGTCGGGATGTTCTTTTCTTCTTCCGGCGGCAGGTCGTACAAGTCCTTGTCGCTGGGCGAGCCCGGATCGATCTGGTTCTTGATGCCATCCAGGCCCGCCATCATCAGCGCGGCGAAGATCAGGTAACCGGTGTTCATCGGGTCGGGGAAGCGGATCTCGATGCGGCGCGCCTTCGGATTGGCCACGTACGGAATGCGGCAGGACGCGGAACGGTTCGATGCCGAGTACGCCAGCATCACAGGCGCCTCAAAGCCGGGCACCAGGCGCTTGTAGCTGTTGGTGGTGCTGTTGGCGAAGGCGTTGATCGCGCGCGCGTGCTTGAAGATACCGCCGATGTACCACAGCGCCATCTGCGACAGGCCGCCGTAGCCGTCGCCGGTGAACAGGTTCTGGCCACCCTTGGCCAGCGACTGATGCACATGCATGCCACTGCCGTTGTCGCCAACAATCGGCTTAGGCATGAAGGTGGCGGTCTTGCCGTAGCGATGCGCGACGTTCTTGATGATGTATTTCATCGTCAACAGGTCGTCGGCTTTCTTGGTGAGCGTGTCGAAACGCGTGCCGATCTCGCACTGGCCGGCGTTGGCGACTTCATGATGGTGCACTTCCACTTCGATGCCGACCTGGGTCAGCGTCTTGCACATCTCTGCGCGAATATCGTGCAGCGAATCCAGTGGCGCGACCGGGAAATAACCGCCCTTCACCATCGGGCGATAACCGCTGTTGCCGCCGTCATAGTCGCGACCTGAGTTCCAGTGCGCTTCCTCGGAATCCACGTGGTAGAAGACGTGACCCATCTCGTTGGAGAAGCGCACCGAGTCGAAGATGAAGAATTCCGGTTCCGGACCGAAGAACGCGGTATCGGCGATGCCGCTGGCCTTGAGGTAGGCCTCGGCGCGCTTGGCCACGCCGCGCGGGTCGCGCGAGTAGGCCTGCATGGTGGTCGGGTCCAGGATGTCGCAGGTCAGCACGATCGTCGGATCGGCGGTGAACGGGTCCAGGAATGCGGTCGATGCATCGGGCAGCAGCACCATGTCGGAGTTCTGGATGCCGCGCCAGCCGCTGATCGAACTGCCGTCGAACATCTTGCCGTCTTCGAACAGGCTGTCATCGACGATATTGGCCGGGAAGGTCACGTGGTGCTGTACGCCGCGCATGTCGGCGAAGCGCAGGTCGACCCACTCGACCTTGTGATCCTTGATGAGTTTCAGGACGTGTTCGGTGGACATGCGGGGACTCCGGAGTGATGGGATGCCCTAGGCATCAGCAAGGCATGTGCCATGACTCAGGGGCGCCTATCTTGTTGTTTTATATGAAAGTCGATGTCATCACTTCACCCAACAACCCCAAATTGGCGCATCACACATAAAAATAATCACTGTTATGGTGCAATTTTGCGAAGCGCAAAGCGGTCCCCGCCGGTTCGACAATGCCGCCCACATTCCCGATGATGCGGGTTGCACATCCTGACCCAACCCCATGTCCGATCTCCTGGCCGCGCTCTTACTCGGCATCATCGAAGGCATCACCGAATTCCTGCCCATTTCCAGCACCGGTCATTTGTTGATCGCGCAACACTGGCTGGGCCACCGCAGTGATCTGTTCAACATCGCCATTCAGGCCGGCGCCATCCTCGCGGTGGTCTTGATCTATCGCCGCCGCCTGTGGGGCCTCGTCAATGCCTTTATCGGCCGAGACATGCGCGCACCGTACGATCCGCTCGGCGTCGACATCTCGCCCGCCCAAGCACGCCGCTACGGCTTCAAGCTGCTGACCGCATTCGCCGTCACCGCTGTCGGCGGCGTGTTGGTCAAGAAATTGGGGTGGGAGTTACCCGACCACGTTCGCCCGATCGCCTGGGCATTGATCATCGGCGCGGTCTGGATGGTGATCGCCGAGCAACTGGCTGCTCGGCGTGCCGCACGCGAAGGCGAAAAGACCGAGATTTCCTGGACCACCGCCATTCTCGTCGGTGCAGCACAGGTCGTTGCCGGGGTCTTCCCAGGCACCTCGCGTTCGGCGGCGACGATCTTCGTTGCGTTGCTTGCGGGCACTACCTCGCGCTCCGCAGCGACGGAGTTTGCGTTCTTGGTCGGTATCCCGACGATGTTTGCAGCGACGGCATGGGAGTTGATGTCGATGTTGCAAGACGGCGGCATCGCAAATGAAGACTGGGCAGCGCTCAGCGTGGCCTTCATCGCCTCCACCATCACCGCTTTCATCTCGGTGAAATGGTTGTTGCGTTATATCCAAAGCCATCGCTTCACTGCATTCGCCGTATATCGCCTGGCGCTCGGCATCGCGCTTCTGGTGTTCTTGCCGGCGACCGCCTGATTCACAGGTCACCGACATCGCCAGCACCTGGCAAAGGAGTCGATACATGGCCACTCCATCACTTGGCGACATAGCCACCGAATTCTTGACGCTCTGCGCACAAGGCCAGGTGGACGTGGCTTACGATCAATTCGTCAGCGATGACTTCATCCATCACAACGCCTACTTTCCATCGGACCGCGAGTCATTGCGATTGGCCATGAAAGAGAGTGCGATCAAAGAGCCAAACAAATCATTCGAGGTCAAACAAGCCGTCGAAAGCGCTGATCGCGTCGCGACGCTCTCGCACCTGCGTCGACAGGATGCAAACACCGAATACGCCGTCGTGCACATCTTGCGCTTCCATGAGGGACGCATCGTGGAGATGTGGGATGTGAGCCAGGAAATCCCCAAAGAATCCACCAACAAGCTCGGCATGTTCTAAGCGCACATGTCGCGTTAACCAACACCGGGCTAAGGTGTCCATTCCATCTTGGGAGACGTGAGATGTCACTTCGAAACACCATGATCGCCAGCGTGTTCTCCATCGGCTTGGCGGCCTGCGCCACCACACCTGCGCCAACCCGGGATGCCACATCACCCAGCGCTTTAACTGCGCAAGGCGCGTGGAAACTGAATGCCGCGACTTCAGCCGATGGCGCGACACTGTTGCCTGCGGGCACCGATTACCGACTGCAATTCGTCGATGATCGTGTCAGCGTGCTGGGTGGATGCAATCGCATGTCAGGCCGCTATGCGATGGTCGATGGCAAGCTTCAAGTCGGTGCACTCGCGTCCACCATGGCCTGCCCCGAACCGCGCATGCAGCACGACGCCGTGATGGCGAAGTTGCTGGAGCAGCCATTGACGATGTTCCTGATGGAAAGCCATCCCGAGCAACTGCACCTGGAAACACCCGCAGGCGACAAACTCTCGTTCACGGCAATGCCGCTGGAATGACGGTGCGCGGCTAGCGAAATCGACGCCACGCCCACCACGCAAGCGCGGCCACCAGCAGCATCCATAGCAAACCGATCACCACTGCCGCTTTGCGGCTTACCGGCTTGGTGGATGCGGCCTGGGCCTGCGCTTTCGCTTCTTCATGTATATCGCTGGGCGTGAGCGCAAGTACGCATGCCACGCCCAGCGGGATCAGCAAAAGATCATCCAACAAGCCCAGTATCGGGATGAAGTCGGGGATCAGATCAACGGGGCTGAACGCGTAAGCGGCCACGCCCATCGCCAGCAGGCGCACATGCCATGGCAAGCGTGGATGGCGCGCGATAAACCACACCAGCAGAGCCTGCCGCTTGAGCGCGTGCAACCGCTCGTGCACGCGTGACATGCCGACGCCTCAGTCGTGCAGCCGATAGGTGCCGTATGTACTGGCTTCGGTCAGCACATGGCCATGCATGGCAGCGAGCGCTTGCTGCGCGGTGAACACCTTCGGCACATCGATCTTGGCGACATCCAATGCAAACACGCGGAAGAAGTAACGATGTGTGCGCAAATCGTTGGGCGGCGGATACGGGCCGTCGTAACCGAAGTAGTCGCCTTTGAGTTCATCACTGCCCGCAAACCAGCCGGTGTAATCGTTCAAACCCTGGCGCGCTCCATCGCCCTGACACGGGCCCTTGCCACCTTTGGTCACGCCGTTTGACGTGCTTCCTGCAGTAATTTCGGTCATGTCGGGCGGCATGTCGATGATGGCCCAGTGGACGAAGTCGCCGCGGGGATGTTCAACCGGGATCTCCACACCTTCCTTGCCCGCCAATGAGGCATCGGTCGGCGCATCGGTGTCGATGCACAAAAGGACGAAAGACTTCGTGCCCTCAGGCGCACCTTCCCATGCAAGATGCGGATTGCGGTTGCCACCGAAGCCGTCTTTTGCACCCATCGCGAATTCGACGGGGATCGGTTGGCCATGCGCGAAGCTGTCGCTTTGGATTTTCATGCGCGAATCCTCAATGAAGTCGATGGTCGGATGCTAGCTGGGCGAATGTTCAAGCACAGTGTTGGAGCGCAGCGGACAGGCGTGCGGCCACCCATTCTTCCGCATAGCCATGCAGACGTGCATCGGTGAGAAAAGCGCAATGGCCGCCATGGGTTGCGATCTCCACTTGGGCACTATCGGGAAGTTCCAGCGCATGGAAATCCTCGACTGGAATCACGGGGTCATCGGCCGCGGTCAGAATGTCAGCGGGCACGCGCATGTCGGACAGGCGTTCACGACTGATGCGATAGCCATCGAAGTAATCATCGACACTCCGGAAGTCGTAGCCGCCTTTGTCGATCATCCACGCCGTCATGCCGCGCAGGTCGCGCTTGAAGCCAGCCTCGTCGAAATCATGCCGCTCGGGGAACAGCTCACGCTTGCGCCGCAACGAACGCGCCCATTTGCGTCGGAAGTAGGTCTGGTACAGCGGAAACCCTTGCTCCATCGCCTGGGTGGTGCGTTCCGGATCCAGCGCCGGGCACACCGCCGCGACATGCACCAAAGGCAGGCCCGCATCGGGCGCCGCCAAGGCAAGGCGCAGTGCGAAGTTGCCACCCAGCGAATAGCCCGCCGCCACCATCGGGCGCGTTGGCCAACGCGCGGCGACCTGCTTGGCCGCACCGACAACCTCATCCAATCGGCAAGAGTGGAAGACTTCTTCGTTGAGATGATGCGACGGGCCGTGATCGCGGAAGTTGAGCCGGAACACTTCAAAACCGGCCGCAAGCAGCCGTGCCGCCGTCAGACGCATGTAACCGGATTCAGCGCTGCCTTCCCAGCCGTGCAACAACAAGGCGAGCCCTCGCGATGCTTGGCCGGGCAAGTGCGTGTGGACGCCATGCAGGCGCACGCCGCCGCCCGCATCCAACACATGCTCTTCGTTGGCGGCGCCGAGTTTTACCAGTTCACGCTGGCCACGCCGGACACGCAAGGGGCTACTGGCGAGCGCGGTCTGCAAATGAGGGCTGGTTGCCCACCAGGGTGCACGGTAGTCGCTATCGACCACTTTCATGCGGCAGGCAAAATCTCGGCGATTCGCTCGCGCGCGGTTTCCGCGATGCGACGCCGACCCTCTGCATCGCCCGGCATGATTGGCATGAGGAACACCACGTCCGCCACGCAGGCCGGGTCACCCAACAGGCGCAGGAAGTTCTGCAGGAAGTTCTCACCCGGCTGGAAGGCGACCTGGGTCTGCGCGCTGCCGCCTTCACCATAACGCAGCGCGACAGGCTGCACCGGCGCGCTGGCTTCAACCGCTGCAGTGAAGATGCGTGCGTGGAAGGGGCCCAGGCCGCGCCCCCCACGTGTTCCACCTTCGGGAAAGGCACCCACGGAGCGGCCATCACGGAGTCGATCGACCATTTGTTCGACCACGCCGCCGAGCGATTCCTGACTGCCACGCTGATGGAAAATCGTCTCGGCGCGTTTGGCCATCCATCCAACCAGGGGCCAGCTGGCGATCTCGCGCTTGGCGACGAACCCCATCATGCGCTGGCTATGCAATACGACGATATCCACCCAGCTGACGTGATTGGCTACAAACATGGTCGCGCCGGGTAGTGGCTGGCCGATACCGCGTACGGTGATACCAAACACCCACATCAGCATCCACGACCACCAACGGATAAGCCGGTATTCCAAACGCATCCCGCCGACTTGAATGCCGCCGGTCAATGGCGACATCAACAACAACACCGCAGGCAAATGCACCGCGATATGCCAAAGGAGCAGCGGAACCCGGTAGGCGTAACGGATGACGCGCAGGAGCGGGTTGTCGCGGCGAGCGAGAGTCATCCCGCCACGATAGCGGCACTGCGCGTGTTGCGCCACAGCATGGGCTCAGCCGCGCTTGCGGATGACGGCCAGGGTCAGGCGCGAAATGCAGACCAGCTGGCCTGCCTCGTCCTCGATGCGAATTTCCCACACTTGAGTGCTACGACCGACATGCAGCGGCCTGGCAGTACCGGTGACGATGCCTTCGCGCACGCCGCGCAGATGGTTGGCATTGATTTCGATGCCGACCACGCCCTGCCCCTCTTCGACACACAGGCCAGCTGCGGTGCTGCCGAGTGTCTCCGCCAACGCAACCGAAGCACCGCCGTGCAGCAAACCGTAAGGCTGGTGGGTGCGGGCATCGACCGGCATCGTGCCACGCACGTAATCCGGTCCGATTTCGGTGAAACGGATGCCGAGCGGCTGCATCAAGGTCCCTTCGGACCATTGGTTGAGGGTGTCGAGGGTGATATCAGGACGGAACATCGGCGTAGCTGACCGGACGGGGAGGCTGGTCAGCTTACGCCAATGTGCCGAATGGGAGGCTCAATGGACGCGGAAGCGTTCGGCGGCGTAATCGCTGGTGTAGCGACGCTCGTTGTCGGCATAACCACTGCTGCGGCCATAGCCGGTGCCGAAGCTGCGCTCGCGGCGGCTGGTGCGGCGCGGGGCCGGGTTGACTTCACGGGTCGGGAGGCGGGGGGCGGTGCTGTTCATGGCTAACTCCTGTCGGGGTGTTGTTCTGGTGTGTTGGTAATGTAATACACCAGAACAACAAAACACCTGTGCCGGAAGTCACCCAGCCGAAGTCATGCCAGAACACGGGTCAGAGAATGGGAGCGAGCCCCGCCCCGAAGGCCGTCAGCACCCGGGTGCCGAACCACTTCGGCCCGATATCCACTTCCGGGAAGTCACCGACCGCGCGATAGCAGTCATAGAAACGAGGGTCACCGATGCGCAACGGCAGCGGGCACTGCGGCCCAGGGACGAACTCATAACTGGTCGCGTAACGCAGCGGCCACAGATCGAACAAGGGCAGCTGCTCGGATATCTTCAGGAGCGAATAATTGAGCCCGGGCAAGATCGGCGTGCGCGTACGCGGCGCGACCACCCAAGAATTGGCAGGGGCGATGTCGCCGCGGATGCTGGCCGCGAGCTCGGCGGCAAATGCACGGTCACGGATGATCACCGCGCTCTCGGTGTTGTAGTGGTCGCCGCGTGGATCGAAATTGTGCGTGCCGATCACCCCCACGGCATCGTCCACCACCATCGACTTCGCGTGCAGGCCGATGCGCACCCCGGCCTTTTCAAGCGGTATGGGACTACCACGCGAGCCAAACAACAAACGCCGTTGCACCAGGTATTCGCGTCGAGCACTTGAGTTCCAAGCTTCGCGCCGCTTCTGGCGGAGCAATGAGAGCGCCTCTTCGCGCTCGCTGGATTCTTCAGGCGTCAGCAAGCTACGCGTGGCGACCAAGTCGATGGGGGAGGCCTGCGGATGCGGCTTGTATTCGTAGATCTCGAAACCAAACCGACGCAGGTAACGTCGTTTGTACTTGTGCGACAGCGCATAGACCATGAAGGCATCGGTCGCGGCGAGACTGTTGGTCGATATCACCACCCGTGGTGGCTGCGCTCGTTCCTGCATCGATTCGAACAATTCTTGTGCCGTATCCGACAGCACCAGATATGGCGTCTGCAACAAGACTTCTTCCTGAGCGGAATCGATCAAGCCATAGAGCACGTGAGTAGAGGGCGCGACGACCTCGCGCGCCGCGCTTTCATCGCGCTTGTGCTTCTGCGGCAAATCGGCGACGAAAGACACCCCTTCGACCGGGCGAATTCTCGAGCCCAGTCGCTCACTCAACAATGCAGCATCGTTTGATGCCTGCTGCATCTCGTGTGCGCGATCCGGATGATCGTAAGGGCGGGTCGACAATGCAGGTACGCCTTCGTTGCGCAACACCCATGCAACATCCCGCAAATCCGCCACCGAAACGCTGCGCTGCGACTGCCAGAACGCATCGAAATTGGCCGCCATTTCTGCAGTGACTGGCCCGCTCAACATGACGTCGCGGTCGCGGAAGTTGTATTCGGCATCCCAGTCGTAATAGTCGTCCTGGTAATTGCGCCCACCGGTGATGCCGACCTTGCCATCGATCAACAACAGCTTGGTGTGCATGCGCTGGTTCAGGCGCCGGAAACAGCACAAGGTAGCCATCGCGAAATCGGTGTAGCTGAGGTTGCCCTTGTTGAAGACCGGGTTGTAGACCTTGGCTTCGAAGTTGGCATGCACGCCAGCCAATGCCGCCAAGGTGCGCGCGCTCTTCATCGCGGTGAGCTGATCCATCAGCAATCGCACCTTCACGCCACGATGCGCAGCGGCGATCAACTCACGCAGCACCAGTCGACCAGCATCATCCTCATCAAAGATGTAGGTCTGCAGGTCGACACGCTCGCGTGCAGCGCGGATCAAATGGATGCGCGCCATCAATGCATCCTGCCCGGCATCGATAATCAATGCATGATGCTGCGGGTCGTCGGCCTTGACTTGCGAAAGCAAGGCAGAGGGTTGCGCGCAATGATCTGCAGCATCGCAATCCAGTGCTGTCGGGCGCTCCGTGTCGATGATGCGGCTCACCTCGGCCCGTTGCGTCTCCGACAAGCTGGCACAGCCGGAAGCCAGCAGGGCTGACGCAAGCACCAGCGCATGCCACATCCTCACGGTTCGTTCCCGTGGTTGATTCGCAGGCTGAAATACACGGCATCTCCCACCACGCCGGGGAGTGACCTCATCCCGTAACGACGGCGGCTGACTTCACCGGTGGCTTCCATCACGCAGTCTCGCGGAACCGGTGGGCGACAAGTCGATGGCGACAGTCGCAAGGTTTCGCGCTGCTCAACACCCCGCATCATCATCACGCCAGACAAGTCGCCCCCACGAGCCAACATCGCCACGTCGAATGGGTCAGAAAGAAAATGGATGCGTGGGTAGCGGCGACTGTCGAAGAACATTTCGCTGCGCATTATCCGGGTATAGCGAGGGCTATCGGGGATTTCCGCCGCGTCGGCAGGCAGCCATACAGCTACCCGCCATCGACCATCCCCCTGCGGCAACCACTCGGCACCCAGGCGCGGAAAGCGGCCATCTAGTTCACGCCCAAGCGGCAGGTTCAACTGGAAGCGCGCATGTGAACGATTGCCGTCGATGACGATTTCTCGTGGCCATGCCTGCATCGCATGCAAGCCCATCGCCATGCAGGCAAACACGGGCAAGATCTTGAGTGCTCGCACCGGTCAGGGCATCCAGGTCGTGGCGATGGTCGCGGCGCCCGGGTCGGTTGGTCGTGCATCGCGATCGATTTGCAGCCGCGCAAGTCCAGCCGGCGGCAGGGCATACAAACGAGCCGCAGCGTCCAGATGAAACAGCACCTGCTCCAGGCCAGGGTTGTGGCCAATCAGCCACAGACGTTCAAGCGCGGGCCTGGCCTGGATGCGCTCTTCAATGACTTCCAGCAAATCCCCCAAGCTCGCCTCGTAGATGCGCGGCTCGAATTCGGGCGTAGGCATCAGGCAGCCTGCACGCGCCAGCTGGACCAGGGTTTCTCGCGTGCGCAACGCGGTGGAGCACATGACGGCGTCGGGCTGATCGCAGGTATCCCGCAGCCAGATGCCCGCCGCAAATGCGTCTTCGCGCCCAGTCGGCGAGAGCGGACGCTGCGCATCCGCCTGCCATCCAGAGGGATGGACGGCATGGGCGTGACGCATCACCACCAATTCTTTCAGCATCCGCGACCTCTCCGCTGCACGATCTGCAAAAGCCTTGCAGTGAAGCCTAGCGCCCCTGACGCAGTGATCGCGTCAACGCAGGCTCAGCGCGGCTTGTACAGCCAACGTATCAGCGGGGCCCAATCTTCCTGATGCTGACGCACTTGCGCGGAGTGGTAATCGAACAGGCTGCGGCCCAGCCCCGTCAGCAAGACGTAGGACTGGCTGTCACGCAATTGGGCGACCAACGGCACGCCCCATTGCTTGAGCACATCCATCGCCTGTTGCGAGGCGTTGGTCCACGGCTTCAGCTTGTTGCCGACCAGGGCGACCGGCAAATCGCCCTTGCGCACCCGCGCATGTTTGCCGAGTGCATTGAGGAAAGGCACGGTGGCCTCGATGTCGAGGGCGGACGGCGGCACAGGCACGACGACCGCATCAGCGATGTCGAGAAAGGGCTGCAGATCGCCGCCCATGGCGCCGGCGGGCGCATCGATGATCACCCGCTGGGCGTCTTCGGGGATGCGATTGCGCCAACCTGCACGGGTGCCATCTACCGGCAGCACAGCCGAGTCAAGCTCTGCGCGGCGCTCGGCCCAGCGGGTGGCGGAGCCTTGTGGGTCCGCATCCACCAGCACAGTATTCAGGCCCTCGATCGCTGCCTGCGCCGCGAGTTGGGTTGCCACCGTGGTCTTGCCCACACCACCTTTCGAACTTGCCACCAGGATCGTTTTCATCAACATCCTCCCAAGCCTGGGTGAAGCCTAGCATCGCCACCCTGGTGCCGCATGGCTGGTTTGCTATCGTGGCCGCGCCTTGATGGATCTGGTTGCATGAACGAGCTGCAAGACCTGGTCGCGCTGATCCGCGCCAACACCCCCTTGATCGTGATCGAAACACCGGATGAGCCGCGCGTGGTGGCGCTGTTCCGGCAAGCACTGGGGCAGGCATGGCGCGCCCTGTGGCGCTGGTCGATCACCGAGGGCCTGTGCCGATTGGACCTGGGCGGCGAGCAAGCGTCGGGCATCGCGCCGGACGCCAGCAGCACGCTGGCCGCGATCCGCAATGCCCATCAGCGCGGCATTTATCTGCTGCTGGATTTCCACCCTTACCTGCAATACGCCACCACCCAGCGCATGCTGCGCGACATCCTGCAGCGCACAGACGGCCAACCCCACGTCATCGTGATGGTCGGCACGAAGGTGGAGTTGCCCGATGAGCTCGAGGCGCTGGCCACCCGCTTCAGCCCGCGCCTGCCCGATGCGCAGGCATTGCAAGCGATCGTCGCGGATGAAGCCGCCCACTACGCACGCGAGCACGGCGGTCGCCGCGCCGAAGTCAACCAGGATGCCGCCACCCAGATCGTTCGCAATCTGCAAGGCCTGTCAGAAACCGATGCCCGTCGCATCGCCCGGCAACTGATTTTTCGCGACGGCGCGTTGAGCCACGATGACTTGCCCGCACTCGCCAAACTGAAATTCGAGCTGCTCAACAAGAGCGGACACCTGCATTACGAATACGACACCGCACGCTTTGCCGATGTGGCCGGTGCGCGCCGACTGAAGCGCTGGGTGGAACAGCGCCGGCGCGTATTTGTCGAAGGTGATGCGCCGCCGGGCCTGGACCCTCCCAAGGGCATGCTGCTGCTGGGTGTGCAGGGGTGCGGCAAATCGATGTTGGCGAAGGCGATCGCCGGCGGCCTACAGGTGCCCTTGGTGCGGCTCGACTTCGGCACGCTGTACGACAAGTACCACGGCGAGACCGAAAAGAACCTGCGCGCGGCGCTTGCCTCGACCGAACAACTCGCGCCCTGCGTGCTGTGGATCGACGAAATCGAGAAAGGCCTGTCCAGTGATGGCGGCGACGCTGACGGCGGCGTGTCTCGCCGCGTGCTTGGCTTTCTGCTGACCTGGATGGCGGAGCGCAAATCACGCGTGTTTCTGGTCGCCACCGCCAACCAGATCGATGCCCTGCCCGCCGAGTTGCTGCGCAAGGGCCGCTTCGACGAAATCTTCTTCATCGACCTGCCCGATGCCGATGTGCGCGCGGAACTCTTCCGCCTGCATTTGATCAAGCGTGGCCTGGATGCCGCCAGCTTCGACTTGCCGGCCTTGGCCCAGGCCAGCGACGGCTTTTCAGGCGCCGAGATTGAGCAAGTCATCGTGGCCGCGCTCTACGCTGCGCATGGCGTGGACATGCCGGTGACCGATTTCACCCTGCGCCAGGAGCTCCGCGCCACTCGCCCGCTCTCCGTCGTCATGCACGAGCGCGTGCAGGCCCTGCGCGATTGGGCGGCCAGCCGCACGGTGCCGGCGGACTGAGGCCTGCCCGGCCTGGCGCTGGATCAGGGCCAGGTCGGCGGATTGGCCGCCCAGGCACGCTGCACCTCGATCAAGGTGGCGCGATCAGCGTCTCGCCAGGTGGGCAACAGGGCCGCGATATCGCGCGGTGAGCTCCAGCGATCCGGATAGGTGCGTACCGCGGCGGCATACCACTTCACCGCTTCGTCCTTACGCTCCAGCGTCCACAAGGCCACGGCCAAGGTGGTGGGCAACCACTCGCCGCGAATCGGACCCGGCTCGGCCAGCACGGCCCATTGCGCCAGTGCGCCACTCGCATCCCCTGCGCGATACAGATCCCAACCGTAGTTCCAGCGGGCCGGGCGCATCAGTCGATTATTCCGATCCAGCCCCGCCATCGCACGCGCATACAGGTCGCGACCCAAAGCTTCGCGATCACTCTTCATAGCGATCCCGGCCAATTGCAGCATCGGTTCACGCGCGCGCGGGTCACGCTCGATCATCCTGGCCAGGCGATCCACCAGCGCATCGCCCTCGCCGCGCACGGCGATGATGGGCTGGGCAGTGCTGCGATCTTCATCGAAATAAAACTCGGACGGTGCGGGCACCGTTTGCGCGAACGCGGCCGTCACCGGCAGCAGCAGGCCCAGCAAGCCGGACAGGGGGATCATCATGCGAATCGGTTTCATGACGATATTTTAACAACTACGCCGCCGCGGCACGACGCTCCTGGCGCATGCAGTTCAAAACACCTGGCAGCTCACCTGGAACTGGACACTGCTGTTGGCGTTCAACAATGGGATGGAAACACCAGTCCCGCTCAAGTTGGAATAGGTCAGCGCGCTGCTGACGGGACAAGTGGCCGTACCCGATACCACGCTGCACTGCGTCGACACGCTGCAGTTGCACAGCCCACTGGCGGAAGACGTGCCGCAGCCGCTCCCCGTCGCCACGTCACGGACTAGCGCATTGGCGACGTTGGCAGGGCCATCATTGCTCACGGTGATCGTGTAAGTGGTGCTTGCTCCTGATGTAACCTGGCTCTCGCCATCGGTTTTGGTAATGGCTAAGGCCGCCAGCTGGCGCGTGTTAGTGAAGGTGCACACGATCGCCCCATCGGTGGCGCCGACAGTCAGGCCGTTCGACGGCGTGGTGTCACTGGTGCCGGTACAGGCCAGGGTGCCGTCATAGAGCCCGGTGTTACCTGCGGCCAAGGTTTCAGCAAGCGTCAGCGTCTCGCTCACGTTGGTGATGACCGGTGTCGCATCGGTATCCAGCTCATTCGCGGTACCAGCATCCGAGGCCAGGGTGTCGATGACTGTCCCGCCGCGGCTCAGGGCCACCGTGGCGTCATCCCCGACCACCGCACCCGACCACTGCTTGCGCAGGGTGACCCGCGCCACCGTCGTGGTGAAGTCCGAGATGCCGATGAACTGGGCGCTCGGATTCGATGGGGCATCGTCCGAACTGAAGAAACGGATTGTCACCGAGCTGACGGCAGTCGACCCGAAATTCATGTTGATGTTGCAGTTGGTTTGGCCGGAGCAGTTATCCGCTCCCTCATAGCCCGTCATGTAGCTTTCGTTGTCCAACGCGACACCGCTGCCAGGCGTTGCGAAACTTGTTCCCACCACATTGTTCGTGCCGTTGTAGAAGATTTCGACGGCATCCGCCCACGAACCGGAACGGTCCACGTCCATCACCATGAACTGCAGGTTGTAGACCGGCTGGCTGAAAGTATAGGTGACCGTGTAGGCATTGCTTGGCGAATCGGTTGTGGCATCGAACTCAATACGTGCATAGCCGGCATGGCCGCCGGTGGTCCCGGCGTTGTAGGTATAGCTGGAAGTCCCGCTGATGGTGCTGCTGGAGGTAGCCGAAACCGTGAACCAGCCCAACTGATCATTCAATGTCCTGGGATTGGCGATAGCTGCGCCATTGGCCATCCCCTGATTTTCCCAGATCACCTGGTCGGTCGAGGCAAGTGCTGCCTGCACCGGAATGAACACCGATGCCAGCACAAGTATTTCCAGGCATGTCCTTCGATACGACATCAATAGTTCCAAATGCACCAGTCAGATGTGCTTTCGCAAATACAGCGTCGACTTGCTTCCAATGAACCGGGCCTCTGCAGCCATGGAATGGATTGACGACTCGGAAACGTCGAGCGGAACGGCCTTTCCTAGGGTACGTCGCACTGAATCCGGAAACTCAAGGTGCTCCCGGAGGCCATCGATGGGATGCTGACGCCCGCGCCACTGAGGTTGGCGTAAGTCAGTGCGCTCGTCGCCGGTGGTATGACTGTGCCGGTCGTCTGCAACGATCCAGCCACGTAGGCGCAATTCTGCAGGCCCGTCGCTGTATCGGTGAGCATCGCATCGACTGCGGTCATTGGGCCATCGTTGTGCACCGTGATCGTGTAGGTGGTGGTTGCCCCCTGGGTCACCGTGTCTGATGTCTGGTCGACCTCGCCATTGATGCCCGGCGTATTGCTCTTGGTGATCCACAGGTCGGATTTGCACGTCCGCCCCACATGGGTACCCACCGTATCGCCACTCGCTGGAATCAACTGATTGATGCCCGCATTGCCTGCTGCAGCACCGTGTGCGGCACCACCGGGCTGGCCTTGCACGGTATTGGTGAGTCCATTGGCGCCACCCGCGACGACGGACACCGCCGGCCCGCTTCTGATCACCACGCCGCCGCCGCCACCACCGCCATTCCCATGCGCGGAATCGCCATTCACCCATGCGTCGCCACCGCGTCCACCGCTGACATCGACCGAAGGCGAACCACTCCATGTCGTGGCCACCATCACCACACTCCCGCCAGCCCCACCGCCGCCGGTACCATCATTCGATGGGTTGTCCGGGGCACGGGCACCGCGTGCGCTGACCACGCCCGAACCGGCCAAGGTCCCGGCACGAACCATCACGATGCCGCCACCCGCCGCGCCCGCCGATGCCCCGGGGCTGCTGTTGGTGTTGTTGTCGCCTGCGCCACCGCCACCGCCGAGCACGAGGCGTCCGATCGCAGGCGCAAGAAATGCACTACCGCCAAAGCCCCATTTTTTCTCGGGGAGGTTGCTGTACGTGCTGTTGATGCCTGCATAGCCGCCACTGCGCCAACCGGCTGCACCGCGCCCGCCGGCACCACCGTTGCCGCCGCCGCCGCCGCCGCCATTGTCGCTCGTTGCATTCCAGAAGGCACCGCCACCGCCGGCCGTACCCGGGGCGCCGCGTGCGAAGTCGCCCGTGCTGGCCGTACCATTCGGATAGCCGCCCCAGCCCGTCCCGAGATCGGTGATGGTGGCCGCCAGCCCGGAGCTGACATCGCGCTTCTCGCTCACGTAGCGCGGCGTCCCTGCGATGCCCTCCCCTTTCGTGGCGTGAACCAGGTCGCTGCTGGAGATGAAGCGCTCCTGCTGATCGACCTGGCTGCGCGACCGACCACCACCACCGCGGAAGCCCATCCCGTCCACGTTGATGCCGCCTGAGAGGGTCAAGGTATTCGCCACGTCGAGCACGACGATGCCGCCACTACGCCCGTTCCACGGCGCGGCAGTCACCGTGCCGGCAACCGTCGCCGTCAAGTACTGCGGCACGCGCACGACCTGCATGCTGCGACGGCCGGTGGTCGCGGTCGCGGCGGCCTGGACATAGCCGTTGACCAACGGCGACCCGGCCAGGTCCAACGAGCTGGACGTGGTGGCGGCACCGGCACGCACGAATTCATGCCTGCCGGCCACGCAGGTGCCCGGATCGGTATAGCCGTTGGCCGGCTCGCCGGCCACGCCATCGCCGTATGAGGTGCTGTTGCTGGAATTGATGTTGGCACATTGCATCTGGATGACCAGCGCCAGATCGCCCGGCTGCATGATCGCCGCCGCGCCCTGCTGGCTGCCGGCATCCAGCGCGATGCTGCTGCTGCTCGGCCCGTAGCTTCCGGCCTGCACTGCGTAGTAAGTGTTGACCGTACCGGAAATCGTCGCGTTGCCGGCGCTTCCTGGCAGCGCGCAGACTTGGGCCGCATGGACCGGAAGTCCCGCGACGGCACAGGCGCAAGCCAGCACCGACGCAATCCGCGTGCCACGCACGGGCTTGATGGACTTCATGTGCGACTCCGCGGCATGCGTGCGGCGATGGCTGGGTTGAGGATGCATGGCCTGTTTCTCGTTCTCAGTATCGTCCCACCACGTTCAGGAACCAACCCTTGTGGTCGTAATCGAAGTTGGTCAGGTTGTCACTGAAATCGGTGAAGTTGTAGCCCACACCAACGCGGAAGTTCTTGGTGATGTCGCGGTCCACGCCGAGCAGTGCACCCTTGCGAACGCCGCCATCGTCGACCTTCAGCCAGCGATACTCGCCCAGGAAGTTCCAGTTGGTGTTGCCGAGCGCATATCGCGTCTGGAAGGCAGCAAAGCTGGCGCCCGAGTCCAGCCACTGGCCCGTCAAACGCCCCATGCGCACCTCGCCATCACGGCGTGCGAGCTTGGCCGCGAACTCCCAATGGGGATTCGGGTGGTAAACACCTTCGGCCGAAAGGATCTGGCTACGCTGATCGTAGTAGGCAACGTTGTCGCCCACCTGCGGCAGCGATGACACGTCGTACAGATACGTGTATTTGCCGAACAAGGCGTATTTGGTGCTGTTCCACGGGCGCCAGGCGAAGCCGACATTGCCTTCGACGAACTTGGCACCGGCCAATGCATCCAACTCATCCTGCGTATCGGAATAGTTGAAGCGCGCCGCCCAGCGCCAGCTTTCACTCGCCTTCCAGCTCAGCCAATTGGTGGTGACCCACTGCTCGCGCTGTTCCAGACCGGTGTCCTTGCGGTACTCCAGCTTGCTTTGCCACTGCGTGGATTCCGACGTGCGGCCACCGTTGACGCTGACCGCGCGGCGATTGACCTGGCCAAGCTCACGATCCAACTCGGCGGACTGCAAGGTAAAGCCGGCGTTCCATCCCATGGACGGATAGAAATCCATGCCGAAGGTGTGGGCCAAACCGGATTCATTCGGCGCCTTCAGGAACTGGCTCTCGTTGAACAGATTGACCTGGTTGGACAAACGCCAGCGCTGGCCCAGCGTCCAGCCAGGATTGGCGCCGCTATTGAAAAGCGGATCACGCGCCGTGGTGTCGGTCGAGTAGGTATAGCTGCCGTAGAAGCTATGGTCCGGGCTGACGCGCCATTCGCCATTCACTTGCGCGGCGTTGCCGCGATCACCTGCAGTGACTTCAGCACCCAACGTGGACAGATTGGCGAAGTTGTACTTCGCACCCGCCGTCACCGCATTGTTCTTTTCGTACTGCCCACCGTCATCATCCAGCGTGAACTGAGCGATGCCGTAGACATCAAGCGCTGTACCGATGCGTTGCAGATAGCGCGCCGCGAGCAAGGTGCCGCTCGCTTCGCCACCCAGACGCGACTCCTCAACGCGGCGCAATTCCGCGCTCAGGGTCGCATCGTCATTGATGCGCCAATCAGCGGTTACCTGGGCCTGTGATAGCGATTCGGCACCGCGGTCCGCGCGGCTGACACGCGCATAGATGCGCAGCGCTTCACTGACATCACCCAGGATTTCGGCACCACGTTCTTCGATGTCTGCCCCGGTGTCGTAACGTGCCACAGAGAAGCCGGCATCGACCTGGCGCCACCAGGCACCCGCGCTCCATTCGCGCTGGGTCCAACCCAGCTCCTTGAAGTTGGCGCGAGCCTCTACCGCACTAGCCGTGCCTTCGCCGCCCGGCTGGAACGGATTGGTGCGGGTAAAGCTGAGGCCACCGTTATCCGAGAAGAACACCGGCGCACTGGTCGCACGACTCTTGGCCTGCTCCAGTTTCAGGTACGTGCCGCGACCCGCCTGCAAGGTCAGATCCGCACCCATCAAGCGATAGTTGTCACCGCCGCTATTGTCTTCGACATAGGTCGCGCCGACGCCGACGTGATCACCAAACCAGTGCTTGCCGCGCACGCCCGCCGCGACTTCATCACTATGGAAACCGGTCGGCACGTATTCGTAGTCCACCAACAGGAGTTGGCTGTAGCCATCCAATGGGTCATCACGGGTCAGCGTGCGAATGTTCTCGCGCGTCACCTGTGCAAGCGGACGGGTGAGGATGAGGCGGCCTTGGTATTCGTCGATTTCGTAATCCACACCACGCACCAACTCGATGCGATTCTCGACACGGCCGGTCAGGCCATCACGCACTTCCAAGGTGACTTTGTCGGAGCCCGGCAGCACATCGGTGTGCTTGAGGTAATAGAGCGATCCGCCGGTGCCAATGAATTCGCTATGGCCCGGCGCACTTTGCGTTTGCGAGCCAAACGCGCGCACGAACGTGCCCGGCTCGGCGTATTCGGTGGTGCGTGTCGAGCGCCAAGTGAACGCGGCGCCATACAGCGAGCGAGCGTACTGGGCGAACTCGGTGCCAGTAAGGCCGGTGTTGTAGTTGCCCCACAGTGCCTGGTTCTGATCCCAGTCCACGCGCAAATAGAACTTGCCCATGGTGTCGACATCGCGATACAGGGTGGAGTCATCGCCGTACACCGGGTAGTAACGATCCGGATCGAGGCGACGGAATACATCCTGCGGATAGGCTTGCCAGAAATCACTGAACAAACGACTGATTTCGCGCTCTTCGGTGTCGGCTTGCGCGGTAATCAGGTATTTGCCCTTGGCCTTGCCCTTCGCATAGAAAGCAAGACGGCCTTCGGTCAGGCTGTCCTTGTCGAAGCGGCCGTCCGGGTTCTGCGGCCCAACCGCACCTGACGCGGAGTTGTTCGAGTAGGTCAGATCGGCCAATGCGACGGCGAAGAAATAACGCCCGGTGACATCGACATCGATACGACGTTGAATCTCCCCAGTCTTCGCATTGGGGCCGCCCACCTGCACATCGAATGCATGCTGTCCGACCGGCACCAAGTATTCGACAACGAATTTGCGTTCGAGATCGACCGGGATGCTCTGCCCATTGATGGTCAGGAACGCGTTCTCGGGGATGTTGCGTCCCTGCAAGCGAACGCGCGATCCATACACCGGAATGTTCTGGCGATTGAGGCTGTTTTGACCAAAGCTGCTCTCGACCTGGCGCATGCGCTCGGCGGCTTCCGCCGTCAGCGAACCGTAGCGGCTGCTGTCGAGGGTGTTCTGCAGGCGCTGGTTGGTAGCTTCGACTTCCTCCGGACGCAGCAATTGCATGCGCTGCGGGAAGGTTTCGTCATAGATTTTTTCATCTGCCCACGCACGGACGACGTAGACCAACTCATCGCCCACACGCAGGCTACTGGCATTGGCTAGCTGGCCATCCCACTCGGCCTCCATCACCGTGCCCATTTGCAGAGGAATGGTGGCAAGCGGCGTGACCAGGTCGACATCGCGCGCATCGAACACCAACACATCGGCGCGCTTGATGAAGGCACCGTAGTTGCTGTAGCCGTAGAACTTCACCGGCTTGGTAATGCGCGAGCCATCGAAGGACAACATGCTGCTGGCCGACATCGACATCTCGGGGCGGCCCAGGTCAGGGTCTTCCGTCGCCCAGATCACACCGCCATCGGGCAGCTGCACCGACCATTTGCCGATCGCGACGGCTTGCCCGGGCTGAAGCTCTTCGCGCCACTTGCTGTCGACTTTTTCCGCTTGGATGGTCACACGTCGATCAGGGGCCAGTGTCTTCGCGTCCGAGTTCTCGCTCGCATTCTTGACCGCAGGTTCCTGCTCACCATGCGAGTTCAAGCTAAACAACACGCCTTCATCAGAGGTGCAGCCATCCTCATCGCACTGCGTTTCGTCTTGCGCATCGGTCGCGGTCGCCGGGGCAGCCTCTTGTGCCACCACAGCGCCCGACATCCCATACAGCGCATAGAGCAACGCGACTTGTAGTGCCCGCTTCTTCATGGCTGGCCCTCCTTGCCCTGCACATAATCGACCCGGACCTTGTCACGGACCTGCGCAGGCATCTGCGAGGTGATCGCTTCATAGACCGCTTGTGTGCGACGCAGGCCCAAGGCCATGTTGTATTCATCGCTGGCTCGCGGATCGGCATGACCGACCAGCGACACCTGCTTGCTTTCGATTTCCATCAGGTACTCGGCAATTTTCTTGATCAGCGGCTGGAACTGCGGCTTGATCTCGGCGCGATTCGTGTCGAACAGAACCGTGCCCAGCATCGGCCAATCCAGCAGTCCGACCACCGTACTTGAAGGGTCTTGTGGATTGGTCCGCAGGCTCACCTTCAAGTTAGCTTGCGTTTCGGGGCGCACCTTATCCAGCAAGGCACGCCGCACAGCCACCGCGCGGTCGAACGCAAGCAGCTCGGTGTCGCCTTGCGCCGCGATGATCACTTCCATGCCTTGGTTGCGGTCCGCTGCCCGGGCCATCTCTTCGATGGCCGGGGCGTAGCGGTCACGGACTTCGGCGCTGCCCGGCTCGAACAGCACCTCGCCAAGGTTCATCTCGACATCCTCGCGGCTGCCACCGATCGCCTCGTCCTCCGGCAACTTGATGCCGAAGTCGAAGCGCACCGGCAGACCCGGGGTGATCCGACGTACCTGCGGGTTGTCGGTGGTGAACACCGAGCCCGGCGGCAGCGTGGCCGGATCCACCTTCAGGATGAAGTTGCGACCACGCTCAGTCGGGCCACCATCGATGCCAGCGACGTGGTAGCGACCGAACTGATCGGTCTCGATCAGCAAGCCTTCCACCGACGCGATGCGCACGCCCGGGATGCCGCGCTCATCGATACCCGCATTGCGGACGATGTAGTCGACCTGATAGCCGCCTGCCACCTGCGCCACCTTGCGCTCGACCTCGAGCTGGACGGCATTCAGGCCCTTGGCCGCTTCACCTGACTTCTCGACCGTGGTTTCACCTGCCGCGTTCATGCGGACGGTATAGCCCTGCGCGTTGGTCAGGACGAAGTCGTTGGTGAAGTCGAGACTCGACAAGGTCTGGCGGATCACGATCGCGTGGTTCGCCTTCGGATCAGCCACCGATTGACGTGCGCTGATGTCGCCCAACGCGATGCCATGCAGCAGCGGCGAGCTGGCATCGGCCTCCGGCTGCGGACCATTGCCGCGATCCACCGTGGTCGAGTTGGCCACGTAAGCCGACGGTGCGAATCCACCCTGCACCTTCAAGCTGCTGGCTGCGGCGCTGTCCTGCCAGCCATCGCCATCGCGATCACCGAACACGGTGCCGATGATCAGGCTGTCATCCATCAGCGGATCGCCAACAACATGCACTTCCGCGCTGGCGACGTTGGACGAATCCACGCCGTTATCGACCATCTTGGCCTGGTTCACATGCGCACCCGGACGCACGCCTGCGCCGACTCGCATGATGTACACCACGGTCGCACGGCCACCAATCGCGATGTCGATGTTGTCCACCGACAGCGGATTCTTGCCCACCAGGCGACCCGCACCATCGGCATCAGCCACCGTCAACGACCCGTCGACGTAACTGAAGCCTGCAGGCGGCGTGTCGATCACGGTGGCATCGGCCACACGGTTCTGACCCATGTTTTCGATGACCAGCGTGTAGCGGACCAGGTCGCCTACCTTCACGTCACGCGGCGTCGCGGTCTTGGTAACCCGCATCGAGCTGACTTCGCCGGTCACCGTGATCACCACGCGAGAGAACGCGCAGTTCGTCGGGTTGGCCCGTTCGCAGAACTGGTAGCCGATCTGGTAGCTGCCTTCCGGCGTACCTGGGGCAACGGTCACTGTGCCCGTTGCCGGATCCAACACCACGCCATCATCCGAGGACGGACTGGTCACCGTGATCACGACCTGGCCCAGCGTGACCGTCTGGCCACCCAAGGTGTCGTTGACCAGGATATTCGGCACCGCCACGCCTCCATCAACGACCGTCACGCTGCCCTGATCCGGATTGGCTACGGCCGGCGCCATGGTCACGGTTACCGTGACGGTAGCCGTGTCGCAGTTCGTCGGATTCAGCACTTCGCAGATCTGGTAGGTCAGCGTGTAGCTGCCGGCCGGCGTGCCCGGGGCGACATTCACCGCGCCGGTAGTCGGATCCAGCGTCACGTTCGGGTTCGTCGTACTGACCTGGGTCAGAGTGACGTCCTCCAGCGTGACCGGCTGGCCGTTGAGCGTGTCGTTAACCAACACGTTCGGCACAGCCACACCACCCGTGCTCGGGATGGATGCCGTGTCGTTGACTGCGTCGACCACCGAAGCACCCACGATCACCGTGGCCGTCGCCGTTGCGCAATGCGTCGGGTTGGCCTTGTCGCAGACTTGGTAGGTGATCGGGTACGTGCCTGCCGGAGTACCCGGCGGCACCACGACATTGCCCGTGGTGACGTCGATGCTCGGGACCGGTGCACCCGGTGTCAACGGATCCGCCGGATCCGTCACGCTCAGGTTCACTGTATCCACGGTCATCGGCTGGCCGTTGATGGTGTCGTTGGTCAGCACGTTGCCGGCATTCGGATTGCCCACCGCGCCATTGATCGGGCCCATCGTGTCCGGCGTCGCCGCCAAGACCGCGTTGGCCACCGTCACCGTCACTACCGCCGTGTCACACACCGGCGTCGGGGTCGAGGTGTCGCACACCTGGTAGGTGTACGTCGTCGTGCCCGAGAAGCCAGGCGTCGGCGTGAACGTGATCGTGCCGTCCGCGTTCACCGTCGTCGTGCCGTTCGGCGAAGCCGTCGTCACCGTCACCGAGGTCGGATCCAGCGGGGCCCCCGTGCTGCTGTCATTCGCCAGCACGTTCGTGGTCACAGGCGTGTTCTGCGGCGTCGATGCCGCATCGTCCGTCACCGTCAGCGTGTTCGCGCCCACCGTCACCGTCACCACCGCCGTGTCACACACCGGCGTCGGGGTCGAGGTGTCGCACACCTGGTAGGTGTACGTCGTCGTGCCCGAGAAGCCAGGCGTCGGCGTGAACGTGATCGTGCCGTCCGCGTTCACCGTCGTCGTGCCGTTCGGCGAAGCCGTCGTCACCGTCACCGAGGTCGGATCCAGCGGGGCCCCCGTGCTGCTGTCATTCGCCAGCACGTTCGTGGTCACAGGCGCGTTCTGCGGTGTCACCGCGCTGTCGTTGTTCGCGACCGGCGCATCCTGCGGATAGTCCACCGTCACCGTCGCCACGTTCGAGACCAGGCCCGTCGTGTCGGCCACCGTGTAGCTGATCGGCGTCGGATCACCGAAGAACGTCGACACCGGCGTGAACGTGATCGCACCCGTCGTCGGGTTCACCGACCACGTGCCCTCACCCGGCACCGTCAACGTCTTGCCATCGGCCGACAGCGTGCTGCCTGCCGGCGGATTCACCATCACCACCGTCGTCGGATCGAGGTTGTTGTTCGGATCCGTGTCGTTGCCGACCACATTCAACGTCGTCGCCGTACCCGGCGTGCCGTTGGTCGCGCTGTCGTTGTTCGCGACCGGCGCATCCTGCGGATAGTCCACCGTCACCGTCGCCACGTTCGAGACCAGGCCCGTCGTGTCGGCCACCGTGTAGCTGATCGGCGTCGGATCACCGAAGAACGTCGACACCGGCGTGAACGTGATCGCACCCGTCGTCGGGTTCACCGACCACGTGCCCTCACCCGGCACCGTCAACGTCTTGCCATCGGCCGACAGCGTGCTGCCTGCCGGCGGATTCACCATCACCACCGTCGTCGGATCGAGGTTGTTGTTCGGATCCGTGTCGTTGCCGACCACATTCAACGTCGTCGCCGTACCCGGCGTGCCGTTGGTCGCGCTGTCGTTGTTCGCGACCGGCGGGTTGACAAGCGGCGTCGTCGTCGGCGTGTTGTTGTTGGTCGCCGTACCCGAGGTATCGGTCACGTCTGCACCCGTCGGCGGCGTACCGCTCGCCACCGCCGTGTTGCTCGCCTGGCCGGCGTTCATGTCCGCCTGCGTGATCGTGTACACGTTGCCCGTACACGTCAGCGTCGCCGACGCACCCGGTGCCAGCGTCACCGCCGTACAGCTCAAGCTCGGCAGGTTCGGGTCGCTCGTGATCCGGACGTTGGTCAACGTCACGTTGCCCGTGTTGGTCACCACGAAGCTGTAGGTGATCGTGTCACCCGCGTCGGTCGCACTCGTGCTCGTGCCCAGCCCCGTCGTCGGCGCTGCCGCCGTCTTCACCAGCGCCACGCTCGGTGCCTGCGTCAGCGGCGTCGTCGTCGGCGTGTTGTTGTTGGTCGCCGTGCCCGAGGTATCGGTCACGTCTGCACCCGTCGGCGGCGTACCGCTCGCCACCGCCGTGTTGCTCGCCTGGCCGGCGTTCATGTCCGCCTGCGTGATCGTGTACACGTTGCCCGTACACGTCAGCGTCGCCGACGCACCCGGTGCCAGCGTCACCGCCGTACAGCTCAAGCTCGGCAGGTTCGGGTCGCTCGTGATCCGGACGTTGGTCAACGTCACGTTGCCCGTGTTGGTCACCACGAAGCTGTAGGTGATCGTGTCACCCGCGTCGGTCGCACTCGTGCTCGTGCCCAGCCCCGTCGTCGGCGCTGCCGCCGTCTTCACCAGCGCCACGCTCGGTGCCTGCGTCAGCGGCGTCGTCGTCGGCGCCGCGCACACCGGATCTGTGGTCTTGCAGACATTCGAACCCGTGACGGTAGCCGTGTTGGCTACACTCCCGGCATTAATATCCGCTTGAGTTAGGGTGTAACTACCCGTACAGATCAACGACTTGCTAGCCGCGATATCGGTCGGCAACGTGACAGATACCGCATCAATGGTGCAGGAAAGAGTTGCGATCTTGGGATCAGATACAGAAATACCCGTCGCAGTACCATTGCCGGAATTTGCGACAGTGATCGTGTAATCAATACGGTCACCGACATTGGCCACGCCATTTGGCGCAACCACATTCATATTGACTACGCCGGATTTGGTCTGAGTCAGCGTGGGTCGCAGAATCGCATCACTATCCGCAGACGAACAGGCCCCTGTAGCCGGTGTAAAAGTGCGCGGGCTGGTACAGCTTGCGCCGCTGTTGGTCACGCCGGCGGGAGGTGTGACGCTGGCGGTGTTGACGGCGTTCTGGGCGTACAGGGCCGGTGCTGCGCCCAACGCCAACATGCACACCATAGCGGCGCGCATCCACTTAAAACCCGCGAAAGACTGCAAATTCACCAACCACCCCCAGTACGCCACGACATGTGGCGACTACAAACGCCTGCCCAGATTTTGCGCAAGCAAGTTGTGACACCCAACACAATTACCCGGTGGATAAAGTGATTATGCGTGCCATAGCCACTTGGCGTACTGCCCCAAATTTGGGGCGCATGGTATCAGATTTGTGACAGAAGTCGCCTATTCATTCTGGGAGGCGCTTGTTTGCACACAAGGGCGCAACACCCTTGAATACGCAACTCACTCGTGAATGGATGCAGGCACTAAAATATCAGCAGGCTAAGTCCGGCCTGCCAAATATTCAGCTACATGACCAGCACCGCCGAACTCTCCTCTCCTGCCTCGGCTCAGGGCGGCCTGACCCATGGCATCCAGGATCACGACTACACGCTCGACGACAAGTACGGCCGCACCGAGGGCCGGATCTACCTGTCCGGGGTCCAGGCCTTGGTGCGCCTGCCGATGATGCAGCACCTGCGCGATGTCGCGGCCGGGCTGAACACGGCCGGTTTCATCTCCGGCTATCGCGGCTCACCGCTGGGCGGCTTCGATCTGGAACTTTGGCGGGCGAAGAAGCATCTTGAGCGAAATTCGGTGAAGTTTAGCCCAGGTTTGAACGAGGATCTCGGCGCGACCATGGTCTGGGGCACCCAGCAGACCAACCTCTTTCCGGGCGCGAAGGTCGATGGCGTATTCGGCATGTGGTACGGCAAGGGCCCGGGCGTGGACCGCTGCGGCGATGTGTTCAAGCACGCCAATGCGGCCGGCACCTCCCGCCATGGCGGCGTGTTGGCCCTGGCCGCGGACGACCACAACTGCCGCAGTTCGACCCTCCCGCACGGCTCGGAGCACGAATTCGTCAGTGCGATGATGCCGGTGCTGAATCCGGCCGGGGTGCAGGACATCCTCGAAATGGGCCTCTTGGGCTTTGCGATGTCGCGTTACACCGGCCGCTGGGTGGGCTTCAAGACCATCGCCGAGACGGTGGAGTCCTCCGCGTCGGTGGACGTGAACCCCTTCGCGCAAGCGATCCTCCTGCCAGGCGACGACGACTTCGAGATGCCGGTCGGTGACCTCAACATCCGTTGGCCGGACCCGCCGCTGGACCAGGAAATGCGCCTGCACCGGTACGCGGTGAAAGCCGCGCAGGCCTTTGCCCGCGTGAACAAGATCGACCGCACGGTGATCGACTCGGGCCATGCGCGCCTTGGCATCGTCACCACAGGCAAGTCCTACCTCGACGTGCTGCAAGCGCTGGAGTACTTGGGTCTGGATGAGGCGGCCTGCCGGGAGATCGGCATCCGCGTCTACAAGGTCGGCATGACCTGGCCGCTGGAGCCGGTCGGCATCCGCGCCTTCGCCCGCGGCCTGCAGGACATCCTGGTGGTCGAAGAGAAGCACAGCTTCATCGAAAGCCAGATCAAGGAGCTGTTCTACAACTTCGAGGGTGACCGTCCGTCGATCGTCGGCAAATACGATGAGAGCGGCGAGTGGATTCTGCCGTCCACCGGCGAGTTGACCCCGGCGCGCATCGCCGGCGTGATCGCCAAGCGCATCCAGCGCTTCCATGATTCCGAACACATCCGCGACGTGCTGCGCTGGATGGCCTCGAAGGAAGGCGAGCTGGCGCTACCGCGGGCCAACTTCCCGCGTGTGCCGCATTACTGCTCGGGCTGCCCGCACAACACCAGCACCAAAGTGCCGGAAGGCAGCCGCGCCTTGGCCGGCATCGGTTGCCATTACATGGTGACGTGGATGAACCGCGACACCGACACCTTTACCCACATGGGCGGCGAAGGCGTGACCTGGGCCGGCCAGGCGGCCTTCACCGAGACCGAGCACGTGTTCCAGAACCTCGGCGATGGCACCTATTTCCACAGCGGTTCGCTGGCGATTCGCCAGTCGATCGCGGCGGGTGTCAACATCACCTACAAGATTCTTTATAACGATGCGGTGGCGATGACCGGTGGCCAGCCGGTGGACGGCACGCTGACTGTGCCGCAGATCGCGCAGCAGGTCTTGAGCGAAGGCGTGCACACCATCGTGCTGCTCAGTGACGACATCACCAAGTGGACGCGCCAGCGCTACCTCTTCCCGAAAGAAGTGGAATTCCATGACCGCAAGGACCTCGACGACGTGCAGCGCCGCCTGCGCAACGTAAAGGGCGTCAGCGTGCTGATCTACGACCAGACCTGCGCCACCGAGAAGCGCCGCCGTCGCAAGCGCGGCAAGATGGTCGATCCGCAGAAGCGCGTGCTCATCAACACGCTGGTCTGCGAAGGCTGCGGCGATTGCGGCAAGAAATCGTTCTGCGTCAGCGTGCTGCCGAAGGACACCGAGTTCGGCCGCAAGCGCGAGATCGACCAGAGCAACTGCAACAAGGATTTCTCCTGCGTCGAAGGCTTCTGCCCGAGCTTTGTCACTGTGCACGGCGGCAAGCCACGCAAGGGCAAGAAAATCAGCGCCGCCGAGCGGTTGGAAAACCTGCCGGCACCGACGTTTGCGAGTGATCTGTCGAAACCCTGGAACATCTTGATCACCGGCGTCGGCGGCACGGGCGTGGTCACCATCGGCGCGCTGATTGGCATGGCCGGCCACTTGGAAGCGAAGGGCTCCACGGTGCTCGACCAGACCGGCCTCGCGCAGAAGGGCGGTGCGGTCACGACCCACATCCGAATCGCCAAGTCTCCCGACGACATCCACGCCGTGCGCATCGCCGCGGGTGAGGCGGACCTGGTGCTCGGCTGCGACATGGTGGTGGTGAACGATTACTGGGTGCTGTCAAAGATCCGCCCCGAGCGCAGCACCGTGGTGATGAACACCTACGAAGCGATGCCCGGCACGTTCACCACGCGCCCCGACATGCAGTTCCCGGCCGCCGACATCGTCGCTGCCGTGCGCACGGCGCTGGAAGGTCGCGATCCGCTGCAAGTGGACGCGACCCAGCTCGCCACCGCACTGATGGGCGATGCGATTGCCGCCAACCTCTTCATGCTCGGCTATGCCTGGCAGCAAGGCTTGGTGCCGCTGTCGTTTGAATCGCTGATGCGCGCGATCGAGCTCAACGGCGCCGCGGTGCCGATGAACAAGACCGCGTTCGCCTGGGGCCGTTTGGCGGCCGTCGATATGCCAGCGGTGATCGAGGCCGCCGGCATCGTGCGCAATGCACCGACGGCGGCGGAATCGCGTGCGCATGAGCTGCCGCTGCTCGGCGCCACGCCAAACGATGCCGGCGAATCGGGGCTGACGCCGTTCTCTGCTGACCTGCGCGATGAAGACGAGCTGCGTCATGTACCCGCACACGGCGGCGAAGTCGCCTTCCTGCCGCTGGACGATGCGCGCCTGTCACGTTCGCTGGACGAGGTGATCGCGCGTCGCGTCGACTTCCTCACCGCGTATCAGGATGCCGCTTACGCCAAGCGTTACAGCGACTTCGTCGGCAAGGTGCGTGCGGCAGAAGAGCAGCGCGCCCCGGGCTCGACCGACCTGTCCGAAGCCGTCTCCCGCTACTTCTTCAAGCTGATGGCGTACAAGGACGAATACGAAGTCGCCCGCCTGTATTCCGCGCCGGAGTTCAAGCGCCGCCTTGAGCAGCAGTTCGAAGGCGATTACAAGATTCACCTGCACCTCGCGCCGCCGCTCTTGGCCAAGCGCAATGCCAAGGGTGAACTGATGAAGCGCGAATACGGCCCGTGGATGCTGAAGGCCTTCGGCATGCTGGCGAAGTTCAAGGGCCTGCGTGGCGGCACGTTCGACGTCTTCGGCTATACCGCCGAACGCCGGATGGAGCGCCAGTTGATCGGCGATTACGAAGCCACCGTCGGCGGTCTGCTGGGTTCGCTTGATGCGGGCAACGTCGGGCTGGCGGCGGAAATCGCCAGCATCCCCGAGCACATCCGCGGCTTTGGCCACGTCAAGGAAGCGCACTTCGAGAAAGCCAAGGCGCGCGAGGCGGAATTGCTGAAAGAGTGGGCCAATCCGCTGCGGGTGGTGATGCAGGCCGCTTGAGTCGTAGGATGGGCATGACGATGCGGTGGCCCCGCATCGTCGCGCAAGACAGGGGGTTGCGCGCCCAGGCCGCGGGAGACCGCCGATGCCCCTCAAGCGCATCTACGACAACTGGCAACAACTCTATGCTGCCAGCGGACCACCTCGCAGCGTGGAGCGCCGGCGCTGGCGCGAATACCTGCGCACCCGCCCGCTGATCGCCTACTGGGGCGACTCGTGGTTCAGCACGCCGCTGTACAAGAACCTCTACTGGAACAGCTTTGCCCGAATCGAAGGGATGTCGATACGGCTGGGCGGCCCGGGGCTCAGCGCGGCGGAGATGTGCACGCCCTCGCGCTGCGCCGACAACGCCGCGCGTTTCGCCGTCCGCGACTTTGATCTCTTGTGCGTCAGCATCGGTGGCAATGATTGTCTGGGCGCAAACCTGCAACGCGTATTCGCAAGTAGCGGGCGCATGGATGCCGAGCGCGCATTCCGACGCGTGGTCGATGACGGCATATTCGAGCGCCTGCGCGGTCGATACACAACGCTACTCACCCCGATGCAGCAGATTGGTCGGCAGTTTCGCGTCGTCGGCCACACCTATGTGCCATTGCATGTGGATGCGATCGGCGAGCGGGGACAGGTCGATATCAAATCTCTGGGGCTGATCGCGCCTTTCATCGGTGCGGTGGGCCCGTGGTTGTGGCCGACGATGCGCCCGGTGCTAGGCAGCAAGGCCGAGGCCGCTCGCTTCGCACGTTTATTGTTGGTCGATGGCTTCCGCGATCAGGTGCTGGTACCCAGCCGCGAGGATTTCCGCGGACTGTTTACCTTCGCGGATTTTTCATCGCTCGACGCAAGCCTGGGCCGCGATTTCTGGTTCGATGAAATCCATCCGACCGAGGCCGGCTTCGCCACCCTATCGCTTGGTTTCAACGCTATGATCCAAGCCGCGCTGCCCGCACCCAAGCAGGCCGCCGTGTTCGCTTGAACGAAGCGACATCGACCCAAACAAAACGGCCCGCATGCGGGCCGTGATTCTTTACGCAACGCGAGAAAATCAGGGCACCGCGGTCGCCATCACCGGCAAGCTGCCATTGCGCACCGCGCGGGCGGAGGCCAGCACCTGGCGTGCACTCTTGCCGCGACAACCGAACTGGCGCGAGCGCTCCAGCCACGGCGCATCATCGGCGTAGGAGAACACCAGCTGGTCGCCCTTCAAACTGTCGATCACCTGGCGCGCGATGCCTTCGCGCAAGGCCGGGCAGCCTTGGCTGCGACCGAGGCGTCCTTGGCGCTGGATCAAATCCGGATTCGCGTACCACGCACCGTGCATGACGATCGCACGCATGCGCGCGTTGTCGTTGAAGCCGGCATCCAGCCCATCCATGCGCATCGAGTAGCCGTTGCTGCCATAGTAGGTTTCGGCGGTGCGATAAAGGCCCAGGCTGGTCGCAAAGCTGCCTTCCACATTAGAGAAACGGGTGGCGTAGTTGTCACCGCTGCCCTGGCCGTGACTGACGTATTCGTTGAACATCAGGCGTTCGTTGGCCAGGTCAAACACCCACAGGCGCTTGTCGGTGGACGGGCGGGAATAATCGATGACGGCAAGACGCGTCTCGGGCGCGACCTCCCCCGAAGCGACCGCGCAGGCACGCGCTTCCACCGCCAAGGCGAGCACGCCCGGGTCGGCGGTCGGGGCGAGGCGCTGCAATTTCGCCAGCAGCGCCTGGTCCGGATCTACCTGCACCGGCGCGGCTTGCACAGGTTTAGGGATGGCGGCCGTTTCGCGCTGCGGGGTGCTGGAGCAACTGGCCAGGGTGGAGGCAGTCAGCGCGATGAAGACGGCGTGAAGTCTTTTCATTCGGGCGACGATACATGCATAACTTCTTGATTTGCATGAATACGCCGTGATTCGGCTGGCTCATTCAGGATTTGCGTATTCAGTCAGCCGTGTTCATTTTTCTGGATATCAAAGGGCGGAAGGCCCTCGATGCCGCCTCAATCAGGGCTTTGCAGGCGGCGGTACGCGCTTGGCCGGGTCGGTCACCGGGGCCGAGTAGGGCTGGTAGCCGGACCCGGTGGGGTTGGCGGTCGGGGCCGGGACCACCACGGCACCGGGGGACGATGTCGCTCCGGCGCCTTCCACCCGCACTACGCGTCCATCGCCCATCACCGTCACCCGCTGGCTGGGCGGTTCTGCCGGCGGTGGGGGCGGCGGCGCATCCGGGAAGATGTAGGCGCCGGTCAGCGCATCCACCGGGGCGGCGTCGCCGGGATACGTGACTTCGGCGTACTCGTGCTCATCCGCGACGATCACCCGGGTGCCGATGTCGGTGATTGCGAACAGCTGCTCGGCCAACTTGCGCGGCAGGCGAATGCAGCCATGCGAGGCCGGATAGCCCGGCACCGCGCCCGCATGCAACGCGATGCCGTCCCAGGTCAGACGCTGCATGAAGGGCATCGGCGCGTCGTCATACAGATTGGAGTGATGGACGACGCGCTTTTGCAGAATCTCGAAATGCCCCGCGGGCGTGTCGCGTCCCTCGCTGCCCGTACTCACGGTGGTCAGGCCAATGCGCTTGCCGCCGCGATAGATGTGCGCGCGTTGCTCGGGCAGGCTGACCACCACCAGCACCGCGCCATCGGGCGATCGCTCGGGTTGCCAGACATAACTGCCCGGCCGCACGACGCGCGATTCCATCGTCGCCGGCGCGGCCTTCTTCTTCGCCGCCTCCGCCACGGGCGCGCATAGGGACAGGCCCAGGCACAGCCCGATCGCGCATCCCCATGACATCGCCGTATTCATGCCTCGACGATAACGCGCCCGGGTGATGGCGCGGTGAGCCCGCGCCGCCCCGCTGCGTTTTGCTTATTTGCGCGCGGTAAAGATCGGCGTCAACCAGTCCCGCTTGCCTTCGATGCGCTCCAGCGCCGGGTAACGCAGGCCGCCGTGATAGTCGATGCTGATGTCGCGGTAGCGATTGAAATCCTTCACCAACAATCGAATCGGCGTCTTCCCGCCTTTCGCGCCGCGCACGGCTTCGGCCAAGGCATCGCTGCTGTATTCGACGTCGTTCACGGCGACGACCGTCATCCCGGTGCCGATGCCGGCGTTGAAGGCCGGGCTGTCCCATCGCGTGTCACTTACCTTGCCTTCCTTCGACAAGGACAGGCCCAGCGAGTAGACGAAGTCGCCATCGGTGCGCTTGCCGGCCTTGGCCGCGGCATTGGGCTCGTCCTTGTAAACCAGCCGCCAGCCGGTGGATTCGATGCTGCTCGCAAACGGCACGCGACCTTCGATGCGATCGGACAGGTACGTCTTCCAGTCATGCGGATGCACGGCATTGAGCGCGGCGACCACGTCGTCGAAGGTGTAGGGCGCAGGCACTTCCCACTGACCGTCGTTGACGCCGAAGAAGGTGCGGGCGAAATCGTCCAGCGATTTCTTGCCACCGGTTTCCTCGCGGATCAGCGCGTCCGCACCCAGCCAGATCAGCTGGCCCGCGCTGTAGTAATCCTCGGACAATTGATAGTTGCGATACGGCTTCGGGCGACGCGCGGAAATGATCGGGTCGTTGGTAGTGTCGAGCACGTTGCGCCACGCGAGGCCCGGCCGGTTGTCCTGATAGGTCGCGACGACCATCGCCAGCGTGTCGCGCGAGCGATCCATCGGCCGCAGCTTGGAGCGCGCGGCGAGCACATTGCCCCAGTACTGCGTCTGGCCCTCGTACACCCAGAGCAGTGAATCCTCGAGTTTCGTGTTGAGGTTGGGCACGAACTGATCGGCCGGGCGGCGGTACTTGCCGTTCCAGCTATGCGTCATCTCGTGCGGCAGCAGGTCACCGCCGCCTTCCTTCTCTTTCCAGTCCTTGAAGTAGCCGACATCCTCACCGTTCTCGCTGGAACGCTGATGCTCCAGGCCGTTGCCCGCCATCTGGTCCGATAACGAAAGCAGGAAGTCGTAGTGGTCGTAATGCTCGCTGCCGAACAGCTTCAGTGCCTGCTCCACCAGCACCTTGTGTTGGGCGATGTGCTCGGGTTTCGTTTCCAGTTGTTTCGGGTCATCTGCGACCACATTCAAGCGCACCGGGCGCTTGCCGGCCGGCGTCAAATCGATCTGCTTGAAGTAGCGGCCTGCGTAGACCGGGGAATCGGCCAGGATGTCGAGCGCAACCGGCTTGTACACGATGGTGTCGCCGTTCTTCGATTGCACATCCAGCGCGGTGCCGGCCTGCCAGCCACTCGGATACTTCACGCTGGGACGGAACTCGATCTGCTGCCCGTAATGGCCCGCCGGATACAACAACACCGCGTTCCATTGCAGGTTGAGCATCGACGGCGTCATCACCACGCGCCCCTGCGAGGAATCGGTCGGCGTCAGGTAGTGGTAGTCCGCGGTGATGCTCGACACGCCTTGGGGAATCTCCAGATGGAAAGCGTAGACATCCGCGGGATCACGCTTCCACGCCAACTTCTGGCCACCGGCGCTGAACTGGATGCCGGCCAGCTTGTCGATCGGCCCGCGCGGCGCGTGGTTGCCGGGCAGCCATTCCGGATACAGCAGGGTCAGCTTGCCCGGTGCGACCGGGATCGTTTCGCGCACCCGCATGATGCGTTGGCCCAGATTGGTCGCATCCACTTCCACCGTGATCGGGCCGGGCGCATAGGGCACATCGCGTGGTTCCGGCACTTGGGCGTGGGCGCTGGCGGCAAATGCGAAGGCGATGGCCGCGACGAGAGGGCACAAGGGGTGCTTCATGAACGACTCCGGCTGGGCAATCTTCCATCCTACCCACGCACGGCGCAGGCACCCCTGCCGAAAGCCATGGTCGATGCCGCATCGGTCACGTTCGTGGGCCTTGCCCGGCTGCGTTGACCCCGGCGCAACATGATGAATGCGATGCTCGCGGCTCTCTCCTGGATGGACCCACCGATGCGCACGTCGCTACTGATGCTTCCGCTGTTCTCCGGCTTGTTGGCCGCTTGCGCTGCCACCCCGACTCCTGAACCCGCCCCGCCGGTGAGCTGCAACATCGCCCCAGCCAATGCATATGTAGGCAAGCGCGCGGACCACGGCGTGACCGAGGCCGCCCGCAAGGCCACTGGCGCCAACAGCGTGCGCGTGCTCGGCCCGGGCGATGTCGCCACCATGGACTATCGCGGCGATCGCCTGAACATCATGGTCGATGGCCAGCGCGTCATCACCCGGCTCACTTGCGGCTGAAGCACGCCATCCCGCAACGCGGGAATTGATCCGCATCAAGGAGGCTGCCAGACGACTGCGGCAGTCTCCTTGGCATGAGCCCAACTGCGCCCATCGCCGCCGACTTGCTGCGCCGCCACGACCGGCCCGGCCCGCGGTACACCTCTTATCCGACTGCCCCGCATTTCGCCGCCGACTTTGGCGAACCTGCGCTGCGCGAGGCGATCACCGCCAGCAACGGCGATCCCATCCCGCGCCGGCTGTCGCTGTACGTGCACGTGCCGTACTGCATGAGTCCGTGTTTCTACTGCGGCTGCAACCGCATCATCACCCGCGACAAGGCCCGCAGCGCGCCCTACATCGCACGGCTCAAGCGCGAGATCGGCCTGATGGCGGGGCTCTTCGATCGCGATCGGGAGGTGATCCAGCTGCATTTCGGCGGCGGTACGCCGAACTTCTTCAATCCCGCGGAGCTGCGCGACATCGTCGACGAAATGCGTCGGCACTTCCGTTTCTCCGATGCGCCCGACCGGGACATTTCGATCGAGCTCGATCCGCGCTTCGTCACCCCGGATGACATCGGCGCGCTGACGGCCATCGGTTTCAACCGCGCAAGCCTAGGCGTGCAGGACTTCGATCCCGACGTGCAGGCAGCGGTCAATCGCGTGCAAAGCGTCGAGGAAACCCGCGCGGTTGTCGATGCCTGCCGCGAGCATGGTTTCCACTCGGTCAACATCGACCTGATCCATGGCCTGCCCAAGCAAACGGTCGAAGGTTTCTCGAAAACGCTCGATACCGTCATCGATATCCGCCCGGATCGTCTTGCCGTCTACAGCTACGCGCACCTGCCGGAGCTGTTCAAAGCCCAGCGCCAGCTCAACGCCTATGACCTGCCTTCGGCCGAAACCAAGATCGCCCTGCTGCATCTCGCCATCGCGCGATTGGTCGATGCGGGTTACGTCTATGTCGGCATGGACCATTTCGCCCTGCCCGACGACGAGCTCGCGCTCGCGCAGGCACGCGGGGGACTGCATCGCAATTTCATGGGCTACACCACGCATGCCGACAGCGATCTGGTCGGCCTGGGCGTGTCGTCGATCAGCCACGTCGGCGATACCTTTAGCCAGAACCCGCGCACCTTGCCGGAGTGGGAGCTGGCGATCGACGAGGGCAAGTTGCCGGTGTGGCGCGGCTTGCGCATGAGCGATGACGATGTGCTCCGCGGCGAGGTGATCCAGCAACTGATGTGCCAGGGACGCATCGACAAATCCCGCTTCGAGCGCCGCTTCGACATCGATTTCGACGACTATTTCTCCGAGGCGCTGGAACAGCTGCAGCCGCTGGTCGGCGAAGGGTTGGTAGTGCTGCAACGCGGCGTCATCCAGGTCACGTCGCAAGGTCGTTTCCTGCTGCGTATCATTGCGATGTGCTTCGATGCCTATCTCTCCCCTGCCGCGCAAACGCCGCGCTTCTCCAAAGCGATCTGACGCCGTGTGCATGGAGGGCGGCGACATGACGCGCTCGCTCCGGCATGCGCGTCCCGACCCCGGTATGGCCGATGACGGGGATGCGCTGAACTTCTGCAGCACGTGCGCGTTCTCCAGCGCCTGCATCTCCCAGGGTTACGACAAGGCCAGCCTGCAGGAGCTGCATGTGCTGGTCGATCACGTCGGCCCGTTCCCCGAAGGCAGCGAGCTGTTCCGCGAAGGCGATCCCTTCAATGCAATCGCCGCGGTTCGCGCCGGCATGGTCAAGACCTACGTCACCGATACCCACGGCCGTGAGAAAGTATTGGGCTTCTACTTGCCGGGCGAGATCATCGGCCTCAATGCAATCCACAGCGAGCGCTACCCCTGCAATGCGGTCGCGCTGAACACGGTGATGCTGTGCCGCTTCTCCTTCCCCAAGATGGCGATGCTGGCCACCCGCATGCCCGGGCTGCAGCAACAGCTGTTCCGCCTGCTGTCGGCCGACATCGGCAAGGCGCATTTGCTGGCGGGCGATTTCAGCGCCGATGAACGCATGGCCGCGTTCCTGCTATCGCTGTCGCGCCGCTACGCGCAACGTGGCTATTCGGCGCAACGATTCCATTTGGCGATGCCACGTACCGACATCGCCAATTACCTGAGCCTAGCCCCGGAAACGGTCAGCCGCGTGCTGCGCCGCTTCCAGTCCGAGGGCATCCTGCAGGTGGATCGCCGCGATTTCGAGATCCTTGACATGGACGGCTTGCACGCGCTGGCGCGCGACATCCTGCGCGACTGATCGCAGCCCCCTTCACTTGATCTGAATCAGCGCGCCGGCCAAGGCGCAGGACGAGGATGACGACAACCCAAAGGAGGGTGTCTTCATCATGTCCACCACCAAAAAACTCTGGCTGGGATTGGCAGCGCTGCTCATCGCCAGTTTCGGCGTCATGTTGTGGCTGGGCGCGGATCTGCACCAGACCGCGCCGCCCATTCCCAATCGCGTGGTCGCCGCCAACGGCCAGGTGCTCTACACCCGCGCCGACATCGAACGTGGACGCCAGGTCTGGCAAAGCGCCGGCGGCCAGCAGCTGGGCTCCATCTGGGGCCATGGCGCCCTGATCGCCCCCGACTGGTCGGCCGACTGGCTGCATCGCGAAGCCGAAGCACTGGCCGAGCTCGATTCCCGCGCCAACACGGGTGAACCCTATGCGATGTTGGACGAGGTTGAAAAAACCCGCGTGCAGGCAGCGCTCAAACCGCAGTTCCGCACCAATACCTATGATGCGGCGACCGGCGACATCCGCGTAAGCGACCTGCGTGCGCAGGCGATCGCGCAGGTGGCCGCGCACTACATCAGCCTGTTCTCCAACGATCCGGCCACCGCTGACCTGCGCGAAACCTATGCGATGAAGAACAACACCGTGCCCGACGCGGAACATCGTCGCGCCCTGACCGCGTTCTTCTTCTGGACGTCCTGGGCGGCCAGCACCGATCGCGAAGGTGAAGCGCGCACCTACACCAACAACTGGCCGTACGAGCCGATGATCGGCAACACGCCGACCTCCGGCACCTTCATGTGGTCGATGTTCTCGATCCTCTTCATGATCGGCGGCATCGGCTTGCTTGCATGGCACTACGCCGCCTATCACGGCAAGGAAGCGCCAGTAACGCCGCCCGCGACGGACCCGCTGAAGGGCCTCACGATCACGCCGTCGATGAAGGCGACCGCCAAGTATTTCTGGATCGTGATCGCGCTGTTCCTCGTACAGATCCTGCTCGGCGCGACCACCGCGCACTATCAGGTCGAAGGCCAAGAAGCCTACGGCTTCGCCATCGCCGACATCCTGCCGTACTCGTTGACGCGCAGTTGGCATACGCAGCTCGCGGTGCTGTGGATCGCCACGGCGTGGCTCGGCACCGGCCTCTACATTGCGCCCGCGATTTCCGGGCATGAGCCGAAATTCCAGCGCCTCGGCGTCAACTTCCTGTTCGTGTGCTTGCTGATCATCGTGGTCGGCGCGTTCACCGGGCAATGGTTCGCGGTGATGCAGAAGATGGGTCTGGAACACAACTTCTGGTTCGGTCATCAGGGCTGGGAATATGTCGATATCGGACGCTTCTGGCAGGCGTTCCTGTTCATCGGCCTGTTGTTGTGGTTGACCTTGGTCGGTCGCGCGTTGTGGCCTGCGCTCAAGCGTCGCGATGAAATGTCGTCCATCGTCGGCTTGATGTTCCTCTCCACCATCGCGATTGGCCTGTTCTACGGCGCTGGCCTCATGTGGGGCGAGCACACGCATATCTCGATGGTCGAGTACTGGCGCTGGTGGGTGGTGCATCTGTGGGTGGAGGGCTTCTTCGAAGTCTTCGCGGTCGCGGTGATCAGCTTCCTGTTCGTGAAGCTCGGCCTCATCCGCGGCAAGTCGGCCACGATCAACGTGTTGTTTGCCACCATCGTGTACATGGCAGGCGGCGTGCTGGGCATGTTCCATCACCTCTACTTCGCCGGCACGACGACGGCGGCAGTCGCGCTTGGTGCGAGCTTCTCCGCGCTCGAAGTGGTGCCGCTGGCGCTGATCGGCCTTGAGGCATACGAGACCTGGAGCCATAGCCGCGCGGTGCCCTGGATGGCGCGCTATCGCTGGCCGATCATGTTCTTCATGGCGGTGAGCTTCTGGAACCTGGTAGGCGCAGGCCTGTTCGGTTTCCTCATCAACACGCCGATTGCGCTGTACTACATGCAAGGGCTCAACCTGACCCCGCTGCACGGCCACACCGCGTTGTTCGGCGTGTACGGGATGCTCGGGATCGGCCTGATGCTGTTCTGCCTGCGCGGCCTCAAGCCCGATGCCTTGTGGCACCCGGGCTTGCTGAAAGCCTCGTTCTGGTGCTTCAACATCGGTCTCGCCTTGATGGCGCTGATCACCTTGCTGCCGCTCGGCACCTTGCAACTGCAGGCCGCACTGGAAAACGGCTACTGGTACGCGCGCTCCGCCGAATTCATGGGCAAGCCGATCATCGACGTACTGGTGTGGATGCGAATGCCGGGCGACGTGATCTTCAGTGTTGGCGCAGTCTTGCTGGCGTGGTTCGTGCTGCGCCACTGGATCATGCCGAAGGTCGATCCGGCGTTGGACACGACCACGGCGAAGGACATCAAACACTCCATCCAGCAGGACGCACTCTGATCCAATGAGCCCCGGAAGGCTGGCATGAGGCTGACCGGGGAACGGCCGGGGAGGGATCCCCGGCCGTTTTTTTGTGCGCACCAGCCAGGACGAGAGCGGCTCCAGACAAATCGTTCTGACCTCGATCAAGGCAAGGACCCGTCGCTTCATCGATGCTTCCGGCATGAGCCTGCCTCCGCGCCGCACGACGTCCCTCGATCCCCGCCTGCTGGCAGCAGCGCCACATCGGTTGTTGTTCTTCGTGGGCGCGATCAATGTCTTGTTGGCCATGTCCTGGTGGGCGCTGTGGCTGGCCGATGCACGATGGCAGCTTGGATGGCTGCCCGAAGCGCCGTTGTTCGCCGGTTGGGTGCACGCCATCGTCATGCAATACCAACTGCTGCCGCCTTTCATGTTCGGCTTTTTGCTGACGGTGTTCCCGCGCTGGATGGGGTTGCCCGAGCTTCATCGCTGGCATTACTTGCCGGTCGGCCTGGGCTTGTTCGGCGGACAGGTGGCGGTGGTCGGCGGCATGTTGCTGGGGCTGGAGGCATGGGTGCAGATCGGTTTGTTCATGGCCACGGCGGGCTGGGGCTATGGCGTGGTCCAGTTGTTGCGCCCGCTGCTGGCCGAGCGGCGCGCGGGCAAGGGGCCGACGTGGCATGCATGGTCATGCTTTGCCGCGATGACGCTGGGCTTCATCGGCCTGCTGTGCGTGCTGACGTTCCTGCACAACGGCAATCCATGGTGGATGTTCGTGGCGATCAAGCTCGGCACGTTCGGATTGCTGATGCCCGTGTACCTGACCGTCGCGCATCGCATGTTTCCGTTCTTTGCCGGCAACGTGGTGGCGGGTTACACACCGTGGCGACCGATGTGGTTGCTGGCAGTGTTGTGGCCGATGCTCTTGACCCACTTGGCACTGGAACTGACGCACGCCTATGCGGCGTTGTTCTGGATCGACATCCCGCTCATGTTGCTGACCAGCTATATCTTGCTGCGCTGGTGGCCACGTGAATCGGCACCCGGTCTTCTGTGGGTTCTGTTCATCGGTTTTGCGTGGCTGCCGCTGGCATTTGGCTTGTATGCGATGCAAAGCCTGCTGTATGCGACCACCGGCGACTTTCTGCTAGGACGCGGGCCAGCGCATGCGATCTACATCGGGTTCTTCGGCTCGTTGCTGGTCGCGATGGTCACGCGGGTCACCCAAGGCCACTCTGGCCGCCCACTGGCCATGCCACGTATTGGCTGGTTCGCCTTCGTGACGCTGCAAGGGGTGTCGGTGATGCGCGTCACCGCCGATGTGTTGCCTGATCCCGGCCTGTGGCAAGCCGTGGCCGCGTTTGGTTGGCTGTTGGCTTTCCTGCCCTGGGTGCTGCGCTCGGCCGGCATCTATCTGCGGCCACGCATCGACCAGCGCCCAGGTTGATGCCGGCCATTCACCACATTCGATACGCACGCGATGATCGAGTTCTACCCGCAAATCAAGTCCCTGCATGTTTTCCTGGTGCTGCTCTCCGGCGCGCTGTTCGCCCTACGGGGCGGCGCGGCGCTGCTTGATGCCCGCTGGCCACGCCATACCGTGTTGCGCTACGGCAGTTACACCATCGACACCTTTCTCCTCACCTCGGTCGCGATGCTGGCAACGATGTTGCCGCGGGGGATGTTTGCCAATGGCTGGCTCGCGATGAAGCTGGCGTACGTGGTCGTCTACATCCTCCTGGGTGTGGTCGCGATGCGCCCCGCGATTCCGCGCAAGACAAGGACGTTCTGCTACTTAGCGGCGCTTGCGACATTCATCGGCATCATCGGCATTGCGCGGCTGCACCATCCGTGGGGATGGCTGGCGCCGCACCTTTCATGATGATGAGCATCCATGCAGATTGATGCTGCCGCCCTCCGTTGCGTCCATGCACGGCAGTGGACGAGCAGCGCCATCGCGACGCTGCAACGCGAAGCGGCCCGCTCGGCGGATACGCATCTCCTGCACATGACGTTTGCTGGCTTTCCCGGCATCGATTTCTACTTCAAGGACGAAGCCGCACATCCAACCGGCAGCCTGAAGCATCGCCTGGCGCGCTCGCTGTATTTGTATGCGCTGTGCAATGGCCGGTTGCGGCCCGGACAAGCCGTGGTCGATGCGTCTTCGGGGAGCACGGCGATTTCCGAGGCGTGGTTCGCGCGCTTGCTTGGCCTGGAATTCACTGCAGTGATGCCGGACACCACCGCGCCCGGCAAGATCGAAGCCGTGCGCGCCCTGGGTGGCCACATCGATTTGACGGCGCCCGGCCAGTGCACGCAGGCGCGCGCACGCGACATCGCCGCGGATGGAGCATGCTTCCTGGACCAATTCGGATTGGCAGAACGCGCTACCGATTGGCGCGGCAACAACAACATCGCCGAATCGATCCTGGGACAACTCGCGCGCGAGCCGCATCCCGAGCCTGCGTGGGTCGCCTGCGGCGTCGGCACGGGCGGCACGTCCGCCACCCTCGGTCGTTACTTGCGTTATCGCGGGCTGCAGACCCAACTATGCGTGGCGGAGCCCGAGGGCATGGTGTACGCGAAAGCCTGGCCCCACCACGACCGCTCAGCCGAAGTGCACACCGTCAGCGTGATCGAAGGCATTGGCCGGCAGCGGGTGGAGCCCAGCTTCCAGTTCAATGTGGTCGATGCGGTGATCGAAGTGCCGGATGCGGCGTCGATCGCGGCGATCCAATTGCTGGAAGAACGTCTGGGCGTTCGATACGGCGGCTCGTCGGGCACCAACTTCGTTGCCTGCCTGCAGCTGGCCGAGCGCATGCGCGATGCCGATGCGCGCGGCAGCATCGTCACGCTGCTGTGCGATCGCGGTGCGCGCTATCGCGAAACCCGGTACGACCCCGCCTGGCTGGCCGCACGCAGCATCGACCCTTCACCGTGGAAATCGAAATTGGCCGCGCTGCTTGAACGCGGCATCGACTGAATTCAAATGCGACCGAACACCAGGGTCGCGTTGGTGCCGCCAAACCCGAAGCTGTTCGACATCACCGTGTCGAGCTTGGCCTCGCGCGTTTCGCGCACGATCGGGAAGCCTTCGCAGCGCTCGTCGAGTTTGTCGATGTGGTGCGATGCAGCCATGAAGCCGTCACGCATCATGAGCAGGCAATAGATCGCCTCATGCACGCTGGCCGCACCCAGCGAATGGCCCGACAACGCCTTGGTCGATGACAGCGGCGGCACGTCATCGCCAAATGCTTCGCGCACGGCGCCGAGTTCGGTGACATCGCCCAGCGGCGTCGAGGTGCCATGGGTGTTGAGGTAGTCGATGCGGCGATCCAAGCCTTGCATCGACATTTTCATGCAGCGCACCGCGCCCTCGCCGCTCGGCGCGACCATGTCGGCGCCGTCGCTGGTGACGCCATAGCCCAGCAATTCCGCATGGATGCGTGCGCCGCGCTTGACCGCGTGATCGTAGTCTTCCAGTACCAGCATGCCGCCACCGGAACCGATGACGAAGCCATCGCGCGCGGCGTCATACGGGCGCGATGCGACGGCAGGCGTGTCGTTGAAGTGCGTGGACAACGCGCCCATCGCATCGAACTGGCAGGTCATGCCCCAGTGCAGCTCTTCGCCGCCGCCGGCGAACACGATGTCCTGCGCGCCATGGCGAATCAGATCGGCCGCCGCGCCGATGCAATGCGCGGACGTCGCACACGCCGCCGACAGCGAATAGCTCACGCCCTTGATCGCAAACGCCGTCGCCAGTGCGGCCGACACCGTGCTGCACATCGTGCGCGGCACCATGTACGGGCCCACCTTGCGCACGCCCTTCTCGCGCATCAAGTCGCCGGTAGCGATCTGCCATTCGGGCGAGCCGCCACCAGAGCCTGCGATCACGCCGATACGCGGATCGCTGACCGAGGCAACATCCAGCCCCGCATCCGCGATGGCCTGTTGCATGGCGATGTGTGCGTACGAAGCCGCATCGCCCATGAAGCGCTTCTGCTTGCGGTCGATCAACGCGTCCAGGTCGATGTCGCAGACCCCGGCGACTTGCGAGCGCAACCCCATCTCGGCGTATTCGGGCATGTGGCGGATGCCGCTCACGCCGTCACGCAGGGCCTTCGATACCGCATCGCCATCATTGCCCAGCGGCGAGACGATGCCGAAGCCCGTGACCACGATGCGACGAGGCGAAGCGCTGTCCATCAAAAATCCTCCACCGACTGGAACAGGCCGACGCGCAAGTCTTTGGCGGTGTAGATCTCGCGACCATCGACCAAGGTGCGGCCATCGGCGATGACCAAACGCAACTTGCCACGCAGCACGCGGCGGATATCGATCTCGTACTGCACGACTTTCGACGTCGGCAGGATCTGCCCGGTGAATTTCACTTCGCCAACGCCCAGCGCGCGGCCGCGACCAGGCTCGCCCAGCCACGGCAGATAGAAACCGGTCAGCTGCCACATCGCGTCCACGCCCAGGCACCCCGGCATCACCGGATCGCCTTCGAAGTGGCAGTCGAAGAACCACAGGTCGGGACGCACGTCCATTTCGGCGCGGATCACGCCCTTGCCGTTGGCCCCGCCGGTTTCGCTGATCTCGGTAATGCGATCGAACATCAGCATGGGGGGCGCAGGCAAACGGGCATTGCCGGGGCCGAACATCTCGCCGCGCGCGCAGGACAGCAGCGCGTCGCGATCGAAAGCAGAGGGACGGGTCATCAGGATCCGATGTGCATCGAGTGAACCCGGAAGTGTAGGCAGCAAACAGCGCAATGCGCTTCGGTATGGAACCGATTCCGTTCAGCCAGTCAGCCTGTTTGGGCCCGCGCGACCATCGCTCGCGTCATGAGGGACATGCGCCTGATCTGGATCAATCGCACGCAACTCTTCGCTGGCCGGCTCTCGAAATTTGATGTGAATCAGGGAGGGCGGCAACGCGACGGCGCAACGTTCACTGCAGAAGCGACATCCATCAAGGGGATTGCCAATGCGCCGCCAAATGTTTTGCCTGTTCATCGCCGCCTCGCTGGCACTCGCCGGCTGCAAGGCGGACAAACCCGTCGTCGCCGTCGACAGCGGCGGCTCCCAACAGGGCGACTTCGGCCCGCCGCAAGGCGAGCCGGTCAAGGCCGTACTGACCAGCCCGCCGCTGGTGCCGCCCGCCACCGGCCGCACCGCACCGGCGAAGGTGATCGTGGAGCTGGATGTCGTCGAAAAGGACATGGAGATTTCCGAAGGCGTGACCTACACGTTCTGGACCTTCGGCGGCACCGTGCCCGGCAGCTTCATCCGCGTGCGCCAGGGCGACACGGTGGAATTCCACCTGCGCAACATGCCGGACAGCAAGATGCCGCACAACATCGACTTGCACGGCGTGACCGGGCCGGGCGGCGGCGCGGCGTCCAGCTTCACCGCGCCGGGCCACGCTTCGCAGTTCACCTTCAAGGCGCTCAACGCCGGGCTGTACGTCTATCACTGCGCCACCGCGCCGGTGGGCATGCACATCGCCAACGGCATGTACGGCCTGATCCTGGTCGAGCCGCCGGAAGGCCTGCCCCAGGTCGATCGCGAGTACTACGTGATGCAGGGCGACTTCTACACGACCGGCAAGTACCACGACAAAGGCCACCAGGGCTTTGACATGGAGAAGGCGATCGACGAGCACCCGACCTACGTGCTGTTCAATGGCCGCGAAGGCGCGCTCACCAACGACAAGGCGCTGCAGACGAAGACGGGCGAAAACGTCCGCCTGTACGTCGGCAACGGCGGGCCGAACCTCATCTCCAGCTTCCACGTCATCGGCGAGATCTTCGACAAGGTCTGGTACGAAGGCGGCACCAAGTACCAGGAGAACGTGCAGACCACGCTGATCCCGGCGGGCGGCGCGGCGATGATGGAATTCCACATGGAGGTGCCGGGCAGCTACGTGCTGGTCGATCACAGCATCTTCCGCGCGTTCAACAAAGGGGCGCTGGCGATCCTCAAGGCCGATGGTCCGGAGAACAAGACGATCTACTCTGGCAAGGAGGTGGATGAGGTCTATCTGGGCGACAAGGCCGCCTCTGCCCCGGCAGGTGCGGTGGCTGCCGCCGTTGCCACCGCCGCCACGACCGGCAACGCCACCAAGGATGAGCGTATCGCTGCCGGCAAGACCTTGTTCGCCGGGACGTGTTCGACCTGCCACGGCCCGGACGGCAAGGGGATGTCCGGCGTATTCCCGCCGCTCGCCGGATCGGACTACCTCGCCAAGAACCCGAAGAAGCTGCCGGAAATCATCCTCCACGGCTTGCAGGGCAAGGTCACCGTCAACGGCAAGGATTACAACTCGGTGATGCCGCCGATGGTGCAGCTGACCGATGACGAGGTCGCCAACATCGGCACCTATGTCCTCAACAGCTTCGGCAACAAGGGCGGCGAAGTCACCCGCGACGATGCCAAGAAAGCGCGCGCGGCCAAGCCCGCCGATGCGGCCGCGGCGCACTGACGATGCGTCGCATAGCCGCCCTGTCGCTGCTCCTGCTTCCCCTGATGGCGCTGGCCGCCGGCACGGGCGGCTGGGTGCGGCTGCCGGGCGGCAACTTCCGTTCCGCGCTGAAATACGAAGATCGCAGCCTGGTGCGCACCGCACCGTTCCAGCTGATGGAAACGGCGGTGACGAACGCGGATTTTCTCGCATTCGTGAAAAAGCACCCCAAGTGGCAACGCGGTCGCGCCGCCGCCGTGTTCGCGGAGGATCGCTACCTGCAGCACTGGGCCGGGCTCGTCACGCTCGGCGCCAAGGCCCAACCCAACCAGCCCGTGGTCAACGTCAGCTGGTTCGCCGCCGATGCGTACTGCAAGTCGAAAGGCGCCCGCCTGCCCGATTGGAACGAATGGGAATACGCCGCCGCGGCTGATGAAACCCGCACCGATGCACGCAAGGACCGGGTCTGGCGCGAACGCATCTTGGGCTGGTACGCGCGCCCCTCGCGAAGCGCGTTGCCGCGGGTCGGCTTGCAGGCGGCGAACGCCTACGGCGTGCGCGATTTGCATGGTTTGGTTTGGGAATGGACGGGCGATGCCGGATCGCTGTTGGTCGATGTCGACAACCGCAAGCAGGGGGATGCCGACAAGGCCAAGTTCTGCGGCGCCGGCGCGCTGTCGATGAATGATCGCGACAACTACGCGGTGCTGATGCGGGTGGCGATGCTGTCCTCGCTCGAGGCCAACGATGTCACCGCGAACCTCGGTTTTCGCTGCGCGAAGTGATCGCGGCAGCGCTCAGGAGAATGCAATGAAACGTTTCCTTGCCAGCATCGCCTTGCTTTCAGCGATGCTGCTGCCCATCGCCGTCTTCGCGCAGCACGCCTTGCCGCGTGATTCGGTGTACCAGCTCGACGCGTCGATGACCGACCAGTCCGCGCGCAGCACCCCGCTTGCGAGTCGTCGTGGCCGCGTTCAACTGGTGTCGATGTTCTATACCTCGTGCCGTTACATCTGCCCGCTCATCATCGACAGCGGTTTGGCGATCGAGAAAAAACTCACGCCTGCGGAGAAACAACGCCTTGGCATCACCCTGATCAGCATGGATCCCAAGCGCGACAACCCAGCAGCGCTGTCCCGGGTGGCCACGCGTCGCAAGCTCGACCTCAAGCGTTGGGCATTGCTGCGACCGCAATCCGCCGATGTGCGCTCCATCGCGGGGGTGCTTGGCATCCGTTATCGCGAGCTGGCGGATGGCGAGTTCAACCACACCAGCGCACTGGTCCTGCTGGATGCCGAAGGCCGCATCCTGGCCCGCACCGAGCAGTTGGGCAGCGTGCCGGATCCGCAGTTCGTTGCGGCCGTCAGAAAAGCTCTCGCCGCCCGTTGATGCTCAAGGCGCGGCAGGTGCCGTGACGCCCTGCGTGTTGCGTCGACGCAATGCCAGCAGCAACGCGAGCGCCAACAACAACGAGGCGATGAACCACGGCATGCCCGGCAGCTCGATCGGCGCCTTGTCGCCGATGAACAAGGCGAAGGCACCGGTGTAGAGCGTCGGCCCCAGGATGCCCGCCAGGCTGATCAGGCTGGCCATCGCGCCCTGGATGCGGCCCTGTACTTCCGGCCCCACTTCACGGGTCACCAACGCCTGCGCGGCCGGGCCGGCCAAGCCCCACAGCGACATCAACGGGATCGCGCACAGGAACAGCCAGCCGAGTGGCGCCGCGCCGTAGGCGGCAAACCCCAACGTACCCGCCATCAACCCCAGCACCAGCGTGTTGGTCTCGCCGAACTTGGGCACGATGCGTCGCACCACGAGGCCCTGCACCAAGGCCGAGCACACGCCGACCACCGCCAGCACTTGGCCGACCGTCATCGGGCCCCAGCCATAACGGTAATCGGCATACAGCACGAACACGCTCGGATACACGTAATGGGCGAGGTTGCTGAGCAAGAGGATCGCCGCCAACCCCACCAGCTGCGGGTACTGGCGGATCAACTTGATCGAACCGATCGGGTTGGCCTGCTTCCACTCGAAGCGCGCGCTGCGGCGTTCCGGCGGCAGCGATTCGGGCAACACGAACAGGCCGTAGCAGAAGTTCAGCAGGGCCAGGATCGCCGCGCCCCAGAACGGATAGCGCAGGTCGAAGTGGCCCAACCAACCGCCCAGCATCGGGCCGATGATGAAACCGACACCGAATGCCATGCCCACCATGCCGAACGCGCCGGCACGTTTTTCCGCTGGGGTGACATCGGCGATGTAGGCGTTGGCGGTGGTGAAGCTGGCCGAGGTCATCGCGGAAATCACCCGCGCGACGAACAGCCACATGAGGCTCGGCGCCAGCGCCATCAGGATGAAGTCGAGGCCCAGCCCCAGACAGGACAGCAGGATCACCGGCCGGCGGCCGTAGCGATCGGACAACGCCCCTTGGATCGGCGCGCTGAAGAACTGGATTGCCGCGAACACGGTGCCGAAGATCCCGACCCACCACGCCGCCGTGCGCGTATCGCCACCGACGAATTCTTCGACCAGATGCGGCAGCACCGGGATGATCAGGCCGAACGCCAGGATGTCGATCAGCACGGTGACGAAGATGAACACCAGCGCGGCGCGGCGAGCCTGGGGGGCGGGCGTCGAAGTCATGCGGTTATCCGGAAAGGAGTGAGGCCGGCGTCAGTGCGGCCAGGCATCGGCGGCGAGCATGGTCGCATGATCGCGTACGTCGTCGGGCCATGCCGAGACTTCGGCATCGAATTTCAGACTGTCGCCTGCGAACAAGGCGCGCGTGGCTTCCTCGAAACCGGGGCGATCGCCGCCCATCGAGGACAGGAAACGATACGCACGCTCCTGCGCTGCGCGCCGCTGATCGCCCGCTGCATGCTCGCCGCGTGCGGCATCGACCAATTTGCGCAGCGCCACCGATGCGCCGCCCGGCTGCGCGCTCAGCCACTGCCAATGGCGCGGCAACAGGGTGACCTCGCGCGCCACCACGCCCAGCTTGGGTCGGCCGCGGCCGCGTTTAGGGACTTCGGTTCCACTGGGGGTGGGCACTTCGCCCCGATTAAGCCGCTGCACGACCTCCGCCGCGCCGCCGCGCAGGTCCAGGTCAATCAGGCGAGCGTCGGCATCGTCAAAGATCAGCAGCCGCGCATCGGGTTGGGCCTCCAACGCCTGCTGAGCACGCAGGGCGACATGGCGAAGCTCGCCCGCAGCAATCCGGCGGTCGTCCAGGAAGGCGGTGCATCGGGTATCGATGCGGTAAGGGTCGGGCGATGTCATATCGCCCATTGTTTTTGTCCGGGCGATATTGTCAAGCGGCGATCAGCGACGCCCGCCCTCGATGAAACTGAGGAATTCCTTGCGGGTGCGGGCATCTTCGCGGAATACGCCCAACATGCTGGACGTCACCATGCTCACGCCCCGCTTGTGCACGCCGCGCGTGGTCATGCACTCATGCGCACCTTCCACCACCACGGCCACGCCGGCCGGCATGAGCGCGCGCTGGATGCAATTGGCGATTTGCGCGGTCATTTTCTCCTGCACCTGGAAGCGACGTGCATACGCATCGACCACCCGGGCCAATTTGCTGATACCGACCACGCGGCCATTGGGCAGGTAGCCGACGTGCACTTTGCCGATGATCGGGGCCATGTGGTGCTCGCAGTGGCTTTCGTATTCGATGTCGCGCAGGACAATCATCTCGTCGTAACCGCCAACTTCCTCGAAGGTGCGCGATAGGTATTCGTCCGGATCGATCGCGTAGCCGCTGAACCAATCGCCATAGGCCTTGACCACACGCTTGGGCGTATCAAGCAGGCCTTCGCGGGTGGGGTCTTCGCCTGCCCATTTCAGCAGGGTACGGACCGCAGCTTCGGCCTCGGTGCGGCCGACGCCGTGGCGGCTATCGTTGTCGTCGGGTGCGTTCATGCGGGCATGGTAACGCGATGCAGGGATGCCGCATCCCCAAAGGCCATCTTGATTCCGGATCGCCATACAGGCCGCCATTCAGGTGCCATCCCCCACGCTTGCACGCTGGGGTTCTTATGACAGCCATGACACAGACTGCTGAAACTGCCGTCCACCTCGATGCCGTGCGCCTTGTGCGCGGCAATCGCACCGTGCTGGATGACATCCGACTGACGGTTCCGACCGGCAGCGTGACGGCTGTCTTGGGGCCGTCCGGCAGCGGCAAATCCACCTTGCTGGCAGCTTTGACTGGCGAATTGGTCCCGGCAACAGGTGACGTGCGCCTGTTTGGCGAAAAGGTGCCGCAGAGCAGCCGCGAGCTCTTGGCGATGCGCAAACGTTTAGGCGTGTTGCTGCAAGGCAATGGTCTGCTCACCGACCTGACCGCAGGCGAGAACGTTGCCTTGCCGCTGCGCACCCACACGGATTTGCCGAGTGACGTCATCGACGCCTTGGTCGAGATGAAGCTGCATGCCGTCGGCCTGCGCGCCGCAAAGGATTTGTATCCGCGTGAGCTCTCCGGCGGCATGGCCCGCCGCGTGGCGCTGGCCCGCGCGCTGGCGCTCGACCCGCCGCTGATGATCTACGACGAGCCGCTGACCGGCCTGGACCCGATTGCTTCCGGCGTGATCATGAGCCTGATCGCGCGGCTCAACAAAACCTTGGGCCTGACCAGCATCATCGTCACCCACCACGTGCACGAGACGCTGCCGGTCTGTGACCACGCGGTGGTGATCGCCAATGGCCGCATCGTGTTCGATGGCACGCCGGAAGAACTCGAGCGCAGCGACGATCCGCTGGTCAAACAATTCCTCGGCGGCGAGCCCGACGGTCCCATCGCCTTCGATAGCAGCGCGAGGTCCGCCGCATGAAGCACCTGACCGCCCTGATTCGCGCCATCGGCCAAGCGGGCCTGTTTTCGCTCGCCGTGTTGCGTGCGTCCAAGCCGACGCGTGATTTCTTCGCCGAGCTGACCCGCGAGATCTACAAGATCGGCGGACGTTCGCTGCCGATCATTGCGGTCGGCGGCGCGTTTGTCGGTTTGTCGGTGATCCTGCTCGGCTATCGCGCGCTCGACACCTACGGCGCCAGCAATCAGGTCAGTGCGATGCTGGGTCTTGGCCTGTATCGCGAACTCGCCCCGGTGCTGACCGCGCTCTTGTTCATCGGCCGCGCGGGTTCGTCCATCGCGGCGGAGCTCGGTCTCATGCGCGCCACCGACCAGATCACCGCGCTCGGCCTCATGGCCATCGATCCGGTCGCGAAAGTCGTCGCGCCGCGCTTCTGGGCCGCCGTGATCTGCGTGCCGCTGCTCACCGCCTTCTTCATCAGCTTCGCGATCCTCGCCAGTTGGTTCGAGGCGGTCCACATCATTGGCCTGGATGCCGGCACGTTCTGGCAGGTGATGAAGGATGCGGTCGATTTCCGTACCGACTTCCTCTCCGCGTTTCTGAAAGCTGGCGTCTTCGGTGCGATCTCGGCCTTGGTGGCGGCTTATGTCGGCTTCCATTCCGAACCCACCATCGAAGGCACGTCGGTGGCGACCACCCGCGCGGTGGTGAACGCATCGCTGCTGGTGCTGATGTTCAATTTCGTGCTCTCGGCCCTGATGTTCCGCTGAGCCTCATCGACTGTATTGCAAGGTGATCCCATGAGTATCCGTGGCCCCCGTCTCGAATTCGCCGTTGGCGCATTCCTGTTGCTCGCACTGGCGACGCTGCTGGTGTTGGCACTTGCCTCCACCAATGGCAAGTTCTCCATGGGCGGCGGCACTTATCCGCTGAAGGCGCGCTTCTCCAGCATCGGCCAGCTGCGCGCGTCCGGTCCGGTGAAGATCGGCGGCGTCACCATCGGCAATGTGGCCGACATTCAGCTGGACCCGGTTAAATACGATTCCATCGTCACCTTGGCCATCGACAACAAGTACAAGGACATGCCCGCCGACACCACCGCAGGCGTGTTCACCAGCGGCCTCTTGGGCGAGGCCTACATTGGCCTGCAACCCGGCGGTGATGTGGAAGTGCTGAAGCCAGGCGACGAAATCGCCTTCACCCAGCCGGCCGTGGATCTGTTGCAACTGGCCGGTAAATACATGTTTGGCTCGGGCGCGCCGAAGCCCGAAGAAACCCCCGCGGAAGCGGACGAAGACGCGGTCAATAACACCGCGACCCCCACCGAAATCCCCACGGAAACCACCCCATGAATCGTTTGATCCTCCCGCTCGCCATCGCCGCCTCCTTCGCGCTTGTCGCGCCTGTGCAGGCGCAGGCCGTGAAGAAGCCGGCTGCCTCCTCGCAAAGCATGGTGGGTACGCCCAGCAAGCTGGTGCTCGACAACACCACTCGCGTCTTGTCGACGTTGGAGAAGCGTCGTGCCGAGTTCACCAAGAACCGCGGCGCACTGAACGCCTTCATCAACAGTGAATTCAACCAGATGTTCGACCGCGACTATGCGGCGCGCCTGGTGCTGGGTCGCCATGCGCGCGGTGCCGCCGACGCGGATGTGAAGCTGTTCTCCGATGCCTTGGCCGAAAACCTGATGACGCGTTATGGCTCGTCTCTGCTCGACTTCAACACCGCGCTGCGCGTGCGCATCAAGTCCGAAACGGCGCTGCCAGGCAATCGTGGCGTGCGCGTGTCCAGCGAAATGCTGCGCGCCGGTGGCGAACCGATTCCGGTGGACTACCTGATGCGCAAAGTCGGCAACCAGTGGCAGGTCTTCGACGTGATGGTCGAAGGCGTGTCCTTCGTGCAGACCTTCCGCAACCAGTTCGACTCACCGTTGTCGCAGCGCGGTATCCGCGCGGTGGCTGCTGAACTCAAGACCGGTCGGATCCAGGCCAGTGCCAATCGCTGAGGCCACCACCATCGCGGTCACGCGCCGCGGTGACGCCTTGGTGTTCGACGGGGTGCTGACGCGCCCCGTCGTCGCATCCGCATGGCGGCAAGCGCAGCCCTTATTGTCCGGCGCGCGCCAGTTGGCATTGGGCGGCGTTTCGCACATCGACAGCGCGGGCTTGGCGATGCTCTCGGCACTGGCGCGCCAAGCCGGCATCGCCGATATCCAAGGCAGCCCAAACGGTTACGCCGAATTGCGCACCGCCTATCGTCTGGACGAATCACTCGCCTGCGCGGCGGGTTGATCGCCGATAATCCTCAAGCCCTGTCATCCCCACCCCCATGACCCGTCTCTTCGATCCCCGCGCGCTCGCAATTGGAATGGCCTTGCTGCTATCGGCATGCGCTGGATCACACGTGCGCGAGCAAGCGCCTGCTGCGGTCGTGTCCGGGCAGAGCACCGTTGCCACCCAGGTGACGGGCGATGAAGCGGCCGACGCCAGCACGCAAGCCGTGGTCGATGTTGCGGCGGTAGCCGCATCGACATCCGATAGCAGCAGCGCCGAAGAAATCACTGCCAAGGCCGTGGATGAAACCGCTTCCACACCTCCCGCGCAGCAGAGCGAACAAGCACCCACGTTGACCGCCGCCGAGGACGACTTCAACGCGCTCTACGGCAACCCGGAATACGACCCGGTCGCCGACTCAACCTTGCCGCCTGGCGTGGTGATGCCCTCCAGCTACGACCCGTGGGAGCCCTTCAACCGCCGCGTCCACGATCTCAACAACTTCATTGATCGCTACTTCGCCGCGCCGCTCGCGCGCCTGTACGTCAAGGCGATCCCGCGCCCGATGCGCCTCGGAGTCAGCAACTTCTTCAACAATCTGGGCCAACCGGTCGGCGCGGTGAATGCCCTGTTGCAAGGCAGGCCCAAGGACGCCGGGTTCTCCCTGCTTCGCTTCAGCGTCAACAGCACGCTGGGCGTCGGTGGTCTGTTCGATGTCGCCAGCCGGATGAAGGTGCCTTACCGCGACGAAGATTTCGGGCAAACGCTCGCCGTATGGGGCTGGCGCACTTCAAGGTATGTGGAGTTGCCGATCTTTGGGCCTCGCACCGTGCGTGACATCTTCGGCATGTTGGGCGACGCACCGCTCTCGCCGCTGCCGCATATCGGGCAGGAAAAAGCGCAAACCGCGCTGCGCACCCTGCAACTGGCCGATATTCGTTCGCGCCTGTTCTCGGTCGACCGCATGCGCGAAGGCGCGGCGGACGATTACGCGCTGTATCGCGATGCCTGGCTGCAGCGTCGCAACTATCAAATCATGAGCGGCATTCGCGACAAGCAAGAGCAGGACAGCAGCCTGCCCGATTACCTCGACGAGGAAATCGAAAATCCCGACGTGCCGATCGACGCGATCCCGATCCAGCCCTGATCGCAGGGCATTAAGAAGGGCTTAGTCTCCGCTCTTCCTTTCCGAAATCCACTGCAGCGCCTGCGTTTCGGGTTTCAGTTCTTCTACCAGCACTTTTTTACCCCGGGCGCCTAGTTCAACTAAGCGGCGCGCGCGAGGAATTACTGCTTGATTAGACTCGGTCAAACGGTTGCGGGAGCTATTGAATGCCGTTTGTGCCTCTGAAAGCTTCTTTCCTACTTGATCGAAATCCGAAAGGAAACCTTGAAGAGCATCAAGCACCTTACCCCCTGCCTCGCTGATATCAAGCGCCTGCTTCTGAATCTTGTCTCGAGTCCAGAGTCTCTCAACCACTCGCAGCACGGCCATCAAGGTATTGGGGGACGCGAAAGCAACGCGTCGCTCGAACGCGAAGCTTTGCAAATCAGCATCAGCCCCCAATGCAGCCGACAGTGCCCCCTCAATGGGTACAAAGGCCAGCGTGATGTCTAATGCACTCTCCCCCACTGACTTTGGATAATTGCGTTCGGCGAGATCTTTTACATGCTGGCGCAACGCCACTGCATGACGCCGCATGGCATCCAATTGCTCTTCAGGGGAATCGGCATTCATCGCTTCTTGCCAAGCGATCAAGTTCACTTTGCTATCAATCACAACACGGCGGTCATCAGGCAACCGCACGATGATGTCTGGCTGCAAAGTCTTGCCGTCTTCGTCCGTGCTTCGCTTTTGCCGATCATAGTGTGAACCTTCTTCCAGGCCTGAGCCACGCAAGACGTTTTCGAGCATAAGCTCGCCCCAGTCGCCGCGCACTTTTGCATTACCTTTCAAGGCGCGCGTCAAAGCATCAGCGCTACCCGCCATATTCTCGTTCAGGGTTTTCAGAGCGTTGACGGCACCGGCCAGTTCGCGACGCTCTTTTGCTTCATCTTGATAAAGCGTGTCTATCCGCTCTCTGAAGTTATTGAGTCGCTCGGAAAATGGCTTCAAGATAGTATCGAGGTCCGTTCGAGACTGCTCGGCCGCTCGCTTCGACCGCTCGTCAAAAGCCTTGCCTGCAAGTTCGGCGAATGATTCTGAGAGCCGTGCTTTTGCTTCCAGAAGGAATGCCTGCATTTCAGAATTAGCACGTGATGCATGTTGGAGATGCGCCGTGGCATCTGCATGTTCGGTTTTCAACTGCTGAAATTTCTCTCTCTGCAAATCCAGTTGCTCCTGCAACGATTTGCCGCGTGCAACTTCCGTTTGCATGGCATTTTCTTGTGCCTTGTTCTGTGCTTCAAATGTCGTGGCGGCCTGCTTCACTTCTTCGAGCTGCTGCAACGCACTATCGCGCGCCGATTCAAGCCTGGGGATGGCCTCACAACGCTCAGTCAACCTCGCAGCCTCCACTGACAGGTTAGCGTACTGCTTCTGCAATTCAGTGAATGAATGCTGCAGTTGTTGATTCTGGCTCGCTACCGCGCTCAGCGCGGAACTCGTTCGTCGCCATAGCAACAGGGTGACTACGGCCCCGGCGACGGCCAGCAGGAACAAAACAAGCATGAGGTTTTGATTGTCCATGCACCCAGTGTAGCGAGGCCGGTCTCAACGCTGGAGATCAGGCCACTTGCGCGTCAAACAAACGACCGATCAGCGAGGTCGCCCCCATCGCCAATGCGCCCCAGAACAATACGCGCGCCGCACCCTTGGCCATGGACGCACCACCCAGCCACCCGGCCATTGCGCCCAACACGCCCAACAGCACCAAAGTCATGCTGATGATCGCGATGCTGAGGCTGCTGCCGGGCCACAACCCGGCCAACAACAGCGGCGGCAACGCACCCAACGCAAATGCACCCGCCGATGACAGCGCCGCCTGCACCGGGCGCGCGCTCATGTGGCCTACGATGCCCAGCTCGTCACGCAGATGCGCACCCAGCGCGTCGTGGGCGGTCAGCTCACGCGCGACCTGCTCGGCGAGCGATTTGGACAGACCACGCTGCACATAAATATGCGTGAGCTCCCTGAACTCGGCCTCGGGCATTTCTTCCAGCTCGCGCACTTCCTTCGCCCGGTCGGCACTTTCGGTGTCGGCCTGCGAGCTCACCGAGACGTATTCGCCTGCCGCCATCGACAACGCGCCGGCGACCAATGCAGCCACACCGGTCATCAAAATCGTATGCGGGGAGGCCGATGCGGCCGCGACGCCCACCAACAGGGAGCTGGTGGATATCAGGCCGTCGTTCGCCCCCAACACCGCGGCGCGCAACCATCCAATATGTTCGCTGCGATGCCGCTCATGATGCGGGGTGGCGATGGGTTTGATCATGACAATCCGTCAGTCCAGCACCCGGCAGAACACCGCCTTGAGGTAACGCGACTCCGGCACCTGCGCCAGCCACGGATGGTCCGGACCGGCGCCGGCTACTTTAAGCACCTGCACCGTGCGTCCGGCATAGAACGCGGCGCGGCGCAGCATGTCGAGGAACTGCTCCTCGCTCACCAATCCCGTGCAGCTGAACGTGGCGAACAGGCCGCCCGGCTTCACTACGCCCAGCGCCGCCTTGTTCATGTCGAGGTATTTCTTCAGCGCCGGGATCACTTGCTCGCGGTCGCGGGTCATCTTGGCGGGGTCGAGGATGACCACATCAAATCGCTCGCCATTGGTTTGCGCGTCGCGCAACCACGGAAAGATATCCGCCTGTACGAAGCGCGGCATCGCCTTGCCATGCAGGCCGTTCAATTTCGCGTTGGCGCGCGCGATGTCGAGTACGGATGGGTCGATGTCGATGCCGACCACTTCTTCTGCGCCGCGCACTGCTGCGTACACACCAAAACCGCCGGTATTGCAGCACAGGTCCAACACACGCTTGCCTGCGCATTGGTGCGATAACCATTCGCGGTTCTCGCGCTGGTCGGCAAAAAAGCCGGTTTTGTGTGCGCCGGCAGGATCCGCATTGAACTGGATGCCGTACTCGGTGATGACCGCGGCCTCGGTGCCTTGGGTGTCGCGGTAATCGAAGCTTTCCTGCTTCTGCACGTGCTCGTCGGCAAAGCTGTGGAAGCGGCAGCCGGGAAACGCCTCGCGCAAGACATTGAAGATGATGTCGCGGTGTCGCCACGCGCCGGCGCTGAAGAAGCCGACCACCAGCAAGTCGTCATAGCGGTCGATAACCAGGCCGCTGATGCCATCGCCTTCGCTGTGGAACACGCGCCACGCGTTGGACACTTCATCCAGCTTCAACACCTCGCGGCGCAGACGAATCGCTTCGGCAATCTTGTGCGAGAACCAGTCCGCATCGATCACCACATCCGGATTGGTCTCCAAGATGCGCAACGCGATCCGCGAATGGCCGTTGTAGAAACCGGTGCCAATAAAGGCCCCGTCCACGCCGTACGCCTGCACCAGGCTGCCGGGCTTGGGCTTCTGCAGCGGCTTTTCAACCAAACGCTGGAAAATCCACGGATGCGTGGATTTCCACGCGTTCTTCAGGCGTACAACGGGCAGATCTGAGGTCATGAGACGGTGGATTTTCCGGACTGCGGCCTGCTATTGTGACCCCAGAAGGGGAGTAACTCCCAATCACGTCGTCGTCATTTCGGATCCGTCCCCGGCGTCGTGGCAGGCAGACCAGCCTGTGAGCCAGACCTTCGCCCATGCGGCTAAGGTGCGTCTTCGATCAGAAGCCCCAGAGCCGTCTCGTGCCTTGCGCACACTTTGACGGACAACGTGACTATGGAAACTATTGGTAACCCCCTACTTTGGGCCGTGTTCGGCCTGTTGGTGGTGCTTGCGCTGGTGATCGACTTGGTATTGCTGCGCCATGGCGGCCCGCACAAGGTGACCTTCAAGGAGGCCGCGTGGTGGAGCGCAGGCTGGGTGTTGCTGGCACTCGCTTTCAACGCTTGGCTGTGGTGGTACGTGGGCCAGCAATCGGACGCTGCGGAGGCTAATCGCGTCGGTCTGGAGTTCTTGACCGGCTATTTGGTGGAGAAGTCGCTGGCGGTCGACAACATCTTCGTCTTTCTGATGATCTTCACCTACTTTTCGGTGCCGGAGATCCAGCGCCAGCGCGTGCTGATCATCGGCATCCTGCTGGCCATCGTGCTGCGCGCCATCCTGATCTTCGTCGGCGCGTTGCTGCTGGCCAAATTCCACTGGATTCTGTATGTCTTCGGCGCCTTCCTGTTACTGACCGGTTACAAGATGATGCGCAGCGCCGGCCACGCCCCCGACCTGGAGCGGAACCCCGCGTTGAAATGGATGCGCCGCCACTTGCGCCTGACCCAGGATTACCAAGGGGATGCGCTTAGCGTCACCCGCGATGGCGTGCGTTGGTTGACGCCTTTGTTTGCGGTAATTGCCTTGATTGGCATTACCGATGTCATTTTCGCGGTGGATTCGATCCCGGCCATCTTCGCGATCACCGATGACCCGTTCATCGTGCTGACGTCCAACGTTTTCGCCGTGTTGGGTCTGCGCGCGATGTTCTTCCTCTTGCAGGGTATGGCGGATCGCTTCCATCTGCTCCCTTACGGCTTGGCATTGGTCCTGATGTTCATCGGCGCCAAGATGCTACTGATCGACGTCTACAAGATCCCGGTGGCCGCGTCGCTAGGCGTGGTAGCGGTAATTTTGGCGGGTGTGGTGGTGCTCAGCCTGCGCCACCCGGCCAAGGCGGATTCCTCGGGTTGAATGCCGGGCCTTTGCCACCATGTCTGCGTAATGGACCTGCCACAAGACGACATCCCCGACACCCCCGCCCAGCGCGCCCAGGATCGCAGGCGCCTCTTGCGCGCCTTCAATATGAGCTTGGCGACCGTGCTGGTGCTGACGGTGATCTTCTTCAGCCAATCGGCCTTTGATTTCCGCCAGTTCACGGTGATGCCGCATGACCTGGCGGGCCTGGTTGGCGTGATTACGGCGCCGCTCCTGCATGGCGATCTGAAGCATTTGGCGATGAACAGTATCGCCATACTGATGCTGGGCACGCTGGCCGGCAGCGTGTATCCGCGCGCCACGATCCGCGCCCTGCCCATCATGTGGGTCACGTCGGGCTTGGTCGCATGGCTCTTGGGCGGCCCAGGCGAACATCATCTCGGCGCCAGCGGCGTGACCCATGGCTTGGGCTTCCTGGTGTTCACGCTGGGACTGCTCCGGCGTGATCGTGCGGCGATTGCTGCCGGCATGCTGGCCTTTCTCTTTTATGGCGGGATGCTGCTGACCGTGCTGCCGCAGGAGCCCGGGATCAGCTGGCAATCGCATTTGGGTGGCGCGCTGGGTGGCGCGATCTCCGCCTGGTTGTTCCGCCGCGCCGATCCGATGCCGCCGCGACGCAAATACAGCTGGGAGCTGGAGGAAGAAGAAGCCGAACGCCAGGCCTTGCTGGATGCGCAGTTCGAGCCCGCGCGGCCGGAGAATGTGCCGGTGTTGTGGCATCGCGATACAGCCGCTCCCGACGATGAAAACAACGTGCTGCCGTTCCGCCGCACAACTCCGTCCGATCGATGAACGAAGCGACATCGACATGACTTCCGGCCGGTGACGGTGAGGCGCTGCTGATCGCATGCTGAGGGCCTGACAACCCGCGTCCCGATACAAGGAGTTTCCCATGTCGCAGTGGTTCTTCATCCAGCCCGGCCAGACCGAGCGCACCGGCCCGCTTGATCCCGAGGCCGCGTTCGACCATGTGAAATCCCATCCCGATGCCCTGTGCTGGCGGCAAGGCCTGTCCGGCTGGCAGCCGGCACGCGCGATGCCCGAATTTGCCGAAGCCTTCGGCGCGGGCCTGCCGGATGACCTACCGCCGATTCCTTCGGCCGCGCAGTCCTCGCGCATGGTGGCCGACGACATCGACTACCGCATCGTCGGCAACGACATGCCGTTCGTCGAGATCGAGCTGGACCCCGGCGAAAGCGCGGTCGCCGAAGCCGGCGCACTGATGTACAAGGACGCCGTTGTGCAAATGGACACGGTGTTTGGCGACGGCAGCCGCAAGGAAGGTGGCGGCAGTGGCGTGATGGATGCGATCTTCGCCGGCGCGCGCCGCGTGGTGACCGGCGAAAGCCTCTTCACCACCGTGTTCACGCACGCGGGCCAAGGCAAGGCGAAGGTGGCATTTGCCGCACCCTATCCAGGCACCGTGATCCCGCTGCGTCTGTCCGAACATGGCGGCCGCATCATCTGCCAGAAGGACAGCTTCCTCGCCGGCGCGCGCGGGGTGAAGCTGGGCATCTTCTTCCAGAAGCGCATCCTAACCGGCTTGTTCGGCGGCGAGGGCTTCATCATGCAGCAGCTCGATGGCGATGGCTGGGTGTTCGTGCATGCCGGCGGCACGCTGGTCGAACGCGAGCTGCGCGCGGGCGAGCGCATCGATGTCGATACCGGCTGCGTGGCGGCATTCGAATCCACCATCAACATGGACATCCGCCCGGTCGGCGGCATCAAGAGCATGTTGTTCGGCGGCGAAGGCGTGTTCCTCGCCACGTTGAGTGGCCCGGGCAAGGTGTGGCTGCAGTCGTTGCCGTTCTCACGCATGGCCGGTCGCATGCTGGCGGCCGCGCCGCAGGCCGGCGGCAAGAATGTCGGCGAAGGCTCGGTGCTGGGCGGCCTGGGTCGCATCCTCGACGGTGACAGCCCGTTCTGAACGCTGCGTGGCCGATGACGCGTGGCGTGGTGATCGCGCCACGCGCATCGCCGACAATGGTGCGATGGTCATGATGATGTCGCTTCGTTCTCTTTCTCTCGTTGCCGCGGCCTGCGCGCTCGCGGCATGCGGCAGTGCACCGGTCAAGACGGCTGTGCCCGCCTCGAAGCCCACCGTGCAAGCACCGCTGCCCAAGCCGAAGATCGGCCTCGCGCTCGGCGGCGGTGCGGCGAAAGGTTTTGCGCACATCGGCGTGATCAAGATGCTGGAAGCCAACGGCATCCAGGCCGATGTGGTCGCCGGCACCAGTGCGGGCAGCGTGGTCGGCGCCCTGTACGCCAGCGGGATGACCCCGTATCAATTGCAAACGCAGGCCTTCGCGCTGGATGAAACCAAGATCCGCGATGTCAGCCTGTTTTCCGGCGGCCTCGTCAAAGGCCAGAAGCTGCAGGATTACGTCAATACCCTGCTGAAGCAAAAGCCGATGCAATCGTTCAACAAACCGTTCGGCGCGGTGGCGACGGAACTTTCCACCGGCAAGCGCACGGTCTTCGTCCGCGGCAATGCGGGACAAGCGGTACGCGCCTCCAGCAGTGTTCCCGGTGTGTTTGAGCCCGTGCAAATCGGCAAGACCCGTTATGTCGATGGCGGCGTGGTCAGCCCCGTACCGGTCGATGCCGCGCGAGACCTGGGTGCGGATGTCGTTATCGCGGTGGATATCTCCAGCAAGGCGGCGGGGAACAAGCCGGGCAGCATGCTTGGCATCGTCAACCAGTCAATCACGATCATGGGCCAGAAGCTGGGCGAGCAAGAACTCGCGCGCGCGGACATCGTGATCCGCCCACGCGTCGGCAAGATTGGTTCGGCGGATTTCGAGCAAAAGAATGTCGCGATCCTGGAAGGCGAACGCGCGACCCAGGCAGCGATGCCGCAGATCAAGGCGAAGATCGCTGCTTGGCAGCGTGCGCGCGCCGCGGCCATCGCCAAGCGCACGCCGCCGCCAGCCAAACCAAAATGCGATCCCAGCTTGCTGGACAAGCTGGGCCGCTGGATTGGACGCGATAGCAGCTGCGCCGCCACTGATTGATCGGCACCCATTGGATATTGATATGAAGCTTGTCCACGCCCCTTTGCCGTTCGCCCTCGCTGCCGCACTCATCGGCTGTACACCAGCCGCCAACGATGCGGCACAAAATGCGCGCACTACTCCCCCCGCCGCTGAAACCGCATCTGCCGCCGCCAGCGCAGCCTCGCCCGCGCCGGTATCGGCTACGCCCATCGCCGAAGCACCGGGTACTAAAGCAACATCGACAGCGGTGGCTACCGCTTGCGATCAAACCATTACGTTTGCCGCAGGCAACAACGCCGCGACAGCATCTGGGAAGGTCGCCGGGCATGCTGGCTGCAGCTTTCGCATGCAAGGGCAGGCAGGTCAGCGTATCGAGGTGGTCCTGATCGGCAGCCCGTATTTGATTGCGTTGTTGTTTGCGCCAAGCGCCAAGGACACCGCTATCGCCGGCCCCTTGGACAAATTGGATGCGATGCTGCCTGAAACGGGCGAATACGAAATCCGTGTCGCCCAAGTGCGCGCCGAGGCGCGTCGCAATGCAGCGCCCAAAACATTCGAATTGAAGGTCAGTCTGCGCTGATCCGGCTCAATGGGGCTGGCAGACAGTCCAGCCCCGTTGCCGATCATGCGCGTATGACAACCGTAGCAGCGACGCCATCGCGCGCTAGCAACAATATGTTCCTTGACGCATTGCGCACATCGACTTTCGCAACGAGAAAGATCGAAACCGCCAACCCTTTTGTCTTCAGCCCTTGTCTTCACCGGTTACGAAGACGCGGCGCTGCAATATCCCCGCATCTTCAATCGTGGATGTCGCCGATGAAATTTTTTGCTGCCCTCGTTGCTGCCACGGTGATGTTGACTGCCTGCGCATCGACATCGCCCAGGCCAGATGCAAACGGCGTATTGACCTTCAGTGGCAAGGTTTCGGCCATCGATACCGGCTGTTATGTCGATGGCGTGTGCACCGCAACCGTCGATGGCGTGGTGGTCACGACGATGACCGGCGAGCGCCTCAACAACCCCGTCTGGGGTGAGCCCAACAGCCTGCCCGCGGTCGGTCAGCGCGCAGAAGTCCGTTGTTTATCGACAGGTCCGTCCAGCTGTACATTGAAGGGAAGTCGCGACTATCACCTGCGCGTCCTGCCTTGATCGTCCTGCCTTGATCCAGCGCAAGCGCGCGCTTGGCCCGCGGCGTAGAATCATTGTATGAACAGCACTCCACGCCGCGTCGAGAACATCGTCACTGACAAGGGCAAGGTCCCGGTTTACGCGACCGGCATCATCGACCAGCCGTGGGAGGGTTACAGCGAAACCGATCACGATGTCTGGCGCATGTTGTATCAACGCCAACGTGAGTTGCTGGTGGGCCGTGCGAGCGATGAGTTCCTTGTCGCGCAGGATGCAATGGGCATGACGCCCGACCGCATCCCCAAGTTTGCTGACCTCAATGCCGTGCTGAAAGCCGCGACCGGCTGGGAGATCATCGGTGTCGAAGGCTTGCTGCCGGAACTCGACTTCTTTGATCATCTCGCCAACCGCCGCTTTCCGGTGACGTGGTGGATCCGTCGCCCGGACCAACTCGATTACATCGAAGAGCCTGATCTCTTCCACGATCTGTTCGGTCACGTGCCGCTGCTCATGGTGCCGGTGTTTGCCGATTACATGGCGGCGTATGGCCGCGGCGGCGTGAAGGCACATGGCATCAACCCCGATGCACTGGTCCACCTGACGCGCCTGTACTGGTACACGGTGGAATTCGGCTTGATCCAGCAGAAAGATGGCCTGCGCATCTATGGCAGCGGCATCGTGTCATCCAAGGGCGAAAGCATTTATTCGCTGGAATCGGATTCGCCCAACCGCGTTGGCTTTGACCTTGAGCGCATCATGCGCACGCGCTATCGCATCGACAGTTACCAGAAGACCTATTTCGTCATCGATAGTTTCGAGCAATTAATGGAAGCGACCGGCCCCGACTTCACGCCGATCTACGAGCGCCTGGCCGATTTGCCCTCGTTCCCCGCAGGTGAGCTGCAGGCCGATGACCGCGTGATCCATCGCGGCAGTGGTGAAGGCTGGCCGACCGACGCGGATACCTGATCATCACCTAGCCGCAGCACGCTTAGCCCTATTGAAACCTCGCGTTGTTGCGTACTGCGCGAGGGCGGTTGTATTTGCGTCCCAGCCAGACGGCGGCGGCCATCGCCACCGCCAACGGTGCGAACCACGGAAACAGCTCGATCAGCACCGGCGGCACATCCGTCGTTGTTTTCAACCAGCGCCATACCGGTTGCATGCCGATGCCGAGAAAGGCGACATGCGTGGCGACTCCTGCGCCCAACATCCCTTGATAATGCTGCACGACGTGCCAGTTCGGCTTGCTCGGCCCGCGTTTGGCAAACCGCAGCATCTGCCAGGCATTTATGAGGGCGATCATCGAAAACCCGATGAACAACCATTGCATCTTCATCAGCCCGAGTGCCAATACCGGCAGGGCAGATAGCACGGGCAACCACAACACCAAATGCCAACCGACACGCGATGTCATCACCCGCCAGTCGCGCTTGTCGGTCACCGCACGCCACGCCAGCCAGCAGGCCTGCGCAGTCAATGGCAGCAAATAAGCGAGAAACGCACCACTAACCAGATTTTGGCGAAAGAAGACGTACTCGACCACCAAGGGGATGCCGCTGACGATTACTCCACACATCGCCAGCAAAAAAATCTTGCCGATGGTGCGATGTCGCTGGCTGCCTTTTTTCATCCCCGCGGCCGACCAGAAGGTGATGAGCGATACCGTGCCCAATAGTGCGTGTAATGCAACAAAGTAGGGATAGGCGGGCATCTCGATACGCTCCAGTGGACTGGCTCTCATCGTCCACTCCGCGCATTGCACATCACAGGCCCAACGGTCACCACCACACCCTGCCGGAAGTCACTTTCTTGCGCATGCGTCTTGCCATCGCTTGTCGCGCTCTTCAGCATGGCGTCATGCCTACGTCCTTTCGCCAACACCTGCGCGGTTTGCTGCGCCCGCTGAATCTCGCGGGCCTGTTCACGTGGGCGGCCGTGGCTTTTACCTTGCAGTACGGTCCACCGGAGGCGCTTGGCCTGCGCTGGGCCATGGCGCTCGTTTTCCTGTTCGCTTTTTTCGGCGAAGATTTTGTCCCCCGCGACTCGGCCTTGCGCCTGTTGCTGTTGATCATGCAGGCCGCGTCGGCACTAGGTTTGATCTGGCTGTCTGCCGCCAGCGGTGTTGCACCCGTGTTGCTGGTAATGCTGGTCGCAGGCCTTGCGACGTGCTGGCCGATGCGCTGGGTCGTCGTCGTCGCACTGACACTCAATCTTGCGATGTACCTGATCCTGCGCGCCAAGGATCATGACCAAGCCCTGATGATGGTACTGATCTACGTGGGCTTCCAGATGTTCGCCGGCATCACCGTGCAGGCATCACGTCGCGCCGAAGAAGCTCGCGATCGACTGGCACGTGTCAATGCAGACTTGCTTGCCACTCGCAGCCTGCTGGCCGATGCCAGTCGCGATGCCGAACGCATGCGCGTCGCTCGCGAACTACACGATGTGCTTGGCCACAAACTGACCGCCTTGCGCATCAACCTGCGCTCTCTCGCGGGCGAGCCTGGTATCTCTGGTCGCCTGAAGTTGTGCGACCAGTTGTCGGCCGAATTACTCGATGATGTGCGCGGCGTGGTGCACACGTTGCGCGATGCCGACGGACTCGACATCGCCACCTCCTTGCAAGCGCTGGCTGCACCATTTCCTGCCACGCGCCTTGACCTGCACATGGCACCAGCCGTGCGCATCAGCGATCCGTCTCTGGCAGAAACCGTGCTTCGCATCGTGCAGGAAGCCCTGACCAACACGGCGCGGCACAGTGCTGCAAAGATCTTGCGGGTTGATATGTCGATGCAAGCAAACCGTTTGCACATCGCGCTCCAGGATGACGGCAAATTGCGTGGCGCACTGCGCGAAGGAAATGGCCTAACCGGCATGCGCGAGCGCATTGAAGAGCGCAGCGGAAGCCTGTCGCTAACACGTGGCCCGCACGGCGGCCTGCGCCTCGACGTGATGTTGCCTGCATGAGTGCGACGCCCCTCTCCATAGCATTGGTCGACGACCAAGCCCTGGTGCGCGCAGGTTTGGTCGCGCTGCTGGAGCGCCAAGGTATCCAAGTCGCGTTCGAGGCTGAGAGTGGCGAAGAGTTGATCCAACACCTCGCCCGACAGCCGGTCGACCTCATCCTTTCCGACATCCGCATGCCCGGCATGGATGGCATCGCAGCGCTGCGCATGCTGCGAGCAAGCGGCAATGCCACGCCTTGCGTCTTCCTCACCACGTTTGATGACAGCGAATTACTACTCGCGGCCTGTGATGCTGGCGCACAAGGGTTTTTGCTCAAGGATGCCGCGCCGGAAGACCTGCAAGACGCCATCGTTCGCGCCGCCTCCGGCGAGTCGCTCTTGCAGCCCGTGAGCACCGCTCCGGTGCGGGCGCGGTATCGCTACCACGCAGAGGATGCCCCCCTTGCACTTTTCAGCCAGCGTGAAGTCGCCGTCCTGCGCCTGATGGCAGGCGGCTACAGCAACAAAGAAATCGCGCGCAGCCTGTTCCTGGCCGAGGGCACGGTGAAAAACTACGTTTCGGCGATCCTGGAAAAACTCGATACGCGAGACCGCACCCGCGCCGTCTTGAAGGCGATCACCTTGCGGATCATCTGACCATTGCTGCTTCTTGACGCCAGTCGCATTACCCTGCGCGGATGAACCTGAACGACCTCCCGACCCCGCGCGCCTTCTGGCGTTGGCTGCGCCAATGGCGCAAGAACGAACTCGTTGACTCGATCGACCGCGTCGCCGTGCTCAGCCACGTGGACGATGCCGGCGCACTGGGGCCGCGATTCGCCTTCATGACGCTGATGGCCTGCGGCATCGCGATGCTGGGGCTCTTGCAGAATTCAGCGGCCGTGATCATCGGCGCCATGCTGATCGCGCCGTTGATGGGGCCGATCATCGAGCTCGGCATGGGTCTGGCCACATTCGACTTCCGCACCGTACGTTCGGCGCTCAAAACGATAGGCGTCGGCATCGTGTTGGCCTTGGCGATGGCGATGATCATCGTCTGGCTGTCGCCACTCAAACAGGCGACGCCCGAGATCCTTGCGCGTACGCAGCCGACCTTCTTCGATTTGCTGGTCGCGGTGTTCTCCGGCCTTGCCGGTGCGTATGCCACCATCACGCAGAAAGGCGAGACCATCGTCGGTGTCGCCATCGCCACGGCGTTGATGCCGCCACTGGCAGTCGTGGCCTATGGCCTCGCGCTCGCGAACTGGAGCATCGTTGGCGGCGCGGGCTTGCTGCTGATGACCAACTTGCTGGCGATATCGCTCTCTGCAACGGTCGTTGCGCGCCTGTATGGCTTTGGCGGCAGCGATTCGCCCAAGCAAACCGCGTGGCAGGCCGGCCTCATCATCGGCACCTTCGTCCTGCTGTCGATTCCGCTGGGCTTGTCGCTGCGTCGGATCGCCCTGCAAACCCAGGCAGAAGTCAGCATTCGCGCTGCGCTGGATGCCGCGGCTGCCGAGTCTGGCGGGCGCGTATCGGCCTTGCGGGTGGATCCGGTCGGCAACGCCTTCACCGTGGACGCGGTGCTGATGACGCCCCGTTACGTCAATGGCCTGGATGAGCGCCTGAGCGAGATATTGACCCGCCAGCTCGATCGCAAGGTGGACGTGCAATTGCGTGAAGTGGTCACCGCCGACGACAAGAGCATCGCCAACCAACAGGCGACCTTGTCCGAACTCAGCCGCTCCATCGCGTCACTCAAACAGGCGGATGCACAGCGCGGCCAGGCCATGCAGAGCCAGCGCGAAGCCCGCTTGTCGGTGCTGGAGGCGCTGGTTTCGCGCATCGGCACACTGGAGCAACCCGCCAACGATGGGGTGATGCGCCTGCGCCTCAACCCTGGCGTCATGTCGCTGGCGCAAGCGCGCGCGTTGGAAGGCGAGTTGGCAGGTGTGGTCGGCGAATCCGCACCGCCGCCGCGCGTATTGCCGCCGCTGCAAACCCTGCCGCCCGTGCCGTGGGCGGTGGATGCCGACGGCAAGTTGCAGCCAGGGCCTTCTTCGACCTTGGCCACCCAGCTCTGGGCGATGCAGCGCTGGCAGGCAAACGGGATCGAGGTGGTCGGCATTGCCCAGGACGAAGACGCCGCCATCCAGCGCGCACGCGACGTGTCGGAGTTGGCGCGCGCCGAAGGTGTCCTGGTGACTACCGCGCGCGGTGCCAACGCCGATGATCGCCGCGCGCTTGCGGCCGATGCGCCCGCCAATGCGGTGTGGCTGCGTTTGCCCGGCAACTGAGGTTTCGCCTTCGCGTCGAGCTGGGCGACAATGGCGAGATTCCACCGGAGCTTCGCCATGCCGCCCGTCGACCAACCGATTTCGCTCACCCGCTATTTGATCGAGGAGCAGCGCGCCGGCCACGTCAGCGCCGACCTGCGTTTGCTGATCGAAGTCGTGGCCCGTGCCTGCAAGACCATCTCGGTTGCGGTCGGCAAGGGTGCGTTGGGCGGCGTGTTGGGCGATGCCGGCACCGGTAACGTGCAAGGCGAGGCGCAGAAGAAGCTCGATGTCATCGCCAACGATGTGCTGCTGGAAGCGAATGCCTGGGGCGGCCATTTGGCGGGCCTTGCCTCCGAGGAAATGGAGCACAGCCAGCCGATCCCGGATGTCTACCCGCGCGGCAACTACCTGCTGCTGTTCGATCCCCTGGATGGCTCATCCAATATCGATGTGAACGTCTCGGTCGGCACCATCTTCTCGGTGCTGCGCTGCCCCGAAGGCGTGACCACGCCTGAAGACGCGCACTTCCTGCAGGCCGGTTGTGACCAGGTCGCTGCCGGCTATTGTGTGTACGGCCCCTCGACCACGCTGATCCTGACCGTCGGCCACGGCGTGCATCAGTTCACCCTGGATCGCGAACAAGGCAGCTTCGTACTGACCACGCGCAGCATGACCGTGCCCGAGGAAACCAAGGAATTCGCCATCAACATGTCGAACAAGCGGCATTGGGAAGCGCCGATGCAGCAGTACGTCGATGACCTGTTGATCGGCAGGGAAGGCCCGCGCGGCAAGGACTTCAACATGCGCTGGATCGCTTCGATGGTGGCAGACGTACATCGCATCCTCACCCGTGGCGGCGTCTTCATCTATCCATGGGACAAGAAAGACCCAGGCAAACCCGGGAAGCTTCGCCTGATGTACGAAGCCAACCCGATGAGCCTCTTGATCGAGCAGGCCGGCGGCGCCGCGACCAATGGCCGCATGCGCATCCTTGATATCACGCCCGACCAGCTGCATCAGCGCGTGCCGGTTTTCCTCGGCTCAAAGAAAGAGGTCGAAGCGGCGACCCGTTACCACCTGGAGCACGACGCCCTGCCTGGCTGAACGCGCAGCCAGATCGTCTTATGAAATTTGTGACTTAGTTCACATTTATGCGTTGTTCGTGTTATGTTCAGGTTTCCTGAGACGATGCCTGGTGGTTCCGGATGGCCCTGCCACCCCTCCCCGCCCAACGGACACTGCTTTTGCTGTCATCGCGTCTGCACGCTCAGATGCCCTTCGTACTGCGCCTTGGTAGCCTGGGCTGGCAGGTCCATCATTTCGCCGACCTGCCTTCGCTGAAATGCTTCCTGCATGACCGCGATGATCTTGTCGCCGCGGCGGGCTTGATCGACCTGCGCGACCTGGGCTCTGAGGAAGCCGTGGCAGAACTGACGCCGGTCCTCTCGCATCCGCGTTTGGGATGCGTGGCCATGACCGATGCCCGCACGATCGCCGATGACAGCATGCGTCAGCTGGTGCGCGATTGCTGCTTTGACTTCGTCACGTTGCCCTGCCCCGATGACGTCCTGGATACGGTTATCGGCCATGCATTTGGCTTGGCCTGGCTGGGTCGCGGCACGACTTACTTGCCCCATGACGATGCCGGCTTCGGCGGAATGGTTGGTGAAAGCCCCGAGATGCGCTCGCTGTTCCGGCTGCTGCGACTAACCGCATCCAACGATGCGCCGGTTTTCATCGCCGGGGAAACCGGCACCGGCAAAGAGCTGGCCGCAATGGCATTGCACGAGCACTCTGCCCGCGCCGGCAAACCATTCATCACCATCCATTGCGAAAGCAGTGCGCCAGGGGCCCTGCTATCGATGCTGGCCGGACACGAGCAACAACGCGGACGAATCGAATCGGCGCATCGCGGAACGCTGTTCTTGGACGAGGCGGATCGCCTTCCTCTTGATAGCCAGGCCATGTTACTGGGCTTGCTTGAAACTGGCCGCTTGATGAAGCCAGGTGCCGAAGACGGCATCCCCGTCGATGTCCGCGTTATCTCGGCCAGCCATCACGACCTGGAAGCTGCCGTGGCGGAGGGACGCTTCCGCGCCGATCTCTATCATCGTCTTAGCGTGCTTCGCTTGCAGCTGCCGGCGTTGCGCGAGCGCGGTGAGGACATCGAACACATCGCCCATCACGCACGGATGAAATATGCCAGCGAGTATGGGCGCCGGATCAAAGGTTTCAGCCCTTGCGCCCTGCGCCAGCTGCAAGCGCATGCTTGGCCAGGGAACGTCCGCGAGCTGCACAATCGCGTTCGTCAGGCCGTGATCAAGGCCGAAGGTCGTTACATCTCGGCCAGCGACCTGGGCCTCAACAACGAAGACGCCTTGCCCGCCCTGACTCTGGATGAAGCCCGCGCCGGCGCCGAGCGTGATGCGATCCTCACCGCGCTTCGCCGGAATCGACATCGCATTGGCGAGTCTGCCCGCGAGTTGGGGGTTTCGCGCGTCACCCTGTATCGCCTCATGAACCGACACGGGATGCGTGCTGCCTGTTGATGCTCGGGCCCATCAACTACACCCACCCGATGCCACGAAAATGCCTTGACTGGACATCACCGCCCACTTCAAAACGTCGGCTGGAAACATGGGCGGCTCTCGTCCGCCCACACATCCCAGCTGCAGGAAATATCTGCCACGGTGGTATCTTTGTGGGCGGATGCGCAAGCCGGTAGGGAACTGGCACGCAGGGGGGCCATCCTGTCGAAGACCACGGCCGATGTACGGCTGCTAGTCGCAACGGGGAGGTAGCACGGGAATGGATTTTGCTTCAGCAACAAAGCGTTGCTTGATCTGGCTTGGCCAACCGAGTACGCGAGATCGACAAATCATGGCCGCCGTGGGGTGGAACGTGCGTGCAATCGAAGCGGATCAGACCGCGCAGATTGGCATGCGCGGCAACGAGACCGTGGTGGTGTGCATCGATACGCGCTCGCTGGATGCCGATGTGCTCTCGCAGGCCGAGCAGCTGGCTTTGACCCATCCCGATTTGCCTGTGTTGGCGATCGTCGATCCCCGAACCCGCACCGATCAGGATGTGCAGCGCTTGCTGCGCACCTGCACCGCCGATGTGTCCTTGCCGCTACAAACCAACACCTTGCAGCGGGCGCTGGAGGAATGCAGTGCGCATGCAAGCAGCCGTTCGCATGGCCCGCAAGCCAACGCGATAGATATGCTGCTTGGCCAAAGCCAGGCCATGTTAGAGGTGCGCGCACGCCTGCATCAGTACGGGCCAATCGCGTTGCCGGTGATGATCTGCGGCGAGACCGGTACCGGCAAGGAGCTGGCCGCGCGCGCATTGCATGAACTCTCCTCGCGCGCGGAAGGGCCTTTCGTTGCGGTGAACTGTGGCGCGATGCCGACCAACCTGATCCAATCGGAATTGTTCGGTCACGAGCGCGGCGCATTCACCGGTGCGACCACGCGGCGGATCGGTCATTTCGAATCTGCCCACGGCGGCACCATTTTTCTAGATGAAATCGGCGACCTTCCGCTGGATGCGCAAGTCAACTTGTTGCGCGTCCTCCAAGAGGGCAGCCTGCAGCGCGTGGGAGGCAGCCAGCCTGTGGTTGTCGATGTGCGCGTGATTGCTGCCACGCACATCGACCTGCATCGCGCAGTGGATGCCGGCAATTTCCGCAACGACCTGCTGTTCCGCCTGGACGTCCTTCGTTTGCAGATGCCGCCGCTGCATAAGCGTGGCGATGACATCGAGCTCATGGCCCATCATTTCCTGAGCGACTTTCGCGACGATCATCCGGCGACGATCGCGCGCGGCTTCAGCCCCGCCGCCCGCCGCAGCATGGCGGCACACGCATGGCCAGGCAATGTTCGAGAGTTGTTGAATCGTGTTCGCCGCGCAGCCGTCGTGGCCACCGCCAGCATGATCAGCGAAGAAGACCTTGGCTTGGATACCGGCGCGCAAGTCGCCAGTGGTCTGGACAGCGCCCGCGTCCACGCCGAGCATGAAACCTTGATCGAAACCCTGCGCGAAACCGGTTACAACGTCAGCGCTTGTGCGCGCAAGCTGAAAGTCTCGCGCGTCACCATCTACCGACTATGCCGCAAGCATGGCTTGTCGTTGGAGCAACTACGCAACTGACGGCGCTGCTCACTCGCCTCAAAAGCCGTAGGGAACCTTGAGGCTGAGACTGAAATCAGGCGCATCCGGCGTCAAGCCAATCCCCAACATCCCCACCACCGTGGTGCGCTTGGTCAGTGCATGGGTGACGCCCAGATTAAACATGGCCGCCGTGGCATCACTGCCAATCACCTTGTTCCATTCCGCGCCTTCGTAGCGCATGCGCGCGCGCGCCGCCAAGCGTGCACTGACCGACATGCTGAAGCTGGTGCGCTCGTTGAATGCAAACGCGACACCCGCACCAAAGCTGTAAGCATCGCCCAGGCGCACCTTGCCCGGATTGACCGTGTCCGGGCTGTTGTCCAGATCGTCGAAGCTACCCGTCAAGGTTCGCGTGTAGCCGATGTTGGCAAAGATGATGGCCGGATCCGTCGTCTTGACGAACGACATGCCGACGCTCGCCTGCCACAACCCGTTGCCGGTCGGTTGTTCTTCGGGCACGGCAAAGCGGATGAAGTCATCGTCGTCACGCTCCAGAATGCGCCATGGGATGCCATACGGTTCGCGCCCCGTGGGTGCGGTGACACTGACGTTCAACACACCATCTGGTCGCCAGCCATTCTCGCCAAACAGTTTGTAGTTGGCGCCAACAGTAACGTCACCTATCCCCGTGCCTGTCGTCGTTTCCTGAGCGATGGCCGCAGCCGACCCCCCAGCGCCGCCTTTTTGATAGACCGTCTTGCGTGCAATGAAGGGCAGGTTGGCGTTGAGCGTGAGGCGCGGGCTTGCGCCCCAACGCAGGCTCAGGTCATGGACCAAGGTGTCGGATTCGACATTCTCGATCGCGATGTTGCCAAGGAAGATCGCATCCAACGCCAGGAAGCCATTCAAGGACAGTTGCTTGCGGTCATAACGGTTATAGCTGATGCCGTTTTCAATCGTGAACCCGCTGTTGAACAAAGCCTGCTGCTGTTCTTTTACGTCTTCGACGCTGCGCGCCTCACGCTCTTGCGCCGCCTTGGCCTCGGCAGGCGTACTGGCATACCCGGCTTGCGGTATCCGCGTGGGCGGCGTGCGGCTGGTCTGTACGGGCGGCGGCGGTGCGCCCATCGTGGAGGCACCTTCCGGCGGCGACTGCGTGGCAACGGGTGCTTGCATGGCCTGCGGCACCCGCCCGGTAACGCGAGCATTGAGCGCCTGGATCTGCATATCAAGCTCGCGCAGGCGCCTTAGTTCACTGGCGTAACTTGCTTTGAGTGATTCAAGCTCTCGCAGCAGCTGCTGTACTTCAGTGGCATCTGCCTGGCTTATTTCGGGCTCATTTTCTTGTTCGTCTTGCCCTTGTTGCTGCGGCTGTTGCGGCGCTTGTTGTGCCATGGCGACCACGGGCATCGAAAATCCCAGCGCGCCCACCAAAGCAACCGCCAGCGGATGCCGCTGGCGGTGCGCCAGTCCCTCCAGCTCCTGACTGCTCATGGCCGGTTACCAATCCCTTGGTTGAGTGTGATGGCCCGGGCAACACTTGCCATGACCAATGCGTTGGTCGGCACGGCCTGTCGCACGAGTTCTAACTGCAACTGGTTGCTGACGTTCTGGCCATCACCGGCGATGCGAATGCTCTGGCCCACGCTTCCTGCGCGCACCCATTGCTCTGCGACGCCCTGGCCGGCGACATCAATGGTCAGCCTGGCGCCATTGGCATCCATCCGTGCACTTGCCGTGGCTGCGCTGTTAGCCGCTTCCATGGACGAGGCCCCAGTATTCGCGCCCTGGCCGTCCGCGACGTCGCCATCGCGGACGATAAGGGATGTCGCATTGCCTGCGCGATTGCCGTCACCGGCGATTTGCACGCTCTGCACCAAGCCTGACGCGTTATTCAACCCTGAGCTATCGATAGTGCGCTCGCCCGTGGCGATTGCAACATCGGCATCCGCCACCCCGATGTTGACGTTGGGGGTGAAGGTGATGGTCGGCGCCCCATTCTGAAAATCCATGCCGATCTTCAGCGTCCCCTGCACGCTTTGTCCGGCTTGGGTTTGCCACGTCGTGATCATCGACACCCCAAACCACAACACTTTGTTGTTGCCGACGGTGTAGCGACCACGCATGAGGTCGAGCTCACCATCGGGAATTTCATGCAAGCCCTTTGCTGCGGGGCGCTGCTCTTCTGCCAGCAATGGCGCCGTGGCGAACAGGCCCAGGCATACCGATAACAACCAACTTGAAATGAGTGGAAGGGAACGACGAACCTTTGCATCCTTGGCATGTTGCGCTTCCATGACACGCCTCCTAAAACAGATCCGCATGGGTGAAGCCGAAATCCAGCAACTCCGCATCGGTAATGGGCCCTTGTCGGGCATACAGGGCGCGTGCACTGGGCCGCGCCGAAGGTTGTAGAAGCACGGTATTGCGATCGAAATCCGCACCGATCACCACAAACACCGCACGCGAAGGCCAGGCCTCCAGAAATTCCTTGATGGGCAACCGCCGATTTCCCAGGATGGGATCACCCAGTTCAACTTCACCATCGTCCACGCGCTTGAGAACGACGAAATGGCGGAAGCCCGCCACGTCCATCAAGATCAAGCCGGGAACGCGCAAGCTACCGAGACGCTCTTCGTCCACACGGTATCCGCGGCCACGCATCCCCAATGACTCCACGTAGCGCTTGATATCCAGCAGGGAGAATCCGCGCTCTTGCACGACCGCCGGATCCGCCACGCCCATCATCCCTTCGATGACCGTGGCCTCATCGACATTCAAGCCATACGCGTATTGCAGAATGGTGGCGAGCGATGCAGCGCCGCAGCTGTAATCGGTCCGCTGCCTGACCAAGTGACGATACCGCGCAGCCAACATGCTCTCGACCTTCTTGGTCAGCACCGGGCCGTTGGGCAGAACGCCGGCAAATTGATTGCCATCGGCGCGCGCTTCGCCCCCTGCCGCGATACCTATCACGACGAATGCCAGAACCATCTTGGACACCGCGTTCCACATCTGCGTCTACTCCGAAGAATGAAGCCCCGCCCGGGGGTGGCGAACGGGGCTTCGAAGCACTCCCGCCCTCTCGGGCGGGAATGTTCTAGCCTGGCGATTACTCGCCGCCGGGAGGCGTTCCGCCACCCGCTGCCGGACGACCGACGGCCATCGCGAGGCTGTTGGCCTGCATGTTGCCGGTGCCGGACGACACGTTGACGCCGATGTTGCCGGAGGCGCTGCTGAAGGCGCTACCTGACAACGATGCGGTGTTGGTCGCATCCTTGATCAACCAGTTGGTCGTGGCCACAGTGCCGGTCAAAGAAGCCTCGAGCTCGGAATAGCCCAGCTCGACGAAGCCCAACTGGCCCGACTCTTCGGTATCAAAGCCGAGACCACCGACACCAGGACGGTTCGGGTTGAGCACTGCGCCCTGGCTTTGGTTGTCGAAGTCGACATGCCCGGTGCTACCGCCGCCCGGGTGGCTACCACCCGCCCACGAATCCGCATAGAAGTTGCTGGACTGGTAGGCGTTGCCGCTGCCTTCATACCCGCCCTCGCCGATGGCAAGCGAATAGCCGCTCACCGTGCCGCCCATCGCAACTTCAACGGTATCGGTGTACTTCTGCGCCAGGCCGTTGTTTTCAACCACATTTCCTGCGCTGTGCTGGTTCGAGCTGACACTGGCCGTTGCATAGTTGGTCGTGGCAACCGAGGCAGACAGTGCGTTCTTCTGCAGGTTGTTGTTACCGGAGGTCACATTGACCTGGATGTTGCCCGAGGCGCTCTCGAAGGCATTGCCGCCAATGTTGGCGTTATTGGTCACACCAACATTCAAGGTCAGATTGCCGCTACCCGCTTGGTTCACGAAGATCTCGGAATCAGCCATGCCGAATGCGAAAGCGGCATCGGTCGAGGCCAGCGCTGCTGCGTTGTCCTGCACGTTGTTGTCGCCCGCTGCCACGTTGAAGCCCAGGTTGCCCGATGCGCTGGAAGCCACGTCATCGGCGATCGAGGCATCGTTCGTCACGTTCTCGTTCAAGCCCAGGTTGTCGCTCGAGGATTGGCGGTTGTCGATGATCGAGATCGCCGCCGAGTCGATGGCGATATCCCCCGAGACCGTCGGACGGCCGGTGATTTCGATGTCGGACTTCAGACGCAGCGACTTGTCCATCTGCACGCTGACGCCATGCTCGTTGCGTTCCCTGCGGATGTCGGACTGGATGTTCTGCTCGCGCAGATCGAGTTCCAAGTTGACCTTCTCGTTGACTTGCGAATTGTAGGACTCACTGACGTACTGATTCACGGACTGGTTCAACGACTGATTCACGTTGACGTTGTGGTTGTAGTTCGTGTTCTCAGTGTGGTTCTGGGTGTCGGTGTGGTTCGATGTGTAGTTCTTGTTGATGTTCTTGTTGATGGTGACGGTCTTGGTGACATTGCTGCCATCGTCTTCTGCCTGCGCCGTCCCCATTCCCATGGCCATCGCAGCCACTGCCACGGCCAACGCCGTCTTTTTCAGGTTCGATTTCATGTTCCTCTCCTTGATTACACGTGGTGGTTTTGCTGCGCCTTCATGGCCCTTGCACGGCTACCTGCAAGCGGTTTTCCGTGGCATTGGCCATTCCGGCAACTTGGTTGAGCTGCAATACACCTTCGAACCCATGCAAGGCAGATGCCTCCACGCCTACCTTGCGGGTTTGCGTCGTCTTGTCCCCTGGTTCGGTGATGGTGCGCGCCCCTACTGCCGACGCGACGCCACTGAGCGACAGAAAGTCGTCACTGGCCTCGCGTATGCCCTGTTGGGCCAATGCCACGGACACCGCGTTGAGCTCGGTGTTGCCGCTGCCACTGGCCTGATTGATTGATGCAATGCCGCCGGCACCCTGTAATGCCCGTCCGCCGATGACGGCCGAGGCATGGGTGGGCGCATTCGCTTGGTTATTGGTTTGAAACTGGATCGCGTCGACATCTGCGGCGGCGTATTGACCGACCGCGATGCTGCGCAGGTTCGCTTGCACGTTAAGGTCGCCTGCCGCCTGGTTCACCGCGATGCTGCCGCGTGCGCCGCTCAGCGCGTTGCCATCGATGCGGCTATTGGCCAGCCAACCCAGCGCCGCGTCGTAATCGATGCGGCTTTCATCGCTCGCTTGCGCCATGCAAGGCGATGCGGCCAACAGGCCTGCCAATACCACCATGGCGGATAGCACTCGCAGTTTCATGGCCCGCCTCCTTGCTTGCCACCAATCGGGAATTGCGAAAGCGCGCCGCGGATGCTGGCACCGACTGTGCCGGTCACGCCGCCAACAGCGCCCAGCGGGCTGTTCAAGCCGCTGATGCCTGCCACGCCACTGCTATCGATACGTGTGTTGGTATTACCGTCGGCCGAAGCACCCAAGATGCTGCCGATGGACTGAGTCACTTCCGTAGTGCGTGTTGTCGTCCCGCCGACCATCGCAGCGAAGTCGGCGTCGGTCATCTCCCCTGCCTGATGGACGGCCTGCACTTCACGGGTCGGTGTTGGGTCAACGATCAGCGCGATCCCAGGCGGAGCCGGACGGTACGCGGGTCGCGCATCGACATTGCGCAACAACACCATCTCGCCATGCTTGGGGTGCACGCCGATGCGCGCATCCCCGGCCTTGGCCTGCCAAGCGGGAAGGAGCATCGACATCATCACCAGCGGCAATAGCACGCGCATGGCAGTCACACCTCGTTTCGGCAATACGCCGGTACGAAGTCATCACGCACGCTTCATGCCACCGCCGAAAATACTTTTAATTCAATCGGTTGCGTCAAAGTAACGCCTGTGGCCATCCCGCCTGGGTGTAACACCGATGTTGCATCTGCCTCGCCCAGAGCGGCTAAACCCGAGGCGAAACAGCCCCGTGGCAACGCCGTTCGAACGGGTGTTGCATGGATGTCACACTGCGCGCCCCGCTGTTACAGCACCTGAAACAACGGTCATTACGCCTTCGTCGTGGGCGGAAATCCTGGCAGGACGGCATGCACTGTCGTGCCCTTGCCTGGCTCGGACTCGGCCCAGATGCGTCCCCCGTGTCGAAGGACCACGGCCTGTGCAATCGCCAAACCCAGGCCATCGCCCGCACCATCACGATGACCATGCAAGCGCATGAAAGGCTCGAAGGGCTGTTCGGCATTACGCATCGTCATCCCGATACCATCATCCGACACCTCGATATGGATGCCTTCGTCGGTACGTTCACCGCGAATGCGCACCGATGTGCCATTCCCCTGCCGGGTGAACTTGCGGCTGTTGTCCAACACCTTGTCGAAAAAAATCCGCAGCAAGCGCTCATCACCGGCAACTTCGAGATCAGCCTGCACCTGCGCATCGATATCCAGGTCCGGATATTGCCCGCGCAGATCCATCACCGCCCAATCGACCAGAAAAGGGATGTCCACGGCGGTCAGTTGCAACGGCGCGCTCGCCATCCTTGCATACTCGATGAGTGACTCGGTCAGACCGCCCATTCGCGCCGCCGCAGCGCGGATCTTCGCCACTTGCTGGCTGGCAGCTTCATCCGAATCCAGCTCGCGGGCCAGCTGCATGGCAAACCCATCGATGGCACGCAACGGTGCGCGCAAGTCATGCGAGATGCCTTGGGCCATCGCCGCTTGCACGGCCGAGAGTTGGGCCAACTGCATTTCCAGCGTGCTGATGCGTGCACGAAGCTCCGCAACGTCCAGCAGTTTGTCTGCTTGACCGTTGCCGTCAACGCCTGGGTTTTCAAGCGTTTGGGTAGGGGGGGCGCCGCTCATCTTGCTGTCTCATGGGATGCCTTCAGCCTACCTGCATCGCCGCAGATGCAGGTCTAAAGCATGTGAAGGCCCGCACTGGCAGAATGAACGCATGGAATCCCAACAAATCATTTTCCTGCTGATCCTGGCCGGCGGCCTGTATCTGTTCGTCACCGAGAAACTTCGGGTTGACGTCACCGCGATGTTGATCCTGCTCGCACTGGTGCTGACGCGGGTATTGAACCCGAAGGAAGCCCTGTCGGGGTTTGCCAGTGAACCGGCCATCATCGTCGCTGCGGTATTCGTGATCTCCGGCGGCTTGGCGGCCACCGGCATCACCGAAAAATTGGGCCAGTGGATCGGCAAGGCCGCGGGCAAAGGCGAGGCGCGAACGATCGCGGTGACCATGCCTGCCGTCGCAGCGTTGTCGGCGTTTACCCACCACGTGATGGTGACGGCGATGATGCTGCCCATCCTTCTGCGCCATGCGCGCGAGCGAAAGCTGCCGGCCTCACGCTTGTTGATGCCGATGTCGTTGGCTGCCTCGCTCGGCACCACTCTCACCTTGGTCAGTGCGCCCGCCTTCCTGCTGGCAGACGACATGATTTCCCGCGCCGACGACAGCAAGGGCCTCAGCATCTTCTCCATCACCCCGATCGGCATCGCGCTGGTGTTGGTGGGCGTCGTCTACATGCTGCTGGCACGCTGGCTCATTCCGAAACGCAGCGGCGAACAAGGGGATGAAGACTATCTGCGCCTTGATCGCTACCGCACCGAGCTGCTGGTGATGAAGGATTCGCGTTGGGCCACGCGCCCGTTGTCGGAGCTACAGAAAGCCTTTGGCGTCACCGTACTGGGCTGGCTGCGCGAAGGCGTGCGCCGCGACGACCTGACCCCGGACAGCCCGATGCTCTCCGGCGACATTTTGCTGATCGAAGCGCCTGCGGACGAGTTGAAGTCACTGCACGACGACATCGGCCTGGATTTGTATGCGCTCAATCGCCATGGCGACACGGTGAGCGGGGAAGGTGATTCGCAATTCGTGCAAGCCGTGGTCGCGCCGGGTTCCGAGTTCATCGGCCGCTCCATCCGTGAGCTGGATTTCTCCAAGCAGTTCAGCGCGATCATCGCCGGTCTGTGGCGTCGCGATGGCGCGATCGCGCCGCGCCTGTCCGATGCGCGCCTGCGAGAAGGCGATTTGCTGGTGCTGTGGGGCAAGGCCAATCGTTTCAGTGATCTCGCCCAACACCATGGCTTCCTGATGCTGGTGCCGTTCGCGGGCGAGACCCGTCGCCGCATCCGCGCGCCGCTGGCGCTGATTATTTTGCTGGCGACGATCATTGCCGCCGCGACCGAATGGTTACCGGCGCCGCTGGCCTTCCTACTGGGCGCGGTCGCGATGGTCGCCACCCGCTGCGTCGACATCGACCGCGCATATCGAGAGATCGACGTTCGTATCTTCGTGATGATTGCCGGCGTGATTCCACTCGGTATCGCGATGGAACAAACCGGCACCGCGGATCTCCTCGCCAAGGGTCTCTTGCAAGTCGTCGATACCTGGCCGCCGCTCGCCATCTTGCTGGTGATGTTTACCGTCGCCGCGTTCCTGACCCAGGTGATGTCCGATGCAGCGACGACGGCCTTGCTCGGCCCAGTCGCCATTTCACTGGCGCAAGCCCTGGGCGAACCCATCACGCCCTATGTCGTCTGCACGGCGCTCGGCGCGGTGGTCGCCTTCCTCACGCCCATCGGCCATCACGGCAACCTGCTCATCCTCGGCCCCGGTCGCTATACCTTCGGCGACTTTCTCAAGATCGGCTTGCCCCTGACCGTGGTCGTCGCCTTCGTCAGTGCATGGATGGCGCGATGGCTATGGCTGGACGGCCCGTTGTGGCCGCAACTCGGCGGCGGCTGATCGGCTTCGCGATCAAAACAATTCGCCCTGCGGCGTGATCTTGCGCGGCGGGGTGAAGTGCGAATCATCCAGCGGCGGCATCCCACAGAAACCCAATCGCGCATAGGCCTTGCGAAACCGCTGGGTGATCAATTGCGCGAACGGCCCTTCGCCTTGCATGCGCTTGCCAAAGCGGCTGTCGTAATCCTTGCCGCCGCGCATCTGCTGGATCAGGCTCATCACGTGCGCCGCGCGTTCTGGGTAATGCAGATGCAGCCATTCGCGCCAGACCTCTTTCAGTTCATGTGGAAGCCGCAACAAGATGTGGCCCGCGCCCATCGCGCCCGCTTCATGTACGGCCTCCAGGATGTGTTCGATTTCCGCATCGGTAATCATCGGGATGATTGGGGCCAGCAACGCGCCTACCGGCACCCCCGCCTCGCGCAGCAAACGGATGTTCTTCAAGCGCGTATGCGGCGCCGCGGCGCGCGGTTCGAGTTTTGATGACAATCGGTTGTCGAGTGTGGTCACCGAGACCATCACATGAACCAGGTCATGTCGTGCCAATTCAGCCAACAGGTCGATGTCGCGAACGATCAGCGACGCCTTGGTGACGATGGACAGCGGATGCCGCGTCTCCAGCAGCAGCTCAAGGCATTGGCGGCTGATGCGATGCTCGCGTTCGATCGGCTGCCAGCCATCAGTATTGATGCCGAGCGCGATTGGATGCGGCTGATAGCCGGGTTTGGCCAATTCATCGCGCAAGCGCTCCGCGGCATTGGTCTTGGCGCTCAGCTTGGTTTCGAAATCGAGTCCCGGCGACAAATCCAGATACGCGTGCGAAGGCCGGGCAAAGCAATACACGCATCCGTGCTCACATCCCCTGTATGGGTTTACAGATTGCGAAAACCCCACATCGGGTGACTGGTTGCGGCTGATGATGGTGCGCGCGCGCTCGATTCGCACCTCGGTTTGCACAGGCTGGATCGGGTCGGTGTCATCCTCGGCATAGAGCGAGCCCCAGCCGTCGTCCTCGCCCCTGCTGACGGTTTTCTCGAAGCGCCCGACCACTTGCGATGCCGCGCCGCGCCCCTTGATGGCGCTCGCCTCGGGCATGCGGATTTTGTTGGGAGAAGCCATGCGGTTAGCCTAGCGTCGCGGGATCGCACAGACTGCGATACGGAGACATGACATTGCAGGACCTGCTGAATGCGTTGCACACCGGCTGGGACGGTTTTTGGGCCATTCCCCACATCAAGACCTGGCTGATCCTCGGCTGGCTGACGTACCTGGTCTGGCTGGGTGGCTGGATCATCCTGCAAAAGCGTGAGCCGGCCGCCACGCTCAGCTGGTTGATGAGCCTCGCCTTCCTGCCCTACCTCGGCTTCCTGATTTATTACCTGCTCGGCCCGCAGAAGATTGATCGTCATCGCCTGCGCCGCGCCCGTCGCCGTGTCGCCCTGGCGGCGTTCGATGACGAAAGCAGCAATCCCGAATACGCGGAAATGCAGCGCATGGTGCTAGCCACCACCGGCTTTCCGCCCGCCTCGGCCACCCACGTGGACATGCTGGTCGATGGCAGCCACAAGTATCCACGCCTGCTGCAAGACATCGCCACCGCCACGCGCGAGGTGCACGTCGAGTACTACATCTACGAGCCCGACCAGAACGGCACCGCGCTGCGCGATGCACTGACCGCCGCCGCCAAGCGCGGCGCCAAGGTGCGACTGTTGCTTGATGCGGTCGGCTCGAAGAAAGCGTCGAAGAAATTCTTCCAGCCCTTGCTCGATGCGGGAGGTGAGCTGGCGTGGTTCCACCCGATGCGCCTTGGCCGGGTGTGGAAATTCTGGAAGCGGCCGTGGGTGAACCTGCGTACCCACCGCAAGATCGTGCTCATCGATGGCCGCATCGGCTACACCGGCGGCATCAACATCACCGACGAGCAGGATGATCGCTTGCGTACCGATGCCTATCGCGACCTCCACCTGCGCATGGAGGGCAATGTGGTGCGCGAGCTGCAACAAGTCTTTGTCGAAGACTGGATCTACGCCACCGACGACCGCAGCCTGATTTCCGACGTGGTGCAGGGGATGCCGCCGCTGGTGGCCGGCGATATCCCGGTACAGATCGTCAGCTCCGGACCGGATTCGCGCTGGGAGGCCATCCATCGCGCCCATGTCTCGGCCATCCACGCCGCCCATCACCGCGTATGGATGACCACACCCTATTTCGTCCCCGGCGAGGCCGCGATGATGGCGCTGACATCCGCGGCCCTCGGTGGCATCGACGTCCGCCTGATGGTGCCGAAGATGAGTGACAGCAAGCTGGTCACGTTCGCCGCGCGCTCTTATTACGATGCCCTCTTGGCCGCGGGCGTGAAACTCTACGAATACGGACCACGCATGTTGCACAGCAAGACCCTGTTGGTCGATGACGATCTGGCGATGATTGGCAGCGCCAACTTCGACCACCGCAGCTTTCGCCTCAACTTCGAGGTCCACGCAATCATCCATGACCGCCACATCGCCGGCGAACTGGAGGAGTTGATCGAAGGTGAGTTCGCCCACGCGCCCCGCGTCCGCGATCCAGGCACCGACCGCCGGCCGCTATTCACTGCCCGTCTGCCCGAAGCCATCGCGCGGCTGATGTCGCCGCTGCTTTAGATTTGCAGAATGAACGGTGATTTTTACGCCCCCGACGGCGGCGTTTCTGGCGCCAAGGCTCGTTACACTCCCCTTATCCCCCGAGGAGTCTGCCCATGTACTGGCTGCTCTTGCCTGCTGCTGCGCTGGCATTGATCCTGGCGCTGCGCACGCCGTCCCCCGGCTTGATGTTGATGTGGTTCTGCGTCGTGTTTGCCGCACTGGCGGCATGGACATGGTTTCGTTACCGGCAGCTATTCCCGGTGCGCGACACCAGCGCCGACCTCACCCCGCTTGATCCGGCCGAATTGGCTCGCCTTCGTTTTCAAGCGCAGGCCAATCGCGAAGCCGAAGCCAGCGCGCGCCTCGCCGCCGAATCCGAGGCCCTGCATCCGATCCACCCGATTGCACATCCCGCGCCCTCGCACCATGTGCCTGATGTGACTCAGATGCCCATCGCACCCGGGCCTGCTGCCGTCGAAAGACCCTTGACCGGCCGCGCGGTATTTGTGGTGCCGGATGAACCGAGCTCCGTCATCATCCCAGGTGAACGCAGCACGTGAGCACCCGCCTTAGCGTCAACGTCAACAAGATTGCGGTTTTGCGCAATTCGCGCGGTGGTCATGAACCGGATGTCGTGCGCGCCGCGCGTACCTGTCTGGATGCCGGCGCAGATGGCATCACGGTGCATCCTCGCCCCGATGCGAGACACATCCGCGAGGATGATGTGCATGCCCTGGCCGCGTTATGCGCAGAGTACGCCGTCGAGTTCAACCTGGAAGGCAACCCTTTCGCACCGCCGCGTCCTGGCTATCCCGGCTTCCTTGCCTTGTGCGACGCGGTGCGTCCCGCGCAGGCGACACTGGTGCCGGACAGCGATGGCCAGATCACCTCTGATCACGGTTTTGACTTCGACCACGCCATGGCCGAGCTGACGCCGCTAGTGAGCGCACTCAAGACTATGGGCTGTCGCGTCAGCCTGTTCGCAAATGCCGATCACCCCGCACTTGCTCGTGCAAACGAATGTGGCGCCGACCGCATCGAGCTCTATACCGGCCCTTTCGCTGACGCCCATGCGCGTGGAGACCAGGCCGCCCTCGATGATTGTGCGCGCGCAGCAGGCATCGCCCAGGCTGCCGGTTTGGGCGTCAATGCCGGCCATGACTTGTCACAAGACAATCTTGGCGCATTTTTGGCCGCCATCCCCAGCATCATGGAAGTCTCGATCGGCCATGCGTTGATCAGCGAAGCGCTCTATGCCGGCCTGGATACGACAGTCCGCCGCTACCTCGACATCATAAAAAACGCCGCCCGGTAAGGGGCGGCGTCGATCCACTCATATCGAAAGTGGGCGGCGAGCGCCCGCTGAATATCACTCGGACTGCAGGAAGCCGATCTTTTGCATCTCGGCGTTCTTGGCTGCGGCCAGGACCTTGGCCAACACCTCGTATTCGGCGTCGTCATTGGTCTGGATCTGCAGCTGCGGCTGATTGGTCGGGTCTTTCTGGACCTCGGCCGACATCATGTTTTCCAACGCGCTGACCGGGGTCGGCGAGTCGTTCCAGTACACCTGACCCGACGCATCGATACGCAGCTTGATCGGCTCCACATCCTTCTTGTCTTCCGGCGGCGGAAGGTTCGATTTTTGCGGCAGGTCGATCTTGATCGGGTAGGACTGGATGGGCATGGTCACCATGAAGATGATCAGGAGCACCAACATCACGTCGACGAGCGGCGTAACGTTGATGTCGGCCATCGGGCCCTTGCCACCACCTGAAGTAAATGCCATGGCGGATGCTCCTTAGTTCTTCTTCTCGCGGGTCGCAACGTAACCGATATCCAACATGCCCTGCTGCTGGGCAAGCTTGGTGATGTCGTTGATCACACGCAGTTTGGTGGTGCGGTCGCCACGCAAATTGAGCGGCGGCTGCGGTTGCTTCTGGGCCTCACTGGACAGGCGGCTTTCGATCAGCTCACGGCTGATCGGTTCGTCGTTCCAGAACAGTTCACCCCCCTCGGTCACCGAGATGGTGATCGGGGAGGCGCCCTTGTTGCGTGCCTCATCGGCGCGCTTCACTTCTGGCGTCAACTCCGCTTGCGGCAGTTCAACCTTGGTTTTGTGGTTCATCAGCGGCGTGGTGATCATGAAGATGATCAGCAGCACCAGCATCACATCCACCAGGGGCGTGACGTTGATGTCGGCCATGACGCCGCCGCTTTCATTTCCGCTACTCATTGCCATGGGGCAGGATTTCCTTGGTCGAACTTAGCGTGGAATTGGAGCCGAGAAGCCGCTGGGATCAGCGGCTAGCCTCGCCGACGCGCGAACCGGTCGCGAAGAAGTCGTGCAGGTCGTGCGCGAAGGTGTCGAACTTGGAGTTCGTCACGCGGTTCAAGCGGCTGAAGAAGTTGTACGCCAACACCGCCGGGATCGCCACGAACAGGCCAAGCGCGGTCATGATCAGCGCTTCACCCACCGGGCCGGCCACGGCCGAGATGGAGGCGTCGCCGGTCGAACCGATGCGGATCAGCGCGTGGTAGATACCCCACACCGTACCCAGCAGACCGACGAACGGCGCGGTCGCACCGACGGTGGCGAGCAGGGTCAAGCCGTTGTCGAGCTTGGCGCTTTCGCGGGTCACGGCCTGACGCAGGGCGCGGTCCACGAACTCGGAGCGGTTCAGCGACTCAGCCAGGCGCGAGCCTTCGTGACGCTGATGGTGGGCAGCTGCCTGGGCAGCGTCCAGCGCGATCTTGGAGAACGGCTCGGACTTCGGCTGCTCTTCCATGTAGCGGATCGCGTCCTGGGCGTTCGGCGTCTGCCAGAACGTGGTGGTCACGCGGTCAGCGCTACCGCGCAGGCGCATGTTCTTCACGAAGTTGACCACGATCCAGTAGACCGAGAACAGCGAGAAGACAACCAGAGTAATGAACACGATCCAGCCGACGAAGTCGAAATGCTGAATCAGGTTGCCAAAGCTCATTTGGTTGAGCGCTTCGGCATTGTTGCCGCCGGCGGCGGGCTGGGTGGTGGGCTGCTGCAGCATGACGCTTACCTTTGTTGAGTGGATGAAAAGACCCAAGGGGTTAGTGATGATTCGATAGACGGATTATCCGCCCATATTGAAGTCGACGTTGATGAAGCCGCTGCCATCACCCGAACCCGGGCACAGCTTCCAGCGCTTCACCGCGGACGTCGCCGCACGATCCAGGTCGCGATTGCCACTGCTGCGACCAACCGAGGCACTAGTGACGGCGCCCGAGTTGTTGTACGAGACCGATACCTGGACCGTACCCGAGATGCCCGCACGCAGTGCTTCACGTGGATACGTGGGCTGCACGCGCGAACATACGCTGGCGGACAAGTCGCCCGATGGCGGACTTGGCCGTGCCGGCGGCTGCGTCGGCGGGGCCGGCGGCGACGGCGGCGGGGCCTGGACATCGACCGCACGCGGGGTGTCGGTGACGATCGGCGGCTGCTCCGGCGGCGGCGGGGTGATCGTCTTCGGCTGCGGCTGCGGAGGCTGCGGCGTCAGTTTGATCTCCTTGGGCGGCTCTTTCGGCGGCGGCGGCGGCGGCGGTGGCGGTGGCGGCGGTTCGATGAACTGCACGTCTACGCGATCTTCTTGCTCATCCGCCGACGGCGGCGGAGAAACCGGCGCCATCAACAACATCAATGCGGCCACGTGGACAGCAATAGCCGCCGAGATGCCTGCGATCCGGGGCCAGTTCAGGCCTTCCTCGCGGTCTTCCTGATACTCGTAGCGGGCGGTGGTTTCCGTCATGCGCTGGCTCGTTGTTGCTGGGCGCGGACGCCCGGTTCATGGAGACTGCCACCCGGAGGCGGCAGGAACCTGCAAGCTTATACCAAACCCTGCGCGTGATGCACTACGCGCAGGTCCGGGTTTGTGCGACAGGCCTTACTTGGCGTTGGCCAGGCGCTGCGCCTCGGCCGTGTTCTTGACGCCCTTAGCCAAGGCCTGTTTGGCGGCAGCGCGCTGCTCGCTCGTCTTGCCTTGGTTGTTGTAGACCTTGGCCAGATTGAGCCACGCCTCACCGTCCGGCATCAGCGGCGCTGCTGCCGCATAGTATTTCGCGGCAGCGTCAAGGTCATCAGCAAAAAATGCCTGGTTGGCCACGACCGACCACGCTTTGCCAAGATCCTGGTCCTTAGGCAACACACCCTTGGCCACGCCATCTTCAACCACTGCCGCGGCCCGCTTCCAACCATCGTCTTCATTCAACAGGCCGGAATACAAGGCGCGGTATTCGTTCGCCTCGGTCAGCATGCCCTTGCTCTGGGCGTCCAGCAGCAGCTTGTTGGCTTCGGCAAATTTGTCCGCCTGCTGCAGGGTCACCACGGTGTTCATCAGCAACTTCTTGTCATTCGGGTTCTTCGCCAAGAGTTCCGCAAACGCCTTGGACGCCTCTTCACTGCGACCAGCACTCGACAACAGGCTGGCCCGCATCGACTGATACTGCGGCTCCTGCGACTTGGTTTCCGCAAGGAAGCGTTCCAGCGTCTTCATCGCGGCATCCCATTGCTCGAGTTGGGCCTGGGTTGCGATGAGATTGTTCATCACCCGGTAGTGGCTGTTGTTATCCAACCCGTTGGCGTCAATGGCGGCCTGGAAATATTGCGCGGCTTTCGCGCTGTCATTGGCTTCGCTCGCGGCTACACCAGCCAGTTGGTAGGCGAAGGCTTTTTCGTAATCGCTTTCGCTCGACTCCGCGAACGGCACAGCGATGGCGAGTACTTCTGCATACTTTTCTTCGTTGTAGGCCTCGCTCATGGCCTTGAGCTGCTTGGCACCCTTGGCGGTGGCGCGGGCTTTCGGCTCTTCGCGTGTGGCCTCCGGAAACTGCGGGGCCTCTTTCTGCTGCTCGTCCGCTTTTTGCGCTGCTCTATCGCGCCGGCCTGCCTGGCGACTCTGCGGATCGGCAAAGACGGGGGAGACAATGGCGGCACCCAGTACCAATGCAATAGCTGCGGTCAGTGGGCGGTTGAGGGTCTTCATGATGCTCTCCTGAAAAACGGTCTTGTTGCCTAGCGGCGTAGACCGTAAAACCTAGCAGAATGCGCCAGCCGCCGGCAGGTCTTGCCAACGCTCGCGTTCAGCTGCTGTGCGGGCCGTTAGCCGCAGTTCGGGCGTTTGCCTGCTGCCCTGGCGCTTTCATATTCGGGCATCAGCGTCGTGGCGCGCTGGTTCATTTCGGCCAGGCGCGCCTGCGGCTCGGGGTGGGTGGACAGCCATTCGGGCGAGCGGTTGCCACCACTGGCCTTGATCATGTTCTCCCACAACCCGACGGAAGCACGCGGATCGAAGCCTGCACGCGCCATCAATTGCTGGCCAACCACGTCCGCCTCGGCTTCCTGCACGCGCGAACCCGGCAACAGAAAACCGGTCTGGGCAAGGATGCTGCCCCCTTGCATCGCGGCATCGCCTATCCCCTGCCCGTAGCGTGAACCCAGGATGGCACCTGCCACCTGCAACGCGCCCTGTGCACCCACCTGACGAGTAATACGCTCGTTGTGATGGTTGGCCAGTACGTGCCCGATTTCATGCGAGATCACGCCAGCGAGCTGATCCTGGTTGCGCGCAACGGTAAAGATGCCTGTGTACAAGCCCACCTTGCCACCCGGCAATGCGAACGCGTTCGGGCTGTTGTCGACAAATACCGCCGACTCCCAGCGATAACGCTGCTGCCATGCCGGCGGCAATTCGCGGACGATGGCATTCACCACGCACGCGGCATACGCCCGTTGTCGCGCATCCGTGGTTTGCGCTTTTTGAGCCTTCATTTCAGCGAAGGCTTGTTCGCCCATCTGGTCGAGTTGTTGCTGGGAAACGCCGCCCACGACTTGGGTGCGCCCTGTCGGTGAGGTTGTCGTAGCGCAGGCACTGACGGCGACCGCTACGGCGGCGGCAAGGACGAGTGAACGAGTCTGGCGAAGGCGCATGGCTGCATTTCCGAGGATGAATGGCCTCTGGTTTTACGCCTTTTCAGTTCAATGGCGCGTCAACGCCCAATCTCCGTTCAGCCTGCGTAGCCAGCGATCATCACCACCACGGCCACAAGGTTGTTGGTGGCATGCGTGGCGATCGGCGCCCACAGCGTGCCCGTGCGACGGTAGATCCAGGCCAGACAGGCGCCCATGCCCGTATAAAACAACAGCAAAACCAAGGTCATGGCGATGGGTGAATCGGACGTACCGGGCACTTCGTGGGCGAAGGCAAACAGCACGCTGCTGGCGATCATGCCGGTCATCGGCTTCTTTGCCGCCCAAAACCGCCCGAAAAATCCACGTCGAAAGAGCAGCTCTTCAAACGCCGGCGCCATGACCACCGCCAATAGAACCAGCAGCGCCGGGCTATATGCCATGGCGGCTTCCAACATCTTCAAATTGGTGGGGTTGGGTACATGGCCCAGCTTTTCCAGCCCCCAGGTCAGCGCCATGCTGGCGATGCATAGGGCCAAACCCAGCCCAATGGCTTCGATCCAGGTCCGTGGTTGGGCCGCGGCCGCTTTTGATACGCGCCGCTCTTCCGGCGTGGCACGTCGGCGGAAGTAGTACACACTCAGCGCCGCCAAAGCCATGCCGATACTGCTGATGATCATCATTAACGCATCATTCGGCGCACCGATAGCCTTGGTCATTGCGTCCGGGTTTGCCGCCATACCCGGGTTCTGCATGCCGGCCTGCATGGCTTTGTAGAAGCCCCATGCCACCATCCCGCCCACCACGGTGCCAATCAGCACCGCGATCGCGATCAGAAAATCGATGGCTAAGCCTGCCCATGGATTTTCGGACGTCGAGGATGCGACCGTGGGTGCGGGATTTTCGTTTGGGATGGCTGGTGGCATGTTCATGCCAGCAGTGTGCCCTCGCCTTCGCGCTCCACCATGTGCCGGATGTCACCCATCCGGCGGGTTTTCTATGCGGCTTGCGGCACTTGCTTGCACATTGCTGTTGTCACACGTCGAGGTTGGCGACCTTCAGCGCGTTGTCTTCGATGAACTCGCGGCGCGGCTCCACCACATCGCCCATCAGCGTGGTGAAGATTTGATCCGCGGCGACCGCGTCCTCGATGCGCACACGGAGCAAACGACGCGTTTCCGGGTTCACCGTGGTGTCCCAGAGCTGCTCGGGGTTCATTTCGCCCAGACCCTTGAAGCGCTGGATCTGGCGGCCACGCTTGGCTTCATCGAGCAGCCACGCCTGTGCATCGGCAAAGCTCGCGATTTCCTGCGCGCGATTGCCGCGCACGATCTGCGCGCCGTCGCGGATCAAGCCGTGCAACACGGCGGCGGCTTCGCGCAGCGGCTTCAATTCGCCATGCTCGAAGATCGACAACGGCAGCACTTGAGTCAGTTCCTCGCCCATGTGCGTGCGCACGATGAGCAGCGCCGCCGGATGGCCTTCGGTCGCCGGCTGCAGCTTGAGGGCGTAACGCGGCTTGCCAAGGCCTGTGCGGTTGAGCCGCGCTGCCAGGGCTTCCAGCTCGTGCGCTTCGTCGGTATTGGCGGCGAGCGACGCGGCATCGAGCGGGGTGAAGTCGATCAGCGACTCCAGCACGATCGGGTCATAACGATGCGCATTGCGAGCGATCGCGGCGCGTGCCTCGGCAAACGACAGCAAGAGCTTCTCCAGCGCCGCGCCTTCGATCGCCGGCTCGTTTTCCGCGGGAATCAACGATGCGCCCTCCACCGCGTTGTTGGCTAGATACACGTCCAGTGCCGCGTCATCCTTCAAGTACAGCTCGTTCTTGCCCTGCTTGATCTTGTATAGCGGAGGCAGGCCGATATAGACATGCCCGCGCTCGATCAGCTCCGGCATCTGCCGGTAGAAGAAGGTGAGCAACAAGGTGCGGATGTGGCTGCCGTCGACGTCGGCGTCCGTCATCAGAATGATGCGGTGGTAGCGCAATTTATCCGGGTTATATTCGTCCTTGCCGATGCCCGTGCCAAGCGCCGTGATCAGCGTGCCAACCTCCGCGCTGGCCAACATGCGGTCGAAGCGCGCACGTTCCACGTTGAGGATCTTGCCCTTGAGCGGCAGGATCGCCTGGGTCTTGCGGTTGCGGCCTTGCTTGGCCGAGCCACCCGCCGAGTCACCCTCGACGATGAAGAGCTCGGACAGCGCCGGATCCTTCTCCTGGCAGTCGGCCAGCTTGCCCGGCAGGCCGGCAATATCCAGCGCGCCCTTGCGACGGGTCAGGTCGCGGGCCTTGCGCGCGGCCTCGCGGGCGCGCGCCGCATCGACGATCTTGCCGGCGATGGCGCGGGCTTCGTTGGGGTGTTCCTGAAGGAACTCCTCCAAACGTGCACCGAACGTGCTCTCAACGACCGGGCGCACCTCGGATGAGACCAGCTTCTCCTTGGTTTGGCTGGAGAAGCTCGGGTCCGGCACTTTCACCGACAGCACGGCGATCATGCCCTCACGCATGTCATCGCCGGACAGGCTCACCTTGGCCTGCTTGGCGATGCCGCTCTGCTCGATGTAATTGGTCAGCGTGCGCGTCAACGCCGCACGGAAGCCCTGCAAATGGGTGCCGCCATCCTTCTGCGGGATGTTGTTGGTGAAGCAGAACATCGTTTCCTGGTAAGCGTCGGTCCACTGCAGGGCGACGTCCACGGTGATGCCGTTCGCTTCACCCGTCACCGAGATGACGTTCGAATGCAGTGGGGTCTTCAGCTGGGCCAGATGCTCGACGAAGCTGCGGATACCGCCCTCGTACTGGAAGGTCGTGCTCTCCCCTTCCCCGCGCTCGTCGGTCAGGGTGATCTTGACGCCAGAGTTGAGGAAGCTCAGCTCGCGCAGGCGGCGGGCCAGGATGTCGTAGTGGAATTCGGTATCGGTGAAGATCTCAGCCGAGGGCCAGAAACGCAGCGTGGTGCCGCGACGACCGCCCTGCTCGCCCAGACGCTTCAACGGCGCCACCGGCTCGCCCAGCGAAAACTCCTGGAAGTGATGGCCGCCATCGCGCCAGATGTCGAGGGTCAGTTTGTCCGACAGCGCATTCACCACGGACACGCCCACCCCGTGCAGGCCGCCCGAGACCTTGTAGCTGTTGTCGTCGAACTTACCGCCCGCGTGCAGCACGGTCATGATGACTTCGGCTGCGGAGACACCCTCTTCCTTGTGGATATCGACCGGGATGCCGCGGCCGTTGTCGCTGACCGACACCGAGCCATCCTCGTGGATGGTGACGATGACTTCGTCGGCATGGCCGGCCAGCGCCTCGTCGATCGAGTTGTCGACCACTTCGAACACCATGTGGTGCAAGCCGCTGCCATCGTGCACATCGCCGATGTACATGCCCGGGCGCTTGCGAACGGCCTCCAGGCCTCGCAGTACGGTGATCTTGCTGGAATCGTAGTTGGCGTTGGGCTGGCCGGGGGTCGCTTCAGTCGCTTCCGTCATGCGGATCAGAACTCCGTTGTGGCACCGCCAAAAAGGCGCGCCGAAAGGCTGGTTTTCAACGCATTATTGTAGCATCCAGCGCTCGCCAGACCCTGCCCGAGATTCAGCTCGCCGGGTGAATCTGACCGTGTTCCACGTGAAACATCGTGACACTTTTCCCCGTGATCTCCGGCAAGGTATCGACCCCGCTCAGGAAGACTTGAATCCCATCGTTGTCGAGTTGATCCAGTACGCGTTGGCGATGCCGTGAATCGAGTTCCGAAGCGAAATCATCCAATAAAATTACCGGCCACTCACCGCGCGCCTCATGCAGTTGCCGGGCCTGGGCCAACAGACAGGCGAGGGCAACGAGCTTGGCCTGACCTCGGGAATAGGGCTCACGATCAGGCCGGGCAACGAAATCCACCCGCCAATCCGCACGGTGTGGCCCAACCCCTGTGTGCCCAAGGGCGAGATCGCGTTCGCGATTAAGGAGCAGGGCATCAGCCAGCGACATCTGGCTTTGCTTCCAGCCCGCCTGGAGATCAAACGCCGCAATACCGAAAGAAGGCAACAATTGCTCGGTCACGGCTTGCAAGTGCGGCAGTAGTGCGGCCATATAAGTCTGCCGGTGCCGATGAAGTGGTTCCCCGGCCTCGGCAAACTCATGATCCCAAGCATCAAGCTGGGCCCCGGCGTTGCGCGCCTTGAGTAGGGCATTGCGCTGTTTCAGTGCCCGAACATAGCGCCGCCACTGGCCCAAATAGTCATGTTCCACGTGGAACAAACCCCAATCCAGGAATCGCCGTCGCGGGTCGCCGCCGCCGGAAACCAAAGCATGACTGGTGGGCTCAAAGGTGATGACCGCCATGGCCGCGCATAAATCACCTAATTGAGCGACATCCTCACCATCCAGTCGCCCCGTCCAATCGCTGCCGGTATGCCGCAGGCCAACGCGTCTTGGCCGGTTCGCAGCATCCTGCCACTCGGCGTACACCTGTAAAGCCTCAGCACCTGTCCGAATAAGGCCATCACGCACCCGGCCGCGAAAACTACGCCCATAACCCAACAGGTGTAGAGCCTCCAACACGCTGGTCTTGCCAGCGCCATTCTCGCCAACCAACAGATTCAGCCCAGGACCCGGCATCAAGCGTGCCTGATGTATGGAGCGAATGTCCTGCAGGTCAAGGCGAGAGATATGCATTTCAGACGGCTATGCATGCGAAACCGCCCGGACATGCCGGGCGGTGAGGTTTCACGTGGAACATTGTTTGCCGCACGTCAGAGGCGAAGCGGCATCACCACGTGCCGGCTGCGCTCATTGCCAGCTTCCTGCACCAAGGCAGAGGAGTTGGCATCGCGCATCGACAGGATGACCTGTTCATCGCGCAGGGCGGTGAGGGCGTCCAGGAGATAGGTTACGTTGAAGCCGATGGCGAGCCCATCCACCTTGGTCTCGGCCTCGACGTCTTCCTGGGCTTCTTCCTGCTCAGGGTTATTGGTCTGGATGCGCATCTGGCCAGGCGACACTTCAACGCGCACGCCACGGTACTTCTCGTTTGACAGGATCGCTGCGCGTTGCAGGGCCGCGCGGAGCGCCTCACGATCCACCTTAACCTGCTTGTCGGCGCCGATCGGGATCACCGCTTCGTAATCAGGGAAGCGGCCGTCGATCAGCTTGGACGTGAAAGTCACATCGTCGCGCTTGACCCGGATATGGCTGCGACCCAGCTCAAGATCCAGCACCCGGTCACCGCCTTCGAGCAAGCGCTGCAATTCCTGCACGCCTTTACGCGGCACGATGATCTGACGCTTCTGCCCACCTTCTTCCAGCGGGGCTTCGCACAAGGCCAGGCGATGGCCATCTGTGGCCACACAGCGCAGGGAGCTGTCTCGCAGATCGAACAACAGACCATTGAGGTAGTAACGCACGTCCTGTTGCGCCATGGCGAAGGCGGTGCGGTCGATGAGTTCCTTCAGCGAGGACTCGGGCACCTGTACGTGTTCGGTAGCATCCACCTCATCAATTGAGGGGAAATCATTCGCCGGCAGACTGGACAAGCTGAAGCGGCTGCGGCCCGCCTGCACGGTGATCTTGTCGCCAGACTGGGTGACGGTGATTTTGCTGCCATCGGGCAGGGCGCGGACGATGTCGAAGAACTTGCGGGCCGGGATCGTGGTTTCACCGGCTTCGGTGTCTTGCGCTTCAGCGCGAGCAATCATCTCGACTTCAAGATCTGTGCCGGTCAATGAAATGCGCGCGTCTTCCACTTGAAGCAGCAGGTTGGCCAACACCGGCAAGGTTTGTCTGCGTTCAACCACGTTGACGACCTGGGCCAAGGGTTTCAACAGGGCTTCGCGTTGCAGGGAAAAACGCATCGAGTAGGTTCCTTGAGTCGTCGAGCTGCTTGGCTTTTAAGAAGTAATAACTTTAAAAACTTGGTGGTGTAGGAGCGCCCAAAAACACTGGATAACCTACTTAACCATCTGTTTTTAAAGAGAAATTTTAAGTTGGATCGATGGCTTGAAAGGTTGGTAAAAAGGTGGAGCAAGCTGTGGATAAAATTAAGGCCAAAAACTGTCCCCGACTTATCCACAGGCGACGCACAGACTCATCGATAGGGTTATTCAGTGAGTTTGCGCAGCAATTTGTCCCAGTCTTCGTGCAGCTTGGCATCCGTGGCAATGAGATTGCGCACCTGCTTGCAGGCGTGCAACACCGTCGTATGGTCACGTCCCCCGAAAGCGTCCCCGATTTCCGGCAGGCTGTGCTCCGTCAACTCCTTGGCCAGCGCCATCGCCACCTGCCGCGGGCGGGCCAGGGAGCGCGTGCGGCGCTTGGACAGGAGCTCACGTAACGGCAGCCCATAGTAGTCTGCCACGGTCTTCTGGATGTTTGGGATGGAAACCGAGGCCTGTTGCGCACGCAGCAGGTCGCGCAAGGTGTCCTGGGCGAATTCCGCGGTGATCTGTTTGCCGGTGAAGTTGGCCCGGGCCGCCAATGTATTGAGGGCGCCTTCGAGGTCGCGGACATTGGAGTGCATGCGCTTGGCGAGCAGGAAGGCCACGTCCTCAGGCAGTTGCACGCCGCGTTCGCGGGCTTTCGCCAATACGATTTGCGCACGCGTCTCGAAATCCGGTGGGTCGATGGCGACCGATAGGCCCCAGGCCAGACGCGACTTCAAGCGAGGCTCCAGGCCTTCCACTTCGCGAGGATAGCGATCGCAGGTCAGGATGATCTGCTGCTTGCCATCAAACAATGTATTGAACGTGTGGAAGAACTCTTCCTGGGTGCGATCCTTGCCGGCGAAGAATTGGATGTCATCCAGCAAGAGCGCGTCGATATTCTGGAAGCGGCGCTTGAACTGATCCGCAGTCCTGTCCTGCAAGGCACGGAAGAATTCGTTGTAAAACTCGTTCGAGCGCATGTACAGCACACGGGCGCCGGGGTTGAGCCGACGCATTTCGTTCCCCGCGGCGAACATCAAATGGGTCTTGCCGAGGCCGGTACCGCCGTACAACAGCAAAGGGTTGTGCAAGCGATCACCGGGCTTCTGCGCGGCCTGCCAGGCAGCGGCGCGCGCCATCTGGTTGCTGCGACCCTCGACGAAGTTGTCGAAGCTGTAATGCGTGTCCATGTTGCCGACGAAGGGCTCGGCGGCGGGCATGGGTGTTGGCCTGTGCATGGACGCCGACGGGCTTGCGGGGCGGGAGGAGGGCAGGGTGCCAATCTCCAACTGCACCTCGGGGCTGCCGGCGAAATGGTTCAGCAGTTCGCGGATGCGTGGCAGATAACGGGCCCTGACTTCATCCAACACAAAAGCATTGGGCGCGAACAGAACCAGCCCGCGACTCTGCGGCTTCGACTGCAGGGGCTTGAGCCAGGTGTGGACTTCTTCCTGCGGCAATTCGGCCGCGAGCCGAGCCATGCACTGCGGCCACGGGTCGGGCAGAGCGTCGGCGGGGTGGGATTGCAGGGAAGACGTCATCGCGCGAGTAAATCCGGGGTCTCGAAAGGCGCCGGGGGTGCGGCGTGCTGGACTCAGCAGATTAGCATCGGGCGTGCGGCGATGCTTGCTCCGGAAAACCATCGCTTGACCGCCCATCCGTGGCCGCGCTAGAATTTCGGGTTCCGTTTATCTCTTTCGGTCCTGAACCATGGCCACCAAGCGCACCTACCAGCCCAGCAACCTCAAGCGCAAGCGCGATCACGGCTTCCGTGCCCGCATGAAGACTGCTGATGGTCGCAAGATTTTGGCTCGCCGCCGCGCGAAGGGCCGCAAGGTCCTGTCCGCCTGATCCGCTCGAGCGGCGCCCTGTTGCGCCGTCGCGGTTTCCGGCGCGCAGGCCGCAGCCTGACGCTGACATGATATCCCTCGCACCCGCCCGTTTCCCGAAAACGGCGCGGGTGCGTTCGCGTGCGGCCTATGCGCGGGTCTTCGAGAATGCCCGTCGCACCCATCATCCGGCGCTGACCTTGCATGTTGCGCCTGCCACCGATCAGAGCGATGGCGCAACGCTTGGCCTCGCGGTGTCGCGCAAGGTCGATGGCAGGGCGGTGGGACGCAACCGCATCAAGCGCATCTGGCGCGAAACGTTCCGCTTGCATCGGGACCAGTTGGCACCACGTTCTCTGGTAGCCGTGGCTAAACCTGCCGCGGCCAAACTGGATAACGAGGCATTGATGGTCGCCCTGCTGGATACCTTGCGCCGTGCTGGCGCGTTGCCGCGAGCGGATGCGACCGGCACAATGCCCGACTCTTTCAATTCACCTTCCAGGCCGTCCCCCGGTCGGCCTGACATGAGCACGCCTGAATGAACCAGACCCGCCTTTTCCTTATCTTCGCCTGGCTGATGGTGGCGACGCTCTTGTGGATGGAGTGGGGCAAGGAGCAACAAGCTGCACGCGCGCCTGTGACCCCGGCTGCTCAGATCGCCGCCCCGCCGGCGATGGTGCCCGGTCAGGCGGCGCCGGCTACGCCGGGCGCGGTGCCGACCGCCAATGTGCCGGTGGTCGGTGGGCAAGCGCCGGTGACCAAGGCATCGCCCGCTGCACAAGGCTTGGTCGCAACCACTGACGTGCTGCAAGTGACGCTCGATGGCGGCAGCGTGCGCGAAGCGGATCTGCTCAAATTCCCGCAGACACGCGACGCCGGCAGCAAGCCGGTGATGTTGTTCGATCCCAATCCCGCGAGTTTCTATGCGGCGCAGAGTGGTTGGGTCGGGCAGAACGGCGCGGCGGCGCCGACGCACGCGGCAGGTTTCGTCCCCGTATCGCCTGGCACGACGTACACACTGGCTGACGGTCAGGACAGCTTGAGCATCCCCTTCGTCTGGACCGGCCCGAACGGCGTCAGCATCGAGCGCACCTACATCCTCAAGCGTGGCAGCTACACCATCGAAGTGCGCGATGTCGCGAAGAATGCCAGTGCCACGCCTTGGACGGGTTACGTATATCGCCAGTTGGTGCGTGTGCCGCAGGAAATCAAAGCCAGCATGTTCCACCCGGAGTCCTACAGCTTCCGTGGCGCGACCTGGTATAGCCAGGATGGCGGCTACGAGCGCCGCAAGTTCGATGACTTCCTGGATGACGGCAAACTCAACCAGACCATCGAAGGTGGTTGGCTGGCGATGTTGCAGCATCACTTTTTCAGCGCATGGATTCCGCAGGCCGATCAACCGGCGCTGTACGCGCTCGATCAGCAAGGTGGTGCGGCCTCGATCTCGGCGACCGGTCCGCAGTTCACCCTCGCGCCCGGGCAGAGTGCGACGACCACTGCCAAGTTGTGGGTAGGCCCGAAGGAAGTCGAACTGATTCAGGCGCAGAACGTGCCGAAGTTGGATCGCGCCGTCGACTACAGCCGCTTCGACATCTTCGCCATGCTCGGCGAAGGCCTGTTCTGGATCCTGTCGAAGCTGCATGGGCTGATCGGCAACTGGGGCTGGGCGATCATTGGCCTGGTCGTGATCCTCAAGATCGCACTGTTCCCGCTGTCGAACGCGCAGTACAAGTCGGCGGCGAAGATGCGCAAGTTCCAGCCGCGCCTGGCGCAGCTGAAAGAGCGCTACGGCGACGACAAGCAGAAGTTCCAGCAGGCGATGATGGAGCTGTACAAGACCGAGAAGATCAATCCGGTCGGTGGCTGCCTGCCGATCATTCCGCAGATCCTGATCTTCATGACGCTGTACTGGGTGTTGTCCGAAGCGGTGGAACTGCGCCATGCGCCGTGGATCGGCTGGATTCAGGACCTGACCGCGCGTGATCCGTACTTCATCCTGCCGGTGCTGAACGCCGCGATCATGATGGCGACCCAGCACCTGACTCCGATGGCACCGGGTATGGACCCGATGCAGCAGAAGATGCTGAAGCTGATGCCAGTGGTCTTCGGCGTGCTGCTCGCCTTCCTGCCCGCGGGCCTGGTGCTGTATCAAGTCGCCAACGGCGGCCTCGGCCTCTTGCAGCAGTGGTACATGTTGAAGAAGTACGCAGATACCCCTGCCAAGGGTGCACCCAGCAAGACAGTCAAGAAATGACGACATCGGGCCCGCGTAACGCGGGCCCGTATGTTTTGCGATGCTGCCCTCATGAACAAACACGACAAACCCATGCGCGATACCTTGGTTGCGATTGCCACGGCATCGGGTGCGGGCGGCGTGGGTATCGTGCGCTTGTCCGGCCCGCGCGCCATCGCCATGGCCGAAACGATCTGCCAACGCGCGCTAGCCGTGCGACAGGCCCGCTATGTTCGTTTTCGCGATCGTGAGGGCGAGATCATCGACGATGGCATCGCCCTGGTTTTCCGCGCGCCGGCGAGTTTTACCGGGGAGGATGTCGCCGAGCTGCAGGCACATGGCAGCCCGGCGGTGTTGCGTCAGTTGGTCGATGTCGCGATATTGCTCGGCGCGCGTCAGGCCGGGCCCGGCGAATTCAGTGCGCGTGCGTTCGAGAACGGCAAGTTGGACCTTGCCCAGGCAGAAGCACTCGCCGACCTGATCGCCGCAGGCAGTGCGCAGGCTGCGCGCGCGGCACGGCGCTCACTGGATGGCGCGTTCTCGCATGAAGTCGAAGCGATCGCGGCGCGATTGATGGCGCTGCGCGTACAAGCCGAAGCCGCGATCGATTTCGCCGACGAACCCTTGGAAACCTTGTCGGAGGCGCGCCTCGGCGCAACGCTCGCCGACATTCAGGTTGACCTTCAGCGCCTGCGCGCCCGCGCCGAAGCCGGGCAACGATTGCGCGACGGCCTGCACGCGGTCATCGTCGGGCCGCCGAACGCAGGCAAGAGCTCGCTGCTTAACGCGCTGGCTCGCAGCGAGCGCGCCATCGTTACCGACATCGCCGGGACCACGCGCGACCTGCTGCGCGAAACCGTACGCATAGGCGATGTCGAATTGACCCTCGTCGATACCGCAGGACTGCGTGAAACCGGCGAAGCGATCGAACAAGAGGGCATTCGCCGCGCACAGGCGGAACTCGCGCAAGCAGACCTGGCCTTGGTGGTGGTCGATGCGCGATATCCGGATGAACTCGCGCCGTTCGAAACGCAGTTGGCCAATGTGCCGCATCGAATCCTCATCCAAAACAAAGCAGACTTGCTGGATGAAAAATCGGAATCGACATCAGCCGATACGCTGCAGGTCTCTGCACGAAACGGCACGGGATTAGCAGCCCTGGAAGCAGCAATTTCTGCCATTGCCCGCAGTGATTTGGCGGCAGGTGAGGGGGCGTTCACGGCGCGCGCGCGCCATGTTCGCGCGTTGGCCGATTGTGCATCCTGGTTGGGGCAGGCATCAGCAGAGTTGACAGCCAGTCAACCTGAACTAGCCGCAGAGGCCCTGCGTCTGGCGCAGGACGGATTGGGCGATATCACGGGACGCACTTTGCCCGACGATTTGCTAGGCGCGATCTTCTCGACCTTCTGCGTGGGTAAATAGCCGCGCCAGCAGACGGCAATCCTGCGGCCAGCAAGGCTTGCTGATTTGGCTCCGTATCGCACTGATAGCGATCGAGCCATTTGACCTGGATCAAGTGCCCTGGGTGGCGGCGCCTCGAAAATGGTGCCGGTGACCAAGGACTCTGCAATGGACAACAACTCCAAGGGCTTCTACAACGATAAAGTGGTGATGCAATTCGCCATCGCCACCGTGTTGTGGGGCGTGGTCGGCATGCTGGTCGGCGTCGTCATTGCCGCACAGCTGTACTGGCCGACGATGACGGACGGCATCCCATGGTTGCAATACGGGCGCCTGCGTCCGCTGCATACCAATGCGGTGATCTTTGCGTTCGGCGGCTCCGCCTTGTTCGCGACCAGCCTGTGGTGCGTGCAACGCACCAGTCATGTGCGATTGATCTCCGACAAGCTGGCGGCATTCGTCTTCTGGGGTTGGCAACTGATCATTGTTGCAGCGGCGATCACACTCCCGCTCGGCATGACCCAGAGCAAGGAATACGCTGAACTCATCTGGCCGATCGACATCGCCATCGCGGTGGTGTGGGTGGCGTACGCGGTGCTGTTTTTCGGCACGATCGTCGCGCGCAAGGTCAAGCACATCTATGTCGCCAACTGGTTTTATGGTGGCTTCATCCTCGCCATCGCGCTGCTGCACATCGTCAACAGCCTGGCCATTCCGACCAGCTTGAGCAATTCGTATCCGGTCTATGCCGGCGCAGTCGACGCCATGGTGCAGTGGTGGTACGGACACAACGCGGTCGGTTTCTACCTGACCGCCGGTTTCCTCGGGATGATGTATTACTTCGTGCCCAAGGTGGCCGGTCGACCGATCTATTCCTACCGGTTGTCGATCGTGCATTTCTGGGCATTGATCTCCATCTACATGTGGGCGGGCCCGCACCATCTTCTTTACACCTCACTGCCGGATTGGGCGCAATCGCTCGGCATGGTGTTCTCGCTAATCCTGCTCGCGCCATCGTGGGGCGGTGCGCTGAACGGCGTGATGACGCTGTCAGGCGCCTGGCACAAGTTGCGCACCGATCCGGTGCTGAAGTTCCTCATCGTCGCGATCAGCTTCTACATGATGTCGACCTTCGAAGGGCCGATGATGTCGATCAAGACGGTCAACTCGCTTTCGCACTACACCGATTGGACTGTGGGTCATGTTCATGCCGGTGCATTGGGTTGGGTGGCGATGATCTCACTGGGCTCGATCTATGCACTCTTTCCATGGCTGACGCATCAGAAGTCGATGTATTCGGTCAAGGCGATTGATGTGCATTTCTGGCTGCATACGTTGGGCGTGGTGTTCTACATCGCCTCGATGTGGATTGCTGGGGTGATGCAAGGCCTGATGTGGCGCGCCACTAATGCCGACGGCACCCTGACCTACAGCTTCGTCGAAGCACTCAACGCTACGTATCCGTATTACTTCGGCCGTTTGCTAGGCGGGTTATTCGTTCTGGCAGGCATGGGCGTGATGGTGTGGAACACGGCGAAGACCTTGCAAGCCGCGAAAAAACCAACGCCGACACCGGTGCTTGCTCCCCATGTTTCCGAAGCCCGCGCCTGAGGACCTGAGCGATGAGCAACGACAACAACACAGGTTTCACCCACGAAAAGATCGAAAAGAACGTCGCTCTGATGGCGGTGCTGATCACCATCGCAGTCTCGTTTGGCGGGCTGGCGCAAATCGTCCCCTTGATGTTCCAGGCCGAAGCAGTGAAACCGCTGCCGGGGGTCAAGCCCTATCCCGCGCTGGAGTTGGCAGGGCGCGATGTCTACATCCGCGAAGGTTGCTACAACTGCCATTCGCAGATGGTGCGCAGCCTTCGCTTTGAAACCGAGCGCTACGGTCATTACTCCCTGGCTGGTGAATCGGTGTATGACCACCCGTTCCAGTGGGGTTCGAAACGCACCGGACCGGATCTTGCACGTGTGGGTGGCCGTTATTCGGATGAATGGCATCGCGCGCATCTGGTTAACCCGCGCGATGTGGTGCCGGAATCCAACATGCCCTCGTTCCCGTGGCTGGAAAAGAACCAGGTCGATGGCAAGCAGTTGCAAGCCAACATGCGTGGGCTGACCAAGGTCGGCGTGCCTTATTCGCAAGCCGAGATCGATGCAGCAATGGGTGATGTCGATGGCAAGACCGAGCTCGATGCTGTGGTTGCCTATCTGCAGGGGCTCGGCAAGGCCGCGCCGAGAGGAGGTTGAGATGTTGTCTGGAATCATCACCGCCATCTTGCTCGTGCTCTTCATCGTGGGCTGGATGTGGGCCTGGAGTCCGCGCCGCCAGCATGACTTCGACGCCGCGGCGCGGCTGCCACTGGATGAGCAAGCAACCAGCGTCGTCATCGCCAGCCAAGCAAACCATCGCAACAAGGAGCGCGTGTCGTGAGTGATTGGACTACTTCATTCACCAGCGGCTGGTCGATCTACATCGTCGTGCTGGTGCTCATCAACGTGGTGGGCTGCGCATGGCTCTTGTGGTCGAACGCCAAGCGTCGGCCGGGCGATCCTGGCCCAAATGAAACAAGCCATGTTTGGGACGGCGATCTCACCGAATACAACAAGCCGATGCCGAAGTGGTGGATCAACCTGTTCTGGCTGACCATCCTCTTCAGCGTGGGCTACCTGATCTACTACCCAGGCTTCGGTGCGTTCGCTGGTGTGTCCAAGTGGACATCGGCTGGCGAGATGAAGCGCGAGCAGGCCGCCGAGAACAAGAAGCTCGAAGTGACATTTGCGCCGTATGCCGGAAAAGCCATCGACAAACTGGCAATGGATCCGAAGGCCGTCGTCATCGGCAAAGGCATCTTCAACAACACGTGCTCCACCTGCCACGGATCTGCCGGCAAGGGTGCGATCGGTTATCCCAACCTGACCGATGACATCTGGCATTGGGGTGGGGCACCGGACGAGGTATTAAGCAGCATCCAGCAAGGCCGCCAAGGCGTGATGGCACCTTGGGGCACGGTCCTCGAAGGCATGGGCGGTGATAACGCGGTCGCCTACGTCATCGCCTATTTGCGCACGCTATCGCAACCACAAGCCGACCTGCGCAACGACTACATGGCCAGCCAAGGCAAGAAATTGTTTGATGGCGTCTGCGTTAGTTGTCATGGGCTGGATGGCAAGGGCAATACCCAGTTGGGTGCCCCCAGTCTGGCTGATGCTTACTGGTTGTATGGCGACAGTAATGAAGCACTGCAGAAAACCATCCGTGATGGTCGCCATGGCGTAATGCCCGCGCACAAGGAGTTGTTGGGCGACACTCGTACACGTCTGGTTGGTGCTTATGTCTGGTCGTTGTCGCAGAAGCGTGGCGCGGAGACAGGCAAGCCAGATACCAGCGTGCAGTGATGACTGACTTCACCGAGCCGACATTCGACCATCCGCCTCGGCCACTTGCGCAGCGTATCGGCGCGATCTTGTGGCCAAGTTTCTTCGCTGCGTGCGTGGCGACGATGGTGTTCTTCGCCTTCGTTGATCCGTTGATGCTACGTGACCAGACCTTTCCGGAACTGCCGATGACGCGGGCGATGGGCTACAGCATCGGCTTCTTCATGTTCTGGTTGGCTACCGCATCTTCCAGCTTGTTCACGTGGATCCTATTGCGACCGCCTAGCCGCTTCAATCGCGCATTGCCTCTGGATTGAGGGATATCCGATGGGCAACAAGATTCCGCTGGACGTCATCGACGACGATGGCAATTCGTACTACGTCAGCGAACGCAAAATCTATGCGCGCGAAACCTCCGGGCGCTTGCAAACATTGCGCAAGATCGCGGTCTGGATGCTGCTGGGCATGTTTTATGTGTTCCCGTGGATCAACTGGGACGGCCACCAGTCGGTATTGTTCGATTTGCCTGCGCGCAAGTTCTACATCTTTGGTCTGACGTTCTGGCCGCAGGATTTCATATTTCTCGCCATGTTGCTGATCATGGCGGGACTGACGCTGTTCTTCGTCACCGCGATCGCCGGACGATTGTGGTGTGGTTATGCCTGCCCGCAAACAGTGTGGACGGAAATTTTCATGTGGATCGAAAACGCGATCGAAGGAGATCGTGGTCGCCGCATGAAGCTGGACAAGATGCCCTGGAATCGCGAGAAGGTCTTGCGCAAAGGGGGAAAACATCTGGCATGGGCGCTGTTCGCGCTATGGACGGGTTTCACTTTCGTTGGTTTTTTCACTCCGGTGCGGGAGTTGTTTACGCGCGCGCCATTGATCGCCACTGGCTGGCAATGGGGTGGCTGGGAAACGTTCTGGGTTTTCTTCTATGCGCTCGCCACGTGGGGCTTTGCCGGGTTCCTGCGGGAGCAAGTGTGCAAATACATGTGTCCCTACGCGCGTTTCCAGAGCGCGATGTTCGATCGCAACACACTCATCATCGCTTACGACCCGATGCGCGGCGAGCCGCGCGGTCCGCGCAAGCGTGGTTTGTCTTCGGTGCTTGAGCGCAGTCGTGGGTTGATCGACAAGGTGCTGGCTTATGACTTCGTGTTCCGTGCCTCGGGCAACGCGGTGGCGGCGGATGCCGCCGCGCAAGCACGTGGACATACCGGCATGGCGGAGTTCAGTCCGGCGCGTGATCCCTTGCCAAAATTTCCGCCGGACGAGCTGGGAGACTGTATTGATTGCACGATTTGCGTGCAGGTCTGCCCGACCGGCATCGACATCCGCAATGGCCTGCAATACGAATGCATTGCTTGTGGCGCTTGCATCGATGCCTGCAATGACGTGATGGACAAGATGGGCTATCCGCGCGGGCTGATTCGCTATGCGACGCAGAATGCGATTGATGGCAAGCGAACGCGTGTGGTGCGGCCGCGCGTGATCATCTATGGCGCGGTGCTGTTGACGGTATTTGCGGCGTGGGCTTGGGGCGTTACCCATCGAACGGCCTTGATCGTCGAGGCGATGCGTGATCGCAATGCACTCTATCGTGAGGTTGAGGGCGGCAAAGTGGAAAATGGTTACACCTTGCGCCTGGTCAACAAGGACAACATCTCACGTAGCTTCGTTATTGATGTCGAGGCCAAGGAAGGCATCCACATGGCACAAGGTCCGCTGACGGTCGAAGCGAGCCCCGAAGAAGTATTGACGGTACCACTTACGTTGCGCGCATCGGCAACAGTTTCCGGGGCGAAGCCGGTAGCGTTTACGGTCAAGTCTCGCGATGGCAGCGTGAGTGAGCAGGTGACCAGCAAGTTCTTTGGGCCGATGTGATGAAGACGAGGACGAACAAGGCGTATCGCGAACCGATGGTCTGGCTGGTGTTTGGATTGCCTGCCATGGTAGTGGTCGCCGGCATCGCCACCTTGGTGATCGCGATTCAACATCGCGATGGGGGCGAGGTCACCGACCAGGTGCAACGCACTGCACAGATCCAGCAGACTGACTTGGGCCCCGATGCCCGTGCAGGCGCGATGGGTTTGCGAGTATTGCTGCGTGAGCGGGAGGGGCGAATCGAAGTATTGCCGATGGCCGGCAACTTCCCGCAAAAGCAATCACTGCGTCTGATGGCCGAACACCCGACGGACCGCACGCAGGATCGCGTGTTGGTGCTGCTGCCACAAGCGCATGCCCAAGGCTGGCTGTCGAAAGAGACATTCGAGGCCACCCGACAACATGCATGGAAGTTCAGTCTCATCCCGGGCAACGAACAGTGGCGGTTGCGCGGACGGATGCCCAAGGAGCAAAGCGCGGTCGTGCTGCTACCGGCGGTGGAGCCAGAGTGAGCGCCGTCATGGCAGCGTTCGTCATCGACGAAGGCCAATGCTTTCATTGCGCCGAAGCCCTGCCGACACATCCGACACATGCGCACCTCGATGGCGCATCGCGCCCATTTTGTTGTGATGGCTGCGCGGCTGCAGCCGCATGGATACGCGATGCGCGATTGACCGACTACTACCAATTGCGCAGCGAGGCTGCAGCGCGCGTGGGCACGAAGTTGGCGGACTACGCGGCTTGGGATCGCGAAGACGTGATCGTTGAGCACGCACGGTGGCTTGAAGATGGCAGCCGCGAGATCACCGTGCTTACCGATGGTATGCGTTGCGCGGCATGTGCATGGCTGATAGACAAAGGCCTGCGTAACGAATCAGGCGTCGAAGACATCGTGGCCAATGCCGTGACCGGGCGCGTACGTATCCGTTGGCGACCCGATGCAACGCCGCTATCGAAACCACTGCAACGCATGGCAGCGCTCGGCTACCGGCCTTACCTTGCGACCGGGCTTGAGCGCGAAGAAGCACGGCGGCGCGATCGCAATCGATGGATCCTGCGCATGGGTATCGCGGGGCTGGGCGCGATGCAGGCGATGATGTTCGCCGAAGCGCTTTACCTCGATACCGCGGGTGAGATGTCGTCGGCTACGCGCGATTTTTTCCGCTGGATCACATTCCTGGTCGCCACTCCGGTGGTGTTCTATTCGGGGTGGCCATTTCTTGAGGGCATGTGGCGTGAATTGCGTCATCGCCGTTTGGGCATGGACACGTTGATCGCGACATCGACACTCTTGGCTTGGGGCGCATCGGTCGTTGAAACCGTGCGCCATGGCGTGCACGTCTGGTATGACGCGGCGGTGATGTTCGTATTCCTTTTACTTGCGGCGCGCATGATCGAGCAAGGCGTACGCAAAGCCGCCAGCGCGCAAGTGGATGCTCTCGCACGTGCGCGCCCGCTGCTGGCGATGCGCGAGACGGGAAACGATGCCGAATCGGGTCGCGAGCAAGTGCTGGTGTCGCAACTGCAACCCGGAGACACCGTGCGGGTGGCCCCGGGTGAGCCGGCACCTTGCGATGGTTTACTGCTGCAGGCAGGCGCTTTTGACGAAGCACTCTTGACCGGAGAATCCACGCCGGTGGCGAAACAAGTGGGCGATGTCGCGTACGCAGGAAGCATCTGCATCGATATGCCGGCTCGGCTGAAAGTGACTGCCACCGGTGCGAAAACACGTTTGTCCGAATTGGCCCGGTTGGTGGATGAAGCCCAGGCCGAGCGGCCTCACATGGCGCAGCTGGCGGATCGCATCGCGCATCGCTTCGTCGTGCTGCTGTTCTTGTCGGCGCTAGTGGTTTACATCGGGTGGCGAATCCATGACCCGACGCGCGCCTTCGAGGTCATGCTGGCGGTGCTGGTGGTGAGCTGCCCCTGTGCGTTGTCGCTGGCGATTCCTTCCGCACTGGCCGCAGCGTATGGCGCGCTGTCGAAGATCGGTGTGCTATGCGTTCGCGAAGATGTGCTGGATCGTCTTGCTGCGGTCGATACCGTGGTGTTCGACAAGACCGGCACACTGACCGATGGCCAGCCGCGCATCGCCCATGTCGATGTCTTGAGCGGAATGCACGAAGCTGAGGCGATCGACATCGCACAAGCACTTGAGCGTGACAGCCGGCACCCGTTGGCGCGCGCATTCAATGCGTTGCCATCGACACAAGGCATGAAGGCCGAAGCTGTGCGTGAGTGGCCGGGGCAGGGCATCGAAGGCATGGTGGCAGGACAGCGGTGGAAGCTGGGCCAAGCGACATTTGCCGCGACCAACGGCAAAGAGGAGGGTCACGACATCTGGTTGGGCGATGGCGAACAACTCCATGCGCGATTCACGTTGACCGAACAGATGCGGTGCGATGCCGCATCAGCCATGCATCGCCTGCGTGATGCAGGCATGTCGATAGCGCTCGCCAGCGGAGACAGTGAGACTGCGGTCGCGGCGATGGCACAACGACTAGATATCCCCCAACATGCCTCGCGACAAACACCGGAAGACAAGCTGGCACGCGTGCGTGCGCTGCAGGTAGAGGGGCATCGCGTGGCGATGGTAGGCGATGGCATCAACGATGCGCCGGTGTTGGCAGGCGCAGACGTGTCGCTGGCAATGGGCGAAGGTGCGGCGCTTGCACAACGCGCGGCGGATTTCGTCATCACCGGGCCACGCCTTATCCGAATCCCGCAAGCGATCGACATCGCACGACGCACGCGCGCCGTGATCCGGCAGAACCTGGGTTGGGCGACGGCCTACAATCTGTTGGCCCTGCCGTTGGCGGCGATGGGCCACGTCACCCCGTGGGTGGCAGCGCTGGGCATGGCGCTTTCGTCACTGTTGGTCACACTCAATGCGTTGCGATTGACCAAGGTTCCCGTTTGATGAACATCCTCCTTGCTCTTATTCCGATCAGCCTGATTCTGCTGGGCATCGCTGTCTCGGCTTTCATCTGGGCGGTCAGGCGCGGGCAGTTCGACGACTTGGATACACCGGCGCTCGACATCCTGCATGACGACCCCAACGAGCCGCATGCGCCTTCGGAAAACCACGCCGATGCCGATTGATTGGTTGGTGTTGGGTTCGGCCTGGCTCGCCGGGCTGTTGGGCGGCGTGCATTGCGCGGCGATGTGCGGTGGCATCGCCACGGGCTTTGGTGTTGGTGCACGGCGTTCGGGTGGGTTTGATGCCGCCCTGGTGAACTTCGGTCGGGTCAGCGGCTACACGCTAGCCGGTGCCATCGCAGGTGGGTTGGGTGGCGGCTTGCTTGCGCTGGCGCGGCTTGAATGGCTGGCGACTGGTGCACGAATGCTAGTCGGCGTGGTGCTGGTCTTGGTGGCCCTGCGCCTGTTGCTGCCTGCCGGAAAGCTTGCGTTTCTCGCGCGGCCCGGCCAAGGCTTATGGCGCAAGCTGCAGCCTTTGCAACGAGTGCTGCTGCCTGCAGATACCTGGCCCAAGCGATTTGCCTTGGGGATGTTGTGGGGCTGGCTGCCTTGCGGACTCAGCACCAGCATGCTCGCCGCCGCGTGGCTGCAGTCCTCGGCGCTGCATGGGGGGTTGACGATGCTTGCTTTCGGCTTAGGGACGTTGCCACTGATGGTTCCGCTGACTTGGACGGGCGCTCGCGCCACGCGTTGGTTGGATCGGCGCGGATTGAAGTGGGGACTGGGCGGCTTGGTGTTGCTGGCGGGCCTGCTGACACTGGCGGCACCATGGTTGATGGATGTGCCTGCGATGCATGGCCTCTTGAGCGTATTAGGCTGTCGCAGCCTGCCTGCGTAGTGAAATCAGCGCCGCCAACCCACAAGCCGCATAATGGCGGTTATGGAAGCGGTGACTCATCTGGATCTGCCTGGCCTGCGCCGCAGCTGTGCACGGTGCTCCTTGCAGCAGCTGTGTCTTGCAGGCGGCATGAGCCATGAAGACCTGGATCAACTGGACGACATCATTCGCCAACGCCGTCCACTGGGGGCGGGCGCGCGCTTGTTCCGCATGGGCCAAGGTCTGGATTCGGTATTTGTGACCCGCGATGGTGCGGTCAAGACGGTGACCTTTGGTGAGAACGGCGACGAACAAATCATCGGGTTCCACCTGCCGGGTGAACTGATTGGCCTGGATGCGTTGGCCGATGGCAAGCATCGGTGCGAAGCGGTCGCTCTGACCCAAACCAGCCTGTGCGAGATTCCCTTCGCCCAATTGGGCGAGGTCGCGGCCCAGATTCCCGGCCTGCAGCAGCAACTCATGCGCGTCATCGGCATGAGCGTCGGGCGCGACCAGGATCATAAGGAAATCCTGGTGCGACGGCAGGCGAACGAGCGCATCGCCTTGTTCCTGCATGGATTGTCCGCGCGCTACAAGGCCATCGGCCGCGACCCGGTGCGCCTGCAATTGCCGATGAGCCGCATCGACATCGCTAACTACCTGGGATTGGCGCTGGAAACCGTCAGCAGAGGCTTCACCCGCCTGCAGGACGATGGCTTGATTGAGGTGCGAGGAAGGCAGGTTGAGTTGGTCGATACCCTGGGCCTGGCGCGATTGGCGCACGGCTTGGTCGAAGCGCCAAAGCTCCGTCACGGGTAAACCGGATAACGGATCGACGCCACAGAAACGGAAAACGATCGCCGCTGGAGGTTGACAAACGGCGCCGAAGGGGCGTTGTATGCTGCTTCACACGGCGATAACAGCCGGATTTGGGGGAAAACCAGATGTTGCGTCATCAAGAATCAAACGCCGTCCTGCGCGTTGCGTTGGTCGGTGCGCTGGCCTGTGGCCTGGTCGCTTGCGGGGGCAAGCAGGAAGATCAAACCGCCGCGCCGGGCGCTGCGCCAACCGAAACGGCAGCCGCGCCCGCGCAAGCCGTTTCTGCAGCCGTGGCCGCGATGTCGCCCGAGCAGCTGCGCGAAGCCGCGACCAAAGCCGTGGCCGAACAGCGCCTCTATGCGCCGGCCGCCAACAACGCGATGGAGTACTACCTTGCCCTGCGTGACAAGGCACCGGGCGATGCCGCGGTTTCGGGTGCGCTGACCGATCTGCAGCCATATACCTTGATCGCCACCGAACAGGCGATCACTCGCGATGACTTTGCCGAAGCCCAGCGCCTGTATGCCTTGCTCGAGAAGACCGATGCCAACGCACCGGCCTTGCCGCGTCTGAAGCAAAGTATTGCCGATGCACAGCAGACACTGGCGCAGCGCCAGCAAGAAGCGGTGACCAACGAAGCCGATGCCGCGCGTCAAGCGCAGGTCGAACGTGAGCGCTTGGCCGAGCAGCAGAAGATGCAGCAACAAGCGGCGCAACAGTTGGCAGCTCGCCAGGCCGAAGAAAAGCGCATCGCGGACTTGCGTGCCGCCGAAACTGCGCGTCAACAACAGGCGACGCAGGCGCAAGCCCAGCAAGCCCGCGAGGCTGAGGAGCGCCGTCAGGCCGAACAGCGTGCCGCGGCCCAGCGCCCCACGGCCGCAGCACCGGCACCTGCCGCGGCAGCACCGGCACCGCGCGCAAATACCGAGTTGGTGGCGATCAGTACGCCGCAGCCAAAGTATCCGGTTGAAGCGTTGCGCAACGGACAGTCAGGCACCGTGCAAGTCGAGTTCACGGTGGGCACGAATGGTGCAGTCACCGCCGCGCGCGTGGTCAGCTCCAGCCCGCCGCGTGTGTTCAACAGTGAAACGCTGGCGGCCGTGAAGCGCTGGCGCTTCCAACCGGTGGGTAGCCCGGTCACCAGCCGGCGCACGATCAGCTTCTCACCCGCGAACTGAGCGAAGACGTAAAAAAAAGCCCGGCAGATGCCGGGCTTTTTGTGTTGCATTGGTGCTGAAACCTCAGCCGGAGATCGCGAGCTTCTCCTGGCGATAGCGCCAGACTGCGCCCAGCCACAGCAAGGCAACCAGGCCGAGGCCTGCGCTGAAGTAGATCAGCCACTCCATCGGGCTCACCGTTTCGCTGCGTAGAATCTTCAGCAACAGCTGGTTCTGCGACAGAAAAGGCACGGCAAACATCCACAACTGATTCTTCACCGGATTCACCATCAAGAAGATGGTCGGCAGCATCGGCAAGAGCATCAGCAGTGTCATGTAGCTTTGCGCCTCTTTCACCGACTTCGCGCCCGAGGCGATCAAGGTCAGCAGCGCATTGCCCACCAGCACGATTGGCATCAGCACCAGCAGCATTTTGACGATCGCCATGGGGCTGACATCCATCATCCGGGCGAAACCACCGGCCAACTGCGCGCCTAGCTTGAACGACAAGCAGGTGAGCAAGAGCGTAATCATGCCGATGACGGTCGCCGCGATGATCTTGCCCGAGACCAAGGTGCCGCGCGGCGCGGGCGTCGCTAAAAGAGGTTCCAGTGATTGGCGCTCACGCTCACCGGCCGTGATGTCGATGACAAAAGCCATCGCGCCAAGAAAGCCGCCAAGGATCAGCAGATAAGGCAGGAACATCATCGCCATCGCGCGCCGTTGGGCTGATGTCGACAAGTCCTTGCGCGCCACCATGACCGGCATCGCCACGGCGGGACTGACACCACGCGCCATCAAGCGCAGCGAGCCGGTTTGCACGTTATAGGCTTCGAGCATCTTGTCGAGGCGACGCACCGGGATTTCGGCGTCACGCCGCGTGCTGTCATGGACGATCTCGACCATGGCCGGCTCGCCCTTCGACCACTTGTCCGCGAACTTTTCACTGATGCGCAGGTAAACATCTTCGTCCTGAGCGCGGATGGCGGCATCGGGATTGTTGACGGTCTTGGCCGTGACGCCTTGCGCGGCGAGCCACTTCACCAGGTTGGGCGCGTGTTCTGCGCCGACGATGGCGATTTCCAGTGGCTTGTCGCTTTGGGTCTGGATTTTTTTCTCCACCACCTTGCCTAGGCCAAAGACCAAGACCAGCAAGATCAGCGGGCTCATGAACAAGGTGAGGCCCAGGGTCTTGCGATCACGGGAAATTTCCAGCAATTCCTTGCCGATAACAGTCTTCAACATGTTCATGCGTGCAGGCCCTCCTCGCTGCCGATCAGGCGGACGAAGGCGTCCTCCAGGTTGTCGATGCCGGCGCGTTCGCGCAGCTCGTCCGGCGTGCCTTCGGCCATGACGCGGCCTTGAGCGATGATGACGATGCGATCACACAGCGCCGCGACCTCTTGCATGATGTGGCTGGAAAACACCACGCAGCGCCCTTCATCGCGCAGCTGGCGCAAGAAGCTGCGCAGACCGCGGGTGGTCATCACATCCAGGCCATTGGTCGGCTCGTCCAGAATCACGTTCTTCGGGTCATGGATCAGTGCGCGTGCGATGGCGGTCTTGGTGCGCTGGCCTTGCGAAAAACCTTCGGTCTGGCGATCAAGAAAGTCTTCCATCTGCAGCGCCCGCGCCAGTTCCAAGGTGCGTGCGTCGATGTCGGCGCGCGACATGCCATGTAGCTCACCGAAATAGCGGATGTTCTCGCGCGCGGTCAATCGTTTGTACACGCCGCGTGCATCGGGCAACACACCCAGGGCGCGGCGCACCGCGTTGGCATGGGACGTGGTATCCAGACCATCGATGAGGACGCGACCGGTTTCCGGTTGCATCAAGGTGTAGAGCATGCGCATGGTGGTGGTCTTGCCGGCACCGTTGGGGCCGAGCAGACCGGTGATCTCGCCATCGCGGGCAATCAAGTTGACATCATCCACCGCGATCACAGGCGCGGCATTCTTGCCCTTGCCGGGAAAGGTTTTGCGTAGGTGTTCGGCCACGATCATGGCTGTGCTCCGTTGAAATTCTGGAAGGGCGCCATGGGCGAGAGCGAGGTGAGGCACTTGGCATCGAGCGCCGCGGCGTTGGCGGTGTCGATGAACTCGGCGAACAGGCGCGGCATGCAGCCGGCACCCAGCACGCTATGGCCTTGGCCTTTCAGCACCAGCAATCGGCCATTGGGCAGGGTGCGCAACACTTCTTCGCCGTATTTTGGCGGCGTGACCGGGTCGAATTCGCCGGCGATGATAAGGGCGGGCACCTTGGTCGATAGCGGCTTGTGGAAATCGGCCGGAACTTCGCCACGTGGCCAGTGCTTGCACATCGTGCCGATGCCATCGGTCAGGCTGTTGCCGAGCACCGTGCCTTCGTTCGCAGCATCTCCGACGATGCCATCGCCATCTTCCGCGCACACGACCGAGAGCTGCATACCGCTGGCCATTTGGTCTTTCATGGCATGGGTCAGCATCACCGTGAGCGCCTTGAGATTGCCGTAGCGGCCCTGACTGGCTTCATGGATTTGCAGCGGCAGCAGGGCTGCCATCGCAGGCATGTAGGCATACATGCGAACCAGGCCGGCCACCTCACTGGCGGTCAAGGGCTCGGTGCGCTCTTCGCCGGTGTTGGCATCGCGATAAGTGACATTCACCGGGGCTGCGCGCAGCTTGTTCATCAAGGTATCGAGCTCGGCGCGCGTATCACCCAACTTGTCGCGGCAAGTCGCATCTGCGCTGCACAGGGCGAATTGTTTGGCCAAGGCGTCATCCAGATTGCGCGCCCAGATATTGCCCAGGATCAGCGCATTGGGAACGGGCGAATCCAGGGTGATGCTGCGAGTGCGATCGGGATGGCGCATCGCATACTGCTGGGCGACACGCGTGCCGTAGCTGACGCCAATCAGATTGAGCTGCGGCGCGCCAATGGCAGCACGCACGGCATCAAGATCAGCGACGGCGGCGGTAGTGCCGTATTGGCGCAGGTCTGCGGTCTTGCCGAGGCGATCGCGGCAGGCCTGGGTCATCCGGGCCAGGGCGTCCAGATCGTCTGCGGCGCTGTCTTCCATCGCGTCCATTTCGACATCGCAATTGAGCGGATGTGAATCGCCGGTGCCGCGTTGATCAACCAGGATCACATGGCGCTGGCGGCCGATGCGATTGAAGATCGGGGCAAGCTGCGGATAGGTATCGACCGCTGATTGTCCGGGGCCGCCAGCCAGAAAGAAGACCGGATCCGGCTGCAAGTCAGCGCCTTCGCTGGCCGGGATCCAGGCGATATTGAGGCGGATCTTGCGCGAGTTGGGCTCAGCGCGATTCTCAGGTACCTCCAGCGCGCCGCACTTGGCTTCGACGCCCTCACCGCCGAAAGCGGAGGGCAGGGTGCAGGGGGTGAAGGACAGGCTGCCCAAGAGTTCTTGGGTGTCGCCGCCAGTGCTGGCGGCTTTGTCCGCGCCCGGCGTTGCTTGCTCGGCGCAGCCCGCCAAGGCCAGCGCCAGTGCTGTGGCCAGCGGCAGCAGGGTGAAATTTCTCATCAGTATGTTCCCTGTGAAGTCATGGCTGAAGATGCCGGGATAGAACGTGCCTTGCATGTGCGCATGGTCATTCCTGGTAAATAAAGATGGATTCGATGGGCTCGTCGAATAGCTTGGCGATGCGAAACGCCAGTGGCAGCGACGGGTCGTATTTGCCGGTTTCCAGCGCGTTGACGGTCTGGCGCGACACCGCCAGCCGTTCGGCAAGCGCCGCCTGCGACCAGCCCATGCGCTCGCGCAATTCACGCAGGTGGTTGTTCATCGATAGCGCCTGACCGCGAAGAATTTGGCGATGCCGTAGAACAGCATGAGCAGCGGGAAGACCCAGATCATCACCGCGCCCGCGTCGAGGGAGATCACCTTGGCTTGCTGCAGCAAGCCGCCCGCAAAGTAGAGAAGCGACACCAACAAGGCAGAGATTCCGATGGCCTCGATCTCGATGCGACGTTGCAACTCGTCGGTTTCTCGCAGGTAGCGCAGGCCTATGCGAAGTAGAAAAGCCAAAGGCACGACCGGCAGCAAGGCCACCAACGCTCGCAACGGTATCGGTTCGACCCCGCGCTTGATCATCCAGCCAGAGAAAAACAAGATCAGCGAATAGCCGATCAGAATCGGCCACATGGCGCGGAGATAACGACGGCCGGCGGGGTGCGCATATTCCTCGTCGCAGTACTCACGCCACCAGCGCGGCATCAGCATCATCAACACGCCGGCCAGGAGATAGCCCACGCCGATCCCGAACCACATGCCGACCAGCTCGCCCTTCCAGTGCCAAGCGAAATGGCCTAGTCCACCCAGCAGCCAGGCACCCAGACCGATGCTGACGAAGATCCAGGTGATGCGGCGCATTGTCATGGAGCGCCATCCTTGTCGTCATCGGTGTCGCGGGCAGCCGCCTCGTCCTTCTTGCCCTGGGCAATGGAGGACAGGCCAATGACGAAGAACGCGATCCCGATGTTTAGAAAAGCCATGTTCCCGCTGATGCCAAGGACGAAAAAAGTAAAGCCGACGGCCAAGAATGCGCCGCCGGTGCCAGCCAGCTGCTTGCGCTTGTCGTTGCTCATGCTGCACCTCGTGTCAAGGAAGCTTGACATCGAGACTAAGCGCACCGGTTTGCGCTGTCAAGCATCCTTGACAGCGTGTGCCCCCGACGCAATCGCGCTTACTTCAAGCTGACGTATTTCTCGCGGCGAATGTTCTTCATCGGCAGGCCAAAGCCTTTCAGCGCCTCGACACAGGCATCGACCATATTGGGGTTGCCGCACATGTAGGCGATATCGCGCTCCGGATCTGGGGCCAATGCTTCGAGGAAATTCTGCACGTAGCCATGGCGTGGTTCTGCGCCGTTGCCGCAGATGTCGGCATCCGGCTGGATGCGCGAGAAGCAGGGGATATAGCGGAAACGATCACCGTGTCGTGATGCGAAATCGGCAAATTCGTCGGCAAACAGCAGATCCTCGGCAGTGCGCACGCCGTGCATCAGCACGATATCGACCGGGCGTTCGGCCATCATTTTTTCGATGTCTGGCAGCATCGAACGGTAGCTGGCGACACCGGTGCCGGTCGCAATCAACAGGTAGCGCCCATTGGTGTCGTCGGGTTTCAGGGTGAAGAGGCCAAGTGGCCCACTGGCCTCTAGGCAATCACCGATCGCCATGCCCTCAAACAAGGCCGTCGCCGCGCCCCCCGGTACGCGACTGGCGATGAATTCCACGGGCTCGCCCGGGCCCATATGGTGGTCATGGCGGGTGGCGCAGGAATAGCTGCGGCGCGCCGTGGTGCCATCGGCCAAAGGGAAGTGGATCTGGATGAATTGGCCTGGGGTGTAATCGAGCGAGCCGCCATCGTCACGGACGAAGTTCAGGTGCAGGACAGAGGGCGTGGCCAGCTGGCGCGAGGTCAGGCGAATCGGGAAGAACTTGGACATGCGAGGCGGCGCCGGTTGTGACCCGGGGCCGATGCGTCTGGAGCGGGCCCATATACTAGCGTTTTGGCCGACGGCTCCCCCATGACCGCATTCGACCCCAGCGTGCCTGCACTGTCCGTGCAGGGACTGCAGAAAACCTATGACAACGGCGTCGAGGCGCTCAAAGGCGTTTCCCTGGAAGTCGCCCCGGGTGATTTTTACGCGCTGCTGGGCCCGAATGGTGCAGGCAAATCGACGCTGATCGGCATCGTCAGCTCGCTGGTGAACAAGACGGCGGGCACGGTGCAGGTCTGCGGCATCGACATCGATGCGGACCGCAGTGCGGCCATGCGCCAGCTGGGCCTGGTGCCGCAAGAAATCAACTTCAACATGTTCGAGAAGCCGATCGACATCTGCGTGAACTACGCGGGCTTCTACGGTATCCCGCGCGAGGTGGCGCTCACGCGCGCCGAAGCGGTGCTGCGTGATGCGCAGTTGTGGGAGAAGGCGAACGTGATGAGCCGCACGCTATCGGGCGGCATGAAGCGGCGCCTGATGATCGCCCGCGCGATGATGACCGAGCCGCGTTTATTGATCCTGGACGAGCCGACCGCGGGCGTCGACATCGAGATCCGTCGCGGCATGTGGCAGACGCTCAAGAAGATCAACGCCGAAGGCACCACGATCATCCTCACCACGCATTATCTGGAAGAAGCCGAGGCGCTGTGCCGCAATCTGGCGATCATCGATCACGGTCGTATCGTCGCCGAAGGCTCGATGAAGTCGATGCTGGCCAGGCTCGATGTCGAGGGCTTCCTGTTCGATGTCGAAGGCGAGCTGCCCGCGCAATTACCTGAAATCGAAGGCGCGACGCTGATCGCACTGGATGGTCACACGCTGGATGTCGACATGCCGCGCGCGATGGATCTCAACCGCGTGTTCGATGCGTTTGATGCGTCGGGCATCCGCGTGCGCTCCATGCGCACCAAGTCCAATCGCTTGGAGGAGCTATTCGTGCGCATGATTTCAGCGCCGCAGGAAGCAGGCCACGCGGAGGTGCGCGTATGAGCAATCCCAATCTCATCGCACTCGGCACGATCATCCGCCGCGAAGTGATGCGAATCCTGCGCATCTGGCCGCAGACGTTGGTGCCACCGGCGATCACGATGACGCTGTACTTCCTGATCTTTGGTGGGCTGATCGGCTCACGCGTCGGGCAGATGGATGGCGTCGACTACATGGCTTTCATCGTGCCCGGCCTGGTGATGATGAGCGTGATCCAGAACAGCTACGGCAACATCAGTTCGAGCTTTTTCGGCGCAAAGTTCGGCCGCCATATCGAAGAGCTGATGGTCAGCCCGATGCCGAACTGGGTGATCCTGACCGGTTATGTCGCGGGCGCGGTGCTGCGCGGGCTGTTGGTTGGCGCGATTGTGATGGCGATCGCCATGTTGTTCACCCCAGTGCGGATGCCGCATCCCTTCATCACCATTGCCTCCGTCGTGCTGGGCGCGACGATCTTCTCGCTGGCCGGTTTCGTCAACGCGGTCTATGCGAAGAAGTTTGACGACATCACCATCGTCCCCACTTTCATCCTCACCCCGCTCACTTACTTGGGCGGCGTGTTCTATTCGGTACAGCTGCTGCCGGCCTGGGCGCAGGCGGCGACACACCTCAATCCGATCTTCTACATGGTCAACGCCTTCCGCTACGGCTTGCTCGGCACCTCGGATGTGCCGGTATGGACGGCATTCGCGTTGATGTTGGTGTTCGTCGCGGCGCTGGGCGCACTGGGCCTGTGGCTGCTTAAGCGCGGCATCGGTATGCGTAGCTGAACCGCAATCCCATGGGTGGAACAGATTGTTACACTCCGGGCTCCCCCGAATGGAGTTCCCCCATGCGCTTGCTTCGCCCCTTGTTGTTGTTATGCCCGGTTCTGTTGGTGGTTGCGTGTTCGCGCCCTGATAGCGCTTCGCCTGAACCTGCCGCGAGTGCGACTGAGACGGCCGCCGCCGCCGAGCCCCAAGCGGCCACACCTGCCGCCGCTGTCGGGATGGCCGAAGGCAGCATGGTGTCCATGGCAGGCTCCATGGCAGCGATGGCGGAGTTCTGTGGCTTGGCGGGCCAGCAAACGCGCGCGCAGACCTTGGTCAATCTTGATAAGCAAATGAAGGCCAAGGGCCTATCTACATCAGAGATCGAACGCCTTTTTGATGAGGGCTACGCCTCGACCAAGGCCAAGGCGGCCAGCGACCCGGCCAAGGCGCAGGCCGATTGCGGGCCGTTGAAGCAAATGGCCGACCCAGAAGAAATTAAGAAGTGGCAAAAAGCCGCGGAAGAAATGGAAGCCAAGGCCAAAGCGATGGGTGTCTAATCCCCAGACGTTTGATAGCTGACAACCAAGGATCGATCACCTGGCCGCGCGCCGGGTGATCTCCTCTCTCATTTCAGGAGCAAATATGATTCGTGCCCGCATCGTTATCGCCCCCATGCTTGTCGTGGCCTTGATGGCCGGCTGCAAGAAGAAGGAGGCGGCGCCGGAAAATCCGGGGACTGACACTGCCAACACGGCAACTGCGCCGGGCGCTGCCGAGAAAGCAGAAGAATTCGACATCAACCAATATCCGGTTTCGGAAGTTGGGCTGGGCGACTTCCCTTACATCACACTGCCAAGCGGCTACAGCAACAAGGGTTTCGGCCAGACCAACAAGACGTTCGCACGCTTCCCGTTTTGGGTAAATGGCAAGACACATTGGGTTGAAGGCAAGTTTCATGGCGAAGTCTTTGCCGCGGAAGCGGGGCACGATGGCTCCGAGTTTGAGGTGAAGCGCAACTTCGACGAGTTGGTGAAGCAGATGGGCGGCGTCAAGGTGTCGGAAGGGCGTGTGCCGACCGAGACGATTAAGGAATGGGGCGATGAGATTACCCAAGGCTTCATAGACGGCCTGGGCAATGTGTATAGCGCCCCGGCGACCACGTATCTGGTGCGCCGCAATGACGGCAACATCTGGATCCATCTGGTCGCCGATAACGTCAACTATGCCTATGTCATCGGGCAAGAGAAGGCGTTCCAGCAAACCGCTGGGCTCGTGCCGGCCTCGGAGTTGAAGAAGCAAATTGATAGTGCAGGCAAGGTGGCGCTGCAGGTCAATTTCGCCACCGACAAGACCGACATCCTGCCGGACTCCATGCCGCAGATCGAGCAGGTGGTCGCGTTGTTGAAGGAAGATCCCGCGCTCAAGCTGGCGGTCAATGGGCATACCGACAATTCGGGGGACAAGGCGCACAACCAGTCGCTATCCGAAGGGCGGGCGAAGGCTGTAGTTGCGGCCCTGCAACAGGCAGGCATCGATGCGTCCCGACTTCAGGCCAGCGGGATGGGGGACACCCAGCCGGTAGCTGACAACGCCACCGAGGAAGGCAAGGCCAAGAATCGGCGTGTGGAGCTGATCAAGCAGTAGATTAAAAACCTTTGAGTTTCCCTAACTCATTGATTTTGAAGGGTGGCATGGATTTTGCGATAAGAGAATCAAAAATGGAACAATATGTTCCATTTGCGAAATAAAATGCTTGAACTGTCACAAAAAGCTGGTTAGCTTCGAATCCTGCGCGGAGTTTCCCCCGAAATCCGCGCGGATTACCCAGCCACTGCTCCGTGAGGTTCAATCATGAAGATTCAAAATCGCAACATCGGTGCCCGTCGCCAACGCGGCCAAGGCATGACCGAATACATCATCATCGTCGCCCTGATCGCTATTGCGGCCATCGGCGTCTTCACCGCTTTTGGCGGCACCATCCGCGCACAGATGTCGGGCATGGCGCAAGAGCTGGCGGGTGAGACATCCAAGACCCAGCAGCAGATCAACCGCGCCAAGAACCAGGCGGGCGAAGCCCAGAGCCAGTCGGACGCCAAGAAGGGCTTGAACTCCTACAACGGCAACGAAGCCAAGTAATTTGGTGGTTTTACGGGGTGGGCAAGCGATTGCCCGCCTCGGTCTATCTCAAGCCTTTCCCCCGAGGCCAGAAAGATGCTTTCCATACCCCGCTCCCCCCGGCAGCAAGGCCAGGCCCTGCCGCTGACCCTCATTTTCCTGCTGGTGCTGTGCGTCGGATTGATGGTGACGTTCAACACCGGGCAAGTGGTCAACAAGAAGGTCGAGTTGACCAATGCCGCCGATGCCGCTGCGTATAGCGTGGCGGTCGAGCAAGCGCGCGCCTGGAATCTAGCCGCGTACATGAATCGAGGACGCATCGCCAACGAAGTGGCGGTCGCCCAGCTGGTCAGCCTGAATTCCTGGATGACCCAAATCAACGTTTCGGCCAAGATGACCGAGACCTACTCGAACATCTTGTCGGCAGTTCCGTACGTTGGCTTCATCTTCAAGGCTGTTGCGCAAATCGCGAAAGCCGCCGATCAAATCATGCGGCCTATCCGCACAGGCTTGCGTGAGGCTAGCGGGCCGGCGATCGGCTTGATCGATCAAGTACTAAATCAGAGCTATGCACAGGTGGCCGAGCTCGCGATCGAACAGGCGAGCACAGCCGGCGCAATGAAGGTTGCGCATGATGTGGTCGATGCGAACTCCCCCAACGCGAAAGTCACCGCGCTGTCGTACGCCAACCTGGTTCGACAGATGGAGCAAGCCCGTAGCGAATACCTGCAGCAGTTCAACGTGCCCAAAGGGCGCTCCAGCGGTTCGGTAGGCGGAGACCGTTATAGAAACCTGGTGATGGAATCGCGCGACAAGTTCACGGTTGATCGGCGCGATGATGCCAAGCTTTTCATCATAGGTTTCGAAGCCAACGGTGGCACCGACATGGTGGACTACAACCGCTGGTCTGCCGTAGACACCAACAATTTCGTGGTCGACATCTGGCTGCTTGAGTTGGATTTGCCACTGGGATGGGCGGGCGCGCAGGCTGCGCCCAACCGAAACAAACGATTCTTCGCCGGGATGGGAAATGGCCGTGGTTGGTATTCGGATTACCAACGCAAGCGTCTTAAGGCATACAACGGCCTCTCACCCTGGGAAATGACATCGCAGATGGCGGAGTCGGACCCGGGCGGCAGCATGGTGGGCGGCAAACGGAACCATGCGTTCTTTACCCAATACAAGAACGGCATCGCGCACCAGTATCACGACGTTAAGGATGGCAAGGCACGCACACCAGAAGACGGTCCGATCTTCACGGTCGAAGTTGCCACCTCGACAAAGGAGACCCGCACCAGCTCCAACATCGGCATGGCCACCGGACGCATGGACGTGACGGAGTCGCCGCCGGGCGACAAGATTAAGGCGTTGTCGAGTGCACAGATCTATTTCAATCGCCCGCATGATTACAACGGCGGACGCATGTTCAATCGCTATGTTCGTGGCAGGAGTGATGCCCGATATGAAGCGGGCAGCCTGTTCAGTCCCTACTGGCAAGCGCGGTTGACGGAAACGCCGGCCACTCTGCGCGCCAGCTTCAACGCATTATCGGCTGCGCCATGAAGAGCATTGCGAAATTTCCAGGGCGTGAAGCGGCGAACATAATCCTGCTCGCATTCGTGATGAACATTGCAGTCGCATGTGATGGCGGCGACTTACGTGCCGAGACTGAAAAGGATAGTGCTCTGCGCAGCGCTGACGAGGACACGTCGGGCAAGCAAGCCTTGAAGTTCGTAGTCCATCGTGAACGCCTTCACGATGGACAGCCGCTCGCAATCAAGGACTATGAGGCGCGCGTGATTGCCTGCAACGGTGCTGGTTTGCCGGTAAAGGCGCTTTCATCTGATGAACTGGCCAAGGCGGGGAAGCATCAAAGCGAAGTCTGGACGGATGGTGCGCGTTATCAAATCAGCGACGTGGAGTGGGGCTGGCGCACGCCAAGCCCCGGTAGTCCGGAGACATCCTGCCAGTTTGAATTTTATGAACATCGTAGAGATACGCAAAGCAACGGCAAAGATGTTCGCGTGCGCAGCAATTTCCCAGGTGAGGCGGAAAGCGAAACGCAACAGGATGCAGGCGTCCGAATGGCGTTGGCGAGTGAAGATGTGGCTCAAGCGCGAGAAGACAGCCTGGGCATCGGTTGGGCCGCGTTAGGGACAAGCCAAAAAAAGGGGCAGCCCTGCTCGCGATGGAAAAAAGACGAAACGGAAGTCTGCATGTGGTCAGGCGGGGCGGCATGGGGGATTTCCGAAGCGGCGACTGGCGATGATTGCCAGCTGGGACAAACGGGCGAAGCCTTTTTAGATGCATTGCCATTGACAGCTTCCAACAGTGTGCAAGCGGGTAGCGGCTGCCGATTGGAAGTGGCGTCGATATCGATAGGCGGGGCTGCGGTCACGCCACCCGACGGCATTGACAAGGAGGGCGAGTGATGCGCGCAATTCGACGCAATGAAAAGGGTCAGGCACTGACCGAGGCCGTAGTCGTCTGTGCGGTGCTTGTGCCCTTGTTCTTGCTTATACCGATCATCGGCAAATACACCCATATCAAGCAACAAGCCCAACAGGCCACACGCAATGCGGCGTGGGAAATGACGGCAACGCAAGACCATGGTCTTGCGAATCAAGCAAAAATGAAAGCGTTGATGATCGATCGTGCGTTTGCCAGGGCGGATTCGCCGATTCGCAGCAACTCGAGCGGTTCCGCAACGGGTAACTTCGACGACACGCTGCTCAACACATTTTCAGGCAAAAAACTGGTGCTCAAGCAAGATGCGAGCGTGACCGGGAGAAGCGAAAAATCGTCGCCGGGGTTCATATCAGGGGTGATATCAAAATTCCCTAAAGAGTTGCCTGGAGATTTTCCGCCGAATGCAAAAGGCTATATCACCGTCAAAACCCGCATCGACATACGCAATCTGCAAGGTCGCGATGGTAGTCCGGCGAGATATTTGGCGCCATTCGATAACCTAGGGTTGCAACTTAATCGAGAGCAAAGCTTGCTTGTGGATGCTTGGAATGCCGCGGGCAGTGGTGCGCCCGGGACGCGCTCCTCTCATAAGCGAAGCGTAATACAGCAAGTCGAATCCTTGGTGCCTACATCGAATCTCAAGGAGTTGAGCAAAGGATTGGATGCCATTGGCAGCATTCCTTTGCCGATTACAAGGCGCTTGAAGGATCTCGACATTGGGTACATCGAACCGGACATCGTGCCGATCAAGAAGTTGGAGAGGTATCCGGTCCGTGGGAATTGAAACGCTCCCTCGGTGCGCTGTCTTTTGCTTGCTTGCTGTGGCGAGTCTAGCTCCGCACAAAGGTTTGGCGACGGGGTGGCCTGACGTTCTTGTGCCTGCAGATGCCCAAGCACAATGGGTGTCCAGCGACATGCTCTACAACGGACTAGAGATGCGCATCCTTCGTTTCGACGTGGACATGACCAAAAATGAAGTGATCGCGTTCTACAACAAGGCACGTAAAGAAAAACTGGTGCAGAACAAGATCGGGCCCAAGACCGTTCTCGGCTATGAAGAAAACGGCTATTACGTCACCGTCGAGCTCTCCTCAACTGCCGGAAAGACGACGGGCCAGCTGGGTATGACCAAGCTGCCTTCGCGAAAGCCGCCCGCCGCGGGGCAGGGGGCGATCAAGCCCTCGCTCACCAAAGTGTATGAAGACATTGTTTACCGCGATGTGCCCGGCAATCCGCGCAGCTTGCGCATGGGGAACCAGTTTTCGCCCTACCAGAATCAAAAATTCTATGAGCGTGCACTGCGGGCGAAGGGCTATGTGGAAAGCGAAAGCTCGAGCAAGTGCACCGCGAGCAGCCAATCGTGCATCAGCTACTACCAAAGCAACACAGGCATGGCAGCCATTACGACCATGCGCATGGAGAAGGAGACCATCGTAATGATGGTGCAAGGAAAATGAAAAAGACCACGCAGCCCAAGAAACAGTCGGGGCAGGCCACGGTCGAGTACACGATCGTTCTGCTGGGGGCGGTAATCATCTTGCTCGCCAATCCCGACGTCATCTCCCAAATCGTGAAGGCATTGAAAGAGGTTTATGACGCATTCGTCTACGCCATCTCTTTCTCAGCCATCCCCCTTTAACCCACACGTGATCGGTACATGCAAAAGCCCAAGTTCAACAAGAATTTTCTTTATATCGGCGCCGCTGGACTGCTGGCACTTTTTGCTTCGGGCTTGGCTGTTCGTTACGTGCAGACAACCGTTGCCGAAAAAACTCGCGATAACCGCGAGATGGTTGAAGTCGCCGTTGCCAATAACGATATGGAACAAGGCGTGATCTTGTCACCCGGCGACATGGCAAGTCGAAGCGTGCCGGTGGACTTGGTGCCCGCCGACGCGCTTACTCCCGATAACTACGATGAATATGCGGGACGCATGTTGCGAGCGCCTGTGCGCGGTGGTGCGCCACTCAGCGCCTCGTCATTGGTTCCGCTGTACGATCAGTTCTCGCGAATCATCCCAAAGGGAAAAGTCGCCTACAACCTCAGTGTTGACGAGAATAATTCGATCTCCGGCATGATCGCGCCAGGAGACATGATCGACATTTTCTTCCTGAAAGAAATCGAAGAAGCGAAGGGTGGACCACGACTGTTCCCGATGTTGCAGCAGATCAAGGTGCTGGCGACGGGCACACAGGTCGGCGAAAAAATTCGCCCGGAAGGCGCCGAGGTGGGAGAAGGCAATGATGCATATTCAACCCTGACCCTCGAACTTGATCAATACCAAGCCAAGCAGCTGGCGGTGGCTTCCAAGGTCGGCAGCTTGCGGGTATTGCTTCGTGAAATCACCGACACCTCGCCGGGCGCGGCAACGGGCCTAAGCGAACGTGAGCTGCTCAATGCGTTGGGCGGTGTACCCGGCAACCAACCAGCAGGCGCAGCACGCCGCCGTGGTCAAGGTATCGAATTCATCATCGGCGGACGGAGCTGATCAACATGGAAAGTGTGAAGAAAGGCAGCGTCCTCAGGCGCGGGCAGACGGGCGGAATTTCTCTCGCCACGGCAATTGCATTGATGGTGTCAGGCGCGTCGCTCGCACAGGCCCAGCAAGCTGAGCAGGCTGCAAATGCAGCGACACAAGCCTCCCCGATAGGCGCACAGCAGGGCACGACGCCTCGCGCGATGCCCTTCCAAATTCAGGAGCAGCCGCAGGTGCCACGTGCCTCGGCGCGAGCAAGCGATGGCCGTCCTTCTACGGCGACGCCGCTACCCAACAAGCTGGCGTTGTATGCGGGGCAGGCAGTGGTACACCGCGTGCCCGGCAGCATCCGCCGTGTGGCGGTGGGCAATGGCGAAATCCTCAGCGTGCATACGGTGGGGAGCAGTGAACTCGTGCTGATCGGCACGCAGAAGGGTGCAACCAACGTCCATTTGTGGATGGCGGATGGGACCCAGCGGGATGTCACGGTCGATGTGTCGGCAGATAGTGGCCAGGCGCTGGCTGAAACCGTTCGCGTTCTGTTGGGCGTAGTGCCCGGGCTCACCGTGACGCCGGTCGGTGGCAACGTGGTTGTGGCAGGCAGCGATCTGGACGAAGGCACGATCGCCAAGGTTGGCGCGATTCAAAAGCTCTATCCGCAGGTTCTCAACTTCGCCAGCACGGACCCAGTGGGCATGCGGCCGATGGTGCAGATGGATGTGCAGATCATGGAGTTCAACCGGAATGCGCTCGAGGAGCTGGGCATTCGCTGGGACACGATGATCAAAGGTCCATTGGGTGGTTCGATCAAGGACTTCACCACCAATCCTTACTTCCGCGTGTTGCCCAAGGATGACGACACGTTCCAGGACATCAAGGACAGCTTGCCCATGCGCTTGCCGGGTACGCAGACGTACTTCGGCATCGCTACCTCTATTGCCTCCAGCATCAATCTTCTGATGAGCCAGGGCAAGGCATGGGTACTGGCTTCGCCACAGTTGAGTGTTCGTAGTGGCGGTGAAGCTACGTTTCTGGCCGGTGGCGAAGTGCCGATCGTGATTCCGAGCGTGCTTGGCGTGACCCAAGTGGAGTTCAAGGAATACGGCGTGCGGCTCAACATCACGCCTTCGGTGAACAGCCAAAATGAAGTCTTGACCACAGTGATGGCTGAGGTGAGCCGCATCGATCCTTCCGTATCGGTGCAGGGTGTCCCGGGGTTCTTGACGCGCAGGACGGAGTCCGAAATCAATGTGCGTACCGGTGAAACCATGGTGATTTCTGGCCTGATTGATAGCTCGGCTGCCAAGAGCGCAGACAAGTTTCCGATCCTTGGCGATATCCCGATCATCGGTAAGCTGTTCCGCTCGGATGGATTCCGCGGCCAGCGCACTGAGCTGGTGGTCTTCGTAACGCCGCGCATCGTAACCCCGAGCTCGCCCGAAAATCGCGAGAACCTGCAGCGCGGCGAGGACATAAAGAATTCGCTGGAAGGTGAGATCAGCAAGCGTCAGCGCAAGTTGATCCGGCCAAGTACCAAATGATGTTCAACATCCAAATCGATGCGCCTGGTCGTGAACAGCGGCGCGTTCAATGCATGCACCGCGAGTGCGGCATCGGGCGGGATGATGCCAATCTCGTGACCTTGCAAGGGTGGACAATCGCCAGTAATCACGCATCGTTGGTACGCGAAGAGGATGGCATCTACATCCTCTCGCTAGGCGGTCGTGCACCGATCACGGTGAATGGCACGCGAGTGGTCTCGCGGCACGGACCGATTCGTGGCAAGGATCGCATCGTCATTGGTGATTACACGCTGCAGGTCAACGCAGACGAACCGGTGGCGCGTGAAGCCGCAAACGAGGCGATGATCGATTTCAATACCGGAGAAGCTTCGGCATCAGGCCGGAGCCAGGCTGAAACCAACACAGGCACGTCATCGGCAGAGGGCGATGTGTCGCCAGTGACCTCTACCCAGCTGCAACCGGCCGCAGACGTGGTGGATGTCAATTACTGGCGCACCAAGGTGCATGCTGCGCTGGTGCGCCAAATGGACTTGCGTCGCGTGGACGTGCGCAGCATGAGCGACGAATCGCTGCGCAGCACCACCATCAACTTGATTGACGACATCATCAAACGCGACTTCGCTGATTTACCGAAGGCGATCAATCCACGACGGTTGGCCAAGGAAGTGCTGAATGAAGCCATCGGCTTGGGGCCACTGGAAGATTTGATTGATGACCCGACCGTGACGGAAATCATGGTCAATGCGCATGACCAGATATTCATCGAGCGCTCCGGGCGCATCGTGCGATCTGAGGTTACCTTCACGTCGGAGCGCGCCGCGTTGGCGGCGATTGAACGCATCGTCACGCCCTTGGGCCGACGCATCGACGAAAGCTCGCCGCTGGTTGACGCGCGACTCAAGGACGGCTCGCGCGTCAACGCGGTGATCCCGCCGGTGGCCTTGCGCGGCCCCAGCATCAGCATCCGAAAATTCGCCACGCGCCGCCTGCTGGGCCAGGACTTGTTGACCTTCGATTCACTCAACAAGGAAATGCTCGAATTTCTCGAGATTGCTGTGCGCGAGCGCAAGAACATCGTCGTGTCTGGCGGTACGGGCTCCGGCAAGACGACGCTGCTCAACATCCTCTCGAACTTCATCCCCGATGTGGATCGTGTTGTCACTATCGAAGATGCAGCGGAGCTAAAACTGGTGCAGCCCAACTTGGTCTCGCTGGAGGCGCGCCCACCCAACATGGAAGGCAAGGGGCAGATCACCATTCGTGACTTGGTGAAGAACGCACTGCGCATGCGCCCCGATCGCATCGTCGTCGGTGAGTGCCGCGGCGGTGAAGCACTCGACATGTTGCAGGCAATGAATACCGGTCACGAAGGCTCGTTGACTACGGCGCATGCCAACAACCCGCGCGAAACCCTGTCCAGATTGGAAGTGATGGTGATGATGGCAGGCATGGAGCTGCCGATGGTGGTGGTGCGCGAGCAGATCGCATCGGCCGTGGATCTCATCGTGCATCAAAGGCGTTATCCGTGTGGCTCGCGAAAGGTCAGCCACATCACGGAAATCACGGGTGTTGAAAGCGGAACTATCCAGCTGCAAGACGTGTTCCTGTTCAAGCCAACGACGTATCACGGACCCGATGGAAAGGTGGTGGGCAACTTCATCGCCACCGGCGCAGTGCCCGAGTTCTACGAAGAGTTGGCCCAACGCGGTGTGCAAGTGGATCTCGGCATCTTCCGAGGCGGCTCGGGGAAAGACGGCTTCCGATGAATATCTGGGTAGTTGCGATCGTAATTTTCCTGTTCTTCGCGGTTGCGGCGTACATGGCCGTTCGCGCGAGCGACCGATTCATGCGGCGCTATCGGGAAAACTTCATGGAACAGGCCCGGCTGAATCTGGCCGACATGTTCATGTTCATGGATCCGACCCAGCTCTTCGTTTTCAACTCGGTGGCCTTGGTGGTCATTCCGGCCTTCATCTGGCTGATTACGGGCAAGCTGTTGATCGCGATTGTGGCTGCAGCTGCCTTGTTCTTCATTCCACGCAAGGTCTACGTGTGGATGAAGCAGCGCCGGTTGAACCAAATCCAGGAGCAACTGCCGGATGCATTGCAAATGCTGTCAAGTAGTTTGCGGGCAGGTGTGGGTTTTGCCCCTGCTTTAGAGGTCATGGTGCACGATGGCCAGCCGCCCCTGGCTCAGGAGTTCGCCCTGGTACTGCGCGAGCAGCACCTGGGTGTCCGCACGGAAGAAGCGCTGGAGCATTTCAGCGACCGCGTACCGATCGTGGATGCAAAGTTGTTCGTCTCCGCCGTGAACATCTCGCGGGAGGTAGGCGGCAACCTGGCCGACACACTCGCCACCTTGGCGGAAACCTTGCGTCGCCGCCTCATCATGGAGAACAAGGTGAAAGCGCTGACTGCGCAGGGCCGCTTGCAGGGCATTGTAATGGCGTTGTTGCCGGTGTTCCTGATTGGCTATTTGACGCTGATGTATGAAGAAACCATGCAGCCAATGTTTCACAGTTGGCACGGGTATCTAGTCATCGCCATTTGCGTAGTGATGGAGTATCTGGGCTATCGCATGTGTCGCAAGATCATGACGATTGACGTATGAACATCATGCTCATTCTCATAGCGGTAATGGCGGCAGCAGCGGTGGTGCTGGTGATGCTGGGCTCGCGTGGCGCTCTGCGCGAGGTCGAAATTGACGACCGCAGTTATCAGGATCCTTTACCAGCACCATTGCGGATGATGTGGCCGCTGGTGACTGTGGCAACCCGTTTTATCGCGCCACGCATGAAGACGGCACAGTTCGAGCAGACCCATCGACGCTTGCAGGCAGCGGGGCAAGACTATTTGCTGACCTCGGAAGAGTTCTACGGTTTGAAGGCCGTGTCTGCTTTGCTCGCCTTCGCGTTTTTTAGTTTGTGTCTATTGATGCTGGGCAAGTTGTCTCTGGGTAGTGGTTTTATGGCCTTGGCGTTCGGTGGTTTGCTTGGCTGGTTGTATCCGGAAATTTGGTTGAATGATCGCCGCAAGCTGCGTCAGCGCAGCGTGGTTCGCGATCTGCCGATCTTTCTCGATTTCATCACGATGGCTGTCGAGGCCGGCCTGAATATCACCGGCGCCATAGAACAGGCAGTCTCCAAGGGCCCAGCAGGCCCGTTGTCGCAGGAGTTTTCGCGGATGCTGCGTGACCTGCGCGCAGGTCTTCCGCGTGCGGAAGCCTTGAAGCGCATGGCGGAGCGGATGGACATTCCGCAGATCTCGAACTTCACCAGCTCTCTCATTCAGGCCGACAAGGTGGGCGCTAACCTTAGCGACACATTGCGCGCCCAAGCGAACCAGCGACGGGAAGAACGCTTCCTGCGTGCTGAAAAGCTGGCTTTGGAAGCGCCAGTCAAGATGATGTTGCCACTGGTGATGTTTTTCTTCCCGCTGATCTTCCTGTTCATCGGCTACTTCATTTACTTGAAGATGATCCAGGAGGGGATTTTGTGAAACCTGGGATCATCCATCGCGAGGATGGCAGCGTTGCAGTTCCCAGCGCATGGCTGGCCGACGGTTGGTGGACACGCTTGCGAGGGCTACTCTTTCGTGCGCCTCTTCGAGTTGAAGGCCCTGAAGGACTGTTGATTCGCCCTTGTGCGAGCGTACACACGATGTGGATGCGCTATCCACTTGATGTGCTTTTTCTTGATCGTGCGGGCCAAGTTTGCGGATGGAGGAGCAGCGTCAAACCATGGCGTACGGTGGGATGTAGAGGTGCTTTCGCGACGCTGGAGTTGAGAGCCGGCGCGCTCGCCAGCATCCACCCACGCATGGGAGAAACATGGCGCTGGCAATCTGATGCAGAACCTGCGGTTAGCGGAGGAGAAGAGCTATGACTTGCAATAATCAGCGACGAGCAAACCCACGAGGAGCGAAGCGCCGCATGTCAGGGCAGTCGACTGTGGAATTCATCATCGCGGCTCCCGTCATCCTGTTTTTGATCTTATCCACGATTCAATTGGTGTTGTTGTATCGAGCTAAGGCGACGCTGGATTTTGCGACGCTCGAAGCTGCGCGTGCCGGGGCTGTCAACGGCGCCAAGATGTCGGAGATCAAACAAGAGCTGGCCATGGGCCTGACCCCGCTCTTTGCCACCGAGGCAAGTATCGGCGGGATTACCAAGGCACGCATCAAGGCCGAGCTTGAAGTAGAAAACCCGATCTACACCAACGTGGACATCATCAGTCCGACTCGCGCCATGGTGAATGAGCATAGGGAGCGGCAGTACAACGGAAGGTTTGCCTTGCCCAATGACAACCTTGCGTTCCGCAGCGCGCGGGTGGGCCGCACCGGTGTAAACGTGCAGGATGCCAACATTCTCAAGATCAAAGTGACTTATCACTATCCATTGATCGTTCCATTTGTTGGTCTGGTGATCAAAGGCGCGTCGAAGTACATCAAACCCAGCGGTCCGTTCGACAAGGTAACGCTGCGCCCGGAACCACTGGGGAGACATGATCGGCTGGCGATAGAAAGCTATGCCATCGTCCGCATGCAGTCGCCCATTTATACCGGCACCCTGCGATGAGGAGGGCAGGCCTCGGATGCGTGGCGTTTGCGGTGTGCGTGATGCTGTTGACTATATCGAACGTACAAGCCAGCGAAGGCAAGGCTGAGGTCTGGACCAACGTGCTCGCACCCATCGCGGGTTCGCCGGCCGGCAAGCGGATCCCGGTCACGGTCCACTTCCGTGACGATCAATTCGCCTTGACATTCACCGGTGTCGATGCGCGTGAGTATCGCTTGTTACAAGTCGTTGCTGGCGCACCCTTGGTGATGCTGGACAACCGTGGCGGCGGGCTGCCTTTGCCGCGCGGCAAACTCCCCCTGTTCGTCGACCCGGCAACCCCGTGTGGCGGCATGGGAATGATGAGCGACTGCCGTAAGCTTGCCGAGGGCATCCATAGCGGACGCAATGCCGTGCACTGGGCGTATCGCAGGGCCAATCGCGCTGGCCCCGCTGGAAGTGATTCCGGGCAGATGTGGGTGGATAGCGAAAGCGGCCTTCTGCTCTCGTATACCGGGATGACATTGGGCGGACAAGAAGTGCGCTGGCAGGTGGACCGCGTCAGCTATGAATTGCAGCCGGACGACCTGTTCGAGTTGCCAGAGCAAGAAGGCAGCAGGCAAAAACGCCGCCGCTGAATCTGCAGAGGTTGGACTAAGCGTCTGTCCAAGGCGCTCGAATCAAGCAAATAAAAACCCCGCCGGAGGGGGCCGGCGGGGCGGGGGGGAGGGAACGGGATCTGGGGAGGGATCCGGTCCCTATGATCAACTCCAGGGGAGGGGAGCGATCTGCGGCAGACGTTGCATCTGCCACGGGTGATAGTTGAGCATTCCGCACATGGATGATTCGTGAACCGCTCCGTTAAGAAATAGTTGGGTTTTTTGCGGATTCAGTCATCGTTCAAATAGGCGGCAAGGCCATGCCGCAACGATAGATTTGATCAATGCGCCTCGTCCCAGTTTTCGCCGGTTCCGCTATCAACCACTAACGGAACGCGCAGTTGCGCAGCCCCGGCCATGCGGGTGGTGACGGCCTCCGTCAGGGTGGGAACGAAGGCGGCATCGACCTCGAACACCAGTTCGTCGTGGACCTGCATGATCATCAGTGCGTGATCGCGATGCTCGTTCAGCCAAGCATCGACGGATACCATCGCGCGCTTGATGATGTCGGCGGCGGTGCCTTGCATGGGCGCATTGATCGCCGCACGCTCGGCGCCCGCCCGCTGGGCTTGGTTGCGTGAGTGGATGTAGGGCAGGTACAGGCGTCGGCCGAACACGGTTTCGACGAAACCCTGCCCGCGTGCCTGCCCGCGCGTGCGTTCCATGTATTCGCGCACGCCCGGATACCGGCTGAAGTAGAGCGCGATGTAATCCTGCGCCTCGCCGCGCGGCACGCCGAGCTGCTTGGCCAAGCCAAATGCACTCATGCCGTACATCAAGCCGAAGTTGATCGCCTTGGCGGCGCGGCGTTCGTTGGCGGTGACCTCATCCATCTTGCGGCCGAACACTTCCGCGGCGGTGGCGCGATGCACGTCGTCGCCAGATTCGAACGCGCGCAGCAAGGCCGGGTCTTCGGACAGGTGCGCCATGATGCGCAGCTCGATCTGCGAGTAATCGCAGGCCACCAGCTTTCGACCCGGCGGCGCAATGAAAGCACGACGAATGCGGCGGCCGTCCTCGGTGCGAATCGGGATGTTTTGCAAGTTGGGATCGCTGGAGGCCAAACGCCCGGTCGCCGCGCCCGCTTGGTGATAACTGGTGTGCACGCGACCGGTATCCGGATTGACCATCTCGGTCAGCTTCTCGGTGTAGGTGCTGCGCAATTTCGCCAGCCCGCGATATTCCAAGATCACCCGTGGCAGCTCGTGTTGATCGGCGATCGCTTCCAGCGCCTCCTCGTTGGTCGAGGGTGCGCCGCTCGGTGTCTTCACCAGCGCAGGCAGCTTCAACTCATCGAACAACAACGCGCCCAGCTGCTTGGGCGAATCCAGGTTGATGGTGCGGCCGGCAAGTTCCGTGGCCTTCTGTTGCGCTTCCAGCATGCGTTTGCCAAGGTCGGCGGATTGGCGACGCAACTCGGCGCTGTCGATCATCACGCCGTTCGCTTCGATGCGCTCCAGCACCGGCACCAGAGGCATTTCGATGTCGCGGTACACGCCTTCGAGCGCGCGCACCTCGGCCAGTTGCGGGGCCTGCGCGCGATACAGGCGCAAGGTGATGTCAGCGTCTTCCGCGGCGTAGCGGGTGGCGTCTTCGACCGCCACTTCGGCAAACGAAATCTGCTTGGCGCCTTTGCCGGCCACATCACTGTAAGGAATGGTGTCGATGCCCAGCACGCGCTTCGCCAGTGAATCCATGTCATGACGCTGGCTGGAATCCAGTACGAAGCTCTGCAGCATCGTGTCGTCGGCATAGCCTTGCACGTCGATGCCGTGGCGGTGCAGCACGTGCAAATCGTACTTGCCGTGTTGGCCGACCTTCGCCTTGTGGGCATTAACCAAGGCAGGACGCAATGCCTCCAGCACTTCGTCTATCCGCAGTTGCGCGGGCGCCCCCGGCGCGCGATGGGCGAGCGGGATGTAGCAAGCGTGACCCGGCTCAACGCACAGGCTGATGCCGACCAGATTGGCCTGCATCGCATCCAGGCTATCGGTTTCGGTATCGAAGGCGAAGCGATCGGCAGCATCGAGTTTCTGTAGCCACGCATCCAATTGTTCGCGCGTCAGCACCGCTTCGTATTCGCCGGGCTTGGACAGCAAAGGATCCAAAGGGCCTGTTGAAGTGGCCACGGGAGCCGCAACGAATCCGCGCGCCGGCGTGGGCAGTTTTTCTTCGCTCGCGACTGCGGCCGGTGCACCGCCATCGAGTTCCTTCAGTGCTTGATTGAAGCCGTATCGCGCATAGAGCGTGCGTAGCGCTTCGGTGTCGCGCTCACGCATGGCGAGCGCATCGTAAGCATCCGGCAGCGCGACATCCGTGCGGATGGTGGCCAGCTCACGGTTGAGCGGCAGGCGGTCCACCACCGCACGCAGGTTGTCACCCACCTTGCCCTTGATGTCGGCCGCGTGCGCGATCACGCCATCGAGCGATCCATATTCCCCGAGCCATTTCGCGGCGGTCTTTGGCCCGCACTTGTCGACGCCCGGGATGTTGTCGACCTTGTCGCCGACCAGTGAGAGGTAATCGACGATGCGCTCCGGCGGCACGCCAAATTTCTCGATCACCGCGGCATCGCTGTCCAGCTTGCTGCCGCTCATCGTGTTGACCAGCGCGACCTGCGGGCGCACGAGCTGCGCCATGTCCTTGTCGCCGGTGGAGACGATCACTTCCACGCCGGCATCGGCGGCCTGCAAGGCTAGCGTGCCGATGACGTCATCGGCTTCTACGCCCGATTCGCGCAGGATCGGCAGGCCCAGCGCCGTCACGATCTGCATCAACGGCTCGATTTGCGCGCGCAGTTCATCCGGCATCGATGGGCGATTGGCCTTGTACTCCGGGTCCAGTGCATCGCGGAAGGTCGGCCCGCTCGCATCCATCACGAAGGCGATGTAATCCGGCGCCTCCTTCAGGTGCGCGCGCAACATGTTGACTACGCCAAACAAGGCGCCGGTGGGTTCGCCCGCCGCGTTAGTGAGGGGGGGCAGCGCGTGGAAGGCGCGGTAGAGGTACGAGGAGCCGTCGATCAGCACGAGTTTCTTCATACAGTGATTCTAGGCGCTCGGGCTTAGATCGCGACATCCGTTCCCCCACCGGAGAGGCCGATGCAGGAGCAGCCGGCTGCAGCGCCGCAACGCCCAATGCCGCAAGGCGCTGCTGGACCCAAGCAGCCCGTGCGGCTGGACAGCGCGTACTTCGATGTCGCGGTGTGCCGCGATTGCGCCGCGCCGCTTGAAACGCCGTTCTGCGGGCAATGCGGGCAGAAGCGTGCCCGCCGGCTGGGCTGGAAGGATCTGCGGCTGGAGACGTGGCAACACTGGCGGCTGTTCGAGATCAGCTCGGTACAGACCTTGCGGCGCTTGATCACACAGCCGGGCTACGTCGCACGTGAATACGTGATGGGGATGCGCAAGAAGCACATGCATCCGCTGAAGCTGCTGGCGTTTCTGGTGGTCATTCTGATTCTGGTGATTTCAAGCAACAGTTTTTTGAGCATTTGCAGTATTCAAGCCGTGCAGATGAAGAAGTGAACCTGATGTTCCAGAAGGTGCAGGCCTATGCGAACTGGAGCTTCACCACCGGCATAGACGCGATCTTCATCGCGTCATGGGCGATCTATCGGAACCGGCTGGGCTACAACAGCATCGAACATCTCGTGCTCGCTGTTTACTGCCAGATATTGATCCTTGCCGCGATCATTCTGGCCTTGTTGCCGTCGATGCTGTGGACGGATCCCGCAGCCGTGCGCACATACAAGACGTTTTCAAGCTACTTGCTATACATGGAGTGAAGCTGGCTATTGTCGCGGTGGCTTTCCGTCAGTTCTTCCTGGTGGACTTGCGGCGCGAATGGCCTCGCTTGGTGGCGTCTTTGTTGATCTATCTCGCGGCCAGCTGGGTGTTGCTCCGCGTGTATGCGTATTTCGTGTTGATGATGGTGCGGATGCAATTGGACTGATGCCAAACAAGGAGGATGCGATGCGTTTACGGAAAACCGGCCAATTGACCATGAGTCTACTCACGCTTTCCCTCATGGTCGCGTGTGGCGGCGGGGGAGAGGGTGGCGCCGGAAAAAGCACCGCCGCCGAGCCGCCGGATCGCGAATGGACGGATGCGGCAAGAATCGAGGAAGTGGCCTCAGCGCTGCAGGCGTGCTCCTGCGGCGGCAAGACCGAGCAATTGCAGCCGTCTGCGCTGGGGGGAGCCGCACCCGGCGACTGTCGCAGCATGGTCGACAAGATCATGGGCTTCACCGGTCTGCCTGCCAACTTCGTGGTCACCTCGGGCCCGGTGGAAAACGCGGCGGCGCTGATCATGCTCGACAGCCAACGCCAGCCCAAACGTGTCATCGCCTTCAACCCGATTTCATCCAGACCTCGCAACGGCTGACGGGCGGCGATCCGTGGGCGCCGGTCAGCATCATGGCGCACGAAAGCGGCCATCACTTGTCGGGCCACACGATTACCTCGGGCGGCAGCCGTCCGGCGATCGAGTTGGAGGCCGACAAGTTCAGCGGCTATGTCCTGTATCGCATGGGCGCCACGCAAACCGCCGCGACCAAGGCGATCATGGCGCTGGTGGGCGAGAAGGGATCGCACACGCATCCGGGCCGCGCCGAGCGCGCCGATGCGATTCGCCAAGGCTGGGCCGAAGCCTGTCGCCAGGCGGGTGGTGAATGCAGTGCGACCGCCACGACGCCACCCAGCCCCGCGGCCACGCCTTCGCCGCCACCGGTGACGGCAAGTTTGCCCACGCCAACGACTAATGCCGTGCCGTTCAAGTACGGGCGCTTCGTGGTGGATGAAACCGGCAAACTCGACGCTGCGGAACTCGCCAAGCTGGATGGCAAGCTGCGCGACATCGCCCGCCAGCACGGCACCGAGCTCGCCTTCCTCGTCGTGAACGACCTGCACGGCATGAGCGCGCAGGACTATGCATGGGCGATGCTGCGACAGTTGCGCATCGGCAAGTTGGACTTGGGCAATGGCGGCGTGATCGTGGTCGCGCCGGCACAGGGGCAATCCGCCTTTGCATTCGCGCCCGGCGTAGCGAAGTTGCTGGAATTCAATGACCCGCTTCGCCCGATTGATCGCTGGATCAAGGAAGATTGGCCGATGAAATGCATGGGCAGCGATCCCGATGCGTGCCATCGCAGCACCAGCTTGCTGGTGCCGAGCGACTTCATGCTCAATCGGCTGCGCGAGCTCACCTGGCAGATTCGCTACGACAATATCGACGACATCATCAAGGATGCCGATGCCCGCCGCTCGCTGCGCAAGCAAGGAAAAGACCCCGATCAAAGCATGGACCAACACCTGGGGTCACTTGTGCGATTCACCGCCACGGTGACCGACCCGAAGGGCAAGCCGGCGTTCCTCAAGATCAACGAACACATCGTCAAGGACGGTCGCTGGCAGGGCGTGCTGGTGAAGACACCGGAAGGGCGCGAAGTCACGCTCTACCTGCAACCGCAAACGGCGACGGTGATGCCGAGTGGCGCCCTCCAAAAAGGCAAGCGCTACACCTTCGTGGGGCAGCTGCACAGCTCGGGCCAATTCACGACCGATCAAGGCGTGATGCAAGGCAACGTGCAGCTATGGGGCTTCAGCTATGACGTGCTCGACTAGCACGCGCATCAAGAGCATCGCGGTCGTGATCATGGCCGCGTTACTGGTGGCGTGTGCGACATCGCCCGCTGTGCCTGAGGGCGCGGAGCGACAGCCACGCTTGGAAGCCAACAGCGATCTCGTCGAAGAATACCGAGTAGGCAGCCTGTTGCGCATGGTCAAGATCACGCCGGCACGAGGCGTGCCGTATTACCTGATCGATCGCAACGGCGATGGGCGCTTCGAGCCGCCGCAGGATGTGATACGGCCCGTGTACATCCAACTCTACAGCTGGTGAAAACCTTCTCGCAGATGAACTGTTAAGCGCCTTCACCTAACGACAACCAAATTTGCACGTGCTCGCGACGTGGCGTTCGGGAAAGTAGCAAGCTCCCCCCAAGATCGGAGCTAGTGCGATGACGAATGAAACACGTGACATGAACCGCGATCCCATCACCGGCGAGCCCGGTTCGCATCCGGTCGGTACCGGTGTGGGCGCCGCAGGCGGTGCAGCCGCGGGCGCGGTGATCGGCTCCCTCTTCGGGCCGATTGGCACCTTGGTCGGTGGCGCGATCGGTGCCGCGGCCGGTGGCGCTGCAGGACACACGGTGGCCGAAGGCGTGGACCCGACGGGTGAAACCGAATATTGGCGCAACACCTACACCACCCGCCCGTACTACAACAGCCAGTACAACTACGAAGCCGATTACGCGCCGGCGTATCTCTACGGCAACAGTGCACGCACCCAGTACGCAGGTCGTGAATGGGACGATGCGCTGGAAGCGGATATCCGTCAGGGCTGGGAAGCCACCAAGGCCAAGTCGCGCCTGAGCTGGGAAGAAGCCAAGGACGCCGTGCGTGATGCCTTCGACCGCAGCGACCGTACCTATCGTGCCTATGATGCGACGGATCGTTACTACGCCGACCGTTACAGCCAGGCGGATTACTACAAGGCCGATTACGGCTACGAAAGTGACTATCGCCCGGCCTACCGCTACGGCACCTTCGCGCGTGCGCAGCAAGAAGGCCGCGAATGGGATGATCGCCTCGAAGCCGATCTGGAACGCGGTTGGGAGCAGGCCAAGGGCACGTCGAAGATGGCATGGAACGATGCCAAGTACGCTGTCAAGGATGCATGGCACGGCGTCGAGCGTGTGCTCCCCGGCGACTTTGACCGGGATGGGCGCTGAGCCACGGTTTGCGCGCCATTGGCGCGAGTGGCGAAGCGCGGGCCGAGCGCTGCGAGGCCCCGGACCGCTAAAGAGCCACGGTTTGCGCGCCATTGGCGCGCGTGGCGAAGCGCGGAGCCGAGCCCTGCGAGGCCCCGGACTGCTGAGCCACGGCTTTCGATAAGCCAATCGTTGCACTGAAAAACAAGGGCCGCGCAAGCGGCCCTTGTCTTACCCGGAAGATCACATGATTTGCAGGTTGGCGTAGGCCAGCACCAGCCACTTGCTGCCCGCTTCGTCGAAGTTCACTTGCACGCGCGCATGTGCGCCATTGCCTTCGATATCGGTCACGGTGCCCATGCCAAACGTCGCGTGACGCACGTTTGTGCCGAGCGCGATGCCCGGCGTTTCGATGGGCGCATGACCGGCGTTGCGACGCGCAGGTGACAAGTACGGCCGGGCGACCTTCACCTTCGGGCGAATTTCATTGAGCAACGCATGCGGGATCTCGCGCAGGAAGCGCGAAGGCAGTCCCATCATGTCCTGTCCATGCAGGCGGCGTGTTTCCGCGTGTGACAACACCAGCTTCTGCCGTGCACGGGTGATGCCGACATAGGCCAAGCGGCGCTCTTCTTCCAGGCGTCCGCTCTCTTCAACGCTGCGTGCATTGGGGAATAGGCCTTCTTCCACGCCGGCGAGAAAGACCAGCGGAAATTCGAGGCCCTTCGCGCTGTGCAGGGTCATCAACTGCACGCCTTCTTCGCCCGCATCGGCCTGGCCTTCGCCGGCTTCGAGTGCGGCGTAGGCAAGAAACGCGACGAGCTCCGTCAGCTGTGCGGACTCCTCGTCATCGCCTCGGTTGAAGCGGGAGGCGACGCTCACCAGTTCGTCCAGGTTGTCCACGCGGGAGTCGATGCTGCCCTTGGATTCGCGCTCGTAGTGCGCACGCAAGCCCGAGCGCACCAGCACGTGGTCGATCTTGTCCTGCAGGTTGAGATCGACGCATTCATCGGCCAATTGCTCGATGAGCTGGACGAAACCGGCGAGGGCGTTCTTGGCGCGGGATGTCAGCGTATCCCCATGAATCGTGAGTTGCGTCGCCTCCCACAAGGGCACGCCAGCGCCGCGGGCGGTGCGCCGCACTTCATCCATTGTTCGCTCGCCGATGCCGCGGGTCGGCGTGTTGACCGCGCGCTCAAAGGCGGCGTCATCCACACGCGAGGCGATCAAGCGCAGATAAGCCAGCGTGTCCTTGATTTCCATGCGCTCGAAGAAGCGCATGCCGCCGTACACGCGATACGGAATCTGCTCGGCCAGCAGGGTTTCTTCGAATACGCGGGACTGCGCGTTGCTGCGATACAGGATCGCCGCCTCGCTCCAGCTACCGCCATCATTTACCCACTGGCGAATGCGCTGAATGACATAACGCGCTTCGTCGATCTCGTTGTAGGCGGCGTAGAGATCGATCGCCTCGCCTTCGCCTGAGTCCGTCCACAACTGCTTGCCGAGGCGATCGGGATTGTTGGCGATGACCGCGTTGGCGGCATCCAGGATGTTGGCGGTGGAGCGATAGTTTTGCTCCAGGCGAATGGTGCGCGCGCCAGGGAAGTCCTGCAGGAATTTCTGCACGTTCTCCACTTTCGCGCCGCGCCAGCCGTAGATGGCCTGGTCATCGTCGCCCACCACGAAGACATTGCCGGTGTCGCCCGCGAGCAGGCGCACGAAGCCGTACTGGATGGCGTTGGTGTCCTGGAATTCGTCGATCAACAGTTCGCGGAAACGCTGGCGGTAATGCGCCAGCAAGGCCGGGGTGTCGCGCAGTAGTTCGTGCGCACGCAGCAGGATCTCGGCGAAATCGACCAGGCCCGCTTGATCGCAGCGCTCTTGATAGAGGGTGTAGGTTTTCAGCATCACCTCGCCCCATTCGTCGCCGCTGGGTTGGATGTGATGCGGGCGCCGGCCTTCGTCTTTCTGCGCGTTGATCCACCACGCGATCTGCTTGGGTGGGAAGCGCGCTTCGTCGAATTCCAGTTGCTGTACGACGCGCTTCACTAGGCGCAACTGGTCATCGCTGTCGAGGATCTGGAAGCCCTCCGGCAACTTGGCGTCTTGCCAATGCAGGCGCAGCAGGCGATGGGCGATGCCGTGGAAAGTGCCGATCCACATCCCGCGGCCGCCATTCGGCAACAGCGCATCCGCGCGATGTCGCATTTCGCCCGCGGCCTTGTTGGTGAAGGTCACCGCCAGAATGCCGTGGGCCGGCACGCCATGGACTTCGTTGAGCCAGGCGATGCGATGGGTCAGCACGCGGGTCTTGCCCGAGCCCGCGCCTGCGAGGATCAGCAAGTGGCCGGGCGGGGCGGAAACGGCTTCGCGCTGGGCGGTGTTGAGGCCGTCGAGCAAGTGGGAAACATCCATCGGCTCATTTTACGCATCGGGCTAGACTGGAGCGCCCACCCTGGATGCACGCGATGATTGACCTGTATTACTGGCCCACACCGAATGGCCACAAGATCACCTTATTTCTCGAAGAGGCCGGCCTCGACTACCAGATCAAGCCGGTGAACATTGGCAAGGGTGCGCAGTTCGAGGCGAATTACCTGCGCATCTCGCCCAACAACAAGATGCCGGCCATCGTCGATCACGCCCCCGCGGATGGCGGCGCGCCGCTTAGCGTGTTCGAATCCGGCGCCATCCTGCAGTACCTGGCTGACAAGACCGGGCGCTTCATTCCCAGCGATGTGCGCGGGCGCACGACCACGCTGGAATGGCTGTTCTGGCAGATGGGCGGGCTAGGGCCGATGACCGGACAGTACGGGCATTTCCACGTGTACGCGCCGGAAGCGATCGACTACGTCAAAGAGCGTTATGCGCGCGAAGTGGATCGCCTGCTGGGCGTGCTGGACCGGCGTCTGCAGGAAGTCGACTACCTGTCCGGTGGCGACTACGGCATCGCCGACATGGCGACGTATCCGTGGATCGATGTGTATGCGCGCGCGCCAATCGACCGCAGCGCCTACACCGCACTGGCACGCTGGCATGACGCCATCCGCGCGCGCCCGGCGACCGAGCGCGCCTACGCGCGTGGCGCGGAGGTCAATCCTGACGCCGGCAAGCCACTATCGGATGAAGAGAAGCGCGTCTTGTTCGGTACCAAACCGGCCTGAGCGTAGCGGTCAGTGGGCGTGTTCGCGCTTGCTGGCCGCGTTAGTCATCAGTTTGTCGGTGTAGGCGATGCCGATCGCCGACAGGATGAAGAGGCCATGGATGATCGCCTGCCACATCACGCCATCAGTGGACACGGTGGTGCAGGTCTTGCCGAGGTAGGCCGGCACTTGCGCCGCGGCCGAGGCGGCAGACGCGAAGGCCGCCGTGGTGCCGCATAGGGGCATGTCGCCGAGCGTGCCGGCCTCGATGAAGGTCTTGAGCAAGTGAATGGAAGAGATGCCGATGATCGCCATCGCCAGCTTCACCTTCAGCACGCTCGCGTTGACATGGGACAGCCATTCCGGCTGGTCCGGGTGGCGTTCAAGGCGCATGCGCGAAACAAACGTTTCGTAACCGCCGACGATCACCATCATCAACAGGTTGCTGATCATCACCACGTCGATCAGGCCGAGCACCACCAGCATGATTTGCTGCTCGCCCCAACCCACCGCGTGGGTGACCAGGTGCAGCAGCTCCTTGAGGAACAGGAACACATACACGCCCTGTGCCACGATCAGGCCCAGGTACAGAGGCAGCTGCAGCCAACGTGAAGCGAAGATCAGGCGCGGCAAGGGGTTGAGCTGTTGGCGGGCATCAGTCATCGGTGCGGGGAATCAGTGCAGGAGGCGCGAGGTTAGCCGCTGCTGCCGTGCGGGACAACCGTGGCCTTGCCCGCATCAGGACGCCGAAGGCAGGGTCTGCCGCAGCAGCATGGCGGTGGGTTCGGCGTCTTCCAGGTCTTCGCGGCTCCAGGGCTGTGCCTGCGCGCTGACCATTTCGCGCCAGATGTTGAAGCTGCGTCGCGGAGCCAGGCGCACGCCGTCATCGGTCGTGACCAGATGTTTGACCGGCTCGCCCGCCCAGCTGACCTCGCCTGATTCTTCGCGGCGTAGCAGCAGCACCGAGCGGCCGTCGGTCAGGCGCATGCCCAGAAGGCCCGCGTGGCCTTCCGATGCGGCATCGCCCATCCATTCGCTGGCGACATGGCTGGCGGCGACGTCACCGGGTTGTGCCTCGAACCAGGTGCGGGCGGCATCGAGCGTGGTCGCCGTCACGGCATCGCCGACCACGGTGATGTCCTGTGGCGTCACCAGCACGGCGGCATCGGCGGGCACGATCTCTTGCAGCTCCGGCAACAATTTCGCCAGATACGCGGAAGGGTCATCCACCGAAGCCAGCGCCCGCAACATCTCGGTGCGGATCGCCCGGGCACGGGTCTTGCGTGTCGCGGATTTGAGATGTTGCATCGACGTCACGCGTAGCGAATAGAACATGCCGAGCAAATCTGCAGCCGTGCGATGCCGTGGCGGCAGCTGCCGGGGCGTGCGGTGGTGGCAGGCGACCAGTCCCCACAGGCGGTCATCGACGATGATCGAAATGGACATCGAGGCGGCCATGCCCATGTTGCGCATGTATTCCAGATGCACGGGCGAGACGCTGCGCAGGCCGTGCATCGAGAGGTCGAGTGGTGCACCGTCGTGTACGACGGCAGGCTGGATGGGCGAAGGCACGTAATCGGTCGATGCGATCACCCGCACGCGATTACGCAGGTAAAGCGCACGCGCCTGTGGCGGGATATCCGATGCCGGATAGCGCACGCCGAGGTATGACTGCACACCCTCGGCCAAGGATTCAGCGATCACTTCGCCCGTGTCATCGTCGAGGAAGCGATAGATCATCACCCGGTCGAAGCCGGTGAGCAGGCGGACTTGCCTGGCCATTTCATCGTGCAGCTGGGATTCGGTCGCCTGCGCATCGGTCAGACGGACGATCATCTCGTGCGCCAGTTCGCCTGCGGACAGCGACCGGCTGTTCACGGGCTGTGGCTCGACCTCCAGATGCGCGAGCCCTTGCGCCAAGTGCAGGCTGACATCGCAATAGCGGGCCTGTGCTCCGATGTTGGCACTGCCGACGTAACGCGCGAATGCCCCATCCTGTAGGGCGGCGAGTTCGGCCACGGAAGAGGGCAGCTGGATGAAGTCGTCGATCGGTTGCCCGATCAACTCGGAGGGGTCGCATTCGAACAGCTGGCCACAATTCGCGGACACGTGGCGGACGATGCCGCTGGTGGGGTGGCAGCTGAAGAGATAACCGTGTGGCTGGATGCCGCCACTGAATTGGATCGGCTCGTTCGCGCAGGCTACGGTAGCCTGTGCGATCTCACTTGCGGTCCTGTCCTTCATCCACATCCCCGGCTGAGCCCATCGGGTCGAAGCATGATGCCGCCAGCGCGAAGGTGTTGCGTGCAGAGGCGATCACTGTTTTGAAATCCGAAGTCGCCGGATCATGCTGGGCCAAGGCCTGCATCAATCGCGGCCAATGGGTGATGCCGCGGTCCACATGATGGGTCAGAAACGTGGCGCCCGACGTAGCGTGGTGACCGAGCGCCTCGGCTTGGCGCAGCAGCAGGCGTGCGCTGAGCGCGGAGCCCTCGATCACGTAGCGTACGCCAAGGCGCGCATGAGGGTCGAGGATGTCGATACCGCTGGGCAATGACGCAGAGCGTGCATCGAGGGCAAGCAGGTCATCAGCAAGATGCTGTCGATGTATGGCGTATCCGACATTCAGCTGTTCATCGCGGTTGCTGAGTGCCGTCAACAGCGCATGCATGCCGCGCAGATAGCGCCGGTAAGCCGCTGCATCTTGCAGCCCGTGCGGGAAGCAGCCGTCGACGCGGGCGTGATCGACGGCCGTGGCTTCGCGCAAGCGGGTATGGGCGGCGGTGCGCGGTGTCATGGGCTCAGGGGGGCCGGTACTTTGATTTCGTATTGCTTCGGCGGCTCGGCACCCAAGAGGTGTTGGACAAAGTAATCCCAACGACGACGCATCACGTAGTAACCATCCTTGCCGAAGCCGTGGCGTGCGTGCGGCAACATCAACAAGTCGAAATCCTTGTTGGCCTTCATCAGCGCATCCACCACTTGCAGTGTGGTCTGCGGCGGCACGTTGTCATCCATCATGCCGTGGATGAGATAGAGCTTGCCCTTGAGGTTCTTCGCTCGCGAGGCGTTGTCCTGGCCGGTGTAGTTGGTCTTGCCGTCGGCTTTCTTTTCCATCAGGCCGTGGTAGCGCTCGGCCCAGTCGTCTTCGTAGGTCAGGTTGTCGTGGTTGCCCGACTCGGCGATGCCGACCTTGAAGAAGTCCGGATAGGTGAACATCGCGGTGGCGGTCGCGTTGCCGCCGCCCGAGTGGCCCCACATGCCGACGCGATCCAGGTCGATCCACGGATATTTCGCACCCAGTTGCTTCATGCCGGCGACCTGGTCAGGCAGGGTGTTGTCGATCATGTCGCCGTAATACGCATCCTGGAAGGACTTGCTGCGTAGTGGCGTGCCCATGCCGTCGATGGCGACCACGATGAAACCGAGCTCCGCGAGCGCTTGATGGTCGATCTGTGCAGTGGCGAAGCTGCGCGTGCGGATCGAGCCGACCTGCGGGCCCGGGTAGATGTAGTTGATGATCGGGTACTTCTTCTTGCTGTCGAAATTCGACGGCTTCCACATCATTCCGTAGACGTCGGTCTTGCCGTCACGACCCTTGACCGTGAACTTCTCCGGTGCGCGCCAGCCGGCGGCTTCGAGGCGCTTGGTGTCAGCGCGTGCGATTTCCTTCACGCTCGCGCCGCTGTCCAGGTTGCGCAGCACCGTTATCGGCGCCGCGCTGCTGGTGGAATAGGTGTCGATGAAGAAGCGGCCCTCATCCGACAGTTGCACTTTGTGGTCGGCATCTTCGGGGGTGAGCAACTGCACGTCGCCGCCATCAAGGCTCGCTTTGTAGAGATGCGAGAAGTACGGATCACGGCCAGCCTCGCGGCCCACGCCGGTGAACCACACCGTGCGCGTGGCCGGGTCGAGGCGCACGACCTTGGTCGCATTCCAGTCGCCGCGCGTGACCTGGCGCTTCAGCTTGCCGCTCGTGAGGTCGTGCAGATACAGATGGCCCCAGTCGGATTTCTGGCTGAACCACAGGAACTCGTTGCTCTCGGGCAGGTAGCGCCACATCACTGAATCGAGTGCCGGTGCGCTCTGGTACTGGGTGGCGACGGTTTCCTTGAACACCTCGCGGATCGTGCCGGTCGCGGCATCGGCCACCCGCAGCGTGGCGGACTTGTGGCCGCGATCGGTGCTGACGAAGGCGAGGGTCTTGCCATCCTTTGCCCACTGCACGTCTTCCCAGCCGTCGCTGCATTCGATGTCGTCGCTGCAGGTAGAGCGGTGCTGGTCAGCCGGCATCTTGAGGCGAACCAGCTTCGGTTTGTTGCCGGTCAGGTCGATGATGACGCGCTCGATCAAGGTGATGTGCTCATCGCCCACGAACGGGTACTTCCATTGCTCGACCTTGGGCGCACCCACGCCGGTCGCGACCAGCGTCATCGTGCTGGTCTTGCGCTGGTCCTGCTGGAAGGTGGCGATCTTGTCGGAGCCCGGCGACCACACCAGGATCGCGTTGTCGGTGTGCTTCCAGCCCGCGTTGTCGGTGGCGTAGCCGTAGTCGGTGACGCCATCGGTGGTCAGCGGGGTTTCCTTGCCGCTGGCGATGTCGCGCAGCCACAGGTTCCAGTCGCGAATGAACGCTTCGCGCTTGCCATCCGGCGACTTCACTGCCGGGCCGTCGCCCTCCTTCTGCGCGGCCTTCGGTTGCTTGGTGCACACGGCATCGCGCTTGCAGTCGTAGTCGTCACCGCCGAAGTTGAAGCGCAGGCCATCATCAGCGAGACGCAGGCCACGAAGACGCGCGGCGAAGGTATCGGCATCGACCGGTTTGCCGCTGGCTTCGCCCAGGGCTTTGGCGAGCGATGTCGCATCGGCGAGATCCACGGGCTGGCCGCTGGCGGCATCGAATCCCATCAAGCGGGACTTGCCGTCACGGGTTTCCACCCACAAGACGCGATCGCCGTTTTGCCACGCCAGCGACTGCGCCGCGCCATCGACCAAGGGGTTGAGTTTGTGCGCCAACATCGATTCGGCGCGTGCGTAATCCTCGGCCGTGACCTGCTTGGGTGCGTATGGTGTCTGCGCGTGGCTCATGGGAGCGAAGAGGGTGAGGGCAAGCACCGAAGCGCAAGCTGAGAGTCGAGCGGGATTGGGCATCGGGGCATCCAGTGTCGGCCGCGGAAAACCCCGATGCTAGCGCGGTCGGGTGATGCAAGCATGTGCAAAAACGGCTACGGCGGGCCAAGGCCCGCCGCAGAAAGCGAAAATGAGCGGTGAGTCAGCCTTCGCTTTCGTTGTCCAGTGCGGTCACGCCAAGGTTCGCCTTGATATCGGTGGCGATGAAGCCAATCCAGCCTAGGTAGTTGGGGTGGATGACGCGCTTGCCCCGCTTCTCGGCATATTCGAGATCGTTGCTGTCGAGGTAGGTGATGCTGACCTGCTTGCTGTCGTAGCCAATGCGGATCTTGGCCATGTGCGTGCGCAGGTGCAGCGTGCCTTCGATCTCTCCGGACTTGTCCCCGGTGACTTCCCAGCCACGTTGGAGGAGGGCGCGTTTGATTTCCTTGGCTATTTGCTTGTCGGTCAAGCCGGCCGGGACGTCGATGGGATCTGGGTCGACCAAGGGCGCGGAGCGCGCCATGACCTGACTGGAAAACGCGATGGCGGACAGCGCCGCAAGAACAAGAATGAGCGTGACGAAGCGCATGAAATCCCCTTGTATGAAGGGCCAGCCCCCTGCTGGCCTGTACTCAGGGTAGTCGAGGTATTGAGGGCGAGCTAGCCCCGAAACCTTAGGTGACACGCTCCAGCATGCGTTTGGAGCCGATCAGGCGCGCCCAGCGCGTGCCGATGTCCAGCAGGCATAGATAACCGGCCTCGCCGGCGATGCGCCACAGGTTGCGTGGAGTAAGGGCCAAGCGGGCTTCGGCGGCGCAGAGTTCGGCCTCGATACCCAATTGTTTGGCGAACTGCCGGCAGCGCGCCAGGTGATAGCGACTGGTGAGCAAGACGACGGGGCCCTGGTACGCAGCCGCGCGAAGCAAAATACGGGCATTGCGCATGTTCTGCAGGGTGTCGCGCGATTCGCGCTCCAGGTGCAGCACGGATTCGTCCACCGAGGCCTGGGCGATAAGCGCGGCGCGCGCCAATTCAGCTTCGGTCGGTTGACCATCGGGTCCGCCGCCCAAGAGCACCATGCGTTCGGGTGCGTGGCTGCGCCAAACCTCGCCGGCACGGGAGATGCGTGCATTGAAATCGGCATCGATCCGCCCGCCCGGCGCATGTTTGCCAAATAGCAGCAGGCAGCGTCCGGCGCGGGGTTCGCAAGGCGTGTTGCGCGCCACCCTGAATGCATGAACAAAATAGCCGGCGTACACCAGTCCTGCGCTGAGCACGCAGGCCGTCAGCGCAACTCCGCCGACATGCAAGACGTCGCGGTCGATCATGATGGAAGCGCGGTGTGCGATGCGGCTGCTCATTTCAATGTGAATCTTAAGCCCCCGGGCGGCGCAATGCAGTACTGGCCGCGGTGCCGCCATCGCTATACTTCCGGCCATACGCCTACTCGGTAATTCCGTGTCTCAAACCCCATTCGCGCCGACCACAGTCATGGCGCCGCTTGCTGTGACCCACTACACCGCGACCAGTGCACTGGGGCGTGGCCGTGCAGCGCATTTGGCGGCATTGCAAGCAGGCAAGAGCGGCTTGCGGGCGAATGATTTCGGTCCCTTGAAAGCGGGCGCGCCGTTGCCGACATGGATTGGTCGCGTAGATGGACTCGAGGCTGCGCCTCTGCCAGAAGCCTTGGCAGAATGGGAGTGCCGCAATAACCGTCTCGCCTGGTTGGCCCTGAATCAGGACGGTCTGTTTGAAGCCGCGAAAGCCGCAGGTGAACGCCACGGTGCGACGCGCGTGGCGGTTGTCGTTGGCACGTCCACCGCCAGCATCGGCGAAACTGAGGACGCTTACGCGGACCTGACCGACGATGGCCAGCTTCAGCCCCAGATGCGCCGCCCCAAAATTCATACACCGCATTCGCTGGGCAATTTCGTCCAGGTAGCGACCGGTCTGACGGGCCCATGCATCACCGTGGCGACCGCGTGCTCGTCCAGCGCGAAAGTGTTTGCGCAAGCGGCGCGATTGATTGAAGCCGGTATCGTCGATGCAGCCTTGGTCGGTGGCGTCGACACCTTGTGTGGCAGTGTGCTGTACGGCTTCAACGCGCTGGGCCTGGTATCGAAGAACCCCTGCATGCCATTCGATGCACGCCGCGATGGATTGTCGCTGGGTGAGGCTGGTGGTTTCGCACTACTTGAGCGGGCAGGAGTGGGTGATGCGGCTTCTCTCCACTTGTTGGGTTATGGCGAATCCAGTGATGCCCACCACATGTCCGCGCCACATCCCGAAGGCCTGGGAGCACAGTTGACGATGCGCGACGCCCTCGCGCGTGCGGGCGTAGCCGCGGCCGATGTGGGCTACCTCAACCTGCACGGCACCTCTACACCTGCGAATGACAGTGTCGAAGCGAAGGCAGTGAAGACGCTGTTCCCGGGCAGCTTGCATGCGAGCTCCACCAAGGGCTGGACCGGCCATACGCTGGGCGCTGCGGGCATCGTCGAATCCACCATTGCGCTCTTGGCACTGCAGCACGGCTTCTTGCCAGGCACGCTCAATAGCGATCAGCCTGATCCCGAATGCGGCCCGCAAATCCGCTTCGCATCGCAAAGCAAACCGATTGGCTATGCGATGAACAATTCGTTCGGCTTCGGTGGCAACAATTGCTCGCTTTTGTTTGGAGTGGTGCCATGACCGCGCTCAGTGCCCGCATCGAAGGCATCGGCTACTGGTCGAAAGGATTGCCTTCGTGGCGCGATGCAGTCGCGTTCGTGCAGGACGGAGTATTGCCCGAGAACGCTCCCGCGCGACCTTCGCCGCAATTGCTGGCCGCGAATGAGCGTCGTCGCGCACCTGAATCCGTCGCCGTTGCATTGGAAGTCGCTTTGGCTGCATGTGAAGCAGCTGGCCGCGATCCGGCCACGCTGCCATCGGTATTCGCATCGACTCACGGCGATCTTGGTATTACCGATTACATGAGCGAGATCTTGGCGGGCGACGATCATGCCTCCATCTCGCCTACCAAATTTCATAACTCCGTACACAACGCCGCGGCCGGTTACTGGACGATAGGCGCGGGCTGCATGCATCCCGCCACCGCCCTTTCTGCATACGACGCCAGCTTCGCGCAAGGTTTGCTGGAAGCGATGGTGCAGCTGGCCACCGGCAACCACGCCGTGTTGCTGGTCGCCTACGACACGGCGGCGGTCGGCCCGTTGATGTCGGTACATCAGGCCACCGGCACATTGGGCGGCGCATTGTTGCTGGCCGGCGGCGATGGCGCCGGGCGCAGCATTGCCGTACGCCTGGGGGATGCCGATGCATCGCCAGCCAAGGGTGCGCTTGCGATCCGCGAAGCAGGCAATGCCATGCCCCCGATGCTGCCGGTGTTCGACGTCTTGGCGCACGACCATGCCGCTTCGCTCCAGATCGATGCAGGCGCGGGCCGCGCGTTGCATATCGACATCGGCCCGGCCTGACCGCAGGATGCTTTCGTGACTTACGACCGACACAACATTGCCATCATCATCCCCGCGCTTAACGAGCGCCTGCGCATCCGTGAAGTGGTGGAGGGCGCGCTGCGCCACGCCGAGCGCGTGATCGTGATCGATGATGGTTCCGACGATGGCACCGGTGAAGCCCTCCATGATTTGCCGATCACCTTGCTTCGCCACGAAACAAGGCAGGGCAAAGGAGCTTCGCTCCGCGATGGTTTCGAAGAGGCGTTGCGTCAGGGCGTGGCTGCAGCGATCAGCATGGATGGCGATGGACAGCACAGCGCTGACGATATTCCACGCCTGATCGATGCCGGCAATCGTCGCCCGGGCTGGATCGTGATTGGTGCGCGTTTGCGTAAACGGTCGCAGCAACCCACGTATCGACGGCTTGCCAATGAATTCGGTGATTGGGGCGTGGCCTGGGGCACCGGCTACCAGATTGCCGACAGCCAAAGTGGGCAGCGTTTGTATCCCGCCAATGTAATGGCGCTAGGCGATGTGCCCGGCGAAGATTTTGTCTACGAGGCGCAGATTCTCATGTCTGCCGCGCAGCAGCTCGGTGTGCGCTGCGTGTCGATCCCGATCGAAGCGCGCTATGCCGATGTGCACGGCGATCAGCAGTTTCGCCCCAGCCACTTCAAGCCGCTCAAGGATTTCAGCCGCATCACTTCGCACATCGTCTGGCAGTGCCTGAAGCGCGGCGGTGTGCCTGCGGTGTATCGCAGCATTCGCAATCAGCCTCCGGTGATCGATGATGCGGATGGTGTGCTGCTTGCGCCTTCTGCGCATGTACGACAGGCAGGCTGATCGTGGCCATCGAAACACGTGATGTCCTCATCCTAGGCGGTGGCCTGGCCGGGTTGACGTTGGCGTTGCAGCTGCAGCAACAAGATGCCGCTCTGAGCATTCGCGTCATCGAGCGACGCTCGCATCCGGTGCCCGAGGCGGCGTTCAAGGTGGGGGAATCCACCGTCGAGATTGGCGCGCATTATTTCGCCCATGTGCTTGGTCTGCGCGATCACCTCAATGATGAGCACATCCGCAAGTTCGGCTTTAGGTTCTTCTTCTCCGACCGCAGCGAAAATATAGATCGATGCACGGAGCTTGGCGTCAGTCGCTTGCTGCCGACACCATCGTGGCAGATTGATCGCGGCCGTTTCGAAAACCATCTGGGTGAGTTGGCGCGTGAACGCGGCATCGAATTCGTGGATGCCGCTACTGTGCGCGGCATCGAGTTGGGTGAAGGCGCGGCGTCGCACCAGGTGCGTTACGCGCAAGGCGAAGACGAGCATCAGGTCGAATCGCGCTGGTTGATCGATGCTTCAGGTCGCGCGGGCTTGCTCAAGCGCAAGCTGGGCTTGGCCAAGACGAATGCGCATGATGTCAATTCATCCTGGTGGCGCGTGGAAGGTTTCGTGCAGCCCAAGCAGTGGTCCAGTGATGAGGCTTGGCTGTCGCGTTGCGATCCGCCGGATCGTTGGCGCTCGACCAATCACTTGTGCGGTCCGGGTTATTGGGTGTGGATGATTCCGCTTTCCTCCAACGCGCATTCGATCGGCATCGTCGCTGATGAAGCGTTGCATCCGCTGTCCACGATCAATACGCATGACAAGGCGATGGCGTGGATGCGCGAGCACCAGCCGCAGCTCGCTGCGACGCTCGACAAGCCGGAGTATGGATTGTTGGATTTCATGTTCATGCGCCATTTTTCGCATGAGTGCATGCAGCTCTATTCCGACAAACGCTGGGCAATCACGGGTGAAGCCGGCCTGTTCGCCGACCCGTATTACTCGCCTGGCAGCGACTTCATCGCCATTTCCAACACATTCATTACCGACCTCATCGCCAAGGATCGCGCGGGGCAATCGATAGGTGCCCATGCGGCGGTGTATCAGCAATTGCTGCAGTCTTTCTACGACAACACCATGTTGCTGTATCAGGATCAGTATCCATTGTTCGGCAATGCACGCGTGATGCCGGTGAAGGTAATCTGGGACTACGCCTATTACTGGGCCGCGCTTGCGCCGCTATACATGTCGGGGCGAATCACTTCGTTGTCGATGCTTGGTCGTTTACGTTCGCAGCTGGAGCGAGCCAGTGGACTCAATGCAGCGATGCAGCCTTTTCTCCGTGCCTGGGCCGAAGCGGATGACTACGGTGCGCCAGAAGATGGGCGCCTGCTGGATCAATACGTGATTGGCTGGTTCCATGAAATGAACCGATCCTTGCGCGATGCGCAAGAAGATGATGCGTTTGCACAACGTATCGCCGGCAACGTGAAGTTGATGGAGCGCTTAGCGAAAGAAATTGTCGACCATGTGCGTGCCATGCATTCCGAGATCGACTCGGGCGAATTGATGGCGATGCTCGACGACGTGGAAGTCGGTGAACCGATGTTGCCGCAAGCTTGGTATGCCGCGACTTGATTCGCGAACGAAGAAGGGCACCATGAGGCGCCCTTCTTGTATGCACTTGGGGCATGAGCGGACTTAATCGCCCAGCGCTGCGCCGTCTCGTGGGTCTTTCAACCAGCCGCCCACGTCTTGACCAAGCACCTCGACGGTGCGACCAAGCACCGAACAAGAGCCTTTGAAGCCACCGAAGGCGCCACCCATGGAGTTGCGCCGTGCCTTGAAACTGGCCACTTTCTTGCCATTATCGAAAAGCGTGCCTTTGATCTTGGCGAACTTCTGATGCCCCATCCAGGCATTGCCCATACTGACTGCATCGGTGATGGTCACTTCCAGCACGCGACCGCTACTCTTGCTGGCCTCACCATCGACCAGTTCGACTGGAACAGTGCTGTACTGCTTGATGAAACCTGCAAGCTGGGTGCCCAAGGGGCATTCGGTCTTGATCGTGTCCGAGATGTCATTGTCCTCGGCATAGGGAATAGTGCTTTGCACCTTGACGGTTTGCTGTGCCAGAACGGGTGTCGCGAACGCGCATGCGGCCAGCAACACAAATCCCAATGTCTTCTTGTGCATTCCACACTCTCCTTGTTGATGAATGTTCAGGGTTAGCTCATGCCACCATCGATGCCGATCACTTGGCCATTGATATAGCCCGCCGCGTCGCTGCAAAGAAACGCGGCCAATGCGGCCACCTCTTCGGGTGAGCCAGCACGCCCCGCCGGCACCATAGCCTTGATTTGCTCGGGCGGGAATACATTGTCGGTCATGCTGCCTTTGATTACGCCGGGCGCGATTACGTTGACGCTGATGCCCCGGCTACCCATTTCGCGCGCCAGTGATTTGCTCGCGCCGTGCAATGCTGCCTTGGCCGCCGCGTAATTCACTTGCCCGCGATTGCCCAGCACCGCTGCCACGCTGGAGATATTGACGATGCGGCCCCAGCGAGTGCGCGACATCGGTAGCAACAGCGGCTGGGTGACATTGAAAAATCCGTGCAAAGACACATCGATGACGTTGCGCCATTGCGGCTCGGTCATGCCGGCAAGAGGCGCGTCGTCATGAATGCCCGCGTTGTTGACGAGGATTTGGATCGGGGCCTGGGCCAGCAAGGATTCGATGGCAGTGCGGGAGAGCTCGGCATCGGTGACGTCGAAGGCAATGGCTTCGGCGCTGCCGCCTTGGCTTGTGATCTGTTCAACAACACTGGCGGCACGGGCAAGGTTGCCGTTCGCATGCACGATGACGTGATGACCTGCCGCAGCAAGTGCAACGCAGATCGCGCCGCCGATGTCGCCACTGCCGCCGGTGACCAGAGCATGCTTTCGGGGGTGATTGGCATCCATGCAGACGTCCACTGGGAAAGCGACACTTTAACGCTTGCCACTCAGTCTTGAAGCATCACTGCGGCGCGGCCTTCGGCAAGCAGTCGCCCAGCATGCTCGATGCGGAATGCGTATTGCTGACTATCCTGGCCTTGCATCAGTAATTCGGCATGACCGATCAGTTCGTTGTGCAAGTCATCGATGCGCGTGACGTGGAGGCTCACACCACGCAGTGCCACCAGGAAGCCTTTGCGTACAGGCGCATGAGTTGCCAACGCCAGCAAGCCGCCATGCACGGCCATGGCTTGCGCGCCGAACTCGGCCAGATGCACGGCCCGCAGGAGATTATCGCTACGTAGCGGGTTATCTGTATGGCGATGGGAGTCCGTCGATACCACCACCGAAGTTTCATCCGCAGCCAATACGCGTTGCCACAGGCACATGGCACCTTGGTGCGGGACAAGGGTCGTGATGTCGATCCGGGCCAAGGCATCGACGTCAAACATGTGACGTCTCCGCACGCGTCGCCGGCTGCCTTGCAATGAGCAAGCCCAATACGAAGTTTGACATTACGCCCAAGGTTACGGTGACGCCAATCGCACGCAGCACTGGTATGGAAGAAAGTGCCAACAAGGAAAACACCAGCAATGTCATCAGACTGCAAACGATCAAAGCATGCAAGGTGCGCAACTGGTCACGCATGCCATCACCGGCATGATCGAAGAACAAGGCGTAATCCAGTCCTAATCCAGCCGCCAAGATCAGCGCCACCAAATGGAACAGGTTGAGCTCGACGCCGAACGCGCGCAGCACAGCGATGATGACGAGCGTGGTCAGCGCCATCGGCAGCAAGACGCGCAGTGTGCGTCGTGGGTCGCGCAACGAGAACCAAACCGTTGCCGACAGCAGCAGTGCCGCCACGGCGAGTGACCACAGCACGCGCTGTCGATACTGCACGACCAAAGATTCGGAGGCCCGCTTCATGTCTACAGGCTGCAGGCCGGCTGCTTTCGCAGCGCGGAGAAATGTAGCGTCATCACGAATGCCGGATACTGAAATCAGTGCAGTGGCGCGGCCACTTTCTTCGCGCAACAAGCCTGCAAGAGTAGTGGCGAGTGGCGTGCCATCGAGATCATTCGCCGTGAGGGGCGGCGCGGTTCGTGCAGTTTCGATATCGCGCACGAAATCCTCGAATACGTCCGGCACGAAGTCCGTGCCAACAAGTGCTGCATCCAACTCAGGTTGCAAGGCATCCCCATCCGGCAAGCGCACTTGGCGCTCGCGCTGCACCTTGAGGGAGGGCAGGTAACGCGCGGCCATGTCGTAACCGCCGATCACGCCATCCATGCGCATGGCGTCGAGTTTCGGACGCAGGGCCTCACTCGCTTGCAGCACGCTTTCGATGTCACGGCCATGCAGGGCAAGGAGATAGCGCACGTCCGGTGCGCCCAGCTCGCCACGCAAGCGGTTGTCGCGGGCCATGGTGTCTGCAGGCACGGGGGTCAGCTTCGACAAATCGTTTTGCCAGAACGGAGGCGGCGCGAATTTCATCACCCCGAGTGCCACGACGGCGAGCAAGGCGAGCATCCACGCGCGCGGGCGCGGCAGCCGTTCAATGCCGCGCCACAAACGTGCCATCAACGGGGAGTCGGCCGGGTCACGCGGGTCGGGGTCCAGCAGCGCAGGCAGCAGGAGGCGGGTGACCAGCGCGGCCGCAAGCAGGGCTGCGATGGTGAACACCGCCAGTTGTTTCAAGCCATCCACGCCCGACGCAAGAAAGGTGAAGTACGCGATGCAGGTGGCTGCTACACCAGTGGCCAGCGTGGGCCAGATGCTGCGTGCGTTCTGCCATGGCGTGATGCCTGGGCGTTGGTGCGAAAACAGATGGATGGGGTAATCCTGCACCACGCCGATCAAGGTGAAGCCGAACGCGATAGTGATGCCGTGTACGCCATCGAACAGCAAGGCGACAGCGGCGAGACCTGCGATGCCGGCGGTAGCCAACGGCAATACGCCGAACAACGGCATCTTCCAGCTGCGGTACGCAATCAACAACAAAAGGATGAGGCCGATGGTGTCGGCCGAACCAATCAGGCTGGCTTCGCGCGCGGTGCGCCCGCCGATTTCCACCGATATCGCACCGGGGCCGCTCATCTCCAACGAAGTGCTCGTGCCCGCGCTGGCCTTGGCGAAGGCTTCATGCACGGCATTGACCGCGATTTCCTGCCCGGTCGGATCAAACCCGGCCACACGCGTTTCGGCGATGAGTAGTGCGGATTTTCCGGCGCGATCAAACCAGACATCATGCAAGCGCTGTGGGCCGTTGGCGGGCTGCCAGCCTTCCATCAGCTTCAAGGTTTCGAGCGTCGGATCGGAAGGAATCAACGGTTCCAGCAAGCCCGCGGCCGGGGAGCCAAGATCCTCAATGCGTGCCTGCAATTCGCTGGCAAGGTAATCGCGATCAAGCGCCTGCGAGTCCAGACTCGGTGTCAGCAGATAACGATACGGACGCAGGCGCTCGGGAATGACGTCGATGCTGGCGGGCTCGCCATTCGACACCAGCAGGAAACGATTATCGGCGGCGAGCGTCGCAGCTAGCGCTCGAGATTGCGCGGCCAGTGTGTCGGAATCTGCGCCGGAGATCGACAGCAAAAGCAAACGTGAGCCCGGCCCTTCGCCCAACTCATCCATCAACAGGCGTTGCTCAGGCGTCTGCGGGTCAGGCATGAACTTGCGCAGGTCACCGCTCATGGACAGTTGCGATGACAGCCAGAAACCGACTGCAGCCAACAAGCCCAGCCAAACGAGGGCGAGGGTGAGACGTGTCTTGGCGGGCAGCAGCTTCATCCGATCAGGCCGGGGCAACAAGGAGCCCACATGGTAGTACCTGCGATGGTGCTGCCGTCGCGATATGTATGCCTATCAGCTGCCTTGTTGGCAGAGCATCACCAGCTTATCCAGTGTCGTAGCTGCGGTCACGCTGCGTGCGGCGCTGGCCAGCAGCGTGCGCTGCACTTCTTCGCCCTTAACGGCGCGCGTTTCGATGCAGCGCAGTTCGCTGCCCCGGCCATATAGTGTGATGTCGCGGACGTATTGCTTGAGCGCGGCCTGCTTCGGAAGCATCTGCATCCGCCACTGAGCGCGCGTGCCGGTCGTCGTCAGGGTGAAGTCGCGGGCGATGGCACGCTCATCGCCACTGAGCAATGCACCGAAGCTTGCTTGCATGCCGGCCAGTTGGGGGGCGCGCGACATCGAAAACGTGCGCGGCGACTTGGCGGCGCGCGCAATCGTGACTTGATCGCCGCGAATGGTGGTGGTTTCGCCGTAGGGCGCACGCACGTCGCGGATCATCGTTTTGTCATCGGGGCGGCGGTATTCGCCGTACAGACGCAACGGGTTCTTCAGCAGGCGAGAGCTGCGCACTTCGACGAAGTTGGTGCGCATCGGTGTTGGCTGCGCCAGCTTGGACAAGATCCAGCCGCTATCGACGCTGTTCGCTGCTTGTGCCCACGCCGTTCCCGTCGCGACGCAAAGCAGTGCGACGCTGCACGGCAGCATCATCCAAGGGCGCGTCTTGCGGGTTTTCATCATCAGCCCAGAAGTCATAGAAGTTGAACCAGTTGTAAGGCGCATCACGGGTCATAGTTTCCAGACGCGATGCATAACGGCGGATGAGCAAGGCCAGCGCCTGCGCCCGCGAGCTGCGCGGGACATCCAGCGCATTCGGCTCGAACGCTTCGAAGCACAGGTCGTAGCGATTGCGGCCCCGGTACAAGCCAAAGCCCAGCACCACGGGCACTTTGAGGGCGGCAGCGATCAACCACGGTGTGGTTGGAAAGCGGGCCACGCCCCCCAAAAAAGGTGCGGACAGTGCGGGTTCATCGGGGCGGGCGCGATCGACCAGCATCGCGACCAATGCGCCTTCGTCGAGGGCCTGCTTCATCGCCATCACCACGCTTGGGCCATCTTGTGCGGCATCGATGACGCTGGCGGCGAGGGTCGGGTTCAGGGCGTCGAGCAACTTCATCAAGGCCGGGCTCTGGCCTTTGTCCAGCACTACGCGGATCACGTAGTCGGGGCGACGCGTGGCCAGCACGCGCAATACATCGAAACTGCCGAGGTGTGAGCCGAACAGCAACACGCCGCGCCCTTCATCCAACAAATCGTGCACTTCCTCCACGCGATTGATGGTGACGTCGAAACGGTTCAGGTCGCCTCCCAGCAAAAACACGCGATCCAGGATGGTTGATGCAAACGTGTGCACATGTTTCGCGCCATCCCACCACGTGGCGGGGCGGCCGAGTACGCGTGTGAGATACGCACGCGACGCACGACGCTCGGGGCCGCGCTTGATCAGGAAGTAGGCGGTGATCGGCCACAACAGCGGCCGTGCAACGCGGCGCCCCAGACGCTTGGCGATGGTGCGGATCAGCCACAGGGCAAACAAGCCTCCACCTTCCGGGCGCGCCTTCCAGTCGTTCACCGGTGCGTTCATGTAACGACCATCTCGCCGCTAGCCAGCAGGTTGTCGCCGCGCACCACGCGAAAGCGCCATCGGCCCGGTGCCGTGCTATCGGCGACGATTTCCGCAGATTCCCCCGGCAGCAGGGGCTGCACGAACTTCACTTGTGGCAGGCGCAGCGGCGGCAACGCGCCGGCTTTTACTTCGATTGCCTGCTGTACGGCATCGAGAATGACGACGCCAGGCACCACCGGCTGACCCGGGAAGTGGCCGGACAGACAGGGGTGCGAGGCGGCGATGCACAAGGGCACGCGGATCGATGCGACATCACTCATGGGGCAAGGATACGGCGCTCATTTGAACAGATCCCGCCAGAAGGCCGGCCCAAGCGCCGCCATGCGACGGAAGAAGTCCGCGACGTTCTTGTAACGCCCGGGAAAACGGCGCTTGCGGTAGGCGAATTCGATGGCGAACACCGCGCCGACCAGGCCGTAGTTCAGCCAGTTGGCAAACCACGACCATTGGCTGTCGCTGATCGACCAGGCCGAATCGATGCCTGCGCGGGCGAGCAAGCCGCCGGGGCTGGCGATCAGGGCCAAAGCCAGGTTGATCAGGGCCATGGCGATGAACACGACCGTCCAGATGGTGGTCAGGCCGCGGGTATAGCGGTCGAGCTCGGCCATCATCGCCTCGCTATCGCCGCCTTCAAGCGCGCGAACGATCTTGCTGATCACCGGGACGTGGCCGGGCATCAAGGTGCGCCCGAACAACCACGCCAACAACAGTAGGAAGATCACCGGCATCAACAACAGCGCGATATGGATATGGGCCGAATCTTTCAGTTGCCACAAGGCGATGCCAGCGATGGCGGCTAATGCGATCGCCCAAGGACGGCGATGCCATAGGGGCTCGGCCAGCAAGAGCAACACGATCATGCCCACCGCCAGCGCTGCCAGCGCATGGCTGTCACGTGCGGTCGCCAGGTGAGACAGGCTGAGGTAGCTAAAGGCCAGTACCGGCCGCACCGCCGCGAACCATGCCGGAGATGCTGCGCTAGTGCGGCCCGACACGGCGGTCAGGCGGTGCGGTGTTGCTGGATGTGCTCGGAGAGCGCGCGCAGCGAGGCGAAGATGCGACGGTTGTCCTCGTTGTCCGAGCGCAACTGGAAGCCGTACTTCTTGGAGATGGCGAGGGCCAGTTCGAGCGCATCGATGGAGTCTAGACCCAGGCCGGTATTGAACAGCGGCGCTTCCGGATCAATGGATTCAGGCGAGACATCGTCCAGGTTAAGGCTTTCGACCAGGAGTTCGGCCAGTTCGCGTTCGGCTTCGGTTTGGGAGGACATCAGCGGGCTTCCATTCGGATTCAGTGACACAGGCGCAGGCTGCGCCATCGTGAAAGGTTAAGCGCACGTTATCATCCGCGCCAGTCCCCGCATGCCAGGACGCCGCGGGAAGAGGTTTTCGATGCAACATCCTGAACAAAAAAATACCTCGCCCCAGCCTTGCGACGCCTTGGTGATCGGCGGGGGGCCGGCCGGCAGCTGCGCCGCGACCTTGCTGGCGCAAAAAGGCTGGCGTGTGGTCATGCTGGAAAAAGCCGTGCACCCGCGGTTCCATATCGGCGAGTCGCTGTTGCCGCTCAACATGCCGATCCTCGAGCGCCTGGGTGTGCTGGAAAAGGTCCGCGAAGTGGGCTTGCTCAAGCTCGGTGCGGATTTTCCGGCCGATGACGGCAGCTTCAACGTGTTCGATTTCGGTCGCACCTTGCGCGAGTCGCCCAAGTTCGCCTTCCAGGTAAAGCGTGAAGAGTTTGACCAGGTCTTGTTCGAGCATGCGCGCGAATCCGGTGTCGATGCACGCGATGGCCTGGGCGTGGACCGCGTCGACTTTGCCGATGACGGTCAGATCACCGTGCATGCGGGCGATCACACCTGGCAGCCGCGGTATCTCCTGGATGCCAGTGGCCGCGACACCTTCCTGGGCGGCAAGCTCAAGCTCAAGCGCAAAAACGCGAAGCACGCCTCGGCCGCGGTGTTCAGTCACTACCGAGGCGCGACGCATCGAGAAGGCCGTCATGCCGGCAATGTCAGCATCTATCGGCACGCGCATGGCTGGGCCTGGTTGATCCCGCTGCGCGACGGCAGCACCAGCGTGGGTGTGGTGTGCCAGCCGGAGTACTTGAAGACCCGCCGCGGCGACATCGAAACCTTCATGCTGCAGACCGTTGAGACGATCCCCGAGATGGCCTGGCGCATGCAGGGTGCCGAGCGCATCGCGCCGGTGCATGTCACCGGCAATTACACCTACGAATGCACGCGAATGCATGGCCGCCATTGGACATTGATGGGCGATGCGTATTCTTTCGTCGATCCGATGTTCTCGTCCGGCGTGTTCCTGGCCATGCACAGCGCGGAAAAATCCGCGGAGATGGTGGATGCCATCCTGCAACAGCCCGCTCGTGAGGCCCAATTGCAGCGCAAGCTACAGCGTGAGTTCGATGCGGGGCTGGATGAATTCAAATGGTTTATCTACCGCTTCACCTCGCCGACCATGAAGTCGCTGTTCTCCAATCCTCGCGATTTCCTGGGTATTGAGCGTGCAGTGGTGTCGATGTTGGCCGGGGATGTGTTCGATGCGCGGCCCGTGCTGCGGCGTCTGCGGCTGTTCCGCGCCCTTTACGCGCTGACTGCACTGGGCATGGCACCCTCGGCGTGGCGGGATTGGCGCCGACGTAGGCGCCAGGTGGCCGTGGAAATGCGCGAGGAGACGCTGCAAGGATGACGCAACACGCGATGCACACACAGTTGCCCGTGCCACATCTGCGGGTGGATTACGTCGATGCGGCCCAGTTGCATGAGCATCTGGCCCAGCCCGACGTGTTGGCGGTGTTCGGCTTTGGCCCGGGTGCGCCGGGCGTGGACGATCCGCGTTATCTGCGGGTGCCACTGGCACCGCATGGGCCGGCCCCGCTGGAAGTCTGGCGCGGCAATGGCGAGGTGGCCTCGGGGTGGGATGGCGAGATCCGTTGGTCCAGCGATGGTGAATTGCTGTTCGGTGTGATTGAGGTGGAGGAAGGTGCTGGCGGTATCGCCGAGGCCGCGCGTACCGCCTATGCCGCGATGACCGGGTTCGTGAGTGCGCGCGGCTTCCCGCACATGCTGCGCATTTGGAATTACCTTGACGCAATCACCTTGGGCGAAGGCGATGCCGAGCGCTATCGGCAGTTTTGTGTCGGACGCGCGCAGGGCCTGGGCCAATTCGAAACCGAGTTGTTGCCTGCAGCCACCGCGATTGGTCGTTGCGATGACCAGCGCGTGCTGCAGGTATATTGGCTGGCGGCCAAAGCACCGGGCAAGCCGGTTGAAAACCCGCGTCAGGTCAGCGCCTACCGTTATCCGCGCCAGTACGGTCCGCAGTCGCCCAGCTTTGCCCGTGCGATGTTGCCGCCGACCGTGGACCAGATGCCGATGCTGCTCTCGGGCACCGCCGCGGTCGTCGGGCACGCCTCGCAACACGATGGCGAGCTGCAGGCACAGATCGAGGAAACCTTCCGCAACTTTGATGCCTTGCTGGAGGCCGCACGCACGCGGCAACCGGCGCTGCCAAGCATGTTCGGGCCGGGCACGCGCCTCAAGGTCTATGTGCGGGATGCCGCGGACCTGCCGCTGGTCGCCGAGGCCCTCGACGCGCGTTTCGGTGATCGGGTGCCGCGCGTGTTGCTGCATGCAGCGATTTGTCGGCGTGAACTCGCCATCGAAATCGACGGCGTGCACGGCTAACGCACTTAAAATTTCAATCGCGCGGTTTCGCATCGCGCGACACATCATTCAAACAGGAGCGGGTCGATGGGTGTGATCAGCATCATTTGGGGTGTCGTGGCTTTGCTGTGGATGGTGCTGTCATTGATCCCGCTGCTGGGTTGGGGTAACTGGTTCATGATCCCGTTCGCCGCCGTCGGCGCGATCATCGCGGCGATCGGCCTGGTCTTCACCCGCGCGGAAAACCGTGGCCGCGCCAAGGCCGGCCTGTGGATCAACCTGATCGCCATCTTGGTGGGCGCAATTCGCCTGTCGATCGGCGGCGGTTTGCTCTAAGGCGAGGCGCGTCATCGCCCGCTGGGCGTAAAATGTCCGCATGAGCTATCCCTACACGCGACCGCGGCGGATGCGCCGCGATGCTTTCTCGCGCCGCCTGATGCGCGAGACCGTCCTCACCCACAACGACCTGATCTATCCGGTCTTCGTCCATGAGCTTGAAGGCCGCGCGCCGGTTGGCTCGATGCCTGGCATCGAACGCCTCTCCATCGACGAGTTGTTGAAAGTGGGCGAGGAGATGTCCGAACTCGGCATCCCCGCCATCGCCTTGTTCCCGGTCACTGCGCCGGATGCAAAATCGCTTACCGCCGAAGCCGCATGGGATGATGACGGCCTGTGCCAACGCGCCGTGCGTGCGTTGAAGTCGCACTTCCCCGAGTTGGGCGTCATCACCGATGTCGCACTCGACCCCTACACCTCGCATGGGCAGGACGGTTTGCTGGACGAGACCGGTTACGTCATGAACGATGAAACCGTCGACGCACTGGTGAAGCAAGCGCTCTCGCATGCACGGGCCGGCGCGGATGTGGTCGCCCCCAGCGACATGATGGATGGCCGTATCGGCGCGATCCGCGCGGAGCTGGAGTCTGAAAACTTCATCCATACGCGCATCCTGGCCTACAGCGCCAAGTACGCCAGCGCGTTCTACGGCCCGTTCCGCGATGCAGTGGGCTCGGCCAGCGCACTCGGCAAGGCGGACAAATACACCTATCAGATGGATCCAGCCAATAGCGACGAAGCGCTGCGCGAAGTCGATCTGGACATCGGTGAAGGCGCGGACATGGTGATGGTGAAGCCGGGCCTGCCGTATCTGGACATCGTGCGTCGGGTGAAGGACGAATTCGGCGTGCCGACCTTCGTCTACCAAGTCAGTGGTGAGTACGCGATGTTGAAAGCGGCGGCTCAGAACGGCTGGCTCGACGAACGAGCCACCGCGCTGGAGGCGCTGACCAGCATCAAGCGCGCGGGCGCGGACGGCATCCTCACCTATTTCGCGCTGGATGCGGCGCGCTGGTTGCGTGAGGCATGAGGGTCCGTCGCGCCACCCTCGAAGACATCCCGGTGATCACGCGTCTGGCCGAACAGTTGGGCGGCGCGGTGGATCTGGAAGGTATGCCGCAGCGGCTCAAGCGCATTCTTGACCATGCACACCACGCCGTGTTCGTGGCCGAGCGCGACACCAGTGATGATGGCTTGTCGAGTGAGCCTTGTGGTTTCGTTGCCGCTGAGCATCGCGTCCTGCTGCATTTCGGCGAGCTTATCGAGTTGATGTCACTGGTCGTGGACGATGACTGCCGCAGGCAGGGTGTCGGCACGCAATTGGTGGCAGCGGTCGAAGCCTGGGCCGCGCGACGAGGCGTGCCTCGCGTTCGCGTGCGTTCCAGCCTGACGCGTTCCGGCAGCCATGACTTCTATCCGGCTATTGGCTACCAGCTCGAAAAAACCCAGCATTGCTACCAGCGTTCGCTGGCCTGAGCGCCGATCAGATACAGCCGTCCTTGCCTTGCGTGCGCGGCACCGCAAGGCGGTAGAGGTCGCGCCCGCCCATGCGCAATTCTGGCGCGGCGCCAGACACCAGCATCTCCTTCGGCTTGGACCAATCCACGACGGGCGACAGGGTGTAGTCGGTATTGGTGTTGAACGAGAGCGGCAACGGCCCGCGGGTGACATAGGTCTTGCCATCGCATTCGGCCAGAAACAGCTGGATCGGCGCTTCGTTGCCATCGATGGACTGCGCGTAAATCAGGGCGCGACCGTGGTCGAGGAAGGCAGCATCGAACTCATCATTTGCGGTGTTCACGCCGGGCAGCGGTTCGGGTTTGATGAAGCTGCGACCATCCCATCTCGCGGCATACAGGTCTTGCTTGCCTGCGCCACCCGCACGGTCGCTGGAGAACATCAGTGTCTTGCCATCGAAGCTGGGCGTCGGTGCCCATTCGTTGCCCGCGCTATTCACCGTTGCACCTAGATTGCGCGCAGGCCCGTAACGGCCATCGGCCAGCAATTCGGCGCGGTAGAGATCATCCCCGCCATAACCACCGGGGCGATCGGAGAAGAAATAGATCCATTTGCCGTCTGCGCTGAACATCGGATCGAAGTCTTTATCGCTCGTGCTGAGCGGCACGGGTCGCGCCTCCTGCCAGCGTCCGTCCTTCAGGTCCGCCTGCCACAAATCCCAACCACCGGGGCCGCCCTTGCGGTCGGGGCTGCCCCAGACGATGCGTTGGCCGTCGGGGCGGACGCTGCCGCGGATCTCACTATCGGCGGTCGAGACCACGCCACGGCCTTCGATACCAAAGGCAGCCAAGGCCCAGGCAGTACCGGCGGTGGCGCCCGCCAGTGCGAGCAGAAGGGTGGTGCGGCGAATCGCCATCGGCATGGGGGCTCCGGGCTGGTTACGATGAGGGCATGAGCATCCCCCATTACGCCGTCCTCGGCCACCCTGTAACGCAATCGCTGTCGCCGCGGATTCATGCGGCCTTCGGCCAGCAAACCGGCCTGGCACTGACATATGTGGCGCTGGATACAGAGGAGATCGGGTTGGCGGCGACATTGGCGCGGTTCGCCGCGGCCGGCGGATTGGGCGCGAATGTGACCGTGCCGGACAAGGCGGAGGCCGCAGGCCTTGCCCACATCCTCAGTCCGCGCGCGCGGCGTGCGGGTGTCGCCAATACTTTGGTGCTGCGCGATGGCGTCTGGCACGGCGACAACACCGATGGCAGCGGCCTGGTGCGTGATTTGCGCGATCGTCGCGGCCTGGATCTGCACGACATGCGGGTGTTGATGCTGGGAGCTGGCGGTGCGGCGCAAGGGGTGGCCCCGGCTCTGCTGGATGCCGGCATAAGCCAGTTGGTCGTTGCCAACCGCACGCGCAGCCGTGCCTACGATTTGATCGATCGTCTGGGCGACACCGAGCGCACGCGCGCCTGCACCTTGCGCGAAATCACCGGTATGGGTGAGTTCGATTTGATCGTGCAGGCGACATCCGCCGGCCATGATGGCGTGCTGCCGACATTGCCCGACCTCATGCCGCGTGCCGATACCGTTTGCGTGGATCTCAACTACGGACGCGCCGCGCTCTCGTTCATGGCTTGGGCGCATCAACATGGCGTGCAGCAAGCGTTCGACGGCCTGGGAATGCTGGTCGAACAAGCGGCTGATGCCTTTGAGGTCTGGCATGGACAGCGCCCGGATACCGAGCCAGTGTATGCGCAGCTGCGCATGTCGACGGGGCGGGGCTGAGCGATGTCGCCGGACTCACTGTATTTCTCATTGGTCGTCAGCCACGCACCGAAGTGGGTGTTGATGGCAATCGTGACCACCGTGTTGCTGGTGTGTTGGCGTGGTGTGTCGTTGGAGGGCAGCACGCGGCGGTTGGCCTGGGCGGGGCTGGGCCTATACGCCTTTGTCGTCGTGGCAACGCCCCTGCTCTACGGTTGGCTACGTTGGCGTGCGATTGAGACGGGCATTGAAATGCAAGCGCTTGGCCATGCGCTTATCGGCGGCGCATTGACCATTGCGGAATTCGTGGGTGTGCTGTTGCTGGGGCTTGCGGTGGCCGCGGGTCGCGGCAAGCGACGCTAATGGAGTGCCGCGCAAGATGTGGCGCCTGCTGCATCGCACCTTCGATCAACACGCCACTACCTGGGATGCCGCATGGCAAGCCAGCGGGCGTCCGGTGCGTGAACCTGGATGAGGGTTTGCGATGTCGCCTGTTTGGCGATCCGTCGCGGCCGGCTTTTTGCGCTTCACTTAAGCCCTGCGTGACGATGTGCGGCGACAGTCGTGATGAGGCGATGTCGATTCTCGTCGCACTGGAAATCGCGACCGCGCCTTAAATTTCGCGGCGTTTTCCACTCAGGTATTCGTCCTTGAGCTTTACGTAATGGCCGGCGGAATAGAACAGCGCCTCGATCTCGGCATCGGATAATTTTCGTGCGAATTTCGCCGGTGCACCCAGCCACATCTCGCCTTCGCCCATCACCTTGCCGGGCGGCAGCAATGCGCCCGCCCCAAGGAAACCGTGCTTCTGGATCACCGCGCCATCGAGCACGACCGAGCCCATGCCGACCAGGCACGCATCCTCGATCCGGCAGGCATGCACGATCGCCTTGTGGCCGATGGTGCAGTCCGCGCCGATCACCGTGGCAAAGCCGCCCAATTTCGCATGTGGGCCATCATGGCTGACGTGGATTACCGTGCCGTCCTGCACATTGGTGCGATCACCGATGTGCACATAATTCACGTCGCCACGAATGACCGTGAATGGCCAGACGGACACGTCATCACCCAGCACCACATCGCCGATCACGCGCGCGGCTTCATCGATGTAGACGCGCTGGCCGAGCTGCGGGAGTTGGTCGAGATAAGAGCGAATATTGGGCATGGCGTTCAATTCAGTTGAAGGATTGGAAGACGTGGATGGCGCGGTCGATATCGGCGTCGCTGATATCCAGATGGGTCACCAAGCGCACTTGCGGCAAATAACCGATGGAGGCGCGGATGCCGTGGGCTTCGAGATGCGTGGCGAGCGCTTGCAAGCGGTCCGCAGGCACTTCGATGAAGACCATGTTGGTATGGCATGCATCGACGCGAATCGAGGTCACATCGCGCAGACCTGCTGCAAGACGCGCGGCGCGTGCGTGATCGTCGGCCAGCCGCGTCACGTTGTGGTCGAGCGCATACAAACCTGCAGCAGCGAGGATGCCGACTTGGCGCATGCCGCCTCCGCATACCTTGCGCCAGCGTTTCGTGACATCGATCAGCTTCGCGCTGCCGGCCAAAACGGAGCCCGCCGGTGCGCCCAGGCCTTTCGACAAACACACCGACACGCTATCGAAATGGCGAGTGATCTCGCGCGGAGCGACCTCTGACGCACAGGCTGCGTTGTACAGGCGTGCGCCATCCAGATGCAGCGCCAGGCCGCGGCGATCACAGAGCCCACGCACATCCGCCAAGTAATCCAGCGGCAGCGCGCGGCCCATCCAGGTATTTTCAAGGCATAGCAAACGCGTACGTGCGAAGTGCGGGTCGATGGGTTTGATCGCGCGTTCGACCACGCCGAGATCCATCGTGCCGTCATCTGCTTGCGGGATTGGCTGCGGCTGGATGGAGCCGAGCACCGCCGCACCGCCGCCCTCGTATTTGTAAGTATGCGCTTCCATCCCGACCAGGTATTCATCGCCGCGCGCGCAGTGTGCAAGCATGGCAACGAGATTTGCCTGGGTACCGGTCGGGCACCAGAGTGCAGCCTCGAAACCAAGATCGTTTGCTACGCGCTTTTGCAGCGCGATGACGGTCGGGTCTTCGCCGTACACGTCATCGCCGACTTCAGCCTCAAGCATGGCTTGGCGCATGCCCGTGCAGGGTTGGGTCACGGTGTCACTGCGCAGGTCGATGATGTCGCTTCGATCATTCATTTGCACATCATGCCACCGTGGTTTCGTACACTCACGGGATGAAGATCGCCAGCTGGAACGTGAATTCGCTCAATGTGCGCCTGCCGCACCTGTTGCAATGGCTGGAAACCTTTGCGCCAGATGTCGTGGGCCTGCAGGAAACCAAGCTGGAAGACGCCAAGTTTCCAGCCGATGCTCTGCGCGAGGCCGGGTATGAGATCGCCTTCAGCGGGCAGAAGACCTATAACGGCGTCGCGCTGTTGGCCAAGCGGGGCGAGTTGGAGGACGTGCAGCGTGGCATCCCCGGTTTCGATGACGAACAGCGCCGCGTCATCGCCGCGACCGTGGACGGCGTGCGTATCGTCAATCTGTACGTGGTCAATGGGCAGGATGTCGGTACCGACAAATACGCCTACAAATTGCGTTGGCTCGATGCCGTGCACGCTTGGTTGTCCGAGGATGTCAAGCGTTGGCCGAACATGGTGGTGATGGGCGACTTCAACATCGCGCCGGATGACCGCGATGTGCCCGATGCCGAGGTCTGGAACGACGAGCACATACTCACCTCGCGCGCGGAACGTGACGCGTTGGATCGCTTGAAGTCGTTAGGGCTACACGATGCCTTTCGCCTGCATCACGACGATGCCGGCGTGTTCAGCTGGTGGGATTACCGGCAGGCGGCGTTCCGGCGCAACCTGGGATTGCGCATCGACCTGACCTTGGTGTCCGATGCGTTGAAAGCCGATGTGAAAGACTCCGGCATCGATCGTGAGCCACGCACCTGGGAGCGCCCGAGCGATCACGCGCCCGCATGGGTGGAGTTGGGGTTGTTGGGGTAAGCCGCGAGATCGATGGCGCGTCGAACCATCGCGCAAAAAAGAAGCCCGGCATTGCCGGGCCTCTTAGTTTCATCAGCAATGCAGCGATCAGCGAGCGCGACCGCGGGTGAACATGTTGACGATCAGGAGCAGCACCACGGCGCCGATGAACGAGATCAGCAGGCTCGGAACCGAGAGGTTGCCGCTGTTGATGTCGCCACCGCCAATGCCGAGCATGTTGGCGAGGAAGCCGCCCAGGAATGCACCGACGATGCCGACGATGATGTTCAGGAAGATGCCTTGCTGTGCATCACGCTTCATGACGATGCTGGCAAGCCAACCGATGATGCCGCCCACGACCAGCCAGATGATGAAATTGATCATTGTGTCTTTTCTCCGCAACAGGAATGAGGGTGCTTGAGATGTAACCCCTGTCAATCGGGGCCTTCACAGTCTGCTGCGTGCGGCGTGATGGAAGCGTCACGAATCGCTGTATGCGGCCGTAACAAAAGCAACGCATTCAGTCAGGCTGATCCTAGCGGTACCGCAATCGTGGAGACTCAACGCCGCGAGATTAATTGGAGCAAAGCATCGCGTGGCAGTTTGCCAGTGTCGTTGCGTGGCAAGGCATCGACGCGAATGATGCGACGCGGCAAGAACACCGGATCTGTGGATTGACGCAGCGCATCAAGAATCGCTGCATCGTTCACCGCGGCATCGGCGGCCACGATCGCGAACAGTCGTCGCACGCCAGAGGCATCGGCATCGACCTGCAACATCGCGGCATCGCGCACGCCTTCGATCGACTGCAGGCGCCTGGTCAAGTCGCCCAGGGATGCACGCTTGCCGGCGATTTCAAGCAAGTCGGCTTGACGTCCGCGCAGGAGGAAGCCGCGTCCTTCATCGACCAGTTCCACCAAGTCCGCCAATAGCAATGGCGATGGAAGCGACGGTCGCTCTACACGCGTGCCATCGGGTTGCGGGTGGAGGTGCACGTCTTCGAACAAATGCCAGGCTTCCTCACGCGAGGTGCGGCGCTGGGCGATAACGCAGGTTTCGGTGGAGCCAAACAACTCGTGCACTTCGCAGCCGAATTTGTTTTCAGCGCGGCTTGCCAAGTCAATGGACAAAGGCGCGGTGGCAGTCACGATGGCGGCGAGCGGGGGCAGGTCGATGCCGGCTTCGATGAGCGCGCGCAAGTGCACGGGGGTGGTGACCAGCAGACGGGGGGCTTCCACTTCCGACAAAGCAGTAGCGATATCGTGCGGAAAGAACGGGCGCCCCGAGTGCACGGCGTAAGGGCCCAGCATCGGCATCAACACCGACATCTCCATGCCGTACATATGCTGCGGCGGCACAGTGGCGATGATCGCGGCATTGCCGCCATCAAACAGCTCGTCGAGTGCATGCAGGTTGGCGGTATTGGTATGCACCAACGCGCCCCAGGTCTTGGGATTTGCCGAAGGCGAGCCGGTAGAGCCTGAAGTGAAACCGATCATCGCCAGGCGATCATGTGGAACTGATAGGTTGATGTCCTGCATGGTAGCGGCGATGTCGGCATCTATCGGCGCATCGTTTACGTATAGATCGCAGAGCAGGGCACTGCCCGCATCGCCCATTCGATAGCTGCCCGGGTGACGCATCGCCACATCATCGACTACGCCCGCCGCGCGAGACGGCGGCAACAGTGTCACCTGCCCACGCAGCAAGGCGGCGCAAAAACCGACGATGAAATGATCGCGACGCTCACACAGGTTGATCGCATAAGGTGCATCGGGCAGTCGCACGGCGAGCGCATGCACGCGTTGCAGGAACTCCTCGCGGGTCAGAGGTGACGCGCCACAAAACAGCAAGTCCGCCTTGTTGCCGGTGATCAATGACAAACCCGCATCGATGGGCATCGCCTGTTCCTGCCACTGCGCCGACATTCCCTGTCCCGTTTATTTCAAGAAGTGCATAAGCTTCGCGCATTTCCGCCGCCGCCGCACGTTAGGCTTGTGCGATGACGCCTCGCCATACCTTGCTGCACCTGCCGCCGCGTACGCCTGCCGAGCCCGCTGCCAGCGCCTGGCTGGCTGAACAATGGCAGGTGGATGTCGCTGCATTGCCATTAAGGCGGGATAGCCGATGTCGTCCTCGAATGATCGCGCCGATGCAGGATTTCGACGCCAGCTGGAGCCATAGCGGCGATCAGTTGCTGGTCACTTGCGGCGAAGGTCTGCGCCTGGGTTGCGATCTAGAGCGTCTGCGTCCGCGCCCGAGTGCGCGCGCGCTTGCACGGCGCTACTTCCACGCGGATGAACAGGTCTGGCTGGATGAGCTGGGGGATGACGCGGCCGAAAGCGCGTTCCTGCGCCTGTGGTGCGCAAAAGAGGCCGTGCTGAAGGCGCATGGGCATGGTCTGTCGTTCGGATTGGACCGACTGCGTTTTGTCGAAGGTGCGCACGGGCTGCGTTTGGCTGATTGCGATCCAGCATTGGGCCGGTCGGAGGATTGGCGGTTCATGGAGTTGGTGCCGGCATCGGGCTTCATTGCCGCCATCGCCTGGCATCCGCTGCCCGCACCTGAATCGGGCGCTGCGATAATGCCCGGATGACGGCATCGACCCTGCCCCCCGACATCGAACCGACCCTCCGCGATGGCCTGCGTGCGCTGTCGCTGGATGACGCTGCGCTCGCGCCGCCCCTGCTCGTCTATCTGGCCTTGCTCGTGCGCTGGAACGCCACCTACAACCTGACCGCGATCCGCGATCCACGCGAAATGGTGACCAGGCACCTGCTGGATTCGCTGGTGATGGCGCCCTATGTGCCGGATGCGCCGCTGGCCGATCTCGGTACCGGGCCAGGCCTGCCGGGCATTCCGCTCGCCATCGCGCGGCCCGGTTGCACGGTGACCCTGGTCGAATCCAACGGCAAGAAGGCGCGCTTCCTGCGTGAGGCGGTGCGCACGCTGAAGCTGTCCAATGCTCGGGTGGCCGAAAGCCGCGCCGAGGCCTTGGCCGAGCCCGGAGCCTACACCGTGATCACCGCGCGGGCGCTGGCAACGCTGGACCGCATCATCGAAGTGGGCGGGCATTTGCTTGCCCCGGGCGGGCAGTTACTCGCCATGAAGGCCGGTACCGTGGCCGAAGAAGCCGCGGCATTGCCCGCAGGCTGGCGCTTGGCGGCCGTGCACGAGCTGCACGTGCCGGGGCTGGATGCGACCCGCCAACTGGCCGTGGTCGAACGCGGCAGGTAAGCGCGGCCCGGCGAGGGCATAATGGAAAGTCCTGCGCCGGTTTCGGCTGGCGCTGCTTTCATCGGGACCCCCTCATGGCGCGAGTCATCGCGATTGCCAATCAGAAAGGCGGCGTCGGCAAGACGACCACGGCGGTCAACCTGGCCGCGGCCTTGGCGCGCACGCCCAAGCGTGTGCTGCTGATCGACCTGGATTCGCAGGGCAACGCGACCATGGGCAGCGGTGTGGACAAGCGCGAGGTCGCGCATTCCACCTGCGACGTGCTGCTGGAAGAGGTGGATGTGCGCGATGCCATCGTGCGGGGCGAGGAAGCCTTCGACCTTATTCCCGGCAATACCGATCTCACTGCCGCAGAAATCGCACTGATGGACGAAGCAGGCCGCGAACAGCGCCTGAAACGCGCCATCGACCAGGTGCGCCCCGATTACGATTTCATCATCATCGATTGCCCGCCGGCGTTGTCGTTGTTGACGCTGAACGCCCTGACCGCCGCCGATTCGGTGCTGGTGCCGATGCAGTGCGAGTACTACGCGCTGGAAGGCCTCACTGCGCTCTTGCAGACCATCGATGCGCTGAAACAAAAGCTCAACCCGGCGCTGGAGATCGAAGGCGTCTTGCGCACCATGTTTGATGTGCGCAACAACCTGGCCAATGCGGTGTCGGCTGAATTGGTGCAGCATTTCGGTGACCAGGTGTTCCGCACCATCATCCCGCGCAACGTGCGCGTGGCCGAGGCACCGAGCCATGGCCAGAGCATCATCGGTTACGACCAGGCCTCGCGCGGGGGCGTGGCCTATCTCGGTTTGGCGGGCGAAGTGCTCCGCCGCCAGCGTGAGCGCGATAGCGCGAGAAAGCAGGAGGACGCGGAATGACCGCAGCAAAGAAGACAGGGAAGCCGGCCGCAACGAAGAAGCGCGGTTTGGGGCGCGGGCTGGAAGCCCTGCTGGGGCCATCGGCCGCTGCCGCGACGCCGCCGCTGGAAGCGCAGCCCGGCGACACGCTCAAGCGCTTGCCGGTCAAGCAATTGCAGCCGGGCAAATACCAGCCACGCCGCACCATGGACGACGACAAGCTGAAGGAGCTTGCCGAATCCATCAAAGCGCAGGGCGTGGTGCAACCGGTCGTGGTGCGCGCGATCGGCAAGGATAAGTACGAAATCGTTGCGGGCGAGCGCCGTTGGCGCGCCACGCAGCTGGCTGGGTTGATCGAAATTCCGGCGGTGGTGCGTCAGCTGGACGATCGCACCGTGGTCGCGATGGCGCTGATCGAGAACATCCAGCGCGAAGACCTGAATCCGCTAGAAGAAGCGCAGGCCCTGCAGCGACTGATCGACGAATTCGATCTCACCCATGCGCAGGCGGCCGAAGCGGTGGGCCGTTCGCGCGCGGCCGTGTCCAACCTGCTGCGTTTGCTTGAGCTGCCCGACGAAATCCGCGTGTTGGTGCAGACCCGCGCGATCGAGATGGGGCACGCGCGTGCGTTGTTGTCGCTCGGTCCGCAAGCAGCTATCGCGCTGGCGCGCCAGGCCGCCGCCGAAGGCTGGAGCGTGCGTGAGGTGGAACATCGCGTGCAGCAGCTCGCTGCAGGCAAAGTCGCCGATATGCCCAAGAAGCGCGGTAACAGCAAGCCTGCGGCGGCATCGGCTGACATCGCCTCGCTTGAGAATGAGCTGTCGGAACTCCTGGCCAGCAAGGTGGCGGTGCAGCACGGACGCGGCGGGCGCGGCAAGCTGGTGATCCACTACGGCTCGCTGGAAGCGCTGGACGGCGTGATTGATCGCCTGCGCAAGCCGGCCTGAATCATCGCAACAAGACAATGAAGTGAGGGGTCGATGAGCGAAGCGCCGCAACTGTCGGTCGTCGTGCCGGTCTACAACGAGGAAGACAATGTCGCGCCGCTGGTAGGCGAAATTGTTACCGCGCTGCGCGGACGCTTGCCGTTCGAGATCATCTATGTCGACGACCTGTCGAAGGACGCGACACTCGCGCGGCTCAACGAACTAAAAACGACGACGCCGGAATTGCGCGTCATCCGTCATCTGTCCAACAGCGGGCAAAGCACCGCGATTCGCAATGGCATCAAGGCTGCACGCGCGCCGTGGATCGCCACGCTCGACGGCGATGGCCAGAACGACCCCGCGGACATCCCGAAGCTGCTGGAGCAGCGCGAAGCCGCCTCCCCCGACACCAAGCTCTTCGCCGGTTGGCGGGTGAACCGACAAGACTCAGGCAGCAAGCGCTGGGCGTCGAAATGGGCCAATGCGATTCGCTCGCGCATGCTGCGCGATGACACGCCGGACACCGGTTGCGGCATCAAGTTGATCGAACGCGAGGCTTTCCTCGACCTGCCGTACTTCGATCACATGCATCGTTATCTACCGGCGCTGATGCAGCGTGCGGGCTGGAAGACGCTGAGCGTGCCGGTGAACCATCGCCATCGTTCCAGCGGCGTGTCCAAATACAACAACCTCAACCGCGCACTGGTCGGTATTCGCGATTTGCGCGGCGTGGCGTGGCTCATCACCCGCAGTCGCCGTAGCGGTACCGAGGAAGTGTGATGTCGCTGCTCGCCGTCATCGCGCAAACCGCGCCCAGCGTGATGGACACGCCGATCTCGTGGCTGGAGTGGACGGGCGTCCACATGAGCCCGTGGAAGCTGATCGGCTGGGTGGGGGCGCTGATGTTCGGCAGCCGCTGGCTGGTGCAGTTCATCGCCAGCAAGCGCGCGAAGAAGCCGGTGATACCGCGCGTGTTCTGGTACATGAGCATCATCGGCAGCATCATGACGCTGAGCTATTTCGTGTGGGGCAAGAACGATTCGGTCGGCATTCTGCAAAACCTGTTCCCGATGTTCACTGCCAGCTACAGCCTGTGGCTCGATATCAAGCATCGCGGTTGGCATCGCGACAAGGCCTCGCACTGAGGCGAGGCCTTGGTCAGCAACATCGTGATCGGGGCGCTTAGCCGAGGCTGGCGAGCCACTCGTCATCCGACCCTTCGTTGACCCCTTCGAAGAGCACCGTCGAGAGATAACGCTCGCCGGTATCCGGCAGCATCGCCAAGAGCACGCTGCCTTCCGGCGCGGTCTTCGCCACTTCGAGCGCGGCGGCGACGGTCGCGCCCGCGGAAATGCCGACGAAGATGCCTTCCTCCGCCGCCAGCCGACGCGAAGTGGCGATGGCTGTCGCATCATCCACCGGCACGATGCGGTCGGCGATCTCACGATCAAGCACACCCGGCACGAAGTCCGGCGTCCAGCCCTGGATCTTGTGCGGCTGCCATTCGTTGCCTGACAAGAGCGCGGCGCCTGCGGGTTCGGAGGCGATGATCTGGATGTCGGGGCGGGCCAGTTTCAACACTTGGCCCGCCCCGGTCAGCGTGCCGCCCGTGCCCCAGCCGGTGACGAAGAAATCGAGGCGATCCCCGGCGAAGTCCTGCAGGATTTCCGGGCCGGTGGTCTGGCGGTGATAGGCCGGGTTGGCCGGATTATCGAATTGTTGGGCGAGGAACCAGCCGTGCTTGTCGGCCAACTCGCGCGCCTTGCGCACCATGCCGCTGCCGCGTTCGGCGGCGGGCGTTAGGATCACCTTTGCGCCGTACGCGCGCATCAACTTGCGGCGCTCGACCGAGAACGTCTCGGTCATCACCGCGACGAACGGATAACCGCGCGCGGCGGCCACCATCGCCAGCGCGACGCCGGTGTTGCCGGAGGTCGCTTCGACAATGGTCTGGCCGGGCTTGAGCGTGCCGCGGCGTTCCGCGTCCAGCACCAAGGCGAGGGCGAGACGGTCTTTCACCGAACCGCCAGGGTTGAAGGATTCGACCTTCGCATACAGGGTGACGTGGGCAGGCGCGATGCGCTGCAATTTCACGATGGGCGTGCGGCCGATGGTATCGAGGATGCTGTTGTAGCGGGTCATGTCGGTGTCTCGTGGAGAGAGGAAGAAAAAATTACGCCCCCGCGCGTGTGGATGTCGTTATGCGGCGCGGGCGGGCCATGGTTTCTTTTCATCCGCAGGGTCGGGGCGCAACGGCGCTGCGCCAAACCAGTGCAGCGTGTCGGCATGCGCGGCGACATCGCCCACCACCAGCAGGGCGGGACTGGCGACGGCGTGTTGTCGGGCAAGCGCAGGGAGCGTGTCCAGTGTCGCGGAGATCACGCGCTGTTCGGGGCGACTGCCGTTTTCGATCAGCGCGGCGGGCGTGGCAGCTGCGCGGCCATGCGTGATGAGTTGTTGGGCGAAGTTGGCCAATCCAGCCACGCCCATGTACACCGCCAAGGTCTGGCCAGGCCGCGCCAAGTCTGCCCATTCGTGTTCGCTGGGCCCATTGGCGCCGTGTGCGGTCAAGAGGCGCAAGCTGTTGGCATGATCGCGATGGGTGAGCGGAATGCCGGCATACGCGCCGCAGGCCAAGGCCGCGGTAATCCCCGGGACCACTTCATAATCGATGTCGTGCGCACGCAAGGCTTGCAGCTCTTCGCCACCACGACCAAACACGAAGGCGTCGCCGCCCTTCAATCGCACGACGGTCTTGCCGGCGAGGGCATGCTCCAGCATCAGGGCGTTAATTGTTGATTGGCGCATCGACGGCCCATCCGCCTGTTTGCCTACCTCGATGCATTCGGCGTCACGGCGAGCGAGCGCGAGCACTTCAGGGCTGACCAGACGGTCATGCAGGATCACGTCGGCCTGGTTCAGCAGTCGAAGGCCACGCAAGGTTAGCAACCCGGCATCACCAGGGCCCGCGCCCACCAGCGCGACACGGCCGCGCTTGGGGCGTTGGCGTGGTGCGCCGAGCAAGCACAGCAGTTGACGAGTAGCGCCGTAAAGCCGGCCAGCGCGAATCAGTCCGGGCACGTTGCCTTGCAGCAGCGTGTCGAAGAAACGGCGGCGGGTGGCGATGTCGGGCAGTTGCGCTGTGATGCGGGGACGCAAGCGCTGCAGCAAAAGGGCGAGTGGCCCCAGTGACTCATCCAGTTCGGATTCCAGCCGCTCGCGCAGGTGGCGCGCCAACATCGGCGCGGCACCGCTGCTGGAGATCGCGACCTGCAGCGGACCGCGCTGCACGCGTGCAGGAATTTGCACGCTGGACAGGGCTGCATCGTCCACCACATTGGCAAAGATGCGGCGACGATTCGCTGCATCGGCCACCGCGGCGTTGACGTCTGCATGATCGGTCGCCGCAGTGACCAGCCATACATCGTCTAGCCATGCGGGCTGGAACTCGCCCTCGAGATGGGTGATGAGGCCAAGTTCGGCCCATTCGGCGAGCGTTGGCGTGAGTGCCGGCGCGCCAATGCGGATCTCTGCACCGGCCTCGCGAAGCGCCCTTGTCTTGCGTTCGGCCACTGCGCCGCCGCCGACCACCAGAACCGGACGGCCATGTAGATCGGCAAACAAGGGGAAGAGTGGCGCGGGCATGACGGCAACATCAGGACGGGTGGCCGACGCTACGGGTCGGCTTGGCTATCCGGAAGTAATCAGCAGACCTTTTGCTATAACCAAAGCGCATAAGCCAGGCGGCGCAATGGCTTCTGTCTTAATATATCCTATCGCTATATTCGAATGAAACGATATATATCGTTCTGGCCCTCCCATGACCCTGACCCAGCTGCGCGACTTCGTCGCCATCGTCGATGCCGGACTCAACATCACGCTGGCCGCCGAGCGCGTGCATGCCACCCAGCCCGGCCTGTCCAAGCAGCTCAAGCAACTGGAGCAGCGCTTGGGCTTCCAGCTCTTCATCCGCAAGGGCCGCAGCCTGGAGTCGCTGACCGAGGAAGGCGAGCAGATCCTGGTGCATGCTCGCCGTGCACTGGCTGAAGTCGCCAACATCCGCACCCACGCCGCCAATCAGCGTGCAGACAGCACCGGCCGATTGGTGATCGCCACCACGCATACGCAGGCACGCTACGTCTTGCCTGCTGCAGTGAAGGTGATCAAGCGACGCTACCCGAATGTCAGCGTGCATCTGGAGCCGACCGCGGATGAGCAACTGATCGGCCAGTTGCGCGAAGGCAAGGCGGATCTGGCCATCATCAGCACCAGTGGTGCGGAGCCCGGTGACGGCATTGCTATCCCCTTGTTTCGCTGGCGACGTCAGGTGTTGGTGCCGATGTCGCATCCGGCGGCCGAGTCCGGTGTGCCCAATTTGAAGTCGCTCTCCGAGTGGCCGCTATTGACGTATGAGTCCGCCAACTTTCCCGAATCATCATTGCGACGCACCTTCGAAGCCGCAGGTCTTGCGCCGCAGTTGGCGATGACCGCGCGCGATGCGGATCTGATCAAGACGTATGTACGCGCGGGCCTCGGCATGGGCGTGGTGGCGGAAATGGCGGTGAGTCCGGTCGATGACGCGGACTTGCGCGTGTGGCCGGCGCCTGCCGAATTGCCCGAATGCGTGACTTGGGCGGTGGTGCCGCGCGGCGGCGTGTTGCGTGATTACACGCGATCGCTCTTGCTTGAACTTGCGCCGCAGCTTGATCGGCATGACCTGCGCCGGGTGATCGATGGCGTGCAGACGCCTGCGTGGCCGAACACGCCTTCGTGGGCAGAACTCAGTCAGACCATTTCGGTTTGAGGGCTTGAGGAACAGCGCAACTCTGCGGCGCCATCCTTCAAATACTCCACCCCTCGTGCAGGCCGCATTCGCGTTTGAGGCCGAAAAAGCGAGTGTCTTCTTCACTCATGCCATCGGCGAGTGCACGGGTGCTATGGGTGTCGCCAATCGAGACATAACCGCGCTCCCAAAGCGGGTGATAGGGCAGGTCGTGCTGCTGTAGATAGCGGCCGATGTCGCGATCGGTCCAGTCGGCGATTGGATGCAGCTTGTAGCGGCCATTCTTGTGTTGCAGGAAAGGCAGCGTATGCCGGGAATGGGATTGGCTGCGACGCGGCCCTGCGATCCAGGTGCCTGCACGCAGTTGATCGAGAGCTGCCTCCATCGGTTCGACTTTGCGCAACTGGTTGTAGCGCGTTAGTCCCTCCACGCCTTCTTCCCACAATTTCCCATGGCGTGCTTCCATCCATGCCGGGCTGTGTATGGCATGCGCGACGGTCAGGTTGAGGCGCAAGCGATCACGCAGTTGGTCGATGAATGAGTATGTTTCGGCAAACAGGTAACCCGTATCCACCACCACCACTGGCAAATCTGGCCATAGGCGTGTGGCCATATGCAATAGCACGGCCGATTGTGCGCCGAAGCTTGAAGACATGACATGCGCGCCTGGCAAGGCGTAAAACGCCCACTCCAACCGTGCTTCTGCATCGAGACGGGACAACAAGTGATTGTGTTTGCTTAGCGTGTCGCCGATAGCGTCAGGGTCGGGCAGGCCATGCAAAGGCGCGACGGCATTCATGCGACCAGCTCTACCGCGAATGCGCCGGGGCCGACGATCCGGCCACGATGCAAAAAATCACCGAAACGCTCGCCTTCGATGCGCTCACGTGCAAACCGGGCAAACAGCACGTCCAGTTCCTTCAGGATGCGATCTTCGTTGATGTTCTCCCGATACAGAAGGTTGATTCGTTCACCGCGATGATCACCGCCGAGCATCAGGTTGTAGCGACCGGGCGCGCGTCCCACCAAGGCGATTTCCGCCAGATTCGGGCGTGCGCAACCATTTGGGCAGCCGCTGATGCGCAGGTTGATGGGCACATCGGATAGGCCGTGCTGCGACAGTAGCGCCTCGACTCGAGTCAGGAAGTCGGGCAAATACCGCTCGGCCTCCGCCATCGCCAAGCCGCAAGTGGGAAGCGCGACGCAGGCAATCGCATTGCGACGGAGTGGCGATGCGGCTTCGTACAGATCCAGCGCATGCGATTTCACCAAGGCATCCACATCGGCGCGCAAGGCATTCGGCACATCGGCGATCACAAGGTTCTGGTTGGCGGTCAATCGGAAATGCGCGTTTCCAGCATCTCTTTGCTGCAAGCGCTCGGCGATCGCGTTCAGGCCCGTCTGGTGCGGCTGGCCATCGCGGTCGATGATGCGTCCCGATAGCAGACGCAAGGTGAGGTGCGAACGGCCGTCACCGCCTTCGGTCCAACCGAAGCGGTCGCCATTGTGTTCGAACGCGAAGGTGCGAGCCGGTGCGAAGTGCAGGCCGCTGCGCTGCTCGACTTCGGCCTTGAAGGCCTCGACGCCGCGATCCTCCAGCGTGTACTTCAGGCGCGCGCGCTTGCGTTGTGCGCGGTTGCCCCAGTCGCGTTGGGTCGTGACCACGGCCTCGGCCACGGCGGTGACCTGGTCCGGGGTGATGAAGCCCAGCACGCTGCCGATGCGCGGATAGGTTTCCGGATCGCCATGGGTCGCGCCCATGCCGCCACCGACACTGACGTTGTACCCCTCAAGCACGCCGTCGGCGACGATAGCGATGAAGCCGAGGTCCTGCGCGAACACATCGACATCGTTGTAAGGCGGGATGGCAAAACCGATCTTGAACTTGCGTGGCAGGTAGGCCTCGCCGTAGATCGGGTCTTCTTCAGTACCACTGTCTTCCAGTGGTTTTTCATCGAGCCAGATCTCGTAATAGGCGCGTGTGCGCGGCAGCAGGCGTTGCGACAGCGCGGCCGCATCGGCCTGCACGCGCGCATGTAGTTCAGCATCCAGCGGATTGGCGCTGACCGCCACGTTGCGATTGACGTCGCCGCACGCGGCCAACGTGTCCATCAGCGAGGCATTGATCGCTTGCATGGTGGATTTCAGCTCGCGCTTGATGATGCCGTGGAATTGAAAAGCCTGGCGCGTGGTGATGCGCAAACCCGAGCTCGCGTACGTGCGTGAGATGTGGTCCAGCTGCAACCATTGAGTCGGCGTGGTCACGCCGCCTGGCGTGCGCGTGCGGATCATGAAACTGTGCGCAGGCTCCAGCTTCTGGCGACGCCGCTCATCGCGCACGTCACGGTCATCCTGCTGGTAGCTGCCGTGATACTTGATCAGGGTCTGGTCGTCTTCAGCCAGCGCGCCAGTGGTGGCGTCCACCAGCGAGGCAAGCAAGGTGCCCCGCAAGCCAGCACTGTCGCGCTTGATGTTTTCAACGGAATGGGTGCTCATTAGTAAACGTCCCGGGCATAGCGACCCTGCGTTTGCAGGGCATCGAGTTGGGCCTGCGCGGCCTCGGCGTCCAGGCCGCCATGGCGCTGCATGATGAGGGTGAGCGCGGCATGTACGTCGCGCGCCATGTGCGTGGCATCGCCGCACACATAAAGATGTGCACCACCTTCAAGCCAGGCATGGACCTCTTCGCCGCGGGCAAGCAAGCAGTCCTGCACATACTTCGGCCCTGCTGGCTGGTGCTGGCCGTCGATGCCGCGAATCATGTCGCGGGAGAAAGCGAGGTCCAGCTTTAGTTGTCCGGCCTTGATCAGTGGTTGCCACTCGCTTTGGTAAAGGAACTCGCTGTGCGCATGACGGTTGCCGAAGAACAGCCAGTTACGGCCCACGCCGCCGCCAGCGATGCGCGATTGCAGGAAACCGCGGAACGGGGCGACGCCGACGCCCGGGCCAATCATGAGGATGTCGCGGCTTGTATCGGCAGGCAGGGAGAAGCGCGGGTTGTGCTCGATAAAGACACGCGCGCGCTCGCCCACCGCCAGTCCGGCCAGGTCATGCGATGCGGCGCCCCAGCGATCCTCGCCCTGGTGTTGATAAGCGAGATGACTGACGGTGATGTGCGCCTCGTCGCCCACCGCATCTTGACTGGAAGCGATGGAGTAAATGCGCGGCGTCAGCACACGCAACACGGCGATGAAATCGTTGGCCGTCCATGTCGCTGGCCAGCGTTGCAGCACATCGATCACTTGATGCGTAGCAAACAGGTCGGAGAGTTGTGCGGGTGCCGCGGCGAGCAGCGCATCAAGTTCTTCGCTGCTGGCACGCTCGGCGTGCGCGACCAGGAACGGTCGCGTCAAGCGTGTCAGTTCGCGGTGATCACGCAACCATACGCCGAGTGGATGACGCTTGCCGCTGTGTTCTATCTCGTCACTTGCCTCGACACCGAGCATGTCGATGATCGCCTCAACCAAAGACCACGGGTTGCGTGGCCACACCCCCAAGGCATCGCCCGCAGTGTAATGAAGGCCGGAACCTTCCAGTGACAGTTCGATGTGGCGAATGTCGCGTTCGCTGTCACGACCACTGATGCGCTGGTTTTGCAGAATTTCGGCGACGAACGGATTCTGCTTGTCGTGTGCGGCAACCGTGGTGCGTGGATGCAGCGGCGTGACGGTCGCGGTGCGTGTCGGGGATTCGGCCAGCAATTCGCGTGCGCGGGCGGTGACCTCCTGCAACCACGGCGTCGCGATGCTGTCGATGTCCACGTCGGCATCGGCGCGCGGTAGCCAGCGTTGTCCGCCCAACTCGCCCAGGCGTGCATCGACCTGCTTACCCACTTCGCAATACAACGGATAGCTGGAATCGCCCAGGCCCAGTATGGCGTAGCGCAGATTGGGCAGCTTGGGCGCACGCGGCCCCTGCAGATATTCAACGAAGCCGCGGGCATCGTCAGGCGGATCGCCTTCGCCTTGCGTGCTGATGACGATGATCAGATAGCTCTCATCCTTGAGTTCACGCTGCGGATACGCATCCGCACGCAACAAGCGCGTGCTCAGGCCGACCTCGCGCAGACGTTGGTCCATGTTTTCTGCCACACGCTGGGCATTGCCCGTCTGGCTGCCAAATACGATGCTGATGCGTGGGTTTTGCGCCGTATTGGCCAATGCCGGTGCAGGGAGCGAAGCCACATCACCCGCGCCTCCGCGATGGGCAAGGCCCGCGGTGTAGCCGGACAGCCACCACAGGGCGTGTCCATCTAGTCCTTGCAGTTGTTGCAACAAGGCATCGGGAAGCGTGGAGGGCCCGGCGGTGGTGGATAAGGGAAATGCGGCGGACATGAGCAGGCGCGTGCATCGAATGGCAGGCACTGCAGGCTAGGCGCGGCGCCAGATAACCGGAAAGGCATGTCGGTTATGCAGACATGCTCTGCGCGCATTTCACAGCAAGCCGGGGCGACACCTAGGGTTGGCACCCGTTCCACCTCGTGCTTCCCATGACACTCCCTCTGGAATTCTGGCACTTCGTTGCCATTGGTTTTGCCGCGCAGCTGGTCGATGGCGCGCTCGGCATGGCCTATGGCGTCACCGCATCCACCTTGCTGCTGGGCATGGGCGTCACGCCTGCGGTCACCAGCGCCACGGTGCATGCGGCGGAGTGTTTCACCACGGGTGCGTCGGCGGCCTCTCATCATGCCTTCGGCAACATCGACAAGAAGCTGTTCCGTCGATTGCTGCTGCCAGGGATCTTGGGCGCGGCGCTGGGCGCATGGGTGCTGACGCGCATCGAGGGCGACGTGATCAAGCCTTGGGTCGCGGGCTACTTGTTGTTGATGGGCGTGGTGATTCTTGCCAAAGCGATACGACGTGCCCGACCGCGCACCGACGAGATCAAGCACACCGCCCCGCTCGGTTTCTTCGGGGCTTTTATCGATGCGATCGGTGGTGGTGGTTGGGGGCCCTTTGTCGCCAGCAATCTGCTCGCACGCGGCAACTCGCTGCACCTCACCGTCGGCACCGTCAATGCCGTCGAATTCTTCGTCACCTTGACGGCCTCGCTGATGTTCCTGGTCAGCCTGGGGCTGGGGCACTGGGACATCGTGTTGGCCCTTGCGCTGGGCGGTGTCCTGGCTGCGCCGCTCGGCGCATGGCTGGTCAAGCGTGTGCCGAAGCGACCGCTGCTTTTCCTCGTGGGCTTGCTGGTGATCGTGCTTAGCCTACGCACCTTGTTGCCGCTTTTGGGGGTGGCGTGATGTCGGTCCCCGCCCTCACTTTTTCTTCAGCTGATTTTATGGCTATATCTGACAACTTCTCACAACCCAGTCATCTTGATCGACTGGAAGCAGAAAGCATCCACATCCTGCGAGAGGTCGCGGCCGAATTCCGCAACCCGGTGCTGCTGTATTCGATCGGCAAGGACAGCGCGGTGCTCTTGCATCTGTTATTGAAGGCGTTTTACCCGAGCAAACCGCCGATGACGATGTTGCATGTCGACACCGGATGGAAGTTCAGCGAAATGATCCGCTTTCGTGATCGTCGCGCCGCAGAAACGGGCGTGCCATTGGTTGTGCACACCAATCCCGACGGCATCGCTCGCGGCATCGGTCCGTTCACGCATGGCGCCACCGTGCATACCGATGTCATGAAGACACAGGCACTCAAGCAGGCGTTAGATGCGGGCGGCTACGATGCGGCGATTGGTGGTGCGCGTCGTGACGAGGAGGCATCCCGCGCGAAGGAGCGCATTTTCAGCTTCCGTGGTGCAGGCCACCGCTGGGATCCGCGACAGCAGCGCCCCGAGCTGTGGAACCTGTTCAACACGCGCGTGCATACAGGTGAGTCGGTGCGCGTGTTCCCGCTCTCCAACTGGACCGAGCTCGATGTGTGGCTGTACATCCATCGCGAGAACATTCCCGTGCCCTCGTTGTATCTGGCCGCGCCACGCCCGGTGGTCGAGCGTGATGGCGCCTTGTTGATGGTCGATGACGAGCGTTTCGTGCTGCGCGAAGGTGAAGAAATCGTCAAGCGCAAGGTGCGCTTCCGCACATTGGGCTGCTATCCGCTCACCGCGGCCGTGGCTTCGGATGCCGATACGTTGCCGGCCGTCATCACCGAAATGCTCGGCACCACGACCTCCGAACGCCAAGGCCGGATCATCGACCACGATCCTTCCGCCTCAATGGAAAAGAAGAAGCAGGAGGGCTATTTCTGATGACACTACTCACACAACCTGACCTGACCCTCGCCGACCTGCTGGCCCGCCACGAGCGTGCGGATCTCCTACGCTTCATCACCTGCGGCAGCGTGGACGACGGCAAAAGCACCTTGATTGGTCGCTTGCTGCACGACTCCAAGCGTTTGCTCGACGACCAGTTGGTCGCGCTGCAGCGCGACAGTCGCCGTCATGGCACCGCAGGCGACAAGCTGGACTTCGCCTTGCTGCTGGATGGCCTGGCCGCGGAGCGCGAGCAAGGCATCACCATCGATGTCGCTTATCGCTATTTCAGCACCGATCGCCGCAAGTTCATCGTCGCCGATTGCCCTGGGCACGCGCAGTACACGCGCAACATGGCGACCGGCGCATCGACTGCGGACGCGGCCATCGTCTTGGTCGATGCGCGCAAGGGTCTGCTCACGCAGACGCGCCGACACAGTTGGATCCTCTCGCTGATGGGCGTTCGCCACGTCGTGTTGGCGGTGAACAAGATGGATCTAGTCGATTTCGACCCACGCGTGTTCGACGAGATCGTCACAGGCTATCGCGCACTGGCCGAAGAGCTCGGCCTGCCCTCCGTACACGCCGTACCGATCTCCGCGCGCGATGGCGACAACCTCACCTCGCGTTCGCCGGCTACGCCTTGGTATGAAGGCCCCAGCCTGCTTGCGTTGCTGGAAACCCTGCCGCTGCCCAACACGGCATCGGACGAGCCGCTGCGTTTCCCGGTGCAATGGGTGAGCCGCCCGCATCAAGACTTCCGCGGCTTGGCCGGCACGTTGGTGTCCGGGCAGGTGCATCCAGGTGACGAGATCATCGTGCTGCCCTCGGGCAAGCGCGCGATGGTGGATCGCATCGTGACCGCCGATGGCGACCGTGGCGTGGCGATCGCCGGCGAAGCGATCACGCTCACGCTCGACCGAGACCTCGACGCCAGCCGCGGCGATGTGATCGTCGCCGCGCAACAACCCTGCGAAGTGTCTGATCAATTCAGCGCGCATCTGTTGTGGATGGACGATGCGCCTTTGCTGCCTGGGCGTCGCTACTGGCTGAAGCTAGGTTCGCGCACGGTCGATGCCACGGTGACCGAGATCCGCAATCGCATCGATGTGGATACGCAGGCGAGTGTCGCAGCGCGCGAACTGCAACTCAACGAAGTGGCGGTTTGCCACCTTTCCACGCAAGCGCCACTGCCGTTCACGCCGAAAGAGCAACAGCGCGGCCTTGCCAATTTCATCCTGATTGATCGCGAAACCCATACGACTGCAGCGGCAGGCACGATCGATTTCGCCCTGCGTCGCGCCGGCAACATCCATTGGCAGCCGGTCGATGTAAACAAGCAGGCCCGCGCGCAAAGCCTCGGGCAAACGCCGCGCTGCCTGTGGTTCACCGGTCTATCTGGCGCGGGTAAATCCACGATCGCCAATCGGGTCGAACAGCAACTGCATGCACGCGGCCTGCACGCCTATATTCTCGATGGTGACAACCTGCGTCACGGCTTGAATCGCGACTTGGGGTTCACCGATGCGGATCGTGTCGAGAACATCCGTCGCGTTGCCGAAGTCGCGAAATTGATGGTGGATGCAGGTCTAATTGTACTGGTCAGCTTCATCTCGCCGTTCCGTGCAGAACGTGAAGCCGCGCGCGCATTGTTTGCACCAGGCGAGTTTGCCGAAGTCTTCGTCGACACCGCCTTGGCCGAGGCTGAGCGTCGTGATGTCAAAGGCTTGTATGCCAAAGCACGCGCTGGACAGCTACCCAACTTCACCGGCATCGATTCGCCGTACGAAGCGCCATCGACACCCGAGCTTCATCTCGACACATCATTGCAGGATGCGCAGGCGCTTGCGGATCAAGTGTTGGATTGGCTGGTCAGGCAAGCATGAAGTCGATGGTTGGCGCTGTGTGACAGCAGCGCCTAGACTGGCCCGATGACCAAGACATCACGCCTGCACCACCACGCATTTTTCCTCGGCTGTTCGCTTGTGCTGCCCAGCGCAGCATTCGTCGCACCCGCCGCGTTCGCTGCACCTGTTGCCGAGACATCCAAGCCTGCCGAGAAAGCGGTCGATGCCAAGTTTCGCGCCATTTACGAGCGCGAATGGAAGTGGCGGCAAGAGCAAAATGGCAGCTCAGGCGAAGAAGACGGTCAGTCCACACGGATGCGCCTGCCGGATGTCAGGCCGCAAACGTATGCATCGCGGCTCAAGGTCTGGGAAGGCGTGTTGAGCGAGCTCGACGCCATCAATCCTGAAAAATTGAGTGCAGAAAACCGCATCCATTACCTGGTATATCGACCGCAGGTAGAAGACTTGGCGGCCTCGGCGCGCTTCCGTGATTATGAGATGCCGTTCAATGCGGATTCGTCGTTCTGGTCGTGGCTGGGTTTCATGGGCCAGCAGCAGCTGAAGACGCCTCAGCATTATCGCGACTACATCGCGCTGATGGATGACGTGCCGCGTTACTTCGATCAGCACATCGACAATATGCGTGTGGGACTGGCGCGCGGCTTCAGCGTGCCGCGCGCGACGCTGGATGGCCGTGACCAATCCATCGCGCAAGTGGCTGAGCTGAAGAATGTGGAAGAGGCCGCGCTGTATGGCCCCTTCAAACAGATGCCGTCATCCATCCCCGCCGCTGAGCAAGCCAAACTGCGCGAGGAAGCCAAACGCGCAATCAGCAAGTCAGTGATTCCTGCGTATGCGGATTTGCTCACCTTCTTCCGCAACGAGTACATGCCGAAGGCGCGCACGACGCTGGCCGCAGAAGTGATGCCGGATGGTGTGGCTTGGTATCGACAGCAGATTCGCCACTACACGACGCTGGATGCTTCGCCCGAGGAGATCCACCAGATCGGTTTGAAGGAAGTCGCCTCGATCCGCGCCGAGATGGACGCGATCATCGATCAGGTCGGCTTCAAGGGAAATTCTGAAGAGACCCGCTTCCAGGATTTCCTGCTCTTCCTGCGTACGGATCCGCAGTTCTACGTGAGCAAGCCGCAAGACCTGCTGGATCGCGCCGCCTGGATCTCCAAGCGTGTCGATGGCCAGATCGGCAAGATCATCGGCAAGCTGCCGCGCAACCGCTTCGCCATCGTCGAAGTTCCGCCGGACATCGCGCCGTTCTGGACTGCCGGCCGCGGCGGCAGCAGTACCTATTGGCTCAACACCTACAACTTGCCGTCGCGCCCGCTCTACAACCTGCCCGCGTTGACCCTGCATGAGTCGGCACCCGGTCATTCGCTGCAAGGGTCCTTGGTGATGGAGATGGGCGAGATGCCCGGCTTCCGCAAGGAATACATCAGCGCTTATGGCGAAGGCTGGGGCCTGTATTCGGAGTGGCTAGGCAAGGAGATGGGCATCTACCAGACGCCTTATGAAGACTTCGGCCGCCTGACGTATGCGATGTGGCGCGCCTGCCGCCTTGTCATTGATACCGGCGTGCATCACAAGGGCTGGACCCGCGACCAGGCCATTGCTTATTTGCGCGATAACACGGCCCTGTCCGAGCACGAAGTCACCACCGAGGTGGACCGTTACATCTCATGGCCGGGCCAGGCGCTGAGCTACAAGTTGGGCGAAATCGCGATCATGCGCCTGCGCCGTGAAGCCGAGGCCGAGCTTGGGCCCAAGTTCGACGTGCGCGCCTTCCACGATGCGGTGTTGGCCCAGGGCTCGGTGCCGCTGCCGGTGCTGGAGGGGGAGATCCGCGCCTTCATCAAGAAAGCCAAGGCCGCGCCCGCCGAGGGCTGAGCCGGGGCAAGTTGCCAAGGACAGGGATTTCGGGCATGATGCCCGGCTCCCTGCGTCCGCCGGATGGCGGATCGACTGGCAGCGCGATCCCAGCCGCAGGAAACCAACCCGTATCGCGCGGCAGCCGCAAGGCCGCCGGGGCCGCCGCCGTCCGGGCTATGGACGGCACCACGGACACAAGATGAGGTGCACATGTCCCGCCAATGCCAAGTAACCGGCAAGCGTACCGTGACGGGTAACAACGTCTCGCACGCGATGAACAAGACCCGCCGCCGTTTCATGCCCAATCTCCACGAACGCCGCTTTTGGGTGGCTTCCGAGAACCGTTGGGTGAAGCTGCGCGTTTCCGCCAATGCCCTGCGCACCATCGACAAGAACGGCATCGATGCCGTCCTGGCCGATCTTCGTGCCCGTGGCGAAAAGATCTAAGGAGCCCCGACCATGCCGTCCAAGCGCGACAAAATCCGCCTGATTTCCTCGGAAGGAACGGGTCACTTCTACACCACCGACAAGAACAAGAAGAACACGCCCGGCAAGATGGAGATGAAGAAGTACGATCCCGTCGTCCGCAAGCACGTGATCTATAAGGAAGGCAAGATCAAGTAAGCCTTCGGGCCCTTGCCGAACCTGTTCTCATCGAACACTGAGAAACCCGCTTTATCGGCGGGTTTTTCTTTGTCTTAACGCGCGATGGATAGCATCTGCCGACCTTGGCGAAAGAGCCGTTTATGACTTCGACGCAAGACCAGGACTTTGATTACGCCATCGTCGGCGGCGGCGCGGCCGGCACGATACTCGCGATCCGCCTGCTGCAAGATGCTCCCAAGGACGCGCGCATTGCCCTGATTGAAGCGGGGGAGCTTGGTCGCGGCGTTGCATATGGCAGCGACAATCCTGCGCATGTGCTCAATGTCCCGGCGGGCGGCATGAGTATGTTCGCCGAGCGACCCAATGATTTTGTTGATTTTCTGATCAATCGCGATGGCGGCGCGGACCCGGCGGCGTTCATGCCGCGGCGGGATTACGCGGCTTATTTGGCCCAGCGTCTGAGCGAAGCGCGCACCGCATCGCAGGCACAATTCCTGCAACTGCGCTCACATGTGCTTCGGGTGATGCCGCAAGGCGATGACGATGGTGTTGCACTGACACTGACACTGGCCGATGGCAGCCAGCACCGCGCCAAGCGGGTCGCGCTGACCCCGGGGAATCGGCCACGCAAGACACCATTCGATAACGATGGAGATCCGCGCGTACTTTCTGCCTGGGATCATGCAGGCTTGGAGCAGCTAAGGCGCGATGATCAAGTGGTGGTCGTCGGTAGCGGGCTCAGCATGGTGGATGTGGTGCTGGGCTTGCAGGCGCGCGGGCATCAAGGGGGCATTACCGTGGTATCGCGCCATGGCTTGTTACCGTTGCCACATGCCGCCAAAAAGCAGGCGGTGGATGTTGATATCGCATCGTTCGCAGCGCAGGGTTTGCGTCAACGCGTGCGTACATTGCGCACTATCGCGCGTCGCCTTGATGCCCAAGACCAGCCGTGGCAGTCCCTGATGGATGCCTTGCGTCATCATGTGCGCGAGCTATGGCAAAGCCTGTCGGATGTGGATCAACGCCGATTCCTTCGCCATGTCGTTCGCTATTGGGATGTGCATCGCCATCGTATCCCGCGCGAAGTCTCCACGCGGCTGCGATCGCTGCAGGAATCTGGCGCTCTGCAAGTGATTCCAGGCCGGGTGAAGGCCGCCATGGGCAGGCAAGATCACCTCTCGATCGAGGTCGCGCAGAGGCTGATCGGCAGCGAAATCTTGCAGGCAGATTGGGTGGTCAATGCCACGGGTATCGAAACCCGCGCGCTGCATTTTCCCAATCCCATGCTGCAGCAGTTGCTGGAAGATGGACATGCACGGCCAGGGCCGCATGGGCTGGGTATCGATACCAACGAGGCGGGTGATGTGATCGATGCATCCGGTGCGACCAGTGCGCGGCTTGCAGCTATCGGCAGCTTGCGCCTCGGCAATTTGTGGGAAACCACGGCCGTTCCCGATCTACGCGAGGATGCAGCCAGGCTCGCAAAGCGCTGGTTATTCCAAGCCTAATCGCAGCTGCTGAATGTGGTGCGACTCGATTCACCATGGTCGCATCAAATGGTGACGTCGCGCCTTAGCCGCAGAGCATGCGCATCGTCGCCTTTAGTTGCCGGCCTTGCACATGGAAGTAATCGCGCTCATCGCGCCAATCAGGAAAGCGATGTTCGACCTCACGCCAGAACGCGCGTGAATGATCGTGATGGATCAGATGGCATAACTCGTGCACCAGCACATATTCAAATGCGCTGGGCCGCGCCAGGATCAAGGCAAGATCCAATGCCATGACCCGGCTGGAAGACAGCGAGCCCCATTGTGATGACATGCGCTTGATGTTGATGCGCGAAACCGGGCTTGGCAGTCCGGCTGCGTATTTTGGGAGCCAATGAGCGATGTCGCCACGCGCTTGTGCCTCATAAAAATCACGCAGGGCGCGGTGCACGGCAGGCGTCGCCGGTTGGCCGGAAAGCCCCTCCAACCCACGCACTTCAAAGCGCACACCCTCATCAGTGACCAGCAGGCGCGTGAGACGTGCGGGCCGCCATTCAATGGAATGGTTTTCGCCGCGCAGCGGCAAAGCAGAGGTAATCCCAACCCGCAGCGGTTGCGCCGCGTCCACATGCAGTGCGCGCCATTGCGCTTGCAACCAATCCGTATGCGCCTGCAGGAAATCGAGCGCGGCACGCTCGCTGGCGCGGCTGGGCAAGGTGAGCCGCGCGCCACGTTCATCCACTGACAATTTGATTCGACGCGCCCGTGCGTGGCGTTGCATCAGCACGTCGAGCGTTGCGCCATCGTCCAGGGTCAGCGTGATGTTACGTCGCTCTTGAACTTCAGGCTTGCGGGTGAACAGGCGCAGCATGGTGCGCGATCAATCCGCCTTGCTGAGCTTCAACGCCGATTCAAGTACGGTGAACAAGCGCTTGAACTCGCCCGCCATCAGCGCAAAACGCGCATCCATCTCGGCGCGGATGTCGTCGCGCTCGCTTGACTCGAGTTGTTCGACAGCGCCGTCCAGCAACTTGAATTTGCGTAGCACCAGGTCTTCGCCCAGCACGAAGCCCGCGTGATCATCCAGCGTCAGCGCGAGGCGCGCTACTTGTTTGCCTGCTTCCAGATGCGTATCGATTTCTTCACCGGCCAATTCCATGCGTTGTACTTTCACCACCGCGCCGCTGTCGGCCGGGTCGCGCAGTTCGCACTCATCGCCCAAGGACAGGCCTTCGGGCAATTCATCGCCGGCGATCCAGCCAGTCATGACCGCACGGGGTGCCACTTCGGCATTGATTGGAAGCGCAGGAAAACTGCCCAACGCCTCGCGGACCTGCGAGACGACAGCCTCAGCTACCTTGCGCGAAGAAGTGTCGATGACGATGACGCCATGCTTCAAGTCGATCAATGCATCAGTGCGGGTCGGGCGCACGAAGGCGCGCGGCAATAGCTCAGCAACCAAATCATCCTTCATCTGGCGGCGCATCTTGCCGCCGGGGCGACGTGCGTTTTTCGCCTCGAATTCATCCACCTTCTTCTGCAGCAGATCGTTGACGACCGATGACGGCAGCAGCTTGTCTTCGCCGCCGACCGTCAGCCAGATCGCATCGTCGATGCGATGCATCAGCGCGGCGTCTTCGCCACCGGCGCGACCGAAGGGCGAGATGAAGCCGCGCGATGACAATTCCATTGGGCCAACGGGTTTGAGCGCCGCATCGGCGAGTTGGGTTTCAAGATCATCGAAATTGATCGAAGCAGGGAAGCGGAACAGGGTCAGATTGCGAAAGAACATCGAACGTCCATCAAACGGCCGCAGCCGGGAAAAGGGGAAGGGTTAACCGTTGTCGCCAGTCTGGCGCGGCCCGGTCTCACTACCCGAGAGCCACGCATGCGCGTCGGGCAGGGCACCATCGCCACGTTGGCCGAGCGACAGGAAATCGAACAATTTCGGGTCGCTAAGCTGCGAGGGACGGATGTCGCCCAATGCGCGCGCCATCGTTTCGACGCGGCCCGGGGTGTCCTTCTCCCACTGCTGCAGCATCTTCTTCACCTGCGCACGCTGCAGGTTTTCCTGCGAGCCGCACAGGTTGCACGGAATGATCGGAAAGTCTTTGATTTCGGCGTATTGCTCGATGTCGTCTTCGCGCACATAGGCGAGCGGGCGAATGACCACATGCTTGCCGTCGTCGCTGAGCAATTTCGGTGGCATGCCGCTGAGCTTGGCGTGGAAGAACAGATTGAGGAAGAACGTGTTGACCAAATCATCGCGATGATGACCCAACGCGATTTTGGTGAAGCCGTTTTCCTCGGCATACGTGTACAGCGCGCCGCGGCGCAAGCGCGAGCACAGTGAGCACATCGTCTTGCCTTCCGGAATTACCCGGCTGACCACCGAGTAGGTGTCTTGCTCGATGATGTGGAAATCGACGCCGATCGACGCAAGGTATTCGGGCAGCACGTGCTCGGGAAAGTCGGGCTGCTTCTGGTCCAGGTTCACTGCAGTAATGGAGAACGAGACCGGCGCCTTTTTCTGCAGCTGCAGCAGCACGTCCAGCAGGGTGTAGCTGTCCTTGCCGCCGGACAGGCAGACCATCACCTTGTCGCCCTCTTCGATCATGCCGAAGTCGGCGATGGCCCGGCCCACCTGATGGCGCAGGCGCTTGGCCAGCTTGTCGGCCTCGCGCTTGGCGGAGGCGGCCTTGGCGCGTCCTTCCGGGGCTTCGGAGGCGACGATGGTCAGGGGAATACGGTTCATCCCCCTATTGTCTCATTCCTCCCGGGCGGCCGATGACAAGGTTCCGGTAATCCGGCTAAGCTCGCTGCATGAGCCAACTCACTGCCGATCCTGCCGAAATATCCCGCATGGCACTGCGCGTGATGGAGTTGAAGTTGGAGCATCGAGACTTGGACATCGCCATCGCCCGGCTGCAGGCCAGCATGGATCACGAAGAGCTCTCGGTGCGCCGGATGAAGAAGCGCAAACTGCAGCTGAAGGATGCCATCGAGCGCTTGGAAAGCGCGTTGATTCCCGACCTGGATGCATGACCACATGTCCTCGCCTTGTGCAGAGGCATCATCATTGCCGCGTTAAGCCAAGACATACCGGTCATCGACAAGAACGTCAGTCATACCCTCTGCCAGCCGTGATGCAAGCGGCCTTAATGGCGTAGCGCACAGGCATCGGCGTCGTCCAGTCGTTGTTGGCGATGCAGGTCTAGGCCACAGATCAACGTGGTGATCGCAAGCCTAAAAGCCGGCGGCATCAAGATGGCGCCCGCGGCGGCCGTGACAACGTGTCCTAGCGGGGTGATCCCCTGTGTGATCGGGGCCAGCGAAATCGCAGCGAACATCGCGGCGTTCCCACCACACGGTCACAGCCAGGTACACGGCCATGGGTGCAGCCAAGGAATCGGTGTTGTACACGCGATTTTCGTGGGATGTCGCCTGGAGGTCAGCGCATCAAGATCAAGCCACAGTCAAGCTGCCGGTGGCTTCGCATCCGTCGCGGCAGGCGCACTGTTGTCAGGATTCGCGGCTTCCGGGCTGACTTTTTCGATGGTGTGGCGCAACTCGCGGCCCAGGATCACCTTGGCATCGCGCGCCCACTGGTTGAGGCGCTCATCGAATACCAGCTTGCTGTTCTCGTCCGGCCAGACCAGACGCATCTCGCGTAGTTTCTGAATGAAGCTGCGGAACAGCGATTTGTCGAAGAACTCGGGTGCCGTCTGCGCGTACAACAGCGACAAGCGTTGCGCCGCGAGATGGCAGAGGCTTTCAAGTTCTGCTGCCGACAATACGCCGGGGCCATTCTTCGCCAACACCGAGATGGCGATGTAATAGCGCTCGAATGCCTGCTGCAGTGGATGCCCCAAGCCACGCAAGCGGAATACCTCGTCGGTCTGTCCGGCATTGCGTGCCAGCATGCCGCCTTCGTCGTCGTTGACTTGCTCCAGCATGCCTTCTCGGATGAAGACATCGGCCGTGCGATCGATGCGCTCGGCAAATTCTTCCGGCGTCCACGGCAGGAAGAGCTCTGCCTGCAGGAACGGATACACGTTCTGGCCGAGGCGCTTGAGCGTGTTGCGCGACATCCGGCGATTGTGCAGGAAGCTGACCGCGATCCATGCCGATGCCGTGAACAGGTGCAGCACGTTGTTACGGAAATAGCTCAGCAGCACGGCCTTTTCGTCATCGACATCCAGCACATCGCCCAGCGGGTGGCGTATGCGGCGGAGCACGTTGATTTCCTCGCCATGCGCGACGATTTGTTCCGGTGTGTGCGGCGTGACCGTGACGCGGTCGGAATACGGCACTTCTTCCAGCAACTTCTTCGACAACGCGATCTGTGCGAGCAGATCGGCTTCGCCCATCGCGTGTTTGGGTGTGGAAAGCAGGGCAAGTGCGATCAAATTGATCGGATTCACGTCCGCCGCGCGATTGACGTTGACCTGAATCTGCTGTGCCAGCGCACTGACTGTGCCGGTCAACCATTCGGGCTTGTCGTCTTCGCCTACGGCCTTGCCGTCCCAACCAACAGCATGGGTTTCAAGCACGCGGCTGAGCTGGATTGGCTCGCCGAAATTCACCACCACCTGGCCGTAGTTGCTGCGCAGCACCTTGGGGATGCCCATGATGAGCTGCCAGATCGATTCTTTTTCCTTCGGCTTTCCGGTCAGTTCGTCCAGATAGCTGTTGCCCTCCATCAGCTTCTCGTAGCCGATGTAGATGGGCTGGAACAGCACCGGGCGGATGGGCTGGCGCAGGTAGGCTCGCAGTGTCATCGAGATCATGCCGCCCTTGGGCTGCAGCAAACGGCCCGTACGCGAGCGGCCGCCTTCGATGAAGTATTCGACCGAGTAGCCGCCGGCGATCAACTGCGCGACATATTCAGACAGCACCGCGGAGTACAACATGTTGCCGCGGATGGAACGACGGATGAAGAACGCGCCGCCCTTGCGCAGCAAGGTGCCGATAACCGGCAGGTTGAGGTTGATGCCAGCAACGATATGCGGCGGCACGATGCCGCGGGTGTAGAGCATGTACGACAGCAGCAAATAATCCATGTGGCTGCGATGGCTTGGCACATAGACGACTTCGTGGCCGGGTGCGGCTTCCTTCAATTTCTCCAGGTGATGCACCAGCACGCCGCGGTAGATGCGATTCCAGATGGGCTTGAGGATGAAACTCGCGGAGCGCACCACGGGATGCGAGTAATCGGCAGCGATTTCCCAGGCGTAGGCATGTGCTTTCTTCCACGCGTCCTGCGGCTTGCTGCCATCACGGCGGGCTTGATCGGCAATCGCCTGCTTGACCGGATCGGAGGCGAGCACTTTGTCGATGAGTAAGCGGCGCGTCGACAAATCCGGGCCGATGACCGCCGCACGGATGCGATTGAAGTGCGTACGCAGAACGCGCGAAAGTTTGCGCACAGTGCGCTCGGGCGGCAGGCCTTCATCGACGATGCCACGCAAGGAGACCGGCGGCGAGAAACGCACCAGCGTGCCGCGTCCGTTCAAGAGAATCGCCAGCATGCGGCGGAAACGGCCGACCAGCGTCCAATTTTCCGAGAACAGTACGGAGAACCAGCCGCTCTGCTTGTCCGGTGCGCGGCCGACGAAGATCGACACCGGCACCAGTTGCACATCGAGCGATGGGTTGTCTCGATGCGCCTGCAGCAAACGGGCAAGCGAACCGGAATGGGTCTTGTGCTCGGCGCCCGGTGCCAAGCCCAGCGCATTGGCGTGACGACGCGACAACGCGACATACGCACGCTTGCGGCCAAGCGGATCGCCGGCCAGCGGCGTCAACGGCGAGGGCATCCCCGCTTCCTGACACGCGCGGTCCAGGATCAGCGCATTGCTGATCCCGTAATCCTCAAGCACGTAGCAAACTGGGCGGCCGTCATCAAATTGCGATGGAGCTTCGGGCTCCAGGCGCAGCTCGATCCATGGCTCCAGCAGCTTGCCGAGCAATTTGGCCCATAGCGGTCGGGAGACGATCAGCGGCGTGCGCGGCGGCGCAGTTGCCTCAGCATCAGGGTCGGCGGGTGTGGGCGATGCGGCTTCGATATCAGTGTCGATCACAGACTCGTCAGCGGTTGCTACGGCGTCCGTATCGGTGGGCGGCGTGGCGCTCACCGGGGCGGCGGCGGGGGTGGCCGGTTTTTCCGGTTCCGGGAACGGCAGGGGTGTTTGGTTTTGCATTGCCGACATTATCGCCCAGCGGGCGCCTTGGGCTCTTTCGCGAGGGCGGCCGGCGCTTCGGGCTCAGGTGGGGGCAGGGACGCCTCGGCATCTTCCAGATAATCGGCCAGGTACCAGCGGCCATCGACCTTCACGGCTTTCATCACGGTGTCGATGTCCTTGTCAGCCAGGCTATAACGGACCCGGACATCGGCCTTGTTGCCCTCGATCTTTACGGTCTCGGCGCGCAGGCTGGCCAAAGTTGCATCGACTCCCAGGCCGTACAGGGCCAGTACCTGCTTGCCGGCGATATACAGCGGCACCAAGGCCTTGAGGCCGGCATCCATGCCCAAGCGGCTTAGGTCTTCATCGCCCTTAAGCCCCGTGCGGGTGGCGCCGTTGACCAGAAGATGGATGCTTTCCTTGCCGCGCGCCGGGTCGCCCAGCGGGGCCTTTTGGGCCCAGGCGGACATCGCATCGATCAATTGCACATAGTGCTGACGCTGCTGCGCGTTGTATTGGCCTTCGCGACCAAGATACTGCTTGCCGAACAGGCCCAGGCCGCGCGCGGCATCCTGCAGGGCCCTGGTCTGGCCGGACAGTTGCTGCTTGAAGCGGGCATTGAGCTTGCGCTCGGCGTCCTTGGCAGTCAGCGCTTTGAGCAGACCGGGGAGATTGTCATCGAAAGGCAGCTCGGTCATCGGCCAACGGCTTTTGCCCGTGCGCCAGGCCGCTTCGACGCGCGCATGCAGTGAGGCTGGCAATGCCGTGCGTGCAACATCGGCCAAGGCGTTGCGGCGCAAATGGGCGATGAGATCGCTGACCGCAGCATCGGGGGTGGCGGCGCCATGCGGGACCGGTGCCACTGCCCCGGGCTTGGCGGTGCTGTCAGGTGGATTGGAAGGCGAGCAAGCGGAGAACAGGAGGGCGCCGATCAGCACGCTCACCAGAAACCGCCAGTTCCGCCGAGTGGACACTGGCATATGCATCGATGTCGGAAGCCCCTTTCCAGCATCTTGACCATGCCGGCAGGGCCCGGCAAGGGGCGTGGGTCAAGGAATCGGGCAAAAAAGAAGGAGACCGAAGTCTCCTTTCGAATCCGGCAGTGCCGGAGGACAGTGTTGTGGCTGGGGCAGGTTAACGCCCCAGCAAACTTTATGCAACACTTGAATAAACCATGTGTAAATTATTGATTTTCAATGATTAATGCGTCACGCTTAGCTTGGCGTCGGGCGTCGCCGGGCTGCTTCCAGTCGTTATTGAACAGGGCCGGCTCCCAGCTGCCGTAGGTCGGATTGGGCAACATCCACCAGCGCTCGCCCCACCAGGTGGCGTATTTGGCAGAAAGCTCCGCGCGGGCCTCGGGCGTATTGGCCTGGATTTCGACGAAATCACCCAGCTGGTCGCCGAACTGCATCAATACGCGATATTTCTGCCCGGCCAGCTTGCGGCGGCAGAGCTTTTCGCTGCCCTGCTGCTCGCAATCCGCGACGAAGGTGCCAAGGCCAAGGAACACATCGTCGTTCTTCACCGGCAGCCCGACCGCTTTCAGATTAGCCAGCGTGGCGTCCTGCAGGTGTTCTGCGCGGTTGGAGACATAGAGCACGGTGATGCCCTTGGCGTCGGCTGCCTTGGCGAACGCGACCACGCCAGGCACGGCTTTGGCCTGCTTCTCGGCCACCCACTGATCCCAGGTCAGATCGTCGAATTCCTTGCCGTTGCGGATCAATCGGGCCTGATAGGGGGAGTTGTCTAGCACGGTTTCATCGACATCCATGATGATCGCGGGGGGCAGACCCTTGGCCGCGTTGCCACGCTCGGCCGGCACCAGCGCGTCCTCGTTGGACTTGAGCAGGCCGTCCAGATGATCCGTGGCGGCGCGATACAGTGATGTGGTGACTGCGGCGTATTCCGCCGAGCGTTGTACCCACATGACGGCGTTGAGGTTGTCGTGGGCCCCATTGGGCTTGGCCGCGGTGGCGGCAGGCGTGGTGGGCGATGTGGCTTCGGCGGGCTTTGCTGGGGCAGGCGCAGTCGTTGGCTTGCAGGCGGCCAGCAAAAGAAGGCCGGCAAGCGCGGCGCAGGCGGGCGTCAGGTTGCGCATCGGGGCGACTCGTGGGGAAAACCCGAGTTTAACGAAGCCCGATGTCGCGGCGTGTCGTGTTCAGCCGCCGAGCATCGCTTGGATATCGGCGAAACCGGCTTTGGCCCGCGCCTGCTTGCGTTCGGCATCGGCCGCCGGGTCGGCACCATCGCGCTGCAACTCAGCGGCTGGCAGCTCGTCGAAGAAGCGTGAGGGCGAGAGTTTGATCACGCTGCCCCAGCGCGTTGCCTTGGCCGAATGCGACAGCCATAGCTGCTCTTTGGCGCGGGTGATGCCCACGTAAAGCAGGCGCCGCTCTTCTTCCAGGCGGCCTTCGTCGAGACTCGCTTCATGCGGCAGGGTGCCATCTTCCATGCCGACGATGTACACGTAGCGAAATTCCAGGCCCTTCGCCGCGTGCAGACTCATCAATCGAACCTGGTTGCCGGCATCATCCTTGTCGCTGCGCGAAACCAGCGCCAACTGCGCGGCCAGGTCCCCTACGCCCGACCCACGCGCACCTTCGAACCATTGCGCCAGTTCTTCAAGGTTGCCGCGACGTATCTGGTACAGCTGTTCGCTCTTGCATTGCGCTTTGAGTGCAGCATCAAGGCCGGAGCGAACGGTGAGGCTGCGCACAAGATCGGCGGCGCTCATTTCGCGGGCCTCTTGGCGCAGGCGATGCACGATGTCGGTGAAGCCGTGCAAGGCATTTGCGGCACGTGGGGGCAACTGCTTCAACAAGCCCACCGACTCGGCAGCACGCGACATCGGCAAATGCGCTTCGCGTGAAAGCTCGGCGAGCTTCGCGAGCGTGGTCTGCCCGACCTCACGCTTGGGCGATTGCACCGCACGCAAGAACGCCGCATCGTCCTCGGGATTCACCAGCAAGCGCAACCAGGACAGCGCGTCCTTTACTTCCGCACGCTCAAGGAACGCGGTGCCGCCTGACAGGTGATAGGGGATGCGCAGCAATTGCAGCGCCTTCTCAAGCAAGCGCGACTGATGATTCCCGCGAAACAGGATGCAGAAGTCGCTCCACGGCGCTTGCTTGGTGGTGTGGATGAATTGGATTTCGGCGGCGACTTTCTCCGCCTCGTGCTCGCTATCACGGCATTCCCAAACGCGTATGCGCTCACCGTCGGCGGCGTCACTCCATAGCGTTTTCAGATGTTCGTGGGGGTTGTGCGCGATGAGGTGGTTGGCTGCGCGCAGTACGCGATTGCTGCAGCGATAGTTTTGCTCCAGCTTGATGATGCTAAGCGCCGGATAGTCCTGCGACATCTGCGAAAGGTTTTCGGGGTTGGCGCCGCGCCAAGCGTAGATGGATTGGTCATCGTCGCCCACGCAGGTGAATTGGCCGGCCTCGCCCGCCAGTGCCTTTAGCAGGCGATATTGCGCGTCATTACTGTCCTGGCACTCGTCGACCAGCAGATAACCGATGCGCTCGCGCCAGGCATCGCGTGCTTCGGCATCGCTTTCCAGCAATTGCACCGGCAGGCGGATCAAGTCATCGAAATCAACGGCGTTGAAGCTTTGCAGGCGCGATTGGTATTTGGCGTAGAGGCGCGCGGCCTCCAGCTCTCGCGTTGAGCCTGCGACTTCCAGCGCCTGCTCGGGTGAAAGCCCAGCGTTTTTGGCTTTGGAGATCAGTGACATGGAGGCCTGAATGGCATCGGGCTTAGCGCCCGGCATCAGGTCCTTGATCTGCCCGGTCGCGTCATCGGCATCAAAGATGGAAAAACCGCGCTTGAGGCCCAGCTTCGCAGCATCGATCTGCACGATCTTCAAACCCAGCGCATGGAAGGTGCAGATAGTCAGGCCTTCGCCCGCATCGCCCTTCAATCGACGCGCCACGCGCTCACGCATTTCCTTCGCGGATTTATTGGTGAAGGTGATGGCCGCAATACGCCGCGCCGGATAACGTCCGGTCGAGACCAGCTGCGCGATTTTTTCTACGATGACTCGCGTCTTGCCGCTGCCTGCCCCGGCCAGAACCAGTAGTGGGCCCTCGGTATGAAGGACGGCCTGGCGTTGCGGCGGGTTGAGACCTTGCATGGATGTGTGACGTTTCGACTGCGTGGTGCGTAGTGCATTGTAACGATGGATGGCAGTGGACATGGACAGCTAAATGAAGAATCAGACTCCGATGACAAAGATGTTGACGATGACATTGGCTTGCACGCTGGTTGCATTGTCCCCAGCGGAGGCTGTAGGCCAGAAGTCAAAGCCACAACCCGGAAAGCTCAGTCAACGACAGCAGCAAGTGGTCTCGAGCGAGGCCTTCCTGTCCGACCATCCCGACATGCTCAATCGCATGCGCGCCATGCAAGAACTTGAACGAGGCGATGCCGAACGCGCGGCCAACTACTTCAAGCGAGCCGCACACTACGCCGACAAGCAATCACAGGCCGGCTATGCCGAGCTGCTATGGAAGGGCCATGGCGTGCCGCAAGACCGTCCCGCGGCTTATGCATGGATGGACCTGGCATCTGAGCGCGGCTACACGTTGTTCCTGGGGTTTCGTGAGCGCTACTGGAACGCCTTGAGTGAGCAAGAGCGTCTGCGTGCACTCGAAGTGGGGGAGACGATCTACGCCGAATATGGTGATGCAGTAGCCAAGCCGCGTATGGAAAAAATACTCAAGCGTGCGCTGAGGAAAATCACCGGGAGCCGGGTCGGCTTCGTCGGTGGATTGACCATCATAATTCCAGGGCCCGGCGGCGGAACCTCCATTAATGCAAGCACCTACTACAACAAGCGCTTCTGGGAGCCGAAGCAATACTGGCACTGGCAGGAAGAAGTCGTCGAGGGTGCACGGCACGGCACGGTGACCGTGAGCGACCTTGTACAGGTGCGAGAAGCGGCGTCATCACAGAAGTCGGCTGACCCGGGTGACTGACGCGCCAGCATCATGTTGGCGGGGACAAGTAATGAGTGTGCGTTAAGGAGCAGAAATGATGTCGTCAAAGCGCAAAATTCCTTGCATACCGCTGTTCATGTGGCTGTTTTCGGCAAGCTGTTTGGTCGGTGCGGCCGAAGCACAACAGAAACGGCCAATGCTGGAGCAGGAAATCATGACCAGCGAAGCGTTTCTGAGCTCGCATCCGGATTTGATGAATCGGTTGCGAGGCTTCCATGAGCTGGAGAATCGCAAGGAGCCTGTGCGGGCGGCAAACTATTTTCGACGTGCCGCGCGATATGCCGACAAGACTTCGCAAGCCATTTACGCCGAGATGCTTTGGACCGGGAACGGGGTCAAGCAAGACAAGCCTGCGGCATATGCCTGGATGGATCTGGCGGCAGAGCGAGGCTACAAGGACTTCCTGCCTGTGCGCGAACGTTACTGGGCGGGTCTTGATGAAGCCCAACGCAAGGCCGCGCTTGATATCGGCCGCAAAATCTACGCCGAATACGGGGATGAGGTTGCCAAGCCACGTATGAATCTGATCATGCGGCGCACACTGCGCAAGATGACCGGATCGCGCACAGGGTCGAAAGCGCTTGCCGGCACTCTCGAAGTACGAATTCCAGGGCCTGTCGGCGGTTTTGCCAGTTTCATCAAACTGCCTGGCGAAATGTTCTACAGGGACGAGTATTGGGATCCGAAGGAATACTGGATATGGAAGGACCAGAACATCGAAGGAGCCCGACGGGGGCGGGTGACGGCCAGCGATATCTATGAAGCCAACAACAAGCCACCTGCCACGGGAAAGGACGATAACCAATAGCTTTGCCCCCTCGCTAGAATCAGCGGATGGCCAAGCTCTATTTCTACTATTCGGCGATGAACGCCGGCAAGACCACGACGCTGTTGCAATCTGCGCACAATTACCGCGAGCGCGGTATGCGCGTGGCGATTTTGACGCCGGCGCTGGATGACCGCGCAGGTAGCGGCACAGTGGCCTCGCGCATCGGACTCAAGGCCGATGGCATCCGCTTTGGTCGCGAGGATGATTTGCTGCGCACGATCGACGCGAACATCGACATCCATGGTCCGCTTAATTGCGTGCTGGTGGACGAAGCGCAGTTCCTGACCAAATCGCAGGTCTGGCAGTTGAGTGAAGTGGTGGATGCACGAAACATTCCGGTGCTTTGCTATGGCTTGCGTACGGATTTTCGTGGCGAATTGTTCGAAGGCAGCAGTGCGTTGCTCGCCTGGGCGGACGAATTGCAGGAGATCAAAACCATCTGCCATACCGGTAGCAAGGCCATTATGACCGTGCGCGTCGATGAAGTAGGTCGTGCGCTTGCCGATGGGCCGCAAGTCGAGATTGGCGGCAACGATCGCTACGTGTCGGTCAGCCGGCGGGAATTCAAGAAAGTGATGCGCGGCGAGGGCGAGATTGCGCCCCTGCAGCCGCCGCTCCCCTTGGGCGAGTAATCGGCGAAGCCTGAGCAGGCGTACTGGCCGTTGGCGCCGTGATGGGTGTGGTGGCAGTCGGACTTGGGCATGCATCGTGTGCTGCCTTGGTCTGGCGACTCAAGACGCCGCCCTGCGGCTGGGCCTCGGCCAGGGTGGATTGCAAATCATCAAACAAGGACTGGGCGCGCTCTGGGGCGGTGGTGCAGAGCGCCTGCGCCAGCCACAGCTGCGCACGCAACCTTTGCGGCGAAGTGCGGTTGGTGGGCGTGAGGGTGGTGGCTTCTTCCAGTGTCGACATCGCGTTGGCACGCGATACAGCATCACTTGTTGCATCGGCCAACAGCAGATGCGACTGAAGACTGCGCAGTTCGAGGGAGTCGGGTGCGATGCGACGAGCGATGCCCAGCTCCTCAAGTGCTTGCGTTACGTCGCCAAGTTGAAGTCGTGCGGCTGCCTGCAGCTGCAGCCACTCGATATTGGGCTGCCCGCGCAACTTGCGAATGTCTTCCAGAACGCGCAGTGCCGATTGCGCACGATGGGCTTCGATCAGAACCGCCGCATCGCGTTGCAAGGTGTCGGCCAATGCCGCCTGCGATTTGGCATCGCGAAGAATGCGCGCTGCACGTAGGAATTGATCGTGCGACTGATCGAGCTCGCCCAGTTCATGCGATACCTGGCCCAACGCATCCCATGCGGCGGCGGCTTCCACGCTGGTTGCGCCATAACGTTGTTGGATCAATGGGCGATTGGCTTCCAGACTGGCTTCCGCTTCACGCAGCCGACCGGTTTCCAGCAGCAACAAAGCATGTTGTCTGCGCAGCGACAACGTGGCGGGATGGCTAGGGCCTTGCAAGTCATCCGATAGCATCAATGCTTCGCCCCAAGAGCGCGATGCCGCAACGGCTTGCCCCATCTGTTGTTGGGTAGCGCCGATGGAACGCAAGATGTCGATGGCGAGTGGATGCCGTGGCCCCGCGATTTTGCGCAATTGAGCGAGCGCACCCTCGAAACCGCGCAAGGCTTGCGGTGAATCACCGGCATCGACCGAGAGTGCGGCGAGGTCAGTGAGGTTCTCGACCACGCCGATGTCATCGCCCAGTGCGCTGCGACGCAGTGCCAGCGATCGTTCAAACAGGCTGCGTGCGGCATCACGCTCGCCCAGAGCGCGACGACAACGCGCCAGTTGCGAGTAATAGTCGGCGACCAGTGCAGGTAGTTGCGCTTGTGCACGCGCCGCGCGAGGTTCTACCGATGCCAAGGTAGCGATGCAGCCGTGGACATCGCCTTGTAGTCGTTGCACTCGCCCGCGCTGGGTTGCGGCCTCCAGTCGCAAGCCTGGAGGCGCATCGGTCAGCGACATAAGCAAATCTTGCTGTCTTTGCAGCAGGATGCGGGCTTCTTCGTATTGGCCCAACGCGATGCGGATGCGTGCGATGACACCAAGCAATTCGGCGTGCGCGCGCGGCTGCAATGCCAATTCGCGATCGCCGCGCAATTCGCCGGCATCGATCAGGGTTTCGACATCGAGGGGTTTGCCGGTGCGTGCGACGCCCGCGTTCTCGAACAAACCGACGACGAAGGTCTGCAATGCCTGCGCTCGCGCGGTCTCGCGGATGGCTTGTTGGCGCTGCCACCAGGTAAATCCCAGCAGGCCCACCAAGGTCAGGCCGATGAGCAATGTCAAGGCGATCGGCCAGCGATGTCGGCTCAGGAACTTGCGCGTGCGATACCCGAAGCTGGGTGCGCGCGCGAGCACTGGCAGGCCATCGAGATGACGCTGGATGTCGAGCGACAAGGCTTCTGCTGACGGATAGCGTTCGGAGGGCAGCTTCGACAAGGCCTTGAGTGCGATGTTGTCCAGGTCACCGACCAGCATCTTCGACCAGCGCTTGCGGTCGATCCCGGGAACAGCCTCATCCTCGCCGCCGCGCACCACCGCATTCGATGGCCGCTGCGGATCGCCCGCGAGAATCGCTTCTTCCCACTGCGCGCTGGTTTCGCGTTTCAGGCGATACGGTTTGCTGCCGGTCAAGAGTTCGTACATCACCACACCGAGCGAATACACATCGGTTTGGGTGGTCACCGGTTCGCCGCGGATTTGTTCAGGCGCGGCGTAATGCAGGGTGAAACTGCGCACGCCGGTACGTGTTTGCTCAGGCGGATCGGCTTCGTTGCCATCGAGCAATTTGGCGATGCCGAAGTCGAGCAGCCGCACTTGGCCGTCCGGGGTCACGAGGATGTTGGATGGCTTCAGGTCACGATGCACGACCAGGTTCGCGTGTGCATGAGTTACCGCCTCGCATACTTGTTGAAACAGCTGAAGGCGCGGGCGCAGGCCCAGGTCGCGCTTGCGGCAGTACTCCAAGATGCCTTCGCCTTGCACTTCCTCCAGCGCCAGATAGGGCTGGCCGCTGGCGCTGATGCCGGCGTCGAGCAAACGCGCGATATGCGGATGCGCGAGGCGCGCAAGGATTTGCCGTTCGCGGGTAAAGCGCAAACGAAGGTTGGGATCGGCAAGGCCCGGGCGCAGCAGCTTCAGCGCGACGCGGCGCTCGTACAGGCCGTCGGCGCGCTCTGCGACCCAGACCTGGCCCATGCCGCCTTCACCCAGCAGTGTTTCCAGCCGATACGGACCGACTTGTTCGCCCTCGCGCGGACCGGGTGGGGCGGTGACCAGCGGTGAGTCAAGCAACGTGTCCTCGGTGTGTTCCTGCGCCAGCAAGTTGCGCAGGTCACGTGCGAAGTCGGCATCCTCGGTTTCGATCTCGGCAAGACGCGCGATGCGTGCATCGCCATCCAGATCGAGCAATGCATCGAGTGCATTCGACAAACGCTGCCAGCGGGTGCGCTCCATCATTTCCCCTGCAGCATCTGCAGCAGAAACATGCGCGCCTTTTGCCAATCGCGACGCACGCTACGCTCGGAGCGTTCGGTGAGCTCGGCGATCTGCAACTCCGACAGGCCGGCAAAGTAACGCAGCTCCACGATTCGGGCGAGCTGTGGATCGACATCGTTCAATTGCTCAAGCGCGCTATCGAGTGAGAGCAAGTCCTCATCCAGGCGAATGCCATCGTTGATGTTGTCGGGCAGATCGGCGACGCGTTGCACGGTGTCGCCGCCGCCGCGTTTGAGCGCAAGCCGCGCGCGCGCGTGATCGACCACCACGCTGCGCATGGCAGTGGCGGCGTAAGCGAAAAAAGCCGCGCGATCAGCGAACTCGACATCGTCCTGGCCGACCAGGCGCAGATAAGCCTCGTGAACCAAGGCCGTGGCATCGAGCGTCTCTTCGTTAGCACTGCCGAGCTGGCGTTTCGCCATCGTGTGCAATTCGGCGTAAAGCGATTGCAGCACGCGGCCCAAGGCCTCGCGATTGCCGCCGCGGGCGTCATCCAGCCATTGGGTAATACCGTCACGGGGTGTAGGCGATTGCATGGGGTCAGGATAGCCGAGCGTTGCTGGCCGTTGCCTCAACGCTGGCAGCGTGGGCACCACACGCTGGTGCGCTGGCCAATACTGGCTTCCTTGAGCCTGGCGCCGCATTGCTTGCAAGGCTCGCCGCCTCGTCCATAGACCGAGAGCTCTTGCTCGAAATAGCCGGGCAGGCCATCCGGGCTGATGAAGTCGCGCAGCGTGGTGCCACCGCGCTCAATCGCATGCGCCAGGATGCGCTTGACCGCGATCGCCAAGCGTTCATAGCGCTCCCGTGAGACCTTGCCGGCGGGGCGCAAGGGGGCGATACCGGCCTCGAACAAGGCTTCCGCCGCGTAGATGTTGCCGACGCCGACGACGACAGCCTGATCCATTAGAAAGGTCTTGATTGATGCGTTGCGACCGCGCGACATCGCAAACAGATAGTCGCCATCGAAGCTATCCGACAACGGCTCCGGACCGAGGCCGCGCAAGAGCTCGTGAGTTTCGCCGGAAGGCTGCCAGAGCAGACAGCCAAAGCGGCGCGGATCGTTGAAGCGCAGCACGCGATGGTTGTCCAACTGCACATCGACATGGTCATGCGCGCGCAACGGCGTGTCGTTGGGCAGCACGCGCAAACTGCCGGACATGCCGAGATGCCAGAGTGCACTGCCGCCACCGGTGTCCAGCAACAGGTATTTGGCGCGGCGTCGAATGCCGGTGATGGGTTGTCGATGCAGCAGCGTCGGCAACTCAGGCGGGATCGGCCAGCGCAGGCTGTCGCGGTACAGCGTCACTTCGGCGATGCGGCGGCCTTCCAGATGCGGGGCCAGGCCGCGACGGGTGGTTTCGACTTCGGGGAGCTCGGGCATACCACAAGAATGGGGGCAGGGCGGCCCAGAAGAAAGCGCAACTGGCCCACAAAACTGAATTCCATACCTAGGCGTCTGGTGACGTCCCGGGTTTGCGCCCCCATCATGTGGGGGCACCGTTTGGTGCGCCTCCACGACATCGCACATGCCCGTTTCGTTGCTCGACTTCCTATCCGGCGGTCTGGTCCAGATTGGCTGGATCGGCATCGCTGTTTATCTGCTCATCGCCACCCAGCTGACAATTTTCTCGGTCACGCTGTACCTGCATCGTTCACTCGCGCATCGCGGCGTGGATTTCCATCCGGCCATCGCGCATGTGTTCCGCTTCTGGACGTGGCTGACCACCTCGATGATCGCGCGCGAATGGGCCGCCATCCATCGCAAGCACCACGCCAAGTGCGAGACTGAAGAGGATCCGCACAGCCCGATGTTCAAAGGCATCGGCAACGTGTTCTGGCGGGGCGTGGAGTTGTATCGCGAGGCGCGCGCCGACCGGGCCAGCATCGACCAGTACGGCAAGGGCTGCCCGGACGACTGGATCGAGCGCAAGCTCTATACGCGTTGGGCGACGATGGGCCCGACGGTGTTGTTGTTCATCATGTTTGCCTTGTTCGGCTTCAAGGGCGTGGCCGCTTGGGCAATCCAAATGGCGTGGATCCCGTTCTGGGCCGCCGGCGTGGTCAATGGCTTGGGCCACTGGTGGGGATATCGCAATTTTGAAACCAGCGACACCGCCACCAACCTGTCGCCGTGGGGCGTGTGGATCGGCGGCGAAGAGCTGCACAACAACCATCACGCGTTTCCGTCGTCGGCTAAGTTTGCCCTACGCAAGTGGGAGTTCGATATCGGCTGGGCTGCGATCAAGACGCTCGAAAAATTCGGCTTGGCGAAGGTGCTGCGCGTCGCGCCCTCGCTCGACATCCGCCCGAATATTCCGATGCCTGACATGGAAACGATGAAAGCGCTGCTCGCGCATCGTTTCCAGGCCATGACCGATTTCCACCGTCGTGTGCTGAAGCCTGCCATGCGCGAGGAGATCGAAGCAGAAACGGTACAGAAATTGCCACGCCGCCTGCGCAAGGGGTTGGTCGATGACGGACGTTGGCTGACGCCGGAATCTCGTGCACAGTTGCAGGCGTGGATTGAGGCTTCGCCGCGCGTACAAGCGTTGGTCGAACATCGCCGCCGTCTGGCTGCAGTACTCGAAGCGCGTTCAGCGAACGCAACGGACTCACTGCATCGTCTGCAGGAATGGTGCCGCGAGGCCGAAGCCAGCGGTATTCGCTCGCTGCAAGAGTTCGCTGGTCGCTTGCGCGGCTACGCATTGCAGCCGGCTTGAGCGCACATCGCCGACGCCCAGTAGCGGCGTCGGCGATGGCTGGGTATCGTGGGAAAAATTGCCCCAAGGATCACCCGATGAAACGTTGCGCTCTTGTGTTTGCGGTATCGCTGGCCTTGACTGCTTGCCAGCCGACGACCATCGACACATCGTCCAATCCTGCGCAGACGCCCGCCACGCCTGCCGCCGTCACCGCAGCGCAAGCTGCGCCGTTTCAAGTGAAAACCTTCAGCCCCGGCAAGAACGCGATCTTCCAGGTGGCGTCCAACCTGGTGGTGGGCGCGAACGAAGTGCTGTTGGTCGATGCGCAATTCGCTGCCAATGACGCCCAGCGCTTGGTCGAAGAAATTCGCGCCACCGGCAAACCGCTCAAGACCATCTTCATCAGTCATGGTGACCCCGATTTCTACTTCGGTCTCGACACTGTGCTGGCGGCGTTTCCTGAGGCGCGCGTCATCGCCACCCCGGCCACGGTTGCCCATATACGTGAAAGTGCGGAAGCAAAGCTCGCCTACTGGAGGCCGATCCTCGACAAGCAGGCGCCCGCGCGCGTAGTGACGCCAGAGGTCTTCGAGGGCAAGACGCTGAATTTCGATGGCGGCAATATCGACATCTTCAATCTGGAGGGGCCGACGCCGGATCGCACGGTGCTGTGGGTCCCGGCGATTCGCACGGTGCTAGGCGGCGTGCCAGTGATGGCCGGCGAACATGTCTGGATGGCCGATACCCAAACCCCACAATCGCATACCGACTGGCTGGCCTTGCTGGATGGCATTGCCGCGTTGAAACCCGAGCGCGTTGTCCCCGGTCATTTCGCCGAGGGAGCCAAGCAGGATTTGGACGCCGTGCGTTTCACTGGCGACTACATCCGCGCTTTCGATGAAGAAACCCCGAAGGCAGCCGATGCCAAGGCCTTGATTGCCGCGATGAAGCAGCGTTATCCGGGTCTCGCCGGCGAAGGGTCGCTGGATATCAGCGCCAAGGTGGCCAAGGGTGAGATGAAGTGGCCTTGAGCGCTGCACGCACGAAAGTTCTGGCGATGCTGACAGTTTGCGTGGTGTGCCCGACGGTACATGCGCAGGCCGATAGCATCACCGATTACCTGAGGCGCATGGATCAAAACCGCGATGGCCGCGTGTCAGCGAATGAATACGTCGCGTGGATGAGCTACGGCTTTGAAGCGATGGATCGCAATCGTGATGGCGTATTGCAGTCATTGGAGCAGCCGGGTGGGCGTGGCAAGCCACTGACGCGCGCGGAGCACCATGCCAACCTGGTCGAGCGATTTCGCAAACAGGATGTTGATCGTAACGGCTTCTTGTCAGCGAAAGAATTGGCTGCGCCTCCTCGTTGATCCGAGTGCTGATGTGGCAACGAAACACCAGAAAATTCGGTGCTTTCATGCGACGAATTGGAGCGAATTACCAGATCATCACCAGTCTTAGAGCTTCGGGTTTTGTGACACGCGGTGTTCACCAGTTGCTTGCCGTAGAAGCCCAAGCCGAGATCTGCATAGGCCTTCGGCAACAAAGCGGCGCCGTGGTTGATGGCATGGAGGTGCGGGAACCTTTTCAGGTGTCCAAGGGTTCGCAGGCGACTGGCGTCGACAGCGTCTTGATCGCATCCGGCTGTCAGGGAAATGCCGCTTTCTGGCCGGTCAACCTTGCGACACCGAATACCCAATTGAGTCGATGCCCGGCGCATTCTTGGTGCAGTCCGCCATCACCTATAGGTTATTGGTCTTGTCGATAGCTTTCGTGTCGACGACATGGGCATGAGCTTTGGCGATCTTTATTCCCTGATCAAAGAAGGGTTGCGCGACGAACAAGCCGAATAAATTCTCGGCATGGATGTCAGGGCTACAAGTGCGCGACGCGAATCAAAGGTCTGCAAGGATGTCGTCTTGCGTATTCAGTCGAACTCATCGCCAATAAGCGGATGGATGCTGGCGATGCGAGCGGCGGCCTGACGACATCGCAACAATGGTTGCGGCACACTGCGGCCATCAGACACCTCAAAAGGGGCACACATGTCCACGCCTGTCGACCACATCTCGGCCTCGGCCGAATTCACCGCCAAGGCCAATTCCCACAAGGAAGGCGTTGCTTTTGACTATGCCCAGTCCGTACGTGACCCGGATGCGTTCTGGGGCCGCATCGCCGAGCGCATTGACTGGGTTAAGTCGCCTACAAGAATACGCAATGTCAATTTCGATGCCGATGATTTCCGCATCCGTTGGTATGAAGATGGCGAGCTCAATGCCAGTGTGAACTGCCTGGATCGTCATCTTGAAACGCGCGGAGACAAAGCAGCTATCGTATTCGAGCCCGATGATCCGGCGGCGTCTGCGCAAACGATTACCTATCGTCAATTGCATGCCCGGGTCTGCAAGCTGGCGAATGCCCTGCGCGAGCTCGGCATAGGCAAAGGGGATCGTGTCACGATCTATTTGCCGATGGTGCCGGATGCCGCCATCGCGATGCTGGCCTGCGCGCGTATTGGTGCCGTGCATATGGTGGTGTTTGGCGGTTTCGCGCCGCAATCCATCGCGGATCGCATCGCGGATTCGGGAAGCAAACTGGTGGTCACGGCCGATGAAGGATGGCGCGGCGGCAAGGCCGTGCCGCTCAAGGCTAATGTTGATGCTGCTTTGAAATTATCCGGTACTGCCAGCGTGGAAACGGTGCTGGTGTTGCGCCACACCGGCGGTGACATCGACATGCATTCGCCGCGTGATCGTTGGTGGCATGAGGCGGTCGAAGATCAGCCGGAGGCGTGCGAGCCCGCGCGCATGAATGCCGAGGATCCGCTCTTCATCTTGTATACCTCGGGCAGCACCGGCAAACCAAAAGGTGTGCTGCATACCACGGGCGGGTATCTGGTCTATGCCAGTTACACGCACGAGACTGTGTTCGACCTTAAGGAAGACGATGTCTATTGGTGCACTGCTGATGTTGGCTGGATCACCGGGCATAGCTACATCGTCTACGGTCCACTTGCCAATGGCGCGACAGCGCTGATGTTTGAAGGCGTGCCGACGTGGCCGGATGCCTCGCGCTTCTGGCAGGTCATCGACAAGCACCAGGTCACTATTTTCTACACTGCGCCGACTGCGATACGCGCGTTGATGCGGGAGGGCGATGCGCCAGTCAAAGCGACATCGCGAAAATCCTTGCGTTTGCTTGGCAGTGTGGGTGAGCCGATCAACCCCGAGGCATGGCGCTGGTATTTCGATGTCGTCGGCGACGCACGTTGCCCGGTCGTCGATACCTGGTGGCAGACCGAGACGGGCGGAATATTGATATCGCCCGTGCCAGGGGTTACCGAGATGAAGCCGGGTTCCGCGACCTTGCCCTTGCCCGGCGTGCAGCCAGCATTGGTGGATGCGCAGGGCGAACGGCTGGAAGGCGCTACCGAAGGCAATCTGGTGTTGATGGATTCCTGGCCCGGCCAGATGCGCACGGTGTATGGCGACCACCAGCGTTTCATCGATACCTATTTCAAGACCTATCCGGGGATGTATTTCACCGGTGATGGCTGCCGCCGCGATGAAGACGGTTATTACTGGATCACCGGACGCGTGGATGATGTGATCAATGTCAGTGGCCATCGCATCGGTACGGCGGAATTGGAAAGTGCGCTGGTCGCGCATCCCAAGGTGGCGGAGGCGGCAGTCGTTGGTTTCCCCCATGACATCAAAGGGCAGGGTGTGTATGCCTACGTGACGCTCAAACAGGACGAGGCACCCAGCGATGGGCTGAAGAAAGAGTTGAACGCGTTGGTGCGGCAGGAGATCGGTCCGATCGCCAGCATCGACCATTTGCAATGGGCGCCGGGTCTGCCCAAAACGCGCAGTGGCAAGATCATGCGACGCATCCTGCGCAAGATCGCCGAGAACGCACCGGACCAGTTGGGCGATACCTCAACCCTGGCCGATCCCACTGTGGTGGAGTCCTTGGTGCGCGAACGGCAAGTGCCAGGCGAGACTTGATCGAGCGGCCGGTGGGCGCACCACCCCGTTAGCTGGCGAGAAAGTCGCCGATCACCTTGGCCACGTCTTTCGGCGCTTCCATGTGCAGGTGATGCGTGCCCGGCATGACGAAGAGTTCGCCATCCGGCAAGCAGGCCGCGTAACGACGGCGAATTTCGTCAGGCAAATAAACTTGAGCGGGGTCGGCGAAGATCACGCGGGTCGGGCATTCGATACCGGCTACAAGGTTGTCGATCTGTGCATCTACCGGACGCATGAAGGTCGGCACGGTCAGGCGTTGATCGCTGGACCATTCCCATCCGCCATCGGCCGGTCGGATGCCGCGCTCGACGATCAATCGTGCGACCGGCTCGCTCATGTGGTTGGCGCGCATGCGGGCGTGGATCGCGGGCTCGGCCGAGGGAAACACGCGCAGCGGTTTGTCGCGCAAGGTGCGAGACGCAGTGATGGCTTCGCGCATGCGCTTGGCGGTGTTGTTGGGCGTGTCTGACAGGCCGCCGAGCGCTTCTATGCAAACCAGTTTTTCGATTCGCTCAGGCGCCGATGCCGCGACCAGACTAGCGATGCCTGCGCCCATCGAATGGCCCAGCAAACGGAAGCTGTCCCAGCCCAATGCATCGGCCGCATCCAGCGCATGGTGCACAGCGACTTCGAAGGTGTAGTGCGCGCCCAATGGCAGGTGTACGCTGCGACCGTGTCCTGGCAGATCAAGTGCAACCAGTTCGATGTCGCCAAGATACGGGGCCAGCGGCACGAAGCTGGCGGCATTGTCCAGCCAACCATGCAAAGCCAGCACTTTGGCTGCGCCTGCGCGCCCGCCGCGCAATGCATGCAATCGACCGAGCGGGATGTCCAGGATGGCTTCTTCGAGAGTGATGCTCATGCGTCGGTATTGGCTGCGATGCCGGCGAGCGCCGCGACATGCGATGGGGCGTCGTTGAGGCAGGGTATGTAGCGGAATGCCTCGCCACCCGCCGCGCGGAAGGCATCGGCGTTCTGCATCGCGATTTCCTCCAGCGTTTCCAGGCAATCCACCGCGAAGCCGGGGCAGACGACATCCAGTCGACGCACGCCATCGCGCGCCAACTCCTCGACAGTCTGCAAGGTATAGGGCTGCAACCAGCGCTCGCGCCCGAAACGCGATTGATACGTCAGCAGAATTTCGCTGCGCGGGATGTCGAGGGCTTTGGCGATGGCATCGGTGCCGGCTTCGCATTGCGCGGCATACGGATCCCCCGCGCGCACCAGTCGCTCGGGGATGCCGTGGAAGGAGAGCATCAGGCGATCACCGCGACCGTTTGCATCCCAATATGTGCGAATGCTGTTGGCGATTGCATCGACCCAATGGGGATCAACATGGTAGTCGCGCACCACATGAATGCGTGTATCAGGCAGACGCTTGCGCATAACGGCGGCAACGTCTTCCATTGAGGCGGTCGTCGTCGTCGAATACTGCGGATACAACGGTAATAAGGTGATGTCGCGGATACCTTCGGCATGCAGTTGCATGATCGCATCGCCCAAGGCCGGTTGACCGTAACGCATCGCGGGCAACACGCGCGTCGCGGGCATTGCGGCTTGCAACGCGCGCGCCAGGCGCAGGGTGTATGCAAGCAGGGGCGAGCCTTCTTCGCCCATCCATATTTCCGCGTATTTTTCTGCCACCACGGGGCTGCGGCGCGGCAATATCACCCAGTCCAGCAGTGGCTTCCACACCAGATGCGGGATCTGCACCACGCGCTTGTCGGTGAGGAACTCGCGCAAATACGTGCGCACCGCTTCGGCAGTCGGTGCACGGGGCGTGCCCAGGTTCGCAATAACCAGGCCGCGGGTCACAGGGGAAATGGGAGTCGACATGGGCGGGCAGGATACCGTGCGCCCGCGTTCGTATGCTCGGCGTCATCGGCGAACCATGTTCATGCGCGGGCCGGTTTGCGCGTGATGGCTGGGGCTATCCTCCCATCACACCCTGTCGTGTCTGGAGATTTGCCCATGCGTCGTGCCGCCTTGGCCCTTGCCATCCTTCTCGCTACCGCGCCTGCATTCGCCGGCGAGCCCGAGGATGCGCGTGCCCGCAACGCCGTGCGCGTGTTGAACGAAAGCCTGGCGATTCCGGAGTCCGCCATCCCCGACAAGTTGTTCGATGAAGCCCGCGCCATAGTGATCGTGCCCGATACCATCAAGGCTGGCTTGGTCTTTGGTGGTCGCCGCGGCCTGGGCCTGATGTCGGTCAAACGCCCGGACAACACCTGGTCCAGCCCGGCTTACGTGAAGTTGGTGGGCGGCAGCATCGGTTTCCAGGCCGGCGTGCAATCGGCCGACGTGGTGCTGGTATTCCGCAGCGATCGCGGCGTGGCCGACATCGTCAACGGCAAGTTCACCTTGGGCGCCGATGCAGGGGTTGCCGCAGGGCCGGTGGGTCGTAACGCCGCCACGGCGACGGATGGCCAGTTCAAGGCGGAAATCTGGTCGTGGTCGCGTGCGCGCGGCTTGTTTGCCGGTATCGCGCTGGATGGTGCGGTGCTCAAGATCGATGACGAGGCCAACCAGATCGTTTACGGCAGTGGCGCCACGCCGCGAATGATCTTCGAGGGTCGTGCGCCGCAATCAGGCAGCGCCGAAGTCATCGCGCTGACCAATGCATTGGAAGAAGCGACGGCCACCGCACGTGCCCGCCGCAGCGAAGGTGAAGAAGCGCCGCGTTCAGCCCAGCCGGTCGCTCCTTCCGCAACGACGTCGACCGTGACGGCACCTGCAGCGCCAACGACACCCGTGACGCCTGCCAAACAGGATGAAGGTGGCGTCACCACCACGCCGATCCCGTGAGCGCGACGGGCGAAGGCTGCGGTATCCTTCGCCTAACCATTTTTTGCTGGGATCCTGGTCATGATCGGTTGGCGCGAACTTCTCATCCTGCTGGTCATCGTGCTGCTGATCTTTGGTGCCAAGCGTCTGCGCAATATCGGTGAAGACCTGGGTGGTGCAGTCAAGGGCTTCAAGAAAGGGATGAAGGACCCCGAGCAGCTGCCGGACGGTAGCGATCGCAAGGCCAATGGTGAGAAACGTCCCGAAGATGCATCGCAGGATCGCGTGCCGCCGCGCGATTCCTGATCGACGCCGTACCCGTCGCAGGTTTGCGCGATGTTTGAAATCAGCTTCCCCGAACTCATCATCCTGGCCGTCGTGGCCTTGCTCGTGCTCGGCCCCGAACGCTTGCCGCGTGCCGCTCAGTTCGCGGGATTGTGGGTGCGTCGTGCGCGTGCGCACTGGCATGCGGTGAAGACCGATTTCGAGCGTGAACTAGCCGATGATGAATTGCGCAAGAGCCTGGAGGCGACGCGCAGCGCACTCAAGGAAGCACAGGCCAGTTTGAACGAAAGCATCGATGAAGTGGATGCGGTGGCGCGCAGTGCTTCGGCATCGTCCGATGTAAAAAGCGAAGTAAATAAGGATGAGGCCGCGCCTGCATCCGACAGACACGACGAACGCCGTGATGGTTGAACCAGGGGATACATCAAGTACCAGTGGTGGCTGGATGTCGCATCTGGTCGAACTGCGCACGCGCCTGATGACGGTGACGATCGTGGTGATCGTGATCTTTGCCGTGCTCGCTTTCTTCAGCGACCGGCTCTACAGCCTGCTTGCCGAGCCGATGTTGGCAGTGTTGCCCCCAGGCAGCCAATTGGTGGCGATTGATCCGTTGACACCCTTCTCAACGCCGTTGCGCCTCGCCCTGTACTTGGCGATCATCGCCGCTGCGCCGGTGTTGCTCTATCAGGCGTGGGCGTTCATCGCGCCGGGGCTCTACCAGCGCGAGAAGCGCGTCGCCGCACCGCTGCTGGTGTCGTCGATGTTGCTGTTCTACGCGGGCTGCGCCTTCGCCTACTTCGTTTTGTTGCCGGCGATGTTCAAGTTCCTCGCGATCACCCGGCCCGAAGGCGTGGCGATGATGCCGGACATCGCGCGCTATCTGGACTTCGTCGCGATCATCGCGCTCGCCTCGGGCTTCAGTTTTGAAGTGCCGATCGCCACCATCATCTTGGTGTTGCTGGGGTGGGTGACGCCCAAGCAGCTGGCGGATGCGCGCGGCTACGCGATCATCGCCATCTTCGTGATCGCGATGATCATCACGCCCGGCGATGGTGTGTCGATGATCATGATGGCGATCCCGATGTGTGTCCTCTACGAGGCGGGCATCCTTGCCGCGCGGATAATCGCGCCCAAGTCGCGCGATGGATCCGCCGGCGCTCCCCGCTAACGCATCGAATAATGCGGCCGGCTTCTGGCCGCGCGCGGTCGCGTGGTTGGTCGATGCTGGGTTGGTGTCGCTTCCCGTGTTTGGGGTGATGTCGCTGCTGGGATTTGATCGCGTCGACGCGTTGGCTAGCGAATGGCGTGAGATGGGCGCAACGGTGGGCAAGACGATGGCCGCAGCTATCGACCACGGTGAAGCGCCGCGCGCGATGTTGCAGTCGTGGCTGTCGGCAGAGGGGCCATTGCGCCCTGTGATCAAGATGTTCCTGGCAGATCTTTATGCGGCCCTGTGGCCGGTGGTCGCGCTATTTGTGTTGATCGGTCTGTTGTATTGGCCGATACAGGAAGCCGGGCACCATCGCGCCACGCTGGGCAAGCGTGTCCTTGGCTTGCAAGCCTTGGCTGTGGGCGGGCGCCAGCTCAGTCCTCGGAAGGCTTTTCATCGACACATGGTGGGTAGCCTGTCCTGGCTCACGCTGAACATCGGTCACCTGCTGGCGGCGAATGCCCCGCGTCATCAAGCGTTGCACGATCGTATTGCGAACACGCAAGTGGTTTGGCATGACGGCGCCAAGCGCAGCGTCCCGGCGTGGGGCTGGTTGCTTGTCGTCGTCGCCTGCACCTTGCCGCTACTCATTGCGGTAAAGGCGGCATTCTCACTATCCGCCGCCATGCAGGCAGCGTTGGGGATTTAAGCCTGAGCTGGAGGGTATTCGAATCAGGCTTCGATCTGATGCGGTGACGCTGGCGTGGCTGTGGTGGTGTTCTGCGTATCGGCGAAGGTGTCGCGCCAGATCAGATAGCCGCCACCGCAGACCACCACTAGCACCGCAGTGATGAAAGCAAAGGTGAGCAGCAGGCCGACAATCAATGCCAGCGGCATGAAAATTTTGCCCAGCACCAGCAAGACGACGCTGCCGACGATCGACAACATCAACCCGGCGATCATCACGGCTGCGAAAAACAACGCGGCCGCCAGCAGGTTCGGTGCGAAATTGCGCAGGGCCGCGCGCGCACCGCCATGGATCGCCTGACCAAATGTGCTGCCTGAGAGCGCGACCAAGGCGATGCCCAAGAGCGCGATCGTGGTGGTGAAATAGTTGAACGCGATCTGCCACACGAAGAGCAGTCCGGGATGCGCCGGTGCAGGCAAGGGGGCAGGCGTCTTCTGCTGCAGGATCGCGTTGACGGCTTCGGAATACGCCGTCATGTAATCGCTGCCTGCCAATTGCGTGGTGACCAGGCCACCCAACAGCATCGCCATGATCTGCAAGCTGCCGAAAGCTGCGAGCTTGCCCGCGCGCCCTTGTCGGAACGGGGCGAAGAGGTCGCGTGGCAGCACGGGACGGCCCGCTTCGGATTCACGGATCACGTGCATCAATCCGCCGACCAGCACGGGTACCAACATGAAGATCGCCACGATGGTCAGCAGCATCATCGCCAGTGCCGCTGTACTGGTGCCGCCTCCGCCCACCAGGCTGCCGAGCAAGCCGCCGGCCATCACCAGCAGATAGAGGCTGGCCACCATCAGCAGGGCCGCGCCGAACACGGCACGGGGATTGCGCACACCCAGATTCACCGCCTGCAGGAACCACGCCCAGGCGCGGGAAATCGGAAGCGAACGGATGGTCATCGGGGGACTCGGGGGAATGCGGGCAGGAGCGGCCTGACCTTAGCCGGTGGCGCGTGAAGCGACACGCACGAATTGTCGCAGGATGCCGCGCGCAACGGGAGTGGCCCGCACGGCTCGCAGCAGGGCGGTTGGGTCGCGCCCTTCGGCGGCCAATGCCTCGCTGCGCGCCCGGAGGTAGCCGTGCATGTGACGGGCGGAGAATTCAGGGTGGAACTGCGTGCCCCAACTCGTCTCGGTGAAGCGCAAGGCGGCGTGGGCGTCCAGATCGGTGGTGGCGAGGATCTCGGCCCCGGCGGGTGGCGTCAGCACGGTTTGCAGATGCGTCATCTGTACGGGGAAGGCGGTCGGTGCCTCGGCAAACAAGGCATCGGATGCCGCAGCCGGGGCGAGGCGCGCCTCGACGGTGCCCATCTCGCGACCCAGCGGGTTGTCACCCACGCTGCCGCCCAACGCATGCGCCATCAATTGATGGCCGTAGCAGATGCCGAAGGTTGGGATGCCGGCGTGGATGGTCTCGCGCAGCCAATCGGCGGTCGATTCGCTCCACGGCAGGCGCTCGGTGACCATCGCCGCCGATCCGGTGATGACGATGCCGGCAAACCCTTTCGCAGATGGCGGGATGTCGCCAGACTCGACATCCACCTCCACGACTTCATCCCGGCGCAGGCCGGCCGCGACGCGAATCCAGTGCGGAAAACCGCCGCGACGGCGCATCGAGGCGACCGGCGTGCCGGTTTGCAGAATGAGGAAAGGCAGCGACATCGACCAAAGCCTGTACGGGTACGCATTTATACTAATCAAATTGAATTGACGGCCATTGCAATGCCTGCCGAACGCGTTTCCATCACCTTCCAGGAACTAATCCAGCGCCTCAACGCCTATTGGGGCGGGCAGGGCTGCGTGCTGATCCAGCCGCTTGATCTCGAAGTCGGCGCCGGCACCTTCCACCCTGCGACCTTCCTGCGCGCGCTGGGCCCGGAGCCATGGAATGCCGCTTACGTGCAGCCCTCGCGTCGCCCGACCGATGGCCGTTACGGCGAAAACCCGAACCGCCTGCAGCGTTACTACCAGTACCAGGTGGTGATGAAGCCCTCGCCCGACAACATCGTCGAGTTGTATTTCGATTCGTTGAAGTCGCTGGGTGTGGATCCCGAAGTGCACGACCTGCGGCTGGTCGAAGACAACTGGGAATCGCCCACGCTCGGCGCGTGGGGCCTGGGCTGGGAAGTCTGGCTCAACGGCATGGAGGTCACCCAGTTCACCTGGTTCCAGCAAGCGGGCGGCCTGGAGTGCAAGCCGGTGTTGGGCGAGATCACCTACGGGCTTGAGCGCCTATGCATGTACCTGCAAAGCGTGGACAACGTGTTCGATCTCGTGTGGACGTACGGCCCCGACGGCACGCCGGTGCATTACCGCGATGTCTATCACCAGAACGAAGTCGAGCAGAGCACGTACAACTTTGAATATGCCGATGTCGATGAGCTTTTCCATCGTTTCGACGCCTGCGAGCGCGAAGCTTTGAAGCTGGTCGACGCCAACCTGCCATTGCCTGCGTACGAACAAGTGATGAAGGCCTCGCACAGCTTCAATCTGCTGGATGCGCGACGCGCGATCAGTGTGACCGAGCGCCAGCGCTACATCCTGCGCGTGCGCAACTTGTCGCGTGCGGTGGCGGAGAGTTATTACGCACAACGCGAAAAGCTGGGCTTCCCGGGTTTGAAGCATGTCGGCGCCCAGCAGGAGGTTGCGTGATGACGATGCAACCTCTTTTGATTGAACTGGGCACCGACGAATTGCCGGTCAAGGCATTGCCGGGGCTGGCGCAAGCCTTCTTTGATGGCGTGGTCGCGGGTTTGGAAAAGCGTGGCGTCGCCATGGAACTCGGCGATGCGAAGCCGCTGTACACGCCGCGTCGCCTCACGGTGCTGTTGCCGGGTGTCGCCAGCGAACAGCCCGAGCAGAAGAGCGAGGTGCTGGGCCCGTACCTCAACATCGCGCTCGATGCCGATGGCCAGCCGACCAAGGCGCTGCAAGGGTTCGCAGCCAAGGCGGGGGTGGAATGGAGTGCGCTAGAGAAAACCAGCGACGCCAAGGGTGAGCGCTTCGTCCATCGCGCGGTGAAGCCGGGCGTGGCTACCAAAGCGCTGTTGCCGGAGATCGTCGTTGAGGCGATCGCGGCGATGCCGATCCCCAAACCCATGCGTTGGGGCGATCACAGCTACGCTTTCGCGCGTCCGGTGCATTGGCTTGTGATGTTGCTCGGCGATCAAGTCGTCCAAGGCGAGGTGATGGACATTCGCGCCGGGCGCACCTCGCGCGGACATCGCTTCATGCATGCGGGCAGTGTCGATATCGCATCGCCGTCTGCCTATGTCGATGCCTTGCGCAGTGCCAAGGTGTTGGTGGATCCGGCGGAGCGTCGCGAGCGCATCGTTGCGCAGGCCGAAGCGGCGGCGCGCCAAGTCGGCGGTGCCGTCCGCATCGATGCGGACCTGCTGGAAGAAGTGAACGGCCTCAACGAGTGGCCGGTCGCCGTGCTGGGCACCTTCGAGCGCGAGTTCCTCGCCGTGCCGCAGGAAGCGCTGATCTCGACGATGGAAGCGAACCAGAAGTTCTTCCCGGTATTGGATGCGCATCAGCACCTGACCGAGCACTTCATCGGCACCAGCAACATCGAATCGAAGGATGTCGCCGAAGTCCGCAAGGGCTATGAGCGCGTCATCCGCCCACGTTTCGCCGATGCGAAATTCTTCTACGACGAAGATCTGAAGCAGGGCCTCGAGTCGATGAACGGCGGCCTGGCCACGGTGAAGTACCAGGACAAGCTGGGCACGGTGGCGGACAAGGTGATGCGTGTGGTGGCATTGGCCAAAACCATCGCGCCGCAGGTGGGCGTGGATGCTGATGTCGCGGGCCGTGCAGCGCTTCTGTCCAAGGCCGACCTGCAATCGCGCATGGTCAACGAGTTCCCGGAACTGCAGGGCATTGCCGGTCGTTACTACGCTGGCGCGATGGGCGAATCGTCGGAGGTTGCGTTGGCCATCGACGAGGCCTATCAGCCGCGCTTCGCGGGCGACGACATCGCGCTCAGCGGCGCGGGCAAGGTGCTGGCGATTGCCGAGCGTCTGGATACGTTGGCGGGTGGATTCGCGGCGGGTTTGAAGCCGACCGGCAACAAGGATCCGTTTGCGCTGCGTCGCAACGCATTGGGGTTGGCGCGGACGGTGATTGAGAGTGGGTTTGATCTCGATCTGCTGGCGTTGCTGACGGCGGCGAACAAGGCATTGAGGGCCAGCAATGTGCAGGCCGATGTTGCGGAACTCTACGACTTCATCCTCGACCGCCTGCGCGGCTACTACACCGACAAGGGCGTGCCCGCCTCGCACTTCAACGCCGTCGCGGCACTGAAGCCGAAATCGCTGTACGACTTCGACCGCCGCATCGACGCCATCGGCACCTTCGCGCAATTGCCGGAAGCTGCGGCACTGGCCGCGGCCAACAAGCGCATCGGCAATATCCTCAAGAAAGCCGAAGGCGAGATCCCGGCGATCGAAGACCCCAAGCTGCTGAGCGAGCCGGCGGAATTCGCCCTCGCCGAAGCGGTCGAGGCGGTTTATGGCGAAACCGGTCACGCGCTGGCCCACGGCGATTACGTCGATGTGTTGGCCCACCTCGCGCGGCTGCGCCCGCAGGTGGATGCCTTCTTCGACAACGTGATGGTCAATGTCGATGACCCGGCTGTGCGCGCCAATCGCCTGGCCTTGCTGCGCAGGCTGTCGGACCGTCTCGGCAGCGTCGCCGCCATCGAGCACCTGTCCGTCTGAGCACGGGCGTGCGGGTTTGATCGGCCACGGGATTCAGCCTGGATGTGCGGAACGTTCACCGTGCGCCGGTATCCTTCCTCGGATGACGCTTCCCCGCCTTAGCCTTGTGCTCGCCTGCCTGCTTACGCCCGCCATCGCGCGGGCGGAAAAGATCAGCCGTGTCGAGATTCGCGGGCTGGATGAAGCGATGACCGAGAACGTCCGCGTCAACCTCTCGCTCGAGGATTCGCTGGACAAGACCATTACCCAGCGTCGCCTTGATTACCTGCTGGAAGTCGCCGAGGACGAGGCCCGCGAAGCGCTGGAACCGTTCGGTTACTACTCGCCCACGATCAAGCTCACGCCCAGTGGCAATCCCGATGCGCTCGTGATCGCACTGGACATCACGCCCGGCGAGCCGGTGCGCGTACGCAACGAGGACGTGCGCATCACCAACGAAGGCGGCGAAGACCGCTACCTGCGTGAAGAGCTTGAGGCCTTCGCGCCCAAGCCGGGCGCCGTCTTCACCCATCCCGAATACGAGGCCAGCAAGGCGCAGATCACCCGTCGCTTGGCTGAGCGTGGTTATTTCGATGCGGACTTCATCGCGCGTCGTGTCGAGGTCACGCGCGCCGAAAACGCCGCCGACATCGATCTGGGTTGGGACAGCGGCCTGCGCTATGACATGGGCAAGGTCACCTTCGTGCAGGATCCGAACGAGATCATCCATCCGGAACTTCTGCAGAAGCTGATCTACTGGAACGAGGGCGAGTATTACCACCAAGGCCGACTGGATCGCCTGCGCAAGTCGCTGGTCTCGCTGGATTACTTTTCCCGCATCGACATCGATCCCAAGCCCGAGGAGGCGGTCGACTATTTGGTGCCGGTGACGGTGACGCTCGCGCCCGCCAAGCGCACGGTCTACAACCTGGGCTTGTCGTTCGGCACCGACAGTGGCGCGGGTTTCATCGCAGGTGCGGAGCGGCGCTATCTCAACAAGCGCGGCCACAAGGCCCTAGCGCAGCTCGATTACGCGCAAAAGCGCAAGACGTTGACCCTGCAGTACCGTGTTCCCGCATTTAAATGGCTGGATGGCTGGTACACCGGCAGCTTGCAGGCAGCCGATGAGCAGAACGATTACATCGACACGCGACGGTTGGAATTCGTGGCCAGTCGTAGCGGCGAGATCAATCGCTACTTGACCGCGATCGCCTCGGTGCATGCGCTGCGCGAGCGCTGGGCCTATGCGATCGACCAGAACGGCAACGAACCGCTCTACAACTACGCCACCTACACCTATCCGTCGCTGCGCGCGGAATATATCGATGCGGATGATCGCTTGTATCCGCGCAATGCGCTCGGTGGCACGTTGATGGTGCGCGGCGGTGTGGAGGGTGTCGGCTCGGATGCCAGTTTCGGACAGATCCATCTCGGTGCCCGTTGGTTCAAAGGCTTGGGCGAACAGAATCGATTGCTTGTGCGCGGCGAGCTGGGCCACACCTGGACCGATGCCTTGGTGCAAATTCCGCCGTCTCTGCGGTTTTATGCGGGCGGTGATCGCAGCATCCGCGGTTACGGTTGGCGCGAAGTCGGCCCGCGCGTCGATGGCACCACGCGCGGGCGTCGCTACGCGATTGGCGCGAAGAATGTCGCCACCGCCAGCGTGGAATTCGAGCGTTACTTCACCCCGACCTTGGGCGCGGCGGTGTTCGTCGATACCGGCAGTGCATTCGATGACACGCCGGATTGGCGTACTGGCGTCGGCATCGGTGCGCGCTGGAAATCGCCGGTCGGCCCGGTGCGCATCGATATCGCGCGTGGCTTGAACCAGCCCGATTCCTCCTTCCAGCTCTACATCGGCCTGGGAGCGGACCTGTGAGTGCGCGGCGCAGCTGGGCCGATCGCTATGCCCGTTATCGCCGTTACGGACTTGAGCCGTTGCCGCCCGATGCCACCGACGAGCAACGCAACGAGCGCGTCGCGGAGCTGAAGCAATTGCGTCGTCGCCGCCAGCGCACACTGGCGATCCGCAGTGCCTTGGGCACCGTGGTGATCGCTGCGCTGGTGGTGGCCTTGCTCTGGTGGCTGCTGACCACCGTCGGCGGGCGAAACGTGCTGTTGGCGCGCATCGTGGCGATGTTGCCGGCGAATGCATCGCTCAGTTGGACATCGGCGGAGGGCCCGGCCAAAGGGCCGCTCAGCCTGCACGATGTGCGCTTCACCTGGGCGACGTGTGCGGACAAGGACAGGCCGGTCAATGCGCCTTTCAGGATCTGCAAGGATCGTCGCGACACCACGTTCACCGCGAAAACGGTGACGCTCGATCCGAGCGTGCGTCCACTGCTTGGCCGAAAACTATTGCTGGACGCACTCGTTATCGAACAAGCCACACTCGATCTCGCGAAAGACGACAAGCCTTTCGAGCTGCCCGAATGGCCGGAAGTCTTGCCCCGCATCGAACCGCCGATCGCGCTGCAGGCAGACAACATCCACATCAACGGACTGCGCGTCACCAGCGCGGGCGAGCCGACCATCGACATCAAGCGACTGCAGGGGGGCTTGCGGGCCGAGACCGGGCGATTGGCATTGGAGTCTGTCGATGTCGATAGCGACCGTGGTCGCTTTCATGTCGATGGTGTGTACGCGCCCAAGAACAACTACGCCACCGACCTGACGGCCACGGCTGTATTTCCTGCCGCAGCAGGAAGCACGGCAGGACGTCTGGGCCTGATCGCACGTGGCGATCTGGAAACGATGGATGTGTTCGTCGGTGGACGCGCGCCAGCGCCTTTGCGCGCGACGCTCACCTTGCGCGCACCGGATGACAGCGAGGACGCGCAGGACCATGCGCGCTGGTCCCTGGTGGCCAGAAGCGAAGGCTTGGATCCTGCGGTGTTTACGGGGGAACGCACGGATGCCGAGTTGATGACCTTCGATGCCGTGGCAGACGGCGTCGGCGGCAGCGGGAGCCTGCGAGGCACCTGGGCGCAGGCGGCGAACCGCGTCGTCATCCAGCCGTCCAAGTTGCGATTGGAAGACAAGACCCTGCATGCGCAGCCCTTGGTGGTGGATGTACTGGATGGCCGCGTCACCTTGAATGGCACCGGCACTTTCAAGCAGGACATGGCGCGCTTCAATTTCGCCGCCAATGCGCGTGGTTTGCGCTGGAGTGACGCGGCCGGCAACACGCAAGTCGCCGGCGATGGCGATTTCGGCGTGGCCGGCACGCGTGAAGCCTGGGCCGTGATCGGCAAGGCGAAGTTGCAGCGTGGCGAGCAGCGCGCTGACGTGACGTTGGATGGACGCGGCGATGCGCGTGGCCTGACCATCAAGAATCTGGTGGCTTCCATGCCGGAAGGTCGCTTGAGCGCCACCGGTCGCGTGGATGTCACGCCCAACACGCAGTGGCAACTGGATGCGCGCCTGGCGGGGTTCGATCCCGGCTACTTCCTGCCGGATTGGCCGGGGGCGGTGAACGGGCGCATCACCACGAACGGCAGTATCGATGCACGCAACCGCTTGAGTGCGGATGTCGACGTGCGTGATCTGGGTGGCCGCTTGCGTGGCCGTGCGCTGGGCGGTCGCGGCCAGCTGCAGGTGCGCGGCGAAGAATATTCGGGTGATGTCGCGCTGAGCCTGGGCAGCAGTCGCCTGGATGCACGCGGCAAGATCGGGCAACGCATCGACGTGGATGCGCGCTTCAGTCCTTTGCAATTGAATGATCTGTTGCCCGATGCGCAAGGCTTGTTGAACGGACAGGTGAAGATCACCGGGCCGCGCAATGCCTTCGACATCGATGCCGACCTCACCGGTCGCGGCATTCGTTATGCCGACTATCGCGCCGATGCGTTGACCGCGCGCGGACGCTTGCCTTGGCAGGGTGGCGGCGGTGACTTGCGCATCGATGCGCGCGGCGTGCAGGCAGGCGTGGCCTTCGACACCTTGCAAGCGCATGCCACCGGCGCGATGGAAAACTTGCGGCTGGAGGCGCAAGCCGCGGGGGCGATGGGTGATTTGCAGCTGAGCGGCACCGCGCTGCGACGTGGGCAAGCGTGGTCGGGACAACTGGCTACGTTGCAGTTCGATCCGCCCAAGGGCGCCGCATGGCGATTGCAGGCGCCCGTGGGATATGCCCAGCAAGGCGGTGCGTGGACGCTGACGCAAGGCTGCTTTGCATCCAACGCCGGTGGACAATTGTGCGCCAGTGGCCAATGGCCCGGGCGCGGCCTGAACATTCGTGGTAGCGCTTTGCCGCTGGCCTTGGCGCAGCCGTGGTTGCCGCCGCGCGAAGACGGCAAGGCCTGGCAACTCGACGGCTTGGTGGATCTGGACGCCAGCGTGCGACCGGTCGGCACCAGCTGGGCGGGCACGGCGCAATTGCGTTCCGCATCGGGCGGACTGCGCTTGGGGGATCGCCGCACCGATGGCTTGATGACGTATCGCGCACTCACGCTCGATGCGCGCTTTGACCCCAATCGCATCAGCGGCACGCTCGCCACCGGCATCAGCGGCGACGGCCGCATCACCGCACGCATCGACACCGGGTGGGACGAATTCGCGCCCTTGTCGGGCAACATCGACCTCGACATGCGCGACCTGTCGTGGCTGGAGGTGTTCGTGCCCGACCTGGTCGATCCGAGGGGCGTCATTGATGGACAAATCCTGTTGTCCGGCACGCGCGGCAACCCGGGCATCGGCGGCAATGCGCAGTTGGCCAACTTGCGCGCCGAAGTGCCTGCCTACGGCCTCGTGCTGACGCAGGGCAACCTCACCCTGCGTGCGCAAGCCGATGGCAATGCGCGCCTGGCAGGCAGCGTGCGCTCGGGCGACGGCATCCTCAACATCGATGGCACGCTGGGTTGGCGCGGCCAGGACACGCCAGTGGTGTTGAACATTCGCGGCAAGAACGTATTGTTGTCGGACACGCGTGACCTGCGCGCAGTGGTGGATCCCGATGTGGTCGTCAGCCTGCAGCCCGGGCAGCCGATGCGCGTGACCGGGACCGTCGCCGTGCCTTCGGCGCGCATGGATCTGGAGCGCCTGGACGATGGGGTGACGCGCTCATCCGATGTCGTCGTGCTGGATCCGGTCAATCCCAAGCGTTCCGCAGGCACGGCCTTGGACATGGATCTGCGCCTAGTCATCGGTGACGACGTGCGTTTGCGCGGCTTCGGCCTGGATGGGCAACTGGGCGGCGGCCTGCGCGTGTTGGCGCGACCCGGTCGCGAGATGACCGCGAGCGGCACGCTGACCGTCGATGGCCGTTACACCGCTTACGGGCAAAAGCTGCAGATCGATACAGGCCGATTGGTGTGGACCAACGATGCCATCGCGAACCCGGTGCTGGACATCCGCGCGCAACGCGAAGTGGGTGATGTCACCGCGGGCATTCGCGTCAGTGGCCGGGCCACGGCGCCGCAAGCCGATGTGTGGGCGAATCCGGCGATGGATCAGTCCGAAGCACTCGCGTATCTCGCACTGGGCCGCTCGTTGTCATCCGCCAGTGCGGACGAAGGTCGTCAACTCAACGCGGCATCGGCGGCGCTCAGCGCGGGGGGCAGTTTGTTGGCATCCCAGCTCGGCGCGAAAATCGGTTTGGACGATGCGGGGGTGATCCAGTCCAGCACGCTCGGTGGCAGCGTGTTCGGCGTCGGCAAGTATTTGTCGCCGCGCTTGTACGTGGGCTATGGCGTGTCGCTCTTGGGCACCGGGCAGGTGCTGACGCTCAAGTATCTGCTACGCAAGGGCTTCGACATCACCATCGAGTCGAGCACGGTAGAGAACAAAGGCTCGGTCAATTGGCGCACTGAGCGCTGAATCAATTCGCCCGGATGCGTGCGCCGCGGATCAGCGTGGCGTCACCTTCGACATCGGTCCACACCATCCACGCCGTCGCGCCGTCGCTGATCAGTTTCGGGAAGCCGCTCACGCGGCCGCGTGCCTGCAACTTTGCCACTTCGGTGCGTTCAAGCTCGCGGGCCAAGTCCGGCGTGTAGCGCGCCAGCATCACCGATTGCTGGCCTGCTTCCTCGCGCAGCCACGCGACCCAGGCTTGCCGGGCATCCAATGCGACCGCCACACGGCCCAATACATCGGCGCCGCTGTCGACTTCCTGCATGGCGCCGAATGCGCCATCGGTGTTCATGGCGATGCGAACGCTGGGCGTGTCCTGCGCGCCGGTGAACCACGCGATCAGCACGCGGCCGTCGTGGGCGGCCATCGATGGGCCATTCACCGGACAGCCGGCGATGTGCCAGCCATCCGCGTGCACGACCGTTTCCTTCTGCCACTCGCCGTTCTTGCGATGGGTCATGACGATGTCGCGTATTTCGTCCTGTGTGCGGTCGCGCCACGCCAGCATCGGCCCGCCATCGACCCAGGCGGACGTGGTCTGGCAGCAATCGCAGGTCGAGGCATCGCGTTCGCTTTCATCGTGACGGCCCAGCGCGGCGTCGAAGGTCGCAGTGCGCAAGGTCATCGGGCCGCCGCCATGATCACTGCCATGCCCGTGGCCGGAGGTATGGCGGCCGTCCAGCCATGCGATGCCGATACGGTCTTGGCCTTCGGCCCACATCGTCGCGAAGCCGTGTTCGGTTTCGGTGCCGTCGTCGTTGACCTTCGCTTCCGTGGCCCAGGTCTGGCCAGCATCGGCCGATCGTGCGAGCACGACGTCATAAGTACCGCCACGCTTGCCCACGCGCTGCAACCAATGCGCCCACAGCGCACCGTCAGGCGTCGCCAGGATGTGTGGCGTGTCTGCCCAGTTGGCGAACAGCGGGCGATCGGCAGCGATCACCCGCGGATCGTGTTGCCACGCGCCTTGTGCATCCGCGGCAGCAAACAGGAAGCGATGCGCGTCCTCGCCCTCTGCTTGCAACCAGCTGAGCAGCAGCCGTCCATCGGGCGCTTGCCGCAAATCCGGGGCGGATGCACCGGTTTGGGTGGGGAGCGTCCAAGACTGGACGCGCGGAGCAGGGGCAGCGGACTTGGCCGGTGTGGCGGATGTGTCATCAGGGCGTTGTCCGCAAGCGGTCAACATCAAGCCCAGAACCACGGTGAGCATCACGCGCATGAAAGACCTCAGGCCGCGCGCTCCCGTCGTGCACGCGTGAGATGGACGATGAGCAACTGTACCGCGGCGGGGGTCATGCCCGGGATGCGCTGCGCCTGGCCCAAGGTTTGCGGACGCACGCGCTCAAGTTTTTGCAGCACTTCCGCGGAGAGGCCCCGCACTTGCGCATAATCGAAATCGGCCGGGATCGTGGTGTCTTCGTGGCGGCGGGCGCGGGCGATCTCCTCGCGCTGGCGGTCGAGATAGCCGGAATACTTGGCTTCGATCTCCACCTGCTCCGCCACCTTCGCGTCATCGACACCCGGGCCGATGCCTTCGACCGTGGACAGCTTGGCGTAGTCGAGTTCCGGGCGTCGCAGCAGGTCCATTGCGCTGGTTTCGCGGCTGACCTCCACGCCGATATCGCGTTGTAACGCACTACCGAGCGGATTATTCGGCGCGGCCCACAAAGCCTTGAGCCGCGCCATTTCGGCATCGACGGCTTCGCGTTTGCGCGAGAAGGCGGCCCAACGGGCGTCATCGACGAGATTCAATTCGTGGCCCGTCGGCGTCAGGCGCGCATCGGCATTGTCTTCGCGCAGCTGCAGGCGATATTCCGCCCGGCTGGTGAACATGCGATACGGCTCCAACGTGCCCTGGGTGATCAGGTCATCGACCAAGACGCCCAAGTAAGCCTCGTCGCGACGCGGCGACCACGCCTCTTTTTCCTGCACGAAGCGTGCGGCGTTGACGCCGGCGAGGAGGCCCTGTGCCGCGGCTTCCTCATACCCCGTGGTGCCATTGATCTGGCCCGCGAAGAACAAGCCGTTGACCGCCTTGGTTTCCAGCGAGGCCTTCAAACCCCGCGGGTCGAAGAAGTCATATTCGATGGCGTAACCGGGGCGGGTGATGTGCGCGCGCTCGAAGCCGGTGATGGAACGCACGAGTTCCAGCTGCACATCGAAAGGCAGCGAGGTGCTGATGCCGTTGGGGTAGATCTCCACGACATCGAGGCCTTCCGGCTCGACGAAGATCTGGTGCGACGCTTTTTCGGCAAAGCGCACCACCTTGTCTTCGATGGACGGGCAGTAACGCGGGCCGATGCCTTCGATCTGTCCGGAGTACAGCGGCGAACGATGCAAGGCGTCACGAATGATCTGATGCGTGCGCTCAGTGGTGTGGGTGATCCAGCAACTCACCTGCGCCGGATGATCCGCCTCCGTGCCCATGAACGAGAACACCGGCCGCGGCGTGTCGCCGGGTTGCTCGGTCATCACCGAGGTGTCCAGCGATCGGCCATCGATGCGCGGCGGCGTGCCGGTCTTGAGGCGATCGACCACGAAGCGGCCTTCGCGCAGTTTGTGGGCGAGCGCGGTCGAGGGCGGATCGCCCATGCGACCGGCGGCGTATTGGGTTTCGCCGATGTGGATCTTGCCGGCAAGGAAGGTGCCGGCGGTCAGCACGATGGCCGGGGCCTTGAACGTCAGCCCGGTGTTGGTCACCACGCCGCGCACGGCATCGCCCTCGATCAACACGTCATCGACCGCTGCCTGGAACAGGGTGAGGTGGGGTTGCGACTCCACCGCGCGCCGGATGAAGCTGCGATACAGCGCGCGATCCGCCTGCGCACGCGTCGCGCGCACGGCCGGGCCTTTCGACGCATTGAGGGTGCGCCACTGGATGCCGGCGGCATCGGCCGCCCGCGCCATCACGCCGCCCAGCGCATCGATCTCCTTGACCAGATGCCCCTTGCCGATGCCGCCGATGGCCGGGTTGCAGCTCATCGCGCCCACGGTCTCGATGCTGTGGGTCAGCAGCAGGGTGCGGGCCCCCGCGCGCGCCGACGCCAACGCCGCCTCGGTCCCGGCATGGCCGCCGCCGATCACGATCACGTCGAAGTTGTGGAAATCCTGGTTCATCAAATCAATGGCGAGGCTGTTGAAGATGGAGTTGCTTGGCAGGGTTTGTGCCAGCGCGACGCTTTCGCTGAGATAAAAGCCGCATGACAGAACGATGCGACCGAAATTGTCCAAGTCTGGCGCGCGATGCAGGGGTGTTCAGCATATGAACTGCGAACAAGATCCCAATTATGCCGCTTGAACAGACCTAAGCGGTTGGCACGCACTTTGCTTATATCCCTATGCACTCGGAATGACAGGCGCTTTATGCGCTGCCGGTATTGGAGCAGGGGCCGGCTCTGTACATCCCGGGGGAGCAGAGGGGTCGGATGTCGGGGGACATCCGGCCCCTCATTTTTTATGCGCCAGGCGCAACGCGCCGGAAAAGCGCAACGCCCGCGCGAGGACGGAACAGGGGGGATCCGTTGATTCCTCGGCGGGCGCTGCGGGTAAAGCTTGCGCTGCGCGCGTGCGCGTTGCAAGCAGTTTTGTCGGGTTACGTGATCAAGGCTCGATCGATGTGGCCTCTCGCCCTGATGATGCCTGCTTTGTCTGCATCCGTTCGCGAGCTTGGCGAAGCACGCTGCCACTGGAGCTTCCGCCCGGGTTGCTGCTGATCGGCCTGGAAGGCACGCCGCTATCGCCACCCGGCCGGGTTACCGGCGGTGGTCGATGGGAATGGGTCGGTGGGCGGTAATAGCCTCCGGGATAGCCATACCCTGGATAGCCATAGCTGGGATAGCCATAGGAAGGATTTCGGTAGCCATAGCCGGGATAGCTATAGCCCGGGTATCCGCCGTTATAGCGGTCGTAACCGCCACGGTTGTAGTTGCTGCCCACTACCAACCGGCCATCGGGCAGGCGATAAATCGGATTGCCGTAGCGGTCGTAACCGTAGACAGCGCTGCCGCCGTAACCGTAGCGGTTGTAACCGCCGTAGCCATACGGGTAGCCGCCAACCGTGCCGCTGACATAACCGCCCCTGCCGATTTGGGTGCCGACGGTGCCGCTCACATAGGGCGTGACGCAGCCCGAGAGGAGCAGCGCGGAGCCCAGCAGGCTGGCGGTCAAAGATATCTTGCGAATCATGTGGAATCCCCCTTGGAACATGGCTCCACGATGGGCCCATACAATTGAACCCCCCCTTAATTTTTCGCTAAGCCGGGGGCGGGTCGATCTTGTTCGGGTTAACCATTCATCTTTCCGGTAAAGTCAGGCTCACCCCAAGCTGGGCTAGGCTCTGCCGATGGATGCACAACCTTTATCGACAGGCCCCTTGCCGACTTTTCCCAGCCTGCTGGATGCCGCAGCCCGGATCCGCCTGCATGCCCGTGTGACGCCCATCCTGCGCAGCGACGCTCTGGACACTGCAGCCGGTGCCCAACTGCTGTTCAAATGCGAAAACCTGCAGCGCGCCGGTGCCTTCAAGTTTCGTGGCGCCTGCAACGCCGTGTATGCATTGGACGATGCAATCGCGGCGCGTGGCGTTGCCACTCAAAGCTCGGGCAACCACGGCGCTGCGATCGCGCTGGCTTGCCGGTTACGCGGTATTCCCGCGACGGTGGTCGTGCCTGAAGGTGCGCCGAAGGTAAAGCTCGACGCCATCGCTGGCGAGGGTGCGCGCATCGTCCGCTGTGCGCCTAACATGCGTGCGCGTGATGCCGCAGTCGCGCAGGTGATCGCGGAAACCGGCGCGACCTTGATCCATCCCTTCGATCATCCGGATGTCATCGCAGGACAGGGCACGGCGGCGATGGAGTTGATTGCTGCAGAATCCGGCTTGGATGCGATCATCGCGCCGGTAGGTGGTGGCGGCCTGTTGTCTGGGACAAGTATCGCTACGCGTGCGCTATCGCCCGATACGCAAATCTGGGGTGCCGAGCCTGAGGCTGCGCGCGATGCCTTCGATTCGCTGGCCAGCGGCGAGCTCATCATCGACCGCGTGCCGGACACTATCTGCGATGGCCTGCGTGGTCATCTCTCGCCGCGCACGTTCGCGCTGATCGCACGCGATGCCAACGGAATTTTGCTGGCGGATGAGGCATCGATATGCGATGCGATGCGCCTGGTCTGGACGCACCTCAAACTCGTCATCGAGCCTTCGTCGGCGGTTGCATTGGCCGTGGTACTCGGCAATCCAACGCGATTTTCCGGCCAACGTATTGGCATCATCTTGTCTGGTGGCAATATCGATACCGCTTCACTTCATGTACTTCTTGCCTGAGCCATGACCGACTTCAACCGCACACACGACCTCGTCCGCGCCTACTACGCCGCTTTCAATCGCGGAGATCGCCAGGCGATGCTGGATTTGCTCACCGATGACATCGCGCATGACCTCAACCAAGGCATGCGCGAAACCGGCAAACCCGCCTTTGCAGTTTTCATGCAGAGGATGGATGCGCACTACCGCGAGGCATTGACCGACATCGTCATCACGGTGAGTGCAGAGGGGTGGCGTGCCGGTGCCGAATACGTGGTGCATGGCGAATATTTATCCACCGATGAAGGCCTGCCGGCGGCCCATGGCCAGCGATATGTGTTGCCGGGTGGTGCGTTCTTTGATGTCGTTGATGTAGAGGGGGAGCCGCGCATCGCACGCGTTACCAATTACTACAACCTGCAGGATTGGATCGCGCAGGTCGTAGGCCAGTAGCCTTGACGATTTTCGGAGACGCTTTAATCAGCGGATTTCTGCAATACCGAAGCCAGGCCATCGCGAAGCAGCAGGCGCGTGATGGCAGCGCGCTCGTCGAGTGGCTGGCTGGCCACTGCATCGAGCAACCAGCCGAGTGATCGGCAGCGCAAGGCTTCCATTTCGGCCTCATTCGTAGCATTCACATCATCGACACTCAATGCCGATGCGCTGAAGCCGTCGTTGAGCATGGCAGCGCGCACGCCTGCCTGACGCAGCGACGTGCGCGCGGCCTTTTCGTCAAAAGCGCTGGGCCGTCCTTGCCAGCCAGATAAAGCAACTTCGCCCAGTGCGCTGGTCAAACGGTCGCGGTTGTCGCCAGACAGCTCCTGAGCCACCGCGAGCCAAGTGTCTGCACTGCCACGGTCCGGCGAAGCTAATGCGCGACAAACCTTGGTGGAATCCGTTGGCGAGGTCGATATCGCGTGCACGGATTGAAACAGACTGTCGAGTGCATCGTTGCTTGCGCTGCGCAACAAGATATCGGCTTGTGATGCGATTTCGATGCGGTTTTGCGCGAGGGAGGTGATCGGGGCCGCCGTGAAGCATGTCGCCGTGGTGAGCAACATGGCCAATAGGCGTGGGGACATGGAGGTCGCTCCGTTACAAGTTCGGCTGCAGTCTAGGCAGCAGTGGATGAACGGCGGTGATCACCCGGGGGCAGTGATCGCGCTATGTGCTTCGACGGCGTATTGGAATGCGCGAGAGCGGTATTTGTGCGATTTCACCCAGGCCGTCTCGCATCGGCGTGCCGGGCTCAGGTGCCCAGGCCTGCGCGTAGATCGCTTCCCATCGCATCGGGAAGCCACGGTTGTCATGCGGATGCGCGGCTTCGGCTGCACTGAAACGCGCCCGTCCGGACAAGGCATGGCGCCGCGCGGTCAATGCATTGGTCGCGCCCATCGCGCGCAAGCTGCGCAGGATGTCGGCGAAAGTGGGTTTGAATTCGATCAGGATGTCGCGGTCGATGACTGGGTCACGGAATCCTGCGGCAACCAATGCATCGCCAAACGGCGCGATGGCAGTGAAAGGGCTGACATGCGGAAAATCATCGGCGGCGGCAAAGGCCTCGCGCAGGTCGGCCAGGGTTTCGCTTCCGAAAGTGGATACCAACAGCATGCCGCCCGACTTCAGCACGCGACGAAATTCTGCGAAAGCCGCAGGCAGGTCTTCGATCCATTGAAGTGCCAGATTGCAGAACAGCAAATCGACGCTGCCATCAGCCAAAGGCAATGCGCGCAAGTCAGCGTTGAGCCGCGGAATCTCGCGTTCGCGCAGCAAACGCCCACGGGTGTTGCCCTGCGCTGCATGCAGCATCGGCAAGGCGGCGTCCAATGCAATAACGCGTGATTTTGGCCACCGCGCACGCAGGGCACGGGCTGCGCGCGCCGGCCCGCAGGCAACATCGAGAATGACACCGGGCGTGGCATCCCCATGACGCAGGGCGTAGTAATCGAGCGACTCGAGCAGGCGCGATTCGATCTCACGCTGCAGGTGCGATGCAGCATCGTAACCTTCGGCGGCGCGTCCAAATGAGCGACGCACTTGTCGGTTGTCGAACACGCGGCCGGGGAAGAAGTCGTCGGTCATTCGCTTGGATGCAGCAGGGGTTGCAAGGCGCCTATCACCGCGTCCGCATGGGTCAGGAAGGGCGCATGTCCGGCGTGATCGATGGTGCTGAAACGAGTGTTGGGGGCGAGCGATGCCGCCTCTTCCATCGCACGCGGGTCAACCAGGCGATCACGACGCCCGGCGATCCATGTGCTTGGTATGGTCAGCGATGGCAAATCGCCACGCAGGTCGCTGGTTTCAAGCAGTTGCAAGCCATCGGCGAGCACCCTGGCTGCAGGCTCGCCGCGTGCCAATACGGCGTTGCGCAGGTGACGCAATTCTTCCTTGGCGTGTTCTGAGCCGAAAGCCTCGAGTGCCAGGAAGCGATCCAGCGTGCCGCGCCAGTCGTCGCGCAAGCCGGTGGCGAAGTCGCGGAAAATTTCCGGCGACATCCCCCATCGCCAATCTTCTTTGCGCACGAAACAGGGTGAAGCACAGAGCATGGCAAGGGAGCGCATCGACGTGCCGTGGCTGGCGGCGTAGAGGGCGACCAAGCCCCCCAGCGACCAACCGCACCACAGTGCATCTTCTGGCACCACGCGGGCGATGGCGGTTGCGCTGTCGGGCAGCGTGAGCGGAATATCGCAGGCGCGTGAGCCGCCATGGCCGGGCAAATCGACGACATGCAATCGGAAACGATCTTGCAGACGCTCGACCAGCGGCGTGAACACGCCGCCGTGCATCGCCCAACCATGCAGCAAGACGATGTCGGGGCCGCTGCCGGTGACGTCGACATGCAGGCTCATGGGCTCTGCTCCGTGCGCATGGCCTGTACTTCACGCGGGTCATTGAGATGCGATCGCGCGGCGACCCATGCAAACAGCAGAATGCCAACGACGATCATCGTGCTACCCACAAGTGCGCCACCTTGCGGCCACGCTTCGTGCAGGAAGAACACGCCCAGGATGCTGGCGAAGATCAGCTCCGCGGCCTGCATTGCTTCGGCGGCGGCGAGCGCGGTCGGGTTGTCACGGACCAAGCCCGTCGCCTTGAAGAACAAGATGGTGGCGATGACGCCGGCTGAGAGCGCCACGCCTGCAGCCATCCACACTTGCGATGCCGATGGTGTGCCCGCTTGCGAGAACGCATACATCGCTACCAATAGCCACCAGGGTTGGCTGGCGAGGGTCATGCCGAACACGCGCTGGGTGGCATCGAGCTGCTCGCCCGTGCGTTCCAGGTGCAGCAACAACAATCGATTGCCGAGCGGGTACAAAATCGCCGAGCCGAGCACGCAGGCCAGCGCGACCCACGCCGCGCGGTCCAGCCCGCCATCGGCGTGCGAAAACTGCATCAACATCACCCCGGCCAGGATCAACAGGCCTACGCCCCAGGCAGCGAGTGGCACTTTGCGTCTTGCATCGCGGTATAGGAAGGGCGCGCACAGCATCCCCGCGATGACGGTGAACTGGAAGCTGCCAGCGACCAGCCACGCGGGTCCGCTGTCGGCGGCGTAGGCCATCAACATGTAGAACAGTACGAAACCCAGCGCGCTATAGCCCAGCCATGCGATGGGATGTGCGCACATCGCGGCCCATAGCGGGCGCAGTCGGCCGCGCATCAGCGGGATCATCAACGGCAGTGTGATGAGATAGCGCAACGATGCCGTCCACGCCCAATGCCCGCCTTCGGTAGCCGTGGCGCGGTTCAGCACATAGGTGAGGGTGAAGAAGAGGGCAGATGCCAACGCGATCAGCACCGCGACCAAGGCGGTGCGAGTGTTGGTTGTCGAATGGCTCATAGTGCGCTGCCGACGCGCCGTCGGGTCTCGTCGCGTGCGCGGCACAAGGCGTTGATCAACGCATCGATGTCGTCGGGCGTATGCAATGCCGACAAGGTGATGCGCAGGCGTGCAGTGTTTTCCGGCACGGTGGGCGGGCGAATCGCCGTGGTAAGGATGCCATCCATGCGCAAGGCGTCCGCCATCGCCAGCGCATGCGCCGCGGTGCCGCAGATCAAAGGCTGGATCGGTGTATCGGAATCGAGCAACTCGAATCCATTGCGTAGCGCGCCACTGCGGAAGCGCAAGACCAATGCCTGCAATTTTTCGCGGCGCCAGTGCTCGCGACGCGCAAGTTTCACCGCAGCGAGCGACGCCGCGGCCTGTGCAGCTGGTAGGGCGGTGGTGTAGAGGTAAGGACGTGCGGTTTCGGCGAGATGGGCGATGTAATCCGCGTTGCCGGCCACCACCGCGCCAAAGCTGCCCAAGGCCTTGCCGAGCGTTGCCAGTTGCAGTGGCACTTCGTTGGCGGTGAGTTTCGCCGCCGCCACGCTGCCGCGGCCATCTTGGCCGACGACGCCGATGCCATGCGCATCATCGACATACAACATCGCGCGTTGCACATGTGCTGCCAGGGCGAGATCGCGCAAGGGAGCGACATCGCCATCCATGCTGAAGACGCCATCGGTGACGATCATTGCCGCACCATCGGCCTGTGCGCGCAGCTGGCGTAATGCACCTTCGGGATCGTTATGCGGATAGCGACGCAGGTTGCAGCCGGACAAGCGCGCGGCATCGATCAAGCTGGCGTGGTTGAGCCGATCCTGCACGCAGAGGTCATGTTCGCCAAGCAGGGATTGCACCACGGCCAAATTGCCCAGCCATCCACTGGAAAACGCCAGCGCAGCTGGCACCTCCAGCCAGTCGGCCACCTCGCGCTCGAGTGCTTCATGCACGGCCAGATGGCCGCAAACCAGGTGCGAGGACACGCCGCCTGCGCCGCTGCGCGAAGCCTCGTCCTGCAGCGCGCCGACGACGGCGAAGTGCTGCGAAAGCCCCAGGTAATCGTTGCTGCAGAAATTGATCAGCCAGCGATCATTGGCCATTACGCGCACGCCATCGCGGCGACTGATGGTCAGTCGTTGCCGGCGGCGACGACGATCATCGCGCTCGCTTCGTGCCTCGGCGATGCGCTCCTGCAGCGAGGGCCGCATCATGCAGCGGCCACTTCCGAGGGTGCAGTGACGATGTCCGCGTGGACAGTGTCGCTGCAGCTGGTTAGGTCTGCACCGGTGGGCGGCATCGGCTTCAGGCCCAGACGCGCAAACAAGGCGTCGTCTTTTGCCGTGTCCGGGTTGCCGGTGGTGAGCAGCTTCTCGCCATGGAAGATCGAATTCGCACCGGCAAGGAAACACAGCGCCTGCAACTCGTCGCTCATCGTCTCGCGGCCGGCCGACAGGCGCACCATGGATTTCGGCATGACGATGCGGGCAACCGCAATGGTGCGCACGAATTCGAATGGATCCAGCTCCTTCTCTTCGGCAAGCGGCGTGCCAGCGACGCGCACCAGACGGTTGATCGGCACCGAATCCGGATGCGCAGGCAGGGTGGCCAGCGTATGCAGCAGGCCCGCACGCTGATCGCGCGATTCGCCCATGCCGACGATGCCGCCACAGCAGGTCTTGAGGCCCGCATCACGCACGTGCGAGAGCGTGTCGAGACGATCCTGATAGTCGCGCGTGGTGATCACATCGCCATAGAAATCCGGTGCGGTGTCGAGGTTGTGGTTGTAGTAGTCGAGGCCGGCCTCTTTCAGCGCCTGCGCCTGCGTGTCGCTCAACATGCCGAGTGTCGCGCAGGTTTCCAGCCCCAATGCCTTCACGCCGGCGATCATCTCGGCGACTTTCGGGATATCGCGGTCTTTCGGGCTTCGCCATGCTGCGCCCATGCAGAAGCGCGAGGCACCAGCATCCTTTGCTGCACGCGCCTTGGCCAGCACGTCGTCGCAGGCCATCAACTTCGTCGCATCGACCCCCGTGTGGTAGCGCTGCGCCTGCGGGCAGTAGCCGCAGTCCTCGGGACAGCCGCCGGTCTTGACCGATAGCAGGGTGGAGACCTGCACCTCGTCGGCATTGAAGTGCTGACGATGCACGCCGGCCGCGCGATGCAGCAGCTCGGTGAAGGGGAGCGCGAACAGGGCAGCGATTTCGGGTCGCGTCCAATCGTGGCGAACGGGCGCTTGGCCGAGGGAAATTTCGGACATCTCTGACAGACCTGAAGCGGGTAAGCGAGCAGTCTGGAAAGCATGAAGGACTCTGTCAACTTTTCAGTGCGCCATTGGGTTGACGGCGCCCTGCATCATCTCTGGCCGCCGACCTGCATCGTCTGCGGTTTGGCTGGGGATGTGGCTTCGGGCCGAGATCTGTGCCCGGCCTGCTATGACGCCTTGCCATGGAATCGCCATGCCTGCCGGCGATGCGCCTTGTCCTTGTCCAAAGATGATGCGGGCGGCCTGTGCGGGGCATGCCTGGTCAGTCAATCGGCACTAGAGGCCGTGACCGCCTGTTTTGCTTACGCCGCGCCGCTGGACCGCTTGCTGCCGATGTTCAAGTTCCATCAGTCGATGGCCGCCGGCCGACTGGCAGTGGGATTGATGGCCGAAACCCTGCTCCAAGCCGCGTTGGCTGCTCGCGATGCCGCCTTGGTCCCAATCCCGTTGCATCGCCAACGCTTGCGCCAGCGTGGTTACGACCAAGCATTGGAGTTGGCGCGGCCCTTGGCACGCCAGCTCCAGCTGCGATTGGCACCTGATTTACTAGCCCGACCCAAGGTGACTGGGGCGCAATCACGACTGGACAAGGTCGCCCGACAACGCAACTTGTCCGGGGCTTTTGTCGTAAACCAGGCAGGTATCGTGCCGCCCCACGTGATCCTGATTGACGACGTAATGACCACGGGCGCGACGCTTGAATCCGCTGCACAGGCTCTGCGGGCAGCGGGCGTGGCCAAAGTCGAGGCCTGGGTTTGCGCACGGGTCGCCTAGGCCTGCACCGACCCTTGGATGGGACTAGGATGGAGTTGCGGTGCGCTTCATCCCATCCAATTCTCATCAAGCGGGTAGGTGAGGTCGTGATCATGAGCTCGTTTCAAGAGTCGGTTTCACAAGCTGCACAATCCATCGGGCGCAGTTGGCGGGTGTTTCTTCTTTACGGTATTGCCGCGGTCGTGTTTGGCCTCATCGCCATCATGCGGCCGATGGAGGCCGCAGCCGCGCTGGCCTGGGCTGCTGGCGTGATGGCGCTGGTGGAGGCCGGCATCGGCATCGTCGCCTTGTTCAACAAGGATGCGCCGGTATCCAAGGCCTGGTTGGCCTTCTACATCCTGGTGTCGATCGTGTTCGGCGTGATGGCGGTGATGTTCCCACTGGCCATGGCCGGAAGCTTGGTGCTGGTGCTCGGCGTCTGGCTGATCATCGCCGGCATCTATCGCATCGCTTTCGCCATCCGCGTGCGCAAGGTCATCGATGGTGAGTGGTGGATGATCATGGGCGGCGTGCTGGGCATCTTGCTGGGCGCGATGTTCGTCGCCGAGCCGATGGTCGGTGTCGTGAGCACGTCGTTGTGGATCGGCATCATCGCGCTGGCCTACGGCCTGTTCCAGATCTTTGCGTCGTTCCGCATCAAGAAATTGGCCAAGCCGTAAAAGCTGATCGCCGTGGCGGCGGCATGGCCACGCCACGGCTGTCTTTGCTTCAGTCTTAGCTGCGCGCAGTGAGTGCGAAATCCGCAGCGATGCCGGCAAAAATCGACATCCCTACCCAGTTGTTGTGCAAGAAGGCGCGGAAACAATCATCGCGTTCGCGGCTGCGTGCGAGGCGGAATTCCCAGGCCACCAATATCGCCGCCACGCCCAGACCAGCCCAGTAATACACGCCCATCTCGGCGCGTTGGCCAACAAGGCCCAAGGTCAGGAACATCAAGCCATACAACACGCTTTGTGCGATGAGATCCAAGTCTCCAAACAGGATGGCGGTGGATTTTGCACCCACGCGCAGATCGTCTTCGCGATCGACCATCGCGTACCAGGTGTCGTAGGCGGTCGCCCAGAGGATGTTGGCGATGTAAAGCAACCAGGCGATCGGCGGCACCGCGCCTTGAATCGCCGCGAAAGCCATCGGGATGCCCCAGCCAAATGCCATGCCCAGATAGACCTGCGGCAAGTAGGTATAGCGCTTGAGAAAGGGATAGCTGGCCGCCAGGACGACGCCGACGACGCTCATCCCGATCGCGAGGCGATTGAGGGTCAGCACCAAGGCAAAGGCAAGCAACATCAACACGGCGAACAGGATCAGCGCCTCGCGGCCACTGACTTCGCCGGTGACCAGGGGGCGGCCACGCGTGCGCTCCACGCTGCCGTCCAGCCAACGATCCGCGTAATCGTTGATCACGCAGCCTGCGCCGCGGGTCAGCCATACGCCGAGGGTGAACACGATCAGTGGATGCCAATCCGGCAGGCCGCCGGCCGCGAACCACAGGCCCCACCACGTCGGCCATAACAGCAGCAGCCAGCCGATCGGTCGGTCGGCGCGCATCAGGCGCAGGTATGCACCCAGCTTGCGTTGCCAGAGGGGGCGAGTGTCGAGAGGGTTGTCGTAACGCTCGTACATCGTGAAAGCGTATAGCAGCGGGCCGGGCGGTGGGCGGCGTCAGTCTTCGGGGAGTGCGGCGAATCGCGCTGCCAGGAAATCGATTAATGCACGCACCGAGGGCAACAAGCCACGACGTGAGGCGAACACCGCATGGATCAATTCCTCGCGTGGGGCCCAGCCATCCAGTACGTGTTGCAGCTGGCCATCGGCGACCAAGCCGCGGGTCACCATGCGGGGTAATTGCACGATACCGACACCCGTCACCGCGGCATCGCGCAACGCCAACATCCCGCGAGTGACGAAACGCGGTTGATGGTGGATCGCGGCGTGCTCGCCCTTGGGGCCGTGCAGATCCCACATGTGCTGATTCTGGGGCAAGCCAAGATCCATGCTGGGGTAGCCCAGCAATGATTCGGGTGAGGTGGGTTTGCCTAGTCGCGCCATGAGTCGCGGGCTGGCGACGAGGCATTGCTGACGTTTGGCCAGCACTTTCAACACCAGATCAGAGTCTTCCAGTGGTGGCGGGCGCACGCGCAAGGCGATATCCAAGCCTTCGCCGATCACATCTACGCGGCGATTGGTCGCATCCAGATACAGTGTGATTTGCGGATGCAGGCTAAGGAATTCCGACAGCATTGGCCCGACATCGGTGTCCAACAAGGTGATCGGGCAGCTCATCCGCACGATGCCGCGTGGTTCAGATTGCTTGCTGAGGATTGCTTCTTCCGCCGCCGCGGCTTCGACCAGCGCAGCTTTCGCGTGGCCGTAATAGGCCATGCCCGATTCGGTGACGTGGAATTTTCGGCTTGAGCGCTGGATCAGGCGAACGCCCAATCGTTCCTCAAGCAGCGCGATACGCCGGCTCAGCTTCGACTTCGGTACCCCCAATGCGCGACCAGCCGGCGCGAAGCCGCCGTGATCGACGACATGCACGAAGTAATAGAGGTCGTTGAGATCCTGCATCGCCCAGATGATAGGACGAAGCGTTGCAGATGATGCGACGATTTCATCACCCGCCCATATCCGTGGCTCCGCATAATTCACCCATCCCCCAAGGCAAGGAGCCACCGTCATGACACGTCACGATGAACAAACCCGCCCCTCCGACTCGCATGATGCCGCCGAATGCATCTCCAAGCCGGTGTTGGAGTTGTCGCAAGCGCGCACAAGCATCGTGGGCGAGGCGTTGTCGGTACGCCGCGCATTGCCGGGCAAACCGCGCCGAATGGTGGGTGCGTGGTGCTTCCTCGATCACGCGGGACCGATGGATTACCAGGCTGGCGGCGGACTGACCGTGGGACCGCATCCCCATATCGGCCTGCAGACATTTACGTGGATGATCGAAGGTGAAGTCCATCACCACGACAGCCTTGGCAACCATCAATGGATTCGGCCAGGACAGGTGAACTTGATGACCGCCGGGCGCGGCATCAGTCATGCGGAAGTCTCTGCTTTGGACAAACCAGGTCGCGTGCATGCGGCGCAATTGTGGATCGCGCTGCCTGACAGCGAGCGGCACCGTGCGCCTTCGTTCCAACACTGTCCCGAGATGCCGCGCGTCGAACAGGATGGCTTCGTTTTCACCGTGCTGGTGGGCGAGGCATTCGGACGGACAGCTGCGCCGGAAGTCTTCACGCCGCTGGTTGGTATGGATGTCTCGTCCGCCGCGGCGGCGCGAACAAGCGTGCCGCTTCGCTCCGACTTCGAACACGCCGCGATGTGTCTGGAAGGTGAGGCAGATGTGGGCGGACAACACATCGTGCCTGGTGAGTTGCTGTATCTCGGCACAGGCCGTGATGCACTGGATATCAGCACTGAAGATTCCGCGCGCGTGTTGTTGATCGGCGGCGAGCCGTTTGGTGAAGACATCCTGCTGTGGTGGAATTTCGTCGCACGCACGCAGGAAGAATTGATCCAAGCCACCGAAGACTGGAATGCCGGCCGGCGTTTTGGCCAGGTGACCGGTACCGACCTGCCGCACCTGGTGGCACCGGACATCTCGGGCTTGCATATTCGTGCGCCGCAGGGATAAACAGTCATCCCCACCTTGTTCGGAGTGATGGATGACCCGCATCCTTGCCCTATCCGGCAGCCTGCGCACCGGCTCTTTCAACACAGCCTTGGCCCGCGCCGCGCAAACGCACGCACCTGAAAGCGTGGTGGTGGATGTCGCAACCTTGTGCGGCATTCCGCTCTACGACGGCGATGTTGAAAAATCGGAAGGCATTCCTGCGGCCGTCGAGGCGCTGCGGGCACAGATCCTTGAGCACGACGGACTGCTGCTGGTGACGCCCGAATACAACAACGGCATGCCTGGCGTGTTCAAGAATGGCATTGACTGGCTGTCACGGACGCCCAAGGACTTGTTTCTCGGTCGGCCGGTCGCGTTGATCGGCGCATCGCCAGGCGGTTTTGGCACGGTGTTGTCGCAAAACCACTGGTTGCCGGTATTGAAGACGCTGGGGACCGAGCTGTGGACCGGTGATCGGCTGATGGTCTCGCGTGCCAACACATTGATGGATGACCGAGGCGAATTGGCGGATGTTGCCACCATCGAAACTTTGCAGAAGTTTGTTGCCGGATTTGCCGCGTTTATCGCCCAGCGAAGCAAGTAAGCGCATCGTGGAGCGCCCGAATGCTGAGCATGAGGGCCGGGAATCACGACGAAGGGACATCCGGAGGATGGCGCGCCCGGAGGGATTCGAACCCCCGACCAATGGCTTCGGAAGCTCTGTTTGAAGTGCTGTGATGTCAGATTTCGATGGTCGCTGAAAGGTCTCAATTGAGGTTAATTCCTAGCAACTATCTGATTTCAAAAGAAAACACGAAATCCTTTTAAATCCATCGAGACCACTCTACATACAACGAAGATCAGCGCACTGTTGTCACAAGCAATTGATTCTAAACGAGTAGTAGCAGTCATCTGGAAACGGCTTTGCGACCACAATAGAGCTGATTTGGGAAGTACAAAAGCTTTATAGATTTTGCCATGCACGTAACTTGCGGCTGCGACCGGGCCTTGTGGTCAGTGTCGCCCGAGCAAGTGATCAGTCGACTCCAGTAGTCCTTGAATGATTGGTTCGTCGTCGGTAGATAGGAAGTCGTTGGCTAGGGCCGTGGCGACGTCGGCGATCACTCGGGGCTGCGCTGATAAATGTCTTCGATTCGGGCGTCGGTAGAGCGACTCGCGCCTAGAAAGACGGTCAGGCTCCGGTTCTGCAACAGCTTGACCTGCATCAGCAGCCGGGGCTGAAGTGGCTTCGACCCAATTCAATCGCTTTGTCCACTTCCAACGAGGGCTCCCGTCAGGCAGCGTTGTGTCCCATGACGCTTTATAAATCTATTCGGGACGAACAACTCCGGTGCGACCAGCTTGCAGGCGGCAAGGCCCATGTTTCCCAAGAGGGTGGAGAGGAGGCGAGTGACGCCCAGCCCACGCTTGATGGACAAGAGCAGCCTATTCGGCACGCTGCGCCGGTCAGCTTTAATCTCGGGGATTTCTTGGGAGTTCTCGCGGGCGAGACTGGTCAGGCCCGTGAAGGCGAGCGCGATATCATCGCCAGCGCTATTCAAAAAGCCTTGGGACTTTGCAATTGGGACCAGCTTCCAACTCTGAGCAGCATCCTGCGGAAGCATGGCAAAGAGTTTCAACGGCGAGCGATTGCCGGGATTGGCAAGCGCTCAACGGTTGAAGGTCATATCGGGAATCTCCCCTTCCTAGCCCTGTGCGTAGAAATCCAAGCGAAGGGCTTCATCGAATCGGACGGAATGCGCAGTCGCGCTCTCCTTTTCCTCTCCCTCGTTGACCTCGCTGCCAACACGGGGGGTGTTATTGGCGAGTCCGCCTACAGCAGGGTATGTGATGGTCTGAGATTGTTAATCGAGCGTCTGCACAAATCGCCGACGTCTGACGGGAGTATCGATCAGGCGAGTGTCTGGCAGCTCATTGAATGGGTCGACCAACACCGAGCGATAAGGAATCACACGAAAGCGGCCTTCAAGACTCTCGCAAAGAAATTTTTCGTGGCGTGGCGAGCTAGCCCTTCGCTCGATGGGCGACCGGAAGAAGACGATGAGGCCGACGGCGATGCTGTTCCCCTCGTCGAAGGATTGAACGGTCTCGCGTGGACGCTCCCCTTCAATAGCCGCTACGAGGCCGAGCTTCCACCAGAACTCCAGCGGAAGTTGCTGACAAGTGAGCTTACGCGCATCACCGCATTGTCCCGGTATTGCGCTGGCTCTCTCCTGATGCGTACGCAAGGCGAGATGAAGCGCGCTGTCGGCGGGTTGCTTGAGGCTTCGATCGATGGCGGTCGGCAGGCGATCGCCAGCTTGTTGGCCATCGGTACCTGCACCAGCGCCCAACATGTCTTCGACATCCGCTGGGCTGACCCAAAGCAGCCGATGCCGGAGGCACCGTCATTTCCCGGGATCCTGACTCCGGACGCGAAGTTCCTAGTTCGGAGCGAATTTGACCCCCGGTCCAGTTCGGCTGATTTGGACGAGGAAGAGCCTTCCTCAGAATTCCATGCCAAGGCTTTGTACATTCCTGTCCCACCGACTCTCACAAATCTTCTAATAAAGCAAAGGTCCGCGGCGTGGCCCCGCACCTTGGTGATTCCAGCATCCATCTTGGGTGAGGCGGTTCCGCGCGAAAGTTCCGCGTGGGAAACCACGACCGCAGCGCGATTGATGCGCGACAAACGCTTCGGAATTTCTGCTGCCCAGCACGTGCTCCACACCAGCTTCGGATTGGACACCGCGCCGCTGTTCTACGATCGGATCCCTGCGGGCCACCTCGCGCACATGGTCGCCGGGGTCACGCATCCGTGGTTCGGCGACAAAGCCACTCCATGGGCCGATGGGCTTCCCAGCCACAATATCGGCTCCCAGCGGGTCGTTCCGCGCCAAAACGTCGTCAAGTCCACATGTGCACTTCGTGCCACTTGGGCAGAGGAGCTCGAGCTCTGGGAGCGGGTTGGGCTACGTGCCCGCAACTTTGTGGTCGGGGCTTCCCTTTCCCTCCTCAGTCGTCATACGGATAACTTCTATTCCCTGAGCCTGAAGACAGTGGATCTCGAGGAAGGCTTGGTTGGATTCGTGGACAAGCGGGTGTCGGTCGACCATCCCGGGCGACTGGGAATCCTAGGGACGCAAGTCGCGCTCGAACTTCGGCGCTATCTCACGGCGCTTGAGGAGGCGCGGGAGCGCTACAAGGGATTGGCGCTCGGCGATGCAGCCTCCCGAATCCTCGAAGGTCACCAGTCGCTGTTTCTGACGGTCCAAGGCCCTGACGCATGCGCACCAATGAGTCTTGCCGACCTCAGCTCACTGAGGCCGGACGGGTCAGAGCACATTGGAAACTGGACAAGGCAATTCGCGCTGGATGCCTTGAGCGTAAAGCTGCCAGAGTCTTTGCGGGTTTCCGCGGCCGGATGGCATGGGACGCGCGCCGGAAACTTCTCGGAACTCTCTGCGATTTCTCCGTTGAACGCCTTACTGAAGATCAGAACGGCGATTGACGCCATGCTTACAGAAAGTGGTTGGAAACCTCTCCCAGGCCAGCGAGACCCACGGCCTGAACTGATGACGGAGCGCATCCAATGGGTCAAGGCAATCCAAGCGCATGAAGAAGCTTTCCGCCGAGGTATCAAGCGGCTACAGGCGGAGGAAGAATCTCGATTGCAGGAATTCGCGACCGCCGCACTCCCTGCCGTCAACGCTTACTTTCGCGCCATCGAAATCCCGCTTGAAGCCACCGAAGGGGGATTGATTGGATTGCGAGGCGGCAAAGCGGTCGAGCTGACACGACAACATCATTCGGAAATGCTGAGGGCGATGGGCGGTGTAAAAGCACGATCCATCGTCGCCCGCAGGCTGCTCAAGCAATTGCTGGGAGCTTCACGGAAGGCGGGGATCACGAAGGGACCCCTGCCAAGGAGCGTTGTTCAATCCTATCCGGTCCACCCTTCACCTTTCCTCGCAGAGGGCATGCGCTCGCTCCACCATCGGGAAGAAATCCGGAATGCGGCACTTTCTTCATCTTTATCTGCAGCTGCACGGACATTTCTGGCCGTGCTGCTGGATGGTTGGATCGCCAACAGTGCACTGGTGCTGCGGTTGATGCATCCCGGAGCCAAGCTCCATGACTTGAATGGCAGGGACGTACTGCTGATCGAGCCGGCTGAGGCCGCGTGCGATTCTTCGGATCACCTTGGCTGCGTCGCTTACTCAGGTTTTGCCGCCTTGGCACTACGGGCATGGCATCGCAGTGGCAATGCGGCAGTGGTGGATCGCGAAGAACTGGAATCGGAACTGCTTGCAGTGCTTGGTCATGCCCTGGCACCCGCAATCTCGAAAAGTGAGATCTGTGCTGAATTAGAGATGCTGATGCGCTCCTATCTGGCGCTGACGGTACCCGGGCTAATTCGCGATGTAGCGGTTGGCCGGATCAGCCCGCGCTTCGCGCCGCTCGAGAGGGTAAGAGCGCTGCTGGAGGATGAACCCATCTTCCCTTCAGCGACGATAGTCCAGTCCGCAGAGAGGCAGGTCGTCGGTGGCGCCGCCAAGGCTCGAAAGCTGAAAGCGATGGAGGGCTACAACGCCGTCAAAGATGTGCTCACTTGGCTTGATGACGAGTGGCGCCCCGACAAAAGCGATGAAGTCCGGACTCAAGCCGCGCTGAAATTGTATCGCATGGTCCCTGCGGAGGGAGCCAAGACCGGCGTACACCTTATCGCCTTGTATGGGGCCGGTTACATCTCAGAAGGACTGCACAAGGACAAGGTGCGCCCAGTCACGGTGCGCGACGCGGTTTACAGGGTGGGCGCTCCGCTATTGGCAGCACTTCCGGACCAGATGGATGTGATGAGCCAAGCCGCTTGGCAAACCGTTTACGCGAAAATCATCTTCACCGCTGAGCCTTCGCAACGTGCGCGGCTCGCTGGCGATTTAGCGCATTTCCAGAACGTGATGCACAGGGACCATGGCCTACCGAGGGTAGGCATGCAGATGTTGCTGTCTGCGATGGATGTGCCGTGCCCGCCACAGAAGCTGGGATTCCTGACCGCCGCGGAAGAGAAGGCATGTCGAACGATGGCTGACTTGCGTGTCGCACAGACAAGCAACGACGGCGCGCCTTCGGATAAGCGTTTGGCGATCTGTATCCGCGCCGTCTTGGGGGCGGGCCTCGCCACCAGTTTGCGCGATAGGGAGTATCGCCTTCCTTTGGTTGATGACTGGAGTTCAGATCCACGCGTGGCCCCTCATATCAAGCTGCGCACGAACGGACAAGATTTCGTCAAGACGCAAGCGGGGCGTCGAGCCGCGCACCTGTCGGGACCGCATTACGAATTCGCCCGTGCCGCCATTGCGAGTCAGAGGGAGTTAAATAAGTTGTTCGAAGAGTTTTCACGACGCCAGAAACTCTTTGATCCAGATTCATCCAGCGAAGGCGGCTCGTTGCTCACGGATGCACTGGCGCAGGTAAATGCGGATATCCGCTATGTGGTCGGCAACGCCAATGCTGGCATTGAGCTCACACGAAAAAGTTGGGCCCTGCGCGCCTTCGGCGCACTTGACCCAAGCGACAATGGACTTTGGCAGGCACGCGACATGTTGTCTGAAATCGGTCAGGCATCAATTGCGGTGACGCTCGGTTATTACTTGCACAATCCTGTGGTCTTTCTTGCGCGCATTCCTAGAGCCGCCGCCATCCACAGCAAGGAGGCCGGTTGGCTGCTTGGCATGGCACCCAAGTCTGCGAAGCACCTGCTTTGCAAGAAAGCATCGTGGCTAGCGCCGAGGAAAGAAGATCGAACCGTGGCATTTCCGGCAAATGCTTTTTCCATCTTTGGCCATTCCTCTAATTCATTCGAGCCGACCCTTCGTGACGCTGAGCGACTGACCGATGCCTTGGCGAGCAGCATTTCGCTCCGTTCCGCTTTGATAGCCGTTGGGTGGCCTTTGAAATTGGAATCCGCGCTGGCGCAGATTCTGGTGGAGCTCGAGGAAGCCGGAGTTTTAGTGGGGTCCGTCACTGACGAACGTCTCAGACACCTACATCCGCCGTTGCGTCGTCAGTCCGATAGTGTCTTCGACCAGCTTCGCATCGATGCCGGTAGTTGGAAAGCACTGGCTTGGCTATTCGGCCGTTGGCTTGAGGATTGGCGCTCCCGCGAGATGGAGGGCATCACCGCCTCATCAAAGGAGTGGAGCGAAAAGGTGACAGCGGTTGGAACCCTAGCAAGCCTCGACTGGGTGTCAAAGCCTATTCGCCACCTCAATTTTTACCAACTAAATCGCGCTAAGCCCGGAGCGCACTCGTTTTGGCCATCACTCCTGTGGATGGCTTTCGCTGCATGGATCCGCGGACAGGTCGTGATTTCCATGTGTTCAATGGACAAGGAAGTCTAAGTCGTTTCATTCATCGAAAGGAAGCAACATGCGCATCTCGGTACCCACCAACCAACCCACAGATCAAGGCTTGCGCATCTGCCGGGAACATCAAGCACTCGCTCTCGCCATTGCTACGAGTTACGGCTCAGCTTTGCCCAAAAAAATTAAATTGCATAACGAGGCCAAGTTGCAGGGCGAATCGATCATGCTGACCCTGGTGATCCCCACGACTCCTCTTGGTAGAGATCAAGCTACTACAGGCTTCGTTGATAGGGCCTTGGCCGAGGAGCTCTCTCTCTGCTTGCAACGCCGACTTGATGCGAACAATACGGGGTTGGCTATTCCCGAACTGAAGCGGGACCAGAAACTCTTGGCGCTCAATAAGGCACTTCATGATGCGGGCGCAGCGGGTATTCGCGCGATGATAGAAATGCAGGACGGCTCGGAACAATCCTTGAAGTCGGTACCGCCGACAGACGTTAGGTTGATCGAATCCGAACCGGAACCGCAACTCATTACAGGGAAGTTCCTTGTGTCGGGCTTCAACGTTGTCGGGGGAGCACGTCAGTTGGAGCTGTTCAGTCAAACGAAAGTCCAAGTCAAGTACTTCGTTGTAGATGCGCAGGTGTCAGAGATTAGGGCGACGGTCCCACTTTCTCTCACCACCATCGTCAGTATGCGAACCTACATTGAAGGCAATTTCAGCCGCTCCGCACCTGATGACCATCACGCTGAAGCGATAGGCTTACCCTTGTTGGATGTGGGCAATTTGGAGGATGACCCGGGCGAATAGCCCTTAAACGGCAACTGGGCTTTGAGGATTACAAGCATCTTGAGAGTCGACCGTCCGCTAACGGCCAGAAGCGGCCACTCGAAAAATTGCGCGATGGTGCTGTTCACCAATGTCGCGCCCTGGATACGACTTCGATCTCAATTCGCACCTGCGCCATCGAGTTTGCTTGGTGGCCTCACGCGCCACATTGGGGCTTCACTAGAAGATCCACCTGCGAACCTTAGCAAGCAATCCAGTCGGGCGGACTTCTGGACAAGGCGGCACAGGAGCGATGACGGGCGCATCGATCGCTTCGATGGCAGCCTGTCGCGCGTAGAACTTCGCCTTGACCTGTCCATCCCTAGTCCGCTCCGCTTCGATACGGGCAGTGCTCCACTGCAGTGCTTCCCTGACACGATTGTTTTCGATTACGTAGTGCGACTGGCAAGGCAGATTCCAACTTCCCACCGACGGCCATAGGGACACGCTTTCACCATCGAAGGTGAGGCGCCAATCGGTGGGGGTAAGGGGTGTCACCACTTCAAAGCCGCACCCGCAGCAGCAACTATGTACGACGGTGCCATATTGCATCGAGACATAGAGAACACCGGGCTCCAAGTCGCATGGAACCGCCTTGACGAAACGAGGTTCGAGGACGTCGTGCTTCATGATGTCTGGTCCCCATTGAGCAGCATGTTTCCGTCGATGGTGTAAGAGCAGTGATGCTCCTGTTCCAGGTCCCTGTAAAAGCCGCGGATCTTCTTCCACTTGATCACTGCCAGTGCCGCGTTGAGCATATTGAGCTCGGCAACCTGGATATTCGAGACATAAACATCGTCGCCGCCGCCATCGAAGGAGACGCGTTGGCGCAAGTGCTCGCGGGCGCCAGGAGTGCTCGTAGTTACGCGCAAGATCCCACCCAATGAATCGCCTTTGAGTTCCAGGCCCATCCCGACATCGATGAAGGGCACCCCCATCGACTCCAACCGTTCGATGACCGCGCGTTTTGGCTCCCCTGCGTCCATGCTCAGGAATGCGAAGGTCACGCCATCCAGCACATGGACATTGCTGGCATCGAGCTGGACGGCATGCGCCACGATATGCCGGTGTATGCGCGAGTAGATTTCCTTGAAATACTCCACCTTCTTCCAGACCTGCCGCAGGCTATCCAAGCTGGGAGCGCCCGGCGCCCGAAACGCGTTGTGCTGCAGGAACTCGTCGTTGTCGATGAGGCGGATTTCAGCTACTGGCGTCTTCGCAACCTGATCCAGAATGTAAGACCCCGTCCCTCCCACCCCGACTATGGCGACCCGCTCCCCTTTGAGGCGAGCCGTCAGCGCTCCGATGCCGACGCGGTCAGAGGCTGTTTCCAGGTAGTTGAAAACGCTCTCCTCGTCCTCGTCTGGCTCCCTGAACACCTTAGCCGACACTCCCGGCGACAGCACTGCGGCAGGGCCGGCGAGGATGTTGGCGTAGGTGGTCATTTTGTCGAAGTAGTTTTGATAGCCGCGGTTGTCGGGTTTGCTGGAAAACATGTGCTGGGCTACCAGCCCATGACCCAGGTCCCACTGTCCCGTTCCCGCGGCAATCGCCTGCAGCGGCACACCATCGGCCTGGCATGGGAAATCGCCACAGAACTGGACCGTGTGCGGCTCAGGCTTTTGGGTCAGATCGCCTGAGAGGCACAGAGTGGAGATCAATACACCGCGCTTGACCTCCTTCTGCGCATTTACATACGGGACCTCTCGCATCACCAGGAGACCGCCGACCGCCTGTATCAGGTAGCCGGCGTCCCGCAGGCGCTTTAGGTCATCATTACGACTGAACAGTGCGTCCGACATTGACGATGCTCCCGTTCTTGACCTCCATGAAGCCGCCCGCAGCGAGTTCGCCGCTGTGGGGGACGGAAGCGACCTTTCGATAGGTCATGCTGTAGGTGACATTGGGCATCGGGGGCTCGCCCGGGTAGGCGATTGCGACCAGGTCCTCGAAGGTCTGGTGGCTTTGGGCAACTTCAACTTCGCGCCCGTTGACCACAATCTGGATGGCGTGCTGGGGCTTGTGGGCCGTGAAGAAGCGCTCCACGCCAGCGGCGGTCAAATCGATGAGGTCGGAATCTTCGATCAGCCGATCATCGCCGCCAGGCACTTCCAGAAGGACCACCTCGTTTTCTTTGGCCTCACTCAACTGATAGAGCGTGCGCCCGGAAATGGCGGGCTTGCCCCAGCTCACCTGAGCCTGGTTGACCATCAGCCTGTAATCACGATCAGATTGGAAAGCGACGAACTTCTCGGCACCGGCTCCCCGCAGGTCGAACGGTTCATTGAGGAGAACGTCCTCGAAGTCTCCGGTGGACAGGATGGCAAAGAGGCTGAACTCGCCGGCGATGCTCAGGCCTGCGGCGGCCAGGATCTGCTGACCCAGAGGGATGGCGCTTTCGACATCCACGGCTCGGAAATCGAGGCCGTCTTGGGCGAACTGGATGCGGTAACGGGGGGCTGGGCGCAGAGCGCGGTCCTCGCGGATGGCCTGGCCTACGTCTTCAAAATCAATCGGGTCGTTCGGAGTCATGTCTTGTATCGCCTCTTAGATTTAGCCGAACGAATTGTTCGGTCTCACCTATTAATCGAAGCGACATTGCTTGACCGGTAACACAGCCTAGAACGACTTGTGCAACGCCCCAAACGGTAGCGGGCCGCACAGAAAAAACGCTGGGCAGGTGGGGCAGGTGAAGTTGGATGGCTTTGCCATAAAGCGACCGGCGCGAACGCGGCCAATCGCGCCTTGCACCTTGTGCTTACTGTTGTCCAACTGCTTTGCCGACCGATCCAAAAACAGTTTGTTGCCATCCGAAAGGTAAACCAGCTCAACCTGAGCTGATGGATCGATGGCTCGCGCAGCGAGCAGCAACGAGGCGACCCCGATGTCGGCTTCGTCGTCAGAGCGCGCCTTTCCGGTGCTCACTTTGCGGTAGGTTTTGCGGCCGTCTGACTCCAACAGGACGTCGTCGGGCGTTACCAAAATCTTGTCATCACCAAAGGAAAGCGTAAGGGCGACCGGCTTCTCGGCCGAGCGACCCGCGCGGCTGGCCAGGAAAGAAGCGAGCATGCTATTGGCCAACGCCAGATAGTCCTCGACATACCCGTGCTGGTCCAATCCGCTGGCGGCAAACGACTCTCTCAATGCGGCTGTTATGACCGCCGGGTCCGCATCGTCCCCTTGCACCACCGATTGATAGCCTTTCCGCACCGCGTCATGCATCTGCAAGAACGCGGTTGCCTTGGACTTTCCGCCCACTTGCAACAAATGAACATACAGATAATTGCGTTCACACCCATGGCCGTAGCGGCCCACCTGATAGCCTTCGAGAATAACCCCGCCCTCCGTTACCAGTTCTACAGGAATGCTTTCCGGGACCGTAGGCGCTTCTGTCTTAGGCGTTACAACTTCGTTGCTGATGAAGCCAGCAATGCGGTCGATAAAGGGCGATTGCGCGCGCTTGGATGGTTTTCGGTCGCCGCTACTGTCTGTGAAATTCACCGCATAGAAGAACAGCCGTGTACGCGCCCGGGATAGGCCGACATAAAAAAGACACTCGTGCTCCTTGAACGTCTCGTCGTTGTGATACTGCGCAGCTGCTCCATGAGCACCCTCTACCATGTTCGTCGGAGGTGGACATGGGCCTTGCGGCACCGTTCGCGGAAGGGTTCCCTGATTCATTCCCGGCAAATGGACAACTTCAAATTCAAGTCCTTTGGCCCCATGAATGGTCATGAGCCGCACGGCGTCGATGCTGCGAGCGGCAGCGGGCAATTGCCGGAGGTCACGCTCATCGGCCAAGCGCACCAACCTGCGGATGCGGTCGGTCAGTCGCTGGATGGGCAAGCCTTGCCCTTTCGGCTGCACGCGCATGAAGTTCAGCAGTTGCCAGACGGCGATACCCTTGGCCCGATCGCCAGGCGCGCCCGACGCAACCAACTGCGCCGCCAGCTTGGAAGGCCCAAGCAGGAACTGGCACATGGCTTCCCACGGATCGCTTTCGCGCTCCAGGCCGGCCAATGCTGCGTCCAAGCTCACCAATGCGGCCCTACCTGCCGCAGAGAGCCCTTCCACGGCTGGGGGCAGTTCTCGCCAGGCACCCGGGGGCTGCTCTGCGGTGCGCAGGTAGTTCAAAACTACGACTACATCTTCCAAGGACATTGCGAAATCGGGTATGCAGGCAGTTCGCAGCAAGCCCGTCGCCCGCCGATCGACCAACAAGGTAAGCACGGCCAGCAGATCCTTAACCTCAGGGCGCTCGAAGAGACTGCCCAGAAATAGGACGGGAATACCCATCCGCTCCAGCTGTTCGCCAAAGTCAGAAAGCTTGTCGTTTCCCGTGCACAACACAGCCTGGTCGCGGAATGAGTGGCCGGCAGAACGCATCTCCAAGATGGTCTCCGCAAGCGCCACCACCTGGTCGACCTTCCGATCGACGCGCCGCATGGAAGGAACGAGGCCGCTTTCCGCTTGGTTGGACTCGACCTCGCTTTTGGCGCTCGCCGCTTTCATGGCTGAGGCGAAGTGGGAAAAGGTCCTTGCGATTTCCGGGACCGAACGGTAGTTTTCCTTCAGCTGTGCCCTCGCGCCATTCGGAAAGTCATGAGTATTGAATTGGTCCATGCTGACCGAGGACGCGCCGCGAAACCGGTAAATGGATTGCTTCGCATCGCCGACAACCCAGAGGTTCTGCCCTTCGCCGCATAGCGCTTTGAGCAATCTAACGCTGCTTCGGTTCACATCTTGGTATTCGTCCACAAGAACATGTTGGTGGGCTTGCCTGAGCGCATGCGCAATCTCCTGGCTATCCTCCAATAGGCGCACCGGCAAAGACACCAGGTCGCCGAAATCCACAGCCTGCACGCTGCGCTTGAGCTTCTCGTAGGCGTGATAGACGCGAGCGACCTCGGCGGCCTTGTCACCAGCGATGCGCTCCTCCTCGCTGGCAGAGGACTGCATCTCCTTCGCCAAGCGCTCGTAATCATCGGCAAACACAACTTCATCTTTCGCCCGCGAGATCGCGGCGAGAAGGTCAGAGATAATCTTGGTTGGATCGTATATGTCGCGGTAATGGACCAGACCCAGGCGAGGAAACTCATTCTCGATGAGCTCGACCGCTTCGGTTCGATCAAGCATTCGGGCATCGGGTGGGAGATCGAGCTCGCCGTAGAACCTACGGAGCAGATCCAACCCAAAGGCGTGAAAGGTGCCTATCCACATGGCCGCGGACGCCTTTGCGTCCACCGTTGCAATGCGTTCAACAATCTCGGCGGCAGCTTTGTTGGAAAAGGTCAGCACCAGAATGTGCCGTGGGTCTATGCCTTGGCTCAGCAGGTGCTTGATCCGCCCTACCAAGGTCTTGGTCTTGCCAGTGCCAGGCCCGGCTTCTAGCAGAAAGGCGCTGCCTTGGTGCTTGGCGGCGGCCGCTTGAAGATCATTTAGCGGCTTCTCGGGGATACTGCCGACGCTGGGAAGTGCGACCGGTGGCAACAACAGAGCATCGAAGAGCTGCTGGGCAACCACGGCGACTGGGGCGCCGAGCTTGCCGGCAATCTGAGCGGCGGTCATGCCGTCTTCGAGATGGAGCTTCTTGGCAACTGACCGGGGCAAGAGAAACTCACGAGCAAACAGGTCCATTTGGACCTCTCGTCGCTGGCGTCGCCCATAGTCGATCACGCGCTCGACACCTATCGGCGCGGCCTCGGCTGGCCTGTCTGGGTTGATCGCGTAAGGCGGACCGGTGAAGTCTTCCTCCTCACTGTCGCCAAGGTGCAGATGCCCGAGCTCGTGGGCGATCCGGAACGCCCGATCAAAATCCGTGTCGCTATCTTCGTAAACGATTAGACCGGCTTTGGGGATATAGCAGGCCAGACCGCCGTCCAAAATATCGGCGCCCGGCATGGCGGGATTAACCGACAGGCCCTCGCGTTCTACTTGGGCCAACGCGAAGGCCAAAGGCGACCACGGATCGCCTCCGGCTGCAACTGCCGCTAGATGGAGGGCTTGAGCAGTTTGTCGGCCTATCTCCACCCCATCCACATCAAGCGCCTTCTGTCAGAAGGGCAGCAATCTGATCCTCAGGCACTTTTGCGTCTCGAAGCACCTGCTCAAATGCCTGCTTGTCGGCGTCAGATGTCGGCTTTTCGTCGGCCTTGTGGCTGCGTGCGAGTGCCTGCTTTGGAAGAGCGAGCGACTCGATCAGCGATTGTGCGCTCGCATCGAGAGCGCTCGCCATTCTGTTGAGAAATTGACGGGGCACTGACGCAGGCAGCACTCGCCTTTCCCAAAAGGCCAGGATCACTTGCCGTGGGACCTGCAGCACCTCCGAAAGATCGCCCATGACCTGCTGCGATAGGCTCGCAAGCGGGTCGGCCAAGGGTTGACCGATACTGGCTTGAAGCACACTCCAAGCCGAACTGATCCGATTGCTGTCCAGGCTCGTAAGCTCCCGGTCCTGCACCAAGCCAACCTGGAACATCTCTTGGGACAAATCGACAAGATCCTCCGCAAACTGAGGAAAGTCGGCCAAATAGCGACCCAACACTTCGCCACTGGGATTTGGCTCCATTGCAAAGGAGTCCAGGATCTCTTCCAGGGACGGGTTGTTTTTACGGGCCGACATTATCGCTCTCCCTTGTTCACGAACGCCTTGATGGCTGCGATAGCCTTGTCGCGCTGGTTGCGGATGGTCTTCTCCGACTTCCCCAGGGCCTTCGAAATGGTCGGGACGATCGGATCCTGTGAGTCAATGAGGACATTATTGCGCAGCATCTCGAGAATCCTTTTCTGCGTGGCGGGTAACTCTTCCATCGCTTCATCGAGAACCGTCCGGTAATTTTCCTCGGACATATTTTCCGGGTCGAACGGGTTGAACGAACCTGCGGCCTGATCGACCTGCGCGTCTACCTCCCCGGTTTCCTCGTTCATCAAGGGAGCCTTGCGGTTTTTATCCTTCGTGGCCTTTTTCCGGGCATCTTGCAGGAGTCGTGCCAGCGCCCCGGCGAACTTGATCTCGCAGAAGTCGAGTTTGTCCTGGTATTCGACGGATTCCTTGGCCAGAAGCGAGGTCAGCCGATCCTGGACCTGCTCGAAGACCTGGACGCGGAAGTGGCTTTCTTTGTCCTCACGCAAGGGGATGTGGCGGCGCAGGCGCTGAAGGAACTCCGTGAACAGCGGACTGGTGAGCGCGTTGTTGTTGGCACGCAGTCCGCGCCGCAACATATGAACCACACACTCGATGGGCACGAAGGCGCTGTTTCCGCGGCCCAACCTGCACCGGGCCACGATGTCGGCGTCCGGCAGAGTATCTAGCGTCATTAGCATGCTCTGGATGTCGGAAAATCTACTGTATGGAGCACCGTTCTTATCTTGTTTTCGCAGTGGCTCGATCAAAGGTAGCGCTCCCGTAAGTGGTGCCGCAGGCATTTCAATGGTCTGATTGATACTCGTAGGCGCCCTAAACCTCGGTCGGGACCAACCCGATATGGGCCGTCCGACCAGTCGTTACAAATGGCCTTACCCTATACATCGATATCAGTTGGCCCGACCGGTAACCCAGCGACAGGCTGATGGATCGTCGCTGGTTTTATGCCTCGGGGCTCCCGAACCCACATTCTGCCCCGGCCCGGCCCGGCATGCGGCATCAAATAAGGCGATGGAACCACGTGGCGATCGCCGGCGCTAATGTAAATTCTTCACAAAGGCGCTGCGCAGCTCGTTTAGCCTGCCCCAGCGGGTATTGACAGCGCAACGGGCGGCTTCCCACAGTAAAGCGCCCCCAGCGCGAGCCTTGGCGGGCACCCCCCGAATACTCGCGCTCTAGCGGTAGCAGCTGGCTCGACTAGGCGTCGGTCGGACCGGTCCCGGCCATGTAGTGCGGTCGAGCCCCCCCAACTTCACGCCTTAGGAGCCCATCCGTTCCTTCGCGAAACAGCGCCCCCGCGCGACTGGCGCGCATTACGTCTTTGCATCGGTGGCCGAACTAGACTCGCTATTGAGGGCCAGCTAAGGCAATTTTGGCCGATTTCCCATTTTGACCGGGAGTCACCAGCGTCCGCTTGGGGTCGCTAACGGCCAGAAGCGGACGCTCAGCGTCTGCCGAAATCTGGCCTGTCCAGATCGGCCAGTAGCCGTCGGTCAATCCCCTGCGCTTTAGTACACCTCCCAACCCTGTTGTTTCCAGTCGTCAGCACTAGCTCGGTATCTACCGGTAAGAATCACGATTGGTGGCTTGCTATTGGGCCAAGCAAGTTCAGCATGAAAGGCATCTGAGAGTGAATGTCCAACCTCGGGCAAGCCCAGTGACTGCCCGGTCAGCCGATCCCAAGCGGATACTGCCTGTTGCGAGACGTTCTGCCGGATTAGCGACTCACGATCGATCCGATCCAAATGCGCCTTTATGGCCCGTGCGTCGGCACCCAGCTGTCCATCTTTGCCTTCGGATCGGTTGCCAGCCGGGCGACTCCCCATCATGGCTCCAAGATAAGGCGACTCCTTGCCTGCCTCGGTGAGAAGCATCAAACGATGCTCAGCCCGAGTGGCTGCGACATAGAACAATCGTCGCTCCTCGGCCAGCACGTCCTCTGCAGTGACACCAAATGGCCCGAAGAGCTGATTTTCAGCGTGTACCTTGGGGAACTGCCGCATCATTGCCTCCAGCACGATGACCGTGTCGGCTTCTTTTCCCTTGGCCTTGTGGGCCGTCATGACCTCGATCAGCACGGTGCCGTCGGATACTGACTTATGCCGTCCACCAACCACGGCAAAATCACTTGCGAGATCCTGCAACTCGGGATGCCGGCGCAGAGCCTGCTCGAGACACTCGCCAAATCCAGCCAAGCTCTCGCCGTAGGCATGACCAGTGCGAGCAAGAATCAGCACTGAAGGCATCCAGCGCAGCCCTTGCTTCGAGTCGGCAAACACCGATGCCACGATGTAGTCGACACATGCCTTTAGCGCCCGGGCGAGTTCCCAGTTGACATTCTTGCGGCCATCATTACGAACGCTCGTGGCAATTTCAGGATAAGGCGTCCCATCCTCAAGCCAGATCTTGTCGATCGCCACGACGTCGATGTCGCCGTCAAAACCGTGATGGGCGAGCGCCGGCTCTCCTCGCCCATCCATGAGCTGATTGCCTGCGCCCACAATGGCCCTGCCAGAACGGCGATTCTTTGAGATGGTCGCCGCACCCGCGCCGGAGAAGTGCTCGCCGAACCGGTTGAAGAAAGTCAGCTGCGCGCCGGCGAAACCATTGATGGCTTGCCAGTCGTCACCTACCGCGACCACGCGAATAAAAGGGTTTGCCTCGAGAATCGCGTCGATCACCCGGTAGTACAACTCGGAAAAATCCTGAAACTCGTCAATCAAGATCCAACGCAGGTCACGAATGGCGATTGAATCGCTCCGATCCAGTTGTAGACGTGCCGAACCACCGTCTTTCTTCACACACTCTGCCGCGGAGATCAAAAGGTCGTCAAAATCCATTGCCGACTGTGCGACCAGCTTCCGCTCGTAAGCAGCATAGGCATGTACAGCCAGATCATGGAACGCACGGTTGCGAGGCTCTGGATCCGGCGCGTCCCGCACGACCCGAGCCATATCGTCCACTTCCCAGCCGCGCTTCTTTGCCCGAGATATGAACTGCAGGAACAGTTCTGCCATCCTTGAAACGGTTCTCGGTGCCTCCGCGACACGACGGATCAGCTCATCATGCTCGAGCTTGCGGCAGCGAACATTGGCGCGCTCCAGCAGCATCTTCAGCGAATCCTCGAACGCCTCGCGACCATTGACCAGCATGCCGGCATGGGTTTCCAGCAAGGCAACGCCGTGCTTCGCCCAGAATTCACGCTTAGCTTTGATTTGGTCTAGGTAATCCTGCGTCTTGGTATCCCACCAGTCAGGAACATGCGCAGAAGGGTCGTCTGGATTGATCGCCCAGTGCTCGAGGATGACATCGCGACCGCCATCGATGATGGAGAAGTCGGGTCGATAGGCGGTGCCCCGCAAGCGATCCTGCTTGTCCCAAGACCAGACTTTCTCGTACCTGTACGCTATGCCATGCTCGAACAGGAAGTCGGCGATGAATTTCTCGCCGTTGGACTTAACGGTCTCTCCACCCAACGTGTAGTCCACCATGGACCGCCGGAAGGCAACGTACTCATCCTTCGACAGATTGGAGCCAAGTCGATCCATTTGCTCCAGCTCACGGCGAAAGAACTCATAGAGCCGTTCGCGGAAGGCGGGATTCATGATCGACTCGATGAGCCGCTCCACGAAGCCGGTTTGCTTTCGGCGGGAGGGGGCCAGACTGCCATCGTCGAAGATCAGCTCCCGCCCAGCATGATCTGCAAGCTGCCAAGCAAGGCTGTGGAACGTCCTGGCGTTGCGGAACTCGTCGATCCCTGCTGCACCACGAACCCGGTCGCCGATCTCGTTTGCGGCCTTCTTGTTGAACGCCAAGATGAGCACCTGGTCAGGGTGGAGTGCCTCGTCGTGTATTGCCAACGCTGCAAGCGCGGCTAGGGTCCTGGTCTTGCCTGATCCGGCGCGCGCACGGATCAGGCGATGCTGCTCGGGACGTGAGCACGCGAGCAGCTGCTCTTCATTCAAGGGCATACCCAAACGAGCCAGACGCATGCGCAGCTTGGGGAGCTTGAGGTGCGCGTAGTCATCGGCGGAAAGGTTTCCATCAAATGTATGTTTGTAGCGCGCATCCAGGTCAGCCAGAGACGCCGACGGGTAGGCTTCTACGAAGTTCTTGATGCGCATCGCCTCCGTCAGTAGCGCGTCGAATTCGATGATTGGCCACCATTCCTTGCAGGAGACCTTGTACAGGTCCTCAGCTAGATCAAACTTCCATTCCTCGATATGCGCTTCCACACGAGCACGCAACTCCGCCTGCTCTCTCGCGATTCGCTTCTGCGCTTCCAGTGCTACGCGTCCCTCATATGCGATTCTTGCTTGCGCAAGGTGGGAGTCGAATTCTTGACGTGTCAGATGCCTGGCGTGCTGTTCATAGACGCTTTCGGCATCCTCGAACATGCCCTCGAGCAGCAAAAGCTTAATTTCCCCAATTGCCTGCTCAGCCTCGACAGAGGTAAATCCGGAAATCCCAACCCAAGTGAAAGAGCACGTTGGGAACACCACGTCGCAGTGGTCATCCCCATACATATGCAATATCTGGCCGGTTCCAAGTTCGGGCCGGCTGTTGTGGCGGACACGCTCTCCGATGTTCATGGAGCATTAGCCTCCCAGACGGCTGCAGGCGCCACTTGCTGAACTGAGCGCTCTTGCCCACCCGACAGGGGCATTCGCCGATACGGCAGTTCACTCTTGGCGTTCTTTTTTCGGCGTCCCCGCGCATTCCCTCTGACACGGCAAAGATTTGCGCCACTGAGTGGACCTACGCCTAGATACGCAACAATTAAGTCATCCCCTCCTTTCACATGGGGCACGCTCTCACCGACACGTGAAACCAGCGCGGCACGCATCCCGAATACCCCCTAACCACCTAGCATGAAAGATTCAACAGCGTAAACTACTGCCGAAGATTCAGCGTCCGCTTCGGGTCGGAAGCCGCCGTCGAAAGACATCTTTATGACGACTTACGCAGTACCTAAAGCACTCCGCTAGTTCTCTTGCGTTCCAATTTCAGCCACAGCATCAATTAGATGTCGTGCTTGAGCAGATGCGAAGCCCAAGTAACTCCAACGGATTCGGAGATGGGATGAACACTAGCGCCAAACGTTCCTTTAGTTGCAGACTTCCCAATGGTCTGGATCTTCCCACGACAGGTAGGGCGTCAAAGGAAGTCTGGGAGCCGCGGGCTTCCAAGCTTCCCATGCCTCTTGCACGCGTAACTGAATCCTTTTGTTGCCCACTCCCGCTGTTTCGGTAAAGGCAACCAAGCGTATGGCGCCTTTGGTCTGGCAAAGGCGTGCGCCAATCTGACTCTTCAGGGGCCGCGTGCGCTCCGCAACCTCCTTGTCCCGCGCCTTCTTGTCATGCTCCCGAGCAACATAGGCTTCGTAGCTCCTCCTGCTCTGAGCCTCTTGATCTTCCCGACTGACTCTTACGCGTCTGAATCGCTCGATTTCCACTTCTCCACTATCAATCAGCGTAAGACCATAGATCCATTTGAAGTGCACCTTTGGGCCCTCGGATGCGGCAAAACGTTGATCCTGCTCGATTCGATTAAGCGCACGTCCCGCCACTTCCATGGTGCTCAGATCAAGGGCCACCCACGTGTCTTGTCCTCCAGCGTCAGTGCGCCGGTTGTCCAGATACTGCTGTGCCTTTAGGAGTACGACTTCCCGGTTTCCAAGGTGGGCCCGACGTGGGTCGGAAATGACCCCGCGTTCAATTCGGAGCTTGTAGCCCGTGATCGACCAGAATCCCTTCTGTTTCAAGTCGATTGATTTGTTGATGTGCAATCGTAGACCGTCTTCAGGGTTTGGTGCTGCGATGCTGAGCGCGGCGGAAGAGGATTCGAACGTAGCGACGACAGCGCGCGGCGGCTCTTGATCCGCGCGAGCGGATACCGGCGTGAGCGCGAGAACGAGGATAAATACCAAGGCAGTGCAGCAATGTCGCATCGGATCACCTCCGTTGATTTAGTCCATTAAAAGACAAAAAGCAGGATTAAGAAATACCCCCTTACGTTCGAGGCGCTATTCAGAAGAGCGCCATGGCCCGCACGACCGTTCACCGACCCGAATACAAGGCGTTACTTAAGCGTGTACGCGAGGGGCGCGTGGAAGCAGGCTTGACGCAAGTCGCGGTCGCGTCTGCTTTGGGTCGTCCAAGCTCTTGGCTCTCCGACGTTGAAGTGGGGATACGTCGGCTGGATCCGGTTGAGCTCTTGGATCTCTGCGAGCTGGTGGGCTTGGACGTCGTTCAGCTAATCGCCGAATGGTCTGCGGAAGTCCGACCAAAGCCTCAGAAAAAGAAGTTGAAGCCGAAGGACTCGTCCGTCCCTCGTCGAAGGACGTAGGGACTTCACTCAGATGGGTAGCTACTGTCAGGCCAACGTCGCGCCGCTAAGCATGGCCATCTGCCTACCAGTGCGTCGCACTCAACTGTATTCGCAAAAAGTACTGTACTCACTTGAGAATACAGCTGCATCCAACCGCAACGTGATCTTCTCTAAAGCTGAGCAGGGTTTTCTGCCGCGTGTGGAAGAAGAGGTTGTGCATTGACCGGTTCTGCGGGCATGCCGGCGCGATAAGCATGCAAGGAGCGCTGGCTTGGCAGCGGTCGCAGGCTCCCGGCTTCGATCGATTGAGGCCATTCATCGCCAAGCAAGGCATGCATGTGCATCACCGTTTCCAGCAGAGCCTCTGATGGAGGTGTACCTCGTTTGGAAAAGATTGAGGCGAGACTTCGGTAATACCAAAGCGTTTCTTCGCGCTCGCCGAATAGGTGATCGAAGGTCGTTGTTCCAATCTCGTCAGACTCCAAGCCCTTCACAATGGCGCGCGCTTTCTGCAGCTTGTCGCAAGCCGAAACTAGGAGCGCCATTTCGTTGGCCTGCTCCAAGTGCGCGAGATGTTGCTCTTTCCGTTGTTGCCAGTCCTCCCGCTTCGTTTCGGCGCTATCGAATCTTTCCTTGGCATGCGCAGCGCCAACGGTACAGTCGGTCAAGATTCTGGCCACCTTTTCACCGAACATTGTCCTTACCGCGGCGAGATGTTCCACTCCGTAATCCTCGACAACGTCGTGCAGTAATCCGGCGATTGCTTCGTCCTCGTCTCCGCCGAACTCAATTATCAGGCTCGCGATTCCTAGTGGGTGATAAACGTACGGCATGTTGCTGCCCTTGCGAGTTTGGCTACCGAGCGCGACGCGCGCGTAGTCGAAGGCATCAGTAATTCGGTGAGAAAAGGAGTGCATGCCTGTCTCCTGTATGTGTGTGGCGCATGGGGCTTTACCCTGTATTAGAGCGGGGCAGCGATTGGTCGGATTGCTGCAGCGAACAGTAATCACTTACAAATACTGGCGTTATTCAAGGATCGAAATCTTCATCCCGCACGGTGGATTGATCGCAACCCCGAGGTACGCAGGAAATCAATGGCGGCATGACGCGTCGAGAAGAGCCGGGAAGAATTTCTCCGGCTCGGGGTAATCAGGTTAGGCGTAGGGAATGGATCATCAAGCAACGCACGTTTGCTCCACCGGGTTTCCGCCACAATTTTCCAATACACGCGACCGAAAATGTGCACCTTGCAAGGTTCAACATTTCGAATGATGCCAAGGAGATGAAACAAATGAAGTGCTGGAAGCGAGATGTGGCGAGCCTTCACTACCTTCTCCTGAATGGATTGCAGATAGCGTATTGCACCTGCATCGCAGAGCCTGAGATCCAAGCTTCAATCCACCGGATTCCAGGGCTTCGGGATCCAACTCCGATCTTTGCGCGTGGTGTTGCCGAAGTCACGCTCGCAACTGTACTGGTCGCACGCCTTGAGCCGCGCCAACAGGGAAGACGGGCGCGTCCCGTCAGGACGGTACCCGCGTGCACCCCCTAAGAGCAGGCGCATGGCATAGGCACCGTTTGGATACTCCACTTCGAGATTGGCGAGCTCGCTGGAAAGCCTGACGAGGCCGACCTGCTCATGTCCGAGGGCGCGTGCTTCGGCGGTAAGAAACATGTTGGGTTGGTAGGACCAGACCTTGCCGATGTCATGCAGAAGCCCGCCTGCGATCAGCAGGTCTCGCTCGCTATCGTCGAGTCCACCTTGCGCGGCTAGATCGCGCGCCACCTGTAGGCTGTGCAGTGCCAATCCGCCTGCGTAGTCGTGGTGATGCCGCGCAGAAGCGCGCATCTGCCAGAAACCCCAATACACATCGCGTCGAGCCAGAACGTCACGTACAAAGCGCCAAATCGGATTAGTGCTGATCACATCCACGAGATCGAGCGTGACCTGCATGAGTCCGTCGATCGGACAATGCTCTCGTGGCAAGTGGTCGTACGGATCCAGCTTTGGACATACCCTAGCTTCAACGACCATTCGCAACGCTTTCTGGTCGCTGGGAAGCTCGCAGGTCAGGAGGTCGAACACAGCCAGCGCACCGGTGGCGAGAACCTGCTGCGCCTGTGCGCCGGGAACAGTGAGTTTGTGCGTGCCGCGATTAATGGCAACATCGACGACTGATTCCACCGCTCCGGGCAGCAACGCCTCAGAGGGATCAAGAACGACGCCAAACGTGCGCCGTACCAACAGGCCGGCAAGACTATTCGGCGTCATTAGCCACCTCCTGCGACGCATACCGAAGCACAAGCGCTTCCAACTCAGACCTACTGAGCACGGACAGTGAAACGGGCATCTCGCCTTTACCCTGCATGTTCAAGCCATGCGCGCCGTGCACCAGGCCATTGAAGGCGCGGCCATCCTTGCGTGTGAGATTGGGGATGTAACGAGAGTAGACCCGGAATAGCATCTCCGTGGTCGTATGCCCGAGCATGTACGCCACCCACTCCGGGTTCTCGCCAGCGGCCAACATCAGCGTCGCTGCCGTGTGTCGCGTCTGGTAGGGGCGTCGCGCAATGAGGCCAAGGTGTCGTAACAGCGGATGCCAAACGCGATTGGTGAAGTTGACGAGGTTCAGCGGCCCACCCTCCGGCGCGGTGAACACCCAGCGACTGTCCGAAGGCGTGTTCTCACGTTGTGTCAGCAGCGCTTGGCGAACGAGAGGGATCATTGCAACGTCACGATTCGAACCGTCGGTCTTGGTTGGGATGATTTCGCCCTTGACCACTTGCTGTCGCACGCGAATCACGTCGTTGTCGAAGTCGATGTGTTGCCACTCCAGCGCGTTCGCTTCGCCCGAACGCAACCCGGTATAGAAGCGCAAGGTGAGGTAGGGGCGATAGTCGGTACGCACCGTGTCCAACAACCTCTGCACCTCATCCAGCGAGAAGGGCTGGATGTCGACCTTCTTGGCCCGCAGCTGTTTGATGTTCCGGTAAGGCGACACAAACCCGTGCTTGTCGGCGGCGTCCGCCAGCACCATGCGCGCGACCCCCATGATGTGGTTGACGCGTGACGCTGAGAGGGCCTCTTGCTCTTTGCGACTCGTAGCTTTCATGGTCTGCGCGCGGAATGCCAACAACTCCGCGCGGGTGATCAACGCGACAGGGGCATCCCCGAAAGCCGGCAATAAGCGCTGATCGAGGATGCTGCGGGTCGAGGTCGCATTCGTGCTGCGCCAGCGCGGCTCGTTCTCGGCGAACCAATCTTCCGCTGCCTCCGCAAACCGCACAACCGTCGCGTTGGCATCTTTGGCGGGCGCCTGCAGTGCGGCGTTGGCCTGGGGTGAAACTTCGAATGCCTTGGCTCGCGAGCTATTGGGGAAGTAGGTTCCGTACTCGAAGTTGCCCCTGCTGATGTCCCGTTTGATCCGGGTAGCCAACGAATCCAGCGTCTTACGGTTCTGGGCGTTGTTGGGCAGCAACGTCTGCTCACGACAACGAACCCCACGCCACTGGAAGTCGAGGTAAAGGTTGCCCGTTTCGGGGCGCACGCGGACCTTAGCCATGCGCCACCCCACCATTGGCCATCGGGATCAGTGGCGCGTGCGCCGCCGAGGCCTTGGCGATGTCACGTTCGATTGCCTCCCAGACAAAAAGCAGCTTCCTGCCGCCGAACGGTCGGATGTAGTGGATGCCCTCCAGCAGGACGCTGTCCTTCAGACGGTCGCGGATGGTCCGGACGTCGTACTGGATGCGTTCGGCCAGCTGTTCGGTGGTAAGGTACGTCGTGCCCATCAGCATTCTCCTTTGCTTGTGTCTGCGATCACACGATTATTTAAACAATCATGTGATGCCTATGATAGCTATCGAATGATGAAAAGCAAGATCGTATGATTATTTAAACTATCGGATTCAGTTGATGTTAAGGTTCAAGCTCAAAGAGCAGATTGCGGACTTCGAATTTCGGGAGAGGAGAAGGCTGCAGCTGCAAGAACTTGCGACAGCGACGAACTTAAACCGGATGACTCTCTCGAAGCTCGTCAACCAACACGGGGCAAACGTTCAGACAGATGTGCTCGACAAGCTATGCACCTTCTTTGGATGTCGCATAGAAGAATTGGTCGAACACCTTCCCGACACGCCGCCGGAGCACCCGGATGTCGTCCAGTGAGACGAGTAGGGCATAGGCTCTTGATCGTCTGGTTGAACGCTGACAAGGCGCGAGCATGAGTCTCCGGATCAACATCTGCTCAAACCCGAGGAGAATGAAGCTGTCGGCTTCGAACTGCCTGATCGGAGCCTTCCACCTGGACGCTTCCTTCGCCTTGCCAGAGCCAATTGGCGAGGTTGCTGACAACGGCGTCAGGGTCGCTGCGGACAGCGCATTCCCAGACGACCGCAACGCGCTAGCCGCGACCCATCAGCGCCGCAATCGCCATCTCGTCACGCTCCTTGTTGCGCCTCAGTTTCTCGTTCTAGAAATCGGAGCGGGTCTTGGGAAGCCGAAAGTAGCGGCAGCCAGCATGACGATGCCAAAAGCAGCCATGCACAAACTCCACTGCCTTCCACTTGCGCAAAACCAGGTCAGGTCGTCCCGGCAGCCCCTTGGCGTGCAGGCGATATCTGAAACCAGCGCGCCAGAGCCGGTTTCGTACAAGCAGCTCCGGGCCGGTGCTCTTGCCCCGTATACGTGACATCAATGCGGAGCGCTTTTCGGCGCTCATAACATCAACCATGTCTTCAGAGTCCAAGTCTTGGCAGCAGTACGCAACCGCACCACCGTCGGCGTGATCGACATATTCGCAGGCCCCGGGGGGCTGGGAGAGGGCTTCAGCAGCTTCGAGAGGGTGGCCGGCTCCGGTGTGCATCCCTTCGAGCTTGCCGTGTCTGCTGAGATGGAGACCTCTGCACACTCCACCCTCACGCTCAGATCGTTCTACCGACTTCTCGCGAGAGAAGAGGGGCCTGCTCCACCCTCGTATCTCCACTATCTTCAACTCGTGGCAAACGGACAGGCTGCTTCTCCCACAGACCACTTCCGCAACACTGAGCATCGAGCGCTGTGGTCCCAAGCCCAACAGGAGTCTCTCAACCTGACGCTGGGCATCCCGGAGCACAACGAAATGCTCCACCAACGCATCGAATCAGTGAAGGGCGGATTCGATGACTTGGTACTCATTGGCGGACCACCTTGCCAAGCGTACTCGCTGGTTGGCAGATCAAAGATGGGCAACCGGGTCGGCTTCAAGACCGACGGAGATAAAAGACACTTCCTCTATCGTCAGTATCTGGCCATCCTTCAGAAGTTCAGGCCAGCCGCTTTCATCATGGAAAACGTGAAAGGGCTGCTGACCTCGAAGGTGGGTGATCAGCAGATGTTCACATCGATCCTGCGCGACTTGGCAAACCCCGGTGAAGCGCTGGGAGTTGGAAGCTCAGGCCCGGATTCCACATACCGCCTGCTTCAACTTTCGGATGATGGGAGTCTGCAAGACGTACGGGGAGTGGAAGAGCTTGATCCGGCGCGGTTCGTCATTCGGTCCGAGGAATATGGAATCCCGCAGGCACGTCATCGTGTGATCATTCTGGGGGTCAGGGCTGACATCTGGTCAAAGCGGAGAGCAAACTTCGCTGGCCTTCAACGCGCGTCTGCGGATGTAAGCACAAGGCAGGCGCTAGCAGGTTTGCCGCCATTGCGGAGCGGCCTCAGCCGTCGCAAGGACGATGCTGATGAATGGTTCGAAGCAATGGAGTCGGAACGGCGTAAGGTCATTCGGGCAACGCGTGTTCGAATGCCCGAGGTGGCCCATGAACTCGAGCACATGCAACCGGCCGCATACCTGAAGCGCATTTCCACCCGCTACGTACGGGGTGCAAGTGCGATTTCCAGTGTCCTACGCCCTGATACCAGTCATCCGGTACTGAACCATGAGACGCGTGGGCACATGGCCGGCGATTTGGGGCGCTACATGTTCAGCGCGGCCTATGCAGCGTTTCATGGGAAGTCGCCCGTTAGTAGCGAGTTTCCATCCCAGCTTCAACCTGCGCACAGGAACTGGACAACTGGGGCGTTTGCGGACCGCTTCCGTGTTCAGCGTCAGGAGTCGTGCTCCAGCACCATTACCAGTCATCTGTCCAAGGATGGTCACGCGTTCATTCATTGGGATCCGACGCAATGCCGCAGCCTAACGGTTCGTGAGGCTGCCCGGCTGCAGACTTTCCCTGATGACTACCTGTTTCTTGGCAACAGAACCCAGCAATATGTTCAGGTAGGCAATGCCGTACCGCCTTTGCTTGCCCGACAGATCGCCGGCGCCGTGTGGCAAATTCTGGCGGGTTAGAGCCGAGGGGGATGGAGACATGACCAGCGCAAGTGAAGTCCTGCTTCGGCCAAGTGCCGGTACGCTGCTCGAGTCGATGCGTGACATCGGATACTCGTTCGACAGTGCGCTTGCCGATATTGTCGACAACAGTATCTCTGCGCGAGCAGGTCGCATCGAGATAGTGAATGGTCTCGACGAATACGACCAGCCATACGTCGCTGTTGTCGACGACGGACATGGGATGGCGCCCGATATTCTCACGGCCGCCATGCGGCATGGCAGCAGGAGTCCAACGGATGCGAGACAGGAAGGGGATCTGGGCCGCTTTGGCCTCGGCCTGAAGACGGCGTCCTTCTCGCAATGCCGCAGGCTGACTGTTGTGAGCGCCATCGCAGGCGATGTCCACGGGCGCAGGTGGGATCTGGATCGCGTCTTGGAAAGCGACGAGTGGCTGCTGCAGGTGCTGGATCCGCGAGAATTACGAGGACTTCCCGGTGCGGAGTTTTTGCCTGAAATCGGCACGATGGTGCTCTGGCAATCACTCGACCGATTGGATGCGGAAGACGCGTCTCCCCAGCAGTCCCTAGTGGCCCTGAATGAACTTTTCGCCAGTGCACGTAGCCACTTGTCGCTGACGTTTCACCGCTACATCCGGCCAGAACCGGATGACAGCGACATCAAGCCTGCGTGCATCTCAATCAACGGTCTTGAGGTCGACGGTGCTGATCCGTTCGCCATCCACATGAGTCCCACCTCCGATAGCCACGAGATCGCGCACCTCAGGGCGGGAGGGGCGCAGATCACTGCACAAGCGTTCACCCTGCCGCACCATGCTCGCCTGTCGAGCCAGCAGCTCGACAAACTGTGCATGGGATCGACACTTGCGGAAACGCAAGGGCTGTATATCTACCGGGCAAAACGTCTGATCAGCGGCGGAACATGGCTTGGGCTGTCCAAGAGGACAGAGATGTCGAAGCTGCTACGGGTCAAGGTTGATGTTCCGACATCCTTGGATGCCTATTGGGGAGTCGACGTGCGCAAGTCGCGTATTCGGCCTCCGGCAGCGGTGAGGACGCGCCTTCGCCCCCTTGTAGAGAGAATGACCCAGAGCGCCAAGCGTCCATACACCTATCGCGGGCGCAAGCAAGTGAGCAGCGCTCCTCTGCCGCTGTGGCATCGAGTGGATGAGCGGGGCAACATCCGCTATGCGATCAATCGCGAGCACCCGCTTGCTGCCCAAGCTTTTGCAGCCATGGAAACATCGGCGCTCGAGTCGCTCCTTGTCGCCGTCGAAGCAGGTCTTCCTCTCGAAGCGATGTTCTCGGACATCGGTTCACATCCACAGGATGTAAGACAAGCCGACTTTAATGACGAAGGCCTGGAGCAGCTGCTCCTCGCATACATGCATGCGCTTGCTCCAAACAGCGATCGTATTTCCGAAGCGACATCCAGTCTGATCATGAGTACGGTGCCGTTTGCCGGGGACGTGCGAGTTCGACGCCTCATTGAGAAACACCGCAGAGTTGAAGACTGATAGGAGGAAGTGAGTGAGTACCGAAATCCTGCTGCAGATGGCCCGCGCCAGAATGTCCTCAAGCGAAATCAAGACGCGGGAAGAGGTTCGGGAGCTTGTTGAAGCGCTGGCGGCCCTGCCACCTCCGCTGCTTCCAGAAACGCCTGGGCAGGAACAGGTCGCAGCTGTAATCGAGCAGCTGGAGCATGAATTCACTGTTCGGCTGGGGCCTGCCCATACCCTGACGGGAGAAGGACACAAGCCGTGGCTGGACGCGCGACGGCATGAAATTTCCTTCAACTACTGGCGTCGCTACAAGCAGCTTCTTCAAGTACATCATGGCTTTCCGAAGCAGGTCGTGGACGGGATCGACGACATCTCCGACAAGATCCTCGACTTGGCCGGTGATCCGGTCCAAGAAGGAACGTGGAGTCGCCGAGGCCTCGTGGTCGGTCATGTACAGAGCGGAAAGACCGCGAACTACACCGGACTCATCAACAAGGCGGCCGATGCGGGCTACAAGCTGATCATCCTGATCGCTGGTATCCATAGCAACCTTCGATCACAAACACAGGAGCGCATCGACGAAGGGTTTGTGGGCCGCGATTCGGACCAGCTCCTGGGGCGCAATACCAATGCGACCTGGTTGGGTGTCGGCAACATCAACCAGTCGTTCAGTGCCGTTGCATTCACAAGTCGCGCTTACGACTTCACCCGCCCACGCGCGGACGGGCTCGGAATTCCAATCGGCAGCCTGTCCCAGCCGGCTATTTTCGTAATCAAGAAGAACAAATCGATCCTCACCAATCTCATCGACTGGCTTCGCAGCACGAGCTCGGCCGGCGATGTGCTGACCATGCCAATTCTGGTGATCGATGACGAGGCCGACAATGCCTCGATCAACACATCCAAGGATCCAACCCTTCCCAACACGATCAACGGTTTAATCAGGAAGTTGCTCGCAAGCTCGACCAGGAACACGTATATCGGCTACACGGCAACGCCGTTCGCAAACATTTTCGTGGACCCAGAGAACGACGACGAACTGCACAAGGAGGACCTGTTTCCCCGCGACTTCATCGTTGGACTTGATGCGCCTTCGAACTATGTGGGTGCCGCCGACTACTTCCTTGATGAAGACGGACCTGGGGACAACCTCTCGGTCCTACTGGAAGACGCGCATGATTGGCTGCCAGTCAATCACAAGATGCATGTCCAAGTCGATTGGCTTCCGGAGAGTCTCGAGGATGCGATCAACTGCTTTCTGATTTCCAAGGCGATCCGGATTCTCAGGGGGCAAGGCGCAAAGCATCATTCAATGTTGGTGAACGTGTCGCGCTTCACCGGCGTGCAGGGACAGGTGGCTTCCCTCATCCGGATGCGGATTCAGGCGCTTGCGATGGCCGTGGAGAACAGGCACAAGCTGTCCCCTGAGCAGGCGTTGCGTGACCCGCTGATGAAGTCCATTCACGCGAGATGGCAGGAGCACTATGACGGTTCCGAAGCAAAAGAGGGTTGGGCGGATATCCAAGGTGCTCTTCATCAAGCCGCTTCAGGCGTACAGGTTGCAGAAGTGAACGCACGGTCCGGTCCGAGCGCGCTCGACTACAGGAGATACAACGGCGTTGGTTTGAGCGTGATCGCCGTTGGCGGCAACTCCCTCTCCCGTGGATTCACGCTGGAAGGATTGACAGTCAGCTACTTCCTTCGCAACACCCAGATGTACGACACGCTGTTGCAGATGGGACGTTGGTTCGGCTACCGGGATGGCTACAAGGACCTCTGCCGACTGTTCATCTCACCCGAGGCGTTCGACTGGTACGCATACATCGCATCGGCGAGCGAAGAGCTTCGCTCGGAGATCGCCAAGATGGAACGCTATGGTCTTCGCCCAATCGACTTCGGGCTGGCTGTGAGGTCACATCCGGGGTCACTGATCGTGACCGCGAGAAACAAGATGCGGACAGCCCAGCAGATGGTCCGGAAGGTTGGGCTGGCGGCCAGGCTCGTCGAGTCCTCGTTGGTTGTCGCCAATAAGGAGACAGCGGCACTGAACTGGGAACGGACGGAGAGCTTCGTGAAAAAGCTCGTCGGTTCGCACCTTCCCCGTGAGCCGCTGAAGGAGGACACGAATCCACGAGCGTCGATGATCTTCCGCGAGGTTCCCCAAGAGCAGGTTCTCGAGTTCGTCGGAGGCTTCGCGCTTCCGCCCGGCAACCCGGAGATGGCCGCCTCTCCGATCATCAACTATTCGGAGAAGCGAGATTTCCAGAATTGGGATGTCTTGGTCGCATCCAGCACACGCGCGGACGAGAGCCAGACGCTGGATATCGAAGGCCTTCGGATCGGTCTCCAGACGCGTGCCGCGACGCCACGTGGTACGGGGGGGCATACGGCGCTTTCGGTTTCCAAAAACAAGCGAAGGGTCGCCTCTCGTGGTCATGAGGTTGCTGGACTGACACGCGCGCAACGCGAGTCCGTGGAGAGCGCATGGCGAGCCGAGAAGGGTGAGGCAAGCATTCCCGATTACAAGTACCGCGAAGTAAGGGAGCGGCCGCTGCTCATGGTTCATTTCCTCGACATGCGGGTACAGCACCCCAACTCCGAGGAGAAGATCGAACGTCACGCGGCCTATGGCATCAGCTTTCCGGGGCTGCGGGAGGGGCAGACTGAAGAGAAGGTCACGTATACGGCGAACCTGATTGCGTTCCGTGAACTGTACGGGGACGCCGATGCGGAAGGGGACGAGGACGATGATAAAGACTGGGACTGATCCATGGAGTCAGATGAAACCGCACGGCGACGAATGGGTTGGGAGCCGCGCCGTAATGGGGCATCCCTTGGAGACCTTCTGGATGTTGCACCCGGATGGGTCTCCGGCCTTGCTTCTCAAGGAGATCCCGGCCACAACTGTTCCTGGTGAACTGCCAAAGCTTCGTGGACTTGGAATCACCCTTCGCAAGGACGCGAATGATTCCCTCGGTATCCTCTTGCATCTTCGCATTCCGGAAGATCGCGACGTCTTCCTGAGACTCTGCGAAGACATCCTAGGTCACTCTAGCGGGGGTCATGATGCTACCGATGCGGCACTTCTCGTGTTCAGCCGTTTACGCCGCTGGCAGTCCCTGCTTGGATTCGCACGAGGGGACGAGCTCTCTGAAGAAGAGATGCGAGGACTGTTCGGAGAGATCGCCTTACTGAGAGGGCCGTTGGCGTCGCATTACGGATTTGAGGAGGCGCTTACCGCGTGGGTCGCGCCATTCCGCCACTCCCAGGACTTTGCTGTCAGGGGCTTGGTGATCGAGGTCAAGAGCCGCGTATCAGGGTCCAGACCTCAGGTCCGCATTTCCTCGCTTGACCAACTGGAAGTACAGGCAGGGAGCATGAGGCTCGCCGTGGTTGAATTGATGCCGACGAGCGAATCCGATGGCGGGCAGTCGTTGAATGACGTCGTCCATGCCCTTCTGGACGAAGCCGGCCGCTGCAGCCAAGCCGTCGAAGACCAGGCCCGGCGAGCCATTGCAGAGTGGGGTTATGTTGCGTCCCGCAGCTATGATCGTCACAGGTTCACTGTGCAATCCATCATCGGCTTTCAGGTCTCTGACGAGTTCCCCAAGTTGATACGTTCCAAGGTGGATGCCCGCATCCTTGAGGCAGGATACGTCCTCGGTTTGCAGGGGCTCGGTCCATTCGCGGTGTCTATCGAGAGTCTCGTTGCACCCTCAGGCTCGGAGTCGTCTGATGGATGAAGAGATCCTGCGCTACCGTTCGGAGCTGCTGGCGGAGATACATGCCGGAGCGGTGGCCGGCGCGGATTATGAACGCACCCGCTTCGTGGAACGTGCTTGCGAGATTCTTCAGACGGGGGAGGAGTTCACGGACTATGGACTTTGCAGGGCAGATGCGGCGTGGAAACGGTCCCGCGTCCGGATCGACGGCTACAGCCTTTCGGAATCTGATGGAATCCTGAGCCTCGTCGTGGCCGAGTTCTCGGGCAGCGAAGAGCCGGAGGATTTGAAGACCGAAGAGGTGAAGAGTCTCGTCGATCACGCTCACAACTTCCTTCGTGGAAGTGCCTATGAAGATGTCGCCCTACTCTGGGACGACAGTCATGAGGCCCACGCGCTCTCCAAGGAGATCTTCAGCTTCACGAACGACCTCCTCACCAAGGCCCGCATCTATGTGGTTTCCGACCGGCCATTGGGAAGCAAGCTTGGACGGATTCCTGTCCCAAGCCTTGGCACAAGGGAAGTCGAAGTCCAACTGTGGGACATCGGGCGACTTGCGCGGGCTGACATGTCCAGCTCCGGCCGTGAAGCCATCACGATCGACTTCGTTGAACAATATGGGCGTGGTGTTGCAACACTCCCTGCATTGTCCGATGACGCCAAGTACAAATCCTTCCTGTGCGTCATGCCTGGCGACATGCTGGCAAGCCTCTATGACCGCTTCGGGGGGCGAATACTGGAGCAGAACGTGCGCGCCTTTCTAGGCGAAGGCAGGAAAGTCAACAAGGGGATTCGTCAGACCCTTCGCGAGAATCCCTCGATGTTCTTCGCTTACAACAATGGCCTGACTGCCACCGTGTCCGATCTTGTGATGGAACACGACGAGACGGGTGGCTTTTCGATCAGGTCGGTCACCGACTTCCAGGTTGTGAACGGAGGGCAGACGACGGCGTCTTTGTACTGGGCCCGAAAAGCAGGCTATTCATTGGATGGCGTGTCGGTGCAGATGAAGTTGTCCCAACTGCCCGAGGAAGGTTTCGAGGAGGCTGTGCACGACATCGCACGCTTCGCCAATGCGCAGAACGCGGTTTCGGCATCCGACTTGTTCGCAGGCCACCCCTACTTCAAGCGGATCGAGACCATTTCACGCCAGACGTTGGCACCGGCAATCAAGTCCGGAGAGGTAGGTAGTTACTGGTTCTTCGAACGGACGCAAGGCAGCTACAACGTCGAGTTGAAACGCAAGCGGGGAGTTGCCGCAAAGGCATGGGAGATGATCCATCCACGCAAGCAACGCATCACCAAGACAGACATAGCGCGCTACGAAGTCACTTGGTCCGCCGTTCCGCACAGTGTGTGCTCCGGCGCCCAGAAGAACACGGCTGCCTTTGCCAAGCTCATTACTGAGCGATGGTCCAAGAATCCCGAGACGTTCGATGCCGGGTATTTCAAGGCGGTTGTAGCCAAAGCAATCCTCACTCGCGCGTTGGATGGTGCTATCCCCGGCCAGAGCTGGTACCCAGGCTCCATGCTTCGACAGTTGGTCACCTATGCCATCTCGCTGATCTCGGATCGCCTCGGTGCCGAAGGCAAGGAAATCGACTACGAGGCGGCGTGGAAAACCCAAGCAGCCCCCACTTTCTTCATGGATGAGGCGTTGCGCATAGCTGAGAAAGTAGTCCCTTATCTCCAGGACATTCCTGCAGAACAGGTGAGAAACCGCCTTGTAACCGAATGGGCAAAGCGGGAAGCCTGCTGGCTAAGACTACAAGCCTCCGATATCAGTCTCACTGAGAGCTTCGTTGCCATGGCGAAGCCAAGCCAACAAAGTGGGGAGCGATCCACATGGTCGCATAGGGCCTATGCACTCTGGAAGGACGGCAGCTGGGCGCGGCTCAGAGACTCTTCACTTGCGCAGGAAGTGCTTAGTGAAGGTGAGCGGGACATGGTTGAGCGTGCCGCGATAACACACAACTTCGGCTTCAAGGGCTTTCGCTTGCAGAAGCTCAACGAAGCATGGGAGAAGGCTGTGGATGCCGGCTTCGTCTAGGTTATGCCTGCTGGAAAAAATGGCGATGCATGGTCTGAATGCCGACCTGACGGCTGTGGCCAAACACATTCCGGAAACACGATTCGACTGCTTGTGAGGCTGATGGTCGAGCAAGAGGTGTCTAACGGTGATGTCGAAAATGTGCTGCGATATCTTCAGACGATTGGTGTAGGAAGAGTTCGCATGGGTCGCTTTCGACTCGATGCGGACGCTTTAGCAAGCTTTTCTTGAGCTTGCTAATTTTAACTGGCCCCAGCTAATTTTAAGACGTTCTGCTAACGACCCGAAGCGGACGTCAGGCTTTGATGCGCCGCAAGCGAAAACCGCTCGCAAGTTGGGCGATCGCTGCCCCAAAAGCCTGCTCTTCCGAGCTTTGCCACGTCTCAGCAGTAAGGAGTGATAGGACGCGACGCCTAGGTTCTTCGAGTGGAATGTTGGGTCTATGGCTTCGATCGATTTCGGCGTGCTTCGGGCAGAGCGCGGTGTATCGCGCTAGCGGCCACGGCCGCATGACCGTAGGCAACCGCAATCTGATTAAGATCAGTTACCACGTCGCCTATGGCATAGAGTCCCGGACGGGTGGTTTCCATGTGCTCGTTGGTCAGCACCGCGCCGTCGGCGTCCACCATCGCACCCGCCTGTTTCGCCAAGTCGCCCCGGGCTGGCGCTCCCATGGCTGCGTAAACCAAGTCAAACCAATGGACGTGGCCGTTCGCATCGATGACTTTCCAGCCCCCGTCGATGCAGGCCAAGCTTTTTAGTGGAGCAAGGATCGCGATTCCTTGCGTGGAAGGAGTGTCGGACGGCCGCGTTCCCTCTTGCGATATCGGAACGACGGTGACGTCTGCCGAGAAGGTGCTGAGGTAGTGAGCGTTGGCCGTGGCTTTGGCAAGAGGCCCTACCACGGCTATCCGGCAATCCGTCGCTTCATAGCCATCGCAGAGCGCACACGATCGCAGCAATCCGCTCCGCAATGCTTCTTCAGCGTCGCCGGACGAAAGCTCCGGCAGTCGATCCACCACGCCGGTGGCCAGCAGCACCGTGGGCGCGCTCCAATGCCCGGATTGGGTGTCCACGCGCCATCCGCCAGTTGTGGCTTGTAAGGAGCCAACGCGCTGGGGCTGAATCGTTGCGCCATAGGTTTCAGCTTGGACCTTCAGTCGGCTGAGTAATTGATCGCCCGACACACCTAAAGGAAACCCGGGACAGTTGTGGCTTTCGGGGATCCAGCGAGCCCGGCTCCGACCGTCGTTGAACACGACCACGCGACGATGCAAGCGGCGGAGGTAGGTGGCTGCGGTCAGCCCCGCAGGTCCGCCGCCGATGATGATGCAGTCGAGGTCCGTCATGGCGTCCTGCTGAATAGGGTGGATGGCCAGGTTCTACAGTGTCATGAAAAGGCTGCCTAAGCATGAGGCGTGGCAAAGGTGACGCAGGTTTCACGGGCGGAAGGGTAGTGATGATCCGTGGCCCATGCTCGCGCGGCCACGCGGAGGCCTCTGGAGCGCGGGACGGAGTGAAACGATGGGACGGTTTGATTCTGAGCGCTTTCATCGCCTCGTGGAATTTCTCCACCGGTCGGGTGGGGTGGGCAAGTGTCTTCCGTATCCCAACATGACCCCCATTCCCGCCGGCTTCAACGACTTTGCCAGCCGGGATGCGAAGTCGGTGGAAAGCAATTGGGCGGATGTGTGCCCGGCCTACGCACTCGCCCTGATCTCGGTGGGCACCTATGGGCTTCCCAAAGACGACGCCGAGATGGAAGTGTTGTGGGACGAGCTTGGCGGCAATTCCACCAAGTTATGGCCCGAGGTGCGCGACATCGTCATTCGCTCGTGGGGGTGGCTGGACGCCCTCCAGCCGCAAGGGACGGGCGATGGGGCTTGATCAGCCAGCGGTTCGTTTCTTCCGCCACACGACCCATTGGCCGATGACGGCTGTCAGGAGAATGAGGCTGTTGGTGGTGATGAAAACCCAGTTGTCGAGCAACCAGCTGTAAACGATGAATCCGACCGACGCCGCCATTTGCCCGAGAAACAGCCACCGGGAAACCCCTTCCGCGTTGTCTTGGGTCGCTTGCTTATGAATCTGCTTCACCAACGTCGCGAGCAAAATGGCAGACGCCAGCCAACCGATGGCATCGGGCGACATGAAGAAACCCCTCAATGTGGATGGAAGGAATGACCGGCGTCACCGAAGTCACCGAGAAGCGCCAGGTACGAATGCAGGCCATGCTATTTGACGCCCAACGAGGAAACCGTGAAATCGGCGCGGATGACCTGTTCGGACAGGAGCGGTCGAGCGACCAACTGGTGTGGATCGACCTAGTAGACCCAAGCGAAGAGGACGTCCACGAGCTGGCCGCGCGCTTGTCCTTACCCTCTGCGGCGGTGGAGGGATACTTGGGGACGGAGACGAATCCCACACTGGAGAACTGCGGAAAGTGCTTCTGGCTTCGCGTGGTGGCGGTGGCCGACACATCCGGTCACGAGTTCACGGGAACCGTTCTAACCATCGTCGCCGGTTCCAACTTCGTGGCTACCTTGCATCGCACGCCGGTCGCGTTCCTAGAAACGTTCCGCCAAGGGACGGCGTCGAAAGGTGGGGTGGGAGCGTTGGGATCCGGCAGCTTTGTGGCCGCCCTGCTGGACTGGCATCTGGGAACCTACTTCGAAGCGGTGTCGCGCTTTGAATTGGCCGTTGAGCGACTAGAAGTCGAGGTGCTCTCCACGGAGCCGCGCGATTGCTTGGCCGAACTTCGGCTGCTCCGGAAGGGCGCTTCCCGCCTGAGGCGGATGCTCGCCCCACATCGGATCGTGTTCACCGCCTTGTCGCGCCCGGATTTCCGACCAGAAGAAGATGAGCAGACCGACCGCCACTTTCGAGTCTTGGACACTCACTACGAACGCGCCATGGACATGGTGGAGAACGCCCGGGATTTGGTGGTGGGCAGCTTCGAGCTGTTCAGCACTCAAACCGCCTTGGCTGCCAACGAGACGATGAAAGTGCTGACCTTCGTCACGGTGGTGGTCGGCGTGCTGGCCGTCATCGGTGGCGTTCTGGGGATGAATTTCGAGGCGCCGTTCTTCAAGACGGGCGTCCGAGGCTTTTCTGTCGCGGTCGCCTTGATGCTGATCCTGGCGGGCATCTCCGTCATCTTGGGGCGGAATCGCCGCTGGATTTAGGTCACTCCGGGGCCTTGGCAGGCACGAAGGGAGACACCGGGTCGCTGGCGGGGAAGGTTTCCTCCAGGGCTTGGTCCTGGTTCTCGCTCTCATGCTGCTTGCGCTCCTGGCGCTTGGCACTGCTTTCCTCGCAGTCCACTGATTCACCCGGTGCGGGCGTGTCTTTACGGTCTCTCATGGCAGTGCTCCTCAGGGTTAGACCCATTGAAGTCCTTGCCGCGTGTAAGCGACGTGGTGTTCTCACCCATGAGAGTTCACGGGGCGGTTACAAGGGTTGGCGTGGACTGAGGTTCTTCCCTTGATGCCTACTTAGTCGAACACTCCTATGGCACGCAAGAAGACGCTCAAGATCGCCACATTCAACGTCAATGGGGTCAACACCCGTTTGGCGCACCTGCTGGGGTGGTTGGAGAAGGAGCAGCCGGACATCGTGGGGCTGCAGGAGCTCAAGGCGCTGGACGGTGCTTTTCCGGAAGACGCCATCCGGGAGGCGGGGTATGGCGCCATCTGGCAGGGTCAGAGGTCCTGGAATGGGGTCGCGTTGTTGGCCAAGAGCCAGGACCCGGTGGAGAGCCGGCGGGGCTTGCCTTGGGATCCCAAGGACGAGCAGAGCCGCTACATCGAGGCGGCCGTCCACGGCATCGTCGTGGGTTGCCTATACCTACCCAACGGCAATCCCCAGCCGGGTCCGAAGTTCGACTACAAGCTCAAATGGATGGCACGCCTACAGCGCCACGCCAAGACTTTGGTGGATCTGCCCCATCCGGTAGCCCTCATCGGCGACTTCAACGTCGTGCCGACCGACGAAGACATCTACGATCCTAAAGGGTGGCGGCGGGATGCCCTCTTGCAGCCGGAATCCAGAGAAGCGTTTTTCAAGCTGCTGGAGCAAGGGTGGACCGACAGCCTTCGCACGATTCACGGGTCGAACAGCGGGGTCTACACCTTCTGGGACTATTTCCGCCAACACGCCGAGCGCGACCGAGGTTTGCGCATCGACCACTTGCTGCTCAATCCCGTGCTCGCCAAGCGGCTGAAGGGTGCGGGCGTGGACCGATGGGTTCGGCTACAAGAGAAGGCGAGTGACCACGCGCCCACGTGGATCCAAGTGGGCGCCTGAAGAAACTCTACTGCTCAGCAGCCAAGCTGCGCAGGACGGTTTTGGCCCCTCGCGTGTCCAGGCTCATTGACTCGCGCATCAGTGCAAATGCGCGGGTGGATCGGGAAGGGGTCTGCGCGGCAACGCAATCCTGAGGGACCCGCACCTTGTATCCACGCATGTGGGCATCCTGTACGGTGGCCAAGACGCACGAGTCGGTGGCCACACCGGTGATCACAAGCTCCTGAAGCTTCAAGTCCGCCAGAATCGCGGGCAGGGTCGTGCAGAGGAAGCCCGAATGCCTCGGCTTGAGCACGTAGTATTCCCCCGGCTTAGGCCCCAGCACGGCGGCAATCTCGCTTGACGGGCCGGGATGCTGCCGGCACTTCGCGACGAGGTCGGTGAACTCCTGGTTCCAGTCCATGAAGTTGTCGTTGGCGAACAGCACCGGCCAGTTGCGGTCGGCGAAGGCTTGGCGAAGGGTGGCAATAGGGCCGCACGCTTTGAGCGCGTGGACACCCAGTTGGTTGCCCCCTTCGAAGTCGAAGAGGTTGATCATGTCGATGATGAGAAGCGCAGGACGCATATATCCGCCTTACGTCCCGGTCTGACTATGAGGTGCTTCGACCGGCTTGGACTGTGGCGAATCTTTCTGGCGCAGAAAGATGGTCAGCAAGACAAGTGCCGCCACGGCGAGGAACTCGCTTTTCCAGTTCTGAAAGGACTCGAACCAGAACTGGGCGCTAGCCAGGTGATCCCAAAGTTCAACAGGAGGTTTCCCGTCGAGCTGACGCTGGACGCTTTCGAGGCGCCAACTGCCATCCAAATGAAGTGCGAACGAGAGCAGGAAGAGCACACCAAATGCGATGGCCAGAGAGTGCTCGTAGAGCTTCAGCCAGACTCCGCCAATTCGCACGGGCCAAGGGGTTGGTCCGTATTCAACGCGATCCTCTTCTTGCGAGGGATCCAATGGGCGCGACTCTGCCGAGCCCTTTTGCCGAAGGGAGACACTTAGCAGCACATACATGCCCATCTGAAGAAACTCACTCTCCCAGTTCTCAAACGTGGCAGACACGAAGTGACCGCTGGCATTTTCACGTTGCGTTAGCGCCATGGCGCTAACGATGCGCTCCTTAGTTCACCCAACTAACGGAGTCAGTCATGGCAAGCAAGGGTTACGATCAGAGCGGTCTCAAGGAATTGCTCCTTCAGTCGCTGGAAACCGAGCGCGGCGGCATCAAGATCTACACGACTGCCATCAGCGCGGCGGTCAATGAAGACCTGCGCGAGGAATGGCAGGAATACCTGGAAGAGACCCAGCACCACGAGGAAGTGCTCACCCGCGTATTCAGCGAGCTCGGGATGGACACCGAGGAGATGAGCCCGGGCCGTGAAGTCTGCGCGCACAACGGCGCTTCGCTGGTGGCGGCCATTGAGCTGGCAAAGGCGAACGCCGATCCCGCGGCAGCGGAGCTGGTCGCGTGCGAATGCGTTGTTCTAGCGGAGACCAAAGATCACTCCAACTGGGAGTTGATCGGCAAGGTCGCAGAATCAGCCGATGACAAGGTAGCCCAGGTCCTGAAAGCGGCCTACGACGAGGTGGAGGAGGACGAAGATCACCACCTCTACCACACCAAGGGATGGTGCCGGGAGCTGTGGATCCAGAGCTTGGGGATGCCAGCCGTGCTGCCCCCGCCCGAAGAGGTCAAGAAGGTCGAGACCGCAATCGGCGCAGCCCGCGCCGAGCAAGCCCGAGAAGACATGTTGTGAGCAAAGCCCGCCTTATGGCGGGCTTTTTACCATCTTCACGCACTTCCCAACCTCCTGAGGGTGGCTGGGGTTTTGTCAATTCAGACAGGAAAACAGTCCCATGGCGACGTCACGCAAGAACTCCCCCAAAGACAAGAAGAGCGTGGCTAGTGCCGCTGCTGCTCGCAACTCTGAGAGTTCCGCGTCCAAGGCCCCACCGCAAGGTTCGGATGACTTGGCAGCTGAGCAGAGCGCGGAGGTGGAGGCAACGGCTGCCGCCATGCCGTTCAACGAGAACAAGGCAGCCGAGCACGGGCGCGAAGCGGCGCTGGATCCGCCCGAGGGCACCCAAATCGTTCCGCCGTCCTCGTTGGTGACGGCCAGCACCCTGGCGGAGAGCAATACGTCCGAGAAACTGGGAACCCGTGCTGAAGAAGGCGCAAATCCGACTGTCGGTTCCCTCGATCGCGTGCGTGTGGACAGCAGTGGCCAACGCCTGACAACCAACCAGGGCGTGCCGATCGCCGACAACCAGAACTCGCTCAAGGCAGGCCTGCGTGGCCCGGCCCTGCTGAAGGACTTCATCCTGCGCGAGAAGATCACGCATTTCGACCACGAACGGATTCCTGAGCGGATCGTGCACGCCCGAGGCTCGGGCGCACACGGCTTCTTCGAGAGCTATAAGAACCAGCGAAAACTCACTCGCGCGGCGCCGTTTCAGGAGGCAGGCAAGATCACGCCAGTCTTCGTGCGGTTCTCTACGGTCGCGGGAGAGCGAGGCAGTAAGGACACCGCGCGCGATGCGCGCGGGTTTGCTGTGAAGTTCTACACCGACGAGGGCAACTGGGACCTAGTGGGCAACAATATGCCTGTCTTCTTCATCCAAGACGCGATGAAGTTTCCTGACCTGGTGCATGCGGCCAAGCCCGAGCCGCACCACCAAATGCCGCAGGCCGCCTCGGCCCACGACACCTTCTGGGACTTCGTCTCGCTGATGCCCGAGTCCACCCACATGCTGATGTGGCTGATGTCCGACCGCGCCATTCCGCGCAGCTACCGCATGATGCAGGGCTTCGGTGTTCACACTTTCCGCTTCGTCAACGAGCGGGGCCAATCGTCCTTCGTGAAGTTTCATTGGACCCCGCTGCAGGGCACACACGCTTTGCTCTGGGACGAAGCCGTGAAGATCTCGGGCTGCGACCCGGACTACCACCGCCGCGACCTGTGGGAAGCCATCGAGGCGGGCGCTTACCCGGAGTGGGAATTGGGCGTGCAGATCTTCTCGGAAGAAGATGCCGAGCGGTTTTCGTTCGACATCCTGGACGCGACCAAGATCATCCCTGAAGAACTCGTGCCCATTACCCCACTGGGCCGGATGGTGCTCAACCGCAATCCCGACAACTTCTTCGCCGAGACAGAGCAAGTAGCGTTTTGCACGGCCCACGTGGTGCCCGGCATCGACTTCACTAATGATCCCTTGCTTGCAGGTCGAATTCACTCCTATGTGGACACTCAGCTGAGCCGACTCGGCGGGCCCAACTTCCACGAAATTCCGATCAATGCGCCCATCGCACCAGTTCATAACAACCAGCGCGACGGGTTGCATCGCCAGGCCATCCACCGCGGCAAGGTCTCCTACGAGCCGAACTCGTTGGGGGGCGGCTGTCCCTTCCAGGCCGGGGCGGCCGGCTTCGTCTCCTTCCCTGAGCCGGTGGAGCAGGACGAGGTGCGCGGCAAACCCGAGAAGTTCGCCGAGCACTTCAATCAGGCGGCCCTGTTCTTCAACAGCCAGACACCGGTGGAGCAAGCGCATATTGCGGCCGCGTTCCGCTTCGAGCTCTCGAAGCTGACAGTGCCCGCGATTCGCCAGAGGGTGGTCTCTATGCTTCGCAATGCCTCGGAAGAGCTGGCGGCGCAGGTAGCCGAAGGACTGGGGATGCCGCTCCCGGATGCCATGCCCCGGGCGCTGCCGAAGCCGCCCAAGGCAGAAGTGGACGTTTCCCAGCCGTTGTCGATGTTTGCTCGCCCGGGCAACACGGGCGTGGCAACGCGCAAGGTCGCCATCTTCGTGGGCGACGGCGTCGACGGCGACCAGGTGGCGAAAGCCCAGCAGGCCTTGCTGGACGCCGGAGCCGTCGGCCGACTGGTGGGACCACGCGTGGGAATCTTTACCGCAGCCGATGGCAGTGAGATCGATGCGGACGCCTCCTTTGAGAACGAGCCGTCCGTCCTGTTCGACGGGGTGATCATTCCTGACGGCGAGGGAACAGCGAAGGTGTGGGCTCGCGATGGGAGGGCGGCGGAGTTCGTGAAGGACCAGTTCCGCCATCTCAAGACCATTCTGGCGCTGGGCGAAGCGGTCGCGTTCGTCGAAGGGGCCGGCGTGCTGAGGGATGAGGGCGATCCTGGCTTGTTGCTTCAGAGCGAGCCGGAAGACGCGGCGGTGAACCAGTTCCTCGAGGCGTTGGCCCTGCATAAGCACTTTGGCCGTGAGACGGATCCGCCGATGCTCTGAACAGACCAAGGTGGCCAAGGCAGGTGCCTCGGCCACCAGGCGGCGTGTCTTCAGTTCTCTTCGAACATCAGCTCTGTGACGTGGACGCCTTTTGCCAAGGGCGGCTTGAGAAAGAAGGGGCCGCTCAGTCCTTGCCTCGATGCAGCGAGTGCATCCACCATGACGCCGGAGTTTCCCCCACTCAAGCGCCGACGACCGGAAGCCCCCGCGAGCGGGCTTGCCATATTGCAGCATCTGCGGACGGGGTGACACCGATTTCACGCGGCCGGACCTACAAGTGATGCTCGCACACGTTGGAGCCTGCCATGGCCCGCCCAATCTGGACCGGATCGCTTTCCTTCGGTCTGCTCAATATTCCTGTGTCCCTCATGTCCGGCGAGCGCCGAACGGACCTGAGCTTTCGCATGCTCGACTCCCGGGATAAAAAGCCCATCCGTTTCGAGCGGGTGAACGCGGACACTGGCGAAGAAGTGCCGTGGAAGGACATCGTCAAGGCCTTCGAGTATGACAAAGGCAGCTACGTCGTCATCGAGAAAGAGGATATCGCGGCTGCAGCGCCCGAATCGCATGAGTCGGTGGACGTGGAAACGTTCGTGGAGGCGTCCAGCATCAACCTGCGCTACTTCGAGAAGCCCTACGTCCTAGTCCCGGGCAAGAAAGCCGAGAAGGGCTACGTGCTGCTGCGCGAGACCCTGAAGAAGTCAGGAAAGGTGGGCATCGCCCGTGTGGTCATACGCACGCGGGAGTATATGTGCGCCGTCATGCCCGACGGGGACGCGCTGGTGTTGATCCTCCTGCGCTACCCGCAAGAGCTGGTCGAGTTCGACGAATACAAGCTTCCCGAGGGCAAGCCGGCCGATTACCGCCTGGCGCCCAAAGAACTTGAGATGGCCGAGCAGCTCATAGATTCGATGACATCCGAATGGAATCCGGCCGACTACCACGACGAGTTCCGATCACGGCTGTCGGACATCATCAAGAAGCGCATCAAGTCCGCCGGCGCCACCACCACGTTCGAAGAGCCCGAGCCGCGCGAAGACGCCGCCACCAACGTGGTGGACTTCATGTCGCTGCTCCAACAGAGCTTGGACACGAAGAAGCGCACGCCGGCCAAGGGCGCAGCCAAGAAAGCAGAAGCCAATTCCCCGGCTAAAGCGACCAAAGCGCCCGCAAAGAAAGCCAGCAAGGCCACCAAGAAATCCAGTGCCCGCAAGGCTTCCTGATTCACCACCGAAGGAGAAATATCCATGTCCGACAACAAGAGCAAGACCGGTTCCCCAGACCGCGATCGCATCAACCTGAGCGAGGACTACGAGGTCCAATACTGGACCAAGGAATTGGGCATCTCCGAGAAGGAGCTGCGAGATGTCATCCAGGCGGTGGGCAATACCTCCAAAGCGGTTCGCGAGCATCTGAGCAAGTAGCCCCACGCCATGAGCCTGACCGACTACCGTCGCAAGCGAAGCTTCGACAAGACGCGCGAACCGGAACCGGGCAAGGCGGTCCCGAAGGGGCAACGGGCGATCTTCGTGGTCCAGCTCCACCACGCCAGCCGCCGGCATTACGATTTCCGTTTGCAGGTGGGCGACGCCCTAAAGAGCTGGGCGGTTCCGAAAGGACCCAGCTACGACCCCAGCGTGAAGCGCATGGCGGTGGAGGTTGAAGACCACCCCATCGATTACGCCACCTTTCAAGGCGAAATCCCCAAGGGGGAATACGGCGGCGGGCACGTTGCCCAGTTTGATCACGGCGTGTGGGCCACCGACGGCGATCCCGAAGAGCAACTCGTTAAAGGCCACCTGCGCTTTGAACTGTTCGGCACCAAGCTCAAGGGCGGCTGGCATCTGGTGCGCTCAGGCAAACCCGCCAAGCAACCACAGTGGCTGCTGTTCAAAGACAAGGACGACTACGCCGGCACGCTGGAGGCCGACGATCTGCTCGCCGACGTGGCAGAGGCGCCGGCCGTGGATCTCAAGCGCGCGGGCTCCGGCAAGACGAACAAGAAGAAGCTGACGGCGGTCCCGGCAAAAAAGGGACGCAAGAAGGATTGGGCGAAGAAAGCCTCCGCTTTGCCCAAGGCCAAAAAGGGCGCCGCCCCCGCAGGGCCGTTCGAGCCCCAACTGGCCAAACTGGGCGAGTCCCCGCCCGAAGGCGAGCAGTGGATCCACGAGCTCAAGTGGGACGGCTACCGCATCCTGGCCACCATCGCCAAGGGCGAAGTGAGGTTGTGGTCTCGCAACGCGCTGGAATGGACCGCGAAGATTCCCGACATCCGCGACGCGGTTGCAGCGCTGGGCCTCGAGTCCGGGGCGCTGGACGGTGAGCTCATCGCCGGCAGCGGCACCAAGCAGGACTTCAACCTGCTCCAGTCCACACTGTCAGGCGAGCGCCAGGGCAAGCTGGCCTATGCGCTGTTCGACGTGCTCCACCTCAACGGGGTGGACCTCTCGGGCGCACCGCTCCTCGAGCGCAAAGCGTTGCTCCAGGAACTTCTGGACGACGCACCGGCCCACTTGGCGTTCAGTTCTCACATTGAGGGCGACGGGGAGGCAGCTTTCAAGCTCGCGGGGGATCGCCACTTCGAAGGCATCATCTCCAAACGCGCCGACCGTCCTTACCACGGTGGTCGGAGCGAGGATTGGCGCAAGACCAAGCAGCTGGTCAGTGATGAATTCGCGGTGGTGGGCTACACCGCTCCGAAGGGCAGCCGAACCGGGTTCGGATCACTGCTGTTGGCCAAGCCGGATGCCGAGCACGGCTGGCGCTACGTGGGCCGTGTGGGAACCGGTTTCAACGACGAACTAATGCGCGAGGTCACTAAGAAGCTGGCCAAGCGTGGGGGCAAAAAGCCCACCGCGTTCGTGGGAACCACCGACACCGACTTGCGCACCGCCACCTGGTTTGCCCCGCGCTTTGTGGTCGAGGTGTTTTTTCGCGGCATCGGCCGGCAGGACCTGTTGCGCCAGCCCTCGCTCAAGGCCATTCGCCCCGACAAGGACGTGGCGGATCTGGCCGACAGCGACCGGGCAGAAAAGCCCGCCAAGGCACCGAGCCTGGCCAAAGCCGCCAAGGTCAGTAAGGTGACCAAGTCCACCAAGGCCGGCAAGACAGCAGCGAAAGCTGGCAAGAAGGGCGCCACAACGGCGGATCTGCCCAAGCTCTCCAGTCCCACGAAGATCCTGTTCCCCGATAGTCGTATCACGAAGCAAGACGTGTGGGACTACTACTTGGCGGTGGCCGACCACTTGTTGCCGGAGATTGCTGGGCGGCCGCTGTCCATCATCCGGTGCCCGGCGGGCATCGAGCGGCCGTGCTTCTTCCAGAAACACCTGACCGCGGGGCTGGAGCGGGTGGACACCGTCAAGCTCAAGGAGGAATCCGGCGCTAACGCGGATTACCTGGTGGTGGAAGACCTGCCGGGGTTGATGGAGCTGGTGCAGTTCAACGCGCTGGAGTTTCACCCGTGGGGCTCGCACGCCCAAGAACCCGATCGCGCTGACCGGGTGGTGTTCGACCTGGATCCCGGTGAGGGCGTGCCGTTCTCGGAGATCAGGAAGGCGGCGACGGACATCCGCAAGCTGCTGGAACAGCTGGAACTAGAATCGTTCCTGCGCGTGTCTGGCGGCAAGGGCCTCCACGTGGTGGTGCCCTTGAATCCGGGGTGCGATTGGGATCTTACCAAGCGCTTCGCGCACGGTTTCGCCGACGCGCTGGCCCGTTCGGAGCCGGACCGCTTCCTATCCACCGCAGCCAAGAGCAAACGCAACAAGCGGATCTTTGTGGACTACCTGCGCAACGGGCGGGGCGCCACCGCGGTGGCCTCCTACTCTATGCGGGGGCGCGCCGGTGCGCCCGTCGCTCTGCCGCTGGCCTGGAGCGAGCTATCTAAGCTAGATAAGGCGAATGCGTTCTCGATCAAGGACGTGCCCGCCAGACTGAAGCGCAGGCGGAAAGACCCATGGGAAGACATCGGAAGAATCAAACAGAACCTCGCACGTTGGGCGCATAACGAATAGAGGGCAATGTCCGCTTCTGGCCGAGGCTGTGTAAAAACTCCCGGGCGCGGTGCTGCCGACGACGATGCAGCCAGTTTGAGCAACCAGCGCTGCAGTAAAAGAACTTGATGCTCAGGCTGCGATGGCCCGCACCATGCCCTCGGTGCCCATGATCTTGATCATCCGCTTCATGTTGTAGGCCAGAACTGCCAGGCTGATCTCCGTTTTGACCTTCGGTAGCGTCTTCGTCAGCAACGGCGTCGTGCCGAGCCATGATTTCAGCGTGCCGAAGACATGTTCCACCGTCTGCCTTCGCACCACCGCTGTTTGCGGCCTGGCATCCAGCAGCATCTGCATTCGTTCGAGCACATGCTCGTGCTCCCATCGTCCGATACGCCTGTAGCTGGCAGTCGTGCATTGCTTCCGGATCAGGCAGCGGGGGCAGGCGGAGGACCAGTACTTGTGCAAGGTCAGCCCTTTCTCCTCTGTCGTAAAGCGGTGGATCGCCCGTTCGCCCGCCGGACATTCGTACTCATCAGCGGCTTCGTCGTAGACGAAATCGCGTTTGTCGAACCGGCCTTCGGCCTTGGCGTTGGATGTCAGAGGCTTGGGTACCAACGGGATGACGCCTGCCTCCTCGCACGCCAGGATCTCCGGGGCACTGAAGTAACCACGGTCCGCCAGCGCCGTCATATGCTCGGCGCCAAGGGCGTCCTTGGCCTTCATCGCCATGCGTGAGAGTTGCGCACGGTCGTGATCGTCGTTTGTCACGTCGTATGCCACGATCAGGTGGTGCTTGGCGTCGACCGCCGCCTGGACGTTGTAGCCCACCGTGCCCGTGCCACGGCCACTTGAGGTCATTGATCTCGCGTCGGGATCCGTCAGCGAGATCTGGTGATCGGGGGTGGCCTCAAGCTGCTTTTCAATCTCGTCGAGCTTCTCCATCTGCGCATGCAGCTTGGCCAGCTTGTCTCTCAGCTGGGGAACGCGGCCCTCTGGCAACAAAGTGGGATCGCGATCTGACCGGTCCAGCTCGGCTAGGTAACGCGCAACGCTGTCCTCCAGTTGTTGCCGGCGCCCCTTGATCTTGCCGACGGTGAAGTTGCGATCCCGACTGTTCACTGCCTTCAGCTTGCTGCCGTCAATCGCGACGATTGCATGCGAGAAGACCTTCATGTTCCGGCACAGCGCGACGAACCGACTGCACACGGCTGTGATCGCGCCGCCGTTGTCCTTGCGGAAGTCGGCGATGGTCTTGAAGTCCGGCGCCAGTCGACCGGTCAGCCAGATCAGCTCCAGGTTCCGTTGCGCCTCCCGTTCCAGGCGCCGGCTGGACTGGATGCGATTGAGGTAACCGTAGATGTAGATCTTGAGCAGCGCGGCGGGGTGATAGGCAGGACGGCCACCAGCCCCGCGATTGACCGCCTCGAAGCCCAGCGCGCTCAGGTCGAGCGCTTCGACGAAGGCATCGACCACCCGCACCGGGTTGTCTTCGTGGACGTAGTCTTCCAGCCGATCAGGGAGAAGAAGCCCCTGGGAACGATCAACGCCATCCACGAATCGCTTCATGCAGAGCACCCATTGACCGGTGCTCAGATCATGCCAGTGAAGGTGGGGTTTTCACACAGCCTCGGCCTTTAGCGGACTCTGATTAGCTCATCCCACTTCGTCGTATAAGAGGGCGACAGCGACTTGAGCATCGGGCGCCATTGAGCTTCTCCGCCATGTCGCTTCACTTGATCAGGCCGCACACCACCGACCCTCCAACCAGCAGCGCCGAGCCCCAATGTGCCTCGCCCGTACTTGGCGTTGATGCGATCGAGTACTTCCATACCCCGCTCGCGTCTAGGATCTGGCGCCGAGAAAAAATCCGCTTGTCGCTGGCCACCACGAACTAGGTCAACTAGCCCGACGCCGCCACGTTTGAACGCCTGCCCTGGTTTAATGATTGACTTTGCGAGCCAGCGCACTGCTAGTAAGACATCACGCGTGTCCTGAGTTGGAAACGGAAGCGGCACCGTGCGCGAGACATGGAAGCCGTTGCCCTTATGCGGGTTGCCATCCAGCCACACCCACACTGCTGATGCTGCGAGGCCACGGCCTCGCATCTTTTCTGCTGCAACCGTGGCGAATGTCACCAGAGCATCCATCGGATCTGTCACATCGCGACCAAACATTCGCGAAACGATGATCTGTTGGCGATCTGGTTCTTCTAACTCTAAATCTCCACATGGGATTCCGCGTAATTCGGTTTGGGTTCGCGCGAGCACCACCCCGTATTGGGCACGTACGTGCTCGGCAGGTAAGGCAGCAAGATCGGCAGCCGTCTCGACGCCTTCCTTGGCGAGCCTTTTGGCGAACTGTCGCCCGACGCCCCAGACATCCTCGACCGGCAAGTTATGAATGTTGTCCGGTGTGGCATGGAAAACAGCCAGTCGGCCGGCATGGATGGCTCGCTTGGACTGGTTCTTCGCGAGCTTGTTGCCTGCCTTGGCAAGCGTCCGGGTGATGCCGAGGCCTACGCAGCACGGGATACCCACCCATTGGAGGATCCTTTCTCTTGCTTCAAGGCAGAGCGCGACGGGGTCGGCAATTCCCTCTATATCGACGAAATTCTCGTCAATGGAATACACCTCCACTCGCGGAAACATCTCACGCAGGATGGTCACGATCCGGGCAGACATGTCTCCATACAACGCGAAATTGGCCGAGCGCACCTGAACCTGCTTCCGGATATCTTCTGGCACCTGGAAGATAGGGGTGCCGATCTTCAGTCCCAGCGCCTTGGCCTCAGGCGACAGGGCGATGCAGCAGCCATCGCCATTACCCAGCACGACTGTGGGGACACCAAGAAGGCTTGGATCCCACATGCGCTCACAGGACACGTAGAACGTGTTGCCATCGATAAGCGCAAAACGTGGCGCTGGCTCAGACATGGAAGTGCACGCTGCTACGCACCACGCCCCAGATGTCGAGCTCGACGTCCTCAGGCACGAATATCGACGTGTGCCCCTCGCTGCTTGCCAGCACGATTCGGTTGCCCCGAACGTAGAGCTTCTTGCACACGAAACCACCCTCCCACAGCACGACGACGGTGTGGCCAGGGCGTGGAGAGATGGAGCGGTCGACGATGAGCAGGTCACCGTCATGAATGCCGAAGTCGACCATGGACCCCCCGCAGTCGGCTTGAACCAGGAAAGTTGCTGGGGGGTTGGCGATCAGCTTCTCGTTGAGGTCTAGCCGGTCATCCTCACGGAAAAAATCCTCCGCGGGACTTGGGAAGCCGCAAGCAGCCGAGGTGGCAAGCATCGGTAGGGAGCGCTGGCTGAGTGCTGATACCGAGCCAAGAAATCCCGTTGGAGTCGGCAGTGGACGGCGCGAGACAGGAATGGTGAGCATGGCGAGAGATCCTCCTAGGCCCGCGGCTCACAAGTTGAGACACGGGTGACGAGGCTACGCCTCGAATCTGGCCCGTGTCATTTAGTACTTCGCTGAACAGGGCTGTGGAACGTCAGAGCAAGTTTCACGCGGGTGAGCCTTACACTCTCAGCAGGAGGAAGGATTCATGTGCTACTCGGCTGAATGCTGGGCGCTCTACGACGCCTATGTACAAGAGTTCGATGCAGACATCGACATCAAGGCGTTCTGGGAAATCTACCTAGAGCGCGATGAAAAGTACCGCATCCGTAAGAAACTGTCCGATGGCACCAAGATTCCCAAGGGCGTGGATCTAAACTTCCGGCGGCCGAAATCAGAGCTTGAAGGAAAGATCCAAGACCTGATCGGTGAATGGAATGGGCGTAAGTTGGCCGAGAGCGAAGCCGAACTCGCCAAACAAGAAGCTCGCCTTGCTGCTGCAGTGGAGAAGCTCAAGGTCAAAGAAACCAAAACTGCACTCAACGAGCAACGCATCGCCGGCAACAAGATCAAGCAGATGACGCGGTGGATCGAAGATGCAAAACGCACTCGCCACGAGCCAGCCCGCGACGACAGAATCTTCCCGGACTGGTACGCCCCGGTGATGATCATTGAGAACGGCAAGAAGATCATCCGCCCTATGCGCTATCACTGCCGTCCGGCAGGCATGTCCGCTTCCAGTGATGTGACTAAGGAAGGGCGCATTTCCGGAAAATACAACGCTCGCCGTGACAACCTCACTCGGTTTTGGCGCAAACAGTTCGGGCGTACGCATGCGCTGGTGCTGGCCGAAACCTTCTATGAGAATGTTGACGACGGCAAAGGCGGCAGTAAGGAAATCCAGTTCCGGCCGCGGACAGGCGAGACCATGTATATCGCCTGCGTGTATTCGCACTGGGTGGATCCCACGGGCAAGCAGCCAGACCTATGGTCTTTCGCTGCGATCACGGATGAACCGGAGCCTGAGGTGGCTGCTGCAGGGCATGATCGAACCATCATCAATATCAAACCCGAGCATGTGGAAGCGTGGCTGACGCCCGAAGGTCGCACGGATGAGGAGTTGTTCGCGATCTTCGACGACAGGCGGCACCCGTATTACGAGCTCGTCAAGGAAGCAGCGTGAAGGAAACAGAGGTCGAGCGGTTGACGCGCAAGAGGGATGCTGCCTACGACGAACGAATGTATCTGGTGGCTGCGCTTGCCAGGCTGTTTCCTTCCGGAATCAGAGATACGACAACACCAGGTTGGACCTCAGACTGGAAGGGCTGCGTGTATATCGACCTGCCGTCAGGACAGATCAGTTACCACTACCACACCCGCCATGAGGCGTTATTTAGTGGCCTGCCTGCATACATCAGCCCGTGGGACATGCATACGAAGGATGACGTCCATGCGAGACTTGCTGCACTGTGGAATGACGGCATAAAGAAAGCCATATGAAGGACCAATCAACCACTGCCACTTCCCTTGAGGATAAGTTGGTAGCTCTGCGCGTGTTCGTGGATACCTTCAAAGTCCCCGACACGATGACCTTTCGCCAGCTCGCCGAGCGCTACAAGCAAGAAGTCGATGCATTAGGCCTGGGGAATTTCGACTGGAAGGGAAAGCACTCTGAAGAAATTGAACAACTAATCTTTGATATCAACGAAGGAGAAGACATCAGAGGCTGGATTCGCTATGAGGAAGGGCTGGATGATTTTGTGCGGCGAAGCCAGTAAATCACTGGCTGCGATATATGAGTAGGCTGGATGGTTACCGCGATGCAGAAATCGATACGGGTATATAAGTCTATTAACCGGATGCTTTGATTGCGTCAATTGAGGCCGCTATTGGCCGGAAGTCGCCTTTCCAAGCAGACAAAGCACCCGACTTGGATCATGCAGGCGGCACCATCCAGTCAACACCCGACACGATTCCCCAATTCCCTTTTTCATTGGGGCGGCGCCAACGAGGCGGACTCATCGTGCGGAGCTGAGCCAACGCGGCTTCATAGCCGGAGACGCGAAACTCCGCGCCCTTTTCTCCGATCTGGAATACGCCGCCGCGACCGACGTGCGGACCGAACCATGAGCCGTCCTTGGCCACGCGAACCAATTTGCCAACGGTTGTACGCGCCGCTTCCACGTCACGGTTTGCCATGGCTTTCGCAGCGGTATTAGCCGATTTGGCAGTGTGCTCGTCAGCTCGGGCCCGTGGCGATACTCGAGGCTCGCCGGCTACTTCGGAATACGTCGAACCGGAAGCTCGCTGCGCTTGGATCGCAACCGCGACATCGGGATCAAGATTTACCCAGATGACAGCACCGGACGGGTGCTTGTAGGAGACCGGTACTGCCAATGGCGTGGCGAGTTCCAGTTGCCAGGCGGTCGTCCACTTCATGGCGCGCCCGGACTCGAACTCGACCATGGGCACGCAATGCCGCGAGGCGTTTGATAGGAGCTCTTCCAGTCCAAGGGGGCCGTGGTTGCCGGTGACATTCGCAGTTCCAACGACCTGTCCACTTCCCTTGCGGATCAGTGCGATGGGCCCACGCACCTGCGTGGGGCGGCTGCGCATCTCCCAATCCTTCTTGCCGGCTAGGATCAATGAAATCCATGGTTCGTCGATGATCAGTCCCTTCAACTTCCCTTTCCCCTGTGGTCGGCTGCAACCAGTCCAGCTTAGGGGACGCGTGTCTCAGGAGGCGAGAAGGATGAGCGTCGGAGGGCCATAATGAGGCCTTGGATACGTCACATGGCCATTACTCATCCGCCAGCCTGTACCCAAAATTTCTTGGCACTGATCCGGCACAGATTTGTCACAGGAGGGGTGGCGCGCCTGGAGGGATTCGAACCCCCGACCAATGGCTTCGGAAGCCACTACTCTATCCGGCTGAGCTACAGGCGCTTAAATCAACAACTTACATCGTTTGACGCAACCCTCTGACTACTGGCGCTGTGACACCTGCCGGACCCCATTTTGGGGCTGAGTAATGGCTTCGGAAGCCACTACTCTATCCGGCTGAGCTACGGGCGCGTTGTATCGGCGAATCGCCGCCGCTCGCAGTGCAAGCGGGGTCACATTGTCGCACGCTGGCCCTGATTGCGGGAGCCGTCGCGGAGGCGAGTGGGCCTACCTGTTATCTTTGCCGCCGCATGGCACTTACCCTTTCCCCCGATACGCGTATCGCCGTCATCGGCCTTGGTTACGTTGGTTTGCCGCTGGCCGTCGAGTTTGGCAAGCGCTACCCGACCACGGGCTACGACATCCAGTTCCGCCGTGTGTCGGAGCTTCGCGATGGCCACGACAGCACGCTGGAGGTCTCGCCAGAAGACCTCGCATCGGCCGCGCATCTGCAGTTCACCGACGAGCTGGAATCGATCGCCGGCAGCGACATCTTCGTCGTTACCGTGCCCACGCCCATCGATGCCCACAAGCGCCCGGACTTGGGTCCGCTGGAATTGGCCAGTCAGGCGGTGGGCAGTGTGCTGCGACGCGGCAATATCGTCATCTTCGAAAGCACGGTGTACCCGGGCTGCACGGAAGAGATCTGCGTGCCGATCCTTGAGCGCATCTCTGGCCTGCGCTTCAATCACGATTTCTTTTGCGGTTACAGCCCAGAGCGCATCAACCCGGGTGACCGCGCGCATCGCGTCACCGACATCCGCAAGGTCACATCAGGCTCCACCGACGAGGCCGCCGGGTTCGTCGATGCGCTTTACCAAAGCATCATCACCGCGGGTACGCATCGCGCGCCCAGCATCAAGGTGGCCGAGGCCGCTAAAGTCATCGAGAACACCCAGCGTGATCTCAATATCGCGCTCGTCAATGACTTGGCGATGTTGTTCGACAAGCTGGGCATCGACACGCAAGACGTGTTGGATGCCGCCGCGACCAAGTGGAACTTCATCCCGTTCCGCCCTGGTTTGGTGGGCGGGCATTGCATCAGCGTGGACCCGTACTACCTGACCCACAAGGCGGAGCAAGTTGGCCATCACCCGGACGTAATCCTGGCCGGTCGCCGCACCAATGACGGCATGGGCATTTACGTTGCCAAACAAGTGATGACGTTGATGGCGGACAAGGGTGTGAGCCTGATTGCGCCCCGCGTGTTGGTGTTGGGTCTCGCGTTCAAGGAAAACTGTCCGGACCTGCGCAACACACGGGTGGTGGATGTGATCGAAACCCTGCGCAAGCAGGGCGCGATGGTGGATGTGCACGATCCGCGCGTCGATGCGCACGAAGCTTTGCGCGAATACGATCTTGCGCTGATCGATGCGCCTGCCAAGGGCGCGTATGACGCGATCGTGTTGGCGGTCGCGCATCAAGAATTTCTGGATTTGGATGTCGCGACCTTGCGCGGCTGGGGCAGGCCCGATGTCGTGTTGTACGACGTCAAATCGGTCTTGCCACGCGAATGGGTGGATGGACGGCTATGAGTGTCTTGGTCACGGGCAGCGCAGGCTTCATCGGCTCGCAAGTCGCGCACCGGTTGCTTGATCGCGGCGAGCGGGTAATCGGCTTAGACAATCTCAACGATTACTACGATGTCAGCCTGAAAGAAGCGCGGTTGGCGCGACTGGAGGCACGGAAGGGTTACCAGCACGTCAGAGCTGATCTGGCGGATCGTGCAGCGCTGGAGGCGATGTTTGCCCAGTACCGTCCGCGCAAGGTGGTGCATCTGGCCGCGCAGGCGGGCGTGCGTTATGCGGCGGAAAACCCGCATGTGTACATCAGCAGCAATGTCACTGGCTTCTTGCATGTACTGGAAGGCTGCCGACACTACGAAGTCGAGCACCTAGTCTACGCCTCGACCAGCTCGGTATATGGCGCCAATACCGCGATGCCGTTCTCCGAGCACGGCTCGGCCGAGCACCCGCTGACGCTCTATGCGGCGACCAAGAAAGCCAACGAACAGATGGCGCATAGCTATGCGCATCTATATGGCTTCCCCACGACAGGTCTGCGCTTTTTCACCGTATATGGCCCGTGGGGACGCCCGGATATGGCCTTGTTCCTGTTCACCCGCGCGATCCTGGCCGGGGAGCCGATTCGCGTCTTCAACCATGGCAGGCACAAGCGCAGCTTCACGTATATCGATGACATCGTCGAGGGCATCATTCGCACCTTGGACAATCCGCCTGCGCGTGATCTGGAATGGAATGGCGATGCGCCGGACCCGGCCACCAGCGGCGTTGCACCGTTCCGCCTTTACAACATCGGCAACGAACAGCCGGTCGAACTGCTGCGATACATCGAAGTGCTGGAGCAAAACCTGGGCCGCAAGGCCACGCTGGAGATGCTGCCGCTGCAGCCTGGCGATGTACCGGATACCGAGGCCGATGTCTCGGACCTGATCGCCAACGTCGGCTACCGCCCGGTGGTGCCGGTCGAAGAGGGTGTGGCGAATTTCGTCGAGTGGTACCGCGACTACTACAAGGTTTGACTGGGGCAAAAGCCCCGACGCGGGCACGCCGCGCCGGGGGAAGCTGTTGCCTATTTAGCGGCCGTTGCCGACGATGTCCGGCGCGTCATCCGCGCCCAGCCATTTGTACAGGCCGCCGCCGATCACCGCGCCAATGAACGGCGCCACCCAGAACAGCCACAACTGCGACACTGCACCGCTGCCGGCGAACAGCGCGACGCCGGTGGAGCGCGCGGGGTTCACCGAGGTGTTGGTGACTGGAATGCTGATGAGGTGGATCAAGGTCAGCGCCAAACCAATCGCAATCGGCGCGAAACCGACCGGCGCCCGATGGTGGGTGCTGCCCAGGATCACCACCAGGAACATCGCAGTCATCACGATTCGCAGGCCAAAGCCGCGCCCATTGCATACCCGCCCGGTGACAGACTGTCATAGCCATTGCTGGCGAAAGCGCCCGCCGTCGCCGTATCTCCAACCACGGTTTGGCCGATGGCGGTCCCATTGCCGCTGGCGATAAAATACAGCAGCGCACCCGCGGCGATGCCGCCGAGCACTTGGGCGATGACGTAGCCCGGTAGGTCGCGTGCCGGAAAACGGCCGCCCGCCCACAGCCCCAGGCTGACTGCCGGATTGAAGTGGCCGCGGGAAATGTGCCCCAGTGCATAGGCGCCAGTGAGTACGGTCAGGCCGAAAGCCAGCGACACCCCAGCAGCCCGATCCCCAGCGGGTTGCCATCCCCGCCGAACTTGGCCGCCAGCACGGCGCTGCCGCAGCCGCCCAAGACAAGCCAGAAGGTGCCGATGAACTCGGCTGCCCATTTCTTTGATTGCATGGTGTTTCCCCGATCATTCACGCCTGTCTGGCGCAATCGCAGGCTACTCCGACCGGTGGGCGGATGCAGATCGGCCGGGGCTATGGCCGCTCGTGGGGCCGGCCTTTATACTGTGCGGCTGGAACATGGCCACTTGGGCCATGCGGGACAGAGCCACGTGAACAAGCACGACACCGTATTCCTCAAGAAATTCTCGCTGATCATCGCCTTTTTGGGCGTCTTGACGGTCAGCCTGATTCTGTTTGCACGCTACCTCAACCACCTGTTGCCGCACGAAATGACGCCGCAAGCCAAGGCGCAGCTCGATGCCCGCATCGCGCCCGTCGGTTCGGTATTTGCCGGCAAAATCGGTGTTGCCGAGCAAGTCGCCTCGGCTGAGGCCATGAAGGCCGCCGCTGCGGCTAATGTGGCCTACGGCGGCACGCTGGATGGCAAGGTCATCTACGACAACCTCTGCACCAGCTGCCACACCAGTGGTACCGGTGGCGCGCCGAAGCTGGATGCTGGCGGCATTGGGGCTCGCGTAGCCCAGCAGGGCTTGGAAGAGCTGATCAAGAAGGCCACCGAAGGCTTCACCGGCACCGCTGGCGTCATGCCCGCGAGGGGCGGAAACCCGGCGATCACCGACGAGCAGATGCAGAAGACCGTCGAGTGGATGGTCGAGCAGAGCAAGTAAGCGCTCTGTCGCTTCGTGTCCAAACGCCGCCCTTGGGCGGCGTTTTTCGTTTTGGCTATTGAAGATTCGGGGATGGAGAAGTGCGGATCTCGCATCGGCATGAAACACTGCGCATCTGCCTGCCACGCCTGACGCCCCATGCAACGACATCGCCAACTTTCCTTGCTCGCGCTCTCCTTCACGCTTGCCGCCTGCGCCAGCATTGCCCCACCGCCCGAGGTGACCCCGATCGGGGCCGTGCAAGGCAGCGGCATGACCAGCCCGATGTTGGGTCGGGAAGTCACCGTGGATGGCATCGTGACCGCGAATTTCGCCGCGGGTCTTGGTCTGTGGACGCTGCAAGGCACGGCGGATGACGATGCGGCGACATCGGATGCCCTGTTCCTGTCGGGCGTCGGTGGTCCCCTGCTTGTCGGCGATCACGTGCGCGTGCAGGGACGTGTGGCCGAACGCGATACCGGCAAGGGCGCTAGCATCACTGTGCTGGAAGTCACCGGCTTGTCGGCCTTGGCACCGACGCCATTGCCGAGTGCGCAGGCACTGGCGAATGTTCCGGTGGATGCTGCGGCCTGGGAGTCACTGGAGGCGATGCGGGTCAGGTTTGTCCAGGACCTGGCCATCGTTGATACCCATAACGCCGCACGCTTCGGCGAGTGGCAAGTGGCGCTAGAAGGGCGCGTGTGGACACCGACTGAAGTTGTTCTGCCGGGTGATGCCGCGAATGCACTCGGCCGCCAGAATCGTGCGCGCGTGGTCGCGCTGGATGATGGGGATGCGCGAAGCAGCGCCGATACCGTGATGCGCCGCGACATCCCACGTACGGGTAGTTTGATGAAAGGCGTGACGGGCATTGTCGATGAACGCTTCGGCGGTTATCGGCTGCAATTAGCGCAGGCGCCCGTGGTGGAAGCGGCGAAGCGCCCCACCGCACCCATGCGAAAAGGTGATGTGCGCATCGCCGCGATGAATCTTGAGAACCTGTTTAACGGGGATGGCCAGGGTGGCGGTTTCCCGACCGAGCGCGGGGCAAAAACCCAGGCCGCATACCTGCACCAGCGCGCCAAGCTTGTTGCAGCACTGGCAGCATTGGACGCTGATGTAGTGGCGTTGATGGAGTTGGAGAATGATGGGGCGGGACCATTGTCTTCCGAGGCGCAGCTGCTCCTCGCCTTGAATGCCATCCACGGAGGCGATTGGCGCGCGATATCGATGCCGACCAATGCCAGCACCGATGCGATTCGCGTCGGCTTGATCTATCGTGCATCCAAGGTGAAGCCCGTGGGCGCTTCCGCCACGTTCGATCAAGGCCCGTTCGCGGGTCTCAGCCGTCCGCCGTTGCTGCAAGCGTTTCGTGCGGGCCGCGGCCCGCTGTTCAACGTGGTCGCCAATCACTTCAAGTCGAAAGGTTGTCGTGATGCTAAAGGTGGCGATGCCGACCAGCGTGACGGCCAGAGTTGCTGGAATGCGTCACGCCTGACATCGGCAAAACTGCTGGATGGTTGGCTGCGACAACGCATCGATGCCAAGCTGGATGCGCCGATCGTCATATTGGGCGATCTGAACGCCTATGCGATGGAAGACCCACCCCGCTGGCTGCGTGAAAACGGTTGGCGTGATGCATTTGCCGAAGCCGGCATCCAACATCCTTATTCCTATGTGTACGACGGGCAAATCGGCCGCCTGGACCATGCCCTGCTCTCGCCTGCAATGGCGGTGCGGCTGGCGAGCGCCGCCGAATGGCATATCAATGCCGACGAGCCCGATGCGCCGGAGGGCCTGGATGCGCCGGTCACGCCTTTGCGCAGCTCGGATCATGATCCGCTGGTGGTCGACCTGCGTTTGCAGGAGCGATGAAAAAGGTTTTCCGCCTGCCCGGATAAACTAGGCGGATGGAACAGCCTGCATTTCCCCAGCAAGACACTGCATTGACGTTGACCGGTCCGGTCGGCGCATTGCAGGTCGAAGTCGAATTTCCCGAAGCTGATGTCGCCGCGCAATCGGTCATCGCCATCATTTGTCATCCGCTGCCCACCGAGGGCGGCACGATGAACAACAAGGTCGTGACGATGGCCGGGCGTGCGTTGCGCGAGTTGGGTGTCACTACGGTGCGTTTCAATTTCCGCGGTACGGGTGAGTCGGCAGGTGAGTTCGATGAAGGCAAGGGCGAGTGCGATGATTTGCGCACGGTCGCCGAATGGGTGCGCAAGGCACGTCCTGATGCCTTGTTGTGGCTGGTCGGCTTCAGCTTTGGTGCCTATGTCTCGATCCAGTCCAGTGCCGCGCTTGAGCCCGCCGCGTTGATCTCATTGGCGCCACCTGCGGGACGTTGGGATTTTGACCAGGCCGTGCCGCCGATGCCATGGTTGGTAGTGCAAGGGGAGGAAGACGAAGTCGTCGACCCGCAAGCCGTATATGACTGGCTGGAGAAATTGCAGCCCTCCGCGTTGACCTTGGTGAAGATGCCGGGTACCTCGCACTTCTTCCACGGGAAATTGGTGGATCTGCGTGGCGTGATCAAGAACACCGCGCGTCGCTGGTTACCGAATCCGCCCGCCGCAGAATGAGCAGTACGCCGTCGCAGTTGTACGACGCCGGCATCGCGCGCGGCGAATGGCAGGACGACCCGGCCCAGCGATCCGTATTGGTGGAGTTGGATCGGCTGCATGACGCCTTGTCAGCGCCGGTGGCTGCATCGAATTTCTTTGGCCGATTGTTTGGCGCGAAGGATGCAACATCGACCACGCAAGGACTTTATTTGTGGGGTGGCGTGGGGCGCGGCAAGACCTTTCTGGTCGACATGTTCTATGACAGCCTGGCCTTCGCCGAAAAGCGACGTACGCATTTTCATCGCTTCATGCGCGAAATTCATGCGCGCCTTAAACAACACGCCGGTGAACGCGACCCCATGGCGATCATCGCCAAGGAGTGGCGTCGCGACATGCGCGTGTTGGTGCTGGATGAATTTTTCGTCAGCGATATCGGCGATGCGATGCTCTTGTCACGCCTGCTTGAGCGCCTGTTTGCCGAGGGTGTGGTGCTGGTGACGACATCCAACACGGTGCCGGCCAATCTCTACAAAGATGGCCTGCAACGCGCACGTTTCCTGCCGGCGATCGCGCTGATCGAACAGCATTGCGTGGTGATGGAAATTGAGAGCAGCACCGATTACCGCCTGCGAGAATTGACTCGATCGCCTGTCTATCGTGTGCCCGCGGACGATGCTGCCGATGCCTGGCTGGCGGATCGCTGGCAGACGCTGACGCATGCGCCACTGATATCCACTGATTTGATGGTCGACGGTCGCCCGATTCGCACACGCGCACGTTGCCATGGTTTTGTCTGGTTTGACTTCGACGCGTTGTGCGAAGGCCCGCGCGCGGCGGCCGATTACATCGAGATCGCGCACGAATTCCATACTGTGCTGCTGGGCGGAATTCCGCGTTTCGATGGCAGCAATGACGATCCGGCACGTCGCTTTGTCACCGTTGTGGACGAGTTCTACGATCGCCACGTCAACCTGGTGTGCACGGCCGCGGCATCGCCCGTGGATCTCTATGCCGGCGAGCGACTCGCGCATGCCTTCGAGCGCACCGCATCGCGCCTGATCGAGATGCAGAGTGCGGAATACCTCGGGCGCGAACACCTGACTTGATTTAGCATCAAGGCATCCAACACAGGAGTGCGGCGATGCGCGGATGGCGGATGATTGCGTTGATGGCAGGGTTGCTGGCCTTGCCTGTCATGGCAGGTACGCCATTGCCGGATGGGCCGCACGTGGTTGCCATGGGGAGCGGAAAAGTTGTCGTGGCCCCCGACATGGCGGAAATCACCGTGTCTAGTCAGGTGAATGATGTGGCTTCATTGCGAGCCAAGCAAAAGGTAGATGCTGCGGTGAGCGCCTTTCTGCATGCTTTGCATCAGCAGGGCGTAGCAGAGGCCGATATCGAGGCCTCTGATCTTTCGCTCAACGAGGACGTGGATACCAACGACGATGGGCGTCGTGTCTCCAATGGCTACAACGCTTCGCGTAGCGTCAGCTTTAAACTGCGTGATCTTGATCGTTTGAATGTCGTGCTGGATGCGGCATTGGCATCAGGCATGAACCGCTTTGGCGGCACAAGCTTCACCTCCTCGCGCGCGGATGCACTGCGCGCCGAAGCCCGCGCGAAGGCCGCGCGCAATGCCCAAGAACGGGCAACCGAAATTGCCGCCGGCTTCAACGCTCGGCTGGGCACGGTTTACAGCATCAACAGTGCCAACAACGACTTGTCCGCGCACTTTCGTTATGGTGCCAACGGCTTGGACCGCGTAACCGTCTCTGGCTCGCGCGCCCAGCCAGGCCGCTACCTACAGCCGGAAATCGAATTCAACGAATCGATCACTGCGGTGTTCTACATTCAACCCTGATCGCCCGGATCAACCGCCCCACGCCCGACAGGAATTCTTCATGCGCACTGTATTTGCTGCTGCCCTCGTCATCGCCGCGCTGCCGATGCAATCTTTGGTTGCCCAAACCCGGCCTGAAGTCGATGCCGCGGCAGAACGCCTGAAAGCCGATGTGGTGTCTTGGCGTCGCGACTTCCATCAACATCCCGAGCTCTCCAACCGCGAAGAACGCACCGCGGCCAAGGTCGCCGCGCATTTGCGTAAGCTGGGGTTGAAGCCGCAAACAGGGGTTGCGCATCATGGGGTGGTGGCGGTCATCGAAGGCGGCAAGCCGGGACCGAAGATCGCGCTTCGCGCCGACATGGACGCGTTACCGGTGACCGAAAAGGCGGATCTGCCCTTTGCTTCGAAAGTCACCACCGAATTCAACGGCCAGCAAACCGGCGTCATGCATGCCTGCGGACATGACGCGCATACCGCGATCCTGATGGGCGTGGCCGAGGCCTTGGTGGCGATGAGATCAGACCTGCCGGGACAGGTGATGTTGATCTTCCAGCCGGCCGAAGAGGGTGCGCCCGCATCGGAAGAGGGTGGCGCGTCGTTGATGCTGAAGGAGGGCTTGTTCAAGGATTTCAAGCCGGACGCGGTACTCGGCCTGCATGTGTTCTCGACACTGCCCGCCGGCACGATTGGTTATCGCAAAGGACCGTTCATGGCGGCCAGTGATTTCTTCAGTGTTGAAGTCACCGGTCGGCAAACGCATGGCTCGCGGCCATGGGGCGGGATCGACCCGATCGTCGCGAGTGCAGCGGTGATCGACAACCTGCAAAGCGTGGTGAGTCGTCGCACCGACATCGCATCGCTGCCGGCAGTGCTGACGATTGGCTCGATCCACGGCGGCATCCGCAACAACATCATCCCTGATGACGTGAAGATGCTCGGCACGCTGCGCACTTTTGATGATGGACAACGCAAGCGCATCGTCGCCGACATGCGCAACGTGATCGAGTCGGTCGCCCATGCGCATGGCGCAAAGGGTGAACTTTCGATTGGCGAGGCAGCCGGCAACCCGGTGACCTACAACGACCCGGCACTTACCACGCGCGTGCTGCCCAGCCTGCAGGCAGTGGCCGGGGCAGACAAAGTGGTGGAGATGCCGCTGATCACTGGCGCCGAGGATTTTTCCTGGTACGCGAAGGAAGTGCCGGCGTTGTTCTTCTTTGTTGGGTCGACCGCGCCCGGTATCGACCCACTCACCGCGCCGTCCAACCATTCGCCCTTGTTCACGATGGACGAATCGGCGCTGGATCTTGGCCTGCGCGCGATGCTGCAGGCCAGCCTCGATTATCTGGAAGCCGGTCGCTGAGCTTCCACTTCGCGCAGCACATCGGCGATTTCACCTTCGCCGATCTGCGCGGCGAAGAGCTGTTCCAGCTCGTTGCGCGAATCCTGCGCAGACTGACGCAAGGCATCTTCATCGTCATAGATGAGGTGCTGCGCCTCCAGCATGCGCTGATCGTGTTCGCGGAAGATGTTGACTGACTGGCGAGCAGCCGCTTCCGACATCCCCAGTTCCTTCAACACTTCAAAGCCGGTATCGAGCGCGGTGCCGAAGGTTTCGCGCATCGGCGTTGCCCCGCAATCCATCAGCTGCCAGGAGTGCATGCGGTCTTTGGCGCGGGCGAGAATGCGCGCATTGGGATAGCGACGGCGAAGCAAGCGCACGATGCGCAGCGCGCCCTTGGTATCGGAGACGGCGACTACAAAGACCTTGATCTTGTCCGCGCCCGCCGCGCGCAACAGATCCGGTTTGCTTGGATCGCCGTAATAGATAGGGCTGCCGAATTTACGGAAAAAATCGACCTGTTCGACATCGGTATCGATGGCGACAAAGCGGATGCGTTGCGCAAACAGCAGGCGCGCGACGATCTGCCCGAAGCGGCCAAAGCCGGCAATCATCACCTGCGGATGGTCGTCGGGGATTTCATCGAACGGACGCGTGGGCGCGGCGACGACTTTGGGTTTCTTGACCAAGGCATTGATGCCGATGAGCAATAACGGCGTCAACGCCATCGACAAGCCGACCACGGCCGTCAACAGATTGCGGCGCTCGGTATCGATCAAGCCGGCGCGACTGGCTTCACTGAACACCACGAAGGCGAATTCACCACCCAGTGCCAGAACGCCGCCCAACAGCAGCGCGCCGCGGGTATCCAGCTTGCCCGGGCCCTTGCCCAAGGCGAACAAGATGGTGAATTTGACTGCCATCAGCACCAGTACGCCGGTGATGATGACGCGCGGATGATCGATCACATAGCGCAGGTCGATGCTCATGCCCACGGCCATGAAGAACAGGCCCAGCAGCAAACCCTCGAACGGCTGGATCTGGGATTCCAGCTCGTGACGGAATTCCGAATCCGCCAGGATCACGCCAGCGATGAACGCGCCAATGCCGGCGCTGAGGCCCACCAGTTGCATCAGCCAGGCGCTGCCCAGCACCACCAGCAAGGCGGTCGCGGTGAACACCTCCGGCATCTCCAGGCGCGCGATGCGGTTGAACAGTTCTCGCAGCAGCAGGCGGCCACCCACTACCAACAGCGCAATCGCGCCGATGGCTTTCGCAACCGCCCAGCCTTGCGCCTCGCCATCGGCAGCGGCCACGCCGCCAAGCAGCGGGATCGCGGCCAGCAGCGGGATCGCGGCCAGGTCCTGGAAGAGCAGAATCGCAAAGGCGAGCCGGCCATGGTCTTCATTGAGCTCTTCACGCTCAGACAGCAGCTGCAGGCCGACCGCGGTGGATGACAACGCCAGTGCCGCGCCAACAATGATCGCCGCGCGCCAATGCACGTCATAGAAGAGATAGCCGATCACGCCGAGTGCCAGGGCGCTCAGCAAGACCTGCAGGCCACCGACGCCGAAGATCGGCTTGCGCATCAGCTTAAGGCGCGGCAGCGACAACTCCAGGCCGATGACAAACAGCATCATCACCACGCCGATCTCGCTGGCGGTCAGCACCGGCTCGGGGTTCGGCACCACTTTCATCGCATACGGGCCCAGCACCACGCCGGCAGCGAGATAACCGAGCACTGCGCCCAGGCCAAAACGCTTGAATACCGGCACGGCGATCACCGCAGCCAGCAGAAATACCAACGCAAGCTCTAGACCACCACCGTGCATAGCTCTCTCCAGTATGGCTGACGATTATGCAGGCGGTTAGGCGCACAAGCGCGGATAATGTGTGGATGGGCAACTTCAACACCCCCGCCGACAGCCAGTTGGGCCGCGAAACTGCATACCCCGACCGCTACGATCCCGCACTCCTGTTCCCGATTCCACGCGCGGCTGCGCGCGCCCAGATCGGCGTTGATGATCAGGCGTTACCGTTCACGGGCCACGATGGCTGGAATGTCTACGAGCTCAGCTGGCTGGATTTGCGCGGCAAGCCGCAGGTGGCCGTGGGTCGGCTCACCGTGCCGGCGGACTCCCCGCATCTGATTGAATCCAAATCGCTCAAGTTGTATCTCAACTCGTTCAATAGCGAGCGTTTGGCAGATGCCGAAAGTCTGCAGGCTCGGATTGAGCGCGATCTCTCCGCCACCGCGGGCGCGCCGGTCTCGATGGTGTTCGGCTTGCCTGGGATGGGTGTGATTGCGGGGGAGAACATCGATTTCGTTGACGTAGACATCAACGAGTACGGGCCGCCGAATGCCCGCCTACTGCAGGCTGACGACAGCAGTCATGTCAACGAGACCTTGGTAAGCGATCTGCTGAAATCCAATTGCCCGGTGACCGGTCAGCCGGATTGGGCGACGCTGTCGATTGATTATCGCGGGCCGCGGATCGAGCGTGAGGGGCTGCTCAAGTATCTGGCCAGCTACCGAGACTATCGGGAATTCCACGAGCAATGTGTCGAGCGAATTTTCATCGATTTGATGACTCATTGCCGCCTGCAGTCGCTATCGGTGCAGGCCAATTACACCCGGCGCGGCGGTGTCGATATCAATCCGTGGCGCGGCACCCCGGATCGGCTACCGCCGCCTGATCTGCGCGTGCTTAGGCAGTAACACTTGTTCGTTGTTGGCGAGATGTTGCGTCAGGCGCTGGCATTGGTTTCAACGCAGCGCCATTCGCTGCCACCACCGCTGGGCTGCAATTGCACGGCGCTCCCCAATCGACGTAATTGGTAGCCATCGCCCGCGTACAGTTCTCCGCCGCCTGCATCTGCTGCCTGGGCGGTGAGGCGCAGGTGATCGCCACCGGTCCAGGCGATTTCAGCGACGCCATTGCCATAGCGTACGCGCAGCGTCGAGCCGCTTTCACAGCCGTAATCAATCGCCGCACCCAAGGCGACGGGCGGGGTGTGCGTGGTTGGCGGCGGCATCTTGATCTTGGTGGGAACCCCTTCCATCACCTGAGGACGTGGTGGCTCGACGGTCACAGGTCCAGCGGGGCCTGGAGCGGCATCGCTGCCTGTGACTTCGGCAGGCGTTTCGCTTGCCGGGGTTTGTGCGTTGCCGGCTGCCACTGAAGTGTCTTCTTGTGAGGGCGCGCGCGTACAACTGGCGAGCAGCGCCACGGGTAGCGCGATGAGTGCGATGAGCAGGGGTTGCAACCGAAGTCGGTAGGGGCGGTTCATTTCATGGATCCTTTCAACAGCATTCAACGAGTGACGCTGATCAGCCTGGGTTGATCAGCGTTCGGGCAGGACAGCCGTTCGCAATGAACGGCTGCCTGTTGCCATGCTGGTTTACAAACCCTTTCGACTAGCCGCACAGCGAGCGAGACGGAGGGCATCTTGGTTGGTGATCAAGCCGCTTTCACGGAGCAAATTACGGTGCTGCACCATGCAGGAGACGTACTCGCCACGGTGAGTAGCGGTTGCCGCGCACACACGATCCCAAGCCTGGATATTGGCACCGACGATGACGCCATCGGCTGAGACGGCCGGGATGCCGGTATCGCAGTCGGCGCCAATCGTGGCGTTGCCGGGATTGAGTTGCCAACCTTCATCCGCAAACAGCGATGGGGTCAGGTCCAGATCAAGATTCGACATCAGGGTGCGGGTGATCGCCGGCTCCATCAGTGCATTCGGTGAAGACGAGGTATCAAAATGCGAGAAGCTTGAGCCTGGCTGTACCGGGTTGGGCGAGAACAGCAAGGCGCGGCCCCGACGATCTGCGCCTGCCAGCACCCCGGGAACAGTGCCTATCGCCACCCGGACACCCGGAATCGCTGCACGTAGCGCCTGTCCATCAGCCAGCGAAACCATGATGGTCGGCACCGTCGCCTCCACCGTGTCATCGGCCGCCATATTGATGGTGCCGGAGACATTGTTGGCGATCACCACCGCTGAAGCCCCGGCATCCTGCGCGTGCTTGGCTTTGATCTCGAAGCTGCAACCACCACGGCTGACCAGGGCGACCTTGCCCAGGTACGCGCCTGCAGGCGAGGCCGCGCAGCCAAGGCTGGGACTCGCACTGCCGTCATTCACCGCAACGACGTCGCCATCGAAGTTGGACGCGGCAGCTTCCGGACCAAATGCGGCCGTGCCGAAATCGTAGGCGGCCGAGAGCGTTCCCGAAACGCGCAGTACGGTTTTCAGCGAACGCAGGTTGGGCACTTGCGCGGTCACCATGGGACCGGTCCAGGCCAGGTTGCCGCCAGTGATCGCCTCGCGCCGTGCGGCGTTGGTCGGCAGCTGGTAGAAGGCCAGATTGGTGCGGTTATCGAAGACGTAGCTGGAGTAGATATCGCGATAGCCAGCCAGCGGCGCGCCGGTGGACACACTGCCGAACCCCGAGAAACCAAGGCCATGCGCGATTTCATGCATGACCACGTTGAGGAAGTCGGTTTTGCCTTCCGGCGTCTTGCCATCCAGACCGTAATACCAGCCAGCCCCCGGTGAGCACGGGCTACCATCGGGATTGGTATTGCCATAGGCGGAGTTGAAGTTGGTATTGATGTCCAACCCGGCGCCAGCCTGCAGGTCTTCGCCAATCAAGGCGTCGGCCAGGGCGCCGTGATAAAGCATCGCGGTCGAGGGATCGTTATTGCTGGTCAGCACGTAGATCGCTGCCGCACCGGCAGAGCCGAGCACTGTCCCCGTGGAGTCGCAACGCAAAGGCCGGAAGCTCGCGCCGACACGGATCTGTACATCGCTTTGCAACACCGCGCCCCACAGGTCCGCAGCAAATTGATAGACGATGCGGCGCTGTTCGCCCACCGTCGTACCCGAGTTGCCGCCTTGCGGACTGATCGGCGTCGGATCGTTGAGGCCTTGGCCGGCTGGATCGTTATTGATCGGGACGATGTCGGCAGCTTGGGACAGCGGCGCTGCAAAGGATGTCGCAACGGCCAGAGCTGCCGCGAGGAGGGTCTTATTCATTCGGCTTCTCCTCGGCGTGGGTGGAGTGCGTATGGGCGGACGATTTGGATTCGACATGACCCACATGAGCCTTGCCCTGTGCATCCACGGTGCGCTGCGTATAAAGCATTCGGTCCTCAGGCAGCGGGATTTCGATGATGCCTTCACGAACCATCTTCTTTTGCGCAACGGCCTCTGCCTCATTGGCGGGCTGGGCTGGGCGTGAGGCCTTCGACGAGGCCTGTGCGCGAACGAACGCCTTGCGCTGCAGCTCGGCTTTGACGAATTCGGGTGGCTGGGCAAAAGCCGTTGTCATAGCACCGATGCCGCTTATGGCGGCGATAGCCACCCATACGCGTTTGTAATGGTTCGGGGACATGTTGAGCACCTTGGTTGGAGGAGTGGGTGGGGATGTCGATATCGCGGTGTCAACGATGGCCGGCTGCTGCAGCCCGCGTGGTGGGGGATCCCGATATCGACTCAGACAGTAAACAGGCTGTTCATCCGGCTCACGCTGCCTTGCAGCATTGGGCTGCGCCAGCAAAACCCATGCCGCTTCACCCGGGCACGATGTTTTCTTAACAGGCGTCATGCGAGCCTGCGGCCGTGATATCCCAGATTGGAGGCTCCATGGCCAACGCGAACAACGACCCGAACAAGCTCTCGCTTGCTGGCGGCAGCAGCAGCGCCAATGACAAGGCCGACTTCTCGGCCGTGACCGGAGGCAGCAGCGCTGTGGTCGGTGCGGGCGGCGGCGTGCAGAGCTATACGGTGCAATCCGGCGATTCGCTGTCCAAGATCGCCAAGCAGGTTTATGGTGATGCCAGTCAATGGCAGCGTATCTTTGAAGCCAATCGTGACCAGATCGATGACCCGGACAAGATTTTCCCCGGGCAGACGTTCAAGATTCCCTGAGTACGCGTTTCAGGTTAGTCATCCGCATCATCCCATTTCCACAGGAGTTCCCATGAATCGCAAACACCTCACGATCGCACTGGCTTCGGCCCTGATCGCCACCGTTGGCATCACCGGCTGCAAGAAAAAAGAAGAAGCCGTGGTTGCGCCACCGGCAGCCGAAACGCCTGCACCTGCCCCGGTTGAGGCCGCACCGGCCGCTGCCCCGGCCACCATCCTTGCGATCGAGCTGGGCAATGCCATTGGCGCGGACAACAAGGTGACCTCGGCCAATGCCGTATTCGGCACGACCGACACCATCTACGCCTCGGTCAACACCGGCGGCGCGGCCGCGGCCGGCAGCAAGCTCAACGCCAAGTGGTCCTATCAGGATGGCCAAACCGTCCATACGGAAGACAAGGCGATGGAAGGCGCTGACACCATCTACGAATTCCACATCCAGAACCCGAAGGGCTGGCCGGTCGGCAAGTACAAGGTCGATGTGACGCTTGATGGCAGCCAGCTGCAGACCCGCGAATTCGAGGTCAAGTAATCACTTAGCCCAAGGGCGAGCCGGGCGCGACGCGAGTCGCGCCTTTTTTTTCACTGCACATTCCAGTGCGCCATTCGGCAATACGCCGCCGCACTTTGCCCGTGAACGCCGCAGCGGTGACAATGGCGGTTTACTTGCTGATTCCCTCACGCGAACGCAGTCTGACTGCATCGCCCACGCCCACGAGGCCCACATGACCGACACCCCCAAGATCCTCTACACCCTCACCGACGAAGCGCCGCTCTTGGCCACGCATTCCTTCCTGCCGATCGTGCAGGCCTTCGCAGGCAGCGCCGGCGTCGATGTCGACACGCGTGACATCTCACTGGCCGCGCGCATCCTGGCGCAGTTCCCGGAGATCCTGGGCGACAAGAAGGTCAACGACGATCTGGCCGAACTGGGTGAACTGGCGAAGACGCCCGAAGCCAACATCATCAAGCTGCCCAATATCAGCGCCTCGGAGCCACAGCTGAAAGCGGCCATCGCGGAGTTGCAGAAGCAGGGCTTCGCCATTCCCGACTACCCCGAAGACCCGCAGACCGACGTCGAGCGCGATGCCAAGGCGCGCTACGACCGCGTCAAGGGTAGTGCGGTCAACCCGGTGTTGCGCGAAGGCAACTCCGATCGCCGTGCGCCGCTCTCGGTTAAGAATTACGCCAAAAAGCATCCGCATCGCATGGGCAAGTGGAATGCGGCATCCAAGTCGCATGTCGCGCATATGGACGATGGCGATTTCTTCGCCAGCGAAAAATCCGTCACCTTCGACCACAATGGCAAGGTGCAGATCGAACTCTTGGGTACCGATGGCTCCGATGTGATCCTGAAGGCCAAGACCAAGGTGTTGCCGGGCGAAGTGCTGGATTGCGCGGTGATGCGCGCCGACAAGCTGGCGCAGTTCATCGACGAACAGATTGCCGATGCGAAGGCGCAGGGCACGCTGTTCTCGCTGCACCTCAAGGCCACGATGATGAAAGTCAGCGACCCGATCATGTTCGGCATCACCGTGCAGCGTTACTACAAGAAGTTGTATGACCAGCATGGCAAGCTGCTTGCGCGCATCGGCTTCGAACCGGACAACGGCATCGGCGACCTGTACGCCAAGCTGGGTGAATTGAGCGAGGCAGAGCGCTCCGCAGTCGAAGCGACCATCGCCGAGATCTACGCAGCAAACCCGGGCTTGGCGATGGTCAACTCCGACAAGGGCATCACTAACCTGCACGTGCCGTCCGACGTGATCGTCGATGCCTCGATGCCGGCGATGATCCGCGACTCCGGCGGCATGTGGAACGCGAAGGGCGAACTGCAGGATGCCAAGGCGGTGATTCCGGACCGCTGCTATGCGGGCATCTACCAAGTGGTGATCGATGATTGCAAGGCGAACGGCGCGTTTGATCCGGCGACGATGGGCAGCGTGCCCAATGTCGGCTTGATGGCGCAAAAAGCCGAGGAGTACGGCAGCCACGACAAGACGTTCCGCATCCCGCACGACGGCACCGTGCGAGTGACCGATGACACGGGCAAGGTCTGGATGGAGCAGGACGTGCACGCCGGCGACATTTTCCGCATGTGCCAGACCAAGGATGCCGCCGTAGCCGACTGGGTGAAGCTGGCGGTCAATCGCGCGCGCCTGTCCAACACGCCCGCGGTGTTCTGGCTGGATGCGAATCGTGCACACGACCGCGAAATCATCCAGAAGGTCGAACACTACCTGCGGGACCACGACACCAGTGGCCTCGATATCCGCATCCTCTCGCCAGTCGAGGCGATGAAGTTCTCGCTCGCACGCATCCGCAAGGGCGAAGACACGATCTCAGTCACCGGCAACGTGCTGCGTGACTACCTGACGGATCTCTTCCCGATCATGGAGCTCGGCACCAGCGCCAAGATGCTGTCGATCGTGCCGTTGATGGCGGGTGGCGGTTTGTTCGAAACGGGCGCAGGCGGCAGCGCACCCAAACACGTGCAGCAGTTCGTCGCCGAGGATTACCTGCGCTGGGACTCGCTGGGCGAGTTCCTCGCCCTGCAGGCCTCGCTGGAGCATCTGGCCAACACCACCGGCAATGAGCGCGCGAGCGTATTGGCTGATGCACTGGATGTCGCCAACGGTCGGTTCCTGGACAACGACAAGTCGCCGTCACGCAAGCTGGGCGGCATCGACAATCGCGGCAGCCATTACTGGTTGGCGCGCTACTGGGCCGAAGCGCTGGCCGCGCAGGACAGTGATGCCGAACTCAAGGCCGCGTTCACGCCGGTCGCGAAGGCCATGGTCGATGGCGAAGCGAAGATCCTCGAGGAATTGATCGGCGTGCAGGGCAAGGTGGTCGATATCGGTGGCTATTACCGACCTGACACCACCAAGGCCGATGCAGCGATGCGCCCGAGCGCAACGCTCAACGCTGCCCTGGCATCGCTGCAAGGCTGATCAACGTTAATTGCGTGGCACACGAAGCCCGGCACATGCCGGGCTTCGTTTTTGTGCGCCGCCACGACGCCGCCATCAGCATCGCGCTAATCTTGCAACTTCAGACAAGGGGAATCGACATGCCTGCACATCATGCTATTCGTATCGCCGTCGGCATCGCGCTGGCTTCCTCGCTCCTGGCCTGCGCCTCAATGCCGGGAACACGTGCTCAAGCCGCCGCGGAAGTGGACCAAGCCTGGGCGGTGGCCGATGGCCCGTTGCTTGCCGAGGCGATCAACGATTCATGGCGCAGCGCAAGCAGTCGTGTTCGCGATGAATATCGTCATCCGCAAGCCACGCTGGAGTTCTTTCGAGTTGGCAGCCGTGCACGCGTGATCGAGATCAGTCCCGGCGCAGGCTGGTACGCCGAGATCCTGGCACCCTATCTGCGTGACTCGGGTGCCTATATCGCGGCCACGGCAAGCGCGCCGGCAGACACCGGCGCAGGCAAGCGCAACGCAGGTCTGAAAGCCAAGTTTGCCGCCGATGCCGAACATTACGACCGTGCGCAATACCTGGAATACGACGGCAAGACGCCATCATTGGGTGCGCCCGGCTCGGTTGACGTGGTGCTGACGTTCCGCAATGTGCACAACTGGGTCGCGGCAGACAATGCGGATGCTTATTTCAAGGCGTTTTACGATGTATTGAAGCCGGGTGGCGTGCTAGGCGTGGTCGATCACCGTGCCAAGCCTGGCACTTCGCTTGCGGACATGAAGAAGTCCGGCTACCTCAGCGAAGACCTGGTCATCGAGCTTGCCACGCGCGCCGGCTTCCGTCTGGATGCACGCAGCGAGATCAACGCGAACGCCAAGGACACGGCCAATCATCCCAATGGCGTATGGACCTTGCCGCCAACCAATCGCCACGACAAGAAGGATGCAGCCAAATACGCCGCGGTGGGTGAAAGCGACCGGATGACGCTGCGGTTCGTCAAACCGCGCCTTCGCTAACGTGCCGCCGCCACGGCAATGATGCTGCCGCCGCGGCCCGCGTCAACGACTTGCCCGCCTCGCCCACCTCCATGCTGATCGCATTCAACAAGCCCTTCGGGGTGCTTTGCCAATTCACTGATCAAAGCGATCCACCGCGCCCCACGCTCGCAGGGTATGGACTGCCGCCGGATGTTTATCCGGCAGGGCGGCTTGATTTCGATTCCGAAGGTTTGCTGTTGCTGACTAATGACGGCCTGTTGGCGCACCGGCTGACCGATCCGCGCCACAAAGAACCCAAGACGTATTGGGTTCAGGTCGAGGGCGTACCCACGCCACCCCAGTTGCAACAGTTGCGTAATGGATTGGTGTTGAAGGATGGGCCGACGCTGCCTGCGCTGGCAGAAGAGATCGATGCGCCGGATTTGTGGCCGCGCGATCCGCCCGTGCGTTTCCGCAAGACCGTGCCGGATGCCTGGCTCGAGATCACCCTGCGCGAAGGCCGTAATCGGCAAGTGCGACGGATGACCGCCGCCGTGGGTTTGCCCACCTTGCGATTGGTGCGGGTGGCGATGGGATCGATTCGCCTCAATGAGCTTTCACCCGGCAAATGGCGTGCTGAAACCGGTCGTACGATGAACCATTCAGCTTAAGAAAGCAGTATCAGCCCGATGAAAGCCTTCCTATAATCCAATGCATGCAGGCGCATCTGTCTGCCGCGGGGATACCGATTGTCTAACTCGACTGCCATTGCAGGACGCATTTTGCTGGTTGATGACCAGCCCGCGAACCTGCGCGTGGTTACCACCCTGCTGGAGAGGCAGGGTTACCACGTGACCACGGCCAGTGATGGGAATGCTGCGCTTGAAAGCTGTCACGGCTTCAAGCCCGATCTCATTCTGCTCGACATGATGATGCCGGGGATGGATGGCTTCGAATTCATGCGCGAAATCAAATTGGATCCCGGCTTGATGCGGATCCCCACGGTGTTCCTCACCGCAGCGCAGGATCGCGAGATGTTATTGCGCGCATTCGATGCAGGCGTGGTTGATTACGTCACCAAGCCCTTCATCCCCGAAGAGTTGTTGGCCCGCGTCAACGCACACATTGTGCTCAAGCTGACGCGTGATCGACTTGAGCGCGTCGCACAGGAGCGCCAGAACCTGGTGAATCTGGTCGCGCACGATCTCAAGAATCCGCTGACCAGCGTGTTGTTTGCCAGCGAGATGCTGATGCAGGACGACTGCAACCCCGAGCGCGCGCCACGCTACCTGCAAGTTATCCACGAAGCCACGCAAGACGCGATCGGTTACATCCGCAGCTATCTGGAAACGCAATCGCGCAGGCAGCATCGTGACCAGCAAGGCCCGCCGCCCGTCGCTTCAATGAGCGAAGCGGTGGAGTGGCTGGTAGCGCGCTATGCCCTGCAACTGGAAGCGCGCGGCATCCGCATCACCACCCAGGTGCCGGATCGCCCGTGCAAGGTCGGAATCGATGCGATGGTGCTCCGACAAGTCGCTGAGAACTTGGTGACCAATGTCGGCAAGTATGCGTCGGGCGGCGGCGAGTTGGATTTCCAGATCCGCGCAGGCGCACCAGGTTATTGGCAGTTGTTGGTGTCTGATCGCGGGCCGGGCATTCCCGCCTTCAAGCAGCGTGAGTTGTTCAAGCCCTTCACCCGCTTGAGCTATGACGATACCGACCAGAATTCCAGCGGGCTGGGCTTGTCGCTGGCGCGCCAAATCATCATGAACGCCGGCGGACACCTGTTTTACGAAGATCGCGAAGGTGGCGGTTCTCGCTTTGTGATCGAGTTGCCTGCGGTCAACAATGTGATCGCTGAAGTGCAGACCGAGGTCGTGGCCTGACATAGCCAGTGAGTGCGCAGAGAAAAACGCCGCCTTAGAGGCGGCGTTCTTTTTTCGAAGTGTGGGCGATCAGGACGAGCGACGACGTGCTGAACCACGCTTGGCTTCGACGCGACGGGACTGGCCTTCGATCGGTGCCTCGGCCTGTTTCTTGGCGCGCTGGCGGGCTGCATACCAAAGCAAGCCAGCACCCGCGGCTGCGGCGACAGCGATGGCCGGGTTGCGGCGCACGAAACGCGTGGCGACGCGCGTGCCGGTTTTGACCGCGCCAATCGCGGCGCCGGTTTCGATCAGTTTCATCGCCTTGTCCGGCAACGAACCCTTCAGGCCTTCACCCAACTGGCTGGCCAATTGGGTGGCGCGACCGGTGATGTCTTCAAGCTTGCTCATGTCGGCTCCGTCAGCGCGTTGCGCTATTGATGAATGTTGCCGTCGAGTGTGAGCGGCGCGGCGTTGCATTTTCGTGAGGGCTGGGAGGTGAAACCGGCTGATGGCTGAATGATCTTGCTCGAGACCCGCGAGACTTGGCGCGGTGCGTGGCCCCGCCGTCAGCGCGCTTGCAACGACGACCGTCCGCCGTCGCCACGGGCGACGATTCTTGCAGCGGCCGGTTTATGTGCCACGAGGCTTGGCGCGATGTGTAGCCATCGCATTCCAAGGATCATCCGGCCAAGGATGCTTCGGATAACGTCCTTTCATTTCTTTCTTGACTTCCGGATAGGTGCGCTCCCAGAAGCTGCGCAAATCCTGCGTAACCTGCAAAGGGCGTCGGGCAGGAGATAGCAGGTGCAACATCAGGGGTACGCGTCCATCGCAAATGCGCGGTGTCTCGGCCAGGCCAAACAATTCCTGCAGCTTCACCGCCAATACAGGCGGCGCGGCATCGCCACGGTCATCGAGTCGATAGTCGATGTTGCGAGCCAATCCGGAGGGCACGTCGATGCGCGTGGGGGCCAATTGGTCGATGCGGTTTCGTGTCGCCCAATCGATGCCGGACTTTAATGCTTCGGCAAGCTCATCGGCGGACAGCGCATCCAGCCGGGTTTTGCCTGCGAAGGCGGGCGCGAGCCAATCATCCAAAGTGTCGAGCAAGACCTCATCTGATAGGTCGGGCAAGACGAGTTCGGGCATCCATGCGCGTAGGCATTGGACGCGAATTCGCCATTGCGATGTGGCTTCACTCCACGGCAAGGCACCCAGGCCCAAGCTGCGTACGGCATCGGCCAATGCCCGGTTTGCGAGCGCAGGGTCTACCTTGCCAGCCGGCTTGGATGACAGCACGATTCCATCAAAGCGGGCGATGCGCTCACCGACCAAGGCGCGACGCTCCGCGTCCCAGCGCACTTCATCACCTTCACGGAAATGTGTGGCGAAGTCATCACGCAGGTGCTGCTCATCCACCGGTGCAGCACGCATGATCAGCGCATCGCGGGTGTCGAAGCGCAACTCGCTGGCGACCAGCCAAGGCTCGCCGATCAACGCACTGTCATCGAACAACTTCGCCATGCGGCCATTGCTGAGTTGATAACGATGGCGGTCGTTGGCATGCCGGTAGGCGATGCGATCTGGATACGCATGCGCCAGCAAATCACCCAGCATATGGGCGGGTACGTGTGCCGGCGGCATGACCTCCACACGTAAACGTCGCCGCCACTGCTTTGCCGCTGCATCGATCGCCGCCAGCGTGCTGCGGTTGGCATCGGCAGGGGCGCGACCTTGCCGGAATGCGGCCAGCGCCTGCCAGCGCTCTGCCAAGGCATCACTACGTGTACGCAGCGGATCACGCGCTTCGACCAAGGCCGCCAGGTCGCAAGCCAACGCGCATTCGGCATCGTCTCGTGCGGCCAGCAACATTGCCGATAAGCGCGGATGCGTGCCCAGCGACAACATGCGGCGACCCAGCGGGGTGATCGCGTTATTTGAATCCAGTGCATCCAGCCTGCACAGCAAATCACGTGCGGCGGCCAGTGCGCCCGGGGGCAGTGCATCGGGAAAGCGCAAGTCATCGCTGCCCCATGCGGCGATTTCCAGCGCCAGGCCCGCCAGTTCGACTTGCGCGATTTCGGCGCGACGCTGCGGCGCCAGTCGTTGTGACTCCGGCCACAGTCGATACGCCCAGCCTTGGCCGAGGCGCCCCGCACGCCCCGCGCGTTGATCGGCCGAGGCTTGCGATATGTGCACCGCATCCAGTCGGGAGAAACCCGAGTTGGGGTCGAACTGTGGCTCACGCGCCAGACCTGCATCGATCACCACGCGCACGCCGGGCAGGGTGACACTGGATTCGGCGACATTGGTCGCCAGCACGACACGGCGTTGGCCATCGCTTGCGGGCTGCAGCACGCGGGTTTGCGCTTCCACCGGCAAGTCGCCGTGCAGGGTCAGCACCTCGATGGAGGAAGCAGTAGCCACGCCTTCGAGCGATGCTTCGACTTGCCTGATCTCGCGAATGCCGGGCAAGAAAACCAAAATGTCGCCGGGATGCAACATCAGCGCATGCTCCACTGCACGCTTGACCAGTGGTGCCAACGCTTCGTCACGACGTGCAGGGAAGTGCGCAATGTCGACCGGGAAGCTTCGCCCGCCACTGGTGATGCGGGACGCATCCAGCCAATTCGCAAGCCGCTCGCCATCCAGCGTCGCCGACATCGCCACGATGCGCAGGTCGTCACGCACACTGGCCTGCACGTCGAGCGCGAGCGCAAGGCCTAGATCGCCAGCGAGATGACGCTCGTGGAATTCATCGAACAAGATCGCGCCGATGCCTTCCAGCAATGGATCGTCTTGCAGCAAGCGCGTCAGGATGCCTTCGGTCACAACCTCGATGCGGGTCGCTTTCGACACCTTGTTTTCAAAACGGATGCGGTAGCCGACGGTTTCGCCAACGGCCTCGCCAAGTTGCTTGGACATGAAACCCGCGGCGGCACGCGCGGCGACGCGACGAGGCTCCAGCATCAGAATCTTTTTGCCGCCCAGCCACGCTTCGTCCAGCAAGGCCAACGGTACTTGCGTGGTCTTGCCGGCGCCGGGCGGCGCTTCCAGTACCAGTCGCGACTGCGTCGCCAGCGCATCTCGGATGGCGGGGATGACGTCGTTGATCGGGAAGGCGGGTGTGCTCACCTGGACAAGGATACGTGGCAGGTCGGGTATCCTTCGCGCCTTGCGAATTTGCGACATCTCCATGCTCATCGATATCGGTGCCAATCTGACCCACGACAGCTTCGACCGCGACCGCGGGGAGGTGATCGAGCGTGCACGCGCTGCGGGCGTGGGACGGATGATCATCACCGGTGCCTCGCGCGAGCATTCGCCCAAGGCGCTGGAGCTGGCAAAGACGCATCCCGGCGAATTGTTCGCGACCGCCGGCGTGCATCCCCACCACGCGAGCGAATACACCGAGGAATGCGACATCGAGATGCGCGCCTTGCACGCGCACGCCGAGGTGGTGGCGGTGGGCGAAACCGGGCTGGATTACTTCCGCGATTTCTCGCCGCGGCCGATGCAGCGCAAGGCGTTCGAGCGCCAGTTGCAGATCGGCGTGGACACCGGCAAACCCTTGTTCCTGCACCAGCGTGATGCGCACGCGGACTTCATGGCGATGATGAAGAATTTCGATGGCAAGTTGGGCCTCGCGGTCGTGCATTGTTTCACCGGCACGCGCGAGGAGCTGTTCGATTATCTCGACCAGGATTGGTACATCGGCATCACCGGCTGGTTGTGCGATGAGCGCCGCGGCGCGCACTTGCGCGAACTGGTGAAACACATCCCGGCGAATCGATTGATGATTGAAACCGATGCGCCTTACCTGATGCCGCGCAACCTGCAGCCGATGCCGAAGGACCGGCGCAACGAGCCGATGTACCTTGCGCACATCGCTGAGGAAGTCGCCCGTGACCGCGGCGAAAGCCTCGAAGCCGTGGCGACGGCGACCACCGGCGCCGCGACGGCCTTCTTCCGCCTGCCGGGCTGACGCTTCCATCTGGCCGTCACGGCGGCTGCGGATACTCCGCGCATTCCCGCCGGAGCCGTCGCATGCGCATCCTCGTCATCCTGTTCGCCCTGGCCATGCCCTTGGTGGCGTGGCTGTCCAACAGCGGGCGCTTCGGTCCCGACAATGGCACGGTGTCCGATCAATACCCGACCTTGCTAGTGGCGGCGGGTTACGCCTTCGCGATCTGGGGGCTGATCTTCCTGCTCGATCTTGTCTACGCGTTCTGGCAATCACGCCGCACACTGCGTGATGACCCGACGCTGGCCAAGGTCGCGCCTTGGGCCGCGGCAGGTTTCGCCCTGACCACGATCTGGATGCCACTGTTCTCGATGGGCGCGACGCAGCCGGGCATCTTCTGGCTGTGCCTGGTCGTGATCTTCGGCGCGCTGTTCTGCTTGCTGCGCTGCGCGCGGATCCTCTCGCTCGATGACACCCCCCAGCATGGGCAATGGCTGTGGGCGTGGACGCCGCTCTCGTTGCACGCGGGCTGGCTGTCGTTGGCGGCCTTCCTCAATCTGGCGCAGGTGATCGTGGCCTTCAAGCTTATGCCGACTGATGACATGACGGTGTGGTCGCTGGTCTTGCTCGCACTCGCCGCTGCCTTGCTGCTCTGGATGAACCAGCGCATGCGCGGCAACATCGATTACACGCTCGCAGCGTTGTGGGGATTGGTGGCGGTCTACATCAAGCAATCTTCGTCGTCGCTGACGGGTGCCGAGACCTTGGCTTGGGCGGCGTTGGTCATCGCGATCGTGATGGCAGCGCAAACCCTCTGGTTGCGCATGCGTCATCCGGGCGGGCTGTTGCCCAATGCCGCCCGTGGTGCCGAAAAGACATAAAAGGGGCGCACGTAGGCCGGCACGCACAATTACTAAACTTGTCGGTACACTAGCGTCCCCTCCCGGTGCGCTAACCGACATGTCCGTGCCCAACATCGCCCGCCTCCGCCCCTATCGTGCCGCCCTGTTGGCGCTGGCCATCGCCACGGCCCTGCCGGCCTGCAAGAAGGATGAGTCCGAAGCTGATGCTGCCAAGCAAGCTGCGGCTTCCGCGATGGCGGTTAGCACGGCACCCGTGGTGACCCGTGAGATGCCGCGAGCCCTGACCGTCTCCGGCCCGGTGTCACCGGTGGAAGAAATGCAGCTGGGCGTCGAGGTCACGGGCCTGCGCGTGACGGCACTCAATGTCGATGTGGGCCAGTCGGTCCGTCGCGGCCAGGTGTTGCTGACGCTGGACCATCGCACGCTGGATTCCGATCTGGCGCAGGCAAACGCTGCCCTGCGCGAGGCCGAAGCCGGCGCGGCCCTTGCGCGCTCCAATCTGGCGCGTGGCCAACAACTCGCCTCGGGCAAGTACATCAGCGCGATGGCGCTGGATGAGTTGCGCGCCAATCGCACTGCCTCCGAAGCACGACTGGGCACGGCCCGCGCCGCTCGCGATGCCGTCGCGTTGCGCCGCAGCTTCGCGGATTTGCGCGCGCCGGCCAATGGCCTGATCAGCAAGCGCCTCGTACAGCCGGGCCAAGTGGTCGCCGCGGGCACGCCCTTGATGCATCTCATCAAGGACAGCCGCCTGGAGTGGCGCGCAGAACTACCTGCCTCGCAATTGGCGTTGGTCAAGCCGGGCGACATCATTCGTCTCACATCGCCCACAGGTGATGCGGTCGAAGGGCGCGTTCGCGCGGTCAGCCCGGGCGTGGATGCCACGACGCGCACCGGCACCTTGTACGCCGATCTGCCGGCGGGCTTGATTCAGGCTGGCACCTTGCAGCCGGGCACGTATCTGGAGGGCCGCATCGAAACCGGCATCGGTCAGGCGACGGTCATTCCGCAGGCCGCCGTCGTCTTGCGTGATGGGTTCCCGACGGTATTCACGGTGGATGCCGAATCCATCGCGCATCAGCAACAGGTGAAAACGGCAGGTAAGGATGCTGGCTTCGTTGAAGTGAGTGGCCTGAAAGATGGCACGCAAGTCGTGGTCGAAGGCGCGGGCTTCCTGGCCGATGGCGACCGCGTGCGCGTGGTGCCGAGCAGCAAGGCGACAGCACCTGCACCAACATCGACCGCAGCAACATCCACCAACAACGGCAAGAGCGCGCAGCCATGAGCGGCGGCGGCAATCTTTCCAGCTGGGGCATACGCAATCCCGTCCCCGCGGTGATGCTGTTCTTCGTGCTGTGTGTGGCGGGTTTGTGGGGCTTCCACAAATTGCCGGTCGCGCGCTTCCCGGACATCGCCTTCCCGATGACGGTGGTGACGATCATCCAGCCGGGCGCCTCGCCGTCGCAGTTGGAGACCGAAGTCACGCGCAAGGTGGAAGACTCGGTCGCCACCATCGCCAACGTGAAGCGGGTGACCTCGACCGTGGTGGAAGGCACCAGCACCACCGCCATCGAGTTCTATCTCAACACCGACTTGATGACGGCGCTCAACGACACCAAGGATGCGGTCACCCGCATCCGGATGGACCTGCCGCAAGACATCCAGGAGCCTATCGTCACCAAGATCGAGATCGGCGGCTCGCTGCTGACGTATTCGGTTTCCGCGCCGAAGATGAGCGAGGCCGACTTGTCCTGGTTCGTGGACCGTGATGTGGCCCGCGCCGTCTATGGCGTGGATGGTGTCGCATCGGTGAAGCGCATCGGTGGCGTCGAGCGGCAGATCCGCGTGGATCTGGACCCGCAGGCGCTCGAGGCTTTTGGCATCACCGCGGGCGAGGTCTCGCAGCAACTCGCACTGACGCAAGTCGAACGCCCGGGTGGCAAAGCCGAGCTCGGCGGCGACCAGCAGACCATTCGCACCATCGGCACGGTGGCGGATGCGCAGCAATTGCGCGATTACAGCATCGCCTTGCCGGATGGCCGTGCGGTGCGGCTATCGTCGATTGCCAAGGTCACCGATGGCGCCGCGGATATTTCGCAGGCCGCGTTGCTTGATGGCAAGCCGGTGGTCGGCTTTGCGCTGTCGCGGCTGAAAGGATCGGACGAGCTGGACGTGCGCGACGACGTCAAGGCGACGCTGGACGCGCTGGAGAAGTCGCATCCTGGCATCCAGTTCAACCTCGTCAGCGATATGACGGAGGAAACCGACACTTCGTACACCTCGTCGATGACGATGCTGATCGAAGGCGCGTTGCTGGCGCTGGTGGTGGTGTTCTTCTTCCTGCGCAACTGGCGGGCGACGTGGATCTCGGCATTGGCGCTGCCGTTGTCGATCATCCCGACCTTCGCGGTGATCTATTTCCTTGGCTTCACCCTCAACATCATCACCTTGCTGGCCTTGTCGGTGGTGGTCGGCATCCTGGTCGATGACGCGATCGTGGAGATCGAGAACATCGTCCGCCATCTCGGCATGGGCAAGACGCCGCTCGAGGCGGCCAGCGACGCCGCGGATGAAATCGGCACCGCGGTCATCGCGACATCGATCACCTTGGCGGCGGTGTTCGTGCCGGTGGCGTTCATGCCGGGTATCGCGGGCAAGTTCTTCCGCGAGTTCGGCTGGACCGCGGCGACGGCGGTGATGTTCTCGCTCTTGGTCGCGCGACTGCTGACACCGATGATGGCGGCCTACCTGCTGAAGCCCGAGCCCGAGCACGAGGGCGAGTCGCGCTTCATGACGCGCTATCTCGGTTGGGTGGACACCGCATTGCGCAATCGCTGGAAGACACTGCTGATTGCCACTGTGCTCTTCATTGCATCGCTCGCGATGATTCCGTTCATCCCTGCGACTTTCATCCCGACTTCCGACCAAGGCCGCAGCATGCTGTCGCTGGAGTTGCCGCCGGGCACGCGCGTGGAGGACACCACGCGCGTGGCAGAACGCGCGCGGGCCTTGATGAGCGACATCCCCGAGCTTGAGCAGGTGTTCTCGCAGATCGGCAGCGTGCCGGACGTCGGCGACCCGGCCAAGAGCGGCAGCGGCGATCCGCGCAAGGCGGTCCTGACGCTGGACTGGGGCGACAAGGGCGACCGCGATCGCAGCCAGAAGGAACTGGAGGCCGTCGTGCGCGAGAAGCTGTCGGTGCTGCCGGGCGTCAAACTGAGCTACATCAGCAGCGAGCCGGGCGAGCAGATGATGCTGGTGTTGGCGGGCGATGATCCGCAAAAGCTCAATGCCGCCGCGGCTGCCGTGGAACGTGATGTGCGCAAGATCCAGGGCTTGGGTAGCGTGTCGTCGTCGGCGTCGCTGCTGCGACCCGAGCTGCGCGTCGAACCCGATCCGGCGCGTGCCGCGGACCTGGGCGTGTCGACTGCGGCGATTGCCGAGGCCGCCCGTGTCGCGACGTCCGGTGACTACACCCAGCGCATGGCGAAATTGAATTTGCCTGATCGGCAGATCCCGATCCGCGTCGGCTTCGACCGCGAGGCCTTGGAAGACCCGGCGACGATCAGCCAGCTGCGCGTGCGCGGCAAGGCCGGACCCGTGCCGCTGGAGGCGGTGGCCGACATCGTGCCCGGCAGTGGTCCTTCGGTGATCAGCCGTTATGAGCGCCAGCGCAACATCACGCTGACGGCAGAGCTCAATGGGCGTCCGCTGGGCGATGTGATGGCGGAAGTGCAGGCACTGCCTTCGGTGCAACGCTTGCCGGCCGGTGTCTCCTTCCTCAATACGGGTGATGCGGAAATCTTTGTGGAGCTGTTCACCGGCTTCCTGATGGCGATGGTGGCCGGCATCGTATGCATCTACATGGTGCTGCTGTTGTTGTTCAAGCATCCGATGCAGCCGCTCACCATCCTTGCGGCGATTCCGCTGTGCGCAGGCGGCGCGTTCGGTGCGCTCTTGATCACGCAGAACATGTTGTCCTTGCCCGCATTGATCGGCTTGCTGATGCTGATCGGCATCGCTACCAAGAACTCGATCCTGCTGGTCGATTACGCGGTGATGGCCGAAGACCTGCACGGCATGAGCCAGCACGATGCCTTGATCGATGCCTGTCGCAAGCGTGCGCGTCCGGTGATCATGACGACGATCGCCATGGGCGCTGGCATGTTGCCGCTGGCGCTCGGTTTCTCGGGTGATTCTTCGTTCCGCGCGCCGATGGCGTGGGCGGTGATCGGGGGGCTCATCACCTCGACGGCGCTGTCGCTGATCGTAATCCCGGCGACGTACACCGTCCTGCACGACATTGGTGACTGGTTCGGCCGCAAGCTGGGGCGCGGCCATCAAGGTGACCACGCAGCCACCGCAGGCTGATCTTCTCCGCAAGTTGGCGCAGAATGCGGCATACCGACATGGGTGCCGCGCATGACCGACTTGTTCACGCTTTCAGCCCCGTGGTGGCAGTTCATCCTGCGGGCCTTCGTCATCTACGCCATGGTGATGTTGCTGGTCCGTATCTCCGGCAAGCGGGCGGTTGGTCAGTTCACTCCGTTCGACCTGATTTTGCTGATCCTGGTCGGCAATGCAGTGCAGAACGGGATCAATGGTGGTGACAACTCACTGACCGGTGCGGCGATCATGGCCGTCACCCTGTTCGCTTTGAATTACGTCGTGGCGTTCTGGACTTCGCGCAGCCGCCGCGTGGAAGTCTTGGTCGAAGGTGTTCCTGTGGTGTTGGCACGAGACGGGAAGGTGTTTGAATCCGTACTTCGGCGCGAGCTGGTGAGTAGCGCGGATTTCGAAGAAGCGCTGAGAACCCACGGCGTGGAGGGTGTCGAAGACGTCCACCTTGCCCTGCTTGAAACCAACGGCACGATTAGCGTGATGGCGAAATAATCCAGGCGTTGGCCGAGCAATATCGGCAGCGACACAGATAACCTTATACGATGCGATGCAGGGGGCAGCGCACGCCGCTGGGCGGGCCTGCGTGTTCATATTGTCGATGATGTTTCGCGAATTATTGATGCCGGTTTTCCGCGGGTCCATGCAAGCAAGCACGCAGCGCCGAGGTCATGGCGATGCCTTGGGCGTGCCGGCGCAGAACCTCTGTCCGGGATGGCGCTTGTTGCTGCTGATCTGCCTGTTGGGTTGCGCGCTTCCTGTACTTGCCGCGCCGGATTGGAAGCATTGGCAGGCGGAATTCTCGCGCTTGCAACGCAGTTCGCTTCCCGAGGAAGCCGTTCGCGCGCAATTCGACACGCTGAAGGCGCAACTACCGCCTGATCCACCTTATGCCGTCCAGAGGGAGCTGGCCAAGGTCCGCATCCAGTTGGCCGATACTCACGAAAAAACCAGCGAGGAGCGTAAGGCATTACGTGAGCTTGCCTTGCGCAATGGGGATCGGGATACGGCATATCTGATGCAGATTGGCGATATCTTCGACAGCCATTCCGACGACAACATCGAGGTAAGCCTGCGTGCCTTGGATCAGGTTCGCCTAGATACACACAGCGTATCCGCCGAAGTGCGCGAGACAATGGCGATGGCCTATGCCTATATGTATTGGGATGTCGGCAGTTTCGAGTTGGCGCTGCGTCATTTGCTCGAGGCCTGGAACCTGCGGCGAGAGGTGGAGGATGTCGACCCTGCGCTCATCGTTGAACGCGCGGAGACCTTGGCGCGGCTCTACGTGGACATGAGCGATGTGTCGCAAGCGCTGGTGATGCTTGATCGCGCGGATCGTGACATGCCTTCATCCATCTCGCTGCGGCAACGTACTCATCTTGTCGCCACGCGTGGCGCGGCTTACAGGTTGTCCGGTCGGGTGAAGGACGCAGTCGATTTGATGTTGCCTTGGTTGGATCGGATGCCCAAAGGCGATCCGACAAACGCGACACAGCGTTTGCGGCAAGAGTTGGCGCGGGCGTATTTGCAGTTGGGACAGGCCGAACGAGCAAAGGCGGTAGCCACGGCGATGATCGATGCCAGCGCGTCGGGTTCGCCTTACTTCAAGGCGGAAGGGGAGATATTGCAGGGGGCGGCCGATGCGGCGCTTGGGCATGTCGATGCCGGTTTGGCTACGATGCAGATAGGGTTGGATTATTTCGAAAAGGCTGCACACATCGTAGCCCTGCAGGAAGGTTTGCGACGAAAGGTCGAAGTGCTCTCTGCTGCCAATCGCGATCACGAGGCCTTCGTGACGCTGAAAAAGCAGCACGATCTGGTGTTGCGTATGTACGACAGCAATCGTGCGCACGGCGTGGCCAGCCTGCAGGTGGAAGAAGGCATCGCCAGGCGCGAGCGTGAGATTCGTGACCTTTCTTCCGCCAACACGTTGCAACAAGCAAGGCTCGAACAGGAGCGCACCCGTAACGTGGCCTTGCTCTTGGCAAGCTTGCTCGCCATCGGCTTGGTGGTCTTGCTGGCATTGTTGCTGTACGCCAGTCGCCAACAGCGCAAGGCATTGTGGAAGGATGCGTTGACCGGTGCATTCAATCGGCACTACTTTCCTCACTGGCTCCGAAAACCGCGACAGCACGCCGGAATGGTGAGGGCGGTGGCCTTGCTCGATCTTGATCACTTCAAGACGATTAATGATCGGCATGGGCATGCAGCTGGCGACGCGGTTCTCCACCAGGTCGGTCATCGCTTGAGGGAGGGCATCGACAAGCATGGCGAGGTGTTTCGCTGGGGCGGCGAAGAGTTCTTGCTGGTGCAGGATTTGCCTGTGCAGACCGATGTGGAGGGATGGCTGCGGGGCTTGTTAGGAGCATTCGGGCCGGCGATTTCACACGCTGGGGAATCGCTTCAGGTAAGTGCCTCGATTGGTTGCGTACTTATCCCGATAAGTGCGAAACCGGATGCAAACACGTTTGAATGTGCATCACGCATCGCTGATCTCGGCATGTATCAAGCCAAGACCGAAGGCCGGGGTCGGGCGGTATGGCTGGTGATGACCGATGCAGGCAACAACGCTTGGCCGTGGATCTTCAACATCACCTCGGACACCGTACGCAATTGGCAGGCGAAAGGATGGCTGGATGCACGCACTGTGTTGCCACAGGGTCAGCGTTAAACCGATTTAGCCGAGCTCTCTCAGCCAGTCGCGGGGCCGAAGGTAATCGGCCAGGCGTGCTTCGTCGCTATCGGCATCGGGCGTATAGCCGTACTCCCAGCGGACCAGCGGCGGCAGGCTCATCAGGATGCTTTCTGCGCGGCCGCCCGATTGCAGGCCGAAATGCGTGCCACGGTCGAACACCAGGTTGAACTCGACGTAACGACCACGGCGATACAGTTGAAACTGCCGCTCATGTTCGGCGTAAGGGATGACGCGGCGGCGCTCGACGATGGGCAGGTAGGCATCAAGGAAGCCGTCACCGACCGCACGCATGTAGGCAAAATCGGCTTCTGCATCTTCCTGCAGATCATCGAAGAACAAACCACCTACGCCGCGCGTTTCATCGCGGTGCGTGAGGAAAAAATATTCATCGCACCAACGCTTGTGGGCGTTGTAGCGTTCATCGCCGCCAAAAGGCTCGCACAGATCGCGCGCGACACGATGCCAGTGCAGCACGTCTTCGTCGTAGGGGTAATACGGGGTCAGATCGAAGCCGCCGCCAAACCACCAGGCCACGGTCTCGCCATCTTTTTCCGCGTGGAAGTGGCGCACATTGGCATGCGTCGTCGGGATGTGCGGATTGCGCGGATGAAACACCAGCGAGACACCCAGCGCCCGCCAGGCTGCGCCAGCCAATTCAGGCCGCGCAGCGGTGGCCGATGCCGGCAAGGTGGTGCCGGAGACATCGGAAAACCCGATGCCAGCCTGTTCGAACACCGCGCCGTCGCGCAGGATGCGGGTGCGTCCGCCGCCACCCAGCAAGCCGCCTTTGCCTTCGCGCGTCCACGCGTCCTCGATGAATCGCGCTTGGTCATCGGCGGATTCGATGGCGGAACAGATGCGGTCTTGCAGGCCGGTCAGGTAATCGCGGACAGCGTCAAAATCAGGAGCGCTTTTCATCCGATGATTATCGCGTGTCGAAGTGCGTCGGGTTTGATCGCCATCAATTTCATGGTTGCTTGAGGGTCTTCTCGAACAATTCATGGATGCGGCGGTATTCGTCGTACCAGCTGTCGGGATGGGTGAAGCCATGGCGTTCCAGCGGATAGCTGGCCAGCTCCCACTTGTCCTTGCGTAGTTCGATCAAACGCTGCGCCAGCATCACCGAGTCCTTGTAGAACACGTTGTTATCGATCATGCCATGCGCGATCAAGAGATGGTCCTGCAGGCCTTCCGCATACTCCAGCGGGCTGGAGCGTTTGTAGGCCTCGGGGTCTAGCTCAGGCGTGTTGAGGATGTTGCTGGTGTATTCGTGGTTGTACTGCGACCAATCCGTCACAGGGCGTAGCGCCGCACCAGCCTTGAACACGCCCGGCTTCTGGAACAACGCCGCAAAGGTCATGAAGCCGCCATAGCTGCCACCATAGATGCCTGCGCGATCGCGATTGCCTTGCTTGTTCGTGACCAACCAATCGAGGCCGTCGAGGTAATCCTCCAGCTCCGGCTTGCCCATCCAGCGATAGATCGCGGTGCGCCAATCGCGGCCGTAGCCAGCGGAGGCGCGATAGTCGAGATCCAGCACGATATAGCCCTGCTGCACCAGCATGTTGTGGAACATCTGCTCACGGAAATAGTTGGGGTAGGTCGCTTCAACGTTCTGCAGGTAACCCGCGCCGTGCACGAACATGACGATGGGATACTGCTTGCCCGGCTGCATGTCCTTCGGGCCGTAGTACTTGCCCCAGATGGTGCCGGCGCCATGCTTGGAAGGCACTTGCACGTATTGCGGCTGCACCCAGTCGATCGCCTTGAACGCGGCGGTGCGGGTGTCGGTGAGCTTCTTCAGCCCTTCGCCATTTGCGCCGATCACGCCAAGTTGCGGCGGGATGTAGCTTGCCGACCAACGCAGCAAAAGTTTGGAGCCATCGGGCGATTGAGCAAAGCTTTCCACGCCGTCGAGTGCGGTGATTTCGCGCATCGCGCCGCCACTGGCGGGCACTGCGCACACTTCGTAATCGCCGGGCCATTCGCGATTGCAGCGAAAGTAGAAGCTGTTGCCGTCACGCGCAACATCAACGGATGAGACTTCCCACTTGCCCTTGGTCAGTTGCTTGCGCGCATTGCCATTCAATGTGTAGAGATGGGAATAGCCGTCCTCTTCCGACAGATACCAAAGCGTGCGGCCATCGGGTAGCCAGCCGAACTCGTTGAACGACCAGCCGACCCAGGCCGGATCGGTCAGTCGATGCTTCGACTGCAGCGCGGCGTTGGCAAGATCGACTGACGCGATCCAGCGATCCTTGTTGTCGATCGCGCGCACCAGTACGGCGACATTGCGTGAGTCGCCGCTCCAGTGGATGGCGGGGCCACTGCCATCGCCATCGGTTTCGATGCGCGCCGGGCGATTACCCTTCAACGCCTCCTTGCCGGCTGCCTTGCGCATCGCGGCAAGTGGGTCGATGTTGATGCCGGGCAGCGCGTCGAATTTCAACTCGCGCACATTTCCAGAGGCGACATCGACCAGCCACAACCTGTTCGGCAGCGGGTCGCCACGGCCGACACGTGTGCGGGCTTCCTCGAATTCCTCGTAACCCGATTCGGTGACGTACTTCGGCATCTTGCCGTCCTGTCCCTTGTCGGCACCCTTTTCGGTCGTTACCACCACCAACCAGCGGCCATCGGGCGACATCGCACTGTCTTCGATCTCCATGTTTTTGCCGAGATAAAGCGGCGCCGGCGCGCGGGTCGGGTCTTCGTTGCGCCAGGCCTCGTCCTGCTTGCGTGCGGCGTCGCGGCGCGCAGCATCGTCTTTCAGGGTTTCGATCAAGCGAAGCTGGCGATCGCGCAGGTCATCGGCCTTGGGCGGCTTGCCCGGGTTGTCGGCCGCCTGCGGCGAGGCCGCCTGTGTCGTGATGCGGCCATCCCAGCGATACCAATCGTTGCCTTGGCGCCAGATCAAGGCGCCATCGTCACTCCATTGCGGTCGCGATTCGCGCGCATTGCTGCGGGTGAGCTGGGTCAGCGCGCCGTTCGAAAGATCTCGAATGAAGATGTCGCCATTGCGCACGAACGCAGTGCGGCGGTGATCCAGGCTGTAGGTCGCGCTGTCGCTGTCCAACTGCGCACGTTCGCTGCCGCTGATGGGCGCGGGTGCGCCCACGCCGTCGATGCCGATGCGGAAGGTGTCGCGGATGCTCTCGCCCTGGCGCTTGAGTTTGAAATCGATCGCGCGACCATCCCAGCGCCACCACGCATCCTCCACGCCCGGGCCAATCCAGTCCGGATCGGCCATGATTTGCTGCATGGTCAGAGGTTCGGAAGGTTGGGCCTGCGCAGCACAGGCGAGGGCGAGCAAGGAGGCGGCAAACAATCGGCGCATCGTGAAAATCCGGTCGGTCGAAGTCGCCAAGCCTACCAATCCCGGGGCTGGCACGATGCGCGGTTCAATCCGCGGGCGCTTTCACGCACAATCACGGATGACATCCCCCGATGCTGCACATGCTCGCCTACGTCTACAAAAGCCAGAAACGCGCCGACACCTACGTTTTCCTTGCCGATCGCGATGATTTCGCTCGCCTGCCCGAATCGCTGCGCACGCAACTGGGCGCGCTGACCTTCGTGATGGAGCTGGAGCTGACGCCGGACCGCAAACTGGCGCGTGAAAACGCCGCTGAGGTCATGCAGAACCTGGGCGCGCGCGGCTTCCACCTGCAATTTCCGCCGTCAACGGCGGTAGATCCACTCAGCGAGGATTGGGGCACGGATGCCTGATTTGCCGAAATTTGCGCATCGCCAACGCTTGTGGGCGCTGCCCGGCATCGCGGCGATCGGACTATCGCCACTGGCCGGGCCACTGGCGCCGCTGGCAGTGCTGGTGGGCGTCGTGGGCTGCGGGCTGGCCGTGGCGCGCGGCCATGCCAGGCCGTCCTTTGTGGCCTTGGCCAGCCTGTGGTTGGCCGCCTTTCTGCTGGGCGGCCTGCTGCTTGGCTGGCCGCTGGCGAGGTTGGCCAACTCCGGCAGCCTGTCTTCCGCTTTGGCGGCTTCCACCGCGGCGGGCCTCACGCTGCTCGGTGCCTGGCGCAGCTGGCCGTTATGGTCGCGTGCCTTCTCCGGTGAGTTGGACACGCTGCAGGACTGGCGCCGGGTGATCGAGATTGATCCTGCGGCTTGGCGTGGTTTGAAGGTGGCGCTGCCGGTGACCGCGTTGGTGGCGGTTGGCATTGCGCTGGGCTGGCCGGAATTGTTGGCGATGTCGTGGCGTTGGGGCTTGGCCGCCTTGCTGGTGGTGCTCGCGGCGTGGCCGGTATTGCGAATAAAGCGAGAAAGCGCGCCCGAGCGCGTTGCACGCGCCGAAGCCGAGGCCAAAGCGGGCAAGAAAGCGCCTGGCAAAAAGAAAGAAGCCTCGGGCGAACGGCGCCTGCGCAATGCCGACCGCATCGAACTGGACGCGTTGTTTGCCGAGCAAGCAGCGGCATCGGTCAAACCCGTCAAGGCGGAAGTCGACACGGTCACATCGCACGACGCCGAGGTCGCATCCCAAGTCAGGCCGGCAAGCAACATCCCTGCAAGCAGCGAACCCACGCTGCTGATACCCGCCGGCGAGCCCGAACCGATGACGCCCGCGCTGCGTTCGCCGGAAGACATCGCAGCTGCCAACGCCGCGCTGTACGCCGCGGCCCGCGCGGGCCGCGTCGAGCGCGCGCTGGCCTTGCTCGAAGAAGGCGCCGATCCGTTGTCCCCGCCGCCCGCGGGCGAGCGTGACCAACGCGGTCTGGCCCAGCTGGCTGTGGTCCTGCCTGACCTGCGCCTGCTACGTGAATTGATCCAGCGTGGCTTGCCCTTGGGCGCCGAGCCGGGTCGCTTGACGGCACTGCTCGCCGCGACCCGCGACAGCTGGCATGGCCGCCCTGAGGCGGTGATGACCCTGCTCGCCAACGGCGCGGACCCGCGTGCGCGCGACGCCGAAGGCAACACGCCACTGCATCATGCCGCGTGCAGTACCGATCCGGGTGTCGCCGCGTTGCTGCTGGATGCCGCCGCTGAGATCGACGCCATCAATGACGCGCGCCAATCGCCACTGGCGATGGCCTGTCTGGTGGGCAATTGGCGGCTAGCGAAATTCCTCTGCGAACGCGGTGCGCAGGCACATCCGGCGGGCGGTGACCCGGTGTTGCTGGCCGCCGCGGGTACCGAGGAAGACGACCCGGTTGGCGTGCAGTACCTGCTGCGCCACAAGGCCGCGGTGAATGCTACCGGCGAAGGCGGACGCAGCGCCTTGCATCAGGCCGCGAGCGCGGGCCATGTCGCCATCGTACAGACCCTTCTGGATGCCGGCGCGGACGTGCGCAAGCGTGACGAGAACAGTCTGGATGCATGGCTCCTGGCGGCTCCTGCTGGACAAACAGGCGTGATGGAAGCCCTGCTCGAGGCAGGGGCGGATCTCGATGCCGTCGATGGTGAAGGTCGCGATGCCTTGATGCGCGCGCTGGATGACGGCCAAGCCAATGCGGCGCTTGCGCGCTGGCTGCGCGAGCGGGGCATGGATACGCAGCGATTGGATATCCATGGCCAGCGGGCGCTGGATCGCGCGGTGGCATCTGGCCGTTGGTCGCTGGTTGCGGCAATTGATCCCAACTACCCGCTGCCCACCGCGAATATCCATGCAGATGACGAGGTCGAAGTCGCGCGCCCGCCGATGCAACTGCTGAGCGAAGCGTTGGCTGCTGACGATGCGGCGTCCACTGCCCGCTTGGCCAAGCTCCTGTCAGCCGAAGAGTTGGGGCGTGCCCTGGTCGAAGCGGCATCGAATGATCCTTCGCGCATATCGATGTTGCTGCCGCACCACCCCCAGCTTGATGTGCGCGGCCCGCAAGGCGACACCGCGTTGTTCGTATTGATGGATAGCGCCGGTTTGCCCGAAGCGCGCAAGGCGATGACGCTGCTGCTGGCAGCCGGCGCAGCACCAGCCGGCCCTGCGGGGTTGGCACGCTATCTCGCCGCCTGTTTGGCGATGCGTGTCGCGCAGGACGAGGGCGCGCCGCTGGCCTTTGAAATGCTCTCGCGCGGCGCGGACGGATTCGGCGCGCATGAAGGCGACCTCCCCTTGCTGCTGGCGATGCGGTTGGGCTGGTCGCGCCTTGCGGTACATCTGTTGGAGCTGGGCGCCGCCCCCAACCAAACCGATGCGCGCGGCCTGACTCCGCTGCATGTGGCGACGGCGCTCGGCATGCCTGAGCTGGTGCCGATACTGTTACGTTACGGCGCGCAACCAGCTTTGCGTGCAGGCGATGGGCAAACCGCGCTCGGCGTGGCCTTGGCCAGTGGCAAGCGGGATCTGGCGGCGTGGCTGGACTGGCGTGGTTGGCCGCATCCGGGCCGTCGCTTGCATGCACGTGACTTGGCTTCCGTCGCCATCCTGGGCGATGCCGATGCCGTGCAGCGCTTGCTGGACCTGGGGTTCGGTGTAAACACTCGGGACACACAAGGCTGCACCGCCTTGTTGCGTGCGGCAGGCGGTGGCCATGAAGCGGTGGTCGCGCGGTTGCTCGCGGCGGGCGCAGACACCGGTTTGGCGGCTGATAGTGGCGCCACGCCCTTGTCCGCAGCAGTCAGCATGCGACACATCGGTGTGCTGGATCGCCTGCTTTCAGCGGGCGTCGACTTGGATCAGCGGATGCCCGGTGGCGTGACCGTACTGATGTTGGCAGCCGCGCTGGGACTGCCCGATGTCCTCTCACGCCTGCTGGCCGCAGGTGCGGATATCGATGCTGGTGATGTCGAGGGCCTCAAGCCCATGCACTGTGCCGCGCTGTTCGGCTTCTCGACCCGCGACCGCAGTCGCTTGCTCGCCTTGATCGATGCCTTGCACCTGGCGGGCGCGTCGGCGGATGAAGCCATTCCGACCGGGCTCACGCCCTTGCTGCTGTTGCTCGGTGCGCGCGCCGAGCCTGGTACACCGTGTGACGAAGATGTGGTGATCGCCGGCATGGAGCGACTGCTGGAGGATGGCGCCACGTTGCCCGTGCAGGATCAACGCGGTTTCGGCGTACTCCACCTGGCGGCCTTGCATGGCCTTGGCAGGGTGGTGCGCGCGTTGCTTCAGGCGGGCGCAGATCCACATTTGCGTGATCGCCTCAATCGCACGCCTCGCGACATCGCCGCAATGCGCGGCTACATGGATGTCGCGGCGGAATTCGCCACCGATACACCTTCGCTGTCGATGGCACGTTTCCTGCGTGACGCCGAGCGTTAACGTATTCAGAATATTGCCTCGGCATTCCGTATGCTGCACGCAAGAACCACGCTTTCACGGAACACTGTCTGTCCATCCATCGCCTGAAAACCGACTTCAGGTTCGCCGTCACCATGGCCTTGGGTGCGGTCGGCATCTTGTCGATTACCCCGTTCGCCGTTTGGCGCTGGCTGCGCCACGAATACTGGCTGGCAGGGCTTGATGCAGGCCTCTTGGCGGTGATCGCCATCGCGATGATCTGGGCTTGGCGAGGCGGTCAGATCCGGCACATTGCCTATTTCGCCACGCTGCCGGTGTCGGCCTTTGCTGCCACCATCAGCTTGGTTTCGCCCGAGAGCGGCTATTACTGGATCTTCGTCGCCATCCTGACTAATGCGATGCTGTTGCCGCGCGCAGACATCGCCACATTGCTTTCGTTGGTGGTTGTGATCGTGACCTTGCTGGTCGATTCGCCGCACTCGGTTTTCCAACACACCACTATCGTGGTGACACTGGTGATGACGATCTTGTTCTCCTACGTCTTCGCCACCCGCGCTGAGAATCAGCGGCGTGAGCTGGAGAATCTTGCCCTGAGTGATCCGCTCACTGGATTGGACAATCGTCGTGCCTTTGAAAACGCCATCGAGCAAGCCCTGCACGAAGCTGCGGAGGGGAAACAAGTTTTCGGTTTGGCGTTGCTTGATCTTGATGGATTCAAAGAAATCAATGATGCGCACGGACATGAGGCGGGTGACGCCGTGCTGCGTGAGCTTTCGCGGTTGATCAGCGACTATCTGCGCGCCAGTGATCGCTTGTTTCGCATAGGCGGTGAGGAGTTCGTGCTGCTGTTACCGGGCGCCGATGTCGCGGGCATGCATGCGCGCATGGAAAACCTGCGTGCGCGCATCGAGTCCAATCTTCGCTGTCGTGGCGAGACGGTCACCGCCTCCATTGGTGCATCCGGTTGGCAGCAAGGCGACACTGCGACCACTTGGTTGATGCGTGCCGATGCGGCCATGTATCGTGCCAAAGGAAAGGGACGCAACCGGGTAGTCGTGCATGGGTTGTCAGCGTTGGCTTGATTGAACCTCGGGAGAAGCTAAGGATGGGAAACGGAAAATTTCCGCTGGCGATGTTGATGCTGGCCTTGTCGGCGATGAGCGTTGGTCAAGATGCCATGGCGCAAGCAGCCAAACCTGTGACTAACGGGGTCGAACTGACCAAGTCCGAATCGGTGCTGAGCATGCGCGTTGACGGGGAAATGGTCGTTTCACCGGATGGTCGAGTCACCGAGCATCGCATCACCACCGAACTGCCGGCAGAAGTGCTTTCCTTGATTGACAAGAACATGGCAGCGTGGCGTTTCGAGCCGGTCAAGGATCAACTGGGTAACCCCACGCACGCCAAGACGTACATGCGTCTTACCGTGGTTGCACGCAAGCAAGGCGACGGAAATTACAGCGCACTGGTAGAGAATGCGCGATTCCATGATGGTGAGGGCAGGCGTGGCAAGTCCAAGTCAGACAAGCACGCACTGATCGATGGAAAATCGGGTGTCCGCCTGGTTTCGAAGCCGCGCATTGATTACCCGCCGTTGATGCTTGGCAACGATGTAAACGGTGCGGCATTGGCCCAGCTGCTGATTGCACCCGATGGCAGCGTCGAAGACGTGGTGATCGTGCAATCCGCGCTTTTCAACGCCAAAGGTGATGCAGACATATTGGACAAGGCGCGTGCAGAAATGGAGCGCAATGTCCTGAAGGCGATGAAGCGCACGCGTTACACGTTTGCTCCCGGGACAGACCTCTCGGAGATTCGCAATAGATTGGGAGTAATCCCGGTTTTCTTCCAGATGGTGGGCAAGAAAAACGATACGGATGCAGGCCGTCGCGCTGGCCAGTGGCGAATCGAAGAGCGAGGGCCACGTCGTGCCCCATTGTGGGAGGTGAAGGAGGGCATCGAGCGCGTTGGCATCTCGGATGTGACGGGAGTCGAGGGCTTCCTGCCTTCCCGCTCCAGCAACCTCAAGCCGCTCTCGGGTGTGCCCACGCTTTGATCGAAGCAGCATCACCCAAAAAAAGCCCCGGACAACCGGGGCTTTTTCTTTCATGGCAACAAACAGTACTCAGCGCTTCATCGAAGCAAAGAACTCGTCGTTGGACTTGGTCTGCTTCATCTTGTCGAGCAGGAATTCCATCGCCGCGATCTCGTCCATCGGGTGGATGAGCTTGCGCAGGATCCAGATCTTCTGCAGCAGGTCGGGCTCGATGAGCAAATCCTCGCGACGCGTGCCGGACAGGTTCACGCCGATCGCCGGGTACACGCGCTTCTCGGTGATGCGGCGGTCCAGATGGATTTCGCTGTTGCCGGTGCCCTTGAACTCTTCGTAGATCACCTTGTCCATCGCGCTGCCGGTGTCGACCAACGCGGTGGCAATGATGGTGAGCGAGCCGCCTTCTTCGACATTACGCGCCGCACCGAAGAAACGCTTCGGGCGATGCATGGCGTTGGCGTCCACGCCGCCGGTCAACACCTTGCCGCTCGACGGCAGCACGTTGTTGTAGGCGCGGGCGAGGCGAGTGATGGAGTCCAGCAGGATCACCACGTCCTTCTTGTGCTCGACCAGGCGCTTGGCGCGTTCGATCACCATTTCGGCCACCTGCACGTGGCGCGCGGCGGGCTCGTCGAAGGTGGACGAAATCACTTCGCCGCGCACCGTGCGCTGCATTTCGGTGACCTCTTCCGGGCGCTCGTCGATGAGCAGCACGATCAAATGCACTTCCGGGTGGTTGGTCGTGATCGCGGTGGCGATCTGCTGCATCATCATCGTCTTGCCGGCCTTGGGCGGCGACACGATCAGCGAACGCTGGCCCTTGCCCTGCGGCGCCATCAAGTCGAGGATGCGGCCGCTGATGTCTTCGCTTGAACCATCGCCACGCTCCAGCTTGAAGCGCTTGCGCGGGAACAGCGGGGTCAGGTTCTCGAACAATGCCTTGTTCTTCGAGGCTTCGATCGGCTCGCCATTGATGGTGTCGACGATGTTCAGCGCGAAGTAGCGCTCGCCATCTTTCGGCCAGCGGATGCGGCCGGAGATGTGATCGCCGGTGCGCAGGTTGAAGCGGCGGATCTGGCTGGGTGAAATGTAGGTGTCGTCCGGGCCAGCCAGGTACGAGGCCTCGGCCGCACGCAGGAAGCCGAAGCCGTCCGGCAGGATTTCCAGCACGCCGTCGGCGGCCACGCCTTCGCCATGACGGGTCAGCACCTTCAAGATGCCGAAGATGATGTCCTGCTTGCGCGCGCGGGCGACGCCTTCGCTGATCTGCAGTTGCTCGGCGATGTCGAGCAATTTCGGCGCAGGCATGCGCTTGAGATCACCCAGCGAGTAGGTCGGGAAGCCTTCCGGCACCTGCGGATGCGGGCGCGGCTCGAAGTTCTCTTGCTGGCCGTTGTCGTCCGGGAAGCCGTGGTTGCGGTCGCGGTTGCGATCGCGCCGGTTTTTGAAACGGTCGCGGCGGTTGTTGTTGCGCGGGCCGTTGTGGTCGCGGTTCTGGTAGTGGCCGCCTTCCTGCTGCTGCGTGTTTGCGCTTTCAGGGGCTTGCTGGCCTTGGCTCCCTTCGCTCGCCTGGGGCGGCGTAGCAGGTTCTGCGGGCGGCGGCGGAGCGGCGGGCGCTTCTTTTACCGGAGGCGCGCTGGGTGCGGGCGATTCGGTCGATGCCGCCGGCGTAGCCGCGCTGGTATCGGCTTCGGGACGTGCTTTGGGCGGACGGCCGCGGCGTTTGGGCGCGGGGGCCTCGGGGGTTTGGGTGTCGTCGGACAAGCGGGAAATCCTCGCAATGGCGAGCGCCCGGCATTCGGTAGGCGGGGCGTCTTGGGGAGTGAATCAGAAGGGTGCGGCGGGATTGGCCTGCTGGGCAGGAAGCGCCGGACACCCTGAAATTAGCACCGCTGAGGCGGCGTAGCAAGCGTTTGGGGTTTCGGCGGCCGCATTGCACGGCCGCCGTACAGCTTTCGGGTCAGAGCACCTGGTCGATCAATTGCGCCAATTGCGGCTTGCCGACGGCGCCCACCTGGGTCGCCTGGACCTGGCCGTTCTTGAACATCAATAGCATCGGGATCGAGCGCACGTGGTACTTCAGCGCGGTGGCCTGGTTCTGGTCGATGTCGACCTTCACCACTTTCGCCTTGCCGGCGTACTCGGTGGCCAACTGGTCCAGTGACGGCGCGATCATGCGGCAGGGGCCGCACCAGGGCGCCCAGAAATCCACCAGCACCGGGACGTCGGATTCCAGCACTTGCTGGGTGAAGTCGGCATCGGTGGCGTGGAAGACGTTGTCGCTCATGGTGGCTCCAAATGGGTGGGAGGGGGCGTGCCTTGCTAAACTGGGGCGTTTCCGGGCGGTTTCAACCCCGCCCAATGCCCGCGCAGCACTGCCTGAAGTCTGCGGCGCGCCTCCCTGACTTGCAAGCGCGTGTTGCGCCGGCCTACTGAATACATGTCTGACAAACCCCTTACCGACGTACCTTTTTCCTCATTCGACCTGCACCCGAGCCTGTTGGCCGGGCTGGAAGCCGCCGGGTTCTCCCGCTGCACGCCGATCCAGGCGATGACCTTGCCGGTCGCCTTGGCGGGCCGAGATGTCGCTGGCCAGGCGCAGACGGGCACCGGCAAGACGCTGGCCTTCCTGATCGCGGCCATCAATCGCCTGCTGACCCGGCCGGCACTGGCCGAGCGCAATCCGGAGGACCCGCGCTGTCTGATCCTGGCACCGACGCGTGAGCTCGCCATCCAGATCCACAAGGATGCGATGAAGTTCGCGTCCGACCTCGGCCTCAAGATCGCGCTCGTCTATGGCGGCGTGGACTACGACAAGCAGCGCGCGCAGTTGCAGGCCGGTGCGGACATCATCATCGCCACGCCCGGTCGCTTGATCGATTACGTCAAGCAGCACAAGGTCGTCAGCCTGCACGCCTGCGAGGTCTGCATCCTGGACGAGGCCGATCGCATGTTCGATCTCGGCTTCATCAAGGACATCCGCTTCCTGCTGCGCCGCATGCCGGTGCGCACTGAGCGACAGACGTTGCTGTTCAGCGCCACCCTCAGCCACCGCGTGCTGGAGCTGGCCTACGAGCACATGAATGAGCCGGAGAAGCTGGTGGTCGAAGCGGAAACGGTCACTGCCGCACGCGTACGCCAGGTGCTGTATTACCCGGCGGACGAAGAAAAGTTGCCGTTGCTGCTGGGCTTGCTCTCGCGCAGCGAAGGCGCACGCACGATGGTCTTCGTCAACACCAAGGCCTTCGTCGAGCGCGTTGCGCGTGCGCTGGAGAAAGCCGGCTATCGCGTCGGTGTGCTCAGCGGCGACGTGCCGCAGAAGAAGCGCGAATCGCTGCTGAAGAAATTCCAGGCTGGTCAATTGGAACTTTTGGTCGCCACTGACGTTGCTGCGCGTGGCCTGCACATCGATGGCGTGTCGCATGTCTTCAACTACGACCTGCCGTTCGATGCCGAGGATTACGTGCATCGCATCGGCCGCACGGCGCGCCTGGGCGCGGAAGGCGACGCGATCAGCTTTGCCTGCGAACGGTATGCGATGTCGCTTCCCGATATCGAGGCCTACATCGAACAAAAAATCCCGTCCGAGCCGGTGACGCAGGAGCTCCTCACCGCTTTGCCGCGCGCCCCCAAGCCGCAGGTGGAAGCCGTGGCCGAGGAGGGCGAAAGCATCGGCGAAATCTTCAAGGAAGCACGCGAAGCCCGCGCCGCCGAAGACGCCAAGCGTGGTGGCGGTCGCGGCGAGCGTTCCGGCTCGGGTGGCCGCGGCAGTCGCGGTCCGCGCAAGCAAGGCGAGGGCAGTGGCGGCGAGCGTCGCCGTCGTGGCCCGCGCCCGGATCGCCCGGACACAGGCAATGCCGATGCCGCATCGCCCAACCCCGTGCAGGCCGCCGACGCCGACAAGGCCCCGCGCAAGCGTCGCCGTCGCCGTCGCGGCAAGCCGGTCGATGGCGCAGCTGCGGGTAACAGCGCCAACACGCAGACGATCGCGCAGGCCAAGCGCACGCCGGACGTGCCGGCAGCCAAGGTCGCTACGCCCGCAGGCGAAAAGGGCTCGTTGTTGTCGCGCATTGGCCGCGGACTGAAATCGTTGGTCACGCGCGGGCCGTCGCGCACGCACTGATCCGGGTTGCGACGGCGGGCACGTGCCGCGCCGTCGATAACCGGCCCGGCGCAGGCATAATCAGCGCATGGGAATCCTTCGCTTCGACAACGTGAGCAAGCGCTACGCCGGTGGGCAGGATGCACTGGCAGAGGTCAGTTTCACCGTCGAGCCGGGCGAAATGCTGTTCATCACCGGTCATTCCGGTGCGGGCAAGAGCACGCTGCTGAAGCTGATCCAGCTGGCCGAGCGCCCCAGTCGTGGCGCGGTGCTGTTTGATGAAAAGAATCTTTTAAAGGTACGTGGCCGCAGGGTGGCGATGCACCGGCGTGATGTCGGCGTGGTGTATCAGGATCATCAGCTGCTGACCGATCGCAGTGTTTACGAAAATGTCGCATTGCCTCTGATCTTGCGCGGCATGCGTCGCGGCGAAATCGGCAAGCGCGTGCGCGGCATCGTCGAGCGCATGGGCCTGGGCGGGCGCGAGAAGGCATTGCCGACGCAGCTCTCCGCGGGTGAGCAGCAGCGCGTGGGCATTGCGCGTGCATTGATCGGTGAGCCGCGCCTGCTGGTGGCCGATGAGCCAACCGGCAACCTGGATCCGACCTTGTCCGCCGAAATCATGGACTTGTTCGCGTCGCTCCCCGAACGCGGCACCAGCGTGTTGATTGCGAGCCATGACCTCGGCTTGGTCAAACGGATGAAGAAACGCGTGCTGGTGTTGGATCACGGGCGTTTGGCCGATGACATTTCGCCGGAGGACCTGGCTGATGAATAAGCCGAATACCTCCGTCACCCAATCGGGCATCGGCACGTGGTTCGACCATCATCTCTACAGCCTGATGGCGAGTCTTGGCCGCGCGATCCGCAAACCGGGCGCGACCTTGCTCACCATCGGCGTGATGGCGGTGGCGCTGTCCTTGCCATTGGGCCTGGGTCTGATCCTTGCCAACGTCGAACGATTCGCGGGCAACGTGCAGCAGTCGCGCGAGATCAGCGTGTTCCTCAAGCAAGACACTTCGCTGGAGCGCGCGCGTGCACTCGCTGAAACACTGCGCGAACGCAGCGACATCGCCAACCTGCAATGGGTGACGCCGGAAGAAGGTCTGGCCGATTTTCGTGAAAGCAGCGCGTTCGGTGATGCGATCGATCAGCTCGAAGGCAATCCACTGCCCCATCTCTATATCGTCACGCCGAAGTCGAATGAGGTTGCCCTAGCCGAGGCCTTGCGTGCCTTGCCGGAAGCCGAAGAAGTCCAGCACGACGTGGTTTGGCGTGAGCGCCTGAATCAGTGGCTGCAATTCGGTACGCGCTTGGCTTGGGTGCTGGCGCTGCTGCTGGGCATCGGCGCGCTGTTGGTGGTCGGTAATACCGTGCGATTGGACATTCAGTCGCGCAAAGAAGAGATCGGCGTGCTGCAACTGCTCGGTGCGACCGATGGTTTCATCCGCCGCCCGTTCCTGTATCTGGGTGCGTGGTATGGCCTCGCCGCCGGTGCGTTGGCCATCGGCTTGCTAACGCTGGCCAACCATTACCTCGCGCCGCCATTGGCACAGCTCGCGGCCAGTTATGGCAGTCGTTTCGCCTTGCAGGGCTTCAATCCCTTGCAGGCCTTGTTGGTGGTGTTGGGCGCTGGTCTGCTGGGTTGGCTCGGCGGCGGCATCGTCACCGGTCACTATCTACGCCAGACGCGACCGGAGCACTGATGGGCGGACAACGTCACGATTTGCGCCACGTCGTTTCCGACGCGCCACGGGTGATGGTGGTCGATGGCTCGAAGCTGGTGCGCAAGCTGATCCGCGATGTGCTGGTGAAAGAGTTGCCCAGCGTCACCGTACTGACCTGCGAGAGCGTGGCCGCGGCCTGCGAGCAGTTGGCGGCGGGCGATGTCGATCTCGTCACCACGTCGCTCGCCTTGCCCGATGGCGACGGCCTTGCGATCGCCGATGCCGTGCGCGCCTCGGCAGGTCAAGCCTACGTGCCTGTGATCGTGGTGTCGGGCGAAGCGCAGGCGCGGCTTGAAGCACGCACGCTGGGCGATGATGTCACCGACTATTTCGACAAGGCGCTGGGCATGGGGGCGTTGGCTGCGTTCATTCGCGGTTATGTGCAGCCGCAGACGGTGCCGGGTGCACATGTCTTGTATGTGGAAGACAGCCGCGTCGTCGCGCTCGCGACCAAGCGCATGCTGGAGTCGCAATCGCTCCGGGTTACGCACGTCTCCAGCGCGGAGGATGCGATCAAATGGATGGATGCACGCGCAGCCGAAGGCGATGTGCCGGGCTGCGATCTCATCCTGACCGATCTGTACCTGACAGGTCAGCTGACCGGCAAGGATGTACTAGATCATGTGCGTGAGCGGCTGGGGCATGGCAAGCGCCAGTTGCCGGTGCTGGTGATGACGGGCGACGAAAACGCCAAGAACCAGCGCGAACTGATCCAGCTGGGTGCCAATGACCTGGTGCTCAAGCCCATCGAAGAACGCCTCTTGGTGACCAAGACCTTGTTTCAGCTGCGTTTGGCCGCCTTGCCCGAGGCGCGCGCCGCGATCGCATGAGCGAGACACGCGAGCTGCGGTTGGAGCCATCGTGGAAAGCACGTGTCGGCGACTGGTTCGCCCGCGATGACATGCAGGCGCTTTCTGCTTTTCTGCGTGAGCGTCGCGCCGCCGGTGCGCGCATCCATCCTGCGCCCGCCGACATCTTTGCCGCCTTCGATGCGACACCATTAGAGGACGTCAAAGTCGTCATTCTTGGCCAAGACCCCTACCACGGGCCCGGGCAAGCGCATGGCTTGTCTTTCTCGGTATTGCCGGGCGTGCCTGTGCCGCCATCGCTCGTCAACATTTACAAAGAGTTGGTGGCCGATGTCGGCTTCGTTCGGCCTGACCACGGTTATCTGGTGCCGTGGGCAAAGCAAGGCGTATTGCTGCTCAACAGCGTGCTGACGGTGGAAGAGGGGCGCGCCGGTAGTCACCAGGGCAAGGGCTGGGAAGGCTTCACCGATCATGTGGTCGATGTGCTCAATCGTGAGCGCGAAAATCTAGTCTTCCTGCTGTGGGGTAGTTACGCGCAGGCCAAGGGCAAGGTCATCGATACGCGCCGCCACCGGGTCTTGCGGGCACCCCATCCTTCCCCCTTGTCGGCGCATCGGGGGTTTTTGGGTTGTGGGCACTTCACGGCAGCCAACAAATACCTGCTGCAACGGGGCGAAACCCCTATCGACTGGACGCTGCCAGCCCGGGTCGAATTAGCCGAAGCAGGGCCTTGAGAACCCGTTTCGGGCCCCCAAATCAATGCAACGGCCACGATTTGGCGTGGTCGTCCGGGGGCGGCCCTCGTTCCATGAATGGAACGCAAAGGGTGACTTTCGGCCATTAGCACTCACCCATGACGACTGCTAAAATCACGCGCATGAATGCACAAGCTGCAACTTACCCGCTGATCCCCAATAACCTGCCGATCCCGAGCGCGCTGGGCTCCCTGGAGTCCTACATCGGCGCGGTGCACCAGATCCCGGTCCTGACCGTCGAGGAAGAGCAGGACTTGGCCCGTCGCCTGCGCGACGACAACGACCTGACGGCTGCACAGAACCTGATCCTCGCGCACCTGCGTTTCGTCGTGCACGTGGCGCGTGGCTACAACGGCTACGGCCTGCAACTAGGCGACCTGGTGCAAGAGGGCAACATCGGTTTGATGAAGGCCGTCAAACGCTTCGACCCCGACATGGGCGTGCGCCTGGTCAGCTTTGCGGTGCACTGGATCCGCGCCGAGATGCACGAGTTCATCATCAAGAACTGGCGCATCGTCAAGGTCGCGACCACCAAGGCGCAGCGCAAGCTGTTCTTCAACCTGCGCAAGTCGAAGAAGCGCCTGGGTTGGATGAACGCGGAGGAAGCACGCACGATCGCCGAAGACCTCAACGTGCCGGTCTCCGAAGTGATGGAGATGGAGGCGCGCCTGTCGGGTCGCGATATCGGTTTCGATGCGCCTGATTCGGACGATGATGAGCGTGCACCGCCGTCGCCGGCGACGTTCCTGGTCGCCGATGCCGAAGACCCGGCGCAGGCTTACGAGCGCTTTGACAGCGAAGACAATCAGTTGTCGATGTTGCGTGAGAGTCTGGCCGGGCTGGATGCACGCAGTCGCGACATCATCAAGCGCCGCTGGTTGGATGCCGATAGCAAGGTGACCCTGCAGGATCTGGCCGACGAATACGGCGTCAGTGCCGAGCGTATCCGCCAAATCGAAGCGAATGCACTCAAGAAGATGAAGGCGCTATTCGCGGCCTGATTCGACAGGCGAAAAAAAACGGCCCGGGAAATCGGGCCGTTTTTCGTTGAGGTGCGATTCGTGGCTTGGCAGAGGGCGGCAAGCGTCGGGGCGATCAGAGCTTGACCGATCCGGTATCGCTCAGGGCCTCGTGGTTGCCGGTGGTGGCGACCGTCGCGAAGAACGCGAGCTTGGTCAGCAGGTTGCCCGGGCCATCCCAATAATCTGCCTCGGTAACGTCCACACGGATGAGGCAGACACGCGGGTCGTCCTTGCCGCCCTTGAAGAAAACGCTGAGCGCCGGAGACCACAAGCGTTCGATCTCGGCGCGGTCGGTGACGATGTGGCCGCGACCACTGGCCGAGACATAGTGGTTGTCGCCTTCGTGCATGAAGCTGACGTTGACGGAAGCTTGCGACTGAATGGCTTGCACCGCGGCGTTGTCGATTTCAGTGGCGAACCAGAACGCGCCATCAAAACCATCACCCAGGGGCGTCATAGGGCGCGAGCTCATGTGGCCGGCGGCGTCCAATGTGGTGAGCATCGCAGTACGGAATTTGCTGATCAGCTCAGCCAGTTTTTCACGTTGCGCGCCGGTGTCGTGATGGGTCATGTCGATATGCCTGGTCGGGCGTGACAGTGTCTCGGACATGACGTGAGCGAGGCGAGAATTCAGAGTCCTGTGGATGAATCTCAATTGACTTGCGTCGTTGGGGCGGGATGAGGCCAGCGGATCGACAGGGATTTTTCATCGAGCATGTCGACCTGCCATCCATGAGCCTTCGCCAACCGACCGATCAAGCTGGTCCCCAGGTTTCGATCACTGCGCGAGGCCATATTGCGAATAGGCGATGTCAAGCGGGGCACGTCTTCTTGCACGGTATGAAAATGCAGTTCGATGCCTTGCGGGGACAGTACGCCCGTCAGTATGTCGCCGATGGGTTTGGCCAAGAGTGGGCGCAACAGGCTGCTTAGTATCAGCTCGGCATCACGCAACGGCAGAGGCAGTGTGCCGGCACGACCTTCGATGCTGACCGTCACAGGCGCTGCGCATCCTTGCACCAAGGTAGTGAGGAATTGATGCGCCCAGGCATCGACATCCATCACTTCGCGTTCGGCCAATTGTCGCCGGGCCAAGCGAAGCAAGGCCTCCAGCAGGGTTGAGACTTCATCCACGCCACGGCGTAGGCGACGCATGGGAGCCTGCAATCGCGGTTGCGCCTGTACATCTTCTTCCAATAGCTCCAATGCGCCACGGACCACGGCAACTGGTGTACGCAGCTCATGACTGGCATCGGCAAAGAACGCGCGCTCGACCTCCTCTGCTTCCACCAAACGGCGCTGATAGCTGTCGATGGCGAGTGCCACACGGCCCAGTTCATCGCGTGGATGGTGAGCGGCCAAGTCGGTGATATGCGGGGCCGTGTCCAGCCGCTCCACCTCACCTGCCAAGCGGCGCAATGGCCGTGTCGCGCTGCGTGCCAGCCACCAGCCCAGCAGGCTGCTAAGCAATGCGCCGGCGAAGATGACGGCAAACAGGATGTGGAGCAAGTAACGCTCGAGCGCCTCTATTTCGCGCAAATCCATTTCAAGATAGATTCGCCCGGCAGGGGTGTCGAAGACGCCGACATGCAGGCCATCGCTGGAAGAAGAATGGTCTTCATGCACGCCCGGTGTCAGACCGGCCAAGTGCGTCGGCAAGGGGTTGGTTTCGCCCGGTCGGCGCAGATACGCGCGCTGCAGTTCGCTGGATGGCAGACGTGCATTGGGGTCTTCAAACAGGCGTTCCGCCCAGGCATTCGCCTCGTCTTGCAGCAGGGCGCCGACCAACACGTGTTCGTAGCGCTCTGTGATGAAGATCGCCGCGGCGGCGAAAACCAGACTCATGGTCAGCCCCATGCCGATGGCCATCAACATGACCCGCGCGCGGAAGCTCATGTGTTTACGCATCGTCATCTGCCAGCAGGCGATAACCCAGGCCATGCACGGAATGGATCAATGCCGTCGGGAAAGGTTTGTCGATGAGTGCGCGCAATGCATAAAGATGATCATGCAGGCGCGCGGTATCGAACGGCGCATCACCCCACAGGCCATGGGCAAGGCGTTGGTGGCTGACGATGCGCGGCGCGTCTTGCAGGAGGAGTTCGAGCAAGCGGCCCTGGTTGCGGTTGAGCGGAATGCGCTTGCCATCGCGCCACGCCAGGAGGCTAGCGGCGTCGAAGCGCAGCGGGCCGTAGGCAGCCGCTTTGGTCGCGGCCTGGCGATCACGACAAAGCACGCGTAATCGCGCTTCGAGTTCGCGCAACTCGAAAGGTTTGACCATGTAATCATCCGCACCTTCGGCGTAGCCCTTGAGCTTGTCGTCCAGTGTGTCGCGCGCAGTCAACATGAGGATAGGCGTGCCGTGTCCGGCTTCGCGCATCCGCCGGCAGAGTTCCAATCCGTCCATGCGAGGCAGGCCGAGATCCAGCACGATGGCATCGAATTGCCCTGCCATGGCGCGGGCCAGGCCACTGGCACCATCGGCCGCGTGGTCGGCGCGGTGGCCGCGGCGCTCCAGGAAATCCCAGATATTGGCCGCGATGTCGTGCTGATCCTCCACGATCAACACGTTCATCGATCTCGGGTGGGGGGCGAAGGGTGTGTGGGCACGCATGCCGACAAGGATTTCACATCTGTTGGTCGAAGCGTTTAACAAGTTGGCGAGATTTGTCCGAGCGGATCTTGCCGCTGGATCCGACAGGCTGTGCCCGTCTTCTATCTGCGTCGGCACATGTCCTTGTCAAACCCGCACGCGCTTGCGATTGCTTATGCGCCCTCCACGCCAGTTTCCCATGTCCAGTTCGATGCCTGTCTGCGCCCTTGGTGTATCGCCTTGGCGATCTATCTGCTGGCGATGACGTGGTTGATGCTGGGAGAGGGCGACTTTGTCATTGCTGATTGGCTGTATGCGCTCCGAGGAGGCGGCTGGCGGTTGCGCGAGCACTGGCTGACCGTGGGGGTGATTCATAAGGATGGAAAAATGCTCAGCCAGTTGATGTGGCTCGGCACGGCCATCTTCACCGGCATCATCTGGCATCGGCCTGAGTGGCGCGCTTGGCGGCGGCCTCTCCTCATCTTGATGGCCAGCGTGGTGTTGGCGACAGGTGTGGTGGCGATGATCAAGCATGCCGTGCCGATGCAGTGCCCGTGGGGCCTGCAGCGCTATGGCGGCAGCGGCATGCACATCGGCCTGTTTGAAGCGTGGCCAGTCAACATCCCACGCAACGCCTGCTTTCCGGCCGCGCATGCCAGCTCCGGATTCGCATGGATCGCCTTGTTTTTTTTCTTTCTGCACGTTCGCCCGCACTGGCGCTGGTGGGGGCTTGGGTTCGGGTTGGCGATGGGCACGGTGTTCGCCGCATCGCAGGAATTGCGTGGTGCGCACTTCCTTTCCCATGATCTGACCACGATCATGATCTGTTGGGGTGTTTCGCTGTTGTTGTATGGCGTATTCAGGGGGCGTGCGCAGGCATGAGTCGTTGGCAGCAGTGGTGGAAAAGCACCCGTCGTGAAGTCGCGAGTGAGTGGATGGCGCTGGGCGCAGCTTTGTTTTTTGCGATCGCCTGCAATGGGGCTTTCTGGCACGCATTCGCGGCGACCAGTGCTTGGCAAGAGCCGGGCGCATGGCGATTGGTGATCGGTTTGTTCATCGGCATGGTCGCGTTGCACACGGCCTTGTTTATCCTGGTGTTGAACCGATGGACGATGAAAATCCTCCTGCCATTGCTGCTGATGGTCACGGCCGCAGCGGTTTACTACATGAATCACTACCGGGTGTATTTGGATCCGGACATGGTGCGCAACGTGCTGGTCACCGATAGCAAGGAAGCCAGCGAACTATTGACGCCCGGCTTGCTGGTAAGTTTGTTGGTATGCGGCCTGTTGCCGTGCCTGCTGGTATGGCGTTCGCGCCCGGTGCAACGGAGTGTGTCGCGCGGGTTGGCCATGCATGCGGCGGGCTTGCTGTTGTCACTGATCGTTGCAGCTGCTGCCATCGGTTTGGCCTATCAGCCTTTGGCTTCGCTGATGCGCAATCAGCAGGACATTCGCCATCTGATCACCCCGGGCAACTGGGTCGTTTCGCTGGTCAAGGTGTTGATGGATGACAAGGCGAGTAATGGGCCCAAGGCCGAGATCGGCAAGGGCGCGGCGATCGAGCGCCCGGCGAATGCACGGCCGCGCTTGTTGTTGCTGGTGGTCGGCGAAACGGTGCGCGCGCACAACTGGGGCATGGATGGCTATGGCCGACAAACCACGCCCAAGCTGGCCTTGCAGGATGGCATCAACTATCCCGATGTCACCGCCTGCGGCACCAATACCGAAGTCTCGCTCCCGTGCATGTTTTCGCCGCAAGGCTTGCGCGCCTACGACCGCAAGGCGATTCGCGAATCGCAGTCCTTGTTGCATTTGCTTGATCGCCTGGGCGTTAAAACGCTTTGGCGTGACAATCAGAGCGGCTGCAAGGGTGTGTGCTCCGACTTGCCATTTGAGGCGATGTCGCAACTGGCAATTCCCGCGTATTGCAGTGATGGACGATGTTTCGATGGCGTGTTGCTGGATGGTTTGAAATCGAAGATCGATGAAACCAAGGGCGATGCCATCATCGTGCTGCATATGTTGGGCAACCACGGGCCGGCCTATTACCGACGCTATCCCGATGAGTTTCGCAAGTTCACACCGACCTGCGATACCGACCAACTCGCGAGTTGCGACGCAGAAGCCATCCGCAACAGCTACGACAACAGCATCCTGTATGCCGATGATGTGTTGTCGAAGGCCGTTGAACTGCTCAAGCAGGAATCTCCATCACGGGATACGGCGATGTTGTATCTCTCCGACCATGGCGAGTCGCTGGGCGAAAACGGCCTGTACCTGCACGGTGTGCCGCGCAGCATCGCGCCGGAGATGCAGTTGAAAGTGCCGATGTGGTTGTGGCTCTCGCCCGAAATGCGCAAGGCGGATGGCATCGACATGGGCTGCATGCTGGCCAAGCGCATCGCGCCGCGCACCCACGATGCGATGTTCAGCACGGTGCTGGGTCTGATGCGCGTGCGCGCGGATGTGTATGCGCCCGAGCAGGATCTGCTGACGGGTTGCCGCAAGCCTTAATTAATAAAGGTCCACTGCGTCCACATCGAGCGACCAGCGCAGCTTTCGCGCGTCGGGCAGGGTGCGGATCGTAGGCATCACGGTGCCGAGTGCTTGATGCAAGGTCTTGCGTTGGGAAGCGGAAATCACCAGCTGCATGCGTTGGTAGCCAGCACGGCGCGGCATCGGTGCAGGCAGCGGGCCGTGCAGCTGCATGGCCTGAACATCGGCATTGACGCCTTCGAGCAGGTGCTTCGCCTCGGCAAGGAAGCGCGTGGGTGCATCCACGTGCTTGGCTTCCGCGCGCAGCACGGCCAGGTGCGCATAAGGCGGCAGGGATGCCGCATCCCGCAAGGCCAGCTCTTCATCGGCAAAGGCGTGGTAGCCGCCGTTGATCAGCGTGTGCAGCAGGGGGTGGTCGGGATGATGGGTCTGCAACAGCACCTCGCCCGGTTTGTCGGCGCGACCGGCGCGACCGGCAACTTGAACCAATAGTTGCGAGAGTTTTTCACCGCTACGGAAATCCGCCGAATACAAGCCTTCGTCGATACCGACCACGGCGACCAGGGTGAGGTTGGGAAGATCGTGGCCCTTGGCCAGCATCTGTGTGCCAATCAGGATGCCGGGCTGGCTACCCAGCGTGTCGAAGTGCTGTTGCAGCGCATCGCGGCGTTGAGTGCTGCCGCGGTCGATGCGGATCACCGGGACGTCGGTGAACTGCGCGGCAAGTAATTCCTCGATGCGTTCGGTACCGTTGCCTTGCGGCTCCAGCGCCAGCCCGGCGCAATCCGGGCATGCCGATGGCGCCGGACGGCGATTGCCACAATGGTGGCATTGCAGGCGCTTGCCGCCGGCATGCGCGGTCATGGGTGTTGGCTTGTCCGGCGTGCTGCAGCGTGGGCAATGCGCGCTCCAGCCGCAGTCGTGGCAGAGCAGCATGGGCGCGTAGCCGCGACGATTCTTGAACACCAACACCTGTCCGCCGGCATCGATCGCACTGCGGATCGCAGACAGCATCTCCGGCGCCATGCCGGCCTGCAGCGGGCGCTTGCGCACATCAAGCACGCGCACGCGCGGTGGTTTGGCATCGCCCGCGCGTTCGGTCAGACGCAACATCGAATAACGCCCTGCCTGCGCGTTCTGCAGCGTTTCCAGCGAGGGTGTGGCGCTGCCGAGCACCACGGGTATGCCCATGGTCTTGGCGCGAACGATGGCGAAATCGCGCGCGTGATAGCGGATGCCGTCGAACTGTTTGTAGCTGCTGTCGTGCTCTTCGTCGATGACGATAAGGCCAGCATTGGGTAACGGCACGAAGACCGCGGAGCGGGTGCCGACGATGACTTGCGCGCTGCCATTCGCCGCCGCCCACCAGGTGCGAGCGCGTTCGTTGTCGTTGAGGCCGGAGTGCAGCGCGTGCACGGGCACGCCCAGGCGCTGCTCGAAGCGCGCGAGCATTTGCGGGGTCAGGCCGATCTCCGGCACCAGCACCAGCGCCTGACGGCCACGTGCCAGACAATCGGCGATCGCATCCAGATAGACCTCGGTCTTGCCGCTGCCGGTAACGCCATCCAGCAGGAAGGGCGCATAGCCATTGGCGGCGCGAATCGCATCGGCGGCGGCTTGCTGCGCGTGGTTGAGCGTTGGCCCGATTTGCGGTGTGGGCACGGGAGGCCACATCGTCATGTCGATTTCTTCGACCAGCCCGCGCTTGTGCAGGCTGCGCATCGGCGCGCGCCAGCCCGGCTGGGCGATATCCAGCCGCATCTCAGGGCACTGGCCCTGCGCCTGCAACCATTCCGCCAATTGTCGGGGCGCGCCGGCGCGCAGGCTGGGCAAGGCGGTGTAGCCGGCTTCGGTCAGCTGCCAGCCGTGGTCGGCGATGTCGGGCAGCGCCTCGCCGCGGCGCAGCGTGGCCGGCAGTGCGGTCGCCAGCACCTCGCCCAGCGGCGCGTGCAGGTAGCGGGCCAGCCAATGCAGGGAGTCCCATAGCTCGCCAGTGAGGACGGGGCATGGCTCAAGGAAGCCCAGCGCCTCGCGCAGCGGCGGGGCGTCGGGCGCGCTGGGTACAAGTCCGGTGACGATACCGACCATCTCGCGCGGGCCGAACGGCACCCGCAGCCGACGTCCGACATCGCCCGGCCCCGCCATGTGGCCCGGCGGCGGGGTGTAGTCGAAGAGGGTCGGCAGCGGAACGGGCAGGGCGAGCTGAAGCGCGGTCGCGGGCATGGAGGAGATTCTACGGGCGGATGGATGGGGCATCAGCAGATTGGCAAGGACACTTGCGCCCGAAAGCTGTCCGACTGATTGATGAAACCGACGCAAGTCATTGGCGCAAAAAGACAAAGCCGTTTATCCACATCGTTTGTGGATAACTCTGTGTACTCATTGCGCCGTGTGTAAAAACGCCCCTGAAAACGAGGGGCATCGTTGTATTGGTGAAAAAAGTGCCAAAAGAGGCAATTTCAATTAAAACAATAACTTGCGCGTGAAACATCCATGAAACATGGCTGAACGTATTGATTCAGGGTGGTGAGTGACAACTTAGTGACGGCTGTGCACAACCTGCACGGAATGGTTGCGGAATTCGGAAAAGTGTGATCCCGCGTCGCTGCCGTGCATCTGGCTATCATCTGAGGACTTGCGAAGCCTTTGTTGATGTCAGCAGCCCCCTCTCTCTCCAGCAATCCCCTTGCGTTTCGCCGGCTCCAGGAGTCGCTGGAGCGGCCTGCTGCCGTCTTCGCGGAGCTGTGTACAGGCGATGCCGCGGCGGGGGACCGGGCTGTTGCCGAGGCCATGCGCGCCCAGGTATCCGACCCCGGCGCGACCGTGCGGGCGCTGGCTGTGCGCTTCTGGCACGGCTTGTTGGGATCCCCGGACATCCGTCTTGGCCCCTTGCCGGCGCTACCGGCCCCGCTGGGGCATTTGGGGCGATTGCCGCCCGGGCTGCGCGTCCTGGTGCTGCTAAAGCTGTTGTCGGGCTTGAATGAGGTTGAACTGGCGGCGTTGTTGGCGCGCTCCCCCGCAGTCTGCCGGAAGGCCTTGGCGCGCGCGGAAGCATTGGCCGGGGATCAAGACTGGCAGGCCTGGCCGGAGGCGTTGGCGATGCGCGTGCAGGCAGTCCCGTCGACGCGCTTGGTGAATATCGCCAGCTGGCGCAGCCTGCCGGTGGCACCCCCGCTATGGCAGGAGCCGGTAGTGGGGATGTCGGCGTGGCCTCGACGCACGCTGGCGGCCGTGGTGGCGATGACGGGCGTCGCCCTGGCGGCGACCTACTGGTGGCCGCTCGGTGGATACGGCGATGAGCCCAGAATCCGCAGCCGCGCGCTGGCGGAGGAAGCGCCGAGGGCGCGCTTTGGTGATGAGCTGGCGATTGCTGCGCATCCGGATCGCACCCTGCTGGAAATTCCCGAGGCGGATGCCGCCATCGCCCGTGACACCGCCTTCTACGCCTGGTACCAGGCCGAGCGGCTGGGTACGGCCACGTACGAGCCGCCGCCGCCGACTTTCGAGGCGCCTGAGAACGCGACATCCAGCACCGACACCGGCGGGCAAGATGCGCCGTAACAGGGCTGTCCGACCCACGTTGGTGTTGCTGGCGGCATCGGCGGTCGTGGCCGGGATCGCGATGGTCGCCACGGCAGCGTCACCGCCCTTGTCGCCCGCGCAGCAAGAGGCGCTACGCACGCGCATCGCGGCGTGGCAGGCACTGACGCCGGACTCCCGCCGCGATGCGCGTGCGCAGATGCAGGCGTGGCTTCAATTGCCGCCCATCCAGCAGGCCGGCTTGCGTGCATCGGCCGCAGCGTTTTCGCAATTGCCAGCCGAGCAACAAGCGGCGATGCGTGTGAAGTTCGCTGCTTTGTCCGGCGAGCAAAAGCACGGTTGGCGGCTGGGCCCGGTGTTGGGGGCGTACTACCCGCGCCTGCATCCGCTCATCGCCTATGTGCCAGAGGCCGAGCGTGAGCCGCTCCTGCGTACCTTGCATGCGATGTCGCCGCAGGAGTTGGAGTTGCTTGGCAGGCTCGCGTTTTCTACCCCGCCGGCCGAGCGTAATGCCTTGCGTCAGGCCCTGATTCGTCAGCCGCCCGCGGATCGACTGGGTTGGTTGATGACCCAGATGGATCGCTGATGGGTTTACTGGATTTATTCGGGCGGCAAGGCGTGCAGTACACGCCGGCTTGCGCGAAACCCATCGCCAAACCGCGCAAGGCCATCTTCGCGCATGCGCGCGGCGTGCCGGGCCAGGTAATCATCGAGGCTGGCCTGATCACGCACTTGATAGCGAACGCATAAGCAAATGCGCCCTGCGGCCGCCGCCGGCTCGATGACCTCTTCGATAAGGCCTGCTTGAAACCCATCAAACTTCAGCATCTCGCCAACATGTCTGCGTAGCCAGGCAAGGTAGTCGACACGCAGCCGCGTATCGACATCCAGATTCACTTCATAAGTAATCATCAGGCTCACGCCTTGATTAGTAGCGCCATGCTGATCACCGCGACTGTCGCGAGTGTCGCCAGGACGAAGTAAAGAAACGAGGTCACCACAAAGCGCAGCAACGTCATCCACCAGCCTTCGCCATAAACACGTTTTTGCGAGAAAAACAGGTAAACCGGTACCAGAACCGGGAATACAGTGGCCGCGATGGCACCCAGGAAAGTGCTGCCCAGCGCGCGATCCAGCAGCAACATCAATATCCACGACAACGCGATCAGCAGCAGGAAGGCATGGCTGTACAGCGCAACAACCAGATGCTCCAGATAGCCCATCGGCCTTAACAGGTAGACGATGCGCAGCATCAGCGCGAACAACGGCAGCAGCGCTAGGAGGATGCCGGGTGTATGCGTGAGGAGGCGCTCGACGAAGGTACGTTTGTCCTTGCTGAACAGACGCGCGTTGGTCTCGACGATGTGATTGAGCGAGTCTTGATCATGCCGGTCGCTTCGGCCAGAACCGGGGAAACATCGGCCTGAACGGACGACTCAGCTTTATCGGCGTTCTCGCGGTTGATTTGATCGATACGGGTTTGTGCCTGCTTTTTGACGGTCTCCTGCGCAGCGCTGATTGCGGTGATGCCGATGGTGGTTTGGCTATCCCTGGCCTGCTGCAGGGATTTCTCCAGCGAGGCGAGTTTCAGGTCGCGTTCGCGCTCCACCGCCGCCACGGTCGTCTGCGCGGAGGAGGCGTTGTCTACATCGGCTATTGTCTCGAGCCCGCCCTTGAGGTTGGCGGTAAGGAAATGCGCGACGAAAAAGGTGATCAGCGAGAGGATCACGTACAGACGTAGCGGCGCGATGTAGCGCACACGATGGCCATCCAGGTAGTCGCGACTGACTTTGCCGGTGATCAAGAGGTCGCGCAGGGTGCGGAAAATTCGGCCATCGACATGCCAGAACGATTCGAACACGTCTTCCACCGCGTGACGAAAGCTGCGCAGCGGGTTGTGCGCATGCTGGCCGCACACATGGCAGTAGCCGCCTTGCAGCATGGTCTGGCAGTTATGGCAGGCGATGCCTTGTGACGGCGTATGCGTGGGGTACGTCGCGGTCACGGGTTCGATGGGGTCTAACGGCTTGGTCATGGGGCATCCTTTTCGCCCGGGTAAGATAGCGGGCCATCCGCGGCTCGGCCATGCCGGTCGCTGCAAGAAATCTTTATGCCTTCCCCAACAAGCCCCCTGTCCCGCCCTTCGATGCGTCAGGAGCTGGCCCGCACTGCGCGCCTGGCTGCGCCGCTCGCAGCCGGGCATCTGGCCACGGGCATGATCGGTTTGGTGGATAGTCTGGTGGCTGGACGCCATGGCACGGCCACGCTCGCGGCCGTGTCGGTGGGCACCGCGATGTTCTGGCTGCCGATGATGATCCCGATGGGCACGCTGATGGCGCTGCCGCCGTCGATCTCGCAGATGGATGGCGCAGGCCGTCGCCATGAAATCGCGCCCTTGTTCCGCCAGGCGCTCTGGTTGGCGGCGGCATTGGGGGTGGTGTTGTTCGGCTTGATGTCGCTGTTCCCGTTAGCGCTGGATGTCATCGGCATCGCGCCCGATATTCGTCCGGGCGCGGCCGCGTTCATCCACGGCATCCGCTGGGGCGTGCCGGCGCTCACGCTCTACCTCGCCATGCGTTATCTCTGCGACGGGCTGCATTGGTCGCTGCCGACGATGCTATTTGGCTTGGGTGGCCTGCTGGTGCTGGCACCGCTCGGCTGGGCGATGGCCTTTGGTCGATGGGGCTTCCCGGAAATGGGTGCGGGCGGTCTGGGCTATGCCTCGGCGGCGATGATGTGGGCGCAGGCGGTGGGTTTTACGATCTACCTCGCCACGGCCAAACGTTTCACCGACCTTCACCTGTTTGGCCGCTTTGACCTTCCCGCCAAGGCTGCGCTCGGCAGCCTGCTCAAGACCGGTCTGCCGATTGGCGTGACCGTGGCGATGGAAGGCAGCCTCTTCATCGTCACCGCACTCCTGATCGGGCGCCTGGGCGAAGTGCCGGCGGCGGCGCACCAGATCGCCATTAACGTGGCCAGCCTGTGCTTCATGATCCCCTTCGGCATCGCCGAGGCGACCACGGTGCGCGTCGGGAACGCGCTGGGCCGTGGTGATCGCAGTCAGCTGCTGCGCGCCGCGAAGGCGGGCCTGTTGCTGGTGCTGGGCACGCAGTTCCTGTCGGGCGTGTTGATGATCTTTGGCCACGACTTCATCGCGTCGCGCTACACCGCGGATGTGGCAGTCGCGACTCTGGCCGGAAGCCTCCTGCTGTATGCGGCCGCGTTCCAGTTCCCGGACGGCATACAGGTGCTCTCCGCCGGGGCACTGCGCGGGCTCAAGGACACTCGCGTACCGATGCTCTTGGCTGCGTTGGCTTATTGGGGCATCGGCATGCCGCTCGGCGCCGGGCTGGGTCTAGGGCTCGGCTGGGGGCCCAAGGGGATGTGGCTGGGCCTGATCGCCGGGCTGTGCTGCGCGGCCTTCCTGCTGGCACGGCGATTCTTGTCCAGCGCCCGCCGCATCCCCATGTCAGAACAAGGCGACGCGTCCGGATCGTGACCTTTGGTGGATGCGCCGGTCACCCGGCCCACGCTAGCCTGTACGCCATCCTTGGAAATCGACACCCATGAACAGTACTCCGCAGCCCCCACCGCTGCCCGCCAGCCCGCATCCCGTCGCGCCGCCCCAACACGGCCCCATCGCCAGTTTTTTCATCTGGATATGGGATGCGATGAACTTCACCCGCCGGTTGATCCTCAACCTGCTGTTTTTCTTTCTGTTGTTTGTGTTCCTGCTGATCATCTTCGCAGTGGCCATCGGTGGCGGACAAGGCGCGACCTTGGCAGACCGCACCACCTTGATACTGGCGCCGGAAGGCAAGTTGGTGGAACAGGACAGCCGTGATGCGCTGAGCCGCGCGCTGGCCGGCGCCAGCCGAGACAATAGCAACGCGCAAGTGCAGGTACGTGACCTTGTCGGCGCTATCGATGCCGCCGCGAAGGACAAGCGCATCGAGCGTGTGTTGCTGGATGTGGATCAACTGCAGCCCAGCGGTTTTGCATCCACGGATGAAGTCGCGCGCGCCTTGCAGCGCCTGCGCAAGTCGGGCAAGCAAGTCGTCGCCTTCACCCAGGGTATGACCCAAGGTCAGTACTTGCTCGCCGCACAAGCGGATGAGCTCTACCTCGACCCGGATGGTTACGGCATCTTGTTGGAAGGCTTGTCGGGCTATCGTCCGTATTTCCGCGAAGGCCTGCAAGACAAGTTGGGCGTCGACTTCCAACTGTTCAAGGTGGGCGAATACAAATCTGCTGCCGAGCCTTACGTGCGTGATTCGGCATCGCCCGAGTCAAAGGAAGCGTCGCTGTTTTGGATGAGCGATGTATGGAACCGCTACCTGGGACAGATCGCCGCGGCGCGCAAACTCAATGCGCAGCAATTGGCCGCCAATATCGATGGCATGGCCGTAGGCATCGAGGCGGCGCAGGGTGACCTCAACCAATATGCATTGCAGCAGAAGCTGGTCGATGGCTTGAAGACGCGAGAAGAAGTCGAGGCCTTGATGGCCGAGCGAGGCATTGCCGACGACAAGGCCGATGGCGGTTTCCGTCAGATTACGCTCGGCAACTACATGCGCCACATCGCGCCCAAACTGCCGATTGAGGCCGATACGCGCCCGCAAGTCGCGGTGGTGGTGGCCGAAGGCGAGATCGTTGATGGCGACCAGCCGCGTGGCGTGGTGGGCGGCGAGACCGTCTCCGCCTTGCTGCGCGATGCGCGTGACGATGACAACGTGAAGGCCGTAGTGCTGCGAGTGAACTCGCCCGGTGGCGGCGTGTATGCGTCTGAGCAAATCCGCCGCGAAGTCGAGCAGTTGAAGAAAGCCGGCAAGCCTGTCGTGGTTTCGATGGGCGATGTCGCAGCCTCGGGCGGTTACTGGATCAGCATGAACGCGGACCGCATCTATGCCGAGCCCAACACCATCACCGGCTCCATCGGCATCTTTGGTTTGATTCCCAATTTCACTCGCGCACTCGACAAGATTGGGGTGCATAGCGATGGTGTTGGCACCACGCGTTGGGCGGGCGCGTTCGATCCGACGCGTCCATTGGATCCGGAAGTAGGTCGTGTCATCCAGTCGGTGATCGACAAGGGTTATCGCGACTTCACTGGCAAGGTCGCCGCCGCGCGCAAGCAGCCGGTCGCAGCCATCGATGCGGTCGCCCGCGGCCGCGTGTGGAGCGGTTCGCAGGCGAAGGAGCGCGGGTTGGTGGATGCGTTTGGCGGTGTACAAGATGCCGTTGCTGATGCCGCCCAGCGCGCCAAGCTTGGCAAGGCCGATAGCTATGTCGTGCGTTATGTGGAAGAGCCGGTCACGCCGTTCGAGAACTGGCTGGGCCGCTTTGCTCAAGCCCGAATGGGGATGGTCATGTTGCAGGAGTCGGCGTGGCTGCGCGGCTTGTTGGGCATGGCATCGCCCGAGCTTGCCGAGCCGCTTCGTTTCCTTGAAGCGCAGGCCCAAGACCGCAATGGGCCGCGTGTACGCGCGACGGCGCATTGCTTCTGCGGGCCGTGACCCGGAAGGACAAGTGATACACGAAGGCGTCGGATATCCGGCGCCTTTGCTTTTTGCGGACTCAATGCGTCGTCATGTGTTTCGGGCTTTGCAATGCAGTGCGCAAGCTGATCGGGCTCAACCCATATTCACGACGCAGCGAGGCACTGAAGCTTGAGTAGGCATGGAAACCCGCACGCTGTGACACTTCTTGCAAACTCAATCGCCGCCGTGGCATCAACATCAACGCCGGTCGTGCTCGTTCGCGCAGGACGTACTGCCAGGGGGAGCACCCCATCGCGGAACGGAAGCAGCGGCTGAGATGGAACGGGCTGCTCGATGCTGCCGCCGCGATGCGTTCCAGGTTCAATATCGGGTCATTCAGGTGCGAAAGGATGTAGTCGAGTGTGCGTCGTATCCGTCGCTCTTGGCTGCTGGCTTTCTGCGGCTGGTGTGCGATTGCACTGGGAGGCAAGAGTAGCGCCGTCAGCGCGATGAAGATCGCATCGCCCACCAGCGCGCCATGCGGTTGACCGGCGTGCAAGTCGGCTAGCAAGGCGCGAAGCAAATCCGCAGCGATGGGCGAGTGCAGCGCTACCTGCGATGTCAGCCCGTGTTCGGCCGGGGTGAAAGGCCGCCCCAGCGCACGGTTCAGTGCAAGATCGGTGAAATACACGCAGGCACTTTCTGCTTCACGGTTTCACCAGAACTGTCCGGCGTCGTGGGCGGCGATGATCGAGATGTCGTTGCGTTGCAGCCAGCCATGCGCGCGGGTGCTATCGGTGTTCATGCCGTACTCGAGAGGCGCGCCGTCCAACTGCAGGCCGATGTGATGAAACGGAGCGCCAGGCGCATCCAGGTGGATCGGCCCTAGGCGCGCACGCTCCAGTGCACAGAACGACCATGCGCCATAAGCCGAGACCGCAGCCATCATCTCGGGCGGGATCTTGCGTAGCAAGATTGGTGCGACTTCATCCTGCATGCTGGCCCCTAACTCGTGGGACTTCATGGGCAAGATAGCAAGATTCCGGCACTCGCATGGCGTAGCACGTACTAGCGTTTGTGCATGGCGCATAACGCGCTGGGAGAGGAAAGGATGAATACGTTTCGCTATGTAGTCCTGGTTTTCTTGGCATCGGGTTTGCTTGCCTGCGTCTCGGCGCCTACATCGTCAACCCAGGCTTTTCCGACGGGGCGCTACGGCAGCAACGATGTGCAGATCACGTTCACTGCCGATGGCCGCACCGAAGGGGCAGCACGTGCGACGGGTGAAGTGTGGGGCCGAGGCCGTTTCCGCATCGATGGCGATGCCATCACATTGATCGACGAGTGGTATGCCGATGGCCTGCCGATGCCGAGTTGTAAAGGCATGCCGGGCCGATATCGCTGGGCCAACACCGATGGCCAGTTGAAGTTTGTCGTGATCGAGGATGCCTGCACTTTTCGTGCACGGGACATGCAGGGGCAGGTCTGGGCACGCATCGACTAAGTCAAAGAGCGTTCTTGCCATGCATTGCCGATGCCGGCTTGCGTAGCCGTTATCCTAAGTACAACGCATCACGGGATCGGCCATGACAACCCAACGTTGGCGACTGGATGGACAACTGGCATTGGTGACCGGCGCCAGCGCAGGTATCGGCCGCGCGATCGCCGCCGAGTTGATGGGTTTTGGCGCGACGGTGCTGATGGCGGCGCGCGATGAGTCCACGTTGGATTCAGTGCGCGAAGAACTGCAAGCCGAAGTGCGCGATGGCGAAGCGCATGTCTTTGCTGCCGATGTTGCTGATGCGGATGACCGACGCGCGCTACTCGACTGGGTGGAAGACTTCGGCGATGGCCTGCACATCCTGGTCAACAACGCAGGTGGCAACCTGACCCGCGCGGCGACCGATTACAGCGAACAGGAATGGCGCGACATTTTCGAGGTCAATGCGTTCAGCGCATTGGAGTTGTCACGCTACGCGCATCCGTTGATGACGCGCCATGCGACTTCCAGCATCGTCAATGTTGGCAGCGTCTCCGGGCTCACCCATGTACGCACTGGCGTCGCCTACGGCATGAGCAAGGCGGCGATGCACCAGATGACCCGTAACCTCGCCGTTGAATGGGCAGAGGATGGTGTGCGCGTGAATGCCGTTGCCCCGTGGTACATCCGCACGCGTCGCACATCGCCCAAGCTTGCGGATCCGGATTATCTGGATGAAGTGCTGATGCGCACGCCGATGGGGCGAGTCGGGGAGCCGGCTGAAGTCGCTGCCGCCGTCGCATTCTTGTGCCTGCCAGCCGCGAGCTACATCACCGGCGAATGCATCGCGGTGGATGGCGGATTCCTGCGTTACGGGTTCTGAGCGCAGCTGGTTGTCGTCATCACTTTTTGGGTGCGGCCATACATCGCATGGGCCTTTCCTGCGATATCAGGATTGTCCAGTGCCACCAGCGATTGCGCCTGCTTGTCGTATTGCGACCATGCCTCGCACAACTGCTCGTCGGTGATGCGTTCGCAGCGATCCTGCTGCACTTCGCAGGCCTGCGCACCGCTGCGGTTCTGCGACCCGGCTAGATCGGTGATTTGCAATTCGACACAGCGATCCTTCGGCGCACCATCCTCACTCAAATAACTGTTGCCTGTGTGTGCATGGCAACGATACAGCGGTGGAGGCGGCAAGATGCTGGGCGTTGCGTTGGTGTTGACTACAGGCGCAGGGGTTGCATACACGGGTGCACTAATCGGTGCCTGCATCACTGGTGCGGGCGAGGTGTATGTGGGTTCGGTGGGCGCAGGCGCCTGCAGGCGTTTGGTTTCCTGCTTCTGTCCCTTCGGGCAACGTATGCCGTTTTGCAGGGTGACGTTGCCGCTGGCATCGGTGCAGCGATAGATCGTCACTTGCTGAGCGGTGGCCGGGTGCATCGACAAAAGCAACATCGTCAAACCCATCACCATCAATGCGAATACAGCCAAAAGGGGAGGATGTCGCATCGTCACGTGCCGCATTCCTGTCGCAGTCGGGTGTCGAGGGTAGCCGATTCGCTGTCCAGCAACCTGCGCTCGCTCGGCATCGCCTGCGAATAGCGCACGCGGATTTCGTGGCGACGGTCAGACAGTACGCCGCAGGTTTCTGCCGTCGATAGCGCCGAGCACGCATCGCGTGCCCAATAACCACCGCCAGCCACCACCGGCACCGGGTACACCGGCGAGCCGATGACCGGCGCGCCAGCGATGTATTGGCGCCCGCCGCTGACACCAACGGAGCCATGCCGGCCGCGCCAACGCAGCTCACCTTGATGCGTGGCGATGGTCACCGGCGGATACGGATAAGGGCGCGTGTAGGGGGCAGCGATCCAGCCTGGTGTCCAACGTGCCTCGCCTTCCGCGCTTTCACTGAGATAGCGCTGTCCATCCGCCGTGGTGCAGGCATACAGAGGGCGCGCTACCGGCTGTATCACATAGCGCACGGTTTCCACTTCGCGCCGAGCTGGAACATTCGTTGTACGCGCCGCCACGGGTTTTGCATCGACTGGGCGGATCATCTCTTGCGTTTGTTGTTTCTCGCCGCGCTGGCACGGCGAATCTCGCAGGGTCTGCTTGCCCTTTGCATCGGTGCAGCGATAGATCTTGATCTGCTCGGCGCGCGCCGTAGCGCTGCCAAGCAACGAGAGCAGAATCAACGAGGGCAGAAGTCGCGCGTGCATCGACATGCAAACATGATGCGATGTGCACCCACGGGCCGCATGAACACGGCCCCGAGGGTTGTCGCGGGTTCAGCCGCGCAAGACATCGCCGCTGAGCGCGTCGCGGATCACGCTAGGGCTGCTGCGTCCGCCGGTTTCCCCGGCGCAGACGCCGTCGATATCCGCGAGCAGGGACGGATCCAGTTCATCGCGGCGGCGAGCGGCAGCTTGTCCGGCAAGGTTGGCGCTGGTGGACACGATCGCGCCTTCGAATGCATTGCACAACGCGATGACATCGGGATGCGCACTCACCCGCACAGCGATGCCGCGATGCACGCCGGTGATCCACGCAGGCGCAGAGACGCTGGCCGGCACGATCCACGTATTCGGCCCCGGCCAGCTGACGCGCACTTCCATTAGTCGCTCGCGCGGCAATGCGTCCAGATCAACGTAAGGCGCCAGCTGCTGCTCATCTGCTGCAATCAGGATCAAGCCTTTGGCGATGTCGCGTTGCTTGATCGTGAGCAGGCGCGTCACCGTAGCATCGTCCATCGGATTGCAGCCAAGCCCCCAAACGCCTTCGGTCGGATAGGCGATGACGCCGCCGGCGTGCATCGCGGCGGCGGCTTGGATTGGAGTGAGCACGGTCGGCATCGACATCGGACGGCGCAGGGTCAGGGCTCAGGCGAGGGTGAGCGTGACCGGAATGTTGCCGCGGGTCGCATTCGAGTACGGGCAGACCATGTGCGCAGTGTCAATCAGCTTCTGCGCCGCCTCGCGCTCCATGCCCGGCAGGTGGATCGTCAAGCGTGCGGCGACGCCATAGGCCTGGCCGACCGGGCCGAGGTCCACTTCGGCATCGATGGATAGGTCTTCCGGCAGCTTGATGCCTTGCTTGGCAGCGACGGCTTTCATCGCGCCGATGAAGCAGGCCGAATAACCCGCGGCGAACAGCTGCTCCGGATTGGTGCCGTTGCCCTTGCCTGGTGGGGTATGGGTGACCTCCAGGTGGCCGTCATCGCTTTTGGAGACGCCGCCATCGCGGCCGCCGCCCGTGGTGTGGACGTGAGCGGTATACAGAACTTTGTCGAGGGTGTTCATAGCGTATTTCCTGTCAGGGTGGGGCGATGGACATGATGCATGACCACCGTCCCACCCATGATGCGACAGGCCGCGTTAAATCGATCAGAAGGGCGCGTCGTCGTCCGCCGGTTTGGCGGCTTTCTTTGCGGGCGCCTTCTTCGCCACCTTCTTTGCCGTGGCCTTCTTGACCGTCTTTTTGGCGGCCTTTTTTGCGGTGGTTTTCTTCGCTGCTTTCTTTGTCGCGGTCTTGGCAGGCGCTTTCTTGCTTGCAGCCTTCTTGCTCGCGGCCTTTTTGCCCCAGCCCTTGCGCACTGGTTTGCCGGTTTCGGCCAGCATCTGTGTCGCTTCCTCGAAGCTTAGGGATTTTGGATCCCGATCTTTCGGGATCTTGCCATTCATTGCGCCGTCCGAAATGTACGGACCAAAACGACCGTTTAGCACTTGGATATCGCTGCCATCCCATTGCTGGATGATGCGATTGCGGGCGATCTCTTCTTTCTCTTCGATCAGGAATACCGCGCGATCGAAGTCGATGGTGTATGGATCGTCTTCCTTCTTCAGCGAAGCGTAAGTCGTGCCGCGTTTGGCGAAGGGGCCGAATCGGCCGACGCCGACGCTCACTTCCTCGCCATTGGATTCACCCAGCTTGCGCGGCATGTCAAACAGTTTCAGCGCCTGCTCCAGCGAGATCGAGTAGATGCTCTGGCCGGGTTGCAGCGAAGCAAACTTTGGCTTTTCTTCATCGTCCACAGTGCCGATCTGCACCATCGGGCCGAAGCGGCCGATACGTGCGCTGATCTCCTTGCCACTTACTGGGTCAATGCCCAGCACGCGCGCGCTACCGGCATCGGTGCGGTCCACGCTCTCGGTCTTGTCATCGACCAATTCCTTGAACGGGCCCCAGAATTTTTCCATCAGCGGGATCCAATCCTCCTCGCCGCGGCTGACGGCATCCAGCTCGTCCTCCATCTTGGCAGTGAAGTCGTAATCCACGTACTGAGTGAAGTGCGATGAGAGGAATTTTGAGACAGCGCGACCGACATCGGTCGGTTTGAAGGCGCGGCCTTCCAGCTCCGCATACTTGCGGAACAGAAGAGTCTGGATGATGGAGGCATAGGTCGACGGACGACCGATCCCATACTCCTCCAGCGCCTTCACCAATGATGCTTCGGTGTAGCGCGGCGGCGGTTGGGTGAAGTGTTGGTCGGCATGGACACTGTCCAGTGGCACGCTGTCGCCCGGTTTCATTGGCGGCAATTTGCGGCCCTCGTCTTCGTCTTCCGCCGACTTGTTGTCCTTGCCTTCCTCGTACACGGCGAGGAAGCCGGACACGACCACCGTCGTGCCGCTGGCGCGGAACGCATGCTCGGCGCCGGCGGCGAGTTCCACCGACACTGTGTTCAAGGTCGCCGGAATCATTTGGCTGGCGACCGCGCGCTTCCAGACCAGGTCGTAAAGCTTGCGTTCTTCGTCGGTCAGGTAGCGGGCAATTTGCGAAGGCGTGCGCAGCGCGGAAGTCGGGCGAATTGCTTCGTGGGCTTCTTGCGCGTTCTTCGACTTGGTTTGGTAGAAGTTCGGCTTGTCCGGTAATGAGCTGGTGCCGAAATCACGGGCGATCACATCACGAATCTCGCCCAGCGATTCCTGCGAGAGGTTCACCGAGTCGGTACGCATGTAGCTGATCAGACCGACTGTGCCTTCATCGCCGATCGACACGCCCTCGTACAACTTCTGCGCGATTTGCATGGTGCGGCGCGTAGTGAAGCCGAGCTTGCGAGCGGCCTCCTGCTGCAGAGTGGAGGTGGTGAACGGCGGCGACGGGCGGCGCTTGCGCTCCTTGCTGGCGACATCGGTGACGTGCAGGCGCCCGTTGGCCGCGGCCACGATGCGCTTGCGTGCGTCTTCGGCGGATTCGCCATCGGTGATGGTGAATTGCTCGAACTTCTTGCCATCGAACTTCACCAGTTTCGCGGAAAACATTTGCGAAGGATGTGCGCACTCGGCCTCGATCGACCAATATTCGCGCGCGATGAACGCTTCAATCTCTTCCTCGCGCTCGACGATCATGCGCAGCGCCGGCGATTGCACGCGGCCCGCGGACAGCCCGCGCTGCACCTTGCGCCATAACACCGGCGACAAGTTGAATCCCACCAGGTAGTCCAGCGCGCGGCGTGCCTGTTGCGCATCCACCATGTCGATGGAAATACTGCGCGGGGAGGCGATGGCCTCCTTGATTGCGCGCGGGGTGATCTCGGTGAACACCACGCGATGTAGTGGCTTGTCCTTGAGCAGCTTCTTTTCTTTCAGGATTTCCGCGATGTGCCAGCTGATCGCCTCGCCCTCGCGATCCGGGTCAGTTGCCAGGAAAATGTCTTCGGCCACCTTGGCCGCCTTGGCGATCGCGGCGACGTGTTTCTCGTTCTTCTCGATCAGGTCATAGCGCATGCGGAAGCCATCGGCCGGATCGACCGCGCCTTCCTTCGGCACCAGATCGCGAACGTGGCCGTAGCTGGCGAGGACGTGATAGTCCTTGCCGAGGTATTTATTGATCGTCTTGGCCTTGGCGGGGGATTCGACGATGAGCAAGTGCTTGGACATGGGGTTTCCCTGCGGCGCGGCCGCATCGGGTGGGTGCAGACACCAACGCCCGGGCAGGCCCGGGCGTCGTGCTTCTATTTATAGTGGAATCACGGCTTGGGCCGTGCTGTCAAGCGGGATGTTGAATCAGTTCCATTGCCCCGAGGTCAGCGCGGCGACCAATAAGGCCATCATCGCGAGGCCAAACAGGGTCATCAAACCGAAGATGATGAGGATGGCGATGGTGACCCCATCCAGCCCACGTTCCTGCAATTCCGGCTGATTGGTATAGGCCCAGCGGTCAACCACGACCGTGTCGCAGGCCATGTCGTGGAGGGCTCGCTTGCGCTCGGTGAACGCGGCCATCAGAAAACCGATGCCGAGCGGCAGTGCGGACAGAAAAAGTCCGAGCCAGCGCAAAAGGCCCCTGCTGAAGCCAATCCGACTGCCATCGGCATTCGCCACCTTGATGCCGACTGCCATCTTGCCCAGAGTGGCCTGCGCGGGGCGCGAGTGCATCCAGGCGAAGTACACCGCCTGCAGCGCGAAGATCAACAGGTACATCAATGCGAGCATCGGCAACAGACTGCCGAAAACAGCGGACGGGTCGTCGCCATGTTCCAAGCTGGACATTTGCGCGTCCATGCCGATCACCATCGCAAAAGGAATGATCACGAAATAGGACGCGATGCCGACGATGAAAGAGTCCAGCTGGTAGGCCGCCACGCGGCGCCAGAAGCCGGCGTAGGCGATGTCGGTACGGTTGATTTCGGTGCCCGGTGCCATGATCGAGGCAGTCGAAGGCAGTGGGTCTTCAAGGGTGTTGGCCGGTGTAGCGGGCAGCGCCATGGCCTGTCGTAGCGGTTGCCATTCGCTCATCCCTGCCTGCCAGACCAAGGTATCGGCGCGCAGCTCACCGCGTGCGTATCGGAACCGAAGGTCCTCGCCGGACACCGGCCCTTGTTGTTGGCGACCGGCGTCGACGTAGAACCATTCTTGATCGTGTGCTGTTTCGCTCATGGCGTGATGGTAAGCGACCAAGGCGAGCGAGGGGTCAAATCAGTGCAGCGGCTCGGGCTCGTCACTGAAAATCTGGGTTTCCATCCATGCGTAGGCCGCCTCGGCACCGGGCTGATTGAACAGCACCATCAGCACCACCCATTTGAGGTCGTCCAGGTCGATCTCGTCCTGGTCCAGCGCCATCGCACGGTCCAGCACCAGCTCACGCTGATCGGCGTCGAGGATGCCGTGGTGCTCCAGATAGACCAGGAAGCCGCGCGCCTCGATATCGAGTTTGTCGAGCTCAGGCCCGTGGAAGATGCGGGTTGGGCCGTTGACCCGCGCGGGGCGATCACCGGGGCGGCCATTGTCCAGCGCCTCCAGCCAGTCGAAGGCACGATTGATCTCAGCCGGGCTGAAGCCCGCCTGCAACAGGTCTTTTTGCAGCGAATCGCGATCACGGACGTCGGGCGCGACATCCTCGTTGGTGAAGTAGTGCTCGAACAGGTACAGCAGCACGTCCAGGATGCTTTCTTTCATTTCCCTCGCCCTGCGCCGACGGCGCGATGCGGATGGAGTTTCGTCTTAAGCGGACTTGCGGGCGTAACGACCATGTTCGACCGACAGGCGGCCTTCGAGTTCCAACGCCAGCAGCATGGGCGAGAGTTGGGCCACCGTCAATCCCGTTCGGATGACCAGGGCATCCATAGGGATTGGGTCATGGCCCAGGGCATCCCACAACGGGTGGGGGTTGCTTTGAGTCTCGCCAATATCCGCGACCGGGTCAGAAATGGGGGCGTCCAGGCGCCGGCGCAAGGAGTTGACGGCGCTTTGCAGATGCGGGGCGAGGGCCTCCATGAGGTCGGCGGGGGATTGGGCGAGTTGCGCGCCATCGCGCAGCAGACGATGGCATCCGCGCGCAAGCGGGTTGTGGATGGAGCCGGGCAGGGCAAACACTTCGCGCCCGGCTTCGGCGGCCATATGCGCGCTGATCAGGGCACCGGACTGCTCTGCGGCCTCTACCACCAGGGTAGCCAGCGATAAGCCCGCCACCAGCCGGTTGCGCGCCGGAAAGTGTCGTCGCAGCGGCGCGGTTCCCGGCGGATGTTCGCTTACTACCGCGCCGCACAGGGTGATCTGGTCGCGTAGACCGGCATGGGAGACCGGATAGGCGCGATCTGGCCCGGTTCCTACGACGGCGATGGTCACGCCGTCCGTAGCCGCCAACGCACCCAGGTGCGCGGCCGCATCGATCCCGGCGGCGAGGCCGCTGGTGATGGCAATGCCAGCTTCGGCCAACGCATGGGCAAACAGCCGCGCGTTGTCTTGGCCGCCATGGGTGGCATTCCGGCTGCCTACGATGGCGACCTGCGGGCGCCACAGACAGGCTGGGTCGCCATCTACATAAAGCGCCAGTGGTGGACTGGCGATCTGGCGCAATTGCGGTGGGTAATCCGCATCCATCCAGCCGATCAAATGGTGGCCAGGCTCATCCAGCCAGCGCAGTGCGCGTGCTTCGACGTCATCCGCCGATGCATCCCGGCCGCGCAGGCGATTGATCTGTGTTGCGGTCAGGCCCACATCGCGCCAGGCATTGGCGCCTGCGCCCAGAACGGCAAGCGCATCGCCACCATGGGCCTCCAGCAAGTGGCGGCGTGGCCCGAGCCGACCACCGGCAAGGCACAGGCGCAACAGGGCATGACGGGGCGAGATCGACATGCGTCCAGCATCACCCGCAAAAACAAACGGCGCCCTAGGGCGCCGTTGCGGGAAGCTGTCAGGAAACCCCGATCAGTACGTTGCGTCCGGGTGCTTGAGCTCGTGACCGATCCGGGTCGGGCGGATGCTGTCCATCACCAGGCCGTAGCTGACCTTGTCAAAGGTGCGGAACACCATCACGTGGCCCGCGAATTCGTCGGGCAGGCGGACCTTGCCATCGGCGCCGACCAGATCGCGGTCGCGCTCAGGGATCTGCACGCGGTCCACGGCGTTGGTGCCGACGCGCCAGATCGAGAACACGGTGCCGTTGTCGATGCCGTCGCGCGCGCCGACCGACAGCGCCACCACGTCGCGCGGTCCGCCGATATCGTCGCGGTCCGCCACGGCCAGTACCTGCGCCTTCTGGTACGGGAACTGCTGCTTGGGCGGATGCGGGTAGAAGGTCAGGTCGTACGGGATGCTTTCGACCGGCACGACCTTGTCGCCGACGCGCACTTCATAGCTCGGGTCGTCCAGCAGCAGGGTCGCGGCTTCGATGCCGCCGACTTCGCCGCGGGTGATCACGCCCGCATTGACCTTGCGCATCTCGATACCCAGCTTCTCCATGCGGCCGCCTTCAGCCAACATGATCTCGGTCCAGGTGCGGTCATACGGCGGATCGTTGCGGCGTCCGGCGTAATCCAGCTTGTCGCGGCCGACCAAGGCGCAGCACGCGCGGCGGCGGCCCATGGTGTAGGTCTGCACCGGGCGCAGGATGGCGAAACGCTGGCCAGCCTGTGCGCTCGCACCCAAGCCGCGGATATACACGGCCTGACCGCGGATGCTGCGCATGCGGTCCTCTTCCAGCCCAACCACGTAAGGCAGGTTGTCGATGCGATCAAAGATGCGCATGTCCTTCAGGAACGGCTCGACCTGAGCCAGCGGCACGCCCGGGATCGGGGCACCGGTCATCGGGCCTCGATTGATGTAGGCAAGGCTCAGTACGTCACCCGGATAAATCAGGTGCGGGTTCTTGACTTGCGGATTGGCCTGCCAGATTTCCGGCCATAACCATGGGCGCTTGAGAAAGCGTCCAGCGATATCCCAAAGCGTGTCGCCCTTCTGCACGACGTAGGTGTCGGGGTGACCATCGCGATATTCCTGCGCGATTGCCAGTCCGGCAACAGCCACCAGACCGGCGGCAAGCATGGGTGCCCACATCCACTGCCGGATGCGCTTGTTTTTGACGGCCATCATCGTTTCCCCACGGATTTCCCCGTTAGCGGGGCATTTAGACCATATCCGGGCCCGATTCACAAGTATCGCGGTAGAATTAACGCCTAACCCTGTGACTTATTTGGCTGCATTACTGCAACCAACTTCGGATTTTCGCTCATGGCACTGCTCTCGATCCTCGAATTCCCCGACGCACGCCTGCGCACCAAGGCGGTGGTGGTCGATGTTGCCAAAATAGGTGACAGCGACTTCCAGCGCCTCCTCGACGACATGTTCGAGACCATGTACGAAGCCCCCGGTATCGGGCTTGCGGCCAGCCAGGTCGACGTCCACCAGCGCTTCATGGTGATCGATGTCAGCGAAGAGCACGATCAGCCGCTGGTCTTCATCAACCCCGAGATCCTGGCCCGCCAGGGTGAGCAGATCTACCAGGAAGGCTGCCTGTCGGTGCCGGGCATCTTTGCCGATGTGGCCCGTGCCGACGTCATCACCGTGCGCGCTCATGGCCGTGACGGCCAGCCTTTCGAGATGGAGGCCGATGGCTTGCTGGCCGTCTGCATCCAGCACGAGATGGATCATCTCGATGGCAAGCTCTTCGTCGACTACCTTTCGCCGCTCAAGCGCGAGATGGTGAAGAAGAAGCTCGCCAAGATGCGCAAGGCCGCTTGAGGCCGCGCCCATGAGGATCGTCTTTGCCGGCACGCCCGGTTTCGCGGTGCCGTCCCTGCATGCCGCCATGGGCAAGGGTGATGTCGTCGCCGTGTATACCCAGCCAGACCGCCCCGCCGGGCGCGGACGTGGCCTGCAGCCCTCGATGGTGAAACAGGCCGCGCTCGAAGCCGGCATCGAAGTGCGCCAGCCGGAGTCGCTGCGCACGGTCGAAGCGCGCAAGGCGCTGCGTGAACTGCAGCCCGACGTGATGATTGTGGTCGCGTACGGGCTCATCCTGCCGCAGTCCATCCTGGACATCCCGGTCCACGGCTGCTGGAACGTGCATGCCTCGCTGCTGCCGCGCTGGCGTGGCGCGGCGCCGGTGCAGCGCGCGATCGAAGCCGGTGATACCGAAACCGGTGTTTGCCTGATGCGGATGGACAAGGGCCTGGATACCGGGCCGGTCTACCTGCGTTCGTCCGTGGCGATTGGGCCCAATGAAACGGGCGGCGAACTCACCGAGCGCTTGTCCGGGCTGGGTGCGCAAGTCTTGGGCGACGGTTTGGGCCTGCTCCGCATCGGTTTGTTGCCGAGTGCACATGCGCAGGCGACCGAAGGCGTCACCTACGCGCACAAGCTGGAAAAACACGAGGCCAAGCTGGACTGGTCGGAGACGGCCGCGGCGCTCGCCAACAAGGTGCGCGCGTTCAATCCCTGGCCGATCGCCGAGGCGATGCTCGATGGCGAGCGCGTGCGCATCCATGGCGCCATCGCGGTGCCGGGCGGGGAAGGCGTGACGCCGGGCAGCATCGTCGGTGCAGGGCGCGAAGGGCTGGATGTTGCGACCGGCCATGGCCTGCTGCGCATCCGCGTACTGCAACGCGAAGGCGGCAAGGCCATCACCGCCGCCGATTACGTCAACGCGCGCCGCGCCCACTAAGCCATGAGCGGCGCCAACACCCGCGTCATCGCCGCCCACGTGCTGGATGCGGTGTTGCATCGTGGCCGTTCGCTGAAAGCCGAACTCGGCAGTGCCTTGCCGAAGCTGCCAGATCCGCGCGATCGCGCTTTGGTCGAAGCCGCGGTGATGGCGGCGCTGCGCGAGCATGGCCGTTACGCCGACACGTTGGCGCAGTGGATGTCGCGTCCGCCCGGCGCGCGCGATGGCCTGCTGCGCAGCCTGATCTATATCGGTTTGGCGCAGCTCGATGCAATGAAACTGCCGGCGCATGCCGCGGTCGATGCGACGGTCGAAGCCGCGCGCCTGTCTGGCCGTGCGCATCAGGCAGGTTTGGTCAATGCACTGTTGCGACGCGCACTGCGCGAGCCGCTACCGCCAGCGCGCGTGGATGCTGCATGGCCGGAATGGTTGGCGAATCGCATCCGCGCGGCATGGCCCGATGATGCCGACAAAATCTTCGCTACCAGCAGCGAACCGCCGCCGATGTGGCTGCGCGTGAATCGCCAACGCATCCCGCGCGCCCTGTACGCCGAGCGGCTGGCCGAAGTCGGCATCGACCACCATCTCTCCGATGTGCTGGAGGATGCGATTCGTCTCGACACGCCGATCCCCGTGACTGCGTTGCCCGGTTTCGAGGAAGGGCAGGTGTCCGTGCAGGACGGCAGCGCGCAGCGCCTGGTCGATGCGCTCGAAGGCTTGCCTGCGGATGCGAAGGTGCTGGACGCCTGCGCCGCGCCCGGCGGCAAGGCCGCACACATTGCCGAACGTCATCCCGATACGCGTCAGCTGGCGATTGATGTCGATGAACGCCGCGTGCGTCGCATGCAGGAAGGTTTCGCGCGCTTGGGCCTTGATATCGCCACGGGCGTGGCCGATGCGACATCACCCAAGAGCATTCCGGCCGAAGGCGGCTTCGATGCCATCGTGATCGACGCACCCTGCAGCGCGACCGGCATTGTGCGTCGTCAGCCCGACATCCTGCTGCACCGTCGTGCGGACGATGTCGATGCCCTCATCGGCCTGCAGATTCGTTTGCTGGAAGCGAGCTGGTCGATGCTGAAACCCGGCGGCACGCTGCTGTACGCGACCTGCTCGATCCTGCCGGAAGAGAACACCCGCAACGTGGCGGATTTCATCGCCCGCCATGCCGATGCCCGCCTGCAGCCGCTGGATGCACGCTTTGGCCGCGATACCGGTCACGGCCACCAGCGCCTGCCGGGCGAGGACGGCACGGACGGCTTCTTCTACGCGCGTATCGACAAGCAAGCCTGAGTGCTCCGCTATCCTGCGCGGCATGATTGATTCCGATGCCCGCCGCGAACGCCTTTTCTTCTGGCTGACCGCCATCGTCCTGCTGTTCGCGGGCCTTGGCCTGCGTGATCCATGGCCAGCGGACGAACCGCGGTTTGCCCTGGTCGCGAGGCAGATGGTCGAGAGCGGGCAATGGCTGTTCCCGATGCGCGGCGACGAGCTGTATCCGGACAAGCCGCCGCTCTTGATGTGGCTGCAGGCGATCTTCTATTCGCTCACCGGGTCGCTGCGTTTGTCCTTCCTGCTGCCGACCTTGCTCGCATCGCTCGGCACGTTGGCACTGGTGCGCGATCTGGGTCGCCGCTTGTGGAACCCGCAGGCCGGCGCGTATGCCGCATGGGCGTTGCTCTTCGCCTTCCAGTTCACCTTTCAGGCCAAACGCGCGCAGATCGATCCGCTGGTGGTCTTCTGCATCACGCTGTCGGTGTACGGCATCCTGCGCCACCTGTTGCGCGGCCCGGATCTCAAGTGGTGGTTGATTGGCTGGTGCGCGGCGGGCCTTGGCGTGATCAGCAAGGGCGTGGGTGTGGTGGCGCTGCTGGTGCTGATTCCGGCCGCGTTCGCCTGGTGGCGGGCATGGCTGGGGATCGGGCGTGTGCGCGGCGTCGCGTGGCTTGGCGGCATCGGCATGTTGCTGCTGCCGATCCTGCTCTGGCTCATCCCGATGCTGCTCAGCGTCAAGGCCAGCGGTGACCCTGCCTTGCAAGGCTATGCCGACAACATCCTGCTCAAGCAAACCGCCGAGCGTTACGCGAAGGCCTGGCATCACCATCAGCCGTGGTGGTATTTCCTGATGGTGATGGCGACACAATGGGTGCCTGCGGTCGCGGCCGTACCCTTCATTGCGCCGCGTTGGCGCGATGCATTGAAGGCGCGCGATTCTCGCGTCTTGCTCTTGCTCGGTTGGGTGGCGTGCGTGCTGCTGTTCTTCTCGCTCTCCAGCGGCAAGCGCGAGGTCTACATCCTGCCTGCATTGCCGATGCTGTGCGTGGCGATGGGGCCGTGGTTGGCCGATGTCGTATCACGCCGCGGCGTGCGCATCGGCGCGTTCATTGCTGCGGTGTTGTTCGCGGGCGTGCTGCTCGGCGCAGGGCTGGCGGCGGCGCTCGGCCATCCTGGCTTCGAGGATCGCCTTGCTTCGATTCGCGGCACGGTCGATGGCGATGCACTCGGCTGGATGCTGGCCGCCATTGGCGGCGCGGGCTTGATCGCCGCGCTCATCCTGCGTCCCAGGCGCGGCGTCGCGGCGCTGTATGCGGTGCTGGCCGCGCTGTGGCTGGGCTACAGCTTCATCGGCTATCCGCTGCTCAACGATGCCAGTTCATCGCGGGGCCTGATGCGCGCGGTGGGCGCGAAGATCGGGCCGGAGGCCGAGCTGGCGCTGGTCGCCTGGAAGGAGCAAAACCTCTTGATGGCCGACCGCCCTGCGCGCACCTTTGGCTTCAAGCGCGATTTCGCCCTGCAACTGGCCGATGCGCGAGATTGGCAGCGCGAAGCCCCCGCCACGCGCTGGATACTGCTGCACGACATCGCATTGGATGAGTGCATCGATCAAGCCCGCGCGGTGGACATGGGCATCTACAACCGGCGTCGCTGGCTGCTCTTGCCGGCGGCGGCGATGCGCGCGGGCTGCACGCCCACGCCGCATTCAACGCCCGAGGCCGAGCTCGCGGAGTAGCCGGTACTTCAGCGCGACGTAGCGCATGTGCTCGCGGTGGAAGGCGATGCCGGCTTTTCCATCCAGCACGCCGCCCTGCAGGATCAGGTTCTTCAGCGCATAGGCCGATGCCGCCAGCAGCCCGCGCCCGGGCCATGCCGTCTTGCCTCGCGCCGCGCGTTCCTTCGCCCATAGCGCCGCGTACTTGGCCAGTTTGTCGCGATATTCCAGCGTGTTGCGTGCGGTGTCGTGCTCCAACTCGATGTCCGAACGCTTCACCGTGCGGCCTTGGGTATCCAGGTATTCGTGCACCGGAATGTCGGCGTGGCGTAAATCGCTGCGAAACAACCGTTCAATCGCCTCGCGCGAAAAACTGCCGTGTCGCATTGGCGTGCCCAGCCAATGCGTGCGGCGCAGTAGCAGCCACACGTCCGATTGTTCGATGTCGCCGGCAAACAGCGCGCGCAACGCTTCCTGCGCGGAGGGCGTTAGCCACTCGTCGGCATCCAGCAGGATCACCCACGGTTGCGACGCCATCGTGATCGCCGCGTTCTTCTGTCGCGCGAAACCGTCCCAGTCCCGATGCTCCACCCGTGCGCCGAGTCCGCGTGCGACCGCGACGGTGTCGTCGGTAGAGCCGGAGTCCAGCACGATCACCTCGCGACACACCGGCATCAGGGATGCGACGCAGCGGCCGATGCGGTCGCCCTCGTTCTTGGCCACCACCACGCCTGTGAGCGGCGGTTTTTGTGCGATGTCGTCGGCGGGATTCATCGCGCCGAGTATGTCATGCGACACTTTCGGCATGACCACCGATGCACCGCTTTCCATCGCCCACCTGCTGCTGACGCGGCGCTTTGCCGGCACCGAGCGTCACGCAGTGGAACTAGCCAACGCACAAGCCGCGCAGGGGCACGATGTCACCCTCATCCTGCGCAAGGCGGGCGCGGAAGATCGCCCGGATGCCATCGCCCATCGCGTGTCGAAGGATGTCCGCGTGATCGTGGTTGGCGACCTGCTGTCGCCATGGCAGGCGCGTCGCGCGTTGAAGAAATTGAAGCCCGACATCGCCCATGCGCATTTGTCCGGTGGCGCACGCGCGTTGAAAGGATGGCGTCGTACCCACACCCCACGCATCGCCACCTTGCACATCCGCTACAAGCCGCAACAGCACGACGAGTTGGATGGGCTGATCGCCATCGCGCCCTGGCAGTTCGACGACATGCCGCCGCGCCTGCGTGCGAAGAGTGTGCAGATCGACAACTGGACAGTCCCGCGCGAGGCGTCTGCTGATGCACGCATGCGGTTGCGCAAGGAATTTGGCATCGCGCAGGACGCCTTCGTCTTCGGCGCGCTGGGTCGTGCCGAATCAAGCAAAGGGCTCGATGTGCTGGTCGATGCATGGAAACGTGCAGCTTTGCCTGCCGATGCGCGGCTGGTGATTGTCGGGCAGGGTGGCGCATGGGATGCCGTGCGGGCGCAAGCAGCAGATGATGTCGTCATGCCAGGTTTCACAGACGTGCCACGCGATTGGCTTGAAGCATTCGATGTGTTCGTGACGGCGGCACGCAGCGAACCGTTCGGCTTGGTATTGCTCGAAGCTATGGGTGCGCGCTTGCCCATACTTGCCTCGGCCAGTGAAGGTGCAACGCATCTGCGCGATGTGATCGAAACGCCGCTCGTGCCGGTGGGGGATGCCGATACGCTGGCGGCGTCGCTACGACAAATGTACGGTGCGCGACCTGTGCGGCGTGACTATCCGATGCAACGATTCAATATCGATGACAAGTTGGCCGAGGTAGAAGCCTTCTACCGAGCACGCATCACGCGTGGCTGAGCCTCACCAACGCAACGCACTACGCGCCAGCCGTTTCGACAACGCGCGTTGCAACGTCTCTGCGGCTTCCGGAGTGAGGTAAGCGATCTGCATCGTCGGCGAAATCGCATTTGCACCCGCCGTGTCCAGCGTCATCCCGCGCATCCCAAACAGCTTGTCCAGTGGTGAGCGTGACACTTGCAGCGCTTGCAGCTTGTCCACTTCGGCAAAACGCCATTGGCGTGACCACCAACCGCGACGTACCGCCACCAAGCGGCCATCCAGACTCCAACCGGCCTTGGTTGCAGCTTTCCACGCGAGCAATGCAGACCACGGAAGCCACAACAGCAACAACGCGCCCCATGCACCAAAGCGCCAGATTAATGCGGCCGTGACGGGCAGCACCCACAACACATCCCCAAGCCAGATGCGTAACCAGGCGCGGCGATGCAAAGGTTGCCAGTCTGCAGGCGGCCACTGCGCACCGGGCAGGAAGTGGCGAATCAAGTCATCGCAGACTTCCGGTTTGGCGATCGGTGCCAACTCGCGCAGGCCGCGTCCGCCTTGTTGGCCGCTGCTTTGGCTGGCCGCACTGTCGATGGACAAGGCGCGGCGCTTGAACAAACGATGCAATACGCTCTCGCGTAACGTCCATGCCTGAATGCGTCGCTTCGGTGCGCTGGTGCGTATGCGTGTCAGCAAGCCACGCACCACGGTCAGCCGACGACCGGTCTCCGACAAGGTGAAGCCGTGGTACTGCAGCAGCGATGCCAATACCGACAGCGCACGCAGCAGCACCACGAACACCGCCAGCAAGGACAGTGCACCGATGCTGTAATCCACCCAGCCAAAGTGATGGCTTTCGGCGTAGCCGGCACCGGCTTTCACCCAGCGCTCGCTGAAATTGGCGAAGAAGCGTGGCGAAATTTGCGACATCGCGGCAAAACCGCCAGCGACCAGTACCAGGCCGCGATTGGATATCAAGCCGTGGCGTATCACTTCGCTGGTGGGCAATGAAAGCAGGATGGTCGATGCTGGCTCGGCATGTGCATCGTCGCCCGTCAGCGGAGCCGCTTCGCCACCTCGTTCGCGCACCAATTTTTCCAGTGCGATGGCCTGGTCGTAGCGCAGCACGCGCATCTCGGCTTCGGGTTTCATCCCGCCGGCCGATTCCAGTCGTACCTCCGCAACATTGAAGATGCGATGCAGTACCGTCTGGTGCAGCGCCACGTTGTGGATGCGTGCGTAGGCAATCTGACGCAGTTTGCGTTCCAACAAGCCGCTGCGGATCTCGATGCGGTCAGGTAGCAAGCGATAGCGATAGGTGAAGTATTGCCAGATCGATGCCAACGCCAACACGCCCACGCCAATCAGCGGCCATAGCTCGTTGCGATCGCCGCGCCCGGCAAACAGCAACACCAGGAGCGGCAGTATGAATTGCTTCATGTGCTGCAGGGTCACGAACAACCACGACCATGCGTGCAGTCGATGCTCTTCGCCGTCGATCTGCAGCGGCGATACGGGCGGCACCGGTGGTGCGACGATGTCAGTCGTCATCGCGCTCGGGCTCGATGCGTGAAGCCAGCGTGCTGCGCAACGCTTCGGCATCATCCTCATCCAGACACGGCACGCGAATCGATTCCAGCCGCGTGCCCGCAGTATGGATGACCAGCGTCGCCAGTTTGCGACTGCGTTCTAGCGGGCCGCGCTTTACGTCCAGATGCTGCACGCGGGTCGCCGGCACATGCGTCTCGCTCTGCCACATTCGCCCCTTGCGCACGGCGAAGCCTTCATCGTCCAGTTTCCAGCGGTAATACCCGTGACGACGTCCGCCGAGATATGCGCCATACAACGTGCCCAGCAATAAACCGGCGATGGGGCCGATCCAGATCGGGGTGTCGAGGAAGCCATGAGCCAACACGCCAAGGCCTGTGCCTGCGCCTGCACCGATCAAGCCCATCCACACCGCATGGCTCAAGCGAAACAAGCCGCGTCCACGCGCCGGCAATGGCTGCCAAACATCGGGGTGGACGACGGATAGGGTGGTCGTCGGCGCGGATGGCGCAGGGGAAAAGCGGTCATTCATCGCGCAAGCCTAGCCGGTTTGAGGTCAGGACTGGCGTGCCATTTGTCACGTTGGTTTGTCGATGAGCTGGGTCAGTAGCAATCCGGCCAATAGGGATTCCCAAGTGCACTGCCTTCGGGCTGCTGCGACCAGCGCTTGTACGTCCACTGGTATTGCGCGGGCGAGCGGCGTACCAGCGACTCGATGCCGGCGTTCAGCGCGGTCGCCGACGCCAGTGCATCGGCGCTGGCGATGCCGGACGGCGCGGCTTCTACATGCAAAGTGAAACGTGGGCCATCGCCTTGGCGCTCGCACCACGCATACAAGACGTCTGCATGCGTGCGTTCGGCTAAGCGGCCGATCAGCGTCATGGTGGAGGCGGGCACGCCAAAAAAAGGTGCCCACACACCATCGCCCTGTTTGGGTTGCTGATCAGGCAAGATGCCGACCACTCCGCCCGCTTGCAGACGTTTGAACAATTGGCGGATGCCGATGCCCTCCGCGCGGATCTGCTCTACGCGGCCCTCATCGCCCTGCGACCGACGTACCCGACGCAGGAACGCATCGACAACGGGCGACTCTGGCGGCGCATACAAAATGGCCAGCGGAGTTTTTTTCGCCAACCAACGATTGAGCAGCTCCCAATTGCCATGATGTGGCGCGGCGACGATCAAGCCGCGCCCGCTGGCCAGCGCGGCATCAAACAAGGCCACGCCCGGACCTTCGTCCAGCATCGACAGGCTGTTGGCAGCCGGACGCGTCCAGATGCGCAAGGTCTCGAAGGTTTGCCGGCCCGTGCTTTTCAGTGCCGCTTCGTGCAGGGTCTGGCGCTCGTTTTCGGGCATGTCGGGGAAGGCGAGCGCAAGCCCGCGCATCGCTACCCGGCTCTCGCGGGCGTTGCGGCCCTGCCAGAAACCGGCCAGCAGATCCCCCAGCGCGTGCAGCGCTCGCCACGGCAGCAAGCCGGTCAGACGCGCAAACATGAACAGCAGAAAGGCGGATGTCGAACCTTGGGCCATCGGCGCAGTGTAAGCGGCGACATCGACATCGTCCCCTGGGGTGGGGATGATGCGGCTTCGTCCCTTTGCTCGAGCCCGCATGCTTGCCTTGATCCAACGTGTCAGCCGCGCCCAAGTGGATGTCGAGGGTGAGACCGTCGGCCGCATCGGGCCGGGTCTTTTGGCCTTGGTCTGCGCCGAGCCCGGCGATGACGATGCCCGGGTGGTGCGGATGGCCGAGAAACTTTTGGCCTACCGCGTGTTTGGCGATGACAACGGACGGATGAACCTGTCCCTGACCGACGTGGGTGGCCAATTGCTGCTGGTCAGCCAATTCACCTTGGCCGCGGATACCGGCAGCGGCCTGCGTCCCAGCTTCAGTACGGCCGCCGCCCCGGCTGAAGCTGAACGGATTTATCAACAATTGGTCCTTGAATGCGCGAAACGGCATGCGCCAGGGGTGGAAACCGGTCGTTTTCGGGCCCATATGGAAGTCAGCCTGGTCAATGACGGCCCGGTAACCTTCCTGCTACGGACTTGAACCCCCGGGCAGGCATCGAACGGGTATAATTAGGGGTTCACTTCCGCTCAGGTGGCAGCCCGCATGGCCAACGAACGCCAGGCCCAGTCCGAAATCAAACAGCTCATCAGCAAGGGGCTGGAACAAGGCTATCTGACCTATGCCGAGGTCAACGATCACTTGCCCGACGACTTGGTCGATCCGGAGCAGATCGAAGACATCATCAGCATGATCAATGGCATGGGCATCGACGTGCATGAAGTCGCGCCCGATGCCGAAACCTTGCTCATCGCCGGTGAAGGCAGCAACCGTGAAGTCGATGACACCGCCGCGGAAGAAGCCGCTGCACAGTTGTCCGCGCTGGATACTGAAACTGGTCGCACCACTGACCCCGTGCGCATGTACATGCGCGAGATGGGCACGGTCGAGTTGTTGACTCGCGAAGGCGAAATCGCCATCGCCAAGCGCATCGAAGAAGGCCTCAACCAGATGCTGGCCGCGATGGCCCTGTTCCCGCCGTCGGTGAAGATGGTATTGGACGATTACGCCCTGCACGCCGAAGGCAAGAAGCGTCTGGCTGAAGTCGTTGCCGGCTTTAACGATTACGTTGAAGAACAGAACGCCGCCGCTGCCGCCGAGGAAGAAGACGCGACCGATACCAGTGTCGACGCCGATGCCGACGCTGATGACGACGACGCCGATGCCGACGACGACAGCAGCAGCGAAGAAGCTGCGCCGTCCGGTCCGGATCCGGAAGAAGTCAAGGCACGCATGACCGAGATGGCCGCGTTGTGGGCCAAATTCGAGAAGGCATTGGCCAAGCACGGCCCGGGCAACAAGGCGGTTGGCAAGCTGCGTCAGGAGATGGCCGATATCTTCGTGACCTTCAAGTTCCCGTTGCCGTATTTCGATGCGCTGGTGCAGCAGCTGCGCGATGTGCAGATGGAAATCCGCCTGCGCGAGCGCCGCATCATGGAGCTGGCCACCAAGCAGGCCGGCATGCCGCGCAAGGAATTCCTGAAGGCGTGGGATGGCAACCAGATCAACTTCGACTGGGTGGATGACCTGCTCAAGCGCAAGCAGAAGTGGGGCTCGGGCCTGCGTGACGTGAAGGACCAGATCGTCGCCCAGCAGGAAATGATCTGCAGCCTGGAAGAGCGCAACTCCCTCACGCTGGGCGACATCCGCGAGATCTGCAAGACCGTCGCCTACGGCGAAGTGCAGGCACGCAAGGCCAAGAAGGAAATGGTCGAGGCCAACCTGCGCCTGGTCATCTCCATCGCCAAGAAGTACACCAACCGCGGCCTGCAATTCCTCGACCTCATCCAGGAAGGCAACATCGGCTTGATGAAGGCGGTCGACAAGTTCGAATTCCGTCGCGGCTTCAAGTTCTCGACGTATGCGACGTGGTGGATCCGCCAGGCCATCACCCGTTCGATCGCCGACCAGGCGCGCACCATCCGCATCCCGGTGCACATGATCGAGACGATCAACAAGCTCAACCGCATTTCGCGTCAGATGCTCCAGACCTACGGCCGCGAGGCCACGCCGGAAGAATTGGCGAAGGAAATGGACATGCCGGAAGACAAGATCCGCAAGGTCATGAAGATCGCGAAGGAGCCGATCTCCATGGAGACGCCGATCGGTGACGACGAAGACTCGCATCTGGGTGACTTCATTGAGGACACCAACGTGATGTCTCCGATCGATGCGACGACCGACATCAACCTGATCGAGACCGTGCGTGACGTATTGGCCGGGCTGACCCCGCGTGAGGCCAAGGTGCTGCGCATGCGCTTCGGCATCGACATGAACACTGACCACACGCTGGAAGAAGTCGGCAAGCAGTTCGATGTCACTCGCGAGCGCATCCGCCAGATAGAGGCCAAGGCGCTGCGCAAGCTGCGTCACCCGAGCCGCTCGGAAACGCTGCGCAGCTTCCTCGACGTCGAGTAAGCAGACGTTTCAAAAGACAAAAGCCCCGCTTCGGCGGGGCTTTTTCGTGGGCGCAGCGCAGGCGTACACTCCAGCCAACATGACGCGGGGATGCGGCGATGAAACGAATAATCGCGGGAATGCTGTTGATGTTGTGGCTGGCGGGATGTGCAAGCACCCCAGCGGACACGATCAATGCTAGCGGCATAAGCATTGACCACACGGTCATACCTGCGTCGGCAGAAGTCGGGGTGGCAGTGGCCGCCTACGCGGGGTTCGAGAACAGTGACGGCGATGACCGTCTGTTGGGTGTCGAATGCGTGTGCGCGACATCGATTGAACTGCATCGCGTGGTGAGCGATGGCGACAAGGTCAGCATGACCAACTCCTTTCCGCTCACGTTGCCAGCGAAGGGGCGAGTCGAAGTGAGGCCGCCCGGGACGCCGCTGCACTTCATGTTGATCGGGACCAAGCGGGCATTCGCGGTGGGCGAGCGCGTGCCGATGCGCCTGCGCTTCGAGCGTGCGGGTTCGGTGGAAGCCGTGTTCACCGTGGTTGGAAAAAGCCAAGACGGCTGGGATGCCTGGACGCCGGATTGAGCGATTGGGATCGCGATAAGGTCGGCGCGCTCGTTACAATAATGATGCGGGCCTATAGCTCAATGGTTAGAGCAGAGGACTCATAATCCTTTGGTTCCAGGTTCGAGTCCTGGTGGGCCCACCATCTTCTAGTCCAGCCTCGTCCGCTGACGTCCAAGAAGAAACCAAAAATGGCTAAATATAAGGCGTCAGCTGTCCGCTGACGTCCGGCGTGGTCTGCTTGAATCCGGCAGAAAAGTGAGTCAGGCCGTGAGTCACGGACTCAGCCCGATGGGCGTTGACTCACAATCGGCTGACTCACATGCTCACCGATACCAAGATCAGGACGCTCAAACCTCGGCAAAGCGCATACCGCGTTGCCGATGCCAACGGGTTGTGCATCGAAGTGCGCCCGAGTGGTGCCAAGGCTTGGCGTTATCGCTACCGCTATGCCGGCAAGCCGAGCATCATCACAATCGCGGAGTACCCAGCAACGGGCTTGGCTGATGCGCGCGCCGAGCGAGATCGATTGCGTGCCTTGGTCAAGGGTGGGGGGAACCCCTCGGTCGCTGCGAAGATCCAGCGGGCAGCAAGGATTGAACAGGCAGAGACAACCTTTGGAGTCATCGCAACAGAGTTCCTGGACAAGCGTGCGAAGGATGGGCTCAGTACTGGGTCAGTGAAGCGTGAGCGCCGCTTGATCGAAAAGGACATGGCGGTCCTCAAGGACATTCCTATTCGCGACGTGACTGCGCCACTACTCCTCGCCTGTCTGCGCAAGCTTGAGAAGCGTGGTGTCGTCGAAACCGCACATCGAGCGCGGTCGTTTGCAGGGCGTGTCTTCAAATACGCCAATGCGACAGGGCGGCCGTGTGGGAACCCGGCCGTGGACCTCATAGGCGCGCTTGAGCAGCCACAGACCAAGCACCTCGCCAGCGTTACGGATCCGGAGAAAATCGGTGATCTGCTCCGTGCCATGCATTCCTACCAGGGATCGCTCGTAACGGTGGCGGCACTGAAGCTGGCCCCCATGGTTTTCGTGCGCCCGGGGGAGCTTCGTAAGGCGCGCTGGCAAGACATCGACCTGAAGACGGCGGAATGGCGATTCACGACATGCAAGACTGGAACGCCGCATATCGTGCCGTTGCCGACTCAGGCGATCGAGATCCTCAAGGAGCTGCGGCCAGTAACAGCTGGAAGTGAGTTCGTCTTTCCTGGGATCAGGAGCGCGAAACGGCCGATGAGTGAAAACACCGTCAATGCTGCATTGCGTTATCTGGGCTGCGACGGCGACACCATCACGGGCCATGGATTTCGAGCGATGGCGCGTACGGTACTTGATGAGGTGCTGGGCTTTCGGCCCGACTTCATTGAGCATCAACTCGCGCATGCCGTAAAGGATCCTCTGGGGCGGGCCTATAACCGAACTGCTCACCTGCCGCAGCGTAAGAAAATGATGCAGGCGTGGGCTGACTACTTGGATGGCTTGAGGTTGAAGTCAGGTCGCTAGCGAAGAAGTTCCGAAAATTGTCGAACGGCGAGTAACGACCCAAAGCCGTCATAACAACCTCAGTTCGATCAAGGCATCAGCCGCACATGAGCACCACGTTGATGCGCGGTGTGACAAAGTATTTGGCAGGTTCAAAAGGGCCTACGGATGTCTCGCCCCGGCTGCCGCTCGCTGATTCGAGCAGGAAATCGAGGGCTACTGATACCATCCCAGCGAGTGAGTTCTGGCTGGGGGCGAGATGCACAAACATGATCCGGTTCGACTGAGCTGATTGGGTCAAGGCCGAGTTGTCATGCAGGCAGTTTGGCTGCAAGAAGTTCGACCTTCTCGATATTGGGCGGAGAACTGAGCAAGGTCGCTGCGTTTGCCATCAAGGCCGCGGCGATCTGGCCGTTCAGATGCGCCTGGCGACCTGCCTCATCGGCAAAGGCATCGAACACACCAAACGTCGAAGGGCCAAACTTCAATGCGAACCAGGCCGTGGTGCCGGACTCGGCGTTGGCGAGCGGCAGTGCGCTGGCCAGGAAGTCGGCAAGCGCAGCTTCCTGGCCGGGTTTAGCTTCGAGGCGAACAAACAGGGCGAGCTTGGTCATGCTGTATTCCTTTGGGTAAATGGAAAAGTGGGTAAAGGGATCGACGAGACTGCAGTCTGAGTCTTCATGACAGACATCTCTATTGGCAATAATGACAACATTGATATCATTGCTGCCATGAAACTCCACCTCCTTGTTTGTGATGGCGTGTTTGATCTGGGGCTTGCGGCGTTCACTGACACAGTGGGCTTAGCCAATGCGATGGCGGGCTCGCTGCCACAGGCTCCCGCGCACATAGAGCTCACGCTGGTGGGCGTGCGGCGTCGCATCCGAACTGCGCAAGGCTTGACGGTCCCCGTGGTCACTGCGCATGGTGTGCCCGAACCAGACGTCGTGCTCGTGCCGGCGTTTGGCGACAAGATGCCTGACACGCTCTCGGCTCGACTCACACGCCCCGATGTGCCCGACGCGGTCGCGGCGCTACAGCAGTGGTGCACCGCTGGCGCGCACCTTGGTGCCGCTTGCTCCGGTAGTTTCTTGCTTGCAGAGAGTGGCCTGCTTGATGGGCATCGTGCGACGACGTCATGGTGGCTGGGGCCGATGTTTCGGCAGCGCTATCCGAACGTCACGCTGGACGAGTCACGCATGATCGTGAACTCGACACGCTTCACCACCGCGGGTGCCGCTTTGGCCCACGTCGACTTGGCCTTGCGCATCATCCGAGGGCGCAGTCCGGCGCTGGCGGCCCTGGTGGCACGCTATCTGCTGGTCGAGACACGCAGTTCGCAAGCCGAGTTCGTGATTCCCGACCACCTTGCGCATGCCGACCCGATGGTGGAGCGCTTCGAGTGCTGGGCCAGACGTCGGCTCGCGAAGGGGTTCTCGCTGGCCGAGGCGGCCAGCGCCGCGGGCACAAGCGAACGCACCTTGGCGCGGCGGCTGCAAAGCGTTTTGGGAAAGACACCGCTGTCGTATTTCCAGGACCTGCGCGTGGAGCATGCCGTCCATCTCTTGCGCACCGGGAACGCCAGCGTCGACCAAGTCGCCGCACAGGTCGGGTACTCGGATGGGGTGACCCTGCGGGCCCTGTTGCGTCGCAAGCTGGGCCGGGGTGTCAGGGAGTTGCGACGCGGTGGATGACCAAAGGCGCTTGGTGCATGTACGGCTGGAGACCGCCGCGAAACTGTCGGAAGCAAAGGCTTATCAATTGCCCTACTCAAGGCCAAGGCAGGCAAAGAAGAGGCCTTGAAAGAAGAATTGCTGAAGCTGATAGAGCCGACCCGCGCAGAGCCGGGCAATCTCGATTATGTGTTGTTCGAGCAGCGTGACGAGCAGGGCACTTTCTACATGCGCGAGGCTTTCAGGGATCAGGCGGCGCTGGATGCGCATATTTCGATGCCTTACTTTAAGCGCTTTGCCGCCACGGCAGATGATCTGCTGCAAGAGCCGTTGCAATCGATATTCCTTGAACAGGTATCGGCCTGATCATTCAGCCTGTTGAGCCGCACCACCTCGGCCGGGTGTGGACGCGGCCGGCGGATCAATTTGCTCCAGGACGCGCCTTTACTCCGAATTGCGCAACGATGTGAGTGCCCAGCTCCTCAATGACATCCGCCGCAGGGCGCTTTCCGTACTTGAGATTGAGGATGACGTGGTCCACGCCGATTTCCCCAAGCGACTCCAGCAAAGACCGGAGGTGGTCGCGTCCGAGCCTGTAGCCCAAGTGAATTGGAGCGGGCGGCGTGGACGGGTTCTCACTGAGGTCGATGTAAAGCGACTGAGTGAAGGGCTTATAGACGGAGCCACATTGCTTCATGACCTCCATCCGCCAATCTTCCACAATCAGTCGCTGTATATTCGGCGCGCGTGGATAGTTGATCCATCCGGCGCTTTCGCGCGCGATCCAATCCAGTGACTGGCGGCTATGTCCGGTCACGAGCATCGGAATCACTTGGGTTGTGGGTTTGGGAATGAGGTCTGCGCCGCGCAGCTCACCACCGCTCCAGCGGATGGGTTCGAAGCTGGTGCTGTAGGCTCGGCGAATCACTTCGTAGTGCTCTCGAAAGACTTCTCCGCGTCTTTCGGGATCGACGTCAAAGGCTGAAAACTCCACTGGGCGATCGCCGGAGGCTACGCCCAGAATCAAGCGACCTGCGCTCAACTGATCAACGCTGGCTGACGCCTTGGCCGTGTGCAGAGGATGGTGTAAAGGGATGGCAATGGATGCGCTGCCAAGCGCTATCTCTGACGTATGAGCCGCCATATAGCCCATGTATACCCAGGGATCGAAGGCTTGGCCGACATCGCCGAAATTAGGGTCCCGAAGAGGCACGTCGCGAAACCAGAGCGCGGAGAAGCCCAGCTCCTCTGCTCGTTTGACCAATGCGACCTGGTTGAGCATGCTCGGAATGTCCCCACCGAAGGCCTCCAAAGGGAAGAACAATCCCAGGCTCAAATGACCCGGAGTGAAGGTTCGGCTGAACCCTCGATGCTGCTGATAAGGAATCGTGCTCGGCAGATACATTTTAATCCTCCTCAATGGGAGAAACCGATCAGACAGTAACTACGATCTTGCCGATCTGCTGATTGGCCTCAAGGAAACGGTGGGCTTCCTGGATGTCGCTAAGGGCAAATGTCTTGGCGATGATCGGGCGCAGTGCACCAGACTTCAGTCCTTGGAGAATAAAAGCCTTGGCGCGCTCCAGGGCTTCTGGGTCGGCCACGATTTCTGCATAGAGATAGCCCTTCAGGGTTAGGCTTTTGGCCAGCACGGTAAACAGCGGGAAAGGCGTTGGCTCTGGGCTGAGTGCACCGTACTCCAACAAAATACCTCCACGGGCCATGCTTTGCGTTAGGGGCTCGAAGGAGGGGCCGCCAACTGGGTCGAATACAACACGAGCACCTTGCCCGGCAGTGATGGCCATCACTCGCTCTACGATGTCCTCTTCGTCGCTCACGATTACATGCGCCGCACCGGCATCCAGCAGGGCCTGTTTTTTCGCGCGGGTTCGTGTGATCGCAATCGATGTGGCACCGACCATGCGAGCTATTTGGAAGGCTGCCAGACCGACACTGCTTGATGCTGCAGTGATCATCACAAAGTCACCTTGTTTCAACGTTGCTTGATCGATTAGCGCCCCCCAGGCGGTGACGTACTGCATCCAGGACGCAGCAGCCTCTTCGAAGGACAGGCCCTCAGGGCTCTTTACCACCAGATGAGCCGGTACATTGGCCAGCTCGCCGTAGGTGCCCCAGCGAGCGATATCCAATGGAGGGATTAGAGCGACGGCATCGCCAACCTTTGTCTTGATTACGTCGCTACCGACTGCGACCACGATGCCAGCGGCCTCATAGCCCAAGCGGCTCGGGAACTCGGCCTCCTGTAGATACGCATGGTTGCGAAACATAACTTCGGCACGGTTCAGGCCAATAGCTTTGACGCAAATCTGCACCTCGGTTGCTGCCGGTGCCGGTACGTCCAGATCTTCCAGCTTCAGAACGCTGGCGTCACCGTATTCATGAATTCTGACAATGCGTGCCATTACCGATACCTCGCTTTTGAATGGGCTTTGATTTACGCGACCTGCAGTGTCGGATAGTCTGTATAGCCCTTGGCGCCACCTGCGTAGAACGTGTTGGAGTCAGGCGCGTTCAGCGGTGCCTTGGCCCTGATGCGTGCGGGCAGGTCCGGGTTAGCCAGGAAGGCGGTGCCAAAGGCCACAGCGTCAAGCTTACCTTCGGCAATAGCTGCCTCTGCCTCATCAGCGCTGTAACCCATATTGCCCACCAACACACCCTTGTACTTTTCACGCGCTACGGGCATGACATCGGCCTTCTGCACGCCGAAGAAATCGGCGCGCATCACGTGCAGGTAGGCTAGCTTGAAGGCATTGAGCCTATCGGCCAGGAAGCCGATGAGGGCCAGCGGGTCGCTGTCTTTCATGCTGTTGAAGCTGTTGAGGGGCGACAGGCGCAGACCCACACGTTCGGAACCGATCGCCTGGATCACGGCAGTGAGTACCTCGAACAGCAAACGTGCACGGTTTTCCAGCGATCCGCCGTAAGCATCGGTGCGCTGGTTGGGCGTGTCGCGCAGAAACTGGTCAATCAGGTAGCCGTTGGCGCCGTGCACTTCCACACCATCAAAGCCGGCGGCAATGGCGTTGCGAGCGCCTTGAGCAAACGCAGCGACGATGCCGGGAATCTCTTCGACGGTCAGGGGGCGGGGCACCGCGTGCGGCACCTTGCCTTGGGGCGTGTGAATCTCACCCTCAATAGCGGTGGCGCTGCTGGAGACAATGGGGGCGCCATCGGCAGCGCCAGGGTAGGCTGCGCGGCCAGGGTGCCAGATCTGCATGAAGATGCGTCCGCCCTTGGCGTGCACCGCGTCGGTCACCTGCCTCCAGGCTGCAATCTGCGCGTCGTTGTAGATGCCAGGCTCATTGACGAAGGCCGATGTACCGGGCGCCACCATGGTGCATTCGGTAATCAGCAGGCCGCCGGTGGCTCGCTGGCTGTAGTACTCGGCCATCAGCGCGTTGGGCATGTGGCCAACGTCGGCACGGGCGCGTGTCAGTGGGGCCAGAAGGATGCGGTTGGGCAGGGTGAGAGAACCTACTTGAAGTGGATTGAATAGCATGTGGATGAAACCCCAGATTAGTGAACAGAAAAAGTGGTAAAGCTAACAGTTTTCCCAATACCCAGACCTTTGAAAGGTCACTGAAGACTGCTTTGGCACGGCTGGTGCTTTTGCACCCAACGCACGATGTAGTAGACGCAAGTGGGTGCCAACACGTTACTGGACGTATTCATCGTCAACTCTCCAGCATTAAAAACCGCAAGTGATGCCGCAGGCGGTTAAACGGGCCCGCAGGCGAGCCCGTCTGAAGAGTGAAATCAGAAACCTTCGAGAACGATCTTGCCCCGGGCCTTGCCGCTCTCGATCAGCGCATGGGCACGACGCATGTTTGCCGCATTGATCGCACCAAAGTGCTCGCCCACGGTAGTTTGCAGAACACCTTGGTCAATCAGAGCGCTGACCCGATTGAGCAGGTGATGCTGATTGATCATGTCCGGGGTTTCGTACAGCGAGCGGGTGAACATCAGCTCCCAATGCAATGACAGCGACTTGCGCTTGAGCGGCACCACATCGAGCGTTTCGGGATCGTCAATCACACCCAGACGCCCCTGTGGCTTGAGCACGTCGATCAGTTGTGCAAAGTGTTGTTCGGTGTGGGTCAGGCTGGCGACATAGTCGATCTCCGGCACACCGAGCGCCTGCAACTGTGCGAGCAGTGGCTGACTGTGATCGATCACGTGGTGCGCGCCCAACTGCCGCACCCAATCAGCGGTTTGCTGGCGTGAGGCGGTACCAATGACGGTAAGGCGGGTCAACTTTCGGGCCAATTGCACCAGCATCGAACCGACGCCGCCAGCCGCTCCAGTGATCAACAGGCACTTGCCCTCCCCCGTGCCCTCGACGACACCAAGCCGGTCAAACAACAATTCCCAGGCCGTGATCGAGGTCAATGGCAACGCTGCCGCATCGGCGGCACTCAATGAATGAGGCTTGTGCCCGACGATCCGCTCATCGACCAAATGGAATTCGCTGTAGCTGCCGGGGCGGGCAATCGAGCCGGCATAGAACACTTCATCGCCCGGCTGAAACAGCGTCACTTCAGCGCCGACCTCGCGGACAATGCCTGTGGCGTCCCAGCCGAGGATTATCGGTTCTTTTGTGATAGTTCCGACACGCACCTTGGTATCCACCGGATTCACTGATACCGCGCGAACTTCGACCAGCAGATCCCGAGGGCCAGGCGTGGGCCGCGGGAGACTGATGTCGATCAATGCTTGTGGATTGTCGATGGGCAACGCGTGCTGGGTAAAGCTGATGGCTTTCATGGAGACTCGCTGTCGAACAGCAGGGCGATTACGGGGAGTTTCGTCATGGTCATGCCTCGGGTTGGAGTGAACCTGACGGCGGGCATTCGGCTTCGGGTTCGGGGTGGTGTGCGGGGTGAAAGGAATTGCCGGTCACGAATGCCGGGCCTGCCGGAATGCCGGCGCCTTCTGGCCATCCCAATCGAGGTCGACGGCCACCTGGGCCTGCGCGCGGTGGCGTTCGAGCGCGTCGATGTCGAGATCGGCGATCGCCCAGGCTTGCGCGCCGCGGGTCGTCGCAAGGATGCCGTCGTCGGGAAAGCCGTGGTCCATCGGCGCGTAGATCGTGGCCTCGCCGGTGTTCGTATCCAGAGCCGGACTCCAGTCGGCGGTCCCGGTGGTGACCGCCTGCGCGACGAACATCCGGTTCTCCAGTGCGCGCGCCATGCAGCCGACGCGCACCCGGGTCGCGCCCGCCTGCGTGTCCGTGCAGCTCGGCACCAACAGCAGACGGGCGCCGGCTTCGCGTTGGGCGCGCACGGGCAAGGGGAATTCGCTGTCGTAGCAGACAGCGATGCCGGCGCGCACGCCCGCCACGTCGAAGACTTTGAGTTCGTCGCCGCCCTCGATGACGCCAGCGTCCCGCTCGAATCCGGTCAACTGCAGCTTGTCCTGATAGCCGCGCGTGCCGTCCGGGGCGAACCACCACGCACGGTTGCGATAGCGTCCCGGGGCGACTTCGGTCAGGAACGTGCCGGCCTGGATGACCAGGCGCAGCTCGCGCGACAGGTCGGCGTACAGCGCCAGCCAATCGGATTGCAGCGTTTGCAGCGCGGCCAGCGAAGCGTTCAAGTCGCGGCTGATTTCGGGCGCGAACGTTGACGCCAGTTCGAGCGACAGGTATTCGGGCAGCACGGCCAGTTCGACGCCGGCACCGCATGCTTCTCCCAGGATCTGGCGCTGGCGTGCGGCAAAGGCCTCGAAGTCGGCGGGGTTGCCAACAGCGTACTTGGCGACGGCGATCTTCATTGACCGGCCTCCAGCGGACGCAGCCACATCGTCAGCGTCTGCTCGGATTCGTGCGCTTCGCCGAGTTGTTTCCACGGCAGGCTTACCTGCATGTCCGGCTGCCGCGTGTACCCACGGCGGGTCCAGAACACGTCGTTGCCGCGATAATCGGCCGGCCGCCGTGGATCATCGCTTGCCCGATTCACCGATGCGAACGAGGTCCAGCGGATGCCACCCAGCGAACGGGCATGCGCCTCACGCTCATCGAAGAAGCGATGCCCAAGGCCCTGTCCGCGGAACGCCGGGAGCAGGACGGATTCACCGCAGTAGAACACCTCCTCCACCGGGATGCCTCGGTCGAGGAACGGCGCCTGGAAGGCCGGTTCGGCTTCGCCTAGCGGCAATCCGGTGGATGCCCCCACCACCTCGTCGCCGGCGAGCACGAGCACGAGCACGCTGCCTGCCGAGCGGGCATAGGTGGCGAAGTAATGCTTCTCGTACTCGGCGTCGCCCTCGTAGAGGTAGGGAAAAGCGCGGAAGACCTCGGCGCGCAGGCGTGCCACGTCGTCGAACCACTCGACCATGTCGGCACCGCGGCGGACGAGGACGCGAATGTCACCTGCCATGTCAGCGCTTCTCGCCAACCTGGGCGATCCAGTCGTCCAGGTTGTAGTAGTTGGTGACGCGCGCGATTTTGCCGTCACGGACGTCGAAGAACGCGCCGCCCGGCAGCACGTAGCGCTGGCCTTCGGCTTCCGGCAGCCCCTCGTCGGTCACCTTGTATTCGCCGTGCACCACGTATTCGGCGCCCGCGCGCAGGCCGTCGGCGCTGACCATCACCACGATGTCCCGCAACTGCTCGCCGTAACAGCGATCCATGCGTTGCAGGAAGGCGCGGAACGCATCGCGGCCGGTTTCGCGCGCCCCTTGGTTCAGGTCGTGGGCGACGTCATCGGTCAGCATCGACAACATGGCCTCGCGGTCGCCGCGATTGAAGGCGTCGTAGTAGGCGGCAATCAGATTCGAAGTGTTCATTCGGGTTCCGTGTGCATGCGGGAGGATCCGGGGCATCCCGGAATGAGGACAAGTTTGCGAAACCGCTCAGGCTATGTATATGGAATTATTGCGATTTCATAATTCCCCAATATGGAATAAAGTCGAACATCGCAACCGGCCGAGCAGACGCACTGTGAACAAGGAATTCGAGCTGCTACGTATCTTCCGAGTGACGGCCGAAAACAGCAGTTTTCGTGACGCGGCGGTCCGGCTCGGAACGTCTCCACAAGGCGTCACGCGTGCCATTCAGCGACTGGAGCAGCACTACGGCGAGGTGTTGTTCCATCGAACCACACGGCAGGTGCGCATCACGGCTTTTGGCGAGGGCTTGCTGGAACAGGTGCGTCCTGCCCTGGAGCGCTTCGAAGACCTGTGGCGGATACCTGGTGCGGATCAGCAGGCTTCCCTGTCGGGCACGGTTCGGATCACCGCGCCACACAGCCTCGGCACCAGGGCAGTTCTACCCGCATTGGAGCGCGTTGCCGCGCGCCATCCCGGCATCACGCTGGACGTGCGCCTATCCGATCGCGTCAGCAACCCCGTTGACGAAGGAATCGACGTCGGGATCAGGGTCGGATTCATGCGCGACAGCCGCTTCGTTGCGCGAAAGGCGGCCGACATGCGGCTTCCGATCGTTGCGGCTCCGCGCCTGATCAAGAAAGTGGGCGTACCTGTTGGGATCGAATCGCTAGCAAGGTTGCCGGTTACAGCTGCCGTGGATATCAATACCGGCCGCCCTTGGCCTTGGCACTTCAAGGCGGGACACCAGTGGACGCCCACGTCGCCGGCCTTCATCGCAGATAACGCCGATATGGAAATGGGGGCGGCGTTGGCCGGGATTGCCTTCGCTCAACTGGCCGACTACATGGCGGCTCCTTACATCGCCAGCGGAAAGCTCGTGCAGGTACTGGAGCAGGAGGAACCTCCTGCATGGGGGTTGTACGTCTACCGGCCTCAGCGCGGGCCCGTATCAGGCAGGGTTCGGGTGGTGTTTGATGAGTTGCGCGCCGCTGTTGGATCGCTACCTGTTTTGCGCTAACACACAATCAAAGCGCCCAAGGAATGAGTTGGTGCGGAGACAACAGACAGAATGTCCGCTTCTGGCCGAAGCTGTGTAAAAACTCGCGAGCGCGGAACCGCGAGGTCGATGTAGCTAGATCGAACAACCAGCGCTGCAGCAAAAGAACCTGATGTTCAGGCCGCGATGGCCCGCACCATGCCCTCGGTGCCCATGATCTTGATCATCCGCTTCATGTTGTAGGCCAGAACTGCCAGGCTGATCTCCGTTTTGACCTTCGGTAGCGTCTTCGTCAGCAACGGCGTCGTGCCGAGCCATGATTTCAGCGTGCCGAAGACATGTTCCACCGTCTGCCTTCGCACCACCGCTGTTTGCGGCCTGGCATCCAGCAGCATCTGCATTCGTTCGAGCACATGCTCGTGCTCCCATCGTCCGATACGCCTGTAGCTGGCAGTCGTGCATTGCTTCCGGATCAGGCAGCGGGGGCAGGCGGAGGACCAGTACTTGTGCAAGGTCAGCCCTTTCTCCTCTGTCGTAAAGCGGTGGATCGCCCGTTCGCCCGCCGGACATTCGTACTCATCAGCGGCTTCGTCGTAGACGAAATCGCGTTTGTCGAACCGGCCTTCGGCCTTGGCGTTGGATGTCAGAGGCTTGGGTACCAACGGGATGACGCCTGCCTCCTCGCACGCCAGGATCTCCGGGGCACTGAAGTAACCACGGTCCGCCAGCGCCGTCATATGCTCGGCGCCAAGGGCGTCCTTGGCCTTCATCGCCATGCGTGAGAGTTGCGCACGGTCGTGATCGTCGTTTGTCACGTCGTATGCCACGATCAGGTGGTGCTTGGCGTCGACCGCCGCCTGGACGTTGTAGCCCACCGTGCCCGTGCCACGGCCACTTGAGGTCATTGATCTCGCGTCGGGATCCGTCAGCGAGATCTGGTGATCGGGGGTGGCCTCAAGCTGCTTTTCAATCTCGTCGAGCTTCTCCATCTGCGCATGCAGCTTGGCCAGCTTGTCTCTCAGCTGGGGAACACGGCCCTCTGGCAACAAAGTGGGATCGCGATCTGACCGGTCCAGCTCGGCTAGGTAACGCGCAACGCTGTCCTCCAGTTGTTGCCGGCGCCCCTTGATCTTGCCGACGGTGAAGTTGCGATCCCGACTGTTCACTGCCTTCAGCTTGCTGCCGTCAATCGCGACGATTGCATGCGAGAAGACCTTCATGTTCCGGCACAGCGCGACGAACCGACTGCACACGGCTGTGATCGCGCCGCCGTTGTCCTTGCGGAAGTCGGCGATGGTCTTGAAGTCCGGCGCCAGTCGACCGGTCAGCCAGATCAGCTCCAGGTTCCGTTGCGCCTCCCGTTCCAGGCGCCGGCTGGACTGGATGCGATTGAGGTAACGACGTCCCCCCGGTTTTGAGTAGTACGGCGCTTTGGAGTCCAATCCCCAACGATACGGAGATTGGACGTGAAGAAGCGTTTTACCGAGGAACAG
>NZ_FTLW01000003.1:0-390000 GCF_900155935.1 Solilutibacter tolerans
ACACCGGCTGCCTACGCCAAACAGTTGGCAGCCAAAGCCGCTACGATGAACCCCGGACTCTAAACAGCCCCGCTACTGAAAGCGGGGGGACGTCGTGACGTCATTCGTGGGCGGGTCAAACTTTAGTTGCCACGATCAGCACCAGCAGGGCCTGAATCAAACCCACTCCAGCTGGCCCGAATTCACTTCTATGCAGGAATGACAATGGAGCGCGTAACAGGAATTGGGGGGATATTCTTCAAATCATCAAACCCTAAATCACTAGGCGACTGGTACAAAAAGCACCTTGGACTTGATGTGACTGATTGGGGCGGCGCGCTGTTTCGCTGGGGCGGTGATGGAAGTACACGCGGAACCACCGTGTGGAGCCCATTCTCTGAGGACACGACTTATATGGAGCCCGGGAAATCGCCCTTCATGATCAATTTTCGTGTCGCCGACCTAGAAAGCCTGCTTGCTGCCTTGAGGAGTGAAGGCTGCACCGTGATGGAAAAGTCGGAATCATCAGAGCAAGGAAAGTTTGGCTGGGTGATTGATCTGGATGGCAACAAGATTGAGCTGTGGGAACCGGCTCCCGGCTACTGACAGCAATTGTTTGGGCCATGCGCTCACTCAGGCCAGACAATTGACAGATAATTGATCCAGCATCCACTTCATTTCCCAGGTAACGCGATGAATCCAACTTTGGTCATCATCTTTTTTCTTGCAACCGCCCCCATTGCACTCATGCCCAGCATCATTTCGCTTTTCACACGGCACAAGTCGCGCGCAACGATCGTCGGGATCAACCTTGGGCTGTGGGCATTGATTTTTATTGGCGCCTGGAATTTCACGATTGGTACTTCCAGCGCTTTTCAGCTCCCTACCTTACTTGCATTGGCTGCTTGGTTGGTCCTGCTTGGTTACTCGATCCGCAACACGAGCACCAAATCCAAGGCCTGATGTCATTTCGATCAGATTGCCACTAAATCGCGTCTATATCGCCTAGCGCACGAATCAAACGCCGCGCGCGCTTGTCTGGTCTGGATTCCGGCGCGCGGTACCCTGCATTCGCTGCTCGTGCCAATGCGCGTGCGTTTTCACGGGCTACTCGAGAGGCATCACTTTCTTCGTAAAGCGTGCACGCAAAGCTGGGGGGCCCACGCTTTTCTGCCAAGGCCATGACCTGGATGTCGAAAATTTCAGCGGCACGCTCAATTTGCATGCGCAAGCCTGGACGCACCATGCGAGATGGCTTGGCGTCTTGGTTTTCAACCTTGACGCGTCCCAATTCGATCGCCTGTTTTGCAAGACTGCGTGTCTTGAAAAAACGTGCGACCCAGAGCCAAGCGTCCAGTCGCATTCCATCAATGACAACTGGATCGTTCATCAATCAAGCACTTCAGCATTCCCAAAATGCAAACGGCCGCACTAGGCGGCCGCTGCGGTATAACTCGTCGCAAACACTTACTCAGCAGCTGCGGCGGCGGCCTTCGCCTCGTTCTTGGCCTTGGCGACGGCGGCCAGATCCTCGCGGATGCGGGCAGCACGGCCTTCCAGACCACGCAAGTAGTACAGCTTGCCGGCACGGACAGCGCCGCGACGCTTGACCTTGACCGACTCGATGATGGCGCTATGGCTCTGGAACACGCGCTCGACGCCGTAACCATGCGAAATCTTGCGCACGGTGAAGGCGGAGTTCAAACCTGCGTTCTTCTTGGCGATGACCACGCCTTCATAGGCCTGGACACGTTCACGGTTACCTTCCTTCACCTTGACGTTGACGATCACGGTGTCGCCGGGGCCGAATTCGGGCAGCTTGCGCTCGGCCTGGGCCGATTCGAATTCGTTGAGGAGGTTGTTCAAAGACGGCTTGCTCATGGGTATTGCCTGTGTATTTGTGGTTTATAAGCGTGAGTGCGCGTGGACCCACGTCTTGGCTGGTGGAACGAAGCCGCTAAGTATAACGGGCTTTTCTCTACACAGACAAGGGCTTAGCTGTCTTTCTCTATCCTGCTCAGCGCCTTGGATTCGGCTGGGCTTAACCGCGCAGCCTCGAGCAAGTCCGGACGCCGCTCAAAGGTGCGTGAGACGGACTGGGCCCTGCGCCAGCGGGCGATCTCGGCGTGGTTGCCGGAGAGCAGCACCTCGGGGACGCGGCCAAAGGGGTGATCCACTGGACGGGTGTAATGCGGGCAATCGAGCAGGCCATCGCCCTCGAAACTATCCTGGACGGCGGATTCAGCATCGTTCAAGGCGCCTTCCTGCAGCCGAGCTATCGCATCGATCAGGACCGCAGCCCCCAGCTCGCCGCCCGAGATGACGTAATCCCCCAGCGAGATCTCTTCGTCAACCTCGTGCTGGATGAAGCGCTCATCGACACCCTCGTAGCGGCTGCAGACCAGGGCCAGGCGAGGCATGGCAGCCAGCTCGCGTACCCTCGCCTGCGTCAGCGGGCGGCCCTGAGGACTGAGGTGAATGACATGCAGCGGGCGCTCGTCGGCCTTTCGGGCGGCCGCCAGCGCGCGCGACAGCGGGTCGATCATCATGACCATGCCGGGGCCGCCACCGAATGGGCGGTCATCGACACGGCGGTAGCCGCCCTCGGCAAAATCGCGCGGGTTCCACGCCTCGACTTGGACCAATCCCCGCTCGCAGGCGCGACCGAGCACACCGAAGGCCACCGCCTGGCGAATGAAGTCAGGGAACAGGGTGAGGATGTCGATGCGCATGGCGACGCGTCAGAAATCAGGATCCCAGTCGACAGTGATGACGCCGGTATCGAAATCCACCTGGGTCACTACGTCCGGCTGGATGAACGGAATCAAGCGCTCGCGGTCGCCGCGCACGGCGAGCACATCGTTGGCACCGGTCGCGAACACATGATCGAGGATACCGAGTGGCACGCCGCCGACCGTTTCCACCCGCAAGCCTTCCAGATCGACCCAGTAATACTCGCCGGGCTTCGGTGGAGGCAAAGCCTCACGCGGGACGTAGATTTCGGTCCCACGCAGGGCCTCGGACGCATCGCGATCCTCGACACCGGGCAGTTGCGCAACCACCCCCTTGGCGCCGCTGCGACCGCGCACGCCTTCCAGAGCACGTTCGTTGCCACGCGCATCGCGCAGCAGCCACGGCTGATACCGAAAGATCGCGGTTTCAGGCTCGGTGTGGGAGCGGATTTTCACCTCCCCACGCACACCAAACGCACCCATGATCTCGCCGACCAGGATGCGTTTGCCGGAAATTGTGACGGAAGCAGTCATCGGGCTTCCGTCATGTCAGCACTGGGCCGCGTGGCGGCCACGGGCTCAGGCAGCTGCCTGAGCCTTGTTGACGTCCTTGTACAGCGCGCCGACCTTGTCGGTCATCTGGGCACCGTTGCCAATCCAGTGATTGATGCGCTCGAGGTTCATTTCGACACGCTTCTCGTTGCCCTGGGCAACCGGATTGAAGAAACCCACACGCTCGATGTTGCGGCCGTCGCGGGCGCTGCGGCTGTCGGTGACGATGATGTGGTAGAAGGGGCGCTTCTTGGCGCCGCCACGGGTAAGGCGGATCTTGACCATGATTGACTCGGTATTGCCCAGCTGCCGGGATGGCAGGGTAAGCCGGAAATTATAGCGCCCCTGGTCTGGCCGGGCAAACCCCCTCAGCGGCTGGCGTCTGCAGCCTCGGCAGCACGGACACGCTCCTGGCTGGGCGGGTGGGTGGAGAGGTAGCCGATCACACTGCCATCCACATCCTCCATCCCATGCGCCTTCATCAGCCGCGCCATCAGGGTGGCGAAGTCTCTCGGCGACTTGCCATGGCGCTTGAGTAGGGCGAAGGCGTATTGGTCGGCCTCGCGCTCGTGGTCGCGGGAAAAGCCATTGCTGAGCAAGGTGGCCGGGATCGATACCGCGAGAGACGAGCCGGTCGCATCGCCCAACATCAAGCCAGCCAACACAAAGACCGAAGAACCTTCGATCGCCCCGCGGACGCCATGTCGATGCACATGGTGGCCAGCTTCGTGGGCCAACACGGCCAATAGTTCATCATCGGATTCGGCCAATTCGACCAGTTGATCGGTCATGTAGATACGTCCGTCCGGCAGGGCGAAGGCGTTGGGGCCGATGCCCGCTGCATTCACCAAATTCAGGCGCATCTGATCGGCGCGCGGCTCGCCGGCGACCAGTCTTTTGAATTGCGATTGCAATGCTTGCTGCCGTGCGTCAGGCAACTCGGTGGGTTGGAGGTGGAACCTCTCCAGCACCTTCACGACCTGGTTGCTGGCGCTACGCTCGACCGAAGCCGGCAGGCGCTCGGCGATCTTGAGCGCAGCCCAGGGCAAACCGTATTGCAGGAAGCCGACGATCAACGCGACGGTGATCAAAGCCGATGCGGCGATGGCGTATTTGCGTCGTTCCAGCCAATCGGCGAAAGCTTCAACGCGGCTCGGTGGGCGCGGGAACCACTCATCCAACGTTGGGGAGTCGGCCAACTCGATGCACCCGCCATCGGGCAAGGTCAGTGTGCGCGGCGTACGCCCCAAACGAGGGCTGATGCGGATGTAAGCCAAGGGCCAGTCATGGATGCTCTCACCAGCGTCCCCGGTGTCGGCTTGCAGCCAGTCGCCATTGCGCGACACCTTCACCGTGCGCAGGCGACTGCTGCGGCCGTCTGACCACTGCCCTTCCATCACGTCAGATCCCAAAATCGAGGCCGGCATCGAGCGCATCGACCAACTCGGCACCGGTCGCGCCTGCGTGCATCTGCGATGCGGCCGCGAACTCATCCAGATCACCCGTGGCAATCAAGGTGAAATGCTCGGCGCGATAACGAGCCAGCCGAACCATCGCCCACGGCACCGCAAGGCCAAGCGTGAACAGAATCGCGACGATGTTGCTGAGATAGATCCAGGTGACATCACGCACGCGCAGCGTCGATTCGAACCGATGCAACATCAATGAAGTGTTCTGCCACATCAGGTTGGTGTAGCGCACGCGCAGATAGGTCATGACGAAGAACAGGCCTCCATAGAACACGAAGAGGAACATCATCATTCCAAACAACAAGGCTTCCTTGTCTTCGCTGCCGCTGCTCTTGGTGGCCGCCGTGTATGCACCCACCAACATCACGCCGATAATGATGGCGAGGATGCCCAGACCCAACGCAACGAAATACGCGGGGTAGTACTGGCTCGATTCCCCTTTGAAAGCGAACCGCTTGACACCGAAACGATGTCCTTCGACCACGAACTGCTGTTTGGCCGCTGACGCCATCGGGTACAGCAAGGTCAGGGTCATACTGGTGATGATGTTCCACATCAGGAACGGCATGTAAGCATCGCCGGCAGGTTGGTCGAAGCGGAAACTGAGGCCTCGCCACACCGAGTTGCGTGCGCGGAAGCGCAGCGACCAGACGATGATCATCGGCATCAACAAACCCACAGCCATGATCAGCAGGAAGTAGAGCGCTGGCATGAAGTTGGATGTCAGCGCCAAGGTGATCACCACTGCATAGGCGATCAAGCGGCCCTTGAGGATGGCGATGGGATCGGCGGTGTACTCGAAGGCCGAGCCAGCAAGCCGCGTATTCGAATAGAAATAGCGCTCGGTGCGCACCTTTGCCCAGGCCGAATAAATGCCGAGCGTGAGGATGCTGAGCACGACGTTGACGATCCAGATACCGAAATACTCGCCTGCATGCCCGGAGAAGACGGGCTTGTGCCGCCTTTCAGGCAGTGGCGGCGGGTTGTGCGGCGCAGGGCCGGGCTCTGCGTCCGGCCAGATTCGGTACTCCATGTGCTCCCCTTGTCTTCCTTGTCGGTCTCCCCAGACCGTGCGTTGCTACGTTAGCGCATCAACGCAGGTTTCTTTAAGACTGTGATGTGACGCGGGTCAACGGAACGGCATGCCGCCGCCCATCATTCCCTGCATGCCGCGCATCATGCCTTTCATTCCCTTCATGCCGCCGCGCCCCAGCTTGCCCATCATTTTTTCCATCTGCTGATATTGCTTGAGCAGACGGTTGACGTCAGCGGGCTGCACACCAGAACCACGAGCGATGCGCGCGCGGCGCGAACCATTGAGCAGCGTCGGGTTGCGACGTTCTTTGAGCGTCATCGAATTGATGATGGCGATCTGACGCGGGATTTCCTTGCCAGTGACCTGGTTCTTCACCGAGTCCGGGATCTGGCCCATGCCCGGCAGCTTGTCCATGAGGCCCGACAGCCCCCCCATGTTCTGCATCTGCTCCAGCTGGTCGCGCATGTCGTTGAGGTCGAACTTCTTGCCCTTGGCGACCTTCTCCGCCAGCTTCGCCGCCTTGTCCTTGTCGACGCCGGCCTCGACCTGCTCAACCAGTGACAACACATCGCCCATGTCGAGGATGCGGCTGGCAACGCGATCGGGGTGGAACACATCCAGACCATCGGGCTTTTCGCCGACGCCGATGAACTTGATCGGTTTGCCCGTGATGTAGCGCACCGACAGCGCCGCGCCGCCGCGCGCATCGCCATCGGTCTTGGTGAGCACGACGCCCGTGAGCGGCAGCGCTTCGCTGAAGGCCTTCGCCGTGTTGGCGGCGTCCTGGCCGGTCATTGAATCGACCACGAACAGCGTCTCGACCGGATTGACCGCGGCGTGCAGCGCCTTGATCTCGACCATCATCGCCTCATCAATCGCAAGGCGGCCGGCGGTATCGACGATCAAGACATCGGCGAAGGATTTCTTCGCGGCATCAATCGCCGCACGGACGATGGCTTCGGGCTTCTGCGTTTCATCGGAGGGGAAGAACTCCGCACCGGCCTGACCAGCGAGTGTCTTCAATTGTTCGATTGCGGCCGGGCGATACACGTCGGCGGACACCACCATCACCTTCTTCTTGCGCTTCTCTTTGAGATGCTTGGCCAACTTGCCGACCGTTGTCGTCTTACCAGCACCCTGCAAACCCGCCATCAAGATGACAGCAGGCGCTGGCACATTGAGATTCAGATCGCTGGCCTGCGCGCCCATCACGTTGGTCAGTTCGTCGCGCACCACCTTGACCAGCTGCTGGCCTGGGGTCAGCGACTTCATTACCTCCTGCCCCAGCGCGCGCACCTTGATGCGTTGGATCAGCGCCTGCACCACAGGCAAGGCGACATCGGCCTCTAGCAGGGCGATGCGCACTTCGCGCATGGCTTCGGTGATGTTGGATTCGGTCAGGCGGCCACGGCCGCGCAGACGGTTAATGGTGCCGGACAGGCGTTCGGTCAATGATTCGAACATGGCGATAAGTGCCTTGAATGCAGTCCACAAGTATAACGGCCACTGACTTGGTGCCGCCCTGCATGCGACACTGGCGCGATGATCGTCACCTGCCTCGCCGTCGCTTTGTATCTGGCTGCCACCTTGCTGCTGGGCCTGTCTTTGCGACGTCAGGAAGGCACCCGCAATCGCGGCTGGTTGCCGCTAGCGGTGCTGGGCATCGTCTTCCACGGCGAAATCCACGCCACCGCCTGGCGCCAAGCCGGCGCACCCGACATGCATTTCTTCGCGGCCCTGTCGCTATCGGCGTTGGGTATGGCGGCCCTCACCAGCCTCTTCGCGATGCGGGGACGGATGGCGGCGTTGGGCGTGATCGTGTATCCGCTGGCCGCGCTGTTTGCCCTGCTTTACTCGCTGCACGGCCATTCACGCCCGGCGGCGATGGATTGGCAGCTGCAGCTGCATGCTTGGTGCGCACTGCTGGCTTACGCCACGCTGGCGATCGCAGCCCTTTTGGCGGTGCTGCTGTGGCTACAGGAGCGCACGCTTCGCCGTCGCGAGTTCCACCGCTGGCTGCGCATCCTGCCGCCGTTGACGGAACTGGAAACCCTGCTCTTCCGGACCATTGCGGTCGGATTCCTATTGCTGACGGCAACACTCCTGACCGGCGCCCTCTTCGTGCATGACCTGTTCGCCCAGCATTTGGCCCACAAAACCGTGTTGTCGATCCTGTCGTGGCTGGTCTTCGGCATCCTGATGTTCGGCCGCTGGCGTTATGGCTGGCGTGGCCGTACGGCTGCCGCCATGGCCCTTGGCGCCATGCTGTTCCTGTTCCTGGCCTTCTTCGGCAGCCAGTTCGTATATGACTTCATTCTGAAACGCGGTTAGGGGCATCACATCCCCCACCGTGCGGTTATTTGCCGTTGATATATTTGCCTTGACAAATATTGTCTGGGCTATAAAACCGCGCTCCATGAATACGAAGTCCTGCGCCGCCCCTCAGCAAGATGAAGCTGCTTCTTTCGGCATCCTGCTGCGCCAAGTCCGGGATCTCTCACGCACTGCGCTGGAAGCCGAATTGGCTGCCGCCGGGCATGACCTCAGCTTCAGCCAATACATCACCCTCAAAAAGGTGGCGATGGGGTGCGTCAGCCCGGGTGAACTGGCCCGCGCGGCCGAACTCAACCCCGGCGCAATGACGCGAGTCCTGGATCAGCTGGAGGCCAAGGGCTTGCTCCGCCGCACTGCCGATCCCGATGACCGCCGCGCCTTGCGCATCGAACTTGATGCCAGCGGCGAAGCCCTGATCCCCACCATCCGCAGTTGCGGAGCGCGCGTCCTGGCACGCGCGCAGCAAGGGATGAGCCCTGCCGAACAAGCCGAGTTCCAACGCATGCTGGAACTTATCCGCGACAACCTTCTAGACGCCCGCCAAGGCTGACTCCATGACTCCCTCCACTCTCTCTCGCCGCACTACGCCGGCGCTGTTGGCGATCCTGATCGCCGGCTGCGCCAGTACCCACGGCCTCTCTCCGCACTCCACCCTGCGCGATGTTGATCGCCTATCAACCGCTGAATCTTTGTCGAAGGCCGATGTTTCCCCCCCGCCTGGCCAGATGCTGAGTGGTGGGAGTCGCTCGGTGATCCCAACCTCGACGCGTTGATCACCACTGCACTCGAAGGCACCCCCTCACTCGATGCTGCCGATGCGCGCCTGCGCAAGGCACTGGCGCAGGCGGGCTTGGCCGAGGCAGGCCTCAAGCCGACGCTGGGTGCGAGCGCCTCACATACCCACATCAACGTGCCGGAATCGCTGCCCGAGCCCATCGGCGGCACGACGGTCGGTTCGACCATGCTGTCACTACGCTTCGATTGGTCGCCGGACCTGTGGGGCGGCAAGCGCGCACGCTACTACGCTGCACTGGGCGCGGTACGCGCCAGCGAGGCCGAAGCCCAGGCCGCCCGCGTCATGCTGGCAGGCAACATCGCCCACACTTGGGTGGCGTTGTCGCAAGCCTATGCGATGCAGGATGTCGCCGTAGCCGAGTCCCAACGCAACGTGGGCCTGCGCAAGCTGTCCGAGCAACGCGTGCGGGCCGGCATCGACAATCGCATCGCGCTGGTGCAGATCGAAAGTGCCGAGGCCGCCGCACGTGCACAAGCGGGCGCAGCCGCGCAGCAAATTGAAGCGCTGCGCAACGCATTGGCGATGTTGGCCGGGCAAGGCCCCGACTTCGGCCTGACGCTATCGCGCCCGCAGCTGTATGCGCCCTCACTGCGCGTGCCCTCGGTATTGCCGAGCGATCTGGTATCACGCCGCGCCGACATCACCGCTGCACGTTGGAGGGTCGAAGCGGCATCCCAATCGATCAAGGCCTCCAAGGCGGATTTCTATCCGACCATCAACTTGGCCGCGATGGCGGGCGTGGTAGGCAGTTCTCTCTCCAGTCTCTTCAAGAGCGAATCGACCTTCGCCTATGCATCCCCGGCCATCACGCTGCCGATCTTCGATGGCGGTCGCTTGCGCAATCAATTGGCCGGCAGCAATGCCGACTTTGACCTGGCCATCGCCCACTACGACCAGACCGTACTGAACGCGCTGCGCGAAGTGATCGATGCTACGCAATCGGCTCGATCACTCGAATTGCAAATCAGCGATGCTCGCCGCGCGCGTGATGCGGCGGAGAAATCGGCCTCGCTGATGTTGCAGCGTCGCCAGGCTGGGCTGGCCAACCAACTCGACGTGCTCGACGCACAACGACCGTTGCTGCAGTTGAACCAACAGCTCGCTGTACTCGAAGCACGCCGCATCGACAGCGCCGTGAACCTGGATATCGCTCTTGGCGGTGGCCTGCCGGCCGCCACCCTTCCCGAATCAAACGACAAGCCCGCATCGCCATGACCACCGAACCGAACGCCCAATCCGAGTCCAAGGCCCAGCCGCAGGTCTCCACCCCTATGCCGCCGAGTGCACCCACTCCCACGCCCCAACAGCGCAAGCGCAAAAAAGCGCTTTTGGTGCTGACCGCGATCATCACGCTGGCAGCGACAGCATGGATTGCGTGGCATTTCCTCGTCGGCCGCTGGTCGGAAGAAACAGAGGATGCGTACGCGCAAGGCAACGTGGTCACGGTGACGCCGCAGACCGGTGGCACCGTGGTCGCAATCGGCGCGGAAGACGGCCAGAAGGTTGTCGCCGGGCAAGTGCTCGTGCGCTTTGACGCCGCCGATGCCGATGCCGCTTACCAGCAAGCCGAAGCCGGCTTGGCCAATGCGGTGCGCCAAGTGCGCGGCGTGTATCGCGCTGTCGATGCTGGCCAGGCCGAGGTGTAGGCACGCTTTGCCGCCGTTCGCCAGGCACAGGCCGCACTCGCTTCTGCGCAAGCCGATGTCGCACGTCGTAGTGGCTTGGTCGCCAGTGGCGCCGTGTCTGCCGAAGAACTCGCGCATGCACGCACCCAACTTGCCACCGCGCAGGCGACACTCGCTTCGGCGCAGGCTGCGGTATCCGGCGCGCGCGAAAACGTCGAGCGCAACCGCGCGTTGGTCGACAATTCCGGCATCCGCAACAACCCGCAAGTCACTGCCGCCGCCGCGCAATTGCGCCAGGCTTGGCTCAACAAACAGCGCACGCAAATCATCGCCCCCATCGACGGTTTCGTCGCCAAGCGCACTGTGCAGTTAGGCCAACGCATCGCCCCCGGTACGCCGCTGATGGCCGTCATTCCGCTGCAAGACGTGTGGGTGGATGCCAACTTCAAGGAAACGCAGTTGAAGAAGCTGCGCCTGGGCCAGCGCGTGGAACTGACCTCCGAGCTGTATGGCGATGATGTCGTCTACCACGGCAAGCTGCAGAGCCTGGGCCTTGGCACTGGCAGTGCGTTCTCGATCCTGCCGGCGCAAAACGCCAGCGGCAACTGGATCAAGATCGTGCAGCGTGTACCTGTGCGTGTGGAACTGGACCCGAAGCAATTGCAGGAACACCCGCTGCGCCTGGGATTGTCGATGGCGGTCAAAGTCAATCTGCATGACGAAGGTCAGGGCCTGCTACCGACCGCGCCCACCGGCACGCCCACTCATGGCACCGATGCATACGACAAGCACCTGAAGGATGCCGATGCCGCGGTCAATGCTGTGATCGATGCCAACCTCGGCAACGCACGCGACTAAGCCATGGCTTCGACGACCGCCACTTCGGATGATTTGCCGCAAGCGCCGGCACCCACTGAGACTGCGGCCAACATGCCCGGTTTCGCCCCGCCCAATCGCGCACTGACGACGATTGGTCTCGCCCTCGCCAGTTTCATGCAGGTGCTCGACACGACCATCGCCAACGTGTCGCTGCCAACTATCTCCGGCAACCTGGGTGGCAGCGCCAGCCAGGCGACATGGGTGATTACCTCGTTCGCAGTGTCTACGGCGATTGCCTTGCCCTTGACCGGCTGGCTTGCGCGTCGCTTTGGCGAACGCAAGCTGTTCATGTGGTCGACAATGGCATTCGTGATTGCATCGTTCCTGTGCGGCATTGCCAATTCGATGGGTTTATTGGTTACGGCGCGTGCGTTGCAAGGCCTCGTCGCAGGGCCGATGTATCCGATTACCCAGGCCTTGCTGTTGTCGATTTACCCGCCAGCCAAACGCGGGCAAGCCATCGCGCTGCTCGCGATGGTCACCGTAGTCGCACCCATTGCAGGCCCGATCCTCGGCGGCTGGATCACCGACAACTACAGCTGGGAATGGATTTTCTTCATCAACATCCCGCTCGGCATTTTTTCAAGTCTCGTCGTCGGCTCACAGCTCAAGGGCCGTCCGGAGAAGCTAGAAAAGCCAAAGATGGATTACGTCGGCTTGGCCACGCTGGTCTTGGGGGTAGGCGCATTGCAGTTGTTGCTGGACTTGGGCAATGACGAAGACTGGTTCAACTCGTCGCACATGGTGGCGCTAGCAATCATCGCGGTGATCTCGCTGGTGGTGTTCGTGATCTGGGAACTCACCGACGAAGATCCCATCGTCAATCTGCGTTTGTTCCGCCATCGAAACTTCACTGCAGGCACCATCGCAATGGTGCTGGCGTATTCGGCTTTTTTTGCGGTCGGCATCCTGGTTCCATTGTGGTTGCAACGCAACCTGGGCTATTCGGCCATCTGGGCAGGCTTGGCGACGGCGCCCATCGGCATCCTGCCTGTGATGATCGCGCCGATCATCGGCAAACACGGCAATAAAGTGGACCTGCGTATCCTTGCCAGTGGCGCGTTCATCGTGATGGCATTCACCAGCTTCCTGCGATCACACTTCAACCTGGACGTGGACTTCAACCACATCGCCACGATTCAGTTGATGCAGGGTCTGGGGGTCGCGCTGTTCTTCATGCCTGTGCTGCAGATATTGCTGTCCGACTTGGAGCCGCACGAGATTGCGGCAGGCTCCGGCTTGTCGACCTTTCTGCGCACATTGGGCGGCAGTTTCGCGGCATCACTGACCACCTACGCATGGACACAACGCTCTGCCGTGCATCACGCCCAGTTGACCGAGCATATCCCGGCGACCGACCCAGCGATGTTGCAGACCATCGCGCAATACGGCGCGGGCGATGTGCAACGTGGCGCGATGGTATTGAACGGCATGATCACGCAGCAGTCGATGCAGATCGGTTTCAACGAGATCTTCCACCTGCTCGGCATCATCTTTCTCGCGGTGATCGCGGTGGTGTGGATAGCCAAGCCGCCGTTCGGCGCCAAAGGGGGAGCCGCAGCAGCCGGCGGCCACTGATCAACCTAACGACAAGAGGACGATGCCTGCAGCCAAACCCAGCATCGTCCCGCCCAAGACTTCGACCGTCGTGTGGCGCGCCATGCGAAGACGCGCCCAGCCCAGCAACGGCAACAATGCAAACGCAACGACGCTAGCGTTGCGATACAACGACCACAGCACGACCGCGCAGAACGCCAAGCTGGCCATGTGCAACGAGAGCTTTATCCAGCGGTTGGCAACCCCAGCGACACAGAGCATGCCGATGACCACGGCCACGCCGATAGCCAGTGGTGATGAACGTCCCACCCAGGCCGCATAGGCAATCAACAAGACCAGCACCAACGCGTAAAGCGCAGGACGCTCGTGTTTGGATGACGCATCCACCGTGGACCAATGACCCGCACGGTGTCGCTGCCAGACGAAGGCCCACACCACGACCATCACCACCGCCATGCCAAGCATGATGCGAGGAAGTGACGCCGGATCCAGCCGCCACAAAGCCAGCAGGTTGAGCAACGCAAAGACGGCAAACGGATGCAATGCGATCGAAACAATGCGCGCACACTCCGCCTTGATCGAGTGGGTCACGCGTGTCCTCACGCGTGCGCCAAGGCATCCGCCAGACGAGACACGGCGATGACTTCCATCCCCTTGATCGTGCCCGCCTTCGGTGCATTGGCCTTGGGCACGATGGCGCGTTTGAAACCGTGCGTAGCAGCTTCCTTTAATCGCTCTTCGCCATTGGGCACGGGGCGGATCTCGCCGGACAGTCCCACTTCGCCGAAAGCAATTGTCTTGTCGGCGAGCGGCTGATCGCGCAGCGATGACAGCACGGCGAGCAATACGGGCAAATCAGCGGCAGTTTCCTGTACGCGGATGCCACCGACCACGTTCACGAACACGTCCTGGTCGCCGACCATGATCCCGCCATGCCGATGCAGCACGGCGAGCAGCATCGCCAATCGATTGCCTTCAAGGCCGACCGCAACACGACGCGGATTCGACAACGGTGAAGCATCGACCAAGGCCTGCACCTCCACCAACAAGGGGCGCGTGCCTTCGCGCGTCACCATCACGCAGCTGCCTGGTTGGTCGGCGCTGCCGCCCGACAGAAAAATCGCGGAAGGGTTCGGCACTTCACGCAAACCGCGATCACCCATCGCAAACACACCGAGCTCGTTCACCGCGCCGAAGCGATTCTTGAACGCGCGCAGCACGCGGAAGCGGCTGCCGGAATCCCCCTCGAAATAGAGCACCGCATCGACCATGTGCTCCAACACGCGCGGCCCGGCGATGCCGCCTTCCTTGGTCACATGACCGACCAGGAACACGGCCGTGCCGGTTTCTTTTGCATAGCGCACCAGACGTGCGGCCGATTCACGCACTTGGCTCACGGAACCCGGCGCTGCGGTCAGCGTTTCCGTCCACAAGGTTTGGATGGAATCGGCGATGATGAAGCGTGGCTTGGCAACAATAGCTTGCTCAAGGATGCGCTCGACGCAGGTTTCCGCCAGCGCATGCATGCCTTCCAGCGGCAGACCAAGGCGCGATGCACGACCGGCAACCTGGCCGAGTGATTCTTCGCCGGTGACGTAGAGACCATGCAAGCTCCCCGCCATCGACGCGAGGGCTTGTGTCAGCAAAGTGGATTTGCCAATGCCAGGATCACCACCGATCAGCACCACCGCACCTTCGACCAAACCACCACCCAGAACGCGGTCGAATTCGCCGATGCCGGTGGTGACGCGCGCGGTCTCGGTCTGCGCCACATCTTTCAGCGGTGTGATTTTCGGCGCATCCACCTTGCCCGCCCAACCACTGCGACGGCCTGCAGGTGATTTCGCTGCAGCCGCACTCTCCAGCACGATCTCCGCCAATGTGTCCCACGCGCCGCAGGCGCTGCACTGGCCCTGCCACTTCGAATAATCAGCGCCGCATTCGCTGCAAACATAGGCGGTGCGCGCTTTGGATGTTGCTTTGGCCATGGTGTTGGAATCAGGGTCGATGCTGCTTCGGAACCCACACTGTAGCCGTCCGCCATCGCATCCGGCGAGACGACATCGACCATGCCCCCTCATTCCCAGGGTGGCGTATCACGCAACCGCTCGGCCATGAAATCCACAAAGTGACTGACGCGCGGCGGTATCAGCCGACGCTGCGGCATGACCGCCCAAATACCCGTGGGTGCGAGCGGATAATCCGCCAGCACGGTGACCAGACGCCCTGATCTCAGATCATCCGCGATATGCCAGAGCGAATGCGTGGCGATGCCCTCGCCCGCCACCGCCGCATCGCGCAGCAGCTCGCCAAGATTGCTCTCGAGGCGGCCGTGCACACGCACGCGAACTTCGCCGCCCCGCCCATCGCCCAGTACCCACTGATCCTGCCGACCCTGCGCGCCAGTGAGGATCAAACAGTCGTGCTCGGCCAAGTCTTTCGGCGTCTCGGGTGTGCCGCGGCGCGCCAGATACGCCGGCGATGCCACGAGCACACGCTGATTTTCGGCCAACCGCTTCGCCACCAAACTGGAATCGGCCAGCGCACCAATGCGGATACCCAGATCAAACCCGTCACTCACCAGATCCACCATTTGATCGCTGAGATCGACGCTGACCCGCAAGCGCGGGTGCCGCGCCATGAATTCGTTCAACAAGGGTGAGAGATACAGCCGCCCGAACGTGGCCGATGCCGCGATCCTAAGCGTGCCTGCCACGCCGGTATTTGTGGCCTGCAGACTGCCAAACAACGTATCGAGATCATCCACTAGACCCCGACCCTGCTCTGCCAGCGCCAATCCCTCGGCCGTGGGATGCAGGCGACGCGTAGTTCGATGCAGGAGGCGTACGCCAAGGCTCTGTTCCAAGCGGGCCAGGCGCTGGCTGGCGACGGCTGGACTCAGATCCAGCTGGCGCGCGGCGGCGCTGATGGAGCCTTGGTCCAATACACGCAGGAACAAGGCCAGATCATCCAATCGATCCATGATTATCAAATTTTTATTGAAATTGATTGTTGATATTGCCGATTTTTAAATTCAATGCAATGACGGAGCATGTCGGCTTCCCTACACGAGCGTCGCCATGAACACCTCCAACGGCCGCCTACCTTTGGCGCTCTACGCACTCACCGCCGGGGCATTCGGCATCGGCACCACTGAATTCGTGATCATGGGCTTGTTGATGCAGGTGTCCGCCGATCTCGGCGTGACCATTTCCGCAGCAGGCTTGTTGATTTCCGGCTACGCGCTGGGTGTCTTCATCGGCGCGCCGCTGCTGACCGCGGCGACCACCCGCTGGCCGCGCAAGACGGTACTGGTCGCATTGATGATCGTGTTCACTCTGGGCAACCTGGCCTGCGCGCTGGCCCCCAACTACGAGATATTGATGGCCGCACGCGTGCTTACCTCGCTCGCCCATGGCACGTTCTTTGGCGTCGGCGCGGTGGTGGCCACGCAATTGGTTTCGCCGGATCGCAAGGCGACCGCGATCTCCATCATGTTCACTGGCCTCACTGCGGCGACTCTGCTCGGTGTACCCGCAGGGGCTTGGCTGGGCCTGCACTACGGCTGGCGCGCGGCGTTTTGGGCGGTGACAGTGCTGGACCTAGTTGCCACCGCGATCATCGTCTGGCTGGTGCCGGCCGATCGCGACCGCACGCAAGCAACATCCCTGCGCGAAGAAATGAAAGTGCTGTCGCGTCCTCAGGTGCTACTTGGCCTGGCGATGACCGTGCTGGGTTATGCCGGCGTGTTCGCAGTCTTCACCTACATCCAGCCGATCCTGACCCAGATCAGCGGCTTCAGCGATGCAGCGGTATCGCCGATCCTCTTGGTTTTCGGTGTCGGCTTTTTCATCGGCAACCTGCTGGGCGGCCGACTGGCGGACAAACGGCTGGTACCGGCATTGCTTGGGACATTGCTGTTGCTGTCCATTGTGCTCGCCACGATGACCTTCGCCATGCACTACACCTGGAGCGCCATCTTGTTCACAGGCTTGTTGGGCGCTGCCGCCTTTGCGACCGTCGCGCCGCTGCAGATGCGCGTACTGCAAAAGGCCGAAGGCGCGGGACAGAACATGGCCTCCAGCCTCAACATCGCGGCGTTCAACTTGGGCAATGCCATCGGTGCATGGTTGGGGGCGATTGTGATCGGTAGTCGTTTGGGCCTCGGCGCGGTCGGTGCAGTCGCTGCCTTGGTCACATTGCTGGGTCTTGCGATCGCGGTCTACAGCGTGTGGTTGGACCGTCGCGCCGCGCCAGTGCCTGCGGCCGCCTGCAACGCCTGAATTGCAACACGGCCTACCTCTGCGGACGGCTCCAGCAATGGGCCGTCCATTGTCGTGAGTCATGCTGAACGCTCAATTTCAAACATTCCCGCTCCCGAAGCGCTTGGCGTGATTGCGCAACCTTTATCAAAGGCAATGACCGACTATTGCACCGTCATCCATGGAAACAGCGGGGACGCACATGCCAACACCCAGCACGCGCGCACGCTACGCAGCACGCATCGACAAGGTTGTTGATTATCTTGTTGACCATCTTGATGATTCACTACCCCTAGAACGGCTGGCAAGCATCGGTCATTTTTCACCTTGGCATTTCCATCGCATCTATCGCGGGATGATGGGCGAAACCATCCAAACCACTGTACAGCGCCTGCGGTTGCAACGTGCTGCGAATGAATTGGTGCATGGACGTCGCACCTTGGATGACATCGCACGTGATGCCGGCTACGCAAGCCAGGCTGCATTTGCACGCGCGTTTACGCCGGCTTACGGCCTGCCTCCGGGGCGGTTCCGGCAACAAGGCGGCATCCCCACACCTCTATCTACCGCGCCATACAAGCCACCGGCGGATGGCGAAACATACGCCGTCTGTGTGCAACTCCTTGATTCAATCGATGTCGCCGCATTGCGCCATCGTGGCGATTACAAACGCATCGGTGATGCCTTTCAGCGTTTGGCTGCGTGGAGTGCGGGCCAGGGCATCGCAGCAACCGAAGCGCGATCGTTTGGCATTTATGATCAGGATCCGGAAAGTGTCGACGTCAACGCTCTGACCTCCTACGCCTGCATCGAGATTCCCCCCGGCACTCAGGCTGCAACCTCCGTTAGCGCGCTCCACCATTCCTTCGGGCCGGCATGCGGTACTGGTACATACCGGTCCTTACATTGAACTTGAGCACGCCTATCACTGGCTGTACAGCAGCTGGCTGCCAAGCAGCGGCGAGGAAGCCGCTGATCAGCCGATCGTCGAGGAATATCTCAACGACTGCCAATCCCTCCCGCCCATCGCATGGCAGACAGCGATCTGCCTACCCCTGCGTCAGGAGGCATCACGATGAAACTTCCTTTGGCTTTATCGGCGCTGTTGTCGCTTGCAGCCATCTGCCCTGCAAAAGCGCTCGCAACTGATCTACAGGAGTACAGCCCCATGGAAATCCAAACCAGTTATTCCGTTGTCGTGACCGACCACATCACTGACTGTCGTGATTTTTATGTGCGGAACTTCGGCTTCAAGGTCGTGTTCGAGTCAACCTGGTTTATCTATCTAGAATCACCGGGAGAGCGCCACGTCGCGGTGGCCTTCATGACTTGCGATCATCCCTCGCACCCGCCAGGCCCGGAACGTTTCAGCGGCGAAGGTATGTTTCTGACCTTGCAGGTGGCCGATGCGCGCCAGGCACATGATCATCTTGAACAGTCAGGCGCACGCATCGCCTATCCCCTGGCCGATGAGCCCTGGGGCCAACGCCGCTTTGGCCTGCGCGATCCATCTGGCATGTGGGTCGATGTCGTCGAGCAGATCGATCCGGCACCGGGTTTCTGGGATCCTTACATGCCGGCGATGTAAAGTCCTCACCGCGCGTCTTCAGAGATCGTTATGGCCGTCAAACGCAATGCGGATGATCTGCCCCGCACGATCATCCGCCAGCCAGATCGCGCCCACATCAGCCGCCGCTAACCCAACCCGTTGACCTTGCGCTCGCTTGCCAGCTTGCTCCAGCCCGGCTTCAGCGTCGAGACGTATTGAATGGTGCCGGAAATAGGAATCGAACCTACGACCTACGCATTACGAATGCGCCGCTCTACCAACTGAGCTATTCCGGCGTGGATGGCGATTATAGGGCCCGTCCGGGCCCTACTTCAATCAATCAATTGCAGACGCAGTTCTTTGGGAAGGGCAAAGACCATGTTTTCGGGCTCGCCATCGAGCTCTCGGTATTGGGAGCCGGCCCCCAACTCCGAGAGTTTGGCAAGTACGCCCTGCACTAGCACATCGGGCGCAGAGGCCCCGGCAGTCACCCCGACCTGCCGCTTGCCGGTTAGCCAAGTTGGATCAATCTCGTGCGCGCCGTCGATCAGGTGCGATTCGACACCCTCTCGCTCAGCTAATTCACGCAGGCGATTGGAGTTGGAGCTGTTGGGTGAGCCGACTACCAGAATCAAATCGCACTTCTCGGCCAGCTCCCGCACGGCGTCTTGACGGTTCTGGGTGGCGTAGCAGATGTCATCGTTCTTCGGGCCCTGCATCGCCGGGAAGCGCTGCCGCAGGGTGGCAATGATGTCGCGAGTATCGTCAACGGACAGCGTTGTTTGCGTGGTATACGCCAGGTTCTCCGGCTGCCCGACAGCGATCGTCCGCGCCTGCTCAATGTCTTCGACCAAATGGATGCGGCCGGTCGCACCTTCGCGCGCCCACTGCCCCATGGTGCCTTCAACTTCCGGGTGGCCTTCGTGGCCAATCAGGATCATGTCGCGGCCGTGACGGCAGTGACGGACGACTTCCAGATGCACCTTGGTCACCAACGGACAGGTGGCATCAAACACCTTCAGACCACGCCGGTCCGCTTCAATGCGCACGGCCTGCGACACGCCATGCGCGGAAAAGATCACCGTCGCGCCATCCGGCACTTCGTCGAGCTCTTCGACGAAGACTGCGCCGCGTTGCTTCAGGTCATCGACCACGAACTTGTTGTGCACCACTTCATGGCGCACGTAGATCGGCGCGCCCAATGTCTCGATGGCACGCTTGACGATCTCGATGGCGCGGTCGACACCAGCGCAGAATCCACGTGGATTGGCGAGCAGGATTTCCATATGTCGAGCTTAATTCCCCGCTACTGAATCTTTCTTGCCGCTGGTCAAACTGAACAACACCAGCCCGATCGCGCCACCGACGATGGCTGCATCAGCCAGATTGAACGCCGGCCAGACATGGTCGCCGATGTACCACTTGATGAAATCGATGACATGACCGTGGATCAATCGATCGATGACATTGCCCAGTGCGCCACCAATGATCAATGCGTACGGCAGCGCTGTTTTCCAATCGTTGCGCGGCGTTTTGGCCAACCACCAGATCAGCAACCCACTGATGACGAAGGCCAGGATGCTGAAGAACCAGATCTGCCAGCCGCCGCTGTTGGCGAGGAAGCTGAAGGCTGCGCCGGTATTGTAGGTGCGAAACCAGTTCCAGAATCCGGGAATCACGACGATATCGGTGTATTCCGGCAACGCGCGCAGCACCCAGGCCTTGCTCAATTGATCCAGCACGATGACCAGCGCCGACAGGCCCAGCCACGAGAGCGCATTCGGTTTCGGCGCGGCCATCAGAACCACCTCCGGCTTTCGCCCGGGCCATCGATATTGATGATGCAGCGGCCACACAACTCAGGATGTTCGGCATGCGTGCCGATATCACCTCGGTGCTGCCAGCAGCGGACACACTTCGGCTTGGTGGTCGGCGTCGCCATGATCGGCGGCGCAACACCCGCAGGTTGCACGGTGACATCGCCACTGATGAAGAAGAAACGCAATTCATCGGCCAGGGGTTCCAGCCACGCGCGCGTGGGCTCATCCGCAGACACCACGATCTCGGCTTCCAACGCCGCGCCGATCTCGCCAGCGGCGCGCATCGGCTCCAAGATCTTCGCCACGCTCTCGCGCAAATCGAGCAGTTGATCGAAGCGTGCGGCAGATAGCGGCGCATCGTTCGGCAGCTCTGCAAGCCCGTCATACCACTGTGCCAACATCACGTTGTCCTCGCGCTCACCCGGCAGGAAGCGCCAGATTTCATCTGCCGTGAACGACAGGATCGGTGCGATCCAGCGCGCGAACGCCTCGATGATGCGACACATCGCCGATTGCGCACTGCGACGACCGCGAGAATCCTCGCGCATCGTGTAGAGCCGATCCTTCGTCACATCCAGATACAGAGAGCCAAGATCAACGCTGCAGAAATTCATCAGCGCCTGCACGACTTCGGCAAAGTCATAGCGCGCATACGCTTCGGTGATCTGCTTCTGCAGAACTGCTGCGCGGTGCACGATCCAGCGATCCAGCGCGATCATGTCATCGATCGGCAGCAGGTCATGAGACGGATCGAATCCATCCAGATTGGCCAGCAGGAAGCGGGCGGTATTGCGGATGCGGCGATACGCATCGGCATTGCGCTTCAAGATTTCCTGCGACAGCGACATCTCCTGCGAGTAATCGGCCGACGCCACCCACAGGCGCAGGATGTCGGCACCATATTGCTTGATGATTTCCTGCGGCTCGATCCCGTTGCCGAGCGACTTGGAGAACTTGCGGCCCTGCGCATCGACCACGAACCCATGCGTGAGACATTCGCGATACGGCGCAGCCTTGTCGATGGCGACGGCCGTGAGTAAGGACGACTGGAACCAGCCGCGATGCTGGTCCGAGCCTTCCAGGTACAGCTCAGCCGGCAGCTCATAGCCGCGGGCCTTCAGGACGCACTGGTGCGTCACGCCGGAATCAAACCAGACATCCAAAATGTCCTTGACCTTGTCGTAATGCGCAGCTTCATCGCCCAGCAACTCGGTGGCATCGAGCGCGTACCAGGCGTCCACGCCGCCCTGCTCCACGCGCAGCGCGACTTCCTCCAGCAGATCCACCGTGCGCGGATGCGGCTCACCGGTTTCCTTGTGCACGAACAACGCAATCGGCACGCCCCAAGTGCGCTGGCGCGAGATGGTCCAGTCGGGTCGGCCTTCGATCATCCCTGCGATACGCGCCTCGCCCCAACCCGGATACCACTTCACGCCCGGAATCGTCGCCAATGCATCGCGACGCAAGTTGCCCTGCGACATCGAGATGAACCACTGTGGCGTGGCTCGAAAAACAATCGGCGTCTTGTGCCGCCAGCAATGCGGATAGCTATGGCGAATGTCGACATGCGATAGCAACTCACCACTTTCGCGCAGCGCCTCGACGATGAGCGGGTTCGCTTTCCAGATATGCGCGCCGGCCAGCGCCGTATCACCGATCGGTGGCGTCGAAGGCAAGTACACGCCGCGGGCATCGACCGGGTTGATCTGAACCAGCGTGTACTCATCCATCAAACCCGTGCCTTGCACAACGGCGTAATCCTCCTGACCGTGGCCAGGCGCGGTATGCACGATGCCGGTGCCGTCCTCGTCGGAGACGTGATCACCCAGCAGCACCGGGATGTCCCGCTCGGCGTAGAACGGATGCGCGAAGATGGCGCCGGCCAATGCATCACCCTTGGCGTGCGCATGCGCGCGCGTTTCGCCGACGCCGTAACGCGCCAACGCCGACGGAACCAATGACGATGCGATCACCAGCCAGCGACGCTTCTGGTGATGCGGCGGACCTTCGACCAGCGCGTATTCGATGTCCGCGCCCATCGACACCGCCAGCGATGCCGGCAGCGTCCACGGCGTCGTCGTCCAGATGACGGTGGCGATTTCTACATCGCTCGGCAGGTCGATGCCAAAGCGTTGCGCAATGTCGGCGCTGTTGCGTGCGGTGTAGGCGACATCAATTGCAGGCGAGGTCTTGTCGGCGTATTCGATCTCGGCCTCGGCCAGCGCCGATCCACAATCGAAACACCAATGCACCGGCTTCACGCCACGCGCCAAATGCCCGTTGTCGATCACCTTGGCGAGCGAACGCAGTTCATTGGCTTCGTATTTGAAATCGAGCGTCTTGTACGGGTTGCTCCAATCGCCCAGCACACCCAGGCGCTTGAAATCTTCGCGCTGGATGTCGATCTGGCTACTGGCGTATTCGCGGCATTTCTGTCGGAACTGATCCGCGTCGAGTTTCTCGCCGACCTTGCCGAATTTCTTCTCGATGGCGATCTCGATCGGCAGGCCGTGGCAATCCCAGCCCGGGATGTAGGGTGAATCAAAGCCTGCCAACGTCTTGGACTTGACGATGATGTCCTTCAGCACCTTGTTGACCGCATGACCCAGGTGGATCTGCCCGTTCGCATATGGCGGGCCGTCATGCAGCAGGAAGCGCGGGCGATCCGCCGACACTTCGCGGATGCGCGCGTACAGGTTGTCGCGCTCCCAACGCGCCAGGGTTTCCGGCTCGCGCTTGGGCAGGTCCCCGCGCATCGGGAAATCGGTCGCGGGCAGCAACAGAGTGGATTTGTAACGGTGGCTGTCGGCTTCGTTCATCAAAGTGTCGGTTCAGGCGCGGGCGTTGGCCGTGCGCGGGGTAGATAGAAGAGTACGGGCGATCTCGGCATCCTGCCGCATTCGGGCGGTCAGCGCGTCGAGAGAGTCGAATTTTTCCTCGTCACGGATCTTGGCGACGAACTCGACATCGATGTGCTGGCCGTATAGGTCGCCATCGAAATCGAAGACATGCGCTTCCAGCAAAGGCTCGATGCCATCCACAGTCGGACGTGTGCCAAAGCTCGATACCGAATCATGCGGATGCGCACCGATCCCGTGCACGCGCGTCGCATAAATGCCTTGCAGCGCCGACTTGCGCGCAAAACGCAGGTTGGCGGTCGGAAAGCCCAGGGTGCGGCCCAACTGCTTGCCGCGCACCACACGCCCGCAAATCGAGTACGGACGGCCCAAAAGCGTCTCGGCGCGCATGAAATCGCCATCCGACAACGCCGCGCGAATCACCGAGCTGGAGACGCGCTCGCCATTCAATGTGAAGGGCTCGATGGCCTGCGCGGTGAAGTCATGACGCGTGCCTTCGAGCTGCAGCGTCGCCAAATCGCCTTCGCGCTTGTGGCCGAAGCGGAAACCCGGGCCCACCCATACTTCGCGCGCACCCAAACGGTCGACCAATACCTTCTGGATGAAGTCGGCGGCCGACATCGCCACCATCTCGTGGCTGAAACGTAACAGGCCGATGCCGTCGATGCCGGCTTCGCGCATCCCAAACACCTTGCCCCGCGGCAACATCAGGCGCGGCGGCGGATCGTCGGGGGCAAAAAACTCACGCGGCAAGGGCTCGAAGGCCAACGCGACGGTGGGCAAACCCAGTGCGCGCGCGCGCGACACCGCGTGGCGCAACAATGCCTGATGGCCAAGATGCAAGCCATCGAAGGCACCGATGCAGACCACGCTGCCTTGCGGGCACAAGCGCCCGCCTTTAGCGTCGCGGAACAGGAAATCCATGGATGTGGCCAGTATACCGGCCCTGTCTATACCTATTCAGTGTCTTAGATGCCGCGGCCTGACCCCGGCCAGCAACAAAGTAGCGCCGTAAGCCGCGCCGCCTGCAGCAATCACTATCAAGAGCCACGCCCAGCGATGCGACGCCCGCATTACCGTCCAGTCGCCAATCCACTCGCGCAGGCCCACCACCACTACACCCATGACCACCAAAGCCAGCGCCAGACGCAGCAGCCAGCGTCCCCAGCCGGGCTCGGGCTGATAGATGCCATCGCGACGCAGCCAGCGCCAGAGCAACACGGCATTGAAGGTGCCCGCAATCGCCGTGGCCGCCGCAATGCCGGTGTGTGCGTAAGGCAGGCCCATCTTCCACATCGGCGTGACCAAGGCGACGATCAAGATCACGTTGCAGACCACCGTCCACACGGCCGCCTTCATCGGCGTCTTGGTGTCCTTGCGCGAATAGAACGCCGAAAGCAGCACTTTGCTCAGCATGAAAGCCGGCACGCCGATGCACATCGCGGTCAGCGCGTAGCCCACCATCTGACTGTCTTGGCTGGTGAATTCGCCGTAGCGGAACAGCGAGACCGTCAGCGGCTCGGCCAGCAGCGCCAGACCCACGGCCGCCGGCAAGCCGAGTAGCAGCACCATCCGCAAGCCCCAATCGAGCGACTTGGAGTAACCCGCCTCGTCGTCTTGCGCGTGGTGGCGCGAGAGCTGCGGCAGGATCACCGTGCCGATCGCGACGCCAAACAGGCCCAGCGGCATCTCGGTCAGGCGGTCGGAGTAATACAGCCAGGACTGCGCCGCCGGCACCAGAAGCGAGGCAAACATCGTCCCCACCAGCACGTTCACCTGGGCCACCGACGAGGAAAACACCGTCGGCAGCATCAGCTTGAACACCCGTCGCACGCCTTCGTGACGGAAATTGAAGCGAAAGCGCGGGCGAATCCCCAAGCGTCCCAGCGCCGGCCACAGCAAAAGCATTTGCAGGATGCCGGCCGCCAACACGCCCCAGGCCAAGGCCATTTCCGGCACCTTCAGATGCTTGGCCAACAACAGCATCGCGGCGATCAGCGCGAGGTTGTGCAGGATCGGCGCGAACGCGGGCAGACCGAAGTGGCGGAAGCTGTTCAGCGCCGCGCCCGCCAGCGCCGTCATCGAAATGAAGGTGAGATAGGGGAAGGTGATGCGCAGCATCTCCGCGGCCAGCGGCACGGTCCCGGCATCCGGCGATGCAAACAACAGGAACAGCTTGGCGATCCACGGCGCCGCCAGCATGCCGATGCCGCTGATGACGATGACCGCGGCCAGCAAGGCGCCGGCCACGTGGTCCATGAAATCCTGCAAAGCCTGCTTGTCGCCCCGCTCGCGCATTTCGGTCAACACCGGCACGAAGGCCGAGGAGAACGAGCCCTCGGCAAAGATCCGACGCAGATAATTGGGGATGCGATACGCCACGACAAACGCGCTGACCGCCGGGCCGGCGCCGAACATCGTCGCCTGCAGCCAGTCACGCAGGTAGCCGGCGATGCGGGAGAGGAAGGTCATGGCCGTGAAGACGGCCGTGGATCGGAGCATCCCACTGCGCTTGGCCGGGGGCATGTCCGCGGACGGTGCCTCGGGCGTGGCGGCGGCAGGATCGGGGGCTTTATCCACTGGCGGCGCTGGGTGGCCGGGGCTATTCATCGATCCCCTACCCAGTTGACGCAACTTGTTGAATGGGCCATACTTTTGGGTCTCGCTTCTTGCGACCTCATCTCACCAGTTTCCTCGAAAGGTTTCATCGTGGCCAATATCAAGTCCGCCAAAAAGCGCGCCAAGCAGACCATTGTGCGCAATGCGCGCAACAACAGCCAGCGTTCCATGCTGCGCACCTCGGTCAAGAAGGTGCTGAAGGCCCTGAACGCCAACGACGCTGAAGGCGCCGCTGCTGCCATGACCGCTGCCCAGCCGCTGCTGGATCGCTTCGCCGCCCGCGGCCTGATCCACAAGAACAAGGCTGCACGTCATAAGAGCCGTCTGAACGCACGTATCAAGGCGCTCAAGGCCGCTTGATTCCTTCTGTCGCCTTCTTGGCGACGTGGAAACAGCGCAAAGCAAAAAGCCTCGCGATCATCGCGAGGCTTTTTCGTGGGTGGAATTTGTCGATGCATTTCGATCACGTCGAGACGTCACAACATGATCATGCGCGACTTATGTGAAGTCAGAAGGAAGTCGTGCGCCTGATCGATCACCCGCGAAAAGTACTCAGACTTGCTCGGCCGCCTCTTGCTCCAGCAGGCGCTGCTCGTCCAGGAAGGCCTGCACACGCAGCATCACTTCTCGCGTGCCCTCGTGCGCCAGCCCCGAGATGATGAACCACGGACCCGTCCAGCCCAGCTCGGCAACGGTCTTTTCAGCTTGGATTTTTGCGTCCTCCTTGGTCAACAAATCCGCCTTGTTGAACAAGAGCCAGCGCGGCTTTTCCATGAGGCCGGCTTCAAACTTTTCGAGCTCATGCTCGATCGCGCGAACCTGGCCCGCAGCGCTGCTGCCATCCAGAGGCTCAATCTCGACCAAGTGCAGCAACAAGCCCGTGCGTTGGATGTGGCGGAGGAACAGCGCACCCAGGCCCGCGCCATCGGCTGCGCCTTCGATCAAACCCGGAATGTCGGCGATCACGAAGCTGCGATGTGGCTCCACACTGACCACGCCCAGATTCGGGTAGAGCGTGGTGAAGGGATAATCGGCAACCTTGGGCGTCGCTGCCGAAACCGCGCGAATCAAGGTCGACTTGCCTGCATTCGGGAAGCCCAAGAGGCCCACATCGGCCAACAGCTTTAGTTCGAGTCGTAACTCGCGCTCCTCACCTTCCGTACCAGGCGTCGATTGACGCGGCGAGCGGTTGGTCGAGCTCTTGAAGTGCATGTTGCCTAGACCACCCTTGCCACCCTGCGCGACCAGCAAACGATCATCATGACGGGTCAGGTCGCCGATCAATTCATCGGTGGCGATGTTGGTGACCTGGGTGCCAACCGGCACCACGATGGTTAGGTCCTCGCCCGCCTTGCCGTACTTCTGCCGGCCCATGCCGTTCTCGCCGCGTTGCGCGCGGAACAATTTTTCATGGCGAAAATCGACCAGCGTGTTGAGGTTCTCGTCCGCACGCAGCCAGACGCTGCCACCGTTGCCGCCATCGCCACCATCGGGGCCGCCCAACGGGATGAATTTCTCGCGGCGAAAGCCCACGCAGCCATTGCCACCTTTGCCGGCGGTGACGGTGATTTCGACTTCATCGACCAGTTTCATGGGGGCGGAATCCTGCGAGTTTTGATAAGTGTAACGGTGCAACGAAATGTACTTCGCCAGAAATGAAAAGCCCCGCGCGAGGCGGGGCTTTCCGCGTGACGCGATCGGCGATTACTCGGCGACCACGCTCACGGTGCGACGCTTTTGCGGACCCTTGGTGGAGAACTCCACTTTGCCGTCCAGCAGTGCGTACAGGGTATGGTCGCGGCCAAGGCCGACGCCCGGACCCGGGTGGAACTGGGTGCCACGCTGACGCACGATGATGTTGCCGGCGTCGATGGCCTGGCCACCGTAGATCTTGACGCCCAGGTATTTCGGGTTGGAGTCGCGACCGTTGCGCGAGGAGCCTACGCCCTTTTTATGTGCCATGACTGCTTCTCCTTAAATTACTTCTTGCCACCGGCGATGCCGGTGATTTCGATTTCGGTGTAGTACTGACGGTGACCCATCTGCTTGCGGTGGTGCTTGCGGCGACGGAACTTGACGATCTTCACCTTGTCGGCGCGGCCGTGGCCAACCACCTTCGCGGAGACAGTCGCGCCCTTCAGCGCATCGCCCAGCTTCACGCCATCGCTGCCGCCCAGCATCAGGATGTCGTCAAATTTGATCTCGCTGCCGGCTTCGACTTCGAGCTTCTCAACACGCAAGGTTTCACCCTGCATGACGCGGTATTGCTTACCGCCTGTAACCAGAACTGCGTACATCGCCATCTTCCTTTGTAGTTATTGTGGCTCTTCCAGGCGGCAACTGCCGCACTGAACCAGTGATTATAGCGGAAATCAGGCTTGTGGGCAGTGGGCGCGCACTGAATTTCCGATAACCAAACCCTAACGCCCGCCGTGGACGATAGTCAGGCAGTGCACCGTGCGTCTTTGCATGGTAGCTGTCCATTCCAACTATCACCCGGGGATTCCAATGTTTGGCAATCTGCTCAATGAGGTGGCGGCCCGTTTCGGCCTGAACCTCGACAAGGCCAAGCTCCTGCTTGGGTCACTTATCGCATTGATTTTCAACGAAAAACGTGGCGGCGCAGCCGGCTTCGTGGATTTGTTCCGTAGTCGCGGCATGGGCGGCATGATCGATTCGTGGATCGGCAACGGCCCGAACGACCCCATCGATGCCAGCCAACTGGAAAGCGCACTGGGCAGTCAGGAAATCGACGCCATCGCCCGCCAAACAGGGGTCGAACGTGGTGTGGCCGCTTCCGCTTTGGCTGCCCTGCTCCCGGGCACCTTCAATACGTTGACCGAAGACGGCCGCATCCCGACCGGCATTCCGGACCGCATCCGCGGCTTCATGGATAGCCTGGGCGACTTCTTCCGCAACGCCGGCGCTGGTGCATTGGGCCTGGGCGCCGCAGCCGTGGGCGGGGCGGCACACGCTGCAGGCCGGGCCGGGGACGCCATCGGTGATGTTGCCGAAGGCACGGTCGATGCCATCGGCGATGCAGGCCGGGCTACGGTCCGCACCGTCGACAACGCGGTTGATCGTGTAGGCGATGCGGCACGTAGCGGAGGTATCGGCAAATGGCTGCCGTGGTTGCTGTTGGCAGGCCTGCTGATCGCCGCACTATTCTGGTTCAAGGGTTGCAGCAAAAACGAGGCCACCCCGGCACCCTCAACGGCCGAAACGCCAACGGAAGTCGCGGCTACCAGCGTCAACCCGCGCTTCGGCTTCGCCAATGCCGATGGCAAAGTCACGGTGAACGGCCAGGTCGCCAGCGACGCCGACAAGACTAAGCTCTGGGATGCGCTGGTCGCCAACTTCGGTGACGGCAATGTCATGGGCGACATCACTGTCGACCCCGCTACCGGCGCAGCAGGCTGGCTGGACAAGCTGGTCGCCCTGCTGCCGGATTTCAAGGCTAAGGGTTTGAAGTTCGACTTCGACGGCAGCAAGTTGCAGTTCGACACCTCGGCGATGTCCGATGTGGACCGCAATGCCTTGATGGAAAAGCTCAATGGTGCCTTCGATGGCGTGCAGATCTTGGGCTTGGACAAGGGCACCGATGCGCTCGCCGCGCTGCGTGAAGGCTTCTCAGGTGCCGACTTGGTCAAGGCGCTCAGCATGGTCAACATCCAGTTCAAGACCGGTTCGGCGGAAATTTCACCCGCCAGCATGGTTCTGGTGCGCAATGCCGCCGAATACATCAAGAAAGCACCAGCCGGCACGCGTATCGAGGTCGGTGGCCATACGGATAACGTCGGCAATGCCGCCGCCAACATGGGCTTGTCGGGTGCACGCGCCAATGCGGTGATGGCCAAACTGGTCGAGTTCGGTGTGGATGCCGGCACCTTGACCGCCAAGGGCTATGGTCAGGACAAGCCGATCGCCGACAACGCGACGGACGAAGGCAAGGCCCAGAACCGCCGCATCGAGTACACCCTCGCCCAATAACCCCCGGGACGCGGGTAATCGGGGCGCTTCGCCGCCCCTCTTTTTTGCGGCGTCGCATGCCTTGCGATTGTCCTGTGACGACACTATCTATTCAGTCCCTGCATCACCGGTTGCCCGGCCTTGTCAGGCCCTTTACGCTGGGCGATTGCCCTTCTCGCCTCCCCCAAGGAATCCCTGTGGCGTTGGACACCATCCGCATCCGTGGCGCACGGACGCACAATCTCAAGAACTTCGACCTCGACCTGCCGCGCGACAAGCTGATCGTGATCACGGGGCTGTCCGGTTCGGGCAAGTCATCGCTGGCCTTCGACACGATCTATGCCGAAGGCCAGCGTCGTTATGTCGAATCTCTCTCTGCTTACGCACGGCAATTCCTCTCGGTGATGGAAAAGCCCGATGTCGATCACATCGAAGGTCTGTCGCCAGCGATTTCGATCGAACAGAAATCGACATCGCACAACCCGCGCTCGACCGTTGGCACCATCACCGAGGTCTACGACTATCTGCGCCTGTTGTATGCACGCGTCGGTATCCCTCGCTGCCCGGATCATCACTTTCCGTTGGAAGCGCAGACCGTCAGCCAGATGGTCGATCAGGTCATGGCGCTGGGCAAGGATGCCAAGACCGCCGAACAACGCTGGATGCTGCTGGCACCCGTCGTACGCGAACGCAAAGGTGAACATGCGCAGGTATTCGAGCAATTGCGTGCGCAAGGTTATGTGCGCGTGCGCGTCAACGGCGAACTGCATGAAATCGACGATGTGCCGACGCTGGGACTACGCCAGAAGCACACCATCGAAGCAGTGATCGATCGCTTCAAGGTGCGTGACGATGTGCAGCAGCGACTCGCCGAATCCTTCGAGACCGCGCTGAAACTTGGCGAGGGCATGGCGATCGTGCAGTCGCTGGATGACGAAACCGCTGCGCCGCTACTCTTCTCATCGAAATATTCCTGCCCGGTCTGCGACTACTCTCTACCGGAGTTGGAGCCGCGCCTGTTCTCGTTCAATTCGCCGGTCGGTGCTTGCGAGACCTGCGATGGCCTTGGCATGGCGCAGTTCTTCGACCCGGCACGCGTAGTCGTGCATCCAGAATTGTCACTGGCATCGGGCGCAGTGCGCGGCTGGGACCGTCGCAACACCTATTACTTCCAGATGCTGCAATCGTTGGCCAAGCATTACGGATTCAAGGTCGACACGCAGTGGAGCACGCTGCCCGAAGATGTTCAGCAGGCGGTGCTTCAAGGCAGCGGCAAGGAAGCGATCAGCTTCACCTATGTCAACGATGCCGGCAGCCGCACCACGCGCAAGCACCCGTTCGAAGGCATCATCCCCAACCTCGAGCGCCGCTATCGCGATACCGAATCGAGCGCAGTGCGCGAGGAGTTGTCGAAGTACATCAGCGAGCGCCCCTGCCCCGATTGCGGAGGTGCACGCCTGAATCGCGCGGCGCGCAATGTATTCGTCGCCGACCGTCCGGTGTATGAGATCAGCCAGCAACCCATCGACGAAGCGCTGGCTTTTTTTGCATCGCTCAGCCTGCCTGGTTGGCGCGGCGAGATCGCGGCCAAGATCGTCAAGGAGATCGCCGAGCGGCTTGGATTCCTAGTTGATGTCGGTCTCGATTACCTCACGCTGGAACGCAAGGCCGATACGCTCTCGGGTGGTGAAGCGCAACGCATTCGTTTGGCCTCACAGATCGGCGCGGGCCTCGTTGGCGTGATGTATGTGCTCGATGAGCCCTCGATCGGCCTGCATCAGCGCGATAACGAGCGCTTGCTTGGTACCCTGACGCGCTTGCGTGATCTCGGCAATACAGTGATCGTGGTCGAACACGATGAAGATGCGATTCGCTTGGCCGATTACGTCGTCGACATCGGTCCTGGCGCGGGCGTGCATGGTGGCGAAGTGGTCGCCAAGGGCAGCGTGAATGACGTGATGTCATCGAAGCGCTCGCTTACCGGTGATTATTTGTCCGGGCGCAAGGCCATCGAAGTCCCGGCCAAACGCCACGCGCCGAACAAGAAGTTCCTGCTCAAGTTGAAGGGGGCATCCGGCAACAACCTCAAGAACGTCGACCTGGAAATCCCGGCCGGCTTGATGACGGCGATCACCGGTGTTTCCGGCTCCGGCAAATCCACGCTCATCAACGACACCTTGTATGCACTGGCTGCGAACGAGATCAACGGTGCTTCGCATTCGCCCGCGCCGTACAAGGAAATTGTCGGCCTTGACCTGTTCGACAAGGTCGTCGACATCGACCAATCGCCCATCGGCCGCACACCACGCAGCAACCCGGCGACGTACACCGGCTTGTTCACGCCGCTGCGCGAGTTGTACGCGCAGGTGCCCGAGGCGCGTTCACGCGGCTATGCGCCCGGACGTTTCAGCTTCAACGTGCGCGGTGGTCGTTGCGAGGCCTGCCAAGGCGATGGCCTGATCAAGGTGGAAATGCACTTCCTGCCTGACGTCTACGTGCCTTGCGATGTATGCGGAGGAAAACGCTACAACCGCGAGACACTGGAGATACGCTACAAGGGCCACACCATCCACGACGTGCTTGAAATGACAGTCGAGGATGCGGCGGTACTGTTCGAAAACGTGCCGGCGATCAGTCGCAAGCTGGATACCTTGATCGATGTCGGCCTGTCCTATATCAAGCTGGGGCAATCAGCGACAACGCTCTCCGGCGGTGAAGCACAGCGCGTGAAATTGTCCAAGGAACTGTCGCGCCGCGATACCGGGCGAACGCTCTACATTCTGGATGAGCCAACGACCGGCCTGCATTTCGCCGACATTGAGCACTTGCTGATGGTGCTGCATCGCCTACGCGACGACGGCAATACAGTCGTCGTCATCGAACACAATCTGGATGTCATCAAGACCGCGGACTGGGTGGTCGACCTGGGCCCCGAAGGCGGTCACCGCGGCGGCCAGATCATCGCGCAAGGCACACCTGAGGACGTCGCTGGCATGCCGCAATCACATACCGGTCAGTTCCTTGCACAGTTGCTGCAGGCACAGAACCAGCGCGCAGGAAAAAGGAAGAAAGCATGAGCCACGACATCGCCGAAAACGTCTTTCGTTTCCGCATCTCCCCACGCTGGGGTGACCTGGATGCGATGAATCACGTCAATAACGCGACCTACCTGCGTTATCTGGAAGAAGCACGTATCCAGTGGCTGAATGCGCAGGATACTGCGTGGTTCGATGGCGAACGCGCGCCCGTCCTGGCATCGGCGACGGTCAACTACCGGCTGCCGATCGAATACCCAAGCGAGATCGACATCGAGCTCTTCGCGACACGTATCGGCACCAGCAGCCTGACCATTGGACATCGCATGGTCGATGCCGCGAATGCCCGCCTGCATTGCGACGGGCAGGTCGTCGTGGTGTGGATTGACCGCAAGACCGGCAAACCTGCGCCCCTGCCGGATAGCATTCGCAGCGCAGCCGAACGCATCGCTAGCCCCGACTAGGTACGAACACCCCTGCCATCGGTCACCTTGCCCCACTGCCGCGCTTGCGGCAGGCTTGTGTTTTCAGCCTGGGAATTGAGCGATGTCGCATCGTGCGTTGTCTTGGGTCGTGTTGTTGGCGTGCATGGCGCCACTGGCGATGTCGGCGAAAACCACGCCCACCACCACCCAATCTGCATCCCCGCCTGCGGCAACGCTTGCTGATCCGCGCTGCCCTGCCATTCCTTTCGCCGATGCGAATGCCGGTGCGGTAAGCGTACCTAGCGCACCGGATGCCTGGGGTGGGCCGCGCACGGGCAATGAGGCGACCTTGTCCAGTCGTGTCGTCGAATACCGCATCCAGGCGAGCCTCGATCCCGACAAACACACCATTGATGGCAAGCAGCAGCTGAACTGGCGCAATCGCAGTACCCAGCCGGTCTGCACCGTGTACCTGCATCTCTACCTCAATGGCTTCGAATCCAGCGGCAGCACCTTCATGTCGGAGCAGCGCACGCGTGGCTTTCGATTCCGCAGCGACGTGAAAACCAAGGACGGCGACTGGGGCTACACCAAGCTCAAGCGCGTCGTGCAAGGTGGACAGCCCGTTAAGTGGAGTTTCGTACAACCCGATGGCGGCCCGAGCACCGACAAGACCGTGGTGCGCCTGGACTTGGCAACGCCTGTCGCGCCTGGCTCCGCGACCACGCTCGACATCGACTTCTTCAACCAATTGCCGCGGGTGGTGGCGCGCACGGGCTACTTCGGCAGCTTCCATCTGGTCGCGCAGTGGTTCCCCAAGATCGGCGTGCTGGAGTTGCCGGGCGAGCGTGGTGCGACCGCGCCGCGCTGGAACGTCCACGAGTTCCACCTGCATAGCGAGTTCTACGCCGACTTCGGCCTGTACGACGTCAGCCTGACCGTGCCGTCCGACTACACCGTCGGTGCGACGGGCGAGCTGACCGGCACACCTGTCAAGAAAGACGGCAAGACCACCTACCGATATGTGCAGGGCGATGTGCATGATTTCGCCTGGACGGCAGACAAGCGCACCGCAAAACCGCTGGAAGCAACATGGACCTATCCGGGTGGCGATCCGGTCAAGGTGAAAGTGTTGTTCCCACCGGAATACGCCGACAACGCGCCAACGGTGCTCAAGGCTACGATGGATTCGCTGACCTATTTTTCCAAGACGCTCGGACGCTACCCCTACCGCACGGTGACCGCGGTCATTCCGCCTTACAACGCGGGCGAAGCCGGCGGCATGGAGTACCCAACCTTCTTCACCGCCGACAGCATCCCAAACTACAAGCCCGGCGGCATCGAGCAATACGCACTGGAATTCGTCACCATCCACGAATTCGGCCATGGTTATTTCTACGGCATCCTCGCCTCCAACGAGTTCGAAGAGCCTATGCTGGACGAAGGCGTCAATCAGTACTGGGACAGCCGCATGCTGGCTGATCGCAAGCAGCGCATCGTGCCGTTGCCCGCTAAAGTAGCAGCTCGCCTTGGTTTCGCCCCCAGCGTCGACCCACTGGATCTGGATCGCTTGACCGCTGGTTTGGGCGACGCCAAGGACCCGCTTGGCAACAACAGCTGGGATCGCAGCGACACTGGCAGCTACGGCAGCGTGTACGCGCGCACCTCCACCCTGCTCCGCGGCATCGAGAAACAGGTCGGCCGCGAAGCGATGTCTCGCGCGATGAAGCTGTATTACGAGCGCTGGAAGTTCCGTCACCCCTCGCTCGCCGATTTCCGCGAAGCCTTGGCCGAAGGCACCGGCCAGCGCGAAATCATCGAACGTAACTTCGCGCAATCGGTCTACGGCTCCCAAGTGGTCGATGATGGCGTACAGTCCTTCACCAGTGTCGAAGAACTGCCCAAGCTGGGCTATGTCGATGGCAGCGACAAGCCGACCAGCAGCGAAGCGCGCGGCAAAGCCATGTCCAAGACGCGCGAGGCGTGGAAGAAGTCACATCCCAAGGCCAAGCCTGGCAGCGGCCCCTACCCCTATCGCACCAGCGTGGTAGTGAAGCGCAGCGGCGCCGATGTGCCACAGGTGCTCAAGGTGACCTTCGCCGATGGCAGCACTGAGACGGTTCGCTTCGCAGGCCAGCAGAAATGGTTCCGCTGGAACTGGGTGCGGCCTTCGAAGGCCGTGAAAGTGCAGATCGATCCTGACCAGCTGTACATGATGGATCGTTCGATCAATGACAACACTCGTGCATTGGAATCGAACACCGATGCCGGCAAGTACTACGGCAGTCGCGCATTGGCATGGATGCAGATCCTGCTGGCATGGGTGATGGGGGCATGAACATGACGATCAAAACTTCCAACAACCGCAATGCGTTCGCCGCCCTGCTCTCTGCAATGCTCGGCAGCTTCCGCCACTGGCGCCTGATGTTGCTGGCGTGGCTTGCGGGTCTTATCGCGGCTACTTTTTTTGCACGTCCGGTATTTGGCCTATTCAATCAGGCTCTGGGCCAGAACCCGGACGCTGCTCGCATCGTGTCCGCGCAAGACATCGCACCGATCGCCGATAGCGTGATGACCTTAGGCGATGGCGCTGGCAGCCACGGCTTGTTAAATATTGGCCAAGGTCTGATGAGCGCCATCATGATCGCAGTGCTACTTACACCATGGCTCACCGGCATGCTCGTCGCCAGCCTGCGCGAAGGCCGCTCACTGCGTTTCGGCGAACTCTGGGCCGGCGGCTGGCGCGAATATGGCCGCCAGTTCCGGCTCATGCTTGTTGCACTGATCCCGTGGGCCGTCGTCGGGCTGATTGCTGTGTTGGCGAGTTTCTGGGCGCGTCACGGCAATGACACGCGCATCCTCGCATCCATTGGCGAGCAGCGAAACTCCATCGTCATGTGGGTTGTGGGCATTACGTCACTGCTTTGCTGGATCAGCATCGAATCCGCCCGTGCGGCATTCGCAGCAGATACAGGCTTGCGATCGGCGTTCCGCGCGTGGCTGCGTGGGTTGATGTTGATGCTGCGTCGTCCGCTGTCGGTGCTGCTGGTGGTCATCGCAACCGTAGCAATCGGCGTTGGGTTGGCGATGCTGCTACAGCAACCTGCGATGCGCAGCGTGACCAGCTCTGCTGGCTTGGTCTGGATCCTCGCCCAACTAGCTGTTTTCGCTCTGTGGTGGGCACGGATCGCGCGTTTGTCGGCGTTGACATCGATCAGTCCATTGCCGCCAGCCCCGCAAGTTGCTGTGGCAGATGCCATCATCGTCGATGGCACGTCCCCAGCATCGGAGCCCGCCAGCGCGTAATCTAAGCGGATGCCCGGATCTGGAAACCCGATGCGTCCCTCTTTGATTGCCCTCGCCCTCACAAGCCTGATTGCTTCGGGCTGTGCAACCTCACCCGCCAGCACCACGGCGAATGTCGCTGCCTCCGAAGGAGCGACATCGACCACCCCCGTCACCGCCGATGCGGCTTTTGCAGGCTTGTCGAAAGACTGGCTGGAAGGGATGTTGGCACTCTCGCCGATCTCCGCCACGTCCATCGGCGATCATCGCTACGACAGCGAAATCGACGACCTGTCTGCGGAAGGCCGCGCACGCAGCCTGGCTTTCTCGCGCGAGATGCTGGCCCGGCTGGATGCGATCGATGCCTCCGCGCTGTCCCGCCAGAATCAGGTCGATGCACTGATCTTGCGCAATCAATTGCGGTCGGACATCTGGGGCAGCGAAACCTTGCAAAGCTGGGCGTGGGACCCGCAGGCTTACAGCGGCTTGGCTGGCAGTGCGATCTACGGGCTGATGGCACGCGAATTCGCGCCGCTGCCTGATCGCCTCAGGTCGGCAACGCTGCGCATGGAAAAACTGCCACAAATTTATGCGCAGATGCGCGCAAACCTGGACCCCGCACGCGTACCCAAGATCCACGCCGAGACCGTCGCCAAGCAAAATGGCGGCGTGTTGGTGTTGATCGATCAATTCATCACTCCGAATGCCGATCAATTGAACGATGATGATCGCAAGCGACTGGATGCCGCGATTGCAGCACTGCGCGTTGCCGTGGCTGAAAATCAGGAGTGGCTGGACAAGACCTTGGTGCCGAATGCGCGTGGTGATTTCCGTTTGGGCGCATCGATTTACGACCAGAAGCTGGCGTTCTCGCTCAACTCCGCGTTGTCGCGCAGCGAGATCAAGCAACGCGCAGAAGCCGGGCTCAAGCGCACGCGCAGCGAGATGTACAGCATCGCGCAACAGGTATTGAAGGGGCATCGCGGCGCGCCTGTCCTTCCCGCCAAACCCACTGCCACGCAGCAACAGGCGGCTATCGAGGCCGCGCTTGAGCTCGCTTATGCAGAGCGCCCCGCACGTGACCAAGTCGTTCCCTTCGCCAAGCAGACGCTGGCCATCGCCACCGACTTCGTGCGCAAACATGATCTTGTGACGGTGCCAGACGATCCAGTCAAGATCATCTTGATGCCGGAATTCCAGCGCGGCGTGGCCGTCGCCTATTGCGACTCGCCCGGTCCGCTCGACAAGGGGCTCGATACCTACTACGCGATTTCGCCGATCCCGGACGACTGGACTGCGCAGCAAACCGAATCCTTCCTGCGCGAATACAACGACCGCATGATTCACCTGCTGTCGATCCACGAAGCGATGCCTGGTCACTATCTGGAAGGCGCGCATTCCGCAGACTTCAACTCCACTCTGCGCGCGGTACTGCGCTCCGGACTTTTCGCAGAGGGCTGGGGCGTGTACACCGAGCGGATGATGGCCGATGCCGGCTACCTCGATAACGATCCGCTCTTCCGTCTGGTGCAGCTGAAGTTCTACCTGCGCACCATCGGTAATGCCATCCTCGACCAAGGTGTGCATGTGGATGGCTGGACCCGCGCGCAGGCGATGGATTTCATGACCCGGCAGACCTTCCAGCAGGAACGCGAGGCGGCCGGCAAATGGGTGCGCGCCCAGCTGACATCAGCCCAGCTGCCCACCTACTTCGTGGGTGTGCAGGAGCACTTCGACACCCGGCGCGCCGTGGAGGCCAAACAGGGCCCCAACTTCAATCTCAAGGCGTACCATGACCGAGTGCTGTCGTATGGCGCACCGCCGGTTCGTTTTGTGAGGCAGATGATGCTGGACGAGCCCATTCGCTAAGACTGCTGTTCGGGGGGAACACAGATGGCTTTGTTTGACCGGTTACGCAACTGGGGCAAGTCAACGCCCCCATCCATCTCCAGCGACAGTTACCTGGGCGCCGAGCGTCGAGCCAAGCGACGCATCAATGCACGCGCCGGCACACGGATATTGGTAGTCGATGATTCTTCCACGATCATCGCTCTGCTGCGCAAGATGCTGGCCCAAAATGCCTATGAAGTCATCGAGGCCGTGACCGCCGAAGCCGCGCTGGAGGCGGCCAAGACCGGCCCCGAGCTGATCTTCCTGGATATCGTCCTGCCGGATGGGGATGGCTTTAACGTATTGCGTGAACTGCGCAAGCGCGCCGAGACCCGCGATGTTCCGGTGATCATGATGAGTGGCAATGCACAGGCCACCGAGCAGTTCTACGTACAACGCATCGGCGCCGATGATTTCATGAAGAAGCCATTCGCGCGCGCGGAAGTGTTCTCGCGCATCGAAGTCTTGCTCGATAGCGATTACCGACCGCGTCGTACAGCTCAGCGAATCGGGGTCCCGGCCGAATTAGCCGGGATGAGCGCCTAAGCGTCTGGCTTATAAATCTAGTGCCGCCGGGTCCAGTCCGTAGCTGCCCGGAGGCAGGCTGCGCGCGATATGCACCTTGGCCAAGGCAGGTTGCGCTTCGGTATCCATCAAGTTGACCGGGATGAAATGCGCGCGCAGTTGCTTAGTCGGATTGGTCAACATCATCACCCGTGGACGCAGGCGCTGTGAAGGATTCTGCGACATCACCAAGCCCACCTCACCGGTATTGAGCTCGACCAAGGTGCCAACTGGATACACGCCAAGGCAGCGCACGAATTGCTCGACCAAATCCGCATCGCGCTGACCGTTGCGCTGTTTCACCAGCTGCTGGAGCGCTTCAGCACGACTCAAAGCCGGCCGATAGGGGCGCTCACTCGTCATCGCGTCATAAGCATCGACCAATCCCGCGATTCGCCCTGGCAGTGGGATGCTGCCGTCCATCTTTTGCTCCGGGTAGCCGCTCCCATCGAAATGCTCATGGTGGTTGAGCACCATGTCGATAATGGCCGGGTCGTCCAGACCGCTTTGGCGCAAACGCTCCACACCTTCGCTGACATGACGTTCAACGAAGGCGCGCCCGACATCATCCAGCGGCCCTTCGTGGTTGATCATGTCCGGCGGCACCGCACCCATACCGATGTCAAGCAGCAACGCGCCAGTGGCCAGGGCCTTGACCTCCTTGTCATCAAATCCCAGGTGTCGGCCAAACGCCGCAGCCAGCGCGCAGCAATTCACGGCATGGGTATAGGTGTAATGATGACGGCTACGCAGTGACTCCAACCAGAAATAGGCATCAGGATTACGGATGAGGCTTCGGACCACAGGCTCGACCACTTCATCAATTTCGGCCTGACTGACCAACTCGCCACGGCGCAATTTGCCAAGGAAGTCAGTGGTGCGCTCGGACAGTTGATCCAGCAAGCGAGCACTGATCAATATCTCGTCATCGAACAGCGTTGCCTGGGTGCCCAGCTCGGATTCGGCGCCGATTTTTGTCTTTGTCTTGACTCGCGCCTTGGGCGCCAAGGCATGCAGATGAAAAACGGCCGGCCCTGTGCTTTTTTCCAGATCAACCCAAACCCGCCGGGCGTACCTACCGATCTCGTCGATGTCTTCGCGCGTGCGTATCAACACGCCCTGCAACGGGAATGGCGTGCCATTCCAGTCACGATCCAGCCGGCAGACATACATGCCCACGTGCAAGTCCGCGCTATCGATTTCTTGTTCTAATAATTCCATGATTCAGGCGATGTCCATAACCTCAATGGGCGCTGGCGGCTTGCTTTCCGTCCACCGGTCGCAAGCGCAAGTCCTGGAAATCAAAACTGAAATCCGTCAAAGGGGATATTGGCTCCATCCGCATCTCGCGAATCTTGCCGTCTTGGTCCAAGCCGAAATTGACAAAGGCATCCGCATTCAACGACCGATCGTTCCAGCGCACGATGAAAGTATCGTGCTGCCAGTGTTCCATCCGCCCCGCCAGCTCACGCGTACGGGCGAACTGCATCGCCAGGCCTTTGCCGGATTGCGTGATCACCACATCGCCATACCAAGGATCGCGGTACGTCTTGGCATAGCCCGCCATAGGCAATGAGGGTGTTGAGTTCTCAGCGCGCACAGCTTGATGCTTCTTCCAATCCTGATCGGCATCGTTGCTTGCCTTGGCCACTGCCTTGGCATACGCATCCACCCAGTCGTGGGCAGATTCGCCAAGCATCATGTCGAGCGCCGAATAGGTCACGGCGTTGAATGCGGCCCCGACCTCCTGATTGGTGAGCACGACAACGCCAATATTGCTCCCCGGCACCAAGGTGAGTCTCGATACCATGCCCGGCCAACCACCGGTATGCCAGACCACGCGATGGCCGCGGTAGTCGGAGAGCATCCAGCCCTGGCCATAACCCAGAAAGTTGGGGACGGCGGGCTCAAGTTCGGCAATTGAAGGCCTGGACACCGGAATCGGGGTCAACATCGTCCACATCTCGCGCTGGCGCTTTTCGGGGAACAGCCGCCCGCCGTCAGGGAGGGCACCGGACGCCAACTGGGTGTTCATCCACTTCGCCATGTCGTGCACGCTGCTGTACAAGCCACCAGCGCCTGACACGTTGCGCCAGGTCAACGTACCGACCGGCTTGAGATCCTTGAAGTCCTGCTTGGCATGGCCTGTGGCCGTGTTGTCACTGGCGACCAAATCATCGGCGTTGTAACGCGTCTCGCCCATTTTTAGCGGGGTGAAGATGCGCGTCTGCAGGAATTGTTTGAAATCCATACCGCTCGCCGCCTCGATCACCAACTGCGCAACCCCGAACAGGATGTTGTCGTAGGCGTATTGCCCACGGAACTGGCCGGTAAGCGGCACATCCTTGAGTCGCTCGGCGACCTCACGGGTGGTGTAGTCGGTGGTGGGCCAATACAGCAAATCCCCTGCCCCAAGCGATAAGCCGCTGCGATGCGAAAGCAGATCGCGGATGCGCATGTCGTGGGTGACATAGGGATCGGACATGCGAAACCAGGGCAAATGATCGATGACGCGATCATTCATGTCGAGCTTGCCGTCTTCGGCCAACATTTGCAGCGCCGTCGCGGTGAAAGCCTTGGTATTGCTTGCGATGGCGAACATCGTGTGTGCATCGACCTTGTCAGGCTTGCCGACCTCGCGCAGGCCATAGCCGCGCTCCAGCACTACCTGCCCGTCCTTGACGATCGCGACCGCGATGCCCGGGACATCAAATTGCTGGCGAACGGCTTCGACCCGCGCATCGAATGCGGCGAGGTCGTTGGCGGCGGGAAGCGTCTGCGCGGCTTGCGCAGGCGTGTCGGCCAGCGCGGGGTGGCCGAGGATGGAGACCAGCAGCAAGCCAGCCAACAGCGGACGAATCAGGGACATACACACTCCGGGGGAAGCGAGCACATCATAGTACCCGCTTGGGGATTGTGTGACGCCCCTCACGCCTCCGTCGAGGCGCTGTGCTTCTCGCCACGGCGGACCGTGGACAGGAAGGCGGCCAAAGGCTCCGGCCGGTGCAAGCCAAAGCCTTGCATGTAGTCGGCGCCGAGCGCGCTAATGCGCTCTGCATCTTCCGGACGCTCGACCCATTCGATGACGGTATGTTTGCCCAACACGTGGCTCATTTGGCAGATGGAGCGAATCAATACCTCGCTGCTGGCATCGCGGTCGATGTCGCGCACGAAGCTGCCATCGATTTTCACGATGTCCACCGGAAGCACTCGCAGTTGCGAGAAGGAGGACTGACCGGTCCCAAAATCATCCAAGGCCACCTTGCAGCCGCGCTGGCGTGCCATGTCCATGAAGGCGGTGGCCTGCTCAAGATTGGCCATCACGCCACTTTCAGTGATCTCGAAGCAGAACATCGTCGCAAGCTCGGGGGCGTTATCCAGAAGTTGGCGGACATACAGTGCGAAATCCGGATCGCCGACCGAGCTCCCCGACAGGTTCACGTAAAGCACCATTTCACCCCCACCGGAAGCAAGGTGCTCGCGCATTGCATCCATCGCCATCAGCACTACCTGGCGATCAATATCCATCGTAAGCCCATACATTTCCGCCACAGGCAGAAAGCGATCCGGCGCAACCAGCTTGTCTTCACTGTCACGCAAGCGCAGCAGGATTTCTGCTTGCCTGATTGCATCCCCGGCCTTGCAAGGATCGATGCGCTGGGCTTGCAGCTCGAATCGGCCTGCTCCCATTGCTGCACGAATTTCCGTCGCCCATTCCGCGGTACTGCGCCGCCCATCTCCGGTTTCTTCTTCGCGCATGAGCAGGCGCACGCGATTGCGGCCGGCCTGTTTCGCGCGCTCGCAAGCGGCCACTGCCGCGGCCAGCACTTCGCTTGCGCTGGTGTACAGGCGATCCACGGACACCACGCCAATGGAGTTGGTTGGCGTCATCATGCTGTCCGCCAATTCCTGGTCGGGTTGTGAAAGCGCCTCGGCGACGCGCGCGGCAAAGGCCATCGCATCACCCGAGTCCATGCCGGGCAACAACATCACGAATTGGTCGCCACCTAGGCGTCCCGCCTCGCCAATGCGGCCCATGGCGTCATGCAAGCGATGCGCAATGACCTGGAGGATGCGATCGCCCACGCGTAGCCCGACGCTTTCATTGATGTAGCGAAAGTGATCGAGATCGATCAGACACACGGAAAGATGCTTGATCCGGTCTTCCTTGAGTTCGTGCAACGCATGCCCGATGCGTCGCAACAGCTCGCCGCGATTGAGCAAGCCCGTTAGATCGTCGTAACGGGCTTGCCTGGCCAGCTCGGCGCGCATCGCATGTGCTTCGGTGACATCCTCGATCATGGCGAATCGCATGCTGGATGCGTCATCGCCTTCACTGCGCGCCACCGGTGTCATCGTTACCCGCACGACTTCCTGCCGCCCGTCTGCGGTCAACAACAGGTATTGATCGCCGTCGCTGATTGCGGCGTCCGCTTCCTGTCCGTGCATCGCCTTCATGAAACGCGCTTGGTCTCGATAGACGATGAAATCCTGAAGCTTGTGTTCCAGCGATGCCAGCGTGGCCAAACCAAGGATCCGAGACGCGGCGGAATTCGCGTAACGAATACGTCCTTCATTTGTCAGCTGGAGCATCCCGACATTGGCTTGCTCGAAGGAGGCACGCAGCCAGCCCTCGCTGCTACGAATGCGTGAAATGAAGCGGCGCAGTACGTACATGAACAACACGACGAAGCCCGTGAAGAGCAGGACGGAAATCACCACAAGTGCCGCACGCAGCATTCTCAAGCCAGAAATCAATGCGCTGGAAAACTGCCAGAAGGAGTCATCAATGCGTGCCTGAATCTCGGCAATCTCATTGCGATACGCATTTGTCCGGGCACGCGTGAGGCCTTTCGTCTCAACATCCTTCTGGATCTCTTTTCCTATCGCGACCAGCCGGTCCAAGTCGGGCTCGACCTTCAGCCAGACGCCGACGGCATCCCGGATGTTTGACCAATTGCCCATCCGCAGATACACCCAAGCCATGCCGTCGATGTCTCGATCATCGATGCCGACTGCTTTCAACCCATGATGTATGCCTGCCTTGTCAACCGGGTCCTTCTCTGCGGCCAGTCGCGCTTGTCGCGCACCCATCGGCACGCGCATGGCGTACTCAGCTTGCCGCAGGAAGGTTTCATCGCCCGTGCTGGCGTACGCGTCCAGCGCACTGGCCATCTGGCCTTCAGCCTGCACCCAACGATGGTGCGCATACAACCAAAATTGCAGGCTGGTTTGCAAACGGAGCACGCCCAACAGCAAGCCGACCAACAGGACGCCACCACCAATAAGGGCGATGGCCTGCAAGGTCAAACCACGGTCGTAACTGCTGCGCATTCCCTGTCCCGTGCCGGATCATGATGAACGATGGCTGCCAGTGCTACTGATCAGCCCGAGGCGCACGGGGGCTTACGCCATAGGCAATCTTAACCCCAGTCTGCAATGAATACCTGTCTGCAATTTGTGACTGACATCGGCGTCGTCCATGACGCGAGCGTTGAGGTTTTTTGCATTAGAAACCGGTGCCTCTACCGGCTTCTGCAATGCCACTGCGAAGGCCAACGATGCCGGAATTGGCATGCAAGCCGTAGCAGATCATAAATATTCAATAAAACGGTTGACAATTACCTCGATCAACCATATGTTCAACCATATGGTTGAATTAAATCCCGCCGTACTCAACGATCTATTCCGTGCCCTGGCTGATCCGACACGGCGAGCCATGCTGCAGGACATGGCCAATGGGCCGCGTACCGTGGGCGAGCTAGCGGCGCCATACGCGATTTCACTGGCAGCCGCCTCAAAACACATTCAGACACTCGAGCACGCTGGCCTCGTCCGCCGCCAGATCAACGGGCGCGTGCACACTTGTCGGCTGGATGCTGGCCCGCTGCATCTGGGTGCCGAATGGCTCGCTCATTACGAACGTTTCTGGACTGACAGGCTTGATGTCCTGGAAGCCATTCTCCAGGCCGAAGACAGCACCAAAGCTGCACCGAAGGCTTCCCGCAAATCCCGCACCCCACGGAGGAACCCATGAGCACTGATATCCGACGCTCACGCAGCGAAAGCGATTACGCCACGGTCATCGCGCCACGCGACGTGCGCCTGCAACGCCTGTTGCTAGGCCCGATCGAACGCATCTGGACCTATCTGACCGAAAGCGAATTGCGTCGCCAATGGCTGGCTTCGGGCGATATGCAAGCCGAAGCAGGCACGATGTTCACCCTGACTTGGCGCAACGATGAGCTCACCGACCCGCCTGGCACCCGACCGGATGGTTTCAGCGGCGGCGCGCAAAGCATGGACAGCACGATGGTCGAGTACGACCCGCCACATCGGCTCGCTTTCACCTGGGGTGATGGCGGCGTTGCCTTTGACCTCGAAAGCAAGGGCGATCAGGTCCTACTGACCGTGACCCATCGCGGCATCTCCGATCGCACCAACATGCTGATGATTGGTGCCGGCTGGCATCAACATCTGGACACGCTGGTCGCACACACTAACGGCACCCGGCCCCTGCCCTTTTGGGATGGCTGGACGCAATTGCGAGCCGAATATGACGAGGTGATCCCGGCCTAAGGTCCGAAGAAGCAGCAGATTGGCGGAACCCACGGCGCAGGTTCCGCCGCAACATCACAACATCGGCAGCTTTAGGCCCTGTTCCTTGGCGCAGGCTTTGGCGATGTCGTATCCCGCATCGGCATGACGCATCACGCCCGTACCCGGGTCGTTCCACAACACACGAGCGATGCGCTTGTCGGCCTCGATGCTGCCATCGCAAACAATCACGACGCCGCTGTGCTGCGAATACCCCATACCCACGCCGCCGCCATGGTGAAGGCTGACCCAGGTCGCGCCGCCAGCCACGTTCAGCATCGCGTTGAGCAGCGGCCAATCAGAGACCGCATCGCTGCCGTCCTGCATCGCTTCGGTCTCGCGGTTGGGCGATGCAACCGAGCCGCTGTCCAGATGATCGCGACCGATCACCACCGGCGCCTTCAGCTCGCCATTGCGCACCATCTCGTTGAAGGCGAGGCCAAGCTTGTGGCGCAACCCGAGACCTACCCAGCAGATGCGCGCTGGCAAGCCTTGGAAGCTGATGCGATCGCGCGCCATGTCCAGCCAGTTGTGCAGGTGCTCATCATCCGGAATCAGCTCCTTCACCTTGGCATCGGTCTTGTAGATGTCTTCCGGATCACCACTGAGCGCGACCCAGCGGAACGGCCCGATGCCGCGACAAAACAGCGGACGCACATAGGCCGGCACGAAACCGGGGAAATCGAAGGCGTTTTCGCAGCCGACATCGAACGCCATCTGGCGGATGTTGTTGCCGTAATCGACGGTCGGGATGCCTTGTGCGTGGAAGGCCAGCATCGCCTCGACATGCACGCGCATCGATTGCTTGGACGCGTCGCGCACCTTTTCGGGATTCGTTTTTTGTTCCTCCAGCCACTGATCGACGGTCCAGCCGATCGGCAGGTAACCATGCACGGGATCATGCGCGCTGGTCTGGTCGGTCACGCAATCCGGGCGCACGCCGCGCCTGACCAGCTCCGGCAGGAGCTCCGCCGCGTTGCCGAGCAGTGCGATGGATTTGGCTTCGCCTGCCGCCGTGTATTTGGCGATACGTGCCAAAGCGTCGTCCAGATCGGTGGCCTGCTCGTCGACATAACGCGTCTTCAGGCGGAAGTCGATGCTGCTCTGGCGGCATTCGATATTCAGGCTGCATGCACCGGCTAGCGAAGCGGCCAGCGGCTGCGCGCCACCCATGCCACCCAGGCCGGCGGTCAGGATCCACTTGCCTTTCAAGCTGCCGCCGTAATGTTGGCGGCCCATCTCGACGAACGTCTCGTAGGTACCCTGCACGATGCCCTGGCTACCGATGTAGATCCAGCTGCCGGCGGTCATCTGGCCGTACATCATCAGGCCTTTCTTATCGAGCTCGTTGAAGTGCTCCCAAGTCGCCCAATGCGGCACCAGGTTGGAGTTGGCGATGAGAACACGCGGCGCATCGGCATGGGTGGGAAAAACTCCAACCGGCTTGCCCGACTGCACCAAGAGGGTTTCGTCATCGCCCAAGGTCTTGAGCGTTTCAAGGATCTTGTCGTAGCTGGCCCAATCACGTGCCGCGCGACCGATGCCGCCATACACCACCAACGATGTCGGATCTTCCGCGACCTCTGCATCCAGATTGTTCTGCAGCATGCGGAACGGCGCTTCGGTCAGCCAGCTGCGACAATTGAGCGTGTTGCCGCGCGGCGCGCGGATGCTGCGGGAAGGGTCATGGCGGGACTGCTGCGACATCGTGAAGGCATCCATAACGAATACAAGCCACCATTATCGCAGCTTGGCCAGCTTCCCCCCATTCGAGCCCGTGCGGTTTTCGTATCGCCACAAACCAATGATCAGAACACGCTCGGATCCAGCATCCGCAAGGCATCCAGCGCACTACTCGCACCCGTGCGTTCGAGATCATCCCTCGACCATGCCCGCCCGGACGCTGGTGCGCAGCCGGGCTTCTTGGGTGCCTTGGACGGGCGGGATAGCTCCCGCTGGTTGCGAGACGCCGTGACCAGCGAGCCCGTGTAACGCAGGCAGTGGTGATCACTCAGGGGCGATTCGGCCGGAAGCTCGGCAGCCTGTACTGCTTTCGGCTCCTGAATCGCCACCTTTTTATCCGGCTGCTGCGCCAGTGCGCTGCCGGCCATCAACATGCCGGCAAAGATCATCAGGTAGCAAGCTTTCATGCGCATTCTCCTGACCGGGAGTTCCAATCTACGCCGGCGATCTCACTCCGTCCAAGCGCAGGGAATGTGATTCAGCGATGATTGAAATAGACCTGTCTCGCATACCGCCTAAAATCCTTGAATGGTTTCGATGCGCTCACTTCAAATCTTGCTGGTCGCGGGGCTGACGCTGGTCCTGTGCGCCTGCGCTAGCAGGCCCGTCACTGCGTCACGAGCGCCGCTGCTCTTGATCTCGGTTGATGGCCTACGCCCTGGCGACATCACCCCCAACTCCATGCCAAACCTCTCGCAGCTGGCTACAACCGGGGTTCGCGCCGAGGGCATGCGGCCTTCTTACCCTTCGCTCACGTTCCCGAATCACTACACGCTCGTCACCGGTCTGCGTCCAGATCATCACGGCGTCACCCACAACAGCATGTGGGATGTCGAATTGGGCGAGTTCAGCGTTTCCAATCGCAACGCCGTCGGTGATGGGCGCTGGTGGGGAGGTGAACCGGTATGGATTGGTGCCGATAAGGCTGGCCTGCGTACCGCAGTGCTGTATTGGCCCGGAAGCGAAGCGGAAATTGGCGGCGTGCGCCCACATCGCTGGCAACCGTACGACGAAAGCACCAGCGATGCCTGGCGCGCCAACACAGTGGCCAAGTGGCTGACCGAAGCCACATCGACCCGCCCCGATTTCGTCGCGATGTATTTCAACCGCGTCGACAGCGCATCGCATGACCATGGCCCAAACTCCGCCCAAGCGGATACTGCACGCCGCGAAATCGATAGCGCCATCGGTCAATTAGTCGGCCAACTGCAAGCCCGCAACATGTTCGAGCGCACCAACATCGTCATCGTCTCCGATCATGGATTTGCCGATGTGTCACCCGGCCACGCCATCGCGGTGGAGGACATGATCAGCATTCAAGCTGCGCGCGCCGACTCCACCGGTCAGGTGGTGACATTCGCGCCCAATGCCGGATTTGAAGCCGAAGCCCGACGGCGTCTGTTGGGGCGACACCATCATTACCAATGCTGGAACAAAACCGAACTGCCGGCAGACTGGCACTACGGCACTCACCCCCGTGTTCCACCCATCGTGTGTCAGATGGATATGGGCTGGGACGCATTGCCACGCGATCAAGTCGCCCGTCGCATGACGGCCGGGCCGCGTGGCTCACATGGCTTCGACCCGGGCCTGCCACAGATGCGCGCCAGCTTCATTGCGCATGGCCCGGCGTTCAAGTCGGGCATGCAGTTACCTGTCTTTGACAATGTGGATGTCTATCCCTTGTTGATGAAACTGCTTCGCCTGAAACCCGCACCCAATGACGGCAGCGCGCGGACATTCGATGCCGTGTTGAGCGGGCACTGAACCAACGCAACATCCATGTCCGAAAATGGCGAGTCACAAGCCTTGGGTAGTGCTAGCCTGCGTACATGTCCTTGCTGCCCTCCATCGCCATTTGCGAGCAAGCGCGTCTGTCGCGGGATGCGCGCTTCGATGGCCGTTTTTTTACCGCGGTGAAGACGACCGGTATCTATTGCCGCCCGGTTTGCCCAGCACCGGCGCCGAAAAGCCGCAACGTCGAATATTTCCCGAACGCCGCCGGTGCGGAGGCCGCCGGTTACCGGCCTTGCCTGCGCTGCCGTCCTGAACTATCACCAGCCGATGGCCTTTGGCGTCGTAGCGATAGCGTAGTCGCGCGCGCGACCCGCTTGATCGAAGACGGCACGCTGGATGACGCGCCGATGTCTGCTCTGGCACAGCGCCTGCATGTTGGTGAACGGCATCTCCGTCGCTTGTTCGTCGATACCTTGGGCGTGACACCGCAGCAGGTACAGAGCACTCGCCGTTTGCTGTTTGCAAAGCAGCTGCTCAGCGAAACCGCGCTACCCATCACCGACATCGCGCTGGCTGCCGGTTTTCGCAGCTTGCGGCGCTTCAACGATGCATTCGTTGGTGCCTACGGCCTGCCGCCCACGCGCCTACGCAAGCATGCCGATGCATCTCAGATCGAAGCGGGCCCGATGCAATTGAAACTGGCTTATCGGCCTCCGTTCGATTTTGGCGCCAGTCTGGATTTCCTGCGTTTGCGCACGCTGCCTGGGATCGAGCGCGTCGGCATCGACCATTACGCACGCGTCATCAATGCCGATGGTGCCTGGCTTGAAGTGCGCGAATGGGGAAAGGGCGAATCTGCCTTGCGTCTGTCCTTGCACGGCGTCAATGCAATCAATTTGCCCGACATTGTCCAACGCGTTCGACGCATGTTCGATCTAGAAGCCGACCCATCCGCCATCCATGCGCAGCTGGCTGGAGACGCCTTGCTCACGCCTCTCATTGATGCACAGCCAGGCTTGCGCCTGCCCGGTGGTTGGGATGGTTTCGAAGTGGCGATGCGCGCGGTGTTGGGACAACAGGTCAGTGTCTTAGCAGCTACAACATTGGCGCGCCGTTTGGTCGCGATGCATGGTCGCCCAGTCGCCACACCTGTCGATGACGATTTGCACAGCCTGTTCCCGACGCCGGAGCAATTGGCCGATGTCGACTTGATCAGCATTGGCTTGCCGGCAAAGCGCGCGGCCACCTTGAATGTCGTGGCCAGAGCCTTGCGCGATGGGCAAGTCAGCTTTTTACCCGAGCAATCACTAGATGAATTCATCGCCAGATGGACGGCCCTGCCCGGCATCGGTGACTGGACTGCGCAGTACATCGCAATGCGCGGACTGCGTCACCCTGATGCATTCCCGGCAGGCGACCTGGTGCTGCGTAAGCAGGTGGGCGGCACCGATGCCATCACCGAGAAACAATTGCGCGAGCGTGCCGAAGCATGGCGTCCGTGGCGCAGTTATGCCGTCATCCAACTGTGGCGCGCTGCATCAACACCGGAATCGAACAGGGAGTGAAGCCCGTGACCGTCTATTACAAGCACATCGAAAGCCCGATCGGCTCATTGTTCATCGCCGCCGATGACACGGGCCTGCGCGCAATCGAGTTTCCGGAGAACCGGCATCCTGTGAAGCGCCATGGCGAATGGCGCGAAGGCGATCATCCCTTGCTGGAGAAAACCGCTCGCCAACTCGGCGAGTACTTCGCTGGTACACGCCAATCATTCGACCTGCCGCTTGCACCGTACGGCACCGACTTCCAGCTGGGTGTTTGGCAAGCACTTCGCTTGATTCCATTCGGTGAAACCTGGAGCTATGCGCAACTGGCGGCGAAGATCGGCAAGACTTCGGCGATGCGCGCCGTGGGCGCTGCAAATGGGCGCAATCCGCTGCCGATCATCGTGCCCTGCCATCGCGTGATCGGCGCAGATGGCTCGCTGACCGGTTTTGGTGGCGGCTTGCCCACCAAGGAATTTCTACTGCGACTCGAAGGTGCTTTGCCCAGCGCCTTGCTCTGATCGAGATCAGTCCGCAAGCAAACGGGTTATCGCGCTGCGGTAATCAGCCAACACCGTGTCGCGTTTCACATGTCGTCCCTCGCCGACAACTTGGCGTCCCGCGACAATGACCTCCTTCACCACGTTGCGATTACCCGCAAACAGCCAGCGATCCGCGATGTCGGATGATGTGGCACCGATTAACGCAGGCGCATCGGCATCCAGCACGATGACATCGGTCACATCAAAACCTGTCGAGGCAGCAGCGCTTCGCCACACGCCTTGCAGCAAGGTATCGCCGACACTGGGCAATGCTTCACTACTGGCGATGTTGCGTCTCTGCGCGCGCAGGCGCTGTCCGTATTCCAGCCAACGTAATTCTTCGACAGGCGATACGGAGGCATGCGAATCCGAGCCGACGCCCCAACGCCCTGCAGCATCCAGATAGTCGCGCATCGGGAAAAACCCGTCGCCCAGATTGCCTTCGGTCGTGGTGCAGATAGCCACCGTCGCACCGCTCTTGGCGATGCCTTGCACTTCACCCTCCTCCAGATGCGTCGCGTGCACCAAAGTCCAGCGCGCATCGACATCGGCATGGTCCAGCAACCAGCGCACCGGTCTTGCACCGCGCACCTGGATGCTGTCTTCGACTTCGGCCATTTGCTCGGCGATATGGATATGGATGCGGCTGTTCGACGGCAACGCGACCAGCACGTCGCGCATGGCATCTTCCGGCACCGCGCGCAGACTGTGAAGCGCGCAACCGATCTTCAGCAACTCGTTTTCGTGCCCACGCAGGCTATCCAGCAGCAACAGATAGTCATCGACCGAATGACCGAAGCGCTGCTGTCGCTCGGACAGCGCACGACCATCGAAGCCACCGGTCATGTACAGCACGGGCAGCAAGGTGAGGCGAATACCGGTGTCGCGCGCTGCATCAATCAAGGCCTGCGACATCACTGCACGGTCATCGTAGAAACCGCCATCCGGGCGGTGATGCAGATAGTGGAATTCGCAAACGCTCGTATAGCCGGCTTCCAGCATCTCCACATAAAGCTGCGCGGCGACGGCGCGCAATTGCTCGGGCGTGAACCGTGCGGCCATCGCATACATGGTCTCGCGCCAGGTCCAGAATGAATCGTTGGGATCACCCTGACGCTCGGCCATGCCGGCCATCGCGCGCTGAAAGGCATGCGAATGAAGGTTGGCGATGCCCGGAAGCTGCCATCCGCGATCAGTGTGTTGGATCCTGTGCATCCGGACATTCTCGCGCAAAGCCATAGAATGCGGGAATGAAGAGCATGGATAACAGCGGATTGATCCTGGGCCCGACGCTGGCCACACTCGAAGGCGACGCCGGCTATGGCTTGATTGCGGACGGCGCTCTGGCCTGGCGTGATGGCCTCATCGCCTACGCCGGACCGCGCAGCGGCTTGCCGAAGCATCTCACTGGCGATGGCATCGAAACGACTGGCCTCATTACCCCTGGCCTCGTCGATTGTCATACCCATGTCGTATTCGCGGGCAATCGTGCCGGCGAGTTCGAGCAGCGCCTGCAGGGCGTCAGTTACGAAGAGATCGCCCGTAGCGGCGGCGGCATCGTCTCCAGCGTCAATGCGGTGCGCTCGGCGAGCGAAGACGAGCTGCTCGCCCAGTCGCTGCCGCGCGTGCATGCCCTCGTCAGCGACGGCGTGACCACGCTGGAAATCAAATCCGGCTACGGCCTGGACCTGGCCAACGAGCGAAAAATGCTGCGGGTCGCGCGCCGCATCGGCGAGAGCTGTGGCATCACCGTGCACACCACGTATCTGGCCGCGCATGCATTGCCTCCGGAATACGCGAATCGCGCCGACGACTACATCGATCAAGTGATCGCTTGGCTTCCCGTGCTGCATGAAGAAGGTCTGGTCGATGCGGTGGATGCGTATTGCGAACGCATCGGCTTTAACCCTGCGCAGACCCGCCGCGTCTTCGAGGCTGCTCGTGCCCTGGGCCTGCCGGTGAAACTGCATGCCGACCAGCTCAGCGATCTGGATGGCGCAGCGCTTGCTGCGGAGTTCGGCGGCCTTTCCGCGGATCACATCGAATACACCAACGACCATGGTGTCCAGGCAATGCGCGATGCCGGCACGGTCGCGGTACTGTTGCCTGGCGCGTTCCATGTGCTGCGCGAGACCAAGTTGCCACCGATCGATGCCCTGCGCAAAGCTGGCGTGCCCATGGCCGTCGCCACCGACTGCAACCCGGGCACCTCACCGTTGTTGTCGCAGCGGCAAGCGATGCAACTGGCTTGCACCCACTTCCGTCTGACGCCCGAAGAAGCCGTCCGCGGTGCGACTCAACACGCAGCACGTGCCTTGGCTGTGCATGGTGATCGCGGCGTATTACGTGCTGGCATGCGCGCAGATTTCGTCCTGTGGTCGGTAGCGCAACCTGCAGCGCTTTGCTATTGGCTGGGCGGCGACCTGGCCCAATCGGTCTATGCTGGGGGCCTGCGCATCAACCGATAAGGAGCCACCATGCATCGATTCACTCTTGCCCTTGCCTGCTGCCTTGCCACCGGCGGTGCGCACGCCCAGGCCACCGATGCCTCGCGCAAACTGGCGCAGGAGGCCGTCATCGTGGATACGCATATCGATGCACCGGGTGAACTACGCGATGCATGGCGTGACCTGGTCGTCGATACCGACCGCGAATTCGATTGGCCCAAGTCGCAAGTCGGCGGCCTGGACATCGCCTTCATGTCTATCTACACCTCGCCCAAGCAAGACGCCGACAACACCGCCTATCACGCGGCTAACCAGCAGATCGATGCGGTTTTGGCTCTGGCCGCACGCGCGCCGGACAAATTCGCGTTACTAACTTCACCCCGCGATGTTGCAAGGCTTGCGCGTCCTGGTCGCGTGTTGTTGCCGCTTGGGATGGAGAACGGCGCACCGATTGGCGATGACCTCGCAAAACTTTCTTTCTTCTTCAATCGCGGCATCCGTTACATCACCCTGGCCCATAGCGCGGCCAATCGGATCTCCGATTCGTCTTACGGCGCCGAGCGCAAATGGAACGGCCTGTCACCTTTCGGTCGCGAGGTGGTCGCCGAAATGAATCGGCTCGGCATCATGGTCGATGTCTCACATCTGTCCGATATTGCCGCGCTCGAAGCCGTAAAACTGAGCCGCGTTCCAGTGGTCGCGACGCATTCGGGCATGCGCCACTTCACCCCGGGTTTCGAGCGCAACGCCAGCGACGCAGTCGCCAAAGCCATCGCTGCGAAGGGCGGCGTTGTGCAAATCACCTTCGGCACGGGCTTCGTCAACCCGAAAGCCGCAGCCGACATGCAAGCAAAATTTCGTGAGCGTGCAGCGCTGCAAACGCGCAACGCAGAAGCCAAGGCAGCGGGCCGTGATGTCGAAGACGAAGCAGCCTGGAGCGCTGCCTGGGACAACTCGCATCCGACCCCACCCACCGAGATACAAGCCGTGGTCGATCAGATCGTCTATGCCGTCAAATTATTAGGCGCGGACCATGTCGGCATCGGTTCGGATTTCGATGGCGTGGGTGGCGCATTGCCCAACGACCTGCGCACCGTGGCCGACTACCCCAACCTGATCGCCGGCCTGCAACAAGCCGGCATGTCGGATGGTGATATCCGCAAGGTACTTGGCACCAACTTGCTGCGGGTATGGACGGCCGTCGAGGACGGCGCAGAACACTGATCGATGCATCACTGGTGCCATGCAATAAAAAACCCCGCCGAATGGCGGGGTTTTCGTGTGATGCATGCAAGCCGTATCAGGCGGCCTTGGTCGCCTTCTTGGCCACGACCTTTTTGGTCGTCTTGGCAGCCTTCTTCGCCACCGGCGCGCTGGCGCTGCCGGCAGCCTTGGTCACGGCCTTCGGGCGCGCGATGCCATAGCTGCTGTTGTAACGCTTGCCCTTGGCGGTCCTGCGGTCACCCTTGCCCATCGTCTTGCTCCTGATTTCATTCGCCACGGCGCATGCCACGGCACTGGTTAAACCCGCATTTTAGCAGATATCAGGCGGATTCAGTCGCCGACAAATGGGTCAGCCGCATGTTGGTCAGGTGCGCTGCAGCCAGCAACAGGCCGCCCGCGATCATCATCCCGGCGTGCAGCCACGCCTCCCACCCTCCGTCATGCGAGTGGATGGGCCCGAATGTAGCGAACCAGAGCAGGCTCAGGGCGGGCAGCAACAAACCCCACGCCCGGTAGCCCCGATGGCGACGCCAGCCGATGGTCAAGGTCATACCCGCCAAAAGGGTGGCGAAGACGACGACGGCCTGGTCAATGTCTACCCAACCGCCAATACCCAGCCCGAAGGTCGGCAGGATGGCCAGCAACAAAGGCATCGCCGCGCAGTGGATCGCGCAGAGCATGGACGCAGCAAAGCCCATGCGGTCGGCCTGCTGCAATCGGGAGATGGGTCTGGACATGTCGTCGTCGGGCGGCTGGCGCATTGAATTGAAATAATATAACGTAAAGAAATACTCACTGCTTACTTTACTCCACGCATGATGGCTTTCGTTCACATCCCCCACCCTTCCCACCATCCTTTGGCCCGCGCACTTTGGCTGGCGCTGGCACTGCCGACGGTCACTCTGGCGCAGGAAAGCCCGCAGGATCCGCATCGACAGGACCCCCATCAGCTCGATAGCGTGGTGGTGACGGCATCCCCCCTGCACCAGACTGCGGACACGCTGGTCCGTCCGGTCGAGGTCCTTGCAGGCGAAAAACTGGACGAAGCCAAGACCAACACGCTGGGCCAGACGCTGGAACGCAGCCCGGGCATCCAAAGCTCCTCGTTTGGGCCTGGCGTTGGTCGTCCGGTGATTCGCGGCCTGAATGGCGCACGCGTGCAGGTGGTCAGCGATGGCATGGGCAGTGGCGATGTCTCGACGCTCAGCGCTGACCACGCCGTCAGCATCGAACCATTCCTCGCCGACCGGATCGAAGTGATGAAAGGCCCGGCCACTCTGCTCTATGGCAGCGGCGCGATTGGCGGCGCGGTGAATGTGGTCGATGGCCGCACGCCTGATGCGCTGCCCGAAGAACCCTTCGGCGGCCGGATGGAGCTGCGGACAGGCAGTAATGGCGATGAACGCACCGGGATGTTCCGTGTGGAAGGCAGCACGCAAACCACAGGCTCAGGGTTTGTGTTCCATGCCGATGGCTTGTTGCGAGAAAGCAATGACATCGACATCCCGGGCTTTGCAGAAAGCCAGGCACGACTCGATGCGGAAGGTGAAACGCCAGACCCCGCCACCCGTGGCAAATTGCCGAATAGTGCAGTCAGCACGGCCACGGGTGCGTTCGGTGTGACTTGGGTGGGTGAACGCGGCCATGTGGGTGTTTCCAGCAGCCTGTTCGAAACGCGATATGGCGTGCCGGGCCACGAGCACGACGACGGCGATCATGCCCATGATCACGATGATGATCACGGCGAAGACGAGGCGGAGGATGAGGGCGGCGTGCGCATCGGCCTGGATCAACGACGTCATACCTTGCATGGCGGCATGAACGATATCGGCATCTTCAAGACCTTGCGCTTCAAATACGCACAAACCGATTACACGCACACCGAATACGAGAACGGCGTGGTTGGCACCGTGTTCGACAACCGCACTGACGAAGCGCGGCTGGAGCTAGTGCATGGCGATGTCGCTGGCTGGCAAGGCGCATTTGGCCTGCAGGGCGGCAAGCGTGATTTCGATGCGAAGGGCGACGAGGCTTTCGTTCCACCCACACGCAGTCGGGATGTTGGCGTGTTCTGGATCGGACAACGAGAGATCGGGCCTGTGCAGATCGAAGTGGGCGCGCGGCACGACCAATCGAGTATCGACAGTGATGCCATCGATGTATTGCCTGATCGCCTAACCTCACGCGACTTCAAGACCAATCATTTCTCTGGCGGATTGCGTTGGAACCTTAGTGATCAGTTGCATCTAAAGCTGGGCATCGATCGTTCGCAACGCGCACCCTCGGCCGAAGAGTTGTATTCGAATGGCTTGCACGTCGCCACATCCAATATCGAAATTGGTGATGACGCGCTGTCACCGGAGACAGCGCAGCGTGCCGAGCTCGGCATCGGCTGGCGCAATGAACGCGTGCGTGTCGAGGCATCGGCATGGGTCGCACGTTACGCCGACTACATGCACCTCAGCCCGTTGCTGGAGCTCGAGGATGATGGGCATCTGCATCCGATCAGCGAAGACGGCATGCCTATCCAGGTCTGGAATCAGGGCGATGCGCGCTTCCATGGCGTCGAAATCGAAAGCGAGCTGACCTTGTTCGACACGGATCGCGGGCATCTGGATGTACGCGTGTTTGGCGACAGCGTGCGCGGAAAATTGAACGGCGGCGACCTGCAGGAACGAGCTGTGGCCGTGCTGCACGGCGACCACACCCATCACTACGAAGGCGTGCTTGCAACGGGCGGTAACCTGCCGCGCATTGCACCCAGTCGTGTGGGCGGCGAGTTGCGCTGGGAGGCCACTGATTGGCGTGCATCGCTCGGAGCGATTCGCACCCTCAAGCAATCGCGTACCGCTGTGGGCGAAACCCCGACGCCTGGCTACACCTTGGTAGATGCGCACTTCGCTTGGCACGGCGATACTGCAGCTGGCAACGGCTGGGAAGTGTTCGTCGATGGCCACAACTTGCTGGACGAAGAAGCGCGTCCGCACACCTCGTTCCTGAAGGATCTGGCCCCATTGCCAGGCCGCGGATTCATAGGCGGGGTCAGGCTGTTCTTTTGAAGATGATGCTGCAATCCCCGCCAAAGGTTTGAAAGACATTACAGACGCAGCGCTGCGCTATGTCCGAGGCGCGCCGAGATCCTGCCGCCATCGATTTCACTTTCAAAGAACCCACCCAAGCCTTTCCGCTCTTACATTTGGCTTTGTCCGTGGATCGCGGACAACGGCCATATCCTGTTGCACCGCATCACCAGCACGAACAAACCTAGCCCATTCCCATGCATCCATGTACTGATGCATCATGCATCTTTCATTTATGTGTATATACACATATTACGTCGCGATGAATCCCATCACCCCTCGATGTACTTGCTTTGCCCTGCGCCGTGCGTCTCGCCGCGCCAGCCAGATTTATGATCGGGAGCTGGCCCACGTCGATCTTAGCCTTAATGGCTACTCGATCCTGCGACGTGTACGCGAAGCCAAATCGCTCACGCAACTGGCCGATGAACTGGGCATGGATCGCACCACGGTGACGCGCAATCTGAAGCCCTTATTACACGCCGGCCTGATTTCCGAACAGCGCAGCAGGGACGATGCACGCAAAAAATGGTTTGCGATCACCGCGGCAGGCCGACGTCTATTGGTACGTGCGGAGCCTCATTGGCAACAGGCGGAAGATCGTATCGATGCGTTGTTCGGCGCTACCAAGGCACATGCATTGCGTATCGATTTGGCGGAGTTCGACCAGGCACTACGCCAAGCCGGCGATCCCGCATGAATACCAGCATTTCGCTACGCCGCGCCTGGGGTCTGGTACTGGCGGCCACACTGACCTTGATGGTGACGATGGGAATTCGGCAATCCTTGGGGTTGTTCGTACAGCCCATCCACACGGATACGGGCCTATCCATCGTCCAGATCAGTTTTGCATTGGCGATCGCGCAATTGGTCTGGGGCATTGCGCAGCCCGTTTTTGGCATGTGGGCTGACAAACGTGGCCCTGGTCGCGTGCTGGTATTTGGCGGCCTGTTGCTGGTGGTCGGGATGGCACTGGCTCCGCTTTTGACTTCTTCTTGGGGCTTGGTACTGACCCTGGGCGTACTGGGCGCAGCAGGCGCGGGTGCCGGCAGTTTCTCGGTGCTGATCGGCGCTGTCGCGCAACGCATCTCCGAGCGTGAGCGCTCGATGGCTGCGGGCGTCATCAATGCCGGCGGATCCTTCGGCCAGTTCTTGTTCGCACCATTTGCGCAGGCGGTGATTTCTGCCGCGGGCTGGGCGGCGGGCATGTGGGCGATGGCTGCCACAGCATTGGCCGCATTACCGTTGGCGTGGCCACTACGCGGACGCAAACAGGCCGCTATCACGGAGCTGTCCACACAGATTGAAGTCACCCCCGGAATGACCCTATCCCAGCAATTGCGCATCGCGTTCCGCGATCGCAGTTACTAGCTATTGCATGCAGGCTTCTTTACCTGCGGTTTTCATATCGCATTCCTGGTGACACATTTGCCGACGGAAATCGCACTCTGCGGGCTGTCCGATAAAGTATCGGCCACTGCGCTCGCGTTGATCGGCCTGTTCAATGTGGGCGGTAGCCTTGCGGTGGGTTGGTTAGGCCAACGCTACAGGATGAAGTCACTCCTGGCATTGATGTACGCAAGCCGCGCGCTGTTGATTGGCCTGTATCTGGTACTGCCGCCCACACCGATGGTGTTCTACGGCTTTGCAGCGGGGCTGGGCCTGACCTGGCTTGCCACCGTGCCGCCCACAGCCGGGATCATCGGCAAGCTGTTCGGCGCGCGCTATCTCGCCACGCTGTTCGGCTTCACCCTGCTCTCGCATCAAGTGGGCGGCTTCTTCGGTGCATGGCTCGGCGGCCTGGTATTGCAACATCTCGGTGATTATTCGTGGATGTGGTACGCGGACATCGTGCTGGCACTTGTTGCCGCTGCCGCCAATTTACCAATCCGCGAAACGCGGCCTCAAACTGCACTTGCAACCGCGTAATGCTTCAACGCGAGGCGCACTTCGCACACAGGCCATGCACCTCCAGCGTCTGCGCTTGCGGGACAAAGCCCAACTCGCGCGCGCGCGCATCGAGTGCAGCCACCACGCCTTCGTCTTCCAATTCGACGGCCGCATGGCAGCGATTGCAGATGAGGAACGGCACTGAATGCTGATCAGCATTCGGGTGGTGGCAGGCCACGAACGAATTGACCGATTCCAATTTGTGCACGAAACCATTCGCCATCAGGAAGTCGAGCGCACGGTACACGGTGGGTGGGGCTGCGGCACCAGGGCCATCACCACTGCGCACGCGATCCAGCAAGTCGTAGGCCTTGATTGGTTGACCAGCATCGGCAATCAATTGCAGGACGCGCGCACGGATCGGCGTCAGCCGCAGGCCACGCTCGCGGCAAGCACGCTCTACCGCGGCCACGAAAGCCGCTGCATCATCGACATGATGCTCCGGGTTAGTGCAGTGACTGGCATGCTGGCTCATGACTAGATGATGTGGGCGATATAGCTTCGACTCAAGCCTGCGGAATCCGCGCCAGGGCGGCATCAATGCGCTTGAGCGCCTCATCGCGCCCTGCAAGATAAACGGTGTGCGAGATATCCGGGCTGACCTGCGTACCGGTGATCGCCACGCGCATCGGTTGCGCCAACTTGCCCATGCCGATCCCCTGCGCTTCTACCGTCGCCTTCATCGCTTCGCCAATCGCATCCGGCGACCAATCCGCAAGCGCCGCCAGCTTTTCGCGTGCATCTGCCAAGGGCGCGCGCGCTGCGTCAGTCAAATGCTTGGCAACTGCAGCATCGTCATAAATCGTAAGTGGGCTGAACCAGACCGCGGACTTCTCCGCCATTTCCTTCAAGGTCTGCACGCGGTCACGCAAGGCGATGACGATATCTGCGGGGTTCGGGCCTTTCGACAAGTCGTAACCTGCCTGCTGCAGGTGCCAGACCAAGTGTTTGGCGACATCCTCTGGCGCATCGCTCTTCAGGTACTGCTGGTTGAGCCAGCCGAGCTTGGCGGAATCCAGACGCGATGCCTTCGCGTTGACATCCTTCAGATCAAACAGCGCGATCATTTCGGGGATAGAGAAAATTTCCTGATCGCCATGCGACCAGCCCAATCGCACAAGATAGTTGAGCAGTGCATGCGGAAGATAGCCGGCATCGCGATACTGCATAACATCCGCTGCGCCCGTGCGCTTGGACAGCTTGGCGCCCTGCTCGTCCAGGATCATCGGCAAATGCGCGAATAAGGGCGGCGTCTTGCCGAGCGCCTGATAGAGATTGATCTGGCGCGGCGTGTTGTTGACGTGGTCATCGCCGCGCACCACGTGGGTGATGCCCATGTCGATGTCATCGACCACCACCGCGAAGTTGTAGGTGGCGTAGCCATCGGGGCGGAAGATCACCAGATCATCCAGCTCGCCGTTCTGCCATTCGATGCGTCCCTTGACCAAATCCTCGAAGACCACGCTGCCCTCGTCCGGATTGCGGAATCGGATCACGCGGTTGGGATCATCCCGCCATTCGGCGTTCTCGCTGCGGTATTTGCCGCGATAACGCGGCTTGTCGCCGGCGGCCATCGCAGCTTCGCGCATGGCGTCGAGCTCTTCGCGGGTCTCGTAGGCGTAGTAGGCCTTGCCTTCGGCCACCAGCTGCTCGGCCACTTCCTTGTAACGATCAAGGCGGTCGGTTTGGTAGATCGGGCCTTCGTCGTAGGACAGGCCTAGCCAATCCATCGCTTCCAGGATCGCGTCGATCGCGGCCTGCGTGCTGCGCTCGCGATCGGTGTCCTCGATGCGCAGGACGAACTCGCCTCCCGCGCGACGTGATGCCAACCAGCAATACAGCGCGGTGCGGGCGCCACCGATATGAAGGTAGCCGGTTGGGCTGGGAGCGAAGCGGGTGCGGACGGTCATGTTCAGGCGGATGTCGAAAACGCGTATTTTAGTCCAGCGGGCACTGGCTGCCGTATCCACTCTAAAATAGGCAGATGACCACGCTCTTCATCGCCGACCTGCACCTTGAGGACGCGCGTCCCGACACGAACGACGAATTCCTGCGCTTTCTGGACCAGGAAGCGCGTGGTGCGGACCGATTATTCATCCTCGGCGATCTCTTTGAAGCCTGGGTGGGCGATGACGATCCGTCAGCGACGGGTGTGAAGGTGGCGGATGGTTTGGCGGATCTCGCCAAATCAGGCACCCAGATCGCCTTCATCCACGGCAATCGCGATTTTCTGCTGGGTCACGACTACGCGAAGCGTGCCTGCATGCGCTTGTTACCGGACCCTTCGCTTATCGTGCTGGAAGGGGAGCCGACCTTGATCGGCCATGGCGACCTTTACTGCACCAGTGATGTCGGCTATCAGCAATTTCGCTCGATGACGCGCAACCCGCAATGGCAGTCGCAATTCCTGTCACAACCGCTTGCTGCACGATTGGCCTTCGCGCAGCAAGCGCGCGAAGCGAGCAAGGCACGCTACGGCGAGCTGCAGGCCGCAGGCACCGCCGAAACCATCACCGATGTCACCCCGGAAGCCGTCGACTCGGCTTTTGATCGCTACGGCGTCCGTCGCATCATCCACGGACACACCCATCGCCCCGCCGTGCACGAGGAAGATGGGCGAACTCGCATAGTTGTTGGCGATTGGTATGGCGAGACGCCCCGCTATCTGCGCGCAGACGCCGAAGGATCAAGGTTGCTGGCCTTCGCCTGAGAATTTCTCCGGATCGTCGGCGCAACCACGGTATTCCTTCTGGTCGATGCTGAACTGTGCGGTATAGGCGTAAACGCGGTCCGACATACCGTCACTGCATTGATCGCGCACGATATCCAACGAGAACTTGCCGCCATCACCCACCTTGCCCGACCACTGCCAACGGCCATCGTCCGTAGCGCCAGACACCGCCTCTAGCCAACGACCGACCTGGTCATCCATCGTGGTGAAGTGCAGACGATCACCATCGATATCGATACCCCAGAATGGTTCGGTGCCAATGATTTTCAGCTTGGCTGGTGCGAGCACGGGAGACTGGTCGGCAACAGGCTCGAGCTTCGTGTCCGCTTCGACTGCAGGGTTGTTGGCCCCAGGCTCAGACGCCGGTATCGGGGCTGTTTCTGACGAGCGCGTGCAGCCAACGCTCAACAGTAACGAAATGGCGACGGGCACAAAGATGGCGCGCATCGACAAACTCCCAAGTGTGAAATGTGCTGCAGGTTAACGCGCAATGGGTAATTGAAATGTCATGCGCGTGCCGCCTCTGCTGCATCGCACAGGCTTTGCAATTCGTCTGCATCAAACCCGGCCATCAAGCGGGCTTCCATATTGAAGGGGCCGTGCAATGCGCCGCCTGCGTATTCGTGCAGCAGTTCGCGGAAGCGTGAGCGTGGCTCTAGCCCGGCGCGTTCGCAATACCAGCGATACCAACGCGAACCTGCTGCCACGTGAGCAATTTCTTCGCGCAGGATGATCTCCAGAATGGCGGCGGTCTCTTCATCACCCAAGTCTTTCAGTTTGGTGATCATGCCGGGCGTCACGTCCAGACCGCGCGCCTCCAGAACGCGGGGCACCAGCGCCATGCGGGCCAGGCCGTCGTGAGCGGTTTTTTCCGCCATCTCCCATAAACCGTTATGCGCGTTGAAGTCGCCATAGTCGTGGCCAAGCGTCTGCAGCCTTGCGCGCAACATGATGAAGTGCCGCGCTTCGTCATCGGCCACTTGCACCCAGTCAGCGTAAAACTCAGGCGGCATCTCTCGGAAGCGGTAGATGGCATCGCAGGCCAAATCGATGGCATTGAACTCGATGTGTGCGACGGCATGGATGAATGCAGCGCGTCCCGACGTGCTGCCAAAGCCGCGACGTGGCAGTTCGCGAGGATGCACGAGCTTGGGCTCGGCGGGACGGCCCGGCATGATGATGGGGCTGGGGGGTGCCTGTTCATCGAGGCTCAACTCACCCCGCGCGAAGGCAGCCGCCATCTCGCGAGCGGCAGCAGGTTTATCAGTGATGCCGCCCGCCGTGAGCACGTCACGGGCAACATCGAACAAAGACCGGGATGCAGCGTTGTTTAGGCTCATGACGCGGCGAACATCACGCGCGACGCTTGGCCTTTGCTTCGTCTGAACGCTGGGCCTTGAGAGCCTCGAAATAGCCTTCATTTACACCGGTGACGTATTCGCCAGAGAAGCAGGACGTATCGAACTTCATGCCCGGGTGCTTGGGCCCAGCGACAGCGACTTCGAGATCATCCAGGTCCTGATAGACCAGCCAATCGCAACCGATCAACTTCTCGATGTCTTCCACGCTGCGGTCATGCGCGATCAATTCGGTCGGCGTCGGCATATCGATGCCGTAGATGTTGGGGTAACGCACCGGCGGCGCAGCGGAGGCGAGGTACACCTTCTTGGCACCTGCGTCGCGTGCCATCTGCACGATCTGCTGGCTGGTGGTGCCGCGCACGATGGAATCGTCCACCAATAGCACCACACGATTCTTGAACTCCAGCGGGATCGGGTTCAATTTTCGGCGTACGGATTTCGCACGCTCGCCCTGCCCCGGCATGATGAAGGTACGGCCGACATAACGGTTCTTGATGAAGCCCTCTCGGTACTTCACGTTGAGCACGTTGGCGATCTCCAATGCGGAATCACGGCTGGTATCGGGGATCGGGATCACCACGTCGATGCCGTGATCGGGGCGCTCGCGCAGGATTTTTTCACCCAACGACACACCCATGCGCATACGCGCCTTGTGCACCGAGATATTGTCCATCATCGAATCGGGACGCGCGAAGTACACGTACTCGAATACGCAAGGCCGCGGCTCGACCTTGGCTGCGGTGATGCGATGGTAAAGCTGGCCATCCTGGGTCACCACGATGGTTTCACCCGGTTCGACATCGCGCACCCGCTCGAAACCAATCAAGTCCAACGCCACCGATTCGGACGCCAGCGCATATTCATCGCCTTGCAAGGTGCTGCGCTTCCCCAGCACCAACGGACGGATCGCGTTCGGGTCACGGAAGGCGACCAAGCCCAATCCCATCACCATGCACAACACGGCGTAGCCGCCTTGCGCCCGACGCATCACGCCTTCGACGGCACTAAACGCAGCTTCCGCGTTAAAGCCGTCTTGCTGCGCCAGCTCATGCGCGAAGACGTTCAGCAGCACTTCGGAGTCCGATTGCGTATTGACGCTACGACGGTCTTGTTCGAAGACCTCGCGACGCAGTGCATCAGTGTTGATTAGGTTGCCGTTGTGCGCCAACGCGATGCCGTACGGCGAATTCACATAAAACGGCTGAGCTTCATCGCTGCCTTCGCTGCCGGCGGTCGGATAACGACAGTGGCCGATGCCAACATTGCCCTGCAGCAGCGACATCATCCCTGCATCGAATACATCACTGACAAGCCCGTTGCCCTTCTCCACGCGGATTTGCTGACCATTGCTGGTGGCGATACCCGCCGCATCCTGTCCACGGTGCTGCAGGATGGTCAGGCCGTCGTAAAGACGGGCCGCCACTTCGGTGTGGCTGACGATGCCAACGATGCCGCACATGGTTTAGCTCCGGAGAATTAGCGGTGATATGGGTACGAAACGATGTGCAAACAATTGATCACGGATGCGGGCGCACCATGCCCGAGACACCCAGCTTCGATTGGGCCTGCGCACGCAGTTTGTCGGCATCCGCCCGGTCCGCGACCGGGCCCACGCGCACCCGGGTCCGCTTGCCATCTGGCGTGTTGACGGTTTCGGTGAACGCAGAGAGTCCAGCGGCACGGGCCTTGTCACGCAGCGCCGTCGCTGCGCCGGCGTCTGCGAACGCACCCAACTGCACGGCAAACCCGACATTCGACGCAGCCGGCTTGGGCGCAGGTTTCGGTGCAGGCTCAGCCGGTTTCTCTACCTGCTTGGGTGCCGCAGCCACCTGAGCGGGCTTGGTGTCGACAGGCTTGACCTCGATCGGCTTCTTCGGCGCCTCGACCGGGGCAGGCTTGGGCACGGGTGCCGTGGCGACTGACGTCGATGGCAGCGGTTTGGTGATAACGGTCGATGACGCGACCGGTGCAGTCGTGCTGGTGCTGGCGGACGTCGTTTTGGCGATCGGCGTCGAAGTTTCCGCACCGGCATTCAATGCCACGACATTCGCCTTCACTTTGTCACTCACCTGCTGCGCGCGCAGACGTGCAGCTTCGGCCTCTGCGCGGGTGGCGAATGGGCCGATGCGTACGCGCCAGGCACTGCGACCCGCCAGCGTGGCCGGCTCGGCATAGGCCTGCAATTGCGATTGGTTCAACGCCGCGACCATGCGGTCGGCATCAGTCGGGGTGCCGTAGTGGCCAAAGTTGACGGCGTAATCGCCAGCTGCAACTGAGGGGCTGGAAATCGAGGTATCTGGAGAGGTGGTTACCGGAGTCGGCTCGGTCATGCCGGCCACCCCGCCTGCTGGCACTTCACCCGGTGCGCCCAAGGGCAATTCGCGGGTTTCGAAGCCATCCTTGGGCGCCGCCGGCACGTCCAGCGACACATCCGCCGCGCCGCTGACAGGTGCGGGACCCTTGACCAGCATGGGCAGGAAGATGACCGCGATGGCGATCAGCACGGCAGCACCAATGAGGCGCTGTTTGAGGGCTTTGTCCATCAGTAGGCGCGCAACGCGTGGGGGACGGTGATTATAGCGCGCCGTCCGTGCCAGCCCCGCCTTCGGTGAAGTGCTTCAGCCCCTGTTCGGCCGCATGGAAGCCACCGAAGACCAGCAATCGATCGCCCCTGCCCGCAGATTCCAGCGCCGCGTCGATCGCCTGTTCAACCGTGTCAAAGTGTCCACCCACCGGTAATTTCGCAGCCAGACGATCCATCAAATCCGCGCGGGAGATGCCGCGAGCGCCTGCATCTTCACTACCTGCCAGAAACCAGGCATCGACCACATCACGCATGGCATCCACCACACCAGCGACGTCTTTATCCACCAACGCGGCATACACCGCATGCGTGCAGCCTTGAATTCGCTGTAGCCGAAGTGCTTCTGCCAACGCGCGCGCCGCCTGCGGGTTATGAGCGACGTCGATCAGGATGTCGATGCCATCACGTTCAAATCGCTGCAACCGCGCGCCGATGCTGGCTTGTTCGATGCCGCGTGCGTATAGCGCAGTATCGGCTTCGAAGCCGATACTGCGCAGCGCGGCGATAGCACATGCCGCATTGCGCAGTTGCACTGGCGCGGCGAGCGCAGGCATGGGAAGCATCAACTCGAAGCCCACTTCGCGCCAACGCCAATGCTGCGCGTCGATGGGTTCGGCGAAGAAGTCATTCGCGATGCGCCAACTCGATGCCCCGATTGCATAGGCATGGCGCAACACGCTGGAGGGCGGGTCATCGTCACCCAAGATCAGCGGCTTCCACGCGCGTGCGATGCCTGCCTTCTCGAAGCCAATTTTTTCGATGTCATCGCCCAGCCAGTCCTGATGGTCCAGATCCACCGTGGTGATAACGGCGCAATCCGAATCGACGATGTTCACCGCATCCAGCCGACCACCCAACCCCACTTCCAGCACCGCAAGATCAAGATCGGCCTGCTCGAACAACCACAATGCAGCGAGGGTGCCCGCTTCGAAATAGGTGAGCGATGTCTCGCCTCGGGCGTCCTCGACAACGTTGAAGGCATGCACCAGGTCCGCATCACTCGCATCCACACCATCGATGCGAACCCGCTCGTTGTAGCGAAGCAAATGCGGCGACGTATAGCTGGCGACTTTCATCCCGGCGGCGCGCGCGATGGATTCAATGAAGGCCACGGTCGAGCCCTTGCCATTGGTGCCGCCCACCGTGATCACCTGGCGCGCTGGCTTGCCCAGTGACATGCGCACCGCCACTTCGCGCACGCGCTCGAGCCCAAGATCGATGGTGTTGGGATGTTGCTTCTCCAGCCGGGCCAGCCAGCCTTCGAGCGTGTCGGGATTCGATGCCATCGTCACAGCGCGCGATGCACGGCTTCACCGAACAAGGCGGTGTGGTGGTTGGCATCGTTCAAGCGCACCACGTCCAGATGATCGACATCGCCCCCTTCCAGCAGGTTCAGGGTGGTGGGTGCTTGTCGGAAGCGCCAGAAATTCGACATCGGCATGCCCAGCACATGACACAGCAAGGCGCGATTCACTGCATCGTGTGCCACGACGAGCACGGTGGCGCCTGCATCCAGTCCTTCGCAAGCGCGCGCGAACGCCGGCCACGCGCGATCAAACACCTGCTGCAGCGATTCGCCGCCCGGCATCTGCACGGTCTGTGGTGCTTCACGCCACGCCTGCATGCGCTCGGCATCGCGCGCATGGATCTCGCTGGCCAGCAGGCCTTCCCATTCGCCGTGCGCGATCTCTGCCAAGCCTTCATCCAGGGTCAGCATTGAGGCACGCGATTCACCTAGTGCCAACTCGGCGGTACGACGCGCGCGTGACAATGGCGAGGCTACCGCACGGTCGATGCGAACATCCTTCAACCGCTCGCCCAGCGCGCGCGCCTGGGATTCGCCGACCGGCGACAGCGGAATGTCCGCCTGCCCTTGGTAACGGCCTTCGGCATTCCAGGGGGTTTCGCCATGACGGGCAAGCAGGATGCGCATGATGAAGTCGAGCGATGAGGGGACGGCAGATTACCACCGGGGCTGCATCAGCCAAAAAGAAAAGGCCGGGCAAGCCGGCCTTTTCCATGTATCACGATGCGCGATCAGCGTTGGGCTGCGACACCCATTTCCTTGAGCAGCTGCGGCGCTGGGTAAACCTCTTGCATGATCCAGCGCATGTAACGCTGGTCAACCGAGATCATGCGGGTCATCTTCGGGTCGAACACCCAATTGGAGCTGACCGATTCCCAGTTGCCGTCGAAGGCCAGGCCCACCAGCTTGCCTTCGCCATCGAGCACCGGCGAACCGGAGTTGCCACCGGTGATGTCGAGGTCGGAGAGGAAGTTGACCGGCACCGTCTTCAGGCGCTTGTCTTCCAAGCCGCTGTAGCGCTTCGCTGCGACCGCATCGATCAAGGCTTTCGGTGCATCGAAGGGTTCCTTGCCGGTGGCCTTGGCTGGGACTTGCTCCAGCAGCGTGAACGGTGCCTGCTTGCTGCCATCGGTCTTGGTGTAGCCGGTGACATTGCCGAAGGTGATGCGCAACGAGGAATTCGCATCCGGATACACCGCACCGCCCTGCGACTTGCGGTAATCCATCACGGCCTGCAGGTAGGTCGGACGCGCCACCAGCACTTCGCCGGCGCGGGTCTTGCCCTGTTCTTCCAACTGCATCAGGGTCGGCATCACGGCCACCGCGTACTGGATGGCCGGATCATCACTCTTTTCGAACGCGGCGCGATCGGCGTTGAACCACTTCATGCGCGCCTCAGCGCCCTTCAGCTGGCTCTTGGCCATGCGGTCGAGCGCGCGGTCCACGGCGGCTGCATCATTCCCACCCAACCAGGTGTCGATGGCGGCGACGCGCTGGTTGCTCGGCAACTTCAGGTATTCCATCAGCCAATAACGCTGCAGCTCGCGATCCATCGACGCTTCGTAGCGGCGCTCCATCTGCTTCAGGCTGCCTTCGATGCCCGGCAGGTCGCGTTGCTGGTAACCGGACTCACGCTGAGCGTCAGGCTTGGCACGTTCAATCGACAGGCGATACAGCGACACCGCGGTGTTGCCCAACGCGCCACCGGTCTGGCGCATGACCAGGTCACGCTCGCGCGTGGCGCGCGTGGTTTCGTTCAATGCGAGCAGTTGCGCATGCGCAGCCAATGCGGCTTCACCCTTGCTGCCTTGCTTGCGCAGCCATGCCAGCACGGCAGCCTCTTCGCGCTGCTTGGTCTCGGCAGCACCGATCCGCTTGAAGCCTTCCAGCTGGCCGTCATAGTTCTTCAGCACGTTTTCCCAGCCGCGCATCGTGCTGGCGTACTTCACTTCGATGTCCGGGTTCTTTTCGCCCGCGGCCTCCACCATCGACGTCAGCTTCTTGTAGTGTGCGGCGATGGTCGGATAGGCCCATTGCGAGGTGTTGTCGAATTCATCCGCCAGTGCATAGCGGCTGGTGCTGCCCGGGTAACCGGCGACCATCACGAAGTCACCGACGCCCAGCGGCTTGTCGGCAAACTTCAGCCAATGCTTGGGCTGGAACGGCACGTTGTCCTTGCTGAAGGCGGCGGGCTTGCCGTCCTTGCCGACATAAGCGCGGTAGAACGAGAAATCGCCGGTGTGGCGCGGCCACATCCAGTTGTCGATCTCGCCACCGTAGTTGCCGATCGACGACGGCGGTGCGTAGACCAAGCGCACGTCCTTGATCTCGATGTTCTTGAACAGGCGATAGGTGTTGCCACCGAAGAAGCTGTAGAGACGGCAGCGATAGCCACCACCCGCCTCGCATTGCGAGATCAGCTGCTTTTCGAGGGTGTCGACGGCATTCGTGCGCTCGATCGGGCTGGGCGCGGCGGCAATGGCCTGCTTCACCTGCGCGGTGACATCGGTGATGTCGTCCAGCACATACACGCGGGCATTCGGGCCGGCGGAGAGCTCATCGGCAAAATTGGCGGCGTTGAAGCCGTCGGCCATCAGGTTGCGCTCGGGGGTGGAATTCAACTGGATCGCGCCGTACGCGCAATGGTGGTTGGTAGCGACCAGGCCCTGCGGCGAAACGAAGCTCGCCGTGCAACCGCCCAACGACACCACGGCACCCAACGGATCGCCCGTCAAATTAGCCAGCTGCTTGGCATCCAGCTTCAAGCCGGCCTTCTTCAGCGACTTGGAGATCTCGGGCAATTGCTGCGGCACCCACATGCCCTCGCCCGCCTGGGCAGTGGTGGTGGTGAGGCCGACAGTGGCCACGGCGACGGCCGCGGCGAGTACGGTGATGCGCATATTGTCTTCCGGTGTAGTGACCCCCGGAGTGTAGCCCGCAGCGACATCCGGCCCGTGTGACAAAGGTCATGGCCGGATGTCGCATTCAGCGCAATTGTGTTGTCAGCGCGGCAATTTCATCTCGTTCAGCAACCAATGCGCGGGGTAGACCTTGTCCATCAACCAGCGCATATAGCGCGCATCGACATGCACCGCGCGCTTGTAACGCGGGTCGAACATCCAGCTGGCGCTGACGGATTCCCAGTTGCTGTCGAAGTTGATGCCGATCAGCTTGCCCTGCGCATCCATCACCGGTGAACCGGAATTGCCACCGGTGGTGTCGAGGTTGGTGAGGAAGTTGACCGTCTGCGTCTTCAGCGCCGGATCGGCCGTGTTGCCGAAGTCGCCCTTCGCGATCGCATCACGCAGCGCTTGCGGGGCATTGAACGGATCCACGCCCGTGTGCTTTTCCATGATGCCGCCGACCGTCGTGACTGGCGTGTACGCAACCGCATCGCGCGGCTGCAATGATTGCACGCGGCCGAAGCTGACACGCAAGGTGGAATTGGCATCCGGATATACCGCACGGCCTTGGCTTTCGCGGAAGCCGATCAGCGCGCGCATGTACGCCGGACGCAGGCGCATCAACTCGCCGGATTCCTGCTTGCCCGCCTCTTCCAGCCGCAAGATCGCCGGCATCAAGGTGTGAGCTGCCTTCAACATCGGATCATCCGCGGTCGCCAGCGCTGCGCCATCGGTCTGCATCCAGCGCAGACGCTCGGCTTCATCGCCCAGCTTCGTACCCGCGTACAACGCATCGAGCGCCTTGGTCGAAGCTACGGCATCCGCACCGAACACCTGATCCACTTCATCGATGCGCTGATCAGCCGGCAACGCGTAATAGCGCTTGAGCAGATCCGCCAACATCGCCTTCTCGACTTCAGGCGCGTAACGGCGCTGCACCTGCTTCAACATCCCTTCGATCAGCGCCTCATCGCGCTGCTGGTAACCGGATTCACGCACTGCATCGGGCTTGCCGCGTTCAATTGCCAAGCGCTGCAAGGTGATCGCCGCACGCAGCAGCTGCGGTGTGCTGCGCATCATCGAGAATAACTGGTCGCGCTCGCGCGTCGCCTGACTTTCGGCAAGGATGCGCTGCATCGCATCGATATCCGCACGCGTGGCTTCGGCGCCTGCCTGTTTGTCTAGCCAAGCCATCATCGCGGCTTCATCGGCATTGCGCACATGTACGGCGTCACTGCGCTTCAAGCCTTCCAGCTCACCCTGCGCACGCTTGAGCGTGTTCTTGAACGACTGCACTTGCGATGCATATTTCACCGCCGCATCCGACCCGTCCGGTGCACTGGCCGCGATGTCCTTCAGCAAGCTGTCGAATAGCGCGATGCGCGAGGGCAGCTGCCATTCGATCTGGTTGGCGAACTCGGACGCACTACGATGGCGATACGTCGTGCCGGGATAACCGGCCAGCATCGCGTAATCGCCGTCCTTCACTGCCGCCGTGCTCACTTGCAGATGGGCGGGCGGCGCATAGGGCACGTTGTCCTTGCTGTACGCCGCGGGCTTGCCGTCCTTGCCCACGTAGGCGCGCAAGAACGTGAAGTCCCCGCTGTGGCGCGGCCACATGAAGTTGTCGATCTCGTCGCCGTAATTGCCGATGTCGCGCGGCGGCGCGTAGACCAGGCGAACATCCTTCAACTCGAGCTGCTTCACCCGATAGAAATCCGTGCCGTAATACATGTTGACGATGCTGCAGCGGTAGCCGACATCAGCTTCGCAGGCCTTCACTTCGGCCTTGGAGGCGGCGTCGATGGCATCGAAGTAAGCGCGCCCCGTCTTGCTGCGGGCATCTTTCAGGATCTGGTCGGTGATCTTGTCGAAGCCGGTCGTCACCAGCACGCGGAAATCGGGATTGGCTGGCAGCTCGCCCGCTTTGTCCGGCGCCACGAAACCGTTCACGATCAGGTCGCGCTCCTTCGAGCTGTTGTACTGAATGACGCCAAAGGCGACGTGGTGATTGGTCACGATGAGGCCTTGGTCGGAGACGAAGGCGCCGGTCGCGCCGCCCACCTTCACCACCGCAGAGAGAGGCGGCTGGGTGACATCCGCCAATTTGGCCGGGTCGCCCTTGTAGCCCGCGGCCTTCATGCGCTGGGCAATATCGGGCAACTGCATGGGTAGCCACATGCCCTCGTCGGCCCGTACGGGACCGTTTGCGGCCAGGCCGCCCATCATCGCCACACCCGTGGCCATTGCCAACATCGTCTTGCGCATCCGCCTGCTCCGTCATTCGATCCGGCCATTATCCGGATGGCGGCGCGCACGGGATGTGCAAGCCGTCACGGGCGGCACGGTAAAATGGCGCATTGCACTGCACAACGGACCCCACATGACGCAGCAAACGATGAAAGCGCTGGTGAAGCGCGAAGCCGGCAAAGGCATCTGGATGGAGGAAGTGCCCGTCCCGGTCGCCGGCCCCAACGAGGTGCTGATCAAGCTCGAGAAGACCGCCATTTGCGGCACCGACCTGCACATTTATCTGTGGGATGAGTGGAGCCAACGCACGATCAAGCCGGGCTTGGTCATTGGCCATGAGTTCGTCGGCCGGATCGCGGCAATTGGCCCGGGCGTCACCGGCTACAGCATCGGTCAGCGCGTGTCGGCCGAAGGCCACATCGTCTGCGGGCATTGCCGCAACTGCCGCGCGGGCAAGCAACACCTGTGCCCGAACACCGTCGGCATCGGCGTGAATCGCAATGGCGCGTTCGCCGAATACATCGTGATGCCAGCCACCAACCTGTGGCCGATCCCCGATCAGATTCCGAGCGAACTGGCTGCCTTCTTCGACCCTTACGGCAACGCTGCGCACTGCGCGCTGGAGTTCGATGTGGTCGGCGAAGACGTGTTGATCACCGGTGCCGGCCCCATCGGCATCATCGCGGCCGGCATATGCAAGCACATCGGCGCGCGCAACGTGGTCGTCACCGACGTCAACGATTACCGCTTGAAGCTGGCTGCCGACATGGGCGCGACGCGCGTGGTCAACGTGTCCAACACCAAGCTGAAAGACGTGATGGCCGACCTGCACATGGAAGGCTTCGACGTGGGCCTGGAAATGAGCGGCAACCCACGCGCGTTCAACGACATGCTCGACTGCATGTACAACGGCGGCAAGATCGCGATGCTCGGTATCATGCCGAACGGCGCGGGCATCGACTGGGACAAGGTGATCTTCAAGGGCCTGACTTTGCAGGGCATCTACGGGCGTCGCATGTACGAGACCTGGTACAAGATGACGCAGCTGATCCTGTCCGGTTTTCCGCTGGGCAAGGTGTTGACCCATCAACTGCCCATCGATGATTTCCAGAAAGGCTTCGAGCTGATGGAATCTGGCAAGTCCGGCAAGGTCGTGTTGAGCTGGAATTGATGGTGGATTCACGCGCATGGCAGGTGACCGCTGCCAATTCGCGCCACGCCGTAAATACATCCATGTAGGTTCATCGGCGGCGTCCATGCCGCCGATGGTCGCGAACCGGCAGCGGTCACCTGCCACCGACACCCTCGGAGCCCCCATGTCCTTGACCGAACGCTACACCTCAACCCTCGACGAAATCCGCGACGCCGGCTTGTTCAAGTCCGAGCGCATCATCGCCAGCCCGCAGTCGGCCGAAATCGAACTGGCCGACGGCCGCCGCGTACTCAACTTCTGCGCCAACAACTATCTGGGCCTGGCCGACCATCCGGACATCATCGCTTCGGCCAAGGAGGCCCTCGATACCCACGGTTTCGGCATGGCCTCCGTGCGCTTCATCTGCGGCACGCAAGACCTGCACAAGCAGCTGGAAAAAACCATCGCCGATTTCTTCGGCACCGAGGACACCATCCTCTACGCCGCGTGCTTCGATGCGAACGGCGGCTTGTTCGAACCGCTGCTGGACGAAAACGACGCGATCATCAGCGACGCGCTCAACCATGCCTCGATCATCGACGGCGTGCGCCTGTGCAAAGCCAAGCGCTATCGCTACGCCAACTGCGACATGGCAGATCTCGAGAAGCAGCTGCAGCAGGCGAAAGCCGACGGCGCGCGCACCATCATGATCACCACCGACGGCGTGTTCTCGATGGACGGCTTCATCGCCCCGCTCGACGAAATCACCGCACTGGCGCAAAAGTACGGTGCACTGGTCCACATCGACGAATGCCACGCCACCGGTTTCCTGGGCGCGAGCGGCCGCGGCAGCGCCGAGGTCAAGGGTGTGATGGACAAGATCGACATCTTCACCGGCACACTGGGCAAGGCGATGGGCGGCGCACTGGGCGGATTCACCACCGCCAAGCGCGAGGTGATCGAACTGCTGCGTCAGCGTTCGCGCCCCTACCTCTTCTCCAATTCGTTGCCGCCGCATGTCGTCGCGGCGGGCATCAAGGCGTTCGAGATGCTGTCGTCCGCCGGCGACTTGCGCGAGCAACTGGTCGAGAACACGGCGTATTTCCGCAAGGAAATGACCGCCCGCGGATTCGACATCAAACCCGGCGTGCACCCGATAAGCCCAGTGATGCTGTACGACGCGCCCCTGGCACAGAAGTTTGCCGAGCGCTTGCTTGAAGAAGGCATCTACGCCATCGGATTCTTCTTCCCGGTCGTGCCCAAGGGTCAGGCGCGGATTCGCACCCAGATCAGCGCCGCGCACACGCGCGAGCATTTGGATCGCGCGATCGATGCGTTCACCCGCATCGGCAAGGAACTCGGCGTCATCAAGGGCTGATCATTCGCCGCGCAATGCGGCGGTCTCAGCTTCCGTCAAATCTCGCCAAGCCCCCTTGGCGAGATCGCCCAAGGCAAGCGGGCCGATTGCGACACGCACCAGCCGCAGCACTTCGATATCGAGTGCCGAGAGGATGCGACGGATCTGTCGGTTACGTCCTTCATCCAACTCAATTTCGAGCCACGCATTGCGCTCGCCTGAGCGCAGCAGCCGTGCCTGCGAAACCGACAGCCGCTCGCCTTCGCCATCGACGCCCTCTTTCATCCGATCCAGCACAGCCGGATTGGGAATTCCTACTACTTGCACGTGGTAGGTCTTGGTAGGGCCCGAATCGGGTGATGTGATCGACGCAGCCCATGCCGGATCATTCGAGAATAGCAACAAGCCTTCGCTGGCCTTATCCAACCGGCCTACCGGCGCGATCCACCCAAGTTCGGCGCCATCGAAACATTGATACACGGTATCGCGTGCATGCTCGTCCTTCGCGGTGGTGACCAAGCCGCGCGGCTTGTTGAGCATCAGATAACGACGCCGTGGCGCTTGCGGGGACAGATCATCGAGCCGAATCTGCGTTTCGGATTCCAGCGTCGGTGTCTCGGGGTCAAGGATGATGCGTCCGCGCACCGCAACACGGCCTTCGCGAATCATTTTCTCGGCAGCACTGCGTGAGCACCAGCCACGCTTCGATATGACGCGGGCCAAGCCGATTCTTCGCGATGTCCGCATGGCTGTGCCGTCGGCTAATCGACTCGAATCAGAGCGGCTTGGTCGCTGGAGGCGTCGCTGGCGTCGTGGCCTGGACCTCGGCCTTCTTCGGCACGACACGTACGCCGCGCGCTTTCATCCATGCATCAAACTCATCGGCGGTCATCCGCTTGCCGTTTTCTGTCATGTTGAAGCGCCACGGCGTGTTATCGAATTCGGTCTTGGGTTTGTAGGCAGCTGGATCGTTCGGGTTCACCGGACTGGGCGCGGGAATGACACTGGCAAAACTGCGACATGTCTCAATCTTCAACCGCAATAGCACTTGGTCGGCCGATATCGCCTGGTCAAACGCCCGCGACAGCACACCCGTCGGAGCACCCAGGTCGTAATACGGCGATGAGAGTTCGCTGGAGACGGCCGGCAGGACATCCGGCGATGAAGGCAATGCTTGTGGAACGCCTGCGCAATTTGGTGCTTGTGCTTGCGCCCAACCGGCGGCGAGCAGAAGGGGAAGCGTGAGCAGGCGTGGCGACATCATGTACTCCAGATTTGTTGGGCGCTGCATCATCGAAACAATGCGTAGATATCCAGAGAATGTAGGCGAAAACACTCGGCGTTGAAACCCCAAGCTGCATTTCCGACTGAACATTCAGCACGTACGGCACTGGGATTGCAGGCAAAAAGAAACCCGGCACAAGGCCGGGTTTCTTGGTCTTGCAACTGACCGCCAGAATTAGTTCTGGACGTTCAGCTCGGTGCGGCGGTTCGTCTCGCTCTTGCAGCCCGGCAGGGTCTGAGCGGTCGGTTCCAGCGGACGGCTTTCGCCGTAACCCACCGGGCCCGACAGACGGCCGGCATCGATGCCGTTGCTGGTCAGGTAGTCGTACACGGCGCGGGCGCGACGCTCGGACAGCGACTGGTTGTACGCATCGCTACCGCAGAGGTCGGTGTGACCGGCCACTTCAGCGCGGATGTCGGGGTAACGCTTCAGGATCTCGATGCCTTCGTTCAGGATGGCGATCGCGTCCGGACGCAGGGTCGACTTGTCGAAGTCGAAGTTCACGCCCTTCAGATCGAAGGTCACCGGAACCGGGCAGCCGTCCGGACCGATGGTCTGGCCAGCCTGCGAACCCGGGCACTTGTCGTTACAGTCGTTGACGCCGTCACCATCGCTGTCCATGTCGGCACAGGTCGGGGTCGCCGGCGGCGGAGCAACCGGTGCCATCGGCTCCGGGCCCAGGGCCACGGTCAGGCCGACCGAAGCGAGCAGATCGACGAACTGGTCTTCCTGCATGTTGGCAGCGCGAGCCTGCACTTCGTCGAAGTCGACGCGGGCAGCCAGCTCGGTGCGCAGGTCAACGCGGCCGAAGTCAGCCTGCAGACCAACGCCGGCCTTGGCGGCGACGTTGTTGTCTTCGTGCTGAGCCGGGCAGGACGACTGCATCGGGAAGCCAGAAGCCGGGCCGCAGATCGCTGCGAACTCTTCTTCGTGACGCTGCATGCCGACACCGAACAGCAGGTACGGCCACCACTTACGATCCGCATTGCGGAAGTGGTAACGGGCATCGACCGAGGCGCCGTACTGGCTCCACCACAGGTTCGGGTTCGAGGTCTTGTCCGGGTTCTGGTAGTTCAGCTCCAGATCCACCGACCAGTTCGGGGTCCAGAACTTACCGAAGCCGAGGGTGCCGAACACGGCATCTTCGGTGCCACGGTCGCTATCCTGGAAGTTCACACCGGTCGAAGCGGAAACGTACCAGCGGTCGTCAAACTCCTGAGCGACAGCGGTATGCGCTACGCCCATGCCGCACAACAACGCGGCGCAGAGGAGTTTCTTGTTCATGTCGAGCTCCTTGATCAAAGGTCTAGCAGGGATGGGTAAAACGTGTAACGGAATTTCTTGTCATGACGGCCATGATGCGCGCCACCGGGGTGAAGCCTACGGTCGCGCATGTGAAAGCCGCGTTAACAATAGCATAACAGTTCCCTGACCACGGATCGCGTTCAGCAAACAGTCGAAATTGTACCTGAACCGGGGGCGAATTGACATCGACAACCAGGACCCGGTCCAAACCGACTACGTCATGTCGGGAAACGCATGCGCTAGTACCGTTTTGTCATGGCCGGTCATCTGCCAGGCCGGCAGCCCACGGCGATAGTTGTTTAGTTCTAAAGAACCCGCACGCGATACAACCATAATTAGCGGGTCGAGTTGTAAATCCCCATTCAGGCTTCATTAGGTATCTGGTTCGTACCTTGCGCCCACCTCAACCAAGGCCGCTATTCATCTTTAAGCGGTCACAGGCGGAAATCCCGCCTGGGGCAAAAGGTGTGCCATAGAGCCGCCGCCCTCCCCGGACGCCATGTCGCTACATCGTCGCCTACCGCACGCCGGTGACGCCGATGCACGACGCAACGAGCAAGGAGTACGACGATGAAACTGGCCTGGATCTTGTGGTTGGCCTCGATTCTCCCGCCGCAGGCAGCGGATTCGCTGTGCCTGTCGGCCACGTTATATCTGGAAGCGCGCGACCAATCGACTCAGGGCCAGCAGGCCGTGGCCGAGGTCGCACTCCGCCGCGAAGACAGCGGCCTATGGGGCGACTCGATGTGCCAGGTCGTCACCGCACGCAAGCAGTTCGCGCCGACGATCGTGTCGCCGCAGACCCGCCTCAGCAACACCGAAGCCTGGGCGCAGGCCGTGACCATCGCCATCGAGGCCGAACAGAACTGGGCCTTGCCGGACGGCCAGCGCAAGGAAATCGTGCCGGGCGCCAGCCACTTCCTGGCCCACAATATCGCAAGCCCGAGCTGGCGCAACGCCTATCAAGTCGCCCAGATCGGCGACCATACCTTCTTGAAGGTCCAATCGCTGCGCTCCAAGCGCAACTGAGGCAAATCCGGCAACACAGCGTTGCCGGGTCATCATCGACTGTTAGCGAAGTCACCTCCAAAATGGCAGCCCCTCATCAGGAAGCTGCCATGAAGCTCTACAGCAAACCCGGCGCGTGCTCGACCGCCGACCACATCGCACTGCAATGGACCGGCCAGCCCTTCGAAGTCGAAGTGGTCACCCAGCAGCAGATCAAGGAACCCGCCTTCCTCGCCCTCAACCCGGCCGGCTCGGTGCCGGTGATCGTCGATGGCGACTTCGTCCTGACCCAGAACGCCGCGATCATGGGCTATATCGCCGACACCTACCCGCAAGCTGGACTGGCTGGAGACGGCAGCACCCAGCAGCGCGCCGAGGCCACCCGATGGCTGGCCTTCTGCAACTCGGACTTGCATCCGGCATTCACGCCCCTGTTCGCCCCCGGCCTGTTCATGGAAGGCGCGGAGAATTACGACACGGTCAAGGCGCTCGCTGCCAAACGCGTTCGCCGCTATTACGAGACCGCCGACAAGCGTCTGGGCGAAACCGGCAACTGGCTGGCCGGCTTCCGCAGCTTTGCAGACCCTTATCTGTTCATCACCATGGGCTGGGCGAAGAAGCTGGGCGTCGATTTGTCCGACCTGACCCACCTGCAGGACTTCCACAAGCGCATGTTGGCCGATGCCGGCGTGCAAGCGGCATTGAAGGCCGAAGGCTTGATGTAAGCACTGCCCCTTGCGAGCTTGATGACGCACACCCGTCTGCTAGCAGCAGGCGGGTGTTCTTATATATAGAGTCGATGTGGCTTCATCGCGGCACTCGGCGATCAAATATCCGTGTGATCCGGCACTCGCACCGCGCCTTCCATCAACACGCGCGCACTGCGGCTCATCACTGCCTTTTTCACCGTCCACAGCCCATCGACCTGCTCTGCCGCCGCGCCAACACGCAGCGTGCCCGAGGGATGACCGAAGCGAACCGCTTCACGTGACCCGCCGCCCGCCGCCAGATTCACCAGGGTGCCCGGCACGGCCGCGGCCGAAGCGATGGCGACGGAGGCCGTACCCATCATCGCGTGATGCAGTTTGCCCATCGACATCGCCCGCACACGCAGGTCGATGTCATCGCCCCCAATCACCTTGCCGCTTGATGCGGTGTAGGTTGCGGCCGGCGCAACAAAAGCGACCTTCGGCGAATGCTGGCGCTTGGGCGCATCCTCGACGCTGTCGATCAGGCCCATACGCACAGCCGCATGCGCGCGGATCGACTCCAACATCGCCAGCGCCTTGGCATCGCCATTGATCGCTTCCTGCAACTCACTGCCGGTGTAGCCGATGTCGGCGGCGTTGACGAACACGGTCGGGATGCCCGCATTGATCATCGTCACCTTGAGCGTTCCTAGTTCAGGCACTTCAAGATCATCGACAAGCTGGCCCGTCGGGAACATGGCGCCACCGCCCTCACCTTCGCCCTCATCGGCCGGGTCGATGAATTCCAGCACGATCTCCGCCGCCGGGAAGGTCACCCCATCCAACTCAAAATCGCCGGTTTCCTGCACCTGCCCGTTGATGATCGGCACATGGACAATGATGGTCTTGCCGATATTGGCCTGCCACACGCGCACCGCGAGCGTACCGTTCTCAGGCAGGCGCGATGGATCGATGAAGCCCTGACTGATCGCGAACGGGCCCACCGCCGTCGACAGGTTGCCGCAGTTGCCGCTCCAGTCGACGAAGGCATCACCGATGGCCACTTGTCCGTACAAATAATCGACATCGTGATCGGGCTGCGTGCTGGGCGCGATGATCACGCACTTGCTGGTGCTGGAAGTTGCACCGCCCATGCCATCAGTGTGCTTACCGTAAGGATCGGGCGAGCCGATCACGCGCATCAGCAACGCATCACGCGCGGCACCTGGCACTTGTGCTTCGAGCGGCAAGTCCTGCAAGCGGAAAAACACACCCTTGGACGTGCCGCCGCGCATGTAGGTGGCGGGAATGCGGATTTGCGGCTTGTGCATGGTGCGCTCTCGTTCGTCGATGCGCGGGCAATCAGCCCAGCGCGAATAAATCATTCTGATGTTGCGGGCTGGCCGGCGGCAGCAATGGCCAGCGCCCGATTACATCGTAACGGTACGGACTTCCGTGGCCTTTCAGCAGCAGGATTTCGTCAATGGTCCACTCAATCGGGATCAGCTGAACGGTGGGGTGCAATTCGCCCGCATCGTAACTGAGGGTGATATGGGGACGATGCCCTTCCGAATCATCCAAACCAACATCCTTAAGCGCAACTTGCACGGCGCTGAGCAAGGCATCGAACTCAACCGGACGGCCATGTGTGAACAGCGTGCAATGGTTGCGTCGTTCGGGCTCGCCTTGCGTCCAGATGACGCGATTGAATCGAAGCGTCACCGCATGTGCAGTGATCCGACTGCCTGCTTCGAGCAAACCTGCGATGGTTGCTTCATCGGCATCGAAATGGCGACCCGACAAGGTCTGATGCCAATTTTCCATGGCAAACATGCGCCGACCCAGCTTCGACGCCACACCTGCTGCTGCCAATCGCGTCAGCCATCGCTCCGACTCATATAGCCCGGGCAACGCACCAAAGAAATAGCGCGGGGTGGTCGACACGGAATTCAGGCAGCCTCGTTCGTTGCGAGGAAGTCCTGCGCGAAACGCTGCAACACGCCGCCTGCCTGATAAATCAGCACTTCTTCGTCCGAATCAAGACGACACAGCACCGGCACCTCAATTTGACTGCCATCCTTGCGGCTGATGATCAGGTTCAACATGGTGCCCGGTGTCAGCTCACCCACCACATCGAAGGTCTCGCTGCCATCTATCTCCAGCGTGTTGCGATTCACGCCCATCTGGAATTGCAAGGGCAGCACGCCCATGCCGATCAGATTAGTGCGATGGATGCGCTCAAACCCTTCCGCGGCAATCGCCTCCACACCAGCGAGTCGCACGCCCTTTGCCGCCCAGTCACGCGAACTGCCCTGACCGTAGTCCGCACCCGCGATGATGATGAGCGGCTGCTTGCGCTCCATGTAGGTCTCGATCGCTTCCCACATCCGCATCACTTTGCCCTCCGGCTCGACGCGCGCCAATGAGCCCTGCTTAACTTCGCCATCCACCACGGCCATTTCATTGACGAGTTTGGGGTTGGCGAAAGTGGCGCGCTGCGCGGTCAGGTGATCGCCGCGATGCGTCGCATAGGAATTGAAGTCTTCCTCAGGCAAGCCCATCTTCGCGAGATATTCGCCTGCCGCACTGGAGGCGAGAATCGCGTTTGACGGCGAAAGATGATCGGTGGTGATGTTGTCGCCCAGTACCGCCAGCGGGCGCATGCCCTTGAGCAGACGCTCACCGGCCAGTGCGCCCTCCCAATACGGCGGGCGGCGGATGTAGGTACTCATCTCTCGCCAGTCATACAGCGGGCTGACTGGCTCACCCTGCTCGACGTGCAATTTGAACATCGGCTCATACACCTGGCGGAAGAACTCCGGCTTGACGCTCGCCTTCACCACCGCATCGATCTCGGCATCCGTCGGCCAGATGTCCTTTAGACGCACTTCATTACCTTCGCCATCTACGCCCAGCACGTCTTTTTCGATGTCGAAACGCATGGTGCCGGCGATGGCATACGCAATCACCAGCGGCGGCGATGCAAGAAAGGCCTGCTTCGCGTAAGGATGGATGCGGCCATCGAAGTTGCGATTGCCCGACAGCACCGCCGTCGCATACAGATCTCGGTCGATGATCTCCTGCTGGATCGCTGGATCCAACGCACCGGACATGCCGTTGCAGGTGGTGCAGGCAAACCCGACGATGCCGAAACCGAGCTGTTCCAGGTCGTCCAGCAATCCAGCTTCACGCAGGTAAAGCTCAACAGCCTTCGAGCCGGGTGCCAACGAGGTCTTCACCCACGGCTTGCGCGACAAGCCACGCTGAAGTGCATTGCGCGCAATCAAACCCGCGGCAATGACATTGCGCGGATTCGACGTATTTGTGCAAGAAGTGATGGCGGCGATGATCACCGCACCATCCGGCATCTTGCCTTCGCGCTCTTCGGCGCGCGCACCGTCGAGGTTCACCGCGATGCCGCGCTCGGCCAACTCGCTCACCGGCAAACGGCGATGCGGATTGGACGGCCCCGCCATATTGCGCGTCACACTCGACAGGTCGAAATGCAGCACGCGCTCGTACTCAGCATCGACCATGGCATCGGCCCACAGACCTGCGGCCTTTGCGTAGGTTTCGACCAACTGCAACTGCGATTCTTCACGCCCGGTCAAACGCAGGTAATCAATGGTTTGCTGGTCGATGTAGAACAGCGCCGCGGTCGCTCCATATTCCGGCGTCATGTTGGAAATGGTCGCGCGGTCACCAATGGTGAGATGCGCAGCGCCCTCACCAAAAAATTCGATATAGGCACCCACCACTTTTTGTTGACGCAAGAACTCGGTTAGCGCCAACACGATGTCAGTCGCGGTGATGCCCGGCTGCGGCTTGCCGGCAAGTTCGACACCGATGATGTCCGGCGTGCGCATCCACGAGGCGCGCCCCAGCATCACGTTTTCGGCTTCCAGGCCGCCCACGCCCACCGCGATCACGCCGAGTGCATCGACATGCGGCGTGTGACTGTCGGTGCCGACGCAAGTGTCCGGGAAGGCGACGCCGTCATCGACAAAGATCACCGGCGACATCTTCTCCAGATTGATCTGGTGCATGATGCCGTTGCCCGGCGGAATCACGTCGACGTTCTTGAATGCTTTCTTGGTCCACTCGATGAAGTGGAAGCGATCAGCATTGCGACGATCCTCGATCTCGCGATTCTTTGCGAAGGCGTCCGGATCGAAGCCGCCGCATTCCACCGCCAGCGAGTGGTCGACGATGAGCTGTGTTGGCACCACCGGATTGATCTGCGCAGGGTCGCCACCCTGGTCCGCAATCGCATCACGCAAGCCTGCCAGATCGACCAGTGCAGTCTGGCCGAGGATGTCGTGGCAGACCACGCGCGCGGGGAACCACGGGAAATCCAAGTCACTGCGGCGCTCGATCAACTGGCCGAGATAGGCATTGAGCTTGGCCGGATCGGCGCGACGCACCAGATTCTCGGCATGAATCTTCAACGTATAAGGCAGCTTCGCCCATGCGCCCGGTTGAATGACATCAACAGCTTCCTGCGCATCAAACCAATCCAGCTTGGTGCCAGCCAAAGGCTTGCGATATACGGTATTCAAATTCGTCATCTCAAACTCCTGCGGGTGGTTATGCGAACGCTCAGGCGTCCGGATCTGACCACAACCGCGACATTTCCAAATATGTGAAGCTGGCGGACCAGGTGATCAAGATCAGACCCACCAAAGACTCCAGCCCTGAAATGAAACGGATCGCACCGACGGGCGACACATCACCGAAACCAACCGTGGTGTAGGTGGTCGCCGAAAGATAGATGGCATCGAACAAGGTATCGGTACTGTGTTCGCCATGCATGTATCCGGTGCCGGGAATGGCAGACAGCCCCCAAAAAGCCAGACCAAAACACCAAATCTCGACTACGTGCAGCACAAGCAGGGAGAAGATGATCTTCAGCATGGTGCGACGATCCTGCCCACGCATCACTACACGCTTGGAAGATCGGCGCACCAATGCATGCATGCCTTCGTAATGGATCAGCACCGTCAAAGCGGTGACAGCCAAAGCCACCACCGCCACCAGCGCGTGTTCGGCCAACCGCCCGTCGGGGATGAGCCAGTCCATGCAAATACTTACCGAGTGGAAAGCTCCACGTAATCGCGGTCTTCCGGCCCGGTGTAGTTCGCACTCGGGCGGATGATCTTGCCGTCCTCGCGCTGCTCAATCACATGCGCCGACCAGCCGCTGGTGCGCGCGATCACGAATAGCGGCGTGAACATCGGGGTCGGGATGCCCATCATGTGATAGGCCGATGCGCTATACCAATCCAGGTTCGGGAACATCTTTTTGGTATCCATCATCAGGTTCTCGATGCGCTCGCTGACATCGAACATCGTCTGGTTGCCGCCGTCTTTGCACAGCGTGCGCGAGATCTCCTTGATGATCGGGTTGCGCGGATCGCCGATGGTGTAGACCGGGTGACCAAAGCCGATGATAATTTCCTTGCGCTCCATGCGCGCCTTGATGTCGGCTTCGGCCTCATCGGCGCTGCCGTAGCGGCTGATGATGTCCATCGCCACTTCGTTCGCGCCGCCATGCTTCGGACCACGCAGCGCGCCGATGGCACCGGTGATGCACGAATACATGTCGGAACCGGTACCTGCGATCACGCGCGCGGTGAAGGTCGAGGCATTGAACTCGTGCTCGGCGTAGAGAATGAGCGACTTGTCCAGTGCATCCGCGTGCATCGCGCTCGGCGGCTCGCCGTGCAACAGGTGCAGGAAGTGTGCAGCGACCGAATCATCATCGGTTTCGCAATCGATGCGGCGGCCGTTACGGGTGAAGTGCCACCAGTACAGCAGCATCGAGCCAAAGCTTGCGATCAGGCGATCCGCGATATCGCGCGCCTCGGCCGCCGGGTGACCTTCGCGCTCCGGCAGCACCGTGCCCAGCACCGAGCAGCCCGTACGCATCACGTCCATCGGATGGGCATTGGCCGGCACCAGCTCCAGTGCTTCCTGCACGATGGCAGGCAGGCCGCGCAGGCGCTTGAGCTTGGCCTTATAGGCTTTCAGCTGCGACACGGTTGGCAGGCTGCCGTGCACCAGCAAATAAGCGACTTCTTCAAACGTGGATTGGGTCGCCAAATCCTTGATGTCGTAACCGCGGTAGTGCAGGTCGTTGCCACTACGTCCGACGGTGCAAAGTTCTGTATTGCCGGCGGCGGTGCCGGACAGCGCGACGGATTTCTTCGGCTTCGGCAGGGTGCTGGTGTTTTCGCTCATCGTCATCTCCTCTTTATTTCTTGTCGGCGAACAGCGCATCAAGCTTGTCTTCGTAGGCGTGATAGCCCAGGAAGTCGTACAGCTCAGCGCGCGTCTGCAATTGGTCGATGGTGCTTTTCTGCGTGCCTTCGCGACGCACCGTTTCGTAGAAACCGAGCGCTGCCTTGTTCATCGCGCGATACGCGCCGCAGCAATACAGCGCGATGTCGACGTTCGCATCGCGCAGTTCGTCGGTAGTGAAGAACGGGGTGGAACCGAACTCGGTCAGGTTGGCGAGGATCGGCACACGCACCGCTGCCTTGAACTTGCGGTAGTCGTCCAGCGTCTTCATCGCCTCGGGGAAGATCATGTCCGCGCCGGCTTCGACATAGGCCACGGCGCGTTCGATCGCACTGTCGATGCCTTCGACGGCCGCGGCATCGGTACGCGCCATGATCACGAAATCACGATCAACTCGCCCATCGACCGCAGCCTTGACGCGATCCACCATCTCGTCCTTGCTCACCACTTCCTTGCCCGGGCGGTGGCCACAACGCTTCTGTCCGACCTGGTCTTCCATGTGCACGGCGGCTACGCCGATGCGCTCGAAATTGCGGATGGTACGACCGATGTTGAACGCGCCGCCCCAACCGGTATCGATATCGACCAGGAGCGGCATGCCAGTCGCATCCACAATCCGGCGCGCATCGGTCAGTACGTCTTCCATCGTCGAGATGCCGAGGTCCGGCATGCCGAGTGAGTTGGCGGCGACACCGCCACCAGACAGGTACAGCGCCTTGTAGCCTGTGCGCTTGGCCATGAGGCCGGCGTAGGCGGTGATGGCGCCCATCACCTGCAACGGAGATTCTTCGGTCAAGGCGGCGCGAAAGCGCGCGCCAGCGGAGGCGGGGGGCGTCATGCGGGCTCCGGGCAAAGATGGGATTTTAAGGCACTGGGCGATTTCGCGCTCTGGCCAAAGGGCCTGTCAGAACGGCGGCGGCGAGCTGAACTCGACGGGCTGACCCGTTGCCGGATGATTCAGGCCCAACCAAGCGGCGTGCAGGCAGACCCTGGCCGCCGGGGTGGCCCCGTAGAAGGTATCCCCCACGATCGGGTGGCCGGTCTCAGCCAGATGCACACGCAGCTGATGGCTGCGTCCAGTGACCGGCTCCAGCGCTAGCCGGGTTTGCGATGTCGCTTCGTCGCGCAACATCACCCGCCAAAGGGTTCGTGAAGGCTTGCCGATCTCGTGATCCACCTTCTGCCGCGGGCGATTAGGCCAGTCGGCGATCAAGGGCAGATCGATATCGCCCGACTCCCCATCGACAAAGCCTTCGACCAACGCTTCGTAACGCTTGTCAATGTTGCGTGCAGCGAAGGCTACGCTGAGCGCGCGATGCGTCGCGACATCACGCGCCATCAACATCAAACCGCTGGTGACTTGGTCAAGACGATGGACGATTAATGCCTCCGGGTATCGCAGTTGAACGCGCGAGGCAACGCTGTCGCGATTCTCCGGCAGACGACCGGGCACGGAAAGCATGCCTTCCGGCTTTTCGACGACCAGAAGCCAAGCATCCTCATGCAGCACCCGAACGGCGTCAGCGTTTGGTGGTGGCTTTACTTTTTCATCCAGCACATTCATTGCTCAATGATCGAGGTATCACGAAGCCCTGCCAAGTCACTCAGTCAAGAACGCAGTGTTTACACCTGCGCAGGCACACTACCCCCACCGCCCATGCAAAGATTCCCGCATGAAGCTGAATTCCCGAATCGTTTCTGCACTGCTGCTTGCCTCACTGCTGCTGTCGGGCTGCAATAGCATGCCGTTTGAATCTGACTCCCCAACCATGTCGAGACCGATGCAGATGAAGCCGACATCGCCATTGCCATCAGCACCGGCTTGGGCAGATGAGATAGCCGGCCTGTATGAAGGCCAGCTGCGTGTGAAAGGCTTGGATCCACGCACTTTCCCGCCCGAACTTTGGTGGGAAGTCGCTACGCCATTGCTTACCCAGGAACGTCGTTTCCACGTGCGCGAAATCGGACAAAGTGCCGAAGGCAGGCCATTGCGTCATGTCACATGGGGTAACGGACCGATACCTGTCTTGCTATGGTCGCAAATGCATGGCGATGAAAGCACGGCGACGATGGCGCTCGCGGATTTATTTCGCCTCCTTGGTGAGCATCCCGACCATCCGCTGGTGGCTCGCTTGCGCCAGAACACCACGCTGCACTTCTTCCCATTGGTGAATCCCGATGGCGCAGCACGTTTCCAGCGAACGAATGCACAGGGCATCGACATCAACCGTGATGCACGCGCGTTGGCATCACCCGAAGCACGCGCACTGAAATCACTGCATGATGAACTCGGTCCACGCTTCGGCTTCAACCTGCACGACCAACGCCCCGGATATCGTGCGGGAAATAGCGACCGGCAAGTGGCGATTTCACTCCTATCGCCGCCGTTCGATGAAAATCGCGCCATCAACGACGTGCGCAAGCGCGCGATGGAAGTTGCCGTGGCCATCCGCGCGATATTGGAGCCGCAGCTCGCTGGTCACATCGCACGCTGGGACGATACCTTCAGCCCGCGCGCATTCGGAGACCTGACCACACAATGGGGCACCAGCACGGTATTGATCGAAGCCGGCGGCATTGATGGCGATCCGCAGAAGCAACTACTGCGGCGTCATTACTTCATGGGGATGCTGGCTGCGCTGGATACCATCGCCTCAGGGAGTCACGCGGGCCTGGACATCGGTCACTACTTCGCACTTCCGCAGAACGGCGAAGTCTGGCCTGACTTACTGATTCGTGGCGGCACCGTCGTAGTAAACGGGCTACCTTCGCTACGCGCTGATGTTTTGATCGACTTCAAACATCCTTTGTCCGAAGAAGGCGGCAAGATCAAAGAAGTCGGCGATCTTTCCGGGATGCAGGCGCGTCGGAGCATCGATGCCACCAACATGTTCATCCAAGCGCTGCCCTGCCCTGTGCGCGGTGAAGAACACACGACCCAAACTGTGTCCATCACGCCCGGCAAGGCGGCTTGCCTGCAGATAAGTCGAGACCCCGAAGGCCATGACATCGTCTGGACACTGGTGCGCGACGTGAATCCAAGGCATCGACCCCCATCGGAACACTGACGCCCGGCGATACAGCATCCAGCAAGCAAAAGGGAAGCCGAAGCTTCCCTTTTGTTTCTTCAACTCAACATCAAACCATTAGAGCAAATGGGCAACACCCGCGCGCTCTTCTTCCAGCTCGGCCAACGTCTTGTCCATCGCAGCGCGGCTGAAATCATCAACCGGCAGATCCTTGATCACGGTGTATTCGCCGTTGGCGCAGGTCACCGGCACGCCGTAGATCACGCCTTCCGGCACACCGTAGCTGCCGTCAGACGGCACGCCCATCGTCACCCACTCGCCATCGGTGCCCAGCGCCCAGTCGCGCATGTGGTCGATGGCGGCGTTGGCCGCCGATGCCGCGGACGACAGGCCGCGTGCTTCGATGATCGCCGCGCCACGCTTGCCGACGGTCGGGATGAAAGTGTTGGCATTCCAGTCAGCGTCGTTGATCTTGTCCTTCAGCGATGCGCCATCGACGGTGGCGAAGCGATAGTCGGGATACATCGTCGGGCTGTGGTTGCCCCACACGACCAGCTTCTTGATGTCGGCGACCGGCACGTCGGCCTTGTTGGCCAGCTGCGACAGCGCGCGGTTGTGGTCCAGACGCAACATCGCGGTGAAGTTGCCGGGCTTGAGGTCCGGCGCCGACTTCATCGCAATGTAGGCATTGGTGTTGGCGGGGTTGCCGACCACCAGCACCTTCACGTCACGGCTGGCGACCTTGTTGAGCGCCTTGCCCTGCACGGTGAAGATCTCGGCGTTCTTGAGCAGCAGGTCCTTGCGCTCCATGCCCGGACCGCGCGGCATCGCGCCAACGAGCAGCGCGTAGTCCGCATCCTTGAAGGCGACTTCCGGATCGTCAGTGCCGACCATGCCGGCCAGCAGCGGGAACGCGCAATCTTCCAGCTCCATCATCACGCCCTTCAGCGCGGCCTGGGCTTTTTCCATCGGCAGCTCCAGCATCTGCAGGATCACCGGCTGGTCCTTGCCCAGCATCTCGCCCGAGGCGATGCGGAACAACAGGGCGTAGCCAATCTGGCCAGCAGCGCCGGTAACGGCGACACGAACGGGTTGCTTCATGGGGGTCTCCAATCTCAAGGGGTCAGCGAGCAGCGCTCACTGCATTTCGTTGAAAAATTCGCGGATGCGTTCCAGGCCAGGTGCCAACTGCGGCGTCGGGCAGGTGTAGCTGATGCGCAGGCTGCGCGGCTCGCCAAAGGCAGAGCCCGGCACGCAGGCCACACCCTTGCTATCCAGCAGCGCATTGCACAGATCGATGTCGTTGCCGATCACCTTGCCGTCGTGCGACTTGCCGTAATACGCGCTGACATCGGGGAACACGTAGAACGCGCCTTGCGGACGCGGGCAGACGAGGTTCGGGATGCTTTCCATCACCGCCATCACCTGGTCGCGCTTGGCCTGGAATTCGCGGCACTTTTCTTCCGGCACGTCCTGCGGGCCACTGAGCGCGGCAACCGAGGCGGCCACCACGATCTCGGGCAGGTTGGTGATGTGGTTGGAGTTCATCGTCGTCACGGCGTTGGCCACCACTTCGGGGCCCGCCATGAAGCCGACGCGCCAACCCGGCATGCCGTAGGTCTTGGACAGCGAATCCACGAAGATCACGCGATCACGCAGCTCCGGACGCGCCTGCACGAAGTTGTGGTAACCCACGCCATCAAACACCATGCGGTTGTAGATGTCGTCGGTGATGATCCACGTATCCGGGTGCTTGGCGATGACATCGGCCAGCGCGCTGATCTCGTCCTTGGTGTAGACCATGCCGGTCGGGTTGGACGGATTGTTGAACAGGAACACGCGCGGCTTCTTCGCCAGCGCAGCATCCAATTGCGCCGGGGTCAGCTTGTAATCCTGCTCTGGCGGGCACGGCAGCAGGTCGATCTTCGCGTTGACGATCTCCGCGATGTCCATGTAGCTGGTCCAGTACGGGATCGCAAAGGCGATCGCATCGCCTTCGTCCAACAGGGCCTCGGCCAGGTTGTACAGGATGTGCTTGGCACCGATGCCGGTCGAGCAATTGGCCCGCGTGTAACCGGTCAAACCGATGCCTTCCATGTGCTTGAGGAAGGCATCCAACAACGCATCCGCGCCGCGGTTGCTGCCGTACTGACCGCTGTCTTTGGCGAGCGCTTCACGCGCGGCCTCGTACACGTGGGAACCGGGCAAAAAGTTGGGGACGCCGATCGAGAAACTGATGATGTCGCGGCCTTCTGCCTTCAGTTTCTTGGCTTTGTCGGCGACCTGCATGATGGCGCTGGGCTTGGCGCGGCCGATGCGCTTGGCGAGCTGGGGCATGGGGAGGAATCTCCGGAATTGCCTGTCGGACAAGGGCCATGAAACCAGCCCCGTGAGCCCGAAATATTAACACAGCCCCCGATTCAGACTGACCGGATACCTCTGCAGAAACAGAGTATTTAAGACCCCCGCCTTGCCCTAGCCGCCTACTGGCAGCGCTGCGCCGGCGTTCATCCAGCACGCCAGCGCAGCGGTCATCGAACAACTAGAACAGCGTGGTCAGTCGCAGCCACGCCTCGGGCAGCCCATCATTCACGCGCGCCTCCAGCCACTTGTCACCACCGGTGAGGATCAGGGCTGCCATTGCAGCCAGCACCACGGCGAACACGCGCTTGAACATGCCGACATAGGGCATGAGTCGATGCTGGAACTTCGAGAAGCCGGTGCGCGACAAATACGCAGCGAAGGTCAGCGGTATCGCCGCGCCCACGCCGAATACACCCAGGATCAAGCCGCCGCGCGCCGCGCCACCCTCGCTCGCCACCATCGTCAATGCCGATGCCAGCAACGGCCCGGAACACGGGCTCCAAACCAGACCGAGCAGGGCACCCAGCCCAAAGGCGCCACGCAAAGAGCCCCCGTCCAGCCGGCCTGCCATCTGATTGGCAGACCCGGCGAGCGGCGACAACCAGCCGGACACACGCTGCTCAAGCGCCGGCCAGAACATCACCACGGCCCACGCCAAGAGCAGCCACGCACCCGCGTAACGCACCGCATCCACATCCAGACCTATCGAATCGCCAATGACGCCCAACGCGATGCCAGCGACGGTGAAGCTGGTGACCATGCCTGCGCCGATGGCCAATGGCGCCCAACGACCGGACTGCACACTGCCACCCAAGACCAAGGGCAGCAGCGGCAGTACGCAAGGCGAAAGCGTGGTCAGGCTGCCTGCAACCAGGCTTAGGCCCAGTTCTGCGGAACCCGCGATCATTTCATCATGTACGCGCTATCAAGCGCAGTGGTGATCGCCGCCGCCGAGGTCTCGCCCGCCATGCGACTGGTTTCCTTGGCCCCGCGGTACACAATCAAGGTGGATTGCCCGCGGACTTTCTTCATCTTGCGCAATTCCTTCTCTTTGTCGTAATTGACGAAGAACACCACGATGTCGCGTTGCGAACTTTTTTCCAGCGCTTTCAGCGTCTTCTCCTGCGCCCTGCAGGTCGGGCACCAGTCTGCGTGGAAAAGCAGGGCGGTCGCCGCGCCTTTGGCTTGCGCCTCGGCAACGGCTTTCTCCGAGTACGGCTTGATCGTCAGTGCCGATGTAAGGCCCGAGAACGCGAAACCGACCAACAAGACGGCGACAGACAGCATGCGCGTCAGGTGTGTGGCACGGCGATTCGCGCGAAGACCAGCGAAATGGGAGGATGAGGTCATGGATGGCTCCTTTGGATGCTGCGGTGTGGATATGGTCGATGTGGCACGGCCCGACCACCGTGCACACATCGCAGGGGAATCAAAGCGTGACTGCCGGGAAATCGATGTCGGTCTTGGCCACGTGATTGGCGTAATTGGTCAGCGTGTTGAGCGCGACGTGTGCGATGACTTCCAGCACCGCGCCATCATCAAAACCGGCTTGTTTGAAAGCAGCCAATTCTTCGTCTTCGACCACGCCGCGATGACTCGCAACCAAGTGGGCAAAGGCAGCCAAGGCAGCATCGGCCGGCACCGAGCCGGTGCCACGACGAGCAGCTTCGATCGCAGCTTCGCTTAGGCCGGCGCCCTTCCCGATCAGCGTGTGCGCCGACAGGCAGTACGCGCAGCGATTCACCTGACCTACAGCCAAGGCGACGATTTCACGTTGCGCTGCGGTCAGGCTGCCTTTGCCCAAGGTGGCCGACAGGCCCAGATAGCCATCCAGCGCAGCAGGCGATTGGGCCAACGTCTTGAACAGATTCGGCACCATGCCGATTTCGGCCTTGACCGCATCCAGAGTGGCGCGGACGTCGGGCTGTGCGGTGGCAACATCAATCGGGGAAATACGAGGGGAGTTGGAAGACATGGATCAGCGCCTATGGGCTTGGGAGGAGCCGTCATATTGGCGACGAATAAAGTACGATTAGCATCGTCCAGTATCTAATCCAATACATTTAGTCCAGTGTCCCAAGATCGCTTTTCAACCCTGCTTGGCCGCTACCCGTTGCGGGCCCGCGTTTTCTATAGCGGGGCGCTCTGCGGTACATCGCTGTTTGACGACAGCGACGGTGTCGGGCATCTGCACGTCGTACGCAACGGCGTGATGCGTACGCGCGAAAGCAATGGCGACACGCAAACCCATGTCGGGCCATGCCTCATCTATTACTCGCGCCCTACCCAGCATTGGATCGAGTCCGATGCCGCCGACCTTGTCTGCGCGTCCATCGGTTTTGGTGCGAGTCAAGGCAACCCACTCACCCGCGGATTACCAGATGTACTGACCATCCCGCTGGATTCGATGTCGTCGCTCTCACCTACCGTGGAGTTGCTGTTTGATGAAGCCTTCGACCAACGCATCGGCCGCCAGGCTGCACTCGATCGCCTGAGCGAAATCGTCATCCTGCAATTGCTCCGCCACGCAATGGAAGCCTCGCTTATCGATCAAGGCGTGCTGGCAGGCTTAGGCGATGCGAAATTGTCCAAGGCGTTGGATGCCATCCACCAGCAACCCGGCGAGGCATGGTCACTGCAAACTTTGGCAGATGTCAGCGGGATGTCGCGTTCGCGTTTTTCCTCGAAGTTCCTAGAGGTAGTGGGCGTTACGCCAGGCGAATATTTGGCTGAGTGGCGGCTGGGCATTGCCAAGACGCTGCTGCTGAAAGGCCGGCCAGTAAAACAGGTCGCACATCAGGTGGGCTACGCCGACGCCTCAGCATTGGCGCGGGCCTTCGCGGCACGCCACGACGGAATGTCGCCGACCAAATGGTTGAAGGGCCAGGCATTGTCTGCCTGACCCTTCGTTCATCACATCGAGTTGAATTGAATCTGCTGGCTTGAATCAGGCCGACAAGATCTTGTTCCACTCCTCGACGCGATCGGCCTTCGCGGCCAATGCCGCATCGACATCACCTTCAATGCGGATCGACTTGATGCCGTCACCTTGTTGCACCTTGTCCACCACGTCCAAACCTTCCAGCACCTTGCCGAACACGGTGTGCTTGCCATCCAGCCAATCGGTCTTAATGTGGGTGATGAAGAACTGGCTGCCGTTCGTGTTGGGGCCCGCATTCGCCATCGAGATCACACCTCGGTCATGACGCACGCCGTTGTTGGTCTCGTCCTCGAACTTGTAGCCCGGGCCACCCGTGCCACGGCCCTGCGGGCAACCGCCCTGGATCATGAAGTCGTCGATGACGCGGTGGAAGTTGAGGCCATCGTAGAAACCGCGCTTGGCGAGGTTGACGAAGTTGGCAACGGTCAGCGGTGCCTTGTCGGCATACAGCTCCAGTTTGATCGGGCCGCGGTCGGTGTCGATGGTAGCGATGAGGGACATGAAAACTCCTTTGAGAAAATGGGTCAGCCAGTGCGCTGGGCGCGAAGCTGGCGGAGAAACATCAATATCGCAGCCAATGTGGCGACGCCCCCGATCACGATCAAGGGCCAGCCCAAGGCGGCGGGAATGCCGACATCGGCGGCCTGCTCCGGCGCGAACACCGAAAATGCGCCAAGCATTAGGGCCGCAGTCCCCAATAAATCAAGAATTAACCAGTTCCATTTTCGCGGCGCGGATACAGTCGTGTTCATTCCAGCACTCCGGGTGGTCTAGACCGCTATAATAACGCCCCTCCCTCCACTACCTCCTGCGCCCAGTCACGCCGGGCGCGACGTACGCATGTCCATCCAGAACCTTCGCAACATCGCCATCGTCGCCCACGTCGACCATGGCAAGACCACCCTCGTCGACCAACTGCTCAAGCAATCCGACACCTTCGACGAGCGCACGGTGCTGGCTGACCGCGTCATGGACAGCGGCGACATCGAAAAAGAACGCGGCATCACCATTCTGTCGAAGAACACCGCGATCAAGTGGAAGTCGCCCGATGGCGAGGAATACCGCATCAACATCGTCGATACCCCGGGCCACGCCGACTTCGGCGGCGAGGTGGAGCGTGTGCTGTCGATGGTGGACTCGGTGCTGATCCTGGTCGATGCGATGGACGGCCCGATGCCGCAGACCCGCTTCGTGACGCAAAAAGCCTTCGCGATGGGCTTCAAGCCGATCGTCGTCGTCAACAAGGTGGACCGCCCCGGTGCGCGTCCGTCGTGGGTGCTGGACCAGACCTTCGACCTGTTCGATCGCCTCGGCGCAACCGACGAGCAACTCGATTTCCCGGTCGTCTATGCGTCCGGCTTGAATGGCTATGCCGGCATGGATGAATCCGTGCGCGAAGGCGACATGACGCCGCTGTTCCAAGCCATCATCAATCACGTGCCCGTCCCGCCGGTCAGCGAGGAGGGTCCGTTCCAGATGCGCGTGACCAGCCTTGACTACAACAACTACGTCGGCGTGATCGGCGTCGGCCGCATCCAGCGCGGCAAGGTCAAGACCAACCAGCAGGTCACCGTGATCGGCACCGATGGCAAGACCCGCAACGGCAAGGTGCTGCAGGTGCTGGGCTTCATGGGCCTGGACCGCGTCGAAGTACCGGTGGCGCAGGCGGGCGACATCATCGCGTTCTCGGGCATCGAAGGACTCGGCATCAGCGAAACCTTGTGCGACCCGTCCACACTGGAACAGTTGGAGGTGTTGTCGGTCGACGAGCCGACTATCTCGATGACCTTCCAGGTCAACGACTCGCCCTTCGCCGGCGTGAAGGATCGCAGCGGCGGCAAGTTCCTCACCAGCCGTCAGTTGCGTGACCGCCTGACCCGCGAAACCGCGCACAACGTCGCACTGAAGGTCGAGGACACGGCCGATGCCGACAAGTTCAAGGTCAGCGGCCGCGGCGAGCTGCATCTGTCGATCCTGATCGAAACGATGCGCCGCGAAGGCTATGAACTCGCCGTGTCGCGTCCGGAAGTGATCATGCGCGAGATGGACGGCGTGATGCAGGAGCCGTACGAGCAGCTCGTCGTCGATCTGGAAGAACAATTCCAGGGCGGCGTGATGGGGCGCCTGGGCGAGCGCAAGGCGCTCTTGCAGAACATGGAACCCGACGGCAAGGGCCGCGTGCGCATGGAATTCATCATCCCGGCGCGTGGCTTGATCGGCTTCCAGACCGAGTTCCGCACCCTCACGGCCGGTACCGGTCTTCTGTTCCACGTCTTCGACCACTACGGCCCGAAGGCCGATGGTGCGATCGGCCAGCGCCAGAACGGCGTGCTGATCTCCAACGGCACCGGCCCGTCGCCAGCCTACGCGCAGATCGCGATGCAGGAACGTGGCCGTCTCTTCATCGAGCCGGGTGAGGAAATTTACGAAGGCCAGATCGTCGGCATCAACGCCAAGGACAACGACCTCACCGTCAATGCCCTGCGCGGCAAGCAGCTGACCAACTTCCGCGCCTCCGGCACCGACAAGGACGAAGGCCTGATCCCCGCCATCAAATTCTCGCTGGAGCAGGCGCTGGAATTCATCGACGACGATGAGTTGGTCGAAGTCACGCCCAAGCAAATCCGCCTGCGCAAGAAGTTCCGCACCGAAAACGACCGCAAGCGCGCCAGCCGCGGCGGCTAAGGCTTGATTGGCGCTCTCAGCGGCGCCATCTCGTCGGCATGACCACGGACGACGACAAGAAAGCCCCTTACAACCCGGATCCACATGCGCATCCGGGCTTGCATGTCATCGCCATGGTCGAGATGGCGAAAGGCGCACTCGCGCTCATCGCCGCCAGCGGTCTGGAGATCATGGGCCCTGCCCCGCTGCAGCGCGCCTTGCATGCGCTCATCCAGCACTTCCAGCTGGATCCGTCTTCCGGCATCACCGCGTGGTTGGCAGGCGTATTGAACCCCACCGGCATCCATATCGCTGCAGCGATCGCGGCGGCTTACGGCCTGCTGCATCTCATCGAGGGCTGGGGTCTGTGGCGTGCAAAAGCCTGGGCCTCATGGCTGGGCTGCTTGTCTGCCGCAGCATATCTACCCTTCGACATCACCGCCTTCCTGCATCATCGGCATTGGCTTGAGGCGGTGGCCGTGGCGATCAACCTGCTGGTGGTATGGGTGCTGGCGCGCGACTTGTTCAAGCGACGACATAGCCAAGGTTGATTTGCCTCGCGTCGTGATTGCGGCGATGCTGCGGTTTCACCTGCCTGGGATGTCCGCCATGCGTCGTTTCGCCTTCGCCGCGCTTGCCCTGTTGATGTTGCCGCCTGCCCTTGCGCAAACACCGCATCCGGACCTCGCCGAAGCCGACATCACCACCCTGCAGCAACAGTTGCGCCGTGGAAGTACCAGCAGCGTTGCACTGACGCAAGGCTATCTCGACCGCATCGCCGCCATCGACGATGCCGGCCCGCGACTCGACGCCGTCATCGAACTCAATCCCGATGCCTTGGCTGATGCCAAAAAGCTGGATGAAGAGCGCAAGACCGGAAAGTTGCGCGGCCCGTTGCACGGCATCCCTGTGCTATTGAAAGACAATATCGACGCCTTGCCGATGGTCAATTCCGCGGGCTCGCTCGCCCTCGCCTCGCATCGCCCCAAGACCGATGCATTTCTCGTGCAACGGTTGCGCGATGCGGGCGCCGTGATTTTGGGCAAGACCAACCTGAGCGAATGGGCCAACTTCCGCTCGACGCGCTCAAGCTCCGGCTGGAGTTCGCGCGGCGGACAGACGCGCAATCCGTATGCGCTCGATCGCTCACCTTGCGGTTCCAGCGCAGGTACCGGCAGCGCGATTGCGGCGGGGCTGGCCGTCGTCGGCATCGGCACCGAAACCGATGGCAGCATCATCTGCCCCTCTGCGGTCGCGGGGTTGGTGGGTCTGAAACCCACGGTAGGATTGGTGAGTCGAAGCGGCATCATTCCGATCTCCGCCTCTCAAGACACCGCAGGTCCGATGACGCGCAGCGTGCGTGACGCAGCCATTCTGCTTTCGGCCATCAGTGCGCGCGACGCCGACGACCAGGCCGACGCCCTGCCCGGCCGCCCCACGACATCACCCGACTACATCAAGGCACTGCGTCACGGTGCGCTCAAAGGCGCGCGTGTCGGCGTGCTGCGTGATGCCGAAGGCAAACAGCCTGCGGTCGATACGGCCTACACGCGTGCGCTCGCTGCACTCAAGGCCCAAGGCGCGACCTTGGTGAATGTCGACATCGCCACGGCTGGCCAGTGGGACGCCGATGAATATTCGGTCCTGCTCTACGAGTTCAAGGACGGCTTGAACCGCTATCTCGCTGCCAGCGATGCACCGGTGTCGTCGCTGGCCGGATTGATCGACTGGAACCTGGCGAATGCCTACGAGGCGATGCCATGGTTTGGGCAGGAGATCTTCGAAGCCGCCCAAGCCAAAGGCCCGTTGACGGAGCGCGAGTATCTGGAGGCGAAGAAAAAGATTCGCCGGCTGGCAGGTGCCGACGGCATCGATGCGGTGCTCAAGAAGCACAAACTGGATGCACTGGTCGCACCCGCGATGTCACCTGCCTGGTTGATCGACCCGATCAATGGTGATCACTTCACGTTTGCAGGTTATGGCACGGCCGCCGTCGCAGGCACGCCCAGCCTCACCGTGCCAATGGGTGACGCACAAGGCTTGCCACTCGGCATCGTGTTCATGGGCCCCGCGTGGAGCGAGGCGCGTTTACTCGGCTTCGGTTACGCCTTCGAGCAGGCGACCAAGGCGCGCAAGCCTCCGCCATTTGCACCGACAGTGACGCCAACCAACGCGCGGTGATCTTTCAACGCGCGCTGGGTTGGCCTAGCTGCTGATATTTGCGACCAATCAGCATCGCGGTTTCCAGCGCTTGCTCATAGTTGAGTCGCGGATCGACCGTGGAGTGATACGCCCGCTCCAGATCGACATCGGTGAGATCGCGCGCGCCGCCCGTACACTCGGTGACATCTTCACCGGTCAGCTCCAAATGGATGCCGCCCAGGCGCGTACCCGCAGCTGCGTGCAGATCGAACGCATCTTCAATCTCGCCGCGGATATTGCCGAAACGCCGCGTTTTGTATCCGTTGCTACTGTTCTCGGTATTCCCATGCATCGGATCGCAGATCCACAACACGCGCGCACCTTCGCGCTTCACCGCCTCCAGCAGCGGCGGCAATTTCTCCGCGATGGATTGTGCGCCCATGCGATGTATCAAGGTCAGTCGGCCCGCTTCATTGTCCGGGTTCAATACCTCAAGCAAGCGAAGCAGATGATCCACCGACATCGTCGGCCCCACTTTCACTGCAATCGGATTGCGGATACCGCGGAAGTATTCGACGTGCGCTCCGTCCAACGCAGCGGTGCGCATGCCGATCCACGGGAAATGCGTACCCAGATTGAACCAGCCCCATTGCCTCGGCACCTGCCGCGTCAGCGCCTGCTCGTAAGGCAACAGGAGCGCTTCGTGCGAAGTAAAGAAATCGACTCGGTCCAGGTTGTGCGCGGGTTCACCCGATAGCGTCTCCATGAAACGCATCGCATCGGCTATACCGCCCACGATGCGATGATATTCATCTGCCAGCGGCGAATGCGTCACCCAAGACAGATCCCAGTTTTCGGGATGATGCAAATCGGCAAAGCCGCCATCGATGAGCGAACGAACGAAGTTGATCGTCAGACCCGAGCGCGAATGCGCACTGATCATTCGCTCCGGATCGGGAATGCGCGCTTCCGAATTAAACTCCGGCCCGTTGACGATGTCACCGCGATAGCTCGGCAACTCGATCCCGCCGCGCACCTCCATGTCGGACGAACGCGGCTTGGCATATTGCCCGGCAAAACGGCCTACCCGCACCACCGGCATACGCAGCGCATGGACGAGCACCAAGCTCATCTGCAATAACACCTTGAGACGATTGGTGATGATGTCGGGGCGGCAATAGGCGAAGTTCTCGCAGCAATCACCGCCCTGGAGCAAAAAGCGCTTACCTTCGGCGGCCTCGGCCAGTTGCTGACGCAACGAGAGGATTTCCCACGACGTCACCAACGGCGGCAACGAATGCAGTTCATCCAGCGTGCGAGAAAGCGCATCCGCATCCGGATAAACCGGCTGCTGCGCTGCATTGAACGCGCGCCACGAATCGGGCTGCCAGTTCTGCGGCAACTTCACCACCTGCGGTGTTGGTTGTGGACGGCTCATCGCACGCGCTCCTTGCCAAAAGCAGTCCAGAGGGCCCAGGCCCCCAGCAAAACGAACAGCGCCAGCGCCCAAACGGGGATGCTGATACCCAGGAAGTATTCGACATCACTGCAATCGCCACTGGCGGTCAGCACCTTGCGGATCGCACCGGACCAGCCATTCACCGCAGCCAGGAATTCAAGCCCGCCGCCGCAGGTGGAGACTTCGGGCGGAAATACCTGCACCCACACATGACGACCCGCGATGCCAACGCCCACCAGCGCCGCGATGCCAGCTAAGGCGCCGTACACCCTGCGGGCACCGATTGAACGCGGTGAGTGCAGGCCGCCAATCAAGAACACCACGCCCAGTACCGCGAAAGCCACGCGCTGCAGGATGCAGAACGAGCACGGCATCAAGCCGCGCGCTTCCTGTAGATACACCGCAAAGCCGATCACGCCAAATGAGGCCAGGAAGCCCAGCAAGTAACGCGTACGGAAAGACCAATTAGAGGGGGATGTCATCGGCATTCAAACAACGAAACGATCATGCAGTGCAACATAACAGATGGCGCGTGGTCCGGCATGCGCTTTGCATGGCGATAACGCATCCTGTCATGTCGCACTGGGTTAAACGAAAAACCCCGGCATCGCCGGGGTTTCATGCTTCGAGCATTCAGTGAATGCGATCGAATTATTCGGCGCTCGGCGCACCCGGGCGATCCATCAGCTCGACATATGCCATCGGTGCGTTGTCGCCGGCACGGAAGCCGCACTTGAGGATGCGCAGGTAGCCACCCGGACGGCTGACGTAACGCGGACCCAGTACGGTGAACAAGGTGCCGACGGCTTCCTTGTCGCGCAGACGGGCGAAGGCCAGGCGGCGATTGGCGACCGAGTCGACCTTGGCCAGGGTGATCAGCGGCTCGGCGATGCGGCGCAGTTCCTTGGCTTTCGGCAGGGTGGTCTTGATGAGCTCGTGCTTGATGAGCGACGAGGTCATGTTCTTGAACATGGCTTCGTGGTGCGAGCTGGTGCGGCTGAACTTGCGGCCTGCATTGCGATGACGCATGGCGATGATTCCTGTTGAATGATGTGACTGTGGATTTCGATGTCGCCATCCTGGCGTTCACGCTGTGGACTGCGGGTGGTCCGTTGTCATCCGTCCTGGACGACAGCGCCGCGGGCCTTAGGCCCGTCGGCGCGATGTGTAGCTAGCGATGCGCGACCTGAATCAGCCGAGCATGCCGTGTTGCGAAACACCGGTCGGCGGCCAGTTTTCCAGCTTCATGCCGAGCGAAAGGCCGCGCTGGGCGAGGACTTCCTTGATCTCGGTGAGCGACTTCTTGCCGAGGTTCGGGGTCTTCAGCAGCTCGACTTCGGTCTTCTGGATCAGATCACCGATGTAGTAGATGCTCTCGGCCTTCAGGCAGTTGGCCGAACGCACCGTCAGCTCGAGGTCGTCGATCGGACGCAACAGCGTCGGATCCACACCGCTCACCTGCTGCTTGGCGGCGCCGCGCTCACGCTGGGTGAAGTCACCGAACACCGACAGCTGATCGGTGAGGATGTCGGCGGCGGTGCGCACGGCTTCCTCGGCATCGATCGTGCCATTGGTTTCGATGTCCAACACCAGCTTGTCGAGGTCGGTGCGCTGCTCGACGCGAGCGGCTTCGACCGCATACGCCACGCGGCGAACCGGCGAGAACGAGGCATCCAGCATCAGGCGACCGATGGTGCGGGTCTCTTCGTCCGGACGACGACGAGCCGCTGCCGGCTGGTAGCCGAAGCCACGCTCGATCTTCAACTGCATGTCGATCGATGCGTCCTTGGTCAGGTTGCAGATCACGTGATCCAGATTGAGGATCTCGACGTTGTGGTCGACCTTGATGTCCGCAGCGGTGACGACACCCGGGCCCTGCTTCGACAGGGACAAGGTGGCGCTTTCGCCGCTGGCCATGCGAATGGCCACGTCCTTCAGGTTCAACAGGACTTCAAGCACGTCCTCCTGCAGGCCGTCGATGGTGCTGTACTCGTGCAACACGCCGTCGATGCTGACTTCGGTGATCGCGAAGCCGGGGATCGACGACAGCAGCACGCGGCGCAGCGCGTTGCCGAGGGTGTGGCCATAACCGCGTTCCAGCGGCTCGATCACGACCTTGGCACGGTTTGCGGTGATCTGTTCGATCTGCGGACCGCGCGGACGCAGTACTTGGTTGGCGGTAACCGTCATTTAGGGCGTCTCCTGAGACATCCGGTTCATGACGCCGGATGTCTTTCGATGGGGGGATTACTTCGAGTACAACTCGATGATCAACGCTTCGTTGATATCAGCCGGCAACTCGGCGCGATCAGGCACAGCCTTGAACACACCCGTGAACTTGCCAGCATCGACATCGACCCACGACGGCGACAAGTCCATCTGCTGCGACACGGCCAGGGATTCCTGGACGCGCAGCTGCTTCTGGGCCTTCTCGGACAGGGCGATGGCGTCGCCCGCCTTGACTGCGTAGGACGGCAGGTTCACCGGCTTGCCATTGACCGTCACACCACGGTGCGAGACCAACTGACGGGCCGAAGCGCGGGTAACCGCGAAACCCATGCGATAAACGACGTTGTCGAGGCGCGTTTCAAGGAGCTGCAGCAGGTTTTCACCCGTGTTGCCCTTCTTGTTCGAAGCCTTCTTGTAGTAGTTGCGGAACTGACGCTCCAGCAAGCCGTAGATGCGCTTCACCTTCTGCTTTTCACGCAGCTGGGTGGCGTAATCCGACAACTTGCCGCGGCGGGCGGTCGGGCCGTGCTGACCGGGCTTCTGCTCCAGTTTGCACTTGGAATCCAGCGCGCGGGCCGGGGACTTCAGCGAAAGGTCGGCGCCTTCACGACGCGCGAGCTTGCAGGTAGGACCAATATAGCGTGCCATGTCTGTGAGCTCCTTAGACGCGACGCTTCTTCGGCGGACGGCACCCGTTGTGCGGGATAGGCGTCACGTCGATGATGTTGAGGATTTTGTAGCCGACGTTGTTCAGCGAACGAACGGCCGATTCACGACCCGGACCCGGGCCCTTGATGCGGACTTCGAGTGCCTTCACGCCGTAATCGAGGGCAGCTTTACCGGCCTTTTCGGCGGCAACCTGCGCCGCGAACGGGGTCGACTTGCGCGAACCACGGAAACCGGCGCCGCCGGACGTGGCCCACGACAGCGCGTTGCCCTGGCGGTCGGTGATCGTGATGATGGTGTTATTGAACGAAGCATGGACGTGCGCGATGCCGTCGGTGACGACGCGCTTGATCTTCTTCTTCGTTTTGGTAGCGGCAGGCTTGGCCATGTCGGTTCCTTACTTCTTGATCGCTTTGCGCGGACCCTTGCGGGTACGGGCATTGGTCTTGGTACGCTGGCCACGCAGCGGCAGGCCACGACGATGACGCAGGCCGCGATAGCTGCCCAGGTCCATCAGACGCTTGATGGCCATGCCGACTTCACGACGCAGGTCGCCTTCGACGATGAATTTGCCGATCTCCGCGCGCAGGCGCTCGACTTCCGGCTCCGACAGGTCACGAATCTTGGTCGTCGATTCCACGCCAGCGGAATCACAGACCTTCTTCGAACGGGTACGGCCAATGCCGTAGATGCTTTGCAGCCCCACCCAGACGTGTTTCTGGGCAGGCAGGTTGACACCTGCAATACGCGCCATGACGCGATCTCCAAACGGTTGATGGGCCAAAAATGACAGCTTGGCCGCGGGTAACTGGTAATTTTAACAACAATCCCGGGTCTTTGGGAAGCTGAGCCCGAAAGCTCTGCTCCGGCATGGGGAGTGTGCCCATGCTCCGGCGAACGGTCCGACGACTGATAACCCTTTCAGGTCACCGGCACGCGCTACTCTGGCGCGCGCATCTCGTCGATCCACCCGTGTGCGGGATGCCACCCGGGTCGCCCATCGAGGCCGACGCGAGAGGCGTCGGCTATGAATTTTTCATCCAGGCGATGCTGCTACCCAGTATTTACGCACAACGGACCGAAATCCGTTGCCAGTGCTTACGTGAGTCGGCAACCGCTCAGCGACCGCGCGACCCACCCTTCAGGTTCGCCTTCTTGAGCAGGCTTTCGTACTGATGCGACATCAAATGCGCTTGCAACTGCGCGATGAAGTCCATCACGACCACCACCACGATCAAGAGCGAGGTGCCACCAAAATAGAACTGCGTGCCCAGCTGGGTGCGCATCACTTCCGGCAGCAGGCAGACCAGCACTAGGTAGATGGAGCCAGCCAGCGTCAACCGGGTCAGTACGCCATCGATGTAATCGGCGGTCGCCTTGCCCGGACGGATACCCGGAATCAACGCGCCCGACTTCTTCAGGTTGTCTGCAGTCTCTTGCGAATTGAACACCAACGCCGTGTAGAAGAACGCGAAACCCATGATCAATGCGGCAAACAGGATCATGTGCAGCGGCTGGCCCGGGGCCAAGGCGGCGGCAACACGCTGCATCCATTGGGTCGTGCCAGTGCCCGAATTGCCGAACCACTGGGCAGCCGTTGCCGGGAACATGATGATCGACGACGCGAAGATCGGCGGAATCACGCCCGCCATATTGAGCTTCAACGGCAGGAACGATGTCTGGTTCTGGTAGGCACTGCGCCCACCCTGCCGACGCGCGTAGTTCACCGTGATGCGGCGCTGGCCGCGCTCGACGAAGATAACGAAGTAGGTGAAGCCAAACACGATCAACGCGATCAGGATCGCCTGGATCGCCGTCATGTCACCGTTGCGCAACTGCGTAACTGTGCTGACCACGGCCGACGGCAGGCCAGCCACGATGCCCGCGAAGATGATCAGTGACACGCCGTTGCCGATGCCGCGCTCGGTGATCTGCTCACCCAGCCACATCAGGAACATAGTGCCTGCGGTCAGTGCAACGACCGCCGTAAACACAAACGCCATACCGGGATTGGTCACGACAGGCGTGCCGTCCGGGGCAATCTGGTTTTGCAACGCGGTGGCAATGCCGATCGCCTGGAACACGGCCAATGGCACGGCGCCGAGACGCGACCACTGGTTGATCTTGCGACGGCCCGACTCGCCTTCCTTCTGGATGGCCTTCAGGCTCGGGAAGATTTGCGCGCACAACTGCATGATGATCGACGACGAGATATACGGCATCACGTTCAGCGCCAGCAGCGACAAGCGCTCCAACGCGCCGCCCGAGAACATGTTGAGCATGTTCACGATGCCTTGCTGCTGTTGCATGAATGCCGTCATCGCGATCGGATTCACGCCCGGCACCGGGATGTGGCAACCGATGCGGTAAACGATCAGTGCGCCGACCACGAACAGAAGACGCTGGCGCAGTTCAGTGAACTTGCCAGCGCCAGCCGCCATGCCGGCCAGGGCGTTGCCGCTTCGCGACATCCGGCCTTACTCCTCGACCTTGCCGCCGGCGGCTTCAATCGCCGCCTTGGCACCGGCCGTGGCCAACAGACCCTTCAGCACGAACTTCTTGGTCACGTCGCCCTTCATCACGATCTTCGCCTTCTTGGCGGTCGACGGCACCAACTTGGCAGCGCGCAGCGCCGCAAAATCGATATCGCCGGCATCCAGCTTGTCCAGCTGATACAGCAGCACTTGCGCGGTATCTGCCTTCAGCTTGGAGCGGAAGCCGACCTTCGGCAGGCGCATGTACATGGGCATCTGGCCGCCTTCGAAACCGGCCTTGATCTTGCCCTTGCCGGCGCGTGCGAACGAGCCTTTGTGACCACGACCAGCGGTCTTGCCCAGACCCGAACCGATACCACGACCAACGCGGGTGCGCTCCTTGCGGGCGCCGTCGGCGGGCTTCAATGTATTGAGTTTCATCTGATTACTCCTCGACCTGCACCAGGTAGTGGACCTTGTTGATCAGGCCACGAACCTGCGGGCTGTCCTTCAATTCGCGCACGCTGTTGAGCTTGTTGAGGCCCAGAGCGCGCACCGACAGGCGATGCTTGGCCTGCGAACCACGCAGACCCTTGACCAGACGCACCTTGACGGTACCGGTGGTGTTCTTAGTGCTGGACATGGATGATCTCCTCGACCTTCTTGCCGCGCTTGGCAGCGATGTTGGAAGGCGAATGCATCGCGGTCAGGCCCTTCAAGGTGGCGCGCACCAGATTGATCGGGTTGCGCGAACCGACAGCCTTGGCCAGCACGTTCTTGATGCCGACCGCTTCGAGCACGGCGCGCATTGCACCGCCGGCGATCACGCCGGTACCCTCGGATGCAGGCTGCATGAAGACTTTGGCCGCGCCATGGTTGGCCTTCACCTGATGCCACAGGGTGCCGTTGTTGAGGTCGACGACCTTCATGCCCTTACGGGCCTGTTCCATCGACTTCTGGATCGCGACCGGCACTTCGCGCGCCTTGCCGTAGCCGAAGCCGACCTTGCCGTTGCCGTCGCCCACCACCGTCAGCGCGGTGAAGGTGAACTGACGACCGCCCTTGACGGTCTTGCTGACGCGGTTGACCGCGACCAGCTTTTCGATCATCCCGTCATCGATTTCCTCGCGGGGAGCGCGATCACGATCACGGCCACGCGGTTGACGTTCTTCTGCCATTGTTTGGACTCTCTATGGTTGAGTTACTTACGGCTTAGCCGCTTATCGTTGTGGTGTGCATCGGTGCAACAAAGCCGGATGACAAAGCCATCCGGCCATTGAATCAGAACTGCAGGCCAGCCTCGCGGGCGGCATCAGCCAGGGCCTTGATGCGCCCGTGGTAGCGATAGCCCGAGCGGTCGAAGGCGACGGCGTCGATGCCGGCAGCCTTGGCGCGCTCGCCAATCAGGCGGCCGACCTTGGTCGCCGCTTCCATGTTCTTGCCGCTCGAGAGGCCTTCGCGCACGTCGGCCTGGGTGGTGGAGGCCGAAGCCAACACCTTCGAGCCATCGGCCGAGAACAGCTGCGCGTACAGGTGCTGACCGGTGCGCAGCACCGACAAACGCGGCACACCAAGTTTGCGGATGTGCGAACGGGTGCTCTTGGCACGACGCAGGCGGGCGATTTTCTTTTCCATTTCTTTTCTCCAGAAGCTGAAAGCGTTGGGAATCCTTTTCAGGATCAGGCCTTCTTGGCTTCCTTGCGGATGATGACTTCGTCGGAGTACTTCACACCCTTGCCCTTGTAGGGCTCCGGCGGACGGTAACCACGGATCTTGGCAGCGACCTCACCCACCAGCTGCTTGTCGGCGCCGCTGACCAGGATCTCGGTCTGCGTCGGCGTGGCAATGGTGATGCCGTCCGGGGTCTTGAACAGCACCGGGTGCGAGAAACCCAGCGACAGGTTCAGGTCCTTGCCCTGCATCGCGGCGCGGTAACCCACGCCGACCAGCTCGAGCTTGCGCTCGAAGCCTTCCGACACACCCTTCACCATGTTGGCGAGGATGGCGCGCAGGGTGCCGGTCATCGCGGTGCGCTCCGGACGGGCCGGGCTCAGCAGGATCTCGTTGTTCTCGACCGTGATCTCGACGCCTTCAGGCTGGGCGATGGACAGATTGCCCTTGCCACCCTTGACGTTGAGCTGGCCGTTTTCGTTCTTGAATTCAACACCCTTCGGCAGGGCGATCGGCTTCTTGGCTACGCGGGACATGCTGCTCTCCTGTTAGGCCACGAAGCACAGGACCTCGCCGCCAACGCCTTCAGTGCGCGCTTGCGAATCGGTCATGATGCCCTTGGAGGTGGAAACGATGGCGATGCCGAGGCCGCCGAGAACCTTCGGCAGGTCGTTCTTGCCGCGGTATTGGCGCAGGCCCGAGCGCGACACACGCTTCAGGGTCTCGATCACCGGCTTGCCTTCGAAATATTTCAGTTCGATCTCGAGTTCGGCCTTGCCGCCGCCCAGATCATTGACGCGATGGCTGCCGATGTAGCCCTCGCCCTTGAGGACGTTGGCAATGGCAACCTTGGTCTTCGACGACGGCATCTTTACCGTCGGCTTGCCAACCGCGGCCGCATTCTTGATGCGGACCAGCATGTCGGCGATGGGATCAGTCATGCTCATGATGAGTACCTTGAGTTAGCACCGATATCCGCTTTCGCGAAAATCTTTGGATTGTGGGCCTGACCATCAGAATGAATGGCCAAGCCGCCTATTGTGGCCCAAGGAGACCTTGGGCCGCAAGTCTTACCAGGAAGCCTTGCGCAGGCCCGGGACATCACCCTTCATGGTGTGCTCACGCAACTTGTTACGGCCCAGGCCGAACTTGCTGTACACACCCTTCGGGCGACCGGTCAGGACGCAACGCGTGACCTGACGCGAGGCCGACGAATCACGCGGCAGCTTCTGCAGCTTCACCACGGCATCCATCTTCTCTTCGTAAGAAGCGGTTTCGCTGCTGATGATCTTCTTCAGCGCTTCACGCTTGTCAGCGTACTTCTTAACGAGTTTGGTCCGCTTCAGATCGCGGTTGATCATGCTGGTCTTTGCCATGTGTCTCTCTCGATCAGCGGAAGGGGAAGCGGAAAGCCTCGAGCAAAGCCTTGGCTTCCTCGTTGGTCTTCGCAGTGGTGGTGATGGCGATATCCATACCGCGGATCGCGTCGACGGCGTCGAAGTCGATTTCCGGGAAGATGATCTGTTCCTTCACGCCCATGTTGTAGTTGCCGCGGCCGTCAAACGAACGCGCCGATACGCCGCGGAAATCGCGGGTACGTGGCAGCGAGATGTTGATCAAACGGTCCAGGAACTCATACATGTGGGCGCGACGCAGGGTCACCTTGGCACCGATCGGCCAACCGTCACGGATCTTGAACGAAGCCACCGACACGCGTGACTTGGTCGTGACCGGCTTCTGGCCGGCGATCTTGGTCATGTCGGCCAGTGCGTTCTCGAGCACCTTCTTGTTAGCGGCCGCCTCACCCACACCCATGTTCAGGGTGATCTTGGTGATCTTCGGCACCTGCATCGGATTGGTGTAACCAAAGCGCTTGATCAGCGCCGGCGCCACTTCTTCCTTGTAAATTTTTTCCAGTCGCGTGGTCATTTCTTCATTCCTCAGGCGTCAACCGCCTCGTCGCCAGAGCGGAACACGCGAATCTTGCGTCCATTCTCCAGCACCTTGGTCTTGATGCGATCACCCTTGCCGGTGGCCGGGTTGAACAGCATCACGTTGGAAATGTGGATCGAGGCTTCGCGCTCGACCACGCCGCCAGCCTGGCCGACCTGCGGGTTCGGCTTGGTGTGGCGCTTGATCATGTTGATGTTGGAAACAACGACACGGTCGCCAAGGACGCGAACAACGTCGCCCTTCTTGCCCTTGTCCTTGCCGGTGGTAACGACGACCTGGTCGCCTTTCTTGATGCGATTCATGGTGTCCTCCGGCTCACAGCACTTCAGGTGCGAGAGAAACGATCTTCATGAACTTCTCGGAGCGCAGCTCGCGAGTGACCGGCCCGAAGATACGGGTGCCGATCGGCTCATGCTTGTTGTTCAGCAACACGGCAGCGTTGCCGTCGAAGCGGATCAGGGAACCGTCGGCGCGACGCACACCCTTGCGGGTACGCACGACAACAGCGTTGTAAACCTCGCCCTTCTTCACCTTGCCGCGCGGAATGGCATCCTTCACCGACACCTTGATGATGTCGCCGATGCCGGCATAACGGCGCTTGGAACCGCCAAGCACCTTGATGCACATGACTTCCTTGGCACCGGAGTTGTCGGCAACGTCGAGGTGGCTCTGCATCTGGATCATGGTCTGGCCTCCTCGTTATTCAGCGGCGTGGGCGAGGACTTCGACCACGCGCCAGTTCTTGGTTTTGGACATCGGCGCGCACTCGACGATGCGAACGAGGTCGCCCATCTGGCAGGCGTTCTCGCCGTCATGTGCATGCAACTTGGTGGAGCGACGAATGTACTTGCCGTACAGCGCGTGCTTGACGTGACGCTCAACGAGCACCGTCACCGTCTTGTCCATCTTGTTGCTGACCACGCGGCCTTCGACCGTGTGCTGCTTTTTATCAGTGTTATTCATGGTCATTCCTGGGTTCACTGAGCGGCGGTGCCGATCAGCATCTTGACGCGTGCGATTTCGCGGCGAACGCGACGCACGTCGTGGGTCTTGGCAAGCTGGCCGGTGGCCTTCTGCATACGCAGCGAGAACTGCTCTTTCTGCAGATCAAGCAAGTGTGCCTTGAGGTCAGCGGCCGACTTGTGGCGGAGTTCTTTCAGTTCCATCAGCGCACCGTCCGGGTCACGAATTGGGTGGTGACCGAAAGCTTGGCGGCGGCCAGACGGAACGCTTCGCGTGCCGTGGCTTCATCCACGCCTTCGATCTCGTAGATCATGCGGCCGGGCTGGATCTGCGCGACCCAGTACTCGACGTTACCCTTACCCGAGCCCATGCGGACTTCGATCGGCTTCTGGGTGATCGGCTTGTCCGGGAATACGCGGATCCACATCTTGCCGCCACGCTTGACGTAACGGCTGACCGCACGACGCGCGGCCTCGATCTGACGGGCGGTCAGGCGGCCGGTCTGCGTTGCACGCAGGCCGAACTCACCGAACGACACCGCATTGGCGCTCCACGACAGACCTTCGTTACGGCCCTTGTGCTGCTTGCGGTACTTGGTACGTTTGGGTTGCAACATGATTAACCCCTCGCTTCACGCTCGCCGCGCGGCGGACGCGGGCCACGAGCAGGACGCTCGCCGCCACGCTCATTGCGCGGCTCTTCATTCTTTTCCTGGCCCACTTGAGCGAAATCGAAGATTTCACCCTTGTAGATCCAGACCTTGATGCCGATGATGCCGTAGGTCGTCTTGGCTTCAGCGAAGCCGTAGTCGATGTCGGCACGCAGCGTGTGCAGCGGCACGCGGCCTTCGCGGTACCACTCGGAGCGGGCGATTTCAGCACCGTTCAAGCGGCCAGCCACGTTGACCTTGATACCCAGTGCACCCAGGCGCATCGCGTTGCCCACCGAGCGCTTCATCGCGCGGCGGAACATGATGCGACGCTCGAGCTGCTGTGCGATCGACTCGGCCACCAGCTGTGCGTCGAGTTCCGGCTTACGCACTTCGGTCACGTTGATGTGGGCGGGAACGCCCATCACGTCCGAGACTTCCTTACGCAGCTTCTCGATGTCTTCACCACGCTTGCCGATCACAACGCCGGGACGGGCGGTGTGGATCGTCACGCGTGCCGACTTGGCCGGACGCTCGATGGTGATCTTGCTGATGCCGGCCGAGGCCAGCTTCTTGCGCAGCATGTCGCGGACCTTGAGGTCAGCGGCGAGGAATTCGGCGTATTCCTTTTTGCCCGCATACCACTTGCTGTTCCAGTCCTTGGCGATGCCAAGGCGGATGCCGATCGGATGAACTTTGTGACCCATGATTACTTGCCCTCGCCGACGACGATGGTGATGTGGCTGGTGCGCTTGACGATGCGGGTACCGCGACCCTTCGCACGCGCCATGAAACGCTTCAGGGACGGACCTTCATCAACCATGATGGTCTTGACCTTGAGCGCGTCGGCATCGGCGCCAACGTTGTTTTCGGCATTTGACACCGCCGACCACAACAGCTTGTGGATCATGTGTGCAGCCTTCTTGTCGCTGAACTTCAGCAAGTCGAGGGCGCGAGAGGCCGGCAGGCCGCGCACCTGATCAGCGACCAGGCGGGCTTTCTGCGGGGAGATGCGCGCAGTGCGCAGGATGGCTTTAGCTTCCATGGTCATCTCCTTACCTCGACTTCTTGTCGCCGCCGTGACCCTTGAAGGTACGGGTCAGTGCGAATTCGCCGAGCTTGTGGCCCACCATGTTCTCGTTGATCAGCACCGGCACATGATTCTTGCCGTTGTGAACTGCGAGGGTGAAGCCCACCATTTCCGGCAGGATCATCGAACGACGCGACCAGGTCTTGATCGGCTTTTTCGTATTGGTGCCCGCGGCCTCCACCTTCTGGATGAGGTGATGGTCGACAAAGGGGCCTTTCTTGAGTGAACGTGCCATGGCCGATTAGCTCCTGCGATCGCGCACGATGAACTGCTGCGTGCGCTTGTTCTTGCGGGTCTTGTAACCCTTGGTCGGGACGCCCCACGGGGTGACCGGATGCGGATTACCCTGGCCGGCCTTGGCTTCACCACCACCGTGCGGGTGATCAACCGGGTTCATCGCCGCACCGCGAACGGTCGGCTTGACACCGCGCCAGCGCTTCGCGCCAGCCTTGCCCAGCTTCTCGAGGTTGTGCTCGACATTGCCCACTTCACCGATGGTGGCGCGGCAGTCGACCGGCACTTTGCGCATTTCACCCGAACGCAGACGCAGCGTGGCATAGCCCTGCTCGCGCGCGATCAGCTGCACGCCAGCGCCAGCGGCGCGGGCCATCTGAGCACCCTTGCCCGGCTTCATCTCGATGCAGTGCACCGTGGTGCCCACCGGGATGTTGCGAAGCGGCAGCGTGTTGCCGGCGCGGATCGGCGCGGACTCGCCCGCCATCACCTGGTCGCCGGCCTTCAGGCCCTTCGGCGCGATGATGTAGCGACGCTCGCCGTCCACGTACAGCAGCAACGCGATGTGCGCAGTGCGGTTCGGGTCGTACTCGATGCGCTCGACCTTGGCGGGAATCGTTTCCTTATCGCGCTTGAAGTCGATGATGCGGTAATGCTGCTTATGACCACCGCCGATGTGGCGGGTGGTGATGCGGCCGTGATGGTTGCGACCACCGGTCTTGCCCTGCTTCTCCAAGAGCGGCGCGTAAGGCGCACCCTTGTGCAGATCGGGCGTGACCACGCGAACCGCGCTACGGCGGCCAGCGGAAGTCGGCTTGAAAGTCATTAAAGGCATCGTGTGCTCCTTAGGCCTTCGCAGTCACGTCGATGGACTGGCCGTCAGCCAGCTTCACGTAAGCCTTGCGCCAGTCGCTGCGGCGACCCATGCGCGAACGGAAGGCTTTCTGCTTGCCCTTCACGTTGACTACGTTCACCGACTCAACCTTCACGTCGAAGATCTGCTCGATGGCTGCCTTGACGTCAGCCTTGGTGGCGGTGGTCGCCACTTCGAAGACGTACTGGTTGGACACTTCCTGCAGGCGGGCGGTCTTTTCAGACACGCGCGGCGCGCGGATTACTTCATAAACGTTGGTGGTCATGCCAGCCACTCCTCGATCTTCTTGACTGCGTCGGCAGTGATCACCACCGAGTCAGAACCGACCAGCGACACCGGATCCAGGCCCTGCACGTCGCGCACTTCCACGTAGGGGAGGTTGCGAGCGGACAGGAACAGGTTTTCCGAAGCTTCTTCGGTCACGATCAGCGGACGCTTGCCGACTTCGAGATCCTTCAGCTTGGCAACCAGGCCGGAGGTCTTGGCGGCATCCACGTCGAAACCTTCAACGATGGTGATACGGCCCTGACGGTTCAATTCCGACAGGATCGCGGCCATCGCGGCGCGGTACATCTTGCGGTTGACCTTCTGCGCGAAGCTGCGCGGCTTGGCCGCGAAGGTCACGCCGCCGCCGATGAAGATCGGAGCCGTCAATGCGCCATGACGCGCGCCGCCGCCCTTCTGCTTCTTCGACTTCTTGGTCGTGCCGTTGACTTCCGAACGGGTCTTCTGCGCCTTGGTACCAGCGCGACCGGCGTTGCGGTAGGCGACGACGACCTGGTGGACGAGGTCCTGAGAAAACTCACGGCCAAACACGGCTTCGGAGACCGACACCTTGTTGCCACTACCCTTGATGGTCAGTTCCATGCTCATGCTCCCTTGCTGGTCGGACGCACGATGACGTCGCCACCCGGGGCGCCCGGCACAGCGCCGCGCACGGCGATCAAGCCACGCTCGGCGTCAACCTTGACGACCACGAGGTTCTGGGTGGTCTGGTTTTCGGCACCCATGTGACCGGACATCTTCTTGCCCGGAAACACGCGGCCCGGCGTCTGGCGCTGACCGATCGAACCCGGCGAGCGATGCGAGAGCGAGTTACCATGGGTGGCGTCACCCATGGTGAAGTTCCAGCGCTTGATCGTGCCCTGGAAGCCCTTACCCTTCGTCACGCCCTGCACGTCGACCATCTGGCCTTCGGCAAAGATGTCGGCCTTGACTTCGCCACCGACTTCGTAATCGGACAGCTTGTCGTCGGCGACGCGGAATTCCCACAGACCGCGACCGGCTTCGACCTTGGCCTTGGCGAAATGGCCAGTGCCGGTCTTGTTGATGAGGGCAGCGCGCTTCACGCCGGCAGTGACCTGCACAGCGCTGTAGCCGTCGGCCTCAACGGTCTTGATCTGGGTGATGCGGTTCGGCGTGGCCTCGATCAGCGTCACCGGGATGGACTTGCCATCTTCGGTAAAGACGCGGCTCATGCCTGCCTTTCGGCCAACCAGGCCCATTTGATGGATTTTCGTCGACATGATGATTTCCTCAGGTCAACTTGATCTGGACGTCGACGCCGGCAGCCAGTTCGAGCTTCATCAGCGCGTCCACGGTCTTGTCGTTGGGGTCGACGATGTCAAGCACACGCTTGTGCGTGCGGGTTTCATACTGGTCGCGCGCGTCTTTATCGACGTGGGGCGAGGTCAGCACGGTGTAACGTTCAGTCTTGGTCGGCAGCGGGATCGGGCCGCGCACTTGCGCGCCGGTCCGCTTGGCCGTCTCGACGATTTCGCTGGCCGAGCGGTCGATCAAACGATGATCGAAGGCTTTCAGCCTGATGCGAATCTTCTGGTCCGCCATGACGGAGATTCCTCAATAAGTCCAAAGAGCGAAGGCCCGACAGCTAGGTGTGCCGAACCCGGTGGTTGCGACGTGCAAGCACCGAAGCGCAGGCCGTATCGCGGTGAAACTTTCCCAAAAACAAAGGCGGCCCGGTCTCCCGGTCCGCCCAGACACCAACAAACGCGTGTGTCACCCGGCATTGCCAGATGAGCCACGCGACCTGTCCTTGTCTGGCGAAGACGAGGCGCTTCCTGCTCCTCATTTCGCTGGCTGCGGCCATCGTGCAAGCACGAATCCGCAAGTGGTCTTACATTCTAGCAGGCATTTTCAAGCCCTTGCAAGCCTTTTTCTGCCTTGGACCGAGCGGCTCGCGCCGCCCTGCCCTGATCCGGCCTGCTTCCGGCATGCGGAAGCAGGGGCTGGACCGGTCTTACTTGAGGATCTTCGCCACCACGCCGGCGCCGACCGTACGGCCGCCTTCGCGGATCGCGAAGCGCAGGCCTTCGTCCATGGCGACCGGGTTGATCAGGCTGACGACCATCTTCACGTTGTCGCCCGGCATCACCATCTCGGTGCCTTCCGGCAGCTCGACCGCACCGGTGATGTCGGTGGTACGGAAGTAGAACTGCGGACGGTAGCCCTTGAAGAACGGCGTGTGACGGCCGCCTTCGTCCTTCGACAACACGTACACCTCGGCTTCGAACTCGGTGTGCGGGGTGATCGAACCCGGCTTGCACAGCACCTGGCCGCGCTCGACGTCGTCACGCTTGGTGCCGCGCAGCAGCAGACCGGCGTTGTCGCCTGCCTGGCCCTGGTCCAGCAGCTTGCGGAACATTTCAACGCCCGTAACGGTCGTCTTCTGGGTCGGGCGGATACCGACGATCTCGATTTCCTCACCCACCTTGATCACGCCGCGCTCGATTCGGCCGGTCACCACGGTGCCGCGGCCCGAGATCGAGAACACGTCTTCCACCGGCATCAGGAACGCCTTGTCCACGTCGCGCTCCGGCTCCGGGATCCAGGTGTCCAGCGCGTCGACCAGCTTCAGGATCGCCGGCACGCCGATCTCGCTCTGGTCGCCTTCCAGCGCCAGGCGGGCCGAGCCCGAGATGATCGGGGTGTCGTCGCCCGGGAACTCGTACTTCGACAGAAGTTCACGCACTTCCATCTCCACCAGCTCCAAGAGCTCAGCGTCGTCCACCATGTCGGCCTTGTTCAGGAACACGACGATGTACGGCACGCCGACCTGACGCGACAACAGGATGTGCTCGCGGGTCTGCGGCATCGGGCCGTCAGCGGCCGAGCACACCAGGATCGCGCCGTCCATCTGCGCCGCACCGGTGATCATGTTCTTGACGTAGTCGGCGTGGCCCGGGCAATCGACGTGGGCGTAGTGACGGGTCGGGCTCTCGTATTCGACGTGTGCGGTCGAAATCGTGATGCCGCGTGCCTTTTCTTCCGGCGCCGCGTCAATCGCGTCATAGGCCTTGAACTCGCCGCCGAAACGCTCTGCGCCCACCTTCGTCAGCGCCGCCGTCAGCGTCGTCTTGCCGTGGTCAACGTGACCAATCGTGCCCACGTTCACGTGGGGCTTGGTGCGCTCGAACTTACCCTTTGCCATGATTTTTCTCGGTTCTGGATTGCGGTGGTATTGCGAATATGGTGCTCACGAATGGAATCGAACCATCGACCTCCTCCTTACCAAGGAGGTGCTCTACCGACTGAGCTACGTGAGCGGATTGTTGTTACCTTCCGACGGTGTGGTTCAGTGGAGCGGGAGACGGGAATCGAACCCGCACTAGTAGCTTGGAAGGCTACAGTTCTACCATTGAACTACTCCCGCACTCGGAAGCCGTTCGCCACTAAACGATGATGGTGGAGGGAGGTGGATTCGAACCACCGAAGGCGTAAGCCAGCAGATTTACAGTCTGCCCCCGTTGGCCGCTTGGGTATCCCTCCGCCGAAACCGTCTGGCGGTGAAACAGCCCGTTATTCTGACGGGCGTCTCAAGGCATGTCAACGCTCCGCAACGAAGAATTTGAATACCGGTGCACGCTCAACGCACCGGGGCATCCAGCGTGGCCTGGGCAGCCGGCAAAACGTCGCCGCGCAGGCCTTCATCGACGTACAGGGCGACATGTGGCTGGCCACTGGCATCGATCCAGCCGCGGTACATGCCCTCGGTGTTGAAGGGGAAGGCGAAATCGCCATCCGCCGTCATCACGATCGCCCCACCATTGCCACCCAAATTGACGATGTCGCCATTCACGATGGCCGCACCCGCAGCTGCCGCCGACTCGCCTTCAAATTCTACCCGGGCACAAGTCATTCTCGCTGCCGCGGTACGAATGTAGTATTCGCCCCAGCCGGTGCCGGAGAAGGCGCACTGCTTATCCGCCCATGTGCCAGCCCCGATGATCGGGCTGTCACCAACTCGGTTCCAGCGCTTGTTGCTCATCCCACCGGTCGAGGTTCCGGCGGCGAGATTGCCCGCCGAATCCAGCGCCAGTGCGCCCACGGTGCCGATATAGCGGAGATATTCAGGTCCGGCGGCAACCTGCTTGCCCGCCTCCTGTAACTGCGCCTTGCGCAACTGGCCGGCGCGCTTTTCGGTGTGGAAGTATGAGGTCGGCATCATCGTGAACCCTTGCGCCTTGGCGAAGGTTTCCGCGCCCTTCCCCACCAGCATCACGTGCGGCGACTTATCCATGACCGCGCGGGCCAGAAGAATCGGGTTCTTGATATGTTGCACGCCCGCGACCGCGCCTGCGCGCTGGGTGTGGCCTTCCATGATCGAGGAATCCAGCTCGTTGCGGCCCTCATGGGTGAACACCGCGCCCTTGCCCGCATTGAAATAAGGACTGTCCTCAAGCACGGTGATCGCGGCGGTCACGGCATCGAGTGCGGGCTTGCCCGCTTGCAGCTCTCCATAACCATTGCGAAGCGCGGTCTCCAGCACCTTGCGGATCGCGGCATCGTCGTTCTTGCTGTTTTCGCGGCGAATCACCCCGGCGCCGCCGTGGATCACCAGCACCGGCTTGCTGACTTTTGATCGGGATTGCGCACCAACTGGCGCAGCGGCAAGGCTGAACGTGGCAGCAAGCACGCCGAGAACGATCATCTGGCGCATCGGTCTTCTCTAGTTCGGATGTTTCACGATACTAAAGCGAAAGGGCATCCCCCAAAACAAAAAGGCCGATGCAGGGCACCGGCCTTGGGTGTGCGATGAAACGCGCTCAAACGTTGAAGCGGAAGTGCAGCACGTCGCCCTCGGCGACCTTATATTCCTTGCCTTCCAGGCGCAGGCGACCGGCTTCCTTGGCACCTGCCTCGCCTTTGTACTTGATGTAGTCGTCGTAGCCGATGGTCTCGGCGCGGATGAAGCCTTTTTCGAAATCGGTGTGGATGACACCGGCCGCTTGCGGCGCCGTCGAGCCTTTCTTGACTGTCCAGGCACGTACTTCCTTGACGCCTGCGGTGAAGTAGGTCTGCAGGCCGAGCAGCGTGTAGGCCGCACGAATGACGCGATTGAGACCGGGCTCTTCCAGGCCCAGATCGGCGAGGAAGGTGTCGCGGTCTTCGTCATCGAGTTGCGACAACTCTTCTTCGATGGCTGCAGAAACCGGCACCACTTGCGAACCTTCGGCTTCGGCGCGCGCGCGCACGGCATCGAGATACGGGTTGTTATCGAAACCGTCTTCGAGCACGTTGGCGACGTACATCACCGGCTTGGTGGTGAGCAGGAAGAGATCACGAATCGCTGCCTTGTCCTCATCGGAAAGACCCAGTGCGCGCACCGGCTTGCCTTCATCCAGACCCGCACGCACGCGGCCCAGCACTTCAACACGCACCTTCGCGTCCTTGTCGCCGCTCTTGGCGTTGCGCTCGGCGCGCTGCAGGGCTTTCTCGACGGATTCAAGATCGGCCAGCGCGAGCTCGGTATCGATGGTCTCGATGTCGGCGATCGGATCGACCTTGTTGTTGACGTGGATGACGTCGGCGTTCTCGAAGCAACGCACGACGTGCGCGATCGCATCCACCTCGCGAATGTGGGCCAGGAACTTGTTGCCGAGGCCCTCACCCTTGGCCGCACCGGCGACGAGGCCGGCGATGTCGACGAATTCCACGGCGGTCGGGATCACCTTCTCCGGCTTGACGATGGCGGACAACTCACCCAAGCGCGGATCCGGCACCGGCACCACGCCGACGTTGGGCTCGATCGTGCAGAAAGGGAAGTTGGCCGCGGCGATGCCGGCCTTGGTGAGCGCATTGAACAGCGTGGATTTGCCGACGTTCGGCAGGCCGACGATGCCGCATTGAATGGCCATGTCTTGCTCCGGGCAGCGCGCGTGCGCCGCAGAAATCTGGATGGAAAATCTTAAGAAGAAGTATTGAGGCGCTTCTGCGCCTCGTTGAAGTTGCCCTCGGCGAGCAAGGGCATGATCGCGAGCGCATCGTCGATGCCGCGTGCGATCAGTACATCGTCATCGGCATTCGCGCGGCCCAGCACCCAGCCGGTGACGCGATCCTTGTGGCCAGGATGGCCGATGCCGACGCGTAGCCGACCGAACTTGCCGTGGCCGGTGTGCTTGAAGATGTCGCGCAGGCCATTCTGCCCGCCGTGCCCGCCATCAAACTTGAGACGAACCGTGCCAGGTGGCATGTCCAGCTCATCGTGCGCAACCAGCATGGCGCCGGGTTCGATCTTCCAGAAGCGCAGCGCCGCGGCAACCGACTTGCCACTGAGGTTCATGAAGGTGCTGGGCTTGAGCACCCAGATGTCGCGACCGCCGATGTTCACGCGGGCGACTTCACCGAACAATTTGGATTCCACGCTCCAGCGCGCACCGGCCGCATCGACCAGTTCGTCCACAAAACGAAAACCCGCGTTGTGGCGGGTCTTCGCGTGTTCGGATCCCGGATTGCCGAGCCCGACGATGAGGCGGAGTGCTTGCATCGATCGATGCGACGGGAGGACCTGCGCCATCCCGTCGCGCCAAGGCGATTACTCGCCCTTGCTCTCGCCTTCGCCTTCCGGCGCGGCTTCGTCGCCGCCCTGGTCGATGGCGGGCACGTCGTCGGCCGGCACTTCTTCCGCGACTTCTTCTTCGACTTCTTCCTTGACGAAGCGCGCCACGGCCACGGCCGGGTTGTGCTCTTCGCTGACCGCGTGCGACAGCTCGACGCCCGACGGCAGCTTGACGTCGGCCAGGTACACAGTGTCGCCGGCGGCGATATTGCCGAGATCGACTTCGATGAACTCCGGCAGGTCCTTCGGCAAGCAGACGATGTCGAGGTCGTTCAGTTCGCTGGTCACCGAGACATCGGCAGCCTTGCCCGCGGGCGACTCGTCGATGTTGATGAAGTGCAGCGGCACCTTGACGTGGATCTTCTCGCCCGCCTTCACGCGCTGGAAGTCCAGGTGCATGATGATTTGCTTGTACGGGTGGCGCTGCATGTCACGCAGCAGCACTTGCTGGGCCTTGCCATCGACGGCCAAGGTGATGATCGACGAATAGAACCAGTCGTTCATCTGGGCAAGCCAAGTCGGCTCGTGCTCGAGCTCGATGCTCACCGGGTCGGCGCCACCGCCGTAGACGACGGCAGGAATGCGGCCCGCATGACGCAGGCGGCGGCTCGCACCCTTCCCCTCGTCCTTGCGGCCGAACGCCGTCAGTTTGTGTTCTTTGCTAGCCATTTCAGTTACTCACTTTCAGTCATTGAAAGCTGCATTGCTGCAGCAAGGCGACTCATCCGCGACCAGATGAGCCGTGTCCGCGACGCTCGGCATGAGCGCCACGAATGGGGTGCTGCTCTTGCGTCAGTCGACGTAGAGCGAGCTCACCGACTCGCCAAAGGCGATGCGGCGAATGGTTTCTGCCAAGAGCTCCGCCACCGAGAGCTGGCGGATCTTGCCGCAGGCCTTGGCGGCCTGGGAGAGCGGGATGGTGTCGGTGACGACCAGCTCATCCAGCGCGGAATTCGTGATGTTGTCGATCGCCGCGCCCGACAACACCGGGTGGGTGATGTAAGCGGCGACCTTGGCCGCGCCATGCCGCTTGAGGGCAGCGGCAGCAGCGCACAAGGTGCCGGCGGTATCGACGATGTCATCGACAAGAACACAGTCCTTGCCGGCGACATCACCAATGATGTTCATCACCGTCGCGACGTTCGCCTTCGGACGACGCTTGTCGATGATGGCAAGGTCGGCATCGTCCAGACGCTTGGCAATCGCGCGTGCGCGCACCACGCCGCCGACGTCCGGGCTAACCACGATCAGATTGTCGGTGCCATAGGCGCGCCAGATGTCGGCAAGCAGCAGCGGCGAGGCGTAGACGTTATCGACCGGGATGTCGAAAAAGCCTTGGATCTGGTCGGCGTGCAGGTCCAGCGTCAGCACGCGGTCGGTATGCACCGTGTTGAACATGCTGGCCGCGACCTTGGCGGTGATCGGCACGCGCGCCGAGCGCGGGCGGCGGTCCTGGCGGGCGTAGCCAAAATACGGAACCACGGCGGTCACGCGGTTGGCGGAGGCACGCTTGAGCGCGTCAATCAACACCAACAGCTCCATCAGGTTCTCGGCCGAGGGCGCGCAGGTCGGCTGGATGACGAAGACATCCTGGCCGCGCACGTTTTCCTCGATCTCTACCTGCACCTCGCCATCGGAGAAACGCCCGACCAGCGCCTTGCCCATGCGGATGCCCAGCTCGTCGCAAACAGCCTTGGCCAATGGGCGATTCGCGTTACCCGAGAACACCAGCAAGTTGGGCTGTTCCTGCATCTGAGACTCCGCTTCGCTCTGACCGCGCGGTGGATGGTGGATGGAGATGGCAGGGGCGGAAGGATTCGAACCTACGCATGCCAGGATCAAAACCTGGTGCCTTAACCACTTGGCGACGCCCCTGTAAAACGTTCGGAATCAACGCGATGCGTCAGCTCCGTCTCTCCAGCGCATCCAGCAACGGCGATCGTGCCGCGCCTTCCGCGACCCGCGCGTCCAGTTGCGCGGGCAATCGCTGCAGGGCGTCCATCGCTTCATCGCGCGTGGCGAATTCGACGAAACAACCGCTGCCGCTGCCGGTCAAACGTGGCGTACCGATGGCTGAAAGCGCGTTCAGCACGGAATCCACCGCGTTTTCGCGCTTCCGCAGCACCGGCTCGAACGCATTGCCCGAGAGCGATCCTGAAAGGAAGTTGGCTATTGTCGCGGGCGCGGAATCCCGCGTCAAATCTTCGGCCTGAAAAAGTCCTGCGGTCGGGGCATGAACCCCGGGGAAAGCCAGCACATACCAGGCCGGCGGCAGGTCGATCGGGGTGATGACATCCCCCACGCCTTCGGCCCAGGCGTTCTGCCCATGAACAAAGACCGGCACATCTGCGCCCAATGACAGGCCGAGCCGAGCGATGCTATCAGTGGGCCAATCCAGCCCCCATAGGCGATTGAGAGCAACCAAGACAGTGGCCGCATCCGACGACCCACCACCAAATCCGCCGCCTGACGGAATTCGCTTTTTGACCCCGATATCAACACCTTGAGCGATATTCGACTCTTTTTTTAGTGATTTCGCGGCTTTTACCATCAGGTCGTCAGCCTCCACGACACCCTCGGCGGACTCACCTAGCCGGCGAATTCCACCATCGCCGCGCATGCGCAGGTACACGGTGTCACCCCAATCGAGCAGACGAAATACGGTCTGCAGCGTGTGGTAGCCATCCGGCCGACGTCCGGTGATCTGCAGAAACAGGTTGAGTTTGGCCGGCGCAGGCCATGCGCTCCAGCCTTCAGCTTCAGGAAACATCACTGTCGGATCAGCCACCCGTCGCATCGCTCCACTGGTCGATGACGAGTCGTACACGGCTGTCACCGCGCGTGGCGGTGATGCGCCCAGGCAGACCATCACTGCGATGCTGTTCAAAATCGATGCGCCAACCGTCCTGGTCGAGGCGGATCAAGTCAGTGCCCGAGCCGAAAACATACCCGGTCGGCACCGGGTGCGTGGCGGCCGTGCCGCGCAACCAGAACCGCATCGATTGCACGGGGATGTCCCAACCCGTTGCCTCACGCAGCAAGGTCGCGGCATCGACACCACTGCGCGGCCCCCCTTCCAGGCCCGTGATCGTGGCTTTTTGGTTTGCGACATCCAGCTGCCAGCTTTGTCGGGTGATCGGCGCGCTCAAGGTCACCGAATAGTCCAGCGGGCCGCGCTGCTGCCAATCTATACGCGCATTGCCGGCGTTCTTGCCGGTGCTGATAGCGGCGCGCGCTTGCATCGACCACACATCCTCACCTCGTGCGGCAACACTGGCCTTGTGCGCCGCGAGCGTTGCACTGCATACAACGCTCATTTCCGCGACATCGCACACCGAAGCATAAGCGGGCAAGGAACGGGTCTGCTGCCCCGCGCAACCAGCGAGCAACGCCGCGAGTGTCACTGCTGCAGTAAGCGTGTAGGGATGTCGCATCGTCATGATCCCGCCCCTGTTTTTTCCAGCGCACGCCTCAGCGAACGATTCTCCGGGTCGATTCGGCGCGCTTGATCGAACCATTTCTGTGCTTCGTCCTTGCGCCCCAGCACCCACAGCACTTCAGCGACATGGGCTGCGACTTCCGCATCCTTGTTGAGCGCGAAGGACCGCTCCAATTGCACCAGCGCTTCTTCGTTGCGACCAAGGCGATACAGCACCCAACCGTGGCTATCGATGATCGCGGCGTTCCCCGGATCAGCCACGCGCGCACGATCGATCAGCTCCAAGGCTTCGCGATAACGCGTGGTGCGATCAGCCAGCGTGTAACCCAGCGCATTGAGCGCGGCGACATTGTCGGGCTCAATCACCAGCAATTTGCGCAGGTCCGCCTCGGCGCGATCAATCTGATCGACACGCTCCCATGCAAGCGCCCGGCTGTAGAGGATGGCGAGCTCATCCGGCATCGCGGCGAGGCCGCGTGCATAGGCATCAAACTCGCCTTTTTCGTCGCCATCTTCGCGGCGCAATTCGGCCTCGGCGAGGTAGGCGTCGCGCACGACTTCACCCTCTGCCGCGTCATCGTTTTGCAATGCGCGCAATGCGGCGAATCCTTCGTCCTTGCGGCCCATCGCATGAAAGGTGCTGGCGCGCCGCAGTCGAGCGACATCGCGCAGATTGCCGCCCGCCACAGCGTCGTACCACTGCAGCGCTTCGTCGTATTTCTTCAGGGTCTCCGCCACCTGCCCCAGCAGCAGGCGTTGGCGCGGGTCGCCAGGGCCAACAGTTTCAGCCTTGAGCTCGGCGTACAACTTTTCCAGACCCGGATCGTCCTTGGCGCGCGAGAGCATCGCGGCGCGCAGGGCGCGGGTCTGGGTGTTCTGCGGGCCACCAGCCAGTATCGCGGCAGAGGTCGCGGCATCGCCCAGCGCTTCGTACTCGCCAGCCAGGGCCAGACGTGCACCCGGAATCTCATCGAGGCGGCTGCGCAGAGCCTCCAATTGTTGGCGAGCATCATCCAGATTCCCGGCTTCTCGCGCTAGGCTCGCCTGCAACAGTTGCACGCGCGGCTCGTTCGGGTGTGCTTTGACGATGTCGGCAATCAACGCATCGACCAAAGGCTGTTGCTGGAGACGTTGCGCCAGCCCGGCGAAGGCCAGTTGTGCGTCCATGTCCTTGGGCAAGGCATCTCGCTCGCGCAATTTCTGCAGCACGTCGGCCGTGGATGCGGTGTCTTTGCCGCCCGCCGACAACGCGATCAGCGCATAGCGCCAGCCGCGCGGATCCGGGTTGCGCAGCAAAGCCTCCAGGCTGCTGACAGCCGTCGCGGCTTTCCCGCCGCGCAGGGCCAGGGTGGCCTCGGTCGCGGACAGGGCGAGCGATGGCTCCGCGCCGCGCTTCCACAGGGCCAATGCTGCGTTGGCGGTGCGATCGTCGTTGGCCAAGAGCGCGATGCGCGCGGCGCGCTCGGCCAAACCGATATCACCGCTTTTGCGCGCGGCTTCCAGATAATGCTTGGCCGCCTCATCCAATTTGCCCGCCTGCAGGGCGAATTCGCCGGCCAACATCGGCTCCAAGGCCACATTCCCGGGGGCCGGCTTGGGCGTCTTTGCCGCCAGCTGCCAGGGCGCACAGGCAAGCAACATCGACATCAAGAGGATGGATAAACGGCGAACGTGACTGTCAGGCATCGGCAGGGGCGTAAAATGCGCGGTTTGGAATCGCAGCCAGCTTAATCGCAAGCGCCTGAACATGCCGACCCGGCCCACCTTCCACGCCTTGGGTGTCAACCATCAGACCGCGCCGGTCAGCCTGCGCGAGCGTCTGGCGTTTGACGAGGGCGCGTTGCCGGAAGCGCTATCGGCATTGAAATCGCTGCCGGGCGTGCAAGAAGCTGCGATTCTCTCCACCTGCAATCGCACCGAGCTATACGTTTTGGCAGAGGGTGATGCAGCGGGGCTGCACGAATGGCTGGCCGACCGCCCCGGCGGCCGTTTGGCGCTGGAGGCGTACCTGTATCGCCATCGGGATGCCGACGCCGTGCGTCACCTGTTTCGGGTCGCAGCGGGGCTGGACTCACTGGTATTGGGCGAGCCGCAAATCCTGGGTCAGGTGAAGGAGGCCTGGGCATCGGCGCGCGAAGCCGGCACGCTCGGCAGTTCGCTGGATCGTTTGTTCCAGCAAGCCTTCGGCACGGCCAAGCACGCACGTACGCATACCCGTATCGGTCAACATCCGGTGTCGGTGGCCTCCACCGCCGTGCGCCTGGCGCAGGACACCTTCGCGCGACTGGAGGATTCGACGGTGCTGCTGATCGGCGCGGGCGAGACCATCGAGCTCACCGCCAAGCATTTGTCCGAAGGCCGGGTGAAGCGGCTGCTCATTGCCAACCGCACCCTCGCCCACGCACAGGAAATCGCCGGGCGTCACGGTGGATTTGCACTGCCGTTGTCGGAGCTGGACCGTCACCTCGCCGAAGCCGACATCGTGTTCTCTGCCACTGCCGCGCGTGAGCCGGTGGTGACGCGCTCGCAGGTCGCCGATGCGTTGAAGGCGCGTCGTCATCGCCCGATGCTGCTGCTGGATTTGGCCGTACCGCGCGATATCGAAGCCGATATCGCCAAGCTTCGTGATGTGTTCCTGTACACGGTCGATGATCTCGAACGCGTGGTCGAAGACAACCGCCGCAGCCGACGCGAAGCCGCTGATGAAGCCGAAGCGATTGCGACGCTGCATGCCGAGCGATTCATGGAGCGTCTTGCGTTGATCCGCAACGATGCACCGCTGCGCCAACTGCGCCAGCACGGCGAAGCCGCGCGCGCCGAGGCGATGCGCAAGGCGCAACGATTGCTGCAATCGGGGGCGGATCCACAAGAAGCGCTTGACCTGCTCGCACACACCCTGACCAATCGCTTGTTGCACGCGCCGACTGTTGCACTGCGCGAAGCGGCGGCCATTGGCGATGCAGAACTGGGACGCGCGGTGGACCGCCTCTTCCCCACCACCGGCGCCACCGACACTAACGACGAATCGAACGATGCTGCCGACCCTGCGCCGCAAGCTTGAGCTGCTCGCCGAACGGCGCGATGAACTTGAACGTCTGCTAGCCGACCCATCGGTGATCGGCGACCAGAACGCCTTTCGCAAACTGTCACGCGAATTCGCGCGGCTTGAACCCGTTGCCCAGGCGATGAACGAAGACAGGCAAGCCCGCGAGGACCTCGCCGCCGCCATCGAGTTGCGCGCGGACCCGGAACTGGCCGCGATGGCGGAGGAAGAGATTGCGGCAGCCGAAGCCCGCATCGCCGAACTCGACACCGTATTGATGGGCCACCTGGTGCCCCGCGATGCGCGCGACGACGGCAGTCTGTATCTGGAAGTGCGCGCCGGCACGGGTGGTGACGAGGCCGCGATCTTTGCCGGCGACTTGTTCCGCATGTACTCGCGCTATGCCGAAAAACAAGGCTGGAAGGTGGAAGTCGAATCCGCCAACCAGGGCGAACACGGCGGTTATCGCGAAGTGGTCGCGCGCGTGGAAGGCGATGGCGCGTACTCGAAGCTGAAGTTCGAATCCGGCACCCATCGCGTACAACGCGTACCGGAAACCGAATCGCAAGGCCGCATCCACACCTCGGCCGCGACCGTCGCGATCATTGCCGAGGAAGGCGGCGATGTTGAAATCGAAATCAATCCCGCCGATTTGCGCGTCGATACCTACCGCTCATCCGGCGCGGGTGGTCAGCACGTCAACAAAACCGATTCCGCAATTCGTATCACGCATCTTCCCAGCGGCGTGGTGGTGGAGTCGCAAACCGAGCGCAGCCAACACGCCAACCGCGACAAGGCCATGAAGCGACTGAAGGCGATGTTGGTCGAGGCCGAGATCGAGCGCCGCGAGGCCGCCCAGGCCGCTGACCGCAAGTTGCAGGTCGGCAGCGGCGATCGCAGCCAGCGCATCCGCACCTACAATTTTCCGCAAGGCCGTATCACCGATCATCGCGTCGAGGGCCTGACCCTGTACGACTTGCCGAATGTGCTGGAAGGCGCGCTGGACCCGTTGATCGACCGCTTGGCACAGGAAGCGCAGGCCGATGCACTGGCACGGTTGACCGACGCGCCCTGAGACACCGAATAACGATTCTTCAACACGCGCTGTGATGTGCTTGGCGTCCTCAAAACCGGGGGCGAGGATGAAAACCAAGGTCCGCCAGGCAGAACTGGATGATGTCGATGAACTGGTGCCGTTGTTTGACGCGTATCGACAGTTTTACGACCAACCCAGCGACCTGACCCGTGCACGCAACTGGTTGCGCGCACGCATCGGTGCGAACGAATCCGTAGTATTGCTGGCTGAAACCGATGGCAATGCAGTCGGTTTCACCCAGCTGTATCCGATGTATTCATCCGTGCATACCGCGCGCATCTGGGTCTTGAATGACTTGTATGTCCCACCCGACCAGCGTCGACACGGCGTGGCCAAGGCCTTGCTGAAGGCCGCCATCGAATACGCCCGCAACGATGGTGCCAGTCGCTTGCAGCTGGAGACCGGTCGCCGCAACGAAGCCGCGCGCGCGCTGTATCGCAATGCGGGCTGGCAGGAAGACGACACTCAGTGGTATTCAGTGCCTTTGAACTGAGCACGGGTGACGCAGGCCATGAGCAAACTCAAGCGCAAGGACTACGAGCCCTTGCTGGAACCGCTGCAGGTGGAGCTGGCGCAAATGGCGCAGTGGGCCGCAGCCACGGGGCAGCGCATCCTGGTTTTGTTCGAGGGCCGGGACACCGCAGGTAAGGGGGGCGCGATCAAGGCTGTCAGCGAACACCTAAACCCGCGCCAATGCCGCGTGGTCGCACTACCCAAGCCGACCGAACGCGAAGCGTCGCAATGGTATTTCCAGCGCTACGTGTCGCACCTGCCCGCAGCCGGAGAAATCGTGCTGTTCGACCGAAGCTGGTACAACCGCGCCGGCGTCGAGAGGATCATGGGATTTGCGACATCCGCACAAGTGAAAGCTTTCCTGCAGCAAGCACCCGTCTTTGAAAAGCAATTGGTCGATGACGGTATCCTGCTTTTCAAGTACTGGCTGTCCTGCGATCAGGTGCAACAGGAAAAGCGTTTCGCCGAACGTCGCGAGGATCCGCTCAAGGGCTGGAAGCTTTCACCCATCGACCTCAAGGCGCGCGAGTTGTACGGCGACTACACCGCGGCGCGCGAAGCGATGTTGAAGGCCACGCACACCAAGGACGCACCTTGGACACTGGTCGATTTCAACGATCAAAAACTGGGCCGATTGACCTTGATTCGCGATTTGATAGACCGGCTGCCTGATACGCATATGGACGCGGAGCCCATCGACTTCCCCTCACTACCCGGCAAGCCGAAAAAGGAGCGCTTCGGCATGGTCAAACCCCTTACTGATTTCCCATTAAGTAAAAAGAAAAAAGACTGAGCCCGCTCAATATGAATTTCAGGCGATGTTGAACCCGACCGGCACACCGTCCGCTTCAACATCTTCGCGAGCCACATGATCCACGTGCGCCAGTGGTGGGCCTTCATGCAACCAGGCCTGCAGTGCATCGAGTGATGCGACATCACCCACCGCCAGCACTTCCACGCCGCCATTCACCAAATTAGTTGCATGACAGGCTCCCAGGCCCAACTGCTCAGCCTGCTTGAGCGTGCTGGCGCGAAACCACACGCCCTGCACCTTGCCGCTGATGAGAAAACGCGCGGCAGGCATCAGTGATCACCCGCCGCGGCTTCTTGCTTGGCGGCCTGCACTTCGTCATCGAACAGCCACAACATCGCCTGCCGATAGGTTTCGCCAACGCTGGCTGCATGCGTGCCATTGGCGATGACCAGCCGCTTGAGCGCCCATGGCGCATCGCGCCGCGATTGCCACGCATCGCCCCACTCACGCACGAAAGTCTGACGGAACTCGGGTTCGCGCTCGCCGATGGCCACAGCCAAGTGCAGATCACCTCTTGCATGCGCCGCGGCAGGCGCAAAGAATCGGTCGCGTCCGGGCGTGGTGGCGGGGTTGCTGGCGATGCGACCCCAGAACAAGTCCGGTGCCTCCATGGCCGACCACAGCACGAAATAGCCACTACGTGACTGCCCCGCCAAGATACGGCGTGTCGGATCGATGCGGTATCGGCTTTCGATGGTCGGCAACAATTCGGTTTCGAGGAAACGCAGGAAGCGAGGCGCGCCATCCTGGCCGGGCTTGCCGTCCACCGCGGGCGGGTTGAAATCGATGTCACGCTTGTTGATCGACGGATCGAATCCGCCATACGCGATACCAACGATCACCGCTTCCGGCAATTTTTCGTCGTAGGTGAGGAAGAGATGCTGTGGTGCCAACATCGGAAACAGGCTGTCCCCATCCAGCAGATACACCACCGGATAGCGTTTGACACTGGATGGGTCATACCCTTCGGGCAAACGTACATACACGTGATACGCACGTCCGACCTGATTCGACTCTAGTTTCAGGTAATCGCCCTTGAGCGAGGGCAGATGATTGAGCGGGACGATGTCGCTTCCGATTGCTCTGGCGGGTGGCGATGCCGGCGTGGACGCACAGCCCGCCATAACCAAGATCACCGCGACGAGTAAACACTTCACCGCATCGCCCTCATGCACTGCCGAGTGAAGGGCCGCCTGCTTCGGCGATGGCATCTTCGATCAATTTTGCCGTGACCGGTCCGACGAACTGACGTGTCAACTTCCCATCCGGTGCGATGAGGTACGTCAAAGGCAGTCCGCGCGGCGCTTCAAATGAGGCTGGCGGGTTGGTCACACCGATGATCGCGATGGGATAGACCACAGGGCGCTCTGCCAAGAATGCACGCAGGTCGTCGGCCGGGATGTCTTCGTAGGCAAGGCCGATCACCTCGATGTGCTCGCGCATGGCATCGAGCGCGGAAAGCTCGGGCATTTCCTTGATGCAAGGCCCGCACCACGTGGCCCAGTAATTGACCACCACCCATTTGCCTCGCTGCGCAGTCAGGTCAAAGGTCTTGCCATCCAAGGTGTCGATGGAAAGCACGGGCACCTCGCCGATGGCCGCCGGTTTCACTGTTACAGGCACGACGGGCTGGTTCGACGGCGTGGCGACGGGCTTGGCCGCATCGTCAGCAGCTGGCTTGCACGCCGCCAGCACGCACAACATCAACGGCAAGATCAGGTGGCGTAGCTTCACTGGGCGGGCTCCTTAACGGGCATGTCGTCGTACACGGTGGCCACCTTGCGCTTGAGCAAGTCGCGCAAGGGAATCCGCAAGTCGTCGATCACTGATGACACACAAACACCTAACTCATCATCACGGCAAGGCAGGTGCGCTTCGGCGGTCGGTATGCGCAGGTGGCAGGCTTCGTAGAGTTCAGTCAGGGTGATCTGGTCCAGGTCACGCGAGAGCAACCATTCACCCGACTCCGCACGCGCAACCACATCAATCTCATCCAGCTGACTGAGGAACTGTTGCACCAGGGCATCGGTCAGCATCGGCTCCATCGCTTGTATCTCGTCCACGTGCAGGCCGCGCCCATCCTGCCGCGCTTCCTGCAAGCGACCCAACATCCGCAGCAAGCCATACATTTCATAGCCTATCGGCAGACGCATGGAAGCCGGCTGGTAGCGGAATGCGGAGAGGCTTGCGGCGAAAGACGCGCCGAGCAATATCGACACCCACCCCATATAGATCCACAACAGGAAGATGGGGGCCAATGCCAACGCGCCGTACAAGTTCTTGTAGGTTTCCGAATGGCCGAAATAGAAGCCCAGCGCCCACTTGATGAGATCGAACGCGATCGCGGCGAGGATTGCACCTGCAAAGGCGTGACGCCATTTGATCGTGCGGTGGGGCACGACGCGATAAATCAAAGTAAAGCAAACCAACTCGATGAGGATCGGCGTGCCGCGCAGCATCAAGCCGCTCAACCACTGGCCCGCACTGGTCTCGGAAAAAAATGCGAGCGCGAACAAGCGCGTGGAAAGCGCCAGACCGCTCGCCGCCAGCAAGGCGCCCAAGGTCATCACCGTCCAATAGACGAGGAAACGGCTGAACTTGGGACGCGCGGTCGGCACCCGCCAGATGCGATTGAACACCGCCTCGACGCTGGTCAAGGTGACCAGCAGCGACACGATCAACGCGACCACGCCTGCCGCGGTCATCTTCACCTTCGTATCTTTGTTGGGCAGCAGGTAGGTCTTTACCGACTCGGCGGCGCTCGGCACGAAATTGTTGAAGATGTAATTGCCCAGCGCATCGGTCCAGCGCTCGAAGCCCGGGAACGCCGACAACACGCCAAAGACCACGAACGACAAGGGCACGATGGCGAAGGTAGTGGTGAAGGCCAGCGCACCGGCGGCCTCGAACAAACGGTCATCGACAAAGCGACGGCCGACGAATCGGGCGAAGGTCAACATCCGTGCGCGATCGCGGACGCGTTCCATGACATGGCCTTGCAGGCGACGATGTGCAGGTATTCCAGACATCGGCAAAGACTAGCAGGCGCCCCGTGCGCATACACTGTCAGCCCCCGAAACAGGTGAAACGGATGGCAGACGTCCTGGTGGTTTATTACAGCCGAGTCGGCTCGGTTGCAGCACTGGCTCGACAAATCGCCCGTGGCGTGGGCGAAATCGATGGAATGACGGCGCGCTTGCGCACCGTACCGCCCGTGGCATCGCAAACCGAAACAGCCATGCCGCCGGTACCGGAAACCGGCGCGCCCTACGTGACGACCAAGGATCTGGAAGAGTGCGCCGGCCTTGCCATTGGTAGTCCGACGCGCTTCGGCAACATGGCCGCGCCGATGAAGCACTTCCTTGATGGCTTGGGCAGTCAATGGGCCAGCGGTGTGCTGATCGGCAAACCGGCCGGGGCATTCACCTCGACCGCGAGCATGCACGGCGGCCAGGAATCGACCTTGTTGTCGATGATGATTCCCCTGCTACACCACGGCTGCATCATCACCGGCCTCCCCTACAGCGAGCCACGCCTGTCATCGACCCAAACCGGTGGCACGCCTTACGGCCCCAGCCACGTCTCGGGCGCACACGCCGACCCGACCTTGTCCGATGACGAAGCGGAGCTCGCACGTGCCTTCGGCCGCCGCTTGGCCGAGCTCGCAAGGAAGTTGGCCGCATGACTGCCAGCAAGCGTCTATTGTTTATCGCATTGCTGCTGCTGGCCGCGTTGTTCGCTTGGGGCTTCCGCAGCAATCCAGCGACCTTGATCTTTGCCGCGGGGCCGCCGTTCCTGATCGCCTTGGCCCTGGTGCTGCGCTTTCGCAGCGCGGCCTTCTGGGCCGGCGTGTTTTCGCTGGGCTGGTTCTCGTTCGGCGTGATGGAAGCATGGACACTCAGTGGCGGCGCGCGTACCTACGCCTTGGCCATAGTGGCGCTTTCGCTGGTGATCGTCGGCGCCTCCAGTTGGGGCGGGATGAAGGCGCGATTCGGGAAGCATGACGGCAAGCCCGGGGGTTCAGCGTAAAATCGCCGACATCACGCATCGTGGATCACACAATGGAAGACCTGCTCATCGTCACCACCGGCGGCACCATCGACAAAGTGTATTTCGATGCGAAATCGGATTACCAAGTAGGCGAGCCCCAGATCGGCAAGATCCTCGATGACCTGGGTGTGGCGTTCCGTTTTCACGTGATCCCGCTGCTGCGCAAGGATTCGCTGTTCATCAACGATGACGATCGAGTGCTGATGCGCGCAACCATCGCCGCGCAGAACGAGCGCTGCGTGCTGGTCACGCATGGCACCGACAGCATGGTAGAGACCGCGAAAGTGCTGGCCGAGATCAAGGACAAGACCATCGTGTTGACCGGCGCACTCAACCCCGCCCGTTTCGAAGGCTCGGATGCGGAGTTCAACATTGGTTGCGCCGTGGGCGCGGTGCAGTCGCTACCGCCCGGCGTCTACATCGCGATGAACGGGCGCATCTGGGATCCGGAAAAAGTCCGCAAGAACGTCGAAGCCAATCGCTTCGAGGCCAACTGATCCTTAGTTGGGCGGGCCGAGCACACGCCAGGCTCCGCCCAGCTTCTCGTCCTCGCTACCGATCGACAGCACGCCACCCGGGATGCGACCGTCGGGCGATGACAATGCCTCGACCTTGAAGCCATCCACGATCCAGCGCGCATCCCGATCCGCGCGATCTGTCAGGAACGGCTTGTCCAAGCTCATGCCCAGCTGCCCCGGCGTCCACACCAGCGAACGGAACGGGCCGTAGTCATCCGGGTCGGAAGCTGCGACCGCCCATAGCGTGCCGGCACCATCGACATACAAATCCGCGATATCGCGATGCGGCGGCACCGACAGCCAGCTGCCCGGCGCATGCAGTTCTCGTTCCTGCGTCTGCCAACTCACTGTGCCGGCATCAGCATTGAACTCGCCAAAGCGCAAGCTACCGCGCGGCCGCACCTTCGAGCCGCCACGCTCGCCCAAAGCCAACAGATAGCGACCCTCACCGATGCTGCGACAAGCCAGGCCTTCATAGCCCATGTCGTCCTTGCCGTTGCTGCGCTCGGCCGGCAGCTTCACTGCGTGCAGCAATTCAATGACACCATTGACTATGCGCAGGTGCAGGATGCGGCCGTAATCAGCATCGCGATAGCTGCTTTCCGCGGCGAGAAATTCATCACGACGCCCGGGCAATGCGCACAGCGCCTCTAGGTCATTCGACAGGCCACCGACAATCTCCCAACCACGCACCGGGATCGGCGAGAAGCGGGTACCACCTTCGGCCACGGCGTCTATCGCGCCAAAACGCAGGTCCTCGGAATACGCCTTGGTGTCCATGACGATGAGGTATCGACCGTCGCTCATCGGTGCCATGCCGCTGATGCCTGGCAGGTTTGCCGAGAGATTGATCGTCGGGATCGACGGCAGCGGGGCATTGATGCTGATGCAGCCCGCGAGGGAAACAGCCGCGACGATCGCGAAGAAGCAGTGACGTGACAACATGCGAGCCGATCCAAGAGCCAGAGGCGATGATGCGTTGGCATCGCGTGATGTACAAGCCATTTGTGACGGGCGGCTAAGTTTGAAGCGGGTTGCGATCAAAACATGCCGGTTTCAAGCCGCGCAGCCTCGCTCATCATGTTGCGGTTCCATGGCGGGTCGAAGACCAGCTCGACATCGGCTTCCACGATTGTCGGAATCATTTCCAGCTTGTCACGCACGTCGGCCACCAGGATGTCGCCCATGCCGCAACCGGGCGCGGTCAGGGTCATCTTGACCTCGACCTTGCGCTGGCCAGGCTGATCGGGATGCGCGGATAGATCTGCTTCGTACACCAAGCCCAGATCGACCACGTTGATTGGAATTTCCGGGTCAAAACAAGTGCGTAGTTGCTGCCAGACCAAGCGTTCGACTTCTTCGTCCCCGGCCCCTTCCGGCAGCTCGATCGGCATCGGCGGCTCCTTGCCGATGGCATCCGCATCCTTGCCCGCCACGCGCATCAGATTGCCTTCAACGAACACGGTAAAACTGCCACCCAAGGCCTGGGTGATATAGCCGATGCTGCCAGCCGGCATCGTCACTTCCTCGCCCGAGGGGACTAGGACGACGGGGCAATCGCGCTCAAAGCGCACAGGTTCGCTACTGCGGGAATACATGGACAGGGAAGGAAAACGGAATCGGTTATTGTACGCCGCCAAGCCGCTATCCTGTACGGCCCAGTCTTGTTAGTCCGCATGTCCGAGACCCCGCCCAAGCCCGCTGGCTACAACTTTTCGCGCCTCTTGCTGCCCGTGATCGGCATTGTCGGCGTCGCGGCGCTCTGGGTGCTGGCGGCGCTGTACATGGACCGAATGTTGAGCGCGTTCGCCCTCATCGCCGCGCTGGACCTGGTGTTGATGGTGCGACTGGCCCGCCTGCCCCGCGGCTTGAACCGCGGCATGATTGCGGCCGGCGGCACCGTGCTCGCGATCCTGATCGCCAATGGCTGGATGCTGGCCGCGCGCGTCGGCCTCTTGATGGGGATGATGCCGTGGGAAGGCATCTCCTTGATGGGCCCGGGTTTCGCCTGGACCTTGGCGCAGCTGGCCAACGACGGTCGCGATCTGGCCATCTACATCGCCGCCGTGGTGCTGGCGGGCTGGTTCGGGCGTTGACCCTTGAATCAGGCGGGCTTAGTGCCCGCCGTCGAGCGCCTTCAACTCACTGACCAGGGCGCTGGCCATCTCGCTGCCATCGCCGTACAGCATGCGCGAGTTGTCGGCATAGAACAGGGCGTTCTCGATGCCGGCAAACCCGGTGCCCTTGCCGCGCTTGATGATGACGGTGTTCCTCGAGTTGACGACATCCAAGATCGGCATGCCGTAGATGGGCGATGCGGGATCGGTCTTGGCCACCGGGTTGACCACGTCGTTCGCACCGATCACCAGCGCGACATCGGTATTGGCAAACTCGGGGTTGATGTCGTCCATGTCGGCGATGAGGTCGTAGGGCACACCGGCTTCGGCCAGCAATACGTTCATATGGCCTGGCATGCGCCCCGCGACCGGGTGGATCGCGAATTTCACCTTCACCCCACGCTCCATCAGGCGCTGGGTCAGTTCCCAGATCTTGTGCTGCGCCTGCGCGACGGCCATGCCGTAACCGGGCACGATCACCACGCGCTCCGCATACGCCATGAGCGCGGCGACATCGCTGGCTTCAATCGGTTTCATGCTGCCGCCGATTTCCTGCATCTCCGCGCTCGCGCCACCAAAGTTGGAGAACAGCACGTTGCTGATCTTGCGATTCATCGCCTTCGCCATCAGCCGCGTCAGCAACATGCCCGCCGCACCGACCATCGTGCCGGCGATGATCAGCGCCTCATTGCCCAGCACATAGCCTTCGAATGCGACCGCGAGGCCGGTGAACGCGTTGTACAGCGAGATCACCACCGGCATGTCCGCGCCGCCGATCGGCAACGTCATCAACACGCCCAACAGCAGCGCCAGCACGAAAAACGCGATGATCCACGGCATCGACAAGGTGTACAACGCCATGCCGCCAGCAAGAATCGTGGTTAGTGCGACGCAGGCGTTGAAATACTGCTGGCCATCGAACGCGTAGCGCTTGTCCATGCGCCCGTCGAGCTTGGCCCAGGCGATGATGCTGCCGGTCAGCGAGACCGCACCGATCAAAGCCCCCAGCACTGCCAGGCCCAACGCGAAACGCGTGTGGCCTGGTTCACCGCCCGATGCCTTGACCAACTCGACTGCGCCAATCGCCGCCGCGCTGCCACCGCCCATGCCGTTGAACAGGGCCACCATCTGCGGCATGTCGGTGATCGCCACCTTCTTGCCCCAGACCCAGTTGAGCCCGACACCGATCACAATCGCCGCGATCATCAGTGCGATGTTGTGCAGACCGGGCAGGAAGAACGTCGCCAGCGTCGCCAGCACCATGCCAGCACCGGCCCATTGGATGCCGCTGCGTGCAGTCTTGGGCGATGCCATGCGCAGCAAGCCCAACAAGAACAACGTCGCCGCAATGAAGTAACTCAATTTGACCAAGGTCAGGACAGTCATGCGCGGCCTCCTTCAACAAACACTTCGGGCTGCTTGTCCATGCGATGGTGTTCGCGCATCTCGATCGCCGTCTTCAGTAGGCCCACCATGCCCAGGCCAAACGCCACCAGACCCAGCGACAATTGATTGACGATGGTGTCCTCGGCCAGGTACGCGCCGATGAGGCCAAACACCATCGCCCCCAGCGCATACGCGGCCAGCACCATCAACATCCAACGGCCCTTGCGCGGGTCCTGCCAGACCCGGCGTGACATCTCGTTCTGGGTCTTGGTCGGGTCCTGCAAGGAAGACAAACCAATACCGACACCGGCGTACAGCAAGGCGTAGTTCCAGTCGTCGTAGATCGGCAGCCAACCGGCGGTCTTGATGGAGGCAACCGCCAACCCCGATTTGAAGATGTAGCCCAGCGCGACGATGAGCGCCGGGTATTGCAGATAGCTCAGCCCTTGAAAAATGTTACGCATCGATGCGTGCGCGCGGACCGGCACCGAAGCAACATCACGGCTCATTTGTCACCCTCCACCTGCTTGGGCGCGGCCTTCTGGCTGGGCTTGAACATCTCCAGCATCCGCTCGGTGACGACGTAACCGCCGGCGGCGTTGCCCGCACCCAGCAGCACGGCGATGAAACCCAGCGCCTTCTCGGCCGTGGTGTCTGCATGGCCCAGGACCACCATTGCGCCGATCAAGACGATCCCGTGGATGAAGTTGGAGCCCGACATCAGTGGGGTGTGCAGGATCACCGGCACCCGCGAAATGATCACGTGACCAGCGATCGCCGCCAGCATGAAGATGTACAGCGCCACGAACCCATCCGACATCGCTTCGTCTCCACCGTGTTTCCCGCATCATAACCATCGCTGAACGTCGCCGCCCACGGTCAACCTGCCGTGCCAACAAGCGTTTGCATCCTCGACCCCCTTGCATGAACCCGCCCACGTGTGCCCCGATGCTGGAAAGGAACCCTGTTTGAGCAGGATGGAGAACCGGGTGGAAAGCCAGGTGGCAGAGGTAGCGCCGATAGAGACGCTGGACAGCTTTTTGTCCGGAGTTAGCGCCCGCGCGTTCCGCTTTGCCGAGCTGGGATTGCGCCATCGCGAGGACGCATTGGACGTGGTCCAGGAAGCGATGATGAAGATGCTGGGCTATCGCGACCGCCCGGCCGAAGAATGGTCGCCTTTGTTCTGGCGAATCCTGCGCACACGCATCATCGATGCGCAGCGCAGGCGGCGGTTTCGCCTTGGCTGGATGGGTTCTGCAACGCTCGATGATGGCAGCGAGATGGAATGGGCCGACACCGACCCGGATCCTTCCCGCAGCCATGACAGCCGCGAAGCCTGGGTGCGGATGCGCGAGGCGATGCGCGCCCTGCCCGACCGCCAACGCGAGGCCTTCACACTTCGCGTGCTGGAAGAGTTCGACGTGGCACAAACCGCCGCGATCATGGGCTGCAGCGAGGGATCAGTGAAAACCCACCTGTCCCGCGCCCGCGGCTCGCTACAAAAACAACTGGAAGATTGGCGATGAACACGCAACCCCCTGATCAATTCGATGCCGCTCTGCGCCACACCTGGCGCGATGCCGCCGCCCACCTGCCCGGCCCGCTGCAGATGCAATTGACCCCCGGCATGGCCGCGCAGCGCAAACGCGCGCAGCCGCAGCGGAAGAACTGGTGGCTGCCAGCTGCTGGTGCGTTCGCCAGCCTGGCCTTGGCGGTGGGCCTGTGGTGGTCGCCCAGCTTCAATTCGATAAGCCCGGCGTCCGATGCACCCAGCGCGCAAGCCGCGGTCGATGCGGCCAGCGTCGCGGTCAATGACGATGATGCCGCCACTGAACTCTTGACCCGAAACCCCGATTTTTACGCTTGGCTGGGCACTGAAGAAGCCCGCAACCTGGCGATGGAGTGATGACGATGAAAATGCTGCACCTTGCCCTGCCCGTGCTGATGATGATCGCTGCGCCCGCCTTCGCCCAGCAATCCGCGCCGCCACCCGGGAACTGGGATCAACTGGACGCCACACAGCGTGAGCTGCTGTTGCAGCCGGTACGCGACCGCTGGAATCTGGCGGATACCGAGCAGCGCCAGCGCATGCTGGACCACGCAACTCGCTGGCGTGACATGCCGGCTGAAGAACGCGCCAATGCACGCGTAGGGATGAAGCGCTTTCACCGCCTCAGTCCTGAGCAGCAGGCGCAGATGCGCGTGCTCTACAACAAGACCCGCGACATGAAGCCGCAGGAACGTCGTGAAGCCTTCGCCTTGTTCCATGCGATGCGCGATATGAACGCAGAACAGCGTCAGGATTTACGCAATCGTTGGGCCAAGATGTCGCCGGAGCAACGTGAGACATGGATGCGCGAGCACGCGCCCCGTCGTCATGGGCACAAAGGGCCGCAGCCCAAGCAATAAGCCTCAGCCGGTGGTCGCCGCATCGCGCGGTGGCCACACGGTCTTGGCCAGCAACTCGTCTTCCCAGTCGAAGGTCAGTGCCCCTTCGCCTAACAGCAGGCTGGCGAAGTTGTAGACGTTGCGTGCGTACATCTCGCTGGCATGCAATGCGCCCATCGAAGCCAAGCCGAGCGGCCCGGCCACGGTGACACCGCCATCGGTCTCGATGGCATCGCCCGGCACGGTCAGTGCGCAGTTGCCACCACTCTCGGCGGCCAGATCGACGATCACGCTGCCCGGCCGCATCATCCCCACCATCTCGGCGCTGATGATCTTCGGCGCAGGACGGCCCGGCACCGCGGCCGTGCAGACGATGACATCGACACTTTTCAGATGCTCACCCAAACGGCGTTGCTGTTCGGCGCGCTCTTCATCGGTGAGCTGGCGCGCATAACCGCCCTCACCTGCGGCGCTGACGCCAAGATCGAGAAAGCGGCCACCCAATGATTCGATTTGTTCACGTGTTTCCGGCCGCACGTCGAAGCCTTCGACCTGCGCGCCGAGGCGCTTGGCGGTGGCAATCGCCTGCAAGCCGGCGACACCTGCACCGATGATGAGCACCTTGGATGGACGGATGGTCCCGGCGGCCGTGGTCAGCATCGGAAAAAATCGTGGTGCAAGTTCGGCAGCGATCAAGGTCGCCTTGTAGCCCGCCATGCCCGCCTGTGAGCTGAGCACATCCATCGCCTGCGCGCGCGTGGTGCGCGGCAAACGCTCGAGTGGGAAGGTGATGATGCCGCGTCCGCGCAGAGCTTCGGCACGTGCGGAATCGGCCTCCGGTTGTACGCCGCCGACCAGGGTCGCGCCCTGCTTCAACAAGGCGATACGCGCGTTATCCGGCGGCTGCACACAGAACACCAAATCCGCATCGGACAAGGCGGCAGCCGCATCGTCCACCAACTTGGCGCCCGCGGCAGCATAAACATCATCAGGAAAGTGCGCGCCACGACCCAGACCACGCTCAGCGACCACCTCGGCTCCGGTTTTCACCAGTTTCCCGCAGGTTTCCGGTGTCAGCGCCACGCGCTTTTCACCGTTGGCCGTCTCGCTCGCCACGCCGATCTTCACCGCCATCGCTTTACCCCGGAATGCGTCGTTATCTGCATCCTAACCGGATTGGCGATGAGGCTTCAGCCGGCCTTGTCAGCTCGCCGCGCGCAACTGCTCCCAGACCTGCCGCATCGCGTGGTCCACCGGCGCTTCGATCGCACGGATGACGACTTCACCGCGCCCGACCAGCGCCGCCAATTCCTCCGCCGACACCACCAGTTTGCGCAGTCCGCGCCGGTTGACGATGAGAAAACGACCCGTCAGCGGGCTGACCCAGGCGATCTTGGCGGCGGACTCATGACCCTCTTCTTCACGAATGCGCAGCCCCTGACCCGCACGCAGTTTGCGCAGACGCGCGACCAATACCGGGTCTTCCGGCGTCTCGCGCGCACTGACCAAACGCAAACCCGGCTCAGGCACGTCATCTGATGCTGCTTCCATCAAGAGCGGCATCCAATCACGTGGCCGACGCTCGGCATCAGGATTGGCCAGACCAGCACACAGCCGCGCGATGGCTTCCTCGGCGGCTTCATGCACATGGCCGCACAAGGACAGGCATTCGCGCAGTGGCACCAACTGGCCAATGAAGCCCCGCGCCAACTTGTCGGCCTGGAGCTCGGCCCCGGCAACATCCAGCTCGATCAGGGTCGCGCCGAGGCTGCGCATCGCGCGGTAGCGCGCGGTGTCTGCACCGTAGCGCAGCCATACGTGCAGCAAGGCGGTTTGCCAGATCTGCTCAAGGAAGTGGTGGCAGGCCTCGGACAGGGAGCGGCCACGCGCCAGCGAGACCAGCTCCGCATGAGCATCCTGTCGTGCGAAATGCAGTCGCTCGCGGCCGTGCAGGGCTTCGGCCATGCGGCGTTCGGCGATCTCGGCGCGCAGGCGTTGCTGCTCCAGATAATCCCGCAGCTCCTTGGCCGCCAGCTCGAATATGGCTTGATCCTCTTCGAAACGCGCGACGACCTGATCGACTACTGCCTCGGCCCGAGTCAACATCTCTCGATGCGGCGCGCTTTCGCCTGCGTTGCCGTCACAACTTTCGGCGAGTGCATCCAGCAAGCGGCGCGCCGGGTGGCTACGACGATTGAACAAGGAGTCATCCATCACCGCGACTTTGACGTATGGCAGTACCAGCTTGCCCAACATCTGCGTACCACGTGGCATCAGGTCGTTGCTGTCGGCCAAAGTGTCGAAGAGGATGGCGACCAAATCGATGGCATCTTCATCGTCCTGACTGAACTGGGTTTGCTCGCGATCAAAGCCAAGCTGCACAGCGGCCTTGAGCATTTCTTCGCGGATCACGCATTGCAGCGAACTGCCACCATCACGCGCCAAGGCCGTCGCGAAAGGCGCAGGGTCTTCGCCTTGCAACACCGAGGCCATCGTCATGACTTCCGCGCTGCGCAGCACGTGCACACCCTGGCCCGCCGGCTTGTGCGCCCGCCACGTGCCCGCTGCCTGCGCACGCTGTCGCCATTGGGCGAGATGTTCGTGGACGATGTCACGGTAGCGCGGCAGCCCTTCGTCACGGCGCGGCACATGCCCGACCGAAGCTGCAGATGCCGGCTCCACCGAAGGCCGCGCACGCAAGTTGGCGACGATGTCATGGCGCAAGGCATCCGTATGCTGGGGCATAGGGTTAATCGCTTCGTTTTGCACGGACTGCACAGTGGCAGAAGGCGATGCGTTCAGACCCGAAGGCGCGGCCACGATGCCGCCGCCCTCCAGCAAAGTGGAGATGCGCGGCAAGACATCGCGCACCAAGGCAGGCAAACGCTTGCGCAGGTCGTCGAAGGTCGCCGGGACCAGCGTCGCGCTGAAATCATCCAGCGGCAAGGACTGGGCAAACACGCGCAGGATCGTCTCGGGCGCCCACGGATTGCCGGCTCCCGGGCGCATGCCCAGGCTCGACGCCAGCGCCGCGACCCGGCGATCGGAGGCTTCAAGCGAATCGGCCAGCATCTTCTCCAGATCACCGGCGAGTTGCTGCGCATGCAGATGCGCGGACAACTCGATTTCCGACATCAAACTCAGCGTGCGCGAGGCGATGACCTGATGGTTGCGCCAAGCCAGCGCGGCATCTTCCAGACCGTTGCGCAGTTGAGCGGCCCAGGCTTTCTCCTGCGCCACCAGCGCGCGCACGGCCTCCATGTCCGCCTGATGCGTCGAGTAATTGGTGGTGGCGACACTGCGGGTCGCCCATTCGCTGGCAAGTCGGGTCCAGAAGCTGGATAGCGGCGCACTCAACCACTCCGCGCCCAATCGAGCCGCCTGTCGATGCAGACGCTCGGCATCGGCAGTCGCGTGGACACCGTCCAAGAAGTCAGGCGCGTGCCCCATGAACATCCCCATCCCTCATAAAACTAGAATGGACGTTACCAATCCCGGCGGCGACAGCGCTGAGATGTCCATCCCAATTCGATGACGCCATGACTTTTGATTGCCTAGATCAGCGCCGCTCGGTGCCCTCCCGCCAACTGGCCGAACCCGGCCCGGACATGGCGCAACTCCTGGCGATGCTGCAAGCCGCCAGCCGCGTACCCGACCACGGCAAGCGCGTGCCCTTCCGTTTCTTGCGCATCGCGGGCGATGCGCGAAACGTGATGGGCGAGTTGCTGGCATCGCGCAAATTGGCGCTCGACCCAGAAGCCAGCAACGCGGTGATCCAGAAAGAGCGTGAACGTTTCAGTTTCGCGCCTGTGATCGTGACGGTGATCGCAGAACAAGGCTATGATGAAAAAATTCCAGCCAGCGAGCGCTTCTCCACCGCGAGCTGCGTATGCTTCGCATTGCTGCAGGCCGCGCAGGCAGCGGGCTTCGGCGCGCAATGGCTGACCGGCTGGGCCTCCCTCGACCCTGAAATCCACCAACGCTTGGGAGTGAGAAAGGATGAAGCGATCGTTGGCTTCATCCATATAGGTACCGCACAGATGGAAGCACCGGAGCGTGATCGCCCGGACGCTGCCTCCCTGCTGAGCGACTGGCAAGCATGACGGGGACTGCCGTGCGCCCCACTCTCCATCTGATCGATGCTTCGCTCTACGTCTTTCGCGCCTGGCACTCGATGCCGGACGAATGGCACGATGCCGACGGCTGGCCACTGAATGCGGTTCAGGGTTTCACGCGCTTCTTGCTGGAGTTGATCGAACGCGAACGTCCGCGTCACATGGTCGTCGCCTTCGACGAAGCACTTGATTCTTGCTTCCGCAACCGTCTTTATCCCGAATACAAAGCCAACCGGCCGCCAGCGCCGGAAGAACTCATGCGTCAATTTGCCTACTGCAAGGAATTATGCGAAGCGATGGGCATCGTGACCTTGGCCCACGGCGAATACGAGGCCGATGACCTGATCGGCAGCGCGCTTAAATCCGTACGCAAGGATGGATTTCGCGGCGTGATCGTTTCTGCCGACAAAGACCTCTCGCAACTTCTGCAAGACGGCGATGAGCAGTTCGATTTCGCCCGCGGACAGCGTTGGGGCGCGGGGGGCGTCAAGGCGCGGCATGGCGTGCACGCGCACCAGATCGCCGATTATTTGGCGCTATGCGGCGACGCCGTCGACAACATTCCCGGTGTCAATGGCATAGGGCATAAAACGGCGGCGGCATTGATCTCGCATTTCGGCAGTCTGGATGAATTATCCAATCGCATCGACGAAGTCGCTTTTTTGCGCTTGCGTGGCGCGGCCACCACCGCACGCCGCCTGCACGAGCAACGCGAGCTTTTGCCGCTCTGGCTGCAACTCACCCGCATCGCGCTGGATGCGCCATTGATGCCGCATGCACCGCCCTTCGCGCGGCGTACTGCCGATGAAGCCGCGTTGGACGATTTCGCCGAGCGTGCGCGCCTGGGCCCACTGACCCGTCGCCGTCTGCAGGCAGCCACACAACTTTGATTGTCATCGCATCCTCCCCGCTCGCCAGCTAGCATCACGATATGAACGACGATCTGGAAATCCTCTATCAAGGCGACTGGCTGCGGCTGGTCAAACGCGGCAAATGGGAGGCTGTCGAGCGCTGCCACGGCGGCAACGGCATGGCGGTCATCGTGATCGCGGTGACACCCGCCGATGAAGTGCTATTCGTCGAGCAATACCGCATGCCATTACAGGCGCGCACCATCGAAATGCCTGCCGGCCTCGTCGGCGACGACCATGAGCATGATTCGCTGGAGGCTGCAGCAAGGCGTGAATTGATCGAAGAAACCGGTTGGGAGCCGCGTCGTGTGGATGTGCTACTGACCGGACCGACTTCGTCCGGCATGAGCAACGAGCGCATCGCCTTCGTGCGTGCGCGTGATCTGGTAAAAGTAGGCGCTGGTGGCGGCGTGGATAGCGAAGACATCATCGTGCATGCGGTGCCACGCGTCGAAGCGCCGCGCTGGCTGATGCAAAAGCATGCCGAGGGTTTTGAGCTGGATCTCAAACTCTGGGCTGGGTTGTGGATGATCGAACACAACCCCGACGGCAGCCGCGCCGCGGATTGACCGCGGCGGCGTTTTGAGGTCTCAAGCCTTCTTGATGAACTCGGTCCGCAACACCAAGCCCTTGACCTTGTCGACATTGCATTCGATCAGGTCTTCGTCATCGGTCAGGCGGATGTTCTTGCATAACTGCCCACGCTTGAGCGTGACCGAGGTGCCCTTCACTTTCAGGTCCTTGATCAAGGTAACGCTGTCACCATCGGTCAGACGCGTGCCGTTGCTGTCCTTGACGATGATCTCGTCGTTGTCGTCACTCATGTGATCACTCCTCGATGCGGATTACAGCGCTTTCGGCGCGAATTGATCGGTGGCGCGGATCAAGGCATCGATGTTCTCCGCTTCGAACGCCGAATGCCCAGCGGTCGGTGAAATCATCAGCTCTGCCTTCGGCCAAGCCTTGTGCAGATCCCAGGCATTGGCGACCGGACACACGACATCGTAACGTCCATGCACGATCACACCGGGAATGTCTTTGATGCGATCGACGTCGCGCAGCAGCTGATCATCGACTTCGAAAAACCCCTTGTTGACGAAGTAATGGTTCTCGATCCGCGCAAAAGCCAGCGCGAATTGCGCATCGCCGTGACTGTCGGCGTAGTCCTCGGGCACTTCGAGGTAGCTGGTGCCACCTTCCCAGATGCTCCAACGGCGCGCAGCTTCCAGACGCACGGCTTCGTCATCGCTGGTGAGACGCTTGTGATACGCCGCCATCAAGTCGCCACGCTCGGCTTCTGGGATGAATTCGCGATAGGGCTCGAACTGGTCCGGGAACAGGCGCGATGCGCCTTCCTGATAGAACCATTCCAGCTCCCAGCGACGCAACATGAAGATGCCGCGGAGCACCAGCTCGGTGACGCGCTCAGGATGTTTTTGCGCGTAGGCCAGTGCCAACGTTGAACCCCAGCTGCCACCGAACACTTGCCAATGTTCGATCTCCAGCATCTCGCGGATGCGCTCGATGTCGGCGACCAGGTCCCATGTGGTGTTGTCGTTCAAGTCCGCATGCGGCGTGCTGCGGCCCGCGCCGCGCTGATCGAACAACACGATGCGGTACTTGGACGGATCGTGGAAGCGGCGCATCGCGGCGTTGCAACCGCCGCCGGGACCGCCATGCAACATCACCACCGGTTTGCCATCGGAATTGCCGCACTCCTCCCAATATAGGGTGTGACGGTCATCGACCTTGAGCATGCCGCTCTTGGTCGGCTCGATCGGGGGATACAACGTGCGCATGGCGGGCTCCGCGTGCGAAAAGACGACAGTGTATCGCCTAGCTCAAATGCGACGCCCCAGCGTGATGCGGTCGCGGCCTTCCAGATCGCGGGCCGTTTGCACATCAGCGAAGCCGGCTGTCTCGAACAAAGCACGCACGGATGCGCCTTGATTCCAACCGTGTTCGACCAGTAGCCAGCCATCCGGTTTGAGGTGGGATGTCGCCTGATTGGCGATCACGCGCAGGTCATCCAATCCATCAACACCCGAAGCCAGCGCCGTCATAGGCTCAAACCGCAAGTCACCTTCACCCAAATGCGGGTCGCCAGACTCGATGTAAGGCGGATTACTGGCGATTAAATCGAATCGCTCGCCTGCCAGCGGCGCAAACCAACTGCCTAAACGGAATTCGATATTGGCAATGTGATTTCTCTCTGCATTTTGGCGTGCGACGGCGAGCGCGGCCTCACTGAAATCCGTGGCCACCACCTGCGCACGTGGCCGCTCGCTGGCGATGGCGAGCGCAATCGCGCCGCTGCCGGTGCCAAGATCGGCAATGCACACGTCGACATCCTGCGGGATGCGTTCCAGCGCCAGTTCCACGAGCAGCTCGGTCTCAGGGCGCGGAATCAACGTGTCGGGCGTGACTGCGAGATCGAGCGTCCAAAAGCCGCGCGTGCCGCTCAAGTAAGCGACCGGCTCGCCGACTTCGCGCCGCGCGACCAAGGCCGCGAACGCGGCCGCATCGGCATCGCCCAAGCCATCTTGCTCGTGCAGAAATAGCCATGTTCGGTCGCGGCCCAAGACATGCAACAGCAGCAATTCCGCATCAATGCGGTCGATGCGTGTCGCAGCGGCACGCAACGCTTCGGCAAGGGGGATGGGGCTATGCGACATCCGCATAGCTTACGGGTCCGTCTCACCTGGCGAGACGCTCCGCGCGCACGCTCGCGCGATGGCTGCCCAGTTCCGTCTCGATTTCACCCCGCTGCCCTGCGTTCAGGCCTGCACCGGCCATGCAGCGGATAATCGTGGGATGCCGCTTCCTCCTGCCCTCGCGCCCTTCCACCCGGCGGTTGCCGGTTGGTTTGCACGGCGCTTCCCCGCGCCCACACCGGCGCAGGCCGAGGCATGGCCAGCGATCGCCGCGGGCGAGCATGTGCTGGTCGCCGCGCCCACCGGCTCAGGCAAGACGCTGACCGCCTTCCTTGCCGCCATCGATGCGCTGGTGCGCGAAGGCCTGGCGCACGGGCTGACCGATGCGACGCAGGTGCTGTACATCTCGCCGCTGAAGGCGCTCTCCAATGACATCCATCTGAATCTGGAAGCGCCGCTGGCCGGCATCCGTGAGGAACTCACGCATCTGGGCCTGCCCGATGTCGAGATCCGCACCGCCGTGCGCACTGGCGACACCCCGCAGGCCGAGCGCGCCGCCTTGCGCAAACAGGCGCCGCATATCCTGGTCACCACGCCGGAATCGTTATACGTGTTGCTGGGCTCGGAATCGGGGCGCGCGATGCTGGCTTCGGTACGCAGCGTGATCGTCGATGAAATCCATGCCCTAGTGCAAAGCAAGCGCGGCAGTCATCTCGCCTTGTCGTTGGAACGACTCGAAGCACTGACCGGCCGCTCGCTGCAACGCGTCGGCCTATCCGCGACGCAAAAGCCCATCGATGCCGTGGCTCGCTTCCTCGTCGGCGCGGGTCATGTGGATGCCGATGGCCAGGCCCACTGCCGCATCATCGACATCGGCCATGATCGAAAGCGCGACCTCGCACTCGAAGTCCCGCCTACACCGCTCACCGCGGTCATTTCCAATGACCAGTGGGAGCAGATCTACCAACGCATCGCCGCGCTCGCGGCCGAACACCGCACCACGCTGGTGTTCGTCAACACACGTCGCATGGCCGAGCGTGCATCGCGCCATTTGGGCGACCTGCTTGGCAAGGAGCATGTCGCCGCGCATCACGGTTCGCTGGCCAAAGAACTACGGCTCGATGCAGAGCAACGTTTAAAGGCCGGCCAGCTGAAGGTGCTGGTGGCGACCGCATCGCTGGAGCTCGGCATCGATATCGGCGATGTCGACCTGGTCTGCCAGATCGGTTCGCCCCGCTCCATCGCCGCCTTCCTGCAGCGCGTGGGCCGCGCTGGCCACCATGTCGGCGGCGTGCCGAAGGGGCGTTTGTTCGCCACGACGCGCGACGAACTGGTGGAATGCGCGGCGCTGCTCGATTGCGTCAGGCGCGGTGAATTGGACGCGCTGATCATGCCGCCCGCACCACTGGACGTGCTGGCGCAGCAGATCGTCGCCGAGGTCGCCTGCCGCGAGTGGAAAGAAGACGCGCTCTACGAGTGCCTGCGTAGCGCTTGGCCGTACGCAACACTCACGCGCGACACCTATGACGATGTCGTACGCATGTTGGCCGACGGCTTCACCACACGGCGCGGCACGCGCGGCGCGTGGCTGCATCGCGATGCGGTGCACGGCGTGTTGCGTGGCCGCGCCGGTGCGCGCATGACCGCGACCATGTCCGGCGGCACCATTCCCGACACCGGCGACTACGCCGTGGTACTCGATCCGGCTTCCATCCAGATCGGCACGGTCAACGAAGACTTCGCCATCGAAAGCGCGGCCGGCGACATCTTTCAATTAGGCAATGCGAGTTACCGCATCCTGCGCGTGGAGCCTGGCCGTGTGCGCGTGGAAGACGCGGAAGGCCTGCCGCCGTCAATTCCATTCTGGCTGGGCGAAGCGCCGGGCCGCACGGATGAGCTCTCGCTGGGCGTCTCACGCCTGCGCTCGACCATCGCCGAACGCATCGAAGTCAGCGGCAGTGATGCCGCCCTGCGCTGGCTGATCCAAGACGTGCATTTGAACGAAGCTGCGGCTCGCCAAATCGTCGATTACTGCGCGGAGCAACTCATCGCTTTTGGTCTCTTGCCCACGCGCGAGCGCATGGGGATGGAGCGTTTCTTCGACGAATCCGGCGGCACCCAGCTCATCATCCATTCGCCACACGGCTCGCGCATCAACAAGGCCTGGGGGCTCGCGCTGCGCAAGCGTTTCTGTCGCAGCTTCAACTTCGAGCTGCAAGCCGCCGCCACCGAGAACGCGATCATCCTCTCGCTGTCCACCAGTCACAGCTTTCCCTTGGAGGATGTGACCAAGTTCTTGCACTCCAACTCGGCGCAGGATGTCTTGGTGCAAGCCTTGCTGGATGCACCGCTCTTCCCCGCACGCTGGCGCTGGAATGCGACCAATGCCCTGGCCTTGCCGCGCTTCACCGGCGGCAAGAAAGTGCCGCCGCAACTGCAACGCATGAAATCGGAAGACTTGCTGGCAACGGTATTCCCGGATCAAGTCGCATGCCTGGAGAACATCGTCGGCGAGCGCGAAGTGCCCGACCATCCGCTGGTGGCGCAAACGCTGCATGACTGCCTTGAAGAAGCGATGGATTGCGAAGGGTGGCTGGCGATGTTGCGTCGGCTGGAGGCCGGCGACATCGAGATCGTCACGCGTGACCTGACTGCGCCCTCGCCTTTCGCCGCCGAAGTGCTCAACGCCGCGCCGTATGCTTTCCTTGACGATGCACCGCTGGAAGAACGCCGCACACAGGCCGTGCAGACGCGCCGCTATACCGATCCCGAGCAAGCGCGCGACCTTGGCAAATTGGATGTCGCAGCGATCGAGCAAGTGCGCGAAGACGCATGGCCGCAGGCCCGCAACGTCGACGAGGCTCACGATGCCTTGATGAGCCTCGGCGCGATTCGCGATGACGAAGCGGATGCCAGCGGCTGGGCCGGCTTGCTCGATGCACTGGCCAAAGCACGACGCGCGACCCGATTCGACATCGACCACACGCGCTTTTGGGTCGCCGCCGAGCGCTTACCGATGATCAGCGCCGTGCACGCGCAGGCCAACCTCGATCCACCGATCAGCGCGCCAGCGGAATACGCCGCGCAAGACTGGCCACGCGAAGACGCCCTACGCGAATGGGTGCGCATGCGCCTGACCGCCAGCGGCCCGATCACCACCGCGCACCTGTCCCACACCCTCGCCATACCCGCCAGCGACATCGAGCTGGCGCTCGCTGCACTGGAGCGCGACGGCTATGCGATGCGCGGTCACTTCGACGAAACCATCGACGGCGAGCAGTGGTGCGAACGGAACCTGCTGGCGCGCGTGCACCGCCTGACCCTGGGGCGATTGCGGCGCGAGATCGAACCCGTCTCGCCGCAGGATTTCATGCGTTTCCTGTGCGATTGGCAGCATGTCGCGCCGCATACGCGCCTGCGCGGGCCTGAGGCCTTGTCGAAAGTACTCGGCCAACTGGAAGGTTATGAAGCGGCTGCAGGTGCATGGGAGTCCGAACTCCTTCCCGCGCGCCTCGCCGATTACTCGATTCACTGGCTGGATGAGCAATGCAGCGCCGGCCGCGTGCGTTGGTCACGTCTGCGGCCGGCTGTTGAAGGCAGCAGCGGAAAATCGCCCGTGCGCGCCACGCCGATTGTCCTGCTGCCGCGGCGCGAGCAAGCCACGTGGATGCGGCTGGCAGCCGAGCCCGATGCGGCGGCGCTGTCATCGCGCGCGGCCAAGGTGGCGGAGGCGTTGAAACATCACGGCGCGCTTTTCTTCGACGAGTTGCTCAATGAATCGCGTCTGTTGCAGACTGAACTTGAAGACGCGCTCGCGGAACTGGTCGCACGCGGCATGGTCAGCTGTGACAGCTTTGCCGGCCTTCGTGCCTTGCTGCTGCCGCAGGGCAAACGGCCGAAGGCCTCGAATCGATTGCGACGCGGACGGGTATCCGGTATCCACGATGCAGGCCGTTGGTCGCTGCTGCGCCGCCCGCTGCTGGACGAGGCCGATACCCCTGACACCGCGTTGGAGCACGTCGCCCGCGTCCTGCTGCGTCGCTATGGCATGGTCTGCTGGCGCCTCTTGGAGCGCGAAGCCGGCTGGCTGCCACCGTGGCGCGAGTTGCTGCGCGTGTATCGACGGATGGAGGCGCGTGGCGAGGTGCGCGGCGGGCGCTTCGTCGCGGGCCTTGTCGGTGAGCAGTTCGCCCTGCCCGAGGCCGTCGCCGTGCTGCGTCAGGTCCGCAAACGCGAGGCCGATGGCGCGATGTTGGTGCTCTCGGCCACCGATCCGCTGAACCTGGTCGGCACCCTCCTGCCCGGCGACAAGGTGCCACGCACCCCGGGCAACCGGCTGCTGCTGCGCGATGGCGTGCCGCTGGCGGCGTGGATCGGTGGGGAGTTCCGCCCGCTGGCCGACCTGTCACCGATTGATGCGACATCCGCCCAAACGCTGTTGCAACAAGCCCCGGCGCATCGCCGACGCAGCCAGTTGGCGAGCCCTGTGATTGATGCGGCTTCCCATATCGATAGCTGATATCTATCGATAGAATTCCAACTATCGATTTGAATTATCAATGGATGATGCCTACCCTATTGCAGTCGGACAGGTATCCCCCTGCCCGATCTCAATCAAGCCCCCCGCATTCATCCACAGGAGTTATCGATGTCCCTGATCAATACCGAAGTCCAGCCGTTCAAGGCCAATGCATTCAAGAACGGCGAATTCATCTCCGTCACCGAGGCCGATCTGAAGGGCAAGTGGTCGGTCCTGATCTTCATGCCTGCTGCCTTCACCTTCAACTGCCCGACCGAAATCGAAGACGCCGCCGATCATTACGCCGAGTTCGAAAAGGCCGGCGCCCAGGTGTTCATCGTCACCACCGACACCCACTTCTCGCACAAGGTGTGGCACGAGACCTCGCCGGCCGTCGGCAAGGCCAAGTTCGCCCTGGTCGGCGACCCGACCCACGCCCTGTCGAAGGCGTTCGACGTGCTGATCCCGGAAGAAGGCCTGGCCCTGCGCGGCACCTTCGTGATCAACCCGGACGGCGTGATCAAGACGATGGAAGTGCACGACAACGCCATCGCACGTGACGTCACCGAAACCCTGCGCAAGCTGCAGGCCGCGCAGTACGTCGCCAACCACGACGGCGAAGTGTGCCCGGCCAAGTGGAAGGAAGGTCAAAAAACCCTGAAGCCGTCGCTCGACCTCGTCGGCAAAATCTGATTACAGCTACTGCGCTCGCGGAGGCTATGCCGCTGCGCTTGCTCGAAAGGGTCGTGGACTCTCGGTCCACTCCCCTTCCTCCGCAGCTTGCGACTACGCCTGCGCATCGCTCGTCACGCTGTAATCCGTTGCGATAACCCGCCCTCTCCGTGCTTCGGAGAGGGTTGGGAAGAAGGGGTGATGTCGCTTCGTCTCGCGCCTTTTTCCCAGCCCTCTCATCGCCTCCCGTGCCAACGGCGCGATGGCCACGCCTACCCGATTTTTGACTTCAACGATCCAACATCCCCAAGGAGTCCGACATGCTTGATACCGAACTCAAAGCCCAGCTCGCCGCCTACCTGGAACGTCTGCAGGCACCGCTGACCCTGATCGCCACGCTGGATGCCACCGACGCCAGCCGCGACATGCGCGCGCTGCTCGGCGACATCGTCGATGCCGGCGCGGGTCGCATTTCACTGAAGGATGCGGGCGAAGCGGGCGTCGAGCCCGGCAGCCGCCTGCCCAGCTTCCGCATCACCCGCGCGGATGCCGACATCGGTGTGGAATTCGCCGGCCTGCCGCTTGGCCACGAATTCACCTCCTTGGTGCTCGCATTGCTGCATGTCGGCAAGCACCCGCCGAAACTCACCGAGGACGACATCGCGCGGATCAAGTCGCTGGAAGGCAATGGCCCGGACAGCGAGCTGCACTTCGAGACGTTCTTCTCGCAGTCCTGCCAAAGCTGCCCGGACGTGGTGCAGTCGCTCAACACGATGGCCGCGCTCAACCCGCGCATCCGTCACAGCGCGGTCGATGGCGCGGCATTCAGTGATGAAATGGAAGAGCGCGGCGTGATGGCCGTGCCCACCGTGCTGCTCAACGGCCAACCGTTCGGCACCGGTCGCATGGGCATGGCGGAGATCATCGCCAAGCTGGACACCGGCGCGGGCGAGAAAGCCGCGAAGGCGATTAGCGAAAAAGCCCCGTTCGATGTCCTCGTCGTCGGTGGCGGCCCGGCGGGCGCTGCCGCGGCGATCTATGCCGCACGCAAGGGCATCCGCACGGGCGTCCTGGCCGAGCGCTTCGGCGGCCAGGTGCTGGACACGCTCGCCATCGAGAACTTCGTTTCGGTGAGTCATACCGAAGGCCCGCAGATGGCCACCGCCCTCGAAGCCCACGTCGCCGACTACGAGGTGGACGTGATGAACCTGCAGCGCGCGGAAAAGCTTGAGAAAACCGATGACGGCTTCCGCCTGACCACCGCGAGCGGCGCGACCTTGCAGGCGAAGTCCGTGATCGTCTCGACCGGTGCGCGCTGGCGCAAGATGGGCGTGCCCGGCGAAGACCAGTACATGACCAAGGGCGTGGCGTTCTGCCCGCACTGCGATGGCCCGTTGTTCAAGGGCAAGCGCGTGGCGGTGATCGGCGGCGGCAACTCGGGCGTGGAGGCCGCGATCGACCTCGCCGGCATCGTTGGCCATGTCACCTTGATCGAATTCGACAGCCAACTGCGCGCCGATGAAGTGCTGCAAGCCAAGCTGCGCAGCCTGCCCAACGTCGCCATCATCACCTCGGCGTTGACCACCGAAGTGCTGGGCGATGGCAGCAAGGTCACCGGCCTTGTGTACGAAGACCGCACCACGGGTGAAAAGCACAATGTCGAACTCGAAGGCATCTTCGTGCAGATCGGCCTGTTGCCGAACACTGAGTGGTTGAAGGACAGCGGCGTCAGCTTGAGCCCGCGTGGCGAGATCGTCATTGATGACCGCGGCGCGACGTCGCTGCCCGGCGTGCTGGCGGCAGGTGACGCGACCACGGTGCCGTACAAGCAGATCATCATCGCGATGGGCGCAGGCGCGACGGCCTCGCTGTCGGCGTTTGATCACCTGATCCGGACCTCCGCCCCGGTTGCGCAGGCGCAAGCCGCGTGAACCTGCGCGACCTCAAATACCTGGTCGCCCTGGCCGATCATCGCCACTTCGGCAAGGCGGCCGAGGCCAGCTTCGTCAGCCAGCCGACGCTCTCCACCCAGATCAAGAAGCTGGAGGATGAGCTCGGCGTGCAGTTGTTCGAGCGCGCGCCGCGCAAGGTGATGCTGACGCCCATCGGCCGCGAAGTCGTGGCGCGTGCACGCGGCATCGTGGGCGAGGTCGAATCGATGCGCGACCTCGCCCGCCGCAGCCAGGACCCGGAATCCGGCACCTTGCGCTTGGGCGCGTTCCCCACGCTGGCACCGTACTTCTTGCCGCATGCAGTACCGGCATTGCAGCAGCGATTCCCGCGCCTGGAAATGCTGCTGGTCGAGGAAAAGAGCGACGCGTTGATCGCGCAGCTGCGCGAGGGCCGCATCGATGCCGCCTTGCTTGCGCTGCCGATTCATGATGACCAGCTGCATGCCGAATCGCTGTTCGATGAACCGTTCCTGCTCGCCACACGCGAAGACGGCGCATTCGCCGAGCGTCGCGACATCGGCATCAATGAACTCGATGACCAGACACTGCTGCTGCTCGAAGACGGCCACTGCCTGCGCGATCAGGCGCTGGATGTGTGTCGCCTGTCCGGCGCGCACGAGAAAGCCGGCTTCCGCGCCACCAGTCTGGAAACGCTGCGGCAGATGGTCGCGGCGGGTGCCGGCATCACCTTGTTGCCAGAGCTGGCGACGCGTCCGCCCATCGCGCAACCCGACCACCTGCGCCTGATCCCGTTCGCGGGCGAAGCGCCCCGCCGCAGCATCGCGCTGGTCTGGCGCAAGAGCTCGGCGATGAGCGAGCTACTCACTGACATCGCGCAAACATTGCGCTCGCTATCGTCGACGCTTCTCAAGGACTGACGAGGCGGCATGAGCCGTGCAAGAAACTTGTCGCTAGGCTTGGCCGCGACCGCCGGCATCGCGGGCGGCGGTTGGTGGTGGCAGACGCGGCAGGCACCCGAGCCGAAACTGCGTGACCCGGCCAAGATCGAAGCGGCCATGCGGCCGACGCCAAAGTCGTTCGTCCCCCGCAAGCAAGTCGCGGCGCCGGGCTGCCCGATGCCCACGCAAATCGCCACGCCCGCGCTGCCGGCGCAGTCGCCGGTGCCAACGGGCCTTTCGCCTTTCAAACATCCGCAGGGGCGCTTGCAACCACTCGCCGGTTTCAGCGTGGATGCGCGCGTGTTGTCATCACGCCGTTATCAGGATGACCGCGAAGCCGAGTTTTCGCCGGTCGATCTGGCACTGGGCTGGGGGCGGATGCGCGATGACGATGTGTTGTCGATGTTGCAAGTCGGCCAACAGAATCGTTGGTACTACACGCGCTGGACCGAGTCGCCGCCGATCCCGATCAATCAGGTGCGACTGGAAAGCGCCAACATGCACATGATCCCGGCCAATCGCGACATCGCCCAAGCGCTTTCCGCGATCAAGCCCGGCCAGCGCGTGCGCATCGATGGCTGGCTGGTGGAAGTTCAAGCGAAAGACGGCTGGCGTTGGCGCAGTTCGACCACGCGCAGCGATCACGGCCCCGGCGGCTGCGAAGTGATCCAGGTCTGCGCGGTCGCGGTGGAGTAAGGCTCAGGCTTCGGCGGGCGGCGTGCGTCGAATGGGCTTCAGCCCCGCGACGAAGATGCCGGCCATCGTCACCAACAAGCCCAGCCATTGGCGCGGCGAAGTCGGATGGTCGAGCAAGACGACATCCAGCAAGTAAGCCACCATCGGTTGGAACAGCAGCAACAGGCCCACCATCGCCACCGACAGCACCGCGATCGAGCGCGAGATCAGGATCCAGCTGAGGCAGTGGCCGATCGCCGCGAGGGTGAGCAGGATGCCGAAGGATTTCCAGGACGGGATGGCGAACGAAGCGCCTTCGACCATCCCCATCACGCCGAGGCAGGCGGCGGAACCGAATGCCGCGAGGCACAGCACCTGCTCCACCGGCGCTCGGTGCGAGGTGACAGCGGCCTCCGCCTGCGAGCGCTTGATGCCGATGTTGTAGGCCGCATAGGCCACGCCAGTGGCGAGGCCCAGCCACACACCCCAGCGGTATTCGTCCGGCAGCGTGGCCCAATCGCCGCCCAAGAGCAGCCACAGGCCGAAGAACGCCAGCAGCACGCCGAAGATGAAACGCGGGGTGAGCTTCTCGCCGAAGAACAGCACGCCGGCCAGCGCCATGAAGAACACCTGCGCATTGGCCAGCAAGGTGGACAGGCCCGGCCCGACGATGAGGATGCTCCGGTGCCACATCCACAGGTCGATGGCGAAGGCGATCGAAGGCAGCGCGATCCACGCCCACGCCTGCTTCGACAAGGGCTGCCAGCCATGGCGGAATTGCACCAGCAATGCCAGCAAGATGCCGGACAGAAACATCCGCCAGAACGCAGAGACCGTGGGCGGCGTGTCGGCGAAGCGCACCATCAGCCCGTTGGTGCCGATGATTGCAGCACCGATCAGCAGTTGGACTATGGCGGCGCGACGTGGCGTGTGGTCAGGCAGGCCTGCGGCACTCATGCCGGCAGCCAGCCTTCGTCGTCCTCATCCACTTCGGCGGACTCGCCGGCATCATTCAGCAGCGGCAGGGTCTTGAGCAGCGCTTGGGCTTCTTCGACCCAGTCATCCGGCACGCGTACTTCGACGAATCCGGTGGCCGGCAACTCGCCCATCCCACCGACCAGATGCTCGCCCAGCACGAAGGCCGGGATGTCGGCATCCTCCAGTGCATGCTTCACCAGATGGGCATCGATGGGGTTGAGCGCCTGATAGACCGTGCGCATGGACGATTCCGCGAGAGGGCCTGGCCAGCATAACGGTAAACTGGGCGCAGCTTCCCCAGATTCGAGCGAATTCGCCGCCCTCATGACCGACAGCCACGCCCCCGCGCCCGAGCGCACCGATTTCATCCGCAACATCGTCCGCGAGGACCTGGCCAGCGGCAAGCACACGCATATCAAGACGCGCTTTCCGCCGGAACCCAACGGCTATCTGCACCTGGGCCACGTGCGCGCGATCCATACCGATTTCGGCATCGCGTCTGAATTTGGTGGCGACTGCAACCTGCGCTTCGACGACACCAACCCGGCCAAGGAAGACCCGGAGTATGTGGAGGCGATCCAGGACGATGTGCACTGGCTGGGCTACGAATGGCACGACCTGCGCCATGCCTCCGATTACTTCGGCGTGTTGTATCTGGCCGGCGAAAAACTGATCCGCGATGGCAAGGCGTTCGTCTGCGACCTCAACGCCGAAGAAGTGCGCGCCACGCGCGGCACCTTGACCGAGCCGGGCACGGCCTCGCCTTATCGCGAGCGTTCGGTCGAAGAAAACCTGGACCTGTTCCGTCGCATGCGCGCGGGCGAGTTCCCGGATGGTGCACGCACGCTGCGCGCGAAGATCGACATGGCATCGCCCAACATGAACCTGCGCGATCCGGCGCTGTACCGGATCAAGCATGTCGAGCACCAGAACACGGGCGATGCGTGGCCGATCTACCCGATGTACGACTACGCGCACTCGCTGTCGGACGCGATCGAAGGCATCACCCACTCGCTGTGCACGCTGGAGTTCGAGGACCACCGCCCGCTGTACGACTGGGCCGTGGACAACGTGAAGCTGCACGAGCATCCCGAATTGCTTGCGCCATTGGTCGAGAAAGGCTTGCCGATGGAAGCAGCCAAGCCGCGCCAGATCGAGTTCTCGCGCCTCAATCTCGATTACACCGTGATGTCCAAGCGCAAGTTGATGGCGCTGGTGAACGAAGGCCTGGTGGATGGCTGGGATGACCCTCGCATGCCGACGCTGCAGGGCATCCGTCGTCGCGGCTACACGCCGGACGCATTGAAGCTCTTCGTCTCTCGCCTCGGCTTGTCGAAGCAGAACTCGACGATTGACTACACGGTGCTGGAAAACACCCTGCGCGAGGATCTGGATGGCCGCGCCGAGCGTCGCATGGCGGTGCTCAACCCGCTCAAGTTCGTGCTGACCAACTTGCCGGAGGATCATCGCGAGACGCTGACGTTCTCCAATCATCCCAAAGACGAGTCGATGGGCAGCCGCGAGATTGGCTTCTCCAACGTGTTGTGGATTGATGCCGATGACTTTGTCGAAGAACCGCCGAAGGGCTGGAAGCGATTGGTGCCGGGCGGCGAAGTGCGCCTGCGCGGCGCCGGCATCGTGCGCTGCGACGAAGTGATCAAAGATGACGCCGGCCACATCGTCGAACTGCGTGGCTGGCTGGATCCCGAATCCCGCCCCGGCATGGAAGGCGCGAACCGCAAGATCAAGGGCACCATCCATTGGGTCGATGCCGCGACTGGCATCCCCACGGAGTTCCGCCTGTACGACCGCCTGTTCACCGTGCCGAATCCGGATGACGATAGTGAAGGCAAGACCTATCGCGATTACCTAAACCCGGAATCGCGCGGCGTGGTGCATGGCTATGTCGAGGCCGCGGCGGCCACCGCTGCGCCGGAGACACGCTTCCAGTTCGAGCGCACGGGCTACTTTGTCGCTGACCGTCGCGATCACACGTCTTCACGTCCTGTGTTCAACCGCGCAGTAACCCTGCGTGATACCTGGATGCAGAAGGAAGGCTGAGATGCGCCGGATCGTCTTCGCGTTGCTCGCATGCCTGCTGCTGGTGCTGATCACCGGCTGTACTGCGCCGACGACGGCCAAGGATTCGCCACCCGGCGACTTCCCGACCAACCCCTTCGACAAGCCCGTACAGCCACGGCCGATCGGCGCGGATCCTTCGGTGGTCAATCGCAGCTGCAAGACCGATGCCGACTGCACGGTGAAGAATGTCGGCAACTGCTGCGGCCACTACCCGGCCTGCGTGAACGTCAACGCCCAAACCAACCCGGAAGCGGTACAAGCGCAGTGCGCTAAATCCGGCATGGCGTCGGTCTGCGGCTTCCCGCAAATCAGCGGTTGTAAATGCGTCAGCGGGCAATGCGCCGCCGATAGCCAAGCGAGTGCCTTGTGATGCTGCCACTGCAACAACATTTGACCTTGCCCGCCTGGGTCCACGACTTCGATTTTGCTGAGCGCTATCCGGGGGATGAAGCGAAGGTCGCTTTAGCCATCGAACTGTCACGCCACAACATCGAATCACGCTCGGGCGGGCCGTTCGGCGCCGCCGTGTTCGCACCGGATGATCGCCTGATCGCGGTCGGCGTCAATCGCGTGCTGCCGCAGAACTGTTCCGTCGCGCACGCGGAGATGATGGCCTTCATGCTGGCGCAGCAACGCATGCAGCGCGCACGCTTGAACCTCAATGACGATGGTAGCCGCTACGCACCCATCACCTTGGCGACTTCCGCCCAACCTTGCTGCCAGTGCTATGGCGCGAGCATCTGGGCCGGCATCGACCGCTTGTTGATTGGTGCGCGTAGTGAGGATGTCGAATCCCTCACCGAATTCGACGAAGGCCCGCTACCGGCCGACTGGATCGGCGAGCTGGAGCGTCGCGGCATCGAGGTGGTGCGCGATGTCGAACGCGAGGCCGCGCGCACCGTGCTGCGCGATTACGGCCTGCTTGGCGGCGCGAACTACTGACGCATGGACGGCCTCCTGTGCTGGTGTCGAAGCGGCTTCGAGCCGGATCTCGCGGCAGAACTCACCGCACGTGCGGCCGAGGCCGGCATCCCCGGCTACGCGCAGACGGAACGCAATAGCGGCTACGTCGTGTTCCATGCCGAAGACGGCGTGACCCTCAATGCCGCGCTGCCTTGGGAGTCCCTGATCTTCGCGCGGCAAAAATTACCTGTGATCGCAGAGCTGCGGGATTTGCCCCCAAGTGATCGCATCACCCCGATGATCGAGGTACTGAAAACCCACGGCACGCGCTTCGGTGACCTGTGGGTGGAGCACCCGGATTCAGAAGCAGGCAAGCCCCTCGCCGGCCTGGCGCGCAGTTTTGGCAATGCGCTGCGCCCGGCGTTGCGCAAGGCAGGCTTGCTGACCCAGCGCGAGGACATGGACCTGCCCCGCCTGCATGTGGCCTTCGTCGATGGCGATCACGCGTTCCTCGCCCAGACCGACCCTGCCGACAGCGCACCGTGGCCGCTCGGGATTCCGCGTTTGAAGATGCATGCCGATGCGCCATCACGCAGCGCGTTGAAGTTGGAAGAGGCCTTGCTGGTCCTGCTGAGCGCGCACGAATGCGCCAGCTTGATGAAGGAGGACATGCGTGCCGCCGATTTGGGCGCAGCACCGGGGGGATGGAGTTGGGTCTTGGTGCGCCAAGGCCTGCGGGTCATCGCCATCGACAACGGCCCGATGCGCCCCGAACTGCTGGATGGCGGCCGGGTCGAGCACCTGCGCGAGGATGGTTTCCGCTGGCATCCCACCACCCCGCTGGACTGGATGGTCTGCGACATGGTGGAGCAGCCCATCCGAGTGGCCGACCGCATGGCCGAGTGGTTCGCCCAGGGCTGGTGCCGTCATGCCATCTTCAACCTCAAACTGCCGATGAAGAAACGCTGGCAGGAGACCGAGCGCTGTTTGTCACTGTTTGCCGCAGAGGCTGGCCGACCACTGACCTTCCGAGCCAAGCAGCTCTACCACGACCGTGAGGAAATCACGGTGTTTGCCAGCGTTCGTCGGCTGCACGAATAGAACTAGCCGCCAAAGCCACTGGCATGGGATTTGCTTATATATCATCCGGCGGACTGAAAAATCGCGGGAGTGCCGGCTGACCAAGCCCCGCCTGAGGCTTCAGGGCGTTCTCGTGCACCCGATAGAGAGGGAAAACTGCCGGAAGGCTTACGGCGATGGTCGCGAACTGCGATAGAACGCCGTTCTTCCAGCCAGGAATGAGCCGAGTGATTCACCAAGGATGGCCAAAAAACCGTGTCCTGTGGTCAGTTTCCCAGGGGAATCCAACAGTGCAGTTCCAACTTATAGTGTCATCCGCATGGCGAGATGGTCTGATGCGTCTGCTTGCCTTGGCTTGCTGCGGCGGGTTGCTGATGGCGGGCAGCCCCGCCATGGCGCAGACGGTACAGCGCAGCTTCTTGAACCTTGGGTTTGAACAGCCCCGCATCAACGGCCCTTCGACCAGTGCGTCCAGCGATGGGGATGCAGGTTGCAGCCGCACTGTAGCTGCAAGTGATGTGAATGGCTGGGAGACGACTGAGGATCAAAGCAACCCAGCTGGCTTTTGGGGCAGTCCCGCCTCCGAAATGTGTCCACAGGCAGCAGGCTTCCCAGGCCCTCCTAATACTGGCAACGTCATCCAGATGTTCTACGAGAACTACCAAGGCTCCGGCGCTGGCTCTACTGGCGTAGGCGGCGTCATCTTGGCCCCTACCGACACACCGGCGCGTTTGGGTGAACAATTCGCAGAGCTCAACGCTGACAACCCCGAACGTCTCTATTAGAAGGTTTGCCTAGTCAGAGGCGAGACCATTAGCTGGAGACTGAGCCACCGGGCACGCAGTCATGCCACGGTGCCCGACGTCATGGAGTTCAACATCAGTCCCTCGCCATATGGCAGCCTTCCGGCACGAGCGTTTCCTCCCCGCGCCGCCGGCCCTGGTGCGATCCGTATCGTCCGGGCAGCCACCACCACCACGGGGATTGAAGGCACAACCCCGACACCACGTGAGTGCGGGACCACTGGCTTGACCAATGCAACCTGTAGTTGGACATCAACTAACCTCAATGGAGGCTGGGCTGATTACTCGGGCACTTTTACTTGGGATACTCCTTCCGGCGAGCAATACATCGGTTTTCAAGCCATCAGTAGCACCTGGGGGTTGTCTGGAGGCAACTATCTTGACGAGATTTCAGTCACGCTGAAGCCGTTCCTCCATTTCGCAGGCGGGGCGAGCAATGTCAGCTTCGTCGAGGGCGAGACGGCACCGACAATCAACGTTCGAATCGTGGGCACAGTGACTAGCGGTTTCACCATTCCCCTCACAGTGGGAGGCACTGCCACCCGGGGTACCACCGCAACGCCCGGCGCAAACGACGACTACATCCTCACGGCCGCGAATGCCACGATCACCGTGCCGGCAGGCGATTACGGCGCAGGACAAAACATCAATATTCCGATCACGTTCTTGTCCGACACCGTGGTCGAAAACAATGAAACCATTACCTTCACCATCCCCACGGGCAGTAGCCTGCCCTATGTAGTCGCTAATACTGATGAGTGCGCGGGCGTTGCAATCGGTGAGATGACCATCAACATCCTCGACAACGACGTCGACCTGCGGATTTCCAAGACCAACACACCCGCAGTACAGCCGCTGGATCAAGCCGCTGACACGGTGACATCCGGCCAGAACGTCACCTATACCCTACTGGTGGAAAACGGCGCACGCGCGGTTTCAGGTGCAGTGATCCAAGACCAGGCCGTAAGCGGCATCACGTGCCCGGCACCAGCACCCGCCTCCGCCTCCGTAACGTGCACTGCAAGCTCCGGGCCTGCCTGCACGTCCGCCACCTACCCCGTCAGTACATTGACCGGCAGCGGGATCGTCTTGGGCAACATGCCCGCCAACAGCACGGTGACGCTGACGTTCACTTGCCGAGTCAATTGACGCTCGGCGAGATTCGATGAGTGCATCGCCATGGCGGCGCACTCGGTGATGACGCGTAACGACGGCGCGATTCAGTCTGTTGAGCGCAAAGTTTCGCGCACCCAGGTCTCGCGCTGATCGACGATCAACTCTTCCAGTAATGCGCTTTCGGTATCGACACGCCCCTTGACGGCGCGCGCATCAAATTTCTGCGCTGCGGTTTCCGGGTCACGCCAAGCAATGGTGACCCGCAAATCCCACTCATCGTTCTCGCTTGCCATCAGCGGTTGCGCAATGCGGTACCAGAGCACACGCCCATCCTTGCGAAGAGCTTCCAGCTTTGGGCGTTCAACGCGATCGAACAAGGTCATGAACTGCACCATGCGACGGGGCTGCACCCACATGGTGCGCTCGACGACAAAGGGGTCTTGCGTGGATGTAGCGGTCTGCGCGTAAACAGGGGCAAGCAAAAAGCTGGAAAGGATCAGGACAGAAACTTTTTTAATCATTAGCAATGGGCAAATAAAATTGTTGGTCAGAGAATTTCGATGGGCTAGATCAGGTACCAGCAGCATGACGCCAGAGCGCATTCCGCAACGGCACAAGTGCATTGGCAGCTGTGAGCGCATGACCTCGCAGCATCGTCGGCAACAAGGCGTCATTCGAATACACCCGATTGATGGTCTCGAAGGCGTAGCTCGATACGACGTTGTCGCTCCGCCGCGCGCGCGCCCAGCGTTGCAGGCGATGCGGCGCATCGAAGTCGCGCCCGAGGCGTTTCGCCTCGCGCATCTCGTCACGCAAGGCAGCGACATCGCGCAAACCAAGATTCACGCCCTGCCCGGCCAACGGATGCACGACGTGGGCGGCATCGCCCAGCACCAGGACGCGTCTTTCGATTTGCGTTTTAGCCAATTGACGTCGCAGGGGGAAGGCGACGCGGCGCGACACGGGCCGCACTGCACCGAGCCGGGCACCAAACGCGTTGGTCAGCTCGACACCGAAGGCTTCATCGTCCAGTGCAAGGATTCGCTCAGCCTCGACGTCCGGCAGGCTCCACACGATGGAGCTGCGACACTCAGCATCCACCGGTAAAAAGGCAAGCGGGCCACTTGGTAAAAAGCGCTGCCATGCGGTGAGTTGATGGGGCTCTTCGGTTTCGACATAGGCAACCACGCCGCGTTGCCCATAATCGTGTGTCGGCGCTTCGATACCCGCCAGCGATCGCAAGGTGGAATTCGCGCCATCGGCGGCAATGGCGATGCGGGCATCGATGGTCTCGCCACTTTCCAGCGTCAGACGCACACTGTCATCGCGCTGCTCCAGACCATTGACACTGGCCGGTTGAAAATATTCGACGCCGGCGCGATTGGCTGCAGTCTGCAAGCGCTCGGCCAACAGGTCATGCTCGATGATCCAGCCCAATTCACGGCGCGCGAGCGTATCGGCATCGAAATGCAGTTCACCGCCACCGGCCGCATCCCACACGCGCATGTGGCGATAGGGTTGCGCGCGGGTGGCGAGGATGTCTTTCCACACGCCGAGCGACTCAAGTAACGCGGCATTGTCGGGGGCGAAAGCGAACACGCGCAGGTCCGGTTGCTCGCGCGACCAGCGCGCGGGCGTGCCTGCTTCGACCAAAGCCACCTGCAAGCCGGCATCGGCCAGGGCCAACGCGCAAGCCGCGCCGACCACGCCGCCACCGACCACCACCGCGTCACGTTGCATGCGTCGGCTCATTGCGCATTCTCCCGACACATCGCGGGCACATCGCCGCGATAGCCCATGCCACCGGCCACGACTTGCGCTCGCAGGCCGGGCACGTTGGCGAGCGCCGCCATCCCCAGGCTGCGCAGGCCACGCATCGCCAAGCCTTCGTTACTGCTGGCGCGCGCCATGCCATCGGAGAAGGCCAGCGTGCGTGCGCGATCTTCGCTGCGACGCGCCGCGTAGGACTCGAGCATCGCGGCATCGTCCAGCCCATGGGCGGTGATTTCTTCGACCAAAGTCAGCGCATCGCGCAGGCCCAGGTTGAAGCCCTGCGCGCCGATGGGGTGAATGCTTTGCGCGGCGTTGCCCAGCAACACGGCGCGCGGCGCGGTCAAACGCTCGGCCACCACGCGCACGGCGGGATACCGGCTGCGTTCGCCACTGGCGACGAAACGGCCGGCGCGCCAACCGAAGGCGTCCTGCAGTCGCGCAAGCCACGCGGCTTCATCCAATGCAGCGACGGCATCGGCCTCCTCGCTGGGGACGCCATGCACCACGCCATAGTGGCGATCGAAACGCGGCAAGAACGCCGTCGGGCCATGCGGACCCAGACGCTCCCACGCGGTGCCGTCCGGCGGGCGCTGCGGACGCACGCGGCTGACGAAGAGCGTTTGCCCGTAGTCATGGCGCGTCGCATCGATACCCAGTGACGAGCGCACCGCGCTCTTCATGCCATCCGCGCCAACCAACAAACGCGTGGTGATGCGATGTTCGCCCTCGGCATCGGCCACGCGCACTTCGCGCCGGCCATCCGCCAACCCTTGGGTGTCGATAAAGCGCGCCGGGCGATAGCGGGTGAGCGAAGCAACATCGCCCAATCGCTTTTCCAAAGCCTCGCCGAAATCACGGGCGATGACGACATGACCGAAAGCCTCACGCCCGACTTCGCTGGCATCCAGTGACACCCGGCCGAAATCCCCCACCCGACTGGCGTGGATGCGGCGAATGGGCGATGCGGTCTGCAGCAACGGCCAGATCTTGAGCGCCTGCAGCGCATGGCAGCTGGCTTCGGCCAGGCTCAGGTTGCGCTCGTCGAAGACCGGGGGCAGTGCGCCCGGGGGCGCGGCTTCCACCATCGCCACATCCAAACCACTGTTTTCCAGCGCGATGGCGAGGCTCGCGCCCACCAATCCGCCGCCGACGATGACGATGTCATGTTGCGCGTGCATGCGGGAATGATAGCGACCCGATAGAATCGCAGGATGACGGAGACCACCCACATGAATCTGAACCTGAATCTTGAGCCGCGCAGCCGTGGCGTCAACCTCGCTCTGCTGGCGGGCCTCGCCCTGGTGATGGTCGCCACGCGCGCCAACCACTTCGCCGCCATCCCCGATGCGTCGTGGGCGGTGTTCTTCGTCGGCGGCTTCTATCTGCGCCACTTCACCAAGTGGGCGTTCCCGCTGCTGATGGCCCTGGCCGTGGTCATCGACTACGTCGTGATCACCGCGCAGGGCATCAATTTCTGGAGCCATTACTGCGTGTCGCCGGGTTACTGGATGCTGGTGCCCGCGTACTTCAGCCTGTGGTTCGGCGGGATGTGGCTGGCCAAGCAGGAAGGCAGCGCCGGTGCGCGCCTCGGCAAGCTGGCTTTCGCGGTGGTGGCCTCGGTCGCGGTGTGCCAGCTGTTCTCGCAGGGCGGCTTCTACTGGCTGAGCGATGCGGTCGCCCACAAGACCGTGGCCGGCTGGGCCAAGAACTACATGGATTGGGTCGGCCCGTACCTGATGACCACCGCGATGTACGTCGGCGGCGCGCTGGCGCTGCACGTGACCGCCTACACCCTGCTTGGCCAGCGCACGCAGGCCGTGCGCGGCTGAGTCTGGGCCGATGGGCAATCGCCTCTCCAAGATATACACCCGCACCGGCGATGACGGCAGCACCGGCCTGGGCGACGGTACCCGCGTCGCCAAGGATTCGCTGCGGGTCGAGGCCTACGGCACGGTGGACGAGGCGAACTCCTGTATTGGCCTGGTGCTGGCCAGCGACGTGCCCGAGGACATCCGCACCCTGCTGACGGCCGTGCAGCACCAGATGTTCGACCTGGGCGGGGAGCTGTGCATCCCCGGCCATGCGGCGATCGACGATGACGATGTGGAACGCCTCGAGCAGCATCTCGACCGTTACAACGACGACCTGCCGCCGCTGAAGGATTTCATTCTGCCCGGCGGTGGCGAAGCGGCCGCGCGTTGCCATATCGCGCGTACTGTCGTGCGCCGCGCCGAGCGCGAGACGGTGGCGTTGTCGCGCGTCGAAGCGGTCCGCCCGCAGGCGATCCGCTACCTCAATCGCCTCTCCGACCTGTTGTTCGTGCTCTCGCGGGTGCTGGCGCGCGCCAGCGGCCACGGCGAGGTGCTCTGGAATCACGAGCGCCGCCGCGGGTGAGCCTGCGGCTGTACACGCACACCGACTGCCTGGGCCATGACACCGGCCCCGGCCACGCCGAACGCCCTGATCGCCTGCGCGCGGTGACCGCCGCGATCAATGCCGCCTTCCCTGATCTAGGGTGGACGTCGGCGTCGGTCGCGCCACGGGACGCCCTGTTGCGCGTGCATGGCGCAGATTATGTCGATGGGCTGATGTCGCGCCCGGCCGAGGGGTTGGCTTGGCTGGATGAAGACACGGTGTTCTCGCCCGGCAGCCTGCAGGCGGCCCTTGTCGCGGCCGGCGCCGGCGTGGAGGCGGTCGACTGGGTGCTCGGCGGCGACGGCCGACGCGCCTTCTGCGCGGTGCGCCCGCCCGGCCACCACGCCGAGGCCGCCCGCGCGATGGGCTTCTGCCTGTTCAACAACATCGCGGTGGCCGCCGCTCACGCGCTCTGGGCCGGCGTGCAACGCGTGGCCATCGCCGACTTCGACGTCCACCACGGCAACGGCACCCAGTCGATCTTCGCCCGCCAGCCGCGCGTGCTGTTCGCCAGCTCCCATGAGATGCCGCTGTATCCGTGGACCGGCGGCTTCGACGAAACCGGCATCGGCAACATCTTCAATGCCCCGATCCTGGGCGGCACCGGCCGCGAGACCTTCCGCAGCACCTGGTCGAAGCAGCTGCTGCCGGCCATCGACGATTTCGCGCCGCAGTTGCTGCTGATCTCCGCCGGCTTCGACGCCCACCGCGACGACCCGCTGGCCTCGCTGCAGCTGGAAGCCGACGACTTCGGCTGGCTCACCGGCGAGCTCCGCGCCATCGCCGACCGCCATGCCGGCGGGCGCGTGGTGTCGATGCTCGAAGGCGGGTACGCACTCGGCGCGCTGGCGGAATCGGTCGTCGCGCACTTGAATGCGCTGGACGGCTGAGGCGGCTCCGGCAAGCCTGCCCTGCGACTGAACGGAGACGGGCCGGCGATTGCCGCTTCACGGGGGATGCGGCAAGCTAACGGCCGATTTCTGCCCTCCGGACCGGACGCGTGCGCCCCTTCCCAAAATTGCTTCCCCTGCCATTCGCCATCGCCTTCGCCCTGCCCGCCATGGCCCAAGAGCGGGAGATGCCGCTGAACTACGGCCTGTGCCCAATCGAGGACGCAGTGCCCAAGTTTCCGGAAGCGCCAGAGACCAATCTGGGTATCGCGCCGCAGGATCGGAGTCAAATGCCGACCGAAGTTGCTGGCGACGAGCAAAGCGGCACGATTGAAGTGCCCATTCTGCAAGGCAATGTCGCACTGACCCGCGGCGACCAGTTCCTCGGCACCGACAAGATCACCATCGACAGCGAGAAGCAAACCTACGTCGCCGAAGGCAGCGTACGTTTCCAGGACTCGGGCATGCGCATCGTGGCCGAGCGCGCCAGTGGTAGCCAGGCGACCGATACGCATCGCATCGAGGAGCTGCGCTACCAGCTGACTGATCGTCGCGGCAATGGCGGCGCGGATCGAATTGAACTTCAGGGTGGCCAAGGCACCTTGTTCGGATCCTCCTATTCGACTTGCCCGCCAACCCAGCAACATTGGCGTGTCGTCGCCAATCAGATCAACGTCAACACCGAAGAAGGGTTCGCGGTTGCCCGCAATGCGACCCTGCGCTTGGGCAAGGTACCGGTGCTGTACGTGCCGTGGTTCAAGTTCCCGATCGATGAGCGCCGCCAGACCGGGCTGCTGTTCCCGTCGATCTCCAACTCCGGGCGCAACGGCTTCGATTACAAGCAGCCGATCTACATCAACCTCGCCCCCAATTACGACATGACCTTGTCGCCACGTATCATGACCAAGCGTGGCGTGTCGCTCGGCACCGAGTTCCGCTACCTCAACGAGGCCGGCGCTGGCACCTTGCGCGGGTTGTGGATGCCGAAGGATGACCTGCGTGATCGCGAACGTGGATTCGTCAACTTCGGCGGGTATCAAAACCTCACCTCTCATTGGCAAGCCCGTGCCAACGTGATGTGGATCAGCGACCCACGCTACTTCGAGGATTTCAACAACTCCTCGATGGGGGTCTCTGCCTACTCCTCGTTCAGCGAAGTGGGACTGTATGGTCGCGGGCGTTATTGGGATGCCGGACTGACGGCAGATCACTGGCAATTGGCCGACTACACCTTGACCGAGGCCAGCCTGCCCTTCGACCGCCTGCCGCGCGTGTTCTTGAACTGGGAACAACCTTTCGGCACCTTGCTGCGCGCCGGCGTGGAAAGCGAAGCTGTCCGCTTCCAACATCAGTCTTATCGTGCGATCGATGCGCAATACCGGCCAATCGGGCCCGAGATCGACATCCCGGGCGGCAGTCGCTTCGATGTTAAGCCCTACATCAGCATGCCCTTGGAAGGGGCTGGCTGGTTCATCCGGCCAACAGTGGCCTGGCGTTACACCACTTATCAGCTGGACGACGCGCTGGCACAACAAATCGCTCGTAGACGCGCGCAAGCTGATGCGGCCAATCGCGGCATCGCCTATACCCCGGCGATGGACGCCGCGTTCTTCGACAGCAAGCCTAGCCGCAGCCTGCCGATCTATTCGCTGGATGCCGGATTGCAGTTTGATCGCGAGTTCGAGCGCAAGGGCAAATCGTTCCTGCAAACGCTGGAGCCGCGCATCTTCTATCTGCACGCCCCTTATCGCGACCAATCCGCGCTCCCGGTCTTTGACACCGTGCCGCTGACCTTCGGTTGGGGCCAGCTGTTCCGCGACAACCGCTACAGCAGCGCTGATCGCCAGAGCGACGCCAACCAGATCACGACCGCGCTCACCACGCGCATCCTGCGCGATAGCGATGGCTTCGAGAAATTCAGCGCGAGCCTTGGCCAGATCCATTACCTGGACGATGTACGGGTCAAGGCATATCCGTGGGAAAACACCGTCGAGCGGGGCCGCTCTGCCTGGGTCGCGGATGCCAACTGGTCACCCAGTGATCGCTGGCAGATCGGTGGCTCGTATCAATGGGACCCGAAATACCGCCGTCACGACCTGGCTGCCTTCCGTGCCCGCTATCTGCTGAAAGACGACGGCATCGTCAATCTTGCCTACCGTTACCGTCGTGACCTGCTTGAGCAGGCCGACTTCTCCTTCCTGTATCCAATCAACCCGACCTGGAGCCTGGTCGGCCGCTATTACTACTCGCTCAAAGACCGCAAGGCGCTGGAAACGGTGGCCGGTGTGCAGTGGGATAGCTGCTGCGTCGCCGTACGATTGGTAGGCCGGCAATACATCCACAACCGCGAAGGCGAACTCAACGACAGCATCATGCTGGAGATTGAATTCAAGGGTCTTGGCTCCGCGGGCCAGGACACTAGGCGTACCTTGCGCCGTGCTATTCTCGGCTATTACCGCGACGATCTTTACCTCGTGCCGCCCCCCTCGATCAACCAGGGCACGACGGATCCTGACCCGGACCCCACACCATGATGAATTTTCGAGTCCTTTTGCTGGCAGCAACGCTGGCATTTGCCCCCTTGGCACTGCAGGCACAGACCCAGCCCATCGACCGCATCGCCGCGGTGGTCAACGAGGAAGTGATCCTGCAAAGCGAGTTGGACCGCGCCATCGCCAACATCACCGCGCAGTACGCCAGCAACCCGGGGCAATTGCCGCCGGCTGAGGTGCTGGCCAAGCAGGTGCTGGAACGCCTGGTCCTGACCCGCTTGCAGGTCGCGCGTGCGCAAGAAAGCGGCATCCGCGTCAACGATCAAGAGATCGAACAGGCAGCGGCCAACATCGCCCAGCAGAACGGCATGACTCTTGACCAGCTGCAGGCGCAGGTGGCGAAAGATGGCCTGTCGATGACCGATTTCCGCAACACCTTGCGCGATGAAATCACCATCCAGCGGATGAAGCAGAGTTTCGCGCAGGGCCGCATTTCAGTCAGCGAGTCCGAGGTCAACGCTGCCCTCGCCCAGCAGGCCAATGCAGGCGGTGGTGCTCAGTACCATCTGGCGCACATTTTGGTTGCGTTGCCGGAAGGTGCAACGGCCGAGCAGATCGCCATCGGCCAGTCCAAGATCGATGGCATCAAGAAGGTCATTGAAAGCGGCGAGATGGATTTCGCCGCCGCCGCCGTGCGTTATTCCGATAGCCCGAACGCGCTGGAAGGTGGTGACCTGGGCTGGCGCCCGGAATCGGAGATCCCGCCGGCCTTCGCGCAGACCGTCAAAAGCATGCAGCCCGGCCAGATCATTGGCCCGATCCGTGGTGGCAGCGGTTTCCAGCTGATTCGTCTGGTTGAAACCCGCACCGCACCGGCAGCTTCGCAGGTCACCCAGTATCACGTCCGCCACATCCTGGTCACCGGTGACGATGCCGCCGCCGAAGCCAAGTTGAGTACGCTGCGCGCTCGCGTCGCGGGCGGTGCGGACTTTGCCCAGCTAGCGAAGGAAGAGTCGCAAGACCCGAACAGCAAGGAAAATGGCGGCGACCTGGGCTGGTTGGCCGTCGATGCCTTCGGCCCGGATCTTGGCCCGCGCATCGCTGCGTTGAAAGATGGCGACATGACGCAGCCGATCAAGACCCCGTCCGGCTGGCACCTGATCCAGGTGATCGAGCGCCGCCAAAACGCCGCCGGCGACGACCAGAAGCGCGCCGCGATGCGTGAAACCATCGGCCGCCGCAAACTGGAGGACGAGTACACCCGTTTCCTGCAGGAAATGCGCGGTGACGCCTTCGTCGACATCCGCAGCGAATCGGTGATCAACACCGCGCCAGCGGCCGACAACAACGGCGGTTGAGATGCGCCCTCGGCTCGCGCTCGTTCCGGGCGAGCCTGCCGGCGTTGGCCCTGAATTGTGTGTCCGCCTGGCCCAACGCCCGGCGAATCGCTTTGATTTGACGGCTTTCGGCGATGCGGCCACCCTGCGCCGCGCCGCCCAAGCACTCAATCTCCCTTTGCGATTGCTGCCCGCCGAGGCCCTTGCGCAGAAGCCCGGCGACCTGCCGCTGCACGAGATCGCCCTGCCCGGTGCGCCGCCTGCCTTCGGCCAGCCTGATCCCGCCCATGCTCGCGCTATCATCGATTCGCTGGAATTAGCCGCCCATGCCTGTATCGATGGTGCCTACCAGGGTCTGGTCACTGGCCCCACGCATAAAGCGAGCTTGAATGCAGGCGGCATCCCCTATATCGGCACCACCGAGCTGCTCGCGGACATCAGCAGACATGAAGTCGTGATGATGCTGGCACGCCCCGGTCTCAGGGTCGCTCTCGTCACTACCCACCTGCCACTGCGCGAGGTGGCCGACGCGCTGACTCCAGCGGCATTGAAACGCACGCTGCGCATCACCCATCAATCCATGCGCGATGACTTCGGCATCACCGTCCCACGCATCGCCGTGCTAGGCCTCAACCCACATGCGGGCGAAGATGGCCATATGGGCCGAGAGGAGATCGAGGTGATGCGGCCTGTGATGGAGGCCTTGCGCGCTGAAGGCATGAATTTGATCGGCCCGCTGCCCGCTGACACCGCATTCCTGCCAGACAAATTGCTCGGCTTTGATGCGGTTGTCGCGATGTACCACGACCAGGGCCTGCCAGTGCTGAAGAGCCATGGCATCGATCAGGCCGTCAACATCACCTTGGGCCTGCCCTTCCCTCGCGTGGCCGTGGATCACGGCACGGCGCTCGATATCGCCGGGCAGGGGATTGCCGATGCCAGCAGTTTGTTTGCCGCAGCCGATCTATGCGCCGAGCTCGCACACCATCGCATGAACAAGGAGCCCGCGTGAGCGAGACCATAAGCTTTGACGATTTCCTGAAAGTAGACCTTCGGGTCGGTCGCATCATCGACGCGCAAGAGTTTCCCGAGGCACGCAAACCCGCCTACAAATTGAAGGTGGATTTCGGCTCCGAAATCGGCGTACTGCAGTCCAGCGCGCAGATCACCGTGCACTACACGCCGGAGTCCCTCGTCGGGCGATTGGTTGTGGGTGTGGTGAATTTCCCGCCACGCCAAATCGGTCCGGTGCGTTCGCAGTGCCTGGTCACCGGCTTCCACGACGAAAACGGCGCCGTGGTGCTGTGCATGCCTGATGGCAACATCCCCTTGGGAACTCGATTGCTGTGAACGCACGCTTCGACAAGCCAGCGAAAAAACACCTTGGGCAGAACTTCCTGCACGAGCGCGGCGTCATCGACAAAATCCTGCTCGCAGTCAATCCGAAACCAGGCGATCGCATCGTCGAAATCGGTCCCGGCCAAGGCGCGCTCACCTTGCCACTGCTCGACTTGCATGGTGAAGCCACCGCGATCGAATTCGACCGCGACCTCTTGCTGCCTTTGACCGAGGCGGCCAGTGCGCGCGGCAAGCTCGACCTCATCAATCGCGATGTGATGCAGGTGGATTTCACCGAGCTCGCACGCGCCCTGGGCGGACCGATTCGCCTCATCGGCAACCTGCCCTACAACCTATCCAGCCCGATCCTGTTCCACGCGCTGGACCATGCGACTTCCATCATCGACATGCACTTCATGTTGCAAAAAGAAGTGGTGGATCGCATGGCCGCGAGCGAAGGCAGCAAAGTCTACGGCCGCCTGTCGGTGATGCTGCAGGCGTATTGCAAGGTCACGCCGTTGATCAAGGTGCCGCCGGGTGCATTCCGTCCAGCGCCCAAGGTCGATTCGGCGGTCGTCCGATTGGTGCCGAAGCCGGCATCCGAAATCACCGTGCGCGATCACGCACGCTTTGTCGAAGTGGTGCGTTCAGCTTTCGGCCAACGTCGCAAGACACTGCACAACGCGCTGAAAGATGTCTGTAATGACGATGCGATTCGTGCCGCAGGGCTTGAACCGCAGCTGCGCGCCGAACAAGTCCCGGTCGCCGGTTTCATAGCGCTGGCAAACATCAGCGACTGAAAGCGCCGGTTTTGCCGCCTGGTTCACGCTGCTTGCGTAGAATCACCGCATGTCCAGCGAAACCCCTTATGCCATCGGCATCGACGTGGCGACGCACTACCTCGACGAGGAATCCTCGCCCGAGGACAGCCGCTACGTCTTCGCCTACACCATCCGCATCCAGAACCGCGGCACCCAGCCTGCGCGACTGCTGAACCGCCATTGGATCGTCACCGACGCAGAAGGTCATGTCGAAGAAGTGCATGGCGAAGGCGTGGTCGGCGAGCAACCGTGGCTGAAGCCGGGTGACGGCTTTGAGTATTCCTCAGGCGTGGTGTTGCCCACCAGTCTGGGCACCATGCATGGCAGCTATGACCTGCTGGCGGATGACGGCACGCATTTCAAGGCCGACATCCCCGCCTTCACGTTGAGCACGCCGCGAACCTTGCACTAGGCCGGCGCGACGATGGCGACCTGGGCGATTGGTGACCTGCAAGGCTGCTACGAGGCAACCCAGCGGCTGTTGGAGCGCGTGCGTTTCGATCCAGCCGTCGATCGCCTGTGGTTCTGCGGTGACCTGGTCAATCGTGGCGGCGAGTCACTGGAAACCCTGCGCTTGGTGCACAGCCTGCGTGATCAGTCGCATGTCGTCTTGGGCAATCACGATCTCTCGCTCATCGCGATCGGCGAGCGCCGCCCGGAAGAGCAACGCAAGGTCAACCCGGACCTGCGCCGCGTGCTGGAAGCGCCTGACGCGCGCGAACTGCTGGACTGGCTGCGTCAATGTCCGTTGATGCATTCTGACCGCGAACTGGGCTGGTGCATGTTGCATGCCGGGTTGGCGCCGCAGTGGGATATAGCCGCAGCAGAGCGCCACGCGCGTGAAGTAGAAGAGCGCCTGCGCGGCCCCAACTTCCGCAAATTGCTGCGCGCCATGTACGGCGACCGCCCGGCCTGGCATCCGAATCTTCAGAGCATTGATCGCCTGCGTTCGATCATCAACATCTTCACCCGCATGCGTTATTGCACGCCGCGCGGACGCATCGCCTTCGACATCAAGGGCGCACCGGGCACGCAGCCGCCGGGTTTGTATCCGTGGTATTCGGTGCCGGGGCGTGCAGAGCGCGATCTGAAGATCGTCTGCGGCCATTGGAGCACGCTGGGATTGATGATCGGCCATGGCGTGCATGCCATCGACACCGGTGCCGTCTGGGGCGGCCCGCTGACAGCGCTGCGCCTGGGCGCTGATACATTGGAGCTGGTGCAGGTGCCAGGCCGGAAAGTGTGATGTCGCTTCGGCGTATCAACGCGAAAAATTCAGGCGCGCACGTAATCCACGAACTCGAACGCATGGGGATGTCGCGCATCGGCCGGGTGTGATTCGCGTGCGGTCACGCGCCAATGCTCGGCATCAAAGGCGGGGAAGAACGCATCCGCCCTCTCCACTTCGACATCGACCCAGGTCAAGTGCATGCGATCAGCCAGCGGCATCGCCAAGGCATAGATTTCGCCGCCGCCGATCACCGACAGCGTAGCCGCGCCGTCCACGCGTGCAATGGCCAGCGCTTGACCTAGCGATGCCACCGCTTCCATGCCTTCAAAAGGCACGCGCCCACTGCGCGTCAGTACCAGGTTGCGTCGCTTGGGTAGTGCGCGGCCCAGCGACTCAGCGGTTTTGCGCCCCATCAATACTGGCTGGCCCAAGGTGAGCGCCTTGAAGCGCTTGAGGTCGTCCGGTAGATGCCAGGGCAGTGCATTGCCGCGGCCGATGGCGCGGCGACGATCAAGCGCGGCGATCAATACGAGCGCTGGCGGTCCCGCCGGCTCTCCTGCCAACGACATCAAGTATCCGCCTTTTCCTGGCACGCCATCACTAGATCAGCGATGTGTTTTCCAGAATTGCGTGCCTGCTCCATGAACTGGGGTGTCATGAGGTCGGCGTGCGCATTGCCCAGCACTTCATCAACACGCCCACCCAATGCATCGAACTGCCGGTCATAGGCGCGCAGCTCGGCATCTTGCAGAAATTCTGGGAAGTGGCTGACATCGCCCTTGCCGCTTTGATTGCCGATCTGGTTGAGATGTCGCTGGCCATTGGGCGTGGCGGCGAAACGCAAGAACGCACGAAGTTCAGCCTCTCCAAAAGCTTCGCTCAACACCTGAGTAATGCGGGGTCGGATCGAGCTATCCAGCCAGCCACGAAAATGCGGGGTGATCACCTCACGATACTGCTCTTGCATGTACTGCTCGGCTGCCGGACAACCTGCCACCTTGGCCTGCAACTTGGCTGGTGGCTTGACAGATTGGGCGATCAACACCTCGAACATGCGTCCACCGGTGATGTCGTAATAAGCCTTAACCAACTCGGCTTTTCCAGCTGTCGGCGAAAGCACGGGTACCGCGATCGGCGTCGCCGGTAGCGGTAGTACGGCGCCGATCTTTTGTGTCGCTGACGTAGATGCTTCTTGTGCGATGACCGGCGACGCAACCGGCAATGCCAATGAAAGACTGACCAGCAAACCGCTCAAACACTTCATGTGTGCACCTCTCCTTATACGGCCACGGGCGCCTTGATCGCCGCTTGCGGGTGGTAATTACGGATTTCGATGTCATCGAAATTGAAATCGAAGATGTCGTCCACGTCCGGGTTCAAGTGCAAGGTCGGCAACGCACCCGGCGTGCGCGACAACTGCTCGCGGGCTTGCTCGAAATGGTTCGAATACAGATGTGCATCGCCGAGTGTGTGGACGAAATCCCCCACTTTCAGCCCGCAGACCTGCGCGACCATGTGGGTCAGCAATGCATAACTGGCGATGTTGAACGGCACACCCAGGAAGATATCGCCGCTTCGCTGGTACAGCTGGCAGCTGAGCTTGCCATCGACCACGTAGAACTGGAACAACGAGTGACACGGCATCAGCGCCATCTTCGGCAGGTCAGCCACATTCCATGCGCTGATGATGAGGCGGCGCGAATCCGGGTTGCGTTTGATCTCGTCGATCAGCCAGCTGATCTGGTCGATGGCCTGGCCATCCGCGCCTTCCCAACTGCGCCATTGCTTGCCGTACACCGGGCCCAGCTCACCTTCCGCATCGGCCCATTCGTCCCAGATCGAGACCTTGTGATCTTTCAGGTACGCGATATTGGTCTCGCCTTTCAGGAACCAGAGCAACTCATGGATGATCGAGCGCGTGTGCAATTTCTTGGTGGTGACCAGCGGAAAGCCTTCGTTCAAATCGAAGCGCATCTGCCAACCGAACACGCTACGCGTACCGGTGCCGGTGCGGTCGGATTTCTCGTCGCCCTGCTCCAGTACGTGCTGCAACAGATCCAGGTACTGGCGCATCAGTTCGCCTCCTCAGGCAGCTGCGGCTGCAACGTCGGCTGCGAATGCGATTTCCATAGCCAGTACAGGCCGAGCGCGATCAGCGGCAGGCTGAGCACCTGCCCCATCGTCAGCCAGCCAAACGCCAGATAGCCAAGCTGCGGATCCGGCAGGCGCACAAATTCGACGACGAAGCGGAATGCACCGTAGAGCAGCGCGAACATGCCGGCGACGGCATAACGCGGGCGTGGCTTGGACGAATACCACCACAGCAGCGCGAACATGACGATGCCCTCCCACACCATTTGGTAGAGCTGGCTGGGGTGACGTGCGTATTGATCCAGTACGCCCGATTCAGCCATGGCGCGCAGGCTGTTGGCGGGCAGATGCTGGAGCTCGGCCGGCAACGATCCCGGGAAGATCACGCCCCAGTTGCCATCGGTCGGCTTGCCCCACAGCTCGCCGTTGATCCAGTTGCCCAGGCGACCAAAGCCAAGACCCAGCGGAATCAGCGGCGCGACGAAATCGACCACGTCGAAGAAATGCAGGCGATGCTTGCGTGCCCACCAGAACACGGCGATCAGCACGCCGATCAGGCCGCCGTGGAAGCTCATCCCGCCTTCCCACACCTTCAGCATCTGCAGTGGATCGGCGATATAGGTCTTGAAGTCGTAGAACAGGATGTAACCCAGGCGTCCGCCCAGCACCACGCCCAGCATGCCGTAGAACATCAGGTCGCCGAATGCGTTGTCATCGACCCCCGGCAAACGTCCTTTGCGGATGCGGCTGCGACCCAGCCACCACGCGCTGACGAAGGCCAAGAGGTACATCAGACCGTACCAATGGACTTTCAGCGGCCCCAGGGCAACAGCAATCGGGTCGAGATCATGAAAATAGACAGGAGGCATCGCGGTCTTCGGCGGCGGAATGCCTTCATTGTGCCCGACCCGCACCCCGAGGCGAAGTCAGCGCAGGATCACCGGCGCGTTGGGTAACTCGTCGTGGTCGATTTCGCCTTCGATTTGCGGGAAATGCGTGGCCAAGAGGCTACCGATCTCAGTCACGCCGCGCATGACGGCATCTTCCGGCTCGCCCGCCTTCATCCGCTCTTCCATCAGCTGGCAGATGCCGCGCCATTGCTCGGCGCTCACCAACTCGTGCAGGCCACGATCCGCAACGATCTCGATGCGGTGATCAGCCAGCAACAGGTACACCAGCACGCCGTTGTTCGCCTCGGTATCCCAGACGCGCAATTGGGCGAAGGCGGCTTCGGCGCGCTGACGCGAATCCACCCGATTCCACACATCACGCCAATGCAAGGCTGACTCGACGGCGAAGCAAATCTCGCCACGATGCCGGCGTTCGTCATCGGCGATGGCGTCATGGATGCGTTTGAGGCTATCCGTCGGAAACGTGCCTTTGGCCGAAGGCGCGAAGAGATGTTTGAGGATGCGCATGATCACCAGCTCCCCGAGGCACCGCCGCCGCCGGACATACCGCCACCGCCCGACCAGCCACCGCCACCACCACCAAAGCCGCCTCCGCCGCCCCAGCTGCCGCCGGAAGATCCGCCGCCCCAGCCACCCATGCCACCGCCACCCCAACCGCCCCAGCTGTCATCGCGGGCGAAACGGCCAGCGCCAGCACCAGCCAAGCCGAGGAACAAGCCGATGAAGGCGCCAATGCCGCCAACCAAGAGGGCCGAGGAAATCAGCCATGCCACGCCGCCCGCGCCCGCGCCCGCGAGCAAGCCACGGATGCCCGCAGGCGTGCCGTTGAAGATGCCGCGGATGACGTTGGCCACGATGAAGGCGGCGATCAGCGCGAACAACCAATTGCCACCACGGTCCTGACCGGCAGGGTGATCGGCGATCGGCGCCGGCAATGGCTCACCATCGATCAAGCGCACCAGCTGCGCCGAGGCATCGGTGATGCCGCCGGCGAAATCACCCGCGCGGAATTTCGGCACCAAGTATTCCTGGATGATGCGACTGGAGGTCGCATCGGGGATCGCACCCTCCAGGCCATAACCGGGTTGGATGCGCACGCGCCGATCATCTTTCGCCACAACCAGGATCACGCCGTCATCCACCCCCTGACGCCCCAGCTTCCACTGGTCATACACGCGCTGGGTGTATTGGGCGATGTCTTCGGGTTCGGTTGTTGGGACGACCAGCACCTGTAGCTGGCTGCCCTTGCGCTGCTGCAGGGCTTGCGCCTGTTGAACCAGCTGGCTTTGGGTCGCTGCATCCAACGTACCGGTGGTATCGACCACCGGCGAATCCAAAGGCGGGATCGGCGCTAGCTGCTGGGCCAGCGCAACCGTCGTAACCAGCCACAACAGGCAGAGCGCAGCGAGCCGCCGCGTCCAGTGCACGTCAGGCGGGCCTGATCAGCCCGCGGGCGCAGGTGCAGGCTGCGCGGCCGGGGCAGGCTGGGCCGCAGGCGCAGACGTGCCGAAATCAACCGTCGGTGCCTGCTGGATCTGCTGCTCGTTCTCGACGCTGAAATTGGGCTTGGGCTTGTAGCCGAACATCATGGCGACGAGGTTCTGCGGGAAGGAGCGGATGTAGGTGTTGTAGTCCTGCACCGTTGTGATGTAGCGCTGGCGCTCCACCGCGATGCGGTTCTCGGTGCCTTCCAGCTGCGCCTGCAACTGCAGGAAATTCTGGTCGGCTTTGAGCTGCGGATAATTCTCAGCCACCATCAACAAGCGACCGATGGCGCCGTTCAACTCGCCTTGGGCTTGCTGGAACTGCTGCACGGATTGCGCATCGTCGGCATTGACGTTGATGCTGCCGACCTTGGCGCGTGCGTTGGTGACATCGGTCAGGACCTTGGCTTCGTGAGCGGCATAGCCCTTCACCGTATTGACCAGATTGGGCACGAGGTCAGCACGGCGCTTGTAGACGTTGAGCACCTGCGACCAGGCGGCTTTGACGGCTTCGTCCTTCTGCTGGATCTGGTTGTAGCCGCAGCCGGACAGCAGCGAGGCCAGCATCAGGATCGCGATAAAACGGAAGGTACGCATCAGGGGACTCCATAAACAGGCAAGCGCACGACCCTTTGTCGTGCGTTCAGGGAGATAAAGTGCCCACCCGGACGTTCAGTCCGGGTGAAAGCCGGCGGGGTTCACCATTCGCCGGCGCCGGGAACGTGGTCCTTCACCGCATTGCGGCGCATAAGCAGGCTCAGCCATTCCACCAGCACCGAGAAGCCCATCGCGAAGTAGATGTAGGGCTTGGGCACGTGCAGGTCGAAACCGTCAAGGATCAGCACCACGCCGATCAAGAGGATGAAGGCCAGCGCCAGCATCTTCACAGTCGGGTTGGCGTCGATGAAGCGGCCCAGCGGGTTCGCCGCCAGCAGCATGATCGCCACGGCCAGAAGGATCGCGAAGACCATCACCGGGATGTGCTCGGCAATGCCGACCGCGGTGATCACCGAATCCAGCGAGAACACCAGGTCGATCACGGCGATCTGCGCGATCACCACCCAAAACACACCCGAAGCCTTGGTCGTGCGCGGGTCATCGTCATGGCCGCCGGAAATCATTTCGCGGATCTCGGCGATGCCCTTAACCAACAAGAACGCGCCGCCCAGAATCAGTACCAGATCGCGAATCGAAATGCCCATGCCGAAGATGTGGAAGAGATCCCGTTCCATCTTGGCCAGGAACGCCAACATCACCAACAAGGCGATACGCGTGATGCAGGCCACCGCGATACCGATCTTGCGCGCCACCGGGCGCTGGTGCTCTGGCAGGCGGGACACGGCGATCGAGATGAACACCAGGTTATCGATGCCCAGCACGATTTCCAGTGCGGACAGGGTGACCAGCGTCATCCATACATCAGGGGAGGAAAGGAAACTCAGATCCATCGTCAGCTCGTTCTCTTGTCGTCTTGGTTAATTCGTTTCAATGCAGGCGCGGCAGCAGGATGCAGGCCCACACCAGCAACACGTTCATCATCAGCATGAACACCGCGGCCGAGCCCATGTCCTTGGCGCGACCGGCCAACTCATGGAACTCCGCGCCGTAGCGCTCGATGATGGCTTCAGCCGCCGAGTTCAGCAGCTCCATCGCCATGACCATGATCAGCGAGCCCACCAGCAGCGCACGCTCCACCCCGGTCTGCCCCAGCCACAGGCCCAACGGCCCCAGCAGGCAGAACGCCACCACTTCCAAACGGAAGGAGGACTCATGCAACCACGCCGCCTTCAATCCCTTGAGCGACCACAGGAAAGCCCTGTAGATCCCGCGCGGGCCGCGCGGCAGATGGCCATAGGTGTCAGCCATGGGCAATCGACACTGTCAGGGGGGAGCGGAGGTGGCGCATGCAGGACCGATAGGAACAGGCGGCCGATGGCCATCCCCCCGATTTTGCCACAGAGCCGCGCCGCAAGCCCGCCGGATGGCGGGGCTTGGCGGCACATTTGGCGCCTATTGCTGGCGCAGCGCCTCGATCGGGTCCAGCAGCGAGGCTTTGCGCGCCGGGTAATACCCGAAGAACAGACCGGTGACGATGGAGAACGCGGCCGCCAGGCCAACGACTTGGGCATTCAGCGCAATCGGCAATTCGCTGAACTTGGATACCAATAGCGCACCACCAATGCCGATCAGGATGCCGATGACGCCACCGATCAGCGAGATCAAGATCGCCTCCATCAAAAACTGCCGACGCACGTCGGATGGCCCGGCACCCACTGCCATGCGCAGGCCGATTTCCTTGATCCGCTCGGTGACCGAGACCAGCATGATGTTCATGATGCCGATGCCGCCGATGATGAGGCAGATGCCGGCCACTGCACCCAACAGTTTCGACATCAGATTGGTCGTCGCGGTACGGGTCGCCACGATCTGGCTGATGTTGCGAACATTGAAATCATCTTCCTCGCCCGGCTTGATCTTGTGGCGTTGGCGCAGCAACGCTTCCACCTCGCCTTGCACGTAATCCAGATCTTTCGCATCGGCCACGGTCAACGCGATTTGCATCACCGCGCTCGGCGGCAGGCCCATATTGCCCATCAAGCGGCGACGCCCGGTTTCCAGCGGCACCATCACCACGTCGTCCTGGTCCTGACCGAAACCGCCCTGGCCTTTGGCTTCCAGGGTACCGACCACGGTCAGTGGTACGCGCCCCAAGCGAATGGTCTGGCCGATGCCGCTGTCCTCACCAAACAAGGTGCGGCGGATGGTGTCGCCGATGATTACGCCACGTCCGTTGCCGCCATAGTCATCGGCCTCGAACAGACTGCCTTGGGCGATCTTCCAGCCATTGATTTCGAAATAATCCGGCTGCACGCCCTGCCAGCTGGTCGATGCATTGTTCTCGGCGAACACCACTTGGGTGCCGCCTCGCAATGCGCCTGCGACGTATTGCACTTCCGGAATTTCGTCCTTGATCGCATCAACATCCCCCTGGTTGAGGGTGAAGAAGCTCGATGAACTCATGCGCGCACCACCGCCCGGACCGCGACCACCGCCCGGCGAAATATCAAGCCGCTGCGAACCCAGGCCCGACACCAGCTTGTCGATTTCCTTCTGCGTGCCTTGGCCGACCGAGACCATCACGATCACCGCCGCGATGCCGATGATGACACCCAGCGAGGTCAGCGCACTGCGCATCCAGTTGCCCCGCAAGGCATGGAAGGCCGTGCGCAGGATGTCCATCCAGGTCATGCGCGCACCTCCTCGTGCATCTCGCCATCGCGCATCACGAAGATGCGGTCGGCGTGCTCGGCGACTTCCTGATCGTGGGTGATCAGCACCACGGTGTGGCCGTCATCACGCAGCTGCTTGAACAGGGAGAGGATTTCTTCGCCCGTTTTGCTGTCTAACGCACCCGTTGGTTCATCAGCCAACAAAATGGGAGGCTGGTTGATCAACGCGCGGGCAATCGCGACGCGTTGCTGTTGGCCGCCGGAGAGCTCATTCGGGCGATGGTGACTGCGCTCACCCAGGCCGACCGATTCAAGCGCCGCTTGCGCACGTTCGCGGCGTTCGTGTGGCGGGATGCGCGCATAGCCGAGTGGCATTGCCACGTTGTCAAGCGCGGACATGCGCGGCAACAAATGAAAGCCTTGGAAGACGAAGCCGATTTTCTCGCGGCGCAACGTCGCCAATTCTTCGGCATCAAGCGTCGCGACATCGATGCCGTCACAGGCATACAGGCCGTCGCTGGGCGTATCGAGGCAGCCGATCAAATTCATCAGCGTCGACTTTCCCGAACCCGATGGCCCCATGATTGCGACGAAGTCACCGCGATTGATGACAAGGTCCACGCCCTTGAGCGCGACGACTTCGGCCTCGCTGCCTTCGGAATAGACTTTGCGCAAGCCACGCGTCTCGATGACCGGCGGCACCATCGGCACGGGTTCCATCACCGCGCTCACGAACGCGGCGGCGTGGATGCCGAACTCGCGCTCGACGACGCAGCGCGTGCCCCCGTGATCACCTCGTCGCCTTCCTTGATGCTGCCGGCGATCTCGGTCGAGGTGCCATCGGATGCACCGACACGCACCATCACCATCTTCGCCTTGCCATCGACCAGCAGATACAAGGGCGCGCGCGTCGCGTTAATCAGCGCATCAATCGCCGAATCCCATTGCGTGCGTTGTGCATCGCTCAGCTTGCCGCGGAAACCGGCAAATTGTTGCTGGAAGCGATCGCGCATGCGGTTGCGCATTTGCGCCTGCATCGCACCGCCCCCGCCGCCCATCGTCACCATGCGCATGCCACCACCACCGCCGCCAAACACGCGATTGCCTTGCTGCTGACTCGCAGCACTGCGGGCAGCAGCCATGCGTTCGGCTTGCTGTTTCTTCATTGCCTCGAGCGTTTCGTCGAACGCAGCCTGCTGTGCGGCATCAAGCTTCAGCCCAGCCGCGATCGCCGGCAGGTCATCGCTGATGCTGCCGCGTTGGCCACCACCATTCGCTGCACCACCCTCGCCCGCTGCCGCCATCATCGCCTGCATCTCCTCCTCGGACGGCTTGTAGCGCAGCGCTGCGTTGGCGACTTTGAGGATATTGCTGCGCTTGCTGACTTCGATCTCGGCGTTGACCGTCAGACCCGGCAGCAAGGTGCCATCGGTGTTGTCCACCGTCACCACAACCGGATAGGTCACCACGTTGTTGGCGGTGGTCGCCGACAGCCGCACCTGCTCCACCACGCCCTTGAACTGGCGGTCGGGGAAGGCATCGGCGGTGAAGCTGACCGTCTGCCCGGCCTTGACCTGGCCGATGTCGGATTCGTCCACCGCCAGCTCGATCTTCATCTTCGACAAATCTTCGGCGATCTTGAACAACTCTGGCGCCTGGAGACTGGCCGCGACGGTCTGCCCGGGCTCGATGGTACGGGTCAACACCACGCCATCGACGGGCGAGCGAATCACCGTACGCCCCAGGTTGAGACGCGTGGTCTGGGTCGATGCCGACTGCTGGCGGATTTGTGCGCGCGCCACGCCCACTTGCGCCTGCGCCTGCTGCATCGCGGCGCGCGCCGCATCCACATCACCACGCGACACCAGTTGCTGTTTGCCCAATTCTGCCTTGCGTGCGTAGTCCGCGCTGGCATTGCGCAGGGTAGCTTCGGCCTGGGCCAGCTGCGCGTTGGCGCTGGCCACGGCGGCGGCCCCTTGGGTGATCTGCGCCTCGTAGGTGCTGGGGTCGATGCGCGCCAGCACGTCGCCCTTCTTCACTGGGCTGTTGAAGTCCACCAGCACATCGGTGACCTGACCGGAGATCTGACTGCCCACGGTCACTGTGGTGATCGCCGACAGCGTGCCTGTGGCCGAGATCGCCACGCGGATGTCGCCGCGTTCGACCTGCGTCGTGCGGTAAGCGCTTTCTTCACCGCCGGCCTTGCGCTGCGTCCACCACCAGCCGAAGCCGAGCAATACGACCAATCCGATGATGGCGGGCAAGAGCCAGGGGCGGCGACGGGAGCGGGAGGCGTTACGCGGCTTGGACGACATCGACAAAATCCGAAAGGGTGAATGCAGAGGTTCCGGGCGCTAACGCACGCACGCGACGCAGGTTGACGCCTCAGGAGAATCTGAGGGTTGCCAGCGTACCCTGCCCTGGTTGGCTTTCCAGCAAGACCTTCCAGCCGAAGCGCTCAGCCAGTCGCTGGGCCAGGGTCAGGCCCATGCCTTTGGCCGTGTAATCGGACAAGTCCGCGCGCCAGAAGGGGTCGAAGGCCTTGGACAGGGTTTCCGCATCCATGCCGATGCCGGTATCACGGACTTCGACGCGATCCGCCAGTACTTCGATCTGCACAGTTCCTGCCTCGGTGAAGTGACAGGCATTGCGCAGCAGCTGGGAGACGATGACGCCGATCACCCTCGGCGGCGCATGGATCTTCGGGTCCGCGGTTGGCAGCACAACCAGATTCACCGGCTTGTCTTCCAGCCATTCGCGGGCATTCGCCGCTTCTTCGTGCATGACCTCCTGCACGCTGACGTCTTCCGAATCCACCGGCACATCCGGGTGCCGCGCCAGCACCAGGAAAGCATCGATCAAGACTTCCATGTCGTCGGTGGCTTGACGCAAACGCCGCAAGGAGCGCTCGCCGCGCGGGCTTAGATTTTCGGTGGCGAGCAAGTCGCCGGCAACACGCACCACAGTGACTGGCGTACGCAACTCGTGGCTGGCATCCCGGGTGAAGTTGCGTTCGCGGTCGACGTATTCCTCAACGCGTCGGGACATGCTGGCCAAAGCATCGCCTAAATGCGCGACCTCGTACGTGTTCTCGCCACGATGGGCGGGCGAGTCGAACCGCGTCAGTTGGGGGCTGCGTGGATCCCAGGCCAGCACGGTATCCGTCAGCTGGGCGACGGGTGCCACGATGCGGCGACATCGGCGATAGCCCAGCCAACTGATGATAGCGATACCAAGAACCGACAAAGCTACCGCCAGTATCGAAATCCAACGGACGATGTGATCCGCCAGACCCGGCGCGACACTGAGGTATATCGTCCCCTCGGCGCGCTCGCTGATGTAGGCCAGGCGCCAGATTCCGTCGTGGGTGCGATGAAATCCGGGAGGCAGTGCGCGCAGTATCGGCGGCACTTGGTCAGGCATGCTTCCCGCAGGGACAAAAAACCTCGCGTAGCTGTTGCTCTGCGGCAACGCTGCCTGCGGATCGGCATCCACCAGCTCCCATGTCCGCTGCGCCTCATCGACAATGCGCTGCTTGAGCAAGATGTCGCGCAGCACCAAGCTGCCGTACAACGTGCCCAAGGTGACAACCAGCGAGGCAATCACCCCCTGGACGATGAAGATCCAGCGTATTTTTCGTGAGAGGGTTTCAGTCGGCGCCATGATCCACAGGCTGTATCAGGCAGGCGGTTGTTCGATGTCGGCGATGCGGTAGCCCGCGCTCTGCACGGTGTGCAGCAACTGTTTGTCGAACGGCTTGTCGATGACTTTGCGCAGGTTGTACAGATGGCTGCGCAAGGTGTCGGAATCGGGCAGGCTGTTGCCCCATATCTCGCGCTCGATCTCCTGCCGGCTGACCACGCGCGGCGATTCACGCATCAGGATCGTCAGCAATTTCAGGCCGATGGGCGAGAGCAGCAATTCGGTGCCGCCACGGGTCGCACGCAAGGACGCCGGATCCAGCACCAGATCGCCCACCTTCAACACTTCCGAGCCCACCTGACGGCGCTCGCGACGGATCAATACCCGCAGGCGCGCCTCCAGCTCCTGGATCGCGAAGGGCTTGGTCAGGTAGTCATCGGCACCCGAAGACAGGCCGGTCAGTTTTTCATCCAGCGTGTCGCGTGCGGTCAGCATCAGGATGGGAGTGGACTTGCGGGCCTCCTCGCGCAGGCGGCGGCAAACTTCCAGGCCGTCCATACGCGGCAGCATCAGGTCCAGGATGATGACGTCGTAGGTGTTTTCAGCGGCCAGCCGGTAGCCGTCCAAGCCATCGCCGGCATAGTCGACTTCGAAGCCCTTGCTCTCCAGATATTCGCCAACCATCTCGGAAATGTTGCGGTTGTCCTCGATGATCAGGACCAGCCCGGACGGTTCTTGGTTGCTACGCATGAATCGAATCTCCCCTTCAGCTTTGTGAAATGATCCGGTTTCGGGGTGGAGGGAGCGTGAAGAAGCTCATCCAAAGCATCAAATCATGGATTCTAAGTAGCTGAACTGAGTGGTTTGTTCAGTCTGGGCGCAAGAAGCGCCTTGCTTCTCAGGTGTCATTCTTGACACGAAACCACAACGCTTCCTGCGCCTTGAGATCCAGCTCGCTGAACGCCTGGCCTTCCGCCTTCGCCATGGCTTCCATCGACCGAAAGCGCCGTTCGAACTTTCGGTTGGCCGCCCGCAGGGCGTCGCCCGGGTCGACCTTCGCGTGGCGGGCCAAGTTGGCGGCGACGAACAACACATCGCCCAACTCCTCGCGCAGGCGTGCTTGGGTCTCGACGTCGTTGGGGGCGGCCTCGCGGGCATCGAATTCGACGGCCAGCTCGTCCAACTCTTCACGCAATTTGGCAATCACCGGACGATCGTCCGGCCAATCAAACCCAGTACGCGCAGCACGTGATTGCAACTTCACCGCACGCTGCCACTCGGGCAAGCCCCGCGCAATACCAGCGAGCGCGGAATCATCTACCGGATTCTTCGCCGCGCGTTCGGCTTGTTTCTGCACTTCCCAAGCCGCGGTCTGCGCTTCGGCATCTTCGATGCTGGCACCGGCAAAGACATGGGGATGTCGCCGCGTCATCTTGTCGCAAATCGCCTCGCTGACATCACTAAACTCAAAAGCGCCAGCCTCCTTGGCCATCTGGGCGTGAAAGACGACTTGCAACAACAAATCGCCCAACTCGTCCTTCAAGTCGTCCATGTCGCCGCGGTCAATCGCGTCGGCGACTTCGTAGGCTTCTTCGATCGTGTAGGGCGCGATGCTGGAGAAATCCTGTTCGAGATCCCACGGACAGCCGCCATCGGGCGCGCGCAGCGCAGCCATGATGCGCAGTAATTCGTCGATGCCGCGCTTCTTCTCACTCACGCCATCGCCTCATGCAGCAATGCAGGATCACCACAGGCGAAAAAATCACCGTTTAGCAATGTGTCTCGCTGGTTGTAGCGGAACGGACGACCGCACGGATCGACCACAGCACCACCTGCACCTTCAAGAATGGCCTGCCCTGCAGCCGTGTCCCACTCGCTGGTCGGACCGAATCGTGGATACAGGTCGATGCTGCCTTCGGCGATGCGACAGAACTTCAGCGACGAGCCCAGCCCTATCACTTCGGTATCGGGGAATCGCGCGATGACGGCCTCCGTCCGCGGATCACGATGCGAGCGACTGGCGGCGATGCGCAGCGGCGTGCTGGCCGGCATGCGCGTGTGGAGGGCGATGTCGCTTCCCGCCTCGCGCCGATAAGCGCCCTGCCCTGGCGCGCCATGCCAGACCAAGCCAGTGACCGGCTGCTGGATCACCCCGAACACCGCAACACCATCATCGATCAGCGCGATGTTGACACTGAACTCGCCATTCTTCTTCACGAATTCACGCGTGCCATCCAGCGGATCAACCAGCCAGTAACGCATCCAGCTTTTGCGCAAGGCAAAGCATGTCTCGGCGGATTCTTCGGACAGCACCGGGATCTGCGGCGTCAACGACGCCAGCCCGGCCACGATACGACGATGCGCAGCGAGGTCGGCTTCGGTCAGCGGCGTCGCATCCTGCTTGCGCTCGACATCAAAATCACGTGCATAGACCTCAAGAATGTCGGTGGCGGCGGCCTCGGCAATGGCGATCACGCCGTCGCGCAGTGCAACATCGATCTTCATGCGTTCCTCACTAACCATTCGCGCGCGATGTAGAGCGCCGCCATCGCACGGCCATCGGACATCTCATCGCGCATCACCAGCTCGCCCAGGTCGGCGATTGGCCAAGCGATGACCTCCAACGGCTCGGGCTCGTCGCCTTCAAGTCGCTGCGGATAAAGATCACGTGCCAACACGATATGCGCGTGATGCGTCATGTAGGACGGCGACAAGGCCAGTGTGCGCAGCACCCTTACATCATGCGCGCCGAAGCCGGCTTCTTCCATCAACTCGCGATTGGCGGCGACTTCAGGCGTTTCGCCCGGGTCGATCGCGCCCTTCACCGGCCCCAGCTCATAGCGCTCAACGCCGGCAGCATATTCACGCACCAGCAGTACATGTTCGGGGTCGGGCATCGCCACCACGATCACTGCGCCAGGGCCGTGCGCCACGACGCGTCGATAGTGGCGACGCTCACCGTTGGAAAATTCAAGGTCGAGTATTTCGACGACGCGGCCATCGCCCTCATCCTGCCGTTCAACACCATGAATCACGGGCGGCACCTTGCTCATCGGCAAGCTTCCGACGAGAGGCGATAATGTGGCTTATGCAAAACGATGTTCATTCGACTCCCAGTTTAGCCGAGGCCGCACGCTGGCAGGCCCGCGATCTGGCCGTGCTCTGGCACCCGTGCACGCAGATGCGCGAACACCCCAACACTCTGCCGCTGGTGCCCATCGCACATGGAGAGGGCGCGTGGCTCACCGGCATGGATGGCAGACGATATCTGGATGCGGTCTCCAGTTGGTGGACCAATATCCACGGCCATGCCGAGCCGCGCATCGCCGAGGCCATCGCCAGGCAGGCTCGTAGCCTGGAGCAAGTGATTCTGGCCGGCTTCTCGCACGAGCCAGCCATCGAGTTGGCTGAGCGTTTGCTGGCCATCGCGCCGCGCCAGCCAGACCGTGCGCCACTGGCCAAAGTGTTTTACGCCGATAACGGATCGGCAGGCGTGGAAGTCGCGCTGAAGATGGCCTTCCATTGGTTCCTCAATGCAGGTGAACCACGACGCACACGTTTTGTTGCACTGGAAAACGGCTACCACGGCGAAACACTGGGAGCGCTGTCCGTTGGCGACATCCCACTGTATCGCCGCACCTATGCCCCGCTGCTATCCGAGTGCCTGTTCGCACCGACGCCCGACGCCTATCTGGCTGTGGATGGCGAGGATGCCGAAGCGCGAGCACTCGCAGCCGCCGATCTACTGGCCACGATGTTTGATCGTTATCCTGGCGAAATATGCGCGGTGATCGTCGAACCGCTGCTGCAATGCGCAGGCGGGATGCGAATGTATCACCCCGCCTATTTGCGTCGCGTGCGCGAGCTCTGTGATGCGCATGGCGCGTTCTTCATCGCGGATGAAATTGCAACGGGTTTCGGTCGCACCGGCACGCTGTTCGCCTGTGAACAAGCGGGCGTACAACCGGATTTCATGTGCGTGTCGAAAGGATTGACCGGTGGCTTCCTGCCGCTGGCAGCCGTACTCACCACGCAATCGGTTTACGACGGCTTCCTAGATGATTCACGCGAACGTGCATTTCTGCACTCGCATAGCTACACGGGCAACCCGCTGGCCTGCGCAGCGGCGTTGGCATCACTCGACATCTTCGAGCGTGATGAGGTGATATCGCACAACCAGGCGACGTCGCGCCTCATGCAAGAGCACGCGGCGAGCATCGCCCAACTTCCGCATATCGCAGACGCCCGCCAGCTTGGCATGGTCTGCGCCTTCGAACTCACGCGCGATGGCGACAAATCCATGCCGTTCGATCCGGCGCTCCGCATCGGTTTGCGTGCGTATCGCGCCGCGCTCGAGCGCGGCGTCATCCTCCGCCCATTAGGCGACACGCTGTATTGGATGCCCCCCTATTGTGTGGATGATGCTGCACTCGAGTTGCTGGCCGACGTCACCGAACACGCCATCAGGGAGGCCATAACATGCGTCTGACTCGTGTCTATGTCGATGCGCCACTTGGCGTGGGTCTAATGGTTGAATTGCCCGAGCATGTAGCTGCGCATTTGGTGCGTGTGCTGCGTCTGCGTGAGGGGGATGTCTGCGTACTCTTCAATGGCAATGGCCATGATTACGATGCGCGCATCACCAGCATCGGCAAGCGTGGCGTGCAGGTCGAAGTGTCCAGTGCTCGCCGCATCGACAACGAATCTCCGCTGTCGATCACTTTGCTGCAAGGCATCGCACGCGGCGAAAAGATGGACTTGATCCTGCAGAAAGCGACCGAACTTGGTGTCACCCGGATCATCCCGGTGCACAGTGACCGCAGCGAGGTGAAGCTGGAAGGTGCGCGCTCGATCAAACGTCTCGCGCATTGGCGCGGCGTGGTGGCATCGGCCTGCGAACAAAGTGGCCGCGCAACTTTGCCAGAAGTGAATGAGCCTGCCCCCTTGCTTTCGGCGGTGGGCGCGGCCGGATTGCCCGTCGCGCGTTACACCCTCTCGCCGCTGGCTGAAGGCGGTATCGATTCAGTCACCGTAGCAAACGAAAACCAGTTACTCATCGCGGTTGGACCGGAGGGGGGCTGGTCGGAGCGCGATTTGCAAACGCTAGATAACGCCGGTTTCATCGGCCTCAGGCTGGGGCCGCGCATCCTGCGTACCGAAACCGCGGGCCTGGCTGCCATCGCAGCGCTGCAAATGCGTCTGGGCGATATGCGCTAAGAAAATCAGGCGGCGAGTGCGGCCTGCAGGCGTTGTTCGATGCTATCCATATCCGGCACCAGAGCTTCTTCGTCCTGATAGCGCACGGCGGCTGCCACACCTTCGCCCAATTGGACATCCGGTTGCTCCACCAACATCGCCGGCGACACTGTCACCAAACGCGGGAAGCCCTGGGTCAACATCGCAAAGTACGGCAGGCGGGTATCCCCGCCCAAGGTCTTGAGGACCAGCACTCGCTGACCACGCAACGATGCGTCGTGCTCACCCATACCGGCTAAAGTCGAGAACGCGATCAGCGGCACTTGCCAGCCACGCCAGCGGATCCGACCCAGCAGCCAGTCGGGTGCGCCTTCGATTGGTTCCGGATCGGCTACCGAGAGAATTTCGTCGATGCAGGCGTTAGGCAACATCAAGCGGCCACCGGCCACCTGGATCACGACGCCACGCAGATCGGGAAGTGTATCGCTCATGCAGAAACCTGCTGCTGCCATCGGGCAACGAGTTGAGTGGCGAGCCCGACAGGCGAGTTCGCCTCGGCGCCACGTTGAATAAGAAGCGCAGGCACTACGTGATCGTAGCAACCCTCGGCCGACTGTGCGAACAAACGCCCACCTGCTTGCTGGAAGCGTTGCGCAGGTTCCACGAAATCTTCGCTGGCGCCGGACAGCAATACGACGCCACTGCTGCCGGCCGGTAGAGCGGAGAGCACATCGGCAAACCGGCGGCTGGGGACTTCAGTGAAATGCATCACGCCATTGCCACCGCGCTCGACGCTGATCGCCGTCGGAACCACGTAGACATGACCTGCCTGCAATGCCTTGCCGGCCTCGGCGAGCTCCACCGGCATCTGGCTGGCGCGATCCATTTGGCGGACCAAACGGTCGTACTGGCCACCATCCAACCATTGCTGCACCAACACGGGCACGCTGAAGTCACTGCCCAACTGCTGCAGGATTTGGCGAAGCGGGTCAGGCCCGCCGATGCCACCTACCAGCAACACTGCACCTTCGACCGCTAAATCGCTGCGAGGGGGGCTGGCCACGGCGGCCGTCTCGGCGACTTCGATGGACTCGTCATCACTTTCATCACCGACTAGCGAGAGCTTGGCGATACGGTCATTCAATCCGGCCAGGCCCTCATGAGATCCGGTCGTTGTCGCCTCGCTCACAGGCATTGACTCATCGGTCAACGACCAGCTCGGTGCTTCGGGAGGTGCCGCCACCTCGGTCTTGGCCGGCTCAAGCTCAAACTCAGATTCAGCACCTTCGACCACGGGCCGTTCGAAGTCCTGCCAGCGATCGCTAGGCGTCTGTACCTCGAACTGCGCCATCTCTTCTTCAATCCGCTCGTAGGCTTGCTCAGCCGGCAAATCACTTTCATCCAACGGAGCAAGCGCGGCGCGGAAATCCGTATCGGCAGCCTGGGGCGCGTTGGCCGCCGGCAATTCGTTGACGGCCTCGAAGTCCTGAAAGCGCGTCCAATCCAGCGCGGCATCCGTGGCGGGTTCGGGCAAAGCCACATCCGATACCTGATTGTCCGGTTGATCGGCTGGCTCTTCGTCTACCGGCATTGCTTGCAGGTTCGCATCGATGCTCTCAAGCGCTGACTCCAGAAGCTCAGCCTCGGATGTCACTTCGTCAGGCTCATGGCCTTCGGGCAACACATCGCCATGACCCAGCAATTTCGCACCGAGATGCCGCGACCAACGTGCCACATCCCAACCGTCCCGCGCGCCGACCAATGCGACTTCCTCAAACAGGATCCGGTAATTGTCATCCGCGAGGATGGGATCGAAACGCTCAAGCGCATCTTCGACTTCCGCATCCACGGCGATCACGAGGTTGCGCGCGCCGGCCCCGCGAATCTCTTCGATACCGGTTTCCAACGGATCCGCTTCCAGCACCACGTCAACGCCGGCTTGCTGCAGGCCTGCGCGCAGGCGTTCACGTGCCTCGCCAGGCCGGGCCAGCAAAATGGTGCGGCGCGGATCAGCCATGGTCGCGTCCCATGCCCAACAATTCACTTACATTCCGCAACAGCTCGGTTTCCTGATACGGCTTGCCCAGGTAACGATTGACGCCCAGATCAAAAGCGCGCTGACGATGCTTGTCGCCGGTACGCGATGTGATCATCACGATCGGCACCTGGCGCAAGCGTGCACTGCCCTTCATTTCGGTTGCCAACTCGTAGCCATCCATGCGCGGCATTTCGATGTCGAGCAACATGAGGTCTGGGACGCGCTCCTCCATCTGCTCCAATGCGTCGATGCCGTCTTTCGCCGTCATCACCTCGAAACCTTGGCGACCCAGCACGCGGCTGGTCACTTTGCGCATCGTGATCGAGTCATCAACCACCATCACCAAAGGCACGGTGTTGACCTGGACGGGCTCGGCCGACTCTTCATCCTCGACTTGCGGCTGGCTGGCCCAGCGACGTGCCAACGGCGCGATGTCCAGAATGATGCGGACTTGGCCATCGCCCATGACCGTGGCACCGAACACACCCGGAATAGATGCCATCTGCGGCCCGGTCGGCTTCACCACGATTTCGCGGTTGCCGAGGATCTGGTCGACGCCAACGGCGACGCGCAACTCGCCCGCGCGCACCAACAGGACAGGTATCTGCAACTGGCCTTCGGCCTTGGCCGGGGCTTGCCCCAGCAGGACGCCCAAATCGTGGATGAGGTAATTCTCATCACCATATTTGTGGATGTATTCGTTGCCGTTATATAGATCTCGATCCACACGCGACACACCGCGCACCGATGCCACCGGCACCGCGAAGATGCTTTCGCCAATGCGCACGAACACGGCCTGCGTCACCGCCAAGGTTTGCGGCAAATGCATCGTGAAACGACTGCCCTGACCGCGTGTGGATGCGATCTCGAGGCTGCCGCCGATCTGACGGACTTCGTTGTTGACCACGTCCATGCCGACGCCACGACCAGACAGCTGGCTGACTTCGCTGGAAGTGCTGAAACCCGATTCCAGAATCAGATTGTCGATTTGCGCATCGCTGAGCACAGTGTCCGGATGAACGATGCCACGTTCTTCGGCACGCCGGCGAATCGCCTCACGATCGAGACCTGCGCCGTCATCCGACACCACCAGCACGACCTCGGAGCCTTCCTGGCGCACGTTCAGACGCACTTCGCCGGCTTCCGGCTTGCCTGCACTGCCGCGCGCATCGGATTTTTCGATGCCATGTGCAACCGCGTTGCGCAACAGATGTTCGATCGGACCCAGCATGCGATCCAGCACATTGCGATCCAGTTCGCCATGCGCGCCTTCAAGAACGAATTGCGCGGACTTGCCCGCATCGCTCGACGCCTGACGCACCACGCGACGCAGTCGCGGCAGCACCGATTCCACCGGCACCATTCGCGTGCGCATCAACCCTTCCTGCAACTCCGTACTTACGCGCGACTGTTGCAGCAAGAGCGTTTCGTACTGGCGGGTCAAATCCTCGAGCGAGCCCTGCAAGCTCGACATGTCGTTCGCCGACTCACCCAGCGCACGCGAAAGCTGCTGCAGCGTTGAGAAGCGATCGAGCTCCAGCGGATCGAACGTCGGGTTGGTCGTTTCCTGCTCGCGCTGATAGCGCGCGATGATCTGCGCTTCGGTTTCGATGTCGAGTCGACGCAACTGGTCGCGCAGACGTGTATTCGTCTGCTCCATTTCGGACATCGCGCCGCGGAATGCGCCCAGCTGCTGCTCCAGTCGCGAACGGTAGATCGCGACTTCACCCGCGTAGTTGACCAAACGATCCAGGAGGTCGGCGCGGATGCGCACCATTTCCTGCGAACCGCGACCACCGGTATCTGCCTGATCTTCCACACGCATGAGCGGCGCAGAAAGCTCGGCCAATTCGATTGCCGCCGTTTGCTCGACTGCATGGGCCACAGGCGCTTGCACGTTCTCGCCACGCGCGCGCTGCATGAGCGATGCCACCAACGCATCGGCCGGATGTATGGCTCGGCGACGAGCGACACGCCCCAGCATCGCATGCAGGCGATCCAGGCTGTTTTCGACCAACGGGATGTCGTCAACGGACAACTCAAGGCGGCCTTCGGCCACCGACTCCAGCAGGCTTTCGAGCGAGTGTCCCAGGTCGCCCATCGTCATCAGGCCTGCCATGCGCGCACCACCCTTGAGGGTATGCAGGTCACGCTGCAACGCCACGAGCGCCTCACGATTGGCCGGATCGGCACGCAGCTCTGCCGCAAGCCCGTCGCTGTGATCCAGAAGGTCGTGGCCTTCTTCAATGAAGATGTCGAGCAGGTCTTCGTCCAGGCCGGCAATGCTGAGCGGCTGCGCGGGACCGATCTCGTCATCGACATCCAACGCTGCCAACTCTTGCGCCTTGCGCGCCGCCTCGAGCCGTTCGGCCTCAAGACGTAACAAGTCCAGATGCTCTTGACGACGCAACTCGGCCAGACGTTCGGCTTCGATGCGTTCGGCCTCGAGGCGCTCGGCTTGCGCAGCCTGATGCGACTGCTCAGCCTCCAGCTTCAGGCGCGCTTCTTCGGCGTACTGCGCTTCCAAGCGCGCGTATTCAGCTGTTTCGTTGGCTTCGATGCGTTCGGCTTCGATGCGTTCGGCTTCGATGCGTTCGGCTTCGATGCGTTCGGCTTCGACGCGTTCGGCTTCGATGCGCTGGGCTTCGACACGTTCGGTTTCGACACGTTCGGCTTCGATGCGCTCGGCTTCGACACGTTCGGTTTCGACACGTTCGGCTTCGATGCGCTCGGCTTCGATGCGCTCGGCTTCGACACGCTCGGCTTCGACGCGCTCGGCTTCGATGCGCTCGGCTTCGACACGCTCGGTTTCGATGCGTTCGGCTTCGACACGCTCGGCTTCGACACGCTCGGTTTCGATGCGTTGGGTTTCGATGCGTTGGGCTTCGATGCGTTCGGCTTCGACACGTTCGGCTTCGATGCGGTCGGCTTCGACACGCTCGGTTTCGATGCGGTCGGCTTCGACACGCTCGGTTTCGATGCGTTGGGTTTCGATGCGTTGGGCTTCGATGCGTTCGGCTTCGATGCGTTCGGCTTCGACGCGTTCGGCTTCGACACGTTCGGCTTCGACACGTTCGGCTTCGATGCGTTCGGCTTCTAGATCGTCTTGCAAGGAGGGCACGACAGGTGCCGCTGCTTCCGGCAAGCCATCGCGCAATGCAATGAACTCCGCAGTCAACTCCGCTTGTCGAGGGACCAGCTGGGGCTGGGCTTGTAGACCGGCCACGGTTTCGCGAATCTGATTGGACAGACGCCCAAGCGCGGCAACACCTGCAGCGCCCAACGGAAGATCCGCGGCAACCAGACGCTTCGTCCAGCCTTCCGCTGGTCCGATCGCGTCGGTGATTTCGGGCACTTCCGCCATCGCAAAAGCGCCATTCATCGTGTGCACGGCGCGCAACAGATCGCGATCAGGCACGCGCGTCGCCGCATCTTCATCCGCCAACCAACGGTCCACGGTTTGCAGATGGCCGTCGACTTCAACACCCAGTATCTCGAGCAACACGTCATCCACCAGCACGGGTACGCGCTCGACAATGATTTGCGGCGACACTTCAGCCATGGTTTCGACAACCACTGCGTCTGCATCAGCATCGACCACGGCTTCTTCGAAGTGTTGCGATTGCGGGGCGAGATAAATCGCCTCCTCACCACCCGCCAAGCGTTCAGCCACTGCCTCCATACCCGACAAATCGAGCCCCTTGGCTGGTACGCCTTGCAGTGCGCCCAACAACGCGGGCAACACACCATGCGCCTGGCCAACCAAGGCCACCACGGCAGGCGACGCCGGACGTGTCTCGTCCAGCACGCGGTTGAGCATGTTCTCAACTTTCCAGCTGAACTCACCTAGGGCGCGTGCGCCGACCAGACGGCCACTGCCCTTGAGCGTGTGGAAAACGCGACGGATCGGACGCAGGCGCTCGATGTCGGTAGGGGATGTCGCCCAGGCCGGAATCAGGGTATTGAGGTTGCCGATCTCTTCTTCGAATTCTTCAAGGAAAATTTCGCGGATCTCGTCGTCGATTTCCTGGTTGTCCAGATCGAAACCACCATCGGCGACGGACAACGGCACGGCCGCTGCGGCCGACGCCTCAAACGCCTCAACTTCTTCCACTTCTTCAACGACAACCGACGCCGCGATGTTGGTTTCCTGATCGCTTTCGGCAGGCTGAGCGAACTCAGGCGCAAGCCCAGGCTCGACATCGATCTCAGCCACATCGAATTCCACGTCGCGCTCGATCGCAGGCGCATCAACCGGCGCGGAGGAGTCATGCACCAAATGTTCCGCCTGCGGTTGACGCCGCAAGGTATGCGCATCGTCCAGCAACTGCTGGTAGGCATTCTCGAATTCGTTGTCGAAGAACGGCGTTTCGGTCGGCTCGCTTTCCAGGGGCAATGGCCAGTAGCGCAGGGCTTCCAGGCTATGACGGGTGATGGCAAGGATCTCGTCGCGGCCACCGCGCTGGTCACGCAAGGCTTCGAGGTAGTACTCGACGCTGGATAGCGCATCCGCGAGGGTATCGAGCTGCTGCCCGCCGGGAATGCGTTTGCGATCCAGCAATTCGGTCTGGGTATAGCGACGAATGCCGGTGACGTAGTCTGCGACGTTCGACAGCTCCAGCATCCGCAATGCGCCGCCGACTTCATCCAGCAGGCGCGGGATTTCCTGCAATTGGCTGTGATCCCAGCCAGTTTCGACGAACGCGACGAACCCCTGCCGCGCATCACCAAAATTGGCGATGGCTTCGCGGGTCAGCGCATCCAGCAACTGATGCGATTCCGACGCGCCCAGACCTTCGGCATCATTTCGTGGCCGGCTGGCGGCTTCTTCGCCCAAGCGCGCAACCTGGTCGTCCAGCGATGCATCGACGTAGAGCAAGGCGCCTGCTACGTCGAGCAATGCGGGTTCACTCATTGCGCGACGTCCGTCGGCAATCGCTCCGACCACGTCGCGCTGTTCGGCGACCACGTCACGCGCCAGGCCCAAACCGAGCATGCCGAGCGTATCCGCCACGCGTCCGAGCGCTTCTGCTTGCGGCTGCAGGGCTTCGGCATCCTGACGACCGGTGCGCAAATGCAAATCCAATGCATCCTTGATGCGCAGGACGTCTTCTTTGATCGCCGCGGAAACCGTATCCAGCAAGGCGCGGTTGCGTCCAGTCAGGCTGGCATTGGCGTGGGCAAGTTCTTCTTCATCGGGCGCGATTTGCTGATCAAGCCCAAAGGTCTCGCGCAAACGCTGCAAGGAAGGATGCCGCGCGGTTTGCGTTGAGACTTGGTAGAGCAAATCGCGCGTGGTCTCCAACAAGGAAGAGGTCGGTTTCGCGCCCTCGCCCTGGAAAATGCGCTTGGATTCTTCAGCCACGTTGGCGAATGCATCGCGCAGGCCATTCGTGTCGCTGACCGCGCCATCGCGGATCGCTGCGGCGAGCTCCGCGCCGACCCAGAAAAGGCGGCGTGCCTCCGAGCCTGCATCGGCGCTGGACAAGCCTTGCAACGCATCGTGGAGGCCAGCCGCATCCAGTGCATCGTTTTGTGCCCACCCATCAACAATGGTGGCAAGAGTGTTGACGTGCGCGGCAGCATCACCACCGGATTCACCCTGCGGCAGGCCCGGCATCTCGAGATCAAGGTCGGGACTGAACAAGGCCACTTCGCTGACCGGCTTCATGCCGTGGCTGGCACGCAACTCGTTGAGCAACGGCATCAGCACAATCGGGATGTCGCGATGGCCACCCTGCAAGCGCTCAAGATAGTCCGGCAATTGTACGGCACCACGCATCAGCACCGCGCACGCGTCATCGGTGTTCTCGATGCGGCCGTCGGCAATTGCCGTGGCGACATCCTGCATTTCGCCCGCGACCATGGCCGGAGCGTAGAGCTCGATCATCTTCAGGCTGCCCTGCACCTGGTGCAGGAGCGTGGCGGCAAGGCGCATCCGCGCGGGGTCGGCGGCATCTTCGGCATACGCCTCGATCTCCTGCCTGACCTGCGTCAGCGTGGCATCCAACTCAGGCTTGATCCAGCCGAGCGTGGCATGTTCGATCGCTTCGCGCAGCACGTTCATGGCTGGCGCCTCTCGAACAGGTTGGAACTGACGACAGTCATCTCGGTCGCGGTCCTATCGGCTCAGGCCGGCAACTTGAAGTCGGCCACGGAACGACGCAGGTTGGTCGCCAATTGGGCCAAGTTGCCAATGGAGCTGGCAGTCTGGCTGGCGCCTTGCGAAGTCTGCGAGGTGATCGACTGGATCGTCGTCATCGTCTCGGAGATGTCGGATGCGGCTTCGGATTGCTGCTCGGCCGATTTCGAGATGTTGTGAATCAACTCGGCGAGGTCGTTCGACACGCGTTCAATCTCACCCAGCGCCGTACCGGCGTCCTCGGCGAGGCGCGCACCCTGCACCACTTCGGTGGTCGTCTCTTCCATCGAACTGACCGCTTCGTTGGTATCGGACTGAATCGTCGACACCAGGCCTTCGATTCGTTTGGTTGCATTCGATGCGCGTTCTGCGAGTCGCTGCACTTCGTCGGCCACCACCGCGAAGCCGCGGCCCGCCTCACCGGCCGATGCCGCCTGAATCGAGGCGTTCAAGGCCAGGATGTTCGTCTGTTCCGAGATGTCGTTAATCAGTTCCACGATCGCGCCGATCTCTTGCGAGGATTCACCCAGGCGCTTGATTCGCTTCGAGGTTTCCTGGATCTGGTCGCGGATGTTGTCCATGCCGCGGATCGTCTGGCGCACCACGTCCGCACCGCTGGTGGCGATTTCCACCGAGCGCTGCGCCACTTCCGCCGACTTCGCGGAGTTGCGCGACACGTGACGGATAGAGCCTGCGATGTCATTGATGCGGTTGGTGGCCGAGCCAATTTCCGTCGCCTGGTGCTCTGCGGCTTCCGCCAGGTGCATCGCAGTCGCCTGTGTTTCCTGCGCCGAGGACGAGACTTGCACCGAGGTCTCGTTGATCGTACCCACCAGGCTACGCAGCTGTTCGATGGCGAAGTTGATCGAGTCCGCGATGGCGCCGGTCATGTCCTCGGTCACCGTCGCCTTCACGGTCAAGTCACCTTCTGCGAGCGAACCCATTTCGTCCAGCAAGCGCATGATCGCCTCCTGGTTTCGATTGTTGAGCTCTTCGACCGAGTTACGACGATTGGCCTGCGCGCGGTACAAGCTCCACAACAAGCCGGCGATGGCGGCCAGCGCCACCAGACCCGAGATGATCGACACCCAGATGTTGCCGATCAGGCTGGTGTCTTTCAGCGAACCGGCCGAGGTGAACGCGCTGAACAGAGTCTTCGAATCGTCCAGCAGCTTGTCCGAACTAGCGATGATCTTGCTGGATGCCGCCTGCGCCTGGAACAGATTCTGCGAACCGCCGAGGATCGCGTCCAGATCCTTCTTCATACCGGTCCAGATCTCGCTCGACTTGTTCAGCGAGGCGATCGCGGCACCGTTGGTCACGCGCTGAGCGTTGGTGCCGCCCTCACGAAGGTCCTTCAAGACCTGCTCGAACACCGTGGCGTCCTGACGCAGACCCTGGCCTGCGAGCGGCGCGGTGGCTCCGCCTGCCTGCATTTCCGCGATGCGGCGTGCCATTTGCGCGGCAAGGATCGATTCGCGCATGGCGATGTATTGCTGGGTCGACGGCGCACCGGCCGTCGACATCGCACGCACCATTTCATCGAGATTGGCCTGCAGGGCCGGCACCGCTGCGGTGAAACGGTTGGCGTTGCCACCCAAGCCCGATACCGCGGCTTCGCTGCCGATGATCTGCTGAGCGTTCTGAGACAGCGGCGTCCACGTCGCTTTGATAGTGCGAATCGGCGCGGCCACCGAGATGTCGCTGCCGTAGTCGTCATCCACCAGCGCGATGTTCTTGTCGATCTGTTCCTTGGTGGCCTTGAACGACTTGAAGGCATCCAGATCGCCACCGGTGGCTGCCTGCGCCTGGCTGGCCAACTGCTGCGACAACACCTGCAGGTCCGCGACGGCCGTACTGGCACTACCCAGGCGCGTGGCTCGCCACACCGACAAGGCGGTATTGGCGGCGAACACCAGGATGGCAATCGCCAGAAGGGTCAACCAGAAATTGGTGCCGGCTTCGCGGGCCTTGCCGACGACCGAATTGTTGACAGTGCTCATTGCTAGAACCTCAGGTTTTCAGCAGTACCGGCGCTTTCACGCCGACGATGGGTTGAATGGCCGCTTACGTGGCCACGTTACGAAATTCGGGGGTACGGGACAGGCGCTCAAGGCTAAAGACCGACCACACCCGGTCTTCCAGGGCGTAGGCACGGTCGATGAAGTGGGCGTATCGACCACTCGCCTCGACCTCGGCGCGCGCATCATCATCGAAGCTGCGCTGCCCGTAGAGCTCGTCGATCAGGATGGCGACATCACCACCCTGCTGCCGCATCACCAACATGCGTTGGCGCTCCTGCGGCACGCTGCGCTTGCCTTCAAGGAACAGCTTGAGGTCGGCGACCGGCAAAAGATTGCCGCGGATGTTGGCAAGCCCAAGCAGCCACGGCTGCGCGCCCGGGATCGGGGTCAGGCCGGGCACGCCGAGGATTTCGACGACCTCATCGAAGGACGACACCAGGTCGTTCTGGCCGATGCGATAGGCCAGCCCACGCCAGCCTTCGCGACCACCCGCCTGCAACGGACTGCCCGGCACGTGCGCAAGGCTGCGCTGCTCGTAATCGTGCAGCAGTGCGAGGGCGGTGCGACCGGAAGCCATCGTCAGGCTCCCAATGCCGCATTGATGCGGGCGATGAGGTCAGCCTCTTGCGGTGGCTTGACCACATAGTCACGCGCGCCTTGACGCATGCCCCAGGCCTTGTCGGTGTCCATGCCCTTGGTGCTCACGATCAATACCGGGATGTGCTTGGTGGCTTCGTCGCGTGTGATCGCGCGGGTCGCCTGGAAGCCGTTCATGCCCGGCAGTACCACGTCCATCAGGACCAGGTCCGGACGTTCGCGCTTGCAAACGTCGATGCCGTCTTCGGCGCTGACCGAGGCCGTGACCTCGTGGCCATTCTTTTCCAGCAATTGCGTGAGGACAGCCGCTTCCGTCGGCGAATCCTCGATCAACAATATGTGTGCCATGCCCTTCTCCCCTGATCAGGCGGTGACGTAAGTGCGGATCGCGTCCAGCAGTTCCTCGCGTGTAAACGGCTTGGTGAGGTACTGCTCGGAGCCGACAATGCGGCCCCGCGCCTTGTCGAATAGCCCGTCCTTGGACGAGAGCATGATGACCGGCGTGGTCTTGAATACTTGGTTGTTTTTGATGAGCGCGCACGTCTGGTAGCCATCCAGGCGCGGCATCATGATGTCGACGAAGATGATGTTCGGATGCTGGTCCGCGATCTTGGCCAGCGCCTCGAATCCATCATTCGCCGTCACGACTTCGCAGCCCTCGCGCTTGAGCAAGGTCTCAGCCGTGCGACGGATCGTCTTGGAGTCATCGATCACCATCACCTTGAGTCCCTCAAGGCCGGCGGTGTTTCCTTCTTGCATCCAACAAACCCCTGTTTTTACCGCGCACGCGCGGCCCCGAACCTAGGAATCTTTCATTCCCTGCCGGGCATGTCAAGCAGATGTGATCTCGTGCCCGCACTTCTGTGCGTTGCATCTGATTCCGCAGCTGAACGGTATCGGGGTACAAGTGCACTGATAACATCGCGAACAACAGATTTTCACCAGCAGGCCGACCCATGCAGCTCGACATCGTGGTGGTCATGGATCCCATCAGCGGGATCAAGACTGCCAAGGACACTTCTTTCGCGATGCTGCTGGAAGGCCAGCGACGTGGCCATCGACTGCATTACGTGCGCCCCGGCGGGCTTTATCTGCGTGATGGCCAGGCTTTTGCGATGTCGGCGCCGCTGCAAGTACGCGACAACACAAGCGACTGGTTCAGCTTGGGCGACTTCAGCGAATTGCCGCTAGGCCCCGGGCAGGCCGTCCTGATGCGCACCGACCCCCCCGTCGATGCCAACTACCTGCACGACACCCAGCTACTGGATTTCGCCCGCCGCCAAGGCGCTTTGATCGTCAATGACCCCCGTGGCTTGCGCGATTTCAACGAGAAACTGGCCGCGCTCGAGTTTCCTGAATGCTGCCCGCCGACCTTGGTCAGTCGAGATGCCAAGGCCCTCAAGGCCTTCGTCACTGAACACGGGCAAGCCGTGCTCAAACCATTGGACGGGATGGGCGGGCGCTCGATCTTCCGGGTCGCCGCCGGGGAGCCGAACGTCAACGTCATCCTGGAAACCCTGACCGAAGGCGGCAAGCACCTGGCGATGGCGCAGCGCTACCTGCCCGAGATCAAGGCCGGCGACAAGCGTGTCTTGCTGGTCGATGGTGTGCCGGTCGACTACGCCCTGGCCCGCATTCCGCAGGGTGACGAGTTCCGCGGCAACCTGGCCGCTGGCGGTCGCGGCGAAGGCCAGCCGCTGTCTGATCGCGACCGCTGGATCGCCGCGCAGGTCGGCCCCGAGATGAAACGCCGCGGCATGTTGTTCGTAGGCCTCGACATCATTGGCGACTGGATGACCGAGCTCAACGTGACCAGCCCCACCGGCACGCGCGAGCTGGACAAGCAATTCGGCCTCAACATCGCCGGCCTGCTGTTTGATGCCATCGAATCGCGGATCCACACAGGAAACGCACAAGCCAAGGACGCATGAGCAGCACCGCGCTCCCACCCCTGCCGGCTCCGACGCGCCTGCGCGATGGCGACCGCCTCGGCGCGACAATGGCACTGTCCGCAGCCTTGCATGCCGTGGTCATCCTCGGGATCGGCTTCGCGGTCGAGCAGGCCGCCCCGATCACCCCGATGCTGGACGTGATCCTGTCCGGCACACGCACCCCGCTGACGCCTAAACAAGCCGAATTCCTCGCCCAGGCCAGCAACGAAGGCGGCGGCGAGCACGACAAGTCCTCCCGCCCGACCGAATCCGTCAGCGGCCCACTGCCCCTGCCCGAGGCCGGCATCGCCCCGCAGCCACTGCGCGCGCAGAGCCCGCAGGCCGCCCCAGCGCCCGAGGCACGCGTGGTCACCACCCGCCAAGCCGACCAAGCCGTACCGACGCCGCAGGATCGGCCGCAGACGGAAGCCGAACCGCTCCCGCCCGGGCCGCAGAAAATCGCCCACGACATCGAGATGGCACGGCTGGCCGCCGAGGTCCACCTCAACTCACAGCGCTACGCCAAGCGCCCGAAGCGCAAATTCGTCTCCGCCAGCACACAGGAATACGCCTACGCCGATTACCTGCGCCGCTGGGTGGACCGCGCCGAACGTATCGGCAACCTCAACTACCCCGAGGCCGCCCGCCAGCGCGGCCTCTCCGGCCAGGTAGTGATGAGCATCGGGATTCGCCGCAATGGCAGCGTGGAGTCCGCGCGCGTCCTGGTGTCCAGCGGCAAACCTATCCTGGATCAGGCCGCGATGCGCATCGCCAAATTGGCCCAGCCTTACCCCCCGCTGCCCAAGACAGCAGATGAGATCGATGTACTGAACGTGGTGCGAACCTGGAATTTCAAGCCCAGCGGCACCTTCGACGACGAATGACGCGCCTTACAAGCGGCGCCACACCGGACCCTCACCACGGCGCCAATAGACGGCGACGGCACGAGCATAAAACGTATCCGCCGGCAGCAAGCCGAACATCCGGCCGTCGTGGCTCGCGCCGCGCGCATCGCCCATCACCAGGACTTGCCCTTCCGGCACGTGGCCAGCGGCATCCGGACCGCCACCGCGGGTGAGATCGAGTGCGTAGATGCGGCTTCCCAGCTGTTCGGTGTCGCTGCCCTCTGCCGATGCCATGTCCTGCCCGTTGATGCGCAGTCGACCCTCGCGCACCTCGACTTGATCACCGCCCACGGCCACGACGCGCTTGATCAGACGCTCACCGCTTTCCGGCGATTCGAAGACGGCGACTTCCCCACGCACCGGCTCGCCATCGCCCAACAAACGCGCATGGGTGAACGGCAATCGCAAGCCATAGGCGCGCATGTCCACCAACACACGATCCCCCGGCATCAGGGTGGGCTGCATGGAACCAGTGGGCACGGCGTAGTGGTTGGCGAAGGCAGAGCGAAAGCCCATCAGCAGCATCAAGGCAAAGGCGATCCTCAGCGTTTCACCTTGCCAGCCCTGCAGACGAGAGGTGGATGTCGAATCGTTGTGATCCATGGCGATGGCTCCATGCGGTGATGCCCAGCTTCCCGCTACGATAGGCAGCCTGCGTGTGCCAGAAGTCAGTGCAGACGGACCGCACCTGGATGCGCATTGACCACGTCCCAAGGCAACACAGCCCACTCTGGGTCGTCGCAAACGCGCATGACCCGAGGGAAATAGGCGGCAAAGTGGATGCCCGTCGGCAACACGTACCAACTGGAGAAATTCCAGACTTCGGGATCGCGGTAGTCACACTCGTTGTCGTCCGATGTGCCGCCCGGCGCCATCTCCCCGGGATACAGTCGCATGAATTGGCTCGTCAGCCAGGGTGCGAAGATTTTGCTTCGGTAGTCCATCCACGCATCATCAAAAGGGTCCGGGCTTTCGCCGCGATGCACCGGCTCACCCTTGCCCACCCAAAGCACGTCTTCGAGCCGTAGTTCGCGCCCATTGCGTGCATCGATATTTAGCGGTGCGTCGCCAAAGTCCGGATGCGCACCGCCACAGTAATAAGACGTATCGAGACTGGCGCTGATCACTCGCGAATCGATATGGCGAAGCGTGGCCTCGGCCAAGTCGAAGCCGGCATCCCCCGGTCTAGCGCCGCCGGAACGACACTGGTAAAGGTCTTCGACCCATTGCCATAGCCGGTAATGCAAAGTGCGATTGATGGCGCGCTGTGCCGTCGGCGAATAACCAGAAGCGACTTCGAACAACCCGATATCGCTGTCAGGCTGGCGCAGCCATCGCAGCTCATAACCATTCACGGTTTCACGCTTGCCGGCCTGCAATTTCAGGGTGGACAGGCGCAGATAAGCATAGCGGTCAAAGTCGCTGCGCAAAGCACTTAGCGACGGTTCGCGGGCATCGGGCAAGGCATGGACCTTGTTGAGCCGGATGGACAGCTTGAGCCCATTCACGCCCACCCACTCCCCTTGCCAGCTATCGCCGACGGGCGCACGCATCCGCCACTGCGGCTTGCCTTGATCACGCCCCCAGCCGGCGGGCATCTCTTCCAGCAGACAGCCACCGTCCGGGGCCGACTCACCATCGAGCCCGATATCCAGCCGATAGCGCTCGTAGAAATAACGGCCGCCGCAATCCGACTTGCCTGAAAAGCTTAAGGATCGCTCGACCACGATGCGTTGTGTGCCCAGCTCGCCCTGCCATAGGGTGGCTTCGCTTTTGTCGGGATTGGCCGCAAAACTGACGTTGGTCCATGCCAATGCCGCGCAGGCCAGCCACTGCCGTATCTTCATCGGCGGCTGTCCCGCAGGGCTTGTTGTTCGACCAGGGTCAGCGCAACCTGATTGCGCAGGTAGGCTGGCTCCAGCCGCTCGGGCGCGACCGCTTCACCCCGTGCATGGGCAGCAACCGCAAGCGCCGCGATATCGGCGGCGTGCGGCAAGGCGTCGGCATCCACCTCGGTCAATTGCGTGGACAGCCGCTGGACCAGCGCACTGTCTTGCGCAGCAAAACCGGTGCCCACGCCGCGCCAACCATCGCCGGCAATTTTCACCGATTCCGGTGGCCCGACATGCTCTTCGCCCACCAACTGCGGCAGGCCATTGCGAATCTCGAACGTGGCCCAGTAGACCTCGCCCATGCGCGCATCGATTGCCGCAAGCACGCGTTCACCCTCATCGGCGCGCGCACGCATGGCCAAAGCCGCCAGCGTTGAAATGGCGATGGCAGGAATATCCAGTGCCAAGGCCATGCCCTGCGCCAGCGACACGCCCAGCCGCACCCCGGTGAACGCACCCGGGCCACGGCCGACCGCGACCAATTGCAGCGCTTTGCGCGACAGGCCGGCTTCGCCGAGCAAGGCCTCGGCCCACGGCAAGGCGAGCTCGGCATGGCGGCGCGGCGCGACTTCGAAGCGCTCGATCAATAGATCGCCGTGCAGGATGGCGACACTGCAAGCTTCGGTGGAGGTCTCGAGCGCGATCAGGTTCATGGGTAAAGCCTAGCCGGTCGCCTTGACGGCGTCAGCCTCGACGTCGCCCGTTCGCGATGCAAAGAACGCTTCGACATCGCCGATTTCCCGCGTGCGTGGCATCGGCGGCAAGGAATTCAGGAAGATGCGGCCATAACTTTTGCTGGTAAGGCGCGAATCGCACAGCACCAGTACGCCACGATCATTGATGGTGCGGATCAGACGACCGGCACCTTGCTTGAGCGCGATCACCGCCTGCGGCAGCTGCTCGTCGCGGAAAGGGTTGCCGCCACTGCGACGCACCGCGTCCAGCCGTGCCTCAAACACCGGGTCGTCCGGCGCGGCAAACGGCAGTTTGTCGATGACGACGACCGACAGCGCATCGCCCGCGACATCGACCCCTTCGCGGAAACTCGCCGTGCCGAGCAGCACGCCATGACCGGAGTCGCGGAACTGTTGCAACAATTGGCCGCGCGGCGCCTCGCCCTGCACAAACAGCGGCCATGGGATGTCGCTACGCTCTCGCAGCAGGCGCGCAGCCTCGCGCAGCGCACGATGCGATGCAAACAGCAGGAACGCGCGGCCTTGCGATGCATGCAGCACCGGAATCACCGCATCCAGCACCGCTTCGGTGAAGCCAAACGCAGAAGGCTCCGGCATCATCTTCGGCATGTAGAGCAAGGCTTTTCGTGGCCAATCGAATGGGCCGGGTTCGAGTTGCGTTTGAGGCTCCCACAAGCCAAGACGTTTCGATAGATGGGTGAATTCGCCACCGACCGCGAGCGTTGCCGAGGTGAATATCCACGCCGCACGCGATTGCTCACGATGTCGACGCAGCGGCCCGGACACATCCAGCGGCGTGCGCTGCAGACGAAAGCCTCGCGGCGTCAGCTCGTACCAATAGATGTTGTCACTGCCTGGGTCAGGGCTGCGCTCGTTAAGAGGCTCTTCGATTTCATCCTCGTCGCGGTTCCAGGCCTCGCGCCAGCGCGACAGCCGCGCCTCCGCTTCGACAGCGCGCGCATGGGTGGCATCCAGGCCAGGGCCCGTTTCGCGCCATGGGCTGATCGCTTCGATCAAATTACGCAAGGCATCGCTCAAGGATTCAAACGCGCTCTCGACCGCCGGCTCACTCAAAGCGCGATGACGCGTACCACGAATCGGCAAACTGTCCATGGCCGCACGCAAGTAACGCGTCACGTGCTCCAGCTGTTGCGCAGGTGCCTGCAGCGCAGCGAGCGCCCCCGATGTCTCGCGGCATTCGCCCAACACATCGCGCGCCAGCTCCACCAACAAGCGGGCACCGAGGCCTTCGCCGAAAAATTGCGCGGCCAGCTCCGGCAACTGATGCGCCTCGTCGACCACGAAAGTCTGCGCGCCCGGCAAAATTTCCCCGAAGCCTTCCTGTTTCAGCGCCAAATCGGCCAATAGCAGGTGATGATTGACCACCACCACGTCGGCTGCCTGCGCACGCTGGCGCGCCTGCACGACGAAACACTCGCCCCAGAATGGGCACTCGTTGCCGAGGCAATTCTCGTTGGTCGATGTCACCAAGGGATAGACCGGTGAATCCTCCGGCATGTCCTCAAGCTCGGCCAGATCGCCAAAGCGCGTGCGCCCGCTCCAAGCGACGATGCGCTGGAAATGACCGGCTTGCTCCTTGTTGGCGAATTTGGGCTCGCCCTTAGCCTGCTCCGTTCTATAGCGGCACAGATAGTTCGCCCGCCCTTTGAGCAAAGCCGATTTGTGGCCGATGCCGAGGGCATCACGCACTCGCGGCAAGTCGCGGTGATAGAGCTGGTCCTGCAGCGCGCGGGTGCCGGTGCTGATGATGGTCTTACGGCCGGACAGGAGCGCCGGCACCAGATAGGCATAGGTCTTGCCAGTGCCGGTGCCAGCCTCGGCCAGCAAGGTGCCGGTGCCGACGATGGCCTCGGCAATCGATGCAGACAAGCGTTGCTGCGCCTCGCGCGGGACGAAACCGGGTATCGCATCGGCCAGGGCACCCGTGTCGCCAAGCACCTCGATGCTGCAGTCCACCAGCGTACTCATTGGCGCAAGCGATCCTTCGCCATCGCCACCTTCCTCATCGTGAAGGCGGCGGCTGGGCCGGTGGCTGCTGCTGCGCAGGTGGCGGTGTAGTGGCCGGGTCTTGCGGCGCACGCCGGCCACCCATGCCAAACAGGTCGCGCCAGAAGCCGCTTCCGGACTCTGGCTGTCCTGACTCGATCGGCTCGATCGGATTGCCGTATTCGTCGACCGGTACCGGCGGCGGGGCGATCACGCATTGCTCGTACGACGGCGCATAACCCTGCACGAAGGCGAAGCGACGCACACCCGGGCAGCTGGCATCCGTGGCATGACTGCCTGCAACCCACTGCCAATCGATGCCATCGTCGCCGACTTCCAGCGGCTTGCTGGGCAGGCGGGAGAAAATCCCCGACCACACGCGCATCGCACCTGTTGCACCATACAAACCTGTGGGCTTGTTCTGGTCGTTGCCAACCCAGACCACGGCCAGGTGATCGCCCGTCCAGCCGGCAAACCAGCTATCGCGGCTGTCATTGGACGTGCCGGTCTTGCCTGCCGCCTTGAGTCGACCCAAGCCGTCGGACACCAGCTGACGACCCGTGCCCGACGACACTGCCTGTTGCAAGGCGATGGTGACCAGGCGCGCAGCGATCGCATCGCCCTTTTGCGCCGGCGCTGGCGCTTTGTCATAACGATTGAGAGCGCGCCCGTTCGGATCAAGCACACCACGCACGGCATGCAAGGGCTGCACTTCGCCCCCCGAAGCCAGAAATTGATACAGCTGTGCCATCGCATAAGGGCTCTGGTCGGTCGAACCAAGCAGCAGCGACGGATTGGTCTGGGGTTCGATGCCTGCCAATGTACGTGTCAATTGCGCGACGCGTTCCGGACCGACATCCATGCCTAGACGCACGGTGGCCAGGTTGTACGACTGCGCGAGCGCATCGATCAATCGGACCGTGCCGTGGCTACGCCCATCGGAATTCTTCGGCGACCAGCGCTGGCCATCGCCTTGACGAATGGTCAGCGGTGAATCATCAACATAACTGGCCAGCGACCATTTGCCTGGCTGTGCGAGCGCGAGCAGATAGACGAACGGTTTGATGATCGAACCCACCGGCCGCTGCGCTTCGACGGCGCGATTGAAGCCCGGGTTGGAGAAGTCTCGGCTACCCACCGCGGCCACGACTTGCCCCGTGTGCACATCGGTCATCACCAAGCCCGCCTCGAGCGGTGCGTTCTTGCGCGGGCCAAGCGATTTCAGCGTCCGCGTCACCGCGCCCTCGGCATACCCCTGCGCTGCCGGCGACATCGCCGTCATCACCGACAATCCGGCCCCCTGCAGCGAGTCGGCCGGGTAATCGCGCACCAGCTGGCGACGCACCAGGTCGACATAGGCGGGGAAGCGATTCGGCGCGGCACCGCCCGGCTCCTTGCTCACGCCCAGCGGCGCTTTGACCGCGCGATCGTGCTCTTTCTGGTCGATGACGCCCGTTTCCAGCATCTCGCCCAAGACGAAATTGCGCCGCTCAGTGGCGCGCGCGGGATTACGACGCGCGTCGTACCAGGAAGGCCCGTTGACCAGTGCGATCAGCAACGCGATCTGTTCGGTATTGAGCTGGTCAAGGTTACGGTCGAACCAGAACTCGGATGCGGCGGCCACGCCGTGGATAGCCTGCGATCCGCGCTGTCCCCAGTAGACCTGATTGAAATAGGTTTCAAGGATGGTGCGCTTGTCGTAACGCGCCTCCAGGATCAGTGCGTAGAGGATTTCCTTGAACTTGCGCGAGAACGTCACCTCGCTGCCAATGCCAAGCAGACCGCTGCGTGCCAGCTGCTGGGTCAACGTGCTGCCACCCTGCAGACTCTTGCCACGCGAGCGCAGGCTGACCCAGATGCCGCGCGTCATGCCCGAGATATCGATGCCGTGGTGGCGGGCGAAATCGCGGTCTTCCACCGCCTGCAGGCCCGTGACGAGGGCCTCGGGCACCTCATTTAGGCTGACCAGGCGGCGCTCCTCCTGCTTCTGCCCGTACAAGGTGGCGATGCGTGCGGGGTCAAGGCGCGCAGCGCGCAGGTTCGACTTGCGGTCGGCCTGGCGGACAGAGGCCACCCGACCGCCACTCATTGTGACCTGGATGCGCTGCGGCGCGATGCGCCCTTCGACATCGAAATATCCCCGGCTCGAAATCGTGAAGGTATTGCCGTTGCGCGCATAGCTGCCAGGCTTGCTGCCTGCACCGTCATCCCGATAAGCGGCAGCATCCAACTCCGTCTTCAACGTATTCGCATCCAGCGCGATGCCGGGTTCCAACTGCAATGGCCGTGCATAAACACGGGTCGGCAGTTGCCACTTCAACTCGCCAAAGCGTTGGCTGACTTGGTGATTGAGATAGAGCGTGTACGGGATGAGGAAACCCAGCCCGATACCGACCAAGGCCAGAAAGGCCACCAAGAGTCGCCGACCCCAACCCGATCCGACCGTCTGATGGTCGCCTTCGTCGTCGAAGTCGGGATCGTCGTAATCGTATTTGGCCATGCAGGGAGCTGAGGCGCCTGGGCGCGATAAATGGAAAGACGGCAGTCTAGCCCAGATGCAATCAACGCCCGTAGGGCGAAAGTTCAGCCTGCGTTGTCCGATTTTGCCCCGGTTCGGCCAAGCAGGCCGTCTTTCACGCCGGCCAACATCGCAAGCGCGTTGGCCCTCCGCGGCCGGACCAGCAGCGAGAACCGCAGCAGCTTCAACAGGGCGCGCGGAATATCCTGCGCGATCCACAGCCATGGCGTGGCGATGCGGCGGTAAAGCAATATCCGGTTCCGCATCATGTAATACAGCCGCACCGGCGAATGAACGAAGCTGGCACCGAGCGGCAACCGGCGAACGCCATCACCGATGCGATGCCCCATGCGTGCATCGCCTATCCCATACAACGCGTGTCCCGCACGAGCGGAACGGAACGACCATTCCAGATCGACGTTGTCGATGAACAGCCCTTCATCCATCCCGCCCACGCTATCGATCACCGCCATCGGAACTAGCGAGCCCGAGGTGATCAGAAAATCGCAGCGCACTGTTTCACCCCGCGCCACCGCAATCTTGCGGTTGAGCGGGAACCCAACCCGCACGAATGGCGCGAGCACACCATCGCGCAGGTCTTCAGCCACCGGGCCTACCGCAGCCACTTTCTCGTGCATGGAAAGTCGCGCCAAGGCGGCATGCAGCATCTCGACCATGTCATTGGCAGGCAAGCTGTCCTGGTCCATGAGGAGCACATGGCTCGCGCCCTTCTCGCGCGCACAAGCGATGCCTTGATTCAGCGCTGTCGCTATACCGAGGTTGTTCTCGTTTTCAAGCAACATCGCATCGAATCGCTTCGCCAAATCTCGTAAGGCGATCCGCGCCGTTTCCTCTGAAGCGTTGTCTATGATGGCGATAGCAGACACTTGAGGTCGCAAGCGCGCCAGCTGGGCTTCAAGCGCAGCCAGGTCAGGCTTGTAGGTGACGATGACGGCGTGGGTACGTGAGTCCGTAAGTTGAGGTTGGCGCTGCATCAATCAATCCCCAACACATCTGCCAAGGCAGAGCGCAGACCGCTACCGAAACGGCCATAACGACCACTTCGCCATTCACTCCATGCCTGTCGTAAGCGCGAAGATGATGCTACCGAAACCTTTGCACGGGCCTGAGCGTGGCGGAGACGTTCTTGAACATCTCGGAGATGCCGCCCGCATGAAGGCGTACCTGCGACATGCCTCTCCATAGTCAACCAACGCGTCTCACCTCGACGCATGAATTCGATACGCCCCCTCCCCAGACCCCATTGCTGCAGACCCAACTTTTCCTGCACACCTATCTGATTGTTGCAATGCTGGCGATAGTCGATGACCACTTCATCCAGCGTATCGACCTCTCCCTGCATCGCACCGAGGATGGCAAACCATTCGTCATGCGCCCAGCCATCGCCCACCGGCAATGCCGAGGAAAGCAGGCTTCGCCGCATCGCCATGGCTGCACCTGTGACGATGTTCCGGCGCAGCAAGACATCGAAGGCGCGACCTGAATGCATCGCCTCCATTTCACTGGCGGAGACTTCCAACACTTCAAACAATCGGCGGCCTGATGGCTGGCCTTCGCCATCCACCAATCGCGCATCCCCATGCAAGACCTGCAATGCTGGCCGCGGGGCAAATACCGAGGCCATGCGCTCGATCTTGCGCGGATGCCAGACATCATCCTGGTCGCAAAGGAAAAGCAATTCAGCATCACTACGCTGCAAGGCCTGCTCAAAATGGCGGACGTAACCGATATTGGTCTCGTTACGGTGCAGGATCACCTCGCAACCCGCGCTTGAACGGTCGGCAGCGAAAGCCTCGAGCAATGCCCATGTGTTGTCGGAAGACGCATCGTCCGATAACACGTACGTGGCGGGCTGCTGCGTCTGCACGCGCAGGCTCTCCAGTTGTGCCGGCAAGAAGCGTTCACCGTTGTAGGTGCATAGCACCACCGCGCAGCGAGGCATGACCACGGCACTCACCGCTTGACCTCTAGCCAGCGCGTGACATCGGGGGAAAACCCGCGGGGATGCACATCCAGCAACATCGTCAGCTGATGATTGTTCGCGACCAGATCATCGTCCACCCGCGACAAGGCACCTCGCAATTTCGGCATCGACTTGCCTGCCAACTGCATCAGCCAACGAGGCACGGGCAGCGGCATCGTCCACACGGGCATGTCATCACGCAGCCTGCGAAACATGTCATCGATGCGAATACGCTCACCGCCACCGATTTCGATGATCTTGCCCTGCGCCGATGAATTGTCCATCGCATGCAAGGCTGCCAAGGCGACGTCTTCTGCATGCACGGGTTGTCGCAAGCCTTGCCCCTTGGGATACGGGAACAGTCGCGTTTGTAATGCACGCCGTGCTATGAGGCTGAGGTTTTCATCGACACCCAGTCCGTAAATCATCGTTGGTCGAAGGACTGTCCAGCCGATCCCCAAGCGTTCGCATTGCGTGATCAGCGCTGATTCCGCCTGGCGCAACGACGCCGACAACGCACGATCTTCGGCAACGATGGAATTACGCTTGCTTTCCGCGCTCATCGAGCTGGTGGCCACCAGCCACTGGCACGGCGCAGCCGAAAGCGTGGACAACGCATTGGCCAATGCCTGCATCGGGCCGAAACTGATCAGCCACTCACAAGCGGTCACATCGGGCCATCCTTCGGCGAGATCCACGCGATGCCACTCGACAGACAGATCTTCGGGCGCTTGCTCGGCACGACTCAATGCCACCACACGGTGCCCTTGCGCATGCAGCATCGGCATCAAGGCGCGGCCAATCTGGCTGGTCGCGCCGGTCAGCAACACGCGTGGGGGTGGGTCGAAGTCTGGCAAAGCAGCATCACGGCTAGAAGTGTCGGCACAGTTTATCGCTTGCCCCACCACGGCCGCGCGCACCTTACCCACGCCGCGCTTCTTGCACCCCCGGCAGCGCCGCCAATTTCCCGAGCAACTGGGACAATTGGTCGATGTCGCGGATCTCCACGCCTATCGCCAGCCGCTGGCTTCCATCGCGGGTAGCGCCGTCGCTACGAATGGCCCGCACCATCACGCCTTCCTGCGCGATCAGATTGCTGACATCGCGCAGCCATCCCTTGCGGTCGATGCCGCTGACCACGATGTCCACGGCCTGTCTGGGCGAAGCGTCGCCCCAATCCACCGGCATCAGGCGCTCGGGCTCGCGTTCCGCCATGCGTTTCAATGATGCGCAATTGGCACGATGCATCGACAGACCGCGACTGCGGGTGAGATATCCGATCACCGGCTCACCCGGCACCGGCTGACAGCAACGCGCCACATGCACCAACAAATTGTCAACGCCCGCGACCGACACTCCCGGCCGCGCATGCGATTCCGATTTTGTCGATGCAGCAGGAGCGAACGTCTCGGGTTCGGGCTCAGGTGCTCGTCGCGCATCGTTTAACGCACGCACCACTTGCGTAGGCCCGATCTCGCCTAGCGCCACCTTGACCTGCAGCTCGTCGACAGTCTCGAGATGGAAGCGCGTCGTGATCGCCGACAAATCTGCATCGGCCAAACCCATTCGCTTCAGCTCACGCTCGAGGATCTCACGCCCGGCCTGCTGGTTGCGCTCACGATCCAGTTTGCGAAACCAGGCGCGCACTTTCTCGCGAGATCGGGGACTCGCAAGGAAACGATTGCCGGGCAGCAACCAATCGCGGCGTGGCTCGCCCGTCTTTCCCACCATCACTTCGACGCGCTCACCCGTCGTCAATTTGTAATCCAGCGGAACGATGCGCCCATCCACCTTGGCACCGCGGCAGCGATGGCCGATGTCGGTGTGCACGCGATAGGCAAAGTCGAGCGGCGTCGCACCCAGCGGCAGATCCACCACTTCGCCCTTGGGCGTGAGGGCATAAACGCGCTCTTCCACCAACTCCTGATCAAGGTCGGCGCGAAGTGATTCGTCTCCTAGTTCGTTCTCGGCATCCAGCAGCCGTCGCATCCACGCGACCTTGCGCTCAAGCGCAGCATCGCCAGCGCCACCCTCCTTGTAGCGCCAATGCGCGGCAACTCCGAGTTCCGCATGGCTGTGCATGTCACGGGTGCGAATTTGCACCTCGACCACTTTTCCTTCCGGCCCCACCACGCAGGTATGCAGTGATCGATAGTCATTAGCCTTGGGGCGCGCGATGTAGTCATCGAATTCGCCCGGCACCGGCATCCACAAGGCATGCACTACGCCAAGCACCGCGTAACACTCGGGCGTGGTATCGACCAATACACGCACCGCGCGCAGATCGTATAGACCTTCGAACGGGAGATCCTTCTTCTGCATCTTTCGCCAGATACTGAACAGATGCTTGGAGCGCCCAGCGACTTCGGCCGTCGCCAGCCCATTGGCTTCCAGCGCATCACCCAGCACGTCCTTGACTATGTCGATATAGGTTTCGCGGCCACGCCGGGTATCGTCCATCAAGCGTGCAATACGACGATAGGCATCAGGCTCAAGCACGCGGAAGGCGAGGTCTTCCAACTCCCATTTCAATTGCCAGATACCCAGCCGGTTGGCAAGCGGCGCGTGGATATCGCGTGTCAGCTGCGCCAACACATGGGCATCGGGTGCACTGACACGCACGGCGTCACGCAGGCGGGTCAAATGACGCGCCAACAATATCGGCACTACACGCAAGTCTTGGCTCATCGCCAGCAACAAGCGTCGCAACCCTTCCGGATTCGACCCTTGCCCCTGCTCGGCATGCAGCGCGCGCACTTGCGCTTCTGCGGCCAGGCCTTCCAGCAGTCGCTGGATCGAAGCAGACATCATGATGTCGGGCGGAATTCCGTTCTCGAACGCCGCATCAATGAGCGCCGCCGAAAGCATGTCTTCATCGGCATTCAAGGTAACAAGCTGCGCCAAGGTATCGGATGCACGATCCCGGGACGACTCAATTTTCGCGTGCCCCAGGGTTGTTTTCAGCCAGGCGCGCGCTTCTTCGCCCAGCCCGTCGAGGGCAGGTAAAAACAGGAGATCTGACAAGGGCGCGGGGGCAGCCACGGCAACTTCAACTTTAATGACGCATTCATTGATCAGGTATGGCTACACTACCGACAAGCCCAGCGATTGGAACCCCCATGCGCATGATCCGCTCGTTCATTGTCATCAGCCTGCTACTTGCTTCGACCACCACGATTGCCCAGCAGCGAGACGGCACTCCTATCGAGCGGCAGATGACTGCCGAAGAATTCAAGGCGGCCGGGCTAGACAAGCTTTCGGCAGAAGAGCTCGCCCGACTGAATGGCTGGCTGAACCGCACCGTGGTGCAAGAGTCAAAAAAGGCGGCAGCGGCTGCTCTGGCAGTAGCCAAGCAGGATGAAGAAACAAAAGCCAATCGCATGTTGCAGTTTGGCGGCGGCGAGGCGTTCGATGCCAAGATGACTGGGCACTTTGACGGCTTCGAACGCGGCAAGAAGTACACCCTGGACAATGGTCAGGTGTGGGAGCAAATCGACGATGCGCGCATGTACGGGGTCAAGCTCGACAATCCAACGGTTTCGCTCAAGCCAAGTTTGTTTGGCAATGCCTGGTACATGCGCGTGGATGGGAGAGCCGTGAACGCCAAGGTGAAGCGCGTCAAATAACGCGCTGATCTTTTAACGCGTCAATCTACTGCCTGCATCTTCGCGATGCGCGCCGCCAATTTCTTTGCCGATATGCCACCTTTCGCACCCAATTCTTGTGCATAGGTCGCGACGCGCAATTCCTCCAGCTCCCAACGCAACGCCTGGGCATCGACATGCGCCGGATCCGCTTCTGCCAAGGCATCGACGAAAGGTTTCAACTCCAGCATCCGCGCCTGATCTTTTTGCGGATCACGTTGCGCGCGCTCGGCGCGCAATGACAACGCCTTCAGATAACGAGGCAATTCCACCAATGCCTCGGCTGGTGTTTCACGCAAGAAACCGGGCGCCGCCAAACTATCAAGATGGGCGCGCATGTCGTCCAAGTTGCCACTAGCCCACCCCATCAGCCGGGATTCCAGTCGTGCGCGCACTTCGGCGATGGCCGTGAGAATGGCATCGGCCTGCTGCAGGCGGCGCATAGATTCAGCAAACAGCGTTTTGCCGATGCTCTCGGCTTCACTATCGAAAGTGCCGCGATCGCGAATCGGCATCAGTCGCTCGTCATTACTTAGCGAGGAAAACGCACCCTCGACCAAATCTTCTCGCAGCTGATCGGCATCACGCGCCAGCGGCTTGCGCAGCGCATCCAATTTGGACGGCGCATGGTCCAACGCGGCATAAAGCAAGCCGGTTTTCGGGGGGATCGGCAGTTGCCGGCGCGCTTGCTTGAACTTGTCGGTCAGCGCGATACGCAGCAGGCGGCGCACTCCGGCAGGATGCAATCGCTGCGCCGTGTTGCGCTGCGCATGGACATGCAACGATGCAGCATCGCCATCGTCCTGCAACGCCGGATAAGCGGGGATGCCGCCATCCCCCATGATTTGGACGGGAATCGGATCTTCCGGAAACGACTGGAGGCCGCTCCGAGCCATGTCCTTAGCCGCGCGCGAGGCAAAAGCACGCTGCGCGCGATCACCGTATTTCGTTCGCAACTCGTCAAGGTCACGCGAATGTGCAAGCACTTGCTTGCCCGATTCATCTTGCAGTTGCAGGTTCATGCGCAAATGGGGGTCGATGTCGGCCTCATCAAAATCGGCCACCGACATCTCCACGCCCGAAAGCCTCTTCAGGAAGCGCGCAAGCACCGAGGTCATCGCATCGCCCCCGGGCTCAGGGTGCGCTTGTGCGAAGGCGCGCGCAAAGTCCGGCGCAGGCACGAAGTTTCTTCGCAAGACCTTGGGCAAGGACTTGATCAATGCCGCCGCCTTGTCCTGGATAAAGCCAGGTGCCAACCACGACAAGCGCGCATCATCCAGTGCGTTGAGCAAATGCAAAGGGACGACGAGGGTCATCCCGTCGTCCACCGCACCAGGCTCGAAGCGATAGCGCACGGCCAGACGTGCATCGCCCAACGCCAAGTAGGGCGGGAAGCGCACGGCATCGGTTTCGTCCGCGATCAGCAGATCATCCCGCGTCCATACAAGCGCAGCCTGCTCGGCCTTCGGCAATCTCTTGAACCAGGCATCCATCGCCTGCGCGCCGTGGATCTGCGCTGGCAATCGATCCAGATACCAACGTGCCTGCCAATCTTCATCGACTACCAGACCAGCTCTTCGCTGCTTGGCCTCCTCTTCCTTGGCCTCCTGCAGCGTGAGCAGGTTGCGCGGCAGGAAGGTGCTTCGTGTATTGATGTCGCCCGTCACCAACCCATCGCGCACGAAGATGGCGCGCGATTCTTCCGGATACAGGGCGCCGTAATGCACGGGTTTCTTCGGGGCCAGCACCAAACCGAACAAGCTGATCTGTTCGCTGCCGATCACCCGTCCCTGCGAACGTGACCAATGGGGGTCGTGATGGCGACGTGCCAGCAGATGCGGCAATTCCGCGATGACCCAATCCGGCTCAATCGCCGCATTGGTGATGGCCCAGACCCGCTCGGTGTCCAGCAACGTCGCCGACAAGACCCAGGCGGGCGGCTTGCGGGCAAGTGCGGAGCCCGGAAACAACTGGAAGCGACGTCCCCGCGGGCCTTCGTACACACCGCGGTCACCCAGATGCGCTACTTGCGTTGGCAGGCCAGCGATCAAGGCGCGATGGAGTTTGGCGTAGTCGACGCGGGTGACTTCTTTCAGGGCATCCGTCTGCTGCGTGGGGCCATGCTTATCGGACTTCGAACTGTCCGGAGCGGGCTTGCGCGATTTTTCACTCGGACCCTGCTTGTTTGAAGAAGCGAGAACGCGGCCACTCGACCATCCCATTTCCTCGCATTGCAATTTCAATTGGCGATGAAGTTCACGCCATTCGCGCAGCCGCAGGAAGCCAAGAAAATGTCTCTCCGCCCATTTGCGCAGCTGTGACTGGCTAAGATCCTCATGGGCGATGCGGAAAGCGTCCCACAGGTTCCAGATACCTATGAATTCGGATTTCGCGTCGGCGAATTCGGCATGCACGGCATCAGCCGCTGCACGAGCATCTGCTGGACGCTCGCGTGGATCCTGAATGCCCAGGAAACTGGCGATGGCCAACATCTCGTGCAACACGCCGTGCTTTTCGGCAGCGATCAGCATGCGCGACAGCTTTACATCAACCGGCAACTTGGCCATCTGCTTGCCGACGGCGGTCAATTTGCGCTGCCCGTCGATCGCACCAAGTTCTGACAACTGCTGCCAGCCATCGGCCACGGCGCGTGGATCAGGCGGCTCAAGGAACGGGAACGTTTCGATATCGCCGAGGCCAATCGATAGCATCCGCAGGATCACGCCCGCCAATGCGGCACGACGGATTTCCGGATCAGTGAACTCGGCGCGCGCCCCGAAGTCGGTCTCGGAATACAGACGGATGCACACTCCATCGGCCACGCGGCCACATCGACCGGCGCGCTGGTTGGCGCTGGCCTGCGAGACAGGTTCGATATGCAGGCGGTCCAACTTCTGGCGCGGGCTGTAGCGTTTGACGCGTGCGTACCCGGGATCGACCACGTAGCGGATCCGCGGCACAGTGAGCGAGGTCTCCGCCACGTTGGTCGCGAGCACGATGCGGCGCTTGACCCCGGGCTGGAACACCTTGTCCTGGTCACGCGCGGACAATCGCGCATAGAGCGGCACGACTTCGGTCGAGCGATATTTGCGCCGCTCCAGCGCAAGATGCGCATCGCGAATTTCGCGCTCGCCCGGCAGGAAGATCAGGGTGTCGCCCAACGGGTTCTCGCGGGTGATTTCATCACAGGCCGCCACGATGCCATCCAGCACGCTGCGCGCGCCTTCATCCTCACCCTCACCCTCCAGCGGGCGATAGCGCAATTCGACGGGAAAAGTGCGGCCTTCCACCTCGACCACCGGCGCATCCCCGAAATGTTCGGCGAAACGCGCGGTATCAATAGTGGCGGATGTCACGATGACCTTGAGGTCGGGACGCCTTGGCAACAATTGCCTCAGATAGCCGAGCAAAAAATCGATGTTCAGGCTGCGCTCGTGCGCTTCGTCGATGATGATGGTGTCGTAGCGCGACAGCCAGCGGTCATTCTGAATCTCCGCCAACAGGATGCCATCGGTCATGAACTTGATCGCCGTGGCATCGCTGACCTGATCGTTGAAGCGCACTTGGAAGCCCACCGCGCCGCCCATCGGCACTTGCAACTCTTCAGCCACGCGCCGCGCAACCGACCGCGCCGCGATGCGCCTGGGCTGCGTGCAGCCGATCATCCCGGCCTGGCCGCGTCCCGCCAGCAGACACAATTTGGGTAGTTGCGTGGTCTTGCCGCTGCCGGTCTCACCCGCTAACACCACGACTTGATGTTTGCGAATGAGTTCGATGATGACATCAGCGTGCGCAGCTATCGGAAGATCGGCATTGATCGTGGCCACCGGCAGTTGCGCGGCACGTCGTTCGCGCTCCGTGATGGATGCCTGCAATTTCGTCGCGAAGGCATCGCGCAATCCCTCATCATCCGGCTTGGCTTTCCACTTCGACCACAAACCGATCAGTCGACCACGGTCACGCGTCAGCGCAGCATCGATTGCGCGCTTAGCCTGCCCCGGTTGGACGGCGATATCGATAGATGGGGTGGAGTCGTTGGGCATGGCTAATGATTTCAATCAGGTATTTTCATCGCGCCGAAACACGGGGAAGGGTATTGTCACCGCATCCCCCCTCAAAGGATTGTTTCCATGGCCAAGAAAAAAGCATCCGCCAAGAAAACCAGCAAAGCTGCCAAGGTGGCTCCCAGCCCGCATGCGGACGGTGCCCCGGCCATCGACATCGGCATCAGCGCCAAAGAACGCGCCAAGATCGCCAATGGTCTTTCGCACTTCCTTGCCGATAGTTACACCTTGTATTTGAAGACGCACAATTTCCACTGGAATGTCACCGGTTCGATGTTCAATGCCTTGCACAATATGTTCGAAGCGCAATACACCGAAGAATGGACCGCACTCGACGAGATCGCCGAACGCATCCGCGCGCTCGGCTTCAATGCACCAGGCAGCTACACCGAATTCGCCAAACTGACCTCCATCAAGGAAGAGCCCGGATTGACCGATACCGCCAATTGGCGGGAGATGGTCAGCCAGCTGGTCGCCGGCAACGAGGCCGTCTGCCGCACTGCACGCGAGGTGCTGGAGATCGCCGATGACGCCGACGATGCACCCACCGAAGACCTACTGACCCAACGCCTGCAAATCCACGAAAAGTACGCTTGGATGTTGCGTTCGCTGCTGCAGTAATCAAGCCGCAAGCAGCACACGCGGAACGTGCGTTCAGCCGAGCGCACGCTCCAGCACCGCTATCCGCACCTTCACCCCGTTGGCGACCTGCCACAGAATCACCGACTGGGGGCCATCGGCCACCTCATCACTGATTTCCACGCCGCGGTTCATCGGCCCCGGATGCATCACGATCGCATCCTCCTGGGCCAGACGCAGGCGCTGGGTCGTGATGCCGAAGTCGCGGTGATAGCTGTCTAGTGAATCAACCAACCCGTCTTCCATCCGCTCGCGCTGCAGGCGCAGCGTCATCACCACATCGGCATCGCGCAAGGCAGCGTCCAGATCATCGGTGACCATGCTGCATGCAGATAGCGTGTTGTCATCCGGCAACAGCCCAGCCGGCCCACAGGCACGAATATCGGTGACGCCCAACTTCTCCAACGCGACCAGATCACTGCGCGCAACGCGCGAATGACGGATGTCGCCGATGATCGCCACACGCAGCTGGCTGAAATCACCGCCCTTCCAGTCGCGGATGGTGAGCATGTCCAGTAATCCCTGCGTCGGGTGCTGATGGCGCCCATCGCCTGCATTGATCAGAGCCGTGCCTGGCTCGGCTTGCTCGGCCAGCGCGGCCACTGCGCCATTCTCGCGATGGCGCACGATGAAACCGCGTACGCCCATCGCCTCGATGTTCTTGAAGGTATCTAGTGCAGTCTCACCCTTGGTGGTGGACGATGTCGCCGCTTCGAAGCCCAACACGTCCGCACCCAGGCGCTGCGCGGCACGCTGGAAGCTGAGGCGAGTGCGCGTGGATGGCTCGAAAAACAGCGTGCACACACCTATGCCGGCCAACCGCTGGCGCAGATCGATTGCTTCATCGTAGCTGGACGCGCGATCCAGCAGTGCGATGATCTCGCCTCGATCCAGCTCTCGCAGCGACAACAGGTGTTTCGACATTTCAGGACTCCGGGTTGTCGGTCAGCGGTACGGCTGTATCAGGCGCGGCGATCCAGCGATCAAGAATGACGGCGGCGGCTACGGCATCGAGCAATTCGGCATCGCGGCGGCGGCGTTGACCTTCCGCACGTCCGGCGGCAAAACGCTGCGCAGCCTCAATGCTGCTGCTACGCTCATCAACCATCAGCACAGGCAACTTGAAGCGTTCCAGCAGGGCGCGGGCGAAACGCTGGGCACGCACACGCGATGGCTGGTCACTGCCGTCCAGCGTCAACGGGTCGCCGACGATGAAGCCTGCAGGCATCCATTCTCGCTTGAGCTTTTCGACTGCTGGCCAATCGGCCTTTTCATCACGCATATCCACCACGGCGATGCCGCGTGCGCCCGCACCCAGGCGACTACCGACTGCCACGCCGATGCGACGTGCGCCGACATCGAACGCCAGCATCGTGCCATCCAGCCTCATGCGCGACCGCTGTAATGGGTCATGCGCTCGAAGTTGACGCCGACCAACCCGGCCGCCGCCTGCCAACGCTGTTCCAGAGGCATGCGGAACAACAGATCGGCATCGGCTGGTGCAGTCATCCAGCTGTTCTCGGCCATTTCCAGCTCCAACTGCCCGGCACCCCAGCCCGCGCAACCAAGCGCGATGAGCGCCTGTTCAGGGCCATCGCCATCCGCCAAGGCTTGCAGGACATCACGCGAGGTGGTCAATGACAAGCCACCCGGCAGGCGGATGCTGGAATCCCATTCGCGGTCGCCATCGTGCAGCACGAAACCGCGTTCTGCGTGCACCGGGCCACCCGCAACCACGGGTAGCGCACGCAGCGCAGCGTCACCGCCTTCGATATTGAGTTGATCGAAGAGCTGCCCCACGGTGAATTCGGAGGCTCGGTTCACCACGATACCCATCGCGCCATCGCCGTCGTGCTGGCAAACCATCACGACGCTGCGGGAGAAATTGGGATCAACGAGGCCAGGCAGCGCAATCAACAGCTGCTGCGACAAGGCGGAAGCGGAATCGGACATGGCGCCAGTTTAGCGCCCTGCCCGCATCCGGGTCACTTGACCTCTGCCACCTCGACGCCGTCCAGCCCTTGGGCCAAGGTCCGGGCGTCGCCACTTTGCGCCAGTTTGATCCTGAGGCGCACCTCGTTCTGCGAATCGGCATAGCGCAGTGCGTCGTCGTAGCTGATCTCGCCCGCCTGATAGAGCTCGAACAGGCTCTGATCGAAGGTCTTCATCCCGAGTTGGGTCGAATCCTTCATCACTTCTTTGAGTTTGTGGACTTCGCCATCGCGGATGTAGTCCTGCACCAGCGGCGTGCCCAGCAGGATTTCCATCGCCACCCGGCGGCCCTTGCCGTCGCTGCGCGGCACCAACTGTTGCGCGACCACCCCCTTGAGGTTGAGCGAGAGATCCATCAGCAGCTGGTCGCGACGGTCTTCGGGGAAGAAGTTGATGATGCGGTCCATCGCCTGGTTGGCGTTGTTGGCATGCAGCGTGCACAACACCAGGTGACCGGTTTCCGCGAAGGCGATCGCATGATCCATGCCTTCGCGCGTACGCACTTCGCCGATCATGATCACGTCCGGGGCTTGGCGCAGGGTATTTTTCAACGCGTTTTCCCAACTGTCGGTGTCGATGCCAACTTCACGCTGGGTGATGATGCAGCCCTCGTGGCGGTGCACGAATTCGATCGGGTCTTCAATCGTGATGATGTGTCCGGTCGAGCTCCTGTTGCGATGGCCGATCATCGCTGCGAGCGACGTGGTCTTACCCGTTCCTGTCGCGCCGACGAAAATGATGATGCCGCGCTTGGTCATCGCCAATTGCTTGATGATCGGCGGCAGGCTGAGCTCTTCGACCGTCGGGATCTTGGTCTCGATCCGGCGCAACACCATGCCAACCTGGTTGCGCTGGTAAAACGCCGAGACACGGAAGCGCCCCACACCGGCCAGACCGATGGCGAAATTGCATTCGTGGGTCTTTTCGAATTCTTCGCGCTGCGGCGGCGTCATCACCGAGATGACCAGGTCGCGGCTTTGCTGCGGCGTCAGCGGCACGTCATTGACCGGCGACAGCTTGCCATCGACCTTCATGGACGGCGGCATACCGGCGGTGATGAACAGATCCGAGGCGCGCTGGGCGGCCATCAGCTTGAGGAGCGAGGTGAATTCGGTAGGCGTGGTCATCGCGGTACTCCTTGGGGTCGGCGCTTAAGGCCTTCCCGAAATCAATCAAACAAACGCTTGTCTTTCGCGTATTCGCGCGCCTGCTGCTTGGTGATCTGGCTGCGTGCCACCAAGTCCTGCAGATGCTGGTCGAGCGTCATCATGCCGTGCGACTGGCCGGTCTGGATGGCCGAATACATCTGCGCAACCTTGTCCTCGCGGATCAGGTTACGGATGGCGGGGATACCGACCATGATCTCCCACGCCGCCGTACGCCCGCCGCCGACCTTCTTCAGCAGCGCCTGGGCAATCACCGCACGCAGCGACTCCGACAACATCGAGCGCACCATCGGCTTCTCGCCCGCCGGGAACACGTCGATGATGCGGTCGATGGTCTTGGCCGCCGAGGAGGTATGCAAGGTGCCGAACACCAAGTGGCCTGTTTCCGCTGCTGTCAGCGCCAAGCGAATCGTTTCCAGGTCACGCAACTCACCAACCAGGATGTAATCCGGGTCTTCACGCAAGGCGCTGCGCAGCGCCTCGTTGAAGCCATGTGTATCGCGATGCACCTCGCGCTGGTTGATCAGGCACTTCTGCGAGGTATGCACGAATTCGATCGGGTCCTCGGCGGAGAGGATGTGGCCGTACTCGTTCTTGTTGATGTGGTCGAGCATCGCCGCAAGCGTGGTCGATTTGCCCGAACCCGTAGGCCCGGTCACCAGGATCAAGCCCTGCGGCTGGTTGATCAGTTCACGGAAGATCGGAGGGCAGCCCAGTTGATCGAGGGTCAGCACTTCTGACGGAATGGTACGGAATACCGCACCTGCGCCGCGGTTATGGTTGAACGCATTCACGCGGAAGCGCGCAAGACCCGGGATCTCGAACGAGAAGTCGGTTTCCAGGAACTCTTCGTAATCACGGCGCTGCTTGTCCGACATGATGTCGTAGATCAAGCCGTGCACGGTTTTGTGATCCAGCGGCGGGATGTTGATGCGACGTACATCACCATCCACGCGGATCATCGGCGGCAGGCCTGCAGACAAATGCAGGTCGGACGCCTTGTTCTTGACGGAAAACGCCAACAGTTCTGCGATATCCATGTGCTTTCCCCAATTCGCGGTCCATCCCCACCTGCGACCGCCGCAAACGGCAGAATAACCACATCCCACCCCATTTGGCACCCGTCATGCCTCGAGCGGTCGAACGACTTGCCCAATTGCAGGCTCACCTGGTTACGTCTGCGAAACAATCCGGCCGTCCAGCCCCCGTCCTATTGGCGGTCAGCAAGACCCGTGACAGCAGTGAAATCACTGCTCTTAATGCCGCGGGCCAACACAGGTTTGGCGAGAACTACGTGCAAGAGGCCATAAGCAAGATGCGCGAATTGGTCGGCAACAACATCGAGTGGCATCTCATCGGCCACCTGCAGTCGAACAAGGCCAAAGATGTGGCGACCCATTTCGATTGGGTGCAATCGGTGGACCGGATCAAATTGGTCGATGCGCTGGCGAGGCATCGCCCGGGCGATCGCGGGGCACTCAACCTGCTGGTGCAAGTCAACATCGACGATGAAGCCAGCAAGCATGGCTGCACGCCTGCCGATGCCGAAGCTATCTGTGAGGCGATAGCCACCCATGAGTCACTTGCATTGCGCGGGCTGATGGCAATTCCCGCACCGTCGGTTGACGTGGATGTGCGTCGCACTGCCTTCCACGATATGCGTCTGTTGTTTGATCAGCTGCGCGAGCGCTTCCCGTCGATGGACACCTTGTCGATGGGGATGAGCGACGACGCCGATCTCGCCATTAGCGAAGGCAGCACGATGGTGCGCATCGGCACCGCCTTGTTTGGTCCCCGCCCGGCGAAATAGTCGAAGGGCTATCCTGATGCGACATTCCCACCCCGCATTGCCATGAAATCGCCAGACGCCAAACCTTCGCTCCCCACCATCGCCTTTATCGGCGGCGGCAACATGGCGCGCAGCCTGATCGGCGGATTACTGCAGGCAGGCGCAACTGCAAACCAGGTGCACGTGGCCGAGCCCGTTGCTGAATTGCGCGATGCACTGGCGCGCGATTTCAACGTACACGTCTTCAGCGATGCTGCCTCGGCCGCCACCCACGCCGAGGTCTGGGTGCTTGCGGTGAAACCGCAAGTATTACGCGAGGTCTGCACGGTGCTAGCGCCCGTTGCGCAAGCGAATCAGCCGCTGGTCGTCTCCATCGCCGCCGGCATCACCGGAGCGCAGATTGGTCGTTGGCTCGGCGGCGGCATCGCGGTCGTGCGCTGCATGCCCAACACACCGGCTTTGCTTGGCGCTGGCGTGACCGGCCTGCATGCCAACAGCACCGTGAATGCCGAGCAACGTGACATCGCTCAAACCTTGTTGACCAGTGCCGGCAAGACCGTATGGGTCGATGACGAATCGTTGATGGATGCGGTGACCGGCGTATCGGGCAGCGGCCCGGCTTACGTGTTCCTGCTGGCCGAGGCGCTGCAAGCCGCCGGTGAAGCCGAAGGGCTGCCCGCTGATGCTGCGCGCACGCTGACCATCGAAACACTGCTGGGTGCATCGCGCATGTTGGCCGCCGATGACACGCCTGCTGCCGAATTACGTCGCCGGGTGACATCACCCAATGGCACCACGCAGGCCGCCATCGAAAGTTTCGAAGCCGATGGTTTCCGCGAAGTGGTTGCGCGCGCTGTGCATGCCGCACGCATCCGTGGCGCGGAACTTGCAGCCGCGAACGATTGATGAAGCCATGGCCCACGCTCGGATTGTTGCTCTTGCTCGTCGGCTGCAGAGGCGAGCCGCCGTCACCCCCTGCCGCTGCACAAGTCCCCGCGCCTGCTGAAACGCGGGTGGGCGATGTCATCGTCCGTGCCAGCACCTTGCCCACGATGCAGCTCAATGAGGCGATGGCGCGCAGCTATGGCGTGGAGCGCACGGAAGGCAGTGTGCTGATCGTGGTGGGGCTGCGTCGCGAATCCGCCACGGGCGAAAAGGCCATCCCCGGCACGGTCAACGCGACTGCCACGGACTTGTTCGGACGCGCGCAGACCATCACGATGCACGAAGTCGAAAGCGCGGGCTACGTCGATCACGTGGGCGTGGTTCCCGTCTCGATGCCGGATACCCTGCGATTCCGCATCCGCGCGCAACCACAAGGCGCGGCGTTGGCGACACTGGAGTTCCACCGCGACTTTTTCCCGCCGCGGTAGTCGCCCGGGCAGAGGGCTCAGCGTTGGTTGATCGCGTAGCGTCCCGGTCCGAGCAAGGCGAGCGCGACGGCGGTCGCCAGGAACATGCCCTGCAATTCCAGTGCCCAGCCGCCTTGCTCGTTGAGCTGGCCCAGCTGGCCCATGTGCGCCAATCCCACGGCAAACACCATGTTGATGGCAATCACGGCGCTGCCGATACGTGAAAAACAACCCATCAGCACGAGTACCGGCGCCAGCACCTCACCGATCAGCACGCCATAGCTCATGAAGGCAGGCAGGCCATGCGACGTCAGCATGCCTTCGATCCCACCCAGGCCGCCGCGCAATTTGGCAATGCCATGCAGCAGGATGAGCACGCCCAGTGCGATGCGAAGGATGAGAAGTCCGAGGTCGTGTCGATTGGAGGCTTTCAAAGGCCGCTCCCTGAAAATATGAACAAGGATGATGGCGGCATTGGCCCAGCGGGTCGAGCCTCAAGGTGGAACAGTCTGTCCGCTCGGCCATCCCTCTGATCGCTTGGCGGACCAGGCCTGGATGATGCGGGCGAGTTCGCGCACCCCGTCCGTCAATGCCGCCGGGCCGGGCTGCAGGATGAGCGGCGACTTGATTTCGTGCAGCTCGCCATCGCGCACGGCAGGAATGTCATTCCAGCCAGCGCGTGAAGCAACGCGTTCCGGGCGGAACTTCTTCCCACACCAGCTGCCGATGATGATGTCGGGCGCGCGGCGGATCACTTCATCGCTGTCTTCCAGAATGCGCTGCTTGGCCAACGACTCCCGCGCACGCTCGGGAAAGGTTTCAATGCCGCCGGCGATCTCAATTAATTCACTCACCCAGCGGATGCCGGTGATGAGCGGGTCATCCCATTCTTCAAAATACACCTTGGGATGATGCGAGAGCCGGGCGGCCTGCGCGGCGATGTCGTCCAGCCCGCGCTGCAGATCATCCGCGCAGGCATCGGCTTTGTCGCCAACGCCCACCAACGCGCCCAGGCGTCTTATGTAGGCGAGGATGTCATCGACGCTGCGATGGTTGGCGATCCACACCTCCACCCCGCGCCGAATCAATTCGGCGGCGATGTCCGCCTGGATGTCGGAGAACCCGATCACGAAGTCCGGCTTCAGCTTGAGGATCTCGCCAATCTTCGCCGAGGTGAACGCACTGACCTTGGGCTTCTCCTTGCGCGCCTGCGCTGGTCGCACCGTGAAACCGCTGATGCCGACGATGCGGTCCTGCTCGCCGAGCGCGTACAGCGTTTCCGTCGGCTCTTCGGTCAGGCAGACGATGCGCCGCGGACCGATCACGTCGCGACTTCCGGCATCGGGAACCAGGATTCATCGACGAATACCGCCGGCACTTCCCACGGGTGGTGACGATGCACACCTTCGCTCAACACGCGTTGCAAGCGCTCTGCGTCGCGGGGGATGGCGAATTCAATCCGCACGGTGTCGCTGCGCACCAACTCACCCGCGCTGCCCAACGTGGGATGGGCGGCGGCGCCCGGACGAAATTCTTCTTGTCCGCCCGGGGTGATCCACATCACTTCGCTGTAGTCCCCCAACGCGAGCGCATCCACGGCATGGATACCTGCCCGCAGCGTCTCTACGTACTCGGGCGGCACGAACACGGTCACGCGATAAACGGGCAACAGCTGCATCAGGGATACAACATGCGCTTGGACCAATCCCCGCCCATGCCGCGCTCATACAACCAACGCTCATGCAGGCGAAATTTGGCACCATGCCAGAACTCGATCGCACGAGGCACGACGCGCGTGCCCGACCAGTCTGCCGGCCGCGGCACTGCACGGCCTTCGAACTCACGCTCGAACGCATCGATACGGCGCTCGAACATCTCGCGCTCGTCCAGCGTGCGCGATTGCTCGGAGGCCCAAGCGCCGATCTGGCTCATGCGTGGACGCTCTGCGAAGTAGGCATCCGCTTCTTCATCGGATACACGTTCCGTCGCGCCCTCGATACGCACTTCGACGCCTGCTTCGCCCAGATGCGGCCACCAGAACAACAGCGCCGCTTGCGGGTTGGCGGCCAACTCCGCGCCTTTACGCCCGTCGGTATGGCTATAGAACACGAAACCGCGCGCATCGAAATTCTTAAGCAACACGATGCGCGCGGCAGGCTGTCCTTTCGCGTCGGCGGTAGCCAAGGTCATGCCGGTGGCATCGGCCTCGCAGCCCTTGGCCTCCTCGAACAAACGCGCGAAGGCGTCCAGTGCTTCGAGTAATAACGGGTGAGTATTCATCTCGCCATTGTGGCGTGCGCCGCCGATGCGCGCACGCACTTGGATCAAGAATCCGGTTTACTGCACCAGGAATGTGATCTTGAGGTTGACGCGCCACTCCTTGACGCTGCCATCGGGGCCGCAGACCACTTTGATCTCGTTGACCCAGGCGCCCTGGATGCCCTTGACCGTCTCGGAGGTCTTGGCCAGGCCCTTTTTCACTGCGTCTTCCATGCTGGTGGCCGATGCGGCATTGACTTCAATGATTTTTGCGACTGACATGCGGGTTTTCTCCTGGTTTGACGGCCCAATGCCGTGTGCCGAGCATGGCAGCCCGTGTGTTAATTCCCTGTACGATTGGCGTATGGATACCGCCGCCAACTTGGTGCTGGTCGGGCCGATGGGCGCAGGGAAATCCTCGATCGGCAAGCGGCTTGCACAAGCACTCTCACTGGAATTCGTCGATGCGGACCGCGTGCTGGAAGCGCGTACGGGTGCCAGCGTTGCCGACATCTTCGTCTGCGAGGGCGAGGCCGGATTTCGGCGTCGGGAGTCCGCATTGCTGCAGGAATTGCTGGCTGGCCAAGGTCAGCTGATCGCGACTGGCGGCGGCGTGGTGCTGTCCGATGCCAACCGCGCCCTGTTGTCGCGCGATGCCTTTGTGGTGCATCTCGATGTCAGCGTGACCGAGCAACTCAGGCGCCTCGCACGCGATCGCACCCGCCCGCTCCTGCAACGCGATGATCGCGAGGAGGTGCTGCATGTCATGGCCACCGATCGTGCCCCCCTGTATGCCGAAGTCGCCGATTTGCATCTCGACACCGATGGCTGCACGCCTGACCAAGCCTGCCGCATGTTGCTGCCCTGTATCCAGAACGCTTGGCGCGGGGTGGCTGCATGAAGCTGGATACCACGGTTGATGTGGGTGGGCCTTCGCCGTATCGCATCGATATCGGCAGCGGTTTGTTGGGCGATGCTGCGTGCGTGAGCGCGCAATGGCGTGGGCGACACGCGCTGATCGTCAGCGATACGCACGTTGCACCGCTTTACAGCGAGCGGTTGCAAAGCGCGCTTCGCATAGCGAAGCCGAGTTGCAACATCAACACCCATGTCATCGAGGCGGGTGAGGCATCGAAGACACTCGCCAACTTCGCTGCCGTCATCGACACTCTCGCGGTGCAAGGCGCGACCCGCGATGTCTGCGTATTCGCACTTGGTGGTGGCGTGGTGGGGGATCTAGCAGGATTCGTCGCGGCCAGCTGGATGCGCGGCATCGATTGCGTGCAACTACCGACGTCACTCTTGGCGATGGTGGACTCCTCGGTCGGCGGCAAAACTGCAGTTGACATTCCGGCGGGCAAGAATCTGGTCGGCGCCTTTCATTTGCCGCGCGCGGTCGTCATCGACACAGCGACACTGGCCACGCTCCCCGCCCGCGAATTGCACGCGGGTTTAGCGGAGGTGGTGAAGTACGGCGCCATCTTCGACCCTGGCTTCATTGCTTGGCTGGAAACGAATGCAGACGCATTGCTCGCGCTCGACGACGCAGCCATCGCCCATGCCATCGCCGCCAGCTGCCGCTACAAGGCGGCCGTAGTCGAGCGCGACCCGTTCGAGAAAGGCGAGCGCGCTCTGCTCAATTTCGGCCACACCTTCGCCCATGCCATCGAAACCGAACAGGGCTACGGCGGCTTGGTTCATGGGGAGGCCGTGGCAATCGGCATGGTGCTGGCTGCGCGCCTGTCCGCCCGACTTGGCCTGTCCAGTGACAAGGATGCCGCGCGCCTCCAGGCTTTACTTGAACGCTTCGGGTTACCCGTGAGCATCCCCGCCGAGCTCAGCGCCGATGCACTTATTACGCGGATGCGACTGGATAAAAAGAATGATGCCAACGGCCTGCGACTGGTCCTATGGGACGGCATGGGCCGTGCGCGCGTAGTCCCCGGTGTGCCAGAGGACGCCGTCGGCCACGTGCTGGGTTGATCCATCTCAACGGTCTGAATACGGCCCGGGCGCTACAATTTCCCCATGCGCCTGCTGCTGCAACAACGGCCTGACGGCCGCGAAGCGCCCCGCTTCGTCCAGCTTACCTTGCAACCGGACCTGTTCGGTGGTTGGGTATTGCTGCGCGAAACCGGACAAACCGGCAGCCGCAGCACTTTGCGTCGTGAGCAATACATGGACCAATCCAGCGCACTCGCCGCGCTGGAAAAAGCCCGCGACGCGCAATTGAAGAAAGGCTTCCAACTGATGTTCGCGCAGGGCGCGGACCTTCCACGCTAACGGGATCAACATGACACTGAAGAACGATCGCTTCCTGCGCGCATTGCGCCGCGAACCCGTGGACTACACGCCGGTGTGGTTGATGCGCCAAGCCGGGCGTTATCTGCCGGAGTATCGTGAGACACGCAAGGCCGCTGGCAGTTTTCTTGCCATGGCCAAGAACCCGGAGATCGCCTGCGAAGTGACGCTGCAGCCGCTGCGTCGTTTCCCGTTGGACGCCGCGATCCTGTTCTCCGACATCCTCACTGTGCCGGATGCGATGGGCTTGGGCCTGTATTTCGTCGAAGGCGAAGGCCCCAAGTTCGAGCGCCCAGTCCGCACCGAAGCCGACATCGCAAAACTTGCGGTTCCGGACATGGAAACCGAACTCGGCTACGTGATGGATGCGGTGCGCACCATTCGCCGTGAACTGGATGGCTCGGTGCCGCTGATCGGTTTCTCGGGCAGCCCGTGGACGCTCGCCTGCTACATGATCGAAGGCGGCGGCAGCAAGGATTTCAGCAAGATCAAGGCGATGGCGTATAGCCAGCCCGCGCTGTTGCACAAATTGCTTGGTGTCGTGACCGATGCTGTCATCGCTTACCTATCGGCACAGCGGCTGGCCGGTGCACAAGCGCTGCAAGTGTTCGACACCTGGGGCGGCGTGTTGTCGCCCGCGCTGTATCGCGACTTCTCCCTGCGTTACCTGCAGCGCATCGCCAAGGAACTCAAACGCGGCGAAGGCGCACAGCGCACGTCACTGATCCTGTTCGGCAAGGGCAACGGGCCGTACCTGGACCAACTCGCCAACAGCGGCGCGGAAGGCGTTGGCGTGGATTGGACAGTGTCGCTGGAAGACGCCGTATGGCGCACCAAGGGCAAGGTCGCCCTGCAAGGCAACTTGGATCCCACCACGCTCTACGCCAGCCCTGATGCGATTCGCGAGCAAGTGCGCGAATCATTGGACAGCTACGCGCACGGCAATGGCGGCTCACGCGAAGGGCACGTCTTCAACCTGGGCCACGGCATGTCGCCCGACATGAATCCCGAGCACGTCGCGGTAGTGGTGGACGAAGTCCACACCTACAGCAAGCGCTGACTCAAACGCCGCCTTTGGCTCGGGCGGCTTTGGCCTGAAGCAATCCGTTGGCCAGCATCTCAGCAGTCACCGGCTTGCGCAGGAAGGCATCGAATCCTGCCGCTCGTGACATCGGCTCGGCATCGGCATCGGCGCGCGCGGTCACGGCCAGCAATGGCCCGTTGAAGCCACCCAATCGCAGTTGCCGAGCCAAGGCGAAGCCATCCATGCCTGGCAGGTCCAGATCCAACAATGCGGCATCGAAACGTGTCGATGCCACTTCGGCCAATGCCGCCAAACCATGAGGTGCGTGCCGAACGTCATGCCCTTGCGTGCGCAACAGGCCTGCTACGACTTCGGCCACGGTGACATCGTCCTCCACCAGCAATAGATGGAGCACATCGCTTGCCGGGTTCGACGTCGAATGGGCTGGAGCGATTGGCAACTCCGCCGCCTTCAGTGGCAGATCCACGGTGAATCGCGCACCTGCGCCTGGAGCGCTTTCCAAATCAATGCGCCCGCCCATCACCGCCGATAGTTCCTGGCTGATCGCCAGGCCCAAGCCGCTGCCGCCGTAACGCGCATTGGTGCGCGCGCCTTCGGCCTGCTCGAATCGGCGGAACAGGCGCTGGCGTTGTTCTTCATTCAATCCCGGGCCGGTGTCATGGATGACGAAACGCACGCCCTCACCCTCCAGCGGCAACAGCGCCAACCCGACTTCGCCATGCTCGGTGAACTTGATCGCGTTGCCCAGCAAGTTGAGCAGGATCTGTTCGACCCGGGTGCGATCACCGATGAATCCACGCGGCAATCCCGAGGCGCATTGCAAAGTAAATCGAAGCTGCTTTCGTTCCGCCAATGGCGCCATCAACTCAACCACTTCGTCCACCAAAGCCTGCAGATCGAAGGGCTCTTCCGACAACACCAATTTGTCGGCCTCTATTCGCGCAAGATCCAAAGCATCATTGACCAAGCGCAGCAAGTGCTTGCCTGCGCGGTGAATGGCATGGACCTGGCCCTGCTGCCGATCATCCAATTTCGATGACTGCAGCAATTCGGCCATACCCAAAACGCCGGTCATGGGTGTGCGGATTTCATGGCCAAGCGTGGCCAGGAATCGTGTTTTTGCCTCCGAGGCTTGCTCAGCCATCGCGCGCTGCTGCTCTGCCAGGCGCAGTGCGTGGTTGCGATTCAAGCGACGACGATAATCCAGTGCCAACAATGCCAGCACGCCGACAAGTAGCAGGGCGCCAAAAAACAACGCCGGCAAGGTGCGCCACCACGGCGGCCGCACAGCGAATTCCAGCACCTGCTCTTTCGCCGCATTGCCCGCCGCATCGGTGGCACGCATACGCAATCGATAGTGTCCCGGCCCCAGCCCGCTGAACACACGCTCGCCCTGGGCACCCTGCTCTATCCAATTGCTGTCGAAGCCCTCCAACCGGCTCCAGTAACGCGTTCCGCTGGGATCATCGAACGCAAGCAAATGACCGGTCAGGCGGAATTCGCGATCATCCGGCCCGAATGACAAGGTCTCGGTGATGGGCTGCGATACCCATGCGCCATCACGACGCACATCAATACCGTCGATACGCAGCGTCGGCACGTTCGCCGGCAGGTCTGGATAGCGCGTGTCGATGAGCACCACGCTGCCATCGCGCGCGGGGACGCCGAGCATGCCCTCCGGCGTCAGGCTAAGCGCGCGATCGGCGAACTCCTGGCTGGACAAGCCATGCTGGATGCCGATGCGATCCAGATGTCGCCGCAGCGGATTCCAGCGATATATGCCTCGCTGGCTGGACAACCACACACGACCACGCGTATCCACTTGCAACCCGCCCGCTTGCAGCGAAGGCAGTTGCTGACCGGTCGGCACACGATCGGCTTCCCGCCACGAGTCGTCGCCGCCACGGTGATGCCGAGTCAGGCCATCCAATCGATACAACCAGATGTCATCGCGTCCAGCGAAACCGAACGCAAACACGCGCGAGCCCGCAAGGCCAGCAGGCACGACCAATTTGCCGCGACGGGTGTCCAACCAGCCCATGCCGAAACTACCGGCCAACCACAAACGACCATCAGGCCCACTGCGCATGTCTTCGATATCGCCATCGCCGATGCCGACATCGGCCATGCTGATGCGACGTAACACCTTGCCGCTGACGATGTCGCGCTGCTCAAACCCGACATCTGACATGCCAGCCCACAACGTGTTGTCGCCAGGGACTGCGAAGAAATCGTATTGCGCGTCCTGCAAATCGTCCGGGTTCTCACCTGGCTGCCAATCGTCCAGGCGGCCGTCGCGTCCGATTCGCCACAGGCCGGTCCGTCCGTAGAAAATCCACACCTGACCCAGCCTGTCCTCAATCATCGTCATCGGCTTGCTGGCCGGTAATTGCTCGCGGATGTCCTCGCCAATGCGCTCCACGACACCGCTCGCACTCACCCGCTCCACATGTCCATCGACCGCGGCCAACCACATGCCACCAGCACGGGCTGGAGCCGTGACCCGGTACGTGCTGCCCATCAAGCCGGTGCCATCGACACGCTTGCGCAGCTGGGCAATGGCGCGCCAGTCCGCACGCAAATAGCCCAACCCAATACCGGGTAGCGCGACCCATAGCCCGCCATCCGGCTGGCGCATGAGCGCCTGCACCGTGCCAGGCTGGTATGGCGGCTCGGTCGAGATGGGTTCGGGAATCGCGCTGTCATTCGCCACGCGCCATACCTGCCGCTGACTGCCCACCCACAGGGCACCATCACTGCCGATGGCCAGCCCGGTCGCCGCGTTGGGTCTTTCGAACATGTCGGCATAAGGCAGTCTTGACCACTGCCCATTGGCTTCGCGCCTAAAGATCCCTCCGGAAGTACCGACCCAGACCCGCCGACCATCCACCAGCACCGAATAGATCACCGGCATCGCGTCTTCACCCGGCAATGGTTCGCTGCGGACTCGCCCCTTCTCGAGCACAGCAAGACCACTGAAGGTCGCGATCCACAGCCGCCCTTTTTCATCGGTATCCAGGTTGATCACGGTGTCCGATGGCAAGCCGTCGATCCGCTCAGGCACCCATGTCGATGGATCTCCGGCCAGCGACATCCGATACAAGCCGGCATCCCCCGTGCCAAACCACAGCATGTCGCCGCGGCTGGCAATGGCGAAGATGTCGTCGCTACCCAGCTGCGGATGGGTAGCGCGACGCCAATGGCGAAAGCCGTCCCTCCGGCCATCCAGCATGCTGAGCCCACCAAATTCACTGGAAGCCCAAACGCGATCGCCTGCATCCACGTGCAAGACCTGTACCCAGTTGCCGGTCAGCGAGCGCGGATCATTGGCCTGATGTCGCCATACACGAAAGCCATTGCCGTCATAGCGGGCCAGACCATCGGTGCTGGCGATCCAGATGAATCCGGCACTATCCCGATCGATGGCATTGACTGTACTGGTCGGCATCCCGTCCCTGGGCCCGAGCACGCGCAGGTGCGGACTCTCGGGCACTTGCGCGCGCAAGCCCGCCAGCGGCCCCAGGGCAGATAGCATCAACAAAGCCGCCACGATCCATCGTCGCATCATCATTCCCCTTTCCCCAAGCCGATGCTGGGCCGATGCGAGCGTCAACGCAAGACCGGGCGCAGCGTTGCAGCTTAGAATCCAGCCACCGACTCCGGGGACAGCCTATGAGCCCTCGCAATTCCGCTACCCAGTGGGGCAGCCTCAGCAAGACCTTTCATTGGCTCATCGTGCTACTGCTGATTGGCCAGGGCATCCTGGGCTTGACGATGGGGGACTTCCCGCGCGAAACCCGCGTCGAGCTCATCGGCCTGCACAAATCGATCGGCATCACGATCCTGATGTTAGCCATCGCCCGTTTGCTTTGGACCTTATTTAGCGGGCGGCCCAGCCCCGCGCCTGGAGTGACACCCTTGCAGCACAAACTGGCCATGGCAGGCCATGTCTTGCTGTATGTCCTGCTGTTCGCGCTGCCGATCAGTGGCTGGCTGCTGACGTCCTACGCCGACCGCCCCAGCTCATGGTTTGGCCTGTTTGAATTGCCGCGTCTGGTCGGTGAGAACCACGACCTGCACGAGATGCTCGAGGAACGCCATGAGCAATTGTTCTGGTTGTTGACGCTGGTGGCCGTCGGCCATGCAGGTGCGGCCGTCTACCATCACTTGTTCCAGCGCGATGCCACCTTGTCTCGCATGTTGCCCAAAGGGTGGTTGCGCGACCCACGCAGCTGATCAGAGCAAGGCACGCACCGCCGCCGCATCGAACGGCCAATCCAGTTCGATGTCGCGGGCATCATCCCGCAGCACCGGCACGCGCAGACCGTAGCGCGCCTCCAGCGTTGGGGCGTCCTCGATGAACACACTATCGAAGTCCGGCGTACGGGCTTCGGCCATCACGGCCAATGCCTGATCGCACAAATGGCAGTGATCGCGCTGAAAAAGAATGAGAGCCATGCGGGGGCGTTGGTTGCTGTCGATCAATGCTGCCTAGAATAGCGGTTCATCCCGTGGAATCCGCGCATGGCTGTCAGCGTCTTCGACCTCTACAAGATCGGCATTGGCCCCAGCTCCTCGCATACGGTGGGGCCGATGCGCGCGGCTGCGCGCTTCGTCGAGCACCATTTGAAAGAAGCCGGCCGGCTGAATGAAGTCGCGCGCCTCCGTGCGGAAGTCTTCGGCTCACTCGCGCTGACCGGTCGCGGCCACGGCACCGACAAGGCCGTGTTGATGGGGCTGGAAGGCCATTGGCCGAACTTGATCGATCCGGACATCATCCCTGATGCCCTTGAGCGCATCCGCTCATCGAAGAAAATTCGACTGCATGGCGAACGCGAGATCGGCTTCAACGAGAAGACCGACCTCATCATGAACAAGCGCCAGAAGCTACCCTTCCACACCAATGGCATGCGCTTCGCTGCGTTCGATGCCGAAGGCAACGAGATCGCCACCCGTGACTATTACTCGGTCGGCGGCGGCTTCGTGGTCAATCAGGACGAAGCGGCGGAAGATCGCATCGTCGCCGATACCACGCCGGTCGCGCATCCTTTCCATAGTGGCGATGAGCTCTTGGCGCGCGCAAGGGAAACTGGCCTGTCGATCTCGCAGTTGATGCTGGAAAACGAACGCGCGTGGCGCAGCGACGAAGAGACGCTGGCTGAGCTGCGCGAGATATGGGCAGCGATGAGTGGCTGCGTGGCACGCGGCATTCGCGAAGCTGGCACCTTGCCGGGTGGCTTGCATGTGGGACGCCGCGCACCTGCATTGTTTGCGGAGTTGTCATCGAAACCCGAGGCCGCGATGCGCGACCCCCTGACCGTGCTGGATTGGGTCAACCTGTACGCACTCGCAGTGAACGAGGAGAACGCTGCCGGTGGACGCGTCGTCACCGCACCGACCAATGGCGCCGCTGGCATCATCCCGGCGGTCGGTCATTACTACGAACGCTTCATTCCCGGTGCGAGCGAACAAGGCATCTTCGACTACCTGCTTACCGCAGCTGCGGTCGGCATCCTCTACAAGGAAAACGCCTCGATCAGCGGCGCCGAAGTCGGCTGCCAAGGCGAAGTAGGTGTGGCTTGTTCGATGGCCGCAGCCGGTTTGACCGCAGCACTCGGCGGGACGCCATCGCAAATCGAGAACGCGGCGGAGATCGGCATGGAACACAACCTGGGCCTCACCTGCGATCCGATCGGTGGGCTGGTTCAGATCCCCTGCATCGAACGTAATGCGATGGGCGCAGTCAAGGCAATCAACGCCGCGCGCATGGCGATGCGCGGCGACGGCAAGCACAAGGTGAGCCTGGACAAGGTCATCAAGACCATGCGCGACACCGGCCGCGACATGCAAGACAAGTACAAGGAAACCTCACGCGGCGGCTTGGCGGTGAACGTGATCGAATGCTGAGGATGTCGCGCTGGCAGTAATCCGCAGCACGTCGTCGATGAGCGCAGCCGCGGTGACTTCCGCGCCCGCACCCGGCCCCTGGATCACCAACGGCTGGTCGCAGTAACGATCCGACCAGATCGCCACGCGGTTGTCTGTGCCAGCGCCTGCTGCCAGCGGATGATCCGCAGGCAGTGCTTCCAGACCGACCTTGGCTTCGCCATTTTCATAGCGCGCGATGAATTTCAACACTTCGCCATTGCGATAGGCTTCGGCGTAACGAAGGCGCATTGCTTCGTCGAGATTCGATAACGCCTCATCGAACTCCTTCGCCGACAAGTTGGCGAGTGTTTCCGGCACCAGCGAATCGACTTGCACTCGCGCCGCATCCAGCGCCACGCCCGCCGCACGCGCGAGGATCACGATCTTCCGGCGCACGTCCTCGCCCGACAGGTCATCGCGTGGATCGGGCTCGGTGTACCCGGCATCACGCGCCTCACGCACGAAGCCGGAGAAAGGGCGCTTGCCATCGTAATGGTTGAACAGCCACGCCAGTGAACCAGACAACACGCCGGCAATCGCGCGGATATGGTCACCGCCCGCTTGCAACTCACGCAGACTGCGCAGCAATGGCAGCCCTGCCCCGACCGTAGCGCTGTCACCGTACTGGGTGTGCGATGTGGCTGCAGCCAAACGTATCGCCTGCCAGCGATCGACCGAGGTGCCCTGGCCCAGTTTGCATGCAGTCACCACGTGTGCCCCGCGGCCGAGCCATTCCGCATGGCGTGCGGCCAGATCCTCGCTGGCGCTGGCATCGACGACGATGTCACCGCGACCAAAGTGCGTACGCGGCAACCATGCAGCATCGCGCGGCGCAGACGATGCGCGTAAAGCATCCAGCGTTTCATTCGCGGATGCCGCATCGCAATCGCCCCAGCCGCGTGAGTTGGCGATCGCCACCAAAGGCGGCAGCCCGACACCCTTGGCACGAAGCCGCGCCTGACGCTCGACGAACACGCTGCCCACCGTGCCCGTACCAAGCAGGTACAGCCGAGGCGAAGGATGGCTCATGCCGCCAGCGCCTCGCGTTTACACGACAACACGCGATCCAGCGCTGCCTGAAGATCCGCGATGAGGTCATCGACATGCTCGATGCCCACCGACAGCCGCAGCAAACCATCGCCGATGCCCGCCGCACGCCGTGCCTCCGGCGTCATCGCCGCATGCGTCATGGTGGCCGGATGCGCGATCAGGCTTTCCACACCGCCCAGTGACTCGGCCAAGGTGAAGCACTGCAGGCCTTCGACAAAGGCTTGCACGGCGGATTCATCGGCCAGCTCGAATGAGAGCATCGCGCCGAAGCCCTGCTGTTGGCGCGCGGCGATCTCGTGGCCCGGATGCGAGGCCAGCCCCGGCCAGTACAGGCGTCGCACCGCCGGATGGCCATCCAGCAACTCGGCCACTGCATGCGTGTTCTCTTCGTGCACGCGCAGGCGCGCCGACAGCGTGCGCACGCCGCGCAAGGTCAGGAAACTGTCGAACGGCGAACCCGTGATGCCAAGAGCATTTGCCCACCAGGCGAATTGTTCGTGCAACGCGGCCTCACGCGCGACGACCGCGCCACCGACCACATCGCTATGGCCATTGATGTACTTGGTAGTCGAGTGCAGCACCGCATCAGCGCCGAAGTCCAACGGGCGTTGCCACAACGGCGAGAGGAAGGTGTTGTCGACCAACACTTTTGCACCGGCGTCCTTGGCTTCACCAATCACCGTTTCAAGATCGGTGACACGCAGTAATGGGTTGGACGGCGTCTCGATCCACACCAGCTTCGGCCCGCGCGCGAAGACGTCGCTACGCGCATCGGCATCGGTGAAATCAATGGTGGCCAACTCGAATGCGCCTTTCTTCGCCAACGCATTGAACAAGCGCCAGCTGCCACCGTAGGCATCGTGCGGCACGACCAGCAAGTCGCCGGGCTCCAGCAGCGCATTCAATGCCAAGGTGATCGCCGCCATGCCCGTCGCAGTCACGACACCGCCTGCACCGCCTTCGAGTGCCGCCAGCGCATCGCCCAAGAGGTCACGCGTGGGGTTGCCACTGCGCGTGTAGTCGTACTTCCGCTTCTGATTGAAGCCTTCGAAGCTGAAGTTGGATGAGAGCACCAAAGGCGGCGTCACCGCGCCAAATGCTGGGTCGGTGTCGATGCCGGCACGTACGGCGCGGGTGGCGATGTTGGTTTCAAGCGTCATGATTCAGGCGTCCAATGCGTCGTTGAGGGCAGCAGTGATGGCTGCGGTTTCTTTGAGAAATGCGTCGTGTCCATAGCGTGAACTGACCAAGTGCAGCCAGGCATCGGGCGCACGTACGGCGAGCTCGGCCAGGTCTTCGCTGGGCACCAATTGATCGCTGTCGATAGCGATGACCGAAAGCGGCACACGCACGGCTTCCGGCTCCACGCGGTGCAAGTCAATGGACTCGGAAAGGCGTCGATACGCGGTCGCATCGAAGCGCGTGATGGCGCGCTGGCCACAGGCTTCGAGGTACCCCTCGGCCGGGCACACTGCGCGTGCGCCTTCAACCGTGACTGCCTCGGCGAAGCGTTCGGCAAATTCCTGTGGCGTGCGGTACGACAACATCGCCAATTGACGCGCCAAGGCTAGCCCATGACCGTCATCGCATTGCAAACCGCCCAACTCGACGATCTTGCGTTGGATCGAACGCAGAGCGCTGGACCACGGGTGCGAACGATGCGCACCGCTGATCGCCACCAAGGCACTAAGGCGATGGGAATAGCGCGCAGCGAATTGCAATCCCACCATCGCGCCATACGAAGCCCCGACGAAAGCGCGGACCTTGGCGATGCCGAGAGCATCCAGCACGCTGGCAATCGCATCGGCCTGATCGGCACTGTCGATGGGCGCATCCAGGCCATCGCCATCGCCCAGCCAATCTATGGCCAGCACGCGATATCGACGCAGGAAATTGGCCTGTGCCTGCCACCAGCCGTCGGTGCGATCAGAATCATTGGCCAAGACGTGTCGGGTTGCGGAAATACCGCCTGCGACGATCAAGATTGGTGCCTGGGCCGGTCCGCTCAACTCCCAGCGAACCGCGACATCGCGGGCACCCGCATGCTTGAGTGCGAGGGCGCAGGGGAGGATGCCCTGCTCTGCCACGGACTCCAGCGCATGATGCGAATGCCCGAATCGACAGGCCGGGTCGATGGCTGATTCGGATGATGCGTGGAACGAGGCGGCAACCAGACTCATACGGAACTCCTTGTGCATCGAGTTCCGGGCGGTGCGCATGTCGGGCAACGCCAGGGCGCTGCTCAACCATCTGCGCGGTGGGCTTGCGCCCCCACAGGAATTGGCACCTTGGACTATGTCCAGGTTGCCTCGGCGTCGTAGGGCCTATCCCTCAGCCGATCTCGATGGATGTCCGCAGCTTGCCTCAGGGTTTTCGCAATGTCAATCGCTTCATCCGAATTGAGCGATACACATTCCAATCTGTCATGAGCAGGATAATCAGGCGATGTCACTTCGTCCTGTCTTGCTTCTGCTGCTCGCTGCTCTGCTCTCTCAGCCAGCCCAGGCCCAATGGCTCAGCTGGCCGCCAAAGCCGACCTCACCCAGCACCACACCCGCCGACCCGCCTGCCGCCGCTGTCCGCCTGCGCTTGGCCGGCCACGACACGATGCGAGAGATCTGGGTCGACAACGATTTGTCCGGACCTGTAGAGGTCAGGATCGACACCCAGCAACGACGCAACGGATTCCCTCTGCAGCAGACGCTGCCGGGCCGAGGTGGGTATTTGCTCGGCTACTTGCCCGCTGATACCCCTGTGACCTTGCGCCTGACTGCCGTCCCCGGCCTGCCCGCAGCCCATGCGCAGGGGGTGAGTTACCGCTTTCCTCTGCTGCTGCCGCAAGTCCGCATCGGCCAAGCACCGGAAGGCCGCTTCAGCCATGTCGATGTGGAAAACCGCCAGGCCATCGATTTTGCCGCGCCACTCGGCACGCCGGTGATCGCGGCGCGGGCAGGCACGGTGATGCAGCTCGAAGACCGCTTCGGCAATACGCCCGGACAACTGGATGAAGCGAACTTCGTCCGCATACTCCACGCCGACGGAAGCATGGCGATCTATGCGCATCTTGAACGCGGCAGCATTGAGGTACTTCCCGGCCAGCGCGTGGAGACGGGCCAGGTGCTCGCGCGCAGTGGCAATTCCGGCTATTCCAGCGGCCCGCACCTGCATTTCGCGGTTCAAGTGAATCGCGGGATGCGGCTGGAATCGGTACCGGTGCGCATCGAGACCGCCAGCGGCGAGTTGCGCCTGCCGCGTACGACAGCTCAACCGTAACGCATCCACACCGGTTTTGGCTTGAGCTTGGCGATGCGTTTAGCGGCCGGGCAGTCCGCGCGATGCGCGCCCGGCAGGTAGCCCAGACTCATCAGAAACTCTCCCACGATCTCCCCGCCGACGAAGCGGAAGTCGCGCTTGAAGAGCTTCACCCACTCGGCCTTGGTGCGCGCGCGGCCGTCCAATTCAACATGCGCGTCCAGCCATCCGGCAAACCCGCCGTGCGAGGCACGCAGGCGCTGGATGACACCAGCGTTGTGGATCGCCGCATCCACCTTCAAGCGGTTGCGGATGATGCCGGCATCGTTCAATAGGCGTAGCCGGTCGGCGTCGCCGTAAGCGGCCACCTTGTCGACATCGAAGCCGTCATACGCACTGCGAAAGCCTTCGCGCTTCTTCAGCATGGTTTCCCAGCTGAGTCCGGCCTGGTTGATCTCCAGGATCAGGCGCTCAAACAAGGCGGCTTCGTCACGCGCGGGCACGCCGTATTCGCGGTCGTGGTACGGGCCGTGCAACGGGTGGCCGGGGGCGATATCGCAATATCCAGACATGGCGGGCAACGTTGTGGCGGGAAGGCAAAGATAAACGTTGCGGCTGCCAGGGATTTTCAGCAGCAGGGCGGCCGCTGCATCCCGCTATAATTCGCGTCCCGACCCGACACCCGACGGCGCCAACCGCGCCGTATTCCGCATGTCCGCCATCAAACAGGAAGCTGCGCGTCGCCGCACCTTCGCCATCATCTCCCACCCTGACGCCGGCAAGACGACCCTGACCGAGAAGCTGCTGCTGTTCGGCGGCGCAATCCAGATGGCCGGCTCGGTCAAGGGCCGCAAGGCCGCGCGCCATGCGACATCCGACTGGATGGCGCTGGAGAAGGAGCGCGGCATCTCGGTGACCTCGTCGGTGATGCAGTTCCCGTATGGCGAGCACATCGTCAACCTGCTCGACACCCCCGGCCACGCCGACTTCGGCGAGGACACCTATCGCGTGCTGACCGCGGTAGACAGCGCGTTGATGGTGATCGACGTCGCCAAGGGCGTCGAGGAGCGCACGATCAAGTTGATGGAAGTCTGTCGACTGCGCGACACGCCGATCATGAGCTTCATCAACAAGCTCGACCGCGAGGGCAAGAACCCGATCGAGCTGCTAGACGAAATCGAAAGCGTGCTGAAGATCCAGTGCGCGCCGGTGACCTGGCCGATCGGCATGGGCAAGCGCCTGCGCGGCGTGGTGCATTTGCTCAGCGGCGAAGTGCATTTGTACGAAGCCGGCAAGAACCACACCCGACAGGACTCGACCATCTATCCGTCCATCAACGATCCGCGCGTGGAAGCGGCGATCGGCGCGGACATGCTGGCCGAGCTGCGTGACGAGCTGGAATTGGTCGAAGGCGCCTCGCATCCGTTCGATCAGGACGCCTATCTTCGTGGCGAGCAGGCGCCCGTTTTCTTTGGGTCTGCCGTGAACAACTTCGGCGTGCAGCCGCTGCTGGATTTCTTCGTCCAGCACGCCCCGCAACCGCAGCCGCGCGAGACGACCTCGCGCGAGGTCGAGCCGACCGAGGACAAGCTGACCGGCTTCGTGTTCAAGATCCAGGCCAACATGGACCCGCAGCATCGCGACCGCGTTGCGTTTATGCGCATTTGCTCGGGCAAGTTCAGCGCCGGCATGAAGGCCTTCCAGCCGCGCACTGGCAAGGATCTGAAACTCGCAAACGCACTGACGTTCATGGCGAGCGACCGCGAGATCGCCGAGCACGCCTATCCGGGTGATGTCATCGGCATCCATAACCACGGCACCATCTCGATTGGCGACACCTTCACCGAAGGCGAGAACATCGCCTTCACCGGCATTCCCAACTTTGCGCCAGAACTGTTCCGCCGTGCGCGCCTGCGCGATCCACTCAAGCTCAAGCAGCTGCAGAAGGGTTTGGCCCAGCTGAGTGAGGAAGGCGCGACGCAGTTCTTCCGCCCGCTAATGTCGAACGATCTCATCCTCGGCGCCGTCGGCGTGCTGCAGTTCGATGTCGTCGCCTATCGCCTCAAGGACGAGTACGGCGTGGATGCCTCCTTCGAGCAGGTGCAAGTGGCGACGGCGCGCTGGATCAAGTGCGACGATGCTAAAAAGCTGGAGGACTTCCGAGAGAAGAACGCGGCGAACCTGGCGCTGGATGCGGCAGGCCAACTGGTCTATCTGGCGCCCACCCGCGTCAACCTGCAATTGGCGCAGGAACGGGCGCCGGGCGTCGAGTTCCTCGCCACCCGCGAACACGCACACGCGGAACGCATCGACTAAAGAATCAATGTCATCGCGGGGCTGTATGCTCCCGGCATGGGCGCTTCCACTACATCCGCATATTCCCCCCGCGAAGAACGCGCCAACGTGCTGACCCACGGCATCGGCGCGGGCGTTGCGCTGGTGGCCGGGCTCACCATGCTCACGCTGTCGATAGGACGTGGGGGTGATCCTTGGCAATGGGCGTCAGCGATCGTGTTCTCTATTTCGATGCTGATGCTCTACCTCGCCAGCACGGCCTATCATCGCGCGGTCGATCCGGTGCGTCGCGCTCGACTGAAGATCGTGGACCATTGCGCCATCTACGTGCTCATCGCGGGCACCTATACGCCTTTCACGTTGACCGTCCTGCGCGATACCGTCGGCTGGACGCTCTTCATCGCCATCTGGTCACTGGCCGCGATCGGCATCATTTTCAAATTATTCTTCACCGGCCGCTTCAAGCTGGTATCCACCCTCATCTACATCGCGATGGGCTGGTTGGTGATGCTCTACGCCAAACCGGTGTACCAGGCCTTGAGCGGCTGGACCTTCGGCTGGCTGTTGGCCGGCGGCATCGCCTATACGCTAGGTACAGTGTTCTACATGCAAAGGCGCATGCCTTACGCACATGCCGTTTGGCATTGCTTCGTGGTAATCGGCACCGTCTGCCATTTCATTTCGGTATGGTCGCTGGTGGTGCCCCGCGCCTGAACGAATGGCCACGGCATTCACCCCTGTTTGACCTGCGTGCGTCGAAGGTGATGGCAACGACCTGCCGCACCTTTGCCGCATGACTGACACCACAACCCCAAACAATCCCACGCCCCGCATGCCAGGGGAGGAAACAACATCCCCCCGTATCTGGCCACGCCGCCACCCGTGGCTGACAACACTTGGCATCATGATCGCGGCCATCATCGTGCTGATCCTGTTGTGGGACTGGAACTGGTTCAAGCGTCCGATCGAGCGCTATGTGCACGCCAAGACCGGGCGTGAACTGCACATCGACGGCAATCTGGATGTCGACCTCGGCCGGATGACGCGCGTCAGCGCCGACGGCCTACGCTTTGGCAATGCTCCATGGTCGAAGGAAAAGGAGATGGCGAAGACCGACCGCCTCGCCTTCGCTTTCGCTTTGTGGCCTGCCATCTTTCAGCGTGACTTCCGCGTGCCAGAGCTGCGCCTGACCAATCCCGACGTGCTGCTGGAAAAAGGACCGGACGGCCAAGGCAATTGGGTGTTCAAGGATCAGGAAGACACGCGCGGCAAGCAGCCGGAATTCCGCAGCCTGTGGATCGACGATGGCCGCCTGCGCTTCGTCGATGCCAAGGGCAAGACCGACATCGACATCCGCGTGGACAGTGAAGCCCGCGGGAAAAATGAAAGTGGGCCGCCCATTGTCGTGGCGGGCAAGGGGCGTTGGAAAGGCAATCCTTTCACGATGCAAGGACGTGGCGAGTCACCACTCGACCTGCGCAACGCGGACGAGCCATACCGCATCGATGTGCGTGCCACCGCTGGCCCGACCAGTGCCCACGCCGTCGGCACCTTGCTGGACCCGCTGCGCATGCGCGACTTCGACCTGAAGCTCTCAATAAGTGGCCAGAACATGGATGACCTTTATCCGCTGTTGGGTATCGCCCTGCCGCCCACGCCGCCCTACTCCCTCAATGGTCGCTTCACGCGCGAAGTGAAATCACTCACCCGCAGCACGTGGAAATACGACGGCCTAAGCGGCAAGGTCGGCGACAGCGACTTGGCCGGCTTCGCCCACTTCACCACGGGCAAGCCGCGTCCACGTTTGGACGCCGATCTGCGTTCGAAGCGGCTGGACCTGGATGACCTGGCTGGCTTCATCGGTGGCGCACCCAAGGCCTCCGGCGGCGAGAAGAGCAATCCCGAGCTGGCGGCCAGGGCGGCTAATCAAGCAGCCAGCGGCAAACTGTTTCCCCGTGACGAGTTCAAGCTGGAAAAACTGCGCGCGATGGATGCCAACGTGCGTCTGCGCGCGACCCGCATCAACACCCAAACCCTCCCCGTGGACGACATGGATGCCAGGATGAAGCTCGAAGCCGGGGTGATGACACTGGCACCGCTCAACTTCGGCGTCGCCGATGGCGACATCCGCTCCACCATCCGGATGGATGCGCGCGAAGGAAGCGTCATCCGCACCCGCGCCGACATCACCGCCAAAGGACTCACGCTGGGCAAATTGATGCCCAAGGTAAAGCTGGGCCAGAACGCCATCGGCAGCCTAGGCGGCGACATCAAGATCAACACCACCGGCAACTCCATTGCCAAGATGCTGGGCAATGCCGATGGGCAGGCCGATGTCGGCATGGGCAGGGGCAGCATCAGCAAATTGTTGATGGAGATGGCGGCGATCGACATCGCCGGCATTCTGAAAGTGAAACTCACCGGCGACAAGCAGCTGCCCGTGCGTTGCGCGTTCGGCGACTTCGACATCAAGAACGGCGTGATGAACACGCGCGCGCTTGCCTTCGATACCGATGACACCGTCATCACCGGCAGCGGCACCATCAGCCTGCGTGATGAACGTCTGGACCTCACCCTGAAACCCAAGACACGCCGCTTCAGCCCACTGTCGTTGCGCTCACCGCTGTACGTGCAAGGCAGCTTCACCCACCCGAGCATCCGTCCCGACTACAAGCGCGTCGGCCTGCGCGCGGCGGCAGCGGTGGCGCTGGGTGCGGTGACCGCGCCGGCAGCTGCGTTGGCTGCGACCACCGACCTCGGCAGCGCCAAAGGACGTCAGTACTGCGGTCAACCGAAAGGCTGAAGCGCACGCGAAATCAGGACGCGATGTATTCCTGCAGGTGTCGTAATTCGATCTGCTGCTCGTCGATGACGGCCTTGACCAGGTCGCCAATCGACACGATGCCGACGACTTCCTTGTGCTCCAGTATCGGCAGGTGGCGAATGCGCTTCTCGGTCATCACCTGCATGCACTGATCGACCGTGTCCCCCAGGCGACCGCACACAACCTGATGGCTCATGATCTCGCTGACTGGCGTATTGGCCGAGGTACGCCCCAACAGGACGACTTTGCGAGCGTAATCGCGTTCAGAGAGGATGCCGACCAATTTGCGGCCCGCTTCCATCACCAACACCGCGCCGACACCGTGGTCGGCCATCAATTTCAGTGCGTCGATGACGGGGGATTCAGGCGCGATCGACACCACGCCCAACTGCTTCGATTCAAGTAGATGCCGCACCTGACGCATGGCCGCTCCTCGCTTCGGATTCGCTGCCAGCATACGCCTGTCCGGCCGCGGGCCGCCAATCGGCGATCACATACAACGGGCGTTGCTTGGCTTCGACATACAGGCGACCCAGGTATTCGCCGATCATCCCCAGCGCGATCAACTGCACGCCGCCCAGGAACAGGATCACCGCCATCATGCTGGGCCAGCCGGCGACCGGATCACCGTACATCCACGCCTTCACGATCACATAGAGGCCGTAAACCAACGCGATCAAAGCCGTGATGAGGCCCAGATAAGTACTGATGCGCAGTGGCGCGGTAGAAAAGCTGGTGATGCCTTCCAGCGCGAGATTCCACAGCTTCCAGAAATTGAACTTGGTGGTGCCTGCCACGCGTGCCTCGCGCTCATAGACAATTTCCGCGCCGTTGAAGCCTACCCAACCGAACAAGCCCTTCATGAAACGATGGCGCTCGCGCAACTCGCGCAAGGCCTTGAGTGCACGCGGCGATAGCAAGCGGAAATCACCGGTGTCCTCCGGCACCGGCGTGCGCGACAAGCGGCCGATCAGGCGATAAAACATCGATGCAGTCGCGCGTTTAGCAATACCTTCGCCTGCACGCTGGCTACGACGGCCGTACACGTTGTCGAATCCGGCACGCCATTTGGCAACGAACTGCGGGATCAATTCCGGCGGATCCTGCGCATCGGCGTCCAGAATCATGGCTGCCCCTTCATCGACCAGATCAAGTCCCGCCGTCAGTGCCGCCTCCTTGCCGAAATTGCGCGACAGCCGCAGCAGGCCAACGCGCGGATGATTGGCCGCGAGCCGTTGCATGGTGGTCCAGGTCGCGTCACGACTGCCATCATCGACATACAGGATGCGCGCATCGACATCGTTCATGGATGCCAGCACCGGCAACAATCGCGCATGCAGCAAGGGCAAGGCCTCGGCCTCGTTGAACGCCGCGACCACGATGGTCAAGCGATCCGTCTTGCCAGCAACATTCATCACTTCCTACCCTCGACTTCACGCAACGCGCCCGCACCGCCGATGTAACGCATCTGGCGCTGGATGGCGCGACTACGACGCTGCACATAAGGACCCGGTCGGGCCACGCTATAGCGCTTCGGATTGGGCAACACGGCCGCCAGGCGTGCGGCTTCGGCTGCAGACAAGCGCGAGGCATCCTTGCGGAACCACGTGCGCGCCGCGGCCTGCGCACCGTAAACACCATCGCCGAACTCGGCGAAATTTGCATACATCTCCAGGATGCGCGTTTTCGGCCAAAGCAGCTCCATCCAGAAGGTGTACCACGTCTCCAACGCCTTGCGCAGCCATCGCGTCAGGCCCGTGCCGCTCCACAGGAACAGATTCTTCGCGGTCTGCTGGGTGATGGTGCTGCCGCCACGGATGCGCTTGCCACGCTCGTTGCTGTCGCGGGCATTTTCGATCGCCTTCATGTCGAAGCCGGAATGATCGGCGAAACGCTGGTCTTCGGCCGCAATCAGCGCCACCGGCACGTTGCGGGACATCTGGTCGAGGTCGCGCCAGTCATGCGCGATGCGGAAATCGATGTCCCCACTTCCCCATGCCTGGAATTGACGGATCATCATGAAGCTGGAAAACGGCGGGTCGATGAAGCGCAAGGCGAGCACTTGGACGATCGGGAAAACGACGATGAAAGCCGCCAGCCAAAGCAAACGTCGCAGCCAACGCCGGCGCGGTTTTCGATCAACTTGCGCTTTGCTCACATCGTCCCCATTTATCGCAGCAATGGCGGCATTATCGGGGAGATTCCCGTGCGCCGCAGACCTTCGAGAGACCGATGAGCAACGACAACACTTCCGCGGCCCACGGCGGCCGCCTCGACATCTTCCTCCTCCCCGACGCTGGGGTGCGCGGCGCATATGTGCGCCTTGATGATGCCTGGCGCCAGATCATCGCCCGCAACGATGACCCGGATGCGGTACGCGACCTGCTGGGACAAGCCGTAGCCGCGACAGCCCTGCTCACCGCACACACCAAGGTCGATGGACGTTTGTCGGTGCAATTGCGTGGCTCGGGCGCATTGCGCAGCCTGTTCGCGGAGTGCACGGGGGCCCGGACGGTACGCGGACTCGTCCGTTTGTCCGAGGATGCTTCGCCCAAAGCCGCCACTGCCGAAGCGCTGGACCTGTCGCAGCTTGGCGGTGATTCGGTGATGGCCATCACCATTGAAAATCCCACACCCAGCGGTGAACCCGTCCGTTATCAGGGTTTGGTGCCGCTTGAATCGCCCACGCTTGCGGGGGCCTTCGAGAACTATTTCCGTCAATCCGAACAATTGCCGACCCGATTGCTGCTGGCCGCCGATGGCCAGCATGCCACCGGCCTGTTGCTGCAGAAACTGCCTGCGTCCGAAGCCGACGATGATGGCTGGAACCGCATCGAACAGTTGTTCGCGACGCTGGGCACCGAAGAGCTGCACTCGGTGGATGCGGCGACGTTGCTGCATCGCCTGTTCCATCAGGAGAATTTGCACGAGCTCGGCCACCGCGACCTGCAGTTCGGCTGCTCCTGCTCGCGTGAGCGCGTAGCGGAGGTCTTGCGCAGCCTTGGGCGCGAGGAGGCCCTGGCGGCGGTCGAAGCAGGCGATGTGGACGGCGCGGAGGTCCGCTGCGAGTTCTGTGGCCAGCGCTACCACTTCGATACCGCCCAGATCGAAAGCCTCTTCCTGGCCCCCGAACCCAATACCGATGCCCCTAACCGCTTGCAATGATTGAAGTTTTTCCTTCAACCAGCCAATCTGAATGCGGCCTCCAGACCGATTGTTAAATTAATATAAATGAGGTACTTTGGATTGGCAGGAAAGACCCGGTTACCGGGAACTTACCGCGCCGGGGATAGTCAATAGGTGGCCCATGAAACATCGCCTCTTGCCAACGCTGTTGTTTGCAGGGCTTACGCTCGCCGTCTCTGGTGGTCAGGCGTATGCACAAGCGCGCAAGGGCGTGACAGTCATCCCCGTCGTCAACAACACCAATGGCAAGGTCGAGGGCATGTTCGTGCTCGAGCCGACCGGCAAGGCCAACAGCGGTGCCCGCTGGCGCTTCGGTAGCAATACCCTCGAATCAGCGTTCGGCTTGTCCTCGGGCGAATCACTGGCTCTGCTGTGCAGCGGCAAGGGCGGCATCCCGAATCGGATGGACCGACTTTCCGATGACTGCACGCTGGGCTCGATCAGCCCACGCGGTGCGGCTGCCTCTCTTGGCAATCGCAACGCCCGCGTTGGTGTGGGCGTGGGCAAGGCACGCGGCAACCTGCCCGGCTGGCTGACACCCGGCAGCCGCAATCGCGTCGAACAAACTGACCTCGCCCTCTTCGCCGAATACAACATCGGCCGCAGCGGCGTGGTGTCGATTGCCGGCACCACCGCCAATGCGCGTTTGATGCCGGCGGCGGAAATGCCGCAATTCGCCGACCGCTGGAACAGCAAAGGACTGAGTATTGGCGGAGGCGTCGGTGCCTTCAGTGCCAGTGTCTTTGGCCGCGTCGTCGAAGTGCCCGGCCAACCCGGCAAATGGGAAGGCTTTGGTGTTGGCCTGACTTGGCGCACGCCTTGGAGCGGCCAGCTCAGCGTGGGCGCTGACAACGTGGTGACCCGCGGCAAGAATCCTTTCGCGCCTTCCAAAGGCGAGGAAGAAGGCACCGTTCCTTACGTGCGCTACCAGCAGGATCTTTGATCCTCACCCTGCTCTGCGCGTCGACAGCGACGCACAAGAGCCGTTGATTACGCCTGCTCCCAGCCCTCCAGCACGCCGCCTTGGCGCAGGCGTGTGATCATCGGCTGCAAATAAGTTTCATACGGCTTCCACTTCGGCACATCCCGCACCTGAATGCCTTCGCGCACCTGCACTGCACTGGCGGTGGATACGCCGCGCTTGCGATTGCCGATGGCGAGCATCTCAGGCGTGAACTCCAGTGCACAAAATTCACAGACCTCACGCATGACCGCCTCCGGATCACGGACCATGCGGTCATAGCGGATGTCGAAGATGCGCCCCGGATACGTCTTGCGCCAATGGGCCATCAGCTTGTGGTATTCGATATAGAAGTCCGCCAGCTCGATCTGGTCGTAAGAATACGGATTGGCGCTCGAGAACAACTCCCTCAAGTTGGAGAAACAAACTTCCACAGGATCCCGCACCATGTGCAACAGCTTTGCCTGTGGCAAGGCTTCGCAAATAAAGCCCGCATTGAGAAAGTTGGATGGAAGTTTATCGGTGAAGTGCGAGTTGCCCTTTAGGCGCCATTGCAGCCCTTGCAGGTAGCGCCCCCCTACGGCCTTGAAGTTGAACCCGGCAGTGAATGCTCGTTCGACAATGACCTGGTCGATCACACCCTGGCAGTGATGGTCCGTTTCGTACCGCATCGCGCTGGTGAAATCGTATAGTTCGCCAACACCTTGCACCCGCGGATGACCATCAAGCATCTGTTCCAGCAAGGTGGTTCCCGAACGATGCATGCCGATGATGAAGATAGGAACTATCGCTGGCTCGACCACCTCCGTCGATTTATCAACTGCACTCGAGCAGAGTAGATCAATCAACTGACGAGTCTCTTCAGAGGCGTAGCGGAGGGTCTCGCGCTTTGATCTATTTCCCTTGCTCAAGGCCTCCCAAGCCTGTTCAGTGCGACCAAGATCATCCAGTTCCTTGTGCAGCGCGTGACAAAGCAGCGCAATGTCTGTGGGAGTCGGCAGTTTGCCCGAGGGTGTCAACTGCGCTTCGACTTCCTGCACATGATTTTCCGTTGCCGTCGCCTTGCCAAGCCTCGAAGCGAGCCACCATGCCTGCGCGATACCCGGGGCTCTTTTCAAGGCCTTGATGATGTCGGCCTTGGCCTCGGCAAAACGTGCCAAATACATGAGGACTTGAGACCGCGCAACAAGAGTCGTAGGGAAATCAGGATCCCCGGACTTTGCCTCGTCAAGCAAGGTCATTGCCGTTGCTTGATCATTGACTGAACTGAATTGTGAAGCCGCCGAGATCAGCAACGGGATGGGAAGCCTCCGAGGTCCACCCAGCCTGCGAATGTAGTCATGCATTTCTGGCACTTGGTTGAACGTCCGCAACCTGGAAAGAACATCCTGGACAACTCCCAAGCTACCGGGACGAGCTGCTGCAGCCTTGATCGCTGCGGCACGCGCCTGACGATATCCCCCCAGATAGGATTCGACATAGGAAAGCTGTACCCACAAGTCTGCGCTACCCGGATTTTGGGTAATCAATTGCACAAGCCCGCTCTTGGCCGACGCCCAATCTCCTGCCGCAATCGAACGCTCGACCGATGCCACCAAGCTCTTCGGATCCATGTTCTTCATCAGGTCCAACCTAGCCGCATCCTCGCATCGATCTCATGCAAATCCTTGCGCTTCCAGTCGACGCCTCAGGGGCTCCAACTTCCCCGCATAACGACGCCAGGCCCCGATCCCATTCCGGTTCAAAGGCTTGCGTACTTGCGCCTTGCTGGCTGTCGATACCGGCGACTGATTTCGCGCCAGATCTTCCTGTCCTTGCTGATACTCGCCGCCGCAGAACGCCATGACCTCCTCAAGCTGTGCGCGAGGCTGAGCGACTAGCTCTTCGTAACTCACCGCCTTGAAGCGCTTCGGATGCGTTTGCTCGAAGTGGGCGGCAAGCCGCCTGAAATCAGCATAGTGATTCGCCAAGTCATCTTGCGAATAGCTGTAACCATAAGCCCCAGGAGAAAACGGCTCTTTCAGGTTTGAGAAACAGGTGTCCATCGGATCGCGCACCATGCAGATAATGCGGGCATCGGGCATAGAGCGCGCGATGAAACCTGCATTGGATATGTTCAACGGATTCTTGTCGATGATGCTCTTTCGACCAGCGCGGAGATACTCGGTGGCTTCGCCATAGCGCGCGGCCACGGTCCTATCATCCAATCCGACAGCAGCTTGCACGATGGCCTCGGTTACCGGCGGCTCGTAGAAGCGATCAATAGCCCAAGACAGGCTGCGGGCGAACACATTCAACTCTCCCGCCGACACCATGTCGGAATGATTGCCCAGCATCCTGTCCAGCACGGTGGTGCCACTTCGCGGCATCCCCACGACGAAGACGTGTCTAGCAGCTGCGCCGCCATCATCCAAAACATCAAGTTCAGCCACTTGTGCGCGGCTACCATCCCTAATCAAGGCGTCGATACCTCGGGATTCGCGCCCTTGGTCATACGTCTGGTTGGCCCGCCGCAGACCTGCACCAGCAGAAAGATGCTCCCACGCTTCATCGACGGCATCGATGCCATCCAGCTCCTTGAAAAGCGCGTAATGAAGATCGATACGGTCTTCAACGCCTATGCCTTCCCCAGCGGTTCGCAAGATCTCCTTGATTCTTTCGATTCTGGGGCCGGAATCCTGCGTCGGGTGCAGGTATGCGAGCGCCCTGTGAGACATCGAGAACATGGGGTTCAACTTGATCGCCAACTCATGTTCTATTTCGGACTCTTCCAGCCGCCCCAGATGGCTAAGCACCTCTGCCTTGGAGTAATGCAGCAGATGATGTGCTGGCAGCCGCCTCATTGCGTGCTCAAGGAACGCGAGCGCCACGTCGTCCGCGCCAACCAGCCACAGCTGTTGCGCGAGCACAGCGGATTCCGAAAGCAATAGCGGGTTGTTCCAATCCGCTTCTTCGATCAACTCGCGGACCAAGCGGCGCTCATCAAAACGCAGCAGTTGGCGCCCCACATGCGGCAACGCTTGCCAACGCGAGGCGCGACGCATCGCATTGGCCGCTTCCAAGGTCGCGTCCAATGCATTCCGGTAAGAGCCTTCGAGCAAAGAAGCCTGGCCAAGTTTCAGCCATGCAGCCGGCAAATCGGGCACCTTCGTCACGACCTCTTGGTAGGCCGCTCGAATGAGGGATAGATTGCCACTCGCCTCGGCAGCACGCACGCCACCCCAGATATCTGCTTCTTGAACGCTCATGCTTGCATCGTATTCCATCTGAAAATGAAACGGCCGCCCGGAGGCGGCCGTTTGAGTAACCGACTTCAGTTGAATCAGAAGTCGTACTGCACCATCAAGCGAACCGAACGCGGCTGCTGGAAGCTCGCCGGCAGCATATAGGTGCTGCTGGCAGCACCCGTCGCTGAAACTTCTGCAGTTTCAATGACCGAGGTGACCTTCTGCGAGTTCAAGATGTTGAAAACGTCCATCTTGAATTGCAGGCCCTTCATCCAGTTGGGCTGATACACAACGTTCAAGCCATACTCCGAAGTCCACGGCAGGCGACCCTTGGTGCCGCGCGGTACGGCAACGACCGAAGCATCGTCAGTGGCATCGCCGGTGGTGCTGCAACGCATGAACGAGGAGCCGTACGGGTGAGCCGAGTAACCATCACTCGGATCCAGGTCAAGCACGCCCAGGCAGTTGATCGGGCGACCGGACTGCACAATGGCGTTCATGCCGACGGACAGCTCATCGCTGATGTCGTAGCTACCGAACAACTTCAGGCTGTGGCGACGGTCGTTCGGCAGGAAGCCGTACGTGTCGGTCGTCAGCGCCAGGTAGTCGAAGTCCTGCGTCACGCTGGTATCGCCCTGACCGATGTCGGACTTGACGCCACCTTCGGTGTTGCCCTTGCTGCGAGCGTACGTGTAGTTGCCCTGCAGGAAGAAGCGATCCCAACGACCGTCGAACAGGAACTCCAACGCGGAGTACGTGCGCTTGGCCTTCGGCGACAACAGCGCGCCGGGGACGGTGACTTCGGTCAAGGTGCCGTTGTTGAGGTAATCCGTCACGAAGACCGCGTCATTGCCGGGGTTGAACATGCGGCAATACGGGAAGCCTTCGCTGGGCAGCTCGGCATGGTCGCCATTGGCATTTTCGAACGTGTTGGGATCGAAACCGCCCGCGATCAGCACCGGCACGTAATCGCAGTTGTCATCGATCGCGGCTTTCAGCTCACGCATGATGCCGCGCACGCCGACCGCCACGTTGTCGGTGACCTGCTTCTGGAAGCCCAGGATGAACTCGTCCTGATACATCGGGTCCAGGTTCTTGGACGCGATCGTGATCGGGTTCTTCGGGTTGCCGGTTTCCGCGTTGATGAAGCGGAAATTGCCACGCGAGGTCGCACCCGTCGGAGCACCGGTTGCCCGGTCAATACCGGTGAACAGGTAGTCTTCACGCGTGAACAGCGAGGCCGAGGCGCCGCGCACAGCCACGGACGGGGTCAGCGGCAGTGCATAACGGCCGGCGGTACCGAACACCTTGAAGGAACCGTCGCCATCGACGTCCCAGCTGAAGCCCAGACGCGGAGAGATCTGGTTCTCGATCTTCACGTAGGCCTGGCCCTGGCCGTTGACGTTTTCGAAGGTGTCCGAACGGACGCCCATGTACAACATGAAGTTGTCGGTGATGTTCCAGCTGTCTTCCAGGTAGTAAGCGCTTTGCTTGACGCTGACGACTGCACCCTGGCTGGTGTACTGCAGGCGTGCAACATCGAACTCGTCACCCGTGTTGGCACGGCCGTCCGGACCGTTTGAGGTCAGGTACGTCCAGCGATAACCACCTTCGAATGCGGAACCGGCGCGCGACTCGTAATCATCGCGGTCGTAACCGCCGCGGATGCGGTGATCACCCAACTGCCATTCAAGATCGACGCGGTACTGCTCGCGTTCGTCGCCGGAGTTGATGTCCTGCAACGTGGCATTACTGATGTTGCAAGGGCTGGAGTAGGCGCCAGTGAGCGTCTGACGATAGCCAGGGCGTGAATCGACCACGGTCGGGCAGCCACCGGTCGGTGCCACGCGCGGGGTCGGCACGGTGAAGCTGCCATCGTAACTGCCACGACGACCATCCGGGCTAGTGACGTACGTCGAACGGGAGTACTCGCTGCGGCCCGCCAAGGCGGACAGCGTGAAGCTGTCGGTCAGGTAACCGGTGTACTTCAGGATGTAGTTCTGACCACCCGATTCCGCAACCGTGTCACCCAAGTAGGTGCCGCGAACGAACGAGCCCGGCGCATTGGTGTACGAGCTGGTGACCGTTTCGCTTTCATCACTGAATGCAGTGAATTCGAGCAGGTTGTTGTCGGTGATGTTCCAGTCCATCTTCAACAACCAGGTCGGGGACTTGGTTTCCGAGGTGGTGTTGCTGGTGGCAAGCACGGAACCAAAGGTGTCCGCTTCGTTCTTGCCATACGACAAGATGCCGTAGGCGAACAGGCGGTCCTTGATCAGCGCGCCGCTGGCCCAGACGTTGGCGCGGACGCCATCGGACGTGTCCTTCGAGTTGTCCTGGCGCAGGCTGCCAAAGTCAGGCGTCAGCGGGTTAGCGTAGTACGTGTTCTTGACCTGAGAGCGGAGCGAATCCGGGCTCCAATAGACGTTGCCGCCGGCATGGAACTCGTTGGTACCGCGCTTGGTGATCTGGTTGACCACGCCGCCCAGCGAACGGCCAAATTCAGCGCCGTAGCCACCGGTCTTGGTCTGCTGCTCCGCAACGGCCTCGAACGGAATGTTGCTGAAGTTGAGGTTGCGGAAGGTATTGGTGACGTTGAAACCGTTGACGTAGTACTGGTTCTCGGCCACCGAAGCGCCGCCGAAGGAAGCGAGGTTGCCGAATGCGGCATCGCCACGCACCGTACCCGGGGCCAACAGGGCCACCGAGGTCGTGTCACGACCCACCGGGATCTTGTTGATCTGCTCGGAGGTCAGGATGGAGGTGGACTCCACCGAGGTCACGTCGATCGGGTTGATGTAGTTGCTGCCCACCACCGTGACGGTGTCCAGCGCCGAGCCGCCGCTGACGAAGTCGACGTTGGACGCCGTACCCACGTTGACAGTGACATTACGCGGGCTGCCGCCATTGCGTGAAACGGTGTATTGGCCGGTCGGCAACTGCGAGAAGCGATAATTGCCAGAGGAGTCGACCGTGATCGTGCGACTAAAGCCGGTTGCTGGATTGGCAACCGTGATCGTGTCACCCGCTGCCGCCTTACCTGCCACGGCACCTGCCGTATTGGTCTGCGCCTGAACACCGCCAGCGAAGCAAAGCCCCATCGCCACGGCAAGTGCGCTTCGCTTGAGCGAGGTGCGCATCGTATTAGAAGCCATTGTCAAACCCCCAGGTAGAAGAGTAATGGATTGAAATTTCAGAAATGCTAGTCAAGACCAGAATGCCCGACCGCCCGACTATAGTCCCGCCAACGAAACGTTAACAAGGGGGTGTCTGCTATTCATATTAATAAGAGTCGCTTTTCCGGGCATTAGGTCACGCCACCAAGTCCTGCTGGCGCCATCAGGCAATAGGTGTCAAAGATCCCCGATCCTGTGGCAAACCGGGTACTTAGGCCTGATCTGGTACTCGCGCTCTCCCTTCTCATTGAGAGTTCCGCACATAACCATCATCTGCATGCATTATTTACGTTTTGTTCATTTTTAAAAAAACCTTGTCGCATCAAGGCTTTGCCCTCACTCAGAACAAACATTTGACGCCCTTCGCCGCTTAATTATTAACAAGACTTTAATTTTCAAGCGGGGCTGGCTACTATCGGGGTAGCCGTGCGTTAAAGCTTCGTGATGAGCAATCGCGCGTGGCCAATCAGCTTGCCTATGGCAGACGACACTAGCCCTCTTGGAGACAAAGAGTCATGAGCTTCAAAACCCATAAGCTTCGCGATGCAATCGTGATCGCACTCGCCGTAGGCGTCGCCGCTCCCGGCCTCGCCCTCGCCCAAAGCAATGAGGAGTCCGACAGCAAGACCCTCGACCGCATCGAAGTGACCGGCTCGCGCATCAAGCGCGCAGAAGTCGAAGGTGCACTGCCGGTAACCGTCATTGGTCGCGAACAACTCGAGACCAGCGGCGACATCTCGGTGGCCGACTACCTGCGTAACACCAGCTTCAACACCTTCGGCTCGTTCCAGTCCACCTCGGGCAGCTCGGGCCAGGGCTTCACCGGCATCAGCCTGCGCGGTCTTGGTACCAACCGTACCCTGATCCTGATCGACGGCCGGCGTGCACCGACCGCGCCGATGATCGGCAACTCGCAGGATCTGAACTCCATCCCGATGGCCGCTGTCGAGCGCATCGAGCTGCTGTCTGACGGCGCATCGGCCATCTACGGTTCCGACGCCATCGGTGGCGTGGTCAACGTGATCACCCGCAAGGATTTCGAAGGCATCGAAGCCAGCGTCGGCCTGGGCATGCCCAGCGAGGCGGGTGGCGACACCAAGGAAATGAGCGTCGTCATGGGCAGCGCCGGTGAGCGCAGCCGCGTGATCGCAGGGGCTTCGTGGAATTCGCGCGACGTCATCTATACCCGTGACCGCGATTATTGGTATTCCGCCCCGGGTGCTTCGGTTTATTCGAACAACTTCTCGCGCACCACCTCGACGGCCGCCAGCGCGTTGCTTGCCCACCCCACCTTCGGCTCCGCCGTGCCGGGCCTGTGCACCAACGGCGATGCCAGCGACCTGTTCTATCAGTCCGCGAACCGCAACTGTCAGTTCAACCACTCCGCGACTTCGGCCAACCTGACCTCGCTGGACAACCGCGCTGTGTTTGCCCGCGGTGACGTGCAAATCAACGACAACTGGACCTCGTACTTCACTGCCTCGGTCAACCGCACCAAGAGCTTCGGTCGTTACGCACCGGTCCCCTCAAGCCCGTGGCCGGGCGGCGCCATTCGCCTGGTAGCCGGCACCCCCAACCATCCGGGTACTCCGACTGCCAATGGCGGTCTGAACCCGAACTGGGCTGACCCGTACTACCAGACGTTCCGCAACCAAGACGTGTTCCTGTTCCACCGTTTCGCTGCCCTTGGCCCGCGCGATGGCAACACCGAGAACACCACCAGCAACTTCATGCTGGGCTTCGAAGGCTTGCTGTGGGACAAGGTGGACGTGGACTTCGGCATGCGTTACGTGCAGTCGCGCGCCATCAGCCTCGGCACCAACTACGTCGTCGGCGGCCTGGCACAGGCTGCGATCACGGCCGGTCGCTACAACATCTACAACCCGTATGCCGGCAACCCCAATGGCCTGGGCATGACCGCGACCATCTCGCGTGACATGGAAACCTCGGTGAAGGAAGTCTACGGTACCGCTGGCTTCGATCTGTTCAGCCTGCCGGGCGGCAATGCTGCCGCCGTTGTCGGTGCCGAATACCGCGAAGAGGCTTATCAGGACATCTACGATCCGCTGTCCTCCAGTGGCCAGATCGTTGGCTCGGCTGGCAACTCGGCGGCGGGCGACCGTAACGTCAAGGCTGTCTACGCCGAAGTCCTGTTCCCGTTCTTCAACTCGTTTGAGATGAGCCTGGCCGGTCGCTATGACCAGTACAGCGACTACGGCAACGACTTCGCACCGAAGGTGTCCTTCCGTTACCACCCGATCGATTCGCTGACCTTCCGCGCTTCGTATGGTCAGGGCTTCCGCGCGCCGTCGCTGGACATCCTGTCTCAGGCGGCCGCGTTCAGTGCAGTGACCACGTCCGATCCGGCCACCTGCCTGATGTTCACCGGCTCGCTGTCCTGCAGCAACGCTCAGGTCTCGACCTACAGCATCTCCAACCCGAACCTGGAGTCCGAAAACTCCAAGCAGTGGACGGCAGGTGTGGTGTGGGATGCCACCGACTGGATCAACACGTCGCTGGACTACTACAACATCAAGATCGAAAACCAAATCGCCCAGCTGACCCTGGGTACGGTGGTTGGCTGTCTGCGTGGCACGATCTCGATCTGCCCGAGCGCACTGTCGACCTTCCCGCAGGGCACCGTGCTGCCGAACGTCGGTCTGGGTCTTGGTGCCCAGTTTGACCCGGCCACGGGCGGCATCGTGAATGCCCAGACCGGTTTCGGCAACATCGGTTACTTCGAAACCCAGGGCTTCGACTGGAAGGTCAACACGAACTTCGATCTGGGCACCATGGGCAAGATGCGCAACCAGCTGTCGGCCGGTTATGTGTCTGATTACTCCGGCAATGGTGGTGCAAACACGGCCGGCCGCAAGGGCCTGCCGCGTATCCGCGCCAACCTGAACAACAATTGGTCGTTCACCAACTGGGACTTCAACTGGAACATCAGCTACATCCACAGCACGCAGTCGCAGGCCTATCGTGAGTGGCTGGCCCTGATCAACACCCCGGTCTTGACGCCCGTCCAGATCAGCAACAGGGACTTCTACGCATCGCAGCCCTCGCACCTGCCGTCGTGGGTCATCCACGATGTCCAGGCCAGCTTCAAGGCCCCGTGGAATGCCACGATCTCTGTCGGCGTCAATAACGTCGCCAACAAGATCCCGGTGTTCGAGAACTACTCCGGTGGCACCAGCTACGACTCCACCCTGTACGATCCCTGGGGTCGTGTGATCTACTTCCGCTACACCCAGCGCTTCTGATCAAGGCTGGCGCATTCAATCAATGCGGAAAGGAGGGTCTCGAAAGAGGCCCTCTTTTTTTATGCGTGCGCGGCACGAGCAGCCACCGCCATAGACAAGCGGAATCGTTACCATGGACTGTGCTGATGACGTAGTCGCCCATGCCTATCCTGCCGTCCGTTTTTTCAACGCCCATGACGACCGCGGAGGGTCACCGAAGCGCACGCCTTGGACGAGCGAGTCCTCTCTCCACATCACGCGCCGCAACGGTTACTTCGGCAGGCACAACCACTCCCTGCATTCTTGGTCCGGCGTGTATAGCACCTGCCTAGAAGCAAACGATTGGAGAGGTGATACTGGGTGTCTTGCCTTTCTCAATACGAATTCGTCGATATTCATCGAGATGTCGGAGGCTTTTGGCCTGAGTCATCTTTCGATCAAGCTCAAACCTGACTAACGTGTGCTGTTTCCGTCCCAGCTGCAGCATTACGACAGCCCTTCCGAGCCCGCAGGCGATGATGGCTTGCGAATCACCATAGCGTTCAATGCGCACATGCGCATGGACTCAATCAATCCGACAGGACAACCCGCATGAGCAACGAAATGCAGGACGCGAACCCGGATCGCCGCAAGGCATGGGGCAATTATTGGCAGCAAGGTGCACTGCACAGCCTGCCAACCTCGTACGCGGGAAATTATCGCGGTGCCGTGGCGGATTTCTGGGCGTCGATTGCCAATACGCTCAATGCCGATCAACGCGTCCTCGACATCGGCACCGGCAACGGCTCGCTGCCCTTCCTCCTTCACTCACAACTTGCTGCGAATTGCCCGCGCATCGACGCGATCGATCTAGCCGACCAACTCGCCCCGGCATGGCATCAGGCGTTGCCGGACGAGATCCGCGGCAAGATCGCATTCCACACGGCAACCCAGGCCGAACATCTGCCTTTTGCAGATGAATCATTTGACCTGGCCTGTAGCCAGTTCGGCATCGAGTATTCAAACCTTACTGCGGCGCTTGCGGAAGTTGCGCGAGTACTTCGTCCGCAGGGTCGACTGGCATTGATCATGCACCATGCCGAATCGCAGCTTGCCTTGGTGGCAGCAGAAGAATTGAAGTGGGCGAACTGGCTATCAACTGAAGGCAATTTCCTGCAGAAAGCCAGGGATATCTATCCATGGCTGGCATGGGTAGCGGCGGGCAAGCAGGCAGAACTCGTCGACAACCCGGAGGCCAACAGCGCGCGTACGGCGTTCAATCAGGCACAGGCGGAGATGTCGCAATTCATCGAGTCCAGCCCGATTCCCGACTTGCTGCACGATGCGCGTGACATGGTGGCATCGCATATTGATGCGATCCTGTCTGGGCGTGCCAATGCGGCGCAAGCAAACCAGGCATCACTTGAATGGCAGGATGCACTGAAACTGAGCGCCTTCCGCCAATACGAGCTGATCAAGCACGCGCTCGACAAAGCTTCTTTTCAGCATCTGTCAGGCACATTGGACACGCTCGGATTTCAGATCGAGCACGCGCAGGCACTCACGGAAGGCGACGACATCCTGATCGGCTGGTCGCTTATCGCCAGCCGTCGCTAATCACTTGATGACGGAGCGCGGCCCGCTTAGCCGAGGCTGCGAGCCGTGGCCTTCTGCTCGTCCTTGAGTGCCTCAGGCATGCGAGGACCGTACTCATCCAGGTACTCACCAATGCTGGCGAACTCGTGCCGCCAGCCCTCGCGGTCATAGCCAAAGAGCTTCTCGCGGGCCTCTTGGCTAAGCTCGACGCCCTCAAGATTCACGTCCTCTATCTTCGGCAGGTGGCCGATCGGGGTTTCCTGGCTATCAACCTCCCCCGCCACCCGCTTGAGCATCCACTCCAGCACGCGCATGTTGTCGCCGAAACCGGGCCACAAGAAATCGCCGGCGTCGCCCTTGCGGAACCAGTTGACGTGGAAGACCTTCGGCAGCTTGGCGTTGGCTTGGTCGAAGGACAGCCAGTGTGCGAAGTAATCCGCGAAGTTGTAGCCGCAGAACGGCTTCATCGCCATCGGGTCGCGGCGCATCACGCCGACCGCGCCGGTCGCGGCCGCCGTGGTCTCGGAACCCATCGCCGCGCCGACGAGCACACCATGCGTCCAGTCACGCGCCTCGAACACCAGCGGCACCAGTGACGCACGACGCCCACCAAATACAATGGCACTGATCGGCACGCCTTGCGGGTCTTCGGCCATCGGCGAATACGACGGGCACTGCTTCGCACTGACGGTGAAGCGGGAATTGGGATGCGCCGCCGGCTTGCCGGCATTGAAATCGTATACATTTCCGCGCCAATCAATGGCGGGCACGCGTTTGTCGAGACCCTCCCACCACGGCTGGTTGTCATCGGTCACGGCGACGTTGGTGAAGATGGCATCGCGTTGCAGCGAGGCCAGCGCATTCGGGTTCGATTTTTCGGACGTGCCCGGCGCCACGCCGAAGAAGCCGGCTTCCGGATTGATCGCATACAAGCGACCATCCGCGCCCGGACGCATCCAGCAGATGTCATCACCGATCGTGGTGATCTTCCAACCATCACGCACGTAGCCTTCCGGCGGGATCAGCATCGCGAGGTTGGTCTTGCCGCAGGCACTCGGGAATGCGGCGGCGATGTAGTGCTTGTCGCCTTTCGGGTTCTCGATGCCGAGGATCAGCATGTGCTCGGCCAGCCAGCCTTCCGACTGCGCTTGGTGCGAGGCGATGCGCAACGCGTGGCACTTCTTGCCTAGTAGCGCATTGCCGCCGTAGCCGGAACCGAAGGATTGGATCTCGAGCTCTTCGGGGAAATGCATGATGAAGCGACGGTCCGGGTTCAAGTCGCCGGTCGAGTGCAGGCCTTTCACATAGCTGCCATCGCGCTCGATGCGCGCAAGCGCCGGCGCGCCCATGCGGGTCATGATGCGCATGTTGGCGACGACATAGGCCGAATCGGTGATTTCCACGCCGCAACGCGACAGCGGCGAATCGATCGGGCCCATGCAATACGGCACGACATACATCGTGCGCCCTTCCATGCAGCCTTCGAACAAGGAATCCATCTGCTGACGGGCCAACTCAGGCGCCATCCAGTGGTTGTTCGGGCCGGCATCGTCACGATTGGTGGTGCAGACGAAGGTCAGATGCTCAACGCGTGCGACATCGTCCGGATGCGAACGGTGCAGGTAACTGTTGGGATGGGTGTCTTCGTTGAGCTTGATCAAAGTGCCATCGGCTTGCATCGCCTGGATGAGCGCTTCGTTCTCGGCGTCGCTGCCATCGCACCAGTGGATGCGATCAGGGCGGGTGAGGCGGGCAACTTCAAGCACCCACTGGTTCAAGGCCTCGAGTTTGCTTTGCGAATTCTGTGCGATATCGGTCATGTCGGTTCCGGAAATGGAGCGAAGCCGCGCAAAGGGCACGGCAGAAATAAAGGAAGTCAGACTTTGGCGGGGATCAGCGTCGCCATCATGTGGTTCACGTAATCCTCGAACTCCTCGCGCTGCATGTCGCGCTGGCCCAGCTGCAGGTTGAGCTGGAGGAAGCCGACGTACGCGGCATACGCCAGGCGTGCGCGGTGCTGCGCATCGGTCGCATCCAGACCCGCAGCGCGGAAAGCCGAGGTGAGGTAGTCGAGGCGGCGCTTGGACACGCGACCGATCACCGGCTGCACCGCCGGGTGATCCAACGCCTTCAAGAGCTCGCTGTAGATGACGTGCGATTGCACTTCGTTGGCCACCAGCTTGAACAGTGCACCCAGACGCGCGGCAGGATCCTGGATGCCTTCCAGCTGACCGAAGACTTCATCCTGCTCATGGCCCTCCCAACGCTCCAGCGCCGCCTGCAGCAGCGCATCGCGCGAAGGGAAGTGCCAGTAGAAGCTGCCCTTGGTCACGCCCAAGCGGCGGGCCAGAGGCTCTACGGCCACGGCGGATACGCCCTGTTCGGCGATTTGGTCGAGCGCGGCCTGCGCCCAGTCATCAGCGCTCAGTCGGCCGCTGCGTTCGGGTTTGTCGTTGGGAGGCGTCATGGTGGACATTGTAACCATACGCAGGGGTCAAATTGCGTATGTGGCAGTGCAGCTTGACATGCCATCATGGCAAACATACTTTTGCGTATGGTTTACATCTTCCCGGCGACGTCCACTTCTAGTAGATGTCTCTTCGGGTATTACATAGACAAACAGTCAGCGCGCTAGCCGCAGGAGTGCACCATGTCCACCGTGATCCCGTTTCTGGCCATTCTTCTTGCCACCGGGCTTGCCTCCTATCACCGATGGCGGATGCCAGTGTGGGCGGCCCTCACCGCCTGCTTGCTGGTGGCGTGTTGGCTGCTGGGCGCAAACCCGACCGCAACATTCATCGCCGCCGCGATTACCGCGATCATCGCCATCCCGCTGCTGATCCCGGGCCTGCGCAAGGCTGCGATCACCACGCCCTTGCTCAAGTTCTACACCAAGATCCTGCCGCCGCTCTCGGACACCGAGCGCACCGCACTTGAAGCCGGCACGGTCGGTTTCGAAGGCGAATTGTTCTCAGGCAAGCCAAACTGGGATTTGCTGCTCTCGCAGCCAAAACCCGTCCTGACCGAAGAAGAGCAGGCCTATCTGGATGGCCCGACCGAAGACCTCTGCCGCATGGTCGACAACTGGGACATCGACCACGTCCGCGCCGATTTGCCGCCGGAGATGTGGGAGTACATCAAGCGCAACAAATTCTTTGGCCTGAACATCCCCAAGGAATACGGCGGCCTGGGCTTCTCGGCGCTGATGAACCACAAGGTGATCCAGAAGCTGGCCTCGATCAGCTCGGTGGTGAGCTCGACCGTCGGCGTGCCGAACTCGCTTGGCCCGGCCGAACTGCTGATGCACTACGGCACCGAAGACCAGAAGCGCCACTACCTGCCGCGCCTGGCCGATGGCCGTGAAGTGCCCTGCTTCGCATTGACCGGCCCGTTCGCCGGTTCGGATGCGACCTCGATCCCCGACTACGGCATCGTCTGCATGGGTGAGTGGCAAGGCGCGCAGGTACTTGGTATCCGCCTCACCCTCAACAAGCGCTACATCACTCTGGCCCCGGTCGCGACGCTGATCGGCGTGGCCTTCCGCATGTACGACCCGGATCATCTACTGGGCGACAAGGAAGACATCGGCATCTCGCTGGCCCTGGTGCCGCGCGATACGGCTGGGCTTGAAATCGGACGTCGCCACTTCCCGCTCAACTCGCCGTTCCAGAATGGCCCGATCAAGGGCCGCGATGTGTTCGTGCCGCTGTCGCAGCTGATTGGCGGCGAAGATTACGCCGGCCAAGGCTGGCGCATGTTGATGGAGTGCCTGTCGATCGGCCGCTCCATCACCCTGCCCTCTACGGCCAGCGGCGGTTCAAAGATGGGCGCGGTCACCGTGGGCTCGTACGCGCGCATCCGCAAGCAGTTTGGCCTGTCGATCGGTCGCTTCGAGGGCGTCGAAGAGCCGCTCGCACGCATGGGCGGCCACGCCTACGCGATCAGTGCGCTCTCACAGGCCACCGCAGCCGCCGTGGCGCGCGGCGAGAACCCGGCCGTGCCTTCGACCATCTCCAAGTACCACTGCACCGAGATGGGCCGCATCGTGGCCAAGGATGTGATGGACATCATCGGCGGCAAGGGCATCATCCTTGGGCCGCGCAACTTTGCTGGCCGTGCATGGCAGGCCTCGCCCATCGCCATCACGGTGGAAGGCGCCAACATCATGACGCGTTCGCTGATGATCTTCGGCCAGGGCGCGATCCTCTGCCACCCCTGGGTAATGAAGGAAATGAAGGCCGCCATGCTGGCCGACCCGACGGTGCGCATCAACGAGTTCGATGGTGCCTTGTTCGGCCACATCGGTTACGCCATTTCCAACGCGGTGCGCAGTTTCTGGTTCGGCCTGACTGGCTCGCGCTTTGGCTCGGCACCGGGTGACAACTACACGCGTCGCTACTTCCGCAAGCTCAACCGTTACTCGGCCAACCTCGCCTTGTTCGCGGATGTGTCGATGTTGATGCTGGGCGGCAAGTTGAAATTCAAGGAATCGCTCTCGGGCCGCTTAGGCGATGTGCTCAGCCAGCTCTACATCATCAGCAGCATGCTCAAGCGCTATCAGGACGAAGGCCAGCCGGTCAGCGACCAGCCGCTCTTGGCCTGGGCCGTGCATGACTCGGTCAACAAGATCGAGACTGCGCTCTCCACCGCGCTGCGCAACTTCCCCATCCGCCCGGTGGCGTGGGTGTTGTGGCCGATCATCTTCCCGCTGGGTCGTCGCGCGCAGGCACCGAGTGATCGCCTGGGCCACAAGGTCGCCTCTTTGCTGATGACGCCATCCGATGCGCGTGATCGCTTGGCCGAAGGTGTGTTCACCACGCCGACCGCGCTCAACCCCGGCGGCCGCATCGTCAGCTACCTGCCGAAGTTCGTCTTGGCAGAGCCGGTGGAGCGCAAGTTCCAGAAGGCACTGAAGAACAGCGACATCGAAGCACTCGAATTCGACCAGCAGCTGGTCGAAGGCGTGCGCGAGGGCTGGATCACCGACGAGGAAGCTGCACAGTTGAAGGAATTGCGTGAACTCACCCTCGACACGATCACCGTGGACGACTTCGATACCGAGGAATTGCGCTCGGCCGGTTACGCCGACCTGATCGCCCGCGAGCGCCGAGAGCACGAGCGCGAAGTCGCTTGATCGATATCACTGACTACGCCCGGCCAAGTGCCGGGCTTTCTTCTTCTACACCGAGTAAATCCCATGCGAATTCTTGATTTGTATCGTCGCCTCGCAGACAAACCCGGCGGTCGCTGGCTATTCTCGAAACTCGTGTGCTTCAAGGCCCCTTACTTCGCCAGCATCGCACCCCGCATCGTCTCGTTGGAGCCGCAGCGTGGCGTCGCGACCTTGCGTCACCGCCGACGCGTCACCAATCACATCGGCACCGTACATGCGATCGCGCTATGCAATCTGGCGGAATTCGTCGGCGGCCTGACCTGCGATGTCAGCCTGCCGCGCGGCATGCGCTGGATCCCAAAAGGCATGCAGGTCGAGTATCTGAAGAAAGCCGCAGGCACGATGACGGCCACGGCCACGCCGGAATTCACTCCTGACGTCAGCGACAACGGTTACGACCTCCCTTTCGATGTCTCGATCACGGACGGCGGCGGCGCGGAAGTCTTTCGCGCGCGCATCGCCATGTGGATCACGCCGGTGTCGCCATCGACAATCAAGGATTGATCGAAAGTTTCAGCGTGTGAACCACAACATTGCAATTGCAATCAGCGCCGGCAATGCCTGCACGTAGAAGATGCGGCGACTGACCGACCACGCGCCGTACAAGCCCGCGATCACCACGCAGACCAGGAAGAACATCGCAAATTCACGTGATGCAGTGATAGCTGCGTAAAACAGGCCCGCGGCTATGAAACCGTTGTACAGACCCTGGTTGGCGGCCAGCACCTTGGTCGCCTCGGCCCGCTCAGGCGAGTTGCGAAACGTCTTCAAGCCCAACGGGCGCGTCCACAGCAACATCTCAAGCACCATGAACCACAGGTGCAAAAGGCCGACCAGCACCACCAACCCCCAAGCGACCTGCGTCATTGCGTTTCTCCGTCTTGATTTGATGTTTGCTTGAGCGTCAGCCGTGAAATCTCCGGCGGCACGCCCAGGCGCACGGGGATGATGCTGGTACCGACACCCGGCGATACGAACATTGTGCGCCCTTGGTACTCAATCCAGCCATTGAGCGTGTGCGAGTGTTCGATGAAGTGCCCTGGCCTGCGCAGCGGTAATGGATAGATCTGCCCGCCATGCGTGTGCCCCGCGACCGTCAACGCGGTGTGCGCCGGGATTCGCGGCAACAGGTCCGGCTCATGCGTCAACGCGATCACTGCCGCATCACTAGGTATCTGCGCGTAGGTACCTGCCACATCGGGCCTGCCTTCCTGCAAATCGCCAAGGCCGGCCAACCAGAAGCTGCACTGACCGATCTGCACGGGAACCGCGCGGTTATCGATCATCTCTACCCCCGCCGCCGAAAACTTCGTACTGATGTCGTTACCGTTCTTCCACCAATCATGGTTGCCCAGCACCGCATATACCGGCTTGCGTGATGTCAGCGGCTTGAGATGCTCGGCGATGACCTCGGGCGGAACGTATTCGCCCAGCAATACGCTCAGAATCACGTAGTCGCCGGCCATCAGCACGATGGGGGCGTCGCTCGCGATCAAACGCTGCACCAGACGGTCGAGCTTGTCCACGCCGTTACGCGGAGAACCCGTGTGCGTGTCGGTGATGACATCCATACGTAATCCATCGCATTGGGCGGGCCAGTTGTTCACTGGCAAGACATGATCGCGTTCGACCAAGCGCGCGGTTTCGATCACGCCACCGTAGAACGTCAGCCCGATGGCAGCCAGCAACGCCGCCAAGGTGCTTCGGCGCACATGGCGATGGGCGATGAAGGCACGCAGGCGCCCTCCTTTGCGCGATGTCATTTCTCGTGGTCCGGGCGCATCGATGCGGCCAGACGCTCACCCGTCAGCTTGGACAATCGCCATCCAATCAAGCCCGCAACCAATGCAGAGGTCGCGCTGATAGCCGCGAACATCGCCACCGTTGCTCCACCGGCGCGCAGGATGTTCATGCCACTGGCGATCACCATGTCGCCGAAGCGCCAGACCGCGGTATCGACCACATTCTGACCCTTGTAACGCATCACCCGTGGCGCCTTCGCGAACAAGCTGTGTCGCGCGGGCTCGGCCATGCCGTAGGCGAGACCACGTGTCACGATCAATGCGAGCGCGACGGCAGGCATGCCGGCGATGAGCGGCAGATGTGGATCAGGCACCACCATCACCAAGGTCAACATCGCGATGCCTGCCACCGCCCACACGGTGAGAACCACTCCTGCGCCATAGCGAGGCAGCATCCAACGGGTGAGGAATATCTGCACGACCACCGTCAGGATATTGGTCGCGAGATCCACATTGGCGAAGAACCGCGTACGCAGCACATCCGTGTTGAAGGCTTGGTGCGCGTAATCCGTCACCAAGGCGTAATTGACCGTGCCGATGCCATCGGCCAGCAGCAGCAAGATCGCCATGTTGCGCATGAAAGGCGTGGCGAAGATCTGTTTGACGCCATCCCACATGCCGCCGCCAACGGCCTCTCCGCCTGCCTGCTCCGGGCGCACATGCGCATGCGCTTTCGCCCATCGCCCCAGCATCACCACGCAGATGACCGCGACGCTCAATAACGATGCCGACACGACCAGGAGCGGCGCGACGCCGAATACCTGCACCAGGCCACGTGTCAGTGTCGGGCCAGCCACCGCGCCAACGGTACCGGCCACCGCGATGATCGGGAACAAGCGCTTGGCCTGTTCTGCACTCCAGATATCGGTCATGAATATCCAGAACAGCGACACCACGAACAAATTGAACACACTCACCCAGACAAAGAACACGATGCCGAGCGTACGCGGCGATAGCAGCGTCGGGTTGGCGAAAAACGGCACGAAGCACAACAAGCACGCGACACCCGCCAGATTGAACAGCGGCACGACGATTCGCCGCGGCCAGCGCGAGACCACGGCGCCGAAGATCGGTGCCAGCAACACCATGCAAATGAAAGTCGCGCCGTAGAACCAGGGCAACTGGGTAGAGCCCACGGCGGCCGATAGCTGTTCACGTACCGGGCGAATCATGTAATACGCCGCCAGCACGCAGAAGAAATAGAGGAAAGAGATCGCCACCGCCGGCCATTCGCCTTGGTGAATACGATCAAAAGCGTTGCCACCGGCAGGTTTGGGTTCCATCCGCGCACGGTATCTGACCGATGCCGCCACTGCCACTATTCCGATGGACCGATCCCTCCGCGCATGTAAGCGAGCCGCATGCAGTCACTTAGCTGAATATTGCGATGCAAATCAATTGGATGCCGAAACTACTTCGCCCTGTTCATGCACAAAATGGATTCACTCACTTAGTATGTCCACCAGATCTAATCCGCTCGAGGGGATGCCATGCACGGACGTCGCGGAAAACCGCTGATTGCGTTCAAACTCGCCACCGTCGCCTTCCTGATGCCAGCCACGGCTGGCCTCTCTGCCCAGACCACACTGCGCTGGCCTTCCAACTCGGGACAAACCCCGACCGTGGAAAAAACCGCGCCCGGCAACACGGCCCTGGACAACTATCTGCAGCAACAAGCGACGCCGCAGGCAGACATAACCGCGCCCCTGCCATTCGATGTGCGCACGTTCGAAGGCATGGCCCAGCAACTTGTCAGCAACCAGAAAGTTCCAGGGCTGGCCGTCGCGATCGTGCAGAACGGCCGCGTCTTGAGCGCGCGAGGTTATGGCATCACCGACACCTCGCGCCCGGAACCCGTGGACTCGCACACTGTGTTCCGCCTGGCATCGCTTTCCAAGTCTTTCGCAGGCACGCTCACCGGCATGCTGGTCAATGATGGACTTCTGTCCTGGAACCAGCCCGTCGTGCAGTACGTGCCGAGTTTCCGCCTCAGCAATGCGGATTCGACTGCGCGCCTGAATGTCGCCAACCTGCTCAGCCAAAGCACCGGCCTGACTCGCAATGCCTACGATCGCGACATCGAGGCCAATGCCAGCTATTACACCGTGCGCTCGAAATTGGCTGCCGCACCACTGCGCTGTGCACCGGGCAGCTGCTACTCGTATCAGAACGTCGCCTTCAGCGTGATCGGTGACGTGGTGCATGCCGCCACTGGCCGTTATTACGATGCCAATGTGCAATCGCGCATCTTCAAGCCGTTGGGCATGAACGATGCAAGCCTGGGCCTTGAAGGTATCGAAGGCAGCCCGCGCTGGGCCAAGCCGCACGTGCGTGGTGGTGGCGGATGGCGCTCGTTGATGCCGAAGCCGACCTACTATCGACTGGGGCCGGCAGCCGGCGTCAATGCCAGCATCACCGACATGGCGCAGTACCTGCTTGGTCAGATGGGTCATCGCCCCGAAGTCATGTCACCCGAATTGCTTCGCTCGATCCACACCGCGCGCGTCGACACGCCGACCGAGCTTCGCAGCTCGCGCTGGCGCCGGGAGCGCCTGCAATCCGCCGGCTACGGCATGGGCTGGCGCATCTATGACTACGCAGGCCACAAACTCTACTTCCATGGCGGTGCAGTGCAGGGGTATAGAGGCGCGATGGCCTTGCTGCCCGACCGTGATCTCGGCATCGTGATCCTCTGGAACAGCGAAAGCAGCCTGCCTTCGGGGCTTTTGCCCACCATCCTCGATAGCGCGATCGGCCTGCCGCAGCCGCAAGTGGCTTGGTTGAAACTGGACAACATGCCGACCGGCGCACCGACGCCTGGCATGGACGAGGAAGAAAGCGAAGGCGTTGGCAGTGGATCGGCCGAGGGGTCGCCGCCTCGCTGAATCGAGCAAGGCGCCAGCCTCGACCAGATAGAAAAAACCCGCGCTAGCGCGGGTTTTTGGTATCCGAATGACCGGAACCCAAGTGATCCGGCCGCCTTCGCCTGGGCGCGAAGGACGGCTGGATAATTGCCGATCAGATCGTCGGCATCGGCATCGGCGGCATCGCAGCCGGGGCCTTCTTGGCTTTCTTGGTTGCCTTTTTGGCTTTCTTCGCAGCCGGCTTCTTTTTCGCCGCCTTCTTTACTGCCTTTTTGGCAGCTTTCTTGGCTGGCTTCTTCTTGGCTACCTTTTTGGCAGCCTTCTTAGCTGGCTTTTTCTTGGCTACTTTCTTCGCAGCCTTTTTCACTGCCTTCTTGGCAGCTTTCTTGGCTGGCTTTTTCTTGGCTACTTTCTTCGCAGCCTTCTTCACCGCTTTCTTGGCGGTCTTCTTCTTGGCTACCTTCTTCGCGGCCTTCTTGGCTGCCGGCTTTTTCTTGGCGGCCTTCTTCACGGTCTTCTTGGCGGCCTTCTTTACCGCCTTCTTGGCTGCCGGCTTCTTCTTGGCGGCCTTCTTCACGGTCTTCTTGGCTGCGGCCTTCTTGGTCGCCTTCTTTACGGTTTTCTTCGCCGCCTTCTTGGCGGTGCTTTTCTTTGCTGCTTTTTTCATGGCCATGGTATGGCTCCTTGTCATTGGGACTTTACTTACAGCTGCCCAGGCTTACACACCACGGGAGTCGGACCCGAGGCGGACCGGCCGCGCGCCACGCGCGAGGCTGCGGTGTCATTGCGTGCATGAGTAACGCTGCACGCGGATACGAAAGAACCCGCGACGCTCACCGATGCGGGTTCCTGATGTTGATGGAGGCGGGAAGAGAGAGACCCGCGAACCCCACTCCGTTTGGGAGCGGTGGCGGACATGTCCGCATGCACATGGTTCGCGACGACGTAGGGCAATTCAAATCCACCTGTTGTTTTCGCGAAACCTAATCACGGTTTTTTTGACTGTCAACACATTCGTGCAATTTTTTTCACGTCCAGGCGCAATACCAGCAAGTGCCATCACGCTTCAGGGGCGCTCTACTTGATCGTCTGCGTCATGCGTAACGCACTGCCGTCAGGGCAGAAAAAAAATTCCAGACCTTAAAACAAGTCTTTTTTATATTTATTCCATTGAAGCGCACAACGAATGCGGATGGATGGGGCAAGCTGCCATCGTTCTGACCTCAGGGTAAAAAGCCTCGAGTGGCTAGTTGAAAATTTTTTTCACCTTTGATCGTTTTTTTGCATCGCGACAGGCATTTTGCGCGAACTTTTTTGCGCCATACCCATCATCTGCCACCAACAAAAACGGCCACCCAAGGGCGGCCGTCTATCCAGCTCACCGATGCGAATCAGTGGTCGTCGTCTTCCATCGTCGCGGCATAGTCGTCAGCGGAGAGCAGCTCGTTGAGTTGCTCTGGTTCGCTCAACTCGACGACAAACAGCCAACCTTCGCCGAACGCGTCTTCGTTGATGATCTCCGGCTTGTCGGCCAAACCTTCGTTGATGGCGACAACCTTGCCGCTCACTGGGGCGTAAACATCAGACGCAGCCTTGACCGACTCAACGACTGCGCAAGCATTGCCGGCCTCGACATCATCGCCAACCGCGGGCAACTCGACGTAGACCAAGTCGCCCAACAGGCCTTGCGCGTGATCGGAAATGCCGACAGTTGCGCGACCGTCGCCTTCAATGCGTACCCATTCATGGGATTTGAGGAATTTCAGATCGCCGGGGATTTCGTTGCTCATGGGGGCTCCGGAAAATGGGTGTGGGGTGGAAGTGGGTTAAGTCTAGCGGCTCAAATGCCGTCCTGCGCCTTGCCTTCGCGCACGAACGGGAACTTGACCACGCGCACTGGCACCTCGCGGCCGCGGATGTCCACACGCACGTCACCCGGCGCACCCGCCGGAACGCGTGCGAAGGCGATCGCCTTGCCAAGGGTCGGCGAAAAAGTACCGGACAGGATCTCGCCATCACCGTTGTCGGTCACGACGCGTTGCCCGTGACGGAGCACGCCCTTCTCGTCCATCACCAGACCGATCATCTGGCGCGGCGCACCATCTACGGCTTGCTCTTCAAGCGTGCGACGACCGTTGAAGTCGCGTCCTTCATCCAACGCCACCGTCCATGCGAGTGCGGCTTCATAAGGCGAGACGGTCTCGTCCATGTCCTGGCCATAGAGGTTCATGCCGGCTTCCAGGCGCAAGGTGTCGCGTGCGCCAAGGCCGGCCGGCTTCACGCCTGCGGCAGCCAGTGCATTCCACAAAGCAACGGTATCGGCTTCGGGCACGATCACTTCAAAGCCGTCTTCGCCGGTATAACCAGTGCGGGCGACGAATAGCGGAACACCATCGACCGTGCGTGTTTCGAGCGCGGCGAATCGGCCAAGCTTGGCGGCCTTCGCGCGATCGGCTTCCTCCAGCAATGCGATCACCTTGTCCCGCGCATTGGGGCCCTGCACCGCGATCATGCCGAACTCCGGGCGCTCCACGACCTGCACATCGAATGCCGCCGCTTGTACGGTGATCCATGCGATGTCCTTGTCGCGGGTCGCTGCGTTGACGACCAGACGGAACCAATCTTCACGCATGTAATAGACGATGAGGTCATCGATGACGCCACCTTCCGGCGTCAACATGCAGGTGTAGAGCGCCTTGCCCGGCTTCTGCAGCTTGTCGACGGAATTGGCGACCAGTTTGCGCAGGAAATCACGCACGCGCTCGCCGGTGAGATCGACCACCGTCATGTGGGATACATCGAACATGCCGGCATCGCGGCGCACATCGTGATGCTCGTCGATCTGCGAGCCGTAGTGGATCGGCATGTCCCAACCGCCGAAGTCGACCATCTTCGCGCCCATCGCGCGGTGGGTGTCGTTGAGGACGGTCTTCTGGGTCATGTCGGTCTCGCGCGTGAGGAAAGGCGCGATTATCGCATTGCAGGCCGAACGCAGCCGGACCGCGCTACGAACAAATAGGCATATGAAAACCTACGCCCCCGAATGCAGGGGCGCAGGCAGCTGCGCTCAGGCGGCTTCCACCTGCAGCGTCATTCCGCTTACCGCGACGATGCGCACGCGCGTGCCGGCCGGCAGATCCGGGCCGGTGACGTTCCAGAACGCATCGCCCAGTTGCGTACGCCCTTCGCCATCGATGATCGGTGCGGACAACACCGCGGTGTGGCCGACTAACTGCTCGCCACGTTTGTTGAGGAGCGGCTGATCACTGGCGCGTCCACGACCGCGGAACCATTTGCGATAGATCGCCACCGATATGAAGCTGAGCACGATGAAAATGACGACCTGCGTCAGCACGCTCATGCCTGGCACCAGCAGCACGACCAAGAACACAGCCGCGGCAGCGAAGCCAAGCCACAGCAGGAACGCGCCCGGCACTATCGTTTCGGCAGCGATCAACGCAAACGCCAACGCGGCCCAGGTGAAGACATCCCAGCGCATGGGTCAGCCTCCGCTCGGGAACTGCGGGCGAGCCGGCGGACGCGGCGGCGTGCTGTCATTGCGCTCCAACGCTTCCTTGGCCAACTCGCCGATACCGGCCAGCGAACCGATCACGCCGGCGGACTCCATCGGCATCATCACAAACTTCTGATTCGGTGCTTCGGCCAACGCCTTGAACGCCTCGATGTACTTCTGCGCGACGAAATAATTGATCGCCTGCACGTTACCGCCGGCAATCGCTTCGGACACCACGCGTGTCGCGTTGGCTTCGGCTTGGGCCAGACGTTCGCGGGCTTCGGCCGCACGGAACGCCGCTTCCTTTTCGCCTTCGGCATCGAGAATGGTTGATTGCTTCTCGCCCTCGGCCTTCAAAATCGCCGCTTCACGGAAACCTTGCGCTTCGAGGATGTTCGCGCGCTTCTCGCGTTCTGCCTTCATCTGCCGCGCCATCGAATCGACCAGGTCACGCGGCGGCTGGATGTCCTTCAGCTCGATGCGATTGACCTTGATGCCCCACGGATGCGTCGCCTGGTCAACAGCCACCAGGACCTTGGCGTTGATCTCGTCACGTTTGGACAGCGACTCGTCCAGATCCATCGAACCGATCGCGGTACGGATGTTGGTCATCACCAGGTTCAAGGTGGCGATCTCAAGCTGGGCGACTTCGTACGCAGCTTTCGCCGCATCGAGCACCTGGAAATAGACCACGCCATCCACTTTGACGACGGCGTTGTCCTTGGTGATGACGTCCTGGCTGGGCACATCCATCACCTGTTCCATCATGTTGATCTTGCGACCGACGCCTTGGTAGATCGGGATCAGGAAGTGCAGGCCCGGCGACATCGTGTGGGTGTATTTGCCGAAGGCTTCCACCGTCCATTCATAACCTTGCGGCACCATGCGCACCGCCTTGAACAAGACGATCACACCCGCCACCAGCAACACCATCGCCAACATCGGTCCCGTAAACATCACCACCCCTCCTTGTTGAATACCTTGAGTATACGGAGTGGCCATGACAACGCCTGTGCCAAACGCTCACGCGCCAAGTGGCGGCGCTACGCCTTCTGCCAATGCGATCCGGCGGGCGATGCCGCGCCCGACTTCCGACACCGCGGTCCACCCCATCGTGGCGCCCCCGTCGTCGATGCTGGGCGCAAGCCGCAACAACGATGCCTTCCAGCCGCGCTCGCGTGTGCAGAAGCGATACAGGGCGCAGCTGGCGCAGGCCCTGGCGCGACTCACCTGCCACGCACGGCAGACGCGCGCGTAGCGCTTCCCAGACCGAATAGTCACTGTCCGGCAGCAGGAACAAGCGCAGGCAACTGCGTCCCTGATCATCCAACAAGCGCAGGCTTTTACGCACGCCATCCGCGTCCACGCAGCTTTCGGCGCAAACCGAACGCGCACGCTGCCATCCATTCAGCTCGCCACTGTTGCTCGGATACAGACATAGCAACGGGCCCACCCGCGCAAACGCTTCGGCGCTGATCGACGACAGCGATGCATGCGGGAATGTGTCAAGGCGACACATCGTGATGGCCTACTTGGTCAGGATCAGCTTGTCGTTGCGGGTATGGCGAAGCCGATAGCAAGTGTCGCCATGGCGGATGATCAACTCGCGTCCACCGCGCAAAAGCGCACGGCTGGTGACCATCGCCAAGGCGGCCGAAGAAACCGGAGATTGGGGGATGTCGCCACGGTCACTGGGATTGCGTTCGGCATGGGTTTCGACAGCAGGCAGGAGATCGAACATCGAGCACACCTCGGGTTGGCTTTAAATGAGAATAATTATCATTTACTGAAGATGCAAGCCCGCCCATTAGAATGTGTGCACCTCCTCGGGGAGTAGCCCACCGGCAGCGATGTCGGGGCGCGCGTCAACACACTTGGCCGGCCGGCCATGGCGCGCGAAGCGATGCAAACGCATCGACAGGGCAAGACCGAAGGCAGGCAGGGTGTCCCGAGGCCGGGCACGCCCTGCGTGCTTTCGTGTTCCGCACCACGCCCGGCCCCGGAGATCCTGATGAGCGACATCCCCTTCTATCCGGCGCTGCTGTCGACCGGCACCGTGGCCTTGGCCGAGATAGGCGACAAGACCCAGCTACTGGCATTGCTGCTGGCCGCGCGCTTTCGTAAACCCTGGCCCATCATCTGGGGCATCCTGGTCGCCACCCTGCTCAACCATGCCTTGGCGGGTTGGCTGGGCACGCTGGTGGCGCAGTGGCTGACGCCAAATGTGCTGCGCTGGGTCGTCGCAATCAGCTTCATCGCCATCGCGCTGTGGACGCTCAAGCCCGACGAATTGGACGATGACACCACCCTACCCGCGCGCGGCGCGTTCATCGCCACCACCATCGCTTTCTTTCTGGCCGAAATCGGCGACAAGACGCAGGTCGCGACCGTACTGCTGGCCGCGAAATACCCGCCACTGTGGCAGGTCGTCGCCGGCACCACGGTCGGGATGCTGCTAGCCAACGTGCCCGTGGTGCTATTGGGCAGCAAATTTGCGGGCAAGTTGCCGCTGAAGGCCGCGCGAATCACCGCCGCCATCGTCTTTCTTGCGCTGGGTTTGTGGGCGGCATTTCGCGGAATCGGCTAATCTGCGGCGCTATGCATAGGGGATGAGCTGATGGAAGGTCTGGCGAGGATCGGTTTCGGGCTGTTTGGCCTGGCAGTGTTGATTGGCGTGGCCTGGCTGTTCTCGACCAACCGCCGCGCGGTGGATTGGAAGCTAGTGCTGACCGGCATCGCCTTGCAGATCGCGTTCGCGGCCTTGGTCCTGCTGGTGCCCGGCGGGCGCGAGGTCTTCGATTGGCTGGGCCACGGTTTCGTGAAGCTGCTCGACTTCGTCAAGGCCGGCTCCACCTTCATTTTCGGTTCGTTGATGGATGTCGAAACCTTCGGCTTCATCTTCGCCTTCCAGGTGCTGCCGACGATCATCTTCTTCGCTGCCTTCATGGGCGTGCTGTATCACCTGGGTGTAATGCAGGCGATCGTGAAGGCGATGGCCTGGGCGATCACCAAAGTGATGCGCGTATCGGGCGCGGAAACCACCAGCGTCTGCGCGAGCGTGTTCATCGGCCAGACCGAAGCACCGCTCACGGTGCGTCCGTACATCGCCAAGATGACCAACTCCGAACTCTTGACGATGATGATCGGCGGCATGGCGCATATCGCTGGCGGCGTCTTGGCTGCCTACGTCGGCATGCTGGGTGGCAGCGATACCGAAGCGCAGGCGTTCTATGCCAAGCACCTGCTGGCGGCATCGATCATGGCCGCACCGGCCACACTGGTTGTCGCGAAGTTGCTCATCCCCGAGACACAAGAACCGCTCACCCGTGGCACGGTGAAGATGGAAGTGGAAAAGAACACGGCCAACATCATCGACGCCGCGGCATCCGGCGCAGCCGATGGCCTGAAGCTGGCACTCAACATCGCCGCGATGCTCTTGGCCTTCATTGCACTGATCGCGATGGTCAACGCGCCGCTGACCTGGTTTGGCGAAGTCACCGGCATCGCCGCCGCCATCGGCAAGCCGACCAACCTCGAAACCATCCTCGGCGCGGTGCTGGCGCCGGTGGCTTGGGTGATCGGCGTGCCGTGGCAGGATGCATCGACGGTGGGTTCGCTGATCGGCCAGAAGGTCGTCATCAACGAATTCATCGCGTACTCCGAGCTCGCCAAGATCACCAACGGTCAAGTACCGGGCGTGGTGCTCAGCGACGAAGCCAAGCTGATCGCAACCTACGCGCTGTGCGGCTTCGCCAACTTCAGCTCGATCGCGATCCAGATCGGCGGCATCGGCGGCCTGGCACCGGAGCGTCGTTCGGACCTGGCACGTTTCGGCTTGCGCGCGGTGCTGGGCGGCTCCATCGCCACCTTCATGACCGCGACGATTGCAGGCGTGCTGAGTCACTTCGGGTGATCCGATGACACGCGTCGTTGTCGTTGGTTCGTTCAACGTCGATCACGTCTGGCGCTGCGATACATTGCCCGCACCGGGCGCGACCCTGGCCGGCGAATACACAACCGGCCCCGGCGGCAAAGGTTTCAATCAGGCGATGGCCGCGCGTCGGGCAGGCGCAGGCACGGTCTTCGTTTGCTCGCTAGGCAGCGACGGTGGTGGCCAGTTGGCTCGGGCATTGGCCACTGCGGACGACATCGATCTGCGCGATGAAGCAAGCGACGACCCGACCGGCACCGCCGGCATCTTCGTCGGCGCGGATGGACGCAACAGCATCGTTATCGGGCCCGGCGCGAACGCGACGTTAAGCGTGGCGCATGTCGAAGCACAAGCCTCGACGATTCGCGAAGCACGCGTGCTGCTGGCACAACTGGAGTCTCCTATCGATGTCGTCATCACTGCACTACAACTTGCGCGTGAATCCGGCGTGCCCAGCGTGTTGAACACCGCGCCCGCCAATGCTGAGACTACATCTGCGTTATTGGGCATGGCCGATGTATTGACTCCGAACGAGAGCGAATTCGCGTCGCTCGTCGCGCGTCACACCGCGATGGCGATCCCGGCCGACGCGGTGGCTACCGCGGGCGATGATGCCCTGCACCTGCTTTGCCGCACACTGCACCCCAATGGCAGCATCGTGATCACACTCGGTGCAATGGGTAGCTTCGTCTCGCATGCAGATGACGTCATGAGGGGGGATGACATCGCCCACTATCGCGTAGCGGCAGAAACCGCGAACGTCATCGATACCACCGGCGCGGGTGATGCCTTCAACGGCGCGTTGTGCGCGTCGATGGTAATCCGACCGGATGCCCGCTTCGCCGAGCACCTCCGTTTCGCCAGCTATTACGCCGCACGATCCACTGAGTCCGAAGGCGCCGCAGCTGCAATGCCCGTCTTGCCGGTTGGATGACGGATTCCTACTACACTGCCCTAGTCATCGCAGCCGCGGATGGACGTTGCGGCACCGGGTGACGCTTCCCACATTCGAGGAGGTCCCATGGCAGGCAAGTTCGAAATCAGCAAGCGCAAGAACGGCGAGTTCCAGTTCAACCTGAAGGCAGGCAACGGACAGGTAATCCTGACGAGCGAGGGCTATAGCTCCCGCGATGGCTGCAACAACGGCGTCGAGTCCGTGCGCAAGCACGCCAAGGCCGTCGCCAACTTCGACAAGAAGACCGCGAAGGATGGCAGCCCTTATTTTTCGCTGATGGCCAGCAACGGCCAGTCGATCGGCAAGAGCGAGATGTACAAGTCCACCGCCTCCCGCGACAAGGGCATCGATTCGGTGATGCGAAACGCCCCGACCGCCAAGCTGTCGGATCTCTCTGGCTGACCAACCCACCACTGGCGTGTCGGCGCGCGCTGGCACGCCAGTGGATGAGTTTCATTTTCATTTGAGAATTATTATCATTTGTCGTCTCTATTGACCGAGTCGACAGCCGATGTCCACCTCTCCCATCGCCCGCGCCGTGGCGATTGCGTTGCTGACCACCACCCTGCCTGCCCTGGCCAACCAGCCGGCGGAGGATGTCGACGCACAAGATCGCGTCAACGTCCTGGACCGCGTGGTGGTCTCGGCCAGCACCAGCCGGATGCCGGAATCCGAATCCTCGATGCCGAACACCATCACGGTCATCGACCGTGAGCAGCTGAAGCAGCAATTGGCGGTGACCCAGGACCTCTCGCAGGTGTTGGCCAACCTCATCCCCTCGTTCACGCCTTCGCGCCAGAAGATGACGAACGCGGGCGAGACCCTGCGCGGACGCAAGCCGCTGTATCTGGTGGATGGGATGCCGCAATCGACGCCGCTGCGCGAAGGCGGTCGCGATGGCCACACCATCGACCCGGCGATGATCGAGCGCATCGAGGTGATCCACGGGGCGAATGCGCTGCAGGGCCTGGGCGCATCGGGCGGCATCATCAACATCATCACCAAGCGCGCGCCGAGCAAGGACGGCGAGGTTTTCCACGACGTGACGCTGGGCGCATCGACGGCGCTGCCGAGTGAATCCGACGGCAGCAGTTGGCGCGCGGCGTACCTCTTCGGCACCCGCCAAGGCGATTTCGACATCGTCGGCGGCATGTCACTGGCCGATGAAGGCCTGTACTACGACGCGGAAGGCCGGTCGATCGCGGTCAGCGATGTGCAAGGCGATTTGATGGATGCGCGCAGCCGCGGCCTTTTCCTCAAGACCGGCTGGCGGTTGGATGATGACCGTCGCCTGCAGCTGAACCTGCAGAACTACCAGCTGGAAAGCCACAACGGCTACCACACCGTCAATGGCAACGCGGCGCAGGGCGTGTTGGCGACATCGGCGCGCGGCGGCTCGAACCAGGACGGCCCCTACAACCATTCGCGCTCGGCATCGCTCGATTACACCGACCGCGCGTTGGCGGGCGGTTACCTGCAGGCGCAAGCCTACTTCGTCGATTTCTCCGCGCTGTACGGCGGCAGCAACTGGGGCGATTTCTGGGGCGATGGCCGCGATCTGAACTGGATCGACCAATCACAGAATCGCTCGGAAAAAACCGGCGCCAAACTCGGATGGTCGCGCGGCGTGGGCGACAACGGACGCATCACCCTGGGCCTGGACTGGTCGCGCGACACCACCTGGCAAGCGATGGTGCGCAGCGGCCTGGACTGGGTGCCTGAGACCACTTACACGGCGATCTCCCCCTTCGTGCAGGGCGAATGGCGCATCGGCGAGTCGTGGCTGCTGAGCGGCGGCCTGCGCCATGAGCGCGGCAAGCTGTCGGTCGATGACTTCACCACCCTGCCCAGCTACAACGGGGGTCAATTCGTGCAGGGCGGGACGCGCGAAAGCAGCGAAACCCTGCCGAACATCGGCTTGGTATGGGAGGCCAGCGACGCGCTCAAGCTCTACGCGTCCTACAGCGAGGGCTACACCGTCGCCGATATCGGCCGTGTGCTGCGTGCCATCAACACGCCCGACGAGCGCGTGGAAAACCTCGTCGACCTGACGCCGGTCGTCTCCGACAACCGCGAAGTCGGCATGGACTATGACGATGGCCGATGGAGTACGCACCTCGCGTATTACGAGTCGCTGTCCAAGCTGGGCTCGCGCCTCGCCTATGACAGCGTCACCCAGACCTACAACGTCGTGCGCGAGCGCACGGAGATTCAGGGCATCGAAGGCAATCTCGCTTTCCGCCCGAACGACGCCACGCGCGTCGGCGTGTTGTTCGCCTTCACTCGCGGCGAGTACGACAGCAATGGCGATGGCACGGTGGACAGCGACCTGCCGGGCATCAATGTCAGCCCCGATCGCATCGGCGCGTTCTGGGAACAGCAATGGCGCGATGGGTTCTCCACGCGTTTGCAGGCGAACCAGGCGCGCGACCGCGCCTTCGATCGGCGCGGCGTGCAGGTGGCCAGCTTCGATGGTTACACCACGCTGGATGCCAGCACGCGCTTCGCCCTGCCGATGGGCCAGCTGAGCGTGGGCATCGAGAATCTGACCAATCGTCAGTACGTCACCTATTACTCGCAAAGTACGCCGCGCAACGACACCTACACCGCAGGCCGCGGCCGCACGCTGACGCTGGGCTGGAACCACCGGTTCTGATGGCGCGACGTTGATGGTGCCCAGTCTGCCCGCGCTGCGACGCCTGTTGTCCCGCCTGCACTTGTGGACGGGGCTCAGCGTGGGTTTGCTGTTTGCCTTGCTGGGGTTATCGGGTGCAATCCTGGTCTTCCACACGCCGCTACTGGTTTGGCAGCACCCGAAGTTGGGCGCGCATCAAGCGGTAGCGAATGGCGAGGTGCTCGGCGCGATCATGCAGCGCGAAGCGGCGAATGGCCTGCGTTCGCTGGACTTTCCGCGTGACGAATTGCCGGTGTGGCAAGGCTATTTCGAGGATGAAAGTCGGCGCTATTTTTCACCCGAAGATGGTCGCCTGTTGCTCAAGCGCACTATCGACGATGACGCGCTGCTGTGGCTGCACGAATTCCACGTGGAGTTGCTCGGTGGCGAGACCGGCAAAGAGGTGCTCGGCATCGTCGGCTGCATCTGCCTAGCCCTGCTGCTGATCGGTTTGTATCTGTGGTGGCCGAAGCGCGGGCGCATGCTGGCGCAGTTGAAGATGCATGCGAATCCGCCGATCCGTCGATGGCTGACCTGGCATCGCAGCCCGGGCGTGGTCTCGCTGCCGCTGGTCCTGCTGGCCGTGATCACTGGCGTTGGCATGATCTATCACGATGCGTATTCCAAGGCGTTGACCGGCATGTTTGGTGGCGATGCATTGCCCAAGCCTGCCCCGTCCGCGCCCTCCGATGCTGCACCGGCTTGGTCACGCATCATCGCGCTCACCGAGCGCACCCTGCCCGATGCGCGGCTTCGCCGCATCAGCCTGCCTGCAGAGGGCAAGGACGAAGTCAGCCTGCGCGCGCAATCGGCGGGCGAATGGCATCCCAATGGGCGCAGTTCGGTGGTCAGTGATCGCCAAGGCGAGGTCGTGCGCTTGCGGGTTGATGCGCGCGAGCTGGGCCTGGGCCATCGCATGAGCATCGCCATCTATCCGCTGCACATCGGCGCCGTCGGCGGCACGGCTATCCGCTGGCTGACTGCCTTCGCGGGCCTGATGCCGATGCTGATGTTCGTCACCGGCCTGCTGTTCTGGCTGCGCAGGCGCAAACACAAACCGGCCCGCTGAGCCGCGACATCGCCCCATTTACAATGGCGGCATGCAGATCGGCCGCTACCGGATAGAACCGCGCGTCGTGCTGGCCCCCATGGCCGGCGTGACCGACAAGCCGTTCCGGCAGCTGTGCAAGCGCATGGGCGCAGGGCTTGCGGTATCGGAGATGACGATCAGCGACCCGCGCTTCTGGAACACGGCGAAATCCCGCCACCGCATGGACCACGAGGGCGAGCCCGCGCCGATCAGCGTGCAGATCGCCGGCACCGACCCGCAGCTGCTGGCCGATGCCGCGCGCTACAACGTGGACCACGGCGCCGAACTCATCGACATCAACATGGGCTGCCCGGCAAAGAAGGTCTGCAACGTCTGGGCGGGCTCCGCACTGATGCGTGATGAAGCCTTGGTCGCGCGCATTCTTGAATCCGTGGTGGCATCGGTTGATGTACCGGTGACGCTGAAAATTCGCACGGGTTGGGATGCCGACCACCGCAACGCACCCGCCATCGCACGCATCGCCGAGGCGAGCGGCATCCAGGCCCTGACCGTACATGGCCGCACCCGCGATCAGCATTACACGGGGCTGGCCGAATACGACACCGTTGCGGCGATCAAGGCCGACGCGCGCATCCCCGTGATCGTGAATGGCGACATCGACTCACCCGACAAGGCACACCACGTACTTGCGCTGACCGGCTGCGATGCGGTGATGGTCGGGCGTGCCGCGCAAGGACGGCCGTGGATCTTCCGCGAGATCGCGCATCATCTGGCGACGGATGGGTACTTGGCAGAACCCGCGCTGCAGGAAGTACGCGACGTGCTGCTCTCGCATCTCGATGCGCTGCACGCGTTTTATGGCGAGGAGATGGGCGTGCGAATCGCGCGCAAGCACCTGGGCTGGTACGCGAAGGATCGGCCCGAGAACGCGGCCTTCCGCGCGGTCGTCAACCGTGCCACCGATGCCCGCACGCAGCGCGAACTGACCGGCGACTATTTCGATGCGTTGATCGCAGGCGTGGCACTCGCCGCCTGAGACGATGCAAGCACTCCCACTCCGTTGGAAAGCGACCACATGACCGAATCTTCTTGCACTGCCACCGAATTCCCGTACCTGCACGGGTTCTCCCCTACCGAACAAGCCCGTCTGATGAAGCAGGCCCGTCTGGCGGAATCCACCATCTTTCGGGACATCGATTACACGGGCGCAAAGAAGTTGTTGGAAGTCGGCAGCGGCGTCGGTGCGCAAACCGAAATTCTGCTGCGTCGTTTTCCGGATCTGCACGCTACCTGCGTCGATCTCAATGCGCAGCAATTGCAGGCCGCGCGCAGCAACCTCGGCGCGATGCCTTGGCTGGCTGATCGCTATAGCCTGCATCAGGCCGATGCGACCGATCTGCCGTTCGAGCCGCGCAGCTTTGATTCTGCGTTTCTGTGCTGGGTCCTGGAGCATGTGCCTTCGCCGGCGCGCGTGTTGTCGGAGGTACGCCGCGTGCTGGCCCTTGGCTCACCCGTCTATGTGACCGAGGTGATGAACGCATCATTCCTGCTCGATCCGTATTCGCCCAACGTGTGGCGCTATTGGATGGCGTTCAACGATTTCCAGATAGACAGCGGCGGCGATCCCTTTGTCGGTGCCAAACTCGGCAATCTATTGTTGGCAGGCGGCTTCCACGATGTCACCACCGACATCAAGACGTTCTACTTCGACAACCGCAACCCGGCGCAGCGCAAGCAGATGATCGCGTTCTGGGAAGAGCTGCTGCTGTCGGCAGCCGAGCAGCTGCTGGCCGCAGACAAAGTGACGGATGAGGTTGTCGAAGGGGTGCGTCGCGAGATGCGACAAGTGCAGAACGACCCCAACGCCGTCTTCTTCTACTCCTTCGTGCAGGCGCGGGCGGTGGTCTACTGAGATCGCGCAGTCGGCCCGTCGATGCCGGGCAGCTGCCAGATGCGATCCCACACGCGACCCAGCTGCGCAGTACGTGGTTTCGCGCCCGGCAAGCTGAAGCGCTCGCTCGGTTGTAGTGCCTGCCACTGCCCCATCGCATCACGCTGGGCGACTGCATAGTTGAAGAAGTAATCGGGCTCGCTGCCCATGCGCAGGTCGGTCAGCACCAACGCGTTGTCAATCACGCGGGCGCGCTGGAAACCACTATTGAACCAGGCCATGCGCGCGGCGCTGGGCATCTGGGCAGCCGCCCGCTCCGCGGCCTTGTCGCTTTCGTATGGGCGGAACCGGATCGGGCTGTCGCCATCGAAGATCGAACGTTCGCCTTCCACATAACCCGTCGGCGTCATCGCCACCACTCGCCAAAGAAACGTGTTGAAGGGGGTGGGCACAGAGAAGCGCGGTGCGTCGGCAAGACCGGCCGCGGCCAGCACACGCGAAGCGTCGCGATCCACCATCGACTTGGCCAGCATCGACCACGCCAGGTATCCACTCGACACTGCCAATCCAGCGACCAGCAGGGTCTGTGCTGCGGGTCGCCATCGCAAGAACCACGCAGCAATGCACGCCACCAACAGCCATACCGTGTACAGCGGATCAATGATGAAGATGCTCGACCACATGGCGGGCGATGGCCGCAGCGGCCACCACAGCTGCGTGCCGTAGACGGTGAACGCATCCAACAAGGGATGCGTGACCAGCGCGAGCAGGATCGCCCACCACCAACGCACGGGCGATTCAGCAACACGCCCGCCCTGCCGTTTGAAGAACGCCCAAATGAGCGCGGCCAGCACGGGTAAAACCAAGAGCGAATGCGAGGGGCCACGATGCCAAGTCATGCGGTCGATCGGGTCATCCAGCAACAGGTTGACCGGTATCACGTCGAGGTCAGGCAAGGTGCCCAGCGCAGCGCCTGCCAACAAGGCCGCACGTCGATGACGAGGCGGGGCGATGGCCCCGGCCACCGCGGCGCCCAATACGATCTGAGTCAAGGAATCCATTGCGCGATGCTAGCAGCGCAGGCTTGCTTGCAACGGCGGACGGCAACGCCGGCTTAACCTGTTTCAGGCAAACTGACTGCGCTCTGCACAACCCGCGAAACCGCTGTATCATTCGCGGCCATCTTTTCATCCGAATCAAAGGATAAATGCCGATGTCCAGCTATCTGTTCACCTCCGAATCGGTCTCCGAAGGCCATCCGGACAAGATCGCCGACCAGATCTCCGATGCCGTCCTCGATGCCATCCTGGCCCAGGACAAGCGCGCACGCGTGGCCTGCGAGACGATGGTGAAGACGGGCGCCGCGATCGTCGCCGGCGAGGTGACGACATCCGCTTGGGTGGATATCGAAGGCTTGGCCCGTAACGTCATCAACCAGATCGGTTATGACAATTCGGATGTCGGTTTCGACGGCCACACCTGCGCCATCATCAACATGCTCGGCAAGCAGTCGCCGGACATCGCCGCGGGCGTCGACGGCACCGACAAGAAGGCCAAGAAGCCGGAAGAAATGGGCGCAGGCGACCAGGGCCTGATGTTTGGTTACGCCTGCAACGAGGCACCGGAATTCATGCCCGCGCCGGTTTACTACAGCCATCGTCTGGTGGAGCAGCAGGCCAAGATGCGCAAGAACGGCAAGCTGCCGTGGCTGCGCCCGGACGCGAAGTCGCAGGTCACCCTGCGCTACAGCGATGACGGCCATACCATCGAAGGTCTGGATGCGGTCGTGCTCTCCACCCAGCACGATCCGGGCATCAAGCAGAAAGACCTGATCGAGGCCGTGCGCGAGAACATCCTGAAGCCCGTCCTGCCGAAGAAGTGGCTGGAATCGCTGTCGAAGAACAAGATCCACATCAACCCGACCGGCATCTTCGTGATCGGCGGCCCGGTGGGCGATTGCGGCCTGACCGGTCGCAAGATCATCGTCGATACCTACGGCGGCATGGCCCGTCACGGTGGTGGCGCGTTCTCGGGCAAGGATCCGTCGAAGGTGGATCGCTCGGCCGCCTACGCCGCGCGCTACGTGGCGAAGAACATCGTCGCGGCGGGCCTGGCCGACAAGTGCGAAGTGCAGGTCTCCTACGCGATCGGCGTGGCCGAGCCGACCTCGATCTCGGTGACGACCTTCGGCACCGGCAAGATCCCGGACGCGCAGATCGAGAAGCTGATCCGCAGCCACTTCGACCTGCGTCCGTACGGCATCATCAAGATGCTGGATCTGGTCCACCCGATCTACCAGCAGACCGCCGCCTACGGCCACTTCGGCCGCAAGCCGAAGGAAATCACCTACACCGATGGCGCCGGCAAGAAGCAGAAGGCGACTGCCTTCAGCTGGGAGAAGACCGACAAGGCCGACGAACTGCGCAAGGCCGCCAAGCTGAAGAAGTAAGTCGAAGCGATATCGCCGCCATCAAAAAGGCCCGCCGTGATGCGGGCCTTTTCTTTGGGATGTCAAACCTTGGCCGCACTCAGCCCATGCCGATCCGCCACGCCAGCCATAACGGCACACCCAGGTAACAGAGCGCACGCGCGGCGGTTTCCAGGCCGGCGCGTATCGCGATCGCCCGCGCTGGAGATGAACGTGCGAACAGCAGGCAAATCGCTTCCATCAATAACCGCAATGCACCGGCCCACAGCACCATCGCCACGATCCAACGCACCCACCAGATACCGAGCGCGGTGAACCAGGCACCCCAGCCGTAGTTGAGCGCTTCGCCGAAGAGGCCGCCAAAGGTGATTACCTGATGCAGGCGGAAGGCGATCAAGGCGGGCAGCAACGGGAACAGACCAAACTTGATCAGCGGGTGATCCAACCATGGCCGTCGCGCCAATCCGCGCGCGCGGGCCATGAGTAATGCGCGAAGACTGCGCGGATCATCGCCGAGGCGGGCCTGCATCGCCCGGACCAAGGTGCCCGGGTCCACCCCTGCGATCGCGCGTTTGCCTACGCCTTCCACTTCCACCGTCGCACCTTCATCGGGCAAAGGAAGCGCCCAGGGCTGCAATGCGCTGCCGACAAGACGAAAAGTTTGGCCGCGCTTGATAAGCGAAAGACCATCACTGGCTTGGACAAGTCGCGCGACGTGGAGGCGGCGTATCAACCAAGCCATCGCCTCGGGCAGCAACACCAGCCACGCGAAGGTGCGCAGTTGAGTGAGAACGCGATCCTGCCCCGCATCGCCCAACCACCAGGCAATGATCATCCACAGCACCGCGATGCGCGAAAACATCCGCAGCAAGGCGATCGACACACGCCACGGCGGTGTCATCATCGCGACGCGAAGTGGCAGCGCCAATGCCGCATCGTCACGGGATGGACGTGGATGACGCGCGCGCCAGCGTGACCAGGAGGCGATTATCACCAGGCCCATCAAAAAGACCCCTGCAGCCTTGCCCAGCCAATCCCCCCAAGCGCGCATCAGGGTGAACGGAGGGGGCATCGCCGTGACTTCGCCGATCAGCAGGGCTTGTTCGTTCATGCCGGTCGATGCTGTGATCTGACCTGTCGCATCCAACACGGCGCTGATGCCATTAGTGGTGACGCGCAACTGCGGCAGCCGCGTTTCGATACTGCGGAACGCCGCGACCTGCAGATGCAGCTGCGCGCCCAGTGGATGACGCGTGAACCAGCTGTCATTGGACATGCCGAGCAAGGCTTCGGCCCCCAAGCGTGCGCCATCAATGGCCAGGCCCGGGTCGACATCGTCCAGGCAAATCAGCACTTGCACCGGCACTTCGCGACCATCGGCCAGACGCAGCGGCATCACCCGCGCGCCACTGCCCTTCTGCCACGCACCCGCCCACGGCAGGGCATCACGCAGACCAAGCCGCTCCAGCCACGCGGGCATATATTCGGTGAGCAGAAACAGGCGCGTCTTCCGATAGAAGCCCAGCGGTGGCGCACCCGGTGCGATGAACGCCGCCGCGTTGTATTCACCGGCAGTGTCGGTGTCATAGGTGCCGAATACCAGCGGCACGCCGGCAGCATCGACGAAATCGATGATCTCGCGATCAAACGCCGCGCCGTCATCGCTCTTGGGCTGACCAAAGGTGGTTGGATAGATCGTCTCCGACCACAACAGGGCATCCACCTGTCCGGTTTTAGCCAGTGGATAGGACAGGGAGAAATGCGTGTCGAGGACGCGCCTCACGACTTCGTAGCCACCAACTTCGGCACGCAGGCGGTCGTAATCGATGATGTTCGATTGCACCATGCCGATCCGCAGTGGAGGCGTATCGGCATTCTTGGGCGATGGCAACATCGACAAGCGCAGCGCGCCATAACCGGTCAGCAGGAGCGGGATGGCGAGCGCCACCGCCAGCGGTGCGACCCATTCGCGCACGGACAGGCGACGCCGTGTCCACGCCATCGCGATGCCTTCGTTGGCCGCGATCAGCAAAAAGCTCAAACCTGCGGCGCCCGCGACATCGGCGAATTGGCGCAGCCACCTTGCCGGATACAGACCGTGGCCGATGGTGTCGCCTAAGAGCTTCGGCCATAGCCATTCGGTAGCCACCCACGCCGATGCACCGACCATCGCCACCATCCACGGGCCCAGCCGACGTGAGGCAATTCGCCTTGCCCATGCGTAAATGATGAATTGCGGTTGCAGCAATGGCGCGGCGATGACCAGCACCAGCATCGCAAGGATCGGCGACAAGGCGAGGTAGTCGGCGATGGCGGACGCGAACCAGCTGAAGGTCGTCAGCACACAGGCGATGCTCATCGCCCAAGCACTCAGCAGCGTGCCGCGCAGGCGCGGACATGCCGCAAGACTGACAAGCCATGGCAGCAGGGCGACGAAACCGAGCACGAAGCCCCATCCACCCCGTGCATACACACCCAGCAACACGGCGCTGGAAGCGAGACCGGCCAGCGCTCGCCAGCCGGAAAGCAATCGACTCATCGGGTCACTCGGTCAGCCCGCGGGTGGCGGGATACGGATCATCCGGATCTTGAGTCCGGGCGGCGCGTATTCGGGCGGTACCACGCGATTCTCGGGGACCGGAATCGGGTTGCCTTTCGCATCGTAAAAATCGTAGTCGGGCGAAAACATCAGGATGGGCTCGATGCGTTGACCATCGTCGGTGGCCTGGCCGTGGCGCACGAATCCTTCGGGTAACGGAAAGTCCTCGGGCACCGCGATACCGATCAGCGGCGGGCTGGTTCCGGGTGGATTGAACGCGGCGATGCCGGTGTTGATCCCGGCAGCGCGCAAGCGGGCGATCACCTCAGCCGCGCCCGGATTTTGCCCGGGCGGGATGAAGTCCTTGAGGTCCGGCGTGGTATCGCCAGGCTCGATTGCCGTAGCCATGGTGGCGTCCGGTGCACCCAGGTCATTTGCCTGCCCCGTGCCTGCAGGCGATGTCGCATCGCCATTGGTTTGGGCAGCAGCAGGACCAGCTGGGGTACGCGGTTTCATCCGCATGCAACCGTACCCGCCGAGCGCGAGCAACACCGCACCCAGCGCTAGCCAGACGTATCGCATCAGGCCACGCCCGCCTGCGTGTTGTGCAGGCGGGATATCCGAGCCTTGTCCATCATCGACGGGCATGGTGCGCGATCAGGGTGCGGACGGGCCGCGCGTAGAGAGCACCCAGCCCATGCGCTCGTGGCCGTACTGGTTCCAGATCGGGCTACGGCCGTTGGTGTAACTGGTGTAACGCGGCCCCCCGCTGCCGGTCGAGCCGCCCCAGATACCGGCCGAGACCGTGCCACCGGTGTAGGTCGGATGCACGTCATCGGACTGGATGTAATCGAAGCTGCTGGAGGACGAGACGAAGTGCGAATTGGCATCGCGCAGCGTCGAGCGCAGGGTGGAGCTGATGCGCGTGACATAGCTCGATTCGCTCTCGCCGGCGACGTAGCGGATCGCATCGGAATCGATGCTGCCATCGCCATTGCTGTCGTAATCGCCTGCCATGTACTCGGCGAAGCTGTCGACACACTGGAAACCCTTCTGCCGCGCGTACTCGCACATCCAGTAATTCATGCGCGACATCGCCACCAGGAACCTGTCACGCAAGTTGACCTTGGTGCCGGTGGCCGGGTCATTGCAGGAACTTTGCACGTTGTCCGCGTTGTAGCCGGGGTAGTACAGGTTGCTGATGACCTTGAGTTTGACGCCCGGGTAGGCATTCGCGTTGATGAAGTCCATCGAGGCAGCGACATAGGTCTTGCAGTTCTGCACCGCGGTTTCCAGCACGTTGAAATTGCAGGTGCCGGTCTGGTCCTTGAACGCGGTTCGTGCCTGCAAACCATCGTTGCCGCACATCTCGAAGGTCACCACACGCGTTGAGCTCGCCTGCATGTAGGACTTCTCGGCGACGATCTTGTTCTGATAGACATCCGATGCCACTGCACCGGACTTGGCACGACGGATGTTTTCGACATCGGTCCGCCACGCGGCGGACAGGTATTCCGATTCGACTGTCGGCGCGGAGTAGCGAGCCGCGTTGCTGATGGAACCGTTGTAGCCGGCGTAGATCGAATCGCCGTAGGCGACGACGCGGTACTTGGTGCTGGAATCGGAACGATTCACCGTCCATGACACGTTTTGGGACAAGGTGCTGGCCATCGCAGGCAGGGCGATGGTGAAAGCGAGCAAGGCGGAGGACAGCAGGCGAAACGAATTGCCGAAGCGAATGGCCATGGCGGTTTCCCGTAGAGGTATATAGGCGGACGCCCCGGGGGTTGGCCCGATGGCGGCGGATCAAGTGATGCGGTCCCTCTGAAGCAGATACGCCGCGGACTCTCCCCTTCCATGGCGCCGTCGAAACGTACGCCCGCGTACCCTGTGCCGTCAATAGCCCCAAGCAAATTCCGCAACGCAACAAAAGTGCTTGTTTTCCAGCACTTTTGTTGCGGCGCGGCAAATCTCACGTACCCATTCGAAACATCATCACCAGCAAGAAGGGCCGCATCGCTGCGGCCCTTCGTAGATCACATTTGCTAATTAGGGTTATTTCGCCGGCTTGGCGTTCTTGACGTACTTCTCCAGCCAGTCGTTCGACTCGGCCAGCATCGTCATGATCGATTCGCGGGCGCGGTAGCCGTGCGACTCGTTGGGCAGCATCACCAGACGCGCGTTGCCGCCCAAGCCTTTCACCGCGGCGAACATGCGCTCGCTCTGGATCGGGAAAGTGCCGGAGTTGTTGTCCTGCTCGCCATGGATCATCAGCAACGCATCCTTGATCTTGTCGGCGTGATTGAACGGCGACATCGCGGCGTAGATGTTGCCGGCCTGCCAGAAATTGCGCTCCTCGGCTTGGAAGCCAAACGGTGTCAATGTGCGGTTGTAGGCACCACTGCGCGCGATGCCGGCCTTGAACAGGCGCGTGTGCGCGAGCAAATTTGCTGTCATGAACGCGCCGTACGAGTGCCCGCCCACCGCAATGCGGTTGCGATCACCCACACCGCGACGAACGACTTCATCGACCGCCGCTTCGGCATTGGCGGTGAGCTGCTGCACGTAGGTGTCATTGGGTTCGGCGTCGCCCTCGCCCACGATCGGCATGCTGGGGTCATCCAGCACCGCATAGCCCATCGCCAGGAACGGCAGCGGGCCCCAGTAGCTGATCGCATTGAAGCGATACGGCGAATCGGTAACCTGGCTCGCGGCGGCAGCCGATTTGAACTCGGCCGGATACGCCCACATCAAGAGCGGCAACGGACCATCACGCTTGGCGTCATAACCCGGCGGCAGGTACAGCGTGCCGGTGAGATCGACGCCATCCTTGCGCTTGTAGCGAATCAGTTCCTTCTGCACATCGCGCAACTGCGGCGTGGGATGCGCGAATTTGGTCAACGCAACCGGCGCCGCATCGCTACCCAGCGTGCGCAGGTAGAAGTTGGGACGTTCGGTTGGTGATTCACGTGTGGTGAGGATGCGCGAAGCGTTCGTATCCAGCATCGCCAAGGGACGTTCGTACTGCTGCCCGCTGGAATGGAACAGGCGCGTGGTTTCACCCGACTCGATGGCTTGACGATCCAGGAATGGACGGTCACCTTCGGGCGAAGCACCATCACCGATGCGATAGATCTGCGCGCCATCGGTCGAGGTCAACAACACCGATTGACCGCGCGCATCCAGTGTTGTCACCGGCGAACCTTTGTCGGCATAGCGATCTTCCGCACTGCCTTCTTCGAATACTTTTGGCGCGGCCCCCACGACATCCGGCTGCAAGCGCCAAGTCTTGTATCGACGCGTCTTCCACCAATATTCGGTGAGCAAAGCCAAATCGCCACGACCCCAATTGGTGCCGGCGTAGCGCATCGACAATTCCGCGAGCACCTGCGGCTTGCCCGAGAACGGCGCCGCTTGTTGATAGACGATGTCGCGCACAGCCGCCTCGCGCGCTGGGTCACCGCCGTCCTGTGCCTCGGCCCAAACGAGCGTGGCCGGGGCGTCGTTGCGCCATTCGACCCGGCGCACGCCGGTCGGCACTGCGTCATTGCCAGTCGGCAAGCCTTCAACCAAAGGCAGCTTGGCAACGGTATGGGTCACCTTGCCGCTGCGATCACGTACTTCGATCACACGCGGGAAGCTCGAAAAGGGCACCAGATAAGAGAATGGACGGGTGATGCGTTGGGTCAGGATGTGGCGACCATCCGGCGATGGCTCCAGGCCCACGTACAGGTCCGCAGCGCCGATACGCGTGACCTTGCCTTGCACATCGATCAAAGCAGGTTGCGAACGCAACAGGTATTCGAACTGCTTGGCCTGCGCATCATTGCTGAGAAGATCCTGATAGGTGCGGATACTGGTGACGCGACCATCGCTGCCGGTCTGCTGTACGTTCGGGCCGGTCGGCGTGCCATCGACCGCAGGCAAAGCGCCTTCGCCTGCCGCACGCAGATTGACCAAGAGCGCACTGCCATCGGGCATCCAGCGCCAGCCACGACCCGACACGCTGTTGAGCGATTCACGTGTCAACAGGCGGGCGTAGCGTGATGCAACATCGACCAACCACAGCGTATTGATGCCGGTGGCCGGCTCGACCTGGTTGAACGCGTAATACTTTTGATCAGGCGACCACGCGCCGCCCGCAATTGAGAGTGGCTTGGGCAAGCCTTCAATGCGCAGTTCCTTGCCGCTCGTCACATCGACCAACCAAAGATCATCGCCAAAGGTGAAGTTGCTGCGCGCGAACACTTTGGGGTGGATGCGTATGCCCGCGAGCTTGAGCTCCGGCTGGGCGACCACATCGATGCCGGGCAAACCGGGCATGCCGGTGAAGGCGATCAGGTCGCGGCGCGGGCTGAGCGAAGCCTGCGGCGTGCGCGGGGCATCGACGATGGCCTTGAGCGCATCTGGCGGCTCCCGATAGCCCGATTGAGCGAAGCCGGCGAGCGGCACGAAACACAGCAACGCGGCGAGCGACAGCCGCGCAAGATGACGAAGGCGCATCGGTATTTCCCCGTGAATATCCAAGCCCAGCATGGCCTGACCGGGACGCGAGCGGATGGCCCACAAGTCATGTCAGGCCCGGTTATTCATCCCTCCATCCCGACAAAGCGATATACTACGCAGACCGAGGGGCGCTGCGATGGCCGGGTTCTAATCACCCGCCACCAGGCTCGGTACGACAACGGCGCCCGTGACCGCATTCCACCGCATTCACGGAGCCCATATGAACGCACAAGCCAAAACTTTTTCGCAGGACGGCGACTACAAGGTCGCCGACATCTCGCTGGCCGACTGGGGCCGCAAGGAAATCGACATCGCCGAGCACGAGATGCCAGGCCTGATGTCCATCCGCCGCAAGTACCAGGCCGAAGCACCGCTGAAGGGCGTGCGCGTGACCGGCTCGCTGCACATGACCATCCAGACCGCCGTGCTGATCGAGACGCTGAAGGACATCGGCGCCGACGTGCGCTGGGCCTCGTGCAACATCTTCTCCACGCAGGACCACGCTGCGGCCGCGATCGCCGCCTCCGGCACGCCGGTGTTCGCGTGGAAGGGCGAGTCGCTGGAAGAGTATTGGGACTGCACGCTCGATGCGCTGTCCTTCCCCGACGGCAAGGGCGGCTTCCTCGGCCCGCAGCTGGTGGTGGATGACGGCGGCGACGTGACCCTGCTGATCCACAAGGGTTACGAACTGGAGAAGGGCGACGAGAGCTGGGTGAACTCCGCTTCCGGAAGCCACGAAGAGCAAGTGATCAAGAACCTGCTCAAGCGCGTCGCCAAGGAGCGTCCGGGTTACTGGACCCAGGTCGTCGCCGACTGGAAGGGCGTCTCGGAAGAAACCACCACCGGCGTGCATCGCCTCTACCAGCTGGCCGAACAGGGCAAGCTGCTGATCCCCGCGATCAACGTCAACGATTCGGTCACCAAGTCGAAGTTCGACAACCTGTACGGCTGCCGAGAGTCGCTGGCCGACGGCCTGAAGCGTGCGCTGGACGTAATGCTGGCCGGCAAGGTCGCGGTGGTCTGCGGTTATGGCGATGTCGGCAAGGGTTCGGCGGCGTCGCTGCGTGCCTACGGCGCGCGCGTGATCGTCACCGAGATCGACCCGATCTGCGCGCTGCAGGCGGCGATGGAAGGCTATGAGGTCAAGACCGTCGAAGACACGCTGGGCGAGGCTGATATCTACGTCACCACCACCGGCAACAAGGACATCATCACCCTCGATCACATGAAGGCGATGAAGGATCAGGCCATCGTCTGCAACATCGGCCACTTCGACAACGAGATCCAGGTCGATGCGCTGTACCAGTCGGGCGCCGTGCGTACCAACATCAAGCCGCAGGTGGACAAGTTCACCTTCGGCAACGGCAACGCGATCTTCCTGCTCGCCGAAGGCCGCCTGGTGAACCTGGGCTGCGCGACCGGCCATCCGAGCTTCGTGATGTCGAACAGTTTCTCCAACCAGACGCTGGCGCAGATCGACCTGTGGGCCAACAAGGACAGCTACGAGTCCAAGGTCTACATCCTGCCCAAGCAACTCGATGAAGAAGTCGCGCGCCTGCACCTTGAGAAGATCGGCGTGAAGCTGACCAAGCTCAGCAAGGATCAGGCGGATTACCTGGGTGTTGCGGTCGAAGGCCCGTACAAGCCCGATCACTACCGCTACTGATTGCATCACGGCGGGCGGCTTCGGTCGCCCGCTTTCCCATGCACCCCGCAAGGAGCCCGGTGATGGCCAGCGTTCCACTCTCTTTCGAGTTCTACCCACCCAAGACAGACGACCAGGCCGCTCAGCTTGATCGCACGCTGGGCAAGCTGAAGGCGTACTCGCCGGAGTTCGTGTCATGCACGTTTGGCGCGGGCGGCTCCACACTCAGCAACACCTCGGAAACCGTGCGCCGCATGCGTACCGAGCACAAACTCGAAGGCACACCGCACATCACTTGTGTCGGCGGAAGCCGCGAGGAAATTCGCGCCCTGCTCAAACTGTATCGCGCCCTGGGCTGCCGCCGCATCGTGGCACTGCGTGGCGATATGCCCTCAGGCATGATTGGCCAAGGTGAATTTCGTTATGCCAATGAGCTGGTCGAGTTCATTCGCAGCGAACATGGCGATCACTACCACATCGAAATCGGTGCCTATCCGGAAACCCATCCGCAGGCACGTGATGCGCAATCGGATCTCATCAATTTCAAGCGCAAGGTGGATGCGGGTGCAAACAGCGCGATCACCCAATATTTCTACAACGCGGATGCGTACTTCCGTTTTGTCGATGATGTGCGCAGGCTTGGCATCGATATCCCGGTGGTGCCCGGCATCATGCCGATCTCCAACTTCACCCAGCTGCGTCGGTTCTCGGAAGCCTGTGGTGCGGAAATCCCGCGCTGGGCAGAGCAGCGCATGCGCGGCTTTGGTGATGACGTGAACGCTGTGCGTGAATTCGCCACTGACATGGTCGCCGCGATGTGCGAACGACTGATTGATGGCGGCGCACCTTCACTGCACTTCTACACGTTGAACATGGCAAAACCAACACTGAACGTGCTTGCCAGAATTCGCTGAAGTTAGTCGATATTCACGAAAACAAGGCGTTTTGCCACAACGCGTTGACGCAGGCATGGGGAGGATGAGCGCATCCTCCGTTGAGTGCCCCCCATGAAACTCACGCATACCTTGTTGTTGTCTGCCATCGCAACCGTCTGCCTACTCTCCCTCCCCAAACTTGGCGGCATGGGTGAGGCGCATGCTGGCGTGCAGAAGTGCGTGGGCACCGATGGGGCGGTGACCTATACCGATGGTGCTTGCGGCACGATAGGCACACCGGTGGCATTGCCAATGCATGTGGCGCGCGCTGTCGCGAACGAGGCTGACACCACCATCGAATATGACGCGAGCGGTAGCGTAACCGCCCCGAGCCGCTTGGGGCCACGCAGTCCTCAGGCGGGTTGTGCACGCAGCCCGGATCAATTGCAGGCAGACATCGGCTATGCGTTTGCCAGTCGTGACGTAAACCGTATTGCCGGCAACTACCACTGGGTTGGCTTGAACCAGCGCGATGCACGCGTAATCTTGAGCAAACTTGAAAGCATTGCCGATGATCGCGTCATTCGCAGCGAACTTTTCGCAAGCGACCTCGTCCAAGCCTTTACCAATACTCCTCTGGCATCAGGCGATTTAGCGAATGCAGGCTTCCTACAACTCGCGCTGGCCAATGGCACCCCTATCCAGATGAAGGTCACGCAATACCGCGGCTGTTACTTCGCTCGTTTCTGACAACCGGCGTGATCGCACACGCTCCAGCCTGAACCTGTACAAATCAGCACTTGCGCGGCCAGCGTCAAGCGCTAGATTGACGGAGTGAAGTCGCCCGTCGCCCTGTTTGTGTTGCTGATGCCGGTTTGCTTGTGGGCGCATGATGCGCATGCACAGCAGATTCGGCGCTGCACGACGCAAGATGGCGGCACAGTAGTAACCGACAAGCCCTGCGCCGCCATCGATGCCGTTGACCGCATGCCTCGCCTGCCCTCTGGCAATGGCTACCTAAGGCGACCCAGTCGAAATATTTGCGCCCGCAACCTAGACGACCTGAGTTACGAGGTCGCCTATGCCATCGACCTGAAAGATGCCAACCGGCTAGCTGGCGTGTATCACTGGGCCGGGATGGATGCAGACCAGGCTTACAAAGTGCTGTCGCGACTGGAAAATTTGGTAAGGCGCCCCTTGGCCGATATCGGCCCGTACGGAGGCGGCATCCAGGGAGAACCCACCTGGCGCGAAGATGCAGAGGGCAACCTGATCCCCGTCTACCCCAAACCCCGGGCACCGACCGGGCTGAAAATCGAGCAATCGATGGGCCAAGACAATATCCGCACTGCCCGCACCGTGTTTGGTCTGCGCCGCTACATGGGCTGCCTCTGGATCAGCTTCTAGGCACCGGTTTGCCGCCTGCCGCCACACAGGCGAAAATGCATGGTCCTACGATGGAGTGCGCCATGAACTACCCCGATTGGATCTGGCACAACGGTCAGATCAAGCCTTGGGCCGAAGCCACCACCCATGTCATGTCGCACGCCCTGCACTACGGCTCCTCAGTGTTTGAGGGCATCCGCAGCTACGACACGCCCAATGGCCCGGCGATTTTTCGCCTGACCGACCACAACAAGCGCCTGTATGCATCGGCTCGCATCTACGACATGCCGATGCCCTACTCGCTCGACGAAATCAACGCTGCATGCCGCGAAGTACTGAAGAAGAACGGCCTCGGTGTCGCCTATCTGCGCCCGTTCGCTTATCGCGGGCTGGGCGGCTTTGGTCTCTCGGCGGATACGCCCGTCGATATGTCAGTCGCTGCATGGAAGATGGGCGCGTACCTGGGTGAAGGCGTGCTGGAAAACGGTATCGATGCCTGCGTGTCCAGCTGGCAACGCTTTGCACCCAACACCATCCCGGCTGGCGCCAAGGCGGGCGGCAATTATCTGTCCGGTCAATTGGTCGCACGCGAAGCGCGCCGTCTTGGTTTTGGCGAAGGCATCGCCCTCGCATCGACCGGTTTGTTGAGCGAAGGCGCTGGCGAGAATTTGTTCCTTGTCTTCAATGGCGAATTACACACCACGCCGATCAGTGCAGCACTCCTCAACGGCATCACCCGCAACACCATCATGACCCTGGCGCAAAAGGCCGACATCAAGGTGGTCGAACGCGACATCCCGCGCGAATACCTATACCTGTGCGATGAGCTTTTCATGTGCGGCACGGCGGCGGAAATCACCCCGATCCGTTCGGTCGATGGCCGTGTGATTGGTGAAGGCGTAGCCGGCCCGGTCACACGTCAGATGCAGAAGTTGTTTTTCGGCTTGTTCGATGGCTCAACGCCCGACGAGCACGGCTGGCTGGAATACGTCTGATCAACCAAATGAAAGCGAGAACGCCGCCTCGAATAGGCGGCGTTCTCGTTTGAGCCAGGATCAAGTAAATGACAGAGTGGCGATGACACCGCGCTCAGCGCCCGGCACCACGCGTACGTTCCAGCCATACAAATCACACAGGCGGCGCACGATCGACAAGCCGATGCCGCCCCCATGAGTATGTTCGGCATGTGCACCGCGAAAGCCCCGTTCAAACAGACGCGCTGCTTCCTCCGCCGTCAGGCCGGGGCCCGAATCGATCACGTCCACGGTTGATGTATTCACGCGCACCACCACTTCTCCGCTGGTGGTGTACTTGACTGCATTGCCGATGAGGTTGCCCAGCGCCACACTGACTGCCGCCTCGGGCGCATCGACCACCAAGCCAGGCGTGCCTTCCAGACGCAAGTCAAGCGACTTGCCGCGCAACTGCAAACGGTGCGTCTCCAATAAATGATCAGCCAAACGAGCCACATCGGTCGCACCATGCCCACGTTCGTTGCGTGAGAGCTGCAGCAAGGCGCCGGTGAGGTCGGTGCCGTTCTCCTGCGCACGTTGGATCCGTAACAAGCGTTGGCGGGTCTTGTCATCCAGATTGTTCTGCGAAAGGAGCAACTCGGTTGCACTCTTGATGACGGCCAATGGTGTGCGCAATTCGTGGCTGACGTCAGCATTGAATTCGCGGTCGCGCTGCACGACATCCGTCAGGCGGTCGGAATAGTCATCCAATGCACGCGCCAACTCGCCCACTTCGTCATCTGCAAAATGGGGGGCCAAGTCTTCCGGATCGGAACTGCTGCCGGATCGACGCAATCGACGCGCCAGATCGGTCACCGGGCTCATCACCTTGGATGCCGACCACCAACCAAGCACCAATGAAAAAACTCCGAAGATGAGCACCGCAAAGAACAGCCCTTGCGTGATGCGGCCCTCGGCGCGCACTGCCTCCGCACTGTCATAGGCCAGGAAGAACCACGCCTTGTCTGTCTTGCGCACGGCCAGCATGTAGGGCGATGGGGCGTTGTTTTCATCCATGCCGATCATGGGGTGGATGCCGTCGGGGAGCATCGCCCACTCCGGGCGACTAACTCTCACACTGTCGAATTTGTCCGCCGGGTAAACGAACGCCTTCATGTTCGATACGGGCGGCGCGATGTCCGGGTTGCCGGTGCTCTGGTACTGCAAGGCGGCGTCGTTGATGTTCTTGTTCAACATCTCCTCAACCAGCTGGTTCTGCACGCTGGTCCGCACTTGTTCGGTCGCAATGGCGAACAACAACGTCAGTCCGAATCCCAGAAGGAAGAAGGACCAGATGATTCGGCTGCGCAGCCGACGGCGGCGGCGCGGCACCTGAGGGCGCACGCTAGCCCCCGTTTCGACCTTACTGTCCGTCATCCGGCGGTGCGATGCGGTAACCGATGCCATGGCGCGTCTGGATCAACGGGGTCTCGAACGGCTTGTCGACCACGCTGCGCAGGCCATGGATATGCACGCGCAGCGAATCCGAATCCGGCAGCTCCTCACCCCACACGCGCGTTTCAAGTTCTTGTCGCGTCACCACGGCCGGACTCGCTTCCATCAGTGATTGCAGGATCTTCAGCGCGGTCGGGTTGAGCTGCAGCAGCTTGCCTTCGCGGCGCACTTCCAGCGTGTCGAGGTTGTATTCGAGGTCGCTTACCTGCAGCTCGCGGCTCTGGATGCCCTTGCCGCGACGCGACAAAGCATTGAGGCGAACTTCCACTTCCTGCAGGGCGAAGGGCTTGATCAGGTAATCGTCAGCGCCCGATTCGAAACCGGCTAGCTTGTTGTCCAACGTGTCACGCGCGGTCAGCATCAGGATCGGCGTCTGCTTGCGTGCGTCGTTGCGCAGCTTGCGTGCGACTTCCAGACCGTCCATGCCGGGCAAGTTGAGATCGAGCACGATTGCATCGAACTCATTGACCACCGCCAGATGCAAGCCAGTGACACCGTCTGCAGCAAAATCGACGGTATGACCGCGGTCTTCAAGGAAATCACCCAGGTTGGCGGCAATGTCCTGGTTGTCTTCAATCACCAGAATGCGCATGCAAATACTCCAAGGCGGGCACAGGGATGGGCTCGCGATAACAGGATTCTGTCACAACCGGCCGCGCTTGCCTTTCGCGGGACTTGCACTGCCAGCCTTCGGTTTGGGGCCTTTCGGCTTGGCTTTGGCCTTCGCCTTGGTGGTGCCCCGTTTGGTGGACTTTTTGGCTGGCTTGCGATTGCGCTTGAGCGAAGACGCCGCACCACTGGCAAAGACATGGTCGATGATGCTGCCGGCGATATCCAGGCCGGTCGCGCGCTCGATGCCCTCCAAGCCCGGGGATGCATTCACTTCCAGCACCAAGGGGCCACGATCGGAGCGGATCAGGTCCACGCCGGCGATCCCGAGCCCAAGGACCTGCGCCGCGCGCAATGCGGTCTCGATTTCATGCTCGCTCGGCACGACACCCACTGCCGTACCACCACGATGAAGATTGGATCGAAAATCGCCGCGCGCCGACTGCCGCTTCATCGCGCCCACAACATGACCGCCAACCACGAAACATCGCAAGTCGGCCCCTTTGGCTTCGCGGATGAACTCCTGCACCACGAATTGCGCGTACAGGCCGCGTAGCGCTTCGATGACTCCGCGTGATGCCGACAGTTTCTCGGTCAGCATCACGCCTGCACCTTGCGTGCCTTCGTTCAACTTGATCACGTGTGGCGGCGGGCCCAGCATCGACAACAAATCATCGGTGTCGTCCGGGTTATCACCGAATACCGTGGTTGGCAGACCAATGCCCTGCGCTGCCAGCAATTGGTGCGCACGCAGTTTGTCGCGCGCCTTGAGGATCGCATCGGATGGGTTCGGCGTATCCGCACCCATCAACTCGAATTGGCGCAGCACTGCGCTGCCATAACGTGTGATCGATGCGCCGATGCGAGGGATCACGGCGTTGTAATCGGCCAGCGGCGCACCCTTGTAATGCATGTCGAAGCCTTCGCTGCTGATATGCATGTAGCAACGCAAGGGATCCAGCACGCGCACGGTATGTCCGCGCACGCGCGCCGCTTCGACCAGACGCCGGGTGGAATAGAGCTTGCCGTTGCGAGAGAGGATGGCGAGTTTCATCGCGGCAAGCGCCTACGGTTGTGTAGCCATGAGCGTGACGCATCAATCATGAAGGCATCCTGCATGGCGGTGCGACCCAACAGCATCGGAAAGCGCATGCGGCGCCGGTCGGCCAGGTTGACCTCGATATCGCGCACAACGCCGGCAAGCTCAAGCCGGGTCAGGATGAAGGGGCGCAGGCCCCGATGGCCGCCGGAGTCGGTGACAACGCGCTCGTCGACCAAGGGGGATGCCGCTTCGACCAACCCGCCATCGGGTCGACCGGTACGCAGACGGAAGCCAAGCCACGGCGCGCCCGCTTCGACAAAGCGCCACTGTTCTTCGACATGCAGGCAGGAACTTCGCGCACCGGAATCGACTTTCACTCGCAAACGGCGGATGCCCAGCTGCGGCAGGTCCACGCGTTCTCGCCAGCCGAGCACCACACGCGACGCAATTTCCATCTCGACCTCGACGAAAAACGGCGATCCGAAGGGATCGCCGTTACTGAACTGGAGCGGGTGAAGGGAATCGAACCCTCGTCGTAAGCTTGGGAAGCTTCTGCTCTACCATTGAGCTACACCCGCGAGGGCGGAAGTCTATGCCGCCCCCGGCGCGCTTTGCAAACGCACCGGGGAGGTTTCGATCCTCAGAATCGCTTGCCGACCGAAAGATAAGTAGACAGGTTGCTGCCGCCCACGTGGCCGACCGTCACCGAGCTGCCACTGAGCACGTCCAATCCCCATACTTGGCTACGCACACCATAGGTGAGCGTCACGTACTCGTCATCGAACTTCGGCGCCGGCACGGCGAAGGGCATCGTGCCCGGCAGCGAAGTCACCTGCGCGTAGGCCTGCGCCGGTGCGTCCTCGAATTCGCGGTCCATCGTGGCGCGCGCAAACAGCTGGAGGTGCTCCTGCAACTGGAAGTCGGCCTGCCAGCCCAACGAGCCTTGCAGTGAATCGAAACTTTGATCCGGGAAGGCCAAGGCGGTCGAGAGCTCCGGCTGCGACTCGGTATAGCCATCGACGTCGATGCGCTGCGACAACAGGCGAGCGACCGGGCCATGGCTGAGGCGACCATGCTCGAACCGCCAACCGCCACTGACGCCCGCACTCAAGTTTTCACCACTGGCGGAACCGGAATGCGTACGCATCGCCGGGCCCAGCCAGACATCGCGATCCACATCAAAGTCCAACTGCGTCCAGCCGATGTGACCATCGACCCAACCCGATGCGCCATGCCAGCCCACATGGCCGCCGATGCCAGCTTCTTTCTGCTTGTAATCGCCGCGGCGTGCGCCGTAATCCAAGCGCTGCTGCCCGATGTTGCCAAACACACCGTACACAAGTGCGTTAGAACGACGATCGTAGCCGGCCGTCAGGGTCAAACCGCCACCGTCAAAACCATCACCGGCCATGCCGCGCTTGTAGCGCTGGTTGTCATAGCGGACATCGCCCCACACGCGACTGCCGTCCACCCCCTGGCGCGCATCCAGATGGTCGGCCAGCATGTCGGCACGCAGGCGACCGATGTTGGCGGCGGATTGCGGCAGGATGGCGATCTGGCGCGGCCCTTCGATCGTGGCCACGGCGTAATCGGACAAGATCTTGTGCGCCGCCGTGGTCGGATGCACGCCATCGGCGAAGGCATAGGCTTGCGCTGCATCCGGCGTCACGTAGCTGGTCGGGTTGCAGGTCAAGGACTGCGCGGTGATCTGCGGCTGGCAGGCCGTGCCGGTGACGTTGCGGATGTTGTAGGCACCAGGATCGGCCACGACTTCACGTAAGAATGTGAAGGTATTGAGCGGAATCACCCGCAGGTTCTGTGCTGCCAGTGCGCTGAACAGGGCGTTGTTGTAATTGGTCGCCAGAGCGGTGCCCTGCGCCGATGCGGCCGCACCCTGCGCGCGGAAGCCGGGCGTGATGCCCAGGTCCGGAATGGTCGGGACCAAAATGTATTGCGCGCCTGCCGCCTGCAGTCGACCGACGATGCCAACTTGGGCGCTAACGGCACCACCAATGATCGTCGGCGCCGATGCAGGCGTGGTGACTGCGAACAAATCATTTGCCCCCCCCCATACCGTGTAAAGCGCGTTGGGGTTCGCCTTCCCACCGGTACGTGCCAGATAAGCCGTGACCTGCGAATTGAGCGAAGGCGTGTAACCCAGTGCACCCACAGAGTCGGTGCCAACACGTGCACCGCCGACGGCGTAGTTGCTGCCGGTATCAGCGCGCGGCGTGGCACCGGTCGCGAGCCATGCGGTCGATGCATTAGTCCCGTAGTAATCGGCCAGGTACTGCGACCAGACCAGGCCTGGATTGGTGGTGAATTGACCCGTGACCGGCTGTGCGGAAGCCGGCAGCAGTGGTCGGAAGAAACCGGCATCGGTCAGGCTGTCGCCGAAGAACACCGTTTCTTCGAAGGTTTCGGCACTCTGGGCGAAGGCGGGCGAGGCGACCAGTGCGAGCGCGGTGGCGATGGTCAGGCAAAGCGGGTGGCGTGCGTAGCGAGTCATGGTGCGTTTGGCCGTTGGTCGGAATGGCACCCCGATACTTCCACGCCATACGCCAACGTACAAGTCGCGCCGCAGCAGCATCCCATTACCCCTGCTGGCATTCGAGCGAGCAGGCCCCACAATAGGCACATGGACATTCGACTCAATGGCGAGACCCGCACCCTGCCCTCGACGCAAACCTTGCAGCAATTGGTCGAAGCAGAAGGCTTGGCCGAGCGCCGCGTGGCAATCGAGGTCAATGGTGAAATCGTGCCGCGCTCGCGCCACGCCGAGCACCTGTTGCGCGATGGCGACATCGTCGAAATCGTGCATGCGTTGGGCGGCGGCTGAGACTTCACGCGGACAACGAAAACCAAAAGAAAAACGGCCACTTACCGTCATCGCTACGCATTCAGCGACCTTCCCAAAGCCGTCGATGAACGGTCACGTTTTTACGTTGCAATCGTCGCTCGGCCGGGAGTAAGGTGGATCTGCCGACGCGGCTTATGCCGGTCTGCTCCGGATGCCCTGATGCCGCGGCTTGGTGCCGCCCGCCCGCATCCCCTGCGATCGGTCTGCCGTGTTGGCCCCCATTCGCCACGCAAGGAGACTTTGCATGTTCGAAGAGCGTTCACCCAGTGAAGTGGATAGCCTGATGAAGCACAGCGTCGAGTTCAGGCAACTGTATTTCCATCATCAAGAACTCGACAAAAAGGTCAACGATGCCGAACTCGGCGTCCTGCCACTCGGTGACATGGAATTGACGCAAATGAAGCGCGAGAAACTGGCCGCCAAGGAGCGCCTGATCTCGATGGCTAACCGCATAGAGGCCTGACGTAACGCAGGCTTTCCCGCATAGCCACCAGGATGAGGTGGCTGTGCGGGCCGGGGTTCATCGGTAAACCCCATCACGCCTAGAGCGTCCCGTAGCTCGTGCCCACGTCGCCGCTGGGCCATAATTCACGGATGCAGACCTTCCCCGACCCCAAGCCGCTGGTGATCGCCGGCAAGACCTATCGTTCGCGCCTGTTGACCGGCACCGGCAAGTTCAAGGATCTCGAAGAAACCCGCGCCGCGACCGAAGCCGCGGCTGCCGAAATCGTCACCGTGGCCATTCGCCGCAGCAACATCGGGCAAAACCCGGGCGAGCCCAACCTGCTCGATGTCATCCCGCCGGACAGGTACACCATCCTGCCCAACACCGCGGGTTGCTATACGGCCGAAGAGGCGGTGCGCACCTGCCGCTTGGCACGCGAGCTGTTGGACGGCCATAACTTGGTGAAACTCGAAGTCCTGGGCGACCAACGCACCCTGTATCCCGACGTCGTGCAGACGCTCGCCGCCGCACAGACACTGGTCGATGACGGCTTCGAGGTCATGGTCTACACCAGTGACGATCCTCTCCTCGCCAAGCGCCTGGAAGAGATCGGCTGCGTGGCGGTGATGCCGCTGGCTGCGCCGATCGGCTCGGGGCTGGGCGTGCAGAACAAGTACAACCTGATCGAGATCGTCGAGAACGCAAAGGTGCCGATCATCGTCGATGCGGGCGTTGGCACCGCGAGTGACGCGGCGATAGCGATGGAACTCGGCTGTGACGGCGTGCTGATGAACACCGCAATCGCCGGCGCGAAAGAGCCCGTGCGCATGGCGCATGCGATGAAGCTGGCGGTGGATGCTGGCCGCGAGGCCTTCCTTGCTGGCCGCATCCCGCGCAAGCGTTTCGCCAGCGCGTCCTCGCCGATTGATGGCTTGATCGGCTGAGATGACCGACCCTTTTTCCAGCGAAGGCGCGAAAGCGCCACCCAAGCCGTTCACGGTCGAGGAAGGCAAGCGCCGTGTGCGCAGTTTCGTGTTGCGCCAGGGCCGCTTCACGCCCGCGCAGCAACGCGCCTTCGATGCGTTGTGGCCGCGATTCGGACTGAATTATGTGGGCGAGCCACGTGATTTTGATGCAACGTTCGGTCGCAGCGCAAAACGCATCATGGAGATCGGCTTCGGCAATGGCGAAGCGTTTCGTTTTTCTGCTGAGCTGGACCCTGATCGCGATCACATCGGTATCGAAGTGCATGCACCGGGCGTCGGTCGCTTGCTCAACGCGCTGGATGCCGACGATGCACGCAACGCACGCCTCTATCACCACGACGCGGTGGAAGTACTGGAGAACGAAGTAGCCGACGGCAGCCTCGACGAAATCCGCATCTACTTCCCCGACCCTTGGCACAAGAAGCGCCATAACAAGCGTCGCTTGGTAAACCCAGAGTTCGCCGCGCTGCTGGTGCGCAAGCTGAGTCCCGACGGTCGCCTGCATCTTGCCACTGACTGGGCGGACTACGCCGAGCAGATGTGGGACGTGCTGGATGCGACAGCCGGCATCGTCAATCGCGCCGGCCCGCGCGGCCATGTGCCGCGTCCCGACTGGCGACCGCAGACGCATTTTGAATCTCGCGGCCAACGTCTGGGGCATGGTGTCTGGGACCTGCTCTACGATCGTGACGGCAGTGTCGCGCCATCTTCAGCACCGGCCCGCTAAGCTGCCCCGAACTCCGACTCCCTGACGCGATGGACACCGCCCTTACTCTCACCACCGACATGAAGCTCGTCCTCGGGCTGGTGGTGATGACGATGGTCCTGTTCTTGTTCGACCGCCTGCGCGCGGATCTGGTCGCGCTGGTGGTACTGGTATTGCTCGGCCTGACGGGGCTGGTGGCGCCCGAGGATCTGTTCGGCGGGTTCGCCGGCAACGCGGTGATCAGCATCATCGCAACGATGATCCTGGGCGCAGGGCTTGAGCGCACAGGCGCGCTTAATCGACTCGCCGGTTGGCTGCTCCGACGCGCCGACGGCAGCGAACGCAAGCTGCTGTTCCTGACCAGCGCGGTCGCGGGCCTCAATTCTTCGATCATGCAGAACCCGGCGGTGATGGCGCTGTACCTGCCGGTCGCTTCGCGCCTGTCCGCGCGTACCGGCGTCGCACTCTCGCGCATGCTGCTGCCGATCGCGGCCGCCATCGTGATGGGCGGCGGTTTGACGATGGTCGGCAACTCACCGCTGATCCTGCTCAACGATTTGCTGATTTCGGCCAATGCCAACCTGCCCTCTGGCGCAGTCTCGCTCTCACCGCTCAAAATGTTTGCGCCGCTGCCGATTGGTCTGGCGCTGCTGGTGTTATCGCTCGTGTATTTCCGCTGGCAGGGTGATCGCGTACTCAGTCATGAAGGCGACAGCGGTGTCACCCCGGGCCGCACGCAAAGTTATTTCGCGCAGGCTTACGGTATCGATGGCGATGTGTTCGAGCTCACCGTCAGCGCCGACAGCCCACTGGTCGGCATGACCTTGGGCGAAGCCGAAGCACTAACCGGCGCACCATTGGTACTGGCGTTGAAATCCAGCGAAGAAGCGCGCCTCGCGCCGCCCGCCGAAACGCGCATCTGGGTCGGCGACGTGATCGGTGCAATGGGCCCGCGTGAGGCCATCGCGGATTTCTCACAGACCAACTTCCTGCGCATGAGCTCGCGCCTGCGCCAGTTTGCAGATCTGTTCAACCCGAGCCGCGCAGGCATCGCCGAAGCCGTCATCCCGCCCAACTCGCGTTTCATCGGCAAGACGGCCAGCGATCTGCAGCTACGCAAAAAATATCGTCTGAGCCTGCTCGCGGTGAATCGCGACAAGGAAGTAATTCGCGACGGCGTGCGCAAGTTGCCACTGCGTGCGGGTGACATGCTGGTGCTGCACAGCATTTGGCGCAGCCTGGGCGATGCAGCATCGAAAAAGGATTTCGTCGTCGTCACCGATTACCCGAAAGGTGAGCAGCGTCCGCACAAGTTCAAGATCGCCATGGGCATCTTCGCGGTGACGATGTTGATCGCGCTTTCCTCGCGCATCCCGGTACCGATCGCGCTGATGACCGGCGTCGCCGGCATGTTGCTGGCGGGCGTGCTCAACATGGACGAGGCCTATGCCTCGATCAACTGGAAGACCGTGTTCCTGATGGCCTGTCTGATTCCACTTGGCTGGGCGATGGATTCTTCCGGCGCTGCCGCCTGGATCGCGGGCCATACGATCGACAAGATTCCTGAAGGCACGCCGCTGTGGTTGATCGAAATCGCGCTGGCGATCTTGACCGTCGCGTTCTCGCTGGTGGTCAGTCATGTCGGCGCGACCATCATGATGGTGCCGCTCGCCATCAATCTGGCGCTCGCTGCAAACGGAAACCCGATGGTGTTTGCGTTGATCGTGGCGTTGTCCGCCTCCAACAACTTCATGACCGCGACCAATCCGGTGATCTCAATGGTGGTCGGCCCCGGCAACTACAGCCAGCGTGATTTGTGGCGGCTTGGCCTGCCGCTATCGCTGCTGTACACCGCCGTGATCGTGATGATGGTGAACCTGCTCTGGTGACGGTCAATCGCCTGCAGGAACCACTTCGCCATCGCGCACGGTGACATCGACCGGCTGCAAGGATTGGCCGCGACACGGCCCCGCTACGCATTGACCGCCCATCAGTTCAAAGCTGGCACCATGCACGGCGCAGACCAGCAGACCATCGCGACTCTTCAGGAACTGCCCTGGTGCCCAATCCAGGCGGCGACCGGCATGCGGGCACACATTCAGCCAAGCGCGTACACCATCGCCATCGCGATGCACGATGACCGATTCGGCTAGGCCATCGACCGTCATTTCCGTTTCGACGAATCCGCCTGATTCAATCATTTCCAGCTTGATTCCCGACATCGTTTAACGCGCTCCTTACATCTCGACCGGCGCCTCGCCGGATACTATTCCACCCGATTCCTGGGCTGGAGTCTTCGATGTTCGCACAGTGGTTGCACCATCCGCATGTCACCCGGTTACAGGCGCGTTTCGCCGCCCGTCGGCCGCGCAATGCCTTCGCACGCGTGCTGGTTGCATTGGTTGGCGTTGCACTCTTGTTGATTTTGCTGGTGCTGGGTGCCGTACTGGGCGTGGCGATGCTGATAGGTGCGACAATTTGGCGCGCACTGCGTCAACGTGGCCGCCCGCAAGCGACCCCCGGGCGCGTGATCGAAGGCGAATATCGACACGCACGCCACGGCGTGCTGCCGCACCCTCACTGAGCTCACCGCAGCATGACTGACATCGTTCCTGCGCATGCGCCGGTGTGTCTGGACGTGCAAGGTGCGGCGGATTTGGGCGATGCTGCTTTCCCGATTCGCCGCATCTACTGCGTGGGGCGCAATTTTGCTGACCATGCGCGAGAGATGGGCGCCGAAGTCGCCGCATCGAAAGCCGAGCGCGGCACTCCGGTGTTCTTCCTCAAACCGGCGGATGCGGTGGTCACCGATGGTGTGGTGCCCTACCCGCCTGGCACCGAAGACCTGCATCACGAAGTGGAACTGATCGTCGCATTGGGCACCGACGCGCCGTCCGGCATACTGGACCGCGTGAGCGCCGAATCGTTGGTATTGGGATACGGCATCGGCCTGGATTTGACCCGCCGTGATTTGCAGGCCATCGCCAAATCCAAAGGGCTGCCCTGGGACACTGGCAAGAGCTTCGATGCCTGTGCCGTGGCCAGCCCACTGCTGCTGACATCCGAACTACCGGACATCGATACGCTTGGGCTGTCCTTGCAAGTCAATGGCGAACTGCGCCAGCAAGGACGCTTCGTCGATTGGGTATGGGACGTGCCCGACATCCTGATCGAACTCTCTCGCCTGTATTCACTCAAAGCCGGCGACCTTATCTACATGGGCACGCCGGCGGGCGTTGCCGCCCTGCACCCGGGCGATCACTTCATCGCCGCCTTGGACGGCACTGACCTGCGATTGCAAGGCACCGTGGTAGATCGCCGCTCAAACCGGTAAGCTGAATTTGCCGCGCGTCACAGTTTGCGGCCTCCATTCCAAACAATAAGAGAACACAACATGGGCATGATCAGCGAATTCAAGGAATTCATCTCCAAAGGCAACGTGCTCGACCTGGCGGTCGGTGTGGTCATCGGTGCGGCCTTCGGCAAGATCGTCACGGCATTGGTGGACGGCATCATCATGCCCTTCATCAGCATGATCACCGGTGGCGTCAATGTCAGTGATTGGAAACACGTGATCACGCCTGCACAGATCGGCGCGGACGGCAAGGAAATCGCCGCCGAAGTCGCCATCAAGTACGGCGCGTTGTTCCAAACGATCATCGATTTTTTGATCATCGCGTTCGTGATTTTCCTCGTGATCAAGGCCTACAACCGTATGCGCGCACCGGCTGCAGACGCTGCACCGCCGGAAGACGTGCTGTTGCTGCGCGAGATTCGCGATTCGCTGAAGAAGTAATCGCCATCTAATCCGCCATTCGCTGGCGGATGCGGCATCGAAGCCACGCGCGTTATGCTCGTGGCTTCGTCGTTTCTGGAACCTGCCGATGCATGTCGCCCGATTGTCGTTGTCGCTGGCTGCCGCCCTCGCCCTATCCGCCCCGTTGTCATTCGATGCACAGGCGACATCGCCCATCATGAGTGAAGGCAACAACGGCGTATCGGCTGCAGCCATGAAGCAAGCCGACATCCTGCGAGAAGCAGCCCTGCACGATGAGACGGCATGGCATGTGCTGGAGTCACTGACAACGGAAGTAGGCCCGCGTGTGGCCGGCAGCGAAGCCGATGCACGCGCCGTCACTTGGATGGTCGCGAAGTTCAAGGCTCTCGGCTTCGACAAAGTATGGACCGAGCCGGTGACGTTCCCGAAATGGGTGCGTCGCAGTGAGTCGGCCGCCATTGTCGGCGCCAGCGCACAACCGTTGCATGTGACTGCGCTGGGCGGCAGCGCCGGTGGCATAGTCACGGGCGAGATTGTCCGCTTCGCGACGCTCGCTGAGCTGGAAGCTGCACCTGCCGGCTCGCTGACAGGCAAGATCGCCTTCCTCGATTACCGCATGGAGCGCATGAAGGATGGCAGCGGCTACGGACCTGGTTCGCGTGGTCGCAGTCGCGGCCCTTCTGCAGCGATCCGTGCCGGCGCAAGTGCGTATCTGATGCGTTCGGTAGGCACCGATGACCATCGCAATCCGCACACCGGCATGACGCGCTATGACGAAGGCTTGACGCCTGCGCCCGCCGCCGCTGTCTCCAACCCCGATGCTGATCAACTGGCGCGCTTGTTGAAGCGCGGTGCGGTGCAGGTCAAGCTGGCACTTGATTGTGGATGGGATGGCGAATACACCTCGCAGAACGTGATCGCGGAAATCCGCGGCCGCGGCAAGCCCGATGAAGTCGTGGGCATCGGTGGTCACTTGGACTCTTGGGATTTGGGCACCGGCGCGATCGACGACGGCGCGGGCATCGCGATCACCACTGCTGCGGCGCTTCTCATCAAGCAGCAGCCGATGCGCCCGTTGCGCACCATTCGAGTAATTGCCTTCGCCAACGAAGAGCAAGGACTGCATGGTGGCCGTGCATATGCCGAGGCACACAACGCAACGGTGGCGAAGCATCAAATCATGGCGGAAAGCGACTTCGGTGCCGGTCGCATCTACGCGATCACTTTCAGTGAAAGTGGGCGCGACAGCGCAGCCGCTAAACAGATCGAAACGGCATTGGCGCCACTTGGCATCACGCCGGCGACCGAAGGTGGACCCGGGCCTGACGTGATCGCTTCGGCGCAGAACGGTGTGGCCTGGGCGGAACTGCAACAAGACGGCACTGACTACTTCGATCTACACCACACGCCCGACGACACGCTCGACAAGGTGGATCCGGAGGCGCTGAAGCAAAATGTCGCCGCATACGCGGTTTTCGCTTGGCTGGCGGCGAATGCTAGCGACTCTTTTGGTAGCGCGCCAAAAGCGGCCGAGACGGCACGCTGAGCTACTCGCGTCGACTCGTCCAGGCAGCCAACAACACGGCCGTCGCGGAGGCGACATTGAGACTTTCCACCGCGCCCGTGCCTGGAATGGATACGCGGCGGTCGCAACGCTGTGCAAATTCGCGATCCATGCCTGCTTGTTCGGCTCCCATCACGTAGATAAGGCGTGGCGGAAGCGGAGATGCAAACACATCCTCACCGCCATCGACCAAGGTCGCAGCCAATACGAACCCTGCACGATGCAAGGCATCGGTGTTCGATATTGCATCGCCCATCTGCACCCACGGCACGGCTTCTGCGCCGCCTTCCGCCACGCGCGCCGCCGCCCCCGACAATTGCAAATCACTCAACGCAGGCACCAGCAAACCCGCCACCCCAAAGTGCGCAGCACTGCGCAGGATCGCGCCCAGGTTATGCGGGTTGCCCACACCATCCAACCACAGCCCGCACGCCGGGCCATCGCCCAATCCTGCCAACCAGTCATCGAAGCGCATGGGCACTTCACGCAACACATCGGCCACAACACCTTCGTGATGAGTGCTGGCGGCCAGCTTGCGCAGATCGTCCTCGCCTACGATGCGATAACCGATGCGATTTGACGCGCACCACTTCAATATCGCCTTGAGGTCCGGGACACGCGACTCGGCAAGATAAAGCTTGCGGAATGCTTGCGGGCGCCGCTCGAAAGCGGCTTGCACGGCATTGAATCCGTACAGACGCAATTCCTTCGATTCAACCGATGGCGTCACTTGCGTGGCAACGCTTTTGGTGCGTGCTTTATCCCACGGCGAAGTCATGCGTGGCCACCTGCTTGTGGCGTTTCGGCATCCAGCTCATCGAGCTTGCGCGACAAAGCCTCCGGCGATTTCGTACGCGGTGCGAGCAGCGCATAGAATGCAGGTACCACGAAGAGTGACAACAAGGTGGAGAACGCGAGGCCGAAGATCACCACCACGCCAATCGTGCCGCGGCTGGCGGAACCCGGACCACCTGCCAACACCAGCGGGACCGCGCCCATGATGGTGGCGATGGACGTCATCAAAATGGGGCGCAGACGTACGGAGGCCGATTCGACGATCGCCTCGTGCACGCTGCGACCGGCATCGCGCAATTGATTGGCGAACTCGACGATCAAAATGCCATTTTTAGCTGCCAAGCCCACCAACATCACAATACCGATCTGAGAGAACAGATTGAGCGTGCCACCACTGACCCACAAACCTATCAGCGCACCCAGCACGCCCAACGGGACCGTCAGCATGATGACGAGTGGATGGACGAAGCTTTCGAATTGCGCAGCCAAGGCCAGATAAACAATCAGAAGCGCCATCGCGAAGGTCAGCAATACTTCGCCACCCGACTGTTGCAGCTCGCGCGACTCGCCCTTCCAGCTGATCTGCGCATAATCAGGCAGTTCTTTATCCGCGATGTCCTGCGCCCACGCCACGGCATCACCCAGACGATACCCCGGCGCGAGGCCAGCAGAGAGCGTGATCGAACGCAGGCGATTGAAGCGGTTGAACGTGGCCGGCTCGGCGACTTCGCGCAGCGTGACGAGATTGCCGAGCGGAATCAGCGCGCCATCGCGTCCACGCACCTGTAATGCATCAAGGTTGGCGATCGAAGCACGTGCGTCGCGCTCGGCTTGCAGCATCACGTCGTATTCTTCGCCGTTGTCCACGAAGGTGGTGACGCGCCTACCGCCCATCATCGTTTCAAGGGCGCGACCGATTTCCGTCGCAGTGACACCCAGATCAGCAGCGCGTGTCTTGTCGATAATCACGCGCATCTGCGGCCGTGTTTCCTTGTAGTCGGAATCGGGGCCGGTCAGGCCCGGGTTTTCTTCCATCTTCGCGAGGAGGATGTCGCGCCATTGCGCGATCTCGGCGTAATCCGGCCCGCCCAGCACCATTTGAAACGGCTGCCCACGCGTACGCACCAGGCCGCCACCGACTTGGGTGCGCACGCGCACATCGGTCAGGCCAGCGAACTTCTTCTGCAATTCGCCTGCGACTTCCGCCGTCGACTGATCACGCTTGCGCCAATCCTGCAGGAAGATGATCGCGCGGCCGGTGTGCATTTCCTCACTCGCACCCCAACCACCCGGAACGCGCGGATTTGCACGGACGATCAACTTATCCTCACCGACCTCGCCGGCAAGAATCTCTTCGACCTGTTTCATGCGCTGCACGGTGTAGTCGTAGCCGGCGCCCTCGGGGCCATCCATCGACAAGAAGAATGAACCGCGATCTTCCGCAGGCGCCAACTCGCTCGGCAAGAGCTTGAACAGCGCAAACATGCAGACCACGCAGACCACCATTGCCGCACCGAAGAAACCGATGCGATGCACGTGCCGATCCAGGATGCGGCGATAGCGGTTCGCTACCTTGTCGAAGCGCGTGTTTAGCCAGCGGCTGACGCGGTTTTCCTTCACCGCATGTGGCCCGGTGTGCGGCTTGAGTAATTTGGATGCCATCATCGGCGTCAGCGTCAGCGCGACGAAAGCAGAGATCGCCACGGCTGCGGCCAATGCGACCGACAACTCGCGGAACAATCGCCCAGTATTGCCTTGCAGGAAGCCTACAGGCAGGAACACCGCGATCAATACGGCCGTCGTCGCGAGCACAGCGAATGCGACCTGCGCGGTGCCGCGCTTGGCCGCGACCAAGGCTGGCTCACCCAAATCGACACGTCGCTGGATGTTCTCCACCACCACGATCGCGTCATCCACCACCAGGCCGATACACAGCACCAACGCCAGCAGCGTCAGCAAGTTGATCGAATAGCCAAACACCCACAGCGCGATGAACGCGGCGATCAGACAAACCGGTACGGTCACCGCGGGCACCAAGGCCGCGCGCATGCTGCCCAGGAACAACCAAATCACGATCAACACCAAAATCACGGCTTCGATCAGCGTCGCGTAGACGCGCTCGACCGCACTGTCGATAAACATGGTGCTGTCGAAGGCGACATAGATTTCTGTACCTTTCGGCAGACCTTGCTGGATGCGCTCCGCAGCCACCTTGGCCTCGTTGGCGACATCCAGGCTGTTCGCCGTCGATGTCTTGACGATGCCAAGCCCCACGGCTTCCTCGCCATTACTGCGGTAGTACGAACGGCGCTCCGCCGATTCGAGGCGTACCTTAGCGACATCACCCAGTCGCACCACGTAACCATCATCGCCACGTCCGATTGGCATGGCCGCGAAAGCTTCGTCACTGGTGTAGTCACGCGCCACACGCAGAATGAAATCGCGATCTTTTGATTCGATACGACCTGCACCCAGCTCGACGTTTTCCGCACGCAGCGCAGATTCGACATCGGCCGTGGTCAGCCCACGCGCTGCCAACGCATCACCATCAAGCCATACACGCATCGCATAACGCTGGCCGCCACCCAAGCGTACCTGCGCAACGCCCGGCAAGCTGGAAAGTTGATCCAGCACATAGCGTTCGGCGTAGTCCGTCAACTGCAGGCGATCCATCGTGGCCGAGCGCAGGTTGAGCCAGAGAATGGCGTCGGAGTCGCTTTCGACCTTGCTGATTTCGGGCGGATCGGCTTCTTCGGGCAAGCGGTCGGCGACACGACTGACCGCGTTGCGCACATCATTGGCCGCGGCCTCGATGTCGCGTGTGGCGAGAAATTCGATGCTGATGTCGGAGCTGCCGTTGCGACTGCGCGACTCGATGGTGTTGATGCCCTCGATACCCGAGAGCGCATCTTCCATCGTCTGGGTGATGCGCGTTTCGATGACGCTTGCCGATGCGCCCGGGTAGTTCACATCCACCGAAACAATGGGCGGATCAATCGCTGGCAATTCGCGCAAGGTAAGCCGCGTGAACGCCATGATGCCAAGCACGACGAGCAGCAGGCTCATCACCACCGCCAGCACGGGGCGGCGGATCGAGAGATCGGACAGCTTCATCCTTTCGCCGCCGCAGCTGCCGGGGCTTCGCTCGCCTGGGTCACCTTGTCGCCCGCTTTCAACTTACCGACGCCCGCGGTGACGATGCGATCACCTGCTGCCAGGCCCTTGGCCACCATCACCTTGCCGGGGACGCGACCACCGACTTCAATCTGCGCTTTCTCGATGCTGCCGTCTTGCTTCACGCGCCAGACGAAGGTTTCGCTGCCGACCTGCTGCACGGCGATCTCCGGGATCACCAACGCAGGTGCTTCGCCGCGGGCAAGACGCACTTCCATCAACATGCCCGGCTTCAAGGCGCGATCCGGATTGGGGAAGTCGGCGCGCACCGTCGCCGCACGGCTGCCTTCGTCGATGCGTGCAGCCACGGTCGATACCGTGCCATCGAAGCTGCGTCCCGGCCATGCGGTGGTCGTGGCGGTCACGGCTTGGCCCTCGCCTGCACCGGCGATCGCGCGCTCCGGCAGGGGAAAATCGACGTATACGCGCGAGACATCATCGAGTGTGGCGATGACCGTGCCCGGCGTCACCAATGCACCCGGGCTGACCTGGCGGATGCCCAGCACGCCGGCAAACGGCGCGCGGATCACCCGGTCCGACAAATTCGCACGGATTTGCGCTACTTGCGCACGCGCGGCATCACGCGTGGCTTGCTGGCTATCCAGCGATGCGCGCGCGATGAGTTGTTGCGAGGCCAATTGCGCCTGACGCTGGTACAACTTCTCGGCTTCGGCCAGGGCTGCTTCCGCCGAGCGCAATGCCGCGATCTGCTGCTGACCGGTGAGCGTCACCAGAGCCGCGCCGCGACCAACCTGTTGTCCGCTTTCAAAATGCACGCGCTGCACGGTTTCACTGACCTTGGCGGTAACCTCGACCGATTCCCGCGCTTTCACCGTGCCGAGCGCCTGCACCTCATCGACCCAGCGTTCTTGGCGGACGGATTGGATACCGACGGGAACGGCCTGATTGCGGTCAGCACCTTGGCTGCCTGCCTCTTTGCCGCCACCGCATGCACCTAATACGAGCAGCGACGACAACAGGACTGTGCAGGCGGCAGCCCGCGGGGAATGATCGTGGCGCATGCATTCATCGCACGTGGGGATGCATGATTGTAGCGAGCCCGGATCAACGCCCCGTGTGCCATCGGGCATGGCTCTGCACTGTCAACCGCAGCCGATCGCAAGCGTTACGCTTGGATCACGCAAGCCTATTTTTCGTGCTCATGAAAAACGCCGGCACAAGGCCGGCGTTTTCGTCAGGCAGAGGTGGCGGGACTTAGCCTTCCCACTTACCCAGTGCAGCCAGGCCATTAGCCTTGGCGCGGTCGTACACGGTGGCCTGCGCCTTATCCCAGTTCCCGGTCATGTCCTGCGCCCACAACTTGAGCGCGGCCTGCTGCATCGCGCGGCCATAGGAGAACGACAGCGGCCACGGATTCGGGCCCATGCGGTTCATCGCGTCGAGGTGCGCGGTGGCAGCCTCATCCGACTGGCCGCCGGACAAGAACACGATGCCCGGCAGGATCGCCGGCACGGTGGACTTGAGGCACATCAGGGTGGCTTCGGCCACTTCCTCGACACTGGCTTGCTCCGGGCAATCCTTGCCCGGAACGACCATCGAGGCCTTCAGGATGGTGCCTTCCAACATCACGTTATGCTGATACAGCGCATCGAACAGCGAACGCAGGGTCACTTCAGTGACTTCGTAGCAGGTCTCGATGTCGTGGTCGCCGTCCATCAGCACTTCCGGCTCAACCATCGGTACCAGGCCCTGCTCCTGGCACAGCGCGGCATAACGGGCCAGCGCATGGGCATTGGAGTCGATGCAGGTGCCCGACGGCGTGTCTTCACCGATGGTGATGACCGCGCGCCACTTGGCGAAGCGGGCGCCCAGCTTGTAGTACTCGGCCAGACGCTCACGCAGGCCATCCAGGCCTTCAGTGATCAGTTCGCCCGGAAAACCAGCCAGTGGGTGGGTGCCCTTGTCGACCTTGATACCCGGGATCATGCCGTTATCGGCCATAAACTTGGCGAACGGCACGCCGCCCTTGGTTTTCTGGCGGATGGTCTCATCGAACAGGATGGCGCCGGACAGGTATTCGTTGGCCTTCGGCGTGGTAAGCAGCAGCTCGCGGTACGCGCGACGATTTTCTTCGATGTTCTCAATACCCACGCCGGCGAAACGTTTGGCGCAGGTGCCGGAGGATTCATCGATGGCGATGATGCCCTTGCCCGGGGCGACCATGGCGCGGGCGGTTTCAGCGAGTTGTTCGATGCTCATGAATTGTCCTGCAGGCTGGAGGCTTAAAGCGGGAATTATACCGCCAGACGTGGCAACGCCCCCTTTTGGGGGCGTTTGATGCCTGGCAGATGCATCCTGCCGATCGTTACCTGCCGCGTCGCTCTGATCTCGACATGACGGCAGCGGCCTGTCCGCGCATGCTGGCCAGCGTGTCGTTGTAATTACCTTGCGCCACCATGGACTGACGAAACTCCCGGTCGGCCTTTCGGTGGCCATAATGGACAGCCAAGCTGGCGATACGACACCGATCCGCCAAGCCTTCCGTCGCGCCACTGCCCTTGAAGGCGATGGTCGCGACCGTCTGAACGGCTCCGCTGACCTCGGCATCCTTCGGAACGAAACGCCATTGCGACACCGCATTGGCTGCCGCACCGGCGAAACTTTCAAGATAGCGTTTTTGCTGCTCGGCGGCGGCGCGATCGCTACTCCATGCGTTGAGGATGCGAAAATCGCTCGTGGTCCCATCGGGCTTGACCGTGTAGCCCAAAGCAATACACACATCATCCCCGGTATTGACGTACGTCTGGGGATAACCCGGCGCTGCCAACACCGCCCCCGGTGCTAGATCGAAACTTTTACCCAAACCACCTTCTTCAACGATGCGCGCACCATTGTTTTGCGCCATCAATTGTCCCGATGCCAACACCATGGCTGCGAAAAGGATTGCTGCTGGTCTCACGACACGTGCTCCTTGCAATGGGTGTCACCCGAGTTAACGCCTAGTCCAGAGGCGGGTCAAGCTGATGTCGCATTCATATTTTTCCCAGCCCTCGCGCAGCGCCGTTCTCGCCTACTTCCAACAAACGTAATGTATTGGTCGCCCCATGCTGCTCCATGGTGTCGCCACTGGTGAAGACCACACGCTCGCCTTCCATCAGAACGCCAGCATCGAACAGGCGCTTCACTGAACTCACCGCTGCATCGCGCGCGCCCAAACCACGACTGTCGAAATTGATGGGAAACACATCGCGCATCAGGCTCATTCGGCGTCGTGCATCGGCGTGGCGGGTGAAGGCGTAGATCGGCACAGGCGAGCGGAATCGCGACAGATAGCGCGCGGTGCCGCCCGACTCAGTCATCGCGAGGATGCCAGATACCGGGATGTGCTCGGTCAGGAACATGGTCGCCATGGCGATGGCGTGATCGACGCGTTCCAGGCCGCGTTGGGCCTGCTCGTAGTCGGTGTCGCGATCAAATTGCTTTTCCGCACCGATGCAGATGCGGGCCATTGCTTCGACCGCAAGAACCGGGTAACGACCCGCCGCGCTTTCCTGTGACAACATCACTGCATCGGTGCCATCGATGACGGCGTTGGCGACATCGAGCACCTCTGCGCGTGTAGGCATCGGTGAGTCAACCATCGATTGCAGCATCTGCGTCGCGGTGATCACCACCTTGTTGCGCTCGATCGACTCCTTGATGATCTTTTTCTGCAGGCCGGGCAGCGCGGCATCGCCGATCTCCACACCCAGATCACCCCGCGCCACCATCACCACGTCACTGGCATCGACGATTTCGGTCAGATTCTCGATCGCTTCCGCCCGTTCGATCTTGGAGACCAGCGCTGCATTTGAGCCTGCCGCGCGCGCGGTGCGTCGTGCATCCTCCATGTCCTCGGCATTGCGACAAAACGATACGGCGATGAAATCGACGCCGATCGAGGCCGCCACGCCAATCAGTTCACGATCACGATCAGTGATCGCGCCTAACGACAGGCCTCCGCCACGCTTGTTCAAACCCTTGCGATCAGACAGCACCGAATCGTTCAGGACGACGGTCTTGATGCGCTCGCCTTCCACTGATTCCACACGCAACTGCACCATGCCGTCATCAAGCAAGAGCACGTCACCCGGGATGACATCGTCAGGCAAACCAAGATAACTAACGCCGACTTCGTGCTGGGTGCCGGGCTCGGGGTTTTCGCGTGCGACCAGATCGAAGCGATCGCCTGCACGCAACGCCACCTTGCCCTCGACAAAACGCTCGACACGGATTTTGGGGCCAGGCAAGTCAGCGAGAATGCCGATCTCGCGACCCGCGCGCGCCGCAGCTTCACGCAGGGCGTGTGCACGCTGCACCTGCGAGGCGGGGTCGCCGTGCGAGAAATTCAGACGCACGCAATCCACGCCAGCGGCGATCAACGCATCCAGCACCCCGGGGGCGTCGGTCGCGGGGCCCAGCGTGGCCAGAATACGGGTACGGCGACGGTAATCACTCATCCAATCACTCCTTTTCCCGCACGCTAGCACGGCGCCATGTCGGTCAGCACCGCATACGATTGCAATCGATCAGGCGCGCGCCTTCAGTGCGGCGACGGCCGGCAGCTCCTTGCCTTCGAGGAACTCGAGGAAAGCACCACCGCCGGTCGAGATGTAGGAAACCTCATTCTCGATGCCATACTTGTCGACCGCGGCAAGGGTGTCGCCGCCACCGGCGATCGAGAACGCGGGCGACGCGGCGATGGCGCGGGCCAATGCCTCGGTACCGTGACCGAAGGCGTCGAATTCGAACACGCCAACCGGGCCGTTCCAGACCACGGTGCCGGCCTTCTGGATCAGTGCCGCGTACTGTTTGGCGGTCTCAGGGCCGATGTCGAGGATCATGTCGTCCGTACCCACCGCATCGACCGACTTCACGGTGGCAGATGCATCCGCGGCAAACGCCGGCGCGACGACCACATCCACCGGCAACGGGATGTCGGCGCCGCGCGCCTGGGCGTCGGCCATGATCTTCTTCGCGGTATCCAGCAGATCCATCTCGACCAGCGACTTGCCGACGCCATGACCCATGGCGGCGATGAAGGTGTTGGCGATGCCGCCACCGACGATCAACTGGTCCACCTTGCTGACCAGTGACGAGAGCAGTTCCAGCTTGGTGCTGACCTTGCTGCCGGCAACGATGGCGAGCAGAGGTCGCGCCGGGTTATCGAGCGCCTTGGCCAACGCATCGAGCTCGGCCATCAACAGCGGGCCGCCCGCAGCCTGCCTGGCGAATTTGATTACGCCATGGGTCGATGCCTGCGCACGATGCGCGGTCCCGAACGCATCCATGACGAAGATATCGGCCAGGTCGGCGTACTGCTTTGACAGCGCTTCGCTGTCCTTGCCTTCACCGACATTCATGCGCACGTTTTCCAGCAAGACGATCTGCCCCGGCGCGACATCGACGCCACCAAGGTAATCCTTCACCAGTGGTATCTCGCGACCCATCAGCTCAGACAGGCGTGCGGCCACTGGCGCCAGCGAATTCGCCTCGCTCCATTCGCCTTCTGTCGGCCGGCCCAGATGCGACATCACCATCACCGCGGCACCGGCCTCCAGCGCGGCCTTCAGCGTGGGGATCGAGGCGGTGATGCGTTGGTCGGACGTCACCTTGCCCTCCGCGACAGGCACGTTCAGGTCTTGCCGGATCAGGACACGTTTGCCCGAAAGATCGAGGTCGGTCATGCGGAGAATGGACATGCGCGGGCGCTCCAAGGCTGCAAAGAATCGCCTATTGTCCGCCGCGCGGCGGCTTGGTTCAAACCCGGGACGTGATCAAGGCCCGGGGTGCATCGGCAACGGATGCCACCGCCCGTCCAGCCCCAAACCCAACTTCAAGCTGCGCGCAATTCGCTGTGCGTAGGCGTACATCTCTTCGGCATCGACATCGTTCAGCACCTCATGCGCGGTTTGTCGCCAAAGCGCCAGCCAGTGACCGAAGTGTTCGCCAAGGATGGGATGCGGGCGATGCGCAGCCATCGGATTGCCGCGATACTCGCGCGTGCCGAGCGCAACCGAGGACCAAAACTTCACCAGCGTCGCCTTGTGCTCCGGCCAGTCATGCACCGCCGGATTGAATATCGGGCCAAGGATCGGATCGGCCTGGATCTTGTCATAGAAGACATCGACCAAACGCACGATGTCTTCGCGGGTCAGGGTGGTTTCGGGCAGGGCATCGCTCATCGCTGCATTGTCAGCCGCCGCCGGTGGGCGCGTCTTGATCCTTGTCATCACGGGCTGCATTTGCGCGCAAGAGTGAAACGGCGAATCCGACCACTACCAAGGCAGCCAGCAGCAACACGCCCCAGAGCGCGTAATTTTTCCAATCCCGCGGGGCGCTCAGCGCTGCCGGATCGCTCATCTCACCCGGGCCTTCGATACGCGCGGATGCTGGTTGCCAGCCCACACCACGTTCGCCACGAATATCTGCCAGCAAGTCGGCGATGGGTGCATCCTGCCGAAGTTGCTGCGCACTGCCCGCGACCAAGCGATAGGGCGGCTTGCCCGATGCGACAAAGACCAGCACTTCCGGCAACCATGACAATCGCAGCTTGGGGGTCTCGACCACCGCTACATCGGATACCAGACGCCAATAGCGTTGGCGAATCGGCACCAGCAATTGCGCGCGCGAGCGTTGTGTATCACCGATGCGGTACTGCGCCCACGGTCCAGCGCGCAGCTGCCATGGCGACTCGGCGTTGTCGCGGCTTTCCAGCCGCCAGGTCACGGCGCTGTTGCCCGGCAAAACAACGTCCGCCTGATCGAATGGTTGCAACCCGTCGACCAAGAATTCGAACGAACGGCGATCAGCTGCCACCACAGATGGCGAAAAATCCCGTGAATCCGGCGAGCGGACCTTGGCGGCTGGCGTGGTCTCGGCAAAGATCGCGGCGACCGGAACGGCATCCCCGCTTGTTTGCGTCAAACGGAGATAGCGCGCGGCATTGTCCAGCGGTATGCGCAATTGGCTTAACACGCGACCACCACGAGCCAATTGCAGCACGTTCGCATCGGTGGTGAGCAAGCGCCAGCTTGCAAGATCGTCGCTGCCTTCCACGCGGAACCGTGCTTCGACTTGCGCATCGGCCGCAAGTGACAGGTGAAGCGCCGTTACTGCCGAACGAAGCGCGCTGGCATCCACCAACCAGCTCTCCGCCGCGTGAGACGGACTTACACCCTCGCGTGCTTCTAGGCGCAACACGCGACCCTCACTGCTCTGCTGGCTGATGACGCGGATCTGCTGACTGGGAAACTGCGCACCGTTGGGCAAGACGAACCACGGCATCTCAATGCGCTCGGCCTTGCTTGCCACAGGCGCATCCACGTCGAATACCATCGTCGGCACCGGCTGACCATCCACATCAACCACCGTGACATCGCGCAAATCGGGGTTGACGGCCGTGTGATACACCGGCTCGGTGAGTTCGATGCGATAAGCACCTGCATCCGGCTCAGACAAGGTGACAGGCCATTGCCGCAGCCAGCCAGCCGCAGCCACGGTCAAACCCAATACGGGCAGCAAGCAAAGAGCGCGAAGCTTGGGCGATGTCATGACGATGTTTACTCCCTGGCGCGCGGCGGCGCGGGCGCGAGATAGCCCACCACCGTACACAGCAAACCGTACGCGATGAACGAGCCAATGCCGAGCAGATTGCCCAGATGCTGTCGGTCAACCAAGACCAGTTTGGCGAGGACCACGGCCATCAGCACTGCGGCCGCCAGCCACAAACCACGATGCCCGCGGCGCGAACCGATGACCCAGCCGATCACGCCCAACACACTCCACAACACCGTGAGCGTGGTTTGCGCCAGCGAGCTGGACAACAACGCTTCATCCCAGGGCACACCGCCCCAAAAATGCACGGCGCGCAGGGCCACACTGCTGACCCAAGCCAGTGCCACCAGGCCAATGACCAGCGCGCGTTGGCCGCGCACATCCAGCAGCCCACCTTTCGCCAGCCAACGAATACCGAGCAGCAAGATGGCCAGTTGACTCAGCTCCAACGGATTGATCAGCGGCAACCAAGGCAGTGGCGATGCATCGCCACGCACGAAGAGGCCAAGCGAGAACGCCAGCCCCAGCAATACGACGTAAGTCTTGGCCAATCGCGGACGCCACGATGCGACATCCACCCATTGCGCACGTCGGCCACTCAGCCAATCCGGCCGGAAGGACAGCACCACTGACGCCGCCAGCCACGGCAGTAGCACGGCGGCATAACGCCAACCCTGCGCCAGTCCAAAACGCTGCGCCAGGTACTGACCCAACAAGGACAACACCAGCGGCCAGACTAGCCACCAAATCCATTGCGCCCAGCTGGCGATCTTGCTGCTGCCTTGGCGCAAGCAGGCCAGGCTGCGAATACCCAGAACCAAGTACACCGCCCAAGCAAGCCCACCCATGCCCGCGAACGGATGCGCGTGCATACCGCTTTGCCAAAGCGCGATGGGTAATGCCGATGCAAGCGCGGCCACCGCGATGCTTTCCAGCATCGGTGCCTTTTCCATGCGCGCAACCTCGGCGCTGGCCCATGCCGTTACCGCAGCCAGCAGCAACCACCAGTCGGGGTGATGCAGGCGGATAGCGAAGCGATCGATCTCGATGAGGTTGCCGCCCAACCACCACGCCAGACCCCAGGCCAATGCCACGGCGGCCAGCTGGCCATGCTTCGAGCGCCACAAGGCCCATGCGCTGGCGAAGCCGCCGATAGCGATGATCAGGCCGCTCATGTACATGCCATTGAGGACAGGTCGGAGCGCTTCTGCAATGCCATGCATGGCGGAAGCCCCATTGACCCCGACCAATGCGTTGCCATTCGCGAGGACATAAGCAAGCGCTGCTGCGACTTGCAGACCTCCGCCCGTCCACAGCGGCACGCGGCGTGATTGGCGCAGACCAAACATCACCAAGGCCGCGCCTTCCAGAGCGAACACGGCAGCGGTGACACGCGCCGAGAATGCCAGGGGTACCGACAACGTGGCAAAACCCACGGCCAGCAGGGCGTGCGCCTCGAACAAGGCCGAGAACCGCTCGCGACCGCGTTCCCACCACGCCAATGCAAGGTAGATCACCGCCAGTGCGACGGCGCAGAACGCCAGTGCCATCGGGCGATCCGGCATCAATCCCGCTTGCGCCGAGAAAGCAACGAGCGGCGTGCCGAACAACAGACACCCATCAATGGGATCACGCAAGCGAGGTGCGCGACGACGCGCATGCAAAACCGGGATCAACAAGTAGATGACGAAGAACAGCAACAGGAAGGGTTGCGTGCTGCTGAGCAACTCGGGCCGATACTTCAACACGCCCCACGCAATGCCAATGCCCCAAGTGAAGACAAAGCCGAGCAGGAACAGGATGCGCCACGGCTTGACCCAGGCCACGCCAAAGATCGCAAGATTGAGCAAGGCGTAGTACGAGAACAAGGCGACATGGCTGCCGCTGCCATCGGACAACCAGATCGGCGCGAGGAAGCCCGCCAATACGCCCAGCACCGCCAACGTGCGCGAATCCTGCAGTACGGCCAACACGCCCATGCCAGCGATCAGCAACACGCTGATGCCGAAGGCGAGGCCGGTCGGAATAAGCCCATACATCCGCGCTGCAGCGAACACCACCAACAGCAGTACGCCAATGGCACCGCCTTGCAGCGCCCGCGCAAATGCGGGCTTGTCACCGCGTTGCCGCCAGCCGAACACCAAGCCCGCCATCGCGACCAGCGCAATGCCCGCCAAGCGCAACTCGATCGGCATACGCAGCCAACCCTGATCGCTGGCGTACTTGAGCAAGGATCCCACGCCTACCAGCGATACCAACATGCCCACCTTCACCGGCACGTTACCGGTGCTGAACCATTGACGCAGACGACGGCCCAGCACTTGCATGCGGTCTTCGACAGCCGTCTTGCGCGATGCTGCTGCGGGTGCTGGGCGCTGCCAGGACTCGGGCAACTCGGCCTTCACTGGCTGCGATTGTGCGGGCGATGCCGGGATCGGCGGCGGCTGCGCGGCAGCAGGGGGCACCTCAGCCAGTGGCGGCACAAGCTTTTCGGCCGGCACATCGACGCGCGGCGCAACAGGTGGACTGGGCGATGAGGCATCCAAGCCTTCATCGCGACCTTGCTGCCGTGCTTCCGTCATCAAGCCGACGATCTGGCTTTCCAACTCGGTCACCCGTCGCTTCAATCCACTGATCGACGTCAACGCGATCACCAATAACACCGGCACCGCCAACACGGCGAGCGCCAACAGCATGAGCAAGCCTTCCATCGCCTGTCCCTTTCTTGGATGCGCCACTGTACCGCGCCCGGTGATTCGACTGCCCGACAACGAAAAAGCCCCGCACGAGGCGGGGCTTTCGTCTGGCCTGGTCGATGCGGCTTACTTGGCCGCGACAACCTTGACCATTTCAAGGCACTTGTTGCTGTAGCCCCACTCGTTGTCGTACCAGCTGACCAGCTTGACGAAAGTGTCGTCCAGCTGGATGCCGGCATCGACATCGAAGATCGAGGTGCGTGCATCGCCGCGGAAATCGGTGGCGACCACCTTGTCCTCGGTATAGCCCAGCACGCCCTTCATCGCGCCTTCGCTCTGCGCCTTCATTTCGGCGCAGATCTCGGCATAGGTAGCGGGTTTGTCGAGCTCCACGGTCAGGTCAACCACGGACACGTCGCTGGTCGGCACGCGGAAGGACATGCCGGTGAGCTTGCCCTTGAGTTCCGGCAGCACGACACCCACGGCCTTGGCCGCACCGGTAGACGACGGGATGATGTTCTCCAAGATGCCGCGGCCGCCGCGCCAGTCCTTGTTGCTCGGACCATCGACGGTCTTCTGCGTGGCGGTGGCTGCGTGCACGGTGGTCATCAGGCCGCGCTTGATGCCCCACTTGTCGTTCAGCACCTTGGCGATCGGGGCCAGACAGTTGGTGGTGCAGGAAGCATTCGAGATGATCACCTCGCCCGCGTACTTGTCGCTGTTGACGCCGTACACGAACATCGGCGTGTCGTCCTTGCTCGGCGCGGACAGGATGACTTTCTTCGCGCCGGCATCCAGATGCTTCTGTGCGCTGGCTTTGTCGAGGAAGAGGCCGGTCGATTCCAGCACCACTTCAGCGCCGACCTCATCCCACTTCAGGTTGGCCGGGTCGCGCTCCTGGGTCAGGCGAATCTTCTTGCCATCGACGATGAGCGTATGGCCGTCCACGGAGACTTCGCGGTCGAAGCGGCCATGCACGCTGTCGTACTTCAGCATATAGGCCAGGTATTCCGGCTCCAGCAGGTCGTTGATGCCGACGATCTCGATGTCGTCGCCAAAGTTCTGGAACGCCGAGCGGAAGACGTTGCGGCCGATGCGACCGAACCCATTGATACCGACCTTGATGGCCATTGCCTGCTCCTTACGAGAATGGGGCGTGGAAAGACGCGTATTCTAGCGAATCATGGATTGCCGGGCCTGACCTGGGCATTGTCCGACGCGATGCCCACCGCCAGGCGACTATGCTGTGGGCATGAACAACCCCATGACTCCACTCCTGCCGCGGCTCGCCCTGCTGCTTTTCATGGCCGCGATTTCCCTGCCCGCTGCGGCCTGGGGCCCACAGGGCCACCGGCTTGTGGCCCGATTGGCCGATGCAGAGCTCAGCCCTGCGGCACGCCGTGAAATCAATCGCCTGCTCATCGGCGAGGCGGACCCCACGCTTGCCGGCATCGCCAACTGGGCGGATGACATCCGTGACCACGACCCGGTCCTCTATCGCCGCACCGCACGCTGGCATTTCGTCAACCTCGGCGAGCATGGTTGCGAATACATCGCCAAACGCGATTGCAAGAACGGGGATTGCGTCGTCGAAGCCATCCGCAAGCAGGCCGCGATACTGAAGGACCGCCACCAATCCTTGCTTGCCCGCAGAAATGCCTTGAAGTTCATCGTGCATTTCGTGGGCGACGTGCATCAACCCCTGCATGCCGGGTACGCACGTGACCGTGGCGGCAACGACATCCAAGTAAACGATACGGGCTTCGGGACCAATCTGCACGCGGTGTGGGACAGCCGCATGTTGTTCCAGCAACGCCTGTCAGACGATGCCTATATCGATGCATTGAATGCGATGCCCTTGGCCGTCGCCCTGGCGCGCGACCCGATTCCGCCCGCAGCGGCATCCTGGGCGCGGGACAGCTGCGCCATCGTGATGCAACCCGGCTTCTACCCCACCAGGCCCAGGCTAGATGCCAGCTACTTCCCTCTGTGGACGCCGGTGGCCGACACCCAAATGCGTCGTGCGGGGGCGCGATTGGCGCAATTGTTGAACGCGTCGCTGGCGCGTTAATCGACTGACAACACCTCGAGCACGCGCGCTTCGGTGCTCTTCATCCCGGCTTTGCGCCCGAACGCCAATGCGGCGTCATCCGCCATGCCTTCCGCCTCTGCGGCCATCAGTGCCAGCAATGCGCCGGCGCGGTTGGCCGACGCGCAATGCACCAACACGGGAGCACCGTTCGCGCTGCCGATCGCCTCGCTCAGCTTGCGCGCGTTGTCCGGCGTGATGGCCGCGCCATTGGCGACCGGTATCTGGATATAGCGCATCCCGGCAGCGCGCACTTCCGATGCTTCGTCGCGCTCCTGCATTTCATCGGCCGGGCGCAGGTTGACGACCGTGGTCACGCCGCGCGCGGCGATTTCGTGCCAATCGGACGCTGCCGGCTGCCCCGCGCTGTAGAGATGTTCGCGCGGCTGAAGCAGCGTGACGCTGAGCGCCTGCGCCTCCGTGGCTTCGGGCGCTAACGCTTGCTTGTGCGCGGGTGCACAGGCCACGGCCGCCATCGACAGCAAGCCGGTCATCCAAGGCTTCGGGACTTGCATCATCCAACCTCGTGCAGCGTGCGAACATTCGCGCTTGTCTTAATATTAGATTTTTCTTATATTTATGTCAATGCATGGACTTGCCGCAAAAAAACTGCCTGACTCAAACCTGATGCGCCGGCACGTCAGCGACGCCGCACGCATGCTGAAAGCGCTCGCCAACGAGAAGCGTCTCCTGCTGCTTTGCCAGCTGGTCGAGGGCGAATGTTCCGTGGGCGAATTGAATGCACGGGTGGATCTCAGCCAATCCGCGTTGTCGCAACATCTGGCACTGCTCCGCGAAGACGGGCTGGTCACGACGCGGCGCGAGTCGCAAACCATCCATTACGCACTGGCCGAAGGACCGGCGCGCGACATCCTGAAGACCCTGCACGACATCTACTGCGCAGACTGAACCTGTCCACGGACGCATTTTGCTTGAGGGGATGCAATGAGTACTTCACCGATCGTCCAGTCGTTTTTCCACGCCGACAGTTCCACCTGGAGTCATGTCGTGCGCGATCCCGACACCTCCACGGCCGCCATCATCGACCCGGTGCTGGATTTCGATGTCGCATCCGGGCGCACCGGCACCGCGAGTGCGGAGGCGATGGTCGATTACATCGACGCGCATTCCTTGCAGGTGGCGTGGCTGCTGGAAACCCACGCGCACGCGGATCACCTCAGCGCTGCGCACTGGTTGCGCACCAAGCGCTTCCCCCGTGCACGCATCGGCATCGGCGAAGGCATTGCCACGGTACAGAAGCATTTCCGCCCCATCTTCAATCTCGGCAAGCACTTCCCGATCGATGGCTCGCAATTCGACCATCTGTTTCGCGATGGCGAACGCTTCGACATCGGCGGTCTCGAAGCCCAGGTCATCGCCGTGCCAGGCCACACCAGCGACAGCAATGCCTTCCTGATCGGTGATGCGCTATTCGTCGGCGATTCGCTGTTCATGCCCGATGGCGGCACTGCACGCTGCGACTTTCCCGGGGGCAGCGCGGCGACGCTATACCGCTCGATACAGCGTCTCTATGCCCTGCCCGATGCCACGCGCGTGTTCGTCTGCCACGACTATGCCCCCGGTGGGCGCGAACATCGCTGCGAAACCAGCATCGGCGACGAGAAGCACGGCAACATCCATGTCCGCACCGACACGCCCGAAGCCGAATTCGTGCCGCAGCGCGAAGCACGCGATGCCACGCTGGACATGCCCAAGCTGATCCTGCCCGCCGTGCAGGTCAACATCCGCGCGGGCGAGCTGCCCGACGCGGAAGGCAACGGCGTGCGTTACCTCAAACTTCCCATCGACCAACTTTGACGCCATGGAAACCGCCTTCACTCCCGCCACGGCCTTGATCGGCGGCGCACTGATCGGGCTCGCTGCCACATGCTTGTATGCGGGCATCGGGCGCATAGCCGGCATGAGCGGCATCGTCAACACCGCATTGGAACAGCGCGAAGGTCGTGGCTGGCGAGCGGCTTTCATCGCGGGGCTCATGCTTGCAGCAGGCGTGTGGCTATCCCTGTCGGGCGCATCGCCACGTGGCAGTTTCCCGTTGCCGTGGCTCATCGCCGCGGGTCTCTTGGTTGGCTTCGGCACGCGCCTGGGCAATGGCTGCACCAGTGGCCACGGCATCTGCGGCCTGGCGCGCTTGTCGATGCGATCGCTCTTGGCGGTGCTGGCGTTCATGGCAAGCGGCATCGCCACTGTTTACGTGCTGCGACACGTGCTGGCGGTGCTGGCATGAAGCGCATCGTCATCGCATTGATCGCGGGCATGCTGTTCGGCCTGGGATTGGCGCTCTCCGGCATGACCAACCCCGACAAGGTGCTGAACTTTCTCGACATCAGCGGACGATGGGATCCGTCATTGGCCTTGGTGATGGGCGGCGCGCTGCTGGTGTCCGTGCCCGGCTTTGCGTGGACACGTGCTCGCCGGGTTTCGTTCTGCCGCGATGACCTCTCAGATACATCATCCAGGAAAGCCGATGGCCGCCTGCTGCTGGGCAGCGCGCTGTTTGGCATGGGCTGGGGCATCGCCGGTTATTGCCCGGGGCCTGCGCTGGCCAACCTGACGCAGACAGCCGAGGCCGTCATTTTCGTGGTGGCGATGCTGGTGGGTTCGCAGCTTGCCCGCTTGCTGCATCGCGGCTGATGGCACAAGGCAACGAGGCGTCTTGACGTCTGCGCGCGTATCCTCTGGACATGCGCGCTGATAGTCACGTCCCACTGCAACAAGCGGTCGCCGACATCCTTGCCCGGATCGATGGCGAGCTGCGTATCGCCACGCCACTGGGCCTTGGCAAACCCAACCGACTGTTGAACCGCCTCTACGAGACCTGCGTCGACCAACCTGATCGCAGGCTGCAGCTATACACCGCCCTTTCGCTGGAGCCGCCAACAGGTGGCAGCTTGCTGGAGAAGCGCTTTCTCGGCCCGTTCGTCGAGCGGCTGTATGGCGACGACTACCCTCGGCTGCATTACGTGGCGGCCATGAAGCGCGATGCCTTGCCATCGCATATCGATGTCGAGGAGTTCTATTTCCAATCCGGCGCCTTGCTCGGCTCCGCCCAAGCGCAACGCCGCTATGCCAGTCTCAACTACACCTATGTCGCCGATGCGTTGGCGGATCGGCAGGTCAACTGCATCGTGCAGCGGGTGGCATCGCGCGCGGGCGACCCGCGTTTGTCACTGTCATCCAACACCGATCTCACCACCGATACTCTCGCTGCCATTGCGCGCGCAGGCCTGCCGCGCCCCTTGATGGTCGCGGAAATCGACCCGATGCTGCCCTGGCTCGGCGGCAGTGCGCTGGTCGATGACGGCTTCTTCGACATCGTGGTGCAGCCATCGGCCCCGCATCCCAAGCTGTTCGCCTTGCCGCGGCAGCCGGTGGGCGACATCGACCATGCCATCGGCTTGTACGCCAGCACCTTGGTGAAGGATGGCGGCACGCTGCAGATCGGCATCGGTGCGTTGGCGGATGCGCTCTCGCATGCCTTGGTGCTTCGCCACACGGACAATGCGAAGTATCGCGAAGTGCTGCGCACGCTGGATCCCGACATCGAACAACATCCACTGGTGAAACGATGGGGTGGGCTCGCGCCTTTCGAGCATGGCCTCTACGGTTGCAGTGAAATGATCAACGAGGGTTTTCGCGTACTCGCCGAGCGCGGCGTACTCAAGCGGAAGGTAGTCGATGACCTGCCATTGATGCGTCGCGTCGTCGACGGCGATGCCGGCATCGACGACCTGCACACCTTGTCACGCGATGGCAATAGCCTGCGCGGCGCGTTCTATCTGGGCTCGCCGGATTTCTACGACTGGCTGCGCAACATGGATGCCGGCGCCGCGCGTGCCATCGACATGCGTCCGATCAGCGAGATCAACGCGCTCAGCCGAGACAGCGAGGCACTGGAACGACTGCAACGGCGCGAAGGCCGTTTCTTCAACACTTGCATGATGGCCAGCGCACTGGGTGCCGCCACCTCCGATGCACTCGACGATGGTCGCGTGGTTTCAGGCGTGGGTGGCCAGTACAACTTCGTCGCGATGGCACACGAGCTCGACGATGGTCGCTCCGTGTTGATGTTGAGAGCGAATCGAGAGGCCAACGGCAAGACCACCGGCAACATTGTCTGGGACTACGGCCACACCACCATCCCGCGCCACTTGCGCGACATCTACATCACCGAATACGGCATTGCCGATGTACGCGGACTGACCGACGAAGATGTCATCAAGGCGATGTGCAGCATCGCCGATGCGCGTGATCAACATGGGCTGATCGATACCGCCAAGCGCAATGGAAAGTTGGCCAAGGGCTTTTCGATACCGACGGATTGGCGCGAAAACACGACGCCGGCATTGAAACAGAAGCTGGCTCGCCATCGCGCGGATGGCTCACTCCCGGACTACCCGCTCGGCAATGACTTCACCGATGTCGAAACCCGGTTAGTCAGCGCCTTGGGAAAGCTGAAGTCGGCAACCGCAAGCACCTCCGGGAAGTTGCGCACCGTCTCAGCCGCCCTGCTTGCAGCCGCCAACACCCACGACATGGCAGCCATCGAGCGAATGGGCCTGGCATCACCCAAGGGATTCAGCGAATGGCTGCACGCCCGGCTGCTCGCGTGGGCGCTCAGTCAGATTCAGCGGATGTAACCGATGTAGCGCGGTGTCTCGCCGTCCTTGTCGGTGGTGACGATGGCGGATTCGATCCTGAGCGAGGCCGACGCGTGGCCGCTGATCAGCGATTGCATGTCGACCCAGCGATAACCCGGCTCCAGCCCCAGCGAAGCTGCCTGATCCGACGTGAGGACGCGACCGCCCGCCGCCACTGCCTGCGCATGGCTGGCGACCGTGACGGCCTTCGCTACCGTGGATGGCGCAGCACCATTGCGAACCTCACGCTCGATATGCAGTGATGCCTTGCCTGATGCCACCCAAGGGGCTGGCGGAGCAGGGTGCGTGGCGGGTGCCGGCGGCGCTTTCGGCGCACGAGGCATGGCTGGCACACCAGGCGCGCGTGGCGGCGGCGGAGCTGCAGGTGCGCGGGGCGCCATGGCTGCGGTCGGCGGCTGCGGTGGTGCCGGCGGCGCCGGATACGTCTTTCGAATCACCCTGCGCTCGATGCGTGCTTCGTCGGCCATCACCGCTGCTTCGGCGGCCGCCTGTGCTGCATCGGCGGCTGCCTCACTCGCTGCCTCTGCGGCTTCGTTGGCCGCCTCACGCGCCGCCTCTGCTGCTGCCCTCGCTTCCACGGCCGACATGCCGGAGGCCTCATCAGCCGCGCGCGCTGCCTCGTCTGCAGCCAGTCGTGCCTCTGCTGCGGCTTTCTCGGCTTCGGCTGCTGCACTGGCATGGGCCTGATGCGTCATCACCCGCGTGCGCTCCACTTGATGCCGCGCCATCTCCGCCTGATCACGGGCCTGTAACGCGGCAGGATCCACATCGCCGATCTGCACGTTGACATCGACACCGGCGAACTTTCCATTGGCCGCTTCATCCCCCAACTTGATGCGCGCTTGCTTGCCCGCACCCACCACCATCACGGGGTTGCCGACCGACTTGCCGTCACGTTGCAGCCGCGCTTCGATTCGGTACGCCGGCGCACCGTTTGCGCTGGCCTGGGTCACCGTTCCTTCCAGCTCGAAGGAGCCGGTTTCGCTATCGGCGATGCGCACGGTGAAGGGTTCGCCGTAACGACCCACCACCAGTACGTCTTCAGACGGCCCCCCATCCATGGCGATGTCGAAACTGGCCTGGAAATCGCGCCCTTCGGACTTCACGATGACTTCGCTGCTTCGTTGCATCTGGCGCGGCGGCATCGCGGCCCAAGCAGCCGCGGCAACGGCAATCGCCGCCACCCCGACCAGCAGTGCACCGGTCATCCGCGTGCCGCGCGATGGAATCGCATTCTTGAGCAACATGACTCTCTCCTTCATGGGATGCGTGATGCCCCAATGGCAGCCGAGCGGTACCATCAGGGACGGATTGGCGTTTTTCAACATCGCCTCGCCATAAGCGCGACGTGCATGCGGATAGGCTGCGATGACGCGCGCATCGCAAGCCAGTTCCTGGTCATGGCGCATGCGTGATGACGCGATGTGCACCAGCGGATTGAACCAGAACACGCAGCGCACCAACGCCGTGAAAGCATTCGCCCACGCATCGCCGCGATGCAGGTGGATGCGCTCATGGGCCAGCATCAAGCCGCGTTGCTTGTCGTCAAAGCGCGTGTCAATGTCCGCGGGCAGGATGATGCGCGGTCGCAGCAAACCCACCACGGCGGGCAGCCCCGCAGCACTCTCGGCTTGCCATGCGCTTCGCTCGCCATCCAGCGCCCGCATGCGACCCAGCGCACGCTCGAACCGACGCTGCTGCCAGAGCAGCATCCCGATCATCAAGCCAACGCCCAACAGCCACATCGGCATCCACAAGGTGTTCATGTCGAATGACGGATCGGACGTGCCGGCCACGGTCGTCACCGCGACAGGATCAAGCGCCGGGGAGCCCGCTTGCACGGGCACTTCGATCACCCGCGCCGGCAGCCACAGCGCCAGCCAGGTCGCGACCGGCAGCCACCACAGCGCATAAGCGATGCCGGCACCGAAACGACGCCGGACGGGCGCGCGCAGCAGCATCACGATGATGATCGCGATGCTGCCGGTCCACGTGGCCAGCCAAAGGGATTCGAGCACTGCGTTGCCAGCGATCATGCGTCCAGCTCCTCGATCAGTTTGCGCAACTCGGCGATGTCTTTCTTCGACAATTTCCGCTGCTCGGAAAAGTGCGCCACCAGAGGTGCGACGCGTCCGCCAAACAGGCGGTACAGCAGACTGTCGCTTTCATCGCTCAGCCAATCCTCGCGCTTGAGCTCAGGGAAATATCGATACCGGCGCCCTTCGCGCTCGGCACTGATCGCCCCCTTGTTGAGCAAACGATTGAGCAAGGTCTTGATGGTCGGCTCTTGCCAATCGTGCGTGGCCATCAAGGCCGCGACCACGTCCTCCGAAGTCATCGGCGATGGGCCGCGCCATAGCACTTCCATCACGGCGGATTCGGCTTCGCTGATCTGCATCGTTTACATCCGTAATTTTCAATTGAAATTACGCTTGTAATTTTTGAATGTCAAGTGCCCCCGCATGATTGAACGATGGTGATTGCCCTCAGGTTTCGGCGGGCTCGGGTGATCCGCCGTTTCGCGGGGGCGGCGGCACATAGTCGATATTGCCCAGCAGCAATGCGCGCCCCGCGAACGGGCCGCCGTTCGCCTCCAGCACGAAACGCTCTGCATCACGCCGGCGCAGTTCGCTCATCGCTTCGTCGGCCTGGGCTTCATCGGTGCCCAATGCCATGATGGCCTCACGGCTCATCAACAACGCCGATTCGAATGTCTCACGCACTACCCAGTCCGCATCCTTCTGCACCAAGGCCAGTGCATGCTCACGGTCGGACGCGCGTACCAGCACCTTGGCCTGCGGGCATTCCTCCTTGATCAGCTCGACGATGCGCGTGGCGGCCACCGGGTCATTGACGCAGACCAGGATGACGCGCGCATGTTGTGCGCCCGCGGCGCGCAGGATGTCGGCGCGTGCGCCATCGCCGTAGAACACCTTGAACCCGTAAGGTTCGGCGTTGCGGATCACGTCCGGGTCGTTGTCGATGATCGCGATGCGCTCGCCGTGCGCAATTGGGCCTTGGCTGGCGATCTGCCCCACACGGCCGAAGCCGATGATCAATACGGCGGGATGCAGGTCGCGCGCTTCCTCGACGCCCTCCATCGAGGGGGCGAGCGGGCGCGCGAATCGCTTGTGCGCCACCACGACCAATGGCGTCAGCACCATCGACAAGACGATGATCGCGGTCATGTTGGTGTTCACTTCGCCGCTGATCACGCCTTGGCCAACGGCCGCCTGGTACAGCACGAAAGCGAATTCACCACCTTGCGCCATCAAGATCGCGCGATCCAATGCTTCGTCGTGCGGGCTCTTCATCAGCCGTGCCACGGCATAGATGCACAGGCCCTTGACCAACATCATCGCCAGCACGCCCGACAGGATCAGCGTCCAATTGGCGGCCACGGCGGCCAGGTCCAGCGACATGCCGACCGCGAGGAAGAACAGGCCGAGCAGCAAGCCGCGAAAGGGTTCGATGTCCGCTTCCAACTGATGGCGGAAACTGGATTCGGACAGCAGCACACCGGCAACGAACGCGCCCATCGCGGTCGACAAGCCGCCGAGCTCCATCATCAAGGCCGCGCCCAGCACGACCAGCAAGGCAGCCGCGGTCATCACCTCGCGCGCACGGGCACGTGCCAGCAAACGAAACATGGGATTGAGCAGCCACAAACCCGCGGCGATCAGCGCGCCGAGCGATGCAGCCGCGATGCCGATGCTGCGCCACAATTCGCCTGCAGTGCGGGTGTTCTCGGCATCGGGCGGCGCAAGGAAGGCGACGATCGCAAGCAAAGGCACGATCAAGAGATCCTCGAACAGCAGCACCGACACCATCTTCTGGCCGCGCGGCGTGGCGATGTCACCGCGCTCGCCGAGCAACTGCATGACGATCGCGGTGGATGTCAGCACAAAGCCCATCGCGCAAACAAAGGACACCGCCAAGGGAAAGCCGAACGCCAGACCGACGCAAGTGAGCAGCGCTCCACAGGTCAGGATTTGCGCACTACCCAGCCCGAAGATTTGCCCACGCAGGCTCCACAAGTGCGAGGGGTTCATTTCCAGCCCGATGACGAACAGGAACATCACCACGCCCAGCTCGGCCACGTGCAGGATGGTCTGCGGGTCGTCGATGAGTGCCAGGCCGAACGGGCCGACTGCCAAACCCGCGGCCAGGTAACCCAGCACGGACCCCAGCCCCAGTTTGCGGAACAGTGGCACGGCCACCACGGCCGCACCCAACAGGGTGACGACCTCGATCAAGTTGGAACCCCCGCCCGCTTCAGCTGCCATCGCGCTTCCTCATGCATGTCGGCGCGAATGCGCGCATGCATGGGAAGTTACAACATCGTCGGCGATAACTCAGCCGATGAAGCTCAGCGAATGCTGCGTGCGGCCTCGATGACCTTGTCCACGGTGAAGCCGAAGTGCTGGAACAAGGCATCCGCCGGAGCCGATGCGCCATAACCATGCATGCCGACCACTGCGCCATCCAGACCAACGTACTTGGTCCAGAAATCGGCGGTACCGGCTTCGATGGCGACGCGCTGGCGACAGGCCTTCGGCAACACGGCTTCGCGATACGCCGCATCCTGACGATCGAACACATCGGTGCTCGGCATCGACACCACGCGCACACCATCACCCAATTCGTCAGCGGCCTGCATCACCAAACCCACTTCGGAGCCCGTGGCAATGAGGATGAGCTCGGGCGCGCCCACGCTGTCCTTCAGCACGTAGCCGCCACGCGCGATGTTGCGCAGCTGCTCGCCGTCACGCGCTTGATGGTCGAGGTTCTGGCGCGAGAACACCAGGCAGCTCGGGCCATCCTTGCGTTCGATGGCGGCGCGCCAGGCGACGGCCGATTCGACCGCATCGCAGGGACGCCACACATCATTGCCCGGGATGTAACGCAGGCTGGCGAGATGCTCGATCGGCTGGTGGGTCGGGCCGTCTTCGCCCAGGCCAATCGAATCGTGCGTGTAGACATGGATGACGTGTGCGCCCATGAGCGCGCTCATGCGCACGGCGTTGCGCGCGTAGTCGCTGAAGACGAGGAAGGTCGCGTCGTAGGGTATGAAGCCGCCATGCAAGGCCATGCCGTTGCAGATGGCGCTCATGCCGAACTCGCGCACGCCGAAGTAGATGTAGTTGGCGTTGGCGTCGTCGCTGTTCGCATCCTTGCTGCCGCTCCAGAGCGTCAGGTTGGAATGCGCGAGGTCGGCCGAGCCGCCGATCAATTCCGGCAACTTGGGCGCGAACGCTTCGATCGCCATTTGCGAAGCCTTGCGGCTGGCGACGACCGGGCCGTCGGCCTGCAACTTCGCAATGTATTCGTCGGCGCTGCCGGCAAAGCCTTGCGGCAGTTCACCGCGCATGCGTCGGGCGTACTCCGCAGCCAGTTCCGGATGCGCAGCTGCGTAAGCATCGAACAAGGCCTGCCAATCGGCTTCGTTTTTCTGCCCGGCTTCGCGCGCATTCCACGCCTCGGCGATCTCCGCGGGGATCTCGAACGGCGCGTACTTCCAATCGAGCGCATCACGCGTCAGCTGGATCTCGTCCTTGCCCAGCGGCGCGCCATGACTGGATTCCTTGCCCGCCTTGTTCGGCGACCCGAAGCCGATGGTCGTGCGGCAGCACACCAGCACCGGCTTGTCGGAAGACTTCAGCGCGGTCTGGATCGCGGTCTCGATTTCCTGGCTGTCGTGGCCGTTGACGTTGCGGATCACCTGCCAGCCGTAGGCCTCGAAGCGCGCGGCCGTGTCATCGGTGAACCAGCCCTGCACGTTGCCGTCGATCGAGATGTGGTTGTCATCCCAGAAGGCGACCAGCTTGTTGAGCTTCCACGTACCGGCGAGCGAGGCGACTTCGTGGCTCACGCCTTCCATCAGGCAGCCATCGCCCAGGAACACCCAAGTGCGGTGATCGACGATGTCGAAACCTTCGCGGTTGAAACGCTTAGCCAGGATTTTTTCTGCCAGCGCCATGCCGACCGCATTCGCGAGGCCCTGACCCAGCGGACCGGTCGTGGTTTCCACACCCGGCGTCATGAAATTTTCGGGATGTCCCGGCGTCTTCGACTCGAACTGACGGAACGCCTTCAGGTCATCGATGGCGAGGTCATAGCCGGCCAGATGCAGCAGGCCGTATTGCAGCATCGAACCATGGCCGTTGGAGAGGATGAAGCGGTCGCGGTTCAGCCACTGGGGATTGGTCGGGTTGTGGCGGTGGTGGTCGCGCCACAGCACTTCGGCGATGTCGGCCATGCCCATCGGCATGCCCGGATGCCCGGAATTGGCTGCCTGGACGGCATCGATGGCAAGGAAGCGGAGCGCATTGGCGAGGTCGCGGCGGCTGGGCTGCGTCATGGAATCGGTGGATGGCGGCGCCCGCGGACCGGGGCGCCCCTATTGTCCCACAGACCAGAACCGACTTATTTGGCCGATTTACTTGGCCACCGTCTCAAGGATGTCGCACATGCCGCCCTGCACGACCTCTTGCCCTACCGCCAGACCGCCACTCGTGACGAATGTCAGGGACACCTTGGACCCCTTGCCTTGCTCTTCCACCAGCACATTCAGCGGGACGGTCTTGTCGCTGCCGATGACATTCTGCTGGGCGGAGATCGCGCCCATCTCCTTGTCGGCCGTGATGATCTTGAAGCCATCACTCAAGACCTTCTGATAGGCCTTCTTGAAAGCCTTGTCCGCAGGCAACGCAGGGTATTCCTGCCAGGACTTGAACGTCCGCCCCTTGATGAAGCTGCCTTCCTGGGAATAGTTGTCGCGGCATGCCTGGCCCGCCAACGACATGGACGGCACCAGCATGGCCAACACGATCACCATTTTTTTCATCACACCCTCCCTGTGCATGGCTGCCATTGAATGCGGGGCAGTCGGTCCGCTTCAAGTCTGTTCCGAAATTACGCCATCCGGCATCTGGTTGTCATCCTCCCCTTTGGACACCACCGTCGCCAACATCAGGTCACCGGTGACGTTGAGCGTGGTGCGGCACATGTCGAGGAAGCGATCCACGCCGAGGATCAGGCCGATGCCCTCCGGCGGCACGCCCACCATCCCACAAATCAGCGCGACTACCGGCAGCGAACCCGCCGGCACACCCGCCGTGCCGATGCCGCCCAGAATGCAGACGAACATCACCGTGAGCTGCTGCATCAGATTGAGTTCAACGCCGAAGAACTGGGCGAGGAAAAGCACGGTCACGCCTTCGAACAAGGCTGTGCCGTTCTGGTTGGCAGTTGCGCCGACAGTCAAGACGAAACGTGCGACCTTCTTCGGCAGGCCCAGCTTTTCATCGGCGACGCGCAGCGCAACCGGCAACGTCGCGTTGCTGGAGGCGGTGGAAAATGCCATCACCATCGCTTCCTGCGAGCCCTTGAAGAACGCCATCGGCGACCAACCGGCCAGGAACTTCAGCATCAACGGATACACCACGAACATGTGGATGGCGAGCGCCAGCACTACCACGCCGACGTAGTTGCCCAAGCTGCGCAACAAGTCCCAGCCAAACAGCGCGGCCAGATTGAACATGAAGCAGAACACCGCGTATGGCGCGAGGCGGATTACCAAGCCGATCAGCGTCATCGACACTTCGAACAAGCCCTGGATACCGGAGAGCAGCGTCTCGGTCGCCTTGCTGCGCGTCAGCACCAGACCGATGCCCAGCATCAAGGCAAAGAACATCACCGCAAGGATGGTGTTGTCGGCGGCGGCCTTGATCACGTTATCCGGCACGATGGACACCAGCATGTCGAGGCCCTTGGGCTGCGTGGTGCCACTGCCGACGATCTCGCTGGCGCGATCCGCACCCTGCGCCAGCATCGCCTGCGCCGCAACTGGGTCCACACCCGAGCCCGGCTTCAAAGTGTTCACCAGCACCAAGCCGATCACGACCGCCAAGCCAGAGGCAAGAATGGTGTAGCCCAGCGTCTTCCAGCCTACGCGGCCAAGCGAACGCACATCGCCCATCTCCGCCACACCGATGACCAGCGCGGAGAAAAGCAGCGGAATCACCAACATGAAGATCAAACGCAGGAACAACGTGCCAATGGGGCCGGTGATGTAGTCCGTCAGGGTTTTCACCCAAGGCAGATCAGCGCCACCCAGTGAGTGCGCGATCAGGCCGAGCACCAAACCGGCCAAGAAGCCAATCGCCATCTTCCAATGCAATGGCATGCGCTTCTTTTGCGTGGCTTCGGTCATGGGTGCCCCTCCAGTGAATGCCCGGAGCTTAGCAAACCGCCCGCCCTGCGCGGGTCAGTGCTCCGGGTAGAGCGGCGGCAGCAACGACTTTTTCTTCGACTCGCTCACTTTCCAGCGCGGCCCCTTGGCGAAGACTTGCCGGATAGTGGCGCGGACTGCGTCGGCATCGCCATCACTCCATAGCGCACGTTCCAACTGGGATGTCGCATCCATTTGCGCACGATCATCAAGCTGGTCACGTACGTCTGCCAACGACCTTGATGGTGACGACGAGAGGAGCGGCAACAGACGAGCGACCGCCGCCAGATCACCTGATTTCACTGCATGTCGGAAATCCGCCATGTCGGTTGATGGCGCCGACCCGCGCGATGGCTTCGATGTAGTCGATGCCGCTTCTGATGCATTCGGCGAATCTGATGCGTCGAATGCTCGTGGATGCAGCACATCCGCCTTCGCATGACCGCGCTTGCGTGATGCCCACCAAGCCAATATGCCGATCAATGCCAGTGCAATGAATGCCAACGCCCATGGAAGCGCTGGCCCAAGTCGTGACATTACGCTGGTTAGTGCAGCTGATGCCTCCGTGTTGGACTCCGGGACATCGGCAGGTGGCGCGGATGCTGCATAACGCCCCAAGCCGGGCGCAATCTTCAGCGTGATCGGCGTGACTTCTGCACGCCGGGATGTGTCCGATGCAACATCCCACCAATCCACCGGCGTGACCTGCAGACTGACCGTCCCGGCCTGTTGCGGAACGATGGAAAAGCGACGGCTGACTACGACGTGTGGACGACCATCGGCGAAACTGTCCGTCGGTTGCGCAGGCTGTGCGAACACCTGCACGCCCGCACCGGTGATTTGCAATTCGGGCAACTGCGCCGAGGTCACGCCCTCTGCACGCAGCTCGACCACGATATCGAATGCCTTGCCTGCGCGCGCCTCGGCAGGTGGCGATGCCACGCGCAAGCTGACCTGTCTTGCCGGCAGCCAAGGGCGTTCTGCCGAGGACGGAATCGCCTGTACCTGCAGCGTGCGCACAGGTGCCTGGGCAGATACCAACTCGCGGCCATCGCCAAACAGTCCATCGAAAAATCCGCTTTCCCCTTCGCCACTAAAGCTCGCCCCCGGCATACGAAGCACACCACTACGCTCGGGCACGAGCAAGTAATGACGCTCCAGCACTTGGTATTGGCGCCCGTTCACCATGCGCATGCTTCGGCTGTCACTGCCCATCGGCTGCAAACTGGCGCCTTCGGGCGGCTCGGGTTGGCGGAACTCGCCATTGAACAAATTGATCGCGTAATGCAGGCGCACGGTGACACCCACGGCCTGCTGTACATACGGCGTGCTGTCATCGATCACAGTGTCGATGAAGACAGGTCCATCCATCTGCGTGCTGGCTGTGCTGCTACGCCCAGGTGCTATCGAACGTGTGCCGGGATTGGTGACGACCTCCAACATGAGCGGCGCGGTGCGTTGGTTGCCGATCGTCAATGCCGGGATCGCCAACATGCCCGCACGCAAGGGTTTGAGCGCGATGCGAATCTGCTGGCTGGCGCGCACGCCTTGACCATCGAAGCCGATTTGGCGCGAACTATCGATGTCGCCAACGCTAAAGTCGGCGCGCAAGGGGCCGAGATCGGGTGAAGCAACGGGCTGATCCGTGTCTATGGTCAGGACGACGGTTTCGCCCATGGCCACCGCATCTCTGGACAAGGTGACACGGGTGTCTGCCAAAGCGGGCAATGCCATCAGCACCGCCAAAGCACATGCCAGCCACCAGGATCTGCGGTGCATCACGGATCATCTCCAAGGCGACGGCGCTGGTATTCGATCCAGAATTTTTGCCGCAGCCAGTCGCCAGGCGTATCCGGCACGCGTCGCAACCAGGCATCGACCGCTTCGCGCTTTTCACGCTCGGCCTGTGTTTCAGCCTTACCGTTTTGATCGCGAGCACTTGCCGGCCTTGTTCCTTGCCTGGCCTGGCGCGCGGCCAATTCACGTTCCATGCGTTCACGCTGTGCTTGTTCGGCAGCACGCTGCGTTGCAGGGTCCGTCCGCTTGGAAACATCGGATGATGCACCTTGGCCCTGTTGCGATTGGCTTAGCTTCTGCTGCGACCTTTGCTGTTGCTGTTGCTGTTGTTGTTGCTGTTGCTGTTGCTGTTGCTGTTGCTGTTGCTGTTGCTGTTGTTGTTGCTTCTCCTGCTTGTCACGGTTTTGTTGTGACTGGCCGCCCTGTGCTGGTGGTTGCTTGCGGGCCTTTTCTACAGCGGCACGGTTTTCGCGCACATCCGCCAAGGTCGAATCGATCAGCAGCGCTCGATCATATGCAGCAATTGCCTCGTCATATCGCCCTGACTTGGCCAGGGCATTGCCCAGGTTGTATTGCGCGTCGGCGCCCGACGCGCGTGCATAGGCCTCCACAGCGCTTGCGTAATCGCCCGCTCTGTACGCACGGTGCCCCGACTCCATCCATCGATGCTGCTTCTGGTCTTCGCGCAACCACCAACTTCCCTTCGCATGATCATTGGATACCTGCGCATAGGCGAGATGAGGCGAAGCCAGACTCATCATCACTGCACTCAGCATCAGCGCAGTCAAAGCGCGTCGTCTGAATGTCCAAAGCGACAACAGCATCAACGGAAGCAATAGCCAATAGCCTTCATCTTGCCAAGCGATGCCACGCTTCCCACGCGTCGCCCCATCCGTCCTTGGGCCAGCATCCAGCAAACCCAGTGCACGCAAATCGCCATCATCGACGCTCAATTCCATCATTCGCCCACTGCCGGCTGCAGCCAGTTTGCGTAACGCGGCTACATCTAGGCGGACCGAACGCATGTCGCCATCCCGCCCACGCACCTCGGCACCTTGCGCACTACCGACACCCAATGCCGAGACGTGATAGCCATTGCCCGTGGATTTGCGCGCGGCAGATATCGCCGAATCGTCCACATCCCCGGTGATCAAAAGGATGTCGCCCTGCGTTGCACCAGCTTGCTTCATCAGCTGTCCCGCGAACTCGATCGCGCGTGCAGGATTTTCTCCATCGACCGGCATGATCTCAGGAGCCAACGCATCAATGAACAAGGCCACATTTGCCGTATCCGATGTCAGTGGCGTCACCGCATGCGCGTCTTCGGCGTAGGCCACCAGACCGATCAAGCCATCGGCCCGAACGTCCAGCAATTGGTGCAATTTTTCGCGTATCTGCAACAAGCGCGAGGGCGGCACGTCGCTGGCGTTGGCTGCACTGGACAAATCCACCGCCACGACCAACGCGCGACCGCTTTGCCAGAGGGATTGCGGCAACTGCCGCCAAGCAGGGCCTGCCAAAGCCAGGATCGCCAGCACCCAAGCCAACATCCATGGCCAAACACCTACCCGTCGTTCACTGCCACCTTCCAGCACATGCGGGCGAAGGTGCGGATCGATGCGCTCGACCCACGCATCATGTGGTCGCCGACTTCGCCTGGACCACCACCAAATCAATGGCAACACACACAGCAGCCACAGTGCTTGCGGGCGCATGAAATGAAACGGCAAAGAAAAGGCATCGAAATTCATCGCCGCCCTCTCAACCAGGAAAGCACCGCCGATAACACTGCGACGGAAAGCGCAGCCAGCAGCCACTTCCAATACAGTTCGACTCTTGGCCGCACCGCCGCACCTTCATGGCGCACGGGCTCCAGCCGATCTATCTCTGCATAGATTCCCGCCAGCGATTGCGTGTCACGAGCGCGGAAAAATTTCCCACCCGTCGTCTCAGCCACCTGGCGCAAGGTTTCTTCATCGATGCCACCCTGCATGCCAGGCACAGGCATCTGCATGCCGAATACGGAAATCACCCCACCCTCCCCACCAAAAGCGATGGTATGGATGCGGACGCTTTCGGCTTGCGCGAGTTCGGCGGCTTTGCTCGGCGTCATTACGCCTGCAGTGTTTTCACCGTCGGTCAACAAGATCAGCACGCGATGTTCGGCAGGCTGCGTGCGCAGACGTTTGACCGCCAAACCAATCGCATCACCAATCGCGGTTTCACGGCCGGCCATACCTACCATCGCATCACGCAGTTGCCGCCGCACGCTCTCGCGATCCAGCGTCAATGGTGAAACAGCGTATGCGCGCTGGCCAAACACCACCAAGCCGATGCGATCGCTGGCACGACGATCAAGAAAATCCGCCAACACGGCTTTTGCAGCGGTCAGGCGATCCACTCGCCGGCCGCCCAATTCCATGTCTGGCTCTTCCATGCTGCCTGATAGATCCACCGCCAACATCAGGTCGCGTCCGCTTTGCGGCGGCGCTTGCACTGGGCCGAACTCCTGCGGTCTGGCAGCCGCGACACACAACAGAGACCAGGCAATGTACGCAAGCCATCGCATGCCTCGCATGCGCGTCACGCCGCCGACACCCGGCACGATGTGCAGGCGCGATGTCGCATTCGGCAATTTGACTGCTGGCGTCTGAACATGGCGTGCGGGCGGCAACCACCAATGGGCGAGCAATGGAAGCGGCAGCGCAGCCAACATCCATGGCCATGCAAAATATTCAACGAAGGATGCCCAAGCCGCGCTCATCACTACACACGCATCCACTCAAGAAAACGCGTGCGCGCCATCTTGCGCAACACATCGACATCACCAGGGTCAATATCTTTCCGATATCCGCCATCCAACATGAGCCTTCCGATTCCCGACTGGAACAAGGGAACTTTGGCCCCCTCATCCAACGCCTTCAGCCATTCATCGCCATCCAACACATCGGCATCCGCGCGATGTCGGCGAGAGGCTCTGCGCAGCAAGGCAGACATGGCCGCGACTTGAGCCGGGGCATCGAACGCCTCGCTCATTGCGTCATCAAATATTTTCTCGATTGCTATCCGCCGCAAGCGACGACGGCGCAACCAAAGATGCACTCCAAGGCTGACGACCAGCACTACTGCCAACACCCCCCACCAACCCGGCGCAGGTGGCCACAGAGAAGGCGCAGGCAATTGGTGGATGTCGCGAAGAGCGATCTCAGGCGCAGGTTGCATTAGGCCACCTCGCGTCGTCGTGGCGCTGGCAACCAGGCTGAGCTATCCGCATCCGCAGACAACTCGATTGCGCGTATACCACGTGCTTTCAGTTTTGCCGCGGCCTCTTGCAGCGGCATCGAAAAATCCTTGGCCCATTGCGCGCGTTGCGCCTTCCCTGCCAAGTCCAGCTCCAGCCGCGAACTCCCATGGGCGAAGCGCAATCGGTCATGGGGCGGCTGTTGTTCGAATGCATCGGTGATCAGCAATACGATGACTTCGTTGTGGCGAGCGAGCGCAGCCCATCGAGCATCCGGCACTGCCATCACGCTCGCCGGCTCGGCCAACACGATCAAGCGCGACCCCGGACGCAACACGCGTTGCGCATGATCAAGCCCCACTGCAAGTCCAACATCTTCATCAGGCGGCGAGGCATACCAGCGGCGCAGGGCATCCAGCACACGCATCACGGCCTTCATGCCATTACCTGGCGAAATGGGCGGCTCTTTAAGCGAGCCACGCATGGCCGCGACTCGATCCCCATCACGCAGCGCAGCCCAGGCGGCCACGGCCCCGGCTCGCGCCGCTTGCACAGATTTAAAACGAGTCCGCGTGCCGAAATAGAGCGCAGGACTGGTGTCGCCAACGATCAGAGTCAAGCGGTCACGCTCGGCCTGGTACAACTTGGTGTGGGTGCGCCCGTTGCGCGCCGTCAGGCGCCAATCGATATGACGCGCATCATCGCCCACCACGTACTCGCGGGACTCGGCGTACTCCATCCCACGCCCACGCAGAGGCGACAAGGCGATGCCACTTGCTCCATGCCGTCCCTTGCGCGCCGGCGCACGCCCTTGCACCGCTTGGCGCAAGGCAACCAGCGCCGGCAGTGTCGGCGCGACAGCATCTTCAGGCGTGCCGGAACGGGACATCGATCAGGGATGTGGGACCTTGGCCAGGACTTCCTGCACCAGGCGCTCGCCATCCCAACCCTCGGCGCTGGCTTCGAAGCTTGGCAGGACACGATGGCGAAGCACATCAGGTGCCACGGCGCGGATGTCATCAGGCGTCACGAAGTCGCGCCCCGCCAGCCATGCCCGCGCACGCGCGCAACGTTCCAAGGCGATCGAGCCACGCGGACTCGCGCCCCAACTGATGTGCCGTGCAAGTTGCGGGTCATAGCGCGAGGCATCTCGCGTGGCCAACACAATCTCGATGAGGTATCGCTCCAACGCAGGCGCCATGTGCAGACCAAGCACCGCCTTGCGTGCGGCGAGCACATCCGCCTGCGGCATTTTTTCATGTGTCTGCCCGGCCCCGCCTACGGCACCGGCCAAAGCTTGCTCGCGGTTCAAGCGCAAAATCTCGGATTCGCTCTCAGCATCCGGATAACCAATGCGCACATACATCAGGAAGCGATCAAGCTGCGCCTCGGGCAACGGGAACGTACCTTCTTGTTCAATCGGATTTTGCGTCGCCATCACCAGAAACAGCGGAGGCAAGGCATAAGTATGTCGGCCGACCGTGACTTGCCGCTCACCCATGGCCTCAAGCAGCGCGGACTGCACCTTGGCTGGCGCGCGGTTGATTTCGTCAGCCAAAAGCAATGAGTGGAAGATCGGCCCGGGCTGGAACTCGAAGCGAGATTCCTGAGCCCGCCAGATCTCGGTGCCAGTCAAGTCCGCCGGCAACAAATCCGGGGTGAACTGCACGCGAGCAAATTCAGCCTCGATGCGCGTGGCGAGCGCGCGGATGGCCGTGGTTTTAGCCAAGCCCGGCGCTCCTTCGACAAGAAGATGCCCGTCCGCCAACAAGGCAATCAGCAGGCGTTCGACAAGCAATCCCTGCCCGACGATCTCGAGTGAAAGTGCAGTCTGCAGGGCCTTGAACGCATCATGCAAGCGACCAGCACTCACATCATCTCGACGCTCTGGCAGCGGAGGGGGTTGCAACGGATCCATGGCGTGGCCTTGGCTGGGAAGCGTTCATCTGACCACTTCCAGGGGCTTGGGTTCAACCAACCCGCGGCACCTTGTTCAGACTGCAGCCTCGGAAATGCAAACGGGGCCCAATGGCCCCGTCTGCTATGACTATCGCCTGATCACTACGATCTGATCAATGCCTCTGCTGTTGCACACGCAAGATCTTGGGCGTCATGAAAATGAGCAGCTCGACCTTGTCACTGTTGCGGCTCTTGTTCTTGAACAGATTGCCGATGATCGGGATATCAGCCAGGAACGGCACCTTGCGGATCGCATCCTGATCCTTGAACTCGTACACGCCGCCGATCACCACGGTCTGGCCGTTCTCGATCAGGGCAGCCGTATCGATCTGGCGCTTGGCGATGATCGGCACCTGGCCGATCGAGGTGTTCAGCCAGCTATCGAGCTCGTTCTTGCTGACCTTCATGCTCAGGAAGACACGATCGTCGTTGGTAATGGTCGGCGTCACGCGCAGCTCCAGCAGCACGTCCTTGAAAGCGACGGTCGGCGTCACGATGCCACCGGTCGATGCCGTGACGGTCACGTAACCGATTTCGCGGCCCTGCTGAATCACAGACTCACGCTGGTTGGTGGTCAGGATGCGCGGGTTGGAGATCACTTCACCACGCTGCTGTTCCTGCATCGCGGACAGCTCGACATCAAGGTTGAAGTTGTTGCCCAGCAACGTGTAGGCCAAGCCTGCCGCGCTGATACCGGAAACTGGTGCCGCTGGCAGGTTGAAAACCAGCCCACGAGGCGTTGCGCCGTCCGTATTCGAACCCAAGTTGCCGCTGATCATGTGCGTGCCGTTGGAACGATCACTTCGCCCACCCACGCCAAAACGTGCGCCCAGGTCGCGGGCATAGGTTTCCGTGGCGATGACGATGCGCGACTCAATGACCACCTGATCGACCGGGCGATCAATCTCGTTGATCAGTTGACGCATCGCCTCGACCTTCTTCGGGATGTCGCTGATCATCAAGGTATTGGTGCGCTCATCAGCCACGATGCGGCCACGCGGGGACAAGAAACCGTTCTCGCCGGCACCTTGCTGGTTGCCACCACCGCCTTGACCACTGTTACCACTATTCCCGATGCCCTTGGCTTCGGTCAGCGCCTTGAAGATCGCAGAAGCGCTGTGATAGTTGATTCGGAAATATTCCGTGATCATCTCCTGGCGGTTTTCCAGGTTGATGCGCGCATCTTCCTTGTCTTGCTCATACTTGGCGATCTCGGCCTGCGGCGCCACCCAAACCACGCTGCCATTGCGGCGCTTATCCAGCCCCTTTGACTGGAGGATGATGTCGAGCGCCTGATCCCACGGCACGTTAACCAGACGCAGGGTGATGTTGCCCGCGACCGTATCGGACGCCACGATGTTCAAGCCCGACTCTTCGGCCAACAATTGCAGCACGGTGCGGACAGGTACATCCTGGAAGTTGAAGTTCACAGGACGGCCACGATAGGCCCGTCGTTCGGCATTGCCTGCTACGGCCTGTGCTGTGCCTGCGATCGTCGAGGAGAGACCACCCTGCGCCACTTGCGGCGCACGCGGCATGATTTCAACGATGTATTCGCGGCCACGCTGGTAGGCCATCGATTCAAACGCGCCGTTCGTGCCGAGGACAATCTGCCCGCCGGTCGCATCATTGCGCGAATCGATGTTCTGCACCGGGGTAGCGAAGTCAGCGACATTCAGGCTACGTGCGAGCGATGCCGGGATGGCGCTTCGACCAAGATCCACCACCACGCTATTGCCCTGGTTCCGCAAGTCAGGCGCAGCACCTTCGCCATTGAAGCTAACGACCAGCTTGCCGCCACCGCCTTCACTGCGCTTGAAGTCGATGTTAGTAACCGATGCCGGCGTCTGCGCGACAGCCGAGCCCCCCGGAGCAGGCTGCAAAGCGGTCTGAGGCGCGGCATCTGCCGTTGCCACGCCGAAGCTACAAATCAGGCCTGCAAGCAGCACCGGGCCCAGACGGCGTTTCTTGGAAGACTGCATGCGGATGTCCCTCATCATTGATTCTCCAGCGCGATCGAAGCCGGACGTTCCAGCCAACCACCGGCACCATCAGGCACCAGCTCGATCAGTTCAATATGGTCTTCATAGACCGCAACCACGCGGCCATCGCTTTGTCCGATATAGGTCCCCGGGCGAACCCGGTAAGTGACCTTGTCCGGCCCCATCACCAACGCCACGACCGAGCGCCCGCCCCCGAGTGTGCCGACCATGTCGAGCGCATCAAGCGGGAAGGATTCAAGTGGCTGGCGGCGGCGATTGGAATCCGGGCGCATGCCGCCACTGTTGCTTTCCACCGCCTGCACATCAAAGGGGTCGCGGAAACCACGGCCATCGAACTGGAACGACTCGAAAGGTTTGATAACCGGAATAGGGTCCAGCGGCGGCGCCGGGCGGGCGCGCACTTGCGCGACCCACTCGACGAGATTTGGCGCTTCGCCGGGCGTATCGGTAACGGTGCGCGTGCAAGCCGACGTTGCCAGTACGGCGCTGGCCAACACGCACAATTTGATCATGTGGGCGGCGTTTTTCATTTCTTGGCCTCCGCCTCTTTAGCCTTCGCGGCGGCGGCGGCACTGTCGAGCGCGGCCTTGTCGGCCGGGTCGTTCTCATCCAGATACCGATAAGTCTTGACCGTGCCTTCCATTACCAGGCTGCCGCTCTTGTCCTTGGGCGTCAGCGAGATGTTGTGCATCGTCATGATCACAACGCGCGGCAAGGACGCCACACCACTCATGAACGCACCGAACTGATGGTAGTTACCCACCATGCTGATCTGGATCGGCTGCTCGGCGTAGAACTCTTGCGCAACCTCAGGCTGTGGCCTGAACAGGTCGTTACGGAGGCCCGAAGCCAATGCTGTTTGCGAAATATCGACGATCAGGTCCGGCATCTCGGTCTTGCTGGGCAGTTGGCGGAGCATTTGCTGCAATTCCTGCTCCATTTGCGCCAACTGCTGCTTCAACGGCTCGAGGTTGGCGGCCTGACCTTGCTTGTCTTCGAAGGTTGCACGCAGTGTCGTTTCCTTGGCTTCAAGCGTGGCCAGCTCTTCCTGCTTCCCACGGAAGACGAACAGATAAGCCAGCAGCAGAATGAAGACAGTAACTACGCCTGCCGCCACCAACTGCATGTTCTGCGGCCAATTGCCGATGTTGTTGATGTCTAGCTTGCGGCGGGTGCTCATTTCCCCCCCTCCGATTGAGCTTCGGCCTGTTGTGCCGGGGCTGCTGCTGCAGGTGCAGGCGCAGGTTGCGCCTGAGGCGCTGTTGCTTGCGGCGTAGCTGGCGCCATCACCGGTTGCACGGGTGTCGCTTGGGCCGGCACCTCTTGGACGGGCACTGGATCAGGCGTCAATGGCGCATTCGGGTCACGCGGCTCATTGGGATTGGCCATGGTCACCGTCATGGTGAACATGTACGGCAGCAATGCGGCCGCCGAGCCAGCCGGCGGCGCTGCGCCCACGCTTTGCTGACTCGGCTGTGAGCCGGAGTTAGCCTGGCTGGATTCGATCACGGTGACCTGCGGATTCTTCATCCAGCCCGCGCTTTCCAGGTTGCGCATGTAACTGGCGACGCGTGCATTGGATTGCGCGCGCCCCTCCAAGGTCATCTGTTCGCCGTCCTGCTTGAGACCGGTCAATACCAAGCCATCCGGCACGGTGCGCATCAAAGAATCGAAGAGGTGGACCATCTTGTAACGATCCCCTTGCAGCTTCTCGATCACTTCCTTGCGCGCGAGCAAGGATTGATGCTTGTTCTCAAGCTCCTTGATGTCCGCAATCTGCGCCTCGACCTTCTTGATTTCAGTGTCGAGGAAGGCGTTGCGATCTTGCTGGCCCGATATCTGGCCATTGAAGTAGGCCCAGACCAAACCGGATAGCAGCACGCCCACGCCGACCGCCCCACCCATCATCAGGTAGAACTCTTGCTGGCGCTGCTTGCGGCGCTCCTCGCGCCAGGGAAGTAGGTTGATCCTGACCATCAGTCGAAGCTCCTCAGTGCCAGGCCACAGGCAATCATCAGCGCGGGCGCGTCCTGCGCCAGTGCCTGGGCCTGCACACGCGGGCCGAGCGTCATCTGCGCCAACGGATTGGCGACGACAGTGGACACGCCGAGCTGTTCTTCGACTTGCTGGGCAATGCCCGGGATCGATGCACAGCCGCCGGACAGGACAATCTGATCCACGCGGTTGTACTCGCTGCTGGCGTAGTAGAACTGCAGCAAGCGACTGACCTGCTGGGCCAACGTCTCGCGGAACGGCTCAAGGACTTCGTACTCGTAGCTTTCCGGCAGGCCGCCGAGGCGTTTGGCGCGACCGGCTTCCTCATACGTAAGGCCGTAGCGGCGCATGATTTCCTCGGTCAGCTGGCGGCCGCCGAAGACCTGTTCGCGTGCATACAGGCTGCGGCCGTCGCGCAGGATGTTGAGCGTGGTCATCGAGGCCCCGACATCGACCAAGGCGACCAATCCGCCCGCCGGGATCTTCAGCGAGGGCTGCATCAGCGCGAAGGCGTTCTCGATCGCGAACGCTTCCACATCCATCACCTGCGCCTTCAAACCGGCGATTTCCAGCGCCGACTGGCGCGTGCCGACGTCCTCGGAGCGCGCGGCCACCAGCAGGATCTGCTGCATGTCGGCGGCACCGGGCATTGTGCCGATCGAATTGAAGTCGATGTTCACTTCCTCGATCGGGTAGGGGATGTAGTTGGCGGCCTCAAGTTCGACCTGCGCTTCCAGCTCGTCCTCGCTGAGGTCGGCCGGCATCGGGATCAGCTTGGTGATGACCGAAGAGCCGGCGACAGCTGCCGCTGCGAACTTGGTCTTGCTGCCCGATCGATCGACCGCGCGACGGATGGCGTCCGCGACCTGGTCGATCTCGACCACGTTCTTTTCCACCACCGAGTTCGGCGGCAAGGGCTCGACGGCGTAGTGCTCCACGCGATAACGGTCGCCCGTCCGCGACAGTTGCAAAAGCTTGACCGCAGTCGAACTGATGTCGACGCCAATCAGCGTCGTCGGATTATTCCTGACGAATCTCACGCAACCTTCCTCCCCAAGTGGATCCCGCTATGCGGGCCCATTCCCGCGCCATTCATAACGGAGATTTCACGCCGACACAATACCCCAAGCCAAATCAATCATTTCCGTTGCATTTCTGCAAAACATCGAAAGTGTGCGGAAACGCCGGTTTCCGGCGTCGGCCCTATACTGCGAAACTGTTCGTCCGGTGGCCGGAGCCGCTCACTTATGTCACGCATTCCTCGCGCCCTTCGTTGGGGCGCTTTGATTTTCCTGGCTTTGGCGCTGATTGGCCTGGTGGCCGGTGGCCTACTGTACGCCAACGCATCTTCCAAGCTGCCCAGCGTAGACACGCTCCGCAACACTTCCCTGCAGGAGCCGCTGTACGTCTATTCCAAGGACGGCAAGCTGATGGCGATGTTCGGCGAGGGTCGCCGCTACCCGATCGACATCAAAGAGGTGCCGCAGCAGGTCAAGAACGCCTTCATCGCGGCCGAGGACGCCGACTTCTACAAGCACAGCGGCGTCGACTTTAAGGGCATCGCCCGCGCGGTATGGCTGACGCTGACCACCGATGACCGCCGCGTTCCGGGTGGTTCCACGATCAGCATGCAGTTGGCCAAGCTGTTCTACCTAGAGGGCCAGAAGAGCAATTACAGTTACAAGCTCTCGCAGATCCTGCTGGCCCGCAAGATCGAACAGGAGCTGACGAAGGACGAGATCTTCGAGCTCTACCTCAACAAGAGCTTCTTCGGCAATCGCTCCTACGGGATCGCGGCCGCGGCCGAGTATTACTACGGCAAGAAGCTCAACGAACTGACCCTGGGTGAAATCGCGACGCTGGTCGGCACGCCGAAGTTCCCGTCGAGCGCCAACCCCATCAGCAATCCCGAGCGCAACCTGGAGCGTCGCAACGCCTACATCCTGCCGCGGATGGTCGAGCTGGGAATGATCTCGCAGGCGCAAGCCACCGAAGCGGCGAACGAGCCGATGCACGCTGCGCCGCACGAGCGGCCGATCGAGGTCTATGCCCCATACGTCGCCGAAATGGTGCGTCAAGAAATGATCAAGCGTTATGGCGAGGAAGCGCTGACCAAGGGCTACCACGTCACCACCACCATTGAGCCGGAGCTGCAGGCGGCAGCCGATGTCGCGGTGCGTAATGGCTTGCGCATCTACGACCATCGCCACGGCTGGAGCCCGGTCGAAAAGCATTTCGACCTCAATGCCGGCGAGACCGATACCCAAATCGGCAAGCGCCTTTCTGCCATGCCCACGCAAGCCGGCCTAGTCCCCGTGCTCGTGGTCGACACCGCCAGCGATGGCAGCGCCACCGCGGTGGATGGCGATGGCAAGCGCATCACCCTGCCCGCCTCCGCTGGCCGCCCTTGGCCGGGCCGCACTCCGGCTAGCCTCTACAAGCGCGGCGATGTGGCGCGCATTCGCGCGGGAGACAAGGAGGGTGAGTGGAAGCTTGACCAGTTGCCACGCGCGCAAGCGACGCTGGTCTCGGTCAACCCCGAAAACGGCGCACTGGTGGCCCTGATTGGCGGCTACAGCTTTGCCGGCAACAAGTTCAATCGCGCGACCCAAGCCCGTCGCCAGCCGGGCTCCAGCTTCAAGCCATTCGTCTATTCGGCGGCGATGGAGCGCGGCTTCAGCCCGGCGTCCATCGTACTGGACGCACCCGTCGTGTTCCGCCAGGGCAACGGCAAGGTGTGGCGCCCACAGAACGATGGTGGTCGCTTCGCTGGCCCGATCCGTCTACGCGAAGCGCTGGTGCAGTCGCGCAACCTGGTCTCGGTACGCCTCTTGGATGCGATCGGTGTGGATTACGCACGTCGTTACATCAGCCACTTCGGTTTTGATGAAAAAGAGATGCCGCCGAACTTGTCGATGTCTCTCGGCACCGCATCCCTCACTCCATTGTCGGTGGCACGCGGCTATGCGGTGTTCGCCAATGGTGGCTCACGGGTCAACGTGTGGTTCATCGATGAAGTTCGCGATGGCGACGGCAAGGTGGTCTTCAAGGAAAACGCACCCACAGCCTGCCGCGGCTGTGGTGGTCTGGCCTCGGCCAGTGATACCGGCACCACCGCACCCACCAAGCCCGAGATCGTCGACGGCTTCAACTTGGGCGGCGCGGCGGCACCGAAACCCGTGGCCACGGAAAAATCCCCGGCCAGCAAAGCTCCGCCCAAGGCCTTGCCGCAAGGCAGCGTGCTGGCGCCTCGCGCCATCGACGAGCGCGTCGCCTACCAGACCATGTCGATGATGGCGGATGTGGTCAAACGCGGCACGGGCACCGCCGCAAAGGTCTTGAACCGCGAAGACATTGGCGGCAAGACCGGCTCGACCAACGATCACCGCGACGCGTGGTTTGCTGGCTATGGCGGCCCCTACGTCACCGTGGTCTGGGTTGGCCGCGACGACTTCAAGTCGCTCGGCTACCGCGAATACGGCGGCAAGGCCGCGCTGCCGATCTGGATCGATTACATGCGCGCCGCGCTGAAAGACAAGCCGGTCGTCTCGCTTGATCCACCCAGCGGCATGGTCAAGGTGGGCGTAAGCGCGGGAGGCCAGCTGATCCCGGGCGGCGGTGGCATCACCGAATGGGTGAAAGCCGAGGACCTTGAGCGCATGGAGACCTACATCGACTACGGCCCCGAGCAGCAACAGGAAGTCGAGCAGGTTGAGGAAACCTACGACATCTTCTGATCTAAACCCCCGCAAGTGTCGGCGTCACCATTGGCGCCGACACCACGCTCACGTCTCGATGCGCTAGAGTCCCCGTAACCGACAGGGGGATGACTGACATGCATCATGCACGCCAGCACGCTGAAACCCGCCTACGCGAGCGCCGACACCGGCTGGCGCATGAAGCCGCCCGACTGATGGCCGAAGACGGCATCCGAGACTTCCACCAAGCCAAACTCAAGGCTGCCGAGCGCCTGGGGATCTTTGAAGATGCGTCCCTGCCGCGCAACAAGGAAATCGAAGAGGCTTTGGCCGAGTACCAGCGCCTGTTTGGCGCAGGCGAGGCCCAAGTGGATCGCCTGCTGGGCCAACGCGAGGCCGCGCTGCAGGCGCTCGAATTTTTCGCCCCATTCCAACCCCGTCTCGTCGGCGGCGTTCTGGACGGCAGCGCGGATGATCACAGCGCCATCCAGCTGCATCTGCACAGCGACGAGCCACATGAGGTCGTCGCCTTCTTGCATGACCAGCAGATCCCGGCCGAATCGCGCATGCGTCGTTTCCGGCTGGACCGTGTCCGGCATGTCGATGTCGATGTGTGGTTGTTCGCCGCCGATGCACACAGCTTCGACATCGCCGTGCTGCCGTTGACCGCGCTACGCCAGGCACCACTATCGCCTGTCAACGAGAAACCGATGCCGCGCGCCTCGGCTTCACAATTGCGGATGCTGTTGGCTGAGAACGAGATGCGCGAACACGAAGGCAACTAGTCCGCGCCATCCCTTGACAAAAACGCCCCGCAATGCGGGGCGTTCGGTTTGCGGCGATGTCGGTTCGATCAGCGCTGGCCGATATCCACGTAATCGCGACCGGTGCTGCCGGTATAGACCTGGCGCGGGCGACCGATCTTGTTGTCCGGGTCGTTCTGCTGCTCCAGCCAATGGCTGATCCAGCCAGCGGTGCGTGCGATCGCGAACATCACCGTGAACATTTCGGTCGGGATCTTCAGCGCCTTGTAGATGATGCCGCTGTAGAAATCGACGTTCGGGTAGAGCTTGCGCTGGACGAAGTAATCGTCCTTGAGCGCCGCTTCTTCCAGCTTCATCGCCACGTCAAGCAGCGGGTCGTTGATGCCGAGATCGTTGAGCACCTTGTAGGTCATCTCGCGGATGATCTTGGCGCGCGGGTCGAAGTTCTTGTAGACGCGGTGACCGAAGCCCATCAGGCGGAAGCCCGATTCCTTGTCCTTGGCCTTGTCGACGGCGCTCTGCACGTTCGACGCGCTGCCGATCTCTTCCAGCATCTTCAGCACGGCTTCGTTCGCGCCACCATGCGCCGGGCCCCACAACGCGGCGACGCCGGCAGCGGTGCACGCATACGGGTTGGCGCCGGTCGAGCCGACCAAGCGGACGGTCGATGTCGAGGCGTTCTGTTCGTGGTCGGCATGCAGGATGAACAGCAGGTCCAGCGCCTTCGCGGCGACCGGCGAAATGTTCAACGGCTCGCTCGGCACTTCGAACATCATGTGCAGGAAGCGGTTGACGTATTCCAAGTCATTGCGCGGATACGCGCTCGGCCAGCCGATGCGGTGGCGATAGCACAACGCGGCGATGGTCGGCACCTTGGCGATCAAGCGCACGGCGGCCAAGCGGCGCTGTTCCGGATCTTCGTAATCGTGGTCGTTGTGGTAGAAGCTGGCCATCGAGCCCAGCATCCCCATCAGCATCGCCATCGGATGCGCATCATAGCGGAAGCCTTCCACGAACTGCTTGAACTTCTCGTTCAACATCGTGTGGTGGGTGACTTCCTGCTCGAAGGTGGAGAACTCGCCCTGGGTCGGCAGGTTGCCGTTCATCAGCAGGTAGGCCACTTCGAGGAAGCTGGACTTCTCCGACAGCTGCTCGATCGGGTAGCCGCGATACATCAAGATGCCTTCGTCGCCATCGATATAGGTGATGGCCGATTTGCAGCTCGCCGTGGCGGTGAAGCCGTTGTCGTAGGTAAAGCAGCCGGTTTCTTTTGGCAACTTGGCAATATCGATGCAAGGCTGGCCAAGCGTCGGCTGCAGCACGGGCATGGAAAGGGACTTGTCGCCGGCGGCCAGGCGGACGTCTTTGAGGTCGGACATTCAAACTCTCCTCGGTAAGCGGCCATGGCGCGCATGCGCGCTGGCGGTCGGTTGACGCAACGCAGCATTATCGCATACCGGGCCGTTCGGTCGCGAGCCGACGAAAGTCCAATGGGAGGCCAAGACATAGGGCCGGACACGAAAACGGCCACCCTGGGGCGGCCGTCGTCATATTGCCAGTCGTTCGCAAGGAACGACCGCCTAAAGCGCTTACTTGGCGTAGCGCTTCTTGAACTTATCGATGCGGCCGGCCGTATCGACGACGCGGTTCTGGCCGGTGTAGAACGGATGCGAGGCGGAGGAGATTTCCACCTTGACGAGCGGATACTCGTTGCCGTCTTCCCACTTCACGGTTTCCTTGCTGGCAAGGGTCGAGCGGGTCAGGAACTTGAAGTCCGAGGTGACGTCGTGGAAAACGACTTCGCGGTAATCGGGATGGATGTCGGCCTTCATGGCGGCACCAGAAAAATGGATTGAGCCGGGCATTATAGCGGCCTCTCTGGCTGCCGTGCAAGCAGGGGCTTCAACCCGACTTTGACCTGCTCAGCCGGCCGCCAAGGCCTTGGCCACCAAGGCCTCGAAAGCTTTTTGCGGGTAACGCAACAGAATGCGGGCATTCGCCGGACGGCTGCCCAAGTCCTGCCAGTCGACCAAGGTTACACCCCGCCCCGGTCCATCCAGTGACACGCTGAGACGGTGGGTGGCGGTTTCGGCCGGATCCGGTGCCAGGGCGAAGGCCATCGCCAGCGAATCCGCGCTATGCCAGCGGTTCCCTCGCCGCTCACCGGACCACGCACGGGTCTGGCGCGAGATCGCGTCGTAGAAACGTGCGCGTTCGGAATCCGCGCCACACCACGCATCAACATCCGCATGCAAGAGCCCATGGGCCAGCGTGGCTTCCCAGTCGGAGAGATCGAACGCCTCGAATGCTTCGAACACGATGTGCGCGGCCTCGGGGTCGAAGTGGGTGTTGAACTCGGCAAATGGCGTGATGTTGCCCCGGCCATTGACTGCGCCGCCCATCACCACGAGGCGCGCGATGCGCGAAGGCAGCGTCGGATCCAATTTCAAGGCGAGCGCCACGTTGGTAAGCGGTCCGAGTGCAACCAACAGCAAACAACCGGCGTGCTCGTGCGACAAACGAATGATCGCCTGCGCGGCATGCTCGGCTTCGGCGGTGTGCGTGGCTTTGGTGTATCCGATGTCGCCGAAACCGTCCGCGCCGTGCACGTCCGCTGCATCGGGCGCGGGATGCAACAGCGGTTCCGGACAACCCGCAAATACCGGGATGTCGCTTCTCCCCACCACTTCGCACAATTTCAATGCGTTGGCGAACGTGTGTTTCAAGCCCACATTGCCGGCTGCGATGGTCAGCCCGACGATGTCGTGGCGAGGATCATCGAAGGCCATCAGGATGGCGAGCGCGTCGTCCACGCCCGGGTCGGTGTCGATCAGCAAAGGGATGCGGGTATTGCTCATGCGTCGGGGCTTCCTTGTCGGGCCAGTTTGATGGCGGCGGTGATCGCGGCGCGTGCCTGCGGACTGTTCTTCCAGCAACTGCTGCCAGTGATCGATGCGCCCCCGGCCAACAGATGATCGACATCCACGCGGGCCAATTGCGCAAATGAAGCAATGCCCATTTGTTCGAACCGTGCAACCACGGTTGGGCCGACGCCTTTCAGCGCCAACAAGGCTTCACGTTCAAGCGGAGCAAAGGCCATCACAGCGTCAGTCATCTTGGGTCGATTGTAGGGCCAGGCATGCCAGGACTCAGGCCGAAGCGTAGCGCGCCGCGCCGCCAACCCAGCGCTCGATGATGCGATCCGCGAGTTCGGGCGAATCCGCCAGCAGCGCATCGGCCATCGACTGCACGCGCGGCAAGAGGTCCGCATCACGCGATAGGTCCGCGATGCGGAATTCGGCAAGCCCGGTTTGCCGCGTGCCTAGCAGCTCTCCCGGCCCGCGCAATTGCAGGTCTTTCTCGGCGATGACGAAGCCATCGTTGGTCTGCCGCAGTGTGTCCAAGCGCTCACGCGCAATCGCACCCAGCGGCGCCTGGTAGAGCAAGACACAACTCGATTCCGCACTGCCGCGCCCCACCCGCCCGCGCAATTGATGTAGTTGCGCAAGCCCAAGACGCTCGGCGTTTTCGATGATCATGAGGGACGCATTCGGCACATCCACACCAACCTCGATCACCGTCGTCGCGACCAGCAAATCCAATTCACCTGCCTTGAACGCAGCCATCGCCGCCTGCTTTTCCTTCGGCTTCATCCGTCCGTGGACGAGACCAATGCGAATGTCTGGCATCGCATCACGCAAGGTCTCGAAGGTGGTCTGTGCGGCCTGTGCCTCGATGCGCGTCGCGCCGTCTTCCTGCTCTTCGATCAACGTGCAAACCCAGTACGCTTGCCGTCCTTCCGCAATGGCCGCGCGAATTCGGTCGATCAGTTGCGGACGGCGCTCTGCGGAGATCGCCACCGTCTGCACAGGCGTGCGCCCTGGCGGCAGCTGGTCGATGACGGAGACATCCAGATCCGCGTAGGCGGCCATCGCCAACGTGCGTGGAATGGGTGTCGCCGTCATCACCAATTGATGCGGTACGTTGCCATCCACGCCGCCCTTGTCGCGCAGGGCCAGGCGCTGCTGCACACCGAAGCGATGCTGCTCATCGATGATGGCGAGCGCGAGATCCTTGAAGTCGACGCCTTGTTGCATCAGCGCGTGCGTACCTATGACCATCTGTGCAGCACCACTCGCCACTTCGCCCAGCACTGCCTCGCGCGCCTTGCCTGTCACCCTGCCCGCCAACCATGCAATGCGAATGCCAAGCGGCTCCAGCCAGCCGCGCAAAGTGTTGGCGTGCTGCTCGGCTAGCAATTCAGTGGGTGCCATTAACGCAGCTTGACGGCCTGCATCAATCGCGCGGAGCGCAGCCAAAGCGGCGACCACGGTCTTGCCCGCGCCGACATCGCCCTGCACCAGGCGCAACATCGGCATGGGCCGCGCAAGATCGCGCTGCACTTCGTCGAATACGCGCGATTGCGCTTCGGTCAGTTGGAACGGCAGTGCGGCAAGCAGTTGGGCGACAGCTTTGCCTTTTGCCGGCAACGGCGTTGCGGCATGTGCTTGCAGGCTGATGCGTTGGCGGCGCAACGACAAGTGATGCGCGAGCATTTCCTCCAGCGCGAGGCGCCGCTGCGCGGGGTGGCGACCGGCTTGCAACAAGCCCATATCCACATCAGTCGGCGGTTGATGCAGCGTCAACACGGCATCGCGCAAGGTCGGCAAACCTTGCTCGGCCAACCACTCGCAAGGCAACAGCTCCAACGCATCATCACCGGGCAAGGCGCCGAGCGCGCGTTCCACCAATTTGCGCAAGGTTTGCGGGCCGATGCCTTCGATGGCGGGATAAACGGGGGCCAGCGCTTCGTCCAGCGCAGCATCTTCATCCCCCAGCACACGATAACTGGGATGCACCATCTCCAGCCCCAACTGGCCCGGACGCGGCGTGCCATACGCACGCAAGCGTGCGCCTGCACGAAACGCATTGGCCTGTTGGCCGCGGAAGTGGAAGAAGCGCAGCGTGAGCGTGCCGCGCGACTCATCCGCCATCGCCACCTTCAGCATCGGGCGGAATCGAAACGCCGTTTCGGTGGCGAGGATGCGGCCTTCGACTTGCGCGGCGACGCCCGGCTGCAAAGCAGCCACAGGCGTCAGGCGGGTGCGATCTTCGTACTCGCGCGGCAGCCACAGCCACAGGTCGCGCAGCCGTGCGAGTCCACGCGCGGCGAGTTTCTCGGCGCTTTGCGGGCCGATGCCACGCATCGACGACAGCGGTGTGTCGCCGCCTTCGATCGCCGGTGCGGGCCGAGCCTTGCGCGCCACGCGCCGCTTACGGCAGGACGAGGATCGCGTCGACCTCGAACATCACGCCCTTGGGCAGTCCCGACACTTCGATGGTGGAACGCGCCGGATACGGGGAAGCGAAGTACTCGCTCATCACCGCGTTGACGGCGGCGAACTGCGACAAATCGGTGAGGTACAGGCCCAGGCGCTGCACATCATCCAGCGCGCCGCCCGCGGTTTCACACACAGCTTTCAGATTGTCGAAGGCACGACGCGCCTGCGCTTCGATGTCGCCGGCGACGACTTCGCCCGTCGCCGGGTCCAGCGGAATCTGCCCGGACAGGAATACGGTCTGCCCGGCGCGCACCGCCTGCGAATACGGGCCGATGGCGGCGGGGGCGCGGTCGGTCTGGATGGGCTGGCGCGGCATCGGGCATCTCCTAGTGTGATGCCCCATTCTACGGTGCGATCAGAGCCGCTCCACACCATGCACCACCGCAAGGCGGCGGACACGGCGAATCACTTCGTCCAGATGCCCGGTGTCGTGCACTTCGATGCCAAAACGAATCACAGACACGCTGCCATCGCGCTCCAGATAGTCGACGCTGTCGATGTTGGATTCGGCCTGCGCGATCGCCGCAGCGACTTGGGCCAAGACGCCGGGCCGGTTGTCGACCTCCACCCTCAAGCTGGTGGCGTAGTCGCCGGACACGTCCGAATCCCAGCCTACATCGACCCAACGTTCGGGCGCGCGGCGGTAGTCGGCCAGGTTCGGGCAGTTCATGCGGTGCACAACCACACCCTTGCCCGTGGTGTGGAAGCCCATGATGTCGTCGCCCGGGATCGGCTGGCAGCACTGCGCAAAACTGATCACGCCACGCTCGGCGCCGGTGATCAGGATGCGGTCCTTGCCCAGCGCGGCGAGCGCTTCGTGCGGCTGTCCGCGCATCGCGGACGCCTCGCCCTCATCACCACCGGCCAACGCCTGTGCCACCAGGAGCGGCATGCGATTGCCCAGCGCAATATCGGCCAGCAAGGCTTCAAGGCGCGGGTAACGTTGTTCGGCCAGGTATTTGTCGAGGCGACCCTTGGGCAGTTTTTCGATGCTGGCTTCGTGCGCCTCCAAGGCGGACTCGAGCATGCGCAGGCCGAGCTGCACGGCATCCTCGTGACCGATTTGCTTGAGCTGCTGGCGAATCGCCGTGCGCGCCTTGCCCGACACGACAAACTCCAGCCATTGCGGCTTCGGGCTGGAGGTCTTCGCAGTGACGATCTCAACCGTCTGCCCGCTCGCCAACTTGCTGCGCAGCGGCACCAACTTGCCATCGACGCGCGCGGTGACCGCGTGATTGCCCACATCGGTATGCACCGCGTAGGCAAAATCGAGCGCGGTCGCATTGCGCGGCAGCGACAGGATGCGGCCCTTCGGGGTGAACAGGTAGACCTCGTCCGGGTAGAGATCGACCTTGACGTTCTCAAGAAATTCCATCGACGAGCCGGTGCCGCCGTGGCTATCCATCAAGTCCGCCAGCCAGCTGCTGGCACGACTGAGCGGGCTGTTGCCACCTGCGCCACCCTGCTTGTAGCTCCAGTGCGCCGCGATCCCGCGCTCGGCGATCAAGTCCATTTCCTCGGTACGGATTTGTACCTCGATCGGCGCGCCGTACGGGCCAAACAAGACCGTGTGCAGTGATTGGTATCCATTGGCCTTGGGGATGGCGATGAAGTCGCGGAAGCGCCCATCCAGCGGCTTGTACGCCGAATGCACGATACCAAGGGCGTGGTAACAATCCGCCACCGTTTCCACGATCACGCGGAAGCCGAACACATCCAGCACCTGCTCCAGCGATTTGTGTTCTTCCAGCATCTTGCGATAGATGCTCCAGGGCGACTTCACCCGCCCAATCAATCGATGTTTCAAGCCCTCTTTGGCAAGCTGCTGGGCCAAGCGCGCTTCGATCCCGATCATCGCCTCGCGGCGAACCAGCGGCTGCTCGCGAATGCGTTTGTCAAGCGCTGCATAACGCCACGGATGCAGTGCGGCAAAAGCCAAATCTTGCAGCTCCGCCTTGACCAGGTTCATGCCGAGGCGCTGCGCGATGGGCGCGTAGATCTCCAGCGTCTCACGCGCGATGCGTCGACGTGACTCCGCGCTTTGCGCGCCTAGCGTGCGCATGTTGTGCAGGCGATCCGCCAGCTTGATCAGAATGACCCGCAGGTCACGCGACATCGCCAAAAGCATCTTGCGGAAAGATTCCGCCGCTGCCTCCTGACGATCACGAAACTTCAGCTTGTCCAGCTTGGTGACGCCCTCGACCAAGTCGGCCACCGTCTGCCCGAAATCGGCAGCGATCTCTTCGGCGGTGAGCGGCGTGTCCTCAACGGTGTCATGCAGGATCGCCGCGGCCAGCGTCTTGAAATCCATGCCTTGTTCGGCCAACACCTGCGCGACCGCGACCGGGTGGGTGATGTAGGGCTCGCCGGATTTGCGCATCTGGCCCGCATGCGCGGCCGCGCCCACCTGCCACGCATGAATCAGCTGGGCCAGCTCTTCCTGAGTCAGATAGCTCGCCGCTGCCAGCAAGGCATCGACATAATCGGGCAGCGGCGCGTTAGTCGGCGCGCCGAGGCCATGACCGGCAAGGGCGGGGTCTGAAGCAGGCATGGGTTGAGCCTAAGCGCTGGCGCGCGTACTGGGAAGAGGGCGAAGGCGCTCACCGGGCAAACAAAAACCCCGCCGAGGCGGGGTTTTGAGTGGGTCGATGTCGACTCAGGATCAGTCGTCGCCCTTCATGTCGTCGTCGGCGGCGACCATTTCGGCGGCAGCCCACTCCAGCGCCTCGCGCTCCTTGCGTTCCTTCTCGGCCTTTTCGACGGCATCGATATAGGGCTCGTCGATGACGCGACCGGCGATTTCGCGCAGGGCCAGCACGGTCGGCTTGTCGTCGTGCTCGCTGTTGTCGAGACGCGGCTCGACACCCTTGGCCAGCTGGCGAGCACGCTTGGCGGCCATCATGACCAGTTCGAAGCGGTTATCGACCACTTCCAGGCAATCTTGTACGGTGATGCGAGCCATGTATCTGTCTCCACGGCCAAAGCCGCGCGGGGTGAATTCGGAACCGGACATGATACGAGCCCGAGCCTGAAAAAGCAAGCGCACAAGCACCATTTTCCTTTGTGCTCAGGGACTTGCGTCGCCCTTGGCGGCCTCGTCCGTCAACAAGGTAGTCAGCAGCTTGGAATACCTGGCCACTTGGCGGTCACGACGCAGGCGGCTGGCGGTAAAAATCGCGCACATCTCATCCACCGCCTCATCGAAATCATCATTGACGATCAGGTAGTCGTATTCGCCGAAGTGGCTCATTTCGTCCCGCGCAGCACCCAAGCGCCGGGCAATCGTTTCCTCACTATCCTGCGCGCGCTTGTGCATGCGCTCATCCAGTGCGCCGCGCGAGGGCGGCAGGATGAAGATGCTGATCGCATCGCGCACCTGCTCGCGCACCTGGCGGGCACCCTGCCAGTCGATCTCAAGCAACACGTCGCGTCCGGCGGCCAGCATCGGCTCCACCGATTGGCGGGCGGTGCCCTTCCAGTCGCCGTGGACCAGCGCGTGCTCGAAGAAATCCCCCGCGGCGATCATCCGCTGGAACTCCGCCTCATCGACAAAATGGTAGTGCTCGGCATGGCGCTCGCCCGGCCGCGGGCTTCGCGAGGTGAACGAGATCGACAGACTGATCTTCGGGTCCTGCGCCAGCACCTGGTTGACGATGCTGGACTTGCCGGCGCCCGAGGGGGCGGAAACGATGTAGAGGGTGCCGCGCATGGGCATTCCAAGGCTTCTAAAGGAGGGATGCTAAACGAATCCGCTCGCAGGCCCTACCCGGGCAAAAGACCCCGCAGACCACATCGGGCGCAAACCATTGATTCACAAGACGCCGGCGGCGGTAGCCACGCTGCGCCCAGCTTAAATCCACCCGAGCATCCCGCTTATTCCCCGCTCCCCGCCCACCGCGCGAAGAAGGCCGACAGATCACGCCCGCTGCTGCGCTCCATCGCGGCGCGCAGGTCGGATGTCACCACCGACTGCCCCTGGTTTGCCTGCGTATACGCGCGAATCCCGCCCCAGAATGCCTCCTCGCCCAGCTCCTCGCGCAGCTGGGCGATGGCATAGGCCCCTTTGACATAGACCACCGCACGATCATCGGCCGTCGGCGCGACCCATCGCGCATAAACCAGCGGCCGGTCCTTGCCCTCCGCACGCAGGCGCTCCACCCGCTGCTTCCAACCCGCCACGCGCTCCCGATATACCGCATCGCCATGTCGATGCTGCAGATAGGCCGCCGTCATGAACGTGACCAGCCCTTCGTTGAGCCAGAAATGGCCCCAGTCGAGACAGGTAACGCCAACACCCCACCATTGGTGCGCCACTTCATGCGCTATCAAGCCCACATCATGGCTGCCATCCAGCACACCTTGGCCATAGGCCTCGGACAGCACGGCCAGGCCCGCCATTTCTTGCCCGATGGTCTTGGCCACCAAGGCCTGGCTGTAGCGGCCGCGATAGGGAATGCCCGTCTTCTCACCGAAAAACCGCAGCATGTCGGGGGTTTCGGCAAACACACGGCGCAACTGCCGCTCATCCAGCGCCCCGGAGAGATAGCGCAGGCTCAACCCGCCATCATGCAGCGCCACTTCGCGATACCGCCCGGCGGCGAACCCGTACGTGAAGCTCGGCACGGACTCACGCAGACGCCAATGATGAAGGCGGCGACCATCGCGCTGCTTGCGTGCTGAGATCTCGCTGCCATTGCCGATCATTCGCGCATCAATGGGCAGCAGCACGCGCAAGTCGAGCGAGGCGCGTTCGTCCGGCGCATCAATGCACGGCATCCACTGGCTGGTGGAGAAGATGGTGTAGATCTCTCCACGCTGCGGATGGAACTCCATCCCGAATTTCGGCGCGCCGTGGTAATCCACCTCGATGCGCAGCCGTTTCCCGCGCGGGTGCTTTCGCGCAAGCGTTACTTGCAAGCGTCTGTCGGCGACTTCAAACGGCAAGGACTGTCCGTCGGCACGCACGGCATCGATCGTCAATGCACCCACATCAAAATCCAGGCGAGTCGCCCCGGCAGCGACCAGATCCAACTGGATCACTACCTGGCCGCGCAAGGTGCCGGCGTCCACATCAGGATCGAGATGGACGCTGTAATGCTGCACATCAAAGGAGCGAAGCGGCGCAACATCGCCCTGCGGGCTCTTCTCCTTGGCAGGCGTCGCCCAAACGCCGATCGGCATCAAGCCGAGGCAGGCAAGGATCATCAACATGGCCCGGATGCGCATCGACCAAGTATGCCGTGCGGAAGTGTTCCGTCCGAATCGATGTCGCATGAAACCTCGCTTTGCCGGCACCCGGGGCGTTACTCGATGTTCTGAACCTGCTCGCGGATCTGGTCGATCAGCACCTTCAACTCCACCGCCGCATTGCTGGTGCGTGCATCGACCGACTTGGAGCCGAGCGTGTTCGCCTCACGATTGAATTCCTGCAAAAGAAAGTCCATGCGGCGGCCCACCGGCTCGCGCTGCTTCAACACACGACGGGCTTCAGCGACGTGGCTGTTCAGGCGGTCGAGCTCCTCATCCACATCGAGCTTCTGCAACCACAGCACCAGCTCTTGTTCGAGGCGTCCCGCATCCAAATTGCCGGCCACTTCACTCATGCGCGCGGTGAGCTTGGCGCGCTGGCCTTCGCGGATCGTGGGCACCAGCGTACGTACTTCATCGGCAATCTTCGCCACGCCATCTACGCGCTCGCTGATCGCTTCGCTCAACTTGCTGCCTTCTCGCTCGCGGGCGGCGATGAAATCGTCCAAGGCGACATCCAACAAGGCCAGGGCTTGCGCCTGAAAAGCATCGGTGTCGATGTCGCGTGCCTGCAACACACCGGGCAATTGCAGCAATGTGCCAAGGTCAACGCGCAACGCCGGCAAGGCCGCGTCCAAATCCTGCGCGATGGCCGACAGTCGCTCGACATAACCGGTGTTGAGCTGCAGGGCATCACCGCCTTGCTGGCCGGACAGGCGCATCAACACCTCGATCTTGCCGCGAGAGGCGCGCGCTGCGATGCGTTCGCGAAATTGCGGCTCCAGTGCGCGCAGTTCCTCCGGCAGACGGAAACCGATCTCCAGGAAACGATGGTTCACCGCGCGCAATTCGCAGGTCAAACGCCCCGCCTCGGTCTGGCCTTCGGCGCTGGCGAAGGCGGTCATGCTGCGGATGGACATACGGTCACCAAGGCTTGGGGAATGGTGAATGGTAAACTCGCCCGCCGTTTTCCGAGGAATCGCGATGGAGCGTCCCAGCGGCCGCCAACCGGACCAAATGCGTGAAGTGAGCTTCGTGCGCGGCTTCACCCGCCACGCGGAAGGCTCCGTCCTGGTGTCGTTTGGCGATACCCGCGTCCTGTGCACCGCCAGCATCGAGAACAAGGTGCCCGGCTTTCTGCGTGGCAAAGGCGAAGGTTGGGTGACGGCGGAATACGGCATGTTGCCGCGCTCGACCAACACCCGGAATGATCGCGAGGCCGCACGCGGCAAGCAGGGCGGGCGCACGCTGGAGATCCAGCGATTGATCGGCCGCAGCCTGCGCGCCTGCGTGGATCGCGGCGCGCTGGGCGAGCGCACCATCACCCTGGACTGCGACGTGTTGCAGGCCGATGGCGGCACCCGTACCGCGGCCATCACCGGCGCCTATGTCGCGCTGGCAGATGCGGTTAACAAGCTGATCGCCAAGGGTGAGCTGAAGAAGAATCCACTGCACGGCGCGATCGCCGCAATCTCGGTCGGCATCTATCGCGGCGTGCCGGTACTGGATCTGGATTACGCCGAAGACAGCGACTGCGACACCGACATGAACCTCGTCATGAACGACGGCGGCGGTTTCATCGAGCTGCAGGGCACCGCCGAGGGCCATGCCTTCCGCCGCGATGAACTCGACGCCCTGCTCTCGCTGGGCGAGGCCGGTTGCACGCAGTTGTTCGAAGCGCAGCGACAGGCGCTGGCGAACGACGCGGCATGAACAGACTGGTCCTCGCCAGCGGCAACCCCGGCAAGCTGGCTGAGTTCAGCGCACTGCTGGCCGATGTTGGCTTCGAGGTGCGTCCGCAATCGGAATTTAGCGTGGAGGATGCGGAGGAAACCGGCCTCACCTTCATCGAAAACGCCATCCTGAAAGCACGTCACGCATCACAGGCGACGGGTCTGCCCGCGCTGGCGGATGATTCCGGCTTGGTGGTCGATGCGCTCGGCGGCGCGCCCGGCTTGTACTCCGCGCGTTACGCGGGCGAGCACGGCAATCATTCGGCCAACATCGACAAACTGCTGCACGAATTGCGCGATGTCCCCGATGAGCGCCGCTCCGCGCGCTTCGTCTGCGTGCTGGCTTTGCTCCGCCATGCCGAGGATCCGCAACCGTTGATCTCACAAGGCCTGTGGGAAGGCCGCATCCTGCACGCACGCCAGGGCGATGGCGGCTTCGGCTACGACCCGGTGTTCTTCTCGCCGACCGATCACATGAGCGCCGCCGAATTACCTTCGGACGTGAAGAACCTGGTCAGCCACCGCGGGCGGGCGCTCGCGATGCTGCGGGCCGCGCTGGCCGGCTGATTCACAGCAACCATGCTGACCCCGCCACCCCTGTCGCTCTACGTGCACTTGCCGTGGTGCGTGCGCAAATGCCCGTACTGCGACTTCAACTCGCACGAAGGCAAGGGCGCGCTGCCGTTCGATGACTACATCGATGCGTTGATTCTCGACCTGGAACACGATCTGCCGCTGGTCTGGGGCCGCACCGTGCATTCGGTGTTCTTTGGCGGCGGCACACCCAGCCTCTTCGCGCCCAAACACATCGAGCGTTTCCTGCAGGCGGCCAGCGCGCGGTTGCGCATCGCGCCGGGCGCGGAAATCACACTCGAGACCAACCCGGGCACGGTCGAGCATGGCCCGTTCGCGGGCTATCGCCGGGCCGGTATCAATCGCCTCTCTTTCGGCGTGCAGAGTTTCGATGATGGTTGCCTGGCCCGGCTGGGCCGCATCCACACTAGCGGCGACGCCGAGCGCGCGGTGAAGGCCGCGCAGGATGCGGGCTTCGACAACCTCAACCTCGACCTGATGTACGCGCTGCCCCAGCAGACCTTGGCGATGGCTGAGGCCGATGTCGAACGCGCCATCGCCTTGGCGCCGACGCACCTCAGTCATTATCAATTGACGCTCGAACCCAACACCCTGTTCGCCGCCAAACCGCCGCCGGGCATCCCCGATGACGACCTGGGCTGGGACATGCAGGAGCGCTGCCAAACCTTGATGGCCGATGCCGGCTACGCGCAATACGAAGTCAGCGCCTACGCGAAACCCGACCGCCAGTGCGCGCACAACCTCAACTACTGGACCTTCGGTGACTACCTCGGCATCGGCGCAGGCGCGCACGGCAAGCTGACGATCGGTAGCGAACAACGCATCCTGCGCCGCTGGAAGCACAAGCATCCGACCACCTATTTGCAGCATGCGGGCACAGCCGCAGCGATTGGCGGCGACGAAAATATTGGTCGGGACCGGCTGGGCTTCGACTTCATGTTGAATGCCTTGCGTCTGAATGCGGGCTTCACCCTCGAGCTGTTCGAGTTGCGCACAGGTCTTGTGCGAAGTGACATCGCAACCGAGCTCGATGTTGCGGTGGTGAATCGTTGGCTGGAGATCGATGCAGATGGCAGCGTGCGTCCGACCGAATTGGGGCGACGCTTCACCAATGATGTGATCGCCCTGTTCTTGCCGGATTAAGCCTGGGGCGTCGCCAAGCCGCTTGCCGTAGGTATGATGCGGAAATGGGGGAACAACGGGACATCGCTAGCCTGGCCGACAACGGCCTGCCGCCACGTGTGCGTAAAGTGGCGACCCAGCTGCTGCAAGTCACCGAATCCGTGCTGGGGGATCGCATCCGCTTGATGCTGGAGCACTTCGAAACCCATCTCTTCAAGCAGGCCGAACGTGCCCGCTCACCTGCCGACCAGTCTGAAATGCTGAAAGCCGTGCAAGCGCTCCGCACGCAGAGCGCGCAGTTTCGGCCAGCCTATTTCAAGGCGCTTGAAACGCGCCTGGCCCAGATCCGCAGCAACCTACCTTCTCGCACCGATGAGCTACTCACGGGCGCGGCAAGGCCCTCATCGGAATGGACGGTCCACGACTCCGTCCCCGAAGTTGAGACCGCAGAAGCGCAATTGCGCGACCTCGCCTCGCCTATCGAAGGCACGGCCAGTCTCTCGCTCTACTTGCTTGGCCAACGCTTCGGCGTGCTGGCCGGCGCACCCGCGTTCTCCCCCGCACAGATCTGCCTTGGCCCTCGCACTTTGGTGGATTTGGCAGGACATGTTTCGCACGATGTCTTTGGTGATCGCGTGTCAGCGTCCACCATCCAGTCGCACTTCGCGCAGCAAGTGCTGGGGGACTATGCAAGCTTTGCTGACCGCATCAACGAGACATTGGACGCTGCCGGGGTACTGCCCGGACTGACCTATGTGCCTGTGCGCCCGACCAAAGCGTCGAAAGCCAGTCCCGCCCCCACCCCGCCGCGGACAGCGGCTGAGCCTGCCGCGGAGAACACCCCCCCCGCATCTCCCTCCCAGCCTTCATGGACGCAGGGGCGCGAGAAGGCGCAGGCCGCAGGTCAGCAACCTGCTCAGCCCCACATGGGCACAGCTCATGCCGCTTCGCCCACATGGGGCCGGGATGACGTGACCGGCTGGCTGGAGCAGCCAGCCCACACCCCGCTGGTTCCGCAAGCACCGCCCGCCGACTTCCGTTATCTGCAGCAGTTGCTGACCGCGCACCGCATCGCCGGTAAGTTGCCGCCCAGGGTCGTGCCGCCGCCGGGCGCCGAGATCGACAGCGCGGATGTCGACCGCTTCCTTCACGAGATCCAATCGCAACCGACATCGGGCGCCAACCAAGCGCGCTCCATCCACGGGCTGCGTGAAAGCCTGCTTCAGCGTGCGCGCACCGAACAAGGACCCGCCGCCAACCTGGGGCGAGAGGACGCAGACACATTCGAAATCCTCTCGATCCTGTACGCAGAGGTCGCACGCGAAGTCCGCGCGGGCTCATCGGTGCATGGTCTCTTGGAGCGCCTGCAGCTGCCGGTACTGCGTCTTGCGCTGAAGGATCGCAGCTTCTTCGAGGAAGCCGCGCACCCTGCCCGCCAATTGCTCAATACGATTGCCGAGTCCGATGCATCGACTTATGGCGATTACGCGATCGATCCGTATTTCGAAGCGGCCATGCGCAAGGCAGTGGAGCGCATGGAAGACGACTTCCATGGCCAGCCGGAAATCCTCACCGAGGTCAACGATGAGCTGCAGTCGCAATTCCGCCAACAGGTAAAGCGCTCGCAATCCAATGAGAAGCGCCTGGTCGAAGCGGCGCGCGGCCGCGAGCGCATGGCGATCGCCAAACAAACCGCGACGATGGCCCTACAGGCCTTGCTGGATGAACAGAAGCCGCCACGCGTCGTCGAAATACTGATGCGTCGTGCATGGCTGGATGCGATGACGCTGACCGCTCTGCGTAATGGAGAAGCATCGCCGGCGTGGCAGAAGCAGATCGATACAACCCGACAGATTCTGGAAACGGTCAACGCACCCGAGCCAGTCCAGTCACCGGAGTTGGCGAAAGAAATCGACTCGGCCATGCGTCGCGTGGGCTACCACGAGACCGAGGCCAACGCGCTTTCCCGCCACCTCAGCCGCAGCAGCACCGCACCCCGCGACGATAACGAGCCCACGGCCACCGAAATCTCTGCGCAAATCAAGGCACATACACGCCTGGGTGAAGAAGATGTCGAAAGTCGCGAGGAAAAGATCGAGCGCGCCAAGCTGCCGCCACGCACACGTGATGAGGAGGAGTGCTATCGGCATTTGCGCACTTTGCCTTTTGGCTGCTGGATCGACTTCATCCAGAACCAGCAGGGCGAAGCCGAACGCCGGCGCCTGTCGTGGTACAGCACGGTCACCGACCGCGCATTGTTCGTGAATCGTCGCGGCCAACGCGTCGCTGAAATGCACATGGATGCGCTGGCGCGACTCATGGCTCAAGGCCAGTTGCGCGTGGTCGAGCGCAACCAGCTTCGCCTTATTGATCGCGCCTTCCGCTCCACCGTGGAGATGTTGCGCAACACCCTGCGCGGCGACCCCAAAAAACCTGTGCAGGCCGCCTCCTGATGAACAGCGCCGACTATCGCAATGCCACCCGGCGCGAGCTGAAAGGCTCCTTCGAGGTCACCGACAGCATGACCGGCCTGCGCGTCGGCCATTTGATCGACTTGTCCGGCACGGGTCTGCAAGTCGCTACCGGCACGCCGCTCATCCAGGACGCGCTCTATCAATGGCGCTTCCCGCTGCCCTCACCGGGTGGCCAGGCGCCACTGGAAGTCGAATGCGGCATCCACGTGCTCTGGGTCAGCTCGGAGACACCGGGCGAGTACACCGCAGGCGGGCGCTTCATCCAGATTTCGCGCAACACCCGCGATCGCATCCGCGCCTGGAGCGAAGGTCACTGAAACGGCCGCAAACGTGAACCCCGTCCCCGCGCATTCCGGGACAAGCCCAGTCGATTGCGTCAAAATCAAGAGCCCCGCCTCCACGGAGCACCTGATGTCGTCCGACAATATCCACGCACACTATGCCGACCATCTGCGCACGGCCATGCAGCGCGCTGACACGGCCTTGGCGCGCGGCGGCTTCGACCATCTGGTGATCCCGAGCGGCACTCTGCACTATCAAGCCTTCGATGACCGCGACTACCCCTACGCGGTCAACCCCAACTTCAAGTTCTGGCTGCCGCTGACCAATGCGCCCGGCAGTTGGCTGGTCTATACGCCGGGCCAAAAGCCCAGGCTCATCTTCCTCCAGCCCCATGATTATTGGCACGTGGTGCCGAGTGACCCGTCGGGCGCCTGGGTCGAGCACTTCGACATCGTCGTCATCCGCACCGCCGATGAAGCCTTGCAACACTTGCCGGACGCCTCGGCACGCACCGCCATCCTTGGCGAGCCGCAAAGCGCACTAGGCAATGTCATCCCCAACAACCCGCAGGCCGTGCTCGCCTATCTCGACTTCCATCGCGCCTTCAAGACGCCGTATGAAGTCGCGATGATTCGCCTGGCCACGCGTCGCGGCGTACGCGGGCATCGTGCGGCCGAGCGCGCGTTCCGCGCAGGCGCCAGCGAATTCGGCATCCATCTCGCTTATTGCCAAGCAGTCGGCCAGGATTCGGCCGAGCTGCCCTACGGCAACATCATCGGCCTGAACGAACACGGCGCAGTGCTGCACTACATGGACCGCGACCGCGTACCGCCGCGGCCTTCGCGCAGCCTGTTGATCGATGCGGGTGCCAGCCACAATGGCTACGCCTGCGACATCACCCGCACCTATTCCGCAACCAATGACGACTTCCAGTCGATGATCAATGCGGTCGACATGGCCCAGCGCGCCATGTGCGACCAAGTCCGCAACGGCACCGACTACCGCCAGATCCATCTCGATGCGCACCTGGCCTTGGGCCGTATCCTGAAAGACTTCGGCGTGACCACGGTCGATGCGGAAACGGCAGTCGAAACCGGTGTGACCAGTGCTTTCTTCCCGCACGGCATCGGTCATGGCATCGGCCTGCAGGTGCACGATGTCGCCGGCTTTGCCGAAACCGATGCCGGCGGCACGCTGGACAAGCCCGATGGCCATCCCTACTTGCGCATGACGCGTGTCTTGGCGCCGGGTATGGTGGTGACGATCGAGCCCGGCATCTACTTCATCGACATGCTGCTCAACGAGCTGAAAGACAAAGGCTTGGCCGGCAGTATCGATTGGGCGAAGGTGGAAGCCTTCAAGCCCTATGGCGGCATCCGCATCGAAGATGAAGTCGTCTGCACTGACGATGCCCCCATCAACATCACCCGTGAAACATGGAGTGAGATCGCATGAACCGCATAGCCATCACGAGCTCCACCCTCGCGCTGATGCTTGTCGCCATCTCTGGCTGCAAGCAAGAGGCGCCGCCCGCACCGCCCGCCGCCAACACCGCCGCGAGCAACTGCCTGCAATATGCACCGGGCATGGTCACGCTGATCGGCATGGCCTCCACCCAGACCGTCAGCGCACCCGACAAAGACAGTCGCGAAGCGCTGCTGTTAACTCTGGACCAGCCTATCTGCATCGCCACGCATGCAGCACGCGCGGCGGAATACCCAGCCGTCGAAAGCGTCAGCGTCATCGAGTTGGTGCCGCAGAGCGATTTCGCCGCGGTCTATTCCCTCGCTGGCCAACGCGTCAGCGCGCACGGCGGCTTGGTGCCGATTTCCGGCGATGGCGCTGCAGCCAAAACCGGCCTGGTCCTGCGCACGATTAAGCCCGCCCCATAACCAGCATGGGCACCGGCTGGCCGCAATGGGCGCTGGTCATGGCCGGCGGCGCATTGGGCGCTGCTGGGCGATTTTGGCTGGGTGGCCACTTGCTGCGCCAATTCGGTGATCGCCTGCCGTGGGGCACGCTGATCGCCAACTTGATCGGTGCTTTCGCGATCGGGTTTCTCGCTGAGTGGTTGCAGGAGCGCGGACAAGCAGCACTGTATTGGCGCGCGTTTCTGATCGTCGGCGTGCTGGGCGCACTGACCACCTATTCGTCGGTGATGTTGGAGCTGCTGTTGTTCACCCGCGGCGGGCGCATCGGCACCGCAGCGCTCTATCTCGGCATCACCTTGGTCGGCGGGATGGCGCTGATCTGGGCCGGTGCACGATTGGGTGCGCTCTTGCGTTGAGGTCGCACGGCCGCGTCATGCCGCCATGAAGGCCTCGATCTCATCCGCGCTGCGTGCCAGCTTGTCGGTCAGTACGCGATGCCCCGTCTTGGTGATGACGATGTCGTCTTCGGTACGGATGCCGATGCCGCGCCACTTCGCATCAACCGTGTCGTCATCGCTTGAAACATAGAGCCCGGGCTCGATGGTGAATACCATCCCGGGCTCCAAAAGACGCGGCAGATCGTCAACGCGATACTCACCCACATCGTGCACATCCAGCCCCAACCAGTGGCCGGTCTTGTGTCGATAGAAACGCTGGTAGCTGCCGTCGTCGATGTTTTTCTTCAGCCTGCCTTTCAAAAGACCGAGCGATAGCAAACCATCGGTCAAGGTTTCCACTGCTGCGTCGTGGATAGCAGACCACGGGTTACCGGGTAGCGCCATCGCCAAGGCCGCGGCCTGCGCCTTGCCGACAAGATCGTGCAACGCGCGTTGGGCCGGATTGAATCGCCCGTTCACCGGAAACGTACGGGTGATGTCCGATGCATAACCGCGATACTCCGCGCCTGCATCGATCAGCACCAGCTCTCCATCGCGCGCCTTTCCGCGGTTGTCACGGTAATGCAGCACGCAGGCATTGCTGCCTGCACCCACGATGGAGCTATATGCGGGATGTGCATCGTGCATGCGAAACACGCGCTCGACCTCGGCCTGCAACTGATATTCATGGATGCCGGGACGTGCGGCGCGCATCGCCGCTTCGTGTGCTTGCACAGAGATGTCCGCCGCCCGCTGCATCAATGTCAATTCGTCCGCGCTCTTGAACAGGCGCATCTCATCCAACAGATGGCCCAGCTCCAGGAACTCGTGCGGCGGCTGCGCGCCCATGCGCATCTGCGCGCGCACGCGGTTAAGCCAGCCGATCAGCTTCAGGTCGAACTCGGTATCCAGGCCAAAGTGGTACCAGACCCGCGAACGCCCTTCGATCAAGCCAGGGAGGATGTCGTCGATGTCCTCGATGTCCCAGGCATCGTCCAGCGCCAACGCATCCACCGCACCCTCGGGCCCTAGGCGCGGGCCGTCCCAACCTTCGCGCTCGGGGTCGCGTTCGCGACAGAACATCAAGGCTTCGCCATGCTTGCGGCCAGGCGCCAATACCAGCACCGCCTGAGGCTCGTCAAAGGCGGTCAGGTACCAGAAGTCGGAATCCTGCCGATACGGGTAATGGGTGTCGCGACTGCGAATACGCTCAGGTGCGGCGGGCAGGATGAGGATGGCGTCCTCGCCCACCATCTGCATCAGCTGGGCGCGACGCTTGGCGCAGGCTTTCGGCGACAGGGCCCGATCAATCGAAGGCATGGCTCAGTGCAAACGTTTGCGATGCCGCGGGCCAAGCGCGCAATCGCCGTGCAGCAACAACGCAGCGACGCGCACGAATTCCTCGATCTCGGCGAACGCCGCTTCGTCTTCTTCGTCACCATCGGTTTCAGCTTCCGCCATCGCCAGGCGCGCCATGTCTTCCAGCGCCTCGGTGCCCTCCTCCGACAGCGGCGGGTTGGGGCCGGCGGCAAGGCCAAAGCCGCCGAGGAAGGCGCGACACCAATCGAACAGCGCGTTGCCGCGCACATCAACCGAGGCATCATCATCCGGCAACAACAGATGGAAGTTCAGCTCACGATCTTCCATCGCGGCGGCCGTGGCGTCACGCAGTTCATTGAGTGTTGCGTCATCCGGCTGGGCCAATCCCTCATCGGCCAGAATTTTCCCTAGCCAGGCACCATCGACCGCGCCGCCGCCGGCCAACCAGCCGGCCAATGCACCGTGGAGTTCTGCGGGACTGACCGCCAATTGCAACGGCGCCAAGGCGGCTTGTACATGTTGCCAATCGGGCATGGAAGGCTGGGCCGACAAGGCGAAACTCCGTGGAAGCAGGCCCCAAGTGTATCGCGCACGCCCGCCCAACGCGTCTTTCAACTTGACCGCTGGCCCGCCCCCTGACATCGTGCGCGGATGGATGAGAAGGATCCTTTCGACCGCCTGCTGCAGATGATCGAGCGCATCGAGTCGCTGGCCGAGCGTCAGCAGCGCCTGGGCGAAGAAAATCGCAGCCTGCGCCAGCAGCAGGAACAGCTCATTCATGATCGCGCCCAGCTGATCAGCCGCAACGAAGAAGCGCGTAGCCGCGTGGAAGCCATGATCCATCGCCTCAAGGCGCTGGAGCAACACACGTGAGCGCGCCGGAGGGGAAGGCAGAGCCGGTCAACGTCCGCATTCTGGATCGTGAATACACCGTCGGCGTCACCGAGGAAGAACGCGAGAGCTTGGTTGCGGCATCGCGCGTGCTCGACAGCCGGATGCGCGAATTGCGCGGTAATAACCGCATGGTCGCGACCGAGCGCGTCGCCGTGCTGGCCGCCCTCAACCTGGCCCACGAGCTGGAAATTCTGCGCGAGGAAAACCGCAGCCGTGACCGTGCACTGGCCAGCGCCTTGGACGCGCTGGAGCGTCGCCTGGCCCAACTGCCGCAAGAATAAATTTCGCCACGGCATTCACCTTGCATGCGGCAGTCGGCGCTATACTTCGTCTGCGTCCTCTGCCTTGAGCGACAGCGTGCAAAACATTTGCCTTGTCCCTTAAGAACGACACCGGGTTCGCGATAAAGTCCGGCGTGCATGTCCGCCCTGTAGCGGGAAGCCCAACGACCTTAAAGCGTTCCCACTTGAGCCCAATGGTTCAAGGTCGTTTCGCCGCATCGCCACGGCGGAGGATGTCATCTCGAAACCCGCGCTTCGGCGCGGGTTTCTTCTTTTCGGCGCCGTATGCCAGCCTTTCGACATCGTGATAAACACATGACTCGCCTACAATGACGACATGGGTTCCGCCAACCTTTCCAGCCGCCTTGAATTGCGCGAACGTCGCCGCGCCATCCCGCCGCAAGCGCGCATGGCAGCCGCCGAAGCCGTCGCCGATAGCCTTCTCTTGCTGGCCGCCGGACCCGACCTGCACGTCGCTGGCTATTGGGCGATGGATGGCGAGTTGCCGCTGCATGTCTGGCAGCTGAAACTTCGCCCCAATACCGTGTACTGCCTGCCGGTGCTCTACGAAAAAAGCATGCAGCTGAAGTTTGCACCCTGGCGGTCGGGTGACCCGCTCACCACCAATCGCTTTGGCATCCCGGAGCCCGATCTATCGCCAAGCTCAATGTTCGACGTGCACCAGATGTCGTTGATCGCGATGCCGTTGACGGGATTCGACGCACGGTGCCATCGCATCGGCATGGGCGGCGGTTGGTACGATCGCACCTTGGCGTTCCGCCAGCACAACCCAGCTCCACCGCTAGCCGTCGGCATCGGATTCGACGTGCAAGAAGTCCCCGCCATCGAACTGCAGCCCTGGGATATCCCTTGCGATGCGATCGTCACCGAAACCCGCACCCTACTTCGACCATCGACATGAGCGCGCGCAAGAAATACTGGCTGATGAAGTCGGAACCGACCGATTTCTCCATCGACGATCTCGCCCGAGTGAAGACCGAGCCATGGACCGGCGTGCGCAATTACCAGGCGCGCAATTTCATGCGCCAGATGAAACCCGGTGATGGCGTGCTGTTCTATCACTCCAATACCGATGTGCCGGGCATCTACGGCATCGGCGAAGTCGCCAGCCTGCCGTATCCGGACAAGACCCAGTTCGACAAGAAGTCAAAGTACTTCGATGAGAAGGCCACGCCCGAGCAGCCTCGTTGGGAACTGGTCGATGTCGGCTATGTACGCACGCTCAAACGCCCGCTCTCGCTCAACGAAATCCGCGAACATCGCGACGCGTTGGGCGAGGAGTTCGCCCTCATCCGCACCGGCTCACGCCTGTCGGTGATGCCGGTCACCGCAGCTCAGTGGAAACTGTTGCTGTCCCTCGAATAATCGCCCTAGGAAGTCAGACCGATGTCGGAAGCCAAACGTCTTGCCGCCGAAAAGGCCATGGATTATGTCGAAGACGGCATGATCGTCGGCGTCGGCACAGGTTCCACCGTTGCGTATTTCATTGATGCACTGGGCCGTGACCCGAACCGCATCAAGGGTGCCGTATCCAGTTCTGATCAAAGTACCGAACGACTCAAATCACATGGCATCGAGATCCTCGATTTGAACAGCGCCGGCGAGCTGTCCCTGTATGTCGATGGCGCAGACGAATGCGATTCGCACAAGCGGCTGATCAAGGGCGGCGGCGCGGCGCTGACGCGCGAGAAGATCATCGCCGAGGCCAGCAAACAATTCGTGTGCATCATCGATGCATCCAAGCAGGTCGACGTGCTCGGCAAGTTTCCGCTGCCCGTCGAAGTCATTCCCATGGCGCGCAGCTTGGTCGCCCGTGAAATCCTGCGCATGACCGGCGGCCAGCCGGTGTTCCGCATGAATGCGCAGGAAAAGGCCGTCATTACCGACAACGGCAACGTCATCCTCGACATTCACCATCTTTCCATCGTCGACCCGATTACGGTCGAGGCCGCGATCAACCAGATCCCGGGCGTGGTCAGTGTCGGCTTGTTCGCACGCCGGCCGGCCGACGTGGTGATCGTGGGCGGGGAGCCGCCGCAAGTCCTGTAATCGTGTCGCGATCAGCGAGATCGCCCCGCGCTATTTAGTCAAATCGTGAAGTTCGCGTCCGGCGTTGAGATTCGCCGGGCCGATACTGTTTTCCCATACAGGACACGATGATGACGCTGCGCTGCCTGTTCGTTGATTTCAACTCGTATTTCGCCTCGGTCGAACAGCATGACGAGCCGCGTTATCGCGGACGACCGCTGGGTGTGGTGCCCGTGCTTTCACCCACCACCTGCTGCATCGCCGCCAGCTACGAGGCCAAGGCCTTTGGGGTGAAAACCGGCACGCCCGTGTGGGAGGCGTTGGAGAAATGCCCGGACATCATGCTGGTGCAGGCTCGCCCTGCCCGCTATATCCAGTTGCATCACGCCCTGATGGCGCTGATCGAGGATTGCATCCATCACGAGAGGCCCGGCTCGATCGACGAAGTGCATTGTCATTTATTGGGCCGTGAGCGCCAGCGAGAGAATGCCGTTGCGATCGGCATGCAGATCAAGCGCCGGCTCGCCGATTTTTCGGATGCCATTCGCTGCTCGATAGGCATCGCGCCCAATCGCTTCCTGGCCAAAACCGCTTCCGACATGCAAAAGCCGGATGGATTGACCGTGCTGGAGCAAACCGATTTACCGCACGCACTTCATGACTTGGCGCTGCGAGATCTATGCGGTATCGGCCATTCGATGGAACAACGATTGCAGGATGCCGGCATCAATAGCGTCGAAGCGCTGTGCAGCTCATCGCGCGAACGGTTGCGGCGCGCGTGGGGCAGCATCGAAGGCGAACGTTTCTGGCTGCAATTGCGCGGTCATGAACTGCCAGAACGCAAAACAACCAAAGGTTCGGTCGGGCATTCGCATGTGCTGGGTCCAGAACTTCGGAATTACCCAGGCATGCGCTCGGTGTTGTTCAAACTGCTGGCCAAGGCAGCGATGCGGATGCGCCATGACGGATATGTGGCGCGGGGATTGACCTTGCATATCCGATTTGTGGGCATTGATGAGCGCTATAGCCGGTTCAATGCCTTCGAGCCCTTGTCGGATACCCCGACCTTACTTCAATTGCTGGCCCGCCAGCTTCAGTCTCTGGAACGAGCCGAACGTAGCGGGCGCTGGAAATCAAAACGTTATCCGCCACTTTCTGTCGCAGTGACCTTGTCTGGTGTGGAAGAAGTGGGTCGTCAGAGTGGTGAGCTTCTGCCAGAACGCGGACGCGCCTTGCGTGTCACCCAAGCACTGGATCGTATCAACGACCGCTTCGGCAATAACACCCTCTACTTCGGTGCGATGCGCGAAGCCATACGCCATGATGCCGCGCCCATGCGGATCCCGTTTTCGACCATTCCCGATATCAAACGAGAGGATGAGGGCGGTGATCAGCAGGCTTCGTCGCCCCAGAATGACAGTTGCGACCACGACCTCTGGCTACTGCGAGAGCGTCAATTCAAGGTTCTGGCCGAGACCGCACATCGCGAATCACGCAGCAAATCGCATCAATATGGCGAAGACGCCCCGCGTATGGGCGCAGATAGCTGGAACTGGCGCAGCCCATCGTCGCTTAGCGAGGTAAAGCGCGGACAAACATTGCCTCTATTTCGCTGATGGCGAAAGCAACTCGGCGGTCAAAGTGGTTGGGGCCAACAGAAATCTAGAAAAAGAAAATGCCCCGGTCATAGACCGGGGCATTTGGGAATAAATCTGGCGATGACCTACTCTCGCATGCTCAACTGCACACTACCATCGGCGCAGCTACGTTTCACTTCCGAGTTCGGGATGGGATCGGGTGGTTCCATAGCGCTAATGTCGCCAGAAAGCTGGGAAGTGTCGCGGCTAGATCATGGACCTATCGCGCCAACTTTCATAGGGACGGAACGTAGCGAGTGCTTGGCGAAGAACACGTTGGACGTGCGCTCGGCTCAAGGCCACTTGAGGTTATATGGTCAAGCCTCACGGCTCATTAGTACTGGTTAGCTCAACACATTGCTGTGCTTACACACCCAGCCTATCAACCACCTAGTCTTGATGGTGCCTTTAGGGGGCTTGTGCCCCGGGAGATCTCATCTTGAGGCGCGCTTCCCGCTTAGATGCTTTCAGCGGTTATCGCTTCCGAACATAGCTACCCGGCAGTGCCACTGGCGTGACAACCGGAACACCAGAGGTTCGTCCACTCCGGTCCTCTCGTACTAGGAGCAGCCCCTCTCAAATCTCCAACGCCCATGGCAGATAGGGACCGAACTGTCTCACGACGTTCTGAACCCAGCTCGCGTACCACTTTAAATGGCGAACAGCCATACCCTTGGGACCGACTACAGCCCCAGGATGTGATGAGCCGACATCGAGGTGCCAAACTCCGCCGTCGATATGAACTCTTGGGCGGAATCAGCCTGTTATCCCCGGAGTACCTTTTATCCGTTGAGCGATGGCCCTTCCATACAGAACCACCGGATCACTAAGTCCTACTTTCGTACCTGCTTGAGCCGTCACTCTTGCAGTCAAGCACGCTTATGCCTTTGCACACAGTGCGCGATGTCCGACCGCGCTGAGCGTACCTTCGAGCTCCTCCGTTACTCTTTGGGAGGAGACCGCCCCAGTCAAACTACCCACCATACATGGTCCCCGACCCGGATCACGGGCCTAGGTTAGAACGTCAAGCACATCAGGGTGGTATTTCAAGGTTGGCTCCACAAAAGCTAGCGCCTCTGCTTCAAAGCCTCCCACCTATCCTACACAGACGAACTCAACGTTCAATGTAAAGCTATAGTAAAGGTTCACGGGGTCTTTCCGTCTTGCCACGGGAACGCTGCATCTTCACAGCGATTTCAATTTCACTGAGCCTTGGGTGGAGACAGCGCCGCTGTCGTTACGCCATTCGTGCAGGTCGGAACTTACCCGACAAGGAATTTCGCTACCTTAGGACCGTTATAGTTACGGCCGCCGTTTACTGGGGCTTCAATCAAGAGCTTCGCCTTGCGGCTGACCCCATCATTTAACCTTCCAGCACCGGGCAGGCGTCACACCCTATACGTCCACTTTCGTGTTTGCAGAGTGCTGTGTTTTTGATAAACAGTCGCAGCGGCCTGGTATCTGCGGCCCCTCCGAGCTCAGTCACGCACGTGACCACCCAGAAGGGCGTACCTTCTCCCGAAGTTACGGTACCATTTTGCCTAGTTCCTTCACCCAAGTTCTCTCAAGCGCCTGAGAATTCTCATCCTACCCACCTGTGTCGGTTTACGGTACGGTCTTCGTAAGCTGAAGCTTAGGAGCTTTTCCTGGAAGCGTGGTATCAGTCACTTCGCTCTAATGAGCTCGTCTCGGTGCTCGGCATAAAGATTCCCGGATTTGCCTAAGAATCATGCCTACCGCCTTTCCCCCGGACAACCAACGCCGGGTAGACCTAACCTTCTCCGTCCCTCCATCGCACTTACGCGAGGTGCAGGAATATTAACCTGCTTCCCATCGACTACGCATTTCTGCCTCGCCTTAGGGGCCGACTCACCCTGCGCCGATTAACGTTGCGCAAGGAAACCTTGGGCTTTCGGCGTGCGGGCTTTTCACCCGCATTATCGTTACTCATGTCAGCATTCGCACTTCCGATACCTCCAGCAGACTTCTCAATCCACCTTCAACGGCTTACGGAACGCTCCTCTACCGCGCATAACAAAGTTATGCACCCCAAGCTTCGGTTTACCGCTTAGCCCCGTTAAATCTTCCGCGCAGACCGACTCGACCAGTGAGCTATTACGCTTTCTTTAAAGGGTGGCTGCTTCTAAGCCAACCTCCTGGCTGTCTGTGCCTTTCCACATCGTTTCCCACTTAGCGGTAATTTGGGACCTTAGCTGTGGGTCTGGGTTGTTTCCCTTTTCACGACGGACGTTAGCACCCGCCGTGTGTCTCCCATACAGTCCGTCTCGGTATTCGGAGTTTGCAATGGTTTGGTAAGTCGCGATGACCCCCTAGCCATAACAGTGCTCTACCCCCGAGAGGATACATATGAGGCGCTACCTAAATAGCTTTCGAGGAGAACCAGCTATCTCCGGGTTCGATTAGCTTTTCACTCCTAATCACACCTCATCCCCTACCTTTGCAACGGGAGTGGGTTCGGGCCTCCAGTTCGTGTTACC
>NZ_FTLW01000003.1:395000-445045 GCF_900155935.1 Solilutibacter tolerans
TGCGCATGGTGAATTCAGGCACAGAGGCCACGCTCTCCGCCATTCGCCTGGCGCGCGGTGCAACCGGCCGCATGCGCATGGTGAAGTTCGAAGGCGGTTACCACGGCCACGGCGACAGCTTTCTGGTGAAAGCCGGCAGCGGCGCACTCACATTCGGTGTGCCGACATCGCCAGGTGTGCCGAAAGCATTGGCCGACCTCACCCTCACCCTGCCCTATAACGATTTCCAGGCCGCGACGGCTTTGTTCGACGAATGCGGCGACGATATTGCCTGCCTGATCATCGAGCCAGTGGTGGGGAACGCTAACTGCCTGCCGCCGCGCGAAGGCTTTTTGCAGCACCTGCGCGATCTATGCACACAGCACGGCGCGCTGCTGATCTTCGACGAAGTGATGACCGGCTTCCGCGTGGCACTCGGTGGCGCGCAGGCACGCTATGGCGTCACACCCGACCTCAGCACCTTCGGCAAAGTCATCGGCGGCGGCATGCCGGTCGGCGCTTATGGTGGGCGCCGCGAATTGATGGAACAGATCTCTCCCGCTGGTCCGATCTATCAAGCCGGCACGCTCAGCGGCAATCCGGTGGCGATGGCGGCAGGTTTGGCGATGCTGGATTTGATCCAGGCCCCGGGTTTCTACGAAGGCTTGGATGCGAAATCCAACACGCTGTGCGATGGGCTGGAGGCGGCCGCAAAAGACGCGGGTGTACCTTTCAGCACGCAGCGCGTGGGCGGCATGTTTGGCTTATTCTTCAGCGCGGAAAAAGTGGATACCTATGCGGGCGCACTCGCTTGCGACACTGCGGCGTTCAATCGCTTCTTCCATGAGATGCTGGATCGCGGCGTGTTTCTGGCACCGTCTGCATTCGAGGCGGGCTTCGTCTCCAGCGCGCATGATGATGCAGTCATCGCGAACACCATCGAAGCGGCGCGCGCAGCGTTTCACGCGCTGTAATCGACCGGCACGGCATCGTTCAAGCAATGGATCCTTCGCAAGACTCCCCGCAGCCACAGGGCGAGCACAGCTCGCGCAGCCTGTTCGAGCGCCAGCATCGCCCGGCGGCTGAAACCGGGCTGCGTAATCGCCTGTTCCATATCATCTTCGACCACGAAGGGCGGCTGGAACGCGATTTCGACATCGCGTTGATCATCGCGATCCTGGCAAGTGTGTTGGTGGTGATGCTGGACAGCGTGCCGTCGATCAAGGCGCGCTGGCACGACGCACTGTATGCGGCCGAGTGGTTTTTCACTCTGCTTTTCACTGCTGAATACTTGTTGCGCCTATGGGTAGTGCGGCGCCCGGTGCGTTACGCGACCAGCTTCTTTGGCGTGATCGATTTACTGGCGATCCTGCCTACGTTCTTGTCGCTGCTGTTCCCGGGCAGCACGTCGTTGACGGTGGTGCGCATCCTGCGTCTGCTGCGCATCTTCCGGATCCTGAAGCTGGTGGAGTATTCCAGCGAAGCGGGTGTGCTGGTGCAGTCACTGGTTCGCAGTCGGCGCAAGATCGCGGTGTTCATCGCGACCTTGCTCACGATCACCGTGATCTTCGGTGCGCTGATGCACGTGATCGAAGGACCGGAACAAGGCTTCACCAGCATCCCGACCGGCATGTATTGGGCGGTGGTGACGATGGCGACCGTGGGCTTTGGTGATATCGCGCCTGGCACGCCGTTGGGCAGGCTGGTGACTTCGGTGCTGATCCTGATTGGTTACAGCATCATCGCGGTGCCGACCGGCATCTATACGGCGGAGCTTGCCCGCACCATGCGCGAGCGCAGCCGCATGACCGTGCGTTGCACCGAATGCGGCCTGCCAGATCACGAGACCGACGCTTGGTATTGCCGCAAATGCGGCCGCTGCTTGCCGGACCGTGGCGAGGAAGATTGATCGGGCATTATCGGACGATATCGCCCAGTGCCAATCGCAGGCGCGTGAGCCCTTCGGCCACGTCTTCATCGGTGATGTTGAGCGCCGGCACGAAACGCAGCACGTCAGGGCCAGCTTGCAGCAATAGCAAGCCACGCGCTGCTGCTGCATCGAGGATTTCACCTGCGCGTCCTGCATAAGCGGGCTTCAATACCGCGCCCAGCATCAAGCCGCGCCCACGCACTTCATCGAACACGTCGATTTCAGCGTTGATCGCACTGAGGCCGTCGCGGATGGCGTTCGCCTGTCGCGCCACGTTGTCGGCGATGTGCGGTGATGCGATGCGCTTGAGCGCCACACGTGCAACGGCTGCCGCCAGCGGGTTGCCGCCGAAGGTGGTGCCGTGCGCGCCGAATTGCAGAGTTTGCGCAGCCTTGTCACCGACCAGCATCGCGCCGATCGGGATACCACCACCGAGTGCTTTGGCCAACGTCACCACATCGGGCACCACACCATCAGCCCAGTGCGCGAACAGGGGGCCGGTACGACCCATGCCGCACTGGATTTCGTCGAGCACTAAGAGCGCATCGTGCTGGTTGCATAGCGTGCGTGCGCCCTGCAGGTAGCCCTGTGCCGCCGGCATCACGCCACCCTCGCCTTGCACGGGCTCCAGCATGACCGCGCAGACATCGCCGCCGGCCATCGCCACTTCGAGTTGGGAGAGGTCGTTGAAATCAACGTAGCGGAAGCCAGCGGGCAAGGGCTCGTAGCCTTCCTGATATTTCGGCTGCGCGGTCGCGGTGACGGTGGCCAGCGTGCGGCCATGGAAGCTGCCGCGGGCGGTCACGATCACGCGCTTGTCGGGCGTGCGGCCTTGGGCGGCGGCGTGCTTGCGCACCAGTTTGATGGCCGCCTCGTTAGCCTCGGCACCGGAGTTGCACAGGAACACGCGCTCGGCGAACTTCGATGCGACGACCAACTCTTCGGCCAGGCGCAGCGGCGGCTCGCTGTTGAAGACATTGCTGGTGTGCCAAAGCTTGCCGGCCTGCGTGGTCAACGCATCGATCAGTTCGGGATCGGCATGGCCTAGCGCGCAGACGGCGATGCCGCCGGCGAGATCCACATATTCCTTGCCGGCCTTGTCCCACAGACGCGAACCGCGGCCATGGTCGAGCACCATCGGGCGCGGCTTGTACACCGGCACATAGCGCTCACGACCGATCTCAAGCAATGAAGCGGTGTCGTTGTGGGTCGTCATCTCACCAGGTTCCGGTATTCGACATCGATGCCCACGGTTCGGCCGGTGCCAAATGGCCGTCCTGCAAGAGCTCGACAGAAATCTGATCCGGCGATTTCACAAAGGCCATGTGGCCGTCGCGGGGCGGGCGGTGGATGGTGTAACCCATCGATTGCAGGTGCGCGCACGTGGCGTAGATATCGTCCACCCGAAAAGCCAGATGTCCGAAGTTGCGCGCGTTGCCGTAATCCTCGGTGCTGCCGTCCTCCGCGGGCCAGTTGTAGGTCAGCTCCATCTGGGCGTCGGGTGTTTCATCAGCGGCGAGAAAAACCAAGGTGTAGCGCCCGGCTTCATTGTCCATCCGGCGTAGCTCACGCAGGCCCAGGCCTTCGCAGAAAAAGCGCAGATTCGCGTCCAGGTCACGGACGCGAATCATGGTGTGCAAGTACTTCATGGGGTCGGGTCGAGGAAGAGGTCCGGCAGCAGCGGCTTGGACGGATCGACTGCATAGCCTGAGAAATCGGTGATGCCCGCTTCGCGCAAGACTTCTTCATCGATAAAGAAACGGCCGTTGTTGGCCTTGGCAGCGCGGATCAGCACCTCGCGCACGGCGTCAGCGACGATCTCCGGCTTGCGGCATCGATCAATCTCGACGCCCGGAATCATGTTGAGTGCATCGGTGGCGATGATGGTCTTGGGCCAGAGCGCGTTGACGGCGACGCCCTTGCGGCCGAATTCGCCGGCCAGGCCCAAGGTGACGAAGCTCATGCCCATCTTGGCCAAGGTGTAGGCGGTGTGCGGGGCCCACCATTTCGGATCCAGCGACGGCGGCGGCGCCAAGGTGAGGATGTGCGGGTTGGCCGACTTCATCAGCTCAGGTAATGCCGCCTGCGCGCACAAAAAGCTGCCGCGCGAGTTGACCTGCGTCATCAGGTCATAGCGCTTCATCGGCGTATCGAGGGCGCCGGCCAGCCAAATCGCGCTGGCGTTGTTGACGAGGATGTCCAGGCCGCCGAACTGCTCAACCGTCGCGGCGACGGCCGCACGTACTTCTTCTTCATCACGGATGTCGCATTGGATAGCCAGCGCCTGGCCACCGGCGGCGCGCACTTCTTCGGCCACGCTGTGGATGGTGCCGGGCAGCTTGGGGTTGGCAACGCTGGATTTCGCGACGATGGCGATGTTGGCGCCATCCTGCGCCGCGCGCAGGGCGATGGCGCGACCGATGCCGCGCGATGCGCCGGTAATGAAAAGCGTCTTGCCGGAAAGTGTGCTCACGATTCGTATCCGAATGGTTTGGTCGAAGTATAGGCCGCACGTGCGGTTGGGCGTCATCGCGCACTCCTATAATCTTGGAATGTCTTCGGAATGGTTTGACCAGCTCGTCGCTTGGATCGGCGAGAACCCAATGGCGGCTGGCGGCCTGGCCTTCCTTATTGCGTTTTGCGACGCACTGGCGGTGGTCGGCATCGTCGTGCCCGCCCTACCGCTGTTGTTTGCGGTCGGCGCGCTGATCGGCCTTGGCTACATCAATGGCCCGTATGTAGCGGTCGCGGCGGCGACAGGTGCCTTCGCCGGTGATGCGCTGAGTTACTGGATCGGCCACCGTTGGGGGCCTGCGATGCGGGACCTGTGGCTGTTTCGCCGCTACCCCCAACTGCTTGATCGCGGCGAGCGTTTGTTCCTGCGCAACGGGGTCAAGAGCATCTTCATCGCCCGTTTTGTTGGTGCGGTGCGCCCCTTCGTCCCGGCGATCGCCGGCATGCTGCGAATGCCCTTCCGGCGTTATGCACCGGCCAGTGCGGTGGCCTGCGCGCTGTGGGCGGTCTCGTTCCTGGCACCGGGCTGGATCTTCGGCAAATCCTACGACGCAGTGGCTGCCGTCGCCGATAAGTTGGCCTTGGTGCTGGCGGCCCTGGCCGCAGCCGTGGCCTTGGTCTGGGCGTTGGTGGTGTACGGTTCACGCTGGTTTGCGCTGCACACCGACAGTCTGATGGCGCGGGTGCTGCGCTGGTCGCGTGCGCATCCGTTGCTGGGACGCGCAGCCGGGTACGTGGTGGACCCGAATCGCCCGGAATCTCCGTCGCTGTTACTGCTGCTGGCTGCGCTATTGGCGATGTCGTGGACGGCGCTGATGTGGCTGACCGCCCTGGCGGTGCGCGGCGGCCCCTTGGCGATGGATCACCACGTTTATGACGTGATGTTCAGCCTGCGCAATCCACTGGCCGACCATTTGATGGCCGCACTCTCGCGCCTGGGCGACGTGCAGGTGTTGGCACCGGCGGTGATCGCCGGGCTGATATGGCTGGCGTGGCGTCGCCGCTGGTTGGCTGCCGCACATTGGATGGCCGCGCTGACTTGTGGCTGGCTGGCCACCGTGCTGGTCAAACAACTGGTGACGATGCCCAGGCCGCCTACCGCACCAGATGGCTTCGGCTTTCCCTCGGTGACAGTGACCATGGCGACGATCACTTTCGGCTTCTTTGCCGTGTTGATCGCACGCGAATGGCCGGGGCGTCGCCGGGTCTGGCCATACATGAGCGCCGCGGTCATCGTCACCCTGATCGCGTTTGCCCGGCTGTACCTGGGCGCGCATTGGCTGAGCGATGTCGTCAGCGGGGTGATCTTCGGCATGCTGTGGGTGTTGGTGCTGGGCATCGCCTACCGCCGCCATGTCGCGCGCTCGTTCTGGATGCGCCCGCTGGTCGCCGTGTTCTATGGCGTGTTTGCACTGGCCGGGCTATGGCATGCGCCGCGCGGCACCGAGCAACTGCTGGCGCGCTTCTCGCCGCCCCCGCCTGCCGAGACCATGACAATCGAGGCGTGGTGGAGCGAGGGTTGGCAGCGTCTGCCTGGAACGCGCAATGCACGCGGTGATCGCATCCGCTGGCCGCTGGGCCTGCAGGTCGCGGGCCCCTTGGTGCCCTTGCAGACCGCGCTCGAGGTGCGCGGTTGGCGCGTGAAGCCGCAGGCCGGGTGGGTGGACACGCTGAGCGTGCTTGACGGCGACACCCGCGCCGACCAGCACCCGATCCTGCCCGCCGCGCTGGAAGGCCGCCCGGAGTCGCTACTGATGGTTCATGAGGGCGACCGGATGGATGAGCGACGCGTGCTGCGCGTGTGGCCCGCACCGGCGCGACTGGCCGGCGATACGCCGCTTTGGGTGGGCACGGTGCAAACGATGCGACATCGCCAAGTGATGGATGTCGCCTGGCTGTGGTTGCCCGTGGACGATGCGGGCGCGGCCTATGCGCAGCTACAACAAGACCTGGAAGGTATCGAACGCCGTGAGGAAGGCGAGCGCAGTGACCACATCCGCGTGTTGCGGGTGATCACCGCCCGCGACTGATCCGTGGGCCGCGCGTGCTCAGCCGCGCAACCGCTCGACGAAGCGACGCGGCGCGCCGTCGAAACCGCCATTCGACATGAACACCACATGGTCGCCGGCCTGCACACGCGCGGCCAAGGCAGCGAGCAACGTCTCGGCGTCGGGCACGGCGATCGCTTCGCCGCGCACCTCCGCGATCACCTTGTCGGCATCCCAGGGCAATTCGGGGCGGGCGAGGAACACCACGACATCGGCCCCGGCCAGCGAAGGTGCCAGTGCCTCGGCATGCGCGCCCAGGCGCATCGAATTCGAACGCGGCTCCATCGCCACCACGATCCGCGCATCGCCCACCTTCGCACGCAAGCCATCGAGCGTCGTGGCGATGGCGGTCGGGTGATGGGCGAAGTCGTCGTACACGGTGATGTCGCCCATCTCGCCCACCACTTCCATGCGGCGTTTCACGCTGCGGAAGTTCGCAAGCGCGGGGATGACCGAAGCGGCATCCACCCCTACTGCCTGACACGCGGCGAGCGCGGCGAGGCCATTCATGACGTTGTGGCGACCCAGCATCGGCCATTCGACCGTGCCGATCTTGTTGCCCGCATGGATGACGTCGAAGATGCTGCCATCCGCGTTCACGAGATGGGCGGACCAGTCGAACCCGTCGCCAATGCCGAAGGTCTCGACGGGCGTCCAGCAACCCACCGCCAACACGCGCTTGAGGTTGTCGTCTTCGCCGTTGACGATCAAGCGGCCGCGATGCGGCACGGTGCGAATGAGGTGGTGGAACTGGCGCTCGATGGCGGCCAGATCCGGGAAGATGTCGGCGTGGTCGTACTCAAGGTTGTTGAGGATGGCGACCGCCGGCCGGTAATGGACGAACTTGCTGCGCTTGTCGAAGAAGGCCGTGTCGTATTCGTCGGCCTCGACCACGAACTCGCGGCCAGAACCAATCCGCGCGGACACGCCGAAATCCTCGGCGACGCCACCAATGAGGAAGCCGGGCTCGCGGCCTGCGGACTGCAACAAGTACGTCGTGATGGTGGTCGTGGTGGTCTTGCCGTGGGTGCCGGCGACGGCGATCACCTCGCGGCCCGGCAGCACATGGTCGCGCAGCCATTCGGCGCCGCTGGTGTAGGCGCGACCTTCGTCCAGCACCGCTTCGACCGCGGGGTTGCCGCGCGAAAGGGCATTGCCGATGACGACTGACTCGACATCCGCGCTGATGTGCGCGGGGTCATAGCCTTGGCTCAACGCAATGCCGAGCTTTTCCAGCTGCGTGGACATCGGCGGGTAAACCGCTTGGTCACTGCCTTCGACCTCATGCCCGAGTTCGCGCGCGAGGGCAGCGACGCCGCCCATGAAAGTACCGGCAATGCCGAGGATGTGGAGTTTCATCGTCGAAGGACGTCCGCGTGCCCAGGGTTGATGGCCGGTGGCCTCGCAACCAAGCGAGTGCGGGGAGCGACTTGCGAGGCCACCGGCCCTCGACCCGCAAGTCAGCCCGATCAACCGACCTCTTGGCCCGGCGTGATCGCCTCGATGATCCGCGCGAACACGTCGTCCAGCTCGCCGACGCCATTGACGACGGTCAGCTCGCCCTGCTGGCGGTAGTAATCGATGACCGGCGCAGTCTGATCGTTGTAGACCTGCAAACGCGTGCGCACCGATTCCGGGCTGTCATCGGCGCGGCCCTCGGCCTTGGCGCGGCCGGCGATGCGCTCGACCAGGAGCTCGGTCGGCACATCCAGCTGCACGGCGGCATCGAACTTCTGCCCGATGCGGGCCAGCAGCTTGCCCAGCGCATCGGCCTGGGCCAGGTTGCGCGGGTAGCCATCCAGAATGAAGCCGTTGGCGGTATCGGCGCGGGAGAAGCGGTCTTCCAGCATCCCCAAGAGAATGGCGTCGCTGACCAGCTCGCCGCGGGCCATGACTTCCTTCGCCTCCAGGCCCAGCTTGCTGCCGGCTGCCACTTCCGCGCGCAGCAGGTCGCCAGTGGAAATATGCGGCACCTGCAGATGGTCCTTCAGGCGCGCAGCCTGCGTGCCTTTGCCAGAACCGGGGGGGCCGAGAAGAACCAGTCGCATCGTGTGCTCCATGACGAAGGATGTCGTTGCCGGGCGCTACACTCGGTGCAGCGCAACATTGACCAGCTTAACGCATCCGGCCCCCTGATCCCTCCTACTTATGTCGAAGAAAACCCGTCCCGCAGGCACCCTCCTCTATGCCCAGTCCGGCGGCGTGACCGCCGTCATCAATGCCACGGCCGCCGCGGTGATTGCCGAAGCCCGTGTCCACGGCGTCCCCGTGTTGGCCGCGCGCAGCGGCATCCTGGGGGTGCTGAACGATGATTTGATCGATACCAGCAGCTTGCGCCCGGCCGATATCCGCACCCTCGCCCACACCCCGGGCGGGGCGTTTGGCAGCTGCCGGGTGAAGCTGAAATCGCTGATCGATGACCGCGCGCGCTACGAGCAGTTGCTGGACACCTTCCGCAAGCACGACGTGCGCTACTTCCTCTACAACGGCGGCAACGACTCGGCGGACACCGCGCTCAAGGTCTCGCAGCTGGCCAAGGAGTTCAACTATCCGCTCACCTGCATCGGCGTGCCCAAGACGGTGGACAACGATCTGGCCGTCACCGATTGCTGCCCCGGGTTTGGCTCGGCGGCCAAGTACACGGCGGTGTCGGTGCGCGAATGTGCGCTGGATGTCGCGGCGATGGCTTCCACATCGACCAAGGTCTTCGTCTACGAGGCGATGGGCCGGCATGCGGGCTGGCTAGCGGCTTCCGCCGGACTGGCTGGCCGTACGCCGGATGAGGCGCCGCATCTCATTCTTTTCCCCGAGCGCACGTATGACGAGGCCGCGTTCCTGGCCGCCGTCGATGCGGTGGTGAAGCGCGTCGGCTACTGCGTGGTGGTGGCGAGCGAAGGCATACAGGATGCGAACGGCAAGTTCGTCGCCGATGCGGGCGGCGGCACGGACAGCTTTGGCCACACGCAACTGGGCGGCGTAGCCAGCCATCTCGCGGGTCGCGTGCAGCAGACGCTGGGCTACAAGGTGCATTGGGCGATGCCGGATTACCTGCAGCGCTCGGCGCGCCACATTGCGTCAGAGACCGACTTCCGCCATGCGCAGGCAGTCGGTCGCAAGGCGGTGCAATTCGCGTTGAAGGGCTTGAATGCGACGATGCCGGTGATTCGCCGCATCAGCGATTCTCCCTATCGCTGGCGGGTGGAAGCGGCGCCGCTGGAACGGATCGCGAATGCCGAGAAGAAGATGCCCGACGATTTCATCCGCGAGGACGGCTTTGGCATCACCGATGCCGCACGCCGCTATCTGCAGCCGTTGATTCGCGGCGAAGCGTACCCGCCGTATGCGAAGGATGGGTTGCCCAAGTACGCGCGATTTGATTTTGTTTGATGCGCAGGTTGTTTCATGCGCACATTGCAACTCAAGGTCAAACCCAATGCCCGCATGCAGGCGCTTAGCGAAGGCGAGGACGGCATCTGGTTGGCGCAGCTGAAATCACCGCCGGTCGATGGCAAGGCAAATGCCGAGCTGATCTCACTGCTGGCCGATTACTTCGGCTGCCGCAAGCAGGACGTGACGATCAAGGCCGGTGCCGGCGCGCGGATCAAGCGGGTGACGATCGCGGACTGAGCATCACCCTAAAGCGCTATTTGCAGACCTTGCCGGCGACGCCCATCTCGATGGCGAACGTCGGCACGCTGGTGGTATCCGGTTTGCCCGCCATGGAATCCTTCACGTACAAGCGGCTGCGACCTTGTGCATCGAGCTTGGGCGGCGCGGCCTCGGCGGTGCTGCGCCACAGGCGGACCACGGCCTGTTGGCTCGGGCACGCAGCGCTGGGTACACGGACTTCATCGGCATACACCCAACCCGACTTGCCTTGCGGCTTGACCGATGCGGCATCGACCAATTTCGCTCTTGGCTGGCAACGGGTGCCGGTCGGCACGGCGGCGAAGTCGTAGGGCTTGGCGGCATCACCGGTGAACTTGCCCTGGATGCGCATGCAGGCCTCCGGGATCACCCGCAGCGTGTGCAATGCACCCACCGCCTGAGCCTTGCCCACCGGGCGCTTGATCTCGGGTTGTTGCCCACCGGCATGGGCGGTCAATGCGAAGAGGGCGAGACTTGTCGCCAACATGGAGAGCCGCATGATTCAGCATCCTGATGATGTGGATGGCGGCAGGGTGTCATGCACGGGCTGAATCGCGTGGGAGTCGGCGGGCATGGCGCCATGCCCTGTTCATGTTGAGGCTGCGTCACAGGACGCCGGATTTATTGCGGCACAGCAAAGAAAAAACGTGTCGCTATGCCATAGTCGGCGCGTTTTACGGCTTTTTCACCGAATCATCCGCATCCGAATCTGGGGAGGTTTCATGCTGGAGCAGTACGGTCTCATTCTGGCGCTGGTCTGCGCCGTCATCGCGATTGCCTACGGCCTGTGGGCCGCGGGCTGGATCAACCGGCAGCCTGCCGGCAACGAACGCATGCAGGAAATCGCCGGCGCGATCCAGGAAGGCGCGCGCGCTTACCTCAACCGCCAATACATGACGATTGCCGTCGCGGGCGTGGTGTTGCTGGTGTTGATCGGCATCTTCCTGGGCTGGCATACGGCGATCGGCTTTCTGATCGGCGCGGTGTTGTCGGGCGCGGCCGGTTACATCGGCATGAACGTCTCCGTGCGCGCCAACGTGCGCACCGCCGAGGCCGCCCGCAGCGGCATGGGCCCGGCGATGAACGTCGCCTTCAAGGGTGGCGCGATCACCGGCATGCTGGTGGTGGGCCTGGGGCTTCTCGGCGTCGCCGGTTACTGGTTCGTGCTGGAGAAGATGGGCGTGCCGCAGGACAAGGCCCTGCACGCGCTGGTGGGCCTCGCCTTCGGTTCCTCGCTGATCTCGATTTTCGCGCGCTTGGGCGGCGGCATCTTCACCAAGGGCGCGGATGTCGGCGCGGACCTGGTGGGCAAGGTCGAAGCCGGCATCCCCGAGGATGATCCGCGCAACCCTGCCGTGATCGCGGACAACGTGGGTGACAACGTCGGTGACTGCGCCGGCATGGCGGCGGACCTGTTCGAAACCTATGCAGTGACCGTGATCGCGACGATGCTGCTGGGCGGCCTGATGGCGGCGACCGCCGGCAAGAACGCGATCCTCTATCCGCTGGTGCTGGGCGGCGCGTCGATCATCGCCTCGATCATCGGTGCGTTCTTCGTCAAGGTCTCCGGCAGCAAGCCCAACATCATGGGCGCGCTGTACAAGGGCGTGATCATCTCGGCGGTGCTGGCGGCGCTCGCCTTCATCCCGATCACCCAATCGTTGATGGCCGACAACAGCCACGGCTGGTTCAACCTGTATGTCTGCGCGTTGATCGGCCTGGTGCTGACCGGCCTGATCGTGTGGATCACCGAGTACTACACCGGCACGCAGTACAAGCCGGTCCAACACGTCGCGCAGGCCTCGACCACCGGCCACGGCACCAACATCATCGCGGGCCTCGGCGTATCGATGAAGTCCACCGCGCTGCCGGTGATCGCCGTTTGTCTGGCGATCTGGTTCTCCTACCTGCACGGCGGCCTGTACGGCATCGCCATCGCGGCGACCTCAATGCTGTCGATGGCCGGCATGATCGTGGCGCTCGACGCCTACGGCCCGATCACCGACAACGCCGGCGGCATCGCTGAAATGGCCGAGCTGCCGAGTGACGTCCGTGATGTCACCGATCCGCTGGACGCGGTGGGCAACACCACCAAGGCGGTGACCAAGGGGTATGCGATCGGCTCGGCCGCGCTGGCGGCGCTGGTGCTCTTCGCCGACTACACGCACAACCTCGAGGCCGCGCACCCGGGCGTGAATTTCGCCTTCGACCTGTCCGATCACCGGGTGATCATCGGCCTGTTGATCGGCGGGTTGATCCCGTATCTGTTCGGCGCGATGGCGATGGAAGCCGTCGGCCGCGCGGCCGGCGCGGTGGTGGAGGAAGTGCGCCGCCAGTTCCGCGACATCAAGGGCATCATGACGGGTGAGGCCAAGCCGCAGTACGACAAGGCCGTGGACATGCTGACCAAGTCGGCGATCAAGGAAATGATCGTGCCGTCCTTGTTGCCGGTCGTGGTGCCGATCATTGTCGGCCTGCTGTTGGGACCGGAAGCGCTGGGTGGCCTCTTGATCGGCACCATCGTCACTGGCATCTTCGTCGCCATCTCGATGACGACTGGCGGCGGCGCGTGGGATAACGCCAAGAAGTACATCGAAGACGGCAATTTCGGCGGCAAGGGCAGCGAAGCGCACAAGGCCGCGGTCACCGGCGATACCGTCGGCGATCCCTACAAGGACACCGCCGGCCCGGCCATCAACCCGCTGATCAAGATCATCAACATCGTCGCCCTGCTGCTGGTGCCGCTGTTGCCGGTCAAGACGGGGGGTCATGCCGATGCGGCAGCGATCGCGCACGGCGCGCCCGTGGCTGCGATGGCGACGGATGCGCAACCGGCCGCCCAACCCGGTAGCGATGCCGGCGCGGCAATGAACGCGACCGACGCCGGGGCTCCCGCCTTCGTCACCCGCGGCGATGATCGTTCGGCCGATGTCTACTTCGGCTCCGGCTCGGCGCAGTTGCCGGTGGAGGCCGGCACGGCCCTTTCCGGCGTGATCAGGACGATGGAGGCCGATGCCTCGGCCAAGGCCACCGTCGCCGGCTTCCACGATGCCTCGGGCAATGCCGCCGTCAATGCGGAGCTCTCCAAGCAACGTGCGCAGAACGTGCGCGATGCCTTGGTCGCCGCTGGCATCAATGCCGACCGCATCGACCTGGAAAAACCGGCCTTGACCACCGGCAGCGTTGACCCGGCCAGCGCCCGTCGGGTGGAAGTCCGCCTGGACTGATTCGCGCCAACATGAAAGAAGAACGGCAGCCTTCGGGCTGCCGTTTTTTGTGCGCTGCCGCATGGGCGGCTAGAATGCCCGCTTTCCCAGCGCACGGAGCCGCCCAATGGGCCTCGACCTCGTTTCCACCGGCAAGAATCCCCCCGACGAAATCAACGTCATCATCGAGATCCCGAAGGACGCGGAGCCGGTGAAGTACGAGGTGGACAAGGCCAGCGGCGCGATCTTCGTCGACCGCATCCTGTCCACCCCGATGCGCTACCCCTGCAACTACGGCTACGTGCCGCACACCGTGTGTGGCGATGGCGACCCGGCCGACGTGCTGGTGATCCTGCCCCTGCCGCTGGTGCCGGGCAGCGTCATCCGCTGCATCCCCGTGGGCGTGCTCAAAATGTCGGATGAAGCCGGCAGCGACGAGAAAATCATCGCGGTGCCGGTACCGAAGATCTTCGGCGGTTACGCGCACATCACTGACATCGAGCAGGTCAGCCCGCACTGGCTGGAGCGCATCGGCCACTTCTTCGAGCACTACAAGGACCTGGAGAAGGGCAAGTGGGTAAAGCTGGAAGGCTGGGGCGGCGCAGCGGAGGCCAAGCAGATCCTGGTCGAATCGATGAAGCGCTTCAACGATACGCCCGATGCCGAGAAGCCGCACTTCTAAGTGTCGGCGCAACGCATGAAAAAGCCCCGCCGAAGCGGGGCTTTTTATTTTGATCGCTGCGGCCTGATCAGCGCGCGGGCAGCGGGAGCGGCTGTCCGTTGCCGGCCGAATACGGGTACTTGCTGAAGATCGCTGCCACCGATGCATCAACATCCACAGCACGTTCTTCCGGCGTGCGTCGCGCGCCGATACGGCCAATCGCATCCCCCGTCCACACCATGCGATTCTTCGCAGCATCGACCAAGTCCACGGTCAATGTGCCTTCGGTGTAATTGCTGACCATGGTTTCGTCATACCAGACTGGCACCGCGACATAGCTGCGGGCGCGATAGCTGTATGCCCAGGCGACATCCGATCGCGGCATCGAGTACACATCACTGCGCTCTTGCACCACAGCCTGGAAGTTGACCTTCAGGTCGGGCGTTTTTTCATCGTAACGGTAACCGCGCGCATCCATTTCACGCTGCACATTGGCCTTGATGCGCTCGCTGACCCAACTGGAGTAGCCGGCCTGCTCCATCGCAATGGGCGAGTACCAGCCCCACGTCCTGTACTGCGAAAAGTTGGCCGTCGGATCGTAATCCGTGCGCACGCGCGGGCCGCTGGCGCAAGCGGCCAGCATGACGCAAGCGGCGACTGCGACCATAAAAGGACGGATAAGACGTTGCATGTTGTTCATGGTGGCCCCCGGTGTTTCGTGAATACATCTGAGTGTAGGACGTCGGGTGGAATCAGGCTTGAATGCGAGCGCCCGGGCGGCCCGACGTTGCCTTCGGTTCACCCTTTGCGCGGCTTGAGCATGCCGGCCAGGCGCGCGACCACGATGGCCAGATACATCACGCCATTCCATTGGCCGATGATGCACAACATCCGTGCAAACGGTGTCACGGGCGTGATGTCGGACAAGCCCGTGGCGGAAAAATTGGTGCCGGACAGAAACAGCAACTCCACCCAGGTGCGCACCGGCTGGCTACCATCCAGCGCCACCGGCGTGAACGATGACGGCTGCAACAGCTGCGTGCCCATGAAGAGCCACGCATAGGCTTCGACGAACAACATGAAAGTCGCGGCAGCGGCCCAGAGCTCGTCGAGAGTCGTGTGCTCGTCCTGCATCATGTAAGTGATCAGCGAATAGGCGGCGTAAAAGTAGGTCGCCGCATAGAAGAAGCTGCCGCCCACACCTAGTCCCACGCCGCCCCCAAACCGATAACCACACCACAAGCCGATACTGACCACCGCGAGCAACGTGGCCACCCAGCCATCGCGTGGCGACTGATGCACCATCCACACCGCCACCCCCAACACGCCAACGCTGATCATGCTGGTCGCGATCTGCCCGGCTGGGCTGCCATCAGCAAGCGGATAGAGCAAGAGCGAGAGAAACTGGACCAACAGCAGTGCCCGCGACGGCGTGCGCTTGAACGATGCAAGGAAATGCAGGAAGGGGGAAATCGTGGGCGAAGGCAGTTTCATCGGGCGATGCTAGCGCGTCTGGGCTTATTGCTCGTGATAGACCTCGGCGCCCTGCTCGCGGAATTCGGCCGACTTCTCCGCCATGCCCGCCTTCAGGGCTTCTTCATCACTCATGCCATGCTCGGCGGCGTACTCACGCACGTCCTGGGTGATCTTCATCGAACAGAAATGCGGGCCGCACATCGAGCAGAAATGCGCCTGCTTATGCGCCTCTTTCGGCATGGTTTCGTCGTGGTATTCCATCGCGCGCTCGGGATCGAGGCCGAGATGGAACTGGTCCTGCCAGCGGAACTCGAAACGCGCCTTGCTGAGCGCGTTGTCGCGCACCTGCGCACCGGGGTGGCCCTTGGCCAGGTCCGCGGCATGCGCGGCGATCTTGTAGGCCATGATCCCTTCGCGCACGTCCTCGCGATTGGGCAGGCCCAAATGTTCCTTGGGCGTCACGTAGCAAAGCATCGCGGTGCCGTACCAGCCGATCATCGCCGCGCCGATCGCACTGGTGATGTGGTCATAGCCCGGCGCGATGTCGGTGGTCAGCGGGCCCAGCGTGTAGAACGGCGCTTCGCCGCACTCGCGCAGCTGCTTGTCCATGTTCTCTTTGATGAGCTGCATCGGCACGTGGCCGGGGCCTTCGATCATCGTCTGCACGTCGTGCTTCCACGCGATCTTCGTCAGCTCGCCCAGCGTTTCCAGCTCACCGAATTGCGCGGCGTCATTCGCATCGGCGATGCAGCCCGGGCGCAGGCCATCGCCCAGCGAGAAGGCGACGTCATACGCCTTCATGATCTCGCAGATGTCTTCGAAATGGGTGTAGAGGAAGTTTTCCTTGTGATGGGCCAGGCACCACTTCGCCATGATCGAGCCGCCGCGCGAGACGATGCCGGTCACGCGCTTCGCCGTCAGCGGCACGTAGCGCAGCAGCACGCCGGCATGGATGGTGAAGTAGTCCACGCCCTGCTCGGCCTGCTCGATGAGCGTGTCGCGGAAGATCTCCCAGTTGAGTTCCTCGGCGCGGCCATCGACCTTCTCCAGCGCCTGGTAGATCGGCACCGTGCCGATCGGCACCGGCGAGTTGCGGATGATCCACTCGCGGGTTTCGTGGATGTGCTTGCCGGTGGACAAGTCCATCACCGTATCGCCGCCCCAGCGGATCGACCACACCAGCTTTTCCACTTCCTCCGCAATACCTGATGACACCGCGCTGTTGCCGATGTTGGCGTTGATCTTGGTCAGGAAGTTGCGGCCGATGATCATCGGCTCGCTTTCCGGGTGGTTGATGTTGTTCGGCAGGATGGCGCGACCGCGCGCGATTTCGTCGCGCACGAATTCCGGCGTGATGAGCGTCTGGATGTTTGCGCCGAAGGCCTCGCCCGGATGCTGCGCCAACAGATGCGCCTCGCGCACGGCTTCCAGCCGCTGGTTTTCTCGAATGGCGACGAACTCCATCTCCGGCGTCACGATGCCGCGCTTGGCGTAATACATCTGGCTGACATTCGCGCCGGCTTTCGCGCGGCGCGGCAGGGCGCGATTCGGAAAGCGCACCGCATCGAGCTTGGGATTGGTTTCGCGCGCGCGACCGAATTCGGAACTCAATGCGCCAAGGACTTCGGTATCGCCGCGCTCGTCGATCCATTTCGCACGCAAGGCTGGCAAGCCGACGGACAAATCAATCTTCGCGTCTGGATCGGTATACGGACCCGAGCAGTCGTAGACCGTGACCGGTGCGTTGTCTTCGCCACCAAACAATGTCGGTGTCTTGGTCAATTGGATTTCGCGCATCGGCACGCGCAGGTCCGGGCGCGAGCCTTCGACATGCACCTTGCGCGAGCCCGGGATCGGGCGCACGACCTCCGCGGAGAGTTCTTCGGCCTGGCGCAGCAATTCGGTGGCGGGCATGGCATTCATCGGCATTCGTCCTGTGTGGGTGGACGAAGCGGCGGCGCGCACACCCAGTAACGGCATGTGTCGCGAAGCTTCCCTACGCCGGTATCAACCGGATCAGGTTCGAAGGGTCTGTCTCAACCATCGGCGCGCCGACGGTACCCCCGCTTCATGGCGACATTGGAACACGCCGGTCGCACCGATGCGAGGTACCCGCGTTAATCTGTGGGCCCGCCGCCTCCCGGAACCGTCATGCCGTCCAGCCTCCACGAAGCCCGCGCCCGTGCGCCCGGCAGCGTCGGCAATATCGGGGTCGGCTTCGATCTGCTCGGCCACGGCATCGAGGGCGTGGGCGATGTAGCCACGGTGCGGCGCATCACGCAGCCCGAGGTCCGCGTCATCCGCATTGGCGGCGAGGTGGCAGGCATCGAGCGCATCCCGCTCATCGCCACGGGCAACACGGCGGGGGCGGCGCTGATTTCGCTGCGCGAGGCGCTGGCGCTGCCGTTCGGTTTCGAAGTGGAACTGGACAAGGGCATTCCGCTCGGCTCCGGCATGGGCGGCTCGGCATCGGCGGCAGTCGCGGCCTTGGTGGCCGCGAATGCGCTGCTGGATGCGCCGCTGACGCGCGGGGCCCTGTATCCGCATGCACTGGCTGGCGAATACATCTCCACCCAAAGCCGCCAAGGCGACAACGTCGGCCCGATGCTGCTGGGCGGCGTCACCTTGGCAACATCGACCCGATTATTGCGCTTGCCGGCACCCGAACATCTCTACGCCGCCGTCGTCCACCCAGACTTGGTGCTGGAGACGCGCCGCAGCCGCGAAGTGCTGGCAACTCCTTACCCGCTGGCCGATTTCGTCGCCCAATCGACCGCCCTCGCCCTGTTCCTGACCGGACTGGCACGGAATGACCTGACGCTCATTGGAGAGGGTTTGCGCGATGTGCTGGTGGAGCCGCGCCGCGCGCCTTTGATCCCCGGCTTCAACCGGGTGCGGCAGGCGGCTCTGGACCATGGCGCATTGGGCGCGGGCATATCAGGTGGCGGGCCCAGCCTGTTCGGCTGGTTTACCTCGCGCAGCCAGGCAGAGGCCGCGGCCTTGGCGATGCAGCAAGCCTTCGCCGACGCCGGCTTCTCATCCACGGCCCACATCACCCCGGTCAACGCCCCGGCAGCGGCCCTGATCTGACGACGCCAGATGAATCCTGTCGCGGCAGGGCCTCGAATTAAAGAACCAATCGGTTTATTATTGTGCACATGCCCGCTGCGACTACCACTCCCCGCCCGCCTCTCGGCCGCCCCAAAGACCCCGCCAAGCGTGCCGCGGTGCTCGAGGCCGCGCAGCAGCTGTTCTCGGAGCAAGGCTTTGATGGCGTCAGCATGGATCAGATCGCGCAGACTGCCGGCGTCTCCAAACTGACCGTCTACAGCCACTTCGGAGACAAGGACGGCCTGCTTTCTGCCGTGGTGCGTTCACATTGCGAACGTGAGATGCCGCTCGAGTTGTTCGAACCGTCGCCCGAGGTCGCTTTGCGCCCGCGCTTGCTCGACATCGCCCATGCCTTCTACGCCATGGTCAGCTGCCCGCAGGCCATCGCTGGCCACCGCATGTTGTGCGCGCCACATGCGATGACGCCCAACATGGCGCGATTGTTCTGGGAAGCTGGCCCTGAGCGCATCCAGAACGGCCTGTCCGAGATGCTCAAGCGCCGGGTAGATGCGGGCGAGCTGGATATTGATGACACCGACATGGCCGCATCGCACTTCTTCGCCTTGCTCAAGGGCGAGCCGCATGCACGTTTGATGATCGGATTCCCGGCTGACATGGATCAAGGCGCTACCGAGCGTCACCTCGCGAGCGTGGTCGATCTGTTCCTGCGCGCGCATCAGCCCGCCGCATCATGACCATAGGCCGGATGACTTCCGGCACTCAATTCCACGGCCCATCACGGGCATCCTGCTGTCCGGGCCGGTAAAATGCCCGCCCCCTCTTGCGAATGCCTCCCATGACGATCGATTACGCCCAAGCCCGCGAAAACATGGTCGAACAGCAAGTTCGTCCCTGGGAAGTGCTCGACCCGCGCGTGCTGTCGGTGATCGGCAGCACCCCGCGCGAAGCCTTCGTCGATGAAGCACACCGTGAGTTGGCCTATGCGGACCTGTCGCTGCCGATCGGCCATGGCCAATTCATGATGAAGCCAGTGATCGAAGGCCGCACGCTGCAGGCATTGGGCATCCAGCTCAATGAGCGCGTGCTGGAGATCGGCACTGGCAGCGGCTACCTGACCGCCTGCCTCGCCCAGCTAGGCCAGTCCGTGCACAGCCTGGAGATTGACCCCACGTTCGCCGATGCGGCGCGCACCCGCTTGGCTGCACGTGGCCTGGGCAATACCAGCGTCGAAACCGCCGATGCGATGGCGTGGCAGACCGATGCCCGTTTCGATGCGGTATGCGTCACCGGCGCCGTCGCGGAGATTCCTTCCCGCTTCCTAGAATGGCTGGCACCGAATGGCCGCTTGTTTGTCATCCACGGCCAATCGCCGGTGATGGAAGCTGCTTTATTGCGGGGCAATGTCAACGCACCGCAGGCTGATTCGTTGTTCGAAACCGATATCCCCTACCTTGTCGGCGGCGAGCCTGCCCCCCGATTCGTTCTATGACCCCTTGGCGCGGGGCGGCCTGACGGCTTCCGCGCACTTGCTTGTTTGAGGATTGCCAATGCGTTGCCGCCCGCTTGCCCTTGCCCTGTCGATCGCCCTCCTGCCTGCCGCCGCGCAGGCGGAAGACCTGATCCAGACCTACCAGCTTGCGCGTGGCAGTGACCCGCAGCTGGCCGCCGCCGAAGCTGGCCAACGCGCCACCGCCGAAGGCCAAGTACAGACTCGTGCGCAGATGTTGCCGCAGGTCAACGGCAGCCTGGGTGCCAGCCGCTCGCGCAACACCAGCGAATCGGGCGAACCCCAATACGACCCGGTGACCGGTGTGCTGATCTCGGGTGGTGCACGCACCAGCACCACCGACAGCCTGAGTGGCCGCATCTCGGCCGACCAGATGATCTGGGATCCGCGCGTGCTGAGCCAGCACAAGTCGCAGAAGCTCATTAGCCGCGCAGGCGAGCTGCAGCTGGAATCCACCAGCAGCCAGCTGATCACCCGCACCTCGCAGGCGTACTTCAACGTGCTGGTGGCGCTGGAAACCTTGGCGGCCGCCGAAGCACAGGAAGCCGCGCTGAAGAAGCAATTCGATTTCGCCAGCAAGCGTCTTGAGGTGGGCCTGGCGCCCATCACCGACATGCATGAAGCCCGCGCGCAGTATGAAGGCGCACGCGCCAACACCATCCTGCAGCGCAATGCCTTGGAAGATACCTATCAGGCCTTGGCCGAAATCACCGGCCAACCGGTGCTCAGCCTGATGGGCCTGCCGGACGACTTCAAACCCGAGTTGCCAGCCGCCGGCGGTGCCGATGAGTGGGTCAACCGCGCCATCGAAAACAATCCAGCACTGGCCGCGCAGCAGACCCGCGTTGCTTCGGCCGAGCAAGACATCGGCACTGCGCGTGCTGGCTACCTGCCCAGCCTCTACGCCAATGGTGGCTACAGCCGCAGCAAGAGCGATACCAATGGCCGGCAAATGGGCATCGACTTCAACAGCGACAGCACCAGCTACGGCCCGAGCGTCGGCGTGACCTTGTCGGTCCCGATCTTCAACGGCTTCGCCACCGCATCTCGTGTGCGCCAGGCCGTGGCCCAGCGCGATGTCGCCGAAGAGCAGCTGGAGCAGCAAAAGCGCGCCCTGGAGCGCAACACCCGCAACGCTTATCAGTCGCTTACCGCCGGCATCAGTGCCGTCGAGGCGCGCCGCCTGGCACTGGTCGCCGCACAAAGCGCCTACGACGCTTCGCAAGTGGGTTTGGAAGTCGGTACCCGCACCGTCATCGACGTGCTGCTGAACCAACAAGCCCTGTTCAATGCTCAGCAGGCGTATTCGCTAGCCAAGTACCAATATTTGCAAAGCCGCCTGGTGCTGGAGCAGGCCGCTGGCACGCTCGATATCAGCGATTTGCAGGATGTGAATCGCCAGCTGACGGTGCCGGCCGGACAGGTGCCGCGCATCCGCAACTAAGCGACATCAGCCATATCGCCAGACTGAAACGCCGGGTTCGCCCGGCGTTTTCCTTGTATGCGATCAAAGACGCACAGCTGTCAGCGTGCGTGCCAGTGCACCGCGACCTGACTCTGCGAGGGCGCGCCCAGCCTTGCCCATCTTCTTGCGCAACTCCGGATCGCCCAGCAGCACATCCAACTCATCGCCCAATACTTCATCCGATTCAACGACCCGCATCGCACCGGCTGCTTTGAGTGCATCGGCGATTTGGGTGAAGTTGTGCAAATGCGGACCGGTGACGATTGGGATGCCCGCCGCGGCAGGTTCCAACAAGTTGTGGCCGCCTATGTCTTGCAGGCTGCCGCCGACAAATGCGACATCGCTGACACCGAAGAACATTGGCAGCTCACCCAGGGTGTCGATAACGAAGGCGGCATCGTCCTTGCCCGCCATTCGATCCTCGCTGCGAGTCGCCGTGCGCAATCCTGCACTGCGCAATCGATCGACGACCGGGCGGAAACGTTCGGGATGACGTGGCGCCCAGAGCAAGAGCAAGTCCGGCCAGCGCCGCCGCAAACGACGATGCGCCAGCAGCACCGGCAGCTCTTCGTCCGGATGCGTGCTGGCCGCAATCCACACCATGCGTCGCCCCGCGTGGCGACGGAAAGTCTCGACAAAGGCGTCCGCGTCATCACGATCAGTGACATCAAATTTCAAGTTGCCAGTCACGACAACCGATTCCGCACGCGCACCCAGCAAGACGAAGCGCTCGCTATCGGCCGCGGTCTGCGCACATACCCGCGTCACGGTCCGCAGCGCACGCGAGACCAGCGGTGCCAGCACGCGATAACCCCGCAGCGAACGCGCGGACAATCGCGCATTGAGGATCGCCACCGGGATGCCGCGATCACGACATCCGAACAACAGATTCGGCCACAACTCTGTCTCCATGATCAGCGCCTGCGATGGCTTGTAGCGATCAAGGAAACGCCCGACTGCGCCGGGCAAGTCATAGGGCAGGTAGACATGCTCGATACGATCACCCCACAACGCCTGGACGCGTTCGGAGCCGGTTGGGGTAATGCTGGTCACCACCATCCGACGCCCCGGGTATTTCTTCAGCAACGTGTTGATGAGGGCGGCGGCGGCGGCCACTTCCCCGACCGACACTGCATGCACCCACAAGGTGCGCTGCATTGTGGGGTCTTGCGCAACCTTGTCGCCGTAGAACGCATAACGCTCATTCCATCGCGACAAATAGGCGGGATGGCGGAAGCCGCGCCATACCAAGTGATAGATGGTCACCGGCAACAAGGCATACAACGCGAGCGAGTACAGGCCGCGCAGCAGGCGTTCGGTGAAATCGGGCTTCATTGCGCCAAGGATAATGGAAGCCCGCATCGCACCGGCAAGACAGCGCCGCTTAGAATCCCCGCATGGCTGTCGAAGTCCCACCGCTGTCCCGCGCCTTGCTGGCCCCACGCCATTGGCCCACCTGGGCCTTGCTGGGCTTTCTTGTGTTGATGGCGCGCCTGCCCTGGGGCCTGCAGCACGGCATCGGCGCGCCATTGGGCACATTGCTGAAACGCATCCTGCCCGATCGCCGCAAGGCCGCGCATCGCAATCTGGAGCTCGCCTTCCCCACGATGCCGGCGGAAGTACGCGGTGACTTGCTTGATGACAGCTTCCGCGACCTTGGCATCGGCCTGTTCGAATTCGCGCGTGCCTGGTGGGGGGCGATTACACCGATGCGGCGCACGGTGGAGATTGAAGGGCTTGAACATCTGCAGCGGCTGCAAGAAGAGGGGCGCGGCGTGCTGATGATCTCTGGCCACTTCATGACCCTGGAGATGTGCGGGCGCCTGCTTTGCGATCACGTGCCATTGGCCGGCATGTACCGGCGCTATCGTAATCCGGTGATGGAGTGGGCCGTGCTGCGCGGGCGCCTGCGTTATGCCCATGGCATGTTTGGCAACGATGACATCCGCGGCGCCATTCGCCATCTCAAGCGTGGCGGGTTTCTCTGGTACGCGCCCGATCAGGACATGCGCGGCAAGGACACAGTATTCGCGCCATTCTTCGGCATCCCGGCATCGACCATTACCGCCACGCACCAACTGGCGCGCATCAGCGGATGTGCCGTTGTTCCGTTTTTCCATCGCCGCGAAGGCGGACGCTACATCCTGCGCATCGCGCCGCCGCTCGAGCCCTTCCCCACCGATGATGCGGCCGTGGACACGACGCGCGTCAATGAAGCCATCGAGGCGATGGTGCGCGAAGCGCCTTCACAATACCTGTGGATCCATCGCCGCTTCAAACGCCAGCCAGATGGCGTATCGCTTTACTCGAAAGGCTGAACTTCGCGCTTACGATCCGCTTCCAGCAGCTTGGCGTATTTCAGGAACGCATAGAACGATTGCGTCTTGGCCGCGAAGAAACCGGCCCAGCCATTGAGAAAGTAACGCTTGCCGATATAAAGCTTGAGGAAGGCGAGCATCGGGTAGAACAGCAGCCGCATCGCGATGAAACGACGACGCTTGCCGCGCGTATGTTCGAGCAAGCCGCTGGAGTAACGATTGATCTTGTCTACGCGAATACTCAATTCGGTTTCGCCGCAGTGGCGGAACGGCGCATCCAGATCGATCACATGCCCCTGCACTTCTGGCGCCGCATGCACTGGCACCTGGTTCATGCCGCCTTGGCTGCGGCGGAACAAACGCAATTGATGATTGCCGCGCGTGGCCGGATGCGGCCAACACCAGAACAGCCATTCCTGGCGCGGCAAACGATAGCCATCGGCGCGCGGTGATTGCAGCTCGCGCTCAATGACGCTGCGACCCGCATCAGTCAGGTATTCGTCTGCATCCAGCAGCAAGACCCAATCATGCCCGGCCTTGTCGATGGCGGATTGCTTCTGCGGGCCGTAGCCCTTGAATGGCTCGACAGACACACGCGCATCATGGGCGTTGGCGATGTCGCGCGTGTCATCGGTTGAGCCCGAGTCCAGCACCACGATCTCATCGCAGAACGCGAGGCTGGCCAGACAACGGTCCAGCGTCGCTGCGTTATTGAAGGTGGTGACCACCGCCGACAGCGGCGCGCGTACGTTCACGCAGCGGGCTCGTCACGTGCCATCAAGCTGCCGGCGTAAAGCGCGATGAGCAGCAAGGTCACACCGCCCCAGAAGCTTGAATAAAAAGCGAGATGGGTATTGAAGGGGAACACCGAAACTGCCAAGGCCAACATCGCCGGCCGCGCACGGCGTTTTGCGTCTTCACTGGCAAATCGCCAGGCACGCCACGCCAATGCTGCGCCGGCGAGCCACAGCAACAACCCGATGAAGCCGGTTTCCGACAGCACCTCCAACACCAATTGATGCGCATGCAACGCAGGGCCATCGCCCCACTCCGGCTTGACGTCGGGGCTGGGGTCGCAGGCCGGATAGGCCACGCGGAAATCACGCACACCAACGCCATTGACCGGATGCTCGCGAATCATGCAGGCCGCCGCGCCCCAGATTTTGCCGCGACCGGAAAGCGCAACATCGACATCCTGGTCTCCGCCCTGCAATGCGATGGCGGTACGTTCGAGGCGGTCGCCCAGTGGCTCATACACCATGGCCAGCAGGCTCAGTATGATCGCACCGGCTGCAAACAAGCCGATCAGTCGCTTCCAGCCCAACACATGCCAACCCGAGAACAGCAGCACCAGCCCGTAGGTCAACCAACTGGCACGTGAGCCGGCCAATACGACGGCGAAGCCGACGATGAACGCAGCGAGCAGCCAGCCCTTGATCCCGAACAGACGACGGCTGGCATACAGCAGGAAAGGCGAGAAACTTGCCAGCAACACGCCCAGCACCGGATTGCAGGTGCCAAAAATGCCGTTGAAGCGATCAAAGCCACGGTCAGCCTGTCCTTCGCAGATACCTTTGTCCTTGATCGCCGAATACAACGTATCAAGCCCGTTAAAGAGGACGCTGCGGCCACTGAGCGCTTGCAACAGCAGGTCCACCGACCACACCACTATCAAGATGGCGATGCCGCCGAAGACGATGCGCCGCCCTTTCTGCGTAGCCACGGAGATCGCCACCAGCCACAGGAACGGCAAGTAGCGCAGACCAGCCAAGGTCTTGCCGATCGCGCCGCGCGGATCCGCCGCATCGAAGGTGGAGATCAGTTGTGGCAACCAGTACGCAAAGAACATCGCGGTGGTCAGCGCCCATGCGCCAGAACTCAGCAAACGATTGCCGTCGCGAAAACGCGCCTTGGCCAACAAGAACAACGCCGCCAACGCACCGAGCGACAGCACTGCTTCGGACACGCGTGACGCCGGCCACAACACGGCGTAGGCCAACACCCAAGCAGGCGCCCAGCGCCAACCTATGGGGGTGGTGGAATCAATGGCCGTTTTGTTGGGTGCGTTCATGCAAGTTCGTTGTAGACGGCGAGCGTAGCGTCCTGCATCGCCTGCAAGGTATAGGGCATGGTAGCGGGCGGGACCGGTGGCTGCCGCAACATCGTCATGACATGACGGGTGAGCCGGTCGATGTCGAAAGCGGGCACCGCACCTTCCGGCTGTAGCTCTTCCAGCAATTCGCCTGCGCCGCCATGGGCCCAGCCGACCACTGGCACGCCTACACTGAGCGCTTCGATCACCGTGCGGCCAAAGGTTTCCGGCTTGCGCGAGAGCTGCAAGACCACATCACTCATCGTATAAGCCTGGGCGATGTCGAAAGTCGGCGCGGTGATCGCCAATGCATCGGCGCAACCTGTCTGCCCAGCCTCGGCTTCGAGTTCCGCGACGTAGGCCTCGCGACCAGGCTCACGGGCGCCCGGCATCCACAAACGCGCATCGATGCCTTGATTGCGCAAATGCGACAACAACGCCAGCGCATCAGCATGACCTTTCAATCGCGTGCCACGGCCAGGCAACAACAACAAGGGCCCCTCCCCTGCGAGGGCGGGGTATTGCTTCGCCATCACTTCGCGCGCAGCACGATCAATACCTTCACGTCGCGGAAAGTCAGCGATATCGATACCGCGCGGAATCACTCGCAATTTCGATGGATCGGTCTTCGGGTAGTGATGCAACACGTAATCACGCACCGTTCGTGACACGCAAATCACGCGCTCGCCGCTCACCATCACCGCGCTGTAGCGCGAGGGTGAGTTGAGCCCGTGCACAGTCGTCATCCAATGCGGCCGCTTGGCAGCAGGCATACCGCGCAAGGCAAATCGTCCCAGCCAAGCCGGCAGGCGCGAGCGCACGTGAACGATGTCGGGATCGACATCTGCAATGGCTTTGCGCAATGCACCGACGCGCGTCAGGGTGGCTAGTGACTTCGCCCCGATATCCAGTGTGATGTGCTCACCGCCCGCTGCTTCCAGCATCGGGACCAATCGCCCGCCCTTCGACACCACGATGGCGCGATGCCCCGCGCGCACCAGGGCTTGGGCGATTTCTATCGTTGAACGCTCGACGCCGCCGGAAGCCAGCGCCGGCAACAGTTGCACCACGGTCAGGCGACGGCCCACGTGGGCGCGACGTCAGTCGATCAGGCGGTATTTCGCACCGCAATAAGGACACTCGGCCTGGCCGCCCTCGGCTTCAATCGGCAAATACACGCGCGGATGCGAATTCCACAGCGCCATAGAAGGCAGCGGGCAGGAAAGCGGCAAATCGGCACGGCGTACGTCGTATTCGCGTTGGGCGTTGGCCTGGGTCGGATGGGCGTCGGTCATGTCGATGCGAGTTCGTGGGATATATGAGGATTCTACCGCCGCCTGTCGCACAATGCCGCCATAAACACACCGACCGCACCCCACCAGCCCTTTTCCCTGCCTCATGGTTTGAAGCCGATGTCCGGCCGCGACATCGACGAGGGCCATCGCACTGCCACGCCGCTAGAGCTGCTGTACGACTTGACGCTCGTGGTGGCGTTCGGTGTTGCTGGCGGGCAGGCCGCGCATCTGTTGGCCGATGGACATATCTTGGCCGCGATCGTGGGCTTTCTGTTTTCGATGTTCGCTGTGTGCTGGTGCTGGATCAACTAGACCTGGTTCGCCTCCGGCTACGATACCGACGACTGGGCCATGCGCCTGTTGACGATGCTGCAAATGCTGGGCGTGCTGGTGATGGCCGCTGGCATGCCGCGTCTGTTTCATGGTCTGCCCGAGGGGCATCTGGACAATGGCGTGGTGGTCGTGGGCTATGTCTTGATGCGCATCTCGATGATTGTGCTTTGGCTGCGCGCCGCACGTCACGACCCCGGTTGCCGCGCGTTGTCCCTGCGCATGGCAGGCCTGCTGATCGTCGCGCAACTGGGCTGGATCGCGATGGCAACGAGTCATTTGTCATTGGCAGGTCTCGTCGCCAGCTATATCGCGCTGCTCCTGCTGGAAACGATGGGCATGTGGTGGGTCGCCAAGCGTCACGGCCCGATGCGCTGGCATGCGCATCACCTGGCTGAGCGTTTTGGCTTGCTCGCCATCATCACTTTCGGCGAAGGCATCATCGGCACGATGGCGGCAATCGAAGCAGTGGCCAGCAGCCAAGGCTGGACGCTGGATGTCGGCATGATCGGGTTGGCGGGACTGAGCCTCACCGTCGGCATGTGGTGGGTGTACTTCGCCGTACCGGACGCTGAACTTCTGCATGCGCGTCGACGCAAGATGCTCGGCTGGTCGTATGGCCACATCGTGGTGTATGCAGCGATTGCCGGCACCGGTGCCGGGCTGCATGTCGCCGCCTATTTCGTCGAAGGCAAGTCGCAGCTTGACCTCACTGCGACCGTTCTCAGCATGGCCGTGCCGATCGGGGTCTACCTCATCGCTGTGTTCGCGCTATTGAATTATTGCGCGCCGGGACGACACCCCTTGCATGTGTTCCTGTTGCTGGGTAGCGCGGCACTGCTGGCCATCACAGTCGCTATGGCTGCATCAGGGTTTTCGCTGAACGCTTGCTTGCTCGCCTTGATGTTGGTGCCGTGGGTGACGGTGGTCGGCTACGAACTGCTCGGCCACCGCCACATCGCCCAATTGGTTGCCGAAGCTGAAGCCGAGCAGCACTAAGCCCGGGTCAGCGCGGCAGATCGAACAACAGCACCTCGGCGCTTTCAGCGACACCGGCCAGCGTCAACATCTGGCCTTCCTCAACGAAAGCCAAGGCATCGCCCGCACTCAGTGGATGACCATTCACGGTGATCTCACCCGTGGCCACGTGCAGCCAGTACAAGCGCGATGCGTCCAGCGCAACATCGACCCTTTGGTCTTGCGGCAGCACGCAACCTCGCAGCCACGCCTGTTGACGAATCGCGATGCTGCCATCCGCGCCGTCCGGTGACACCAACGTGACCCACTGGCCTGCATGCGCCGGCAAATCGAAGGCTTGCTGCTTGTAGGCGGGCTCGGCATTGACGCGGTCGGGCTGGATCCAGATCTGCAGGAAATGCGTGGTGCCGTCCGGGTCACCGTTGTACTCGCTGTGCTCGACACCATGACCGGCGCTCATCCACTGCACTTCGCCCGGACGCAATACACCTTCACCGCCGGTGCTGTCGCGATGCGCGAGCGCACCGGACAACACAACGCTGATGATCTCCATGTTGGCGTGACGATGGGGCGGGAAGCCCGCGCCTGCTGCCAGACGGTCCTCGTTGATCACGCGCAACGGGCCGAAGCCCATCCATTTCGGGTCGTGATAATTGCCAAACGAGAACGTATGCCAGCTATCCAAGCCAGTGTGGACCGCGTGGCCACGCTCAGTGGCCGGCCGCGCGATGATCATTTCGCTTCAGCCTCCGCGGCTGCGGGGGCAGCGGTATCGGCAGTCGCTTCGATCATCGCCTCGGTGGTGATGCGCAGCTTGACCTCATCGCTAACCATCGGCGCGGCCATGTCGAGACCGTAGTCGCTGCGCTTGACCGTGCCGGTGGCGTCAAAACCAACGGCCTGCAGTTTCGCCATCGGATGCTCGCCCGCACCGTTCACGGTGACGTCCAGCGTGACCGGCTTGGTGATGTTCTTGATCGTCAGGTCACCGACGACGGTGTACTTGTTGGCGCCGGCAGCCGTGACCGAGGTGCTCTTGAAGCTTGCTTCGGGGAACTTGGCGACATCGAAGAAATCTGCACTGGACAAGTGCTTGTTGAAGTCGTCGCTGAAGGAGCGCAAGCCCGACAACGGAATGGTCACCTCCACCTTGGAAGCCGTCGGATTTGCGGCGTCCCATGTGATGGTGCCACTGGTGTCGCCGAAGTTGGCGGTCGGATTGGAGAAGCCAAGATGGCTCCACTGCGCCAGCACCATCGTGTGCGCGGGGTCCAACTTGTACGTGCCACTCGCGACGGCGATCGCCGGCTTGGCGGGCTCTGCCTGTACAGCTGGCGTGGTGGCTGCCGCGGCATCGGCGACGGGCGGCGCGGCGCCCTCTTGGCGGCAAGCGCCGAGCGCAACAACCAATGCTGCAGAGAGAACGGTGGTGTTGAAAATCTTGCGGTTCATGAGCGGTCTCCTTCGGGGGAACAAGACATGGAACGGAAGTGGTGATCAGACGATGCGGCAGGCTTCATCGAACGGCAGGCGCGGGCTGCGCGGGAAGATACTGGCAGGATCGCCCTTGCCCAGGTTGACGAGGAAGTTGGACTTCCACTGCGTGCCTGCGAAGAATTCGGCATCGACACCCGCGTTATTGAAACCCGACATCGGGCCGGTGTCCAAACCCAGCGCGCGTGCGGCAAGGATCAAGTAAGCGCCCTGCAATGAGCCATTGCGGAACGCCGGCACCTGGCGATTCTCGCGCGGGCCTTCGAACCAGCTCTTGGCATCGGTGTGCGGGAACAGTACCGGCAACTTTTCGTGGAAATCGAGATCATGCGCGACTACCACCGTCACCGGCGCGGCCAAGGTCTTCTCGCGATTGCCATCGTCAAGCAACGGGGCCAGACGTGCCTTCGCTTCTTTCGAACGAATGAACAGGAAGCGTGCAGGTGAGCCATTAGCTGCGGTCGGGCCAAACTTCAGCAAGTCGTACAGCTGGTGCAGGGTGGCATCGTCGATTTCGCCGCTGAAGGCGTTATAGGTACGCGCGGTGCGGAAAAGCTGGTCGAGAGCGGCTGGATCAAGAGCGTGGTCGGACATGAGGCTCAATCTGTCATGGGGAACACACAGTGTAGAGTGCAGACGTCGACAACCGATGACGCCCGCCCGCAACACGCAATCGCATAGATGGAACACACGCGCGCCCCCATTCTCTGCGTGACCGATGGCCATGCCGGAAATCGCCGACAGGCCGAGGCTTTGGCGCATGCGCTGGGCCATGTCGCCCCACCGCATCTGACCCTAGAGCCATCATGGCTTGCACGGGCATTGGCACCACGCCGCTTCCCGGGGGCCTCGATGTCGCTGGGCAACGCCTTCGCCAGCACGATGGCGAATCCGCCGACGCTCGTGATCGGCTGCGGCAGGCAGGCCGCCTTGGCAACGCGCTTGCTGCGTCGTGCGGGCAGCCGCGCCATCCAGATCCTCGACCCACGCCTCGACCCACGTCATTGGGATCGCGTGATCGCGCCTGTGCATGACGAACTGCACGGCGACAACGTCATTCCGATGCTGGGCAGCCTGCACGATGTCGATGATCTGTGGTTGGCGCGGGCAAGAAGTGATTTCGCCCAGATGGCGGATTTCGCATCACCCCGCATCGCCTTGTTGGTCGGCGGCCCCAGCAAGCATTGGTCGATGGACGATGCCGACTTCGAGGACGCTTTGGCACGCTTGCGACAAACGATGTCGGCCAACAGGGGCAGCTTGCTGGCCACCGCATCCCGGCGCACGCCGGAGAGATGGCGATCGATATTGCGCGAATCCGGCGCCGACCTTGTGTGGTGCGACGACAACGACGGGCCCAACCCTTACCGCGGCCTGCTGGGCTGGGCCGATGCCATTGTCTGCACCGCCGACTCGGTGAACATGCTGTCCGAAGCAGCCGCCACGACCGTGCCCGTGTACGTCATCGGCGCCGACCAGATACGCGGACGCCCACGCACATTCGTCGAAACGCTGCTGACGCGCAGACGCATCCACCCATTGACCGATGACCTTGCCGCATTCGCGATCGGCCCACTGCGTGAAAGCGCGCGCGTAGCCGGCTTGCTGCACGACTGGCTGGATAGCCCGCGCTAAACATCAACCCTTGGGCTCTTCTGCTTGGAAGGTCAAGCCGTGGCGTCTCGCGATGGCGCTGATGGCGTTGGCTGCGGCAGTTATCTCGACCGTTGCCTGCATCTGTCGCGGTCGGCGATCCAGTGTGCAGCGCAGACCTGCCTCCAGCAATTGTCGATGCGCCCCCAGCAAGCGCGCCGACTCGTCTTCATCCAGCACGCCCGCAGCAAGCAGCGCCCGGATCAACGCATCGTTCGCGCGCGGATGGGCAAGCGATGGCTGCGCCGGCGCATCGCGCAGGATCAGATACTGCAGCAGGAACTCCAGATCGACCAAGCCGCCTTCGCCTTGCTTGAGATCGAATAGGCGCGCATCACTGCGATCAAGTTCGGCGCGCATCTTGCGCCGCATCGTGATGACATCAGCACGCAAGGCATCGGCATCCCGTGACATCAAAAGGATGCTTGTGCGTGCCGCTTCGAACTCAGCACACAGCGCAGCATCGCCTACGGCGCAGCGCGCACGCACGAGGGCTTGTCGTTCCCACGTCCAAGCACGCTCGCGCTGGTAGTCGATGAAACTGGCCAAGGTCGACACCAACATCGCCTTGCTGCCATCCGGACGCAGGCGCACATCGACTTCGAACAAACGACCTGATGCTGTCGATGTCTGCAAATAGCCGACGATCTTCTGCGCCAGCCGTGCAAACCAGCGCTGCGCCTCGATCGGGCGTCTGCCATCGGACTCGGCATCCATCGGCGCGTCGTACAGGAACACCAAATCCAGATCGGACCCGAAGCCGAGCTCATACCCACCCAAACTGCCGTAACCCAGTACCGCGAAACGCGCATCCGGCACTTCACCATGCGCAGCCCGCAATTCGTCTTCGGCGATACCGAGCACACTGGCCAGCACAGCATCCGCGAGCTGGGCCAGTTGCCGCGCACTGTCGGCAGCAGACTGCGTGGCATCGAGCGTCGCAAGGGCGATGCGGAAACTGATCGCTTGCCGTGTTTCGTTGAGCAGGCGCAAGGCATCGTCGATATCGCCATCGGCTTGCGCAATCGCGGCGTCGCAGGCCTCACGCATCGCAGCCGCATCGGGAATCGCATCGGCGCCGCGACTGTCCAGCAGCTCATCCAGCAACAGTGGATACATCGCCAATCGCTCGCCCAGCAATGCACTGCGTGACAGGGCATCGACCAAGCGTGTGAGTGCCTGCGGCTGCTCATCCAGCAAGACAAGATAGCTGCTGCGACGCAGGATGTTCTGCACCAGCGTCAACACGCGACGCAATGCTGCATCGGGTTGGCTGGCGTTTGCGCTGGCGGCGATCAAGGCGGGCATCACGCGATCCAAACGCGCGCGGCCGATGTCAGAACTCTGCCGCGCCGCCGCGCCGCGCAGGAAGTCCCGCAGCTGTGCATCGAGCGATTCAGCATCCTCGAAACCGGCATCCCCCAGCACGCTTGCGTCACCGCCTTCAGGCAATTGCTTCCAATACGCCTGCAATGCATCGGGCTTGTGTTGCTTCTGCCGGCGCGTGAGCAAGGCATCGAACTCTGTCGACACTTGCGCGCGCACGGCATCGAGCCCGGCCCGTAGCGCAGGCCAGCCGTCATAACCCAAGCCTCTGGCCAAACGCATTCGGCTCTCATCGTCGGCTGGCAGCGAATAGACCTGCTCATCGCGCAACATCTGCAGGCGATTTTCCAGTCGCCGCAGGAAGCGATAACTTTGCGCGAGCACGTCACCGGTATCTGGCGCGATCTGGCCGCCCTCAACCAAGGCGTGCAGTGATGCCAGCAAGCCGCGACGCTGCAATGCGGGCTCGCGTCCCGCTCGAATCAACTGCAAGGCCTGCACCAAGAATTCGATTTCGCGAATGCCTCCGGGCCCGCGCTTGATGTCGTCGGCCAAATCCTTGCGCGCGACTTCCGCCGCGATCAACGCCTTCATCTCGCGCAGGCCTTCGAGCGCGCCGAAGTCGAGATATCGCCGATAGACAAAGGGCTGGATCAGGTCGAGGAAGCGCTCGCCCGCCGCGATATCACCGGCCACTGGCCGCGCCTTTTGCCAGGCATAACGCTCCCAGTCGCGGCCTTCGCGCTGGAAGTATTGCTCCAGTGCCGCGAACGACCACGCCACGCGTCCGGCATTGCCATACGGTCGCAAGCGCAAATCCACACGATGGCTGAAGCCATCCGCCGTCAGCTCATCAAGCAACTTCGCAAGCTGTTGGCCCAGACGGGCGAAATACACTTCCGCCGCCAGCGGCCGCGCGCCGTCGCTTTCGCCATCGTGCTCATAGCCATAGACGATGTCGATGTCGGAGCTGAAATTCAGCTCACCACCGCCCAATTTCCCCAGCGCGAACACCACCAAGCGTTGCTCGCGACCTTCAGCATCGCGCACCACGCCATGACGCTCGGCAAAATCGCGTTCCAGCGCCGCCAAAGCCACGGCCAACGCCAGCTCCGCCAGGCGCGTCGTACCACGCAAGGTGGATTCGACATCATCCAATCCTTGCACATCGCGCCAGATAAGGCGGGTGGATTCCCCCATGCGCCAGCGCCGCAACAAAGCCGGCCATTCGGCGCGATTTTCATCATTCAGGAGGGGGGGTGATGCCGCTTCCGCACCGTCATCGGCCAGCAAGCGCGCCAGCAAGGCCGGCTGCAGCGCCAAGGTGTCGATCGCGAAGTCGCTGGCAATCGCCAAGCGCTGCAGTCTTGCGCGCGCGGGGTCATCAGCACCATTAGGCAGTTCAAGTCGGTCGAGGGCGCGTCGTGCGCGATCGTCAATGGCGGCATGCATCGGCGGATGATGGCATGCGTCCACCGCGACATAAAAAAACCCGCCAGCTGCCGAGCAGCTGACGGGTTGGAGCTCCCTCCCCCACGTCGGAAGCGCTCTTATCGTGAAATATTTGTTATCCGAATTGCACGCTGCACTGCAAAATTGAACAGATCAGTTCAATTAACGTTAAATCCGTCGCCAATCCCGCAGCAGCTCACGGGCCGCGTTCTTGCCCGGCAAGCCGGTGACGCCGCCGCCCGGATGGCTGCCGGAGCCGCACAGGTACAGGCCCTTCAGCGCCCCGCGGTAATTGGCCTGCCCCAACAGGGGCCGCGTGGAAAACAGCTGGTCCAACCCCAAGGCACCATGAAAGATGTCGCCGCCGACCAAGCCAAAGCGTCGCTCCAGGTCCAGTGGCGATAACGCCTCATAGCCCAGCACGCTGCGCGCGAAATTGGGCGCCGCCGCATCGACCGTATCGATCATGAGCTTGGCAACGGTGTCGCGATGCGCATCCCAACCGCCATCGACCTCCGGATTCACCTGCTGGCAGAACAAGCTAGCGACGTGCTGACCGGGCGGTGCGAGGGTGTCGTCGAGCGTCGAGGAAATCACCATCTCCACCACCGGTGCGCGTGCCCAGCCTGCATTGTGCGATTTCGATTTCGCATCGAAATATGCTTGCTCGAAATAGCTGAGCGACGGGCCGATGAGAATGCCCGTCTGGTGATGCGGCTGTAGATCGGTGCCGGGCGCGGCGCTGAAGTCCGGCAACTCCGATAGCGCGACGTTCATGCGGAACGTGCCCGAGCCGCAACGGTAGTTGGCAATGCGCTGGCGGGTGTCGTCATCCAGGTGTTCTGGCGCGACGATGCGCTGGTACAGCAGCTTGGGGTTGAGATTGGAGGCCACCGCGCGGGCACGGAACTCGCGGCCATCCTCGGTAATCGCGCCGATCGTGCCGCCATTTTCGACGATGAGCGAGGCGACCGGCGCATCCGTGTGAATGACGACACCACGGGCTTCACATTCCTTGTGCATCGCAGCCGTGATCGCGCCCATCCCGCCAATTGCATGGCCCCACGCGCCCGGCTTGCCATTCACACCGCCGAAGAGGTGATGCAAGAGCACATACGCACTGCCGGGCGTATAAGGCGAGGCGAAATTGCCGACGATGCTGTCCCAGCCCAGCACCGCCTTGAGCGGCGCGCCCTCGAAATGCGCGTCCAGCACGTCGCCCGCGGACTTGGTCATCAGGTCCATCAAGTCGCGGCGACCACGCAGGTCTAAGTGCTTCAAGCGCTTCGCCACGGCATACGAGCCCAGCCAATCAGATAGGCCGATGCGATCGGTGATGTTCGGCGGGGTCAAGTGCACCAACTCGCGCAGCACACCAACGACGCGTTCGAGCATGGCGTTGTAATCGGTCCAACGCGGCAAGTCGCGCTTGGAAAAACGCGCGATCTCGCCTTGCGTATGTTCGCCGCCGAAGCGAAACGCATCACCATCGGTTAGCGGCAGGAAATTGGCGTAGGGCCGCTCGACCACGCGCAGGCCGTTTTCGGCCAGGCGCAGGTCGCGGCCGATGCCGTCATCAAGCAAGCTGACGGTGTAACTCGCCACAGAGTTGCGGAAGCCGGGATGGAATTCCTCGGTCACCGCGGCACCGCCGACGATGGCGCGGCGCTCCAGCATCTGCACTTTCAGTCCGGCAGCGGCGAGATAGGCCGCGCACACCAACCCGTTGTGGCCAGCCCCCAGGATCAGAACATCGCAATCATTTTTTGCCATTCCGTGATCATCGCGGGCGGGGAAGAAAAAGGGAAAGCCTGATTCATTTCGTGATCTGTCTGACGGGAGCCAAACCCCGCCGGGCAAGCGTTATCGCAACGAGAGCGCAGGCGCATCGAAGACGGTTTCAAGCACGGTGCGGTCGCGCCCATGCGCCTTGGCGCGATAAACCGCGGCATCAGCACGCTTCAACAGGCTTTCGGCATCGTCTTCATCACGCAGCGCCGCCACACCGACCGAGACCGTCATCCGGCAAGTGAGATCGCCGAGAATCAGCGGATGTTCTGACAGGACGTTGCGCAAATCATCCGAGACCTTGCGTGCATGTTCGAGTGGCACGCCCGGCAGCAACACCACGAACTCCTCCCCCCCGAGGCGCGCCAGCATGTCGTCCGCACGCAACCTGCTTTGCAATGTCGCTGCAAAATGCCTGAGGCAGTGATCACCCACGTCGTGCCCGTGCTCGTCATTGACGTGTTTGAAGTGGTCCAGATCAAGAAACAGCAGTGAAAGCGGCGCGCGGGTGGTGCGCGCCTTCGCCATGCCACTTTTCAACGCCTCAAACAACGAGGCCCGGTTCGCCAATCCGGTCAGCGCGTCATGGCTGGCCGCGCGGCGAACGACGTGCATTTCCCGCTCGGCATCCCGTGTCGCGCGGGCCGTCACCAACAGCAGAACAAACACGGCAAACAGCAAAGTAACCTGCCAAAGCGGCTCCAACCAGACAGGCAGCGGAGCAGGGGTCAGGAAAAAGAGGGTCCGCACGACGGACATGACCAAGACGGGAGACCACCCCAGAATAAAAAAGCGCGCCATCTCGTCGCCGCGATGGAACAACACCAAGGCGCAGATGCCAACTAGCATGAACTGCAGGATGATCAAGGCGTTATAGAGCTCTCGCAGATGCGTCGTCACTTGTCCTACGGTCAGCAGGCCCACGCCGATCAAGACCAATACCAGCGCCATCAGCAGCCGCGAGATCCGTGGAAAGTGATCGCCAAGCTTGAGGTAGCGATCACTGAAGACCACCGAGAACGCGATGGCAACAGTCAGGCTGAGGGTATTCAACAGACGCCGCGCATCTTCTTCTATGGATACCCATGTCGTGAACAAGCCCGACTCAAGGACCCTCAACACGATCACCGATATCACCCATAAACACAGGTAAACCAGCACACGCCTTCCCAACTGATAGGCAAACAGGCTTGCCATCAATCCCAGCACCGCCATGCTGGCCATGACGGCCATCTCGAAGGACTGCTCCGCGCGTACCCGGGCGGTGAAGTCGGAAACGCCCCATGCCTCCAACACCCCTCTTGGACTGCTGCGTGTCAGGAAGCGCAGGTAAATCGGCTGCCCTGTGTGGCGCGCTTCCACCAACACGGATGGATGACGTGCTCCGCCAAAACTGCGGGTCTCGACACCGACCTGCGTCCCTTGATCATCCCGCAGGACATCGGGCCAATAGAAAGTCGCCACCGGTGCAATCAGGGCCGAGGACACCTTGAAGCGCACCACCGCACCCAGGGTATCCGCACCGGACACCTGCAAACGACACCACTCAGCCTTGGCAAGATCGACAAACGGGGCATTGGGGTCCACGGTCTTCCATGCCTCAGTCGGCAGCGCGCGCACCTGTTCGAGCGTCAATTGCGCGGAAGTTGGACTGCAGCCGATCGTCAGCTCCGGAGCTGCGTAGGCGCGGCCCGCCACCATCAGTAGAACCAGGCTCAACAGGACACGTCCCAGCACTCGACTCTCCTGCACGAACGGCGCCCCACCCCGGCACCAGGGCCAGTATCTGCAACCTTCAGGCAAAACAAAACCCCCGCATCGCTGCGGGGGTCTTGATGTTGCAGTACAACAAGGTGAGGCCAGATCAGAAATCCATGCCGCCCATGCCGCCCATGCCGCCGGCGCCCGGCATCATCGGCTCTTCCTTCTTCGGCGCATCCGCCACCATGGCTTCGGTGGTGATCATCAGGCCAGCGATCGACGCAGCATTCAACAACGCGGTGCGGGTGACCTTGGTCGGGTCCAGGATGCCGGCTTCAACCATGTCGACGAATTCACCCGTCGCGGCGTTGTAGCCGTAGTTGCCCGAGCCTTCCTTCACCTTGTTGACGATGACCGAGGGCTCTTCACCGGCGTTGGTCACGATCTCGCGCAACGGCGCTTCCATCGCGCGCAGCGCGACTTCGATGCCGTGGTTCTGGTCTTCGTTGGCACCCTTGAGGCCCTTGATGGCCGACACGGCGCGGATCAGCGCCACGCCGCCGCCCGGGACGATGCCTTCTTCCACCGCAGCGCGGGTGGCGTGCAGGGCGTCTTCGACGCGTGCCTTCTTTTCCTTCATCTCGACTTCGGTCGCGGCGCCGACCTTGATCACCGCAACACCGCCGGCCAGCTTGGCCACGCGCTCCTGCAGCTTCTCACGGTCGTAATCGGACGAGGTCTCTTCGATCTGGGCCTTGATCTGCTTGATGCGGGCCTGGATGCCATCGGCTTCGCCGGCGCCATCGATGATCGTGGTGTTTTCCTTCGAGACCTGCACCTTCTTGGCGCGGCCGAGATCCTTGATGGTCGCCTTCTCAAGCGACAGACCGACTTCTTCGGAGATCACGGTGCCGCCGGTCAGGATGGCCATGTCTTCCAGCATCGCCTTGCGACGATCACCGAAGCCCGGGGCCTTCACGGCGCAGACCTTGACGATGCCGCGGATGGTGTTGACCACCAAGGTCGCCAGCGCTTCGCCTTCCACTTCTTCAGCGACGATCAAGAGCGGCTTGCCGGCCTTGGCCACGCCTTCCAGCACGGGCAGGAGGTCACGCACGTTGGAGATCTTCTTGTCGTGCAACAGGATGAAGGGGTCATCCAGCTCGGCCGACATCGACTGCTGGTTGTTGACGAAGTACGGGCTCAGGTAGCCGCGATCGAACTGCATGCCTTCCACGACGTCCAGCTCGTTGTCCAGGCTGTTGCCTTCTTCAACGGTGATGACGCCTTCCTTGCCGACCTTCTTCATCGCGTCGGCGATGATGTTGCCGATCGACTCGTCCGAGTTGGCCGAGATCGTGCCGACCTGGGCAATGGCCTTGTCGTCGGCGGTCGGCTTGCTGATCTTCTTCAGCTCGTCGATGGCGCTGGTCACGGCTTTGTCTATGCCGCGCTTGAGGTCCATCGGATTCATGCCAGCGGCCACGCCCTTCATGCCTTCGCGGATCAGCGCGGCGGCGAGGACGGTCGCGGTGGTGGTGCCGTCACCGGCGTTGTCAGAGGTCTTGGAAGCGACTTCCTTCACCATCTGCGCGCCCATGTTCTCGAACGCATCCGCCAGTTCGATTTCCTTGGCGACGGACACGCCGTCCTTGGTGATGGTCGGTGCACCGAAGCTCTTCTGCAGCACGACGTTGCGGCCCTTCGGGCCCAGGGTCGCCTTTACGGCGTTGGCGAGGGTGTTGACGCCGCGCACCATGCGCGAACGGGCGTCTTCACCAAAACGAATGTCTTTGGCAGCCATGTGTGTATTCCTTGAAAACTAAAGGGTCTTGACTAAAACCGGGGAGGGATCAGGCGAGGATGGCGAGGATGTCGTCTTCGCGCACGATCTTGTATTCGGTGCCGGCGTCTTTGTAGGCGCTACCGGCGTACTGGCCGTAGATGACCTTGTCACCGACCTTGACGGTCATGGCGCGGACCTGGCCATTGTCGAACACCTTGCCGGTGCCCACAGCGACCACTTCACCCTTGGTCGGCTTTTCTTTGGCGTTGTCGGGGATGACGATGCCGCCGGCGGACAGTTCCTCGGCTTCGATCGGTTTGACCACGATGCGGTCATGGAGCGGCTTGATGTTCATACGAATCTCTCAAGTAATTGATTGGGATGGGAAAACCCGCCGATTTTAGCAGTCGGCACGCAAGAGTGCCAACCCACCAGGCGCACGCAGTGCCGCGTCGGGATGCATTGGAGATGGGGCGGGGTTTGGGGGTTTCAAGGGGGTGAGGGCATTGTCCTGTCACCCACAAATCGAACGCCCAGGGCTGCTGCGGCCCATGACACATGCGCCGGAAATTGAGTGAGCGCCACGCTTTTACTCGACACCTGTTACATCAATTTTCTTCGCCCGGTTTTGCTCCAAATCATGTTCAATCGATATTCATCGAGTTAAATTACCCAGCGTTGACCGTCACAAAACAGCGGACTTATGTAGCAGCTGCACCCAGCGCGGCGTAACCGGCTGACCCAGAATTACCGCATCCGATGCTATGGAGATGCGGTCAAATGGGCAAGATTGTCGTCAACGGACTGGTGGAAAAGCGGGCTGAATTGGCCGGCGAAATCAAGGGTGCGGAGCAAAATCTGCAGGTGATGCGAGAGTCCTTGTCCCATCTGGACGCCACGATTCGGCTGCTCGCGCCGGAAGTCGAACTCTCACGTGTCAGTGCAAAGCGGCGTTACCGCAAGAACAGCGTCTTTTGACGCGGAGAATTGAGCCGGGCCGTGCGCGAAACCCTGCGTGATGCCCGGGAGCCTCTGTCCAGCAGGGACATCGCCATTGCCATCCTGGCGCTGCGTGGGCTGGAACACGATGCCACAGCACTGAAGGAGGCCTGCGTCGGAGTGTCGCGCACGCTATGGAGCATGGAAAGCGTCGGACAAGCCCTAAAGGTCGACGCCAGGGGTAAGAATACCCTCTGGGAAAAGCGCTAAACCAACTGTTCCACGACGCGATGGTTCCCCTGCCAGTAGCCGGAGAACTCCCGCGACGGTGCCGTTGCGGCGCAAAGGGTCAGGTTTTGGGCGAAGATCGTTCCGTTGGCTCGCCGGCGGTTGTCCTCGCGATACGCGGCTTCGTTGGCATACAGATCCAGGTACATTGAACTGAAATGGTGGGACACGCCGTACTGCATCCGGCGCAGGCGTAAGAAAAAGCCTTCCGCCGTGTTGGTATTCGTGCCATCGTCGGCACGGTACTCTTCCTGGTGATTGATGCGGCGCGTCACGAAATGCGTGCTCAGTACGTCGTAGGCCGGTGCTTCGTCAGCAAACACCGTGGTGCCAGGAGCGATGTATTTCCTCGCCAGCTTCGCCACGCTTATCTGGTTTTCGCTCCGGGCAACGAAGGTCAGGGTTCGTCTTCCGCCACAGCCCTTCGTACCGCGTGAGCGCAGGGTGATCACCACCCGCTTGTCAGGCCGCTGATACTTGGCCTTGCGCCGATCAATGCGGTTGACTTTCTTGTTCGCCGGCCGGATGTGACCATTGAAATAGGCGCCATCCATCTCGACCTCGCCATCCAGCGGCGACTCGTCGCGCTGGATCAGCATGGCCTCGCGCATCTTGTGGACCAGGACGAAGGCCGTCTTGTATTGCACGTTCAACTCTCGGGCCAGCCGTAGCGCCGGGATGCCCTTGACCGAATTGCTGAAAAGCAGCAATGCGCCAAGGTAAAGGTTCAAGGGCAGCTTGTGGTGGGCGAACACCGTGCCGGAGGTTACCGAGAACACATACCGGCAAGCCTTGCAGCGCCACTGGAGCCGGCCGTTGTGGAAGTAGTGCTTCCCCACCACCTCGCATCGTGGACACGCGGGGTCGCCTTGCCAGCGCGCCGCGGCGAACAGCAGGCAGGCTGATCGTTCACCATGCACATGACCTGCCTCAGCGACAGGTTCCGGGCTTCCCTGGACAGAAGGAAATGCTGCGCCATGCTGGGGCTCCCGAAGTGAGGGCTTGCCACCATGCCTGCGCGAGGTCGCAAAACCTGCGACGAGAAACCCGAAATCTTGAGAAATATCCGAGTGTCCACGCGGGACGCCACTTCCCAAACTTGCCGCAAGGAGCAACGGAACGGGTCGATGTGCCAGCATTCTTGCTGGGCTGGGTTCTTAGGATCGAGAGGTGGGTACCGATACATAGGCGACTTCACTCCAGCCGACCCTCGCGACAGATCTCGATATCCAAGGTGTCCGGTTCCACCCTCCCACTACGCATATGGCAGTACAACGGGGCGATTCGCGCCGCTTCGGGAGAAAGGCAATGAGCAAGGGGATAACGGTTGCATCGATACTGGTCCTGATGACCGCACCGTTGTTGGCGGTGGCGACGGAGCCGGAGCTGGCCGCCGAGCAGATGATCATCGAGACAGCGTATAACACCGACCTCGGCGGGAGCGCGAATCAGCAGTTCGCGCAGGTGTTCGAGTTGCACGAGGCCGGCAGCCTCAGCCATCTAATGCTTCCGCTGCATTGCCACCCGCATGTACAGGTCGAGGTGAAAATCGAAGAGGCGCCGAACGGAATTCCCGGCGGAGCGGCGCTGATGCGCCAGATCGTGCCCGGCTATGTGCTGGACGGAGTGTCTGCGCACATGCGAATGATCGAATTCACCCGGCCGCCGCGGGTGAAGCCCGGCAAGTACGCGTTCACCATCGGCATCCGCGGGGCGGCCAACGCCAGCAATTTTTGCATCCTGTGGCAGGCACCGGCAGGCATCACGACGTCCGGCAATGCGTACTTCGTCGCCACGGGCAATCCGCCGGGCTGGCTGCCCTTGCTCGACAGCCAGTTTCAGCCGCGCGTGTTGGCATTCCAGGTCTACCTGCGGCCGAACTGATCTTGCCGGGCGCGGGTCGGGCACCTGCGCCTGGCCTGCCTTGCCTGGCTATACCCCAAGCTTTTTGGCCAGCGCTTCCGCGGCGGCGCGGTTGATCTCCTGCGGCAGCAATGCGGTGCGCAGCACCGGCAGCGATTCGCGCAGGAGCTCGCGCGCTTCTTCCGCATCGCCCTGGCGGTCGCGGATGGCGGCCAGTTCCGCCTGCGTGATCGCGACATCAACGGGCAATGCCCCTTGCCGCAGGCGTGCGCACGCCGATGGGAACGAAGTGCCGCAACGGTACCGAGAAATACACGTTGACGCCGATCGAGCCGTGCGAGGAAACGCCCTAGACACCTAGTTCCCTGGCGAGCGCTTCGGCCATGGCGCGGTTTGTTTGTTGGGGTAGGAACTGCTTGCGCAACACGGGCAAGGCCTCGCGCAGCAATGCCTTGGCCTCTGTGCGATCTTTGTGCCGGGAGAGCAGTGCGGCAAGTTCTGCGCGCGCGACCGAAGGTGCGGTGAGGTTGTTGTTGGCAATCTCGCGGGCCAATACATCGCGGCGTAGCCTCTCGGCGGTGCTCAGGTCGCCACGTGCGGTCGCAAGCGTTGCTTCATGGCGTAGAAACTCGATGAACACCTGATGGGTGGGTGGGACGAACTTCTCTGAGCGTGCGCGCACCTCCGCCAACAGTGGTTCGCCGTTCGCCACGTCCTGCATCGCCACTGCAGCGCGTAGCAGCTGCCAGGTGACATCGGCATGCTCGACGGAGTCTTCCCCGTCAAGTTTGCGTGCGCGTTCCTTTAGCGGCAGCAATCGTGCGCGCGCTTCCGCCGCTTGCCCAGCCTGGATCATCGCCAGTGCCTGCCACTTGCGGGCCCGGCGATACTCCAAGTGGTCCTCGTCGATGCCAGCTTGCTCAAGGATCGCCAGGCTACGTGCGTGTGCGGCCAGTGAATTCGGATAGTCCCCGTAGTCACGGTAGAGATAGCCGATGTTGTACTGAGTGATGGCCTGGTCGAGCGGCCGCATCCCGGCGGCGCGTGACAACTCTGCGGATCGTTCATGCTCGCGCAGAGCCTCGCCAAGGCGACCCATCTGTTGCAGGTTGCTGCCGAGGCTGGAGTAGTACTCACCCAACTGTGCGCCACGTGGCCCGATCGTCTTCTCGTGCATGGCGATGGCTTCTCGCAGCAGCGCTTCGACCTCCCCGGCTTGTAGCTTGCGAATGGGCGCACCGTTGATGGCCTTGACCCAAAGCAAGTCTGCGCGAGCTGGGGCGAGTGCAGGCAAGCCGGTCTTATCGGCGGCGGTCAAGCCCGCCTCGGCAACCTCGAATCCGCGCGCGTATTCGCCGCAGTTGAACAACATGCGTGAATACATCACCGAGGCTTGCGCTGCTTCAGCGGCGGGCACATTGGCCGAAGCCGACAGTGCGGACATGGCCTGCTGCCACTGGGCATCCGCCTGCTTGCAGTCGGTCAGGCTGGTATGTGCCAAGGCGAGTTGTCGATGACCAAGGAAGCGCTGGTATGTGTCATCGGGCGAAAAGCGATCACGCAGCACAAGCGCACGTTGCGCGATAGCGAGGCTTTGCTTGCCGCGTTCCAGCGTGGCAAGTGTGCTGGCGTAGCCATCCAGGTCATGGGCCAGTGCCAGCGCCTCGTCGCGATTCGCCGGCGTGATGTCCTTCAGGCCGGCCTCGAACAGCGTTGCCGAGGTGGTCGCTTCGCCAAGGGCACCATACAGATGGCCAAGCAGGCGCTGGATCGAACTGCGCACCTGTGGTTGCAGGTTGCGCTTCTCGAGTTGCCCGCGCGCCTGGTCCAGCAGTTGTCGCACACTCACTTCGGAGCTCATGGTTTGCGCAGGCGACGCAGCGCCAAGAGTGTCCGTGAGGAACGCCAGCGACGCCCGCGCGCTTTCGCTCTCGCGTTCAGCGATCCGCGCCTGCTCGCGTGCCTCGTGTGCCTGCCATAGCGCCACGCCCGTACCGGCGAGCAACGCCAACGACACCGCGCCGATGGATGCGGCCAGCAGCCGATTGCGACGCAGCCACAACTTCGTGCGATCGGTGCGACCCAGTTTCACCGCTGCGATCGGGCGGTCATCCAGCCAGGCCTTGAGGTCGTTGGCCAACGCATCGGCCGAGGCATAACGTGCTTCCGGGTCGCGCTGCAGGCAGGTCTGCACGATGCGGGCCAGGTTGCCGCGCAGTGCGCGTGTCAGCGAGGCCGGGGTATGTCCGCCGCGCCGCGCGGCCTGCTCGGTGCTGGCCTTGGCGGCAGCGCGGGTCAGCGGTTCGGGCTCGTTCTCCAGTTGCTGCAACTGCCGGGCCACCGGGGTGTCGCGGCTCAGGCCGAAGGGGTGCGAACCCGACAGCAAGCGATGCAGCACCACGCCGAGTTGCCACAGGTCGGTGGCGGTGGTGATCGGCGCATCATGCAATTGTTCCGGCGATGCGTACTCGAAGGTCAGCGCGCGGTCATGGGTGGCAGTGACGTCGCCGGCTTCGAGTTGCTTGGCGATACCGAAGTCCAGCAGCTTCACCCGGCCCTCGCCATCGACCAGCAGGTTGGACGGCTTGAGGTCGCGATGCACCACCAGGTTGCGATGCGCGTACCTGACCGCATCCAGCACCTGCAGGAACAGCATCACGCGCTCGCGCAGGCCGAGCTTGCGCGCATCGCACCAGCGGTCGATCGGCACGCCGTCCACGCGCTCCATCACGAAATACAGCTCGCCCTCGGCGCTGATACCGCCGTCGAGCAGGGTGGCGATGTTCGGGTGCCGCAGGCCGGCCAGGATCTGGCGTTCGCGCAGGAAGCGTTCGCGCGCGGCGGGCGAATCCGCGCTGGCGCGGATCAGCTTGAGTGCGGCTTGTTGCGCATAGGCGCCGTCGCCGCGTTCGGCCGCATACACCGCACCCATGCCGCCGCGGCCGATGACGTCGACGATCTTCCACGCCCCGATGCTGCGCTCCGGCACGACCTCGTCCGCGCTTGCATCACGCGCCAAGGCCTCGCTCCAGCGGGCGGCGTCGCCACCGTGGAAAAGCTCGGCATCTTCGGCCGTATCCGCCCGCAACAGCGCCTCCACCTGTCCGCGCAGGGTGTCGTCGCCGGCGCAGAGTTCGGCCAGCCGTGCCGCACGCAATTCGGTGGGCAATTCGATGATTTCATCGAAGATCGCCCATGCGCGGGGTCCAAGTTCGGTCTGTCTCGAGGTCAAGCTCGACTCCTGCCCCTTCGATCCCCGAGGGCTGCGGTTGCCGGGTGAGGGCGGAGTGTCGCACGGGCGCGGCCCGCGATGCGCGGATGTCCGGTTTGCGCCCTCTACTGCGCATGAATGGACTGCCGCCGACCAGAATCCGGCGCCGGAGCCTGCCATGTCGTTCAATCCCGCACGCAAACTTCTCCTTCCCGCCGTCCTGCGCGGCCTGGCCTTGGGCGCGATCCTGACGCTGCCTGTGACCGCGCCCGCGCTGGCCCAATCGCCCCGCATCGTGCAGTTGGCCGGTTCGATGGAAACCACCTTCGCCCTGCGCGAGGATGGCAGCGTGGTTGGCTGGGGGCGCAACGACAAGGGGCAACTGGGTCCGGACCCAACCCCCGGCAACGTGCCGCACAAGGCGCGCCCGACCCCGATCGCGCTGCCGGGCCGTGCCCGCCAGATCGCCAGCGGCGGCGACAACGGCTATGCCCTGCTCGAGGACGGGCGGCTTTTCGCCTGGGGCAAGGGCGAGGGATTGGGCACGGGTGGCAGCGCCGGTGGCGTCGTACGCCAAGCGGTGGCCGACCGCGGCGCCGGACTGCGTCGGGCCGCAGGCCAGGTGCAGTCGATGGCGGACGAGGCCCAGCGCGCCTCGCGCGGCGATCTGGGCGCGGCCGCCTCGCTGCTGGGCGGACTGCTTTCGCGCAAGGAGCGTGCGGCGACCCCCAAGGCGGCCCTCTCCGCCAACCTGCCGCCGCCGGCGGCCGATAGCGCCGTGCCGATCGAGGTGCCGTTGCGTGACGTCAAGCAGATCTACGCCTACAAGGGCGTGGCGATCGCGCTGATGCAGGACGGCACACTGCGGGCCTGGGGTTCGCGTTCGGCCGGGCGGGTGGGCGATGGCAAGGCGGTCAAGCGCTGGGGCGAAAGCAGCCCGCCCGCGCTCTCGCCAGTGGTGGTGACGGGCGCGGAGGGCATTACCCAGGTCTCGATCGGCGACAAGCACGTGCTGGCCCTGCGCAACGACGGCCGCGTGCTGTCCTGGGGCCTCAACGCAAGAGGACAGCTTGGTCGCCAACCGGTGCAGGAACAGGCGCTGGACACGCCGGATCTGGTGGAAGGCGTGTCGGATGCCGTGCAGGTCGCAGCGGGAGATTACCCGGTGTCGATGGCGGTGCGCCACGACGGCAGCCTGCTGGTCTGGGGATCGAGCAGCATGGCGCACTTCGGCAGCGGCGAGGCCGACAACGGCCGGGGCGAATGGGATATCCATCCGCGCCCGGTGCCGGGCGTGCGCAGCGCGGCGCGAGTGGTGGTGGGCAACCTCAATGCCATCGCCATCCTCCGGGACGGTTCGCTGATGGGCTGGGGCAACACCGACTGGGGCAACCTGGGCATCGGCAAGAAGACAGGCTTCGTGTATTCGCCCACGCGCCTTGCGCTGCGCGACGTCGTCGACGTCGTGGTGCAGTTCGGACGGACCTACGCGATCAAGCGCGATGGCAGCCTCTGGTACATGGGCGTGGGCGACAAGGAAGACTGGCAGTCGCCGCATACCAGCAATGCGTCGCCCATTCCGCTGTCGCTGCAACCCTGATCCGGCACGCCGTGCGCCCGTTCGGCCGGGCGGGCTGGATTGCCTGCGATTCCCGGCATTGTCCGGTGTCGGCACCCTTTTCCGCATAGATACACGCCGGTAGCGAGCCGGCCTTCATCCACAGAGGAGATCCACATGAACATCAACCGTCGTCGCCGGCCCTCCGCGTCCACCCTGGCCCTGGCTCTGCTGGCCGCCATTTCCGCACCCGTACTGGCGCAGGACGCACCCTGCCTGAATCCCGACGGGACGCCGGTTTCGCCCGCACCATCCACCGACCAGGGCAGCGAGCACGGGACCGACAATACGACATGCCACCCGCAGGCGTCGGCCTACGGGCAGGACAACAACGCCAGCGGCTTTCAAAGCAGTGCGTTCGGATTGGCCAACTACGCCCGTGGGAACACAAGCATCGCGATTGGCAATAGCAACCACGCCCTCGGTACCAGAGGCACTGCGCTCGGCTTCAACAACCTTGCCGCCGGTACGCAGAGTACCGCCATCGGCATCATCAACGTGGCCAGCCAAAGCGACACCGTCGCGATTGGCAACTACAACACCGCATCGGCGCTTGGTAGCGTAAGCATGGGCGCTTACAGCACAGTGAACCAGGCCGCCGATTACGCCGTGGTTCTGGGTGCGGGCAGTTCGGCGGCGGATGGCGCCCGCGCCGCCGTCGGGGCCGTGAATGCCGTTGCGATAGGCCGCGGTGCAGCCGCAGCGTCCGCTGATGTGGTCGCCATTGGCCAATACAGCACTGCCGAGGGCGGTCGCGCGACTGCCCTCGGCCATCGCAGCCACGCATCGACGGCCGATTCAATTGCTATCGGCAACAGCAGCAGGGCATCGGGCGCCCTTTCCATCGCCGTTGGCTCGATCAGCATCGCCTCGGGCAACAACTCGACCGCATCCGGCTACAACGCGAGGGCAAGCGGTCTCAACTCCGTCGCGGCGGGCGCGAACAGCAATGCGGGAGGGGCGTCTTCCACCGCCACGGGCGTGAGCAGCGAAGCGCGGGGCAACAACGCCACCGCAACCGGCATGAACAGCCAGGCGCTCGGTTTCGACTCCACCGCGACCGGCCAGGCCAGCCGCGCCGAGGCCAACCTGGCAACCGCCACCGGAGCCTCCAGCAGGGCCGCTGCCGCTGCTGCCACCGCAACCGGCGCCAACAGCCTGGCCTCGGGCGCAGGCGCGACTGCCACCGGCGCGGCCAGCAGGGCCGACGGCGAGGACAGCGTCGCTTACGGCAGGCTCGCCCGGGCCAGCGCAGCCAATTCGGTGGCACTGGGCGCCAACTCCGTCGCCGAAGAGGAAAGTACGGTTTCGGTGGGCAGCGTCGGTCGCGAGCGGCGCATCGTCAATGTCGCGGCAGGCGCTACCAGTACCGATGCGGTCAACGTCAGCCAGTTGACCACGCTCGTCGGCTGGCTGGGCGGGGGGGCCGCCTTCAGCAGTGGCGTGTTCACCGCGCCCAGCTACGTCGTCCAGGGCAGCACCTACAACAACGTCGGCGCGGCCTTCGCCGCGGTGGACAGCCGGCTCACCGCGCTGGGCAGCGGCGGCGGCAGCACTGGCCCGCAAGGCCCTGCCGGCGACAGCGCCTATCAGGTGGCGGTGAACAACGGCTTCACTGGCACCGAAGCGCAATGGCTGGCCTCGCTGGTTGGTCCGCCAGGCCCGGCCGGTGCGGATGGCGCGACTGGCGCGCAGGGTCCGGTAGGTCCCGCAGGTCCGCAAGGCCCCGCGGGCGCGGACGGAACCGGCGGGAGCGGCCTGACCGAAGCGCAGGTCGCCACCATCGCCGGCACCGTGTCGGCCAGTGGCGACGCCACCACCCTGCAAAGCGCACAGGCCCACGCCGATGCCGGCGACACACAGACGCTGGAACAGGCCCGGGCGCACAGCGACAACACCGCAACCGAAACCTTGAACGCGGCCAACGCATACACCGACCAGCGTGTCGCCCAGATCGCGCTGGGCGGTTGGCAGGACGACTTCACTGCGCTGCGCAACCAGATGGACGAGCGCTTCCGCCTGCAGGACCGCCGCATCGACAAGCAGGGCGCGATGACCTCGGCCATGATGAACATGGCGATCAACGCCGCCGGCACGCAAAGCCCGCGCGGGCGCATCTCGGTGGGGGCCGGCTGGCAGAACGGTGAAAGCGCGCTGTCCATCGGCTACGGCAAGCGCATTGGCAAGAGCGGCTCGTTCTCGCTGGGCGGCGCCATGAGCAATGGCGAGAAAACGGCCGGCCTGGGCTTCGGCATGGATCTGTAACGGGCAGTTTCGCCGGGGCGCCCCGGACGCCCATGGAAAACGGTGGGCTAGCTGTGATCTCTCAGTAGGTTGTTCATCCGGGGTGATCCCGGAAGACTGGAGGTGCGAATCAGCCACCCCTCCAGGAGCCCCGGATGAACCT
>NZ_FTLW01000005.1 GCF_900155935.1 Solilutibacter tolerans
ATAAAAACGGGCCCAGTGGGCCCGTTTTTTATTCGGCTCGATATTGCTTTACAGGCCTTTCAACAGCGACCCCAGAACCAACATGCCGAAGGCAACCGTCATCATCCAGAAGGCATAGGGCGCGGCGGGCGCAAAGTAGCCGATCTTGCCGGCGACGGCGAGCAAGCCGATCAACAGCGCGATGAACCAGGTGGCGAAGGCAGGCGGGGTCAGTCTCATGTCGTGCTCGTGCAGGTGGATTAGAAGCTGATGAACAGGCCGCCGTTGACCGGCAGGTTGGCACCGGTGATGAAGCCGGCATCGTCGGCGGCGAGGAACTCGACCGCGCGGGCGATCTCGCTGGGCTGGCCGAGGCGCCCGACCGGCACGCCTTCGACGATCTGCGCGCGGATGTCGTCGTTCATCGCCATCACCAGCGCGGTCTCGCAGTAGCCGGGCGAGATGGAGTTGACGGTCACGCCCTTGCGCGCCACTTCGCGGGCCAGCGCCATGGTGAAGCCGTGCATGCCGGCCTTGGCGGCGGAGTAATTGGTCTGGCCGAACTGGCCAGTCTGGCCGTTGACCGAGCTGATGTTGACGATGCGCCCGAAGCCGCGCGCGCTCATGCCATCGATCACGTGGCGGGTGAGGTTGAACACGCCGTCCAGGTTCACGGACATCACCGCGTCCCACTGCGATTTCTCCATCTTGCGCAGGGTCGTGTCGCGGGTGATGCCGGCGGCATTCACCAAGATGTCGATGCCGCCGTGTTCGGCCTGCATCTTGTCGGCAAACGCGCGGCAAGCCTCGAAGTCGGTGACATCGAGCGGATGGAATTCGGCGTCGGTGCCGGCCATCGCGGCTACAAAGGCCGCGATGCGCTCGGTCGTGCTGTCCAGATCCACCGCGACCACCTTGCGTCCTTTGTCCGCCAGCGTGCGGCAGATCGCGCTGCCGAGGCCGCCCAATCCGCCCGTCACCACCGCTAAGCGACGCGGGTGTTCCCCTTGCGTTGCCGCCATGTCAGCGCTTGATGCCGGGCTTGGTGTCGTTCGGCTTGTCCGTGCCGCCTTGGCCGGCCATGTACTTCTGGAACTGCGTCCACATGTCCAGATTGCGCTCGGCCATCTGGTTCATCATGTTCCACGGCGTCTGCCCCAGCATCCCGCCCAGTTGCTGGCGGAACTGCCCTTGTTGCTCCAAGAAGAGCTGCATCGAACGCTCCAGGTAGCTGCCCATGAAGCCCTGCATCGAATCGCCGTAGAAGCGAATGATCTGGCTCAGTAACTGAGTGGAGAGCACCGGTTCGCCGCCTTGTTCCTGCTCGGCGATGATCTGCAGGAGCACCTGGCGGGTAAGGTCCTCACCAGTCTTGGCATCGCGCACTTCAAACTGCTCGCCGTCGAGGATCAATTGGCGGACTTCCTCCACCGTGATGTAGCTCGAGATCTCGGTGTCGTAGAGGCGGCGGTTCGGGTATTTCTTGATGATGCGCGTGGGCATGACGCGACGAATCCCCTGTGGAATACAGGCAGGATGACGCAGTGCAACAGGCAGCGCAACAGGCGGTGGAGCGACATCGCATATGAATAGGGCCCGCAGTGCGGGCCCCGGATGACGTAATGGGAGCTGGATTTACCAGCCCATGTGGTGGCCACCGTTGATGTCGAGGTTGGAGCCGGTGATCCAGCCGGCCTGCTCATCGGAGAGGAAGCCGACGCCGAACGCGATCTCTTCGGGCGTGCCCAGGCGTCCGGTGGGGATGTCGGCGACGATCTTCGCGCGCACTTCCTCCGGCACCGCCATCACCATGTCGGTGGCGATATAGCCGGGCGAGATGGTGTTGACGGTGACGCCGTTGCGGGCGTTCTCGCGCGCCAGGGAAATGGTGAAGCCGTGCATGCCGGCCTTGGCCGCCGCGTAGTTGGCCTGGCCGTACTGGCCTTTAAGGCCGTTGATCGAGCTGATCTGGATGATGCGGCCCCATTTGCGGTCGCGCATGCCTTCGATCACCGGGCGGGTGACGTTGAACACCGAGTTGAGGTTGGTGTTGATGACGTCCGTCCATTGGTCGGATTTCATCTTGTGGAAGGTGCCGTCGCGGGTAATGCCGGCGTTGTTGACCAGGATCTCGACCGGGCCCAGCTTGCCTTCGATTTCCTGCACCATGCCCGCGGCTTCATCGGCGGAGGTGACGTCGCCCTTGACCAGCAGGATGTCGTAGCCGTCGGCCTTCATCTTGTCGGCCCAGGCGCGCGCGCGCTCCTCGCTGCGGTAGTTGGTGGCGACCTTGTGTCCCATGTCCGCGAGACGTTTGATGATGGCGGTGCCGATGCCGCCGGTGCCGCCGGTTACGAATGCCACGCGAGAAGTCATGGAAACCTGCCTGTGATGTGAGGTGCATCTCGATTCTAGGCAAGGTTGATGAAAATCATGTTGTGCGATGCGGCGAGGTTTGCGGGTCGCGTGGCAGGCGGCTTTCATCGAATTGGAGGAGTGCTCGGCTCAACCAGTCATTGACCCCCGTGCTTCCGGCGACCGTGGCCATGTCTTGTCCCAGTGCGCCCCAGGCGGCCATCAGTGCGGGCAGTGGATCGTCCGTATCCAGCGGTAGCGCAGCGAGCGACTTCGACAACTTGCGGCCCTCGTCATCCATGACCAGGGGCAGGTGGGTGTAGCGGGGTGTGGGCAGGCCGAGTTGTTGCTGCAGGAATAGTTGCCGCGGGGTGGAGTCGAGCAGATCCGCGCCACGCACGACATCGGTGATGCCCTGTGCGGCGTCATCGACCACCACGGCGAGCTGGTAGGCCCAGCAGCCATCCGCACGTTTGATCACGAAGTCGCCAACCTCGCGGCCCAAAGGCTGCGCGATGTGGCCGTGAACGGCATCCTCGAACGCGATGACCCGTTCGTTCGGTACGCGTAGGCGTATGGCAGCCTGTTCGCGCGCGGCCGTGGCCACGCAAGCGTGATGGATGCCGCCGGTGGGTTCCAAGTCGGTGCGGCTGCAATGGCAGGCAAAGGCGAGCCCACGCGCCAGCAAATCATCCAGTGCGGCCTGGTAGGCGGCAGCGCGATCAGACTGGCGGATCACCTCGCCATCCCATTCCAGGCCAAAGCGGCGCAGTGCTTCCAATTGCAGCTCGGCGGCGCCGTGTACCTCGCGCGTGCGGTCCACGTCCTCGATCCGCACCAGCCATTCGCCGCCACGGGCCCGCGCGTGCAGCCAGCTGCCGAGCGCCGCCACCAGCGAGCCGAAGTGCAGCGGCCCGGTCGGGGAGGGGGCGAAACGGCCGCGATAAGGGGGGGGTGTCGAGGTCGGAAGGGGCATCACGTTGCATTCAAGCACGGTCGCCCATATTTTCACTGGTATCCCGCAACTTCGAGCTACAACCGATGTTCAAACGTATCACTCTCTTCCTTGCCACCAACCTCGCGGTGCTGGTGCTGCTGGGCATCATCATGAATGTGGTGCTGCCGATGTTCGGTATCCAGCTGGGCAACAACGGCGCCTTGCTTGTGATGGCGGCTTTGTTCGGTTTCGGCGGCTCCTTCGTCTCGCTGATGCTGTCGAAATGGATGGCCAAGCGCTCCACCGGCGCGCACGTCATCCAGCAGCCCGCCAACGAAATGGAGCAGTGGCTGTTCACCACCGTGCAGCGCCAAGCCCAGGCCGCCGGCATCGGTATGCCCGAAGTGGCCATCTATGACGCGCCGGAGATCAATGCCTTCGCCACCGGTGCCAACCGCAACAATGCGCTGGTCGCTGTATCCACCGGCTTGCTGCGTGCAATGGACCGCGATCAGGCCGAAGCGGTGCTTGCGCATGAAGTCAGCCACGTGGCCAACGGAGACATGGTGACGATGGCTTTGCTGCAAGGTGTGCTGAACACCTTCGTGATCGTGCTGGCCCGCGTGGTCGGTCGCGCCATCGACGGCTATCTTTCGGGTGGCCGCAACGAGGGCCCGGGCCTGGCTTACTTCGCCATCGTGTTCGTGCTGGACATGATCTTCGGCCTGTTTGCCAGCATGATTGCGATGTGGTTCTCGCGTCATCGCGAGTTCCGTGCAGACGCCGGCGGCGCCACCCTGGCGGGTCGCGAGAAGATGATCGCTGCGCTTGAGCGTCTGAAGATCAATCATGGCGAGAACACGCTGCCCAAGCAGGTCGCGGCGTTCGGCATCAGCGGTGCGATTGGCCATGGTTTGAAGAAGCTGCTGTTGAGCCATCCGCCGCTGGACGTGCGCATCGAGGCGTTGCGCAATGCCTCGCTCGACGGCAATGCCGTTCGTCAGGGCGTGGTGGCGTAAACCGCGAGCCTGTAGAGTGAAATGAAAAAGGCCGGGATTTCCCGGCCTTTTTTCTGACTAGCCCAGCGCTGAAAGATCAATAGGCCGGTGCCATGCGTTCGCCAGCCGGCGCAATGAAATCGCCCTGCATGTATTCCACACCAGTGGTGAACAGTGCGGTCATGGTTGCGGCATCGGCCACGCCGCGGGCGATGCAGGCGATTTGCTGCGACTGCGCCTTTTGCACGATTTCCTGCACCCGGTCGCGGTTTTCCTGCGAACGGGTGAAGTCGGTGATGAAATCCTGGTTGAGCTTGAGGAAAGCCGGATTCAAATGGCTGAGCAGTTGCAGCGAATTCAAACCAACGCCGAAATGTTCGATACAGAAATGCGCGCCCATCGCGCGCAACTCTTCGTTGAGGCGCTGTGCCTGGCGCAGGTTGGTGAAGACCTTGGATTCGGGCAGCTGCAGTACCAGGGATGCCGGAGCGGCACCGGTTTCCTGCAGCAGGGCGAAGATGTCCGGCACCAGCTTCTCGTCATCCAGAGACTCTTGGCAGATCTTCACCAGGACTTTGGCGGGCGTGGCACCAACCGATTGCGCGGCCACATCCTGCAGGGCGTGGCGGAGGGCCCAGCGATCGATCGCACCGGCCAGCCCATGCTCTTCGGCCATCGGTACGAACTGTGCCGGGGGGATGGTGTGCCCATCGCTGCCAACCATGCGTAGCAGGGATTCGTAGAACTGCTCGGTTTCGTCCTGCAAGTTGACGATCGGTTGGTAGTGGAGGCGCATCGAGTCGTTGGCGATGGCCTCGCGGATATGTGTGATCCAGGTCTGGATGCGCTCTTCTTCCACACGTTCGGTGGCGCTTGGGTCGAAGATTTCGACGCGATTGCCGCCCATCCCGGCTGCATTCTGCAGGCTTTCCGTGGCCTTGGACACAACACGAGGTACCTGCGCGATACGCTCGCCGATTTGCACGCCGCCCACGCTCACCGTAGCGCTCAGCGTGGCATCGGCGGTTTCCAGCAAACGACCATTGAACGCGGCGCGTAAACGTTCGGCGGCGGCGCTGGTGGCGTTGTAGTCACTGCCGCGCAGCAGCAAGGCATAGGTGTTTTCGCCGGTGCGCGCGATCACTGCCTTGTCGCCAAAGGTTTCGTTGATCCGGCCAGCGATGGCGACTGCGAGATCATCCACGTTATCGAGGCCGACTTGCTGTTCAAGCTGGGCGCTCTGGTCGGGTTCCATCAACAGCAAGCCGTGCGAGCTGCCATCGGTCGCGACTTCGCCGACCAAATGCTCAAGCTGCTGCAGGAAGGTCTGGCGGTTTAAGAGGCCCGTTGCCATGTCGCGGCGGCGTAGTTCTTCCACTTCCTGGGCGAGGGCAGGGTCGGATTCCTGGCGGCGCAGGATCACCTGGATGCATGGCTCGCCCTCGTACTTGGCCTGGGTGAATTCCATGACCGCGGGAAAACTGTTGCCTTCGGCATCGCGTGCTTCCAGCTCGTGACGTGGCGGCGGAGTTTCGCCTCGGCTCAGGCTTTTCAGCAGTTGCTTGAATTCGATGACATAGCTCGGCGCGACCAGATCCAGCAAGGACATGCCTTCGATGTCCTCGAATTCGTCGTAGCCGAACATCTCCAGGTACGCGCGGTTGGCGCGAATGTGCATGCCTTCATGGACGTAGGCGATGGGGTCGCGCGAGGATTCAATCAACGCGTCGCAGCGACGCTCGGTTTCACGAATCTGGGCTTCGAGTCGGCGCAGGCCGCGACGTGCCTCGAGATCGGTGAATTCACGCACCACGACTTCTTGCAAGTGGGCAAACTGGCCACGCAGCACGATACCGCGCGCGCCGGATTCGGTCAGCGCCACAAGGAGGGTGTCATCGATGTGATCCACCTCGACCACGACCGGCAGATCGCGTCCATTGGCTCCGGCCCGTTGCAGTACTTCCAAGTCACTCAGGCCAGCCGTGGGCGACGCAGCCAGCACCACATCGAAAGGATGCGTAGCCACATGGCTGTCGAGTTCTTCCAGCGTGGCCGCACGTGCCGGGCGGATCGCCAGACCGGCATTACGCAGGTGGCTGACGATGGCCTCGGCCTCTTCAGCGTCATCGTTGACGATCAACAGTCGGATGGGGGCGTCAACGCCAGAAAGCATGCAGGTCTCCGCTGGGGGGATGCGCGCAAGGCGCAAGCGTGTCGCTCATCACTATATCGGAGCTCGAAGGTTTTAGCTGCCAGGGGGTTTCGGTCATTAGCAGAGTGTTTACAACGGCCGCTTGCCCGGGTCGCCCGCGACCTCGCGCACCAGACGCGGCACGAGATAGCCTGACAGGCGCGCAGCCAAGCCTTGATGCAGTGCGATAGCCGTGGTGTCGTCTACTTCGAAATGCGCTGCACCCTGTACACGGTCCAGTTGGTGCAGGTAATACGGCAACACGCCCGCCTCGAAGCCACGTTCGGACAGCGCCGCCAACGCATCGACCGAATCATTCACCCCGCGCAGCAGCACGGCCTGGTTGAGCAAGGTGGCCCCTGCGTCGCGCAGCCTAGCCAAGGCCGCATCGACATCCTCATCGAACTCATGGGCGTGATTGGCGTGGATGACGAAGGTGGCCGGCCAGGGCAAGCCGGACATCCACTCCATGAACGCATCGTCAATACGCGCCGGCAGCACGATGGGCAGGCGCGAGTGGATGCGCAAGCGCTTCAAGTGCGGAATGCCGGCCAACTGACGGGTCAGGTCGGCCAGTTTGGGCGTGGACAGCGACAACGGGTCGCCGCCGGACAGTAGCACTTCGTCGATGCTCGTATCGGCGGCGATGGCGGCCACCGCCTCGGCCCAGTCGCCGCGCGCCGCGGTTTCATCGGCATAGGGGAAGTGGCGGCGGAAGCAATAGCGACAGTTCACCGCGCAGCTACCGGTGGTGATCAAGAGCGCCCGGCCACGGTATTTGCGGATCACGCCGTCGGCCGCCTTGGCCGCGCCATCGCCCACCGCATCCAGAGTGAATCCGGCTGCGATGCGGTCTTCGTCATCCAGCGGCAGCACTTGGCGCAGCAACGGATCGTTGGCATCGCCATGGCGCATGCGGGCGATGAAGGCGCGCGGCACCCGCAACGGGAATTGCGCCATCGCGTCGGGGGACAGGCGCGCGGCCAGCGACTCCAGCCCCAGCAGGCTGAGGAGTTCGGCCTGGTCGCGCACAGCATCGCGCCACTGGTCTTGCCAGCGGGCAGGCTGCAGGGAGAGGGGGGCAACAGGTATCATGTGCGACCTATTTTAGTTTGAATGCCGCCCCGGGCGGCCCGAAGGAGCTTGCATGGCCAGCTTGGGCATGAACGACGTCAAGAACGGCCAGAAGATCCTGGTCAACAACGATCCCTGCGTCATCACCGACACCGAGTACGTGAAGCCGGGCAAGGGCCAGGCCTTCACCCGCGTGAAGTACCGCAACATCAAGTCCGGCCGCGTGGTCGAGCTGACGATGAAGGCGACCGACTCGCTGGAAGTGGCCGATGTCGTGGATACCGACATGCAGTACCTGTATTCCGATGGTGAGTACTGGCATTTCATGAACCCGGAAAGCTTCGAGCAGGTCCAGGCCGACAAGGCCGGCATGGGCGGCGCCGAAAAGTGGCTGAAGGGCGAGGAAGACTGCGTGGTCACGCTGTGGAACGGCGTGCCAATCGCGGTGCAGCCGCCGAACTTCGTCGAATTGCAGATCACCGAGACCGACCCGGGCGTGAAGGGCGACACCGCCGGCACCGGCGGCAAGCCGGCCACGCTGGAAACCGGCGCGGTGGTCCGCGTGCCGCTGTTCGTCGCGCAGGAAGAAATCATCAAGGTCGATACCCGCAGTGGTGAGTACGTCAGCCGCGTGAAGTAATCCCGGCCTTCGCCAGGATTCGATGTCAGGGGCCGCCACGTGCGGCCCTTGACGTTTTACGGCATGGTCGTTTGGTTGGTGCAAAATGAGTGGATGAACGAAAGCCCATCCATCTCGGTACCCGCCGATGTCTTCCCGCATGATCGCGTCGTGTTCTTCAGCGATGCGGTCTTCGCCATCGCGATCACCTTGCTGGCGATCGAGCTCAAACCGCCGGCGGAAGAGCTGGTCGCGCAATTTGGCGCGGGGGGTGCATGGGCGCACCAGATCCCGTTGTTCGTCGCCTTCGTCATCAGCTTTATGGTCACGGCGTTGTTCTGGGCTGGTCACATGCAGGCCTGGAAGATGGTCGGGCGGGTGACGCCGGGGCTGCTCTGGCTCAACATCGGCCAGTTGATGTTCGTTGCCCTGATGCCGTTCGCGACCGCGCTGTATTCCGAGTCGTTCATGAGTGACCACGTCGGGCCGCTGGTGGGTTATTGCCTGGTGCTGACGGGGATACCGCTGTTTTCGTTCCTGACTCGGCGCGCGATGGTCCGCTCGCAGGGCGTGGCGCAGAAGCTGGGGCCGATTGGCACGCGCTGGTTCCTGGTGCGTACGCTGGTCCCGCTGATCGTGTTCGCCGCTTGCATCCCGCTCGCCTTCATCCTGCCCTCGTGGATGGGCGGGATGTTGTTTTTCCTCATCTTCCCGATCACCCCCTTGGCGCGTCGCTGGGCGCTGCGCGGACATGCGGACCAGGCGGGTGATGCGGCATGATGGCGGGATGAACGAAGCCGCATCCCCCCAAACCATTGATCTGTTGATCGAAGCCGGCCACATCGTGCCGGTTGCGCCGCATGGCGTGGTGCTGCAAGACCATGCCATCGCCATCGACAAGGGCGTGATCCTCGCCCTGCTGCCGCGTGACGAAGCGCGTGCGCGGTATGCGCCGAAGGAAACCGTGTCTAGGCCGGACTCGGTCTTGATTCCGGGTCTGGTCAACGGCCATACCCACAACCCGATGACGCTGATGCGCGGCGTCGCCGATGACCTGCCGCTGAAAGTGTGGCTGCAGCAGCACATCTGGCCGATTGAGGGCGCGGTCATCGGCCCGGATTTCGTCGCCGATGGCTGCACGTTGGCGATTGCTGAGATGCTGCGCGGCGGCACCACCTGTGCCAACGAGAACTACTTCTTCCCTGATGTGCAGGCGGCGACGTACAAGAAGTTCGGCTTCCGCGCGCGCATCGGCCTGCCGGTGATCGATTTCCCGACCGCGTGGGCATCGAGCGACGACGAATACTTCGACCGCGCCGGCGAAGTGCATGACCAGTGGCGCGACGACGCGCTGATCAAGACCGCATTTGCGCCGCATGCGCCGTATACGGTGGATGACGACAACTTCAGCCGCGTGCGTGTGCTGGCCGATCAGCTGGATATCCCGGTGCACTTGCACCTGCATGAAACCGCGCAGGAAGTGCAGCAATCCATCGATCAATACGGCATGCGCCCGATCGCGCGGCTGGATCGCCTGGGCCTGTTCAATGACCGCCTGATCGCCGTCCACATGACGCAGCTGACCGAGGCGGAAATCCATCTCTGCGCGGAACGCGGCGTCAGCGTGGTGCACTGCCCGGAGTCGAACCTCAAGCTCGCTTCCGGGTTTTGCCCGGCCTGCGCGTTGATGAAGGCGGGCGTGACGCTCGCCATCGGCACCGACGGCGCGGCCAGCAACAACGACCTCGACATGGTCGGCGAGACCCGCACGGCCGCCATCCTGGCCAAGGCCGTGGCTGAAGATGCGGCGGCGCTCAGCGCGGCCGAAGCCTTGCGCGCAGCGACGCTTGGCGGTGCGAAAGCGATGGGGCTGGAGGACCTGGTCGGCTCGCTGGAGCCGGGCAAACAGGCCGATATCGCCTGCATCGATATGGCGCAGATCGAAACCCAGCCGTTGCATCAAGTGATTTCCCAGGTGATCTACGCGACCGGTCGCCATCAAGTCACCGATGTCTGGATCGCGGGCAAGCCGAAGCTGCGTGGTCGCCAACTCGTCGACATGGACGAAGCCGGCATCCTCGCCAATGCACGCCAATGGCGCGAACGTATTGGCGCCGTGGAGATTTCCCGATGAACAACCCCAATGTCCGTCAGGCCGAGCTGCACAAGTTCGGCGCACTCGCCAATCGCTGGTGGGATGCGGATGGTCCGCAGCGCGCGCTGCATGTGCTCAATCCCGTGCGCACGCAGTACGTGGCGGATCGCGTCTCGCTGGCCGGTGCCAAGGTACTGGATGTCGGCTGCGGCGCGGGCCTGTTGTCGGAGGCGCTCGCGGCCAAAGGCGCGCGCGTCACCGCCATCGACTTGGCGCCGGAGTTGATCGATGTCGCCAAGCTGCATCAGCTCGAGGCGGGCCATGAAATCGATTACCGATTGCAATCGGCCGAAGACCTGGCGGCTGAATTACCGGGCGCGTTCGACGCCGTCACCTGCATGGAAATGTTGGAACACGTGCCCGACCCGGGCAGCGTGATCGAGGCCTGCGCGCGCCTGCTCAAACCGGGCGGCACGCTGTTTTTGTCTACCCTCAACCGCACGCCAGCCGCGTTCGCGCTGGCCATCGTGGGCGCGGAATACGTGGCGCGCCTGTTGCCGAAGGGTACGCATCAGTACCGCGACTTCATCAAGCCGTCCGAGTTGGGCGCCTGGCTGCGCCACGCCGGCTTGGAATTGGAAGATGTCAGCGGGCTGCTGTACGAGCCGTGGAAGCATGCGGCGCGTCTGACCTCGCGTACCGACATCAATTACCTCGCCTGCGCGCGGAAACCCGCATGACCTCACGCACGCGTTTCCCCGAGGTCGCCTTGTTCGACCTCGACGGCACCTTGCTCGACAGTGCGCCGGACATGCTGGCGACGGTCAACGTGATGCGCGAACGCCGCGACATCGCCCCGATGACGTTGGCGGAGATTCGTCCGGTTGTCTCGCGCGGCGCTCGTGCGATGGCCGGCACGGCGTTCCCCGCCTGGAGTGATGAAGAGATCGTGGCCGCGGTGCCGGAGTTCCTCGCCATCTACGCACAAGAACTCGGCCAGCATTGCGCACCGTTTGAGGGCATCCCGGCGCTCTTGGAAGCGCTCGAAGCGCAGGGCAGCCGCTGGGGCATCGTCACCAACAAGCCGGAACAACTCGCACGCGACCTGATGCCGATGCTCGGTTGGGACACGCGCTGCGGCGTGCTGATCGGTGGTGATAGTCTGCCCGAGCGCAAGCCGCATCCGATGCCGATGTTCCGCGCAGCAGAAGTGATGGGCGCCGCGCCGAATGATTGCGTGTACGTCGGCGATGATCGACGCGACATCGACGCCGCACGCGCCGCGGGCATGCTGTCGATTGCGGCGCTGTGGGGGTATCGCGTCGCCGGTGACGAGCCAAGCGAATGGGGAGCCGATGCGATGGTCGCGCTGCCCGCCGACCTGCTGCAGCCAAAAGAATGGCCGTGAACGAAGCCGCTGCCGAAGCCGCTTCGTTTGTAGAGAAGTGGCGCACGCGCTGGCCGGAGTGGGGCATCGCCCGCGTCTTCGTTCGCGCTGATCAGCGCGAGTTGGCCGAGCACTGGTTCGCCCTCTTGCAAGAGTGGACGGATGCCGCTTCGACCACAGAACCTGCACCCGGCCTGGCCAAGCTGGCCTGGTGGCAGGAGGAGTTGCGCGGCTGGGCTAAAGGCGCTCGCCGACATCCGCTGGGCGCGCGATTGCAGAAGCAGCCCGTCGACTGGAACGCGGTCGCCGATGCCTTGCCGGCGTTGGCGCATCGCGGCGAGCAATTGGATGCCCCGGCGCTCTCAAGATTGGCGCAAGCCCTGTCCGATGCCGAGCAACGTCTGTTCGATGAGCAACGCGATGGCAAAAGCAGCATCGATCATCTGCTTGGCGAAGCCCTGGGGCGCATCCAAAAGCCGGATGAAGCCAGCGGTGGCACCCGCCCGCGGCGTATCTTGAGCGCATTGGCGCTTAAACGCGCGCAAACCGGACAGAGCCCTGTTCCACCCTTGGGTACGCTGCGTTGCAGCTGGCGGGCCGCTCGTGCACATGGCCCCGGGTAAAATGACCCACTTATCTCCCCGATCCCCTTTAGATCATGCTGATGTCTGCTAATCGCCCCTTGCCCGATGTCGCCTTCGACGCAGCCGCGCTCTCGCGCGCGCTCGATTGGGTCGGCATGGAAGGTATCGCCTTGCCCGTGCGCTTGTCTGATCGCGGCCTGCAGGCCGCCGCGCGCGTCGATGTCGGCGTGAATCTGCGTGACCCGGAGCGTCGCGGCATCCACATGTCGCGCCTTTACCTGCAGTTGCAACAGGCGCTGCCGCAGGCACGTCTGGATTCGCTTGAACTTGACGGTTTGCTGGTGGGTTTGATCGAGTCGCAGCAGGGGGCCGCCGATCGTGTGCAGCTGGTGTTGCATTACGACCACCTGTTGGAACGTCCGGCGTTGGTCAGCCAGAACGCGGGTTGGAAGCGCTACCCCGTGCAATTGCGCAGCGAGCGCGGCCCGGAGGGCAGCCGTCATTGGCTGTCGCTGAGCGTTGAATATTCCAGCACCTGTCCGGCGTCGGCGGCTTTGTCGCGTGAATTGAATGCCGAATCCTTCCTAGCCGCCTTTGGTGAAGGGGATGTCGATACCGATGCGGTGCGTGATTGGCTGGCGGGCAAAGACGGTCTCGCCGCCACACCGCATGCACAGCGCAGTATGGCCGAGGTTGAAGTGGAATTGGCGGATGGCTTCGATCACTTGCCCGTGGCCGCGCTCGCCGATGTGCTGGAGCAAGCGCTCGGCACGCCGGTGCAAACTGCGGTCAAGCGCGAGGACGAGCAAGCCTTCGCGCGTGCCAATGCCCAGAACCTGATGTTTTGCGAAGACGCTGCACGTCGGGTAGGTGCAGCACTGTCGTCATTGCCTTGGGTGCGTACGTGGCAGGCCAAAGTCTCGCATCTGGAAAGCCTGCACGCGCATGATGCCGTGGCGCGGGTGGCGGGTCGTAACGACTAAAAGCTCGAACGCGCCGTTAGGTGCGACGTCATAGCGTTGCCAGGAATGCTAGATCAAGGCAGGCACCGTCGATTGATCAATGGGCGGGTCATACTCCATGTGCAAACAGGCGTCTGTGCGCAGGGTGAGCTCAGACGTGAAAGAGTCACGAAAATGTGAGTTAATCCGCGCCCGGTGTCTCCGGTGGTATCACGATTTCAAATCGCCGACCATCCCGCAACACCAGCAGAACGACACGTTGACTCGGTTTCACCGCCCCCCAATAGCGCTTGAGAACGGATGCTTTTGATTTGGGGATCACTATTGCGTCGATCTGCAAGAGCTCATCTTTGGCGCGGATTCCGGCCCGTTCTGCTGCAGAGCCTTTCACGACGCCACCAACAAATACCCGTTCCAAGGTCGGGTCCAGGAAGAAGCCAGACTGCCTTGCCTGAATCTTGATCCCAAGCTCTCGGCCGTGGGCTGCGTCGGCAAATTCCGGCTGGCAAATTCATGGAAGGATTGCACATGGAAACGATCAACCTGATCCTCGAACAGTCCCAGAACATCGCCACTGCGGCTACGAATCTGGTGACTAGCATCGATATAGGCATGCCCATGATTGCCGAGCCGGAACCGGAGCCAGCTACTTGCGAGATCTGCCGCTGCACCTGGTGATCGACTGATTGCAATGGCAGTGGGGGAGTTCGCTCCCGCACTGCCATCCGAAGGTGGATGCGCATGCGCCAGATGATCCTCAACAAGCTTGCATCGATTGCCAAGGATGCATTCGGCAGACACGCGGTTGTGCTGCCCAGTACGGCCGAAACTACTCAAATAGCTGCAGATATCGCACTCAATGGCTTCATCATCGTGGGCAATGGTGGCGATGGTTGCCTCCTCCCTGCGCAGCTTTATGAGCGGCTGGAAGCTTCGCCTCCATGCATTCCGTTTCACGTCATTGCTTTCACGGATCAGCTCAATGACGCAATCAATGCGCCGCTCCTGATACGCCACAATGGCATCACAGAATTTCGTCCGAGCATCGAGGCAATCCTTGCCTCTCGCCACGGTTTCCACATCCATGCCTGGACCGGGCAAGCGATCGAGCAAGCGACCGATCTCATCGGGCCAGCTGCGATCACGCCTGCGCTGAAGCTGCAAAGCACTTATTTTTTGGCTTGTGAGGCCTTCGGTGATGCTTGGCGAATGCGACACGTCCAACAGCTGCGAATGCCCGCATTGCGCTACGAGTTTGCTCAGCGGCGCAACAGGTCCTATCAATCCCATCTGCTTCGCGCGCGCACCCATGCGCAGCAGGAGACTGACAGGGTCAGCCTTGCACTTGATCAGTTGGTATTGAACTACGACATCAACAGGCGAAATTTCAAAAACAGCAGGCTTGCATGATTGAGATAATGATTCGCCTCGTTGTCTTCTTCACGGCGCCTGTTCGTCGGGTATCTAGTCGCCTGCCACGGTTTGAACAACTTATGCGCATTCGCTGGACCGATGCAGAGTTCAAGGGCGTGATCGATGCATGCGCACTTGCCGGCCATCCCCTTGGATTCATTTACCACTGGCACATCATCAATGCAGCTCTCATCCACGGCATGCGCCGTATGAGCCGCGAAGCCATCATCAAGATGGCGCTTAATCACGAGAAATTGTCGGGCTGGGATGTCGTTGCAAACACAGCGCCCAATCAGGGGCTGGTTATTGCCACTCCGCACTATGGCCATTTCGTGCTTTCGATCATCACGTTGGGTCAGCATCTTGAAGGCAAGCGTGACCTCTACGTTTTCTACGAAGACCCCTTGAGTCACGGCAGCAATTCGGTATTCGATCAGCTGCATCACGTGATTTTCGGAGAGAACTCGTCTAAGAAAATCGTCCACAACAATCGAAAGGGGATAGTCGCCGCGATCAAGGGGCTGCAAGCAGGTGGCATTCTGCTGATCATGCCCGACGTGTATTCGAGCATTGTCGATACATACGCCTTTCCCTTCTTCGGTCGATACAGACACGCAATGCTCGGTACCGGCACCCTGGCATACCGCGCTCGTGCTTCCATCGTGCCCATGGTCAGTGTTCCTAGTGCTACGGGCCTGGGTTTCACCACGACGTTTGCGCAACCGATTCCGACCAATGTCGAGCCGGAGCCGAGCAGGGCGGACTTGGTGGTGCCTTTTGAAGCAACCACGCGGCTATTCGAGAGCTATCAAGCGATCATGTCAGCTGGCAGCCCGGTCTATTGGCAATACACGCCAAGTCATTTCGCTTCCAGAGAAGAACCAACGCTTCCCCTCGATTCTGTCATCGGATTGTTGGAGATGCTGCCCTTGGATGTGCGCGCCATTTTTGGCAACACACAGGTTCTGGACCTGGACTCAGAACAATCGCAACGCGTATGAGGCGCAATGTAGAGCCTTGCCAGCATCGCAGGAGGCCCTCGGTGGAAAGCGATGGCTGACGAGTACGGGGGGCGTGGTCAAAAGCTTGGTCCTGCCATGAGCGTGCGTGGTTTGGGTCTGTTGGTAACGGCTGCCCTGCATCTTGCTCTGGGCGCTTACCTGGCGTCATATCGCGCATCAATGCCTTCCTTTGAGGTCAAGGCAGTTCGCACTCGTCTCGAGTTCATTTCTGTTCCCGTTCGCTCTCATTCGCCCTCTCGGAGCCGCGGATTGATACAGCCGCTGACGGCCGCGAAAGATACTGATGCAGTTTCATCTTCTTTGCCTGCCAAGCATCAATCCTCTCAAGATGTGAACGAAGGGCAGGAATCGGCAGGGCCCAATGGGCGAGATGAATCTCCCTTGGCGATTCAATCCGAGGATTGGTTTCGTCCATCTGCTGCTGAAGCAACTCAAGGGGAAACCCAGCAAGCCATCTTTCGGCGAGGCAACAAGAATTTCGGTGAAGCCACGCCAAGGATGGCGATCAAGATGAAGGCGCCGATCAACGGACATCGGGTGATAACAGGGGTGTCGAAGGCTATCGGCTTGTGGCCGCCGGGCTATACCGATGACCCATGCCCGGATTTGAAGAAGGATGTCGAACGATTCATGTCAAAGCCCAGCGAATCTGGCCGCGAACAATACGAGCGCAATGCCGAGTTGATGACCCGCTATTGCCGCTGATCTTGGCAAGACTTTCCGATCTGGCCTTTGCTACTTCGCCGGCAACACCAGTAATGGGTCGATGCGGGTATCGAACCAACTCATTCCCCAATGCAGATGCGGTCCGGTCGAACGCCCGGTCGAGCCCACTGCACCGATCACATCCCCCTGCTTGACGACATCACCGGCCTTCACGTCAAGCCGCGACATGTGCAGGAAGTTGCTGCCGATGCCATGCCCGTGATCGATCATCACCGTGCCGCCGGTCAGATAGAAATCCTTCTGGGCAAGGGTAATTTTGCCGCCTGCCGGTGCGCGAATCGGTGTGCCTGTGCCTGCTGCGATATCCATCCCGGAATGCGGTGATTTTGGCGTGCCGTTGTAGATGCGCTGATTGCCGAAGCGCCCGCTGATGCGACCCTGGACTGGCCAGATGAAGGTCTGCACGTAATCGGTATTGCTGCTATCTGTCTTGCGTGCAGCAACGATCAGTGCGTTTTCGCCCGCGATGCGTTCGGCGATCTTGGGTGGCGGATTCACCGTGGATGGCGGCACACCGTTGATCCGCTGGATGGGCCAGTCGCGCGGTGTGATCGCGATTCTGGCGGTCTGCGCTGAACCGGAACCGCCTGCAGGCTGAATGCTGACTTCTACCGGACCTTTTTCATCACGGCCCACACCGAACACGAAGCGGCCATCGGCATCGACGCGCAGCTTGCGGCCACTCACGCGCACGTCGCTGCCAGGTTCTGCCTCGCCGATCACCATCGCGCCTTGCGACACGCGTGCGGGCAGATTGCCGACTGTTGCCCTGGATTGCGCGAAGGTACTGAAAGAAACGAATAACAGTGAGGCGAGCAGGGTAGGTCGAAGCATCATCATCGAGTGAATTGCAGGCGTTGACCTTGAGCTTGCCCGATCAGGCGTGAACCGTCCCACACCTGCACGCCATTGACCCAGGTACCGGCGATGCGCGATGCAAACGTGTGGCCTTCGAACGGCGACCAACCGCATTTGGAGAGGATGTCGCTGCGTTCGACCGTCATCGGGCGATCTTCCACCATGACAAGGTCTGCAAAGAATCCTTCGCGCAGGAAGCCGCGCTCGGCGACATCGAACAATTGCGCTGGCGCATGAGCGAACTTCTGCACCACTTGGGCGCGGGTGAGCCGTGCCTCGTGCACGTGTTCCAGTGCGACTTGCAATGCGTACTGCACCAACGGCAGGCCACTTGGAGCCTTGGCATAGGGTTGCTGCTTTTCTTCCCGCGTGTGGGGTGCGTGATCGGTGGCGAGCACGTCGATGACGTCATTCGCCAGCGCAGCGATCAGCGCGACACGGTCGGCTTCGTCCTTGATCGCCGGGTTGCACTTGATGAGGTTGCCCAGGCGTGGGTAGTCCTGGCGCGCAAAATGCAGGAAGTGCACGCAGGTCTCGGCGGTGATGCGCTTGCGGCTGCCGTCGGCGCGAATCATGGGGCCGCGCTCGAACAGCGCCAATTCATCGGCGGTGGAAATATGCAGTACATGCAAACGAGTGTCGTGGCGACGTGCAAGCTCGGTCGCAAGCGTGCTGGATTTCAGACACGCCTCGCGGCTGCGAATATCGGGGTGATGCTCGGCGGAAAGTGCATCGCCATATTTCGCCTGGAACTCGGCGAACTTGGCATCGATCATCGGTGTGTCTTCGCAGTGGGTGATGATCGGCACCGGCGTTTCGCGGAAGATCGCATCCAGGGTGTCAGGATCGTCCACCAGCATGTTGCCGGTCGAGGCGCCCATGAACACCTTGATGCCCGGCGCGGCCTTCGGGTCCAGTGCGCGGATGGCATCCAGATTGTCGTTGCTGGCCCCATGGTAGAAGCCGAAATTACCCCAGACGCGCCCTGCGGCGAGCGCGTACTTGGCTTCCAGCGCCGCGCTGTCGAGTGTCGGCGGGTTGGTGTTGGGCATGTCCATGAAACTGGTGATGCCGCCGGCCACGGCTGCCGCGGACTCGCTGGCCATGTCGCCTTTGTGGGTGAGACCTGGTTCGCGGAAATGCACCTGGTCATCGATCATCCCCGGCATCAGCCAGCGGCCTTCGGCATCGATCACGGTTTCGCCGGGCTTGGCCGCCAGGGCGTCGCCAATAATCGCGATGCGGTCGCCTTCGATGCGCAGGTCGCCTTCGAATTCGCGGCCTTCGTTGACCAGGCGGGCGTTGACGATGAGGGTCGAGGTCATGGGAGTCCTGTCAGTGGCTGGGCGGCACGGGGTCATGCCCGCCGGGGTGGAGGGGGTGGCAGCGGCCGATCCGTTTAACGGCCAGCCAGCTGCCGCGCAGCGGCCCGAAACGCTCTATCGCCCCCATCGCGTACTCCGAGCAGGTGGGGGTGAAACGGCAGCGCTGGCCGAGCATCGGGCTGATCCAGCGCTTGTACCCACGTAGGCAAATGATGAGGAATCTGGAGATCACAAGGCTTGTACGCCGAAATGCGGGATAATGGCGCGCTTGCCCGGGTGGAAGCCCTAGGCTATAACAGCCCGCTTCCCCGGCTCAAGGGAACTCAAGGAATCATACGTGGCAGTCAAGAAACCTGCGAAAAAGACCCCGACCAAGGCCGCCAAGCCGGCAGCCAAGGCCACCAAATCCACCGCCAAGCCCGCGAAGAAGGCTGCGGCCAAACCGGAGAAGGTGAAAAAGGTCGTCGCCAAACCGGCTGCCCAACCCAAATCTGCAGCCGCCAAGCCTGCGCCCGCCAAGAAAGCGGCGGCTAAGGCTGCGCCTGCGAAGAAGCCAGCTGCCAAGCCTGCGCCCGCCAAGAAAGCGGCGGCTAAGGCTGCGCCTGCGAAGAAGCCGGCTGCCAAGACTGCGTCAGTCAAGGCTGCGCCGGTCAAGGCAGCTCCCAGCAAGCCCGCAGTGGCCAAGAAGGCCGTGCCGGCCAAGAAAGCTGCGCCGGCCAAGAAAGCTGCGCCGGCCAAGAAGGCCGCAGCCGTCCAGCCAGCGGCGGTGAAAACCGCGCCCGCCAAGAAAGCGGTGGCCCCGGCCAAGGCCAAGGCGACGAAAGCTGCGCCAGTGGCGGCACCCAAGCCTGTCGCCAAGCCCGCTTTCACTGCGAAGCCGCCCGTTGGGAAGGTCGCGCGCGCCGTGATTGCATCGCCCAAGCAGGATGCACCGAAGGCCAAGGGCAAGCCGCTCAACTACAAGACCGATGATGTGACGGGTCGCCCGATCCTGCCCGCCGGCTACAAGCCTTCGGCGAGCGAGGAATACATGAACCCGCTGCAGCTGGAGTATTTCCGCCAGAAGTTGATCACGCGCCGCGAGGAGCTGGTCGAAGAATCCAAGCAGACCATCGAAAACCTGCGCGACGAAGTGCGTGACATCGGCGATGAAGCCGAACGCGCCAGCCGCGAGACCGAGAATGCGCTGGAGCTGCGTACGCGGGATCGTTATCGCAAGCTGATCAACAAGATCGAAAGCATCATCCGGCGCGTTGACGATGGCGATTACGGTTATTGCGTCGATACTGGCGAAGAGATCGGCCTGGATCGCCTGGAGGCGCGCCCGCAGGCTGAGCGCACCATCGACGCACAGGAGCGTTGGGAGATCCGCCAGAAGCAGCAGGGCGACTAAGCCCCAGCTTCCAGCATCGCAATAAGCAAAACCCCGCCTCGGCGGGGTTTTTGTTGTGGCCGATGTGAACCGGAGGCTTCAGGCACCGTCAGCGATGAAACCCACCTTGGCATGCGAGCCGTCGCAGAACGGTTTATTTTGCGAGTGACCGCAGCGGCATAGCCAGGTCTGCGTAGTGCGATCCACGGTGTGACCGGTGCCGGTAACCACCTCCAGGTTGCCGGTCACTTCAAGCGGGCCGTTCTTCTGCGGCACCACATCCAGCGGGCCATTGCGTGCTGGCAGGGGCTCGGAAGCTTTCGGCTCGCGCTCGCCACTGGCGATGAAGCCGCCATCTACGTGGCTGCCATCGCAATAGGGTTTTTCCTTGGAAAGGCCGCAGCGGCACAAGGTGGCGCGCAGGCGGGGTTCTTCGCCCGCGATACGCAGTTCTGCGTTGAAAGCCAGCGGGCCGTCCTCGCGCATGCGCACCAGGTTGACGATGGGCGCGGGCTCTTGCGGGCCACCATCGGTGCGCTCATACGTGATTGCGCCGGAGGGGCATAGGCGCGCGGTCATCGCCACTTCATCGGGCGATGTGGCATCGGGATGAATCCATTCGCCCTCGACATTGGGGACGAATACGTCCGGGTGCGAGAGTACGCAGTTGCGCGAATGGATGCAGCGCTTGCCTTCGAAATGGATGGTGATCTCGCGACCGCGAGCGGTTTCCTTGGCTATGCGCTTCTCCCGATACGATGCCCCCGAGTCTACGTCGTGAATGTCACGGCGGCGTCATTGCAGGTCGCGCAGATCCAGTCGACGCAGTTTCGGAGCGAGTTTGGCGGCCGATGCGGCGACCCCCATCGTCACGCAGCCGCCCAGCACCACCGCAGGGACCAGACCCAGCAATCGCGCCATCGAGCCGGCGTAGAAGGCGCCGAGCTCGTTGGAAGAACCGATGAAGATGCTGTTGATCGACGACACGCGTCCGCGCATTTCATCTGGTGTGGCAAGTTGCAGGATGGTGGAGCGAGTCACCACCGAGACGCCATCGCAAATACCTGAGAGCACCAAAAACAGCAGCGACAGCCACAGCACCTCGGACAGACCGAAGCCGATCATGCACAGGCCGAATCCAGCGACCGCGAACAGCAGGATGCGGCCTGCGTTCTTTTGCAGCGGGCGACGCGCCAGCCACAAGGCGACGGATACAGAACCGAGCGCAGGTGCGCCACGCATCAGGCCCAGTGCCTCGGGCCCTGCATGCAGGATCTCCTTGATGAAGGCGGGTGCGAGCGAGATTGCGCCGCCAAACAGCACGGCGAACATGTCCAGCGCCAGCGCACCGAGCACGATCTGGTTGCCGAAGACGAAGCGCAGGCCCTCCCGAATGCTGGCGAACACCGGGCCTTGCTGCATCTGCTTGGGCGGCTCGGTGACCTGCATCATCGCAAGTGCACTGACCGCGCACAGGCCGAAGGCCGATGCGACTGCATAGGCCACATCTGCGCCCGCCCAACCGACCAGCGCGCCGCCGAATGCGGGCCCCAGCACCAGTCCGGACTGGAACATCACGCTGCCCAGGCTGGCCCCGCGCACGAACTGCTCGCGCTTGAGCACGCGGGCGAACAAGGCGTTGTAGATCGGGCCAAGGAAGGCGCGCGCGCAGCCGCCCAGTGCGATCGCCGCGTAAATCGGCCAGAGGCTGTCCTTGATCGGCCAATAGCGGGTGAGTGCCCATAGCACCAGTGCAGTGAGCATCAGCAACGTGCATGCGGCCATGCCCAGTTTGCGCCGCGGCAAGGTATCGACCAGATAGCCGGCGAACGGCGCGACGCAGAAGAACGGAATGACTTCGGCCAGGCCGATCAGCGCGAGCGAGAACGGGTTGCGGGTGAGCTCGTACACCTGCCAGCCGACGGTTACCGCGACGATCTGGTAGCACAGCATCGTCGAGATGCGGTACGCCATCAGCCAGCGGAAGCCGGGGTTGCGCAGCAGGGCGCCGACGGTTTCGCCGGGCAGCGGCACGGGAGGCTCGGGGGGCGTCAGGTCGCCGGGCGAGCGTGGGCGGCCCATTGCCGCGGGTCAGCCCTGTGTTGCCGCGGCGCGATCGCGGATGTAGCCCAGCAGCGCCGCCAAGCCGTTGCTGCGTGTGGGAGACAGATGCTTGGCCAGGCCGATTGCCGAAATGTAATCCGGCTCGGTCGCGAGGATTTCGGCAGCGGGGCGGCCCGAATACACGCGTAGGGCGAGGTAGATGAGGCCCGAGACGATGGCCGAGTCGCTGATCGCGCGGAAGTCGAGTTTGTCAGTATCGCCCTCGCCGGTGATCCACACGTTCGACTGGCAGCCGTGCAGGCGGAATTCGTCGGTTTTCAGATGGTCTGGTAGATCAGGCAGCTTGCGGCCGAGATCGATCAGGTATTGGTAGCGCTCCGACCAATCACCGAACAGCGCGAACTCTTCAGCGATGGCTTCTTGCGCTTCGGCGGCGGTGGATTCGAGCGGGAAGGGGGATTCGGTCATTTGGAAGTTGCTTATTGTTAGTCCTGCGACGCCATCCATGGCGCGAAAGTGATGCTTCGGATCGTCCGGTCCAGCCATCCATGGCTGGGCGTTCGGAAGGGTAGGCGATGCCGATAGGGCATCGCCTAGACACCCTTCCTCACCCAACGCACGCCCTGCGGCGTGTCTTCCAGCACGATGCCCTCATCAGCCAGCTGGTCGCGGATGGCATCAGCACGGGCGAAATCGCGCGCCTGCTTGGCCGCGATGCGTTCATCGACCAGCTGCTGGATGCGTGCGTCGTCATCACAGGATGCACCACGTGCGAACCATTCGGCGGGCGTTTGCTGTAACAGGCCCAGCACCTTGCCGGCGCCGAGCAGCGCGGATTTCGCTTCGCGCTTGGCATCGGTCGATTCAGCCTTGCGCGCTTCGCTGGCGAGGCGTGCGATCTCGGCCAGAGCTGCCGGTGTGTTCAGATCATCGTCCAGGATGTGTTCGATCTCGGCGGGAATACGCCCCTCCGCATCGACATCGCCCAAATCACGCAAGGTTCCGTAGAGACGATCCAAGGTGCGGATGGATTGCTCGATCAGTCCGTCGCTCCACTCCAGCGGCTGGCGGTAATGCGCGGACAACAGGGCATAGCGCAGCGCTTCGGGCGGATGCGCACGCACCAGGTCGTGCACCTTCTCGATGTTGCCGAGCGACTTGCTCATCTTGGCACCGCCGAAATTCAGCATGCCGTTGTGCATCCAGACGCGCGCGAAGGTCTTGCCGCCGTGTGCGCACTCGCTCTGCGCGATCTCGTTCTCATGGTGCGGGAATTGCAGGTCGATGCCGCCCGCATGGATGTCGATGGTCTCGCCCAGATGCGCCGCCGCCATCGCCGAGCACTCGATATGCCAGCCGGGGCGGCCGCGGCCCCAGGGCGAATCCCAGCCTGGGAGGTCGTCGGTCGAGGGCTTCCACAGCACGAAATCGCCCGGATCGCGCTTGTACGGGGCCAAGTCGATGCGCGCGCCGGCCAGCATGTCCTCGGGGTCGCGGCGCGAGAGCTTGCCGTAATCCGTGTAGCTCGCCACCGAAAACAGCACGTGGTTCTCGGCCGCATAGGCATGGCCATCGGCAATCAGCCGCTCGCACATCGCGATGATGTCGGCGATGTGATCGGTCGCTGCGGGTTCCATGTCCGGGGCGAACTCACCATCCACACCCAGCATCGCCATGTCTTCGCGATAAGCCGCGGCGAAGCGGTCGGTGATGGCGGAGATCGGCGTGCCGGCTTCCTTGGCTGCCGCGTTGATTTTGTCGTCGATGTCGGTGATGTTGCGTGCATAGCGCAAACCGCCGTAACGCCGACGCAACAGGGCCGCCAGCACACCAAATACCACCGGCCCGCGCGCATTGCCGATATGCACGTAGTTGTAGACCGTGGGGCCGCAGACATACATCGTCGGGCTGGCCGGGTCTTGCGGCTGGAAAGGCTCCAGGCGGCGGGTCAGGGTGTTGTAGAGATGCAGGCTCATGCGAATCCTCGTGGGGATGTGAATTCTAACGGGCCTGACCCATGCAGTCGCGGTTCAGCTTGGCGTTGGGGGCGCTGACTAAACTGCAGGCCCTTGTTTCGCGGAAGTCCCGTGCCCGTCAACCTTCCGCTTTCGATGGCTTTGGCAATGTCACTCGCATCGCCGCTGGTGCAGCAGCAGGGCGAAGAAACCTTCGTCCCCGTGGAGCAGGTGCGTTACGACTATGCCGAAGTCCTGCGCGTGCAGCCGGTGGAGCAGGTGATCACGACGGGCGTGGTCGAGCGTCGCTGTACCGAACAGGGTAAATGCCGACAGGTGCGTGTCCCGAAGGAACTGCGCCAGACTATCGGTTATGACGTGGACTACACCTATCGCGGTAGCAAGTACCGCTCCCGCCTTGCACAAGACCCGGGCCGCCGTGTGCGTATCCGTATTGGCATTACCCCCATGGTCAGCAATCGCGGCCGCCGCTGATGCAATGCTTGTGGACGGGCCCCGCCCGTGCGACCATGCGCGCCTCATGCAAGTCCTGACCGCTTCCGCCGCCTTCGCTTATCAGTCCGCCGCCTGGATGGCCGCGGGCATGACATCGCGTGCGCGCCGACTGTGCGAATACTGATCGCCGGTCCGGTCTGCGTTGCTGCAGCATCCTGAAACCCGGCCCCGTGCCGGGTTTTTTCGTTTTCGCCCTTCCACTTTCCAGCTGATTACTGCCATGAAGCACTTCCTCAATACCCAGGACTGGACCCGTGCCGAGCTCGATTCGGTGCTGCGCGATGCCGCGTATTACAAGGAGCACAAGTTCGGCGATGCGCTCAAGGGCAAGGGCGTCGCCCTGGTGTTCTTCAACTCGTCCTTGCGCACGCGTACCAGCTTCGAGCTGGGCACCTTCCAGTTGGGTGGCCACGCGGTGGTGCTGCAGCCGGGCAAGGATGCCTGGCCGATCGAATTCGACCTCGGCACGGTGATGGATGGCGAGGCCGAGGAGCACATCGCCGAAGTGGCCCGTGTGTTGTCTCGCTACGTCGACTTGATCGGCGTGCGCGCCTTCCCGAAGTTCATCGATTGGTCGATTGATCGCCAGGATCGCGTGCTGAACGGCTTCGCCAAGCATTCGACGGTACCGGTGATCAACATGGAAACGATCACCCATCCTTGCCAGGAGCTGGCGCACGCGCTGGCCTTGCAGGAGCACTTCGGCACGGAAGACCTGCGCGGCAAGAAGTATGTCCTCACCTGGACCTATCACCCCAAGGCGCTGAATACTGCCGTCGCCAATTCCGCGCTCACCATCGCGACGCGCATGGGCATGGACGTGACGTTGCTATGCCCGACCGAGGATTACATCCTCGACGAGCGCTACATGGATTGGGCGAAGCAGAACGTCGTCGAGAATGGCGGCTCACTCGCCGTCAGTCACGACATCACCAGCGCCTATCGCGATGCGGATGTCGTCTATGCCAAGAGTTGGGGCGCGTTGCCGTACTTTGGAAATTGGGAGAAGGAAAAGCCCATCCGCGACCAGTACAAGCACTTCATCGTCGATGAAGAAAAGATGGGGCTGACCAATAACGGCGTGTTCTCGCATTGCTTGCCGCTACGCCGCAATGTGAAGGCGACCGACGGCGTGATGGATTCGCCTAACTGCATCGCCATCGACGAGGCCGAGAACCGCCTGCACGTGCAGAAGGCGGTGATGGCCGTACTTGCCCGACAGAACGACTGACGCGACATCGAACAACCAGGAACAGAAAATGAGCAATTTGAGTGAAAGCCGCGACATCGTCCTGGCCTTTTCCGGCGGATTGGATACCAGTTTTTGCGTGCCTTACCTGAAAGAACGCGGCTGGAACGTGCACACCGTGTTTGCCGATACCGGCGGCGTGGACGCAGAAGAGCGCGCCTTCATCGAGGCGCGCGCTGCCGAATTGGGCGTGGCTTCGCACGTGACCGTCGATGGCGGCCCGGCGATCTGGGAAGGCTTCGTCAAGCCGTTCGTGTGGGCAGGCGAGGGCTATCAAGGCCAGTATCCGTTGCTGGTGTCGGATCGTTACCTCATCGTCGATGCGGCCTTGGCACGCGCGCATGCGCTGGGTACCAACGCGATCGCGCATGGTTGCACCGGCATGGGCAACGACCAGGTGCGCTTCGACCTAGCGGTGAAGGCGAGTGGCGATTACCGCATCGTCGCGCCGATCCGTGAAATCCAGAAGAAACACACGCAGACACGCGCGTACGAACAGCAATATCTGGAAGCGCGCGGTTTCGGCGTGCGCGCCAAGCAGCAGCAATACACCATCAACGAAAACCTGCTGGGCGTGACCCTGTCCGGCGGCGAGATCGATCATTGGCAAGCACCGGGCATCGAGGCTCGTGGCTGGTGCAAGCCGCGTAGCGAATGGCCAGATGCGCCGCTGCAAGTGACGATCAAGTTCATCGAAGGCGAAGCCGTCGCCGTCAATGGCGAGGCACTGCCAGGCGACAAGTTGCTGGCCAAGCTCAATGGCCTGTTTGCGGCGTACGGTGTCGGTCGCGGGATGTACACCGGCGACACCACCATCGGCCTCAAGGGGCGCATCGTGTACGAAGCGCCGGGTTTGATCGCGCTGCTCACGGCTCATCGCGCATTGGAAGAGGCCGTGCTGACCAAGCAGCAGAACCGCTTCAAACCTGAGATCGCACGCAAGTGGGTTGAGCTGGTCTATGAAGGCTTCTACCAGGACCCGCTCAAGAGCGACATCGAGGCTTTCCTCAAGTCCAGTCAGCACAAGGTCAATGGTGAGGTGGTGCTGGAAACCAGTGGCGCTCGTGTCGATGCCGTGGCGGTGCGCTCGCCGCACATCCTCAACGCCAAGGGCGCGACCTATGCGCAGTCGGCGGACTGGGGCGTGGAAGAGGCCGAAGGCTTCATCAAGTTGTTCGGCATGAGCAGCACGCTCTGGGCCGAAGTGAACTCGGAACGCTGATGCAGGACGCCGTCCTCAAGCATCTGGCGGCCTTGGTGTCGTTCGACACGCGCAACCCGCCGCGCCAGATCCCCGCGGAAGGCGGCCTGTTCGGTTACCTGCACGAGCAACTGTCGGATTTCCAGGTGGAAGTCACGGACCACGGCGACGGCGCAGTGTCGCTGTTCGCCGTGCGCGGACAGCCGCGCGTCCTGTTCAACGTGCACATGGACACCGTGCCGGATTCGCCGGCATGGACAGCGGACCCGCACCTGCTCCGCGTCGAAGGTGACCGCGCCATTGGGCTTGGCGCCTGCGACATCAAGGGCGCAGCGGCTGGCTTGCTGGCCGTGGCGCAATCCACCCCCGGTGATCTGGCGCTGCTGTTCAGTAGTGACGAGGAAGCGAACGACCCGCGTTGTATTGCCGCGTTCTTGCAACGCGATCATGGCTTCAAAGATGTCGTGGTGGCCGAGCCGACGCGCTGTGAGGCTGTGCTGGCCCATCGCGGCATCAGCGCGGTGCGCATGCAATTTCACGGTGCAGCCGGTCATGCGTCCGGTCCACAGGCGATGCAGGCCAGTGCCTTGCATCAGGCGATGCGCTGGGGCGTACGCTCGCTGGAGCATGTCGAAGCGCATGCCGCGCAGGAATTCGGTGGCTTGAAAGGCCTGCGCTTCAACATCGGGCGCGTCGAAGGCGGGATCAAAGCGAATGTAATCGCGCCCCAAGCGGAAGTGCGCTTCGGTTTTCGTCCTCTGCCTTCATTGGCGATGAATGAACTGCATGAGCAATTCCGTGGTTTTGCAGAGCAAGGCACCGATTACGAAGAAACTTTCCGCGGTCCGTCCTTGCCTGCAGGTGATGCGCGTGATGCCGAGAACCGTCGACGCGATGCCCAAGCTCTGGCTGAATCCCTGCAATTGCCCATCGGCAACGCAGTGGATTTCTGGACCGAGGCATCGCTGTTCTCACAGGCCGGCATGAACGCGATCGTCTACGGCCCCGGCGACATCGCCCAAGCCCATACCGCAGACGAATGGGTGGCGCTGGAGCAACTGCAGCGTTACGCCGATTCCATTCAACGCATCGTTTCGACATCCACACCATGAACCTGCAAGTCCACGATCCGCAAACGCGGCAAACCATCGTTCGCCTGCTCTCCAGCATGGGCGGAGCGAAAGAAATAAATCAATACCTCAAGCGCTATTCGCAACTGGAAGCTGCTCGTTTCGCGGTAGTGAAAGTTGGTGGCGCGGTGTTGCGCGACGACTTGGAAGCGCTGACTTCCTCACTGGCGTTTCTGCAGGATGTTGGCCTTACGCCTATCGTCATTCATGGTGCTGGGCCGCAATTGGACGAAGCGATTGCGGCTGCGGGCATCGAGAAACAAACCGTCGACGGTTTGCGAGTGACACGCAGTGACACGCTCGCCATCGTACGCAGGGTGATGCAAGCGCAGAATCTTGCGTTGGTAGAGGCCTTGCAAGCACGCGATGCACGCGCAACATCGATTGTGTCCGGCGTGTTCGAAGCGGAATTGATGAATGAAGCGACCTTCGGCCTTGTTGGCCAAGTAGGGCGGGTGGAGTTGGCACCGATCCGTGCCAGCCTGCAGGCAGGCTCCATTCCAGTGATTGCAAGCCTTGGCGAAACCGCGGGCGGACAGATCGTCAACATCAATGCTGATTACGCCGCCAATGCCTTGGTACGTGAGCTGCAGCCGGACAAAATTGTGTTTCTCACCGGGACCGGGGGCTTGCTCGATGAACGCGGCAAGGTGATCGATTCGATCAACCTTTCCACCGATTACGAACGCCTGATGCAGGCGTCGTGGGTCAATGGTGGCATGCGGGTCAAGCTGGAGCAGATCAAGGCCTTGCTCGATAGCGTGCCCTTGTCTTCATCCGTTTCGATCACTCGACCAAGTGAATTGGCGAAGGAGCTGTTCACGCATAAGGGCTCCGGCACATTGGTGCGCCGGGGCGAGCGTGTGCTGCGCGTCGAGTCGTGGGACGGACTGGATCTGACCCGCTTGCGGGGGCTGATCGAATCCGCGTTTGGTCGCAAGCTGTTACCGGACTATTTCGAGAAAACGACGTTGCTACGCGCTTACGTCAGCGAGAACTACCGCGCTGCGGTGATCGTGACAAATGACGGCTCGCAGCCCTATCTCGACAAATTTGCAGTGCTTGATGACGCACAGGGCGAAGGTCTTGGGCGTGCGGTGTGGGAATTGATGCGCGCGGAAACGCCGATCCTCTACTGGCGCTCGCGCCGCTACAACCCGGTCAATACCTTTTACGACGCAGAGGCCGATGGCAGCTTCCGCCGTCAACCTTGGAAAGCGTACTGGTTCGGCTTGGAAGATTTCGACGCGATCCGTATCTGCGTCGAAGATGCCATGGCCCGCCCTGCCACGCTCGAGGACCCGGCATGAAGCGCATAGGCCTGGTCGGTGCACGCGGTTATGTTGGCGAAGAACTGATAAAACTGATCGCCGCGCATCCGCAGATGACGCTCGGATTCGTGTCCTCGCGTGAGCGTGATGGTGAGCGTGTGGCCGACCACGTCGCCGGCATCGATGATGGTCTTCGTTATCGCAACATCTCGCATGAAGCCCTGGCCGATGAGGTAGTGGATGCCTACGTATTGGCGTTGCCCAACGGCAAGGCGGCGGCATGTGTCAGCAATATCGACACCCGTGGCGATGCACCGGTGATCGTGGACCTCTCCGCTGATTATCGTTTCGACGATGGTTGGTACTACGGACTGCCGGAGCTCACCCGCAACCGTTATGCCGGGCATCGTCACATCAGCAATCCAGGTTGCTATGCCAGTGCCATGCAATTCGCCATCGCGCCCATGCACGAGGCCTTGACGGGGCCTGTGCAGTGCTTTGGTGTTTCAGGATGGTCCGGTGCAGGCACCACGCCCAGCGACAAGAACAATCCTGAACTTCTTCGCGACAATCTGATGCCCTACGCGCTGTCCGGCCATCTGCACGAGCGTGAAGTCGGCCGCCACTGTGCCTCGGTGGAGTTCATGCCACATGTGGCACCTCATTTCCGTGGCTTGTCGATCACGGCCAACCTGCATCTGGATAGGGCGATGATGCTGGATGAGGTCAGGCAGGTTTACAGACACTTTTACGCGGACGAACCGCTCGTGGAGGTGGTGGATGATGCCCCTTGGTCTTCGCGCATTGCCGGACGACATCACGCCGAAGTGGGCGGTTTCACGCTGTCCGATGATGGCCGCAGGCTTGTGGTGGTGAGCGTATTGGACAACTTGTTGAAGGGCGCGGCGACACAGGCGATGCAGAATCTCAACCTTGCCTTTGGCTTCGACGAACTGGCAGGCATTCCGTTGGAGGGTAGGGCATGAGCAAGCTGTTGTGGCAGAAACAAGGCGTGGCCGTCGATGCCGATATCCAGGCATTCCTCGCGGCCGATGACGTTATCCTGGATCGCGAATTCATTGCATATGACATTCGCGCGAGTCGTGCACATGCCGAAGGGCTGCAACGCATTGGCATCCTCACTCAAGAGGAGCTGGACGGGATTGCTCGTGAGTTGGATGCATTAGCCGATGACCTGGCGCGTGGTGTCTTCGTTCTGGACGAACGCTGGGAAGACATGCATTCCGCTATCGAAGATCGCCTGACCGAGCGCTTGGGGGATGCAGGCAAAAAGATTCACACCGGACGCAGTCGAAACGATCAGGTGCTGGTTGCCACGCGCCTATGGTTGAAGGATCAGCTCGACGAAGTGACATCGTCATGCACCGCCGTCGCGCGCATCGCACTGACACGTGCGGGAGTAGAACGCGATGTGCCGATGCCTGGCTACACGCATTTGCAACGGGCCGTCGTATCCAGTGCAGGCATGTGGTGGGCAGGCTGGGCCGAGGCTTTTATCGACAACGCACAGCGCGCACGCGTTACTCGCGATTGGCTGGACGCTAACCCCTTGGGTACTGCTGCCGGTTACGGTGTCAACTTGCCTTTGGACCGTGAGCACACAACGACGGCACTTGGATTCGCGCGGATGCAGGTTTCACCGCCCTATGCGCAACTCTCGCGCGGGAAATTCGAGTTGGCTGCCCTTGAAACATTGGGCAGTGCGATGCTGGACCTGCGTCGAATCGCCTGGGACCTCAGCCTCTTCACCAGTGCTGAATTCGGATTTGTTGCGTTACCGGCGCAATACACCACGGGCAGCTCGATCATGCCCAACAAGCGCAATCCAGATGTCATCGAGTTGATGCGTGCCGCCTATGCCAGCGTCGCCGCGGCGAAGGTCGAGATCGAGCAATTGATGTCACTTCCTTCGGGCTATCACCGCGACCTGCAGTTCGGCAAAGGCGGATTGGTGCACGGATTCCTGCGTGGGTTGGGTGCATTGCGCTTGTTGCCTGCCTTGCTCGCTGCGCTTGAATGGAAGCAAGAGCGCATGCGCAGCGCGATTGAGCCTTCAATGTATGCGACAGACCTCGCGGTCGACTTGGCGCGACAGGGCCTACCATTTCGCGATGCTTACTGTGAAGCAGCTAAGCCCGAGCGGTGGGCCGAAGGCGATCCGGCAACAAGCCTTGCTGCGCGAGTTTCACCGGGAGGGACGGGCGATGATCATTTGCACGTGCTCGAAGCGCGACTAGCGCAGATCACGGCCAATTGAATTTTGAGTGATCAGAAGCGCCTCAAGGCCGAAAGCGTGAACTGCGTATAACGATACGTATAGCCGGTTGCGACCGGCGTGTTGGAATGAACCGCGTTGGCCTTGAAATACCACTTGCCGCGATCCGGACTGGTGATGCCCAGCTCAAGGTAGCGCGCCGCCCGCCAATCTGACACCGCATCTTTGCTGCGCCCATAACCTGCAACGGCCAAATACTGCCATCCGCCACGATAACGACGGAGTTGCAAGGTCGGTATGACTTCTGCGTACCAGCCGGGCGCGTAATAGTCATATTCGCGGGGATGGCTGTCGTGCCAATAACGCATGCGCAATTGTGCGCTAAGGCCCCAATCAGGCTTGAGTACATGGATGTAGCGTGCCCGCGCATGCAGGCGCAAGTTATCGCCGGTGAAGTCTTGTACGCCGACCATGGCCGTCATCAGGTTGCGGTCATTGATTGGCAGGTCGTAAGCCGCCCCGGCAAAGGTGTAATGCAATCCTTGGTCGAGGCCTGTGGGCGTCTCGATGATCTCGCGTTCGATGAAATATTCCTGCCGGAAGGGGGCTTCGTTATGGATCGCCGCATTGCCCAGCCATGTATGGCCATCGGTGCCGAGCATGCCATTCCACTTCCACGCTTCATTACCATCGGCGAAACGATAGTAGGCACGGGCATCTTTTTTGGCGGGCTGCCCGAGGGGAGCAAAGCTGGCCGACTCCAGTCGGATGCCTTGATAGCTCTCCATCGACTCGTTCTTGAAATCGAAGTTGGCACCGAACTTGACGACTTCAGAGTCGTCGGCATCGTCGGAGACGAATATGTCGAAGCCGGCGGCCTGTTGGGCCAATGCCGCCTGGGGTAAAAGCAGAAGCGCAAGGACGATGGGGACAAGGGTGGGGCGTTGGTTCATTTGGTATCCCAGTGTTTGCGTAGACCGATGAGCTCGGCGATGTATCCGCCGACGCAGACTGGCTGCAGCACCAGACTGTAGATCACGACATATGAAAACAGCCCGATCGGGTTCCTTCGCACGCGCAGCCCTTGCTTGGTCAGCATCTTTTTCTGTACGCGGTAGATGATCGCATTCCAGAAGAAGGCCAACGGAAGCACGGCGATCGTCATGATCCCCACGATGTAGTAAATGCCGAACAGAGCCATCACGATGCCGGGGATGAAGGCGAAGGTGAAGACCAGATCCAACGGAAGGAACAGCAGATTCCACCAGATGAACAACGTGGTCATGCGACGCTTGAAAAGCAGGCGCCAGTGATGGTTGAAAGCTTCCATCAAGCCGCGGGACCAACGCTTGCGTTGCAACGCGAATTGTTTGAGCTTCTCGGGAACATGGGTGAACAGCATCGCGTCTTCGGCGTAGCCAATGCGCGCGCCACGCTCGAGCAAAGCCCATGACACCACGATGTCTTCGCCCACGCATTCTGGCCAGCCGCCCACCTCCTTCAGCGCTTGCTTCTCGTAGAGAGAGAATGCGCCTTGGGCCACAAGCGTGCCGTGATACATGCTTTGCATGCGCTTGACTGCGGCGATGCCATGAAAATAGTCCCACTCCTGCACGCGGGTAATCCAATTAGTGCGGGAGTTACGCACCAGCACCGCGCCTGCGACCGCCAGAGTGTTGGGGGGGTCGCTCAGCTTGCGCTCGACGATTCGCCGCAACGCCGTGAGGTACAGCCAGCTATCGCCATCGACAGTAACCACCAGGTCGTGCGACGCGAGGTCGAGGCCACGGTTCAGCACCGCAGCCTTGCCAGCGTTCTGTGGATAGTCAACGATCTTGAATCGGGCTCGTGGATTGTGATTGCTGAGATTCGCGATGGTGTCTTTGGCGATGGCGACGGTGTCGTCAGTGGAGCCATCGTTCAATAGCAATACTTCATAGTCGCCGGGGTAGTCCTGCCGGGAAAGGCTGGTCAACGTGTCGGCGATGTTGTTTGCCTCGTTGTAACAGGCGACCAAGATGCTGACGGGCGGGAAAGAGGCCGGGCGCTGACGGGCGGGGCGCCTGTCCAGCAGTATGGTGGAGATGAGGAAGGCGTTCATGAAGCCCGGTACGTAGGCGATGAACAGGATCAGGGCGACGGCAAAGCCGCGCCCGATGACTTGCGATAGCTCATCCAGCCAAGGCACCGACAAATAGACGCTCAACATCGTCCAGGCGACTGCAACCAGCAATGAAATCAAGAACTTAGCTGGAACGCTGAGATAGAATCGTCTGTGGCCATCATCTTCATTGATAGCTACGGGTGCACTGAAGTCTTTCTCGTTAGGCTGCAACACCCTTGCGTGTCGCATCCCGCCTGATGTCATTTTTGACGTGGCAGTCTCTTGCCTACGCACCCATGGCCCCCTGTGGTCGTTTGGGTGTCCGTTCTTGGACGAATACATGATGTCTGGCTGTAGGTGAATATGTGATGATTCACACAAAATTTCCAGTGCTAGGCCATCGAATCCCGATATGGCGTGGATTTGGGCGCACTGGGGGGGTATCGACGGCCGTTACCCGACAAAACGGGAGGCACAAAAAATCCCGGGTGCAAAAGCGACCCAGGATTCCTTGTTTCTGCGGTTGGTCGGGGAGACAGGATTCGAACCTACGACCTCTACGTCCCGAACGTAGCGCTCTACCAGACTGAGCTACACCCCGATTCCGAGCTCGGCATTGTACGGAATCGTCTGGCCGCGCGGCAAGTGGGTTGGGCGGCCCGCTAGAATGATGGGCTGATTCCCCCGCATGAGGCCGTCTTGATCAAGCCCCGCACCCCGCCCGGCGTCATGGAGTTGCTGCCGCGCGAGCAGATCGCCTTCCAGCGCATGCTGGACACCATCCGCAGCACCTATGAGTCTTTTGGCTTCCTGCCGGTTGAAACACCCGTCTTCGAGCTATCCGATGTCTTGCTGACCAAGACCGGCGGCGAGACCGAGCGCCAGGTCTACTTCGCACAATCCACCGGCGCGCTGGAGAAATCCCGCGAAAACGGCGAGGGCTTGCCCGAAATGGCCTTGCGCTTCGACTTGACCGTGCCGCTGGCGCGCTATGTCGCCGAGCATGAGCATGATCTCGCTTTTCCATTTCGCCGCTATCAGATGCAGCGCGTGTATCGAGGCGAGCGTGCCCAGCGTGGCCGCTTTCGAGAGTTTTACCAATGCGATATCGACGTGATTGGCAAGGATGCGTTGTCCCCGCGCTATGACGCCGAGATCCCTGCGGTCATCAACGCCGTGTTCGAGCGATTGGCGATCGGCGACTTCACCATCCAGTTCAACCATCGCAAATTGTTGCGTGGGTTCTTCGAGGGGCAAGGTATCGAAGGCGAACAGCAGATGCTGGTGTTGCGCGAACTCGACAAGCTCGATAAGCGTGGTGAGGCGGCAGTGCGCGAAACCTTGATGGACGAAGCGTTTGGTCTTAGCGATGTCGTCGCCGACAAACTACTCGCATTCTCGCGCGTGCGCTCGACCAGTCATGCCAATGCGCTGACGCAGCTGGCTGCCTTGGGCGATGGCACGCCCCTCTTCAACGAAGGTCGCGATGCACTGGTCGCCACGCTTGAACAGTTGAAGGCGATGGGTATCCCCGAATCGCGCTATGCAATCAACCTCTCGATCGCGCGTGGTCTGGATTACTACACCGGTATCGTCTACGAGACGACGCTCGATGCGCATCCGCAGATCGGTTCCATCTGTTCAGGTGGGCGTTACGACGATCTGGCCAGTCACTACACCAAGTCCAAGCTGCCGGGTGTCGGCATCTCGATCGGTCTGACGCGCCTGTTCTGGCAGCTGCGTGAAGCGGGTTTGGTCGATGTCGCGACCAGTAGCGTCGATGTTCTGGTTGCCTTGCTGGACGAAGCGGGGTTTGCTGATGCCTTGGCGTTGTCGCAAACGTTGCGTGCACGAGGCTTGCGTGTCGAAACACAGATGGAAGCCCGCAAGATCGCCAAGCAGTTCCAGTACGCGGACCGCGCGGGAATCCGTTTCGTTGCCTTGCGCGGTGAAGGCGAGCGAGCAACCGATACGGTGACACTGAAAGACCTGCGTAATGGCGAGCAGGAAACGTTGGCCATGGATGTCGCCGCCGATTGGCTGGTCGGTCGACTTGGAGAGTCTGTGCAATGAGCAACACCATCTTGCTTGATGGCCATTCCCTGGATCGCGCAGCACTGGTGAAGATCGCCAACGGCGCGCAGGTCGAGCTGGATACCGAAGCGTTGAAGCGTGTCGAGCGCGCCGCCGCGTTCCTGTCCGAGCAAGTCGCGCGCGAAGAGCCGATCTATGGCGTTTCCACCGGTTTCGGCAGCAACGCCGACAAGCTCTTGGGTGGGCGTCGTGCGCGTGATGGGCAGGACGCTGGCGAGTCGCTGCATGAAGAGTTGCAGCGCAATTTGATCGTCACCCATGCGGTGTGCGTGGGCGAGCCCTTTGCACCGGACGTCGTGCGCGCCATGCTGGGCATCCGTATCAACACGCTGTTGCGAGGGCACTCGGGCATTCGTGTCGAAACCCTGCAGGCGCTCGCCGCGATGCTCAACGCCGGCATTGTGCCGGTGGTTCCGCAACTGGGCTCGGTGGGGGCGTCGGGCGATCTGGCACCACTGTCGCACCTGGCGATCGTGCTGATCGGCGGCGGTGAAGCCTTCTACCAAGACGAGCGTATGCCGGGTGGGGAGGCCTTGTCTCGCGCTGGCCTTGAGCCCGTCACTCTCAGTCATAAGGAAGGCTTGGCGCTGAATAACGGCACCGCACAAATGTTGGCGACCGGTGTGCTGGCGTTGCATCGCCTGGAAGAATTGCTGGATACAGCTGATCTCGCTGCTGCAATGACCATCGATGCATTTGCAGGACGTATGGGCGCATTTGCACCTGAAGTACATGCATTGCGTCCGCACCCGGGGCAGATCCTGACGGCAGAGAACCTGCGTCGCCTACTCGCGGGGTCGACCCTGTCCGACATCCCATACCACTTGGTGCCGCGTTTCAAATCTTGGCAGTCCGATAGCTGGGCGGGCGAAGATTCGAAGAACCTAAGCTTCGACATCAGTTGGGACTGGGTCTCGGATACCCAGCGCCACGGACGCGAGAAGTTCTACCAACGATTCAAGCCTTTCCGCGGCGGCAAGAAGCACCAGCCGCAAGACAGCTATTCCTTGCGTTGTGTGCCACAGGTGCATGGCGCGGTGCGCGACGCCGTGGCGCAGGCCGCGCGCGTGCTCGACATCGAGCTCAACGCCGTCACCGACAACCCGCTGGTGTTTCCGTATGCCAAAGCTGAGCATGTCGAGCAGCAGGTGATCTCGGCTGGTCATTTCCATGGCATGCCACTCGCGCTTGCGATGAGTTATGTCAAAGCCGCCATTCCGGTGCTTGCTTCGATCAGCGAGCGTCGCCTCAACAAACTGGTCGATCCTGCCACCAACGATGGCCTGCCTGCGTTCTTGATCGGCAACGAGGACGGCACTGAATCGGGCTACATGATCGTGCAATACACCGCGGCGGCGATCGTCAACGACTTGGCGTCGAGGGCAATGCCGACATCTGTGTATTCGATCCCGACCAGTGCCAATGCCGAAGATCACGTGTCGATGGGCGCGAATGAAGCGCGCCACGTGCTGGCGATGACAGCGGACTTGGCAAAGGTGCTGGGCTTGGAGCTCGCCACCGCCGCACAGGCATTGGATTTCCGCCGTGACATGCTGAATGCCGCCAAGGCATTGGCGCGTGATGCCGATGCCGAAGCATTTGCGACCAAGGTCAATGGTGCGCCGCTGACCGATGCACCTAATCGCGCGCAATTCCTGGATGAGGTCGATGGGATGCGCCGTGAGTTGGTCGATGCCAATAGCTTCCACCCTGGAAGGATCGTTTCTGCCGCACATGCTGAGGTGCGCAAGCACGTGGCGTTCATGGGGCGGGATCGCGCGTTGGACGATGATGTTGCCGCAGCCGTGCGCATGGTGGAGTCAGGTGCGGTGCTGGCGGCCAGCCGCAGCGCCTGAATCAATTTTCACCAGCCTTGGCCCTGCTTGACGCGGGGCCGAGCTTTCCTTAAGCTTTCAAATCAATGTAATAACGCGCTAATACATTCATCCGCATTGATCAAATAAACCTGCGATTTGTCCCATGAAGCAGCGCCCTCAATCGCCGTCCAAACCGCAGGCCAGTGCAGATCTCGATGCCTTGGCCACGGCTTTGTGCAGCTTGAAGACCGCGGCGGATGTGCGGGCGTTCCTCGAGGACTTGTGCACGCCCTCTGAGCTGGAGTCCATGAGTGATCGCTGGAAGGTCGTGCCCATGCTGTTGCAGGGCGGGACCTATCGCGACATCCACGACCGCACGGGCGTGAGCGTGACCACCGTCGGGCGCGTCGCCCGCACCATTGAGCTCGGTAGCGGCGGCTATCGGAAGGCAGCGGCCAGGTTGCATCGACATCAACACTGATGTCGATCCAGCTGCGCCATTGATCCCTTCTCGATAAACGCCCCAACCGAACCCACCATGGCATCGTCAAACTCTCAGGTCGCCGTGCGCGACCGACTGCGCATCGCCATCCAGAAAAACGGCCGCTTGTCGCAGCCCGCCCGCGCATTGCTGGGCAGTTGCGGGCTGACATGGCGTGAAAGCCCAGATCACCTCTTCTGTCACGGCGAATCCGCACCGATCGATTTGCTGCTGGTGCGCGATGACGACATCCCGGGCTTGCTGGAGAGCGGCCTGTGTGACCTTGGCATCGTCGGGCGCAACGTGCTGTCCGAGTACAACGAAAGGGCGTCTTCGACGTGTGGGCAGGTGCAGCCGAGCGAGTTGCGTGGTCTGGGCTTTGGTGGATGTCGCTTGAGTCTGGCTATTCCGCAGGCATGGACATGGCAAGGTGCGGGCCAATTGCAGGGAAAGCGCATTGCGACCAGCTATCCCGGCTTATTGGCGCGATGGTTGGCAGATGCCGGCGTTGATGCGGAGGTGGTTGAGCTGTCGGGATCGGTGGAGATTGCGCCGAGGCTAGGCCAAGCGGATGCCGGTTGTGATCTGGTGTCCAGTGGTGCCACGCTTTCCGCCAATCAGTTGAAGCCGGTCGAAGACATTTTGTACAGCGAAGCTGTCCTGGCTGGCAGATCAAATTCATTGCCGCCGGTGTTGCGTGATTTGGCCGATACGCTAGTGCGTCGTCTTGATGGCGTGCTGCGGATCCGTGACAGCAAGCTGCTGTTGTTTCAGGCCTCCCGCCATGAAGTCGATGCGGTAGTGCGCTTGCTGCCCGATGCGGAGGTGCCGACGCAATATCCGCTTGAAGATGGCGAAACACTGGCGCTGCAGGCGCTTTGCCACGGTGCGGTGACCTGGCAACGCATGGAAGAGCTCAAGCGCGCGGGTGCACGTGGCTTGATGGTGTTGCCGGTCGAAAGGATGCTGGCATGAAGAGGATGTGCTGGGATGTGATGGACGAGGCTGCGCGTGACGCAGTCTTGCAACGCCCGACCCAAGCCGCATCAGGGGCCGTGTGTGAATCGGTGCGCGGCATCGTGAAGGATGTCGCGGCGCAGGGTGACATTGCGCTGCGTGGTTGGACGCGATTGCTGGATGGCGTGACGCTGGATGCGATGGAAGTGAGCGAACAGGAGTTCGCCGATGCAGAGTGGGCACTGCCCACCACGCTACGTGAGGCCGTTGTCGAAGCCGCGTCGCGTATCAAGGCTTTTCACTTGGCTGGTGCGCCGCAGCCGTACGAGATCGATACCGCCCCGGGCATGCGCTGCGAGCGCGTGTTACGCCCGATCAGCCCGGTGGGTTTGTACGTGCCTGCAGGCAGCGCCCCCTTGCCATCCACGGCGATGATGCTGGTGATCCCGGCGACCTTGGCCGGATGCAAGGAAATCATCCTGTGCACGCCGCCGCGCGCGGACGGTACGGCGGATCCCGCCGTACTTTTCGCCGCACGCCTCGCGCCCAATGTACGGGTGTTCAAACTAGGGGGGGCGCAAGCGATCGCGGCGATGGGCCTGGGCACCGGCACTGTGCCACGCTGCGAAAAACTCTTCGGTCCCGGCAATGCCTATGTCGATGAAGCCAAGCGGCAAATCGCGCAGCTGAGCAACGGGCCGGCCATCGACATGCCTGCCGGTCCGTCCGAGGTGTTGGTGATCGCCGATGCAGGTGGCGATCCCGATTTCATCGCCGCCGACCTGTTGTCACAAGCCGAGCACGGGCCCGACTCGCAAGTCTTCTTGTTGTCGGATTCAACCGATCTGCTTGAACGCGTTGCGTCATGCATTGATCGCCAGCTGACCACCTTGCCGCGCGCAAGCATCGCCCGGGCAGCATTGGATGCCTCGCTGCTTGTGGAGGTGCGCGACATCGAGCAAGCCATCGAGATCAGCAATCGCTACGCACCCGAGCATTTGATTCTGGCTTTGCGGCAACCGCGCGTCTGGTTGAACAAGATCACCTCGGCAGGCACGGTTTTCATGGGGGACTGGACCCCGGAATCACTGGGGGATTACTGCTCCGGCAGCAACCATGTGTTGCCCACGGGTGGCGCGGCGCGTGCCTGGAGCGGGCTGAGCGTGTCGAGTTTCACCAAGGCATTGACCATACAAACTGCAACTCGGGATGGTTTACGCAACGTGGGTCCGTGTGCCGTTGAGTTGGCATCTGCAGAAGGTTTGCAGGCCCACGCGCTGGCAGTGCAATTGCGACTGGGCGCATTGGCATGACGACCGCAGAACGCTTGTTGCGCGCTGACCTGCGCGATTTCCGCGGCTATGTCTCGGCCCGATCGACACGCCAAGAGGGCAGCGTATGGCTCAATGCCAATGAGTCGGCATTGCCCAGTCTGGCCGACCCGGATGGCACCAGCCAGCGTTACCCGGAGCCTCAGCCTGCCGAGTTGTTGAAGCGTTTGGCCGCCCATTACCAAGTCGAGCCGACGCAACTGTTGGCCGGCCGCGGCAGTGACGAAGGCATCGATTTGCTTGTGCGCACGTTTTGCGAGCCGGGCGATGGCTGCGTGCTGATCGCGCCGCCTACCTTCGGCATGTATGCGGTCAGTGCCAAGCTACATGGCGCGCAGGTCATCGAAGTTCCGTTGCTGGATACGCCGCGCGGTTTCATTCACGATCTTGATGCATTGGCCACGCATACCTTGGAAGCGAAAGCCAGCTTGGTGTTCTTGTGCAACCCGGGTAACCCGACAGGTGCCACGCTGGATCCGGGCGCGATATCGCAGCTGGCCCGCCGGTTGGCTGGCCGTTCTTTACTGGTGATCGACGAGGCCTACGGCGAATATGGGGATGTCGCATCGGCTAGTAGGTTGCTTGGGGCGCACGACAACATCGTTGTTCTGCGAACGCTATCCAAGGCCCACGCGTTGGCAGGTGCCCGCATCGGCTGCGTGATGGCGCAGGCCAGCGTCATTGCACTACTCAGGCGAGTGCAGGCACCGTACCCGCTGGCTGCGCCCTGCATTGGCATGGTGCTCAAGGCTTTGCAGCCCACGGCCTTGTCCGAGTTGGCCGATCGTATTGCGGTTGTCCGCAAGGAGAGAAAAATCCTGCACAAGAGGCTATCGGGGTTGGATGGCGTTCGCTGCGCATATCCGTCATCGGGAAATTTCCTGTTGGTGCGTTTCGATGATGCGGCGGCGATCCTTGCGCGGTTGTTGCAGGCAGGCATCGTGGTCCGTGACATGCGGGCTTATGAGGGGTTGGATGATGCTTTGCGCATCAGCATCGGTACCCCCACCGAAAACGCAGCCGTAGTCGCTGTCATCGAAGGCAACGCTAGGGTTTCAGCATGAGCGCCTTGCAACCCATCTTGTTCGTCGACCGCGATGGCACCTTGATCAAGGAGCCGCAGGACCATCAGGTGGATCGACTCGACAAATTACGCTTGGTCGAAGACGTGATCCCCGCATTGCTTAAGCTACGTGACGCAGGTTGGCAGTTCGTCATCGTCACCAATCAGGACGGACTAGGCACCGATGCCTTCCCGCAAGAAGATTTCGACGTTCCACAGCATGCGATGCTGGATGTGTTCGAAAGCCAAGGAATACACTTTCGAGACGTACTGGTGGATGTCAGTACGGCGGCCGATCCCGCGCCCACGCGCAAGCCGGGCACCGGATTGGTGATGCCGTATGTGCGTGACCGCCGCATCGATTGGACGCGTTCGGCGATGGTGGGTGATCGGGACACCGACATAGCCTTCGCCGACAACCTGGGCATTCGTGGATTCAAGTTGGCCACGGCAGAGTTCGGTGAAGGCACGGACTGGCTTTCCATCGCCCATGAGTTGGTGGATGCGCCGCGAACCGCTCGCGTAGAACGCAACACGGCTGAAACCCGCATCGTCGTCAGCGTTGATCTGGATGGGCCGTCGGAGCCCGCCGTATCGACCGGACTCGGATTCTTCGATCACATGCTGGCGCAACTCGGCAAACACGGCGGCTTCGGCCTGACACTGGCGTGCAAGGGTGACCTCCACGTGGACGAACACCACGTGGTTGAAGATTGTGCGCTTGCACTGGGACAAGCACTTGCTCAGGCCTTGGGCGACAAGCGAGGGGTTGCCCGCTACGGTTTTCTGTTGCCGATGGATGAAGCCCTTGCGAGTGTTGCACTGGATTTGTCTGGACGCCCTTGTTTCACGTTCCGTGGCGGGTTCTCGCGTGAACGGGTGGGCGATCTGCCGACGGAGTTGGTGACACATTTCTTCCGATCATTGTGCGAAAGCGGCGGCATCACCCTTAATTTGAAAATTGAAGGTGACAACGATCACCACAAGGTCGAGGCTTGTTTCAAAGGCGTTGCGCGCGCATTGCGCATTGCGATCAGCCGTGATGGTTGCGATCTGCCCAGCACCAAGGGCGTGCTGTGATGGATATCGCCTTGATTGACGCGGGCGGGGCCAACTTTGGTTCGGTGATCCATGCGCTTGATCGCTTGGGCCACTCGCCGCGGCGTGTCCGTGATGCGGATGCGTTGGGTGACCCTGATCGCATCATCCTGCCTGGGGTGGGTGAGGCCGCGGGTGCGATGCGCTTGCTACGCGAGCGTGGGCTGGTGGATGCGTTGCGCGATGCGACAGCGCCCACGATGGGGATTTGCCTTGGCATGCAGTTGCTGTTCGAACATTCAGAGGAAGGCGATGTCGAGTGCCTGGGGCTCATGTCTGGTCGGGTGCGCAAGTTGCAACCGGGTCAGGGCATTCGTGTGCCGCACATGGGCTGGAACGTGCTGAACACCATGGCCGACTCACCCTTGTTGTCGGGTGTCGAGGCTGGTGCACAAGCTTACTTCGTTCACTCTTATGCGGTACCCGTGAACAGTACCTGCATAGCCCGCACCACGCATGGCAGCGATTTCGCTGCGATTGTCCAGCAAGATCATCGCTGCGGCGCGCAATTTCACCCCGAAAAATCGTCAAAGGTAGGCGAACGCGTGCTGGGTAATTTCCTGCGGTGGGCACCATGAACGATTTCATTCAATACCCTGCGATCGATGTGCGTGGGGGGCGTGTTGTACGGCTTCGGCAGGGCGATTACGCGCTGGAAACACGCTACGGCGACGATCCTGCTGGGCTGGCCGAGCGCTATGCGCTGGCGGGGGCGAAGTGGTTGCATCTGGTTGATCTGGATGCCGCGCGCGAAGGGGGTTATCGCTTGTACCCCTTGCTGCGCAAGTTGACCAGTGGTACCGGATTGCGGGTCCAGACCGGCGGTGGCGTCCGCAACCGCGATGATGTGCAGCGCCTGCTCGATGTTGGCGTGTCGCGTGTGGTGGTGGGCTCTTTGTCGGTGCGCGAGCCCGATGAAGTTTTCGATTGGATCGCCGAGTTCGGCAGCGAACACATCACTGTCGCACTCGACACGCGGCAGGATACATCCGGTGCCTGGCGCTTGCCCGTGCATGGTTGGACAGAGTCGGCGACGGAGACGTTGGAAGACTTTGCAGGCCGCTATGCGCGCGCCGGTCTCCGTCATTTGCTGTGCACAGACATTGCTCGCGACGGGATGCTGCAAGGGCCCAACATCGACCTATATCGACGGCTCACGGGACTGCTGCCGAGTGTCGCTTTGCAAGCCAGCGGCGGCATTCGCGGCATCGACGACATCAAGGCGGCGCGCGATGCAGGTTGCAAGGGCGTCGTGTTGGGCAAGGCATTGCTGGAAGGCCAGTTGGAGCTAAGCGAGGCATTGCAATGCTGAGCCGCCGCATCATCCCCTGTTTGGATGTACGTGATGGCCATGTCGTCAAAGGCGTGCGCTTTCGCGATCACGTCGACATGGGAGACATCGTTTCGCTTGCCACGCGCTATCGCGACGAGGGCGCCGATGAACTGGTCTTTTATGACATCACTGCAAGTCCGCAAGGGCGCAGTGTGGATCTTGGCTGGGTCGAAAGAGTGGCGCGGGTGATCGATATCCCCTTTTGCGTGGCGGGCGGCATACGAAGCATCGAGGACGCACGCGTCATTTTGGATGCCGGAGCCGACAAGGTGTCGATCAACACGCCGGCACTAGACCGCCCGGCGTTGATCACCGAATTGGCCGATGCGTTCGGCGTGCAGTGCGTGGTGGTGGGGATCGATTCCGAACGCGATGCCGATGGCGAGTGGCGCGTGCGCAGCCACACGGGCGACACGAGCACACTGAAAAAATTGAAATGGCGAACTTTGGATTGGGTAATGCATGCTCAAGTCGCAGGCGCGGGAGAAATCGTGCTCAATTGCATGGCTAGTGATGGCGTGCGTTCTGGTTATGACATCGAGCAGCTTTCGGCAGTACGCGAGGCATGCCATGTGCCTTTGATTGCATCCGGCGGCGCGGGGTGTATCGATGATTTCGTGACAGTCTTCGAGCAAGCTGACGTCGATGGCGCGCTGGCGGCTTCGGTGTTCCATTCGGGTGTCGTAAAAATCCCGCAACTCAAACAGACGTTGCTTACATCACAAATTCCCGTGAGGCCTGCATGATCGACATCGACAGACTCGACTGGAGAAAGCAGGGCGGGCTGATCCCCGCCATCGTGCAGGATGCGACCACGCTTCAGGTCTTGATGATGGGCTGGATGTCGCGTGAGTCGCTCGCCATCACCTTGCACGATGGGCGCGTCACGTTCTACAGCCGTACACGCAACCGTTTGTGGACGAAGGGCGAGACATCCGGAAACACCCTTCAGCTCGTCAATATCGAAGTGGATTGCGATGCAGACACGTTGCTGGTGCAGGCGAACCCGAACGGACCCACCTGCCACCTGGGACGCGCCAGCTGCTTTCCCGCAGCACCGGCGAACGTGTTGGCCGAGCTGGATGGCGTGATCACGGCACGAGAGCGAGATCGCCCCGATGGCAGCTACACGACCCGCTTGTTCCAGTCGGGCGTGCGCGGCATCGCGCAAAAAGTGGGCGAGGAGGGCGTCGAGGTTGCTTTGGCGGCCGTCGCGCAAGACGACAAGTCAGTGCTTGATGAGTCGGCTGATCTGCTGTTTCACTTGCTAGTGCTGCTCCGTTCGCGGGGGATGTCGATTCAGGACGTGCTCTCGGTATTGGCTGATCGACGCGGATAGCCCGACATTCGCATGGCGGCTTCGCGCGGGGCGATAATCCGCGCATGACCAAGATATCCACCGTGATTGCATTGATGTTGTCGGGCCTGACCGCCGTCGCACCTCTGACAGGTCAGGCGCAAGCGTGTCAGCAAGGCGTTGTCTATCTGGACCGGGATGGCAATGGCCGGCGTGGCTCCGATGAAGCTGGCATGCCGGGCATCCGTGTCTCCAATGGTCGCGACATCGTACACAGCGATGCGAGGGGGCGTTATCGTTTGCCGGCCGCCCTGGAAGGCATGGTTTTCGTCATCAAACCTGCAGGCTATTCCTTGCCACGGCGCAGCGATGGTATGCCCAGTCACTGGGTGGGGCATGCCTCGTCGGCTACCTGCGATTTTGCCCTGCAGGCAGAAAAGCATCCGCCATTGCGGGATAAGGGCCTGCGGGTGTTGGTGTTTGGCGATCCGCAGCCAAAATCGAGCGTGGATGTCGGGCATTACGCACGCGGCATAGTTGATAGGGTCATTGATGATGCCGCGGCCAAGATGCATGGCGTTCGCATGACATGGGCAGGGCAAGTGGCCGACCTTGGCCTGACGCTGGGCGATGTCGTGGATGATGACTTGTCGCTCTATCCCGCCATCAAGCGGGAGACTGCCCGTATGCACGTGCCATGGCTGCACGCACCCGGCAACCACGACATCAATCTCGAATCACCCGATGACGCGCGCTCGTTGGATGGCTTCCATGATGCTTTCGGTCCTGACACCTTCGTTTGGGAAGAGCCGGAGGCCAATTTCATCGTGCTCGATGACGTGATCTGGCAGCCAGATGCATCGCCCAAGTACATCGGAGGCTTGCGTGACGCGCAGTTCGCTTTCCTGGAGGCCTATCTCGCTCACGCCCGCAAGGACCGCTTGTTGGTGCTGTCGATGCATATCCCGTTGTTCGAAGGGGCTGGGCGAGACACATTCCGGGATGCTGATCGCGAGCGACTGTTCTCGCTGCTCAAGGATTTTCCGCACGTGCTCTTGCTTTCTGCGCACAGCCATACGCAGCAACACGTTTTCCACGGCGCGGAAACCGGCTGGCATGGCGCGAATCCGCTGCACGAATACAACGTGGGCGCGACTTGCGGCGCATTCTGGTCGGGCGTCAAGGACGCGCAAGGCGTACCCGTTTCGACCATGGCCGACGGCACGCCCAAGGGTTGGGCACGCTTGTTGGTTCAAGACGATGGCCACTATGCGCTGAGCTATCACCCGGCCGTCGATCCGGCACAAACCATGCATTTGCATGCGCCCAAGGTGCTGCGCCGCGGGGCTTATCCGGCATGGGGCGTATACGCGAATGTCTATATGGCCGACGACGACAGCGTGATCGAATATCGTGTCGATGGCGGCGAATGGCAACCGATGCGCAAGGTGATGCAGCCAGATCCCGTGTTAGTTGCCGAAAATTTCCGCGACGATCAGGCCGACGCCCTGCGAGATTATGACCGTTCGCCCGAAGCCGCGCCATCACCACATTTGTGGCGCGGGGCGTTGCCGACCGACCTGGCAGTCGGGGCGCATCAAGTCGAAGTGCGTGCGTCGTTGCAAGCAGGTGCCGTGCATTCGGGCACCGTCAGCTATCGTTTGGATGATGCGATGCCGTGAGGGTGGGGCTCAGGGCCGGATATCGGCAAACGACTCCACGCGCTCATGTCCGTTTGCCGCATCGCCCAGGCGCGGCCCGGGGTAGTCCTCGCGGCGGTCCAACAGCACGGTGCGCATGCCGGCTTCGCGTGCGGCATCGAGTTCTTCCACCACATCCGACAGGAACACGATGTCGCTGGCACTGCGTCCCAGTCTGGCGGTGATCTCCCGGTAGCTGCCCGCCTCGCGCTTGTGGCCGACTTCCGTGTCGAAGAAGGCATCGAAGAGCGGGATCAGGTCGCCGTCATCGGTGTGGCCGAACAGCAGCTTTTGCGCAGGCACCGAGCCGGAAGAGAACACGGCCAGCGGATAGCCTTCGGCATGCCAGCGTCGCAGCGCCGGTGCGACATCGGGATACAACGGTGCGGTGAAATCGCCATCGGTGTAGCCGGCTTCCCACACCATGCCTTGCAGGGCCTTGAGCGCCGTATGCTTGCGGTCTTCGTCGATCCAGCCTTGCAGCACTTCGACAACCATATCGTCATCGCACATTGTGCCGTGTTCGGTGGCGACGGCATCCAGCCAGCGACGGACCTCAGGCTTGTCTGCGTTCTCGCGGACGAAGCCAGGCAGGGCCGCGCGCGCATACGGGAACAGCACGTCCTTGACGAAGGAGATGCTGGAGGTCGTGCCTTCAATATCAGTGAGGATGACGGGCTTCATGGGGCGGGACGCGCCTGACCGAGTTCATAGCGCGGGAAGCGTTGCGCGATGTCCGTGCCGGTGAAGTGACCGACCCAGCCGTCCGGTTCGGTGAAGAAGCGGATGGCGATGAAGCTCGGATCCGGGCCCATGTCGAACCAGTGGGTCATGCTGTCCGGGACCGAGATCAGGTCGCCGGCCTCGCACAACACCTCATAGACCTTGTCATCGACGTGTAGGGTGAACAGGCCCGAGCCCGCGACGAAGAATCGTACCTCGTCTTCCTTGTGGAAGTGCTCATCCAGGAACTTGGTTCGCATGACGTCTTTTTGCGGATTGTCCGGCGCGATGCTGACGACATCCACCGTGCGGAAGCCGTTCGCCTCGACCAGGCGATCGATGTCGACGCGATAGGCGTCCATGATCTTGTCCGGTGCATCGCCAGGAGCGACGGGTTGCGAGGCTGCCCACTGCTCGAAGCCGACCCCGATCGTCGACAAGGCCTTACCGATGTCTGCCGCCTCATCGTGCGTAGAAAGAGGCGAATCCGGTGCAGTGTCCTGGAAGATACGCAAACGACTCATCGCTTCAACTCCAGCATTTTCAGCTCGCAAGCCAGCAGGAACTCGAAGGCTTCCAGATGGCGGCGGGCTTCGGCCATGTCGCGACCCCAGGCGTACAGGCCGTGGCCTTCGATCAAGTAGCCCCACATGGATTGCTTGTCGAGCGCTGCCTCGACCTTGGCAGCCAACTCATGCATGTCTTGCGTATTGGCGAAGACCGGCACATCCATCGAGTCATCGTGGGTGGTGTTGCCGACGAAGGCTTTCTGCAGTTCGTAGTCTTCGAAACGCACATGGCCTTGCGGCGCGAACAGCCGTGACGCCACGGTTTGCACCAGCGAGTGCGTATGCAGCACGCAGCCAATCTCAGGAAAGCGGCGATACAGCTGGGTGTGCAGCAACGTTTCCGCGGACGGTTTCAACTCGGTCGCGACAGGGTTGCCGTCGAAATCCACGACCATGATGTCAGCTTCGCACAACTTGGTCTTGTTGCGGCCCGACACGGTCACGGCGGCATGTTGGTCGTCCAGGCGCATCGAGAAGTTGCTGCTGGTCGCGGGCGTCCAGCCAGCATGTCCCAGCTCGCGGATATTGGTGATGAGCTCGCCGGCGAGATGGCGCAGGCGGATCGGGTCGTAGGGCAAGGGTGCATTCATGGGCATGAGTGTAGCGAATCCCGGATGACGGATCGGCAACGTCTCGCCTTTTCGCGGGGCAAAAGAAAAACGGCGCGGAAGTCCGCGCCGTTTTTCATCACCACATCCAATCAGGCTTGCGGGCCTTCGTGGAAAGGCGGTTCCGGGTCGATCTTCGGGCCGCCTTCCGGACCCTTGATGCCGCGGGCCAGGTCGCTGTTGCGGTAGCCGTAGAGCGCGTACACGATCAGGCCGAAGATGGCCCAGCCGAAGAACATCGCCAGCGTGCCCATCGACAGGTTGAGGAACAGCAGCAAGCAACCGGCGATCGCCAGCGGGCAGACCAGCCATACCATCGGCGTGCGGAAAGGACGCGGGCGGTTTGGCTCGCGCTTGCGCAGGATCAATACACCAGCCGCTACCGCCATGAAGGCGAACAGCGTGCCCGAGTTGGAGATGTCGGCCAGGATGCCGACCGGGAACATCGCCGCGAACAGGGCGACGAAGATGCCGGTAATGATCGTCACCACGTGCGGGGTGTGGTACTTCGGATGCACCTTGGACAGTACTTCCGGCAGCAGACCGTCACGCGACATGGTGAAGAAGATGCGCGTCTGGCCATAGATCATCATCAGGATGACCGAAGGCAGTGCCAGCGCGGCGGCCAGGCCCACCATGTAACCCAGAGTGCCGTGGTTCATTTCCTTCAACACGTGGGCCAGCGGCTCCTTGCTGCAGACCAGTGCGTCTGGATTGTTGGCGGCGCAGGCGGCGGCCATTTCCGGCGTGCCGGGGTGGATGGCGAGGCCGGCGGCATCCAGCATCGGCTGTGCGCCGATTGCGCCTACTGCGCCGTAGCTGACCAGCATGTAGAAAATGGTGCAGACCAAGAGCGAGCCGATCAAACCGATCGGGATGTTGCGGTTCGGGTTCTTGGTTTCTTCCGCCGCCGTCGAGACCGCATCGAAGCCCACGTAGGCGAAGAAGATCGATGCCGCCGCGCCCAACACGCCGACGCCGCCCAGCGGGCTGCCCCAACCGGTCGGGAAGAAGGGTTCGAAGTTGGTGCGGTCAACCGACGGCACGGTGACGGCGACAAAGGCGGTCAGTGCAGCGACCTTGATCAACACCAGGATCGCGTTGACCTTGGCCGACTTGGAGGTGCCGATGACCAAAAGGCCGGTAACCACCAGCGCGATGCCGAAAGCCAGTACGTTGAACGCGCCGCCATCCATGGGGCCGGTCTTGAGCGCTCGAGGTAGCTCGAAAGCTGTGCCTTCCAGCAAGCCGTTCATGTAGCCGGACCAACCGACCGAGACGGCGCCGGCAGCGACGGCGTATTCCAGCACCAGCGCCCAGCCGACTGTCCAGGCGAGTGCTTCGCCCATCACGCCGTAGGTGTAGGTGTACGCCGAACCGGACACAGGCACCATCGAAGCCAGTTCCGAATACGCGAGCGCAGCGAGTGCACAGACGATGGCGGCGATCACGAAGGCGAACATCATGCCCGGACCAGCCTTCTGGCCAGCTTCAGCGGTGAGTACGAAAATGCCGGTGCCGATGATGGCGCCGATGCCGAGCATGGTCAGCTGGAAGGCACCCAGCTGGCGCTTCAGCGATTTCTTTTCGGCGGTTTCAAGAATCTTGTCGAGTGGCTTGACGCGTTGGAACAGCATTGCGTTCTCCCCTAGGGCAACAGCTATTGATTGGGTTGCCCGAAACGACGAGCAGCCGCGACCATAACCGGCATTTGCCCGCCAGCACAAGGCATCTATTTAGCCACGGCTTGCAAGAGAACGTGATGCGATGCAGCATCCTTGTATGAATAGACCATGGGATTTCAATGCGCGCCTGGAAGAGTGGGCTCAGGCACAAGACGGCGAAGAAGCGAAGAACCTAGCCGTTTTTGCTGAATTGGCAGTAGAAGGTGGGATTGCGTACCGTCGTGAACGGTTGGCTGGGCATTTCACTGCCTCCAGTTGGTTGGTGAGTGGGGATGGGCGACGCACGCTCTTGACGCACCATCGAAAACTGGGACGTTGGTTGCAGTTGGGCGGTCATGCCGATGGCGACGAAGACCTTTCGCGGGTCGCGCTGAAAGAGGCGGAAGAAGAATCCGGGCTGACCGGCTTAAGCGTCGAGCCGCAGATTTATGACCTGGATCGGCATTGGATCCCGGAGCACAAGGGCGTGCCCGGCCATTGGCATTACGACGTGCGTTTTGTCGTGTATGCCGGAGACAGTGAAGAGTTCGCGGTCAGCGACGAATCGCTGGATTTGGCCTGGCGCGATATCGCCGCACTCGCGGCCGATGCCGATGCGGACGAATCGTTGCGACGCATGGCGCGTCACTGGTTGGAGCGCACGTTGTCCTGAGCGCTGAGCGCGTGTCAGTAAAGCACGCGCGTGCGCAACGTCCCTTCGATGCCAGCCAGCGCTTCACGCAGGCGATTGGCCTCTTCCCGATCCGATGCCGCATCGATGACGACATAGCCAACTTCCGGATCAGTGCGCAGATACTGGCCGTCGATGTTGATGCCGCGCGCGGAGAACACCTCGTTGATGCGCGAGAGCACGCCGGGCACGTTGCGATGGATGTGCAGGAAGCGATGGCTGCCGACATGGCCGGGCAGGGTGACCTCGGGAAAATTGACCGCCGAGAGTGTGCTGCCGTTGTCGCTGTAGCGCACCAGCTTGGCCGCGACTTCCGCGCCGATGTTGTCCTGCGCCTCCAGCGTGCTGCCGCCGATGTGCGGGGTCAGGATGACGTTGTCCATGCCGCACAGTGGCGACACGAACGGATCGGCATTGCCTTCGGGCTCCAATGGGAAAACATCGACCGCGGCCCCCGCGATATGGCCAGTACGCAGCGCATCGGCCAGCGCATCGATATCCACGACCGTCCCGCGCGAAGCGTTCAAGAGGTGAGCGCCGGGCTTCATCTTGGCGATCTGTGTTGCACCGATCATGCGTTGTGTCGCGGGTGTTTCCGGCACGTGCAAGGTGACGATGTCGCTCATCGCGAGGAGCGCGTCCAGATCACCCGCGTTGCGCGCATTGCCAAGCGCAAGCTTGGTCTCGATGTCGTGGTAGATCACGTGCATGCCGAGTGCTTCGGCCATCACCCCGATCTGCGTGCCGATGTGGCCGTAACCGACGATGCCGAGCGTCTTGCCGCGGATCTCGTGGCTGCCGCTGGCCGATTTGCTCCACCCGCCGCGATGGCACTCGGCGGATTTTTGCGGGATGCCGCGCATCAGCATGATCGCCTCGGCGATCACCAGTTCGGCCACGCTGCGGGTGTTGGAATAGGGCGCATTGAACACCGGAATGCCGGCCAGCTTGGCGGCGCCCAGATCGATCTGGTTGGTGCCGATGCAGAACGCACCGATCGCGATCAACTTGCGCCCCTCATTGACCATCGCGGCATCGAGCTTGGTGCGCGAGCGAATGCCGACGATATGTGCTTCACGCAGTTCTGCGGCCAGTTGCTCGGGCGGCAGGGCTTTCTCGAAGCGGCGGATGTCGCTGTAACCGGCGTCGACGAAAATCTGCGCCGCGGTCGGGCTGATGCCCTCCAGCAGCAGCACGCGGATGTCGGACTTCGGGAAAGACGTGGGAGACACGGTCGGCTCGCGATGAGGGCTGCGCCCATTGTGCTACATACGCATGCGTTTGGAGTAAATTGGACGTATGGATGCCGCCCTAGATGCCTTGCGCGATGCCTTGCCCGATCTGCGTCTGTTGACCGACGCATCGGAGCTTGAGCATTACGGGCGCGACTGGACGCGCCGCTGGACGCCAGCGCCGTGTGCGATCGCCTTGCCTGCTTCAGTGGATGAAGTAGTCGGGATCGTGCATTGGGCGCGTGAGCATCAGATTGCACTGGTGCCTTCGGGCGGGCGAACCGGCCTGTCTGGCGGCGCGGTGGCGGCGAACGGCGAAGTGGTCATCAGCCTTGAGCGCATGAATAAGGTGCTGGCGTTTGATCCGGTGGATCGCATGCTCACGGTGCAGGCCGGCATCCCGCTGCAGTTGGTACAGGAAGCGGCGTGTGCGCAGGGCTTGCAGTACCCGGTCGATTTCGCCGCGCGCGGCTCCTGCAGCATCGGCGGCAACATCGCGACCAATGCGGGCGGCATTCGCGTCCTGCGCTACGGCAACACACGCGAGTGGATCGCCGGGCTGACGGTCGTGACCGGGGCGGGTGAGGTGCTGCATCTCAACAAGGGCTTGGTGAAAAACTCCAGTGGCTACGACTTGCGCCAACTGATCATCGGCGCGGAAGGGACGCTGGGCATCGTGGTGGAGGCGATGCTGAAACTGACCGCGCCACCGCCGCCCACGCAGGTCATGCTGCTGGCTCTGCCGGATTTCGATGCGGTGCTATCAGCGTTTTCCGCCTTGCGCGATGGCTTGCGCCTCGAGGCGTTCGAATTTTTCACCGATGTCGCATTGAAGCACGTGCTGGCGCATGGCGGACAACAGCCATTCGACGAGGATCATCCCTTCTATGCCGTTGTTGAATATGCGCATGAAAGTGAAGCGGATGAAGTGGCGGCCTTGTCACTATTCGAACAAGGGCTGGAAAGCGGCTGGGCCTTGGATGGTGTGATCGCAGGTAGTGATGCGCAGGCCGCACAACTGTGGCGCTTGCGGGAAGGCATCACCGAGTCGCTGGCCCGGTACACGCCCTACAAGAACGATGTGGCGCTGCGGATCTCCGCGTTACCCGCGTTCCTGCACGAAGCCGAGCGCCTGATTGCCGAGGAATATCCGCAATTCGAAGTCGTCTGGTTCGGCCATATCGGCGATGGCAACCTGCACATCAACGTGCTGAAGCCTGACGACTTGCCGCAAGCGGATTTCCTGCGTGATTGCGAGAGGGTGACGAAGTTGCTGGCCGGTCTTTTGGCACGCCATGGCGGCAGCATCTCCGCCGAGCACGGCATCGGACTGGTGAAGAAGCCTTATTTGATCGGGACGCGCACCGCGGAAGAAGTGGCGGTGATGCAGGGCATCAAGCGCGTGCTCGACCCGGACGACATCATGAATCCGGGCAAGATCTTCGACTGATCAGCGTGGGATGTTGGACAGTCGCCTATCCAGCCGCTCACGGATATCAGGCCATTCGCTGGCGATGATTGAGTAGGTCACCGTATCGCGTAGCGAACCATCTTTTTGCCGCTTGTGGCTACGCAGGATGCCGTCTTTTTGGGCACCCAGGCGTTCGATGGCCGCTTGTGAGCGCAGATTCTCGTGGCTGGTGTGGAAGAACACGGATGCCGCGCCCAGCGTATCGAAGGCATGGCCCAACATCAGTCGCTTGTTGGCGGTGTTGACGTGGGTACGCCACACGGAGGCAGCGTGAAAGGTGTAACCGATGGCGACGGTCGGCACCGATAGATCGATATCGTAGAAACGCGTGCTGCCGACGACACGACCGTCTGCGACGATGGCGAAAGGTAGCTCGATGCCCGCATCGCGCATGGCCAACGCTTTTTCGATCCATGCGGGCATGCCGTCACGGTCTGGGACGCTGACGTAACGCATCCCGCCGATATCGCCATCTTCCACCGCATCCTGCAGTGGCGAGATGTGGGCACGGGTGAGGGGTTCCAGGCGAACACTCCAGCCGCTCAATGCGTCAGTCACTTCGCAGGCTTCTCGGTGGGTGGGCGCTCGGCCAGTAGGACGCTGGCGATGGTGTCGTCGTCCTGATATTTGCGCACCAAGGCCTTCCACGCAGTTTCGTCGCCGCCCAGGCACATCATCTTCGCCATCGCCGGATTGCCACCTTCGGTTTCGGGGCGGCTGAAATGTCGGCACATGCGTTGCTTGAGGATGAACTCGCGGACATCCTCGGGTAGTTGGTTGGCGTCGACGTGCGTGTCGTTGCTCTCTACTTGTGATGGTGTAGTAGCACCCTGCGGAACAGGTGCCGACGCAACATCGACCCCCCGTTCTTTTGCAAGTGTTTCAGGTACGGGCGTGTTGGCAGGCGGCGAGGAACATGCCGCCAGCAACATCAGCGTCAATAAGCCTGCGCCCATGGACTTAATCGGCGCGGCCACCGAACTCACCGGTCGTGGTGTTGACCCACACTTTCTCGCCATTGGTGATGTACTCGGGGACCTGGATCTCGATCCCGGTGTTGAGGCGTGCCGGTTTCGGGCGTTTGGTCGCGGTGCCGCCCTTGAGTTCAGGCGGAGTTTCGATGACTTCAAGAACGACCGAGGTCGGAAGCTGCAGCGCGACCGGCTGGTCGTCGATGATCTGCACGTAGCAACCGGTCAGGCCATCAGTGATGTAGCCCGCATCGTCGCCGATGTTCGCGGCATCGAGTTGATATTGGGTGTAGTCCTCGTCGTCCATGAACACGAAGGCATCGCCATCCTTGTAAGAGAACGTGGCTTGTCGCCGCGAAAGCTCGACTTCCTTCAATTCGTCGTCACCGCCCAGGCTAAGGTCGAATTTGCTGCCGCCCGGCACGCTGTACATGGTGAAACGGAATTTGACGTTACCGCCGCGGCCTTGCGGGCTGCTGCGTTCGATGTCGCGGATTTGATAGACGGTGCCGTTGTGTTCGACGACGTTGCCTTTCTTGATGTCGTAAGCCTTCATGGAGTTTGGTCGCTGGTTAGTGAGCGGAAGATGCGTTCGTTGATCCACCAGGTGAGACTGGCCCAGACCAGCCCACCGATGGCGCAGAGCAGGGCAGCCAAGCCAATCACCAGCGGCAGGCGCGGGTTGTCGGTGCCGAGACGATAGGTTGTCAGGGCGCCCATCACGAGGAACATGATGCCGCCCCAGACCAACAATCCCTTGATCAACAGGAACCGGGCGAAACCGCGTGCCCGGATTGCTGGCCAGCGTTCGAGCACCCAGCGCTGCGCGCGATCATTGGGCCCTGTGTTGTTCATTTGGGTGCCAAACGGGTTGCGCCATCCAGACGGATGGTTTCGCCATTGAGGTAGGTGTTGCCGATGATGTAAGCGGCAAGATCCGCGAACTCTTCCGGTTTGCCGAGGCGCGAAGGGAAGGGGATGGAAGCCGACAACGACTTCTGCACGTCGTCGGGCATGCCATCGACCATCGGCGTCCAGAAGATGCCGGGCGCGATGGTCATGACGCGGATGCCGAAGCGGGCCAGCTCACGCGCCATCGGCAGTGTCATTCCGACCACGCCGCCCTTGGACGCCGAATATGCTGCTTGGCCAATCTGGCCTTCATAGGCAGCGACAGATGCGGTGTTGATGATGATGCCGCGCTCGCCGTCTACGCCGGCCTCGTTGTTTTGCATCAGTTCGGCGCAGGCTTTCGACACGTTGAAGCTGCCCACCAGGTTCACCATCACCGTGGTCTGGAATTGCGAGAGCCTCATCGAGCCCTCACGGCCCAGCACGCGACCCGCGCCCAGGATGCCGGCGCAATTGATGCAGGCATTCAGGCCGCCGAGGAAATCTTTCGCCGCCGCCACATTGGTGACAACACCGGCCTCATCGGTGACATCGGTCTTGATGAAGATGGCCTTGTCTACGCCCAATTCGGCTACGGCAGCCGCGCCTTTCTCTTCGTTGACATCGAACAAGGCAACCTTGCCGCCGTGGGCAACCAGGTGCTGGGCGACGGCATAGCCGAGACCGGAGACGCCGCCGGTGACGATAGCGCGGGCGTTGGAAAGCTGCATGGGGAAATCCTGCTGCGGAAAACGCCGATTTTAGCGTAGCGCGGGGCGCTGGCTGTCCAAGTTGCTAAAGGTCGCGAAGGTAGAAGGTATTGCAGCCGCCATGGCCGGTCGCGCCGATGGGCTGGTCGATGCGGTGGAACCCGCTTCGCTCATAAAGGCGCATGGCCGCGTCCATGCCGGTCAGTGTTTCCAGATAGCACTGCTGGAAACCGGCGTCACGTGCGGCATCGAGGCATCGCGCCATCATTGCCGTGCCAGCACCCAGGCCACGAGCCTGCGGCAGGAAATACATCTTGCGAAGCTCGCAGACGCTCGCTTCCCCGCCTTCCAGTGGCGCGATACCGCCCCCGCCCAGCACCTGGCCATCGCGCTCGATCACGAAGTAAGCGTGGAGCGGTTTGGCATAAGCCTTCGACATCCAATCCACTTCCGGGTCGTTGATGGCAAAGCCACATCCGCTGGCACCGAATTCGGGCATGACACTGCGGATGATTGCTGCCATCGCGGCATCGTCCTCGTGGCGAATCGGGCGGAGGTGGTATGCGTCAGGTGCCGTGCTTGGCATAAGGCGGGGTGTTGAGGAGCTGGATGAAATCATCCGGGCTTAGCGCCGGAGCGAAAAGATAACCTTGGCCTACGGGCACGCCCAAATCAACCAGGAAACGCCGCTGTGCCTCGTTCTCCACGCCTTCCGCGACCAAGCCTAGCCCCAGGCTGCGCGCGATGCCTGATACCGCTTGGCATACCGCGACATCCGAGGTGTTGGTGGGCACGCCTTGGAGGAAAAGTTGCGAAAGTTTGAGTCCGTGGATGGGCAGGCGGCGCAGGTAGTTAAGGCCGCTATAGCCTTCGCCAAAATCATCGATGGACAGCATCACACCCAAGTCACGTAACTGGGCGAAGATTCGCAAAGTGTCCGGCTCGTCTTCAATCAACACGCGCTCGGTAAATTCGAGCTCCAGTGCGGTGCCGGGAATTCCGGCTGCTGACAAGGCCGCCTCGACGGTGCCGGCAAGATCATCGGCCAAAAATTGTCGATAAGAGACGTTCACCGCGACGCGCACCGTGTTGTGGCCTTCGTCACGCCAGCGGCGCACTTGCATGCAGGCTTCGCGCAGGGCCCAGGCACCCAAGCGGATGATTTCGCCGGTGCTTTCGGCGTGACTGATGAAGATGTCGGGCCGCATCACACCGAGTTGCGAGTTGTGCCAGCGCATCAGCGCCTCGGCGCCAACGACAAGGCCCGTGCGCAGATCGACTTGCGGCTGGTAGAGCAGGCTGAGCTCGTTGTTGTCGAGTGCGCCGCGCATCTGGAAATCGACTTGTAGGCGATCTCGCTGGCGTCGCGCGAGATCATCCGTATAGCTTTGCCAGCCGTTGTAGGCGCGTCGCTTGCTGTCGTACATCGCCGCGTCGGCGTTCTGGATCAGGGCGAGCGCGTCGCATCCGTCGCGCGGCGACTCAGTGATGCCGATGCTGGCGCTGACCGAAAATTCTTCTTGTTCGATGCGGAAAGGCCGCGCAATTTCGCTGAGGATGGCCTCGGCGATTTCGATATGGATGTCGGGCTTGGTCAGTCTGCACAAGACCAGGAATTCATCGCCACCCAGACGGGCACAAAGCCCGCGATTGCCGACCGCCGCCCATAGCCGTTCGGCGACCGCGCACAGAAGACGATCACCGACGTTATGACCCAACACATCGTTGATTATTTTGAAGCGATCCAGGTCGATGTACAGCACGGCAAGCTTCGGCGATGCACCCGCGAGGTATGCCTGCAGCTCATCCAGAATGGCGTCGCGGTTGAGCAGCCCGGTCAGCGGATCGGTGCGTGCCTGCTTGCGCAATGTGTCCTCGACAAGCTTGCGTTCGCTGATGTCGGAAACGGTGCCAGTCAAGCACTGCCCGGACGGATCTTTTCGATCTAGTTCGCCCTGCACGCGAACCCAGCACTCGGCACCGGCGGATTGGATGGTACGCAGGTCGAGCGAAAACGCGCGGCCATCGTCATATGCCTTATCGATGGCGGCGGCCAAACGCAGCGCATCGGTGCCGACGAAGCAATCGCAGAACATGTCGAGCGAATCCAGATTGCCGCTGCGTCCAAGCACACCACGGGCGCCATCGGTCAGATACACGTGCGCATTGCCCTGATTGAATTCCCATGCACCGATGGTGGCAAGGGATTGCACGCGCTGGAACATCGCGCTGTCGCGCTTGAGCGCGGTGACATCGTTAAACAGCGAGAGCGTTTGATCGGGCTTGCCGGACTGCGGGTGGAATTTGGGAATCACCGTGACTGACAGCCAGGCGAACTGGTCGGTGTCGGTGCGGAATACACCCAAAATCTGGCTTTCCACCATCTTTCCGGTGCTGCGTGCGACCTGGGGGGGGAGTTGCGATGGCGACAAAGGTCGTCCGTGTTCATCCACTACCAACCATCGACCGGAAGTCAGCGCGGCTTCTGATGAATCACCGGGCATCAACCCAAGGATGCGCATCGCGGCGCTATTGATGTGGACGACACGGCCTTCGCCATCCTGCACAACGATGCCGTTATCGACCGATTCGATCAGCTCGGCATAACGTCGTTCCACATCGGCGCGGCTGGACAGATCGCGAGCGACGGCGACGATGCGTTGCGCGCCCTCATAATCAATCGAAGCCGAATGCACTTCGACCGGGAAACGCGTGCCATCGGCGCGCATGTTGGTGACTTCAATTACATAGCTTTCGCCGCGCCCCAGGGCATCCAGCACCGGGATCAAATGGCCGCGCGGAAGGTCTGGATTGATGGTCTCGATCGGCTTGCCGACCAGCATGTCGCGGTCGCGGCCAAACAAGCGCAGACCGGCGGAATTCATGTCGAGCACGGTGCCGTCCCAGTCGATGATGCTGACAGGGTCGGGCACCGCATCGAACAGGCCGCGATAGCGACGCTCGGCGGCATCGTAGGCGGCGGCGGTTTCTTGCCAGGCGGCCAAAGCCTTGGCAATTAGTTGCCGGGTTTCGGGGGGGGAATCAGGGTCTGCAGCCAACTTGCCCAGCTCGCTCTGGAGTTCCCCGTTGGGAACATGCGTTGTGGCGTGGGCTGGGCGATCCTTCATGGGTCGTATGCGCGTCCTGCTTTGCTACCTGTTTCGCGGCCTAGTCGCCCTGCCAACCATACGCCGGTTCCGACCAATTTTGTGAAGTCTATTCCAGTTTTTATGCCCATGCCTTGCAGCATGTAAGCCACGTCCTCGCTGGCGACGTTGCCGCTGGCGCCTTGGGCGTAGGGGCAACCGCCAGTGCCGGCGACCGCAGCATCGACCACCGACACGCCTTCCTCCAGGCAGGCCAGGATGTTGGCCAATGCCTGCCCGTAGGTGTCGTGGAAGTGGATCGCCAGTGCATCCATCGGCACTTCGGCGGCCACCGCCTGCAACATCGCCCGCGCCTTGGCCGGCGTGCCGACGCCGATGGTGTCACCCAACGAGATCTCATAGCAGCCCATCGCGTACAGGTCTTTAGCCACGCGCACGACATCCGACAGCGGCACCTCGCCTTGGTAGGGGCAGCCCAGCACGGTGGAAACGTAACCGCGCACCCTCACGCCATCGTCTTGCGCAGCGGTGATCACCGGCGCGAAGCGTTCCAGTGATTCGGCGATGGAAGCATTGATGTTCTTCTGGTTGAACGCCTCGGAGGCCGCGGTGAACACAGCTATTTCTTGCACGCCCACGGCGCGTGCGCGTTCATAGCCCTGCAGATTGGGCACCAACACGGGGTAGGCGATGCCCGGACGCTTGTCGATGCCGGCATAGACCTCGGCCGCGTCGGCCATCTGCGGCACCCATTTCGGGCTGACGAAGCTGGTGGCTTCGATGGTTTTCAGTCCGCAATCGGACAGTCGGTTGATCAGCTCGATCTTGTCGACGGTCGATACCATCGTCTTTTCGTTCTGCAGGCCATCGCGGGGGCTGACCTCGACGATGCGTACGGAAGAGGGAAGCGCCATCTCAATGCTCCAGGGTGATCAGGGTGGCATCGGCTTCGACAAACTCGCCTTCGACTGCCTGCACTTCGGAGACGATGCCGTCACGCGGTGCCTTCAATGCGAGTTCCATCTTCATCGCCTCCATCACCATCAGCACATCGTCGGCCTTGACCGCATCGCCAGGTTGGGTTTTCACCAACACCACGCGGCCGGGCATCGGGGCCTTGATGCGGTCACCACTGCCGCCGCCAACAACATCATCCAGTCGATGCAGCGGTGTGCGCAGCAAGCGATGCCGGCGTTCACCATCATGCAAGCTGACGGCATCGCCATCGCTGCGTACTTGCCAACGACGCGCGCGGCCATTGATTCGGCCACTCAGTACATCACCTTGCAGGCGAAGGCCTTCGAGATACGTCAGTGCATCGCCCTCGCGGACGATGAAATCACCATCATGCCCGTTGATCGATAGATGGGTATCGATGTCGCCGTCCATGAGGCGCAGTGGCGTGTCGCCATCGCCATCCAAACGCCAGCCATCACGCAGGTCCCATGGCGATGTTGCATTGCTCGCACGTGCCTCGCGCATGCGCAAGACAGCGGCAGCGAGTGCTCGCAGCACGTGTGATTCCGCTTCGTCCTTAGCATCGCCAATGAATTCGTCGAGGTGGCGATCCAGATAGCCGGTGTCGATGCTGCCGCCAACGATCGCCGGATGCCGCGCCAAACGCTCGAGGAACGCGATGTTGGACTTCGGTCCTTCGATCTCGCAGGCGGCCAACGCCTCACGCAGTCGTGCCAGCGCCCGCGGACGGTCCACGCCAAACACGATGAGCTTCGCGATCATCGGATCGTAGAAGATCGTCACCGTGTCGCCTTCGACCACACCCGAGTCGATGCGCACATCCGGCATGAATTCCGGCAGGCGCAGGCGCGTCAACGTACCCGAGCCCGGCAGGAAACCGGCATCCGGGTCTTCTGCGTAGAGGCGCACTTCAATCGCGTGACCGCTGCTGTAAATGCTGTCCTGAGTGCGTGGCAATGGCTCGCCAGCGGCCACGCGCAGCTGCCATTCGACCAAGTCCAGCCCCGTCACGAGCTCGGTCACTGGGTGCTCCACCTGCAGGCGGGTGTTGATCTCCATGAAATAGAACTGGCCGTCCTGTCCGACGATGAATTCGACCGTGCCGGCGTTCTGGTAATCGATGGCGCGGCCCGCAGCGACGGCAGCTTCGCCCATCGCTGCGCGCAGTTCGGGCGTGAGGAAGGGCGAGGGCGATTCTTCCAGCACCTTCTGATAGCGGCGCTGCGCCGAGCATTCGCGCTCGTTCAAATGGATGACGTGGCCGAACGCATCACCAAAGATCTGGATCTCGATGTGGCGGGGCTTTTCGATGTAGCGCTCCAGCAGCACGCGATCACGACCGAAGGCATTCGCGGCTTCGCGCTGGCAGCTTTCGAGATTCGGCGCGAACTCCTCCGACGAGCGCACGATGCGCATGCCCTTGCCACCGCCGCCATGTGCAGCTTTGATCATCAAGGGATAGCCGATGCGGTCGCCTTCGCGTTGCAGGGTGGCAAGCGTTTGGTCTTCGCCGGTGTAGCCGGGCACCACCGGTACGCCGGCTGCCTGCATCAGCTCCTTCGCCCCCGCCTTGCTGCCCATCTTGCGCATCGAGGCCGCTTTCGGGCCGATGAACGTGATGCCCGCAGCTTCCACCGCGTCGGCGAAATCCGCGTTCTCGGACAAAAAACCGTAACCGGGGTGGATCGCCTGCGCGCCACTCTTCAAAGCAACATCCAAGATCACATCACTGCGCAGATAACTGTCTTGCGGACGCGAGCCGCCGATCGGCCATGCTTCGTCGGCCAATCGCACATGCTGCGCATCGGCATCGGCCTCCGAGTACACGGCGACGGTGCGGATACCCATGCGACGGGCGGTGCGGATGACGCGGCAAGCGATTTCGCCGCGGTTGGCGATCAGGATTTTGTCGAACATGCGGGAATGATTCACAGGAAGGCGGCAATAATCAGGCTAAGGAAGGCAGTGGCGATGCCGATCACGTACAGGCGCAGGGTCTGCCGATAGAAGACCACCGGCTCGCTGCCGTCGGGTGGCATCAGCATTCGGAAGAGCACCCGCAACAGGATGGCGGCACCGGCAATGCAGCCTGCGAAGATCAGCCAGTCCGATGCGCTGGTCAGTGCGAAGGACTCGTCCGCCACCCATTGGGCCAGGAAGCCGATCAAAAAACCCAGGATCACGCCGAGCGAGGTCACCAGCGGCTGGCGATAGTCTTTGATTTCGAAGGGGGGGCGGCTCGTTCATTGATGCTCTCTTTATGCGGGCTGCTGCTGGGTAGCGCAATGGATGCTGCCTCCACCGGCTGCAATGCCGTCCATGTCCAACTGGATGACTTTGCGATCGGGAAAGGCGCGGGCAAGGGTGGTGCGTGCTTGCTCGTCGGCGTTACGGTCACCAAACTGCTGCATGATCACCGCGTCGTTGCAGACGTAGTAACCGATGTAACCGGCAGCGAACTCTTCGTTGTCTTCCCACTGCGGGCGCACCTTGGCCGGTGATTCCAGCGTCAATACTTGCAGTTTGCGGCCTTGGGCGTCGGTTGCACTCTGCAAGATTTCCAGATGCTTGCGAGTGACATCGTAATCATGGATGTCGGGATCCATTTCCAATCCGGCCACCACCACGCCAGGGCGCGCAAAGCGTGCATAAAAATCGGTATGACCATCGGTGATGTCGCGGCCCTTGATGCCAGGCAGCCAGATGATTTTGTCCAGGCCCAGCAGCGGCATCAACTCATCCTCGAACTCGGCCTTGCTCATGCTCGGGTTGCGATTGCGGTTGAGTGTGCAGCTCTCGGTGATGATCGCGGTGCCTTCGCCATCTACTTCGATGCAGCCGCCTTCCATCACCAGGTTCGCGCGCAGACGCTCCACCTTGGCTTGGCGGGCGATGAAGGCGGCAACCTTCGCATCCTGTGCATGCGCCTGCTTGCGACCCCAGCCGTTGAAGTTGAAATCGACGGCGGCCAAGCCATTCAATTCGTTGATGAGGAAGGTCGGGCCGGTGTCGCGAATCCACAAGTCGTCAATGGGGCAGTCGAGCAGCGTGACGTTGCGCGCATCGCCCAGCAAGCCTTTTGCGATGCTGCGTTCGCGCGGACGCACCAGCATCGACACCGGCTCGTATTGCGCGATGGTGCGCGCCAAGGTCGCCAAGTTACGTTGCACCAGTGGCAGCAAGTCATCGCCCCAGATCCGCGCACTGGCACCAAACGCCATCCACGTACGGCTGTGCCGCTCGCCTTCGTCGGGCATGAACCATTCGCTGTTGGCGGCCCTTTTCTGCCCCGACTTGTTGGCACGGGCGAGGTTGGCGCCGGCCACCAGCAAGGCGGCGCTGGCCAGGGTGCCTTTCAGGAAACCACGACGATTGATCGTTCTGCTCATGGAAAATGAGTGATTCCGCTGCGAAAAAGTGATGGGGCCACTACTCGTTGATCCAGCTCGGCTTGCGCTTGTCGAGGAAAGCGGTCAGGCCTTCCTGTCCTTCGGGTGAGACTCGCAGGTGCGCGATCAAGGCGGCGTTGTCGGCATCGTGGCGGTCGGCGTCGCCATGTGCCGCGACATCGCGCACCAGGGTTTTTGCGCTGGCGGTGGCGATGGGGCCGGCCTTTAGGAGCAGGTCGATCTGCCGCTGCACTGCGGTGTCCAGGGTGGTGCTGTTCACCACGTCGTGCAGCAAACCGATGCGATGGGCTTCTTCGGCGCTGAAAATTTCGGCGGTGGCGAAGTAGCGCCGCGCCGCGCGCGGGCCGATCGCGCGGATCACATAAGGAGAGATGACGGCGGGCAACAGGCCCAGCTTGGCCTCGGTTAGACCGAACTTCGCCTCCGGCACGCCGATGGCGATATCGCAACAGGCCACCAGACCGACGCCGCCGCCAAAGGCCGCACCCTGCACACGGGCAATCGTCGGCTTCGGCAACTCGTCCAGCGTACGCATCAGGCGGGCGAGGGCGAGCGAGTCTTCGCGGTTCTCGGCCTCGCTCATCTGTGCCATGCCCCGCATCCAGTTGAGGTCGGCGCCGGCGGAGAACGAAGCGCCATCGCCCTCCAGCACCACCACGCGCACCGAAGTGTCATCCGCCAGCTCGGTCAGCGCCTGGGTCAACCCGGCGATCAGCTCGGCATCGAAGGCATTGTGGACCTCCGGGCGCTGCATCCGCAGCCGTGCGACCGGTCCCTCGCGTAGCAGCTGCAGCTTCCCGTCCATGAATGGCCCTCTTGAAAGAAACCATGATAAAGCGCCGCGGGCTTGGTTCAGTGTAAAATGAGAACTATTCCCATCTGGAGTGCGCCGTGCGCCTCGTTGACCTGCCGAAGAATGCGTCTGCACTGGTGGTTGCCGTGCATGCCCACGGTGAATCCGATGCCATCGCACGCCGGTTGGGCGAGATTGGTTTCGTGCCTGGAGAACCGGTGGAAGTACGTGCTGCAGGCCCGCTGGGCCGTGAGCCTTTGATGGTGCAAGTCGGTTACACGCGCTTCGCCTTGCGTCGCAGCGAAGCCGCGCGGGTGGAAGTGATGATCGAGGTGGAGGCGGCCCCAGAATGAGTGAAGCGACCCTGCCGCGCATTGCTCTGATCGGTAACCCGAACAGTGGCAAGACCGCGCTCTTCAATCTGTTGACAGGTAGTCGCCAGAAAGTGGCGAATTACACCGGCGTGACTGTGGAACGCAAGGAAGGCCGGATGCACGGTGCAGCGGGCCGTAACTACGCTGTGCTGGACTTGCCAGGTGCGTACAGCCTGACCCCGGCTAGTCTTGAAGAAGCAATCGCGCGCGATGTCTGCCGCGGCTTTTATCCAGGTGAGGCGGCGCCGGATTTATTGGTCTGTGTGGTCGATGCAACCAACCTGCGCCTGCACTTGCGCTTAGTGCTTGAGCTCAAATCGCTGGGCCGGCCGATGTTGGTTGCGCTCAATCAGATGGATGCGGCATCGCGCCGCGGGATTGAAATCGATGTCGCCGCGTTGTCGCGCGAACTGGGTCTGCCTGTGGTGGAAACCATCGCGGTGCAAGGTGATGGTGCCAAGGAATTGGTCACGAAAGTCGATGCCTTGTTCGCCAATGGTGAGCTTGAGCACATCCGTGCTTCTCCTGCACCGCAGGACCTGCACACCGAGGCACGCCGCGTGATTGATGCGAGCGTGACGATGCCGCGACGCACGGCGCGTGTCGACGATGCATTGGATCGCTGGTTGCTGCACCCGGTATTCGGCTTGCTGACACTTGCTGTGGTGATGTTCTTGATGTTCCAGGCCGTGTACGCCTGGGCCACGCCGTTGATGGACGCAATCGAGGCCGGCACGGCATGGCTTGGTGGCGTGGTTGAAGGGGCGATGGCCGATGGGCCGCTGCGCAGTCTGCTGATCGACGGCATCATCGCCGGCCTGGGCGGTGTCGTCGTGTTCCTGCCGCAGATCCTGATCCTGTTCATCTTCATTCTGATTCTGGAAGAGTCCGGCTATTTGCCGCGCGCGGCCTTCCTGCTTGACCACACCATGTCCGCAGCGGGGCTGTCAGGACGCAGCTTCATCCCACTGCTCTCGTCGTTCGCCTGCGCCGTGCCCGGCATCATGGCGACGCGCTCCATCCAGGATCCGCGTGATCGCCTCGCCACCATTCTTGTCGCGCCACTAATGACCTGTTCGGCACGCTTGCCGGTCTATGCATTGCTGATCGGCGCTTTCATTCCCTCACGAAAAGTATGGGGCGGGCTGGAGTTGCAGGGCCTCGTGCTGTTCGCGCTCTACATGGCCGGCATTGGCAGCGCCTTGCTGGTGAGTTGGGTGATGAAGCGTTGGCGTCGCGATCGTGGCGAGCATGCCTTGATGCTGGAGCTGCCCTCCTATCGCTTGCCGCATTGGCGCGATCTGGTGATAGGCCTATATGAGCGCGCGATGATCTTCCTGAAGCGCGTGGGCGGCATCATCCTTGCGATGACCGTGCTGTTGTGGTTCCTGCTGTCGTTCCCGGCGGCTCCGGCCGATGCGACCATGCCGGCCATCGATTACAGCTTCGCCGGGCGCATCGGCCATGCGATGACCGCGATCTTCGCGCCGCTCGGCTTCAACTGGCAGATCTGCATCGCGCTCATTCCCGCGATGGCTGCGCGTGAGGTCGTGGTCTCGTCGCTCGCCACGGTGTACGCGCTCTCCGCCGCCAATGACGATGCCGCATCGCAAGCGCTGTTGCCGTTAGTGCAGCAGGATTGGTCTGTGGCGACGGCGTTGTCATTGCTAGTGTGGTTCATCTATGCGCCGCAGTGCTTGTCGACGCTTGCGACCATCAAGCGCGAAACCGGTTCATGGCGACAAACTGCGTTCGCCACCGTGTATTTGTTCGCATTGGCCTACGGCGCATCGTTCATCACCTACCAGGTGGCCGTGGCGCTCGGGGCAGGATGATGTCGATGTCGCTTCTATTGCAATACGCAGTGATTGCAGTGGCGGTGCTGATGGCGGCGTTGTTTGTCTGGCGGACGCGGCTCCCGCGTTCATGGCGCGCGACGCGCATTGCTATCGCCATTCCGATGTTGCGCGAAGGTCGTCCTGGATGGATGCAAAGCCTTGGTCGCCGTATTGCGCCTTCATCAGCACTGGCATCGGGCGAATGTGGCGGATGTAGCGGTTGCGGCTAAGTTTCAGCGCGCGCGCATCCGCGTGCTGGCGACCAGATCCACGCTCAAACTGAAAGTACGCATGTCGCCGGGGTTCATCGCACCCACGCCGACGACATGCCGCGCGACTTCCTCGCCACGTTCGTTCTTGACCACGGCAACCACCGAGTATTCCCAGGCCTCGCCCGGCGCAGGACCGGGCAGGGTGCCTTCGATCTTGAGCGGTGATGACAATACCTTGCGGTCGGGCGTCGCATCGAAGCGAAGATGGCCTTTGCACTGCGGGCAGACCGCAGCGCTGGCCAGGATGGTTGCCCGGCAATGCGGACAGGTGCGAGTTGCGCCCACCTCGTCCGTCTTGCCGCGTGCGGAGAGCACGCTCATGCGGCGGCGCTGTCGTCGCTCTTGGAGGTGCTCTTGCCGTCCACCCAACCGCATTCGACATGACCACGCAGGCGCGCGCCGGAGGCAATGGTCAGGTCATCGGCCTTGATATCGCCGTTCATCGCGCTGGATGCAAGCAAGTCGACGCGCTTGGCCGCTTCGACATTGCCATCCAGTTCGCCTGAGAGCGTGACCTTCTCGGCGCGCACGCTGCCGGTGAGCTTGGCGCCCTGTTCGACCGTGAGGTCGCCCTTGACGTTGACGTCGCCCTTGAACTTGCCGGCGATGCGCACGTGGCCGGCGCCTTCGATCTTGCCTTCGATACTGAGATCGGCGGCGATCACGGACTCCTTAGCCACGGCCTTCGGCGCAGGCACCGGATCTGGTGCGCGCACGGGGGCAGCCGTGTTGGCTTGCACCGGCGGCGTGGTCACGGCTTCATTCGGGAAGTCTGCGACTTCCTTCTTGGCGTTGTTGCCAGATTCTCTCCAACTCACCATGGGGCTTCTCGAACAGGCAGCGGGGGCTGCGGGTCCATGAACTTAGCACGTGAAAACTGCGTGCATGTAAGTCCCAGGTTGGCTGGCGTTCATGTGTGAAACGCCGCACGCGGCAGACGTGCGTTACATCCGGAACACGCCGTATTTAGCTTTATCGATAGGCGCATTCAGCGATGCGGCCAAGGCCAGGCCCAATACGCGACGCGTATCCGCCGGGTCGATGATGCCGTCATCCCACAACCGTGCGGTGGCGTAATACGGGTTGCCTTGGTCTTCGTACTGCTGGCGAATCGGGGCCTTGAAGGTTTCTTCGTCGGCTTCGGACCACTCGCCGCCCTTGGCCTCGATGCCATCGCGGCGCACCGTGGCCAACACGCTGGCCGCCTGCTCGCCACCCATCACGCTGATGCGTGCGTTCGGCCACATCCACAAGAAACGACCGCCATAGGCACGCCCGCACATCGCGTAATTGCCGGCGCCAAACGAACCGCCGATCACCACCGTGAACTTGGGAACGCTGGAACACGCGACCGCCGTCACCATCTTGGCGCCGTCTTTGGCGATGCCGGCGTTCTCGTACTTCTTGCCGACCATGAAGCCGGTGATGTTCTGCAGGAACACCAGCGGGATGCCGCGCTGGTTGCACAGCTCGATGAAGTGCGCGCCCTTGAGCGCCGACTCCGAGAACAGGATGCCGTTGTTGGCGACGATGCCGATCGGCATGCCGTGGATGTGGGCGAAGCCGCAGACCAGCGTCTTGCCGTAGCGCGCCTTGAATTCCTGGAACTCGCTGCCATCAACGATGCGCGCGATCACCTCGCGGATGTCGAAGGGCTTGCGCGTGTCCTGCGGCACGATGCCGTACAGCTCGTCGGCAGCGTACAACGGCTCTGCGCTGTCCTTCAGCGCCACCGGCACCTCGCGCTTGCGGTTCAAGGTGCCGACGATGTCACGCGCGATGCTGAGCGCATGATGGTCATCTTCGGCGAAATGATCGGCCACACCCGACACGCTGGTGTGCACGTCTGCGCCGCCCAGTTCTTCGGCATCGACCACTTCGCCGGTGGCCGCTTTCACCAGCGGCGGACCGCCGAGGAAGATCGTGCCTTGTTCCTTGACGATGATCGACTCGTCGCACATCGCCGGCACGTACGCACCACCGGCGGTGCAACTGCCCATGACCACCGCGATCTGCGGAATATTCTCGCCCGACATCCGCGCCTGGTTGTAGAAGATGCGACCGAAGTGCTCCTTGTCGGGAAAGACCTCGTCCTGCAGCGGCAGAAAGGCGCCGCCGGAATCGACCAGGTAAATGCAGGGCAGGCGGTTTTCGCGTGCCACTTCCTGCGCGCGCAGGTGCTTCTTCACCGTCATCGGAAAATAGGTGCCACCCTTGACCGTGGCGTCGTTCGCGACGATCACAACTTCCTGTCCCATCACACGGCCGATGCCGGTGACGACGCCAGCCGCCGGGGCAGCATCGTCATACATGCCTTCAGCGGCGAGAGCGTTCAATTCGAGGAAGGGCGAACCCGGGTCCAGCAACGCGTCGATGCGATCGCGTGCCAGCAACTTGCCGCGCGCGGTGTGCTTGCTGCGGGCGGCCTCACCGCCACCTTCTGCCGCGCGGCGCAGGCGGGCGTGCAATTCGGCCCTCAGGGCGCGGTGGTAATCGGTGTTGGCGATGAAATCGGCGGAGCGTGGGTCTAGCTGCGAGGCGAGCGCGGGCATGGGCGATGACGGTTGGGCGAAGCGACAAGGATAACGGTTACCGCGATTTGCGGACTCAGCTCTCGCTCGGTTGGCGAGACATCGGTGGCTGCCCCGCAACATCGCGCCCAAAAAAGAAGCCCCGCCTAAGCGGGGCTTCCAGAGCTACAGCGAAGGAAGGATTAGTCCTTCTTTTCGGCGCTGGCTTCGGCCTTGGCTTCACCGGCTTCCTGCTTCATTTCAGCGGAAACGGCGTCAGCAGCGTTGGCGATGCCCGATGCAGCGTTGGCCTTGCCTTCTTCATAGGCAGCCTGGACCGGGTCGGCAGCAGCGTCGACGGCCGCAGCGGTGGCGCCAGCAGCAGCGGCGGTGGCGGCGCCAGCGGCTTCAGCCGAGGCAACAGCAGCGTCGCCAGCAGCGTTGGCAGCGTTGGCGGCTTCGGCACCGGCGGTGTCGGCAGCGGCAGCGGCTTCGTCAGCCTTCTGCTCAGCGGTCGGGGAGTTGCAGGCGGCGAGGGCCAGGGCGCTGGCAGCGATCAGGGTAGCGAGCTTAATGTTCATGGTGATCTCCAGTGGGTTGAGCAGCCCCGGGCGCAGGATTGCGACCGGCACTCCAGCTCGGTGGCTGCAATATGCAGCGGTTGAGCGGATGTTCTTCGGCTTGCAGGACCTTCAGGTCCAGCCGGGTGAAACGTGTTTGCAGAAGTCTTTCTGCAGGATGGCCGCCGGGTTGCCCCGGCGGCCAGTGTTGCAAACCTCAACGCAGGCGATTACTTGCCGTCGTTGTTGGTCGCGGCGCCAGCGCCGGCAGCAGCCTGCTCGGCCGAGTCCTGAGCCTGCTCAGCGGCGTCAGCTGCGTTCTCAGCAGCGTCGGCAGCGTCGTCAGCAGCAGCAGCGGTGCCCGAAGCGGCAGCGGCGTCAGCCTGGGTAGCAGCAGCGTCAGCAGCAGCGGCAGCGGCGTCAGCGCCGGCCTGAGCAGCGTTGGCAGCGGTTGCGTCGCCGGTGGCGGCGGCGTTGTTAGCGGCTTCCTGAGCTTCGCCAGCTGCTTCAGCAGCTTCAGCGGCCGAATCAGAAGCCTGCTGCGAGTTGGAGCAAGCAGCCAGGGCCAGACCCATGGCCAGAGCCAGCAGTGCCTTGTTCATCGTCATGATGGTGTCCTCGAATAAGTGGAATTCAACGCACACGGATGCGCGCGTTGCCGACATCATGACAAAGCGGTGAACGCTGTCAAGATGTTTGGCCGTTTTTTTTTTCTTTTGCGTTTAGGCAGGTTTAGCCGGACTTAAGCCCCGCCTTCACACCAATTCAACGGCCAGGGCCGTGGCTTCGCCACCACCGATGCATAGAGCCGCCACGCCGCGCTTGCCGCCACGGGCCTGGAGTGCATGGATCAAGGTCACCAGCAGGCGCGCGCCTGAGCAGCCGATCGGGTGGCCCAGCGCCAGGGCGCCGCCATTCACGTTCAACTTGTCATGCGGGATGCCCAGATCGGTCATCGGTGCCATGGCCACGCAGGCGAAGGCTTCGTTGATCTCGAACAGGTCGACATCCTCAATCTTCCAGTCTGCCTTTTCCAGCACTTTGCGCACGGCATCGAGCGGGGCGGTGGTGAACCACTCGGGCGCTTGAGAGTGGGTGGCGTGGGCGACGATGCGGGCGATCGGCTTGGCGCCGGCGCGTTCTGCAGCCTCGGCCGACATCACCACCAGTGCGGCGGCACCGTCGGAAATCTTGGAAGAAGATGCAGCGGTCAGCACGCCATCCTTGCCGAACGCGGCACGCAGGCCCGGGATCTTGCTGGTGTCGATCTTGCCAGGCTCTTCGTCGGTGTCGACCACGACATCGCCTTTGCGGCCCTTGACGGTGACCGGGGCGATTTCGGCCTTGAATGCGCCATCGGCGATGGCCTGCTGCGCGCGGCGCACGGACTCGGCGGAATAGGCATCCACACCTTCGCGGTCATAGTCGTACTTCGCGCAAGTGCGATCACCGAATACGCCCATCGCCAGGCCGTCATCCGGGTTGGTCAAACCGTCATAGGCCATATGGTCGATGAAGGGTGCATTGCCATAGCGGATGCCCGTACGCGAGCCATTCAATAGGTGCGGCGCGTTGGTCATCGATTCCATGCCGCCTGCGATCACCGTGGAGGCAGAGCCTGCCTTGATCAGATCATGGGCCAGCATCACTGCTTTCATGCCCGATCCGCAGACCTTGTTGATGGTGGTGGCCCCGGCGGCATCGGGCACGCCCGCGGCGCGTGCAGCTTGGCGCGTCGGCGCTTGGCCCAAACCGGCCGGCAAGACGCAGCCCATGATGACTTCGTCGACGACTGCCTTATCCAAGCCGGCCTGATCCAGTGCTGCGGTGATGGCCGTGGCGCCCAGGGTGGGGGTGGGCACGCCGGTGAACTGACCGAGCATGGAACCGATGGCAGTGCGCTTGGCACCGACAATGACGACGTCAGACATGGGGGACTCCGATACGCGAAACGTCAATTATCGCGCGGATACCGCCCGGGTCAAAGTGTGTCGCTCGTAACAAAACTGTCTGGTTGTGATTACGTGTGGGCATGAACAGGGGCTGTCTATTGTTTTCATGTGTTTGACCGACTACAACAGGGTACCGGCCCATGGAGGGAGCCTTGGGCCGCGTCCCCCGTATCACTTACATGGAGTCTTGAGATGCGCTGTCTGTCTCACCGTAATGTCTTGTCGCTGGCTGTAGCCGGTGTGCTGTCCGTTGGCCTGACCGCGTGTGGAGGCGGCGGTGGAACAAAGTCATCACCCCCTCCGCCGACCACCCCGGGTGGAAGTGGCCTAGGGTTCACGCCGACGGTGACGAACGATTCTTCGTTGACGCAATTGACTCCGCCGACAGCTGCATCCACGCCTGCGCCGCGTGATTTTTCAGGCCAACAGCTGGCCGAGCATTTATTGCTCATCAATGCAGGTGGGGCGCTGGCAGCGGGACAAACCGGCCAGGGGGTGACCATTGGCGTGCTGGATTCGGGCGTGGACCGCAATCATCCGGGCCTGTCGCCGCGGGTGATTCGCAACATCATGCCGCCCGCCAGCTGGACTGGCTACGATCGTTCGGTGGACGACAAAGTCGGGCATGGCACCGTGGTGTCGCTGTTGGCAGCCGGCGGCGCTGTCAGCGGACAGTATTCGGGCGGACAAACCGGGCAATGGCCCGGCGGCGTGGCACAGTCGGCCAACATTGTGTCCTGGCGTTTCATCCGTGATGAGCGCCCGGTCGACGATGGCACCAATCAGGGCGGCAACGAAATCATGGCCGGCCAGGGTTATGGCGACTATTTCAAGGCGCTCAACGCCGATTTGGCCAATGCCGGCTCGCGCATCATCAACAATTCATGGGGCGGCCTGTACTGGAACGACCCGGCGCTCACGGTCGAGTTGGCCACTGCGTACAAGGACTTCATCGTCGGTCGTGGCGGCTTGGTTGTTTTCGCCAACGGCAACAGCGGTGATTCGACCAACCCCGACCTAGCCAACAACCCCTCCGACAACGCCGCGCTGCCCAGCATGCACAACGGCGATCCCGCGCTGGAGAAAGGCTGGTTGACGGTGGGCGCGCTGGATCCGGATAACCCGACGCAGCTGACCTCGTACTCGCAAAAGTGCGGCCATGCGATGAACTATTGCCTGGTGGCACCCGGTGATGTGGTGTTCCCGCTCAAGGACGCCAGTGGTGTCATGCGCTTCTATCAGGGCGGTGGCACCTCCTATGCCGCTCCGTTGGTGTCGGGCGCGGCAGCGGTCGTCTGGGCGGCATTCCCTTACATGACCAACGACCAGGTCCGCCAGGTCCTGTTGGGCACGGCAAAGGATCTCGGCGCCGCCGGTGTCGACAACGTGTTTGGTTGGGGTTTGCTGGATGTCACCAAGGCATCGCAAGGACCGGGCAATTTTGCTTGGGGTGATTTCAGCGCCAACGTGACCAGCAATTCGGTCTGGCGTAACAACATCACCGGCACGGGCGGCCTGACCAAAGCTGGTGCGGGTACGCTCACCCTCACCAATGGCCAGAGTTATACCGGTGACACGCGTGTAGACGGCGGTGCGCTTGACGTACGGAGCGGCTTGGGTGCCTCCAAGTTGTTCGTCGGCGCTAATGGTCTTGTGTATGGCAGTGGCAACTTCGCGCGTGGTGTGGACAACAGCGGGCGTTTCTTCAGTGGTCGAGATGCTGGTGCGACCATTACTGGCAACTATCTGCATACATCCAGCGCCAACCTAGGCGTGTGGTTGGGCACGCCCTTGCAGGTCAGTGGCACGGCCACGCTGCAGGGTGGCCAGGTCAGCATTCTTGGCAGTCGCACGGGTTACACGACCAGTGCACGCGAGACGCTGCTTAACGCCATCGGTGGCGTGACCGGCACATTCAGCGCCGTACGCGCCGCGCCCAATGTGTTCCTCGACGCCACGTTGGGTTACGACGCCAACAACGTCTTCCTCAACATCAACCGCATCCAGATCAATGCAGCGGCAGCGGGCTTCGGCTTCACCGGTGCCTCGCTGGATGCGGCTCAGCGTGTCGAGCTCGCTTTCGGTGCGATTGATGGCGGAATCGTCCCGCCAAATGCCAGCTTTGTTGGTGGTGCGGCGGACTTCCAGAACACCAGCCTCAATGCAGCCATCGCCGAGCGTTCGCTGCGCAGCCTGGCCGGCCAGATGCATACGGCCAATCTGGCATTGACGCTGGAATCGATGGATGCCGGTCGTCGTGCGATGACCGACCGTTTCGACACCTTGGTCGACCGTCCGACGCTCACCGGCAGCTGGAGCCAGAACCTGCGTGACAACGGCGGTCTGGCGCAGGCCGGATTCAGCGGCATGGACTACCAGCTAGATGGCTGGATGATGGGTCAGGATGTACGTGTCGGTCGCAATGCTGTGTTTGGTCTGGCAGCTAGCCACGCCGAGGGCAGTGGCTGGATGTCGGACCTCGGGGACCGCACCCGCAACCGTCAAACGCAGGCTCAGGCCTATGTCGGTTGGCTGGGCAAGCAGGCCTACTTGCATGGTGGCATCGGTGCCGGCCAGTTTGACCGCGAGGTGGAGCGCAATGTGCAGCTGGGCCTCCGCAATGAGAACGTCAACTCGCTCAGTGGTGGTGACTACGCTTTCGCCAACATCGAGACCGGTTATCGCTTCTCGCTGGGGGCGCTTGGTTTGTCGCCGTATGCCGGCAGTCAGTACGCGCATATCCGCAACGATGGCTTCAGCGAGGCTGGCGCGTCCGGTTTCGGCTTGCGTGCCGATGGTTGGAGTTTCGACCGTTGGCAGGCGTATGGCGGCCTGCGTTTGAATCGCGATTGGCAGGTGGGCAATGGCCTGCAATTGGGTTGGGATGCGCGCGCCGAATGGCAGCGCACCTTGTCTGATAGCAATCCGCTGCTGGCCAGCTTCACCGGCATCGAACAGTGGTCGCCGGTCAGCGGTTTGTCGATGGCGCGCCAGAGCAATCTGTTTGGCCTGGGCTTCAACGCAAGCTGGAAAAATGGCAGCTTGTTGCGTCTGGACCTCAGCCATCGCCAGAGCGAGCTGGGTGACAACAGCATGGCCAACGCCAGCTACCGTTACCGCTTCTGATCGTTGTGGTGGAAACGAAAAACGCGGCCCGTGGGCCGCGTTTTTTTATGGGGTGATGTCGCATCAGAAGCAACATCGCCTATCCAAGATCAAATCAACCGTGGCCGTTGAACAACTCGCGGCCAATCAACATGCGACGGATTTCGTTGGTGCCTGCACCGATGGCATAAAGCTTGGCGTCGCGCATCAGGCGGCCGGCCGGGAACTCGTTGATGTAGCCGTTGCCGCCGAGTGCCTGGATGGCCTCCATGGTGACGTTCACCGACGCCTCGCTGGCGTGCATCAGGCACGAAGCGGCATCGACGCGGCTCTTGTGGCCGGCGTCGTAGTCGCGGGCGACTTGATACGCGAACGCGCGGCTGGAAGCGAGCGCGGTGTACATGTCGGCGATCTTCGCCTGCATCAACTGGAACGTGCCGATGGCGACATCAAACTGCTTACGCTCGCGCACGTAGGGCAGGGTGAGATCGAGCGCGGCCTGCATCAAACCAATCGGGCCACCCGACAACACCAGACGCTCGGTGTTGAGGCCCGCCATCAGCACTTTCACGCCCTGGTTCACTTCACCCAGCACGTTTTCCGCGGGGATTTCGCAATCCTCGAACACCAGCTCGCAGGTGTTGGAACCGCGCATGCCCAGCTTGTCGAGCTTTTGCGCGGTGGAAAAGCCCTTCATGCCCTTCTGGACGATGAAGGCCGTCATCGCGCGCGAGTCTTCGCTCTTGGGCGCGGTGCGCATGTAGACCACCAGTACGTCAGCCTCGGGGCCGTTGGTGATCCACATCTTGTTGCCGTTGGCCACCCACACATCGCCCTTCAATTCCGCGCGGCAGGCCATCGAGCCGACCACGTCCGAGCCCGCACCCGGCTCGCTCATCGCCAATGCGCCTTTCCATTCGCCGCTGCACAGCTTCGGCAAATACTTCTGCCGCTGCGCCTCGTTGCCGTTGGCGTACAGGTTGTTGACGCAGAGGTTGGAATGCGCACCGTACGACAAGCCAATCGAGCCAGATGCGCGGGAGATTTCCTCCATCGCCACCAGATGCGCCAGATAGCCCATCTCACTGCCGCCGTATTCGCCGGGAATGGTCAGGCCCAGCAGCCCCATCTCACCCAGCTTGGGCCACAGGTCTTGCGGGAACCAGTTGTCGTCATCCACTTGCCCAGCGCGTGGCGCGATTTCGACATCGGCAAAGCGGCTGACCGCATCGCGCAGGGCATCGATTTCTTCACCAAGTTTGGGCATGTGCATTGGATATTGGCTCTGCGTATTGTTTGAGGTGGCAGAGCCCCCCTTTGGTTAAGGGGGGCGCCGCGACAGCGGCGGGGGATAGGGAGATATCAGAGGGGCCCGAAGTTTGTGAAACAAACTTTGGGATTGATTCTGGCACGGCCAGAATCAGTTGCCGCGAATGCGGCCCTGGAAGCGCGGCGTGCCGCGGCCCATCGACAGCTTGAGCTTGCCGATCTTTTCGATGCGCTCTTCGGCCATGCGGTCGGCGGCCTGGTAGGTCGGGATGCCATCACGCTCGGCGATCTCGTAGATGCGGCCCAGGTTGTGATAGATCGTGCGCATCATGCGCATCGCGCGTTCGCGGTTGTAGCCGTCCAGCTCCAGCGCCACGTTCATCACGCCGCCCGCGTTCACCGCGTAATCCGGTGCGTACAGGATGCCGCGCTTGGTGACTTCGTCGCCGATTGCGTTGTTGGCCAGCTGATTGTTGGCCGCGCCGCAGATGATCTTCGCCTTCAGGCGGTCCAGCGTGTTCTCGTTGACAGTGCCGCCCAGCGCACAGGGCGAATAGACATCGGCCGGGACGTCGTAGATCTCGTCCAAACCCACGGCCTCGGCGCCGAATTCGTTCACCGCACGATCGACCAACTTCTGGTTGATGTCGGTGACGAAGATCTTCGCGCCGCGCTCCTTCAGCAGCTTGACGAACTCCATGCCCACGTGGCCCAGGCCCTGCACGGCATAGGAGTACTTGCCCACTTCTTCATCGCCATGCTTCTTGTTGAGCGTGGCCATCAGGCCCTGCAGCGTGCCGTAGGCGGTGAAGGGCGAGGGGTCGCCCGAGCCACCGTGGACCTGGTGCACGCCGGTGACGTATTCGGTCTCGCGGTAGACGTATTCCATGTCGTTGACGTCGATGCCGACATCTTCTGCGGTGATGTAACGGCCGTTGAGCGACTCGACAAATTGACCAAACGCGCGGAACAGCGCTTCGGACTTGTCCTGCGAGGCATCACCGATGATCACGGCCTTGCCGCCGCCCAGGTTCAGGCCGGCCACGGCGTTCTTGTAGGTCATGCCGCGCGACAGGCGCAGCACGTCGTTGAGCGCCTCTTCCTCGGTCGCGTAATTCCACATGCGGGTGCCGCCCAGCGCCGGCCCCAGCACGGTGCTGTGGATGGCGATGATGGCCTTCAGGCCGGCATCCTTGTTGTGGCAAAAGACGATCTGTTCGTGACCGGTGTGGTCGAGGGTTTCAAACACCATGGTGGCTCCGTGCCCGCGTGGGCGTCGTAGTTGATTGGCGATGGGGCGTCCGGGCGTTGCCGGGGCATCGCGTCGAGGAAAAACAAGCCGACATTCTAGCCCATCTGTCCGGGCCGACCGGTCAACCGGGATGCCCGCGGCGGGCAGGGAAGCTCCATCCGCAGTCGTATGTTTTTCCCGCGTTTACAGCTGCGATTCGATCGGCAACCAGCGCATCACCGTGGCCACGGCGCGCTGCCAGGTGCTGCTTTCGGGCTCTTTGTGCAAGCGGGCAGGCGGGGTGCTGCGCGCATCCAGCCAGACCAGCTGGCCCGTCTCGTCCAGCGTCACCTGGTAGCTCAGCGTGGGGCTGGACAGGTACCGATATTCGTCGGCCAAGGCCTTGGCCAAGCCGGGTTGCTCAAACAGCAGGCCCATCTCGGTATTGAGCTTCATCGAGCGCGGGTCCAGGTTGAACGAGCCGATGAACCCTTGCTCATCATCAATCACATAGGCCTTGGTGTGCAGGCTGGCGCCGCTGCTGCCCAATAGCGAATGCCCGGTTACCTCTCCCGGTTGCGCGCGCAATTCGTGCAGCTTCACGCCGCCCTTGAGCAAGTCCTTGCGATAGCGCGAATAGCCACCATGCACCGCCAGCACATCATTCGCGGCCAATGAGTTGGTGATGATGCCAATCTCCTTGCCCGCGGCCACGCTTGCGACCAGTTTGCCGGTGAAACTCTCGCCGGGCACGAAGTAGGGCGATATCAACATGGCTTGTTGCCGTGTGCTGCCCAGTTGCCTGGCCAGATGTTCCACCAGCCATTCTGGGCGGCTGTCTTCCTTCCACTTCAGTGGTGGGTCGGAGAGCACTTGCATGCGCGCACTCCAATGGATCGGCACCGCGCCTTCGAAATAATCGGCGATGGGCACCTCACGGGCGACGCGCAACAGATATTTCTGCGCGGCCTCGGTATTGCTTTCGGCCTCGATCATCGCAAGAAACGCATCGATTTCCTTCTTGGACACGCTCGTCATCGCATCCACCGGGATCACCGCTTCGCTATTCCAGAAACGGTCGAAGATCGCACTGGCCTGGTCCACCACCGGGCCGGCCAACGCCACATCCATGTCATGGAAATTCGCCTCGGTCGAGGCATCGAAATACTCCTCGCCGATATTGCGCCCACCGACGATCGCCAACCGGTTGTCGACGATCCATGCCTTGTTGTGCATGCGATGGTTGAGGTTGAGCCCGCGCACCAGCATCTCCAGCACGCGGTCGGGCCCGCTGCGGTTGCGCGCAGGGTTGTACAGGCGGATCTCGATACGCGGATGCGCGTCCAGCGCCACCAGCGCCGCGTCCTTGCCGGCCGTGTCCATGTCGTCCAGCAGCAGGCGCACGCGCACGCCGCGTTCGGCGGCCATCCATAACTCGCGGCCCAGCAAGCGTCCGGTGATGTCGTCATGCCAGATGTAGTACATCGCATCCAGACTGCGGCCCGAGGCCCGGGCGGTGGCTGCACGCAGGGCAAAAGCATCCAGCCCATCGCTGACCATCACAGCGCCACTTTCATCCGGATGCGCGGCCAGTTGTGGCTCCACCGCCCGGTCGATCGCGGTCTGGCCGGGCACCACGGGCAGGGCATGTCCCGGCGCCCCCACGGCACGCGGCATCAGCTGGTCGGCGAATATCCAGCCCAGCACGACCAAGACAACGATCAGGACCAGGCCTTGCAGCGAGCGGCGGGCGAGCTTGTTCATCGCATCAATCTTAATGGGCGCGCGCGGGCATGGGGATGCCGCTTCGCCCCACTTCCCACGTGGCCCCGTACGGAACGGGTGCACCGGCGCACCCGTTACAATCAGGGATTGATCGCACTAGCTAAAGAGACGCGCATGAGTACGCCCGCCGCACAGCTCCCCGAATCCACCACCGAGCGCAGCCCGCTGCGTTTCGTGACCGCCGCCAGCCTGTTCGATGGCCATGACGCTGCCATCAACATCATGCGCCGGTTGATCCAGGGGCAGGGCGCGGAAGTCATCCACCTCGGCCACAACCGCTCGGTGGAAGACGTGGTGCGCGCAGCCCTGCAGGAAGATGCCGATGGCATCGCGCTCTCCAGCTATCAGGGCGGGCACGTCGAGTACTTCAAGTACATGGTCGACATGCTGAAAGAACGCGGCGCCAGCCATATCCGCGTGTTCGGCGGCGGAGGCGGCACCATCACCCCGGAAGAAATCCGCGAGCTGCAGGACTACGGCGTCGAGCGCATCTACCACCCCAATGACGGCATGAAGATGGGCCTGGTGGAGATGATCGAAGATGTAGTCAAGCGCGCCGAAGCGGGCCGGCATGCGAAAGGGGGTCAGGTTCACTTTTCTCCGTTGTTCGGGAGGAAACATGCGGCTGGGTTCATAAGTGAACCTGACCCCGTTTCAGAGATCGAGATCGGCCGCATGCTCTCGGCCATCGAGGATGGTCTGGTCGATGACGCCCAGCTCCCGCGCCTGCGCAAGGAATGGCAGCTCGCCGGCGGCAGCACGCCCGTCATCGGCATCACTGGTACCGGCGGCGCGGGCAAGTCCTCGGTCACCGATGAATTGCTCAACCGCTTCCTCGCCAGTTTCCCCGAGATGCACATCGCGGTGATTTCGGTCGACCCGACCCGTCGCCGCACCGGTGGCGCATTGCTGGGCGACCGCATCCGCATGAACTCCCTGCGTTCCGACCGCATCTTCATGCGCTCGATGGCCACGCGTCGCCAGCACGCCGCCACCAACGTGGTGCTGAAGGATTCCATTGGTTTCCTGAAGTCGCTGGGCTATGACCTCGTCATCGTCGAGACTGCCGGCATCGGCCAGAGCGATTCGGAGATTGTCGACCTTGTCGATTTCCCGATGTACGTGATGACCAGCGATTACGGCGCGGCTTCGCAGCTGGAAAAAATCGACATGCTCGATTTCGCCGAGCTCGTCGTCCTCAACAAGTTCGACAAGCGCGGCGCGGAAGACGCCCTGCGCGACGTGCGCAAGCAGTGGAAGCGCAACCGTGTTGCCTTCCAGACCCCGGACGAGGATGTGCCGGTTTATCCGACCATCGCCTCGCAGTTCAACGACCCGGGCGTGTCGTGGATGTTCGCCAACCTGACCCGCCTCTTGCGCGAAAAACTCTCGCTGCCGGCGGAAAAGTGGACGCCCAGCATCGACACCTCGCTCAAAGAGCCGCGTGCGACGGTGCTGATCCCCGGCGCGCGCGTGCGTTACCTCGCCGAAATCGCCGAGCAGGGCCGCAGCATCAACTCGCGCATCGAATCACAAGCCGAGATCGCCGACCGCGCGCAGTCACTGTGGCAGGCCCTGCACGAATTGGAGGATGCGAAGTTGCCGGCGCAACTCGCGCTGTATGCCGATGATGCATTGATGGAAGGCGACGACCGCAGCCTGAAGACGCTGCGCCAGCGCTACAACGATGCCGTGCAATCGCTCGATTCCGAAGCCCTCAAGCTGCTGCGCGAATGGCCGGCCCGCCTCAAGTCGATCACCGACGACGTCAACGAATACCAAGTGCGCGACAAGACCATTCGCGTCGAGAACTACCGCGAATCGCTCAGCCACCAGAAGATCCCCAAGATCGCTGCGCCCACCTACAAGAGCTGGGGCGAGCTGCTCACTTTCCTGCAGAAGGAAAACCTGCCGGGTTACTACCCGTACACCGGCGGCGTGTATCCGTATCGTCGCACGGGGGAAGACCCCATCCGCATGTTCGCCGGCGAGGGCACGCCGGAGCGCACCAATCGCCGCTTCCATTACCTCTCCGTCGGCCAGCCCGCTGCACGCCTGTCCACCGCGTTCGACAGCGTGACGCTGTATGGCGAGGACCCCGCGCCGCGCCCGGACATCTACGGCAAGATCGGCAACTCCGGCGTCAACATCCCGACGCTCGACGACATGAAGAAGCTGTACTCCGGCTTCGACCTGTGCGCGCCGACGACGTCTGTCTCGATGACCATCAATGGGCCCGCGCCGATCATCCTGGCGATGTTCATGAACACCGCCATCGACCAGCAGGTGGAGAAATACCTGAAGGCCGATGACGCACGCTGGCAAGCGGCGCAGCAGAAGATCGACCAGCTGTTCGAAGGCCGCACGCGCCCCGTGTATTCCGGTGAATTGCCGCAGGGCAATGACGGTCTGGGCCTGGGGCTGCTCGGTGTCAGTGGTGATCAGGTGGTCGATGCCGAAACCTACGCGCGCATCAAGGCCGAGACGCTCAAGACCGTGCGCGGCACGGTGCAGGCCGACATCCTGAAAGAAGACCAGGCGCAGAACACCTGCATCTTCAGTGCCGAATTCGCGCTGCGGATGATGGGCGACATCCAGCAGTACTTCGTCGAAAACGGCGTGCGCAATTTTTATTCGGTGTCGATCTCCGGCTATCACATCGCCGAAGCGGGGGCGAACCCGATCTCGCAGCTGGCCTTCACGCTCAGCAACGGCTTCACCATCGTCGAGTATTACCTGGCACGCGGCATGAAGATCGACGACTTCGCGCCCAACCTGTCGTTCTTCTTCAGCAACGGCATGGACCCGGAATACACCGTCATCGGCCGCGTCGCCCGCCGCATCTGGGCCCGCGCCATGCGCGAGCGCTACGGCGCCTCCGCCCGCAGCCAGATGATGAAGTACCACATCCAGACCAGCGGCCGCTCCCTGCACGCGCAGGAAATCCAGTTCAACGACATCCGCACCACGCTGCAGGCGCTCTACGCCTTGTTCGACAACTGCAACAGCCTGCACACCAACGCCTATGACGAGGCGATCACCACCCCGACCGAGGAATCCGTGCGCCGCGCGGTGGCGATCCAGATGATCATCAACAAGGAGCTGGGCCTCAACTTCTGCGAAAACCCGTGGCAGGGCAGCTTCATCGTCGACAAGCTGACCGATCTGGTGGAAGAGGCCGTGTACAAGGAATTCGAAGCCATCAGCGAACGCGGCGGCGTGCTGGGCGCGATGGACACCATGTACCAGCGCGGCAAGATCCAGGAAGAGTCGCTCTACTACGAGCACAAGAAACACGATGGCTCGCTGCCGCTGGTGGGCGTGAATACCTTCCTGCCCAAGGAGCATGCCGGCGAAGTGGCGACCGAGATCGAACTGATCCGCTCGACGGAAGGCGAGAAAGGCCAGCAGATTGATAACGTACTGGGGTATCAAGGAAATCGGAATGGGTTTGTGTCAGATGGGTTGAAGAGCCTGCAGGCGACAGCGCGGGAGCGGCGGAATGTGTTTGAATCACTGGTAGAGGCGGTGAAAACGCATAGCCTTGGGCAGATCTCGCACGCGTTGTATGACGTGGGTGGGGAGTACAGGCGGAATATGTAGGGCGACAAGGAAGCGCATATGGGGGAGTCAATCAGTCACGCGCCTCTTGCTTCTCCCATTCGCTGGGCGGGGAGTAAGCGAAAGTTGCTGCCAATTCTTAGGTCCATGTGGCGATCGTCGGATCGCCGCTATATCGAAGCCTTTGCTGGCTCTGCGTGTCTTTACTTCAATATTCGCCCAGAAGAGGCACTTCTAAACGACGCAAACGCCGATTTGATTTCGGCGTACGCGGTGCTCGCCAAGAATCCTGTAAAGCTTCATGCGCGGCTGCTCTCAATTCCTGTGGATGCGGCTACTTATGGAGAGATTAGGGCTTCCAAGCCATCAACTAAGTTTGAATCCGCTGTTCGTTTTTTCTACTTGAATCGCTACTGCTTCAACGGCATATATCGAACTAATAAACTCGGTGCATTTAACGTGCCATTCGGGCGTAGGACCGGTGGTTTTCCGAGTATCGAGCAGTGGAGGGAGTCCTCGAAGGCTCTTCGGGGCGCGCAGCTTCACTCCGGCGATTTCGAGAGCGTAGTTCGTGAGAATGTGCGTGAGGGTGACTTCGTTTATCTCGATCCTCCATACGCAGTCAGTAACAGACGAGTGTTTACGCAGTATTCGGCTAATGAGTTCGGTATCGATGACCTTCGTCGTCTCAGGTCAGTAATGGATCACATCGATGATGTAGGTGCGACCTTTGTAGTGTCGTATGCGTTGAGCAAAGAGACAAAAGTGCTCAGTGATGGCTGGTTTAGCTTTCGAACTCTTGCGCAACGCAATGTTGCGGGGTTCTCGCAGCACAGGCGTAAAGCGGTAGAGGTAATTGTCACGAATGATGAAAATCGTCTTAAGGTGAGGAAGAAAGATGCCAAGCCTGCTTGAGCTAAACGTCAGTGAGATACACGCTGATCCAAACAATCCTCGCGAGCGGTTTCCGCAGGAAGAGTTGGATAGGCTGGCGGAATCAATTGATCAAGTCGGAATCCTAGTCCCGGTTGTAGTTTATCCGGAGGATGGCGGCTATCGACTCTTAGATGGTGAGCGTCGATGGAGATGTGCGCAAATTCTGGGACATCCCACAATTCCCGCTGTGGTTGTTTCGCCTCCAGATGAGGCGAGTCGTTTGCAGCAAATGTTCAACATTCACCTTGTGCGCGAGCAGTGGCAAGATATTCCTACTGCTCATGCTCTTAAGAAACTGATTGACGAAACAAAAGTCACGTCGCCATCACAATTGTCGGCGATGACAGGTATTTCTACGCAGCAGGTCAATCGTTATCTTTTTGCGCTTAGCCTGAGTGGGGATGTGTGGGCTGCGGTAGAGTCTGGACAGGTGCCGCTCAACTACTTCTACGAGGTCTATAAGGCTTTTATTCAGCCGTTGGAATCAGACAGACCGGCAATTTTCGCGAAGTATGGGCGCGATCAATTGCTGAAAAATTTTCTCGATAAGCGTTCGAGTGGTGCGATCTCTGACGTTGTCAGTGTGCGCGATGCGAAATACATAATTCGAAAGGCAGCGGAAGATGATCCGGACAATACAAAGCCCGGGCCGCTCGACGACACTATTTCCCGATTAATTGATGACCCGGAGCTCTCTGTTAAAGACGCTTACGAAGAAACAGTTATGGTTTCGATCGAGGCCGATAAGCTGGAGCAGCGTGCAGACAACTTGGTAGCCGCATTTGTGCGGCTGTTGGACAAGGCAAAGACTGATGTTGATGCCACCAGTCAGATCAAGGGTGTCGCTAATGGTCTTATTGCAAAGCTAACCGCATTGCTCTGAGGGCGGCATGGAAAGCCTAGATCAGGCCGATAACGGCATAGACCGAGATGTTTTGCTCGAGAGAGTAAAGGCTGCGTCCTTTTTCGCAGAGGAGGGATGGGCTGCGTCGACTGCAGCATTAGATCTTGGTGCTGTTCGATGGTCGCCATCGTTTGTGCGGGAGGGCGGTGCTTTGACGCTGATCCTTGGTGCCGACATACCCAACTTTTTGCAGAGGCGGCTTGAGGCGGCGCATGCGGCGGGCATCAAATTGCTCTGCGTAGTGGATCTCGCCGCGCTCAGTTCTCCAAAAACCTTGGCCTTCTTATCGGACATCGACGCTGGGGTGTCCCTCGTGCTCGAGGATTTGTCGCTATCTCCGCCGATGGCGCTTTTGAAGTTTTTGGGATCTGAAGAATTCGCGGTTGAGCCAGGCATTAGGCAGCATCTGATAAGTAATGGCCTCAGAGCATGTAAAGCTGCTGCGACGAATGATCTGAAGGGCAAGACTTTGGAATGGCTTCTTCACTTCATGTTCTCGCAAGTTCGAGATTTTCGCGTGCGTTCTTGCAATTACCGTACTGCCAGCGAAGAGCTTGATGTGGTCGTTCAGCTCACCAATCTTGATCCAGCTCGTTGCTGGTCCCACTTGGGTGCTCCATTTCTCATCGTGGAAGCAAAAAATCGAAAAAATAAGTCTGGTCAAGAAGTCGTCAGCAAGTTGTATACGATCATTTCGGTCAAGCGAGGAACCTGCAAGGTTGGATTTGTGGTCTCTTTATCGGGATTCACGAGTGATGCGCATACTCAGGTCCTAAAGTTGGCGGCAACGGACAGGACGTTCGTTTTGTTGGATGAAGCAGCGCTGGAACGTTGGGCTTTATCAGATGACTACGATCGCGAGTTGAGTGACATCGTTGCGGAAGCGATGCTCAATTAGCCCGAAAAACGGGGTCAGGTTCAAAAAACGGCAAAAAACGGGGTCAGGTTCACTTCCCAATCTCGAGGCCGGGTTTGGCCGGCCGATGCGCTGGCCGAACGCCCGCAAATCGCTGTGTCTTGGCTTGGACCATGGCTTGGAAATCATCCCGACCATAGGCGCGTTGTTGCTGCAGGTAGGCGCGGATGGCGGCCAGGTCCTGTTGGCTTAAAGCTTCTGCAAGAAGTCCTCGGTAGGCCTGGCTGCGTTCCGCGCCGGTAGTGCCCAGCGCGCGTTGTGTGGGGTGCAAGGTTAGTAAATGATCGTCACGGATGCCGCACAAGTGGGCGCAACTTGACCACGCGAACGCACTGGGGTCATCGGTCATGCGGGCGCGGACGGGATTGAGATCGATATAGCGCACGCAGCGCAGTAAGTAGTCGGCACCTTCCACCAGACAGGACTTGTAGCGGCCTTCCCAAAGCGTGCCAGTTCGACCGTGGCGGGCGTTGAACTGGCCAACATATTGGCGACCAAGCACCTGCATCATCCGTCCAATCGCGCCTTTTTCGGGCGGCGTGGCCAACAGGTGGACGTGGTTGTCCATCAGTACATAGGCATGCAGTTGGCAGCTGGTGGCGAGCAACGCTTCGCCCAGCAGGTGCCGATAGCGGGCGCGGTCGGCATCATCCAAGAAACAGGGCAGGCGGTTGTTGCCGCGCTGCACGATGTGTTGCGGTATGCCGGGCAAATCGAGTCGGGGTAGGCGCGCCATCAGTACAAGGTCGCTGGCGGGCATGGCCGCGGGCATCGCCGGATGACGTTGAAGGCGTCGGGTTTTGGAGTGGGTCTTCGTAAGAAGTGAACCTGACCTCGTTTCTGATCATAATCAGACCGAAGCGGGGCTGTCAGCGATAGACGCCCGGGCCTTTCCAGATCAATTCGCCACGACGATATACACGCATCACATGAACGACTTTGCGTGCGTCGCCGATGTTGGGCAGCTCCGGATCATCCGCCTGCACCAAGCGGCAGCCACCCGAACCACGACGCACCACGATCTCCAGCGGGCAGACCATCAAGTCACGCCGACCAGGTAACGGGAAGTAGAGTTCTTGCATGCCTTGCGCCTGCCAATCGAGTAGCCACTCTTCGTTGCGCACGTCGTAATAAATCTGGTGGCCGTCCACGTCCATGCGCGGTTCACGCCCGGGTGCGGCGGGCCCACGGGCTTCGCTTCGTGATGGACCACGGTAAGGCCCGTTGTTGGTGAGCGCGGTCTCGCGCGTCATTAAACCGGGGGCTTGCCCGGTAGGCGCGGGCGTGTGGCGTGCATCGGGATTGCCTGCGGGCGTTTGTGCGCGCTGTTGCGTGCCGGCGCTGTCATTCGTCTCGGATGCTTTGGGTTGGGTTTTGTCGGGGCGAATGGTTGCTGCCTTTGTCACGGGAGTAGCTTGGATGGGCGGGATTTTTTTTCGCGGCTGGGGAGGTTTCGGTTTGTCTGCAGCCTGGGTGCCAGCTAGGGGCGCGACTGGGCGCTTTTCTCCCTTGCTGGGTTGGCCGATGAATTCCACTTTGATTCGCGCGCCGCCCATGCCGCCGCCCTCAGGTGGGGCCAGTTTCATTTTGGCCGCTTGCAGCACCAGTAGAAGGATCAAGACGTGCAGCACCACGCTGAGCAGCGCAGCGCCCCACGATTGCCAACGGTCCAGAAGAAAGCCCATGCGCTTGGCGGGTGGATGTGGCACCCCGGTCATGCCGTCGTGCATGCGCCTGGTCGGTAGGGCGTTATCCCAATCCACGCGGTTCCCGCTCTTGCGTGTCAGTGGTCATCATCTCGAATCCGCTGTACGCGTTGTCGGTATTGCCTCAGGTTGTCGCCGCGAATACGAGACTCTTGCGTGCCTTTCACTTCGCCGATTTTCTGGTCGGAGCCGGTCACCGGTTTGGCATCGACCACGGTTTCATGCTCGAACGCGTGGGATTTATCCGTATTGCGGTAATGCCGATACAGCACCCAATACAGGCCCGCGGCACCAGTGGGGCCAAGCAAAAGCAAGAGGAGTCCGCCGTCGTTATCCATCACATATTCGCCAATATCCAGAGGGCAATGCCTTCAAGGAAGGTGCCTACGGTGATCGCCGCGGTGAGCAGTTTCCACTTCTGGACCGGCACGCTGCCCATGGTTTCACCTGTGCGACCGTTCACCGCGAAGTAATGCAGCAGGCCGCCTTTGCTGCCCGGCTGCTGGTACGAGTAGAGCCACACTGGCAGATACATCGACACCCAGCGTGAGCCGTGTATGTCGAGGCGCTCCTCTTCCCAGCGCACGCCGCGGTCATAGCGACGCGTCGATGCTTCGATCTGTGCGCGGGCGACCGAGAGCAATTGATCCTCAAGGCGTGGATGAAGCTGCGCTACATCTTGGTCGCGCTTTTCGGAGGTGTAACCCGACAAATACGACGCGTTCCACTTCACCGCGTTCTTGGTGTCGAACGGCAGGATGGTGTTGATGATGTTGTTGGTGTTGACGCGGGTGTCCAGGTTGCCACGCGTAAGCGAAGACTCCAGTGGCAGATCGTCGATGGTGAAGTCCAGATGGCGCGTTACCGCGTAAACATCGGCATCGTAATAGGTTCTTTTGTTTTTATCGTTGCCGCGGGTGTACTGGGCGGTTTGAATCTCGCCTTTGCCGGCAATATCCACGCTGGCCTTGCCATCTACGATCATGTACGGCAGGTATACACCGACGACGTTTTCGGGGGTAAATTCTTCCTTGAACGCCTTCAACGCAAACAGGCGACGTTTGTCCACAAACTGGCGTATGCGCGCGATGGCATCGGCCTTCTTGATGTGGAAGGGCAACACGGCATCCGGCACGGCGCCATTGGCGATTTGCTCGTTGATGCCGAAGACGTGACGGCACCAATGGCAGCGTGCGGTCATCGCGTTGTCGGTGTTGATGGTGACTTCCGCGCCGCAGCCGGTGCACTTGAAAGTCATCAGGCTCTTGGCATCGGCGGCGATATCGCGCGCACCGGAGGCGATCACCGTGCCGCTGAGTTCATCCAGCCCTTCGCCAAAACCGAACTCTTCTTCCACCCGTTGCCCGTGCCACTCATTGCGGCAGTAGAGACAAATCAGCAGATCCGTGCCGGGTTTCTGGCGGATATCGGTGGCACCGCATTTAGGGCAACGGTTGAGGCCGTCCTTGAGCTCCTCGGCGGACGTATCGATGGCGACCGGGTCCGGCGCCAGCAATTCATCGCGAATCGGCTGGGGCAGGGTGGTCGGGTCAACACCCAGCTCACCCGGTGCGGGTGGCACGTCTTGTGGTGATCCCGGGCCGGTGACAGGTGGCACCGGCGGCGGGGTGTTTGTGTTGGACATGACCTGAGCGCGATAGGCGGATTAGAGTCCCAAGGTCTTGGCTTTGAGCGCGTCGTAATCCGCTTGCGTGATCAGGCCGAGATCCAGCATCTCCTTGGCCTTCTTCAGCTTGGCGACTGGGTCATCGGCGGCTGGTGCGGCAGGTGCAACGGGCTGCTGGATATTGCCAATGCCGCCCAACATGCCCGAGGCCATACCGACACCGACCAGCCCCGCCGCGCCGCCGTTTTCACCGGCCGATTGAATGCCTTGGGCGACGCTTGCCTGCAGATTGGAATTGCCGCGTGCCCCGGCCAGCGCATCGGCGCGCTGCACGGTCTTGAGCAACTCGCGCGTGTTTTCGTCGTATTCGATCGAGACGATGGCGGTCTTGACGATGGCCAGGCCACGGTCGGACTTCCACTGATACGCGTTTTCCACCGCAGCGGACAGGCTTTGCGCGAAGCCCACGGAATCCTGCTGCAGCTTGGTGATGCGATTGCCCTTGGCGGGATCGTTGGAATACAGGCTGAAAGCCGGCGCGAGCGATCCGAGGACCTCGTTGAACAATTGCGCGGCGGCGGCGTTGTCGATGTCGGTGAAGTCGAACACAACGCCGGGTTGCAGGTACGAGGCTGGCACGAAATTCTTCACAAACAGGATCGGGTCGATGATCTTGAGCGTGTACGAGCCGCGCGTCACCGCACCGACTTGGGTGTTGAGGAAAGCATCATCCCAATAGATTTCCGATTGGGTGCCGAAGCGGTTGTCCGGCAGTTCTTTCAGCGAGACAAAGAACGCGGCTTGTTGCGAGCCGGGTTGGCCGCCGAATTTGAAACGCTCCCAGCTTTGCTTGATCAGTGGGCTGACGATGCCATCACCGGCGAAGATCGATTGCGAATTGACATCGTCCGATCGCCATTCGTAGCCACCTGGCTCGGCGGCGAAACCGGTGATCTTGCCGTCCTGCATCAGGAGCAAGCCATAGCCTTCCGGCACGACGATCTTGGAGCCGTTGGTGATGATGTAGCTGGAGCCGTGGGTGTTCGAGCCGCGTCCCGCATTGGTGCCGCGCGGCAACGCGGCAAACAGCGCGGCGGTCGCGGGCAGGCCGTCCGGCACGGTGTAGAAGTCTTTCCACTGGTCGGCCAACGTGCCGCTGACAGATCCCACTACTGCTTGAACAAGACCCATGACTTCTCTCCGTGATTTGCGTGGCCGGGCACCTTGCCCACCGTGACGGAATGATCATACAAGTTGATGAAGACTCCGGTTTCCTGGAATCGCGCTCTAGATCCCGCCGTGCTGGTCCAGTTCATGGTGGATCAGCACCACGCATTGCGAGGCGAACAGCATTTTCGAGCCGAGCGAGATTTTCTTCGCGCCCAGGCGTTCAAGGCTATGGAAGGTCTTCTTGGGCATGGGGATGTGGTCGGTCAGAAGGAAGCAGGGATTGTCTTCGAATGCCTGCTCTCGAATCGGCGTGCCCTTGCGGTCCATGACGAAGAGCTGGTGGTCTTCGGCCAGCTCCTGGACCAGTCGTTCGAAGCTGACCGTGCGCACCGTGACGCCCGATTCCACTGGGCGTGTTGCATCCTTGCCCATGCCCTTGGAAGTGTCGAGTGCATTGGCGATCTTGCCTAGCAGCGCCGCCTCGTTGAAACCACCGATGTCGTGCATGGCATTGGGCTCGAAGCGAATGGTGCGCGAGAAATCCTGGGTGCTTTCCAGCACCAGATAGACGACCACATCAGCGCGGTGCGACTGCGCCACGAAAATGGCGTTCATCAGTGTGTGAGCCAGGATTTCGGTATGGGCTTCTTTGCCGACGCCGGCCAATAGCTTCTGGCTGTCGGTGGGCGCGGCGCGCGCTCGAAGTACGAAGGTTCGCATCGGTGTCCCGGTAGATGTCATCGCGCCCATTGTCCACCAGCCGGACGCTATCATCATGGGCATGTCGAAACTGCTGCTCAATCTGCGCCACGTGCCCGATGACGAGGCTGACGAGGTGCGCGCGATGCTGGACGAATACCACATCGCTCATTACGAAACGCCGCCCACGTTCATGGGCCTGTTTGCGGGCGGCCTTTACGTGAAAGAGGATGCCGCCTTCGACCGCGCCAAGGGGCTGATGGCGAAGTACCAGTCACAGCGACAAGCAAGGGCGCGCCTGGAACGTGAGGCTGCAGTGCGAAATGGCACAGCCGAAACCTTCCAGTCGCAATTTCGCGCTGAACCCGTCCGCGTCGTGCTGACGGTGATCGCCATCGTCCTCTTGATCGGTTTGATGGCAGTGCCGGCGCTGTTGCTTCGTGGCTGAAGGCAATCCGCGGCCTTAGCCGCGTACGGCGGCTTCGATCGCCGCGACATCAATCTTGCGCATGGTCATCATCGCCTCGAACGCGCGCCTGGCGACTTCCGTGTCCGGATTCTTCATCGCTTCCGACAAGACACGCGGGGTGATCTGCCACGACAGGCCCCAGCGATCCTTGCACCAGCCGCAGTCGCTTTCCTGACCGCCATTGCGGACGATGGCGTTCCAGTAGTGGTCGGTCTCAGCTTGATCATCCGTGGCTACCTGGAAAGAGAAGGCCTCGGACTGTTTGAACACCGGGCCCCCATTCAAGCCGATGCAGGGGATCCCCAGCACAGTGAAGTTCACGGTGAGTACGTCACCGGCTTTGCCGGAGGGATAGTCGCTGGGCGCACGGAATACGCCGTCGACATGACTGTCCGGGAAGGTTTCGGCGTAGAAGTTCGCAGCATCGAGCGCATCGCTGTCGTACCAGAGGCAGATCGTGTTCTTGGCGATCATGGGGTTCTCCCGGGAAATGGGTTGGGCGATGTCGCTTCACGAAGCGGCATCAATCGTTCTGCATACATGGGCGAGTGTTAAGGCTTCATGTGGAAGCGGTTACGTGGTGACGATGTGCACACGCTCCATCCGGCCCGGGTTGCTACCCTCGCGACATCCCACCCAGAAGGCGATGCCATGAACCGACGCCAATTCCTTGGAAGCACTGCGCTGGCTGCCAGCGTCATCCCGCTGTTTGGCACGGGCAACGCCGTGGCCGCGCCCCGCGCCAAGCGACTGTTGCCCGTGCCGCTTAATCGCGGTGACACCGTGGGGCTGGTCAGCCCGTCATCAGCGACCGATGACTCCCTGGGCCTGCAGCTGACCCAAGAGGCGATGGAAGCGTTGGGGTTCAAGGTGAAGACGGGCGCGCATTACGCCGGCCGTCGGGGGTATCTGGCGGGCACGGATGCCGAGCGCGCCAGCGACATCAATCGCATGTTCGCCGACAAGTCGGTGAATGCAGTGATCTGCGTGCGGGGCGGTTGGGGCGCGGCGCGCCTGCTGCCCTTGTTGGACTATGACCTGATACGCCGCAACCCCAAGGTGCTGATGGGCTATTCCGACATCACGGCCCTGCATAGCGCGATCCAGGCGAAGACGGGTCTGGTGACGTTTCATGGGCCCATCGGCGCCGGCAGCTGGAACAAATTTGTCGTCGATCAGTTCGAGCGCGTGTTCTTCAACCGTGAGTTGATGCACTACCAGAACAAGCAAGATGCCGGTGACGAACTGGTGCCCCGTCGCAACCGCACCGCGACGATCACAGGCGGCAAAGCGCGGGGCGAGTTGGTGGGTGGAAACTTGTCGGTACTGGCGGCTTTGGCGGGATCCAGCTACTTGCCGGATTTCAGCGGAAAAATTTTGTTTTTGGAGGATGTCTCGGAAGCTCCGTATCGCATCGACCGCATGATGAGCACGCTGAAATTGATGGGTGCGTTGGACAAGATCAGCGGTTTCATCTTTGGCGAATGCACGGATTGTGATCCGGGCGGCGGTTATGGCTCACTGACCATCGAACAAATTCTCGATGACTACATCCAACCCTTGAAGATCCCCGCCTATCGAGGTGCCATGATCGGCCACTTGCGCGAACAGTTCATCCTGCCCGTGGGCGGAGACGTGGAGATGGATGCGGATGCTGGGACATTCCGGATGTTGGAAGGCGTGTTTCAGGGTTGATGAGATTGCCTAGCCTGACGATGGATGATGTAAACCTGAAAGATCAACGTGGCTGATATCAATGATGAAACCAATTGAGCCTAATGAACTGTCATTTCGGAGGGGCCCGCGAGTGAGTCGCGGCGAGGGGGGTATCAAGCCGGAGACATGGGCGGTCATCGCCACGATCGTCGCGGTTTTCTTGGTGGTAGTTTTCTGGGTAAGAACGACGCAAGACGAGGCGATGGCAGATCTCGCTTCACCTCAGCCGGTACCGGCATCCGTCGCGATTCCAGTTGAAGACGAGACGCCCGTGGTCTACGTGGAAAATGAGTTCAATGCGCCTGACACCTCCCATCAGCGTTGGATCTACCAATGCAAAACCGCCTCCGGTGCAAAGATGTTCCGATCCGAAGGCTGTGCGGGCGACGAGGAGCTGATCGGGCAGACCCCTGTGTTGGTGGCTGACGCCCAACCGCAGCACGCGCCCACAGCCTCAGCTTCAACTTCAACTCAAAGTGCTGCAATACACAATGGAGCGCAGGTTGCTGTGATACCAAACGGCAATCCGCAACCTGCGGCTAGAAGCCAGTGCGAGATGGCCAAGGCTAATCGAGAGGCGACCCGCGACCGCTTGGGTATGTCCATCACGTACGACGCCATCTCGGGCCTGGACGACATGGTCCGAGAGGCATGCAAATGAGCTCAAGGCCGACATCCATCCTCCTCACCGACTTCGCCCGCCCACGTCTGTTCCCGCGAGAGCCGCGTGGCAACACCATCCAGGACATCAGTGCTGCAGAGTTCGAGCGCTATCTCAATGAACATGCGCCGATGAAGGTGCTCGATGGCTATGCGCCGTTCTGCAAGCTGCACGTGCACCGCAACTGGACATCGACCAAGTGCCTCTCGGTACCGATCACCGACCAGAACCGCCGTCTTCTGCGCAGCGATTACGAGGCACGCAATACAAATGAGTTGCCGGTGCTGGTGCGCTGGTTCGAAGGCCTGAAACCGCCGGTGGCCAACTACCTTATCCCCATCCTGTACAGCCGCGAGCAATTGGCGAAGGAAGGCTCGCCCATCGATGCCGATTGGGGGGTGGTGGGCTGTATCTACACGATGGAACCCAAGGAAACCCCTATGGCCCCCATCACGCTGCTGCGCAATGCATTGGGTGTGGAGGAGGGCGGCTCAGGCGTACCGATCGACCGAGACGCCTATCGCCAAAGTGTTGCCTTCTGGCGCACGCATGCCAATTGGCGCGGCTGAATGCGCTGACATCGATGCGACGTGATTAGGTAGTCTTCATCCCCAGTGCATTGATGCCGGCTTTTTGGGGAATCCGTGAGCACACGCGATCTGCAGGAAAAACTGCCGCGCAGCCTGGGTATATGGGCGATCTGGTTGCTGGTCGTGAACGGGATGGTGGGCGCGGGCATCTTCGGTTTGCCAAGTGGTGCGGCCAAGCTGGCCGGTGATTTCAGCCCGATCGTGTTTGTGCTGTGCGCGTTGCTGATCTTGCCGGTGCTGCTGTGTTTTGCGGAGTTGGCCAGTTATTTCCGTAGTACAGGCGGGCCAGCGCGTTACGCAACCGAGGCTTTCGGGCCGTTCATGGGTTTTCAGGCCGGCTGGATCTTCTACGTGGCGCGGGCCATCGCGTTTTCTGCCAATAGCGTGTTGATCGTGGATAGCATCGGCTACTTCTGGCCTGTGGCGGCACAGGGCAGTATGCGCATCGTATTGCTGGCGCTTATCTGTGGCGGGCTGACGCTGATCAACGTGATTGGCGCGATGCGTGCGGTGCGCTCGCTGGCGGCATTGACGGTGCTCAAATTTTCAGTGTTGCTGGGCTTGGTGGTTGCGGGTTTGGCTTTGGCGGGTGGCGATGTGATCCAGCAGGTCAGCATCCAGCCCCCGACTGGCACTGACATCGGTGCGGTGATCGTATTGCTGATTTACGCCTATGTTGGCTTCGAGCAAGCGGTGGTGCCTGCGGGGGAGGCGCGAAATCCTGCGCGTGACATGCCGCGTGGACTGCTGCTGGGCTTGGCTGGTGTCGTCATGCTCTACGTGCTGATCCAGATGGTGAGCATGGCCGTTGTGCCGGAGATCGCGACATCGACCACGCCTTTGCTGGATGTGGCCGCCACCTTGTTGGGGCCACTTGGCGCGGCATTGCTGATGCTGGGTGTCTTGGCTTCGGTCGGCGGCAATTTGGTCAGTACCACGTTCACTACGCCACGCTTGTCGTATTCGTTGTCGCTTGATGGCAGCCTGCCACCGTGGTTTGGGCGCGTGCATTTGCGTTACATGACACCAGCGAACTCCATCATCTTCTACGGCCTGTTGTCGTTCGTGATGGCGGTCTTCGGTTCGTTCTTGTGGCTGGCAGCATCGAGCGTGATGACGCGGCTTTTCCTTTACATCATTACGTGTTCAGCGGTTCCCAAGCTTAGGCCCCAGCATGCGACGGCGGATGCGTTTGTACTGCCACTGGGGCCGGCCATACCCGTGCTTGGAATCGTGGCCTGTGGATGGCTGATGCTGCAAAGCAACTGGAAATCAGCGGTTTTGACGATCGCATTTCTCGTGCTGGGTACGTTGTTGTACAGCTTCGAGCGCTGGCGTCGAAAGCGGTTGCTGCAGACATGACCATGAGCAGCAAAGACAAACCGGTGAGGTTGCTCTCAGGCGGCAATCCGCAAATCCCGAAAGGTGAGGGCGATGTGGCGGTGCGGGCGTATCTCAACGCGATGCCGGGGTGGAAACATGCGGTGGGCAAAGAGTTGGATGCGTTGATAGAGCGCGCAGTGCCAGAAGTGCACAAAGCGGTGAAGTGGAACTCGCCGTTCTATGGCATTAAAGGTGAGGGTTGGTTCCTTAGCTATCACTGCTTTACGCGTTACATCAAGGTCACGTTCTTTCGCGGCACCGATTTGCGCCCGGTGCCTCCTGAGTCATCGAAGGTGAAAGGCGTGCGCTATTTCCACATCTTTGAAAATGAGGTGTTGGACGAGGCAGCGTTCAGTGATTGGGTGAGGCAGGCCAGCTGTCTTCCGGGCGATAAGCTATAGCAGCCGGACGCAAAACTAACATTGGGGCAGTACCCTTTCTGACCATGAAGACAAAATCCATCGATGGCAAAACAGAGCAAAGGGGTGCGGACACGGCCAGTGCGCTGATTGATGCCCACATTGCTCAGGTCGGCGGCTGGCGTGGCGAGATGCTTGCAGGTGTGCGCGAATTGATCCGGCAGGCATTGCCGGATGTCGTGGAAGAGGTGAAGTGGAGAAAGCCGTCCAATCCGGCAGGCGTCCCTGTCTGGGCACGCGATGGCATCATCTGCACAGGTGAAACCTACAAGGACAAGATCAAGCTGACATTTCCCAAGGGCGCCCAGTTGGCCGATCCGCAGGGGCTGTTCAATGCCAGCATGGAAGGTAATGCGCGCCGCGCCATCGATCTTTATCAGGATGAAAAATTGGATGCGACGGCATTCAAGGATTTGATACGCACCGCTGCCGCATCAAACAAGCCGCGTTGAACCTCTGTCAGCTCAATTCGTTGGATCGACAATATTCTCAAGTATGTCCGTCTTTTAACGGATTGCACGTACGTTGTTTCCTTGGCCCAAATAGTAGAGCGGGAAGGAATTGATGAGCCTGGACACCCATACTCTAGCAACGGTCGCCTACACGATCGGTTTGGTGCTCACCCTCAACTTGACCTTGCTTTGCCTGTTGATGCGCCGGCCCAAGACCTTGGTTTTGTGGGCATTGGCTTTCTGGGCGGTGACGCTGGGTTCCAATATCGAAAACCCTGAACGATTTGGCATTGCGGCAGAGTGGGTGTTCTTGCCAGCCAATGGACTCATATCGTTGGCTAACGTCTTGTTGCTGATGGGCATCGCCACGCATTTGGATTATCCGCTGCGCTGGCGATGGCCTTTGGGATTTATGGGCGGCTATTTACTGCTGCTGGTGGCGTGTCTGTGCGTGCCTTCACTATGGGCGGGGCGCGAAGTGCTGCTGGCATATCACAGCATTGCCTGGGATGTGTGGATCGTTTGGGTGCTGACAATGCGAGCGCCGCGTGGGTTGCGGGCTTCCTCCGCACTGACTGCCAGCGTATTTGTCGCGGACATGCTGTTCTATGCCGTACGCGCGTATGCCTTGTCGGGCGACTGGCTGGGCGACTTGCCTGATCTGGCCAGTGCCTTGGTGTCGACCAATTATTTGTTCGGTACGTTGGCGGCGATGTTGTTGACGATCGGCTTGATGACCATGCAAGCCCAGAAAATGATGGGCGAGCTTCGTCATGCGGCAGATCACGATGCGCTAAGTGGCTTGCCGAATCGCGCGATGTTCACGCGTCTGGCCAAGCGCGCGATCGCACGGTGCGAAGAAGAAGGCTTGCCTTATGTGGTGATGCTGTGTGACCTGGACAACTTCAAAGCTGTGAATGATCAGTGGGGGCACAGCGCGGGCGATATGGCGCTCAAGCATTTTTCCTGGATCATTCGGGTTGCCGGACTGCCGCGAACAGCACTTTTCTCGCGTTATGGCGGCGAGGAGTTCGCAGTCCTGCTTCCGGGTTGCGACAAGGGGCAAGCAACGGTGTTGGCGGAGCGGCTGAGGCATATCGTCGAGCAGACGCCCGTGGATAGCGAAGACGGCCTCATTCCCATGACCGTCAGTATTGGCGCTGTACTTGCGCGCGGCTTGGCATATGACCAAGCCATGGAGGCGGCCGATGTCGCGTTGTACGCGGCCAAGGATGCCGGCCGTAACCGCGTGGTTTGGTCCAATGAAGTGCAACAGGGTGGCGCCCTCGATCATGTTCGGCCAGTGCTGCAGCCCCAGCGTTTGGGGCGTGAATCGCTGATGAGATATCGCCATTTGGCTGGAAGGGCCTGTGGCAAGCAGGGTGTCGTAAGCTGCGCTGATGAAACCCCATGACACGATGCCGCTGCCTGCGCGCACTGAGTTGAATGATGCGGAACCCATCGAGCGTGCCCGTGCCTTTGCTGACGAAATGCACCAGCGCCGCACGGTGCGTGAATTCGCATCCACGCCGGTGCCGAAGGAAGTCATCGAGGCGTGCATTCGTGCGGCCGGAAGTGCGCCGAGTGGTGCGAACCAGCAGCCCTGGCATTTCGTCGCCGTGCAAGACCCGACGATCAAGCGAAGAATCCGAGAGGCTGCCGAAGCCGAAGAGCGCGAGTTCTACCAACATCGCGCCCCCGATGAATGGTTACAGGCCTTGGCGCCCCTGGGCACCGACGAAGACAAGCCTTTCCTCGATATCGCCCCGTGGCTCATCGCCGTGTTCTATGAGCGCACCGGCCTCGGTCCCGATGGAGAGCGGCTCAAGCGCTATTACCCGCATGAGTCCACCGGCATCGCCTGCGGACTTTTGATTGCTGCATTACATCGCGCAGGTCTGTCCACGCTGACCCATACCCCCAGCCCGATGGCGTTCTTGAACGACATATTGGGCCGCCCACGCAACGAGATGCCCTATCTGCTGCTAGTGGCAGGCCATCCGGCGGCCGATTGCCGCGTGCCTGCCATTACCCGCAAGACGCTGGATGAGTACGCGCATTTTTCATAATGCCGCCTCATTGGGCGCTATTCGCCGAAGTGCTTGATTTCTTCCCCATCCACGGGGTTCTTGACCCATTTGCCGATGTAATAAGCCTCGGCTCGCAACGACATCCGCACTTCATGGCAGGCCGTGGCGAAACCGCCACCTTGGAACTGCGCGCGGTCGGTGAACGACGCGACCTTCTTGCCATCCTGGTACAGCGTGCCTTTCAGTTTGTAGTACTGCCGACGGCCGATGAATCCGTTGCCGTCCATTGCGAAATCCACCAGCTCAACTTTCAATGAGCGGCCTTTGGCGGTCGGGACGTTGCCATTGGCGAAAGTACCCCCTTGTTTGCTCAGCGCACGCTGCAAGACTTCGGCGAAATCCTGCTGCAAGGGGCAATCGGCCAACATCTCGGCGCTGATGCCGGAGTCTTTTGCGACCTCGAGCTTGGGCGCGATATAGAGCGGATCGGTGGCCATCACCGAGGCGGGCAGTGTGATGAGTGCAGTTGCAATCAGCGCGGAGCGAAACGGGGGAAGCGTCATCGGTCAAATCCTTTGGCCATGGGGTGGTTCACGCAAGCCCATCGTAGCCATGGCATGACAAGGCGAGATGAATACATCAGCGAACCCAGTGGTTTTGTGCTGGATGATAAAGTTCGGGCATCTCGACAGGTAGCTGAAAATGACCGAACCCACTGAATCCATAGGTAAAGCTGGCCAAGCATGGGGCGATGCCGAAAAGGCTGAATGGCGTAGCCGCCAACACCAGCAACGCAGTTATGCCGACGATGTCGTCGCCAAGATCGACGCCCTGCGTGACCGTTTCGACATCGAACAATATGGGGAGCTGGACTATCCGCCTGAAGGTCGGTTTCCGCTGTACGCGATCCGCACCCGCGATTGGGATGACGCATTACCCACGGCATTGGTGACCGGTGGCGTGCACGGTTACGAGACCAGTGGCGTGCAGGGTGCCTTGCAGTTTGTAGACCAGCATGCTGCCGATTACAAAGGCCGCATCAATCTATTGGTCGCGCCCTGCGTCAGTCCGTGGGGTTACGAACGTATCCAGCGCTGGAATGCGTTGGCACTGGACCCGAATCGAAACTTCATCCCCGCTAGCCCAGCGCCCGAGTCGGCCGCCTTGATGGCTTTGGTTGCGCCACTCAATGACAAGATGTTGATGCACATCGACCTGCACGAAACCACGGATAGCGACGAGACCGAGTTCCGCCCGGCGCTCGCGGCACGCGATGGCAAGCCTTTCGTGCCCGGCACCATCCCCGATGGTTTTTATCTGGTCGATGACAGCGGCAGGCCGCAGCCTGACTTCCAGCGCGCGATGATCGATGCAGTCGCCAAGGTCACCCATATCGCACCGGCCGACCCTGACGGCACCATCATCGGATCACCCGTCGTGGCACCCGGCGTCATTGAATACGACTGCAAGGGTTTGGGTTTGTGTGCTGGCGTAACCGATGCGCGCTTCGTCACCACGACCGAGGTCTATCCCGACAGCCCACGGGCCACGCCGCAGCAGTGCAACGATGCACAAGTGGCGGCGGTCAGGGCGGGGCTGGAGTACGCGTTGGCGCACTGACCGGCGTCATGCCAGGGGAAGCGCTGCTGGTAGAACGTCGGCAGCGCTGTGGCTTGATTTTTGGGGCGTCAGGGCGCCTTCAACCCCGCCAACATCGCATCCACATGGCCATCCGGTGACAGATCGGAATGCACGGCGGCGATGCGGCCGTCGGTGTTGATCACGAATGACGTGCGGTTGGACCATTCGGGTTTCTTGTCCAGGACCACGCCGTATTCTGCGGCGATCTTGGCACCCGGATCTGCCGCCACCGGGAACTTGCCGGCGCAGCTTTCGTTGTCGGCGGAGAATTTCTCAAGCTGGTCTGCATTGCCCGCGGTCACGCCGATCACGCTGGCACCGGCAGCCGCGAACTTGTCGATGGCTTGCGAAAACTGGTGCGCCTCGATGTTGCAGCCGGGCGTGTAGGCAGCGGGAAAGAAATACAACACCACCGGCCCCTTGGCGCGCGCATCGGCCAGCTTGTAATCGAACTCCTTGCCGGCCAGCCACGCCTGGGCGTTGAAATCAGGGGCCATGGTGCCAACTGCGAGTGCGGTGCTGGGAGATGTCACATCGGCAGGCACCGGAGCGGGCGTAGCAGGCGTGGCAGATGCCGGTTCGGCTGCAGTGCTCGCGGGCGCCTGCGCGGTGAAATTGCATGCAGCAAGGGCGAAACAAGTGATGCCGAGGGGGAGTAGTGCGATGCGGCGCATGGGGGTTCTCCATTGTCGATGGTCAGCAGCTTACGCTGTCAGGATTCAAGTGATGCGAAGGCATCATTGGATGCGGCATCCATACGCGACGGTATCTATGCCTTCCGGCCCATGCTCTCGGGCTCCGCAGCGCGTAGGGTCTAAGGGTTAGTGGTCAAAAATCCGCGCCTGCTACCGATCGTTGCCATCCATGCGCGGCCGCCCTCACAGATGCAACCAATGAAAGACGGAGAAACGATTTGAACAAGACATTGCTCAGTACTGCCACCGCGGCGTTCCTTGTTTTAGGCATTCATGCCCCGGCGCAAGCGGATGATCGTTGCATGGACGATGCTTGCCAACAGCGCTTGTTGTTTGATGCCATCACCGATGCGCAAGAAGGCAGCGGTACGGGCGATGTCATTCCTGCGCCGCGCTTCGGCAAGTGGGGCGTGGACACCGATGGCATGGATCGCACCGCCAAGCCGGGTGATGACTTCTTCCAGTACGCCAATGGCACCTGGGCCAAGAACACGCCGATTCCATCGGATCGTTCCAGCTACGGCGTGTTCAACGGCCTGCGCGACTTGTCTGAAGCACGCGTGCGGAAATTGGTCGAAGCCTACACGCCGGGCAATCCCGCCACCGATGGAGACGCTGCGAAGATCGCGGCGATCTACCGCGGTTTCATGGACGAAACGGCCATCGAGAAACTGGGCATCACACCGATCAAACCGGAGCTGGACGCCGTCCGCAACATCAAGGACAAGCAGGCCATGGCTGCCTTCATGGGCAGCACGAATGGCCGCTTCGGCGGTGGTTTCTTTGGCATGAACGTGGGCGATGACCAGCGCGATCCGGATCGTTACACGCTCTACATCGGCCAATCCGGCTTGGGCCTGGGCGATCGTCAGATGTATCTGGAAGAGAAGTTCGCCCCGCAGCGCGAGCGCTACCAGCAGTACGTCGCACAGATGCTGCAGTTGGCTGGCTGGGACAAGCCGGTGGAGCACGCGGCCGCTATCGTGGCGATGGAGAAGCGCATCGCCGAAGCGCACTGGACGCGCGCCGAAAGCCGTGACCGCGACAAGACCTACAACCCGATCGAGATATCGAAGTTGGCCGCGTTCGCGCCGGGTTTCGATTGGAGCGAGTACTTCAATGCCGGCGGCGTGGGGCAGTCGCCGCGCGTGGTGATGCGACAGAACACCGCTGTGCCCAAGATCGCCGCCATCTTCAATGACACCTCGCTCGACACCTTGAAGGCTTGGCAGGCTTTCCAGATCGTTGATGAGGCAGCGCCGCTGTTGTCGAAATCATTCGTAGACGCGCGCTTCGATTTCCGCGACAAGTTCATGTCCGGCCAGCCCGAGCAGCGTGAACGCTGGAAGCGTGGCGTCGCCATCGCAGAAGGTTCGATGGGCGAAGCGATTGGTCGCGATTACGTCGGTCTGTATTTCCCGGCCGAAGCCAAGGTGAAGATGGACGAGCTGGTCGCCAACGTGAAGGCGGCGATGGGTGCGCGGCTGGAAAAGCTCGACTGGATGAGCCCGGAAACCAAGCGTGAAGCCTTCGCCAAGCTGCAGAACTTCGGACTGAAAATCGGTTACCCGGACAAGTGGCGCGATTACTCGGACCTGGACATCCGCAATGGCGACGTGGTTGGCAACGCGCTGCGTTCGCGTGCATTCGAGTGGGACTACCGACGCAAACGTTTGGGTGGCCAGGTAGACAAGCTGGAGTGGGGCATGACTCCGCAGACGGTCAACGCCTATTACAACTCGGTCAAGAACGAGATCGTGTTCCCGGCAGCCATCTTGCAGCCGCCGTTCTTCGACCCCAATGCGGATGATGCGGTCAACTACGGCGCCATCGGTGGCGTGATCGGCCACGAAATCATCCATGGTTTCGACGACCAGGGCCGCAAGTCGGATGGTGCAGGCATGCTGCGTGATTGGTGGACCAAGGAAGATGCTGCCAAGTTCGAAGTGCAAGCAGCAAAGCTAGGCGCGCAGTACGAAAGCTATGTCTTCCCCCAATTGCCGGGCATGCACATCAATGGCCGCGTGGCGATGGGCGAGAACATCGGCGACTTGGGTGGCCTGACCATTTCGCTGGAGGCTTACCGGCGCTCGCTGGACGGCAAGCCGGCACCGGTGATCGATGGTTTTAGTGCAGATCAGCGCTTGTTCATGGCGTGGGCGCAGGTCTGGCGCACCTTGTGGCGTGACGACGCATTGCGCCAGCAGCTGGTCAACGGGCCGCATTCGCCCGGTCAGATCCGTGCGTTCGCGCCGCTACGCAATATCGATGCGTGGTATGACGCATTCGACGTGAAGCCCGGCGACAAGCTCTACATCAAACCGGAAGATCGTGTCCGTATCTGGTGATAGATATTGCTTGATGTCAGGAAACGGGCCGCGCATAGCGGCCCGTTTCCATTTCCACGCAGCTCAATAGCCGCCGAAATTGCCCGCAGCGCCCGGGAATACCACTGGGCTTTCGCTGCCATCCGTGCCCACTGACGCGACACCGAAGAACCAGTTGTCGATCACCATGTTCTTGAGTACATGGGATGTGACATCACCCACGTATACGCTGTTGCTCCACTGCGCCTCGTCGGTGGCGCGCCAGTAGATGCGATAACCCGCAAGGCCTTCGGCCTGCGTGCCAGCGGGGCGCTGCCAAGTCAGCATGGTGTCGGCACTCACCGCACCTTCGATCTTCACGCCAGCAGGCGGGGGCGGCGCAGCTGCGATCGCCGCCATCGAGACCGCATCGAGTGCAGTGAGTTTGGCGGCGTAGGCGAAATCGACACCGTCGATGGTGTCGCCATACACCCGCCGGCTGCCGTCGATTTGCGTTTCGGTGCGCAGGTCCTGATGCTGGCGGTCGTAGTGCTCGTGCGCCTCCATCACGCGCACGCCGGGGTAGCCCGCGTCGTTGAAGGGCCGGTGGTGACCGCCGCGACCGAAACGGTCCAGGCGATACACCAGCATTACCTCAAGATCAGGAACATGGCGTGCCTGCTTTTTGATGTAGCGCGCCAGATTGCGGCTGGCGGAGTCGACTTCGCCGCCGGTGAAACGGCGTTGTCTGGCCTCTTCGGGTGTTTCATTGGCACGCGTGCCTTCGGAGAACACACGCGCCGTGCGCTTGTCGGTGATGCCGTCGATGCCGGTGCTGTTGCCGATCATGTCGTTGTTGAGCACGCCAACAATTCGCCATTGATTGGCCTTGGCATGTTCTGCAAGGATGCGTCCGCCATACAGGCCTTGCTCCTCGCCAGCCAACGCTGCATAGACGATGGAACCCGCAAATTTTTGCTTGCTGAGTACGCGCGCGGCTTCAAGCGCACCTGCCACGCCACTGGCGTTGTCGTTGGCGCCGGGCGAATCGCTGGTGGAATCCATGACGTCGGTGACGCGCGAGTCGATGTCGCCGCTCATGATCACGTAGCGGTTCGGGTCGACCGTGCCACGCTGGATGGCGATGACGTTGGTGACTTCGGTATCGCGTGGAATGCGGGGCTCGCCAGCCTTTATCGTGCCGCGAACGTATTGCACGTCGAGACATCCACCACACGCATTGGAAATGCGGCTGAACTCATCGAATATCCAGCGCGTTGCCGCGCCAATTCCACGCGTATTCGATGTGGTGTCGGACAAGGTGTGTCGCGTGCCGAACGACACCAGTTTGCGGATGTCGACTTCGATGTTTTGCGCGGAGGGGGCGCGGCCGATGGCGTCCAGCCGCGCGGAGACTGTATCGGTCGGAACGATCGGTGCTTGGGCGAGGCCCATTACCGGCGTCAAGATCAATGCGGTGGCCAAGGCCAGACGGTCAGGTCGCATGCACAGTCCAGATATTCAGGGATAAGCATGAATCATGGCATACGGCCTTAAGTTGCCAGCAGAAGGCATCATTCCTGCAAGACACCAGATAACAGAGAGTTTCAGCGCCGCGCGCGCACCTCGCAAGCGCGATAGCGTTTTTCCACCCGTGTCGCGAACCACTCCGTCGTCAGCTTGCGGGTGATCTTGGGGCTTTCCAGCGCGATCTGCGGCATTGCCGCGCGTGGCAGGTTGCGACCAGCGCGGCGCTCGGCCACTGCATACAGTTCGCGGTAGAGTCGGCTGTACTGAAACTCATCCCTAGTGCTGCGTTCCAGATCGGCGCGGATTTGCTCGGGTGTCAGGCCAAGATCAGCGGCAATCGTTTGCAGTGCGCGCTCGGTCGCTCCAGCTTGATCGCGACCATGTAATACAAGGTCGCCATCACGAACCAGCTTGATCCCGGTGGCAAGGCTGACCGCCGATTGAAATGCCGCATTTCGACTGGCGTAGTGGCCTGCGTTGAAGTCAGCGAACCGATACAAATGCCGCGGATAGCCATTCGGATATTTGAGCAAGTGGGCGATGCCGAAGTACAAGCCTCCCCGCCGTGTGAACACTTCATGTCGGATCGAGCCACCATCCGTGTACGGGTAGGGGCGTTGACTCACTTGTTGCTCGGCATAGTCGATGCTGACTTGCATCGGACCGCCGGTGCGCACCGGATTGGCGCGAGCGAGCAGGCCACGTCCCAATCGAGGCACCCGCGCGATGATTTGTTCGTAAAGATCGCTCAACTCGCGTTCGGTTTTTACGCGCGCCAGTTTGTCGCCGTACTTTTCGCCATCGGGGGCCTTGATCAGCAACGCACCTGAGACGGCGAACTTCGGTACGCCCATCTGGCCGGCCCGTCGCTCGATTTCGGTACGAGCGATGCGCCCAAGTCCCGGCACGGGTGGGTCTGCCTTGTAACCAGATTCCTGCTCGATCACCGCCAAGGCAGCGCACAGGTTGGCGGTCGTTGGCGGCAGCTGCAGGGCTTGGAAGACAGATTGTATATCCGTGGCCCAACCGGCCCGATCCTGTAAGGTCACCGGCATCAGGCTGCGCAATTGGGCGCGGATTTCCTCGGGCGTGGCCTTGCGTGGATGCTGCTCGGTCGGGCCGCAGGCTGCAGCGAGCAATGCGATGGTGCCCACCAGCAGCAGGGTTCGGGCTGGCCGCGGCCAGATAATGGATCTTTTCAAAGGGATGCCGGCATGTGTCTGGCCATGCGCGGCAGGATAACGGGACAGGTGATTGGCCGTGTGTCCCGCCCATGAACGCCAACCAAGCCCGGGACAGGTGCCGGACGTGGGACAATGCACGGCCTTTTTGTTGTCATTCGCCATGCGCCTTAACAAATACATCGCCGAGAGTGGGTTCTGCTCACGCCGCGAGGCTGATCGTCTGATCGCGTCGGGCAAGGTCAGTGTGAATGGCGAACGTGCGCGCATCGGCACCGAACTGGCCGAGGGCGACTCCGTGACGGTCGATGGCGAGAAACTGGTGCAGCGTAGTGCTGTGACTGGCAAACGCCGCCATGTCTACATCGCGCTCAACAAACCGGTAGGCGTCACCTGCACTACCGAAGGTGCGGTGCGCGGCAACATCGTCGACTTTGTTGGCCATGAAGAGCGCATCTTCCCCATTGGACGCCTGGACAAGGATTCGGAAGGTCTGATCCTGCTGACCAGCAACGGCGACATCGTCAATGAAGTGCTGCGCGCCGAAAACAAGCTGGAAAAGGAATACCTGGTGGCGGTGAACAACCGCATCGACGATGAGTTTTTGCGTGGGATGAGCCGCGGCGTGCCGGTGCATGGGCAAAAGACACTGCCCTGCAAGACCGGAAAGCTAGGGCCGTATGGGTTTCGCATCGTGCTGGTGCAGGGGCTGAATCGGCAGATTCGTTTGATGGCGGCGTATTTCGGCTATCGGGTCAAACAGCTTGTTCGAGTGCGTATCGGCAACGTGAAGCTGGGGCATCTCAAGCCTGGCCAGTGGCGCAACCTGACCGATGCCGAACTGCGGGGCTTGTTGCCGCGCCGAACCGACTGGTGATTCACGCTTAAGTGGTGCTGTTTCCCAGCGCCGCCTTGAGGGCAGATGGCAGCTGGGTCAGGCGGTCCTTCGATACCCACCCATGAGCTTGCTCGATGGCATCGGCCAGCAACGGATCATCGACCTGCATCCCGCCCGTGCAGAACAGAAACGGCACGAACGGCATCCGCTCGCGTACCCAGGCGAAGGCTTCAGCCCCGCTATAGCCGGGCAGGCGCGAATCACAGAGCACCAGCGACCAATCGTCGCGTTCAAGCGCCTCATCCAGTTCATTGCGCAACTCCACGCGATGAAGTTGGTGGCTGAACCCAGCATCTTCCAGTTCGAGCGCGATCAACTCCGCGTCATCGGCATTGTCTTCGATTAGCAGGATACGCAGCTCGGTCATGCAACAGCCTTTAGTCGTGTTGGGGGCGCTGGTTGAACACGGCCCAGAAGCGGCCGAGCGTTTTCACGGCTTCAAAGAACTGGTTGATGTCGACAGGCTTTACAACATAGGCGTTGACGCCCAGGTTCCAGCTATGGGCGAGGTCGCTTTCCTCGCGTGACGAAGAAAGGATGACCACAGGGATTTGCTTGAGTTCATCGTTGTCGCGGATGCGTTGCAGCACTTCCAAACCATCCATGCGCGGCATTTTTATGTCGAGCAACAGTACAGAAGGGTCACCGGCTTCACGGTCTGCGTACTTGCCTTCGCGAAGCAAATATTCCATGGCCTCGACGCCGTCTTCCACATGAACGACGGGGTTGGCGAGGTTGGCTTCGCGCAGCGCATCGATGGCCATTTCGGCATCGGCCAGGCTGTCTTCAGCAAGCAGGATCGGTTTGATGTCCTTCATCAGGGCCTCGGAATAATGGTCAGGTGTCGGTAGAAAGCGATTTCACTGGATTATCCAGCATCGCAGGCAGAGTGAAGCGGAACGTGGTGCCTTGGTCTACCGCGGATTCAGCAGCGATCATGCCGCCATGTCGGGTCAGCACGCGCTGAACACTGGCAAGACCGATGCCGGTGCCGGGGAAATCACTGGCTTTGTGCATGCGCTGGAACACGCCGAACAGCTTGCCGGCATATTGCATGTCGAAACCTACGCCATTGTCCTTCACGGTGAATTCGTGTCGTCCATCGTCGAGGCGCTGATAACCGACATCAATATGCGTGCGTTCTCGCGGCGTGCTGTATTTCACCGCGTTGCCGAGCAGGTTCAGCCAGACCTGGCGCATCATGTTTTCATCGGCAACGACCATCGGCATGACATCGATATGCCATTCGATCTTGCGATCGGGTGTATCGATCGATACGTTGGAATCGAGCAAGGCGCGTGTCTCCGCCACGAGCGATTGCATGTCGACGGGCTGCAAGCGTAATGCACTGCGGCCTAGTCGTGAATAGACCAGCAAATCATCGATCAACGTGGCCATGCGGCGCGCGGAGTTGTCGATGGTGGCGATGTAGTGGCGCGATTTATCATCGGCGTCATCGCCAAGTTGACGCCCGAGTTTTTCGGCGAAACCGGAGATGTGGCGAAGCGGGGCACGCAAGTCGTGCGAAACCGAATAGCTGAAGGCCTCCAGTTCGCGGTTCACGTCGGAGACCTGTTCGATCTTGCCTTCCAGCTGTCGATTCAACTCGGAGATTTCCTCTTCCGATGCCTTCTGGTTGCTGATGTCGCTAAGTATCACGAGAGCGACTTCATCTTCGCGGTCCGGCAAGTTCATCCGGCGCGCATTGAGCAACATCGTGCGCTGGATACCGTCTGCCGTCGTTTGCTCGATTTCGAAATCCCATAGTTCACGGCCGCGGCTCACTACATCGCGTAATCGCTGCAGGGTTTCTCGATTGGTCCATGCGCCCGAACCAATCTCGCGCAGATGTTTGCCATCGATATCGTCGTCATCTGTGCCGTAAAGCTCTTCGAAAGCGGCGTTGTGCATCACCACGTGCTTGTCGCGGTCGAGCAGGGCGATGGGTTCGCGAATGGATTGCATCACCGCCAAGGCGCGTGCATTGGCGCGGGTGGCTGTTTCTTCGGCTATTTGCCGTTCACGTTGATAGCGCAAGGTGGTCCAAAGCAAAAGGCACAACAGTGCTAGCTGTGCGGTTGTAGTCAGCAGGTTGATCCAGTGTCCTTGCTTGCGCAGGCGAACGGCTTCGGCGCTGCGCTCGGCAAACAAGCGTGTTTCCTCGTTCAATACGTCGTTGGCCGCGCCGCGCATGGGAAAGTCGTTGACCACTGAAGCCAAGAGCCTTCTGCGTTCTGCCTGATTCGATTCGTCAATGATGCGCAGGCTGAAGCTGCGACGTTGCTCGATCTTTGCCTTCAATTCACCGACACGAACCTGTTGTTGCGGGTTGTCGGAGGTGAGTTCGATCAGCTGCGACATCAACTTGGGAATGGCGCCTGAGGTTTCAGCAACACGACGACGCACGTTGGGAACGTCGATGCCTTCGGTGATCGTGGCGGCGGCGGCCTCCAGATCACGGACTTCGTACAGCAGCTTGCTGGTAACCGACTCGACTTGCGCCGTGTGCGCGACCATTTGGTCAGCCTGGTGGATTACCCGGTTGACTCGTTCCAACATGAAGTAGGGAACGATCACGATGCAGGCCACTACGCCATAGAGCAGCCACTGATAACGCCAAAGATTCATCTTGCCCCTGTTCATGATGCGCGAAGGCGATGTGTCGCCGAAGAGGACTTTACAACGTGCCGTCGCTGCGCGAGTGTTTGAATGGCATCAACATCGAGATATGCCGATGACAGCCCAATTTGTTCACGAACATGAATGACGCCCAGGATCGAACCGAGCGTCGAAAAGAGCAGCTTCCGCACAATGCGACGGATTGGCAGGTAAAACCCCGTCGTCCATCCAGCTGGCTGAGCGAGTCGGAGCTACGCTGTCGAGCACGGCAACGGAAGATGATTTACTGCGCCATCGCTGTGATTTGCATGCTGGTGTTCGTGGTGTTGATTTATCTCCTGCTCGAGCGCACTCGCTGGAGCGCGGGGAGTTCAGGTCAGACGAGTCTTGTCGGGGTGACATCTCAAGGCGCACATCGGGCCGGGTAGCGCGCTAGCATTCGGCACCGCCTTAGATGCTTGCCGCCATGCCCAATATCTCGACCTTGCAGTTCCTTGCGCTGCTCACCATTTCCAATGTCTTCATGAACCTGGCCTGGTACGGGCATCTCAAGTTCAAGGGCAGCCCGTTGTGGCTGGCGATCGTCGCCAGTTGGGGACTGGCCTTTCTCGAATATTGCTTTATGGTGCCGGCCAACCGCATCGGCAGCGGCGTAATGAGCGTGACCCAGATGAAGATCGTGCAGGAGTGCATCACTCTGGTGGTGTTCACCGTGGTGGCCTGGTTGATGTTTGGTGAACAAATCAAATGGAACACCGTGGCTGCTTATGCCTGTCTGGTCGGGGCAGTCGGGTTCGCGTTCTGGGGCAAGGCTTGATCGACAGGTAAAATGGCGGAATGAAGCTCAATATCGCCGCCTATTGCTTTGCCGATGTCGCTGACGTAACTGTGTTGGCCGATGCGGTGCGTGTACGCGCCGAGGCGCTGGGCTTGCTCGGCAGTGTGCTGGTGGCCAGCGAGGGCATCAACTTGTTCCTGGCGGGTGAAGATATCGATGTGCGCAGCTTTTTGGAATGGTTGCGCGTGGATGCACGTTTCGCCGACATACAGGCCAAGGAAAGCTGGAGTGCGCATGTGCCTTTCGCCAAATTGAAGGTGAAGGCGAAGCGCGAGATCGTGCCGTTTGCTGGCCGTCCCGCTGGCCTGGGCGAGGCGCGCGCACCTAGTGTGGATGCGGCGACTTTGCGTCGCTGGATTGCGGCCGGCCATGACGATGCCGGCAAACCGCTGGTGCTGCTGGACACGCGCAACCGTGAAGAAATCGGTTACGGCACCTTCCACGATGCACGTACATTGCCGATCGATAATTTCAATGATTTACCTGCAGCGGTCGAGGCGATCCGCGATGAATTGCGCGATGCGACCGTGGTGAGTTTCTGCACGGGCGGGATTCGCTGCGAGAAAGCAGCGCCGTGGATGCGCGATGTCGGCCTCGACAACGTGCTGCAGCTGGAAGGCGGCATTCTGCGCTATTTCGAGGAAGTCGGCGGCGAAGGTTATGACGGTGCGTGCTTCGTTTTCGACGAACGCATCGCGCTGGACCCGGCACTCAAGCCGCTACGTGACGAGGCAGTGGAACGCGCATGAATGATTGGTGGTGGTTGATCGTGATGGTCCTGATCGGCTGGGCAGCGATCAAGGTGGTGGGTTTTGTGTTCAAGCTCACCCTGTGGGTCGTGCTGGCAGGCGTCGCGTACTACTTTTTCTCGCAAGTCTTTGGTTGGCCTTGGCCGTTCGGCTAAACCTCTTTATCAGGCCGCCATGCCGGCCGCACGCCCGGATGCCCATGCCCACTGGAAGTTGTAGCCGCCCAGCCAGCCGGTGACATCCACGACCTCGCCGATGAAATACAGGCCGGGTACGTGCTTGGACATCATCGTGCTGGACGACAGGCCATCGGTGTCCACGCCGCCCAAGGTGACTTCCGCGGTGCGGTAGCCTTCGGTGCCGCTGGCGATGATCGGCCACGCCGCCAAAGTGCGTGCGATGTGGTCCAACTCGGGCGAGTTGAACTGACGCATCGGGCGATTGGGTAGCCAGTGCTCAGTCAGACGTTGCGCGAAACGCTTCGGCAGTACTTCGCCCAGCAGTGTCTGTAATTGCGCATCGCGGCGATCCGTCTGCCATTGCGAAAGCAATGGGGGGATGTCGTCTCCCGGCAGCAGGTTGATGGTCAATGCATCCCCTTCACGCCAATACGAGCTGATCTGCAGGATCGCCGGCCCGCTCAGGCCGCGGTGGGTGATCAACATCGCATTGCTGAAACTTTGCTTGCCGCATCGCGCTTCGATAGGCAATGACAGGCCGCTAAGGTCTTCCAGCCGCTCGAGATGCGTACCGGACAGTGTCAACGGCACTAGACCCGCGCGCGTCGGTAATACGTCGTGACCGAATTGACGTGCGAGTTGGTAACCGAAGCCGGTAGCGCCCATGCGCGGAATCGACAAGCCGCCGCAGGCGACGACCAGTGAGGGTGCTTTGAGCATGCCGCGTGCGGTGCGCACGTTGAAGCCGGCATCATCCTGCCCAACCGATTCCACGCTGCAGCCGGTTTCGATGCGCACGCCGGCCCATTCGCATTCGTCCAAAAGCATCCGAACGATCTGTTTGGAGGATTCGTCGCAGAACAGCTGACCGAGTTCCTTCTCGTGATAGGCGATGCCGTGGCGTTCCACCATCTCGATGAAATCATTCGGCGTGTAACGCGCCAAGGCGGATTTGCAGAAATGCGGGTTGGCCGACAGGTACTGCGCGGGGGTGACGCCGGTATTGGTGAAGTTGCAGCGCCCACCACCGGACATCAGGATCTTCTTGCCGCAGCGATCGGCGTGCTCGATGACGACGACGCGCTTGCCGCGCTGCCCTGCGGTCAGTGCGCACATGAGACCCGCCGCGCCACCGCCTATGATCAGGACATCGAAATCGCTCACACCCACTCCCGCGAGGGCAGGGTGTAGCGGCGCTCCGGCATGCCGACGAGGTCAAGAAAGGCATTGAACACAGCCTCTGCCTGCGAGCGCATGGGTGGCAGGTGGCGGTCGGTTTCGCTCATCACCTGCGCGGCGTCCACCGGGTGGCCATGTTCGGCCAGTTCATCGAGATAGGCGCGATTGGCCAGCCAGCGTGAGATCAGCGGTTCATCGACCTCCATATGGAACTGGAAGCCGTAGGCATTGTCGCCATGGCGGAAGGCCTGCGGCCCACAGCTCGCGGTTTCGGCAAGATGCACGGCGCCTTCGGGCACGTCGAAGCGATAGCGATGCCACTGAAATACCGGTGCGCCATCGGTGTGGTGTGACATCACCGGATCGTTGCGTCCGGCATCGGTGAGCTTCAACGCATGCCAGCCGATCTCCGGTGTCTCGTGCTGCACCACGGGTGCGCCCAACACATGGGCCAGCAATTGCGCCCCCAGGCAAATGCCGAGCACGGGTTTGTCTTCTTTCAGCATCGATTCGATCGCGCGCATCTCGGTCAACAGGTGTTGGCGATGGGTGCGGTCTTCGACATTCATCGGTCCGCCCAGCACGATCAAGCCGCGATAACGATCAGTGCTGGGCTGTGCATCGGGATCGCGTTCGAAATTGACGAAACGCATCCGATGGCCACGCTGGCGAATCAGCGCATCCAGCGTGCCCAAGGGCTCGGCAGCGACATGCTGGAAAACCAACAATCGCGACATGGGCGATTAGCGCGGATCGCGCGGCTTCTTGGGACCGCTCTTGTTGAAACCACCCGGACGCTTGTTGAAGCCGCCCGGTTTGAAGCCGCCGGGCTTGCGTGGGCGCGCGCCTCCATCGTCATCGAAACGCGGCTTGTGTCCAAACTCGCGGCGACGCGTGGGCTGGTTCAGGTCGTCGTCGGTCGCCAACCTCATGCGGATCGGACGGCCGGCCACGCGCACATTGCCGAGGAATTGCAGCAACTCCGGCGGCATGCCTTCCGGCAAATCGACCAAGGTGTAGTCGTCACGAATATCAACGCGGCCGATGTAGCGTGCTTCCAGCTCGGCTTCGTTGGCGATGGCGCCGACGATATTGCCAGGCTTCACGCGATGCTCGTGACCCACTTCGATGCGATAGGTCTGCATGCCGACATCCGGGCCGTCATGCGCGGGCCGCGGCGGGCGGGGCGCGCGCTCGCCATCGCGGGGACGCGGGGCATAGTCATCGTTACGCGCGGGTTTTTCATGACGCTCACGCGGCGGCGGGGGCGGCGGATCGTTGGGCAGGAACATCGGCGTATCGCCTTGCACCAGCTGCGCCAGCGCCGCCGCGATTTCGACCATCGGCACGTTGCGCTCGTTCTCGAAGTCTTCCAGCAGGCCGCGGAAGAGTTCCGCATCGCTGCCATTGAGCGCCGAATTGATGCGATCCCGGAAACGACTGACGCGTTGCTGATTTACGTCTTGCGCCGACGGCAGCTGCATGGGCGTGATCTGCTGACGCGTGGCGCGTTCGATCGCGCGCAGCATGCCGCGCTCGCGCGGCGTCACGAACAGGATCGCCTCGCCCTTGCGGCCCGCGCGCCCGGTGCGGCCGATGCGGTGCACATAGCTTTCGGTGTCGTAGGGGATGTCGTAATTCAAGACGTGGGTGATGCGCTCCACGTCCAGGCCGCGTGCAGCGACATCGGTGGCGACCAGTACGTCGAGCTGGCCGTCCTTGAGACGCTGGATGGTGCGCTCGCGCGATTTCTGATCCATGTCGCCGTTGATCGCGGCAGCGGCAATGCCACGCGCGGCGAGTTTTTCAGCCAATTCCTCGGTGCCGAGCTTGGTACGCGCGAACACGATCATCGCGTCATACGTTTCGGCTTCCAGGATGCGGGTGATGGCATCCAGCTTGTGCAGGCCGCTGACCAGCCAGAAGCGCTGACGGATGTTGTCGCCGGTCGTCGTGGTCGATTTGATCGCCACTTCGACCGGATTGCGCAGATAGGTCTGGGCGATGCGTTTGATCGGCGCCGGCATCGTGGCTGAGAACAGGGCGATGCGGCGATCATCCGGACATTTTTTGACCACGGCCTCGACATCATCGACAAACCCCATGCGCAGCATTTCGTCGGCCTCGTCCAGCACCAGCGTCTTCAGCCTGGACAGATCCAGCGAGCCACGATTCAAATGATCGATGACGCGGCCGGGCGTACCCACCACGACCTGCACGCCGCGGCGCAGCGCCTGCAGCTGCGGGGTGTAGCTCTGGCCGCCGTAGATCGGCAGCACGTGGAAGCCGGGGATGTGGTGCGCGTATTTCTGGAAGGCTTCGCTCACCTGGATGGCGAGCTCGCGCGTTGGTGCCAGCACGAGGGCCTGCGGTGCGGCGAGCTTCGGATCGATGTCGGCCAGGATCGGCAGCGCGAAGGCCGCGGTCTTACCGGTGCCGGTCTGCGCCTGGCCCAGCACATCACGGCCTTCCAGCAGCGGCGGGATGGTCGCGGCCTGGATGGGCGAGGGCGTCTCGTAACCGACTTCGGTCAAGGCTTTCAGCAGCGACTCGGGCAGGCCCAAGTCAGCGAAAGTGATCGTGGGGGTATCGTTCGGGGTATCGGCGCTCATGGCGGGTCTCCTGCGCATGGCGCATCGTTTTGGTCGCTCATTCTACGCCTCTGCTTGTGTTCGGCGCGGTTTGGCCGCATTTCATGTCGATGAAACTTCAGTTCGATAACCGTTTCCCCGCAGGCTTGCCCGGTGACCCCGAGCAAACCAACCAACTGCGCCTAGTGGAGGGGGCCGTCTGGTCTGCGGTTCAGCCGACACCCGTGGCCGATCCGCGTGTGCTGGCCGTGTCCACCGAGATGCTGCAAACGCTCGGTTTAAGCGAGGCTGATGCGGCCACGTCCGAATTTGCGCAGATATTCGGTGGCAACGCTTTGTTGGAGGGGATGCTGCCGCATGCGAGCAATTATGGCGGACATCAATTCGGCCATTGGGCCGGGCAACTGGGCGATGGCCGCGCGATCACCTTGGGCGAGGTGGTTGCGCCCGATGGTCGCCAATGGGAGTTGCAGCTGAAAGGCGCCGGCCCGACCCCGTATTCGCGGCGTGCCGATGGCCGCGCCGTGCTGCGCTCGTCGATCCGTGAATTCTTGTGCAGCGAGGCCATGCATCACCTCGGCATCCCCACGACGCGCGCGTTGTCGCTGGTCGCGACGGGCGATGGGGTGGTCCGCGACATGTTTTATGACGGCCACCCCGAGGCCGAGCCGGGCGCGATCGTATGCCGCGTGGCACCGTCCTTCCTGCGCTTCGGGCACTTCGAGTTGCCGGCCTCGCGTGGGGATGTGGAATTGCTACGAACGCTGGTCGATTTCGCGATCCGGCGTGATTACCCGCACCTTGAAGGCAGTGGCGAAGCCCTGTATGCCGCCTGGTTTCGCGAGATTTGCGAGCGCACCGCGCGCCTGGTGGCCGAGTGGATGCGCGTTGGCTTTGTGCACGGGGTGATGAACACCGACAACATGAGCGCGCTGGGCCTGACCATCGATTACGGGCCGTATGGCTCGATCGACAACTATGATCCCGATTTCACCCCCAACACCACCGATGCGCAGGGCCGCCGCTATCGCTTCGGCTGGCAGCCGCGGGTGGCTGGCTGGAACCTGCAACAACTCGCCGCCGCGCTATCACCCTTGTTCAGTGACATCGCGCCCTTGCAGGCGGGGTTGGATGCCTATGCCGAGGCGTTCTCACGCACGGACCGATGCAATATCGCCCGAAAATTGGGGCTGTCCGAGTGCGATGACGATGCGGTGGCCTTGATGCGTGACCTGCAGGCATGGATGCATCGAGCCGAGGTGGACATGACCATCTTCTTCCGCACCTTGGGCGATCACGACGCGGCGGCGTTGACGCCGGATGTCTTTGCCGATGCCTTTTACGACGAAGCCAAACGCGATGCACATCGCGATGAACTCGTGGCCTGGCTGGCGCGTTATGCCGGTCATGTGGCCAAGGATGCATGGGATGCCGCGACCCGGCGCGAAACGATGCGCTTGGCCAACCCGAAGTACATCCTGCGCAACTGGCTGACGCAAGAGGTCATCGACCGCGCGCATGCGGGCGATGCCAGTGGGATCAGCGAATTGCTCGACGTGATGCGGCGCCCTTACGACCACCAACCCGGTCGTGAGCATTTCGCCGGCAAGCGGCCCGACTGGGCGCGCAACAAGGCCGGCTGCTCGATGTTGTCCTGCAGTTCCTGAGCTTCGCCTTGGCATGACCGATTGGCCATGCACCATGGGCATGGCCTGCGTAGGATTCGAGCCTCGCCCCCTGAGTGACGTGATGCCAAGCCTCGCCAAGCCCTTGAGATCGCCCACCTGCACCCTGATGTCGCATTACGCAGCGGGGCGGGTGATGGGCGACCATGCCGATGGGGCCTCGAAGATCAGCGTGGTGTTGGCTGGCCATGTACGCGAGGCGGTGGGCAGACAGGAAGAGACGGCCACGCAAGGTAGTGTGGCGATCAAACCCGGGGATGTGGTGCATCGCAATCAGTTTGGTCCGGCGGGGGCCACGATGATTTCCCTCGATCTGCCCCCGGATCTTCTGGCGCTGAGTGAGCACGGCAGCCTGGCGCGTTGGCGTTGGTGCCATGGCGGTCCGCTGACTGCCATGGCGATCAGGCTTTGGCTGGCTTCGCGATCAAATGCGCAGACGTGCCTGGCGGAATCCGACGCAGGCATCGAGTTCGTGGCCCAGTTGGATGCACTAGGGCAGGGCCCTGAGCCGACACACCGCCCCGCCTGGTTGCGGCGGGTCCATGAGCGTTTGCAGGATGCGCCTTTCGATGCAGCGCGGCTGTCACTGCTTGCACGCGAGGTGGGGGTACATCCGGTGTATCTGGCACGAACGTTTCGTCGGCATCACCGGTGTTCAGTGCGCGATTATGTCCACGCATTGCGACAGACGCGAGTACTACAGCGCATGGCCACCTCCAGCCAGTCACTGGCTGAAGTGGCGATGGCATGTGGGTATGCCGACCAGAGCCATATGAGTCGCGATTGCCGTCGGCATTTCGGCCTCTCCCCACGGCAATGCCGAAACTGGCTGCGCATGGCCCCTCCCTAGGTTGCATTGGTTCAAGAAACCCTGGGCCAGCCCCGCTAGCCTGCGACCAACATTGGGCAGGACGATGGCATGTGGAAATATTCAACGACGATGGCTTGGGCGCTTTTGTTGCTGCTTTGTCCGGCAAGGCTTCATGCGCAGGACACGGACACTTGGGCAGCGCTGGATGCCTGGGTGGGCAAGATCAAGCGCGAGATGGGAGACCGTTCGGGCATAGCGATCGCCGTGGTCAAGGATGGCCGCATCGTCCATCAAGCCTATTTGGGTTACGCCGACATCAGTCAAGGCAAGCAGGTCGATGCCGACACGCGTTTTTACATCGCGTCGGCCACCAAGCCCTTCACCGCATTGATGACATTGATCCGCGCCGAGCGCGGCGAGTGGCGAGATGACATGAGCATGGCCGGGATGTTTCCGGACCTGAATTTCAACGGGTTCGATGCGTCTACGGTCACGATGCGCGACCTGCTGACGCATACCTCCGGTCTGGAAAACACGCCACTGGTGTGGGCGCTTGCCTACAGCGGCATCCACGACGCCGCATCGCGCTACCAGTTGGTGCAAATGACCCAGCCATTGCCAGATCAGGAAAGAACGGGCTTCCGATACGGCAATGTGGGTTACAACCTGGTCAGCGTGTGGATGGAGCAGCGCTTCCAATCCACATGGCAACGACAATTGGAGCAGCTGGTGCTTCGGCCTGTCGGCCTTCGGCACACGACGGCGCGTGTCAGTGATGCCAGGCGCGGGCGTCATCTGGTAGCCAACCCATACTCCGTGCTGAGCGAGTTAACGGTGCAGCCGCTGTACCTGGAGAAGTCGGACGCGACCATGCATGCAGCCGGCGGATTGATGTCGACGGCACCGGATTTGGCCAGGTTCCTGATCGTGCAATTGGAAGATGGCCGGATCGATGGCCAGCAACTGGTGCCGGCGGGTGTCATTCGCAAATCGCATGTGCCGGTCGCCAAAACCGACGGCAAGCCGTATCAGCAGTTTGATCGCCAAGGCTATGCCTGGGGCTGGTACACGGGCGATTACAAGGGACAACAGATGCTGCATCACTTCGGTGGGTTCGCGGGCTTCCATGCCCACTTGTCGTTCATGCCGGACGCGGGCATCGGGCTGGTGGTGCTCAGCAACGAGGAGTACATGTCACCAAAGCTGACCGGCTTGGTCGCGGATTACGTGTATGGCGCGCTGCTCGGTGAAGACGAGGTCGGTGCCCGGATGGACCTGGGTGGCGAGCAGTTGATGGCCGAGATGCGTGCGCTCGCGCCGAAGATCGCCGCTCGCCGCCAAGCCATGAGCGAACGGGCTTGGCAACTTTCCTTGCCCCTGCAGACGTACATGGGGCGCTACACGCATCCATTGCTGGGCGAAATGAACGTACAAAAGGATGACGATAGCCGCCCCCTCATTACATGGGGGGCATTGAAATCCGTCGCCACCGCCTACGAACGCCCTGACAGCGTACGTGTTGAATTCGTGCCCAACTCGGGCAACGTGGTTGAATTCGACGTGCAAGGGAGTGATGTCGTGGCGCTCAGATTCGAAGGCATGGTGTTCACCAAGCACTAGCAGGGAGATGCTTTTCTGCTGGCCAGCGGCAGGGATGCGACGCGGCCAGTAGAATGCGCGCATGCCCTTGATCACTCTCAACGCGGTCGATTTCAGCGTCGGCGGCCCGCTCCTGCTGGACAAAGTCGACCTGGCCATCGAGCCGGGCGAACGCATCGCACTGATCGGTCGCAACGGCGCGGGCAAGTCCACCTTGCTCAAGCTGCTGGCCGGTGAATTGAAGCCGGATGACGGCGACATCCGGGTCGAATCCGGTCGCCGCATTGCACGCCTGGAACAGGAAGTGCCGCAAGGGGCGCAGGGCAGCGTGTTTGACGTAGTCGCCGAAGGCTTGGGCGATGCGGGCGCGCTGTTGGCGCGTTACCACCACCTCATCCACGAAGCCGACATCGACACTGATGCGCTGGCCAAGGTGCAGGCGGAGATCGAAGCCGTGCAAGGCTGGTCGTTGGACCGACGTGTGGAAGATACCCTGCTGCGCCTGGAGTTGGATGGTGATGCCGATTTCGCCCGGTTATCCGGCGGCATGAAGCGCCGCGTGCTGCTGGCACGTGCGTTGGTGGCCGAGCCCGACCTGCTGTTGTTGGACGAGCCCACCAACCATCTCGACATCGCCGCGATCGATTGGCTCGAAGGGTTCTTGAAGCAATGGAGCGGGGCGCTGGTGTTCATCACCCACGACCGTCGTTTCTTGCGGGCATTGGCCACGCGCATCGTCGAGATCGACCGTGGCCGGGTGACCAGTTGGCCGGGTGACTGGGACAACTACCTGCGACGCAAGGAAGAACGCTTGAATGCCGAAGCGCAGGAAAATGCGCGTTTCGACAAATTGCTGGCGCAGGAAGAAGTCTGGATCCGCCAAGGCATCAAGGCGCGCCGGACGCGTGATGAAGGCCGCGTGCGACGGCTCAAGGCGATGCGCAATGAACGTGCTGCGCGCCGCGAGCAAGTCGGCAAGGTGCGCATGGACATCGCCGAAGGGCAGTCGTCCGGTAAGAAGGTCATCGATGCGAAAGGCGTGTCTTTCAGCCACGGCGACAAGCGATTGGTGCGCGACTTCGACACCACTATTCTGCGCGGCGATCGCATCGGCTTGATCGGCCCGAACGGCAGCGGCAAGACCACCTTGCTCAAGTTATTGCTGGGTGAATTGCAGCCGCATGGCGGTGAAGTGAAGCAGGGCACCCAGCTCCAGGTGGCTTACTTCGACCAGTATCGGGCGACGCTGCGCGAAGACTGGAATGCGATGGAGAACGTCGCCGAAGGCAGTGACACGGTGGAGGTCGGCGGCAGCAAGAAGCATGTGCTGGGCTATCTGCAGGACTTTCTGTTCACGCCCGAGCGCGCCCGCGCGCCGATCACGCGCTTGTCGGGCGGGGAACGCAACCGCCTCTTGTTGGCCAAGTTGTTCGCGCAACCGTCCAACCTGTTGGTGATGGACGAACCCACCAACGACCTGGATGTCGAGACGCTGGAATTGCTGGAGGAACTGCTGGCTGACTATCCCGGCACCTTGCTGCTGGTCAGCCACGATCGTGACTTTCTCGACAATGTGGTGACCTCGACCGTGGTGATGGAGGGGGGAGGCCGCATCGGCGAGTACGTCGGCGGCTATACCGATTGGTTGCGGCAGCGTCCCGCGATGGTGCCGGCACGGGAGGCGACACCGGCCAAGCCTTCGCCCGCGCCCGAAGTGGCATCGCCCACATTGCCTGCCACGCCCGCCAAGAAGAAGCTTGGCTACAAGGAAACCCGTGAGCTGGAAGCGCTGCCGGGCCGAATCGACGCCTTGGAAACCGAGATCGCGGACCGCACCGCGCGCATGAATGACCCCGGCTATTTCCAGCGCGATGCAGCCGAGGTGCAGGCCGACAACGCGGCGCTGGCCGATGCGCAGGCCGCACTGGAAGCCGCCTATGAGCGTTGGCAAGAACTCGAGGCCGGCTGACGCGCCCAGCTGAATGACCGGCATCGATCATCAAGCCCGCATGAGGAACTGACCCGGCGTTCACGAATGTCGTGGCTTGATGACCCCATTCCAACGCAAGGGGCTGGCCATGATTCGTTTGCATCGTTCACTGATGGGCGCCGTCGCACTGACGGCCACGTTGGGCTTGTCCGGCTGCATGACTGTCGGTGGTGGTCTGGGCGGTTACCCGGGGGGCAGCGGTTATCCCGGCGGGCAGTATCCCTATCCGGGATCCGGCCAAGGCTATCCACAGGGCGGCTACGGTCAGGCCATCACCGGCAATGTCGACGGCGTGGACCACGGCAACGCGCGCTTCATGCTGCGTCAGGACAGTGGCTACGGGAGCGCCGGCAGCCGCGTGGAGATCAACTACGACCGCAACACGGTGTTGTATTACCAAGGACAGCAGCAATCGCCGGCGGGTCTGGAAAACGGAGACCGGATCCGCGTGCAGGCCACGCAATCCAACGGTCGCTGGTGGGCGCAAAGCATCGAAGTGCTGCAGGACGTGCGCGGCGGGAACGGCGGCTCGCCCGCCTACGGCAACGTGATGGCGGGTTCGGTGACGTACATCGACACCCGCAATCGCATCATCAACTACACCCAGGGCGGTTACAGCGGCAGCAACCAGCGCGTGCGCTACGACGATTACACGACGGTGGAATATCGCGGCCAGCGTTATCGCGTGGACCAGCTCGAGCGCGGTGACGTGATCCGCATCGAAGGCCGCGCGATCAGCAACACCGACTTCCTGGCCCAACGCGTCATCGTGGAAACGAGCGTGCGCGATCGCTGAGGCGGAGGAATGGCTGAGGGGATGAGCGAAGCCGGCCTTGCGCCGGTTTCGTCATGTAGGGGATCGGCCCTAGTGACGCGTCGCGTCGTCCAGCTCCTCGTCGGGAATGCGCGTCAGGCAAATGAGCGACCAGACGGCGATGTCGTCGTCGGCCCAGCTGGCACTGGTGTCTTCCAGAATACCGACCAGCGTTTCTTCCAGCTCCGGGGCATCGACGTGCAAGTCATCCATGCCGCGCCAGACGAGAAGACGTGGCGCGGCATCGCCCAACCAAGACAAGTCATTGAGGCCATCGGCCAGCGCATCCCAGTTGCGGCCCCAGTCGTCTGGGAATGCCAGCGAGTTGTAGATGCGCTCTATCAATCCGGCCTTGTCGTCAGTGCCGACCAGGTCGATGTCGTGCACGGTGACATCTTCATCAGCAGCCAGCACAAGCAACGGGTCAACATCGGCGCACATCACGCGATACACGCCAGCCTGGCTGGCATCACGCAAGTCGAGGGGATGCGAATCGGCGCTCATCGACTGACCTCGAACTGGCGGAAGCTGTCGTAATGATCATCGGTGTAGTACCACTCGCTGGGCGGGCGGCCCCCGGTGACGATGCGGCGTGCGCCGCGATGGTTCACGCCCGGCGTATCGACCGTGTATTCGCGATACCAGCCGCGCGGCTTTTGCGGCAGTCGGCGTTCGCGGTTGCCGAACACGCCATCATCCTGCCGATGCGGATAGGGCCCGCCGCGCTGGATGAGGGCGATGGTGTCGAGTGCTTCCGCAGGCAGATCGATGCTGGTGCGCGGACCGGAGATGGATGGCGCTGGCGTCCGTGTGCCGGGTTGCCCGCTCACCGTGGGCGGTGCGTCGACGACCGGCGCGGCCGATTCGCGCGATGACCACCACATCCAGATGAGACCGGCGGCGAGGAGCAGGATGAGCCAGGGATTCTTGCGCATGCGACCAGTCTAGGTCAGTCACCGCTTCATCGTGAAGCCCGGCTGGGGCATCATCGTCCGATCGTCCGCACGAGACCGGGGGTGGCATGGCGAAGCAACCGCAGGGCACGCGCGATGCCCGTATCGATGCCTATATCGAACGGGCCAATCCCGTGTTCCAGCCCATGATGGCGAGCCTGCGCGAGACGGTGCATCGCCACTGCCCCGATGTGGAGGAAGCGGTGAAGTGGGGTATGCCCACCTTCCTGCATCGCGGCAAGATCCTCTGCGCGATGGCGGCGTTCAAGCAGCACATGTCGTTTGGCTATTGGCAGCACGCCGAGGTCATTGGCGCGGAGACGTCGCGTGACGGCATGGGCAGCTACGGGAAGATGCGTGGCCCCGCCGACATGCCCAAGGCCGCGACGCTCAAGACCGATATTCGCAAGACGATGGCGATGATCGACGATGCGGTCGGGTGCCGCAGTGCCCAAGCCCAAGGTGGCGAAGAAGGCCAAGCCTGCACTGCAGATGCCCGACGATTTCGCCGCGGCGCTGGCACGCAAGCCGAAGGCGCAGAAGCATTTCGATGCGTTCCCGCCCGGCCAGCGACGCGAATACATCGATTGGATCGTCGAGGCCAAGCGCGAAGACACCCGCTCGCGCCGCATCGCCCAAGCCGTCGAATGGTTGGGCGAGGGCAAGAGACGCAACTGGAAATACGAGAACTGCTGAGGCCGCTGGGCGTCAGTCGCTCGCGATCATTGGGGTGCTGCATCCACGCGCAACACCGGATACCGCAAGTAGTCGCGGTCGTAGGCGGCATGGCGCTGGTAGAAGAAGTCGAGTCGTGCTTCTGGTGATTTGGCGAAGTCCGCATCATCACGCAGGCGCTTTTCGAACTCGGCCTTGAGGGCCGGGTCCTTGGCCAACATCTGCTCGGCCTGTTCCTCCGCCACATAGCCCTCCATGTATTCCTTCTGCTCGAAGGCATTGTTCATGTCGCCCCAGGCAGCGATCGCATCCGGGGCTTGCGGCTCCAGCAGGTTCATCACCACACGCGCCTTGGGTTGTGCGATGGGGACGAACAAAGCGCCGGCCAGCAGATTCCGCGTCTCCGGCTGCCAGCTGCCTTCCAGCGTCACGCGTTGGTGCCCCTCGACGGACCCGCCGGCAAACTTGGCCTGGGTGGCGCGGAAGCTCTTCGCAGCGAGCTGGCTCATCGCATCACCCAGCACGCGATATTCGATGCCATGCGTCTTCAATTTTGGCTCGACATACGGGGCCCACGCCACCGGCACCAGGTATCCAGCGCGCGGTGCGTTCGCTTCCAGCGCAGGTTCGACCTTGTCGCGCAGCGGCACTTTCCAGACTGCGGGTTTGGCTTCGTCATAGCGCGTCATCAACGCGCCCGAGATCGTGGAGGGCGTGCGGGTGTAGGCATAGCCCTGAAAATCGATGGTGCGCGCATCGTCCAACACCTTCCATGCCAATGGCACGGATTGCCCGGCCAATTGACTTGCGCGAGCATCGGCTTGGGCAGCCGCAACTTGCCACTGCTGGCCATGGACTGCGGCTAATTCAAGCAGGTCGAGCACCGTGTTGCGGGTCGCCCGCACGCGCTCCGGATACGTGCGCCAGCTATGGGTCTCGACCAAAATACCGATGCGATTGCGCAGCATGAAATAGCCGTGCGAGAAGCGCGGCGGCGCGACGCCCTCGGCGAAACCGGAGGCCGGATCATCGTCTTCGACGAAGCTGGGGTAGAACGCGACCGGCTTTGAGCCTTGCGTCGCCAATTTGTCGATGATGCCGTCGCGCAGGGCGCGACCGATTTTTTGCAGTTCGGCATCGCCGGCGTTGACCGGCTCGGCGGTGATCGAGATGTCGTGCTGGAACTTGGCGCCATCGGTGACGTGCAGATCCATCGTCACCAGCGGATCCCATTCGTTGACCAGGCGCAGCATCGCCTGCATTTCCGTACTGTCGGCCTTCAGATAATCACGGTTGAGGTTGTAACGCTGCGCCGTGGTGCGAAAACCCATTTCCTCCGGCCCGCGCTGATTGGGGCGGTTCCAGGCGCGGAAGTTTTCATGACCGTCCACGTTGAACACCGGCACGAACACCATCACCTGTTTGTCGAGCACGCCCGGCGCGACTTTGCCGGACAACAGCTCACGCAGCAGCCAGAACACCGCATCCTTGCCGTCGATTTCCCCGGAATGGATGCCGCCTTGCACCAGCATTACCGGTAGGTCCTGCGCGCGTGCGGCCTCGGCCGTCAGCGCCCCGGCAGTCGAGACGGCCAGCGCCTTCATCGGGCGGCCTTCGGGCGTTTTGCCGAAATCGAAGCAACGCACGGACTGCGGATAGGCCTTGGCAAAGGCATCGCACAAGGCGATCACTTCATCAAAGCGGCCGGTCTTGAGGAAGCCGCTGCGCTCGGCCAGCGTGGTGAGGGGGGGCTTCGTGGGAGAGGCCGCCGTAGCTTGCTGAACAGCGGCGAGGGCGATGCCCAACGCAAGGGCGAGCGGAGCGGAGCGGGCGAAACGCGACATGACGGGCACCTGCAAGGACAACGGATGATGGTAAACGCGCCGGTGTGCAGGCGTGGTGGGCCATCGGTCATGCCATCATGTGAACCATGCAGAAGACCCCGGATACGCTCTATTACTCGCCCGGCGCAGCCAGCATGGCCGTGCATTGGCTCTTGATCGAACTCGACCGACCGCACCAGTTGGCCCTAGTGGACACCAATTCTGGCCAGCAGAAATCCCCGGAATACCTGGCGCTGAACCCCAATGGCGTCGTGCCGACGCTGGTGATCGACGGCGAGCCGCGTTTCGAGGTCTCAGGTTTGTTGATGACCTTGGCGGATGCCGATCCCGAGCATCGTCTGGCGCCTGCACCGGATAGCCGGCAACGCGCCGAATACGTGCAGTGGATGTTTCATCTGGCCAATGCGGTGCAGCCCTTGTTTCGCATCTGGTGGTACCCGCAAGAACCTGCAGGTGAGGCGCATCGCGAAGCCGTGCTCGCGCACACTCAGCCACGCATCGAAGCCGCTTGGCAGCGACTGGATGATCAGTTGGCCAAGCAAGGACCGTATCTGCTGGGCGATAGGCCGTCTGCCGCGGACATCTATTTGACGATGTTGCTGCGTTGGTCGCGCAACATGCCTAAGCCCGGTGATCGTTGGCCGAACCTGGGTGAACTGGCCCGCTTGATGAAGGCGCGTCCGGCTTTCACCGAGTTGTATGCACGCGAAGGGTTGGAAGAGTGGCGTTGAGCCGCGCTTCGATCATCATCCACATCAGAATCCATCGACACATCAAACAAGGAGCCGCCGAATGAACGCGACCCCGCAAGTCCCCCATGCCGATGCACGCATGCCGAGGCAGATCCCCTTCATCATCGGTAACGAGGCCTGCGAGCGCTTCAGTTTCTACGGGATGCGCAACATCCTGGTGCCGTTCCTCATCAGCTCGATCTTGCTGGGATACCTGCCCGCCGGTTCCGAGCGCGAGGCGATGGCGAAGGAGGTCTTCCACACCTTCGTGATCGGCGTGTACTTCTTCCCGCTACTGGGTGGCTGGTTGTCGGATCGCTACTTCGGCAAATACAACACGGTCTTGTGGTTCTCGCTGATCTACTGCGCGGGCCATGCCTGTCTTGCCTTGTTCGAGGGCAATCGCACCGGCTTCTACACCGGCCTGTTCCTGATCGCATTGGGCTCAGGCGGCATCAAGCCCTTGGTGGTGTCGTTCTGTGGTGACCAATTCGACCAGACCAACAAACACTTGGCGAAGATCGTCTTCGATGCCTTCTACTGGATCATCAATTTCGGCTCGTTCTTCGCCTCGTTGTTCGCGCCTTTGCTGCTGCGCAACTACGGGCCTGCGGTCGCCTTCGGCGTGCCCGGCATTCTGATGCTGATCGCGACCATCATCTTCTGGATGGGCCGCAAGCAGTACGTCAACGTGCCGCCTTCGGGTCCGGATCCGGATTCCTTCCTCAACGTGGTCAAGACGGCGTTGCGCGAGAAGCGGGCGGGGCAGAGCAACGTGGGCACCGACATGGCGCGCGTGGCGATGCTCGTGGCCGCTGCGTTCTTGGTGATCGGCATCCTGGATCTATTCGGCATCGCGCCCGCGTGGTGGCCTGAGAAACTCGGCTTCGTGATCATGGCCTGTTCCGCGCTGGGCATCATGATCGCGTTCGGTGGCTGGGGCGCATCGCTGCAGTTGGAACGCGCGCGTGGCAAGCATCCTGATGCCGCTGTGGACGGCGTGCGCGCCGTGCTGCGTATCCTGATCGTGTTCGCGCTGGTCACCCCATTTTGGTCGTTGTTCGACCAGAAAGCCTCGACCTGGATCATCCAGGGCAACGCGATGATCGTGCCGCACGACCAATGGTGGTGGCCCAGCTGGCTGATCAAGGAGCCGGCACAGATGCAGGCGCTCAATCCGCTCCTGGTGATGCTGCTGATCCCGTTCAACAACATCGTGTTGTATCCACTGTTGCGCAAGCTGGGCTTCGTGGTGACCGCGCTGCGCCGCATGGGCTGGGGCATCGCGATCTCCGGCGTGTCCTGGGTGGTGGCCGGCGTCTTGCAATTGTGGATCGATGGCGGCGCTGAGGTCTCGCTCGCTTGGCAGAGCCTGCCATACCTGTTGCTGACCTTCGGCGAAGTGCTGGTCTCGGCCACCGCGCTGGAATTCGCCTATAGCCAGGCGCCGCATGCGATGAAGGGCGTGATCATGGCGTTCTGGTACCTCACCAGCACCTTCGGCAGCTTGTGGGTGTTGCTGACCAATGCCGGCGTGCAGAACGACGGCTTCAAGGCAATGATCGCCAGCACAGGTTTAAGTGAACCGGCATTCCTGATGTTCTTCTTCGCCGGGTTCGCGTTCATCGCGGCAGCGGCCTTCGCCCTATATGCCAAGCGATACCCGATGCAGGACAACTACCGCGTGGCAGGCGTTGCCGCATGATCACGATCGCGATCATCGCGATCACCGTGTTGGTCTCGTGGCAGGCGTTCAACAATCGCCGGCTGGAGGATCGTTTGATCCTCTGGCCGCCGGCGGTGAGCCGTCATCGCCAGTACGATCGATTGCTGACGCATGGTTTCATCCACGCCGATTGGCAGCATCTGATCTTCAACATGATCACGCTGTTCTTCTTCGGCCGGCATGTTGAACAAGTCTTCGGTGGCGGGATCGCCGGGATGGTCGGCTTCCTGTTCTTCTACCTGTCGGCGATCGTCATGGCGATACTGCCGACGTACCTGCGCCACAAGAACGACAGCCATTACCGCAGCCTGGGGGCATCCGGCGGTGTGTCGGCGGTGATGTTTGCCTTCATCCTGCTGGCCCCGTGGGCCAAGATGGTCATCTTCCCGATTCCGATCCCGGTGCCGGCGATCATCTACGCCGTCTTGTACGTCGCGTACTCGATCTGGATGGACAAGCGCGGCGGCGATAACGTCAACCACAGCGCACATCTGTTTGGTGCCGCGTACGGCGTCTTGTTCATGGCAGCCACGCAACCAGGCGTGCTACCTAATTTCGTCAGGCAACTTGGGGGCGGATGAAAGCCGCCCATGTCTGACTTTAACTGTACCTATCAGGCGGCCTGCGCGATGGCTGCCAGGTCCACGGAGCCAGCAGACTGGATGGCGGCCTCGAAAGCTTCGTCATCGGCATAGGTCTGCTCGAGACGGCTGTAGACCAGCGCATCAAGGTGGGAAAATTCCGCGCTGTCGAATTCACCGCGAGTGGTGAGGTCGTACAAGCGATCGACGAGCTGTTGGTTGCTGGCCATGATGGGCTCCGGCGTTGGCAGTGGTCTCATGGGTAGATCAGCAGGAAACGTGCCAACTTTTTTGTGCGGCAGATCCAGCTTCCAGGTGCCAATGCTCACGCCTTGCCCATGTGCGGGCCGCTATAACGGGCCCAACCAGTCAAAACCTGCCCCTGCAGGTCCCAATAGGAGCCCAAGATGACGCTAGAGATCAAACACGACGCCAGCCGCCACCGTTTCACGACCGAGGTCGATGGCTTGGATGCCTATGTGGAATATGAGCTTGAGGGCGGGGTGATGGCGATTACCCACACCATCGTGCCTGCGGCCATTGGCGGTCGGGGGATCGCGGGGGCTTTGGTCCAGGCGGCTTTCGATCATGCCCGGCTAGAAGGACTTAAAGTGGCTCCGTTGTGTTCCTACGCCCAGGCTTGGGTGGGCAAGCATCGGGACTATGCCGACCTTCTAACCTGAATGGGCGGGCCCGAAGCCATACATTTGGAATCTACATGGTGTATTGTTCGCCCACTGTTTCAGCGGGATCACGGTACATTGTGATCTGATGCGGTTGATCGTGTGATCGCTCCATCGCTTGCGTGTTACCTCTTGCTCGACAGTCCGGCCTAGGCCGTGTATCCATCAACTGTTTCAAGGAGTAACACCATGTCCGACCGTCAAACCGGTACCGTCAAGTGGTTCAACGACGCTAAGGGCTTCGGCTTCATCACCCCGGAAAGCGGCGCCGACCTGTTCGTGCACTTCCGTTCCATCATGGGCAACGGCTTCAAGTCGCTGCAGGAAGGCCAGAAGGTTTCGTTCAAGGTTGTGCAGGGCCAGAAGGGCCTGCAGGCTGACGAAGTCCAGCCGCTCTAATCAGCGGTTAGCTACAAGAGAAGCCCGGTTTCTGCCGGGCTTCTTTTTTTGGCAATGCCGACCAGAATGCCGCCTACTGCTGACCCAGCCATCACGCGGCTCTCGTTAATCTTCCCCAATCCCCTGCAAGTCGTACCTTGTTAGCCCCATGCGTCGAGTCCTGACCCTAGCCGCCCTGGCCATTCTCATCGTCGGTTGCCGGAACGAAGCGCAACAACCTTCCGCCGATGTCTCTGCGACGACAGCGCCGACTGCAGCTGGCCAGGCTGATGGCAAGACAGCGTTGAAGGATGTCATCGAACGCACGCCCAAATACCTGGTCGGGATCACTTTCCCGCCCGTGGCGAATGCCCATCCTGTCCTGGCCAAGGCATTGGAAGATTATTCCGATGCGGCTCGCGCCGATCTTGCGCAAGCGGTGCAAGGTGCCGAAGGCAGTGGTCAAACCAGTACGCCTTACGATCTCAGCCTCAATTTCACCGACATCAGTCCACGGCAGGATGTCATCGTGATTGCGGCTGATGGCAGCCTGTATACCGGCGGTGCCCACGGCATTCCGCTCATCGCACGTTTCACCTATCTGCCCAGCGAACAGCGCTTGTTGCAGTCGTCTGACTTGGTGCCAAGCGAGGCGGGTTGGAAGGCCATATCCGACTACGTGCGCGAACAATTGGCCGATGCCGTCGGCAAGCGCTTGGTCGAAGACGATGTGCCTGAAGCGGATCGTGTGGCCATGATCAAGAACGCGTCCCGAATGATCGAAGAGGGTACTGCGCCAGACGCAGCCAACTTCGCCCAATTCGAGCCGATTCCTTCTGCTGACGGCAAATGGTTCGGTCTGCGTTTCGTCTTCCCGCCGTACCAAGTGGGCCCGTATTCCGACGGTACACAGACCGTCGATGTGCCGACATCGGTATTGATGCCGCATCTCGAACCGGCCTACCGCAGCCGCTTTACCGGCGGCTGAGTAGTTTCATCGCGCGCGCGATCAGCCCGCCAAGGCGTGGGCGAGATCCGCGCGCAGGTCTTCCAGATCCTCGATACCCACCGACAACCGCACCAGGTTGTCGGTGATGCCGATCTCGGCGCGGCGCTCGGCCGGGACGCTCGCATGTGTCATCACTGCTGGGTGGTTGGCAAGGCTCTCCACGCCGCCCAGCGACTCGGCCAGGGTGAAGACTTCAAGGCGCTCGCAGAAACGCTTGGCGGCGTCGAAGTCGCCATCGAGATAGATCGAGATGATGCCGCCGAAGCCATCCATCTGACGCTTGGCAAGATCGTGTTGCGGATGCGAGGGCAGGCCCGGATACAACACGCGCGACACGCCCGGCTGCTTCTCCAGCCACTCGGCCAGCGCCAGCGCATTCGCGTTGTGCGCCTGCATGCGCAGGTGCAGCGTCTTGAGGCCGCGCAGGGCCAGGAAGCTGTCGAACGGCCCTTGCACGCCGCCGGTGGAGTTCTGCAGGAAGGCGAGCTGTTCGGCCAGCTCCGCGTTGTCTCCCACCACCAACATGCCGCCGACCATGTCGGAATGGCCGTTGAGGTATTTGGTGGCCGAGTGCATGACGATGTCGGCGCCGAGTGCGATCGGGCGCTGCACGATGGGCGAGGCGAAGGTGTTGTCCACTACCATCAGCAAGCCGTGTTCCTTGGCGATGGCGGAAACGGCGGCGAGATCAACGATCTTCAGCGTCGGGTTGGTCGGCGTCTCGACCCAGATCATCTGGGTCTTGGGCGTGATCGCCGCGCGGATGCGCTCGGCATCGGTCATGTCCACGTAGCTGAAGTCGAGATTGGCGCTGCGACGACGCACGCGCTCAAACAGGCGATAGCTGCCGCCGTAGAGATCATCCATGGCGATGACGTGATCGCCGCTATCGAGTAACTCCAGCACGCAGGACGTCGCCGCCAGGCCCGAAGCAAACGCGAAGCCGCGCGTGCCGCCTTCCATCGACGCCGCACCACGCTCCCACGCGTAACGCGTCGGATTGTGGCTGCGCGAGTATTCGAAGCCCTGGTGCACGCCGGGGCTGGATTGCGCGTAGGTGCTGGTGGCGTAGATCGGCGGCATTACCGCGCCAGTGGACGGATCGACTTCCTGCCCACCGTGGATGGCGAGGGTCGCGAGTTTCCAATCGGGATTTTGAGTAGTCATGGTCTTGATGGTTGAGATGTCGATGCGGGCGCGTATCAGGCGACGCGGCGGCGCAGGTAATTGAGCAGGTCGATGCGGGTAATGAGGCCGAGGAACTTGTCGCCGTCGTTGACGATGGCCACATGCCCGCGATCGAACACCGGCAGCAGGGCTTCGATGGGTGCCTTGACGTCGAGCGCGTCCAGCTTCTTCACCATCGCCGAAGACACCGGCTCGCGGAAGCGCGATTCATCGCCATACACATGCAGCAGCACGTCGCTTTCATCGACCATGCCGACGATGCGGTCGCCGTCCATCACCGGCAGCTGCGAAATATCGTAGAGCTTCATGCGCTGGTAGGCGGTGAGGAGCAGATCGTCGGCCTTGATCACCACGGTGTCGCGCTCGGCATAGGGACGCAGGATGAGGTCGCGCAAGTCGCCGTGTTGCGGGCGCTCGGTGAAGCCGTTATCGCGCATCCAGTCGTCGTTGTACATCTTCGACAGATATTTGTTGCCGGTGTCGCAGACGAGCGTCAGCACGTTCTTGGGCGTGGTCTGCTCGCGGCAATATTTCAGCGCCGCGGCCAGCAGGGTGCCGGTCGAGGAGCCACCCAAGATGCCTTCGGCCTCCAGCAAGTGGCGCGCGGCGTGGAAACTTTCCGCATCGCTGATGGCATAGGCTTTCTTGACGCGGGTGAAGTCGGAGATGGACGGCAGGAAATCCTCGCCGATGCCTTCGACCATCCAGCTGGCGGATTTGTCGCTCAGCGTGCCGCGATTGATGTATTCCTCGAGGATCGAGCCGACCGGATCGGCCAGCACGAGTTCCGTATCGGGGGATTCCTTGGCGAAACAACGCGACAGGCCGGTCATGGTGCCGGAGCTGCCGCAGCCAAATACCATCGCATCGAGGCCGCCGACCTCCGCCATCTGGCGCAGGATTTCCGGGCCGGTGCCGAACTCGTGCGCGGCCGGGTTGTCCGGGTTGCCGAACTGGTTGACGAAGAACGCGCCCGGCGTTTCATCGGCAATGCGCTTGGCGAGGTCCTGGTAATACTCGGGGTGGCCCTTGGCGACATCCGAGCGCGTCAGCACGACCTCGGCGCCCATCGCCTTGAGGTTGAAGATCTTCTCCCGGCTCATCTTGTCCGGCACGACCAGGATCAACTTGTAGCCCTTTTGGCGGGCGACGAGTGCAAGGCCGAGGCCGGTGTTGCCCGCAGTGCCTTCGACCAAGGTCGCGCCGGGCTTGAGATCGCCGCGCTTCTCGGCCGCTTCGATCATCGACACGCCGATGCGATCCTTGATCGAGCCACCGGGGTTCTGGTTTTCCAGTTTGAGGAACAACCGGCAGGGGCCGGTATCGATGTGCGTCGCCTCGACGATGGGGGTATTGCCGATGAGCGAAAGCACGGAAGGTTGGACGGACATGGGATTACTCGTGTGTGCAAAGAACCTGCCCCGCGGGTGCGGGGCAGGTGGGTCAGCTTAGCGCTTGGTGGGGGTCGCGGTCAGCCCGCGGCGTTCAAGCAGGTAGCGAATCTGCGGCTCCTGGCCGGAGAAATCGTGGAACAGTTGCAGCGCGTCCTTGCTGCCACCCTGCGAGAGCAGGGTCTTGCGGAAGCGGTCGCCATTGGCGCGAGTCAGGCCGCCGTTCTGCTGAATCCACGCAACCGTGGTCGCATCCAGCACTTCCGACCAGATGTAGGCGTAGTAGCCGGCCGCGTAGCCGCCCATGATGTGGCTGAAGTAGTTGGTGCGGTAACGCGGCGGCACGGCGGCATAATCGAGGCCCACGCGCTTGAGGGCGGCAGCTTCGTAATCGAGGATGCCGGCGGCGTCGGGTAGCTGGTTGGCACCGACCTGATGGTAGGCCTGGTCCAGCAGCGCGGCGCCGAGGTACTCCGTGGTGGCGAAGCCTTGGTTGAACTGATCGGCGGCCAGCACCTTGTCGAGCAACGCCTTCGGCATCGGCTCGCCGGTCTGCCAATGCACGGCGTAGCTGGACAGCACCGATGGCCACGTCGCGCCCATCTCGTGCACCTGCGAGGGGAACTCGACGAAGTCGCGCGGCACGCTGGTGCCACTGAAGTACGGGTACTTCACGTCGGAGAACATGCCATGCAGGACATGGCCGAATTCGTGGAAGGTAGTGTTGACGTCATCCCAGGTCAGGAGTGCGGGCTTGCCTTCGCTTGGCTTGGTGACGTTGAGGTGGAACGCGACCACCGGCTTGGTGCCAAGCAGGCCCGACTGCTGCACATAGCTGCTCATCCACGCGCCACCGCGCTTGGAGGGACGCGCGAAGGGATCCACCACCACCAGCGCGAGTTCCGAACCATCGGCGTTGAAGGCCTCGTAGGTCTTGACGTCCGGATGGTAGGTCGGCAGGTCCGGGCGCGGCTTGAAGGTCACGCCGTAGAAATCGCCGACGAACTTGAACACGCCCTTCTCGATGACGTTGTTGAGTTCCAGGTAGGGCTTGAGCTCGTTCTCGTCGAAGTCGTACTCGGCCTTACGCACCTTCTCGGTGTAGAAGTCCCAATCCCACGATTCCAGCTTGAAGGTCGGTTGGCCCTTGGCCTTCTGCTCGCGGTCAATCATCGCCTGCAATTTGGCACCTTCCTTGCGCGCGTTGGCGACGGCCGCCGGGGCCAGTTGCGACAACATCTTGTTGACGGCTTCCGGCGTCTTCGCGGTCTGGTTTTCCAGCGAGAAGGCGGCGTAGTTGGGGTAGCCCATGATCGCGGCGCGCTCGGCACGCAGCTTGGCCACGCGCGAGACGATCTCGCGGTTGTCCCATTGGTTGCCACGAGTACCGCGAGCCAGCGAAGCCTTCATGATGCGCTCGCGCAGCGCGCGGTTCTGCAGCTGGCCCATCAGCGGCTGGCCGGTGGTGTTGAGCAGGGCGATACGGTACTTGCCTTCCTGTCCCTTGGCCTTGGCCGCATCGGCCAGCACCTGGATCTGCTCGTCGGACAAGCCAGCCAGTTCGTCGCGGTTGTCGACCACGATGGCCGAGTCATTTACTTCTGCCAGTACGTTCTGGCTGAACTTGGTGGACAGCGTGGCCATCTCGCTGTTCATGGCCTTGATGCGCTCTTTCTGCTCCGGCGTCAGGTTGGCGCCGGCGCGGACGAAGTCATCGTAGTACTCGTTGACCAGGCGCAAGCTTTCGGCATCAAGGCCTAGCTGATTGCGTTGCTCGTACACCGCCTTGATGCGGGCGAACAGGGCGGGGTTGAGGGCGATGGCATCGCGATGCGCGGAGAACTTCGGCGCATAGTCGGCCTGCAGCTTCTGGATTGCGTCATTGGTGTTGGTGGCATTGATGCCGCTGAACACGGCCAAGGTGCGGCCCAAGGTCTGGCCGGTACGCTCCATCGCCACGATGGTGTTTTCGAAGGTAGGTGCCTCGGAGTTGTTGGCGATGGCATCGTATTCGGCGCGCTCTTCCTGCATGCCGCGGTCGAAGGCGGGGGCGAAGTGTTCGATCTTGATCTTGTCGAACTGCGGGTACTGCCACTGCAGCGGGCTGGGCGCAAACAGCGGGTTGGAAGCGGTCTCGGGCATCGATTCACTCGTTGCGTCAGCGGTGGTCTCGCTGACAGGCGCGGTGGCGCAGCCTGACAGGGCGGTGGCGATGGCCAGCGTCAATGCGCTGGCAAGCAGTCGGTGTTGGGACATCGGGCGTGCAACCTCTTGATCCGGAAACGATCAGGGTATCGCATCGGGCCTGACCAAGCCCCTGCCATCAGTCAGCCCGCCACCTGAACGCCAGCCGCTGGCGTTCACGCATCAGCGACCTGGTGGTGGGGATGCTGCATCCCTGATTTCATTCCCTCCAGGAGCTCCAAATGTCAGACATCACCAGCGTGATGACCTCCAACCCGTCCAGCTGCCGCATCGACACCCCGCTGGCTGATGTGGCCCAGATGATGGTCGACAGCGACTGCGGGATGATCCCCGTGGTGGACGAAGCCAACAAGCCAATTGGCGCGGTCACCGACCGCGACATCGCCACCCGTATCGTGGCCGCCGGCATCGATGCAGGCCTCAGCAGTGCTGGCGACGCGATGACCTCGCCAGTCAAGACCGTGACCATGACGACGAGCTTGTATGACGCGACCTGCGTGATGGAGGCGGAGAAGATTCGCCGCGTGATCGTGGTGGATGGTGACGGTCAACTGGCGGGCGTGGCGGCTCTGGCCGACTTGGCCCTGGCCGGCAAGAGTGAGGCCACGGCGCAGGTGGTCAAGGAAGTCTCGGAGCCGGGCAAGGCCTGATTTCCAGGCCGTCGCAGCCGGTTCGCTGCGGAGCGCCACCTGTTTGGTGGCGCTCTTTTTGCTTTGAGAGTGCGTGTTGTTTGGCCCGTCTCGCGGGCCTATATTCGGTTGCATCCGCCGGAATGCCGGCTCGGGGAGAACGGCCATGCGGCAATTCCTGACACGCACCGAAGCACGCGCATCGATATTTCTACTGGCCGCGATGCTGCTGGCCGCAATGCCGCTACAGGCAGCAGAAACCCTGCGTTACGTGATCCTGGTCGATGGCGGCAAGCAGGCGGGGCACCAGACCACCGAGATGGCCGATGACGGCACCGTCCGTACCGAGTTCACCTTCAAGGACAACGGTCGCGGCCCCGAGCTAAAGGAACGGTACCGCCTTGCTGCCGATGGCAGCTTCGCCGACTACGAGGTCAAAGGTACGTCCACCTTCGGGGCGCCGGTCCATGAAACCTGGCAGGTCAAAGATGGCCTTGGTCGCTGGAAATCCACCTCGGACGCGGGGGAAGCGCCGCAGCGCGATGGTGCACTGTATTGGTCCTTGGCTGGGACGCCACAATCGTATGCGCCAATGCTGGCGGCGCTCGCCAAGCGTGGCGATGCCGGTGTCCCGCTGATTCCCTCAGGCATATTGCGCGCCCGCGTGATCGACGAGGTCACGCTCAATCGCGATGGACAGACGCGCAAGGTGAACTTGCTGGCGATGACGGGTGTCGGCTTCACTCCGACCTTCGTCTGGGTGACAACCGATGGCAGCCCACGCGTCTTCGCTTCCATCCAGCCGGGTTGGATGCAGATGGTTGAAGCGGGCTGGGAAAAACAGGCCGATGAGCTCGAGAAGCGACAGAAGGTCGCCGAAGCCAAGGCGCTAGTCGACCTCAACAAGCGCCTGTCGCATGCCATCCCGGGCGTGACGCTGATCCATAACGTGCGTCTGTTCGACAGCGAAAAGGGTGTCGTCAGCCCACTGTCATCCGTATTGATCCGCGATGGCCGGATCGTGCGGGTCGGTGAGGGCGATTGGGCGACGAGTGACCATGTCGGCAATGCGCTGGAAACGGCCAGCATCGCGCGCACATTGGATGGCGACGGTCGCGTGCTGATGCCCGGTTTGTTCGATGCGCATGCGCACACCTCACGCTGGAATGGTGGTCTGGATCTTGCAGCTGGCGTTACCAGCATTCGCGACATGGGCAACGACAATGCCACGTTGCAACAAGTCATGGCCGAGGAACGCGAAGGCAAGCTGCTGGGTGCACGCGTGGTGCCGGCCGGCTTCCTGGAAGGCGAAAGCAAGATGTCGGCGCGTAACGGTTTCGTCATCAAGGATCTGGATGGCGCCAAGAAGGCCATCGATTGGTACGCCCAGCACGGTTACCCGCAGATCAAGATCTACAACTCATTTCCCAAGGACATCTTGAAAGATACCGTGGCCTACGCGCACGAAAAGGGGCTTCGGGTCAGTGGTCACATCCCGGTATTCCTGCGCGCGCAGGATGCGGTGGATGCCGGCTACGACGAGATCCAGCACATCAACCAGGTGCTATTGAATTTCCTGGTCGACGAGAAGACCGACACCCGCACGCTGGAGCGTTTCTACCTGCCGGCGAAGAAAGTGGCGGATATGGACTTCGACGCACAGCCTGTGCAGAACTTCATCGCCTTGTTGGCCAAAAAGCAGGTGGTGATCGATCCGACCCTGGCCACGTTCGATTTTCTGCGTCAACGCTCAGGACAGATGTCGAAGGCGTTCGCTGCTGTGGCCGATCACATGCCACCTGATGTGCAGCGCGGATTGCGGGTCGCCGAATTCAACATCCCCGATGACGCCACGGCTGCGCGATACGACAAGTCGTATTTGAAGATGGTGGATTTTGTCGGCCGCATGCATCGTGCGGGCGTGCCGATCGTCGCGGGCACCGATGGGTTGCCGGGCTTCACCTTGCAGCGTGAATTGCAGCTATACGTGGATGCGGGAATGACCCCGGCGCAGGCGCTGCAGACCGCGACTTGGAACCCCGCCAAATATGCCCGTGTGTTGGATGATCGAGGCAGCATTGCGGTGGGCAAGCGTGCCGACCTGATCCTCATCGATGGCGATCCGGCCCACGATATCTCGGACATTCGCAAAGTGGCGACGGTGATCAAGGGCGACATCGTCTATTACCCGAGCGAGGTCTATAGCGAATTGGGCATCAAACCGTTCGCCGATCCGGTCAAGCCGGTCGATTCAGTTACGAAATAATTTCCTAAGATCTGGCGTGGCCGCACGATTCAAGTGCGGCCGACTCCCCATGCGGGCCTACTTCTCGACGAACGCGCGCTCGAACACATATTCGCCAGGCGTACCGATGCGCGGCGCCGCGTTGAAGCCACGGCCGTCCAGCAGCGCGCGGAAATCCGCCAGCATCGACGGACTGCCGCAGACCATCGCACGGTCATGTACGGCGTCGAGGGGTTCGATGCCGAGGAACTCTGTCATCCGACCATCAGCCAGCATCTCGGTGATGCGTCCACGATGGTCATGCCCGCGATACTCGAAGTCCTCACGCGAGACAGCGGGGAAATAGAGCAGTTTGTCGCGCACGATATCGCCCAGGAGCTCGTGCTCGGGCAGAGTGGTTTCGAAAAACTCGCGATAGGCCAAGTCCTCCGCGCTGCGCACACCATGGCAGACGATGACCTTGTCGAAGCGCTCGTAGGTCTCTGGATCCTGCACGATCGACAGCCACGGCGCGAGGCCCGTGCCCGTGCCCAAGAGATACAAGTTGCGGCCTGGATGCAGGTCGGAAATCAATAGTGTGCCGGTGGGCTTGCGGCTGACCAGCACCGGATCACCCGGCTTCAAATGCTGCAAACGTGAAGTCAGCGGCCCGTCCTGTACCTTGATGCTGAAAAAATGCAGGGTTTCTTCCCAATTCGCACTCGCGACCGAATACGCCCGCACTAAAGGCTTGATGCGGCCATCCGCGGTTTCCGTTTGCAGGCCAATCATCACGAACTGGCCGTTCTCGAAGCGCAGCCCCGCATCGCGGGTGGTGGTGAAGCTGAAATACGCATCGGTCCAATGATGGACCTCGAGCACGGTTTCGGTGAAGTACGGCGATTCGGACATGGGGGTGTCGATAGGGGTAATCCGTCCATTTTACCGGGCTTGGGGTTTTAGGTTTGATCCGGGACAAACGCGAGTCATGCATCATCGGCCTATGCAGCCGCCACATACGCTCTGGACAATCGGCCATTCCACCCGGCCTTGGGAGGAATTCGTGGAGATGCTGAAGGCAGCTGGCATCGAAGTGTTGGTCGATGTGCGGCGTTTTGCTGGGTCGCGGCGCAACCCGCAGTTTTCGCGCGACGTCATGCCCGCCGCGCTGGCAGAAGCGGGCATCGAATACCTGCCGATGCCGGCGATGGGCGGCCGGCGCAAGGCTTTGCCGGACTCCCCGAATACCGCGTGGCGTGTCGAGGCCTTTCGCGCCTATGCCGATCACCTTGCCAGCAGCGAATACATCGGCGCACGCGAAGCGTTGATGCAGGTCGCCGAGCGCCGTCGTACCTGCGTAATGTGCGCAGAGGCGGTGTGGTGGCGCTGCCATCGTCGATTGATCTGCGATGACTTCGTCGCACGGGGCTGGCAGGTGATTCACTTGATGGCGCCTAACCGCAGCGAACAGCACGTGCTGAACGTCGAAGCCCTGATGCAGGGCGGTGTCTTGCGCTATCCCGCGCCTCAACCCGATTTGTTTTGAAGCTGCTCAGTCTCGGCTACGCACGAATACCGAATTGGCACGTCCATCGGCGCCTTTGCGCAACTCCAGCGCATAACCGCTATGTGCGGCGATGAGGTCCTTCAACTTGGCGAAGCCATAGGTGCGAGTGTCGAAGTCGGAAGCCAGCCGCGACAGGTTGCTGCCGACCGCGCTGAGCGATGCCCAGCCTTCGTCATCCGATGCAACATCGACCGCCTCGTGCAGCAAGGCGTCCAATTTGCGATCCGCCTTGAGTTTGCCGGGCTGCTTGCTCGCCTTGTCGGGTGCTTGCTCGTTGCCCAGATTCTCGATGTAGATGAACTTGTCGCAGGCCGCGACGAAGGCCTGCGGCGTCTTGCGTTCGCCATAGCCGTGCACGGTCAGCCCTTGCTCGCGTATGCGTGCAGCCAAACGCGTGAAGTCGCTATCGCTGGAGACTATGCAGAAACCATCTAGATGACCGGCATAAAGCAGGTCCATCGCATCGATGATCAGTGCGCTATCTGTCGCGTTCTTGCCGGTGGTGTAGTTGAATTGCTGGATAGGTTGCACGGAGTGATCCAGCAGCATTTTCTTCCAGCCGGACAGGTGTTGCGATGTCCAGTTGCCATACGCGCGACGAACAATGGCCTGCCCCGACTTGGCCACCTCCTGCAACAGCTGAGGCAGGCGTTCGGACTGGGCGTTGTCGGCATCGATCAGCAGGGCAAAACGGGCAACTTGGCCGGGCATACTCATGGCGGTTTCCCTGTGCGTGGATGGCTCAACGGTAACCCGCCGCCTGCAATTCGAACAATTCCGCGTAACGGCCGCCTTGCGCCATCAGCTCGACATGCGTGCCGCTGGCCTCCACCTTGCCATCGGCCAGCACCAGGATGCGATCTGCCATGCGCACGCTGGAGAAACGATGCGAGATGAGCACGGCGGTCCGATCTTCCGACAATTCCTTGAAGCGCTCGAACACCTCGTATTCGGCGCGTGCATCGAGCGCTGCAGTCGGCTCATCCAGGATCATCACCTGCGCATCGCGCATGTACGCGCGCGCGATCGCGATCTTCTGCCATTGGCCACCGGACAGATCCACACCTTCCTTGAAGCGACGGCCGATGACCTGGTCGTAACCCTTGGGCAAGCCTTTGATCACCTCATCCGCCATGCCTTTGCGGGCAGCAACTTCGATACGGGCCATGTTGTCCATGTCGTCGATGTCGCCGACGCCGATGTTCTCTGCGGCGGTCAGGTGATAGCGCACGAAGTCCTGGAAGATCACGCCGATATTGGCGCGCAGCTCGTCGATGTCGTAATCACGCAGGTCGCGGCCATCCAGCAAAATGCGGCCCTCATCTGGGTCGTACAAGCGCGCAAGCAATTTCACCAAAGTGGTCTTGCCGGCGCCGTTTTCGCCGACCAACGCAATCACTTCGCCTGCGTGCAACTCGAACGAGAGATGACGCAGTGCCCAGCGATCAGCGCCCTCGTAGCGGAAACCGACATCCTCGAACACGAATCCGCTGCGGATCGGGCGCGGGACGGGCAGGGCGTCGGGCTTGGAGACAATTTCCGGTTGGATCTCGAAGAACGAATACAGGTCGTCCAGATACAAGGCTTGGCTGGCGACTTGCGAGAAACCCGTCAGCAGACTTTCCAGTAATTGGCGCAGGCGGCGGAAGCTTCCGGCGAGGAAGGTCAGGTCGCCGATGGTGAAATCGCCACGCACCGTGCGCCAAGCGATGTAGGCATAAGCGACGTAGTAACCCAGCGTGCCCAACGCCGCGAGCAAGGTGCCCCAAAACGCGCGTCGGCCGGCCAACTTGCGATTGGCCTCGAAGAACTTTTGCGACAGGGTGCGAAAGCGTTCGATGAAGAAGCGGTTGAGGTTGAAGATCTTCACCTCTTTCGCTGTCTCCACGCTCGCGCCCATCTGGCGGATGTATTCCAGTTGGCGGCGCTCCGGCGTCCATTGGAAATTGAGCGAGTAGTTGAGGGCGTTGAAATGTGATTCGCCAATGAAGGCCGGGATCAACGCGACGGCCAAGAGCACCATCAACCAAGGTGCATAGGCAAGCAGCCCAGCGGCGAAACTGATCACGGTGATCACGTCCTGCGCCTGGCCGAAGAGCTGACCCATCAAGCTCATCCGCCCCATGGTCTGGCGACGCGCGCGGTCGAGCTTGTCCTGCAGGTCGGCGTCTTCGAAATCTTCCAGATCGAGCGTCGCCGCATGCTCCATCAGGCGGATGCTGGTGGTGTTGGTGAATTTTTCGGACAAGACCGAATCGACATAGCTCACCAACCGGCCCAAGAGGTCCGAGCCGATCGCCAGCCCGAACTCGAGCCCGAGCAACATCATCAAGTGATCAAGCGCGCCGGATTGCCACGCCGTCGACAATTCATGAGCCACGCCCAGGCCAATCAGACGCACGGCTTCGTCGATGATCAGCTTGCCGATGTAGAGCGTGATGATCGGCATGAACGCACGAATCAGGCGGATGCCGATCGCGGCGATGGTCAGCGGTTTGCTGGTGCTCCAGATCTCGCGCAGGAACGGCGGAACGTTGCGCATCGCGGAGAAGCGTTGGCGGAGACCGAGTTGTTGTGGGGGCAGGGGGGGCGGCATCGCGGCAGGTTAGTGGTGGGAGTGTGATGTGGGTGCGATGTTGCTTTATTGCGGACGAGGGTCGATACGGTCAGTCAATCAGCAGCCTGCCAGCGCCAACCAAGCCCCAAGGTGAAGCTGCGCCCCGGTGCAGGCTCAAAACTTCGACCATTTGCCTCGTTGACGATCACCGAGCCGATATAACGGCGATCCAGAAGATTGTCGATACGGGCAAACGCATGCCAGCCCGCTGCATCCGGGTGTTGCCATCGCAGTGCCACGGCATGTCGTACATTGCCGGGCGCGGAGGCACTATTGGCATCGTCAACGGTGATCGCTGCATTGCCGGTGGTTTCCAGCGCCAGTGCTAGTGTTCGGTCGTCGCGATGCAGGTCGATGCGAGCGAAGCCCTGCACGCGCGGAATGCCCGGAATGCGATTGCCTGAAGGGATGGCACGCGTTTCGATCACCCCGTTGCGAATGACCTGCGTCTGCCATCCTTGGCTGAAGCATGCATCGATGAGGTTGGCGCTGAAGGTGTAGCTGATGTTCGTGTGCGGAGTGCCGGCAAGGCTAGCCTCCAGCCCATTTCGTCGTGTGCGTGCTGCATTGGCGAAGCTGCTGCGTCCACCGCTTGACATCACTTGGGTGATCTCATCGCGCCCATCGACCCTGTATAGCGCGATGCTGGCTTCATACCCACGACCGCGCCAACGCGCACCGATCTCTGTGCTGTTGAAATGCGCAGTACCCAGCGCAATGTTGAGGCCACCTGCGCCATCGGGCCGGTAGGCGAGTTCGGTCATGGTTGGGGTCTCGTAGCCTCGCCCCAGGCTTGCGAACACTTCGCCACCATCAAAGCGACGAGACAGTCCGGCGGAAATCGCGGTCTCGCTGTAATCCAGCCGACCGCTGTCATCGCCATTGCCGATTGCTATGTAGCGGTCCTGCGATTCAAAACGCAGACGCCCATAACGGATCGCAGCCAGTCCCGACCAATCATCAGACCAACGAGTCTCGCCACTCAGCCAGGCTTCGCTGCTGCGGACCCGATTGCTTTCATCACGGCGCAAGCGTCCGCGCACCCCCAACTCGGTGCCGATGAAATTCTCGAAGCCGCGGCGGTCCTCTTCCAGGGTGCCGATGTCGATACCGCCTGCCCACGCGCCGTGCTCACCCCCACTGCGGTGCGACAAGGACAAGCCGCTACTGCGTCGCCCAAGGTCAATCACGCCGCCTGCATGCGAAGGCGGGCGCTGCACGGCGATAGGGATGGCCAGAAATTGGTTGATGTCGCGGCGGGTATGCCACAGGGCCAACTTCAGCTCACGTCCATTGGCATAACGCCAATCCCAGCGTAGTCCTGCCTGTCGTTGTTCGATCTCTTTGCGCGTGTTGAACGCAAGCGCGACGGGGTCCGTGCCTTGCGGTGTCAGCCGCCATTGCGCGGGCGTCAGGCCCAAGGGGTCATCGGTCTCTGGCTGCCTCAGCGCATCGACCACCAGTTGCATTTTGTGGTCAGCATTCGGCGTCCACTGGGCGATGGCATGTGACTCATCACGTCGCGCCGCGCTATGGGGACGATGGCCATCGGTGGTGAAGTAACTGATGCCGACGCGCCCGCGCCAGTTGCGCGCAGCACCATCCGCACGCAACAAAAAGCGCTGGCTGCCATTGCTGCCAAACCAGCCTTGTGAACGCAACTGGTTGTCATCGCCCAACACGCTTTCGCCGATGATCGCGCCGCCCGCGGCATTGCCGTATTGCAGTGCCAACGGGCCACGCAGCACCTCGATGCGATCCAGCATCGACAATGCAAACCCAGATGCCTGGCCTTGTCCATCCAGTGCACTGGCGGGAATACCGTCCGTCACCAGGCTTAGGCCGCGCACGCCAAAAGTGCTGCGTGCACCAAAGCCGCGACTCTGCAGCTGCACATCCTGCGCATAGTTGTAGCGTTCCATCGCGATCACGCCGGGGACAGCCTGCAAGGTCTCGGACAAACTCAGCTGGCGCTGGCCATCACGCAAGGCCTCGCCATTGATCACGCTGACGGCGCCGGGAAAGTGGCTCAGGGGGATGCGATGACCGCTGACTTGCACGTGGTCGAGCACCTCGGGCGTGGATTGTGCAAATGCGGTCACAGGCAACAGGACAACCACCGCCCATCGCGCCGATGTCGGCTTGTGTGATGAATGTGCAGTGCTGATTGAGGCTGGCGACATCAGCCCAGATTACACAGGCCGTATGTGCATTCCTCGTTGACCTGGCATGTCATCGCCCAAGCTCAATTTGCAGATTCCGAGATGCGCTTCAAATTGGCCAGACTTTCTTCGAAGTCCTTGCCGATCATGGCATCCATCGACACGAATACCGACATCAATTTGGAAATGAAATTATTGTCGCCACGCATCGACCAAGTGACCTTGGAGCCACTTGCGGTGGGTTCGATGTCGATATCGGTACGCGCCTTGGAGGCGAAGGGTTCGATGAACTCCAGATCCATGCCCACCTTGCGGCCGGGGATCGACTCGATGATGGCCATGCTGCCCTTGCCGACGTCCTTGTTCCCTTGCCATGCGTATTTGGCACCCACGCCGGCGTCTGGGCCGTCGAAAGAGGTCTGCATCGCTGGATCGAGCTTTTGCCAGGGGGACCACTGCGGGAAATGGTGGAAGTCATTAACCAGTGCGTGCACACGCGCGGGCGGGGCCGCCAGCTCGATGCTGCGGCTGACCTCATAGGTATCGGGACGGGTCGCGGCATAGGCCATCAGCCCCGCGACGGCGACGATGAGCGCGATCAGGATCTTCTTCAGCATGGCGCTCTCCCCCTAGGAATGCCGATCATAGGCCGACGAGGGCGGCTTGGGATGTGCCGCGCAGGTGGCCACAAGCCTGGCCCGCCCGGGCGGATTAAAATGCGTCTTTCGCCAGCCCCGAGCCCGCCGTGACCTCGATCAAGCAAGAAGACTTCATCCAGTCCATCGCCGATGGCCTGCAGTACATCAGCTACTACCACCCGGTCGACTACATCAAGAACCTTGCCGCCGCCTATGAGCGCGAGGAATCGCCGGCGGCCAAGGATGCGATGGCGCAAATCCTCATCAACTCGCGCATGTGCGCCGAGGGTCATCGCCCGATCTGCCAGGACACCGGCATCGTCACGGTGTTCCTCGAGATCGGCATGGGTGTGCGCTGGGACGATGCGACCATGGGCATCGAGGACATGGTCAACGAAGGCGTGCGCCGCGCCTACAACCACCCGGACAACAAGCTGCGCGCCTCGGTGTTGGCCGACCCGGCCGGCAAGCGCCGCAACACCGGCGACAACACGCCCGCCGTGGTGAACATGAAGGTGGTGCCTGGCAACACCGTGGACGTGATCGTCGCGGCCAAGGGCGGCGGCTCGGAGGCGAAGAGCAAGTTCGCGATGTTGAACCCTTCCGACTCCATCGTGGATTGGGTGCTCAAGACCGTGCCGACCATGGGCGCCGGCTGGTGCCCGCCGGGCATGCTCGGTATCGGCATTGGCGGCACCGCCGAGAAGGCGATGCTACTGGCGAAGGAGTCGCTGATGGAGCCCATCGACATCACCGACCTGAAACTGCGCGGCCCGCAGAACCGCGCCGAAGAGCTGCGCCTCGAGTTGTATGACAAGGTCAACGCGCTCGGCATTGGCGCGCAGGGCCTCGGCGGCCTGACCACCGTGCTCGACATCAAGGTCAAGGACGTGCCGACCCACGCCGCCAACCTGCCGGTCGCCATGATCCCCAACTGCGCCGCCACGCGCCACGCGCACTTCACGTTGGATGGCAGCGGCCCGGTGATGCTGGATCCACCTTCGCTCGCCGATTGGCCGGAGCTTACCTACGACGCGTCCAAGGGCAAGCGCGTCAATCTGGATGCGGTCACCAAGGAAGAAGTCGCCAGCTGGCAGCCGGGCGACGTGCTGCTACTCAATGGCAAGCTGCTCACTGGCCGCGATGCCGCGCACAAGCGCATGACTGACATGCTCAACAAGGGCGAAGCGTTGCCGGTCGATCTGAAAGGTCGTTTCATCTATTACGTGGGTCCGGTCGACCCGGTGCGCGACGAAGTCGTCGGCCCCGCAGGCCCGACCACGGCCACGCGCATGGACAAGTTCACCCGCCAGATGCTGGAAGAAACTGGCTTGCTCGGCATGGTGGGCAAGGCCGAGCGCGGGCCGGCGGCCATCGAAGCCATCCGCGACAACGGTGCCGCTTATTTGATGGCAGTCGGTGGTAGCGCGTACCTGGTGTCGAAAGCCATCAAGGCGGCGAAGGTGCTGGCCTTCGAAGACCTGGGTATGGAGGCGATCTACGAATTCGAGGTCGAGGACATGCCGGTCACGGTTGCCGTCGATTCGCGTGGTACGTCCGTGCACCAAACCGGCCCGAAGCAATGGGCGGCGAAGATCGCGGGGATTCCGGTGGTGGTGGAGGCTTAAACCTCATGCGCTGTTCGGGTGTCAGACGGTGGCACCGTGGTTGCTGGCTTTTGCGTCAGCAAATCCTTCCCATCGGCGCTCTCCACATGGTCGATCTGATCGTCCAGCGTGCGGTCCACCGAGGTATCACGGTTGTCGCCGCTCTCGCGATGCTGGGTAGCGTGTTGCTCGTCGCCGGTTTCGCGGGTAAGGGCCACGCGTTGCACGCCGTCGGGTGGCACCAGTCCCTCCTCGCGCAGGGCACGTCGCACCAGTCGCATCGCCTCGCTGCGTGTTTTCGCCAAGTCGTTGCGATGCTGGTCGATCCAGCCCATGAATCGCAGCGTCGCGGCGTCGTTGGCCAGGTCCTGGATCAGGGCCGTGGGCGCAGGATCGTCCAAGACACCGTCGATGCCGCGTAGCGTGCGAATGCCAACGTCCATGGCGGCGTGCCAAGAGCGTCCCGTCGCCACGTTGGTGGCGAAATCGAAACGCCGCTTCGGATTGCGCGTGTAATTGAGTAACACCGATTTGAAGACGACCCCGTTGGGCAGCATGAGGTGGTTGCCTTCCACCGTCATCAGCTGGGTCGTCCGTGACGTCAGTGCCACCACGCGCCCTTCGTGTTGGTCGATGCGAACCAGGTCACCGGGGCTGAAAGGCCGCCGAAGCGACAACAGGATGCCGGCGATGTAGTTTTCGGCGATGTCCTTGAACGCAAAGCCCAACACCAGCCCAACCACACCCGCCGACCCCAGCACCGCACCCACCAGCGAGGTGGCGCCGAGAAGGTCGAGCGCCAGCAGCGACCCGCCCAGTACCACCAGCCCGCGCACCACGCTGCGTACCAGCCCATCCATGTAGGGGTTGTGGTTGCTCAGCCGTTTGACGAAGCGCAGGTTGCGGCTGAGCACGCCACCCAGCCACACGGACAGCAAGACGATGAGCAAGGCCATGACGAGCAGGGGAATGCGCGCGGCCAAGCGCATCAACTTCGCTTCCACTTCGTCCAAGGCCGCTTTGAAACGCACGCGCAGGTCCGGGTCCAGCTCGGTGCGGTTTTGCACCGTTGCGATGCCCGGGGTATCGGCGGCCAAATCGCTGGCTTGCTTGCGGTCGGGCTGCGTCGGCACTTCACCCGATAGTGTGGCGACACCGCTGCTGACGTCGGCCTCGACCTCCTGCAACGCCGGGCGCGCATCAAGTTTGGCCTCGACGCGGCGTTCGGCCTGTCGGTCCGCCGGCGTCACCGCGGCGGTGTCGCTCGCCGCAGGCGCCTCTTGGGCTGCGGCGCTCATGGTCACCATCGCCAACCACGTGGCCAAGACGACGTGCAGACAGCGCGTGCGAGTATTCATGGGATACGTTTCTCGCTAAGACTGGCCGGGTGGGCTTATAGCTGCGACTTGAACGGCAGCACAAACTTCTCCATAAACTTTTCCTTGGCCGGGCGTTCCTTCCACATCTGATAGGTGTAGCGCACCGTCGGCTTGATGTCGTCCTCGAATACCTCAGTCATACGGGCGGCGAAGTCGCGGTTGTAGATATTGAGGCTGGCTTCGTCGTTAAGTCGGAAACTCCGCACGTCGAAGTTGGTGGAACCTACGCTCACCATCAACTTGTCCACGATCAACATCTTGTTGTGCATCATCGTAGGCTGGTATTCATAGACTTCCGCACCGGCCATGAGCAGTTCGCCCCAGTGCGCCTTGGAAGCCAGTTTCACCGTGGTCGAATCGATGTGCTTGCCCGGCACGATCACACGAATGCGTACACCACGGTGACGCGCTGCGATCAAGGCCTGAATGATGAGGTCATCCGGCACGAAATACGCGGCCTGGAGATCGATGGTGTGTTCAGCCGCGGCGATCGCCATCAGGTACATGAGGTGCATCGACTCGCTGCCGCCTGCAGGTGAAGCGATGAACATGTGCGCATCCATTTCGCCGGCAGTCGGCAGCGCCGGGAAATACTCCGGCCCGTTGAGGACGATGCCGGTGGTCTTGATCCAATTGTCGTTGAACGCGGCCTGGAACTGGCTGACCACGGGGCCACGCACACGGAAATGCAGGTCACGCCAATGATCCGGATCCTGGGCATTGCCGGACCAGCTATCCGCGATGCCGACGCCGCCGGTAAAGGCGAGTTCGCCATCGATGATCAGCAGCTTGCGGTGGGTGCGGTTGTTCAGGCGGCCCAGGTTGTACCACTTGAGCGGCCTGTATTTAAGGATGTTGACGCCAGCCTTTTCCATCTCATCCAGCAAGGCATCGTCCATCTTGATCGCACCGGCCCAATCGACCAGCACGTTCACGGTTACCCCGGCGCGGGCACGCTCGGCCAAGGCATCGGCGAATTGCTTGCCGACCGTGCCTGACCAATAGATATATGTCTCGAAATTGATGTTGCGCTGCGCGCCTTGGATGGCCTCGAGCATTGCTGGAAAGATTTCGACGCCGTTTTCCAGATCTTGGACTTCATTTCCTTGCAACACCGAAGGGCCCAACATCGCGCCCATCTCGCGTTCGAACTGCGGATCGTCAACGGTGTAGCGGTGTTCGATCTTGCGTTCGAGCGTTTTTTCAGGCGTGGCGAAGTTCATCGCCAGCACGATGACGATCAAAGTCACCAATGCGGTGATGCCTATGGTCCAGATCATGCGACGACGACTCCAATTGAAGGGCATGGGGATGAGGCTCAGTCCTAGTCAATCCCACAATCATGCCCACCAGGTCGCCAGTGCAGGGTGAAGGACAAGCCGCCGAAGCCGGGTGATTTCACAGTTTTCAGATGAACCATGCCAGCGCGAAGATGCCGACCATGGTGAAGACCACGGCCAATTTCAATGCGATGCCAAGCACGATGCCGAGCCAAGTGCCTACGCCAATCTTCGCGGCAGCACTGATGTCGGCTTGCCCCATGCTGCGGCGATGCAACAGCTCGCCCGCCACCGCGCCAGCGAATGCGCCGATGAAGATGCCGAATGGCCCCAGCAGCAAACCGCCAAGCATGCCCAGCACCGATCCAATCACTGCCATGCGGCTTGCGCCGACCCGCTTCGCCCCCTTGGCTGTGGCCCAAAAATCCACCACCAGCGATAACGCTGTGAGTAAACCCAGAATCACCAGCGGTGCCCAACCGACCTTGTCGAAGCCATCCGCCCATGCCGCCAGCAGCAAGCCGGCGAATACCAGTGGCACGCCGGGCAGTGCGGGCAGCACCGTGCCGATGACACCGACCACCACCATCAAGGCAGCCAGCAAGTAGAAGAGGGTGGTGTTTTCCATCGAGGCATCCGGTTGTTCAAAAGGTGATTCTCGCCCAGTTTGCGGATTGCAATTTCACAATGGCAGCGATAAGTTGAGGCCGCTGAGTTCCAAGGGTCACCGTGGACCGTGGCCTGCGTGGTGGCTTCACTTGATGCTGCACCGTCGTTTTGCGATTCATACCCTTTGTGACCAGCATCGCCCGTCGTCGCAGCTCGCTGCATGATCGGTTGTCCTGCAATGTCCAAGGAGTCAGTTCGATGTCGAACCGTGAAACCGGAACCGTGAAGTGGTTCAACGATGCCAAGGGATTTGGCTTTATCAGCCGTGAAAGCGGCGAGGACGTCTTCGTCCACTTCCGTGCAATCCAGACGGATGGCTTCAAGACCTTGAAAGAGAATCAAAAGGTCAGCTTCGTCGTCGTCGAAGGTCAAAAAGGCCTTCAGGCCGATGCCGTCGAGCCACTCTGAATCGATCAAGCCAAACTTGGATCCAGTTGAAGCCCCGCTAGCCGGGGCTTTTTCTTGCTACAAGAAAAAGACCCGCATTGCTGCGGGTCTTTTCGTGGCCTTCAAGCAAGTATCAGCGCGCCCAAGCGCGACCGTTGTAGACACGGACATGCGAGCCCTGACGGATGCCGCCGATGTCACTCTGCGTCACCACGGTCTCGCGGCCATCCTGCATGCGCACATAGACGTTGTAGCTGCCACCTGCGCCGGTGCGGTTCTGGATGGCGTTGCCGGCGAGCGCCCCTGCGGCGGCGCCCGCAACGGTCGCGCTGTTTTGACGGCCTTCGCTATCAGTCTGGTCCTTGGCGATTTCGCGGGCAGCAACAGCGCCGACCACCGCCCCCACGACAGCGCCTGTTGCGCGTGGCATGGTGCTGCTGCCATTGACCATCTCGATGCGGGTCACGGTACCGCAGTCATAACAACTCGCGCTGGACGGTGGCGGCGCGTTTCCGTAACCGCCGTAGCCCGGTGAGGTCGTGGCGCAACCCGAGAGTGCGATGGTGGAAGCGGCCAGCGTGGTCATTGCGAGGGTGCGAATATTCATTGCCTGTCTCCTGCGTGGGGGATGAAGCTGCCATCACGCTAAGCGCCAGCGGGTGAATCAACCGCGAACCCGCAAGATTCAGACAAGACATGTCAGCGCCTGTTCATCGCCGCGTACGATGCGTGAAAGGCCAAAACGCAAAACGCCCGGGGAATCCGGGCGTCGTGTGCTTGAACCATGGTGCTGGATCAGGACTTCTTGAAATCCTCGTGGCAAGCTTTGCACTGCGCGCCGACCTCGCCCATGGTCGCCTTCAGGCTTTCGCAGCTCAGCGGTGGGTTGGACTGCGCCTTGTCCAATGCGGCACGGAAATTGGCGGTGTGCGTCACGAAGCGTTCGTCCTTGGCCTCATCACCAAAGGCCGGCTCGATGTCGTCGGCCATCCGGCGCAGGGTCTGCAAGTGCGGAATGGTCTCGTTGGCCGTGCAGCGGTTCTGCTCGATGTTCTTCTTGAGCTGGCCCATATGCCAGGACTGCACGGTCATCACGCTGTCCGGAAAATGGTCCTGCTTGGCCTGCCAGCTGCGAATCGCCATCACCGTGCCGACGATACCCAGCACCAGGCCAAGCAACAGCATGAAGAAATAACGGCCGGCAGCAGAAGGTTTGCGTGGGGTGGCTTCGGTCGGAGTCGACATGGCGGCGCTCATCGGTTGATTAGACAGGAATGGCCGCACCTTAGCACGCAACACAAACCGTTAAAATCACCTCATGAATACGGAATCAAAGGCGCGGTTTTCCGGCGTCGAACGTTTGTATGGTCAGGGTGCGCTGGATCGACTGGCGTCCGTGCACGTGTGCGTGGTTGGTATCGGAGGGGTCGGTTCGTGGGTAGTTGAAGCGCTCGCACGCAGCGGTATCGGCAAACTGACCCTGATCGATGCCGACGATATCTGCGTCTCCAATACCAATCGCCAGCTACCCGCGCTGGATGGCGCTTATGGCCGCAACAAGGTCGATGTCATGGCTGAGCGTTGCCGCGCGATCAATCCTGAGATCGACATCGATGCGGTTAGCTCATTCCTGACGCCCTCCAACATGGAGGCGTTATTGGGAGGTGGCTTCGATCTGGTGCTGGATGCGTGTGACAGTTTCCGAACCAAAGTGGAAATGATTGCCTACTGCCGTCGCCGCAAGCAGCCGATCATCACTGTGGGCGCAGCCGGTGGTCGCACCGATGTCACCCAGGTTCGCGTGCGTGATCTTTCGCGCACCGAACATGACGCGATGTTGTCACTGATCCGCAAAAAATTGCGTGGCGAGTTCAACTTCCCAAAGAATCATGACCGTTACTTTGGCGTGCCGGCTATATATTCGCTGGAGAACGTGCGTTATCCGCAGGCCGATGGCAGCGTGTGCGGCATTCGCCCGAAGATGGGGCCTGACGAGGCGCTCAAGCTCGATTGCGGGGCAGGGCTGGGTGCGGCCACACATATCACCGGGACATTTGCATTCGCGGCCGTGGGCAAGGCATTGGAGATGTTGCTCAAGCCGAAGAAGGCATGAGTTGATTTCGTTGCCTAGGAGACATTGATGCCGAACATTCGTTCGGCATTCGCGGTCGTTGCGGCGGCAATTGCTTCGCGGCTTTCAGAGCGCAGCTCGGCAATTACATCCAGCACGACTGGCAAGCGAGCGGGTTCGTTGCGTTGTCCGCGCCAAGCCGCATCCGGTTGGTCGGGCGAGTCGGTTTCCAACAACAAGTAATCGAGCGGCATCGTTGCTACCAATCGCCTTAATCGCTGCGCACGGTCATAGGTGACCGGACCACCAATCCCGAGCATGTAACCCAGTTTGTAGAGCTGTTCGGCCTGTTCAGGGCTGCCTGCGAAGCTATGGATCACGCCGCGGACGGGCGCGAAACGGCGCAGGGTGGCGATCACGGCATCGACGGCGCGACGGGCATGCACGATCACCGGCAGCTCAAATTCACGGGCGAGTGCGAGTTGCGCTTCGAAATAATGTTGCTGCTGATCGCGGTTCAGCTGGTCAAGGAAATAGTCCAGGCCGATCTCGCCCACGGCCACGCCATCACCCGACGTCAGTCTTTCGCGCAACGTGACCAGATGATGGGGTTCATGATCAGGCAGGTAGACCGGGTGCAGGCCATAGGCGGCATGCAAACATGGGTCGGATGCGCAAACTTCGTGCAAGCGTGGCCAGCCTTTGGCATCAATGGCCGGCACTATCTGGGCGACCACGCCTGCATCACGCGCACGCGCGAGGGCTTCGATGCGATCTACATCGAATGCATCGACATCGAAATGGCTATGGCTATCGACAAGCCGCATCGGCAAGCCTCAGCGACGCGTGGCGGAGCCATCGATAGGCGACTTGCCGTCATCGACGACTGATTTGTTGCGATCTTTCCAGTTGGCCAATACCAACGTGCCGAGGCCGAGCAGGATCTCGTCGATGAAGGGAATTACGTCCGGAACAATCACGTTGATCACGAACAGCGCACCCACCAGTTTGAACAGGGTAGGGTGCTTGAGCTTGCGGGCCCAGTTAAGGAAAGGAGCGAGGAAAAGGCGATTCATCGTGATGTCCCCGGCAGCGACTCGCTGCCTGTGTTGAAACGCTAGCACGTTGGGAGACGGGTGCTCGCATGCGTCACTTTTGGTGAGTTCGTGTTCACGAAAGTCCAGTTCAGGCAGGCGTCATCTAAAACGGCCTGCAGCCTGCCTTTGTTCAGCCGCACCGCGCTTGAATGCCTATGTCGAACGCAGGCGGAGATCCGCCGAAGGAGAACAAGATTATGTATATCGACAACAAAATTCTCGCTGTTGCGTTGGGTTCGTTGCTGGTGGGTGGCGGCGCCGTGGCGGCATACCAGAGCCTGCAGTCCGCCCCTGCGCCGACATCCGCCAACACCATGGTTGGTGCACAGCCGGGCATGCCGAAGAGCGATGCTGAAGTCGCGCCGCTGAACCTGACGGCGGGCTCGGACGTGGCGTTTGCGCCGATCGTTTCTGTCAAACCCGTGACCAGTAAGCAAGCCCGTTATGCGACCGTGCTGGACGTGGATCCGGTGAGCCGCAGCGTGGCGCAGCAAAAGCCGCGTCAGGAGTGCCGCGATGTGCCGGTGACCCAGCGCATGCCGGAGCGTGATGGCAACGTGGGCGGTACGGTCGCCGGGGCCGTGATCGGCGGCCTGATCGGCAACCAGTTGGGCAAGGATCGCAGCAGTGACCGTCGCAAGATCGAGACGGCCGCAGGCGCGGTGGGCGGTGCCTTCGCCGGCCGCTACATCGACCAGCGCCACGTGGGCGGTCGTGTGGTGCAGACCACCGAGCGTCAGTGCAATACGGTCACCGATACGATCAACACCAGCAAGGTCATCGGCTATGACGTGACCTTCCGTAATCCGGATGGGACGACGGGCATGAAGCGGATGTCCAGCAAGCCGGGCTCGCGGATCAGTCTGGGCAGTGCCAGCACGACCACCGGCTACGACGTGACCTACAAGCTGGACGGCGAGGAGCGCGTGGTGCGGATGGATGAGCGTCCCAGTGTGGACCGCTTCCGCGTGGTGGATGGCCAGGTCATCACCAAGGGTTGATCGGGCCCAACACACGTAAGCGAATGGAACGGGAGCCAGAAATGGCTCCCGTTTCCGTGTGGGGGGTGGGTAAAATGATGGACTTGTTTGACTTCATTCCTCTGGAACCGACCCCGCCATGGCCCTGCATCCCTACGATTTGTACGACGTCCGCTCCCTGCTCAGCGAAGAGGAGCGCGCCGTCCAGGACACCGTGGCCCGGTTCACCGACGAACGCGTGCTGCCGATCATCGGCGGCTGTTTCGACCGTGGCGAGTTTCCCAAGGAACTGATCCCCGAGATGGCCGAGCTGGGCCTCTTGGGCAGCACCTTGCCGGAGGAATACGGCTGTGCCGGCCTCAATGCCGTTAGCTATGGCCTGATCTGCCAGGAGCTGGAGCGCGGCGATAGCGGCATCCGTAGTTTCGCCAGCGTGCAGTCATCGCTGTGCATGTACCCGATCTACGCCTACGGCAGCGAAGAACAGCGCCAGCGCTGGCTGCCCGATATGGCCGCCGGCAAGGTGATCGGTTGCTTCGGCCTGACCGAGCCGCACGGTGGCTCCGACCCGGCCAATATGAAGACCCACGCCAAGCGCGATGGCGATGACTGGGTGATCAACGGCAGCAAGATGTGGATCACCAACGGCAACCTGGCGGACATCGCCATCGTCTGGGCACAGACCGATGACGGCATCCAAGGATTCATCGTCGAGAAGGACATGCCGGGCTTCACCGCCCAGGTGATCAAGCACAAGATGAGCCTGCGCGCCTCGGTCACCAGCGCGCTGTTCTTCGACAACGTACGCTTGCCCGACAGCAGCCGCCTGCCGAACGTGAAGGGGCTGAAGGGCCCGCTGGGCTGCCTGACCCAGGCCCGCTACGGCATCACCTGGGGCCCGATTGGCGCGGCCATCGCCTGCCTGGATGAGGCGCTCAGCTACAGCAAGGAACGCATCCTGTTCGATCGCCCGGTGGCGGCGACGCAGAGCGCGCAGTTGAAGATGGCCGATTGGGCGCGTCGCATCACGTCGGCGCAGCTGCTCTCGCTGCAGCTGGGGCGCTTGAAGGATGCGGGCAATATGCAGCCCACGCAGGTCAGCTTGGCCAAGTGGAACAACTGCCGCATGGCGATTGATATCGCCCGCGAAGCGCGTGATCTCCTCGGCGGCGCCGGCATCACCACCGAGCATTCGCCGATCCGCCACGCGCTGAATCTGGAATCGGTCATCACCTACGAGGGTACCGAGACGGTGCACCAGCTGGTCGTGGGCCGCGAGCTGACCGGCATCAACGCATTCTGATCGCGTCGGCGATGGACTGCGCCAGCGCCCACGCCGCATGGTTCAACCGGTTGCGCGAAGGCGCGCCGGTGCTGGAGACCGCAAGGCTGACCTTGCGTGTCCCGGCCATCGAGGACTTCGAGCGTTTTGCCGAGATGTTTGCCGACCCTGCGACGCATCACATCGGCGGGCCGCTGACCCGCGGCGACGCATGGCGGCGCTTCCTGCAGATGCCGGGCGCGTGGTTTACCCAAGGCTTCGGCATGTTCTCCATCATCGAGACATCGTCTGGTTTGTTCGTGGGGCAGGCAGGCCCTTGGAAACCGGATGGCTGGCCCGGCACCGAAGTCGGCTATGCCTTGCATCCGCAAGGTCGCGGCAAGGGCTACACCGTGGAAGCCTGCACCGCGGCCATTGACTTCGCCTTCGACGTGCTGGGTTGGGAGGAGGTGATCCAGTCGATTGATGCTGCCAACATTTCGTCGCAAAAAGTGGCCGAACGGCTGGGGGCGACGAATCGCGGCTTGGGCATCTTCCAGCCGCCGCATGACACCTTGAAGATCAATATCTGGGGCCAGTCGCGTGAGGAATGGATGGCACGCAGGAATCCAACCTCATGAATACCGTCTACGGGTTTTCGCCTTCCGGCAACTGCCACAAGGTGAAGCTGCTGCTCGAACAACTCGGGCAGCCCTACCACTGGGTGGAAATCAACAGCGCCGTCGGCGAGACGCGCACATCCGATTACCTTGCCAAGAATCCGAACGGCAAGGTGCCGATGCTAGAAACCGGCGATGGCCGCGTGCTGGTCGAGTCCAACGCGATCCTTTACTGGCTGGCGCGAGGGAGTGCTTGTTGGCCCGAGGACCCTTGGCAGCAATCCCAGGCGCTGTCCTGGATGTTCTTCGAGCAATACAGCCATGAGCCGTACATCGCCGTGGCGCGCTTCATCGCCGGCTGGACGCCGATGGATTCGCCGCGTCGTGCCGACTTGCCGATGCTGCGTCAGCGCGGCCACGCGGCACTCAAGGTGATGGAGCGGCATCTGGCGTCCGACGTGTGGTTCAGCGGATCCGCGTACGGGATCGCCGACATCAGTCTTTACGCGTACACGCACGTCGCGCCGCATGGCGGCATCCCGTTGGATGCTTATCCGGCGATACGTGAATGGATCGCGCGCGTCGAAGCGACGCCCGGCTTCGTGCCCATGGCGCTACCCGATGAACATGCTGCGGCACTCATCGCCCAATCTTCCTGACATTACAGACATCATTCTTCCATCATGACTTTCGCTGCTGTCCCCAATCCGATCCCCGCCCGCATGAAGGGCGTCAACCGCGCCGAAATCTGCGATGTCAATTTCGTCGAGTTCGTGAAGCAATGGGACGGCCCGAAGGACATGCGTCCTGCCCCGCACGAGCCCATCCTCGAAGGCAGCGGGCTGGATGCACAGGGCTTTCGTGAACTGTTCGAATCGCAACTGATCTCCCGCCATCTGGACCTGATGGCGCGCGTGCTGCGGGTGCAGAACAAGGTCTTCTACACGATTGGCTCCAGCGGCCACGAAGGTAATGCGATGGTCGCGCGGGCGACGCGGCATACCGATCCCGCCTTCCTGCATTACCGCAGCGGCGGCTTCATGGCAGAGCGTTTCCGCAAGTTGCCGGCCATGGATCCGATCATGGATTCGGCGCTGAGCTTCGCGGCCAGCGCGGAAGATCCGGCCAGCGGTGGCCGCCACAAGGTCTGGGGCTCCAAGCCGCTGTGGGTGTTGCCGCAGACCTCCACCATCGCCTCGCATTTGCCGAAGGCGCTGGGCACGGCGATCGCGATCGAGGCCGGCCGTCGCATCGGCCATCAACTGCCGATCCCTGATGACAGCATCGCCATCTGTTCGTTCGGTGATGCGTCGGCCAACCACGCCACCGCGCAGACCGCATTCAACGCGGCCAGTTGGACGGCGTATCAAAAGTTGCCGGCGCCCGTGTTGTATGTGTGCGAAGACAACGGCATCGGCATCTCGGTGAAGACGCCGGGCGGCTGGATTGGCGAGTCGTTCCGCAACCGCCCCGACCTGGATTATTTCTACGCCGACGGCCTGGACCTGGCGAACGGGTATGCGGACGTGGTGCGCGCGGTCGAGCATTGCCGTCGCACCCGTCGCCCGACCTTCTTGCACCTGCGCACCACGCGCATCATGGGTCACGCCGGCACCGACTTCGAGATTGAATGGCGCAGCTTTGAAGAGCTGTGCGCGGTCGAGGCGACGGATCCACTCTTGCGCAGTGCATCGATCGCGCTCGAATCCGGGTTGATGACCAAGCTGGAGATCCTGGCGCTGTACGAGGAAACCCGGCAAAAATGTTTCGCCGCGGCAGAAGATGCAGACAAGCGTCCGCGCATCGAGACCTTGGACGAGGTCATGCGTCCGCTCGCACCGTACACGCCGGACAAGGTGCATGCCGAAGCCACACGAAATGATTACGGCGCGACGCGCGAGCAAGTCTTCGGCGGTGAAGAAAAACTCCCCGAAACCCTGCCGCCACGCCACATGGCGATCCAGATCAACAACGCCCTGCACGATGTCATGGCGAAGTATCCGAGCACCTTGTTGTTTGGCGAGGACGTCGCGCAGAAGGGCGGCGTGTACACGGTCACTAAGGGCCTGCACAAAGCCTTCGGCAATCGACGCGTGTTCAACACTTTGCTCGACGAGACGATGATCCTCGGCATGGCGCAGGGCTTCGCCAACATGGGGATGTTGCCGATCCCGGAGATCCAATACCTGGCCTACCTGCACAACGCGATTGACCAGATCCGCGGTGAGGCGGCGAGTTTGCAGTTTTTCAGCAACGATCATTTCCGCAATCCGATGGTGGTGCGCATCGCAGGGCTCGGTTATCAGCGCGGCTTCGGTGGCCACTTCCACAACGACAATTCGATCACGCCATTACGCGACATCCCCGGCATCGTGGTGGGTTGTCCCAGTCGAGGCGATGATGCGGCGATGATGCTGCGCACGCTCACTGCATTGGCGAAAGTCGATGGCCGTGTGACCGTGTTCCTCGAACCCATCGCGCTGTACATGACCAAAGATTTGTACGAACCCGGCGATGGCCAGTGGCTGACCCATTACCCGCCGCCGGATCAGGCCTTGGTCTTGGGCGAGGAGCGCGCCTACAACGCCGACGCCACCGATTGCGTGATCTTCAGCTACGGCAATGGGATGCCGATGAGTCTGCGCGCGGCGCGTGAGATCGAAAAGAAGCACGGCTGGAAGGTGCGCGTGGTCGATCTGCGCTGGCTGGTGCCGCTGAACCATATCGCCATCGCCAAGCATGCGGGCGAGTGCAAACGCATTCTGGTGGTGGACGAAGGTCGCTTCAGCGCCGGCATCGGCGAAGGCGTGATCACCGCGATCACCGAGGCAGGCTTCGGCGGCAAACCGCTCAAGCGCGTGGTGGGTGCGGATACCTACACGCCGCTCGCGGGCGCGGCTTTTCTGGTGATTCCGAAGGATGAGGACATCGTTGCGGCGGCGGCGGCCTTGCACTAAACCGAAGCGCCCGCTCAGCTTGGCGCGAAATCGCGGCGCGTGGCGACGCTACTACCGACTATCAGTTCGCCCTCAGTCGGCTCCAGCGGCAGTACGGCTTGCGCGATATTCCCGGCACTCGCGATGACCTGACCTATTGCCCGGCCATCACGGGTGACTTCATCGCCTGGCTTCGCGTCATCGCCGACCTCCAACAGCACCAAGCCACGCTTGGCCTGGCCCAAGAAATGCGTGCGGGCGACGATTTCCTGGCCGGGATAGCAGCCTTTCTTGACGCTGTAGGCCTGCAGATGGCCCAAGGAAAGCTGCTGCGGCGTCCACTGCGAGGATTGCGAGGCGTCCAGACGCGGAATGCCTGCGCGCAGATCGGCCTCGCGCCAACGCATTGTGGCGGCATTGTCTGGCCCATCGGTAGCCGGAGGGGTAGGGCCGATGTCGATTTGGCGGCCACCCGGCCACGACAGTGAAATTTCATCATCGCCATGGCGCTGGAATTCACGCAAATCGTTCACCGAAGCCGCATCCCACCGACCTGACACCTGCAAATCGTCACGAGCCGTCAGCAGTACCTTGCTGCGGAACACATATTTCTTCAGACCCTCAGCCAGATCAGCGGGCGGGTAATCCGGAAGCACGAGCCACAGCGTCTCAGCGTCCAACCGCAGCAGTGCAAACAACGCAATCAAGCGGCCTTTCGCGGTCAGCCAGCCATTCCACTGCCATTGGCCATCGGCCACAGCGGTGACGTCATTCATGAATTGCGCCTGCGCGAAGGCGAGGGCGTCCTTGCCGGTCAGGGTCAGGATGCGGTGGCCGGGCAGGGGCTGGAGGGAGGTTTCGACGGAAGTCGGGTTGTCGGGCATTGCTGCAGCGCCGTAAACTAAATGGGTTGTGAAGAAAACGATGATAGGTCAATCCGTTCCCGAGCCCGCATCCGACGAGGAAGCGAGTATCCCGACGCCCCCCGCCCAGTCTGCCGCGCCCATGCCGGTGGAACATGGCGGCCGCGACGGTCCGGAGCCCACGCGCTACGGCGATTGGGAAAAGAACGGCCGCTGCATCGATTTCTAAGCGCGCCATCCCGCCACGCGGCATGCGCCGCCCAGCCCCCGGAGACTGCCAATCCCATGGCAAGCCAAGATAAACGTCCGATTTCCCCGTTCATGCTGGGACAGACGTATCGATTACAGATCACTTCGGTGATGTCCCTGATGCACCGACTCTCCGGCGTGCTGCTGGCCTTTGCGGCGTTCGGCTTCTCCTGGTGGATCATGTCGATCGCGCTGGGCGGCAGCTACGCCGAGTGCGCAACGGCGGTGACTAGCTCGTTGCTGGGCAAGATCACTTTGTTCGTGATCTCGCTGGCGCTGATGTATCACTTGTTCAACGGCATCCGCCATCTGGCCTGGGATGCCGGCTTCGGCTTCAAGATCCCGCAGGTCTACGCCTCGGGTTACACGGTGCTGGCGCTGACGGTCATCTCGACCTTGGTCCTCTGGTTTGTGGCGATGTCGGGAGGTGCCGCATGAGCGCGAAATTCCGCTCGCCCCTGCATCAGGCCAAGGGCTGGGGTTCGGCCAAGTCGGGTACCGGTCACTTCTGGTGGCAGCGCGTAACCGCAGTGATTCTGGCCCTGTTGGTGCCCTACATCGTCTTTTTGCTGGCCAGCATCGGCACCGCGGATGCTGACACCCTGCGCGCGACCATCGCCCAGCCGTGGAACGCGATCATCTTCAGTGTGTTCGCCATCGCCCTGTTCTGGCACGCGAAATTGGGCCTGCAAGTGGTGATCGAGGACTACATCCACGACCGCACGCTGCACTTGGCGCTGCGCATCCTTCTCATTCTGGGCAGTCTGGTGGGCGTGCTCAGCGCGATCTACGCCATCGCCCGCATCGCCATGACGGCCTGAGAGACACCATGACTGAAATCAAACATTACGACGGCTATCCGATCATCGAGCACAAGTACGACATGGTCGTCGTCGGTGCCGGCGGCGCGGGCCTGCGTGCCACCTTCGGCCTGGCCCAAAAGGGTCTGAAGACCGCATGCATCACCAAGGTGTTCCCGACCCGTTCGCATACCGTGGCGGCGCAGGGCGGCATTTCAGCCGCGCTCGCCAATATGGGTGAGGATGATTGGCGCTGGCATTTCTACGACACCATCAAGGGCAGTGACTGGCTGGGCGATCAGGACGCCATCGAGTACATGTGCCGCGAGGCCATCCCGGCGGTCATCGAGCTGGAGCATCAGGGTGTGCCGTTCTCGCGCACCGATGAGGGCAAGATCTACCAGCGTCCGTTTGGCGGCATGACCACCGATTACGGTCGCGGCCCGGCAGCCCAGCGCACCTGCGCCGCGGCAGACCGCACCGGCCACGCGATCCTGCACACGCTGTACCAGCAGTCGCTGGCGCACGAGGCGGAGTTCTTCGTCGAGTACTTCGCGCTTGATTTGATGATGGACGATGAAGGCGTCTGCCGCGGCGTGTTGGCCCTCGACATGGCCGAAGGCAAGCTGCACCTGTTCCGCGCGCACGGCACCGTGCTCGCGACTGGTGGTTACGGCCGCGCCTATTTCTCCGCGACATCGGCCCACACCTGTACTGGCGACGGCGGCGGCATGGCGCTGCGTGCGGGCCTCGCGATGCAGGACATGGAGTTCGTGCAGTTCCACCCGACCGGTATCTACGGCGCGGGCTGCCTGATCACCGAAGGCGTCCGCGGCGAAGGCGGCATCCTGCGCAACCGCAATGGCGAACGCTTCATGGAGCGTTACGCGCCGAATGCGAAGGATCTGGCCTCGCGCGACGTGGTCTCGCGCTCGATGACCATCGAAATCCGCGAAGGCCGCGGCGTGGGTGAACACCACGACCACATCTTCCTTGACCTGACCCACCTCGACCCCAAGGACATCCACGCCAAGCTGCCCGGCATTGCCGAGAGCGCGAAGATCTTTGCGGGCGTCGATGTCGAGAAGTCGCCGATCCCGGTGATCCCGACCGTGCACTACAACATGGGCGGCATCCCCACCAACTATCACGGCGAAGTCGTGCAGTTGAAGGATGGCAATCCTGACCATGTGGTGCCGGGCCTGTACGCCATCGGCGAGGCGGCCTGCGTGTCGGTGCATGGCGCGAATCGTTTGGGCTCCAACTCCCTGCTGGATCTGGTGGTGTTTGGTCGCGCCGTCGCCAATCGCGCCGCCGAAACCATCAAGCCCAACAGCCTGCACGGCAAATTGGGCGGCGATTCGCTGGACAAGTCGGTAGCCAACCTGGACCGCCTGCGCAATGCCAAGGGTGACCTGGCTACGGCCAAGATCCGCGACAACATGCAGCGCACCATGCAGGCCGATGCCGCGGTGTTCCGTACCGGCGAAACGCTCTCGGCGGGCGTCAAGAAGGTCAACGAGATCTATCAATCGTTCAACGATGTCGGCGTCTCCGACCGTTCGTTGATCTGGAACTCCGACCTCATCGAGACGCTGGAATTGCAGAACCTGTTGGGCCAGGCATTGGTGACGATCACCTCGGCCGAGAACCGCACCGAGTCGCGCGGCGCGCACGCCCGCGAAGACTATCCGGAGCGCAACGACGAGGTGTGGCAGAAGCACACCATTTGCTCGATCGACGACGCCGGCAAGACTCACATCGACTATCGCCCGGTGCATATGTACACGCTGACCGACGATGTCGACGTCGTGCCGCCGAAGCCGCGCGTCTACTGATCCGGGAGAACACACATGGCCGAATTCACCTTACCCAAGAACTCCCGTGTCCAGCAGGGCAAGCACTTCCCGGCACCCGCAGGTGCCAAGAACGTGCGCACCTTCAAGATCTATCGCTGGAGCCCCGACGACGGGCAAAACCCACGCACCGACACCTATGACATTGATCTTGCCGCGACCGGGCCGATGGTGCTCGACGCGCTGCTTAAGATCAAAAACGAAGTCGATCCGACCCTGACCCTGCGCCGCTCGTGCCGCGAAGGTATCTGCGGTTCGTGCGCGATGAACATCGACGGCACCAACACGTTGGCCTGCACCAAGGCCATCGAGGACTGCGGCAAGGGCGAGATTCCGATCTACCCGCTGCCGCACATGCCGGTGGTCAAAGACCTGGTCCCGGACCTGACCCATTTCTACGCGCAGTACGCCAGCATCCGCCCGTGGATGCGCACCCAGAGCCCGGCCCCCAGCCGCGAGCGCCTGCAATCGAAAGAAGACCGCGAGAAGCTGGACGGCCTGTACGAGTGCATCCTGTGCGCGTGCTGCTCGACGAGCTGCCCCAGCTATTGGTGGAATGGCGATCGTTACCTCGGCCCGGCCATCCTGTTGCAGGCCTATCGCTGGATCATCGATTCGCGCGATGAAGACAGCGGCAGCCGTCTGGATGAGCTGGAAGATCCGTTCAAGCTGTATCGCTGCCACACCATCATGAACTGCACGCGGACCTGTCCGAAGGGCCTCAACCCGGCCAAGGCGATCAGCGAGATCAAGCAGCTGATGCTCGCGCGGACGATGTGATGGATGCCCGCGTCTTCGTCCTGCCAGTCTTGGCGATGGCGCTCTTGACCTTCGTGGTCTGGTTGCGCCTGTACCAGACGCGGATTGGCGAGATGAAACGCGAGCGTATCCATCCGCAGTCCGTTGCTTTATCAGCCCAGATGGCAGCCAGGCTCACCGATACGCGGGCTGCAGACAACTTCCGCAACCTGTTCGAGTTGCCGGTGTTGTTCTACGTCGCGTTGATGGCGGCCGCATTGCTCCAGGTGCAATCGATGGCGTTTCTGGTCCTGGCGTGGCTGTTCGTCTCTGCACGCGTGGCCCATAGCTGGATCCACTGCACCTACAACAAGGTCATGCACCGCTTCAAGATTTACTTCCTGGGCGGAGCGGTTTTGTGGGCGATGTGGGCCATGCTCGCTTGGCAGGTGCTCGGGGTTTGAACGACATCGAGGCCGCGGAATTCAAACGATTGCGTTGGCGTTGCCGACGCGGTATGCGTGAACTTGACCAGTTGATGTTGCGATACCTCGACCGTGAATGGGTGACGGATTCCGAAGCGGGCAGGGCAGTTTTCCTACAGCTTCTGGACACCGAAGACGACAAGCTGTGGCGATGGTTCATGGGCTACGAGGCCATCCCCGATGTCGATATTGCATCGCTTATCCAGCGCATCCGCGATCTGCCACCTTGAGTGGCGTCCGTCCCGACTGATCATCGCGTGGCTGGTCTTGCTGGCCGTCCTGTCTCCCATCTCTTTGCTGGCGTCGGCGCTGCCGCGTTGGCTGGCTTGGCCAATGGCAGTCATGGCGATGTTGTCTGCTTTGCGGCAGGCGCGCCGATATCGCGTGACGCCACATCGAATGCTGGTGATATCTGTGGAAGGGCCACTGCTGATCGATGGGCAGCCTTTCGGGCATTGGGACCTGCGTTGGCGCGGGGCTCTGGCATTCGTGAGCTGGGAGGACGAAGCGGGTCGCCGGCATGGCCTGTCTTTCTGGCCGGATACGCTTACTGGTATTGGGCGGCGTGAACTGCGGCTGGCTACGCCGAGTGATGTGAGTGTTTCGCCAACGGCCGTGATGGCAACATAGGGGTTGGCTCCGACGATGCCCCTCATGTTTAAACCTTTGCCTGTCGCCATCGGCCTGCGTTATCTGCGCGCAAAACGCCGAAACGGATTCATTTCATTCATCTCTATGGCCTCGATCCTCGGCATTGCCTTGGGTGTAGCCGTTCTGATTACCACTTTGGCGGTGATGGGCGGTTTCCAGCGCGAGATCCGTGACCGCATGTTGCAAATGGTCGCCCACGCTACGGTAAGTGCCGATGGCGCGGCGATGCAGAATTGGCGCGATGCATTGCAGATCGCCAAAGCTGACCCGCGCGTTGCTGGCGCCGCACCGTACGTGGATACACAAGGTCTGCTGCAGGGCCCACGCGAGCAACCTGCCATGGTGCGCGGTATCGACCCGGCGCAAGAAGCGAAGGTATCGGTGATCGCGGACAAGTTGACCCAGGGCAAGCTGGATTCCCTGTCCGAGGGCAGCTTCAACATCATCTTGGGGCGTGAGTTGGCAGCATGGTTGGATGTCGGCATCGGCGACAGCGTGGTGGTGATGACATCCAAGATCAGCGCAACACCGGTAGGTGCGGTGCCGCAAACCAAACGCTTCACTGTGTCCGGCATCTTTGAGGCCGGCTATAACGAATACGACAAGGGCTTGGCGCTGGCCAATATCAATGACCTGCAGCGGGTGCTGCGGATGGGCGATGCCGTGACTGGCGTTCGCTTGAAGATGCATGACATGGACGAGGCAGCGCAAGTCGCCACCGATCTGGCGATCAAGCTGCAAGGTCCATACCGCGTCAGCGACTGGATGTACGAAAACGCCAACATGTTCCGTGCACTGAAGATGGAAAAGACGGTGATGGGTATCTTGTTATCGCTGATCATCGCGATGGGTGCGTTCAACCTGGTGTCATCGCAAGTCATGCTGGTGACCGACAAGCAAGCGGATATCGCTATCCAGCGTACGTTGGGCGTGACGCCGATGCAGGTGATGCAGACTTTCATGGTGCAGGGCACCTTGATCGGGGTGATTGGCACCGTCGCCGGCGTGGTTGGCGGCATCTTGCTGACACTGAATCTGGAGTGGATTCTCGGCAAGATCGAGTGGGCACTGGGCGTCCAGCTGCTCCCCGAAGACGTGTACTACATCACGGGCCTGCCAACGGAGTTGCGCGCAGACAACGTGATCATCATCGCCTGCGTAGCACTGGTGATGGCCTTCCTGGCCACGTTGTATCCGGCCTGGCGCGCCTCACGCACGCCTCCGGCGGAGGCCTTGCGCTATGAGTAAGGTCATCGATATGAGTGCATTGCAGGGCGAAGCGATTCGCGCGGAGCAACTCGGCAAGACCTATGCCGAGGGCAAATTGCGCACCCCCGTCTTCGATGGGCTCGATCTCAGCGTTCGCATTGGCGAAACCGTCGCGATCATCGGCGCATCCGGGGCAGGTAAGAGCACATTGCTGCACCTTTTGGGCGGTCTGGATACACCAACCGCTGGCGAGGTGTACGTCGCTGGTCAAAAGATGAGCGATCTATCCGATGCCGCGCGTGGTCAGCTGCGCAACCGCGCGCTCGGCTTCGTCTATCAATTCCATCACCTGTTGCCGGAATTCACCGCACTGGAAAACGTGATGTTGCCGGTGCTGGTCGGCGGTGCAAGTGTCGATGAGGCGAGCCAACGTGGCACGGCCTTGCTCGAGAAAGTTGGCCTCGGTCATCGCCTGGGTCACAAGCCCGGTGAGTTGTCCGGCGGAGAACGTCAGCGCGCAGCGGTGGCTCGCGCGCTGGTCAATCGGCCGGCCTGCGTGTTGGGCGACGAGCCGACCGGCAATCTGGATGATCGTACTGCGGGCGGCGTATTCGAGTTGATGCTCGAACTCAATCGTGACCAGAAAACGAGTCTGGTGTTGGTAACACATGATCGCCGTTTGGCACGCCAGCTGGACCGCGTGCTGGAGCTGCACGAAGGAAAACTCAGGGAAGTTCCACTAAACGAGGTTTGACATGACGGATGCGGCAAGGACGCCGCTGTTTTCACCCGCCAACGCTGCCGCGCTACTGCTCGGCATGTTGCTCGCTACGCGCTTGTCGCAGCTGCCACCCGTTTGGGTGATTGCTACTGTCTTGCTGCTGGGTGTGGTCGGTTGGTTGCGGGGACGGCATGGGTGGCAGATGGCCGCTGTCTTCTTGCTGGGCCTAGGCTTGCTGATGGGGCAGGGCGCTTGGCGCATGGCCTCGGTCCTGCCGACGGAAATGGAGCTGCGCGAAGCAACAGTCAGCGGCCGCATCGTCGAATTGCCCTTGCACGAAAAACGGCGCACCCGCTTCGACCTTATCGTTGATGATGCGGATGATCAGCCCGAAGCACTGCGTGGCTATCGTCTTCGTCTGTCCTGGTACGACGCGTGGCGCAGCCGTGGCGATCCGGATAGGCAAGGCCCGCGGTGGCAGCTCAAGGCGGGTGAGCGATGGCGCTTCCGGGTCAAGCTACGAGCGCCAAGGGGGCTGCGTAACCCCGCTGCCTTCGATGGTGAGCGGCAAATGCTATTGGATGGCATTGCTGCTGCGGGGCATGTCAGCGACACGGCATCGGCGCAGAGAATCGGATCACCCGCCGGCATCGTCGCCTGGCGTGAATACATGGCGATCCGCATCGCAGAAGATACCCGCGCAAAGTCAGGGCGCTTCATCGCCGCATTGGCCTTGGGTGATACGCGGGGCTTGTCCGTTGAGGACTGGGAAGCCTTACGCGCAGCCGGGCTTACCCATCTGATCGCCATTTCCGGTTTTCACGTCGGCTTAGTCGGGCTCGGATTGGCCGCCTTGGCATGGGGGCTGTATCAGCTATGGCCGACCTTGGGACGATACTGCCCGCGACGCGTGACGATGGCAGGCGCAGCCACATTGGGTGCTTTTGTCTACTTGCTCGCTACCGGCGCTTCGTTGCCGACCTTGCGCACGGTGTTGATGATCGCGTTTGTAGCCTGCGCATTGATCTTGCGGCGACAAACCGGCGTCGCTCAATCGCTTGCGGTCGCGCTCATACTGGTCTTGATGATGGATCCGCTCTGTGTGCTGCGCCCGGGCTTCTGGCTCAGCTTCGGCGGGGTGGCTTGGCTGGCGTGGTGCTTGCAAGGGATTCAAGCCGGCCATGTACGTCAATTTCTGGCGGCCCAGGCGGTCGCGAGCTTGGGCTTGCTGCCCTTGGCCGTGATTTTCTTCGCGCAGGCATCATTGGTCGGGCCGCTTGCCAATCTGGTGGCCGTGCCGTGGTGGAGCGGGGTGGTCGTTCCGCTCGCGTTGCTGGGGACGACGATGGAGGTGCTGCATGTTGGCTGGGGCACGCCTCTATGGACGCTTGCGGGCATCGCGTTTGATATCAGTTGGCCGCTATTCGAATGGCTCGCCAGTTCCCGGCTCGCGCTGATCTGGATACCGCAATCTGCGGTATGGGCATTGCCCCTGGCGCTAGTGGGCATGTTTGCCTTGCTCATGCCGCGCGGCATGCCGGGGCGCGCATTGGCCGCCACGCTCGCACTGCCCTTGCTATGGCCGAATGTCGATCAGCCTGAAACGGGCGAGATCGACATCGTGCAGATGGATGTCGGGCAAGGCACTGCGATGCTGGTGCGCACGCGTCATCACAGCCTTCTATACGACGCGGGTCCGGCGACGCCACAAGGGTTCGATGCCGGTGAGCGATCCGTCTTGCCTTTGCTGCATGCGTATGGCGTCGGTCGCCTTGATACGCTGATTCTTAGCCATGCCGATGCCGATCATGCGGGCGGGCGCGATGCGATCGCGCAAGCAATACCCATCGAGCACACCTTGGCACCTCCCGATGCGCCGCTGCCTGAAGTCGTGGCCTGTGAGGCAGGGCAGGAATGGACTTGGGATGGCGTACGGTTCCGCTTCCTGCATCCCACCACCCATTTTCCCTATCTCAAGAACCAATCGTCTTGCGTGCTGCGCATCGAGACTGCGCACGGCGCGGCGTTGCTGACGGGAGATATCGACGATTTGATCGAGAGCCGCTTGCTGCAATTGGCCAAAGCGGATCTGCATGCGGAGGTCGTTACCGTGCCACACCACGGCAGTGGCGGATCCTCGTCGGAGGCCTTCGTCGAAGCGACCGGTGCCAGGCTGGCATTGATCTCGTCGGGCTATGCCAACCGTTTTCGTCATCCGCGGGACAACATCCTCGCGCGCTGGCAGAAGGCAGGTGCCAAGCCGCTCATCAGCTCGGAACTGGGGGCGGTCCAGGTACGGATCGGTGAGGATGGCGTGGAATGGAAGGCCGAACGTCTTGAATCGGCGAGATTTTGGGATGCGGTGGCCCGGCACCCGCGCGAGGCTGGGCTATCCTATCGGCCAACTATCCCGTAATCCGTGCAAGGACCCCGATGATCGAGCTTGTGAAGGCCGGTGGCTGGCCGATGATTCCGCTGTTGCTGATGTCTTTCGTGGCACTGGCGATCATCGTGGAGCGGTTCTGGAGTTTGCGGCGCAGCGTGATCATGCCGCCAGGCTTGGGCGAAGAAGTTCGCCAATGGGCCAGGCGGGGCAATCTGGAGCAACAGCACATCGATGCACTGCGTGAGACATCACCACTGGGTGCGTTGCTGGCCGCCGCACTCGACGTGCGCCATAAAAGTCGCGAAGCCATCCGTGAGCGCGTCGAAGACACCGGACGTCATTTGGTCCACAAGATGGAGAAATACCTCAACACGCTGGGCACCATCGCCGCAGCAGGCCCACTGTTGGGCTTGTTCGGCACGGTGGTCGGGATGATCGAGATGTTCCTCGGCATCCTCGACCATGGCATAGGTGATGTGGATCAGTTGGCCGGCGGCATCGGCAAGGCGCTGATCTGCACCGCGACCGGCATGATCGTTGCCGTGCCGGCGTTGATGTTCCATCGCTACTTCCGCGGTCGCATCGCTACTTACATCGTCGACATGGAGCATGAGGCGATGCAGTTGCTGGATGTGCTGGAAACACGCGAGAACGGCTGACATGCGCATCCGCGACCACCGGGCCGACGACGAGCCCGAAATCAATCTGGTGCCGATGATCGACGTCATCCTGTGCCTGATCATTTTCTTTGTCGTCACCACTACCTTCGACAACCGCGCCGTGCTGCGCCTGCAATTGCCGCGCGCCAATGGCGAGCCTGCACCCACGCAGTCCCAGCCACTGACGGTGCTGGTGAATGCCGATGGCCGCTACTTCGTCGCTGATCGCGAAGTGTTGCGCACCGACGTTGAAGCGCTCAAACGCAGCATCGCCGAGGTGGCGGGTGATGAACGAGGCCGGCCTGTATTGCTTCGCGCTGATGCGCGTACACCACACCAGTCGGTAGTTACCGCTTATGAGGCGCTGGGTCAGTTGGGCTTTCGCCAGATCATGATCGCCACGGCACCCGAACAGCGCAACGCCAAGGTCGGGTCGAAATGAGCGAAGGTGCAGCGACTCGCAGCACGTGGCGGCGTTTGCAGGGCTATGCCTGGCCGTATCGCGGTTTGCTTGCCATCGCTGCGTTGGCATTGGTCTTGGAGGCGGCGGTTAGCGCTGCCGTCGTCAAGCTGCAGCAGCCGATCATCGATGATCTTTTGGTCGCCAAGCAATTCAATTGGTGGCTGCCGGTTGCCATGGTGCTATTCCTGCTGGCGCGCGGCGTTTTCGGTTTGATCGGTGATTACACGGTGGCGCGCAGCGGCCGTAATGTTGCGCGCGACCTGCGTTTGCAATTGATGGACAAGTATTTGCGGATGCCGGGCAGCCGTTTTGATCACGAACCCGTCCCTTCCATGTTGACGCGATTGGGCGCGGATACCGAGCAGGTGGCGCAAGCATCGGTGGACTCGCTCAAGGTCATGATCAGCAATGCCTTGCAAATCGTCGCGATGCTTTCAGTAATGTTCTGGACAAGCTGGCGGGTCTCGCTGGTGCTGCTGGTGCTCGGGCCCGTGCTGGCTTGGACAATGGGCAAGGTAGGGCGTCGATATCGTCGCCTCAACCATGAAATTCAGCAGTCATCGGCCGAGATGCTGCAAACCGCCGACCAGGCCTTGCATGCGCAACAGGAAGTGAAAGCCTATGGCGCACGGGCTTCCGAGATGGCGCGATATGGGCTGCAAACCGCCCACAATGTACGCCTGGCGTTGAAGGTCGAAGTTACGCGGGGTTCGTTGTCGATGTTCGTCCAGGCCCTCGGTGCGATCGGTCTTGCCGGCATGTTGGTAGTGTCTGGCTATGAAGCATCTGCGGGCCGTCTTTCGGCGGGTGACTTCACCGTGCTGCTCACTTCGATGGTCGCGCTGGTGCCGGCGCTGCGCCAATTGACCAATGTCCAAAGCATGCTCAACCGCGGCATCAACTCCGCTGATCGCGTGTTCGCAGTCATCGATGGGCCGGACGAAACCGATGCCGGCGATTTGCCGCTAACCCGCGCACGCGGAGAGCTGGAATTCCGCCACGTAGCTGCACGCTACGATGGCCAAGCCGCGCCCGCCCTGCATGACCTCAGCTTCATCGCACGTCCAGGCACGGTCACCGCGATTGTCGGCCGTTCCGGTAGTGGAAAGTCCACGCTGATCAAGTTGATCCCGCGTTTCTACGAGCCCGAGTCCGGCGAGATATTGTTGGATGGCAAACCCTTGGACGATTACAGGCTGGCCGATTTGCGTCGGCAGATCGCGTTGGTGGGCCAGCAAGTGATGTTGTTCGATGGCAGTATCGCTGCCAACGTCGCTTATGGCGAAATGCAGGAAGCATCATCAAGCGATATCGAGAAAGCCATCCGTAGCGCCAACGCAATGGAATTTGTCGAACGCCTGCCGAATGGGGTTGATAGTGCAGTGGGTGAGCGCGGCGGCAAATTATCGGGTGGCCAGCGCCAGCGCCTCGCCATTGCCCGCGCGATGCTGAAAGACGCTCCCATCCTGATCCTGGACGAGGCGACCGCCGCGCTCGACAACGAATCCGAACGTTTGGTGCAGGAAGCGCTGGATCAGCTGATGCCGGACCGCACCACGCTGGTCATTGCTCATCGACTGTCCACCATCGAGCACGCCGATCAGGTACTGGTGCTGGATGAAGGTCGATTGGTGGAGCAGGGCACGCACGTGGAGTTGATTGCACGTGATGGCCTGTACGCCCACCTTCACCGCATGCAATTCCGCGAGGCCTCGTGAGCGGATCCGAGCGCGCCACCCCGGCGTGGTGGTATGGCGACAGGCCTGTGCCAGTCCACGCATGGCTGCTGTCCAAGTTGTACGGGGCGGTTACGCGTTGGCGCAGCACGCTGTATCGCCGCGGCTGGTTGCGCACGCGCAAAGTAGATGTGCCTGTCATCGTAGTGGGCAACTTCACCGCGGGCGGCAGCGGCAAGACACCGCTAGTGATCGCCTTGGTCAACCGCCTGCGCGCCGATGGCTGGACACCGGGCGTGGCCAGCCGTGGTTACGGTCGGGAAGATGCAAGTACGCCGCGCTGGGTGGACGTGGAGAGTGATCCGCGAAATCATGGCGATGAAGCGGTGTTGATCGCGCGCCGTACGCGCGCCAAGGTGCGGGTCGATACCGACCGTGTAGCTGCCGCAGAAGCATTGGCCACGGAGGGATGCGACATCGTCATTTGCGACGATGGGCTTCAACATCTGCGACTGCACAGTGACGTGGCGATCGAAGTGATCGATGCGAAGCGTCGTTACGGAAATGGCCAACTGCTGCCCGCAGGCCCCCTTCGCGAATCACCCGTGTTGGCAAAGCCACCTGATTTCAAAATAGTGAATCACGGCACCGTTGCCGAAACACCAGAGCCGGCCTTGGGTGAATGGCCTCTGCGGCAGGTATTCGGGCATCCGTTTCCGCTGCATGGTCATCGCGCGCGGCCGTTCAGTGATTTTGCTGGGCGGCGGGTGCATGCCGTGGCCGGCATCGGGCATCCCGATCGCTTCTTCGATCTGCTGCGTGCGCAGGGCCTGGGCGTGATTCCACATCCATTTCCTGATCATCATGATTACGTGGCCGAAGATCTGCAGTTCAGCAGCGATCTACCTGTCTTTATGACCGAAAAAGACGCGGTGAAGTGCGCGCGCATCTCGCCGGACGACAGCTGGTGCGTGGCGATCGAGGCGCGCTTGCCAGAAACATTCTGGCTGGCGCTGGAAGAGAAACTGTCTCCGCTACGGAGGACTGCAGATGTCTGATTTCGTGGTTGCCATACCCGCGCGCTACGCTGCGACACGTCTCCCAGGCAAGCCATTGCGGCTGCTTGGCGACAAACCGCTGGTTTGGCATGTCGCACAGCGGGCACTGGATGCAGGTGCGCGTGAAGTCTGGGTGGCTGCTGACGATCAACGCATCTTGGACGTCATTGACGACAGTGGGGCACAAGGCGTGCTGACATCGCCTGATCATCCCTCCGGTACGGATCGTCTGGCCGAATGTGCCGCGAAGGCGGGCTGGCCCGATGATTTGATTGTCGTGAACCTGCAGGGCGATGAGCCCTTCGCACCGCCCGCCGGCATTCGCGCGGTCGCCGAACTGCTGGATCGCAGTGATTGCGAGATGGCGACCCTGGCCGCGCCCATTCTTGAACGCCCTATTTTGTTCGACCCGAATACGGTGAAGGTGGTCGCCGATGCGCGTGAGCGTGCGCTGTATTTCAGCCGTGCGCCGATTCCGTGGGACCGTGATCGACCATTAGACGACGACGATGCACTGACGCCCGGCCCATGGCTGCGGCACATCGGCATCTACGCGTATCGCGTCCGTTTCCTTCGCCAGATTGCCGCATTGCCGCCCGGACATTTGGAACAAATCGAGAAGTTGGAGCAACTCCGGGTGATGGAGGCAGGATTTCGCATCGCGGTGGCCACGACGCCACAAGATTTTCCGCCCGGTGTGGACACGCCGGAAGACCTGGTGCGCGCTGAGGCGCACTTGCAATCGCAGGCATGAAGGTCCTGATGGTCTGCATGGGCAACATCTGTCGCTCGCCGATGATGGAAGGCTGGCTGGCCGATGTCATCGCGCGTGAATCGCGTCTCGCCCACATCCAGATCGACTCTGCGGGCATTGGTGCATGGCACGCAGGCCAGCCACCGGACAAACGCGCCATCGCGACGGCTGCGCGTCATGGAGTGGATATCTCGATGCAGCGTGCCCGCCAGCTTCGACCTACCGACTTCGATGAGTTCGACCTGATTCTGTTTGCCGATGCGGAAACCTTGCGCGAAGGGCGAGCCTTGGCGCACTGGCACGTGGATGTCGAAGCATCGCGTTACTTGGATTGGGCTGGATTTGATAGTGATGCGGTGCGCAGTGGCGATATCGCTGATCCGTACTACGGCGATATGCAGGGCTTCGAGGATGTATGGCGCGATATAGGCGAGGGTGGGGAGCGCATCCTGCAGCGACTCCTGCGCGAGGGCGCGGCATAATCACCAAGTGTCCGCCCCCCCCGACCAACCCGAGTTCGATGGCAAGGCCTATGCCCGCGCGCTGACCGCGGCGCCCGGTGTGTACCGCATGTACGCCGCCGACGAAAGCCTCCTGTATGTGGGCAAGGCGGCATCGCTCAAAAAGCGCGTCGCCAGTTATTTCAGCAAGGCGCTGAGCCACCGCATCGCCACCATGGTCGCGCAGATCGCGCGCATGGAAATCACCGTCACACGCACGCCAGCCGAAGCCTTGCTGCTGGAAAACCAGCTGATCAAGACGCTGAAACCGCGCTTCAATGTGATGCTGCGTGACGACAAGAGTTACCCCTATGTGCTGATCACGCGAGAGCAGTGGCCGCGTATCGCTGCCCAGCGCGGCGCTCGTTCGCAGCCCGGCCGTTATTTCGGACCATACCCGAGCGTCGGCGCCGTGCGCGAAACGCTCAACCTGATGCATAAGCTGTTCCAGCTGCGCAATTGCGAGGACAGCGTGTTTCGTAATCGTTCGCGGCCTTGCCTGCAGCACCAGATCGGGCGATGCAGTGCGCCCTGCGTAGGTCTGGTGGAGGAAGCCGAATACACCGATGCCGTGCGTCGCGCGACCATGTTCCTGGAAGGCCGCAGCGAAGAACTCACCGCCGAGCTGGGACGCGACATGGAAGCGGCGAGTCATGCCTTGAATTTTGAGCGTGCAGCACGCATTCGCGACTTGCTGACATCGATTCGCACGGTGCAAGCACGCCAGTTTGTCGATGGCAATGCGGCTGATCTTGATGTGCTTGCGTGTGCCATCGAAGGTGGGCGGGCCTGCGTGATGCTGCTGTCCTTCCGCGATGGCCGTAACCTGGGCACGCGCAGTTACTTCCCGAAATTGAATGGCGCAGACAACGCCGAGGAAGTGCTGGGTGCGTTCGTATCGCAATACTACGCCGAGCAACCTGCGCCGCGCGAAATCGTGCTGGATCGCGTCATCCCCGATATCGAAATGCTGGAAGAAGCCTTCACTCTGTCCGCAGGTCGGCGCGTGCAAATCAAGTACAACGTGCGCGGCGAGCGAGCGGGCTATGTCGAGCTGGTCAAGCGCAATGCCGAGATCGCGCTGGCCACGGAGCTCTCCAGTCGTGCTGCTCAGGCCGCGCGGCTTGCGGACCTGCAGAACATGCTGAAATTGGATGCGCCGCCTGCGCGCATCGAGTGTTTCGACATCAGCCACACCATGGGCGAGGCGACCGTGGCCTCCTGTGTGGTGTTCGACGGCGAGGGCGCCGTGCGTAGCCAGTACCGCCGTTACAACATCGCCGGTATCGAGCCGGGGGATGACTACGCCGCCATGCAGCAGGCCCTGGAACGTCGCTTCCGTCGTGCTGTGGAAGAGGATGGCGTGATGCCTGACCTGCTGTTGATCGATGGCGGTGCAGGGCAGTTGGGGCGTGCAAAGCAAGTTCTGGATGATCTGGGTATCGATGGTGTGCGCCTGGTGGGCGTGGCCAAAGGCGTCGAGCGCAAGGCTGGCCACGAAACGTTGGTGATGCCCGACGGCCGTGAGTTGACCCCCGGTGTGCAATCCCCGGGCCTGCAATTGATCCAGCAAGTGCGCGATGAAGCGCATCGGTTCGCCATCACCGGCCATCGTGGTCGCAGGCAAAAGGCGCGCAGTACCAGCCGCGTCGAAGACATTCCAGGCATCGGTCCACGCAGGCGCGCCAGTTTGCTGAAGCATTTCGGCGGTTTGTCGGGATTGAAGGCGGCAGGCATCGACGAAATCGCCCGTGTCGAGGGCATCAACCAGTCATTGGCCGAACGCATCTACACGGCATTGCATGGTTTGGGCGAGAATGCCTCATCGTGAAAATGACATTGACCATCCCCACCATGCTCACCTTGGCCCGGATCCTGATGATTCCGGTGCTGCTGGTGGTTTTCTATCTCCCATGGAAATGGACCAGCGTGGCAGCGATGCTGGTATTCGCGCTGGCATCGCTCACCGACTGGCTGGATGGCTGGATCGCGCGCCGTTATCACCAGTACTCTGCGTTCGGCGCCTTCCTGGACCCGGTCGCCGACAAGTTGATGGTATCGACAGCGCTGTTCCTGATCGTGCAGGCGCATCCCACCCCGTGGATGGCCTGCTGGGCCGGTGTGATCGTCGGCCGCGAGATCGCCGTGTCGGCGCTGCGAGAGTGGATGGCCGAGCTCGGCCAGCGCGCCAAGGTCAAGGTGCAAAGCCTCGGCAAGATCAAGACCATCGTGCAGATGGTGGCGATTGGCTGCCTTCTGTATTCGCCATCCAAAGAGCCGGAACCCTGGCTGTGGATGGGCCGCGAGGTGTTCATCATCGGTGACTGGATGCTGGCCGCTGCAGCCCTTCTGACCCTGTGGTCCGGATTCGAATATCTGCGCGCGGCATGGCCGGTTTTGCGGGCAGCGGAAGGCAAGTCTGTACCGACACCGACGGCGAGTGTTGACAGCCTGAAAACCACCAGTACAATTCACGGCTCAACGCGGGAATAGCTCAGTTGGTAGAGCGCAACCTTGCCAAGGTTGAGGTCGAGGGTTCGAGCCCCTTTTCCCGCTCCAAATGTTGAAAAACCCCGGTTTTCCGGGGTTTTTTGTTTTACGAGCAGCAAGGTTTGTGGAACAATGTACTAGATGGCCGGATGGCAGAGTGGTTATGCAGCGGATTGCAAATCCGTGTACGCCGGTTCGATTCCGACTTCGGCCTCCATCGATCAATTAACCCCGGGAACTCCGGGGTTTTTTGTGGGCGCACCATGAGGCTTCGCTTCCTGCCCACGCGCTCGCATGCGATGATGCCAGCCATGCCCGGATGGCGAAATTGGTAGACGCAAGGGACTTAAAATCCCTCATCCGCAAGGATATGTCGGTTCGATCCCGACTCCGGGCACGTCATTTCCCAAGGCCGTGGATCGAACCGGATGTCGCGATACCTGCTGTATTTCGCCAGCCTTGCAGGCTTCCTCCTTGCCCTGATGATGGTGGCCACTGGCCATCGTGATTGGCTGTGGTTGTTGGCCGTGGCTGGCGCGCTGTCCGCACTGGGCACATGGGACGTGTTGCAGAAAAAAACCACGCTGCGGCGCAATTACCCCATCCTGGCCCACTTCCGCTACGGACTGGAATCGGTGGGGCCGGAGATTCGCCAGTACTTCATCGAGCGCGACACCGAGGAAGTGCCGTATTCGCGCGAGCAACGCACCTTGGTCTATCAACGTGCGAAATCGGTCAGTGACGTCGTGCCTTTCGGCAGCGAGCTGAATATCTATGGCGACCGCTACGAATGGATCAACCACTCGATCACGCCGGCACCGCATCGCGACGAAAGCTATCGCATCGTCATCGGGCCAGATTGTGCGCAGCCTTTTGATGCCAGTGTCTTTAACATTTCGGCGATGAGCTTCGGCTCCCTATCGGCGAACGCGATACGTGCACTCAATTGGGGTGCGAAACGCGGCGGCTTCTCGCATGACACCGGCGAAGGTTCGATATCGCAGTATCACCGTGAATATGGCGGCGATTTGGTGTGGGAAATCGGCTCCGGATACTTCGGCTGTCGTAATGACGATGGCAGCTTCAACGAAGAACGCTTCGCCCAGAACGCATCCGACCCGCAAGTGAAGATGGTCGAGTTGAAGTTGTCGCAGGGTGCCAAGCCCGGCCATGGCGGGATGTTGCCTGCAGCCAAGGTCACGCAGGAAATCAGTGAAGCGCGTGGCGTGCCCATGGGTCAGGACTGTATTTCTCCGGCACGCCATTCGGTGTTTAACACGCCGGTGGAGCTTTTGCAGTTCATCTCGAAAATGCGTGAACTCTCCGGCGGCAAGCCTGCCGGCTTCAAGCTGGCCATCGGTCATCCATGGGAGTGGTTTGGTATCGCTAAGGCCATGCAGGAAACCGGCCTGCTGCCGGATTTCATCGTGGTTGATGGGGCGGAGGGTGGCACGGGTGCGGCGCCTTCGGAGTTCATCAATCATGTCGGCGTGCCGATGCATGAGGGTCTGCAGCTGGTGCACAACACCTTGGTTGGGCTTGGTCTGCGCGAAAAAATCCGCTTGGGGGCCGCGGGCAAAATCGTCAGTGCGTTCGACATCGCCCGAACCATGGCGCTTGGTGCTGACTGGTGCAATGCTGCGCGTGGCTTCATGTTCTCGCTGGGCTGCATCCAGGCGCAGAGCTGTCATAACGATCATTGCCCGACCGGCATTGCGACGCAGAACCCGGATCGTTGGCGCAAGCTGGATATCGAAGACAAGGCGGGACGCGTGCAGGCCTTCCATGCCAACACGCTAAAGGCGCTGCACGATCTCCTCTGTGCGGCAGGGCTTCAGCATCCGCAAGAGCTGGGCCCTGAGCACATCATTCGACGGGTATCGCCGACCGAGATTCGCTCGTATAACGCCCTGTTTGCGCGACTACGCCCGGGCCAACTGCTGGAGGGTGGACCGTACCCGCACGCTGTCTTCACCGAATATTGGCCAGCTGCGCGCAGTGATAGCTTCGCACCGCCGCCGATGGTGGCGGCCATGCGACTCAGTAAAGCCTACTAATTCAGAAAGATCTGGCTCAAAGCAGCGCCAGCACGCGCTCGGGCGGGCGGCCAATTACCGCACGGTCACCGTGCTCGAAAATGGGACGCTCGATCAAGATCGGGTGTGTGACCATCGCGTTGATGAGTGCATCGTCACTGAGTGAAGCATCATCCAGCCCCAGCTCTGCGTAAGCGGGCTCGCCGGTGCGCAGCAGTGCGCGCGGAGCTAGTCCCAGCTTGTCGATCAATCTGCGCAAGGTGGCCGCATCAGGGGGGGTATCGATGTAGGCGATGAGCTCTGGCGCGTGGCCGCGTTCGCGCAGCAATTCCAGCGCCTGCCGCGATTTTGAGCATCGGGGGTTGTGGTAGTAGCGCATCGGACTCTCCTGCATGAGTGGCGGTGGGCATCTGTCGCGCACGAAAAAGCCGGCGCGCGGCCGGCTTTTTGCGAATCTGGTGGGCGGTGCAGGGATCGAACCTGCGACATCCACCGTGTGAAGGTGGCGCTCTACCGCTGAGCTAACCGCCCGGAAGAGGCGCAAATTATAGGCAGCTGTCCGGTTTTTGCCAAGCCTGCCGATTCAATCGGCGGGCCCCAGCTTTTCGGCCAGGACGCGGCGGATCTCGGCCTCGATCGGGCCCTTCATCGCCGCCAACAGGAACCCGAGCTTGGCGGTGACATGGACGTCCTTGTCATCCAGTGCGATGCGTCCTTGCACGCCGCTGCGTTCGAAATCGAGCGCATCATCCACCCACCGGTAATCCACGCCGAATTTCTCCGACAACTTGCGCGCGATTTGATCGACGGCGTCGCGGGTCTGTTGCAAGCCAAGGCGATTGGGATGGCGGATATCAATGTCGGACATGGGGTTCATTCGAAAATCGGGAGGCGCGATTGTGCCAGTGATTCCGTGAACACCGTCGCATGTGCAAGAATCGCCATCCGTGAATACCGTGCCCAGCCAACAACCGATCCTGCGTTTTCCAGGGCATGAGCACCCGGATCTGCCTTTGCAGCCGGGCATGAATGGCCTGTGTCGCGATCCCGACCTTGAGCGCGGGCTGATGCTCACACCGGGTGGCGGCAGTTCGCTCATTGAATTCTGCAGCGATGCACGCGGTCTTTGGCTGCATGTCGCCGAAGGCGTGCGCGGCGTCCACGTGAACGGTCGCCCGGTGCAAAGTCTGTCGCATCTGCATGTTGGCGACACCATCCATTTTGAAGGGGTGGAGATGCAGCTGGCCGACCCGCAGCCACGCGTGGCGCAGCCGGCGAATGAGGGCGAGCCGCGGCCTGCGCGCTTGTTGCTACGCGGGCATGGTGGCAGCGTGCACGGCCTCTCGGTCGCGTTGGAGAAGCCGCTGCGCATGGGCGGCGATGGCGGGTTGCGCATCGAAGGCGTCACGCACAGCATCGGCGAATTGGTCCCGATGGGCGAAAACGCCGTGCACCTGCGCCTGCACAAGGACGCCGGAGATTGCCGGCTCAATGGCTGGCCGGCGGTCGATACCTGGCTTGAGTCTGGCGACCAGCTATTGCTGGCACCGGGCTGCCGATACCTGGTGGAATCCCCGGGCTATGAGCCGGTGCAGGCACCGATTGAGCGTCCGCTGGGCGAAGCCTTGGGCCTGCCCACCAATGGCGAGGGACGCGGCTTGCGTATGCCATGGCTGCTGATCGCTGCGATTGCCAGTGCCTTGATCCTCGCCGCGCTGCTTTGGTTCGGCGTGAAATAACCTCAAACAACCTCGAATCAGGTTGAGATAATCGGTGAAGCTTGCCTCGCGTGGCTGGCTGTGTTGCGATGCGGCATCCCCTGTTCGAATCGCCCCGATGTCACATCGCATCTTCAATTTCAGTGCCGGCCCAGCCACGTTGCCGGAACCTGTCCTGCGCCAGGCGCAAGCCGAGCTGATGGATTGGCAGGGCATGGGTGCCTCTATCGCGGAAATCAGTCATCGCAGCGCACCCTTTATCGAGATGGCCGCACAAGCCGAGGCTGACCTGCGCCGGTTGTTGTCGGTGCCTGACGATTACGCCGTGCTGTTCCTGCAGGGCGGGGCGACGTTGCAGCAAGCCCTCATCCCCCTCAACCTGGCTGCCCCGGGACAGGTCGCGGACTATCTGATCACTGGCCACTGGGGTCAAACCGCGCTCAAGCAGGCACGCCCTTACGTGGATGCGCGCGTCGTGGCGAGTGGCGAGGCCAACGGCTACCGAGGCGTGCCACCGCGTGCTGATTGGTGTTTGTCGGGGGATGCGGCTTATCTGCATGTCACGGCCAACGAAACCATCCATGGCGTCGAGCTGCGTGATCGGATCGAAGCGGATGTGCCGGTATTTGCCGATTTCAGTTCTAGCATCGCGTCCGAACCCATCGATGTCAGTGATTACGGTCTGATTTACGCGGGTGCGCAGAAAAACCTTGGGCCATCCGGTATCACCGTGGTGATCGTCCGGCGCGATTTATTGAATCGTGCAGGCCAGCCGCGCGCCGACATCCTCACCTATGCCTCGCACATGGCGCGGGATTCGATGCTCAACACGCCGCCAACCTTCAACTGGTATCTGTTGGGTCTGTGCCTGCGTTGGATGTTGGACGAAGGTGGTGTCGAAGCGTTCGGTCATCGCAACGCCTCGCGCGCAGCCCGCTTGTACGCCGCCATCGACGGTAGCGAGGGCTTCTACCGCAACGAAGTGGCACCTGCCGTTCGCTCCCGAATGAATGTGCCGTTCTTCCTGCGCGATGCCACGCTGGATGCCGAGTTTCTGCGTCAGGCAGGCGAGCGCGGCTTGATGGGCCTGAAAGGGCATAAAGTCGTCGGCGGCATGCGTGCCTCGCTCTACAACGCTTTGCCGGATGCAGCGGTCAGGGCGCTTATCGATTTCATGCAGGAGTTTGCACAGCGTCATGGCTGAGAAGAAACCCGCCCGCAAAGTGGCGAAGAAAGCGGCGGTCAAAAAGCCCGGCGCAGCAAACGGCGCGGCGAAGAAAGCCGCTGCACCGGCCAAGACAAAGTCGAGTGTCGATCTTGCCGCCGTGCGCACCGAGATCGACGGCATCGATCGGCAGATAGAGGCATTGATTTCAGAGCGTGCACGTTGGGCGCAGCAAGTGGGACGCGCCAAGGGCAAGTTGGCCGCAGCAGTCGATTACTATCGCCCCGAACGCGAGGCGCAAGTACTGCGCCAGGTGGTGGACCGCAACGATGGACCGCTGGCCAATGAGGTGCTGGTACGCCTGTTCCGCGAAATCATGTCAGCCTGTCTCGCCCAACAAGAGCCGCTGCGTATCGGCTTCCTTGGACCCGAGGGCACGTTCTCGCAACAGGCGGTGTACAAGCACTTCGGCCATTCGGCCAAGGCATTGCCGTTGGCGAGTGTCGAGGAAGTGTTCGATGAAGTCGCTGCAGGCCATGCAGATTTTGGCGTAGTGCCGGTGGAAAATTCGGGGCAGGGAACCATCCAGTCCACCTTGGACATGTTCCTGTCGTCACCGCTGATGATCTGCGGTGAAGTGGAGTTGCGCGTGCATCAGTACCTGATGTCGCGCACCGGCAACATCGAAGACGTCGAGCGTGTGTATTCGCATGCCTTGTCGTTGGCGCAGTGTCGCAGCTGGTTGCGTCAGCATCTTGCTGGTGCCGAGAAACAGGCCGTGGTCAGCAATGCCGAAGCCGCACGCCGCGCGCGCAATGCCGATGATGCGGCGGCGATCGCCGGCAAGAACGCCGGTCATGTATATGGCTTGAAGGTGATTGCCGGGCCGATCGAGGACCGTCCCGACAACACCACGCGATTCCTTGTGATTGGCCGTGAATTGTTCCCGCCCTCTGGTCACGATCGCACCTCGCTCCTGGTGACCGTGCAGGACCAACCCGGCGCTCTCTACAAGGTGCTTGAGCCGCTCGCACGTCACGGCGTCAGCATGAACCGCATTGAGTCGCGCCCCGCTCATGGCCGATTGTGGGAGTACGCGTTCTTCATCGATGTCGAAGGACATGCCGAAGAAGCGCCACTGTCCGCGGCCTTGGCGGAAATGCAGGCGAGTGGCCAGAAAGTACGTCTGTTGGGTGCATATCCGGTAGCGATTCCGTGAGCCAAGTCGTCGATTTCAATGCGCTGGCGAAATCAGGCATTCAACGCTTGCGCGCGTATGACCCGGGGCACGATTTGGTTGCCCTGCGTCGCGAAGCCGTGGATGGGCTTACCGAGCTTGGCTCGAACGAAAACAGCCATGGCCCGTCGCCCAAGGCGATAGCAGCTGCTCGTTCGGCATTGGACGAAGTGTTCCGCTATCCAGACCCGCTGGGTGGTGATTTGAAGCGTGCGTTGGCCAAGAAGCACGGCGTGACGACATCGCAAATATTGCTCGGCAATGGGTCGCATGAATTGTTGATGCAATTCGCGCAAGTATTCGCCGGGTCTGGTGATGAAGTCGTGGTATCTCGCCATGGTTTCGCTGTATACGCATTGGCGGTGCAGGCAGCGGGTGCCAAGCTTGTATTGAGCGAGAGTCTTCCGCCCGATGCCGCGATGCCGCTAGGGCACGACCTCGACGCGATGGCGAATGCGATCACGGCCCGCACCAAGTTGGTGTACCTCGCCAACCCCAACAACCCGACGGGCACATGGTTTGATGCTGATGCCTTTGATGTATTCATCAAGCGAGTACCGGCGAACGTGATCGTCATCGTCGATGAGGCCTATGCGGAATATGTCGATGCACCCGAGTGGCGAAGTGCCATCGATTGGTTGCCTACGCATTCGAACCTCATCGTCACTCGCACATTCAGCAAAGCGCATGCACTGGCGGGTTTGCGCGCAGGTTATGCACTCGGGCATGCCAATGCGATGGCCGTGATGGAGCGCGTGCGCGAGAGTTTCAACGTCAATGGCCCCGCATTGGCGGCTGCAGAGGCGTCGTTGCTGGATGAAAAGCATCTGAAATCCAATGTGGATGCCACGCGTCGTGAGCGTGATGTCCTGAGTGCGGCGCTCTCCGCGCGAGGCTGGAAAGTTTGGCCATCTCAAACCAATTTCCTGTTGGTTGAGTTCGGACCAGAGACGGCCAACATCGAACAACAGCTCTTGTCCCATGACGTCGTACTGCGTCCGATGGCAGGTTATGGTTTGCCGCATTGCCTGCGAATCACGGTCGGCAGGGCAGACGAGAATGTGCGCCTTGTCGCCGCATTGGATGCGTTGAAGGAAAAATCCCATGGCTGACTGGATCGCACGCACGTCAGGCTCGGTGCAGGGGCGCATTCAGGTGCCGGGGGACAAATCGGTATCTCATCGCGCGATCATGCTGGCCTCGATCGCCGACGGCACGTCTCGCATCGACGGTTTTCTGGAGGGCGAAGATACGCGTGCTACAGCCCGCATCTTCAGCCAGCTGGGTGTGCGTATCGAAGCGCCTTCGGATGGGGTGCGCATCGTTCACGGCGTGGGTATCGATGGGTTGCTTGCCCCCAGCTGCGAATTGGATTGCGGCAACTCAGGGACGGCAATGCGATTGTTGTCCGGTTTGTTCGCATCGCAAACATTTGCATCGACTCTCGTGGGTGATGAGTCCTTGTCCAAGAGGCCCATGCGTCGGGTTACCGACCCCCTGTGTTCGATGGGGGCTCGCATCGATACCGAAGCAGGTGGCACGCCTCCACTGCATATCAGCCCGGCAGTGGCTTTGGTCGGTATCGACTATGACAGTCCGGTGGCAAGTGCGCAGGTCAAATCCGCCGTGTTGTTGGCGGGCTTGCGTGCACAAGGCATGACTTCGGTGACGGAGCCGCATCCCACGCGTGATTACACCGAACGCATGTTGCGCGCATTTGGCATCAACATCGATTACCGGCCAGGTTTCGCGAGTTTGAAGGGAGGACAGCGTCTGCGAGCGACGGAGGTGCAAGTGCCTGGAGATTTTTCCTCCGCGGCGTTCGCGATCACCGCAGCGACCCTAGTGCCTGGATCGCAGTTGATTATCGAGAACGTGGGTATCGATCCGCGGCGTACGGGTTTGCTTGAAGCACTGCGTTTGATGGGGGCGCACATCGACATCCACAACGTGCGTTCGGGCCCGACGGGTGAGATCGCCACGCTCTTGATCCAGCATGCGCCGCTGCATGGCATCGACGTGCCGGTGACACTTGTGCCCGACATGATCGATGAATTCCCCGTGCTGTTCGCCGCTGCCGCTTGCGCCGATGGCGTCACGCGCGTGCGTGGTGCAAGCGAGCTGCGTGTGAAGGAGTCCGACCGTATCAGCGCGATGGCTAACGGGTTGCGTGCGCTCGGCATCGATGTGCACGAGACCGACGATGGCGCGGATATCGTTGGCGGCAATGCTGGTGGGGGTGATGTGGATAGCCTCGGTGATCATCGCATTGCAATGGCCTTTGCCGTGCTTGCTCAACGGGCAGGTGGTGATGTGCAAATCCGCGACATCGACAATGTGGCCACGTCTTATCCCAGCTTCGATACGCAGATGCGTGGGCTGGGCTTGGGGCTTGAAGCAGCGAACTGAACGTTTACTGCAGCAAATTCCATAGCGCAGCCAGGATGGCCAAGACGACGATGATCAGCATCAGCCATACCACCGGCATGGCACTCTTGCGTGGCGGATCAACGTAAGGGCGCTGCGGGCGCGTCATGATCAATCACGCATCGAAAATTGGATCGGCACGGTGACGCGGCCGACCGTGGGCTGGCCATTGGCCATCGCGGGGCGGAAGCGCCAACGACGCACGGCTTCTATCGCGGCGCGATCCAGCTCGCGGTTGCCACTGCCGGAGGCGAGCGCGACCGATGTCGGCACACCATCAGGGCCGACATCGACTTGCACTTGCACGGTGCCTTCAATGCCGGCACGCAATGCGTTGCGCGGATAGCGCGGAGCGGGTTGGCTGGTCGGGACTGGCATGCTGCTGGCGGTGCTGCGCGTCGGTGCGGAAACTGTCGGGGCAGGTCGCGTGGGCGTGGTCGTGCTCGGCGCAGCAGGTGCCGTTGCACGGCGCGGTTGCTCGATGATCTGCGGCGACGCACGCCCCGAATCGACATCCGCCATTTCGGGCAGGCGGCTTGCATCGCCCGTTTCGCCAGCGGGTAGCGGCGCGGGCAGCGGCTCGAACACTTGCACTTGCCCGTTCTCATCAACATGGCCCGTGTTGGGGCCGGCATTGAAGAAAGGCTTCTGGCCGTCCTGGGTCATCATAAAAGTGAGGAAAATGAGCAGCCCCAGCGCCATCGCGGCGGCGACGATCCAGATCATCCGTCGCTTCGGAAATGGGGGGCGAGCGGGGCCGGTAGGCGGCGTCACGGTGCTATTCATGGCGTCAGGAATGGGGGAGTTGAGATGAATTCTGGCATCCGGACCGTGAGCATTCTGCTAAACGCGCGATAATGTGCGCTGGCCTACGTGATTTGATGCCCTCATGCTGGATCCGCAGCTTCTTCGAAATACCCCTGAAATCGCCCGCGATGGTTTGGCGCGTCGTGGCTTTGCACTCGATATCGATGCCCTCGGCAAGCTGGAAGCCGAACGCAAATCACTGCAGGTGCGCACGCAGGAGTTGCAGAACCTGCGCAACACGCGCAGCAAGGCGATCGGCATGGCCAAGGCCAAGGGTGAGGATGTCGCCCCGTTGCTGGCCGAGGTAGCGGGTTTTGGCGATGAGCTGAAAGCCAGCGAGGCGCGCCTGGAATCGATCAAGGCCGAGCTCGATGCGATTACGCTCGGTTTGCCGAATATTCCAGATGACTCGGTGCCTGCGGGCAAGGACGAAACCGATAACGTCGAGGTATCGCGCTGGGGTACGCCGCGCACGTTCGATTTCGAGGTCAAGGATCACGTTGCACTGGGCGAACACAAGGGCTGGCTGGACGGTGAGACCGCAGCGAAATTGTCCGGCGCTCGCTTTACCGTGTTGCGCGGGGAGCTGGCGCGCCTGCATCGCGCCTTGGCGCAATTCATGCTCGACCTGCATACCGAAGAACATGGCTACCAGGAAACCAATGTTCCGCTGTTGGTGAATGCTGATTCGATGCGTGGCACCGGCCAGCTGCCTAAGTTTGAGGACGATTTGTTCTCGACCGTGGTGGATGAGGGGGATGCGGCTTCGAAGCGGTATCTGATTCCCACAAGCGAAGTGCCACTCACCAACATCGTGCGAGACGAAATTGTTGATGCCGAGGCATTGCCGCTTCGCATGACCGCGCATTCGATGTGCTTCCGTGCAGAAGCCGGCAGCCACGGCCGCGATACGCGCGGGATGATCCGCCAGCATCAATTCGAGAAGGTCGAGTTGGTCAGCATCGCCAAGCCGGACGAATCCGATGCCGAGCACGAACGAATGACGCGCTCCGCGGAGGTGGTGCTGGAAAAACTGGGTCTGCCGTATCGCAAAATGCTGTTGTGCACCGGCGACATGGGCTTCTCGGCACGCAAGACGTATGACCTTGAAGTTTGGCTTCCTTCGCAAGGAACCTACCGGGAAATTTCCTCTTGCTCCAACTGCGGGGACTTCCAGGCACGGCGGATGCAGGCGCGCTGGCGCAATCCCAGTACCGGAAAACCGGAACTGGCGCATACTTTGAATGGTTCGGGGGTGGCGGTTGGCCGCGCGCTGATCGCAGTGATGGAGAATGGCCAGAACGCAGACGGCAGCATTGACGTGCCGGAAGTGCTGAGGCCCTACATGCGTGGAGCCGAACGTATCGACTGAAGCCTCGGGGGAGGGCGGATGCAGGATCTCAACGATCTTTATTATTTTTCGGCTGTGGTCGAACACGGCGGTTATGCGGCAGCCGAGCGTGCGCTTGGCATCCCCAAGTCGCGCCTGTCGCGTCGTATCGCGCAACTTGAAAGCGATCTGGGCGTTCGCTTGCTGCAACGCTCGACACGTAGTTTCGCCGTCACCGACATCGGCCATAGCGTGTTTAGACATGCGCAGGCGATGCTCGCTTCCGCCCAGGCCGCGCGCGACACTGTGGATCGGGTTTCGTCCGCGCCTCGTGGGCTGGTTCGCGTCAGCGTGCCGGTAACGATTGCGCAGGAAGTGATGCCGCGTGTCCTGCCGAGTTTCCTGGAGCGTTATCCCGATGTGCGCGTGCAAGTGCATGTCAGCAACCGGCGCATCGACCTGATCAACGAAGGTTTCGACATCGCATTGCGCGTGCGTGCGCGTCTGGATGAGGACGGCAGCCTGGTGTTGCGCGGGTTTGGCGAATCACGCGAGTTGTTGCTCGCCAGTCCGGCTTATCTCGACAAGCACGGCCGCCCCAAGCTGCCAAGTGACCTCAAAGGGCATTCGGTATTGATGGTGAACGAAGACGAATCGCAACAGCGTTGGGAGTTGCATGGCCCGGACGATGCCGTCGAGACGGTCGACATCAAGCCGCGCCTGGTCGGTTTCGATTTCCCGATGCTCAAACGTCTGGCGATGAGCCACATCGGCATCTCCATGCTGCCGGAAATGGTCTGCGCCGATGCCGTGCGCGACGGCGATCTGGAAGTCGTGCTGCCCGATTGGCATTTGCCACAGGGCATCGTGCATGCCGTGTTCGCCTCGCGCCGGGGATTGCTGCCTGCCGTGCGCGTCTTCATCGACCATCTCGCCGAAACGGTGCCCGCCGCCATGAATTCGCTGCAAATCGTTCCGAGTGCACGGCCAGCCGTGTCAGAATAGTCACCTACCGCTGGAGAGATGGCCGAGCGGTTTAAGGCACCGGTCTTGAAAACCGGCGAAGGGTCAAACCTTCCGTGGGTTCGAATCCCACTCTCTCCGCCAACTCCCTGATCGCATCCACGTCCATAGCTAGGGAAACCCCTACATCGCGATGCGGCGCGGCCTGACTTGCTCCTCACAGGTCCTCTCGCCTAGTCTGCAAAGACCTAGGGAGGGGTGACGATGACGATTCGGGTTTATCTGGTCGACGATCATGCGCTGGTCCGCACCGGGATGAAGTTGATCCTGGAGCACGAAGTAGATATTCAGGTCATTGGCGAAGCCGACAATGGGGAAGATGCCTTGGCGGATATCCGCAGGCTCAAGCCCGATGTCGTGCTGTGCGATTTGCATTTGCCCGGCATTAGCGGGCTGGAAGTCACCGAACGGATCAGTCGCGCTGAAACCAGCAAGGTCGTCGTGGTGTCAGTCCTTGAGGACGGGCCGCTGCCGAAACGCTTGATCGATGCCGGGGCCTGCGGCTATCTGGGCAAGGGCGGCGATGCAGCAGAGCTGGTGCGTGCAGTGCGAGACGTGGCCCGTGGGCGACGTTATCTCGGCACCAATATCGCGCAATACATGGCGCTGGCTGCGGTCGATGGGGAAGGCTCGCCCTTTGACCAGCTCTCTCCGCGAGAACTTGAAGTGGCGATGTTGCTGGTGCGTGGACTGCGGCAGGAAGACATCGCCAAACGGCTCAGTCTCAGCGCCAAGACGATCAATACGCACAAGTCACGCTTGTTCGAGAAGCTCGACATCAAGGACAACATCGCGCTGGCGCGTCTGGCAGGCCAGTACGGCTTGACCGATACCGCGCGATCCGTCTGAATTGCGCGGTTTTCCTGATCAAGCCTGCTTGTTACGGGCGTCGTCTTCGCTTTCGGGTTCGCCGTCACTGGCGATTTCAGCCCCTTCAACTGACGCGACGATGGCGGCCTGGTTGGCTTGTGCCAAGGCATCGGCTGCGAGGGGTTCGGCGTCAGCCTTGATGTCCCCGTCGGGGCCTTGCACGGCTGCAGCTTGCAAGCCCGGAGGTGCATCGCTGGCTTCTGGGGTCACAATGCTCGGTGCCGCGCCATCCTGGGCACTGGCGACTGCGGGAGCGGCTTGCACGACAACTGGCGTGTCTTGCGATGCAGGCACCACGGACGAAGACGAGGGAGCCTCGTTGTTCTCGGTCTGAGGCTTGCTGACCGGACGGAACGTGGTTTCCGCCAATGACACCGCGATTGCTGCCGACAACGGGAGTGCCTGACGTGACTGTGCTGGGCCAGCTGGGCGCGCGCCCATCACGCCGGATGAGGTCAAGCCGGCCGATGGGTTGCCGACACTCGTTGAAATCGGTGCCTGGGATTCGACTGCTGCTTCGCTGCTTGCCTCGTTGGCGATGCGTTCGATCTGAGCCCCTGCAGCTTCGGCTGGCGAAGGTGCGGATTCAACCTTTGCAGGTGCAGGTGCCGGCGTAGCATCGGTCGTGGCTACGGTTGCAGATGCTGCATTACCTTCTGCAGACATATTCGGCTCTGCGAAGTCGAACTCAGGCTGGTTGCCACTCGCGACCATTGCCATGGTGTCGTCGCCTTCGGCCAGCGCATCGATTTCGGCCTGGCTTTCTGCAGCCACATCGGCGCCAGCGCCACGACGACGACGACGACCACCGCGGCGGCCGCGACGGCGACGACTGCCGTCGCTGTTCGCATCACCATCATTCTCAGTCGCAGACGTGTCGAGCGACTCACCCGAGGCTTGGGCTTGAGTCGTATCGACAGATGCAGGTGCATCGGAAGCGGTCTCAGCCGCTTGCAGGGTGGCATCAGCAGCTTCGGTCGCCGGCGTGGCTTCCGCTGTAGCCGTCACAGCCGTGGTCGCATCTGCGCTTTCGTTGCGGCGGCCACGGCGGTTACGGCTGCGGCGACGGGACTGCTGCTCCTGCCCATCTCCATTTTCGATGGCTGTCTCGTTTTGATTCGCCTGCGCCAGTTGTGCTTGTTTGCTGGCGTCGGTGACCGTGTCCTGCGGGGCGGGGCGCTCACGGCGTTGCTGCTTGCCTTGACTCTTTTGCTCGTTGCCTTGGCTGTCTTTCTGCTGGCGATTCTGTTGTTTGCCGCCGCGCTCACCACGCTCACCACGGGCTTCGTTGCGATTGCCGGTATTGCGACTCTGCGCATCGCGCTGACCGCCGCGGCGGTCCTGTTTGCTGTTGCGCTGGCCCTTGCGTTCATCCTTGCCGTCGCGGTGGTCGGTCGTTGGCTCGGCTGCCGGGGCACCTGCAAAGAACTGCATCACACGGGACAGGAAGCCGGCCTTGGGCCGCGCAGTTACTTGTTGCGCCTGAATGGCTTGCGGCACGGGAGCCGCGGCAGGAGCTTCTTCGCGCGGGGCACGGATTGGTGCCGGTTGCGCGGGCTTCACATTTTTCACCGCCGGTGCATCGGGGATGTTGAGGTGCGACTTGTTGAGCGCATGCGTCGGCAGCTTGCGCGGCGTACCGCGGTGATAGCTGGGGCGTGAGGTCTCTTCACCCATCTCGTTTTCACGGATGCGGGTGACTTCGTAATGCGGCGTATGCAGCTGCTCGTCCGCGACGATCACGATCGGTGCGCCGTGACGCGTTTCGATCTCGGCCAGTGCGGCGCGCTTCTCGTTGAGCAGATAGTTGGCTATCTCCACCGGCGCTTGCACCAGCACTTGTCCGGTGTTGTCCTTCATCGCGTGCTCTTCGGCGACGCGGATGATTGACAGGCTGAGCGATTCCACGCTGCGCATGCGGCCGTGGCCTTCGCAGCGCGGGCAGACGATCTGGCTGTTCTCGCCCAGTGACGGACGCAGGCGCTGACGCGACATCTCCATCAACCCAAAGCGTGAGATGCGACCGATCTGCACGCGGGCGCGGTCGTACTTGAGCGCGTTTTGCAGACGGTTTTCGACTTCGCGTTGGTGCTTGTTGCTGGACATGTCGATGAAATCGATCACCACCAGGCCGCCCAGGTCGCGCAGGCGCAGCTGGCGGGCTACTTCATCGGCCGCTTCCAGGTTGGTGTTGAACGCGGTTTCCTCGATGTCGCCGCCGCGGGTCGCGCGGGCGGAGTTGACATCGATCGCGGTCAGGGCCTCGGTCTGGTCGATGACCAGCGCTCCGCCGGAGGGCAGGCGCACCTCGCGCTCGTAGGCGGATTCGATCTGCGATTCGATCTGGAAGCGATTGAACAGCGGGGTGTCGTCGGTGTAGTGCTTGAGCTTGCGCTGGTTGTGCGGCATCACCTGGGCGACGAATTCCTTCGCCTCTTCGTACATCTCCGGGGTATCGACCAGAATCTCGCCGATGTCGGCGCGCATGTAGTCGCGCAGCGCGCGGATGATCAGGCGCGACTCTTGGTAAATCAGGAACGGGGCGGGTTTGGCCAAGGCGGCTTCGGCAATCGCCTTCCACACCGACAACAGGTAGTCCAAGTCCCACTGCAGCTCTTCGGCGTCACGACCGACGCCGGCAGTGCGGATGATCACGCCCATGTCGTCGGGGATCTGCAACGCGTCCATCGCGCGCTTCAATTCCGCGCGATCTTCACCTTCGATGCGACGCGAGACGCCACCGGCGGTCGGGGAGTTTGGCATCAACACCATGTAGCGACCGGCCAGGGAGATGAACGTAGTCAGGGCTGCGCCCTTGTTGCCGCGTTCTTCCTTGTCGACCTGCACCACGACTTCCTGGCCTTCACGCAGGAGTTCCTTGATGTTGGCCTTGTTGTGATCGACGCCCGCCTGGTAGTAGTCGCGGGAGATTTCCTTCAGCGGCAAGAAGCCGTGACGCTCGGCACCGTATTCGACGAAGGCGGCTTCAAGCGAGGGTTCAAGACGGGTGATCTTGCCCTTGTAGATGTTGGATTTCTTGTTTTCCTTTGCAGGTTGCTCGATGTCGATGTCGTACAGGTTCTGGCCATCGACAATCGCGACGCGGAGTTCTTCCGCTTGCGTCGCATTGATTAGCATGCGTTTCATTATCCGTTCCTTGCGCGCTTCTGCGCGCGGAACGCCGGGCGTTTCGCCTCTGGTCACCGCTGGGCGCTGGCCGCGCATCGCGCTGGCCGTCGCCTGAAGTTTTCCAGCGCTGCAACACCACGGCGGGCCGCGGGAGCGCTTGTTGTAGGTAGCACTTTGTCTTGGGCCGACGCCTGCAGATACATCGCAAGCGGCGGGACTGCGTTCTTTCACGCCGCCCTGGGACGACGTGCGATCTGTTCTACCGTCGGGCGTTCGCTGGCGTGGCTGCCCCGAGAGCAGTGGCTGCGCTCCGCCTGAACCCTGCGGACTCCGGCTTTCGGCCTGAAAATCCTGCAAGAATCAGTAGCTTGCTTCGCATGCCGAGTGTATCAGATAAACAGCGTCTCCCGGCTAGGGCAGACGCCCGGGCAAAAAGCCGTCATGCTGGCGGCCGTTGCCGCTTCAATCATTCATTTGTTCATGTCTGAGCCTGATTTCCCGTTCCAACCCGATCCAGATCGCCCGGTCGCTCGCACCGTCCGGGTGCCTGATGATCGCGAAGGCCAACGGCTGGACAACTTCCTGTTGGGCCAGCTCAAGGGCGCGCCGCGCTCGCTGATCTACAAGATCGTGCGCAGCGGCCAGGTTCGGGTGAACGGGGGGCGCGCCAAGCCCGAGCGCAAGCTGGCGGGGGGCGATGAAGTGCGTATCCCGCCGGTCCGTCTCAATGAGCCGGGAGAAAGCGCGCCTCCCCCCAAGGGCCTGCTGGCCGCGCTGGAAGCTGCGATCGTGTTTGAGGACTCGCGCCTATTGGCACTTAACAAGCCAACCGGGCTCGCCAGTCACGGCGGTAGCGGCATCAATCATGGGGCGATCGAATCGCTGCGTGCCCTGCGACCGGGGCAGTCGTTGGAGCTGGTACATCGCCTCGACCGCGATACGTCTGGCCTGCTGATCGTGGCCAAAAAGCGATCCGCGCTGCGCGAGCTGCAGGCCCTGTTGCGCGAGGACCACGGTGCCGGCATCGAGAAGAAATACCTGACCCTGCTTGCCGGCCGCATGCCGGATGGGGTGATGGCGGTGGATGCGCCGCTATTGGTTGGTCTGCGGCAGGGCGGCGAGCGTCACGTGACGGTGAGCCCGGCGGGCAAGCCGTCAACCAGTCATTTCCGCGTGCTGGAGCGGCGGGGCGGAATGAGTTATTGCGAGGTACGCATCGAGACCGGGCGCACGCATCAGATTCGCGTACATGCCAAGCACTTTGGCCACCCGGTCGCGGGTGACGACAAATACGGCGATGTCGCGATCAACAAAAAATTGCGCGAGCAGGCAGGGCTCAAGCGTCTGTTCCTGCACGCAGCCAGCCTGCGGTTCGCGCTGGATGAAGGCCGCGTGGAATACGTACTGGATGCGCCTTTGCCTGCCGATCTGCGCGAGGTGCTGGATCGGTTGGGGTAAGCGCCTTCAGTGTTGGGGGAGTGGCTGGCCGGGCGAGGGTTGGTCCAGTACATTAAGAATGAATCGCATTGAGCGGACCGCTAATTCCCGCTGGGTGGAAGGCAGCTCGGCACCGTGCCCCTCATTGGGTGCCAGCATGTATTCGACCGGTACGCCTTTGGCCTGAAGGTGTGATGCGAGCATATCCGACTGGGCACGTGGTACGCGGGGATCATTGGCACCGGCATAGATGAATAAAGGCGTCCTCATCGCCTCGATCTTGTTGATTGGAGAAAGATCGACCAAACGTGCGTGGTCAGTCTGGGGATCGCCGATCTCGCGCAGGTAGTTTTTACGCACCAGGCCGGTCGTGGTGCCCATGAAGCTGATCAAATCCACGATCCCGAATTGGTCGATGCCGGCACGCCAGCGCTGCGGATGTTCGGCAAGCTGTTGTACGACGAGGTAGCCACCGTAGCTCGATCCTTTCACGATAAGTCGATCCGGATCGACCCAAGGTTGGCGTCGAAGCCAATCGACCAATGCATCGATATCCTTGAACGAATCGCGTCGACGCGCACCATCATCACTGGCTTCGAATGCTCGACCGAAGCCGCCTGAGCCGCGAATGTTTGGTTGCACATAGGCAATGTCATACGCATTGGCAAGACTCGCGGACAGTGACCAGCCAATGCTGGCCGAGCCGGCAGGCCCGCCATGGAAATCGACGATGACCGGATGTCGTCCGTTGGTGTCTGGGCGGGTAACGATTACGGGGAAACGCAAACCATCCTGGCTGGTCAGTGTCTCGATACTGGTCAGTAGTGCAGGTGCCGGCGCGTCAGGGATCTCAGGTGAAGTGAGGCGAGTGGCACTGCCGGAACGTGTATCAACCAGGTAAACCGACGATTGATGCGCCGGAGTGCGCCACGTCACTGCCAATTGCTTGCCGTCTGGCGAGTACTCGCCGATACGTCCAGCCCCCAAGGGCAGCTCGACCTCCGCTGCCTGCTTCAGGCTGATGGCATAAAGCAGCCGGATAAATTGCTGATCGCCTGCATTGAAGACAATCGCGAGTTGCTTGCCATCTGGAGAGACCACCAGCTGTTCCCCGGTGGCTGTACGTGGGGTTGTTTCATCGAAACGCCCTAGTGGCTGTCCGCTGGCAGTATCGAGTGCGATGACCGATGCTTGCTCCGAGCCACCATCGGTGGTCAACAGTATGCGGTCGCCCTCACGGGAGAATGCCGCGGCACGAATGGTGGCTTCACCGTGCATCGGATAACGCAGTTGCGCCGTGCCATCTTTGAGGTCGACCAGCACAAGCCGTGCGCTTTGATATGAAAGAAAGCGTAGGAATAGGGCATGGCTCCCGTCCGCGCTCCCGTCCGCGCTCACGTCGGCAAGGAAACCCAGCCCCGAATCTTCGTAAACCCGAGCTTCTTCAGACGTCTCGCCGAGCGACAAACGCATGATCACTGCATGGGCTGCATCCGGTTTGCGGGCACTCTAGAAGAGGGCGTCGGGCAGGCCAATAGCCTCCTTGGGTGGGTCGCGAGTGATCGCGGTGCTAGTCACCTGCTTGGCGGAGGTGCCATTGATGTCGGCTGTATAGACCTGTGCCAGTTCATCGCCCCCCGAATCTGCAAGGAATATCAAAGGGTTTCCGTTGCGGCTGGCAGTGACAGCTGGTGCAGGTGGCTGCCAGGAAGACAATACGGGGCGTTCAGTCCCGTCTGACAGCCGGTGCCGGTACAGGCGAGAGCGCCCGTCTCTACTTGATACGTAAAACAGCGCCGAACCATCAGCGGAGTACGCAGGAGAATCGGACGAGGGCATTCCGATCAGGGTGTCTACGCGACTTTCAAGCAATGCGTCACGCCCGATTTGGGGTTGCGAGTCATTATCTTCGGGCGCGGCTTGTGTGTTCGGAACGATGAAAGCCGTAGAACCGGCAAGCAACCCTATAAAGCAGATGACGCTCGAGGCAATCTTCATCGTCGGTTCCTGCCCTGTGATTCATGAGGCTGTTGAGCCCACTCTCAAGATGGCTGCATCCATCTCGCACCGGATGTCTCTTAGACCAGGGACAGAAATTCTGTGCAGAAGTTCCATCGAGCGACCTTATCCGGCCAGTCGCTCCGTTTTCGCCGCACAAATGAAGTCGTTTTCCGACAGACCACCCACATCGTGCGTGGACCAGCGCACCACGCAGCGGTCGTAATGCACGGACAGGTCCGGGTGGTGGTCTTCCCCGTTGGCCATGTGGGCCAGCGCGTTCACGAAGGACATCGTCCGGTAGTAGTCGCTGAAACGGAAGGTCTTGGACAGGGCCAAGCCGTCTTCGACCAGCTCCCAGCCTGCGACTTGCGGCAATAGCTCGCGCAAGCTGGCTTCAGTCAGACGGTGTTCTTGCCCGCGCTTGGGGCTGCAGTGGGCGTCGGCGAGGGGAACCAAGTCGCTCATGGGGACTCCAATGTGTCGAACTGGCTGGCCCGTCGGCCAGCAGTCACGGATGGCCCTTTAGAATACCCGCATGATCGACATCACCGAATCCGCCCAATCCCACTTCCGCAAATTGATCGAGCGCGAATCGCTGCCCGGTATCGGTGTGCGCCTGTCCGCGATTCACGCCGGTACGCCGCGTGCGGACGTTCGCCTGGAGTTCGCCGGCCCTGACGACCTCAAGGGCAACGAGTGGGCAGTGGACTGTGAAGGCTTCACCTTGTGGGTGGACGCGGACAGCGCGACTGCGCTCGATGGCGCACATATCGATTACGAGCAAAAAGCCACTGGCGGCCAGCTGCAGATTCGCGCCCCGCGGATCAAGGGCGTTGCGCCAGAGACCGATGCCTCCTTGGTCGAGCGCGTCATGTGGGTGGTCGAGCAGGAGATCAATCCGCAGCTGGCCATGCATCGCGGTAATGTCCGAGTGGAGGAAGTCACTGCGGACGGAATTGTGGTGCTGCGTTTTGGTGGTGGCTGCCACGGGTGCGGAATGGCCGATGTCACGCTCAAACAGGGCATCGAAAAAACCTTGCTGGAAAAAGTGCCCGGTGTGGTGGCGGTGCGCGATGCGACCGACCACGACACCGGTGAAGCGCCTTACGCGCCGCGCGGTCAGGCCTGAGTCTCCGACACGATGGCCACGCGCGAGGAGCTGCTGGCGCTCTTGTCCTCGCGTCGTCGTGGTCTGTCGATCCGTCCGATTGCGGTTGGCCCCGCGCCAACTTGGCTCCAATGGCTGGATGACGACGCCCGCCTGAGTCCTGCGCGCGGTCCGACGCGAACCGAGCTGATCGCGGCGATGGCCCTCAAGCCTTTGCGACCGCTTCCCCGCGCGCATGTGCCACAAGGCCGTTGGGCGCGTTTTCGTAGCCTTTTCCGCCAAGGTTGGGGCAGGGAGCGCGAGGAACTCCCCAGGCTGCGCTACGGTGCCTTTGCCGCCAGCGTGCTGTTCAATTTTTTCTTCGCGGCGATGCTGGTTTGGTTGATGTACCTGCGTTTCCTGGCGGTGCAGGCGCCGGCCGAGGAGACCGTGCGCATCCGGATTACAGGCTTTGGCACCCCATCCGAAGCCGGAGGTGGGGATGCGGCATCCGAGGGCGATTTGCAGCCCGAAAGCGGTCAGGCCGCTCCAACCCAGGGGGCTGTGACTTCAGCTGCGGCTGTATCGCCATCGGCCAGTGCGAGCACCCAAGCGCAGGACGAGGTCCAACAAGCCACTGTGGTCGAAGTGGCTGCCCAGCAGCCCCTGCAAGTCACCGAAAGCACCGCCGAGCCGGATGGGTTCGAGCTGCCGCCTACCCGCGACGTCGCCATCGAGGCGCGCAACCTGCCTGACTTGCAGTCACGAGCGATCCCGAATGAAAGCGATATCCCCGAAGCGCTTCCGCAAGTGCGCAGCGTGCAGCTGCCGACTCGGCCGCACGTCGTGCATGTCCCTGACTTGAATGTTCCGACGCGGGAGCTACCGACTGCCCCTGAGCCGGCCCCGCAGGTGCGGATCCGTGAGATCGCCGTGCGCCCGCCGGGAGCGCAAGTGCGTATCGCCGAGACATCCTCACGGCCCTTGCCGTCGGCGCCCGCACCGGCTGTGCAAGCGATGGGTACGCAGGCGTCGACTGCAACGGCTGAGTCGGGCCGAGCGGCTGCGACACCGAAGCCCGGCCTCCCCGGCGCAACGGGTCAGTCCTCCAAACCCGGCCAGCAGGCCGCGGGAAGCGGCATCGGGCAAGCGCCACGCGCTGCGGATGGCGGCTGGTCTTCGCCCAAGCGCGGTGACGACTGGGGCGTGGGTGACCGCAATCGTGCAGGCGCCGCGATTGGTGGAGACCGTGGCAATCCGAGTGGGGCAGTCGGGTCGGGATTGTTCGACTCGGAAGGCCGTCCGCGGTTGGCGGATGACAGTTTCAAGCCGCGCTTCCCTGATCCTTACAAGGAAGGCAGTTGGCTGAAGCGTCCTTCGCTGGGATATCGAGGCACTATTTTCGACGGCATCTGGCGCCCGCCTGAAACACTGCTCCAGGAATGGGTGCGTAAGGGAATCAAATCATTCGACATCCCTCTGCCTGGCGGCAAGGTCAAGATTCGCTGCGTGATCTCCATTTTGCAGGCGGGCGGCGGTTGTGGACCCGTGGCAGGTAAGGACGGTGTCCATGACCAGCCAGCACGCGCGCGTCCGGCGCCCAATGTGCCGTTCAAGCGCGAGCTGTTCGAAAATCAAAGTGACCTGACTACGCCGAAACCCAACGCACAGACCGAGTCCACGGGCGACAAGCCCACGCCTTGATCTTTCATGGCAGCTGGAAACGAAACAGGCCCGCTTTGGCGGGCCTGTTGTTTATTGGACGATGTCGCTTCGATTACATGTGCGACAGGTCGGTCAGCTGGTTTGGCTGGCTGGCGAAGTAGGCAGCCAGATCGGCAATCTGCTGATCGGTGAGGTTTTTCGCTTCCGGCGTCATCAAGGGATGGTCGCGGTTGCCGTCGCGATAGGCCTGCAGGGAGTGCTCGATGTAATCGGCGTACTGGCCACCGATCTTCGGGCGGTCCTCGCCATTGGGCGTGTTGCCGTCCTTGCCGTGGCAATCGACGCAGGCCTGGCCGCTCGCGCTCTTGACCATCGCCTGCTTGGCACCGGCTTCGATATGACCACCCGGCAGGCCGGCAGAGGATTCGGTATGACCGTCGGCACGATCAGGTGCAGAGTGCTCGGCCGGGGTGTCGCTACCGCCGCAGGCAGCCAGTGCAAGGGACAGGGCCAGGACGGCCGGGAATCGCAGGGACGTCATGGCGGGGCTCACTTCTTGTTGTTCTTCAGGCTGGACAGATAGGTAGCGATGGCAGCGATGTCTTCATCGGAGAAGCTCATCGCCTGCGCCTGCATGGTCGGGTGCTTGCGCTTGCCTTTCTTGTATTCGGTCAGCGCGTTGACCAGGTATTGCTGCGACTGACCACCAATGCGGGGTACGTGGTAGTTCGGGTACGCGTTCTTATAGCCGGTCAGCCCGTGGCAACCCTGGCAGGTGTAGGTGAGTTCGGCGCCCTTGTCCTTGGACGTGCCTTCGGCCGGCTTGGCGGTCTGGGCAGTGGCGGCGAAGGGCAGGGCGAGCGCGAAGCACGCAGCGATCATCGTCGGTCGCATCAATCTCATCTCGAAGTTCGGGTGGACGCCACCAAGGCGGCGCAGCGCGGGAAGTATATCGCGCAGCGCGCGATCAGGTGGGACGCGCGTTTTGACATGGCCAATGTCCGTATGACCTCTGGCACCTCACAAGTTTGTGGGGAGGTGATTTACTTGCCTATAACACCTTACCCACAAGAGTCCCGACGATGCGTGCATCGCCCCGTTCCATCGAATCCCCCGTCGCGCGTGCAGCCTCCGTTGCCATCCTCGCATTGGCGCTGGCCACTAGTCTCGCCGCCTGCAAGCGCGGCGGCGCCGACGGCAAGTCTGCGGATGGCAAGGAAAAAACCGAACAAGCCGAAGCCGTGCCGGTCGAGGTTGCGCGGGTCTCGGATCGCACAATGGTCGCCAGCTACACCGGCACCGGGTCGCTTGAGGCGCGCAGTCAAGCGACGGTGACGGCGCGTGCATCGGGCATCATCAAGCGCGTGTATTTCGATGTCGGCAGCGTGGTGCGCGCAGGCCAGCCCCTGGCGCAGCTCGATAGCGAGCGCCTGCGTCTGACGCTGAGCCAGACGCAGGCGCAAATGAACAAGCTGGAAGCGAATTACCGTCGCGCGCAGCAGTTGGTCAAGGACCAGATGGTCAGCGCGAACGATGTCGACGAGATCCGTTTCAACCTAGCCAATGCGCGTGCGCAATACGAAGCGGCAAAGCTTGAGCTGTCATACGCAGTGGTGACCGCGCCGATTTCGGGTGTCGTGTCCAACCGCCCGGCACTGATCAAACCGGGCAATCTGGTCCAGTTTGGTCAGGATGTGGCGACCATCGTCGATACCGCGCGGCTTGAAGCCACGCTCAACGTGCCGGAGCGCGAGATCGAGACGATGAAAGTCGGTCAGCCGGTGCAGTTGAAGGTGGATGCATTGCCGGGCCGGACTTTCACCGGTGTGGTGGATCGCATCGCCCCCGTGGTGGATGCTGGTAGCGGCACTTTCCGTGTGATCTGTAGCTTCGCCAGCGAAGGCAGCTTGCAGCCGGGCATGTTCGGTCGCATGTCGATCGATTACGACCAGCGCCAAGCCGTGCCCAGCATCCCGCGCTTGGCCTTGCTCGATGATGCGAGTGATCCCGCCGTGTATGTCGTGCGCGCCAACAAGGCCGTGCGCGTGCCGGTAAAGCTGGGTTACGCCGACGGCGAATTCGTCGAGGTCCGCGAAGGCCTCAAGAAGGGCGAGCAGGTTGTGACCGCGGGCAAGACGGCCTTGCGCGAAGGCGGCGAGGTGCAAGTGATCAACGCTGATGCACCGGCCAAGCCTGCCGCGACACCTGCGACGGCTGCCGCCGCGCCTGCCAAGCGCTGACGGAGCACGACATGACACCTGCACGCGGCTTCGACTTGGTGGAGTTTTCCACCCGTCGCCGGGTCACCGTCCTGATGATGATGGTGACGCTGGTGCTGTTTGGCTTGATCGCGCTGTCCGGGCTCAAAGTCAATCTCTTGCCAGACCTCAGCTATCCGACGCTCACCGTGCGTACCGAGTACACCGGCGCTGCACCCGCGGAAATCGAGACCTTGGTGACCAAGCCGGTCGAAGAAGCCGTGGGCGTGGTCAAGGGCTTACGCAAATTGAAATCGGTGTCACGCACCGGGCAAAGCGATGTGGTGCTGGAGTTCGCCTGGGGCACCGACATGGACAAGGCGGGTCTGGAAGTCCGCGACAAGATGGAGGCCTTGCAGCTGCCGCTTGAAGTCAAACCGCCAGTCCTGTTGCGCTTCAATCCATCCACCGCGCCCATCATGCGTCTGGTCTTGGCGACCACGGCCAACGATGGTGACAATGGTGCGCTGACGCGCCTGCGCCGCTACGCCGACGATGACCTCAAGCGCAAGCTTGAGCCCGTGGAAGGCGTGGCTGCGGTCAAGGTAGCGGGTGGTTTGGAAGACGAAGTCCAAGTCGACATCGACCAGCAAAAGCTCGCTGCGCTCAACCTGCCGATCGAGACGGTGATCAACCGCCTGCAGCAGGAAAACATCAACATGTCGGGCGGGCGCCTGGAAGAAGGTACGCAGCGTTACCTCGTCCGTACCGTCAACCAGTTCGCAAACGTCGAGGAAATTGGCAACCTCTTGCTGACCACCAGGGCTGCTGGGTCGAGCAGTGATGTCAATGCACAATTGATGTTCGGCGTGATGCGCAGTGGTGACCCGGCGCTGGTAGCAGCTATGAACCAGCAGAACGGCGGAGGGGGTTCAAGCGCTGCAGGCGGTTTGCCCGTGCGTCTGAAGGACGTCGCCACCGTGCGTCAAAGTTTCAAGGAGCGCGAAGCAATCATCCGTCTGGGTGGGAAAGAAGCCGTCGAGCTTGCCCTCTACAAGGAAGGCGATGCGAATACGGTTGCCACTGCCGACAACATCGAGGCAGCGCTCGCGCAGATCCGCAAGCAGATGCCGCCGGACGTCACCCTGACCGCGATCGATGATCAATCGCAATTCATCCGTCATGCGATCAGCGACGTCAAGCTGGACGCCGTGATCGGCGGCCTGCTGGCGATCCTGGTCATTTTCTTGTTCCTGCGCGATGGCTGGAGCACGTTCGTCGTGTCGCTGTCGTTGCCGGTATCGATCATCACCACCTTCTTCTTCATGGGGCAGCTGGATCTCAGCCTCAACGTGATGTCGCTGGGTGGCCTGGCGCTTGCCACAGGCTTGGTGGTCGACGATTCGATCGTCGTGCTCGAATCCATCGCCAAGGCACGTGAGCGCGGTCTCGGGATTCTGGATGCCGCGATCACCGGCACGCGCGAAGTCAGTATGGCAGTAGTTGCTTCCACACTCACCACGATTGCCGTGTTCCTCCCGCTGGTGTTCGTCGAGGGCATCGCCGGTCAGTTGTTCCGCGACCAGGCCTTGACCGTCGCCATCGCGATTGGCGTCTCGCTCATCGTCTCGTTGACCTTGATTCCGATGTTGTCATCGTTGAAAGGCCGCGCGCCTTTGGCCTTCCCTGAAGAAGCACCGCGTCCCGAATACCAGGCCAAGCGTGGATGGCAGAAGCCCTTCGTCGCGGCCGGCCAGATCATCGCCTTGATCGTATCGAGCATCGCCTACGGCTTTGCTTGGGTGGTGATTCGCATCTGGCGCGGGCTCAATCGTGTCGTCGGCCCTGTGATGCGCAAGGCCAGCGACATCGCGATGGCACCGTATGGCCGGGCTGAGCGCGGCTATCTCAAGTTGTTGCCTGCGGCATTGGGACGTCCGGCGTTCGTGTTGATTGCGGCATCCGGTGCGTTTGCCGTATCGATGTTGCTGCTGCCACTGCTCGGCGCGGACTTGATCCCGCAGCTGGCCCAGGATCGTTTCGAAATGACGGTCAAGTTGCCGCCCGGCACCCCCTTGCGCGAAACCGATGCAGTGGTGCGCAAGCTGCAAGCCCAGCATGACAAAGACGAAGGTCTGCAGGCGCTCTATGGTGTCAGTGGCAGCGGTACGCGTCTTGACGCCAGCCCTACTGAAAGCGGCGAGAACATCGCAAAACTGGACGTGGTGATGACCAATGGCGGTAACGCCAAAGTCGAGGCGCGCTTGACTGAGGGTCTGCGTAAATCCATGGCTGGACAGAGCGATGCGCAGGTCGATTTCAGCCGGCCGGAGCTTTTCGCACTGTCCACGCCGCTGGAAATCGAAGTCTCGGGTAGCGACATCGAACAAGTCGAGGCCGCAGGCCGCAAGCTGGCCACGATGTTGCGCGCCAATCCGCATTACACCGATGTCAAGTCAACCGTGGAGCAAGGCTACCCCGAGATTCAGATCCGCTTTGACCAGGAGCGTGCAGCTGCCATTGGTCTCACCACGCGTCAGATCGCTGATGTGGTGGTGAACAAGGTGCGCGGCAACGTGGCGACGCGTTACAGCTTCCGTGATCGCAAGATCGATGTGCTGGTGCGCGCCGAACCCGACCAGCGCGCCACGCTCGATGACATTCGTAACCTCGTTGTGAATCCGGGCTCGTCCTCGCCGGTGCGGTTGTCGGCGGTAGCGGATGTCGTCGCAGGCATTGGCCCGAGCGAAATCCATCGCGCCGACCAAACGCGCGTGGCCGTTGTGTCATCCAACTTGAACGACATCGACCTTGGTGGTGCCGTTGAAGAGGTGGAAGCGATGGTCGCTGACAGCCCGCTCGGCACTGACATCGGCCTGCATATCGGTGGCCAAGGTGAGGAGCTGGCCAGTTCCGTGCGTTCGTTGCTGTTCGCGTTTGGATTGGCCGTGTTCCTGGTTTACCTGGTGATGGCGTCGCAGTTTGAATCACTGCTTCATCCCTTCGTCATCCTGTTCACTATTCCGCTTGCTTTGGTTGGTGCAGTGCTCGCGCTGTTCCTGACCCGCTCGCCGGTATCGGTGGTGGTGTTCATCGGATTGATATTGCTGGTGGGCCTGGTGGTGAAGAACGCGATCATCCTGATCGACAAAGTCAATCAGCTGCGATTGGAAGGCATGCCCAAGCGCGAGGCTTTGATCGAAGGCGCACGTTCGCGCCTGCGCCCGATCATCATGACGACCGCCTGTACCTTGTTCGGCTTCCTGCCGCTGGCACTCGCCGTGGGTGAGGGTGCAGAAGTGCGCTCGCCGATGGCGATCACGGTGATCGGCGGTTTGTTGGTGTCCACCTTGCTGACCTTGATCGTCATCCCGGTCGTGTACGACTTGTTGGACCGCAAGCCGGATGAGGTCTACACCGAGCGTGGGCGTCGTGAGCGCGCGGACCGTGCGGCGCTTGAATCGGCCTTGGCCGACGATGCCGCCGAGCAGGGGATCGCCCACTCATGAGCGTCGCCGAACTCAGCATCAAGCGCCCGGTTACTACCATCATGCTGTTCATTTCGATGGTGGTGGTGGGGTTGATCGCGGCCGTGCGTTTGCCGCTGGAAGCGATGCCGGATGTCTCCGCGCCTTTCATCTACGTGATGCTGCCGTACCCGGGCTCCACGCCGGAGGAAACCGAACGCAGCATCTTGCGTCCCGTCGAGGAAACGCTTTCGACGATGACCGGCGTCAAGAGCATGCAAGGCAATGCCACGTCGGAGAGTGCGGGCATATTCCTGCAGTTTTCGGATTGGAGCCGCGACATCGCCATTGCTACGGCCGATGCCCGCGAGCGCATTGACGCCATTCGCAGCGAGCTGCCAGATGACCTGCGACGTTACATGGTGTTCAAGTGGTCGAGTTCCGACGAAGAGGCCGTCAGCTTGCGCCTGTCCAGCAAGACGCTGGACATGACGCGTGAATATGATCGTCTGGATCGCACCTTCAAGCGCAGGCTAGAACGCATCCCGGGCGTGGCGAAGGTGGAAATTCAAGGCGCACCTCAGAACGAAGTCGAAGTGGCGGTGATGCCGGATCGGTTGAGCGCAAGCGGCATCGGCTTGGATGCCTTGGCCAACAAGCTGCGCACGCTGAATTTCTCGGTGTCAGCCGGTGAGATCGATGACGGTCTGCGCAAGCTGCGCGTGCAGCCACAAGGCGAATTGGTCACTCTTGATCAGCTGCGTGACACCGTGCTCGATTCGCGCGGTACGCGGTTGTCGGATGTCGCCAACGTCGAATTGAAACCGGTCGAAATGCGTTACGGCAGGCGGTTGGATGGCCGCCCCGCCGTCGGTATCGACATCTTCAAGGAGCGCGATGCCAATCTGGTGCAGATGTCGCGTGACGTGCAGGTTGAGCTGGAAAGCATCAGGCAGGACCCGGGCGCGCGCGGCATCGATATCCAGGTCACTGAGGATCAGGGCGAGGCAGTCATCGGCTCCTTGCTGAGCCTCGCGGAAGCCGGCCTCATTGGTTTGGTGTTGTCGGTCATCGTGCTGTATTTCTTCCTTCGAGATTGGCGCGCCACCTTGATGGTGACGCTGGCCATTCCGATCTGTTTCATCATGACGCTCGGCTTCATGTACTTCGCCGGCGTAACCCTCAACGTATTGTCGATGATGGGGCTCTTGCTCGCGATTGGCATGTTGGTGGATAACGCCGTCGTGGTGGTGGAGTCGATCTATCAAGAGCGCGAGAAGATGCCGGACCAGCCGCGCCTGGCTTCGATTATCGGTACGCGCCACGTGGCGATTGCCTTGTCCGCGGGCACGCTCTGTCACTGCATCGTGTTCGTGCCAAATCTGTTTGGCGATCGCAACATGATCAGCATCTATATGTCGCAGATCGCGATCACCATCAGCGTGTCGCTGCTCGCGTCGTGGCTGGTGGCAGTAAGCCTGATCCCAATGCTGTCGGCGCGCCTCAAGACGCCGCCTGCCTTGCATAATCGCACTGGCTTCATCCATCGCCTGCAGGAGCTTTACGCCAAATTCTTGCGCTGGACCTTGGAGCATCGTGCCAAGTCGGTAATGGGCATCTTGCTGGTCATTGCGGTCAGCTTTGTCCCGGCGATGTTGACCAAGTCCAACATGTTCGGTGGGGATGATGCGGGCGAGATCGACATCTTCTATCAGTGGCAGGGTGCGTACACGCGTGACCAGATGTCGGACGAAATCGCCCGCGTCGAGAAGTATCTGGATGCCAATCGCGAGCGTTTCCACATCAAGCAGGTGGCATCGCGCTTCTCCGAAGGCGGCTGGGCTGGCACCAGTATTGAGCTGACCGAGAAAGATGCGGCCCTGGTCGAGAAGGTCACCGAAGACATCCGCAAGGACATGCCAAAGTCGGCCCGCGCCAAGATCGGCATCGGCCAGCAGGGTGGTCCCGGCGGTGGCATGGAGAACAACAAGATCGAGGTGCGGCTGGTTGGCGACTCCACGCAAGTCTTGAACGACTTGGCTGCCGATGTGGTGCCGATCCTGTCGCGCTTGCCGCAGCTGCGCGATGTGCGCGTCGACACCGGAGACCGCAATACCGAGCTCGTTGTGCGGGTGGATCGTGAGCGCGCGGCATCCTTTGGTTTCAGCGCACAGGAAGTGTCGACCTGGGTGGCGATGGCGCTGCGTGGCTCGCCGCTGCGTGAATTCCGCCGTGGAGACACAGAGGTGCCGGTGACCGTGCGTTTCGCCGGTGCCGAAGACTATTCCACCGAAGATCTAGCCACGTTCACGGTCAAGTCGCGTGATGGACGAGATGTGCCGTTGATGGCGATGGTGGATGTCATGCCGCAGGCGGCTGCGAGTGTCATCCAGCGCACCAACCGGCAGACCACGCTGACTATCACCGCCAACCTGGCACCCAAGGTCGTGATGCCGGATGCGCGAAAGGCGATGGAAGGCACCTTGTCCAAGGTGGGTTGGCCTGCTGGTTACAGCTACACTTTTGATCGCGTCAGCTTCATGGACGAAAGCGAGGCGATGAAACAGATGCTGTTCAACCTGATCATCGCGCTGGTCATGATCTACGTGGTGATGGCGGCGGTGTTCGAGTCGATGCTGTTCCCCGTCGCGATCCTGAGCGGCGTGGTGTTCTCGATCTTCGGCGTGTACTGGTTGTTCTTCATCACCGGTACCGAATTCAACATCATGGCTTTCATCGGGATATTGGTGCTGATGGGGGTGGTGGTGAACAACGGCATCGTGATGGTGGAGCACATCAACAACCATCGACGCGCGGGAATGACCCGTACCGATGCACTGGTGGAAGGCAGCCGCGAACGACTGCGCCCGATCCTGATGACGATGGGTACTGCGATCCTTGCCATGATCCCCATCGCGATGGGCGGCACGCAGATGGCGGGCGATGGCCCGGCCTACTACCCGATGGCCCGGGCGATTGCCGGTGGTTTGGCGTTCTCGACCATCGTCAGCCTGCTGTTCCTGCCGACGATCTACGCCATCCTCGACGATTGGAGCGCCAACACCGCGCGCACATGGCGTCTTGCGCGAGGCAAGGACCCGGCGACATCGACCACTGACAAGGTTGCCGTTTCGCACTGAAGCGGCAACCCATTGAGGTGAGGGGCAAGCCGATTAGCCGATCAATTTGCCCAGCATGCGCGCCCCGCCGAGCCACACACCGATGGCGGTGCCGAGGCTGGTCAGGAAGAAGTTGAGCATCACTCGCGCAACTCGGTTGCGCCACCAACCGGGCACGCTCTGCACGTCATCACGCAGCGACATGAAATCCGCATAGGTCGGTTTACGCACCCAAGCTTCGATCAATGCACTCACAGTGCCTGAGGCCAGTGCAGGGTGCAGAGGCGTGACCGGTGAAGACACGAATGCACCCAGAATGGACAACGGATGCCCGCCGGCAATCGCGCATCCAATTGCGCCGAGGCCACCCGTGATCAACACCCAGTAGACGATGAGGTCGGTGCCAACATCAAGTCCGCCCTTCCAGAAACCGTAGGCAAAACCGCCCAACACAAAGGTGGCCAAGATGATGGTGAACCAGGGGATGCCGGATTTCGGCTGCAAAGTTTCTAGCCGCGCAATCGTTTCGGCAAGCGCATCGTTGTCATCGCGTAGGTGGCGTTCGATGCCGGCCATGTGCCCGGCACCGATCACGGCCAATACGCGTTTCGAAACGCCTGCCGTGTCGCGCAATTTCGCAGCCATATAGGCATCGCGCTCGGCGATCACCGTGTCGTACAGGGCAGGATTGTCGGCAGCGAACTCGCTGAAGCTCGCCTCGAGCATGTCGCCTTCTTTCAATTTCTCGATCGCATCGTCCTCGACCTTTTCGTCGAAGAACAGCGAAGCAAGGATGCCACCGCCCAGCATCATTCTGCGCCAGAAGCCCAGCTTCTCGCTGGCGCGCTTGAAGGTGAGGCCGACATCGCGATCGATGAGATGCATCGGCAGCCCGCGAGCCTGCGCCTCGCTTGCGGCGGCTTTCAATTCGGCTCCGGGCTCGATGCCGAGCTGTTCGGCCAAGCGGCGTTGGTAGGCTGCCAGCCCCAGGTTGGCGGCGAACATCGGCACCTTGCCTTCGCGGATCACCTTGACCAGATCGAGCTTCGCCAGTTGATCCGGGTCATTCATCGCGGCATGGCGCTGCGGATCAAGCTCGACTGCCACCGCATCAAAGTCGCCGGTATCAATCGCCGACTTGACCGCATCCACACTCGCCTGCGAGACATGCGCGGTGCCGAGCAGCGTGTAATGCACCCCATCGCGCTCGATTTCCGCATGCGGTTGGCTGCGCCAGTCAAAGGCTGGCGTGTTCGTTTCACTCATTGAATTCAATCCCGATAACGCTTGGTGAGATCGCCGTATTCGTCGATGCGGCGGTCGCGCAGAAACGGCCAGATCCGGCGTACATGTTCGCTACGCGCCATGTCGACATCGGCTAAAAGAATGGTTGGGTCACTGCCTGCTTCGGCGATGAATTCGCCTTGCGGGCCAAGCACATGCGAGTTGCCCCAAAAATCGATGCCGGATGCGCCGATGGGCGAGGGCTCATGGCCGACGCGATTGCAGCTGAGCACAGGCAAGCCGTTGGCAACGGCGTGGCCGCGATGCGACAACACCCATGCATCACGTTGGCGATTTTTCTCGTCATGCGCATCATCAGGGTCCCAGCCGATCGCGGTGGGGTAGAGCAGCAGCTCGGCGCCGGCCAGCGCCATCAGGCGAGCACCTTCGGGATACCACTGGTCCCAACAGACCAGTACGCCGAGACGGCCAATGGATGTGTCGATTGGGGTGAAGCCGAGGTCACCCGGCGTGAAGTAGAACTTCTCGTAAAAGCCCGGATCATCGGGAATGTGCATCTTGCGGTACTTGCCCGCGGTGGAGCCATCGGCATCAAAGACCACCGCAGTATTGTGATACAGCCCGGTTGCGCGCTTCTCGAACAGCGAGCTGACCAGCACCACGCCATGCTGCTTGGCCAGTTGGCCAAGGCGCTCGGTCGAGGGGCCCGGAATCTTCTCGGCCAGGTCGAATTCGTCGACTGACTCGTGTTGGCAGAAATATTTTCCGTTGTGCAGCTCCTGCAGCAATACCAGCTTGGCGCCGGATTTCGCCGCATCCGCGACGCGGGCTTCGATCACCGACAGGTTGGCATCGGCATCGCCATGGTTGGTTTCCTGGATCAGGGCGACGGGCAGGGTCTTGCGGGTCATGGTCAGCTTCGGTTCGCGTGGAGACGCTATGGTAGCGATAAGCCCTGTACACAAGGAAAAGCCCGATGCGATTGATCGGCATGTCCCTTGCCGCTGTGTTGTTGTGCGCTTGCAGTCCCGCCAGCGATGCGCCAACCCCTGTCGCCGCTGCCAATGCGCCCGATGCCTCATCGTCTGATTCTGTCGACATCGAGCCAACCGTGGATGCGCCGCCGCCTGTGCACGAGCCCGGCACGCCGGCCACTGCTCGGAGCGAATACAGCAGTTTGGCCGTGGCGGATTGCAAACTGACTGAGCGGCTGGAGGAAACCGGTGACACCACTCACCGCTGTCCGGGCGTGGCCAATTACGTTTTGGATATGCACGATTCGGATGCGCGCATGTCATTGGATGTCATCGCCGATGGCGCTCAGCCGCAATCACTCGAATTCTGGAGCGTGGCCAGCGGCGCTTTCAGCAATCTGGGTCCACGGGTCGAGTGGCGCTATCCCGCCGAGGCGAAACAGCCGAACGCATTGATTGTTCGTTACGACGCTTTCGAGCAACCCGAACAACCAGAACGCCCCACCTCGTACTTGTTGGTAGTGAAGTTGGCCGCGTCTGACAGTTGCTTGGTGGCGAAGTTACCGCCCGGCCCCGGCCAGAACGAATCGGCACGCGTGGCGGCTGACAAGGCGCAGACCAGCGCCTGCCTCACTCCGCGCTAAGTGCTTTTCAGACCAATCCGGCAGGAAGCTGCATCGTCAAGCAATGCAGGCTGCCGTTCTGCCAGATGATCGGCCGGCAATCGATCTGCACGATCTCGCGGTCGGGGAAGGCCTCCACCAACACAGCCGCAGCCTTCGCATCGGCCGGATCGCCATAAGACGGCATCAGCACCGCACCGTTAACGATGAGGAAATTGGCATAACTAGCCGCAAGGCGCCGCTCGCCATCCAGAATGGGTTGGGCCCACGGCAGCGGGAACAAGCGATACGGCCGGCCGTCGCGCGTGCGCAGGGCGGCGATCTCGTCTGCCATCGCTTTAAGCTCCGCGTAATGGCTGTCCGATTCGTCATCACAGGCCTGGAACACAATGGCGTCATCCGGCGCGAGGCGGGCGAGGGTATCGATATGAGCGTCGGTGTCGTCGCCCTCCAGATAACCGTGGTCCAGCCACAGCACCCGGTCTTGCTTGAGCCAATCGGATAGTTTGCTGGTCAGTTCTTCGCGCGAGGCATCGGGATGACGCTCGTGCAGGCATTGCCAAGTGGTCAGCAAGGTGCCTGCGCCATCGGTTTCGATCGCACCGCCTTCCAGCGCGAAATCGATGGACTCGCGCTTGGCATCACCAAACAGCGACTGTGCCTGCAAGCGCTGGATCAACTGGTCGTCATCGCTCGCGCCGTACTTGCCGCCCCAGCCGGTGAAGCGGAAATCGAGCAGATTGAACATCGCGCCATCACGCAACGTAATCGGTCCCGAATCGCGCAGCCAGGTGTCGTCGTAAGGTGCAGTGACGAAACGCACGCGATCCATCTCGATACGGTTGCTCTGCAGGCGCGCCTGCGCGTAGGCCTCTACATCGTCATCAGCCACCACAATGACCGCCGGCTGGAAGCGGGTGATGCCAGCAACGAGCTGGATATAGGCATTTTCGACTTCGCCCAGACGGGGCGCCCAGTCGGTATCTGCAGTGGGCCAGGCGATCAGGATGGCCGATTGGGGTTCCCACTCGGCGGGAAAACGATAAGGCTGGGTCATCGGTTCAACATACGTGCGTGCACCGCCCATCGGGCAGCGTCAGGGATTAATAGGGTTCAGGAGTTAGCGAATGGGGGGTGCAGGTGCGACTTCCATCGCCGTCGCCTGGGTCAACACCACATCGATCACCTTGCTGCGCTCGAAGTACACGATGTAGGCCGGGTACACCCAGCGATTGATCGTCGGCCATTGGCGCTTCTGTCCGCCACGCGGATCCATGCGAGATTGCGGTGCCCCAAAGGTCCGCTCCACCTGCTGCATACTCATGCCACGTGCAGGCTTGGGGATGCCAGCCTCCTGCTTCACCCGATCGACCAGCAAGGTGTCGGCGTGGGCGATGGGCGTAGCAGCGAAGATCAAGCCGCAAGCGGCGAGGGTAGCGAGCAAAGGACGACGCATGGCGGCTCCCGGCGGTGGATTCAGGAGGATTCTAAGCGTTCCCCGTTCAGCAGGGGTGATGTTGCCGTCTCACACCGAAACAGGGGCGCCAGACACGAAAAAGCCGCCCGGAAGCGGCTTTCTCATCACGTGAATGCGAAGCTCGATTAACGCTGACGAGCCTTGTGCGTGCTTGTGGTTTCAGCGCTGGCGCGCTTTGAAACGCGGGTTGGACTTGCAGATCACGAAGACCTTGCCACGGCGGCGAACGACCTTGCAGTCGCGGTGACGGGCCTTCGCCGACTTCAGGGAGGACAGGACCTTCATGATGGAACCTCGGCAAATAAAACGGAATGGATAACGCTCAGCCCGTCATTATAGCGGCAAAAATTCCGTATGTTCAACTAGTTGGATGCGGCATCGACATTTCGGGGTGAAGCCGTGGCCGCCTGGGCCGGGCTCGGCGATACTGGCGGCCATGCAATCAACCTCAAGCTCCCCGGTTCTCACCATTGATGGTCCCTCCGGCTCCGGCAAAGGCACCATCAGCCGCCGCGTCGCCGAAACCCTTGGCTGGCATTACCTCGATTCGGGCGCACTCTATCGCGCCGTGGGCCTGGCCGCCGCCTGGGAGGGGGTGGACCTGGACGATGACGAGGCGGTCGAGGCCTGCGCCCGTCGTACCCGTATCCGCTTTGCCGATGATGCGGCGGGCGAGCCCCGGGTCTTTGTCAACGGGCAGGACGCGACGGACGAGCTGCGCCTGGAAACTACAGGGGCTGCAGCCTCCAGCATCGCCGCCAAGCCGGGCGTACGAGCCGCCTTGGTCGACATGCAGCACGATTTCCGCCAGCCGCCGGGCCTGGTCGCCGATGGCCGCGACATGGGCACGGTGATCTTCCCCGATGCCGCCTTCAAGGTCTTCCTGACCGCCAGCGCCGCCGAGCGCGCCGAAAGGCGCCATAAGCAGTTGATGGACAAGGGGGTTTCGGTTAATCTGGATAGTCTGCTGGGCGAGATCATCGCCCGTGACGAGCGTGACGCCAACCGGGCGGTCGCGCCGCTCAAGCCCGCGCCGGAGGCCGTCATCATCGACACCACCGGAATCGGTATTGAAGCGGTCGTGGCCCGCGTGCTGGCCCACGTGCACGAAGGCGGCTAACCGTCTCGCGCTGACCCGCGTCCTCAAGCCCCGCAGAACAGCCCCGTCACCTCGCAAGAGTCGGCGGTATTTCACCATCCAACACTCACGGCCAATGGGCAATTCCGCCCGCGCCGACAACGGGTGGATGCGACATCGCACCAGCATGGCGCATCCGGATATCAACCAGAGTAACCAGAAATGACTGAATCATTTGCCGAACTGTTTGAACAAAGCCAGCAGCAGCTGGCGAAGCTGAAGCCGGGCGCCATCGTCGTCGGCACCGTTGTGGATGTCCGCAACGATGTCGTGGTGATCAACGCCGGCCTCAAGTCCGAAGGCATCGTGCCGATCGAACAGTTCCGGAACGATGCGGGCGAAATCGACGTCGGCATCGGCGACCAGGTGAAGGTGGCGCTGGACGCCATCGAGAACGGCTTCGGTGAAACCATCCTCTCGCGCGAGAAAGCCAAGCGCGCCATGGTGTGGGACGAGCTAGAAGAGGCGCTCGAGAAGGGCGACATCATCACCGGTCGCATCAGCGGCAAGGTCAAGGGCGGCTTCACCGTCGACATCAAGGACGTCCGCGCATTCCTGCCGGGTTCGTTGGTGGACGTGCGTCCGGTCCGTGACCCCGTGTACCTCGAGGGCAAGGAACTCGAGTTCAAGCTGATCAAGCTGGATCGCAAGCGCAACAACGTGGTCGTGTCGCGTCGCGCCGTGGTCGAGAGCGAGCATTCGGAAGAGCGCGAGCAGCTGCTCGAGAAGCTGGTCGAAGGCGCCAAGCTGAAGGGCGTGGTCAAGAACCTGACCGATTACGGCGCGTTCGTGGACCTTGGTGGTATCGACGGCCTGCTGCACATCACCGACATGGCCTGGAAGCGCGTGCGTCACCCGAGCGAAGTGGTCGAAGTCGGCCAGGAACTCGATGTGCGCGTGCTCAAGTACGACCGTGAGCGCAACCGCGTGTCGCTCGGCCTCAAGCAGATGGGCGAGGATCCGTGGGACAACATCTCGCGTCGTTACCCGGCCAACACCCGTGCCTTCGGCAAGGTCTCGAACGTCACCGATTACGGCGCGTTCGTCGAGATCGAGCCGGGCGTCGAAGGCCTGGTGCACGTCTCCGAGATGGATTGGACCAACAAGAACGTCAACCCGTCCAAGGTCGTGCAGGTCGGTGACGAAGTCGAAGTGATGGTGCTGGACGTGGATGAAGAGCGTCGCCGCATCTCGCTGGGCATGAAGCAGGTTTCGTCCAACCCGTGGGAAACCTTTGCGGTCATCCACAAGAAGGGCGACAAGGTGTCCGGTCAGATCAAGTCGATCACCGACTTCGGCATCTTCATCGGCCTGGATGGTGGCATCGATGGCCTGGTCCACCTGTCCGACCTCAGCTGGAACAGCAACGTCGAAGACCTGGCCCGCAACTTCAAGAAGGGCGACACGGTGGAAGCCGTGGTGCTGGCGGTCGATCCGGAACGTGAGCGCATCTCGCTGGGCGTCAAGCAGCTGGAGCAGGACCCGATGGGCGGCTATGTCGCTTCCAACTCGCGCGGCTCGATCGTCAAGGGCACCGTGAAGGAAGTGGACGCGAAGGGCGCCACGATCGAACTGGCTGACGGCGTGGAAGGCTATCTGGCCGCCCGCGACATCGCCCAGGATCGCGTCGAAGATGCGTCGCACGTGCTGAAGGTGGGTGAGGAAATCGAAGCCAAGATCATCGGCACCGACCGCAAGAGCCGTGTCATGCAGCTCTCGATCCGTGCCAAGGATCAGGACGAGATGAACGAGACCCTGGCCGAGTACAACCGCAGCACTACGGACGCTTCGAGCGGCACCACCCAGTTGGGTGCGCTGCTGCGCGAGCAGCTCGGCAAGTCTGAGTAATCCATCTAGCAAGCCCCGACGGCGGCTCGGTCAAACGAGCCGTCGTCACGGTCTGCCTGCGTCGATGTCGGCGCAGGCGACTCAAGAGCCAACGGAATGACCAAGTCGGAACTCATCGAAATCCTCGGCCAGCGCCAACGCCACTTGAAGACGGAAGACGTCGACTTGGCGGTCAAGACGCTGCTTGAAATGATGAGTGCGAGCCTCGCCAGCGGCGGGCGAATAGAGGTCCGCGGCTTTGGCAGTTTTTCGCTGCATTATCGGCCGCCCCGCACCGGCCGCAATCCCAAGACCGGTGATGCTGTCGCATTGGCCGGCAAGCATGTCCCGCACTTCAAGCCAGGCAAGGAACTGCGTGAACGCGTCAACGACGTGATGCCGCTTCCCGAAGAAAACTGAAGCCTGTCGCGGGTATCCGCGCATTGGCTTAATGGTTAACATGACGAATGGCATTCGTAGAGCAATGGTTCTGGTTCGTCCTGTTGCTGCCCGCAGCGGCAGTGATGGGATGGGTGGTCGGCCGCCGCGGTGGCGAACGCCACAGCGATAGCCAAGTCAGCAAGCTCTCCACCACGTATTTCCGTGGTCTGAATTACCTCCTCAACGAGCAGCCGGACAAGGCGATCGAGCTGTTTCTGCACATCGCGGAACTGGACAAGGAAACTTTCGAAACGCAGGTGGCGCTTGGCCATCTGTTTCGTCGGCGAGGTGAGGTGGATCGCGCCATCCGACTGCACCAGGCATTGGTTGAGCGCAAGGATCTGAGTGATGCGCAGCGCGTACAGGCCTTGCTGGCGTTGGGCGAGGACTATATGAAGTCCGGATTGCTGGATCGCGCGGAAACCGTGTTCACCGAACTGGCCGCGATCGATCAACGCGCGCCACAAGCGCTGCGTCACCTCATCGATATCTTCCAGTCCGAACGCGACTGGAATAGCGCTATCGACAACGCGCAGCGCTTCGAAGAGGTCACCGGTACACCGATGGGTGAGCTGATCGCGATGTTCGAGTGCGAGCTGGCCGAACGCCATCGCGCCGCGGGTGACATCGAGGCTGCGCGCGCCGCGATCACCCGTGCGTACGCTGCTGATTCAAACGCGGTGCGCCCGGGCATGCTGGAGGGTCGCATCGAAGCGGTCGCCGGCAACCATGCAGCGGCGATTAAGGCCTTCGAGCGCGCCGCACGACACGATCCAGATTACTTGCCCGAAATTCTCCCGGTCTTGCTGGAGAGTTACGAAAAAGTCGGCGACCTGGCAGGCGCCAAGCGCTTCCTGACAGAGATGACGGAGCACTATCGCGGCGTCGCGCCGGTGCTCGCATTGACGCGCCTGACCGAACGAGAGGAGGGCGTGCATGCTGCGCGCCAATACCTGGGCAAGCAGCTCAAGGATCGACCTTCCGTACGTGGCGAGGCGGCGCTGATCGAGCTGACCTTGAACGAAGGCACTGATCCGATGGCTACGCTGCAAGATCTGGGCCACATCACGGATCAGCTTTTGGTGCGCAACCCTAGCTATCGTTGTAGCCAATGCGGTTTCGGCGCACGCTCACATCACTGGCAGTGCCCTAGCTGTCGATCCTGGGGCACGGTCAAGCCCTTGCTCAACTACGCGGTGGTATGACCATGCCGGATTGGGCATGGGGCGTCGCGGCCATGCTAGCCACGATGATCGGCACAGGCTTGGCCCGTCGCTATGCATTGCAGAATCAGCTGCTGGACCAGCCGGGTGAGCGTCGCAATCACACTGTAGCGACACCGCGCGGCGGTGGAATCGCGATGTTGTTGGTGCTGTTGGTTGCGATCGCAGCATTGGCATTGATGCATCCGCAGGATGCAGCCACTTTGGGTCTGATGGGATTGTCCCTCCTTCTGGTCGGTGGTGTCGGTTGGTGGGATGACCATCGCCCCTTGTCGGTCCGTTTGCGCTTGAGCGCACACGCTCTCGCCGCGCTTTGCTTGCTGCTGGCCGGACTACTGCAAGGCTGGCCGCTTTGGGTATCGGTGATAGGCGCGTTGGCTGCGCTGGCGCTGATCAATATCTGGAACTTCATGGATGGCATCGATGGCATCGCCGCGTCGCAGGCGGTGGTTGTCGCCTTGGCTATAGCGGCATGCGTGAGCGGTGCCTGGGCACCTTTTGCTTTCACATTGGCAGGCACTGCGCTCGGGTTTCTCTACTGGAACTTTCCCAAGGCGCGCATCTTTATGGGCGATGTGGGCAGCGGTGTGCTTGGGGTGGCGATGGCGTGGGCCTGGGCGGATCTGACCGCGCAAGACTGGAAGCTGGGACTTGGCATGCTGTTCCCCTTGGGGCCGTTTTTGGTGGATGCGGGCCTGACACTGGGGATGCGTGTCCTGCGCGGCGAGCGTTGGTGGCAGGCGCACTCATCGCATAGTTACCAATTGATGGCGCGGCGACTTGGTGTCCATTACGTGGTGACGGTCGGCTATCTCGTCCTGGCCATCATCGGCGTTGGGGTGGCTTGGTTAGTTGCAGACCGTGATGTGAAATCCGTCTTCATGCTGCTTGCGCTTTTGGCGTGGTATACGGCCTTGGTTATCATATGGCGGTTGATGCGCACCCCCGCCATGGACGCGGCCAATCGGAGCAAGGAATGAAGCTGGATCTGCGAGAGCGTTGGAGTGCGACATTGCCACGTCTGCTCGTCGTTGCGCATGACTTGATTATGGTCGGCTTGGCCTGGGGGGGGCTCCACTGGCTGAGATACAGTGTGGTCGCCGATGGTGCCATGCCAGCATTTGAAGTTGCCCAGCTGGTGATCGTGCTCGTATTGCAAGGCGCTATTTTCTGGTGGGTTGGCCTGTACCGTGGGCTTTGGCGTTTCGCCAGCGTCCCTGATCTCGCCAACCTGGTGAAATCGGGGATGCTGGGGTTGCTGTGCATCGTCATCGGGCTATTTCTCTACAACCGCCTTGAAGGCGTGCCGCGCGCGGTACTGGTTTTGTACCCCTTGGCGCTGCTTGCCTTGCTGGGGCTTCCGAGGCTGCTGTATCGCGCATGGAAGGACACCACATTCGAACGCCGTCAAGACGCCGCCATACGCATCCTCATACTCGGCGCGGGTAGGGCAGGTGAAACCCTGATTCGTGATTTGCTGCGCTCAGGAAGTTATACACCGGTTGGACTTCTCGATGACGCGGCTCGCTTGCGTGGTACACGCGTCCATGGCGTGCCCGTGCTTGGCAAGGTCGAGGATGCCGCCGATATCGCCCGCGAGACCGCGGCGAAGTTGATCGTCATCGCAATGCCTTCGATCAGCGCTGACGAAATGCAGCGCGTCATCAGCATTTGCGAATCGACCGGCTTGCCATTCCGCATGGTGCCAAGACTGCAAGACGTGCTGACGGGCCGTTCGTTACCCGGTCAGTTGAAGGAAGTGGCCATCGAGGACTTGCTTGGGCGTGACCCGGTGCCACCTGACTGGCAAGCCATTCGTGGCTGGTTGGGTGGGCGAAGCGTGCTGGTGACCGGAGCCGGTGGCTCGATTGGTTCCGAGCTCTGCCGGCAGTGCGCTCGCAATGGCGCTGCCCATCTCACCTTGATTGAACAAGATGAGCTCTCCTTGATGCGGATGCAGCAAGAGTTGTCGCGGGATTTTCCTGCGATCAGCTGCATGCCAATCCTGGGTGATTGCGGTGATTCTGCCGTGGTTGCACATGCTTTGCGTAAGCACAAGGTTCAGGCAGTATTCCACGCGGCGGCCTACAAGCAGGTTCCCATCCTTGAAGATCAGCTTCGCGAAGCACTGCGCAACAATGCCATCGCGACTCATGTTGTTGCCAAGGCAGCCGTCGAGGCGGATGTCGGCACCTTCGTCCTGATTTCCACCGACAAGGCCGTGGACCCGGTCAATGTACTCGGTGCGAGCAAGCGGTTGGCCGAATTGGCCTGCCAAGTCCATGCCAGTCAAAGCCAAACCCACTTCGTGACGGTTAGATTCGGCAACGTGCTTGATTCCGCGGGGAGTGTGGTTCCCTTGTTCCGCGAGCAAATTCGTCTGGGCGGGCCTGTGACAGTGACGGACCCCGAAGTCACGCGTTACTTCATGACGATCCCCGAGGCCTGTCAGTTGATCCTACAAGCCTCCGCGATGGGTGCGCACGATGCGATCTACACGCTCGACATGGGCGAGCCGGTTGCCATCCGAAAGCTAGCCGAGCAAATGATCCGTCTTGCCGACAAGCAGCCGGGCAAGGACATCGCCATCGTCTACACCGGGCTGAGACCCGGCGAAAAGTTGCATGAAACCTTGTTCCATGCGGATGAAGGTTACCGCCCCACGACCCATCCCAAAATCCTCAAAGGTGAAACTCGGGGAATTGATGTCACCGCACTGGAGCAGGCGATCGAAAATGTCCGCACGGCTGTGGTGGAATTTGACGAGGCGTCCTTGGCCACTCTGCTACATGACGCGGTGCCTGAGTTTTCACCGATAGAACATACTGAAAGGCAGGGGGGCACGATAATCGTCCCGTTCCCTGGTCGCCGCAGTCGCAGGAGTTGACATGAACATCCCGCGCATACGGAAGGCGGTCTTTCCTGTCGCAGGGCTAGGCACGCGTTTCCTCCCGGCAACAAAAACAGTGCCCAAAGAAATGCTGCCCATCGTTGACAAGCCGCTGATCCAGTACGCGGTCGACGAGGCGATTGAGGCGGGATGCGACACTTTGGTATTCATCACCAATCGCTACAAGCATGCAGTTGCCGACTACTTTGACAAGGCGTACGAACTTGAGCAGAAGCTCGAGAAGGCGGGCAAAGAAAAGCAGCTCGAGTTGATTCGCAATGTACTGCCGCCGGGCGTGCGCGCGATTTTCGTCACCCAGCCCGAAGCTCTTGGACTGGGCCACGCTGTGCTGTGCGCGAAAGAAGTGATCGGCGATGAACCTTTCGCGGTACTGTTGCCCGATGACCTGATCTGGAGCCGCGGTGACGGCGCGCTCAAGCAGATGGCCGACCATGCTGAAGCCAGTGCGCATGGTGTCATCGCCGTGCAGGATGTGCCGCGTGAGCAAACCCGTAACTACGGCATTGTGGATGCTCCAGGCTTCGAAGGGCAGGCAGGACGCATCGATGCCATCGTCGAGAAGCCCGCTCCTGAGCAGGCACCCAGCAATCTTGCAGTGGTGGGGCGCTACATCCTGCCGCCAGCGATTTTCGGTTTGCTCGAACAAACCCCTCGGGGTGCCGGCGGTGAAATCCAGCTCACCGATGCCATCGCCACGCTGTTAGCGCACAGCCAGGTGGATGCATTTCGCTTCCACGGCACGAGGTTCGATTGCGGTACGCATCTTGGTTTGATCGAGGCGACGGTACGTTACGCCCTTGATCACGAATTGTTGAGTGAACCGGCTCGCCAGATGATGCAATCGGCGTTGGACGAACTAGGCGTCGTGGAAACCTGAAGCAAAGCCTGCCTTCAGGGCGACATCTGCACGCGGATATGCATCGCCGTCGAGCGAATAATTTTTTGTGCGCCAGGTAGGAACTGAAGAGGGCCGGAGTATCCGGCCCCTTTAATCATCGCAAATTCTGCGATCACAGCGCCTCGAAAACTCCCGCTGCGCCCATGCCCGTACCGATGCACATTGTCACCATGCCGTACTTCTGCTGGTGACGACGCAAGCCATGCACGATGGTCGCGGTACGCACTGCACCGGTCGCGCCGAGCGGGTGACCCAGTGCGATTGCGCCGCCGAGCGGATTCACCTTGGACGGATCGAGCTCCGAATCACGAATGACGGCCAAGGCCTGTGCAGCGAAGGCTTCGTTCAACTCGATCCAATCGATCTGATCCTTGGTAAGGCCCGCTTGTTTCAGCGCCTTCGGGATCGCGGCAATCGGACCAATGCCCATCACTTCCGGACGCACGCCGGCGACCGAGAAGCTGACGAAGCGCGCGAGCGGGGTGAGGCCGTAATCCTTGATCGCTTGCTCGGATGCCAGCAACACGGCCGCCGCACCATCGCTCATCTGCGAGCTGTTGCCCGCGGTCACCGTGCCGCCGAACTGCGCGTTGCGGAATACCGGCTTCAGCTTGGCCAGGACTTCCATCGTGGTGCCCGGACGCGGGCCTTCATCTGTGTCTGCCATGCGATCACGGGTCAGGATGCGATCATCCGAAATATTCGGCACATGGCTGACGATGTCGTAGGGCGTGATTTCCTGCTTGAATTCGCCACGCGCGATCGCAGCAAGCGCCTTGTCGTTGGATGCGACGGCGAAGGCGTCTTGGTCTTCGCGGCTGACCTTCCATTCTTCCGCGACTTTTTCCGCGGTGATGCCCATGCCGTAGGCAATCGCCACGTTCTCGTTGCTGTTGGCGAAAACCTGCGGTGACAGTGCGACCTTGTTGCCCATCATCGGCACCATCGACATCGACTCAACACCGCCGGCCAGCATCAGGTCGGCGTTGCCGAGGCGAATCTGGTCCGCCGCCATCGCGACCGCCTGCAGGCCCGACGAACAGAAACGGTTGACCGTCTGTGCGGCGACGACATCCGGCAGGCCCGCCAGCAGTACGCCGATGCGCGCGACGTTCATGCCTTGCTCGGCTTCCGGCATCGCGCAGCCGATGATCGCATCGTCGATGCGCGAGGTGTCGATGCCCGGTGCCTGGGCGACGACCGACTTCAGCACGTGTGCCAGCAGTTCATCGGGACGGGTATTGCGGAACATGCCTTTCGGTGCCTTGCCCACAGGGGTGCGGGTGGCGGCGACGATGTAGGCCTCTTGGATTTGTTTGCTCATGATCTTGTGTCCTTGTCGTCGTCGCGGGTCAGTTGCGCAGCGGCTTGCCGGTCTTGAGCATGTGCTCGATCCGGGCTTGGGTCTTGGGTTGCTGCGCCAGTTCGACGAAATGCTTGCGTTCGAGGCGGATCAACCATTCCTCGTCGACGGTCGAATTGCGGTCCACTTCGCCGCCGCAAATCACGGTGGCGATGCGGGAAGCGAGCTCGTAGTCGTATTCGCTGATGAAGCGACCTTCCAGCATGTTGACCAGCATCATCTTGAAGGTAGCGATGCCGACGTCACCGGCGACACGAATATTGCGCGCCGGCAGCGGCGGGCGATAACCGGCTTCGGCCATCGCGAGGGCTTCGGCCTTGGCGATCTCGAGCAGCTCGAAGGCGTTCATGACCACACGATCGCCCGGACGCATCAGGCCCAGCTCCTTGGCATCCAACGCGGACGTAGAAACCTTGGCCATGGCAGCACATTCGAAGCCCTTCTTGAGTTCGGCGAAGACATCGCCATTCGGGCCCGCGGCCTGTGACGCGCGTACGGCAAATTCCTTCAATCCACCACCGGCCGGCAACAAGCCAACGCCGGCTTCAACCAAGCCGATGTAGCTCTCCAGGTGCGCGACGGTCTTGGCCGAGTGCATCTGGAATTCGCAGCCGCCGCCCAGTGCCAAACCGCGCACGGCGGTGACGACCGGCACCAGCGAGTACTTGATCGCCTGGCTGGTCTTCTGGAAGTTGGCGACCATCGCCTCGAACTGATCGATCTTGCCGTCCTTCACCAGGCCCAGCGCACCGGCGAGGTCGGCGCCGGCCGAGAACGGCTCGGCGGCCTGCCAGATCACCATGCCCTTGAATTGCTTCTCGGCGATGCGGATCGCTTCCTGCACGCCGTTGAGGACGTGATCATTGACGGTGTGCAGCTTGGTTTTGAAGCTGAGCACGGCGATGTCGTCGCCGTCATCGGCCCACAGGCGGACGCCTTCGTTTTCCCACACGGTCTTGCCTTGTACGGGCTTCTCGCCCAGCACCGGATCAGCGAAACGCTGGCGCTGGTAGACGGGCAGGGCAGAGCGCGCGACGACCTTGTCCTGCGTCGGGCTATAGCTGCCTTCGGCGCTGTACACGCCATCGCGCGACAACACCCAAGCAGGCAGCGGCGCACTGCTCATCGCCTTGCCGGCGGCGATGTCTTCGTTGATCCATTCGGCGACCTGCTTCCAGCCGGCGGCCTGCCAGGTCTCGAACGGACCGAGCTTCCAGCCGTAACCCCAGCGGATGGCGAGGTCCACGTCGCGCGCGGTCTCGGCGATGTCACCCAGGTGGTAGGCGGCGTAGTGGAACAGGTCGCGGAAAATCGCCCACAGGAACTTCGCCTGCGGATGCTCGCTAGCACGCAGCGCGGCGAACTTCTTCGCCGGGTCCTTTTCCTTGAGGATTTCGACCACTTCCGGCGCGGCGCCATCGCCCTGGGCAACGTAGTCCTGCTTGGCAACATCCAGCACCAGGATGTCCTTGCCGACCTTGCGATAGATACCGGCACCGGTCTTCTGGCCCAACGCGCCCTTGTCGACCAGCGCCTTCAACCACGCCGGTGCAGCAAAGTATTGGTGCCACGGGTCTTCCGGCAGGGTGTCAGCCATCGTCTTGATGACGTGCCCCATGGTGTCGAGGCCGACGACATCGGCGGTGCGATACGTCGCGGATTTCGGGCGGCCCAGCAGCGGGCCGGTCAGCGCATCGACGGTGTCGAAGCCGAGGTTCGACTGCGCGGTGTGATGCATCGTCGCGAGGATAGAGAACACGCCGATGCGGTTGCCGATGAAGTTCGGCGTATCGCGGCCGATCACCACGCCCTTGCCGACGTAAGTAGTCAGGAAGCTTTCCAGACCGTCCATCACCGTTTGATCGGTGTATTTGGTTGGGATAAGTTCCACCAGATACATATAACGCGGCGGGTTGAAGAAGTGCACGCCGCAGAAGCGGTAGCGCAACTCTTCCGGCAGCACGTCGGCCAACTTGTTGATGCCAAGGCCCGAGGTGTTCGAAGCCAGCACCGCGTGTGCGGGGACGTGCGGCGCTATCTTCTTGTACAGATCCTGCTTCCAATCCATGCGCTCGGCGATAGCTTCGATTACCAGGTCACAGCTTTCGAGGAGGCCCAGGTCGGTCTCGTAGTTGGCCGGGACGATGGCTTCGGCCAGCGACTTCACACCGAGCGGTGCCGGCGAGAGCTTGGTCAGGTTGGCGATGGCCTTTTGCACGATACCGTTCTTGTCGCCTTCTTTGGCAGGCAGGTCGAACAGGACGGTGTCGATGCCGGCGTTGACGAGTTGCGCAGCAATCTGCGCACCCATCACGCCCGCGCCCAGGACGGCAACGCGACGGATCAGGAGTTTTTCGGACATGTCAGGCTCCAGGGAGAGAAAGGACCGGCCGGGTCACCCCAGCACGGGAACGGGTCAGGGGGTGGCCTTGAGGCCGGCGGCGGCAAAGGCGATCAATTCATCCGCCGCGCGCTGCCGATGGGTTTCTTCGGATACGCCATGAGGGCGCTTGATCGCCCCGAAATCCGCCATGGCATAGGTCAGGGCGCCGGCCAGGAAGTCCAGCCGCCAATACAGCTGCTCTTTACTCAGTTCGGGCAGGCAGGTCGCCAGCGCCTTGGCGAAATCGCGCTGGACGTGGCCATAACGGGCGGAGAGGAATGCCCGCAGGCCGTCGTTCTTCTCGGCGTAGGCACGGGCGATGACGCGGATGAAGGCCACACCGCCGCCGCGATCCTGCGACACGGCGAGGGCAGGGATCACGAAGGCACGCAGGATTGGCTCGATGGCACCGGGTTGGGCTGCAACCGCTTGTTCCAACAGGGAAATTCGGGCGTCACTCATCTCGTCCATACGCCGCCGGAATACCTCATTGATGAGGTTTTCCTTGCTGCCGAAGTGATAATTGACCGCCGCTATGTTCACATCCGCGCGGCTGGTGACCTCGCGCAGGGAAGTGCCGGCGAAGCCTTGCTGGGCGAACAGCCCCTCGGCGGCATTGAGGATGCGGTCCTTGGTGCTGAACTGGGTCGTGGACATGCCTGCAACGCTCGATTCAAACAGTTGATTGACTTTGCGCCATCCGGTGAGCGGCGTCAAGGGCCGGGAGCGCGCAGAACCGGTTTAGTAAGGATGTGTACGTAGCGTCAAGCATTCGTTAGACTGTTTGGTGAATATTCCGCTAAGCCCGCGATTTTTCGCAGATTTGGCATCCACCACCCGAACCGCGGGCGTTTGCCCGTGGCCCAGAGAAGCCGGAGACCCCCATGGCGCAGGAGCGCACCCTTTCCATCATCAAACCCGATGCCGTTGCCAAGAACGTGATCGGCGAAATCTATTCGCGTTTCGAGAAGAATGGCCTGAAGGTCATCGCTTCGAAGATGAAGCAGTTGTCGAAGCAGGAAGCCGAAGGTTTCTATGCCGTGCATCGTGAGCGTCCGTTCTTCGGCGCGCTGGTGAACTTCATGATCTCCGGCCCGGTGATGATCCAGGTGCTGGAAGGCGAGGGCGCGGTGCTGAAGAACCGTGACCTGATGGGCGCGACCAATCCGAAGGAAGCGGCCGCCGGCACGATTCGTGCAGACTTCGCGGACTCCATCGATGCGAATGCCGTGCATGGTTCGGACTCGCTGGAGAACGCTGCGATCGAGATCGCGTACTTCTTCCCGGCCACGGACGTTTTGTCCCGCTAATGCCATGAACGACGCGCAGCCCAAGCAGAATTTGCTGGAGCTGGACCGTGATGGTCTGGAGCGCTTCTTCGTCGAAACCCTCGACGAGAAGCGCTTTCGCGCGCACCAGGTGATGAAGTGGATCCATCATCGACACGTCACCACGTTCGATGAAATGACCGATCTCGGCAAAGCGCTTCGCGCCAAGCTTGAACAACACGCCGAGATCATCGTGCCGAATGTCTTGTTCGACAAAGGGTCGGAAGACGGCACGCATAAATGGCTGCTGGGCATGGATGGCGGCAACGCCATCGAAACCGTCTACATCCCCGACAAGGGCCGCGGCACGCTATGCGTCTCCTCGCAGGTGGGCTGCGCGCTCAACTGCACGTTCTGCTCCACCGCCACCCAAGGCTTCAACCGCAACCTGTCCACCGCCGAGATCATCGGCCAGGTGTGGGCGGCGGGTCGCCACCTCGGCAACGTGCCGCATCGCGAACGTCGTCTCACCAATGTGGTGATGATGGGGATGGGCGAGCCGCTGATGAATTTCGACAACGTCGTGCGCGCGATGAGCGTGATGCGCGACGATCTGGGCTACGGCCTGGCCAACAAGCGCGTCACGCTATCGACCGCGGGTCTGGTGCCGATGATCGATCGCCTCGCCAACGAGAGCGACGTGTCCCTGGCCGTCTCGCTCCATGCGCCATTCGATGACCTGCGCAACGAGCTCGTCCCGCTCAACAAGAAATACGACATCGCCACCTTGATGGATGCCTGCGTGCGTTACGCGCAGCGCAAGAAAGGCGAATCGGTGACGTTTGAATACACGCTGATGCGCGGCGTCAATGATCAACCCGAGCATGCGCGTGCGCTCTCCAAGTTGATGCGCGATTTCGACCGTCGCGTGCAAATGAGCGATGCGGCCAAGGTCAACCTGATCCCGTTCAATCCCTTCCCGGGTACACGCTACGAGCGTTCGTCATCCGACGACATCCGTGCGTTCCAGAAGGTGCTCAACAACGCCGGCCTCGTTGCGCCGGTGCGCCGCACGCGCGGCGATGATATCGATGCCGCGTGCGGTCAGCTGAAAGGCCAGGTGCTCGATCGCACCCGTCGCCAGGCCGAACATGCCAAGCGCCTGAAAGCGCAGGAAGGAGGCGTCGATGCTGCGGCTTGATCGTCTCCTGTTGAGTGTCGCGATCGCGGGCGGACTTTTGTTTGCGTCTGGGTGCAGCCGTCTGACCTTCGTAAAGCCAGATTTGAGCAAGATGGAAGTCGAGCAGGTGCGCCAACCGGTGCGCGCGCGTGACAACGCCGCGGTCAAGGCGCGGGAATCTGCTTATCAGCTGGTCGCGGCGGCATCGACCGCCTATCAGCAAGGCGACATCGTCGGGGCGGAGAAAAATGCACGTGCCGCCTTGAAGGCGGACCCGAAATCCATCGATGCGCACACCTTGATGGGCGTGATCGCCGGGCAGCGCCGACGCACGGCCGAATCAGGTGACTGGCTGAAGAAAGCGGCGCAACTTTCACAAGGCCGTCCGGCCGAAGCATCCAATTACGGCACTTGGTTGTGTGCCAATGGCGATGCCGCAGGCTCGCTTCAATATTTCGATTACGCGGCGCAAAACCAAGCAGGCGAAGATCGTGCCGCTAGTTTGGCCAATGCCGGCACCTGCGCGTTGGGCGTTGGCATGGAACAGCGCGCCGACACCTACCTCCAGCAAGCGATCCAGTACGACCCGCAAAGCGCGCTTGCGCTTGAGTCCCTCGCTAACCTGTCGCTCAAGCGAGGCCGGGCGATGGATGCACGCGCCTATATCGAGCGCCGTTTGGATTTGCCGCCGGTGAGCGCATCCGCCCTCTCGACCGCAGCCGACGTCGAAAGTCGCTTGGGAGACACGCGCGCTGCCGCGATGTATCAGCAACGTCTCCGCTCCGAATTTCCTAACACCAACACCCCGCCTCCCGGGAACTGACTGCCATGACCATTTCCATGAGCAACGACAACACCTTAGCCTGCGGGCAACGCCTGCAAGCGGCACGAGAGCAAGCAGGATGGAGCCTGGAAGAAGCGAGCGTCCAATCGCGCATGCCCATTCGTGCACTTTCTGCGCTGGAAAGCGGAGAGTGGTCGAAGTTGGGCGCTCCGGTTTTCGTGCGTGGGCAGCTGCGTAGTTACGCCAAGCTGTTGGGCGTGGATGCCGATGCATTGCTAGCCGAGGCCGATGTTGCCCCGGTTCGTCCGGTTGAGTTGATCACCCGAGAGCACACGCCGGGTTGGGAGCGTTTCTTCAGCCAATTGGGCAGCAAGATCGTCTATGTGGTGATGACGCTCGGTTTGGCGATTCCGGTTTACATGGTGGCCACGCGCTCGCCGGTGCCGGAGCAATCGCAGCAGGCCTCCCAGAAGCCCGCGCCAGGCACGGAATTGATGCCGAAGAAGCGCGAGCCCGTCGCAGCCTCAATGACTTCTTTGCCCAAGCCAGCGCCGGCTGCGCTCAGCTTTGAATTCGATGGTGAAAGTTGGGTTCAGTTCTACGCACCCGATGGCAGCACGCTTGAGAAAGGCCTGATGAAACCGGGCGATCGCCGTCAATTCGCCGCGGGGCAATTGGGTCGCGCCGTGGTGGGCAATGTCTCCGATGTCAGGGTGGAGCGAGCCGGACAGCCAGTCGACATGACACCCTGGCTCAAGTCGAACGTTGCCCGCTTTGCGGTATCCTCTGACGGCTCGCCGGTCACCGCGGCCGAGTAAGCGTCCCGCCACCTTGTAGGTGGCGCCCTGAACCAATTTGAGAAACCGCGCCCGGCGCGGTCTGGGTAGCCGTTTCCATGGATGAACTTCTTAACGAACACGAACAAGGCGAGCGCGTCCGTTCGTGGTTGCAAAGCAACGCACTGGGCCTGATTGGCGGCATCGCCTTGGGTCTTGGCCTGATTTGGGGCTGGGCCTGGTGGAAGCAGCAGCAGGTCAACCAGCGCGACGCCGTTGCCACTGAGTACGAGCAATTTACGCAAACCCTGGCCACCAATCCTGATCAGGCAGGCAAGCTGCTCACCGGCAAGCTGGCCGGCACCTCGTATGCCGCCATCGGTGCTTTGGAGCTGGCCAAAGCCCAAGTGGACGAAGGCAAGGAAGCGGCTGCCCTCGCCACCCTGCAGGCAGCCAAGACCAGCGACCCGATGCTGGCCGAAGTGATTCGCCAGCGCACCGCCGAGCTCCTGATCTCTGCCGGCAAGGCGGAAGACGCGGTGCGCTTGCTCGGCAAGCCGACGACGCCGGCGGCGCTGGAGGTGCTGGGTGATGCCCAGGCCAAGCTCGGCAAGCCGGCCGAGGCCCAGGCTTCCTATCGTCAAGCCTTGCGCACACTCGAAGAAGGTTCACCGGAGCGTCAAGTAGTCGAGCTCAAGCTGGCGGATGTGGGTGGCAGTACCAACGCCTCCTGATTTGCATCCTGCACCGAATCTTCTTCCTTCCCCCTACAAGGAAAACTGCATGTCTTCGAATCGTCCCGTCCTTCGCATCCTGGGCATCGCTGCCTGCGTCGTCGCCTTGGGCGGCTGCGCTACCGTCAAGGGCTGGTTCGGCGGCAAGAGCGGGAAAGAGGCCAAGCCTGCAGCGCTGGTCGAGATCACTCCCGACACCAAGGTCAGCCAGCTGTGGTCCGCCAAACTGGGTGGCAGCGAAGTGCGCGTTGGCGCGCGTCAGCGTCCGGTGGTGGTGGATGGACGAGTCTATGCGGCCGGTAGTGGCTCGACCGTGCGTGCGCTGGACCTGCAAAGTGGTCAGACCGTCTGGACTTGGACGGGGGATAAAGATGCGCGCTTCGCCGGTGGTCCGGGTGTGGCCGATGGCATCGTCGCCGTGGGCGGTTTGAATGGTGAAGTCATTGCGCTTGATGCCGCGACCGGTACCGAGAAGTGGAAAGGCCAGGTACTCAACGAAGTGATCGCGGCCCCGGCTGTGGGCGGCGGCATGGTGTTCGTGCGCTCCAATGATGGCCGCGTCACCGCTTTCGATGCCGTCACTGGCGAGAAGCGCTGGGATTGGCGTTCGGACATGCCTGCACTGACCGTGCGTGGCAATGCTGGTCTCACTCTTGGCCCGGGCTTTGTATTCGTCGGCACCGACAATGGTCGCTTGGTCGCGCTTTCGGCGGCCGATGGCAACGAACTGTGGGGCCAGACCATTGCGCAGCCGGAAGGCCGCAGCGAGCTGGATCGAATGAACGATGTCGATGGTTCGCCTTTGCTTGAGGGCACCACGCTCTATGTAAGCAGCTACAAGCCGCAGACCATGGCCATCGACGCTCCCTCCGGCCAACCGATTTGGGTGGCGCAAGATCATGGCGGCGTGGGTGGCGTGGCATCGTCAGGTAGCGGTCGTTTGGCCGTGACCGATGCACAGGATGTGGTCTGGGCATTGGATGCAACCACCGGCGCAGCGCTGTGGAAGCAGCCCTCGTATCCGCGTCGTGCACTCACTGCGCCGGCTATCGTGGGCAACCACGTGGTGGTGGGTGATTTCGATGGCTACTTGCATTGGTTCTCGTTGGACGATGGTCACATGAGTGCTCGCGTGCGTACTTCGCGTAAGCCACTGCGTGCACAGCCGGTGGTGGCTGACGGCATCCTGTTGGTTCAGGACACCGATGGCGGCCTGACTGCCTACCGCGCAGGCCAATAGTCCATGTTGCCGACCGTTGCGCTGGTAGGGCGGCCCAATGTCGGCAAGTCCACGCTCTTCAATGCGCTGACCCGCACTCGCGACGCGCTGGTCCATGATCAGCCAGGCGTGACCCGTGATCGCCATTACGGTGTCTGTCGCCTACAGGAAGACCGGCCCTTTGTGTTGGTCGATACGGGCGGTATCGCGGGTGATGAGGAAGGTCTGGCTGGTGCCACTGCGCGCCAGGCGCGTGCGGCCGCGGAAGAGTCCGATCTCGTCTTGTTCGTCGTTGATGGCCGGGAAGGGCCGTCAGCGCTGGATGACGAAATCCTGAGCTGGCTGCGCAAATCCGGTCGTCCCGTGCTTTTGGTCGTCAACAAAGTTGATGGCATCGACGCACGCCAGGCCGAAAACGAATTTGCTCGGTACGGCTTCGAGGACGTGGTGCAAACTGCGGCTTCGCACCGTGCCGGTATCGATGAATTGCTCGATGACGTCTATGCGCGCTTGCCGAATGAAGGCCGCGGCGAATCGCTGGATACGGATCCAGAGCGCGTGCGCATCGCTTTCATTGGACGCCCGAATGTCGGCAAATCGACCTTGGTGAACCGCATCCTAGGCGAGGAGCGAATGATCGCGTCTGACGTGCCGGGCACCACGCGCGATTCGATCGCCGTCGATCTGGAGCGCGATGGTCGCAAATATCGATTGATTGACACCGCCGGCCTGCGCCGCAAATCGCGCGTCGATGAAGTGGTCGAAAAATTTTCCGCAATCAAGACCCTGCAGGCGATTGAGGAATGCCAGGTCGCCGTGTTGATGTTGGATGCAACCGAAGGCGTGACGGATCAGGACGCTACTGTGCTGAGCGCGATCCTGGATGCTGGCCGAGCGCTGGTCATCGCTATCAATAAATGGGATGGTCTTAGCGACTACCAGCGTCAGCAGGCCGAGGACATGCTCCCGCGCAAGCTCGCCTTCGTCGATTGGGCCGAGGCCGTGCGCATCTCTGCACTGCATGGCTCCGGTCTGCGTGAGCTTTTCCGTGCAGTGCACCGCGCGCATGCCTCCGCGACCCGCGAGTTCGGCACCAGCGAAGTTACCCGCGCGGTCGAGATTGCCTACGAAACCAATCCGCCACCGGTGGTACGTGGCCACGTGGCCAAGATGCGCTTCGCCCATCCGGGCGGCACTAATCCCCCGACCTTCATCGTGCACGGCACTCGCCTTCGCACGCTGTCGGATACCTACAAGCGCTATCTGGAGAATTTCTTCCGCAAGCGCTTCAAGCTGGTCGGCACGCCCGTGCGCTTTGTCTTCAAGGAAGGCGAGAACCCATACAAGGACAAGAAGAACGTTCTGTCCGATCGCCAAGTGGCCAAGAAGCGCCGGTTGATTCGTCACGTCAAACGAAAGGGTTGAAATGGCTGGCGTACGTCGCCTGACACCTGTTGAGGCGCTGGTGCGATACAAGGCTGGCGCCCGATTGATCGACGTGCGCAGCGAGGCGGAACAAGCGTCCGGCATGGCGGAGGGCGCGGAGGCAATTTCCCAAGATCTATTGTTGGAAGATGCTGCATCACGATTGCCACCAGACGCCGAGATCTTGTTGATCTGTCAGCGTGGGATGCGCTCGCTAGGCGTTGCCGAGGCTATGCTGAAGCAAGGCTTCGTCGACATCGCAAGCATCGAGGGTGGCATCGAAGCCTGGCAACGCGATGATTTGCCCACAACTGCAGCGAGCCTGGATGCGGACTTCCTTGGGCGTTACTCGCGCCAACTGCGATTGCCGCAAGTCGGCATAGTAGGGCAGCGCAAGCTGCAGCAGGCACGCGTCACCCTTATCGGCGCCGGTGGTTTGGGCGCACCGGCTGCGTTCTATCTTGCGGCGGCAGGCGTCGGGCATTTGCGCCTGGTCGATGATGACATCGTCGAGCGCAGCAACCTGCAGCGGCAGATATTGCATGTGGATGCAGGGGTGGATTTCGCTGCGAAGGTCGATTCCGCACGTGAGCGTTTGCTTGCGTTGAACCCTAAGATCGAGGTTGAAGCGGTGCGTGTACGCATCGATGCCGACAATGTCGATGCCTACGTCAGCGACGCCGACGTGGTGATGGATGGCGCGGATAATTTTCCTGCACGTCATGCACTCAACGATGCTTGCATACGGTTGGGCAAGCCCTTGGTCTATGGCGCCGTGCAGCGTTTCGATGGTCAGGCAAGCGTGTTCGATGCCGGGCGCCAGCGAGGCGTTGCGCCGTGTTACCGCTGCCTGTTTCCCGAGGCACCGGACGACGCCCCCAATTGCGCAGAAGCCGGGGTGCTCGGCGTCGTGCCCGGCATCATTGGTTTGGTGCAAGCGAACGAAGTGATCAAGTTGATCCTGAACGTCGGCGATCCTTTGATAGGTCGATTGCTGCAGTTCGATGCATTGGCAATGCGCTTTCGTGAAACCCGATTGCGCGCCGATCCGGATTGCCCGGCCTGCGGCAAGCGCGACTAACGCAGAAATGCCCGCAATGCCTCTATGTAGGCAGGATTCGCGGACAGATTGTTGTGATCACCTTCGATGGTCACTACGCGCGTGCTCGTAGGGAGCGCAAGCAACAGTGCATCGGTATTTTTCGAGGGGATCACCTCGTCATCAGTCGCGCGGATCACAAGCGTGGGTTGCGTGCGTGCGCACAGCCAATCCGCGCTGTCGTAGCGCTCACGCATCAGCAAGTTCACCGGCAACCATGGGTAATGTGACTTTGCGACATGGCTAAGTGAGTCGAAGGGCGTGATCAACACCAATTTCGTGGCCGTTCGTTGGCTGGCCACCCAACTGGCGACGCCACTGCCCAAGCTACGACCCACCAGGGCAACCGGTTGGCCGGAATGTCGCCGGGCGACTTCGTCATACACCGCCAACGCATCGGTCAGGATCGCATCGCGCGATGGCTCGCCATCGCTGCCGCCATAGCCGCGATATGGCACTAGGTACGCTGTCCAACCGGGGCAGCACTCGGCCAATAGCGCTCGTGCTTGTTGCAGAGTTTCCGCATTGCCGCCGAAGTAGAGCAGGGCGCGCGATTGCCCAGGGCGGTCCACCCAACCACGCAAATGCACGCCATCGGGGCGGACCAGATCGAATGTGCTGGCAATGGTGGCATCGCCACGGGTCATGTCGGGGTAATAGATCAGCCGTCGCTGGCCGAAATAGAAACCGGCCAACACCGCGCCGATAATCAGTGCGATGAGTACCCCCAGGCCCAAGATCAGCTTCAAATCGACTCTCCCATGCAGGTGAAAACAGCATGCGGCATATCGCCGCTGGCCGCGGGCCGCATCGACCGGGATAATGGCGCGTCCCCGTCGGTGCCACATGAATCATGACCCAAGCTCGAATCCTGGATGGCAAGCGCATCGCCGATGACGCTTTGCACGTGATGAAGGCAGAAGTCGATGCGCGGTTGGCGGCCGGCAAACGTCGCCCCGGCCTGGCGGTGGTGCTGGTGGGTAACGATCCCGCCTCGCAGTCCTACGTGCGCAACAAGCGCCGTGCGGCGGAGATCGTCGGCATCCAGACTTTCGACCATAACCTTGCCGAAACGACCGAAGAGGAGCTGCTGGCCCTCATCGACCAGCTCAATGCAGATCCGAGCGTGCATGGAATTCTGGTCCAACTGCCTCTGCCGGGAATTCCTGATGCCAGCCGCTTGATCGAGCGGATTGACCCGCACAAGGATGTCGACGGCTTCCACCCGATGAATGTTGGCCATCTGGCGCTGCGCCAATTCGGCCTGCGCCCCTGCACTCCGCGCGGCATCATGCATCTCCTCAACCAGACCGGTGAGCCGATTCGCGGCGCGAATGCCACGATCGTGGGTGTATCCAACCACGTTGGCCGGCCAATGGCGATGGAGCTCCTCATCGCGGGCAGCACGGTCACCTGCTGCCACCGTTTCACCCCGCCCGAGGTGCTGGAAGCCTCGGTGCGCAACGCCGATATCCTGGTGGTGGCGGTGGGTAAACCGGCCTTGATACCGGGTGAATGGGTTAAACCGGGCGCAGTGGTGATCGATGTCGGCATCAACCGCACTGACGATGGCCGCCTGGTCGGCGATATCGGCTTCGATGCCGCGGCCGAGCGGGCCGGCTGGATCACCCCGGTCCCGGGCGGGGTAGGGCCGATGACGGTCGCCACCTTGATGCGCAACACCTTGGAAGCCGCCGAGCTGGCCGACGCGGGGGACTGACTGGCAAGCTGACGCGAGCTTTGCTGTCGCGGTACAATGTCGCGCTTCCCAGCCCCCGGAACCCGTATGCTCCGCATCCTGGCAGAAGCACTCACCTACGACGATGTCTCCCTCGTCCCGGCGCACTCCGTCGTCCTGCCCAAGGACGTGTCGCTCTCCTCGAAACTGACCAATAGCCTGCGCCTGAATCTGCCGATCGTCTCGGCGGCGATGGACACGGTCACCGATGCGCGTCTTGCCATCGCGATGGCGCAACTGGGCGGCATCGGCATCCTGCACAAGAACATGAGCTGGCAGGAACAGGCCCGCGCCGTCGAGCAGGTCAAGAATTTCGAATCCGGCATCATCCGCGAGCCGTTCACGGTCACGCCGGATACGTCGATTGGCGAAGTGCTGAAACTCACTCGCGCCCGCAACATCAGCGGGGTGCCGGTGGTGGATGCGGATGGTCAACTGGTTGGCATCGTCACTGGTCGTGACATGCGCTTCGAGAAGAAGCTGGACGATCCGGTCTACAACATCATGACCCGCAAGGAAAAGCTGATCACGGTGAAAGAAGGCGCCAGCGACGATGAAGTGCTGGAGAAACTACACCGGAATCGCATCGAAAAAGTGCTGGTCATCAACGATGATTTCGCGCTGCGTGGCCTGATCACCGTCAAGGACATCCAGAAGAAGCGCGACAACCCGAACGCGGCCTACGATCCGGACGAGCAGCTGCTCGTGGGTGCGGCGGTTGGCGTCGGCGGCGATACCGAGCAGCGCATCGAAGCCTTGGTGGAGGCCGAAGTCGACGTGATCATCGTCGATACCGCGCACGGTCATTCGCAGGGCGTGATCGAGCGCGTGGCGTGGGCGAAAAAGCACTATCCGAAGCTGCAAGTCATTGGCGGCAACATCGTCACAGGCGATGCCGCGTTGGCGTTGATGGATGCGGGCGCGGATGCGGTAAAGGTCGGTGTGGGTCCGGGTTCGATCTGCACCACGCGCATCGTGGCTGGCGTCGGCGTACCGCAGGTGACCGCCATCTCGATGGTGGCTGAAGCCCTGCAGGACCGCATCCCGCTGATCGCCGATGGTGGCATTCGCTATTCGGGTGACATCGGCAAGGCACTGGTCGCGGGCGCATCGACCATCATGATCGGTGGCCTGTTTGCCGGTACCGAAGAATCGCCGGGCGAAACCGAACTCTTCCAGGGCCGCAGCTACAAGAGCTATCGCGGTATGGGGTCGCTGGGCGCGATGGAGAAGGGCTCGAAAGACCGCTACTTCCAGGATTCCAGCGACGCCGACAAGTTGGTGCCGGAAGGCATCGAAGGTCGCGTACCGTATCGCGGGCCGCTGTCGGCGGTGGTACACCAACTCGCAGGTGGCCTGCGCGCGACGATGGGCTATGTGGGCTGCGCCAGCATCGAAGAGATGCGCGCCAAGCCGCAGTTCGTCAAGGTGACCGGCGCGGGCCAGCGTGAGAGCCACGTCCACGACGTGCAGATCACCAAGGAACCGCCGAATTATCGGGCTGGGTGAGGAATGAAGGTCGTGACGCAATTGATGCGCACGATTTTTCTTCTCTTTACGTTTGCTTTTTTTCTAATCCTAGTTTGTTGGTGGTTCATTCCTGTGACGCTTGGCCCGACCGATCAATGTCTGGATCGGGGCGGTGCGTGGGATTACACCATCGATAGATGCGTTACTGATTATCAACCGGCACCACCACCCAAATGACCGACATCCACAGCGACAAGATCCTGATCCTCGATTTCGGCGCGCAATACACGCAGCTGATTGCTCGCCGCATCCGCGAGATCGGCGTGTACTGCGAGATCTGGGCCTGGGATCATGATCCTTCTGAAATCGCTGCGTTCGGCGCGAAGGGCATCATCCTCTCGGGTGGCCCGGAGTCGACCACGCTGCCGGGTGCGCCTGCCGCGCCCCAACAAGTCTTCGACAGCGGACTGCCGCTGCTCGGTATCTGCTACGGGATGCAGACGCTCGCCGCGCAACTGGGCGGCGCGACCGAAGCTGCGGATCAACGCGAGTTCGGCCATGCGGAAGTCGAAATCACCACGCCGGATGCCTTGTTCAAGGGCTTGAGCGATCACGACGGCGCGCCGCGCATCGATGTGTGGATGAGCCACGGCGATCATGTCGCCCAGGCGCCGCCGGGATTCAACATCACCGCCACCACCGATCGCATCCCGGTCGCTGCGATGTCGTGTGAGGCCAAGCGCTGGTACGGCGTGCAGTTCCATCCCGAAGTCACCCACACCAAGCAAGGGCAGGAGCTGCTGCGCCGTTTCGTGGTGGATGTCTGTGGCTGCCAGACGCTGTGGACGGCGGCCAACATCATCGAGGACCAGATCGCGCGCGTGCGCGAGCAAGTGGGTTCCGATGAAGTGATTTTGGGCCTGTCGGGCGGCGTGGATTCTTCAGTGGTCGCTGCGCTGTTGCACAAGGCCATCGGCGACCAGCTCACTTGCGTCTTCGTCGATACCGGCCTCTTGCGTTGGAACGAAGGCGACCAGGTCATGGCGATGTTCGCTGCCGAAGCCGACAAGGGCGGCATGGGCGTCAAGGTGATTCGGGTCAACGCGGCCGATCGCTATTTCAAGGCGCTTGAAGGCGTCAGCGACCCGGAAGCCAAGCGCAAGATCATCGGCAACCTCTTCATCGAGATCTTCGATGAAGAATCGAACAAGTTGAAGAATGCCAAGTGGCTGGCGCAGGGCACGATTTATCCGGACGTGATCGAATCGGCCGGCAGCAAGACCGGCAAGGCGCACGTGATCAAGAGTCATCACAACGTCGGCGGCCTGCCCGAAAATATGAAGCTGGGCTTGGTCGAGCCGCTGCGCGAATTGTTCAAGGATGAAGTGCGCCGCCTGGGCGTGGAACTCGGCCTGCCGCGCGAGATGGTTTATCGCCATCCGTTCCCGGGCCCGGGCCTCGGCGTTCGCATCTTGGGCGAAGTGAAACGCGAATACGCCGAGCTGTTGGCCAAGGCTGATGCGATTTACATCGAGGAACTGCGCAAGGCAGATCTGTACGACAAGACGTCACAGGCGTTCGCCGTATTCCTGCCGGTGAAGTCGGTGGGCGTTGTGGGCGATGCGCGTGCCTACGAATGGGTGATCGCGCTGCGTGCGGTCGAGACCATCGACTTTATGACCGCGCATTGGGCGCACCTGCCGTATGACTTCCTCGGTACGGTGAGCAACCGCATCATCAACGAACTGCGTGGCGTGTCGCGCGTGGTGTATGACATCAGCGGCAAGCCGCCGGCGACCATTGAATGGGAGTGATGCCGCCGTCCGACGAGGACTGGATGCGCCAAGCACTGGCCTTGGCTGAGCGCGCACAGCAAGAGGATGACGAGATCCCGGTTGGCGCATTGGTGGTGGATGCCGATGGCCAACTGATCGGAGAAGGCTGGAACCGCAACATCGCCGAACATGATCCCAGCGCGCATGCGGAGATCGTGGCGTTGCGCAGGGCAGGGCAGGCGTTGGGCAATCATCGCTTGGTCGGCTGCACCCTCTACGTGACCCTGGAGCCCTGTGCGATGTGCGCGATGGCGATGGTGCATGCGCGCGTCGCACGGGTCGTCTATGGCGCAGCGGACCCCAAGACCGGTGCCGCAGGCAGTGTCTTCAATTTGTTGGCGGACCCCCGTCACAACCATCGTGTCGAGGTAGTGGCGGGCGTGTTGGCCGAAGAAGCCAGTACGCGGTTGACCAATTATTTCCGTGCCAAGCGCGGCAAGCCTGCGATCTGATCAGGCGCGCCGGCGGGCCAGTTCCTGGTCCAGTTCCACGTCGAAACTGCCCACGGCAAGGCTCACCTCGCGCCACATGGCGAAGCATGCGCCGAGCAGGAAGGCCACACCTATCAGTGCGAGCACGGTGGGGATCATCCCCAACTTGAACCCCAGGAAAGCATCACCCGCCAAGGCGAGACTGGTGCCGACGAAGCTGCCCATGCCGAGGTAGAGCATCTGACAGGCGCGCAGCACCCACTGTGCGCGCTGGCGATGGCGATTGATCTGGATGTCGCGGTGCTCGCGGTCAGGTGCGTCATGCGCCCACTCAACAATCAGCGAGCGAAGCCGATCAACCACGCGGGCCAATCGTGTATTGGCAGACACCAGTAAGGATGCGGTGGCGGTCATCAGCAACGCGGGGGCCAGCATCGCGGTCAGGATCGCGTGATGGGCAGTGTCCAGGAACTGGAACATGGGTCGGATCCATTGGGTGACGGGCTATGATGCCAACGATTCCACATGCATGCGAACCATGTCCGAAACCAATGCTTCTTCTTTGCGGCTGATCTGGATCGATCTCGAAATGACCGGGCTCGATACACAGCGTGATTCCATCCTCGAAATCGCCACCGTGGTGACGGATGCCGAGTTGACCATTCTCGCCGAAGGGCCTGAGTTGGCCATCGCACACTCGCTGGCCACATTGGAGGCGATGGACGATTGGAACCGCAATCAACACACCAAGTCCGGTTTGTGGAAGCGATCGATCGAGCAGGGCGTCTCGATGCAGGAGGCCGAAGCACTCACGCTCGAATTCCTACGAAAGTGGGTGCCCGAGCGTGCGTCGCCGATGTGTGGCAACTCCATTTGCCAGGACCGCCGTTTCATGCACCGCCAAATGCCGATGCTGGAACGTTACTTTCACTACCGTAATCTGGATGTCAGCACGTTGAAAGAGTTGGCCCGACGTTGGGCCCCGCAATTGTTGGTTGGATTCCAGAAAGAAAGTGCGCACACGGCACTGAGTGACGTGCGCGATTCCATCGCAGAACTTGCGTACTACCGCCAGCACATCGGTGCGTTGGCGGTGGGGTAAGTAGTTCAGGTTTGGGGCGTGGGCTTGACCACATCCCCATCATCCGCGACTCCGCGCAGCAAGATGTCGGCGATCGGGCGGCCATCGGCGTCGCGGTGATAGACGTGCAGGTCACGCTGCGGATAGGGGATGTTGAGCCCGTGTTCGATGAGCTGGTTGCGCACGGCCTCGGTGACCTTGCTGCGTGCTTCGATGTAGTCATCGTTGCGGGCGAAGGCCTGCAGCACCAGATCCACGCTGCTTTCGCCCAGATTCACCACGCGCACCACGGGCTCGGGGTTCTTGGAGAGCAGTGGCTCGTTTTCGGCGATTTCCATCAGCACTTTTCGCGCGAGATGCAGATCATCGTCATAGCCAACCCCCACGGTGATATCCATGCGCCGCTGTGGCAGGGTGCTGAAATTGATGATCGGCGCGGTCGTGATCTCGCTATTGGGCAGGATGATCACGCGATGATCGAACGCACGCAGGCGTGTCTGGAAGACGCGCACTTCAAGTACCGTGCCTTCCTGGCCTGCGGCGATCACATGGTCACCTGTGCGGAAGGGGCGCAGCACAATCAACATCACGCCCGATGCGATGTTGGACAACGAGTCCTTGAGCGCCAAACCGACGGCAAGGCCGGCTGCGCCGAGGATCGCGAACATGGATGTCGTTGGCACACCCAGTGCGCTCAGCGCGGTCATGATGACCAGCACCAGCATCACTGCATAAGCGATGTTGCGTAGAAAGCCGCCTAGCGTGACATCCACGCCTGCGCGGCCCATCACCCGGTCCAGACCGTTGCTAAGGCGCTTGGCCAGCCAGCGGCCCACGACAAAGATGATGACAGCAGCTAAAAGCTTGAGCCCCCAGGTTTCCAGTAATTGCAGCCAATCGACGCCTTTGACCTCTTTCACTAGTTCGGATGAGTTGGCTTCGGCGGTGGTTAGGAAATTCAACGGCATGGGGGCTCCAGATGACACGCACGCCCCAGGCGGGGCGTGTTGAATAATCTGTGCATGGTACCGGTGGCTAGCTGAAAGAAGCGTTGATCAGAGTACGGGCGACATCATGCCGATGGCGTTTTGCAGCAGACGCCGGTGATATGGCCAGGCCTGGACCTCACGTGCATCGACGGGGTGAGATACTGATGCGTAGCCCAGTTGGCGCTCGCGGATCGTTTGAGTGACGGCGCGATCGGTGATGAGTAGATTGTTTTCATAATTCAGCTCAAGGCTGCGGCGATCCATATTGGCCGAGCCGACCAATGCGATCTCACCATCAACGGCCATGGATTTCGTATGCAAGAGGCCCAGCGGATATTCCAGCACGGTCACGCCGCAGGCCAAAAGATC
>NZ_FTLW01000007.1 GCF_900155935.1 Solilutibacter tolerans
CGCCGTCAGCGTCGTCTTGCCGTGGTCAACGTGACCAATCGTGCCCACGTTCACGTGGGGCTTGGTGCGCTCGAACTTACCCTTTGCCATGATTTGTTACCTCAATGAGTGAATGTTGGGGGAGCGAGGCGCGCAAGGCGCCCCGCAGTTTCCGATCAGGCCTTCTTCATCGCCGCTTCGGCGATGTTGGAGGGCGCTTCGGCGTAGTGGTCGAATTCCATCGTGAAGGTCGCACGACCTTGCGACATCGAACGCAGCGAGGTCGCATAGCCGAACATCTCGCCCAGCGGGATCATCGCGTTGATGATCTTGCCCGACGGGCTGTCGTCCTGGCCCTGCAACAGGCCGCGACGACGGCTGACATCGCCCATCACGTCGCCGACGTAATCTTCCGGCGTCACGATCTCGACCTTCATGATCGGCTCCAGCAGGACCGGATCGGCCTTGCGGAAACCTTCCTTGAACGCCATCGACGACGCCAGCTTGAACGCCATTTCCGAGGAGTCGACGTCATGGTACGAACCGTCGATCAGGCGAGCCTTGACGCCCACGACCGGGAAGCCCGCCAGCGGACCGCTGGTGATGGTTTCACGGATGCCCTTCTCGACTGCCGGGATGAATTCCTTCGGAATCACACCGCCGGTGATGTCGTTGATGAACAGGAAATCGTCCTTCACGTCCGAGTTGGCACGGTCTTCGTCGGTCATCGGCGACATCTCGATGACCACATGGCCGTACTGACCCTTACCACCCGACTGCTTGGCGTGTTTGTAGTCCGACTTGACGGCTTCACGGCGAATGGTTTCGCGATAGGCCACCTGCGGCTTGCCAACGTTGGCTTCCACGTTGAACTCGCGCTTCATGCGGTCCACCAGGATGTCCAGGTGCAGCTCGCCCATGCCGGCGATGATCGTCTGGCCGGATTCTTCATCCGTACGCACGCGGAACGAGGGATCTTCCTGCGCCAGGCGGCCCAGTGCGATACCCATCTTTTCCTGGTCCGACTTGGTCTTCGGCTCGACGGCCATCGAGATCACCGGCTCCGGGAAAGTCATGCGCTCAAGCGTGATGATCGCGTCCTGGGCGCACAGGGTGTCACCGGTGGTGACGTCCTTCAGACCCACGGCAGCGGCGATGTCGCCGGCGCGCACTTCCTTGATTTCTTCGCGGGTGTTGGCGTGCATCTGCAGGATGCGGCCGACGCGCTCCTTCTTGCCCTTGACCGGGTTGTACACCTGGTCACCGGCATTAAGGACGCCCGAGTAAACGCGGAAGAACGTCAGCGAACCCACGAACGGGTCGGTCATGATCTTGAACGCGAGCGAGGAGAACGGCGCCTTGTCGTCCGACGGACGGCTGACTTCCTTCTCGTCGTCGTCCACGCCCTGCACCGGCGGCACGTCGATCGGCGACGGCAGCAGCTGGATGACGGCGTCGAGCATGGCCTGCACGCCCTTGTTCTTGAACGCGGTACCGCAGAACACGGGGACGATTTCCGTCTTTATGGTGCGCGTGCGGATGCCACCGATGATTTCTTCCTCGGTCAGCTCGCCGCTTTCCAAGTACTTCTCCATCAGCTCTTCGCTGGCTTCGGCAGCCGCTTCGATCATGAAGTTGCGCGCAGCGTTGGCTGTGTCGACGAGGTCGGCCGGGATGTCGCCGTAGGTGAAGGTCGTGCCCTTGTCTTCCATGTTCCAGATGATCGACTTCATCTTGAGCAGGTCGACCACGCCTTCGAAGCCTTCTTCGGCGCCGATCGGCACTTGCATCGGCACGGCGTAGGCACCCAAACGGGCCTTCAGCTGGTCAACGACCTTGTTGAAGTTGGCACCGGTGCGGTCCATCTTGTTGACGAAGGCCATACGCGGCACGTGGTAACGGTTGGCCTGACGCCACACCGTTTCCGACTGCGGCTGCACGCCGCCCACGGCGCACAACACGAACACCGCGCCGTCGAGCACGCGAAGCGAACGCTCCACTTCGATGGTGAAGTCCACGTGGCCGGGGGTGTCGATGATGTTGAAGCGGTGCTCCGGCAACGACTTGTCCATGCCGCTCCAGAAAGCCGTGGTGGCTGCGGAGGTGATGGTGATGCCGCGCTCCTGCTCCTGCTCCATCCAGTCCATCGTCGCGGCACCTTCGTGCACTTCGCCGATCTTGTGGTTCACGCCCGTGTAGAACAGGATGCGTTCGGTCGTGGTGGTCTTGCCGGCATCGATGTGAGCCATGATGCCGAAGTTGCGGTAACGCTCGATAGGAGTGGTACGGGCCACGGTGTTCTCTCTTTTGTCTGCCTGATGGGCACCCCGGCCAAGCCGGGTTTCATATGGCCAGATGCCGCCCTGACGGCGGCCTCTGGTTCGATCGCGGAAAGCCAGCGATTTTCCGCGGCGCGGCCAGCCTTGCGGCGACCGCCGGGTGCCTTCATGGCACCCGATGGAGGCTTACCAGCGGAAGTGCGCGAATGCCTTGTTGGCATCCGCCATGCGGTGGGTCTCTTCGCGCTTCTTGATGGCGCCGCCACGGTTTTCCGAAGCATCCATCAACTCGGCAGCCAGCTTGCGCGGCATGGTGTTCTCACCACGCTTACGTGCGGATTCGATCAACCAACGCATCGCCAGCGCCATGCGGCGGGAGGCACGCACTTCAACCGGCACCTGGTAGGTCGCACCACCGACGCGGCGGGACTTCACCTCGACCGACGGGGACACGTTACCGAGGGCCTTCTCGACCAACTCGAGCGCGTTTTCGTTCTTCTCGCCGATGACATCCATCGCGCCGTACACGATTTTCTCGGCGACCGACTTCTTGCCGCTCAGCATGACCATGTTGATGAAGCGGGCGATGGTCTCGCTTCCGTGCTTCGGATCGGGCAGCACCGAGCGCTGCGGAGTATTGCCTTTACGGGACATAGCGGTATCTCTGGTTTCTTGCGGACGCGACGCCTAGCGACATCGCTGCGGATAAGGTGCGGATCAGGCCTTCGGGCGCTTGGCGCCGTACTTGGAGCGGCGCTGGCGACGCTTGGCGACACCGGCGGCGTCGAGCGAACCGCGCACGGTGTGGTAACGCACACCCGGCAGGTCCTTGACGCGACCGCCGCGGATCAGCACCACGCTGTGCTCCTGCAGGTTGTGGCCTTCACCACCGATATACGAAATGACTTCGTAACCGTTGGTCAGACGCACCTTGGCCACCTTGCGCATAGCCGAGTTCGGCTTCTTCGGGGTGGTGGTGTAGACGCGGGTACAGACGCCACGACGCTGCGGGCAGTTCTGCAGAGCCGGCGACGTGCTCTTGTAGGTTTCCGGGCTCCGCGGTTTGCGGACCAGCTGATTGATGGTTGCCATGCGATTCCGATGATTCTCTGGCCCGAAGGCCTTAGGCTTGGGTTGGCATCCCCGCCTGCCGGAAAACCGTTAGGCGAAGACAAAAAAACATAGCCTGCGCACGACATTTCCGTCGACGCAAGCTTCTGCAGCGGTACGGGCGCAGCAAGCTGCCCACCGTACGTCCCCGCGCATCCATGTGCCGAATACGAAGAACGTCCTGTCCTTCTTTTCGGGATCTGGGTAGCCCTAGGGCCACCTAAGTTGCGGGATTGTAATCCATTCCTGTCGGCCCGACAAGTCGCCGGGCCGACAGATGGCCGGGCGGATTACTCCGCTTCGGCCTGCTCATTACCGACGTCACCGCCGTCGGCTTCGATCATCACCATTTCGACCGGCGTCTCCACCGGCTCGGCGACGACTTCAGCGACATCCGCCGAGAGCAGCGCCATGTCGGCTTCGGTCAGGCCGGCGGCATTGCGACGGCGCTGGGTGTGATACGCCAGACCCGTACCTGCCGGGATCAGGCGACCGACGATCACGTTTTCCTTCAAGCCGCGCAGACTGTCGCGGGTGCCGCGCACGGCCGCCTCGGTCAGCACGCGGGTGGTCTCCTGGAACGAAGCCGCGGAGATGAAGGATTCCGTCGCCAGCGACGCCTTGGTGATACCCAAGAGCACCGGCGAGTACTTCGCTGGCAGCTCATTGCGGGTCTCGATCTTGGCGTTGTCCTCGATAACGCGCTGGCGCTCAGCCTGCTCGCCCGCCAGGTAGCGGCTGTCGCCAGCATCGGTGATCTCAACCTTGCGCAGCATCTGGCGAACGATCACCTCGATGTGCTTGTCGTTGATCTTCACGCCCTGCAGGCGATAGACGTCCTGGATTTCCTTGGTCAGGTAAGCCGCCAGCTCTTCCACGCCCTTCAGGCGCAGGATGTCCTGCGGGTTCGGCTCGCCATCCACCACGGTCTCGCCCTTCTCGACGTGCTCGCCTTCGAACACGATGACCTGGCGGTACTTCGGAATCAGCTCTTCGTGATCGACGCCATCCGGCCCCTTGATGATCAGGCGCTGCTTGCCCTTGGTGTCCTTGCCGAAGCTGACCACGCCCGAGATCTCGGCGAGGATCGCCGGGTCTTTGGGCTTGCGGGCTTCGAACAGATCGGCCACGCGCGGCAGACCACCGGTGATGTCGCGGGTCTTGGACGCTTCCTGCGGGATCTTGGCAACCACGTCACCCACGCCGACGGCGGCGCCGTCCTGCAGGTTGACGATCGAGCGCGGCGGCAACATGTACTGCGCCGGCAGATCGGTACCCGGGATGTTGAGGTCCTTGCCGTTCTTGTCGACGATGCGCACCAACGGACGCAGGTCCTTGCCCTGCGAGCCGCGACGCTTGGGATCGGTGATCTCACGCGATGCCAGGCCGGTCAGATCGTCGGTCTTCTCGATGACGGTGACGCCGTCGACGAAGTCGTAGAAGCGGATGAAACCCGCGACTTCCGACACGATCGGGTGGTTATGCGGATCCCAATTGGCGATGGTCTGGCCGGCCTTGATCGATGCCAAATCCTTGACGTTGATCATCGCGCCGTAGGGCAGCTTGTAACGCTCGCGCTCGCGACCGTGATCGTCGAGCACCGACAACTCGCCCGAACGCGATACGGCGACCAGACCACCATTCTCATGCGAGACCGACTTCAAGTTGTTGAACTTCACCGAACCATTGGTTTTGACGGTGATGTTGTCGATGGCCGCCGCACGCGACGCCGCACCACCAATGTGGAACGTACGCATCGTGAGCTGGGTACCCGGCTCACCGATGGACTGCGCGGCGACGACACCGACCGCCTCACCCATGTTGACCAAGTGACCACGACCCAAGTCACGGCCGTAGCACAGGGCGCAGACACCGAACGGCGCATCACAGGTGATGGTCGAACGGACCTGGATCGACTGCACGCTGGCATCTTCCAGGATCTGCACCCAGGCTTCGTCGAGCAGGGTGTTGCGGGTGACGATCGGATCTTCGTCGTTGCCCGGCAGGAACACGTCCTCGGCCACCACGCGACCCAGCACGCGATCACGCAGCGGCTCGACCACGTCGCCGCCTTCCACGATCGGGGTCATGGTCAGGCCGTTGTGCGTGCCGCAATCGGTTTCAGTGATCACTACGTCCTGCGCCACGTCGACCAAGCGACGGGTCAGGTAACCCGAGTTCGCCGTCTTCAGCGCGGTATCGGCCAGACCCTTACGTGCACCGTGGGTCGAGATGAAGTACTGCAGGACGTTCAGGCCTTCGCGGAAGTTCGCGGTGATCGGCGTCTCGATGATCGAGCCGTCCGGCTTGGCCATCAGGCCGCGCATACCCGCCAGCTGACGGATCTGCGCCTGCGAACCACGCGCGCCGGAGTCGGCCATGATGTAGATCGAGTTCATCGACTTCTGATCGATCGTCTCGCCCTTGGCGTTCTCGACCTTGTCGGTGCCGATCGTGTCCATCATCGCCTTGGCCACACGCTCGTTGGTGCGCGACCAGATATCGACCACCTTGTTGTAGCGCTCGCCGCCGGTGACCAGACCCGACTGGTACTGCTGCTGGATTTCCAGCACTTCGGCTTCGGCTTCCTCAAGGATGCCGGCCTTTTCGTCCGGGATGATCATGTCGTTGATGCCGATCGACACGCCCGCCTTCGTCGCGTACGAGAAGCCGGTGTACATCAATTGGTCGGCGAAGACGACCGTGTCCTTCAGACCCAGTTCGCGGTAGCAGGTGTTGATCAAGCGGCTGATCGCCTTCTTGTTCAACTCGGTGTTGACCAGCGAATACGACAGACCCTTGGGCAGGATATCGGCCAAGAGCGCACGACCCACGGTCGTGTCGACGATCGAGGTCTTGGCTTCGCGCTCACCTTCTTCGTTGAGCACGTACTCGGTGATGCGCACCTTGACCTTGGCATGCAGCTCGACGACACGGTTGTCGTAGGCACGCTTGACTTCGGCCACGTTGGCGAAGGCCATGCCCTCGCCCGCCTTGTTTTCCAGCGCGCGGGTCATGTAATACAGACCCAACACCACGTCCTGCGACGGCACGATGATCGGCTCGCCGTTGGCCGGCGACAGGATGTTGTTGGTCGACATCATCAGCGCGCGGGCTTCCAGCTGGGCTTCCAGCGAAAGCGGCACGTGCACGGCCATCTGGTCACCGTCGAAGTCGGCGTTGAACGCGGTACACACCAGCGGGTGCAGCTGGATGGCCTTGCCTTCGATCAACACCGGCTCGAACGCCTGGATGCCGAGACGGTGCAACGTCGGCGCACGGTTGAGCATCACCGGATGCTCGCGAATGACTTCTTCCAGGATGTCCCAGACTTCCGCTTCTTCGCGCTCGACCAGCTTCTTGGCCGCTTTGATGGTGGTGGCGAGGCCACGACGCTGCAGCTTGGCGAAGATGAAGGGCTTGAACAATTCCAGCGCCATCTTCTTCGGCAGGCCGCACTGGTGCAGCTTGAGGTACGGACCGACCACGATCACCGAACGACCGGAGTAGTCCACGCGCTTGCCGAGCAGGTTCTGGCGGAAGCGACCCTGCTTGCCCTTGATCATGTCGGCGAGCGACTTCAGGGCGCGCTTGTTGGTGCCGGTGATGGCGCGGCCACGACGGCCGTTGTCCATCAGCGCATCGACCGATTCCTGCAGCATGCGCTTTTCGTTGCGCACGATGATGTCCGGCGCGGCCAGCTCAAGCAGGCGACGCAGGCGGTTGTTGCGGTTGATGACGCGGCGGTACAGATCGTTGAGATCGGAGGTCGCAAAGCGGCCACCGTCCAGCGGCACCAGCGGACGCAAGTCCGGCGGCAGGACCGGCAGCACGGTCATGATCATCCACTCCGGGCGATTGCCGGAGTCGAGGAAGGCTTCGACCAGCTTGATGCGCTTGGTGAGGCGCTTGAGCTTGGTCTCGCTGCCGGTGGCGGCGATTTCTTCCTTCAGCTTGACCATCTCGGCCTGCAGGTCGATGTCGCGCAAGAGATCGAACACGGCCTCGGCACCCATCGCGGCCTCGAAGTCGTCGCCGTGCTCCTGGCGCGCCAGCATGTACTGCTCTTCGTTGAGCAGCTGGCCCTGCTCGAGCGGAGTCAGGCCCGGCTCGGTCACGACGTAGGCTTCGAAGTACAGGATGCGCTCGATGTCACGCAGGGTCATGTCCAGCATCAGACCGATGCGCGAGGGCAGCGACTTCAAGAACCAGATGTGCGCAACCGGCGCCGCCAGGTCGATGTGACCCATGCGCTCGCGGCGCACCTTGGCCAGCGTCACTTCGGTGCCGCACTTTTCGCAGACCACGCCGCGGTGCTTCATGCGCTTGTACTTGCCGCACAGGCACTCGTAGTCCTTGATCGGGCCGAAGATGGCCGAGCAGAACAGGCCGTCACGCTCCGGCTTGAAGGTGCGGTAGTTGATGGTTTCCGGCTTCTTGACTTCGCCGAAGGACCAGGAACGGATCATGTCCGGCGACGCGAGCGCGATCTTGATCGCGTCGAAGTCCGGAACGGTGCGCTGCTGGTTGAACAGATTAAGCAAGTCTTTCATTTGATGTCTCCGCGGAGTCTGGAAGGGATCACTGTCTTGTCGATGTCGCGGCGGACGCAGCCGTCAGCGGCGCGTCCGTCGCACGATGTCGTCAGTGTTCTTCCAGCTCCATGTTGATGCCGAGCGAACGGATTTCCTTGACCAGCACGTTGAAGGATTCCGGCATGCCCGCGACCATGTCGTAATCGCCATCCACGATGTTCTTGTACATCTGGTTGCGACCCTGCACGTCGTCGGACTTGACGGTGAGCATTTCCTGCAGCGTGTAAGCGGCGCCGTATGCCTCGAGCGCCCAGACTTCCATTTCACCGAAGCGCTGGCCACCGAACTGCGCCTTGCCGCCCAGCGGCTGCTGGGTAACAAGCGAATACGGGCCGGTGGAACGCGCGTGCATCTTGTCGTCCACCAGGTGGTTGAGCTTCAGCATGTGCATGTAACCAACGGTCGTCTTGCGATCGAACGCCTCGCCGGTACGGCCGTCGTACAACTGCGTCTGGCCGCCGGTCGGCAGGTCGGCGAGTTCGAGCATCTTCTTGATCTCGGTCTCGGCCGCGCCGTCGAACACCGGCGTTGCCATCGGCACGCCGTCGGTCAGGTTGTTGGCCAGCGTCATCAGCTCTTCGTCGCTGAACTGCTTGAGGTCAACACGCAATTCGCCCAGCTTTTCGGTGTCGTGGTTGTAGATCTCGTCGAGGAACTTGCGCAGGTCGGCAACCTTGGCCTTGTCATCCATCATGCGCTGGATCTTCTGGCCCAGGCCCTTTGCTGCCCACCCCAGGTGGACTTCGAGGATCTGGCCGATGTTCATGCGCGACGGCACGCCCAGCGGATTCAGCACGATGTCGACAGTCTGGCCATCGGCCATGTACGGCATGTCTTCGACCGGCACGATGTTCGACACCACACCCTTGTTACCGTGGCGACCGGCCATCTTGTCGCCCGGCTGGATGCGGCGCTTCACCGCCAGGAACACCTTCACCATCTTCAACACGCCCGGGGCGAGGTCGTCACCCTGGTTGATCTTGGCACGCTTGTCCTCGAAGCGACGCTCGAACTCCTTCTCATGGAGCGCGATCTGCTTCTGGGCGCGATCGATCGCCTCGGCAGCGTCCTCGTCCTTCATGTTGAAGTGGAACCATTCGCGCGGACGCACCTGATCCAGCACCAGCGAGGTCACGGTTTCACCCTTCTTGAGGCCACCACCGCCATTCGCCGTCTTGCCGAGCAGCTGGGCGCGCAAACGGGCGAAGATCGCGGCTTCCAGGATCATGCGCTGATCGTCGAAGTCCTTCTTGACGCGACGCACTTCGTCTTCCTGGATCTTGATCGCGCGCTTGTCCTTCTCCACGCCATCACGGGTGAAGACCTGCACGTCGATCACGGTGCCGTCCATGCCCGGCGGCACGCGCAACGAGCTGTCCTTCACGTCCGAGGCCTTCTCGCCGAAGATCGCGCGGAGCAGCTTCTCTTCCGGGGTCAACTGGGCTTCGCCCTTCGGCGTCACCTTGCCGACCAGGATGTCGCCGGCGCGCACTTCGGCGCCGATGAACACCACGCCGGATTCGTCCAGACGATTCAACGCATGCTCCGACACGTTCGGGATGTCGGCCGAAATTTCTTCCGCACCCAGCTTTGTGTCACGTGCCACGCAGGTCAGTTCTTCGATGTGGATCGTGGTGTAACGATCCTCTTCCACCACGCGCTCGCTGAGCAGGATGGAGTCTTCGAAGTTGTAGCCGTTCCACGGCATGAACGCGACCAGCATGTTCTGGCCCAGGGCCAGCTCGCCGATGTCGGTCGAAGGACCATCGGCCAGCACGTCGCCACGCTCGACCACGTCACCGACGTTCACCAGCGGACGGTTGTTGATGCAGGTGTTCTGGTTGGAACGGGTGTACTTGACCAGGTTGTAGATATCGACGCCGGCGTCGGTCTCGCCCTCGATCTCCGACTCGTTTGCCTTGACCACGATGCGGGCTGCGTCGATCTGCTCGATCACGCCGCCACGACGCGCGTTCACGGTCACACCCGAGTCGCGTGCCACGGCACGCTCGATGCCGGTGCCGACCAGCGGCTTCTGGCTGCGCAACGTCGGCACGGCCTGACGCTGCATGTTGGCGCCCATCAATGCGCGGTTCGCGTCATCGTGCTCCAGGAACGGCACCAGCGCCGCGGCGACCGACACGGTCTGCATCGGCGAGACGTCCATGAAGTCGACTTCGCTCGGCGGACGCAGCTGGGTGTCGCCCTGGAAGCGGCAGTTGACGAACTCGGAGGTCAGCTTGCCTTTCACGTCTTGCGAGGCATTCGCCTGTGCGATGACGAATTCGTTCTCTTCGATCGCCGAGAGATATTCGATCTCGTCGGTGACCACGCCGTCCTTCACCTTGCGGTACGGCGTCTCAAGGAAACCGTAGTTGTTGGTGCGGGCAAACACGGCCAGCGAGTTGATCAGGCCGATGTTCGGACCTTCCGGCGTTTCGATGGTGCAGACGCGGCCGTAATGGGTCGGGTGCACGTCGCGCACTTCGAAGCCCGCACGTTCGCGGGTCAGGCCGCCCGGGCCGAGGGCCGAGACGCGACGCTTGTGCGTGACTTCCGACAGTGGGTTGTTCTGGTCCATGAACTGCGACAGCTGCGACGAACCGAAGAACTCCTTCATCGCGGCCGCGACCGGCTTGGCGTTGATCAGATCCTGCGGGGTCAGACCATCGGCTTCGGCCATGGTCAGGCGCTCGCGCACGGCGCGCTCGACGCGCACGAGGCCCACGCGGAAGGTGTTCTCGGCCATCTCGCCGACCGAACGCACGCGACGGTTGCCGAGGTGATCGATGTCGTCCACCACGCCACGACCATTGCGGATCTCGGTCAGCACCTTGATCACGTCCAGGATGTCAGAGGCGTTGCCGTTGGCTTCCACCAGACGCTTGGACTCGTCGTCGCCGCGCTCGGCCAGGTACTTGTGGTCGTACAGCACCGGCGCGCCGGTCACTTCCTTGCGGCCCAGGCGACGGTTGAACTTCATCCGGCCGACGCTCGACAGGTCGTAGCGCTCGAAGGTGAAGAACAGGTTGTGGAACAGGTTCTGCGCGGCATCCTTGGTGGGCGGCTCGCCCGGACGCATCATGCGGTAGATCTCGACCAGTGCTTCCAACTGCGTCTTGGTGCTGTCGACGCGCAGGGTGTTGGAAAGATACGCACCGCGATCCAGGTCGTTCACCCACAGGGTGCCGACCGCAGCAATACCCGCCTTGCGCAACTTGCCGAGCAGGTCTTCGGTGATCTCGTCATTGGCCGAGGCCAAGAGTTCGCCGGTGGCCGGATCGATGATGTCGTGCGACAGGATGCGGCCGTGGATGTAGGTATCCGGCACGGCCAGGGCTTCGATGCCCGACTGCTCCAGCTGCTTCACATGGCGCGCAGTGATGCGCTTGCCGGCTTCGACGATGACTTTGTCGCCATCGGCCAGGTCGAACTCCAGCGTTTCGCCGCGCAGGCGCTCGGGCACCAATTCCAGCTGCACGCCTTCCGACGGGTCGATGTGAAAGGTGTTGATCTCGAAGAACTCGTTGAGCATCTCCTCGTTGGAGTAGCCCAGTGCGCGCAGCAGTACGCTGACCGGCAGCTTGCGGCGACGGTCGATGCGAGTGTAGAGCGCGTCCTTCGGGTCGAACTCGAAGTCCAGCCACGAACCGCGGTAAGGAATGATGCGGGCGCTGTAGAGCAGCTTGCCAGAGCTGTGCGTCTTGCCACGGTCATGGTCGAAGAACACACCCGGCGAACGGTGCAGCTGCGAGACGATAACGCGCTCGGTGCCGTTGACGATGAAGGTGCCGTTGTCGGTCATGAGCGGAATCTCGCCCATGTAGACCTCTTGCTCCTTGACGTACTTCACGGCCTTGCTCGAGGACTCGCGGTCATAGATGACCAAACGCACGGTCACGCGCAGCGGCGCGCCGTAGGACAACCCACGGTTGCGGCACTCGCGCTCGTCGAACACCGGCGTGCCCAGCGTATAGCCGACGTACTCCAGCGAGGCATAGCCGTTGTAGCTGGTGATCGGGAACACGGACTTCAGAGCGGCGTGCAGACCTTTGTCTTCGCGCTTGTCCATGGCCTTGTCGGCTTGCAGGAATTCGCGGTACGAATCGACCTGGATCGCCAGCAGGAAGGGGACTTCGAGAATCGATTTGCGCTTGCCGAAATTCTTGCGGACGCGCTTCTTCTCGGTGAAGGTGTATTGCGTGGTGGGCGCAGTAGCCATGAGAGCAGTACCTCGTGTGTCAGGGGGCGACCAGTGGTTGGATTGCACGGGCCGTCGATGACCGGATTTCCGTCCGGGGGACGGGAATCAACAGTGGGAAGTCGCTGGTATTGCCGGCACCAGCACGCCCTCTCCCGCTACTTCCGACTGTCGACTCGATCTTGCGTTGTTGCGTTTTCGTGATGGCACGACGGGCTGAAACCGCCTGCCGTTGAAACGGCCAAAGGCCGGGGGCTTCCGCCCCCAGCCTCAAGTCCTCGCCGATGTATCGCGGCGAGGCTGCAGCACTTACTTCAGTTCGACCTGAGCGCCAGCGGCTTCCAGATCTTTCTTCATCTTCTCGGCGTCTTCCTTCGAAGCGCCTTCCTTCACGGTCTGCGGAGCGCCTTCGACCATGTCCTTGGCTTCCTTCAAGCCCAGGCCGGTGATGGCACGCACGGCCTTGATGACCTCGACCTTCTTGTCGCCGGCAGCCTTCAGGATGACGTTGAACTCGGTCTGCTCTTCGACCGGGCCAGCAGCGGCGCCGCCGGCAGCAGCCACGGCAACCGGAGCAGCGGCGGAGACGCCGAACTTCTCTTCGATGGCCTTGACCAGTTCCATCACTTCCATCAGCGACTTGGTGGCGATCGCGTCGACGATCTGTTCATTGGTAAGAGACATTGGATTACCTCTGTAGTTTCTTGGATTGGGTTGTAAGAAGGGTGATCGTCAGGCGATCAGGCCGGCTCGGCCTGGGCTTCGCCTTCGGCGGGTGCAGCGGCGGCATCGCCACCCTGCTGCTCGCCGACCACCTTGACCGCACGGGCGAACATCGTCGCCGGCTCGGCCAACACGCGTGCCAGCATGCCCAGTGCCTGCTCGAGGGTCGGCAGCGATGCCAACACTTCGACGTGCGCGGGGCCGTATTGCTGGCCTTCGACTACCACCAACTTCGGTTGCAGTTTGTCGTTGCCCTTGGCGAACTCCTTGATCAGGCGACCGGCTGCGCCGGGCTCCTCGGTCGAGAACGCATACAGAAGGGGGCCGACCATCGAGTCTTGAGCGACTGCGAAATCGGTGCCTTCCACGGCGCGCGCGGCCAGCGTGTTCTTGACGACTTTCAAGTACACGCCAGTTTCGCGGGCCTTCTTGCGCATCGCGGTCATTTGCTCGACCGTGGTGCCTGCGTACTCGGCTGCGATCAGGGAGTGCGCCTTGCCGGCGATAGCTGACACTTCGGCAACGACGTCTTTCTTTTGGTTCAGATTCAGAGCCATAAGCACTCCTGTTGGAATTTCCGTCAATCGCTCCAGCGACTGGCGGGACTTGGCGATACCTTCCTTGGTACCGGGGATGGAGACATCCCGTGGTGCGCTTCTGAACCGGGACAACCCGTAAAAACTTCCAGAAGGGCGACCATCTACGCAGGTGGCTTCTTGCAAAGCGTGATTAAGCAGCCCCGCTTTCATCGACGGCGATTCCCTGCCATGCCGAGCTTCCGCTGCCCGTCGTCGATATGCGCTGACCGCGCCTGCGGTCTTTGATGGCTCCGCACCGTTTGCACGGCGCGACGCCTTCAAAAATGGCGATGGCGATGCGGCTGCCATCTTGTTTCGTACTGATCCTCGCCGAAGCGGGAACCTGAGGATCTATGGGCGAGGCCGCACGCATTCAAGCGCACGACCCTGCCGAGGCATTACTTGAGGGACAGCGAGGACTGGTCGACCACGACGCCCGGACCCATGGTCGAGCTGATCGAGATCTTCTGCAGATAGGTGCCCTTCGACGTCGCCGGCTTGGCCTTGATCAGGTCGCCCAGCAGCGCGGTCAGGTTTTCCTTCAGCTTGCCGGCCTCGAAGTCGGCCTTGCCGATGGTGCAGTGGATGATGCCGGCCTTGTCGGTGCGGTAACGCACCTGGCCGCCCTTGGCGTTCTTCACTGCCTCACCCGGGTTCGGGGAGACGGTGCCGACCTTCGGGTTCGGCATCAGGCCGCGCGGGCCCAACACGGTGCCGAGCTTGCCGACGACGCGCATCGCGTCCGGCGTCGCGATCACGACGTCGTAGTTCAGGTCACCGGCCTGCATCTTCTCGGCCAGGTCGTCCATGCCGACCGCATCGGCGCCTGCAGCCAGGGCTTCGTCCGCCTTGGCACCGGCGGGCACGAACACGGCCACGCGCACGCTCTTGCCGGTACCGGCCGGCAGCACGGTGGAGCCGCGCACCTGCTGGTCGGACTTGCGTGCATCGACGCCCAGACGCACGGAGACGTCCACGGCTTCGACGAACTTGGCCTTGCTGTTGTCCTTGACGATCTTCAGTGCGTCGTCGATGGCGTACGCCTTGCCCGGCTCAACGGCCGCGGCGATGGCTTTCTGTCGCTTGTTCATGGCCATGTCCTCAGCCCTCCACCGTCAAGCCCATCGAACGGGCCGAACCCGCGATGGTGCGAACTGCTGCGTCCAGATCGGCCGCAGTCAAATCAGGTTCCTTCGCCTTGGCGATCTCTTCCAGCTGTGCACGCGTGACCTTGCCCACCTTCTCGGTGTTCGGACGCTTGGAACCGGACTGGATGCCCACGGCCTTCTTCAGCAGGATAGACGCCGGCGGCGTCTTGGTGATGAAGGTGAAGGTACGGTCGGAATAGGCGGTGATCACGGTCGGGATCGGCAGACCCGGTTCCAACTTGGCGGTAGCCGCGTTGAAGGCCTTGCAGAATTCCATGATGTTCAGGCCGCGCTGACCCAGCGCAGGACCGACCGGCGGCGAGGGGTTGGCCTGACCGGCCTTCACCTGCAGCTTGATGTAGCCAATAACTTTCTTTGCCACGTTGTTTTCTCCTCGGGTTCCATCGTCTGCACGCCTGGCGGCTGCGGGACTCCCCGTCTCGTTGAATCAGAAGGCGCGTCCCGAAGGATGCGCCTTCCACCTATGGTCAGGCCTTTTCGACCTGACCGAATTCCAGCTCCACCGGGGTGGAACGACCAAAGATGAGCACGGCCACACGGACGCGGCTCTTCTCGTAATTGACTTCCTCGACCACGCCGTTGAAGTCGTTGAACGGACCGTCGGTGACGCGCACCATTTCGCCCGGCTCGAACAACACCTTGGGGCGCGGCTTTTCGACGCCGTCCTGCACGCGCTGCAGAATGGTGTCGGCCTCACGATCGGTGATCGGCAGCGGCTTGTCGGCAGTACCGCCGATAAAGCCCATCACGCGCGGAGTCTCCTTGATCAAATGCCAGGACTCGTTGTCGATGCGCGGGATGCCCGCCTCGTCATGGGTGACGATCTGCACCAACACGTAGCCCGGGAAGAACTTGCGCTCGGAGCGGCGCTTCTGGCCTGCGCGCATCTCAACCACTTCTTCCGTCGGCACGATCACTTCACCGAAGCGGTCCTGCATCTCCATCCGCGCGATACGGTCGCGCAGCGCCTGCGCCACGGACTTCTCGAAGCCCGAATAGGCATGCACCACGTACCAGCGCTTGTTATCGATCTCGGTTGCTTCCATGGTCATTCTTCAGTCCTTAGTCCGTTAGCGCCACAGCAACTTGGTGAACCACTGGATCACCAAATCGAAACCGCCCAGGATCAGGCTGACGACGACCACGACGATCATCACCACCCACGTGGTGCGCAGGGTTTCCTGACGGGTCGGCCAGACCACCTTGCGCAGCTCGAAGCGCGTTTCCTTGAAGAACTCACGCAGCTCCGGGCCCTTGCTCGACGTCATGAAAACCACGGCGCCCAACACGAGACCGGCGATCACCGCCACCACGCGCATCCACGTCGCCCACTCGCCCTGGAACCAGTAGAAGGCGAATACGCCCGCCACGACCAGCAACCCGGCAATGACGTACTTGACGATGTCGCCGCCGGAAGCGGTGTGTTTAGCGGGAGCGGTCTTGCTGTTCACGTCTCGCGGATTTCCTATGCGGATGCTGCGACTGCGGCATCCCGACCATTTGGTCAGTGGCACGCCAGGAGGGACTCGAACCCCCAACCTGCGGTTTTGGAGACCGCTGCTCTGCCAATTGAGCTACTGGCGTACGGATTTGATTGGCTTGTAGGAAGCCCGACGAATCGGGTTTCCTGAAAAAGGCAATGGCGGCTCGCGCCGCCCTGCCCTGATCCGGCCTGCTTCCGGTATGCGGAAGCAGGGGCTGGACCGGTCTTACTTGAGGATCTTCGCCACCACGCCGGCGCCGACCGTACGGCCACCTTCGCGGATCGCGAAGCGCAGGCCTTCGTCCATGGCGACCGGGTTGATCAGGCTGACGACCATCTTCACGTTGTCGCCCGGCATCACCATCTC
>NZ_FTLW01000009.1 GCF_900155935.1 Solilutibacter tolerans
AGTGTATTCATGACCTTGGCGATCAGTGGTCTGGCGCCTAACAATTCATTCAAGCCGACGCCGCTTCGCGGCGCGGCTTAATTCAGGCGTTAGGCCACTCCTTTGAGATCAGTCGTAGACCCACAAGTAATCCTTGCCTGGCAAGATGTTTGCCAAAAGAACAAGAAGCTCAGACTTGCTCTAAGAATTACCTTCAGAGTGAGCTCGATTGCTGTCGTCGTCCTATGTCTTCTTTCAGTTGGTTCAGTGGAAATACTGCGGTCTCAATGGATGCCTCCGGTTTTAGGATTGTTCGCATTCGTATCAATAGCGACCATCCTATGGAACAACATTCTCGTAGGCTTCCCCCGCTGTCCAAAGTGCAACGGCATAGCTGAAACATGGTTTAGCTCTAGGCTGCTTCACCCAGAGACCAATGATTTCTGCAACTCATGTCATGCTTGGCTTATTAATCCACTGAAACCGCCAAGCCCCGTGGCCTAACAATTCGTTCAAGCCGAGCCTGCTTCGCGGCCTCGTTTTTGCGGTAAGTTGTACCGCAACGCTCGGCCGCTACGCAGGCCGGCTTAACTCAGGCGTTAGGCAACAAGAACAAGATGCGACAAGTCGGAAGAATCCAAGACTGGAATGACGATAAAGGCTTCGGTTTCGCAGTGCCGCATGGTGGCGGGCCAAAAGTCTTCGTCCACATAAGCGCCTTTCAATTCGGCTCCAATCGCCCAAAGAACGGTGATCTAATTTCCTACGATCTATCCACAGATGACAGAGGCCGCCCAAGAGCCACCAATACTCGCTTTGCGGGGCAGAGGATAGAAACGAAAAGCGCTCCAACAAGGCTTCCGCGTAAGGCACTTGGCCTAATTGCAATGGCCATTATTGGCTCACTAGCTGCTCTACATAAAATTCCGTGGCTCGTCGCAGGCACATATGCCCTTGTCAGTGGGCTGAGCTATTTGGCATACGCCCTCGACAAATCTAGCGCCGAACATAGCTCAAGGCGCACCCCCGAAAGCACCCTGCACTTTCTTGATCTAATTGGTGGCTGGCCAGGCGCACTGATCGCCCAACAACAGTTCCGTCACAAGACAGTGAAGACCTCATTCCAAACTACGTTCTGGCTGACAGTAATAATTAACATCGCGCTGGTCGGATGGCTTGTCTCATCTGGAACCATCGAGCGGTTTGTTGCCTAACAATTCGTTCAAGCCGAACCTGCTTCGCGGTCCGGCTCATGCGGTAACGTGTACCACACCGCCGGTCCGCTACGCAGGTCGGCTTAACTCAGGCGTTAGGCGGCAATGCAGAGATTCTTGGCTAACATCGCTCTATCAATCATTCTTTTGGCAATCCCGGTTGTGGCTCAGCTGGCCATGCCGTTGCCAAATTCAATGGGGCTATCTTTGCTGCTCTACGTTCCATTTCACTACGCCTTTTTTCTACTAGCACTTATCTTGTTCTTAGCTCTAAATATCTACCTTTCCAACAAGATGAAAGCGAGGCTATGGCAAGGTGCGGCGCTGGGCGGAGTTGCTACTATTGGTTGGTTCTCAGTTTCCTTTCTAGTCGTTGGTCAGCTGCATTTGAGTTTGGGCGGTCAGTTGTGAGTCTCTTGCCGCCTAACAATTCATTCAAGCCGACGCCGCTTCGCGGCGCGGCTTAATTCAGGCGTTAGGCTGCAGTGCCGACTACCCCTGCCTCTCATTGAAAGCCTGGGCACACGCCAACGGAAATGTCCCACTCGCTTTTCAGAAACGCAGCAATCGACTGAATTCGAACCGATCTGCTACAAAAGCGGTGCGCCGCATGCGGCCAAGCGAGCTTGATCGCAAGCGGCGCATCGCTTTTGTGGGGCTCATGTTTCAAAGCCTTGTTATTGCCACGGATATGGCAAGGGCGGTCATGCATCGCGCGGTGGACGGGATACAACGTCATCAGCGCCTAACAGGTCGTTCAAGCCGACGTTGCTTCGTGGCCGCGCTTGCGGGTAGGCTTTCAGCCTAACCCGCCGCTTGCCACGTGCGCACCGCGGCTTAACTCCAGGCGTTAGGTGCCGCATGAGAGAGTATCGCACATGACCCATCCCATCTTCAGCATCGGCTACGGCAACAGATCTTGGTCCCAGTTTAGCTCCTTGCTCAGAGAGCGAAACTGTGACTACTTGATCGACGTCAGATCAAATCCGTACTCCAAGTTCAACCCAGGTTTTTCTCAGCAACCTTTGCGAACCGCAGCACTAGCTGACAAGATCAGGTACGTTTTCATGGGCGATCTCCTAGGCGGAAAACCCAGTCGTGCCGAGGATTACTTGCCTGACGGCAGGGTCGATTATATCCGACTAGCCGAGAGCCCAGCCTTTCAACAGGGCCTAGCAAGACTCCGATCAGCCCACTCACAATCTTTCTGCGTATGCTTAATGTGTAGCGAGTTAAGACCAGAGGAATGCCACAGATGCAAGCTAATCGGAGAAGAGCTTGCCCAGCTTTCAATAGATGTTGTTCACATTGACGAGAAAGGACATAACATACCTCAGGCCGAAGTAATAAGGCGTCTAGATGGTGGGCAGAATGATTTCTTTGGTATCCCACAAAAGCTGACAACATCTAGAGGGGCATATAGGAAATGATCGATACTTTGTACACTACTGGCGGATATGGATATTCACAAAATACCTTTTTTGATCGCCTTGAAGCTAACGGCGTTGATGCTCTAGTTGACATCCGCCAACGGAGAGGCATGAGAGGGCGCCAGTATTCATTTCTTAACTCGACCGCCTTACAAGCAGAGCTATTGGGGCGCGGAATTGCATACCTCTACCTGAAGGAACTTTCCCCGACTACCGCAGTTCGGGATGCACAGAAAAGGCAGGATTTGTCGAGCGGTGTCGCCAAGAGAAAACGCGAGATTCTTAGCTGTGAATTCATAGCAGCATACTCGGAGAATGTTCTCGTTAATCTAAATCCCGAGGATGTTTGGGCCAAAATTTTGAGCTACAAACGGCCGTGTTTTTTCTGCGTTGAGGCAGCAGAACGAGCGTGCCATCGTTCGCTCGTAACAGATTGGCTCACAAACTATCGACAGACTCCGGTCATTCACATTCAGGGGAGATAATGCCGTGGCGCGAGTACTAATTGTTTCCAGAACTAACATGAGTGGTGGAAACGTCTGCATCGGAGGACTGATTGTCCAAGGCGCTAAGAACGTGAGACTTTTGACATCTCTTGGCGCGAATCAACCATCTACAGCTCCCTTTCAGGTCGGGGAATTCTGGGACGTGGCACTAACAAGCAGGCCCAGATGCATACCACCGCACGTGGAAGACATGCTTGTACAAAGCGCCACTAGTGTCGGGATTTCTAATAACATCGTTCAGGATATAAATGCAGTAGCACCAGTGTATCAAGGCGCACTCTCTGAGACTTTTCAGGGAACTCTGCTAACACCTCGCGGGCGAGCTTGGCATATTGAACGATCAAATATTCCTAGTTCTAGCGTTTGCTTTTGGAAAACCCCTGTAGCCCTATCTCTCGAAGCTCCTTTTGGGAAGCCAAAATACCACTATAATACCCTACAGGAAGAGACTTATTTGCCTTTCGTAGGAATAAGCGCGCCTCAGCCGATTATTCCTGCTGGCACCCTTGTCCGGCTATCGCTAGCCAGATGGTGGACACCGGAAGGCCAGCAGGACGAGCATTGCTACCTTCAGCTTTCTGGCTGGTATTGAGTGCGGCACCTAACAATTCATTCAAGCCGACGCCGCTTCGCGGCGCGGCTTAATTCAGGCGTTAGGCTTGCTTGGATAGATCCATGAGCACACAAAGCAAAATCATCGACTCCCGGAAAGCAATTAGGATAATTGCCGGCATTCTTGCACTAGCTGGACTCATAGCGATCCCATTTAATTTGTCGGAAGACATTGCAAATAATAGAAACTTCCGTGCATTCGACCTTCTGAAATTAGCGGGCGTTCTTTACGGTATATATCTGTTCGGAAAGTTCGCAATCACGGGGAAGCTTGAGTTGTTGAGTAACGTCCGCTTGACGAACAACTCGAGCCAAGTCTCAGCTGAACAGAAGAAGGATTCATAAGCCCGCAAGCCTAACAGTTCGTTCAAGCCGACGCTGCTTCGTGGCCCGGCCTTTTGTGCTAGCTTCTAGCACAACGCCGTGCCACTACGCAGCGCGGCTTAACTCAGGCGTTAGCTGACAGGAGCAATTGATGTCACACGTGCAAGAAATCCGAATACATCTTGATGGTGTCAGCAACGTTCTTAAAACAAAGCGCTTTCGAGTGCCCGCTTATCAGCGCTCGTATGCTTGGGAGCAAGAGCATGTGAATGATCTCTTGCAGGACATACGCGAAGCTATCGGCAGCAAGGAAAGTGAGTATTTTCTTGGCTCCATCGTTGTGACTGGTCCAATCGACGGAAAGCATGAAGTAGTTGATGGCCAACAGCGACTAACCACCATCAGCCTTCTAGTAGCGGCCATAAAAGATATCTTCGCAGCAAAAAACGATCACGAAGTTGTCGTATCTGTAAAAGGCGACTACCTTGCAAACACAGATCGGAAAACGAAAGAAAAAGAGCCGAAACTTACGTTAAACGAAGTCGATAATGAGCTCTTCCAAGAGCTAATAGAGAACGCCTATTCAGTAGACCGTAGCAAATTCCAACGACAGTCGCATCAGCGACTCATCAATGCCTATTCGCAGATCCAATCATTTCTTAAGACTGTTCTAACCGAAAGCAAAGACGAGGAAGAGACTCTTCATGCTTGGCTCGACTATTTGGAGTCGAACTTAAAAATTATTGTTGTTGCCGCGCCAGATGACAGCAATGCATTCGTCATTTTTGAAACGCTAAACGATCGCGGCCTTGAACTTGCGATTTCTGATCTGCTTAAGAACTACATATTTCACAAGTCAGGCGACAAACTGGAAGAAGCAAAGAATAGATGGCTTTCCATGATTGCTGTACTTGAAGCGACCTCAGAGGAGCCTCTGACCGTTACCTATCTTCGTCACTTTGCTATGTCTCGGTACGGCTTAGTGCGTGAGCGCGACCTTTTTAGCACCATAAAAAAGAAGGTCGCGAACAAAAAATCCGCCCTGCAACTTGCTACGGATTTGAACAATACCGTGAAGGTGTATTCCGCACTTGTGAACACAGATCATGAGCTCTGGCAGAGGTATGACAAGCAAGTGAGCGGCCGCGCTGCAACGCTTAATCTGCTAAATATGAGCCAGATTCGGCCACTTCTCATTGCCATACTAGAAAAGTTCGGAGACTCCGCCGTATCCGAGTCATTCCGCCTTCTTGAATCAGCCGCAGTACGCTTTCAGATTGTTGGCGGCGTAGGTGGCGGTACACTCGAAAAAATCTATAGCGACACGGCTAAAGCAGTATTTGATGGCGGCATAAAAACCCCGAAAGATCTTCTTGCAGCATTCACGACCCTCCCCACAGACGCAGCGTTTCGTCAAGCATTTACTGTTGCACAAATCTCGAGACAGAATCTGGCTCGCTACTATTTGATGCGTTTGGAATCAGCATTGTCCGGAGGCTCAGTCCAAGAACTCGTGCCAAACCCCAATACTGGGCATATTAACTTGGAACACGTTCTACCTTTGACCCTGAGTGAAAGCTGGCAGAGCTCTTGGAAACTTGATCTTGCCCGCGGCTACCAGAAGCGCTTGGCAAATCTGGCCCTTTTGAACTCGAAAGAAAATAGCAAAACCGGCAATGACGACTTTTCCAAGAAGGTAGAGGCATATGCCAAGTCCAGCATAGCCCTCACCAAACGAATCTCCGAGTTCACTGAATGGACACCTGACACTATTGAAACAAGGCAGAAGCAAATGGCGGAGCTTGCTGTCAAAGCGTGGCCAATCAAATAGCCTGTCAGCTAACAATTCGTTCAAGCCGAACCTGCTTCGCGGTCCGGCTCATGCGGTAACGTGTACCACACCGCCGCACCGCTACGCAGGTCGGCTTAACTCAGGCGTTAGGCAGCTTATGAAGACTGTCGCATTCGTGATTGGGTTTCTTTCGGTAACGGTGCTGTCCGTGCCTCGCATTGCCGCACCCGACCCCGAGCCCATCGGAGCTGGTGCCAGCCTTTACATGCTTGGCTTTCTTCTCATCATCATCTGCACTGCGGCATTTGCAGGCTCTTCATACCGACGTCGGATATCCCTAGGCTGGCTTGTCGGCGCCTTAACTGGCGCTATGTCCAGCGGCGCCTTCTTCGGCTCCATCGCTTGCGGCGTTGCAGTCTTTTCACTCGGCATTCTCATCGCTGCCGGAGCCATAGCTGCACTGCTCATCTCTTGGGTGGTACCCAGGTTCTTTCGGGCGCTGCCTAACAATTCATTCAAGCCGACGCCGCTTCGCGGCGCGGCTTAATTCAGGCGTTAGGTGTTTTACAGACTTCGAGGTTGACATGTCCGATTGCGGGTGCGAGATGGAGGCAAACAACGAGCAGGAACGAAAGACTCTCAGGCTCATTCTTGGGATCAATGCTTTCATGTTCGCCGTCGAAATGGCGCTTGGGCTCTTTGCGCAATCCACGGGCCTCATCGCCGACTCTTTAGATATGCTGGCGGATGCAGGTGTGTACGCCATCAGTCTCTATGCTGTTGGCAAAAGCGACATTCTCAAGATAACAGCTGCAAAATTCAGTGGTTTTGCCCAAGTGGCCCTAGCCTTAATTGTGCTTACCGATGTAATTAGGCGATTCGTTCTCGGCAGCGACCCCGAAAGCACGGTGATGGTCACAGTAGGCACCGTTGCATTGATCGCTAATGTTATTTGCCTTTCTCTCATTGCCAAGCACCGAAGCGGTGGCGTGCACATGCGGGCGTCATTTATATTCTCCAAGAATGACGTCATTGCCAACCTGGGCGTCATTCTTTCTGGCGCGCTCGTGTGGGCGTTTGGCAGTCGTTATCCTGATCTTATAGTTGGCTTCGTAATCGCATTTGTTGTGCTTCGTGGCGGGATCCAAATTCTTAGGGATGCGTCATCGCAAAAATCAGGCGCTCCCAGTGACTGATGCAGAAACACCTAACATTGCGTTCAAGCCGAAATTGCATCGCTACGCCAACAACATGGCAGGAGGAGCTTGCCATATTCTTGGCTACGCGCTGCAATTCGGCTTAACTTAAGCGTTAGGCTTTACATCACGTAGTCCACGGGGAGTTCAAAGATGCGCTACATCTACTTGGCACTCATTGTTCTTATCACCCTTGCAGTGGTGACCTTCAAGGTTCAGAACATTGAAACGGTCACAGTCTCGTTCCTTTCATCATCTCTCACCGTTCCACTCTCATTTCTGGTCTCAGGTGTGTACTTCCTTGGCATGCTTACTGGCGGACTGGTGATATCTCTTGTGCGCTCCTGGGTTCGCGGAGCGACCAAGCCTGTTCAACCGCGTCAGTAGGCGCCAAGCCTAACAATTCGTTCAAGCCGAAGCCGCTTCGCGGCTCGGCTTAACTCAGGCGTTAGACCTGTGTAGAAAGCACACGGTTTGCGCATCAAAGGCAAACCGCAGAGCGACAAAAGCGGTCGCACTGCTCAACAGCGGTGCCCGCTACGCGCGCACAGAAGCGAGACTTTAAAAGTTCAAACGCGGAAGCCTAGTTGTCGCGTTCGATGGTGTTCGCGCACGCCCTACTCGTCCGCTTCGCCGGACGCTAAACCTGTTCAACGAAAGTGTTTGGAAAAGCTGGGCTCAGCTCACTTAAAAGCCAAGCATTGCAAACCAAAAATGGTCGTTCACAGGTCTAACAATTCGTTCAAGCCGAACTTGCTTCGCGGCCCGGCTCATGTGGTAGCGTTTACCACATCGCCGATGCCGCTACGCAAGTC
>NZ_FTLW01000001.1 GCF_900155935.1 Solilutibacter tolerans
AGGTTCATCCGGGGCTCCTGGAGGGGTGGCTGATTCGCACCTCCAGTCTTCCGGGATCACCCCGGATGAACAACCTACTGAGAGATCACAGCTAGTCCGGGTGTCGCACCGGTTGCTGGGGGAGCGTTGACCGGCCCGCGAGCCGCCATTTCAACCCCCAGCGCCCGGCAGGCTATTGGGTGAAGGTGACCTTGCCGGTATCCATTGCGTACATGGCGCCGACGATCCTGATGTCGCCGCCTTTCTCCATCTCGGACAGGATGGCGCTTTCGGCGCGCACCCGCTCGACCGCCAGCCTAACGTTCTGCTCGGCAACCCACCGCACGTAATCGACGTTTCCGCTGGTCCGTTCGCCTTCGAAGCCTTCGGCTATCAGCGTGGCCGGCCGGATCTTGCCCAGAAGCGCCGTGATATGACCCATCTCGACGCCGTCGATCGCGCCCATGACCGCGCCGCAAAGCTCGTGCCCCATCACAACCACAAGCTTGGCGCCCGCGACCTTGCAGGCGAACTCCATGCTGCCCAGGATATCGACGTTGACGGTGTTGCCCGCCACCCGCGCCACGAACATGTCGCCGATGCCGCGATCGAAGACGTCCTCAACGGGAATGCGCGAGTCCAGGCAGGACAGCACCACCGCCTTCGGATACTGACCGGCGACCGCCCGGCGGATCTGTTCATTGTGATTGCGGAGGGTAACCTCGCCTCTGACGAAGCGCTCGTTGCCCTCCTTGAGCAAGGCGATGACCATGTCCGGCGTCAGGCCGGCCTGTTCCTCCTTGGTGAGCACCTTCTCGACCAGGCCGTGCTTTTCTGCCTGACCACCTTCGGAAGTCGTCTGCATCGCGTTCTCCATCGTCAAGTCACCCCGATGGCGACGTTGGACCGTTCATTCTGGCGAGTTGTCGCCCTGCGCCGCGTCAACCAGGCGCTCAGGGACTCCATGTCGGCAAACACCAGGTCTTCGCTGATCAGGTCGGGAACGATCCTCAGGTCTCGCAACATGGCGAGAGGCTGTTCTCGAACGCCGGTAAGAGCAAGCTCGGCGCCTCTTCGGCGCAGGTCTAAAGCAACGTGTTCCAGCGCGTAAAGCCCCGATTGATCGACGTAAGGGACCTCCTCCATGCGGATCACGAGCATGGCGGCGCTCGCATCGATCGCGCCCGCCATGTCCTGGAACCGCGATGCGGAGCCGAAGAAGAGCGGCCCGTACATGTGCTTGATATAGATCTGGCCGGGATGCGCCCCGAGTGTCTTTTCCTCGTCGGCCCAGGGCTCGTCGGTGAGTTCGGCGACATGGGAGTTGGCTTCCGTCAGGTCGCTCATCTTCTTCATGAACAGAATACTGGCCAGAACCACGCCGACGGCGACAGCATGGATGAGGTTTCCGAACACGGTCATAGCCATGACGATGAGCAGCACGGCGGCGTCGGCGCGAGGGATGCGAGCGAGATGCCGCAAACCCTTGTAATCGATGATGGACAGGCCGACCGGTATGAGGAGGCCGGCGAGCACGCTCAGGGGAATGTAAGCGGCGAAGCGGCCAAGTCCCAACAGCACGGCCAGCAGGAACAGGCCATGCACGACGCCCGATAACCGGGTCGTCCCGCCCGCGTTGATGTTAACCACCGTGCCCTTCGTGGCCCCAGCGCCCGGGATGCCGCCGAAAACGGCCGCGACGCTGTTCCCGATTCCCTGTCCGATCAGTTCACGCCGGCTATCGTGTTTGGTCTTGGTGATATTGTCAGCGATGACCGATGTCAGCAGCGAGTCGATCGACCCCAGCAAAGCCAAGGTGATACCGAATCCCATCACGAGCACGTAATGCTCGGGTGACACCGACAGAATCTGGCCCACTTGCACCGCGGGAATGGCGTTGGGAATAGCGCCCACGTTGGGAACATCAAGCCGTCCGGCGACGGCGACCAACGTCCCCGTGAGGAGAGCCACGAGCACAGCGGGCACCGCTTTGGTAACGCGCGGAAACAGGTAGAAAACCGCCACGGTGATCGCACCCAGCATCACCGCGCTCCAGTTCACGGCGGCAATGGGTTCGGCAATGCGCGTGAAGACCTCCGACGGCGATTTTGGCGAAGCCGAGCCGAGAAATGGCCATAGCTGCAGCACGATAATGATCAGTCCGACGCCGCTCATGAAGCCTGAGACGACCGGATAAGGAAAGAATTTGACGTATCTGCCGACCCCAACCAGGCCCAGCAGGATCTGCAGGACACCGCCGCACAGGAAAGCGAGCAGCGCGATCCCTAGCCCCGCCTCCAGGCTACCGGTCGTCGCGATGGCCGTCGCCACGACGGAAGCCGAGACGACCGTCATCGGCCCGGTGGGACCGGAGGCCTGCGTGCGGGTGCCCCCGAGCGCCGCGGCCAGAATCCCGAGCGCGATCGCCCCGTAGAGGCCGGCGGCCGCCCCCAGCCCCGACTGCACGCCAAACGCCAACGCCAGCGGAAGCGCGATTACCCCCGCCACCAGCCCCCCGGACAGGTCGCCCTTCAGGTCTGCGAGTCTATAACCGCCGGGGAGAGTGCGTCCTGTCATATCGCGTTGGGCTACTAGGGTGTGATCCCACAAGTTGGATTCGATGAAGTCGGCCTGCTCACTTTAGGCTCATTCGCCTCGGTTTCACAAGCTAACAAATAGCGCCGGGCCATTGAAGCCTGCGTGCCGCGCGTACGATCCGAGTCTCGAAGATCGATGCTGTTCGCCGTTTGCGATGGCTGTCAGTCTCTTACCAGAGCGAACTAGGGTTCGGACTCATTAGAGCCGCCATGTGACGAAGGCGGCGATGGCGATGGTGGCCATGAAGGTCTTGATATTGCGGCCGAAGCGTGTCAGCCATGTGCGCAAGGCGTTGCTGTCGTAGCCCTTGTCCGCGACCAGATACTCCGATGGCGGCACGGCATTGATCGCCAGCATGGCGACCTTGGCGTCATGCGTGTTGCCGGGCGTCAGCAGGAGGACGTGGGGGCGGCCCTTTTCATCGCAGACGGCGTGGAGCTTGGTATTCCTTCCGCCTTTGGTGATGCCGATACCATGAGCCAAGGCCCCCCTTTTGCGCCTCCGGCAGTGCGGTGGACCTTGATGCAGGAGCTGTCGATAAACAGCCTGGCGGGCACGCCTTCCACCCCGGCAAGGCTGGCAAAGATACGCTCCCAGACACTGCGCTCGGCCCCGCGCCGGAACCGATTGTAGAGCGTCTTCTTTGGCCCGTAGACATGTTCCGGGCAGTCGCTCCAGCGGCCGCCGCTCGTAGGGAGTTTGCCTAGGCGGCCAACAGCCAAACCACGTAGGCCACGTACAGCCCGACGAAGGCAGCCCCTTCAGCGCGGCTGATCCTTTGGCCTGTCCAGGCGAACAACACAAGTAACACGGAGGCGGCGAGCATAATTGGCATGTCTAACTGCGCAATCCGTTGGGGGACAGGCGTCGGCGCGATCAGCGCGGTGATGCCGCCGATGCCAAGCGCGTTGTAGATGCTGGAACCGAGCACGTTTCCCAGCGCGACGTCCGCCTGCCGGCGAATGGCGGCCACCACCGAAGTGACGAGCTCGGGCAACGAAGTTCCGACCGCGACAATGGTCAGGCCGATCACCGCTTCGGACAGCCCCGCCACGCGCGCGAGTTCGACCGCGCCCTCGACCAGGAACTGACCGCCGAAGATGATCGCGACGAGCCCCGCGACGGCCGTGGCGACGGGAACGAGCCACGCGAGGACGCCGTGTCCATGCGGCGGCGCGGGGCGAAGCCCGGGATCGACGCCTTCGGCGGCTTCGGCCTTCTCGAATGCCGCCGTGTGGTCGCCCGCGCCGGCCGCTGCCGTGCGCTCCTGCCGGTAGGCGTAAACCATGTAGAGGACGAGGAAGAGTACGAAGGCGGCGCCCACCCACCGCTCGAGCCCGACGGTCCAACCGGCGGCCGAGAACAGCAGCGCCACGATGACCACGAAAAGCCCGTCGCGCTTCAGCGCATTCCTCTGCACGGCCAAGGGGAAGATCAGGGCCGACAAGCCCAGGATCAGCAGGATGTTGGCGATGTTCGACCCGATGATGTTGCCGACCGCGATGCCGGGCGAGCCGATCAGCGCCGCCTGCACGCTGGTCACCAGCTCGGGCGTCGACGTTCCGAAGCCGACCAGCGTGAGGCCGATGAGCAGGGGCGATATGCCCACCCGCTCGGCGAGCCGGACTGAGCCGCGCACCAGCAGTTCGCCACCCAGGATAAGCAGCGCGAGACCGCCGATCAGAAGAAGTGCAATGTTCAAGCGCCATCCCTCCATGCGCCAACCGTCACCGGACCTTAGCGCAGAGCCGCGTGGCACTCCACTACCTGTTAGCCCCTCCAGCATAGTGCGGAACCTTGGACCCACGATCTCAACCGCCTGGTCGCGCCAGGCGCTGCCCGTTGGCTTGATTGTGTCAACGCACGCGGTTAATACGCTGAATTGTGTGCCCAGCATGTGTGAATATCCGAGCCAGACCCCAAGTTTCAAATCTGGAAGCCGCTCCGGCCGTCCGTGCAGAGACTCCAGGCCGCGAGAGCAAGCGCCGTCTGGGACCGGCATGGGGCCTAGATTTTGAGAAGGGGATGCCGTGCCAAACTCGATATTGTTGGCCTCCGACCTGACCTCCCGCACGGATCGGGCGCTGGAGCGATGTGAACTGCTCGGACTCCCCTTCACGATCGCGCATGTCGTGGCAGGCGAGGAACCACTCACCGAAACGCTACGGGGTCGCTTGCACGACATCGCACGCGAGGATTCGGGCGATGCGCACGGGGTTGCGGAAATCCTGATCGTAAGCGGCTCGGTTCCCGAAACGCTTGCTCGTCTCGCGGCGGAGCGCGGGTGCAGCCTGATCGCCACGGGTATTGCCAGCTTCGACAGTCCGAAAGACTACATACTCGGAACCACGGTCGATTTCCTGGTCAGGAGAGCGGACGTCCCGATCCTCGTGGTGAAGCGCAAGCCGCGGCGCCATTACCGCTCTCTGGTCGTCGCCACGGACTTCTCATCTTGCTCGCATCGCGCTTTGGAGGCCGCGGCCCATCTGCTCCCCCAGGCGCAGATCCGTCTCCTTCATGCCTTCCGGCCTCCGTTTCCAACGCGGCTCGATTCCGACGAGACGATCCCCTACATTCGCAATGAGCGGGAGCGGGAGATGCAGGCTTTTGTAGCCGCCTTACCTTCGGCTTTGCGCGAGCGTGTCGAGCCGGAGGTGGTCGTGGCCCCGCTTGTAAGCGGTTCTGACGCTCACGCCCGCGGCATGCGCTGCCTCCTCGACCCGCAGGCCATGGTTGATCACTCGCTCCACAAGCAAGGCTCGACCGCGAGGCGTAAGACGGGCATGTTTATGCAGGTTCATCCGGGGCTCCTGGAGGGGTGGCTGATTCGCACCTCCAGTCTTCCGGGATCACCCCGGATGAACAACCTACTGAGAGATCACACCTAGTGGAAGTCACGACTAGGCATCCGGACCCCACTCAACAACGCTCCATAGTCCTCCATCCGCTGCACGATTAAATGCTGGACTCCGTCGACTCGCTCAAGCCGCGCTTCGATACCCATCAGCTGGCTATCCAAGAGCACATGACGCTGCCGTTCTGCCGTGTGTTGCCACACCACGGCGTTGACCATGCCATCCTCATCTTCAAGCGTGAGGAAGGTAACGCCACCGGCGGTCTCCGGACGTTGTCGTAAACGCACCAACCCGGCAAATCGAATGCGCCTGCCGTGTGGGAGTTTTACCAACTCCGACGAACGAACGCACCTGCGCTCCCTCAGTTGGCCGCGTATCAAGCTGATGGGATGCTGGCCCAGCGTCATGCCTACGGAGCTGTAATCCGCCACCATGTCCTCGCCAACGGAAGGCATGGGTATCCGGATCTGGGTCTCCGGGGTCGCGCGGGTGGTGTCGAACAGCGGCAGGCTGGCCTCGACCCCTGACACGGCCCACCGTGCCTTGTGTCGATGCCCAGCTAGGGCTTTGAGCGCACCGGCATCGGCGAGCAGCCCCTGATGGCGTCGGTCCATTTGGCTTCGTTGGGACATGTCGGCAACATCGATGAAGGGTTGCCTGCCGCGAGCAGCCAGTAGTTGCTCAGCCATATCGCCCTTGAATCCCTTGATTAGGCGAAGCCCGAGCCTGATCTCAGGGTTCCCTGACGCGTCCCCACGGGGAAACTCCAATGTGCAATCCCAGTCGCTGTATCGCACATCCACCGGCCTGACCCCAATGCCATGCCGACGTGCGTCCTGGATGATCTGGTCGGGCGTATAGAACCCGAGCGGCATGCTGTTGATCAGGCTGACTGCGAAGGCTGCGGGTTCATGGCATTTGAGCCAGCAGCTAGCATAGGTGATGAGGGCGAAGCTCGCGGCATGGGACTCGGGGAAGCCATAGTGGCCAAACCCCTTAATGCGTTCGAAGAGTGTCTCGGCATAATCAGTGCTGTAGCCGCGTTCCAGCATGCCGACGAGCAATTTGTCCCGATGTGGCTCCAACCCACCGCGTCGCTTCCATGCCGCCATCGAACGACGAAGCTGATCAGCTTCACCTGGCGTGAAGCCAGCGGCATCAATGGCCAACTGCATGACCTGCTCTTGAAACAATGGAACACCCAGCGTCCGCTCGAAGATGTGCTTGAGCTGCGGTGGATAGTCGACGACTTCTTCACCGCGCCGACGACGCAAATAGGGGTGCACCATGTCCCCTTGGATCGGGCCAGGGCGAACGATGGCCACCTCGATCACGAGGTCATAGAAGCAGCGCGGTTGTATGCGGGGCAGCATCGACATCTGTGCCCGGCTTTCGATCTGGAAAACGCCGAGCGTGTCGGCTTGGCAAATCATGTCGTAGGTGGCGGGGTCTTCGGCCGGGATGGTGGCCAAGGCGAGGTCCTGTCGCCCAGTGTCGCGTAGCAACTCCATTGTCTTGCGAACTGCCGTGAGCATCCCGAGGGCAAGGCAATCGACTTTCAACAGACCCAGCGTATCGAGGTCATCCTTGTCCCACTGGATGACGGTGCGATCTGCCATCGCGGCGTTCTCCACAGGCACCAAGGTATGTAGGGGCGCATCGCTGATGACGAAACCGCCTGGATGCTGTGACAAGTGGCGAGGCATGCGCAACAGCTCGCGGGTCAGTGCGATGACGCGTCGCATGATCGGCGTGTCCGGATCGAAGCCCGCCTCACGCAGGTGAGTATCGACGGGCTCGCCTTCCCAATAGTTCATCGTCCCCGCGAGCGTGTTGACCTGGTCGGGCGGCAGCCCCAGCGCCTTCGCCACATCACGAATAGCGCTACGGCCTTTGTATTCGGTGGCGACGGCGGTGAGCGCCGCGCGCTCGCGTCCGTAACGCTCGAAGATGTATTGGATGACTTCTTCGCGACGTTCGTGCTCGAAGTCGATATCGATGTCAGGCGGCTCGTTACGCTCGCGGGACAGGAACCGCTCGAACAACAGGTTGATGCGGGCCGGGTCGACCTCGGTGACCCCAACCGCAAAGCACACGGCAGAGTTGGCCGCCGAGCCTCGCCCTTGACACAAGATGCCGCGGCTGCGGGCGAAGCGAACGATGTCCTGTACGGTCAGGAAGTAGCTTTCGAACTTCAGCTCAGCGATTAATGACAGCTCGTGCTCGATCTGTGCACGCACGCGCTCCGTCACGCCATTCGGCCAACGCCAGCGAGCACCTTCCTCGGTCAGGTGGCGCAACCATGTCGTGGGCGTGTGTCCATCGGGTACGAGTTCCTTGGGGTAGGTGTACTGCAATTGGTCCAAGGTGAAGCTGCAACGCGCTGCGATTGAAATTGTCTCGGCTAGCAGGAGAGCGGGATACCGCTCGGCGAGTATCGATCGAGTGCGCAGATGGCGCTCGCCGTTCTGAAAGAGACGCCAACCCGCTTCGGCCACGGTGCATCGATGGCGAATGGCAGTCATGGTGTCCTGCAAAGCGCGCCGCCCGCGGACGTGCATGTGTACGTCACCAGTGGCCACCATCGATAGGTTGTGGGTGCGCGACCAATGCAATCGCTGGGCATAACGGGCTGCATCACCAGCTTGGCGGTGTTGGGGCACGGCCAGCCACAAGCGATTCTCGAAGCATGTTTTCAACCAGTCGATATCTTGATCAGCGTCAGGGCTTGGCTCGATCAACAGGCAGAGAAGTCCGGGCATGGGCTCGGAAAAATCCGAGGTGAGCGTCAGGTATTGCCCCTTCTTAGCGCGTCGCCGGGAAACGGTGATCAGCTGGCATAGCGCTTGGTAACCAGCGATTGATTCGCAGAGCAGCACGATCTTGGGACCATCCTTGATCTGAAACTCTGCACCCACGATTAGCGGTACTTCGTACTTTCGTGACGCTTCAAAGGCACGCACGATGCCGGCGAGAGAGCATTCGTCGGTGATGGCCAACGCCTTGTATCCCAACTTGACAGCGCGGGCGAACAACTCGTTGGCACTGGAGGCGCCGCGTTGGAAGCTAAAGGCCGATAGGCAATGCAGCTCGGCGTAGTCAGACAAGCTCATCCGAACCACCCTTGCAGCCAAAGCTCGTCATGGCCTACCACCCGAAACGCCCAAGCGCGTTGGCCATTACGGGTCAGCACTTTCACGTAGTCACGCCGCACATCGCTGCCATCCCACCAACCGGTCTCGATGCGCTCTGCCTCATCGACCACCTCATGGCCGAAGCCGCGCAAGGGAATAGGGTGTGGCAGCAGCCAGGTTGGGCGGGGGGGGAGTTGAGCAACGAACGGCCTGACGTTTTCGACGGGGGTTCTCGTTGCGCGCTCAGGTCGATGGTCGGCATGCAGTCGGATGCCGTGCACCGCGCCATCACCCAGCCGTGCGCGGAGGCGCTCGCGAAGCTGCTCCCAACCCACGGCTTGTGCAGGACGGGTATCGAAGAGATCGCGTGAGATCGGCACGAAGGGTGGCAGGTCATCGGCCACCAAGCGCATGCCGCGGATGCCTTCGGGCAATCGCAGTTGTTCCAGTCGGCTACGCGAGAGATCGAACAACTGGCTCGCTTCCCGCTCAGGCGTGAGCAAACCCACTTGCAGGACGCTGTCTGGGTGGCGCTCATGTTCGAAGTACAGGGCGAACCGCTGGGCACCGCCATCTCGTGAGGACAAGAAGGTCGCGAGGTCGCTGGTCAGGCGGCGAAGGGGGAATAGCAATGCCTGGCTCGACTCCACTTCGTATTCGAATTCGATGCGGGCCTCGAAGCGATCCGGTGGCTCGAAATAAGGGAGCGGTGGCGTATGCGTGCCACGCAAGGAATCCAGATGTTCAAGCACAACGGGCGGAAATCGCCGAACCATGCTCTCGCGAGGGATGGCGAACACTTGCCTCAGTTTTCGCAGGCCGGACCGATGCAAGGTCTCGGTGACTGACGGAGGTAAGCCACTGCGCTCGACCGGAATCCCTGCGAGTGCTGTAGCCAGTTGGCCGTCATCGAGACCGATGGCGTCATGTACGTTGACCATAATGCGCGCAGCGAACGGGTTGGGTGCGGCAGCCAGGCGATGACGGAATCCCATTTCGCCCAGTTCCGATGAGAGTCGGCGCCCCAACTGATCCCAGCCCCCGAACAATGCCCGGCTCGCGCCGATCTCGAGTACCAGTGCATGCTCGAACACCATGCTCACTTGCGAGCTGAACCCGTAAGCCCAGCTCGCCAGCATCAAACGCGTTTGCGCTTCGAGCTTGGGATCAAACGGCAGTGCGTGGAAGTCTCGGGTGAGTGCATGGGCCGCCGACAACAACATTCCGCGACGCAACCCAAGTTGTCTGGCGGACGCATTGACGGCATGCAGCACGCGCCGTTGGCTGGGCCCGCCGATTAGCGCGAGCGGCGCATCGGGGTCGGTTTGCTGTCGCAACACCGCGTCGAGCGCGAGTTGCGGGAGGAGGAGGCAGATCCAGCGCATGACTCAATGCCATGGTAGGTCGAAGGCGATCGGATTGGGCGGTGCCAAGCCTCCGCGACATTTAAGAACGCGGAGTTCTCGGGCGTGGGCATCAATCTGCAATCGAAGCGCCGCTGGCGAGGGGTTACGAGCCTCGCGTGCATCACGGAAGGCAAGGCCCAATGCTTGACCGGTCTCGGCCGCGACCTGCAGCCGCCGCAACGCTCGGTCATCCGCCTTGATCGGCCAAGACAAGACGGCGGCGCAGGCCGCGGATCGCAGGCACTGCTCGGTGGCCCACAAGGCATCTTTGGGGGTGGAAGCTTCAATGACTTCCACCCGATCCAATGCCACGCCTGCGTTGTGCCAACCTGGGGCATGCAATCGATACGGCGGCGCTACCACCGCCACGCGTTCCCCAGCCTGAGTCAAGCGCGCAAGCGTAGGCAGCAACAGGGATAGCTCACCCACGCCATCTCCGGGGATCAGAATCTCGGACAAGCTGGCAGCGGGCCAACCGCCTGTCGGTAGCCGTGCATCCAGCTCGGCAAAACCCGTCGGATGCAGCGCAGGTGCACTGGGTGCACGCGCAGGCCCGCGCCATACCGATTGGGCTTCGAGGATGTCAGCCAGAGCGACAACAGCCGCCATCAGTCTCGCCTCACCAAGCCGCAGTACAGGCCCTCGATCGCGAAGTCAGCGTCCTTCGGCACGTCGATGGGGTCGTAATCCGGATTGCGCGGCATGAGCCTGATCCCGGAGCGCATCAGCTTGAGGCGCTTGATGGTGATCTCGCCATTGATACGGGCCACGACGGTCTGTCCGTTCTCGGCCGTCGATGCCTGTTTGATAGCAACAAGATCGCCATCGAGGATGCCGTCATCTCGCATCGAGTCACCCTTCACACGTAAGAGGTAATCCGGACGTGTGCGGAACAGGTCGCGACTCACCAGAACGGAGTCGTCAGCCTCATGCGCGGACCCGATAGGGGCACCGGCGGCTACACGACCAAGTATTGGCAATGCCCATTGGTTGGGCGTTTGCCTCGCGAAAGCGGTAAGGCGAATACCCCTTGCGAGGTTTGGAACGATGTCCATGTAGCCCTTAGCCGCCAAGGCTTCCAAGTGCTTCGCTACCCCGCGTGGGCTAGCCAGTCCGAAATGTCGCTGGATCTCCGGGATGCTTGGAGGCAAACCTTCCTGATTGGAAAACTCATGTATGTAGGCAAGGACTTCGGCTTGGCGGTCGGTGAGATCAGTCATGGTATAAATATTTATACCTAATTGGGCGAAGTGCAACCCGGCCTATCTTCACGATTCGAGTCGCAGAACCTGCGACTTAGTCCACTCAATGAGTTATGAGGGATTCTTGACCTTATGCAATTACCAGATTCAGGTGGCCCGCCCAAGAACATGCGCGGGCACCCTTAGAGCGGGCTAGTGCTGTTGCTCGATGAGTATCACCATCTGGAAGGTGCCCGTGTTCGATGCTAGCGGCAGGTACTGGACCACACGCCAACCCTTTTCATAGATTTTCGAGACAGTGACTGAACCCAAGCTCGGACACTTGAAGGTAGTTTCATTGTTGAATGGTTTAGTGGCCATGGCAGCGGATGGCTCGGTCGCACATACCTCACCTTTAGCCTTGCCAGGACTGGTCTGTGCATTCACAGTAAAACACGCGAACGCCAGTGATAGGAACAAGCAAACCTTCATCATGATGATCCCCTTGGACACGGCTGACTGCCGCAGTTCGAGCCTATCATCTGGCATTGATTGCGGACCATGAGCATCAATCGTCGTTTCGACCAGGCGCAACCGACCCTTATGGTCGGAAATGGTCAAATAGGGCCGTTGCTAAAAGCAGGGTGATATAGCCATGAGTTCGCCGAGTGAAATGACGATTCAAGAAAAGTTGATCGCGTTGCGTCGCTTCATGAGCAGCGTGCAGCTCCCCTTGGGAACGACATTTCGACAAGTAGATGTCATCTGCACTGAAAAAGAGAGGGAACTCAAGATTCCGCAAGGATTCTGGAAGCTGCATCACTCTGAAGAGATCAAATCCCTTATCTATGACATAGAGGAAGTCAGAGACAGTCGAGGCTGGGTCGCCTATGAAGAAGGGTTGGACATACCGGTCAATTTTCATCAGCCTGCAGCTAACCAAAGTGAGAACTGAGGATGTGTTATTCCGCACAAGCTTGGCAGGACTACGAAAAGTTTCAGAGAGAAACTGACTCGCCCTTGTCCATGAAGGAGTATGTGAAGTTCTTCTGGGACTGGAAGAGCAAAGGGACGCCTTACAAAATCCCGAAGGCGATGATGGACGCGTTCAACAATCCAAAGACTGACGATGAGCGAAAGATCCATGGGTGGATCGAGGAATGGAAGATCGAGCAAGCAGCAAAATTCGAACAAGAGCTTTTCAAGCAGAAGAAGCGATTGGCAGATGCTGAGCGGATGTTGAAGTCGAAAGTTACAAAAAAAGCTGAGAACGACCAGCGAGTCGCTACCAACAAAATCAGTCAATTAAAAGTGAAACTAGACGATCTGAAACGTATCAAGTCATTACCTAAAGACTCCCGCTTCTTTCCCGGCAACTACAGCACAGTGCTGGCATCAGAGGGCGGCAAGAAATTCGTCGCACCGATGCGTTATCAATGCCGTCTAGCCGGCAAGCCCGAAAGCTACGACAAGCGCTACCCAGGCACCTACAACGCACGCCGGGACAATCTGGAGGGGTTCTGGAAAGGCCAGTTTGGCTACACCCACGGAATCATCGTGGTTGAAACGTTCTATGAGAACGTGGAAACGGATGAAGGTCGGAATCAGGTATTGCAATTCACCCCAAGCGACGGTGGTCCGATGTATGTGGCATGCCTTTGGTCGCGTTGGCTCGGCGAGGATGGTGAAGAACTTCTTTCGTTCGCCGCGATCACAGATGACCCCGAACCTGAAGTCGCTGCTGCTGGCCACGACCGTACCATCATCAACATCAAGCCAGAGCACATCGAAGCATGGTTGAATCCAGATCCCAACAACCTGCAAGCCCTGTACGACATCTTCGACGATAAACAACACCCCTACTACGAGAATAGAGAGGCTGCCTGATGGGAGGTTGACTGTCCCGTTGGAAGTAAGCTGTGATCTCACGTACGCTGCAAACCACCAACACGGTTGGACATGGAGATGAAGGTGGTGTCAGAGCAAGGTAAGGCATCAAGCAAGACAGAGGCCGCGCACTTCTTCTGGTACTGTCTTGCAGCGGCGAAGCTGATTGACTAATTAGAGGCCAATCCAGCTACCAAAGCCCTATCATTGCTCGCCGTGCGCCGGGCGACAGACTGTCGCGCGGGTCTAAAAGGCGTCAGATACGCCAGTGTCAACGCAATCACTCATCAAGCCAGCTTGGGTTTGCCTTGGAGCAAATGTGGGTTTGAAAAAGAGCATGTCATTCCTGCTGGGGTCGTGCACGCCTCTGTGCGTGAGGTCCTGGGTGCATCGGACACGCCGAACACAGCAGTAATGAACAAAAGCGTTGAGATAGAACTGGCACACCTGCCAGCGTCTGTATTAGAGCAGTTTCGGGCGCATCCGCGTGCGCTGATGGTTGCGCGAATCGTCGATGAATTGACCTTGCATGCATGGGTCACAAAGCCAGAGCATATAAAGCTAAAGGACAGTGGACTTGGCGCAAGAATGCCTGCTGATTGGACTTCAGAAAACGATAAGTTCGCTCGCTATAAAAAGTGCGAAATTGAAGTCCGGTCGATCTAACTATCTTAGTCATACGGCTGAGGCTGGCAGTAATGATCGAGCGATCATCTTTGCCAGGTACCAAGCTGCTTTGCTCGATCTGAGATGACACTGGACTAGATCAGTCATTAGCAGCCAAGCAATGGTCGCTGAAAAAAGGATCTCAGTGCATATCGAATTGCCCAAACGCTACTCTCCAAACGCCGCTCGTTGATATTGTTCAACGAGGTGGAGGATGTGTTCGATGATGGCAATGCCTTTCACGGGCCGAGGAGTACTGCGCAAACACGAAAGGCATGGATGAATCGTATGCTTGAAGAAGCCACCGTGCCTACTTTCTGGCTATCAAATTCAATAGACAGTGTCGATCCTGCTTTCTTGCGCCGGTTTGACATGGTTATTAAGTTGCCGATTCCGCCGCGTAAACAGCGACAGCGAATCTTGGAGCGAGAGTGTCAGGCCAAAGTTGGGAAGGAATGCATCGCTCGGATTGCTGAGTCCGAAAACTTGTCGCCAGCTATCATTTCACGATCCGCTTCGGTCATTCATGCCCTCGGCAATGAGGTCAATCAACCGAGCGCGGAGCGCGCGCTCGAGTACTTGATAAGTAATGCCCTCGAAGCCCAAGGTCATGCGCGACTGATACCCCAGAACTCGGAATTGCTACCAAGCACCTATGATCCTCGCCTCCTTAACCCCGATTCTGATATCAGTGCCATGACATGTGGGTTGAAGGAGACACGATCCGGCCGATTGTGCTTCTACGGCCCCCCAGGAACTGGGAAGACTGCCTTCGGTCGCTGGCTAGCTTTGCAGTTGGATATCCCGCTGTATGTGCGGCGTGGCTCGGACCTGATCTCTCCATACATCGGCATGACGGAAAGAAACATTGCTAGCGCATTCCAAGAGGCATCCCAAGAGGGTGCATTGCTGATGATTGACGAGATCGATGGTTTCCTTCGTGATCGCACAGGAGCGCAGCGACCATGGGAAATCACTGGGGTCAATGAGATGCTCACTCAAATGGAAGCATTCTCGGGCGTCTTTGTAACATCTACAAACCTTATGGATGGTTTGGATCCGGCGGCATTGCGTCGGTTTGATGCCAAGGTGCATTTCGCCTACCTAAAGCCACAACAATCCGTCGCGCTTTTTCGGGCAAACTGCCTAGAATTGGAGTTAGGTGAGCCTAATGAAAGAGACGAGGCCGTAGTTGCACGCATGGGAAAATTGGCGCCTGGGGACTTCGCCGCACTGATGAGGCGGCACAGATTTTGTCCGATCAGAAGCCCTGGACATTTTGTGGAGTTGCTTAGCGCCGAAGTTTTGCTGAAGAATGGAAGTAGTCGGCCAATCGGATTCGTTCACTAGTGACTTGCGTCATATTTAAACTATGGATGGAAAAATGATCGGACGCGCACTATCCAAGTCGAAGTTAATTGCTTATAGGCAGTGTCAGAAGCGTCTTTGGTTGGAAGTACATCGTCCCGATCTACGAATTGACTCCGCTCAATCCCAGGCCAAGTTCAATGCCGGCCATCGGGTTGGCGACATTGCCAGACAGTTATTCGATCTAGAAGGCACCGGAACACTCATTGACCCGCAAAAGTACGGGTTCGATGGTTCCTTTGAAAGAACCACGCAACTACTTGATTCGCCCCATCCAATATTCGAAGCCGGATTCCGCATAGACGGGGCTTTGGCCTTCGCTGATGTCTTGTTGCCCATCTCTGGCGCCGAAGCGCTAGCTTGGAAGATGGTAGAGGTGAAGTCCTCAACATCCGTCAAGGACTATTACCTTGAAGATGTGGCTATCCAGGCGCACATAGCTCGTTCAAGTGGTGTTTCTCTGGTTGGCGTATCGGTAGCTTGTATCGACAGCGGTTGGATCTATCCTGGGGAGGAAGACTACGTTGGCCTTCTCAAGGAAACCGACGTCACCGATGAGGCATATGGCCGTGATTCGGAAGTTCGAAGCTGGATAATTGACGCCCAACGCGTGGTCGCAGAAAAGCACGAGCCCACTGTAAAGATGGGGACGCAATGCAGCACACCATTCGAGTGTGGGTTCAGCGAATATTGCCGTGGGCTTCTGCCAAAGGCGAACTATCCAATCGACCAGCTGCCAGGTAGATTGGGCAAGGGCTTGAAGGCGTTGGTCGAATCAGAAGGGCTGACTGATCTGCGGGATGTTCCCGATGAGTTACTTAACCACAAGCAGTTGCGCGTCAAGCAGGCCGCCCTGTCTGGAAAGGTCTTTTTCGATAGAGAGGCGGCAGCGTTAGACCTGAAGCCATACGAGCTTCCCGCATATTTCATGGACTTCGAAACCATCCAGTTTGTCGTCCCGATCTGGAAGGGCACGCGGCCCTACCAACAAATCCCATTCCAGTTCAGCGTGCATCGACTCTCTGAAGCTAGCGAGTTGGAGCATCATTCCTTTCTCGATCTTTCTGGCGATGATCCGTCCTTAAAATTTGCACACGCGCTTATTTCAAGCTGCGGACACAAGGGCCCGATTTTTGCATACAACGCCAGCTTTGAAAGATCGCGGATAAAAGAACTCGCAGATCGCTTTCCGAGCTTGAGTACGGCACTAATGGCATTGACGGAGCGGATTGTCGATCTACTTCCAATGGCGCGTGAGCACTACTACCACCCCGATCAACTGGGCAGCTGGAGCATCAAATCAGTGTTGCCATCGTTGTGCCCTGATCTGGACTATGCTCAGTTGGAGGGTGTACAGAATGGGGGCATGGCAATGGACGCATACGCAGAGGCACTAGCTCCCGCTACAACCGTAGAGCGAAAAGCTGAGATCGAACGTCAACTTATAGCGTACTGTTCGCTAGACACCCTCGCACTGGTTCGTATCTGGCTGGCTTTCAGCGGTTCGAGCATCAAGTTGTCTTAAGCCATGGGAAAACGGGCCGATACACTCGAGACCGCATTGCTTGCCATCGAATTGCTCAGACGAGTGCCGCGAAATCACAAGATAACGGCATCAGAATTGCATAGGCAGTTGGAAAACGCCGGTATACATCGAGACTTGCGAACCATCCAGCGTCAGCTAGATACGTTGAGCGAACACTTTAATCTGATTCGAGACGATCGAAGTAAGCCCTATGGCTACCAATGGCGAAAGCACTCGGGTGGCTTGTCTATCCCCAATCTGAGCCTTCAAGAATCCTTGTTGCTTCGCTTGGCTGAGCAGCATTTGCGCTTTCTACTACCTGTGCATCTCATGAAGTCCATGGAAGGCTTCTTCGCACAGGCACGCCAAAATCTTGGCCCAAATGGGGCCCGAATCACTCGAGAAGGAGTGGCCCGACAAAGTGCGCGCTGTCGCGACATCACAACCACTCCTTCCACCAAAGATCGATTCAATGGTGTTCGAAGTGGTTTGTGAAGCTTTGTACAAGAACCAATGGCTCCATCTGCATTACAAAAACGCTTCCGGAAACGAGGCTGAAATCAAAGTAATGCCTCTAGGTATCGCCCAGCAAGGCCCACGTCTGTACATGGTTTGTCGCTACGATGGGTATGACAATGAGCGGTTGCTCGCTATGCATAGAATTCAGAAGGCTGAGCTATCGACACTAGTCTTCAAGAGGCCTAAGGACTTTGATCTAAGTCGATTCGATGAAGAAGGGCGATTTGGTTTTGGTGAGGGAGGCGTGATACGGCTCACTTTCAATATTCGCAAGGGTGAGGGAGCTCACCTCTTGGAGACACCTCTTTCTAATGATCAAAAAGTTGAAGAATTGAAGGACAACTATCGGATCACGGCGACAGTCGCCGATACCGCAATGCTCGGGTGGTGGCTGAGCGGCTTTGGTGATGCAGTTTCAGATGTTCGTCGACGGAAGATTCATGGGTCAGGTAAGACGATTGGCTGATAATCTTCATTCTCATATCTAGTCGGCCTTTCGCATACAAAAGGAAGAATGAAAATGAAATTCGTGCTCTCACGAAAGGGGTTTGACTCTCAATACGGTGGCATACCAAGCCCGATTCTCCCCGATGGGCGACTGGTTCCACTCCCCATACCTTCTCGGCATGACAAGCAGACATTCTCGGACTTGGCGTTTGAGGATATTGATATGGGAAAGTTGCTTGGGGACCTTAGTGGCGGTCGAGTCCAATCAAGCGACACCATTCATCATGACCCTTGGCTCATGCCATCGAGCTCAAATTGGACCGACCAGAGTTCCATAGACACTCAGTCGCCGCTCTGCGCGTAGCGCTTTTCGAACTCTACCGGCGACATGCCGCCAGCGGAACCATGCCGGCGAATCGGGTTGTAGAACATCTCGATGTAGTCGAACACGTCCGAAGCAGCAGTGGCTCGCGTCGGGTAGATCCGCCGCTTTATCCGCTCCTTCTTCAGGACGCTGAAGAAACTCTCGGCCACGGCGTTGTCGTGGCAGTTCCCGCGACGGCTCATGCTCGGCACCATCCGGTGCGCCTTCAGGAACGACTGCCAGTCGTTGCTGGTGAACTGGCAGCCCTGGTCGGAGTGGACCAGCACCCCCGGGCCGGGCTTGCGTCGCCATGCCGCCGCCATCAGCGCCTGCAGCACCAGGTCGCTGGTCATCGTGGACGCCGTTGCCCACCCGACGATCTGGCGCGAGTACAAGTCCATCACTGCGGCCAGGAACAGCCAGCCCTCGTAGGTGCGGATGTAGGTGATGTCCGTGACCCAGACCTTGTTCGGGGCGTGCGGCGTGAAGTCCCGGTTGAGCACGTTCGCCACGGCACCGACCGGGCCGCCGCGGTGGCGCGGCTTGCCGCCATAGCCCACCTGCGCCCGCAGGCCCTCGGCCTTCATCAGCCGCCGGACGCGATGCCGGCTGCAATGCTCGCCGGCTTCCCGCAGGTCCAAGGTGATCTTGCGATAGCCATACACCGCGCCGCTGGCCAGCCAGTGGTGCCTGATCAGCCCCAGCAGGCGCTGATCGTCCCGCTCGCGGGCACTGGTGCCTTGGCGCAACCAGGCGTAGTAGCCGCTGCGGTGCACGCCCAGCACCCGGCACATCGCGACCAGGCGGAACTCGCGGATGTGCGCGCGCATGAACGCGTACTTCGCCCTTACCCCTTGGCAAAGTACGCGGCGGCTTTTTTTAGGATGTCGCGCTCCTCGGTCACACGCCGCAGCTCGGCCTTGAGCCGGCGGATCTCGGCCGAGTCGCTCGGCGCTGCTGAAGCGCCCGATGCCGGCGCCATTTTCCTCGCCACCTGCACCCAGCCATACAGGGTGTGCTTGGGGATCCCGATCCGGGCGGCGACGTCCACCACCGTGAAGCCGCGCTCGATCACCTGCTTCACCGCCTCGGCCCGGAACTCATCCGTGTACTGCTTGCTGTTGCCCATAAACACCTCGGTCATTGCCATGAATTATGGCGTCCGGATGTCTACGAAAGGCTGGTCGGCCCAAATTCAATTCCGGGCTGGCGGCCCAGTCTTGGCCAGACCGGTAGCGCGCAGTCCCATTTGGCGAAAAGTGAGGTCGGCGCTGGGGACACGTTCCTCTTCTTTGGGTGGTTTCGTCGCGTCGAAGAAGTGGCAGGAAAATACAGGTACATAAAGAGCGAGCCCCAGCTGCATGTCATTTTCGGTTGGCTGGAAGTTGATGAGGTTCTATCCGTTGTGAGCGACAGGCAAGGATCTCTGGATAGGCATCCTTGGGTTTCGGCGCATCCGCATGTTCTGTCGCCAGAGCATTACGACGATCCTAAGAATACGATTTACGTCGGCAAGTCCCGCTCTGAATTGGGAAGTAGCCTAGAGCCTGGCGGCGGATACTTGCGCCGTTTCGACCCTATGCTTCAGCTCACAGCCCCGGGCAAGACGCGCAGCATATGGTCTCTACCTGAGTGGTTTCATCCGGGTAATGGCCGTACACCCATGAGCTATCACGCAAGTGAAGATCGATGGACTCGCGATCAGCATCGTGTGCTACTGAGGTCCGTAGCGAAGGGACAAGAGTTTGTGGTCGATGGGGCAGAGTACCCAGAGATGTCGGAGTGGGCTTCTGCGATCATACGTGCAGGTCGCGCATGAGCATATTCGCCGTATATCTCAGAAAGCCAAACGGTTTTGATGATCGGAGAAATGATCCATTCTGGGAATTCGGCAGCTTTGGAATGACAGGGTGCCATTCGCGGAATCTGCTCAATCCTAGAACAACGCATCTCAAAGACGGTGACCAGCTCGCCTTTCTTCAAGGCGGGCAGGGCGAAATACGGATCGTGGGGCTCTCGCCTCCAATCCGCGTTTGTGGAACAACGGGGAAGCTCGAAATTCGGTGGGATCCTGACTACCGCCCTGCCGAGTATTCGAACGCCGCTCTGCTTATTAACAACGAAGGGATGACGGACTTTCCGTCTGCGAGGCGATTGATTGAGGGTGTTCGCCGAAGCACCTTTTGCGGCAAGGCCGGAAGCATGTTCAGAAGCCGCACCCGTCCCGTCGACGTTCCACTCGCGTCAGAAATCGTTGCTTGGTTTGCCGATAACAGCCCTTGCAAGATCGAACACTACGTAGATGCAATCCAGCCCGCGGATGGAGAGTGGCGGAAATGGGCAATCGAGAGGGGTTGGGTTGAGCCAGAGGAAAGGGCCAGCTCCTATCGTTCAGTCGGCGGGGATTCGTCGGCGTCTTTGGGTTGATTTCATTCCCCGCTGGAGAAGCTAGCTGCACCTTTAAGGTGAAGTCGTGTTGATCGTTTTGCCTGAGTACAGCGCCGCGAGGCGCTGATGGGCGATGTCCTTTGTATGACCGTCCCATGGTTTGGCGTACGGAGGAAGACCCGCGAAAAGTTCAGCCTGGCGGCGATGATAGTGATACGCAACTTGGCCAGTGGGAAGGTCGATGTAGCAACACCCTCGCCAATCGTCGCTCCAGGCGGGATCGGCGGTGTCACGCGTTCCAGAAGGAAATAGTCGAGCGAGCGCTGCGACAAGATGATTCCGCTCATCAAATGCCAAATCCCGACGTGACTTTAGCCAGCCAATGGACTTCTCCCGTTTACTCATATGTCCTCCGTAAACCCTATTTTCCACGGTCTCTTGGCATTCCCATACTGGGAATTCTCTCCTGCAGCCACCGTTGACCCTAGTGGGACAAGTGAGGCTCTAGAGTTTGTCGTTCAACGCTTTCGAATCTTGCCGCTCAGCACCTTCGTGCGCGTCACCTTCAACACCGTTCCCGAGCCGGACCGAACACGAACCGGAACGAGATCTGGTCGAGCAATGATCCAGCCGGCACCGAAGTCCTCTTCGGTAAGTGATCGATCAGTGAAGGGCGAGCCGAGTTGATCAAAATCGGCCGCTTCTGCATCGGCGATGACTTCCAGAATTGTTGGGATACGGGGGCGATGTCTTCTCATCGAAACTCTCCTGGTGGCTGACTTGCCGGGCTGTCGATATTTCTGGAGCGCTAGGTCGGTTGGCATTTGGCCCATCGAATTAAGCACTACGCGCCGTTTTCCGAAGTTGCGCGAACAATCGAAGCGTGATCCAGCCTTGATTTTGACAAGCAAACGCAATGATGGTCGAAATTCCGGATAGATGGAGCCCGCCAATTTCTCTCCAGATTTCAATATGTTGTGAGTCCTCGTTGGACGACATGCAAAGCGTATGGTCGAAATTCCATCGCGTCGGATAACGACCCCGTCACTTTCGGATGTAATTTCGACCAGGCAAATGTCGATTCGGTCAATTCCTCCTGCAGATCAAAGGCTTACGTTGCACCGAATTTCGACCACCTGAAAATGACATTGATGATGGCTTGTTTGGTTGGTTTTTCACCGATCGAGAGGCGAGATAAGTAGTGCCTTGGCGGGCCGGTCGGCTCCATAACACTAGGGCGAAGTGACCCCCGTCGTGCGTAAACCGGCGTCAACCGTTTTGTAGACAGATCAGCTAATTACGCACCGGCAACCGCTGCCAGTAGACGGGCGGGGGAGGTTTTCGGGCGTACTGCCAGTGGTGGCGGGACATTGCCCGGTAGACATCGGCCGTGAGCATGAATTCGGGATTCAGGCCGTTTTTCACGCGCATTTCGGGAAAACCGTGACGGTTTCGAGGCATAGAGTAGGTGTCGGCTTCACTTCCCTCGCCGACACATGCACGACAACCTAGCTAACCCTGATCACACCGACTCACTTCCCGGCGCTCAAGCGCTCGCCGAACTGTTCTGTGAGGGCGTTGCACAGCCCCACGAATTCGACTGGGTTAAACACGCCATCGGACGGTTGGAAGCTCAAACCTCTGAATTGCTGGTCGAGGGGTTGGATGCACCCACTAATCCAGAACTTTCGCCAGACCTGAAGGGAATGCTTACGGGAGCACCCATCGCCGCGGCGCTAATTAGCTGGGTACGCACCTCGCCTCGCGCCGCGCTGGCAACTCGCGCATTGGTGGCGGTCGTCAACCATGCCATCGCCCACCCGGGCTTGTACTACCAGGGCGACGCCACCAGGCAGCAGCAACGTTATGAGGCTGGCCTCGGTCTACGCCGATTGATCGCGCTGAAAGGCGAGCTGTCCAAGACGTTGGGTGCACGCGAGACCGATCTAATGGTGGCGTTGACCACCGCTGCGGCGACGCTGACGCACCAGCCGGGCATCGCTGCCACGACGCCAAGTTATGTCCAGCGCCTCGTTGATTGGCTGACCAAGGCCAGCGCCGAGTTCCCGTTGCCTGCTCCTACGCCGCTTCTGGATCGCACCCCGGCATTGGTGCCTGGGCCTTCGTGCGTAATTGATGAGTCGGTGGATCGGGCACGAGACGCTGGCATGCCGCAGGAGCTAGTGGTGCGGGTCGATGCAGATGGCGAACCGGAGGAGGTCCTCACCACGATGGCCCACACGGTTCCTGGCATCCACCGCGTGCTCGGGCGTGGACCACGGCTGGCCCTGAACCACCTGCAAATTCGCGCGGCGCGCACGGCAGCGACCGTCGGCCGCGTCGGAAGGATCGAAGCCATTACGGACGGGACGATCTCGGCGCTTGGCCATGCCTTGCACCAGGCGGATGTGCCGGCTTCGGTGCGTGCCGTAGTTGTTGCGCTGCTCTACGCTGGCGTGCCGGCCGGACAACTCATGCGTTGGCGAATCGTTGATTCGTATGAGCACCTGGCGCCTGACGAAATCGGGATGTTGTGCCGGCCGCTGGCGCTATGTGTGCCGACCGCTGCAGCCAACGGGTTGCCGATGCCATCGCCAGAACACGCCGATGCCTGCCGCCCGTCGGTACCGCATGTCTTATTGATGCTGCCGCCTGAGCTGCCATTTGCGCAAGATGTGACGCGTTGGGTTGGCGAACGCGGTATAGAGCAGGCATTTGCTACGCGTACGCACGTGCTCGCCGCCCGCGATTGGCTCATCACGCACGCCGCCGCGACGGGATCGCCAGTCACGCTACGGCGATTGCCGCAAGTTTTTCGCGAGGCAGTGGCAGCCACCAATGTCGGCACCGCGGAAGCGGCGCTGCTGACAGGGCACGGTACCCGCGGCACTGGCGCGGCAAGCCACTACTATTCGGCGCGACAAGTAGAAGTGGGGCGGTGGCACCTCGGGGCGCTGCGCTGGATCGCGGTGCGTCTTGGGATGCCGGGTCCGCTTTCGCAGCCGATCACGCCCGTGGAAGGTTTCGTCGGATCCAAGCGGCACCCAACGGATGCAGCCGTGGCTGCGTACATGGCGGCGCTGCGTGCGGTTCCGACCTCTGGCCGCGCAGGGCGCCCGACGATAGCGGTGCGGGCGGCGCACCACGCCCGCCTGCAGGCCATCGTGTTCGAAATCGCCCTGTGGTGTAGTGGTGCACGCCCGTTCCTACATGCGCTCGATGGACTCCTGCATGCCGGGGACGTCCTAGCCATCGACGACAAGGCGCGGCCGGGTGGCGCGGGCCGGTCGGCAGCGCGCATGGTTCCTGTGTGCTCGACACTATCTAGTGCGCTCGCTGTTTGGCGCGGCCATCGCGCTCGATTGAAGAACGTTCTTCATTGGGCGGAGGAACCGCCCCTGTGGTTTTCGATCACGGGCGAGGGTCAGTGGCGTGCGGCGACATGGAGTGAACTGCGCGCGCCGTTGCCCCTGTCTGCTTTACCGAAGAATGCGTCCCGGCAGTGGTTTCGGAGCGCGCTAAGTGCTCGCGCCGTAGCCGGTCCTGTTCTCGATGGGTGGATGGGGCATGCGCAACTTGGCAGCGAGCCTGGTGCGCCGCAACTGGGCATTGCCCCCGCGCAGGTGGATCCCATCGCCCTCGCGGCGCTCGAGGCCATGACGCAAGCACTGGGTCTCCCGCAGCTGCGGAGGTCCGCATGACAACTCCACCACTCACGTTGCATGAGGTGTTGGACCTGCGCGAACCACATGGATTAGCCGGCACCGCGCTGGTGCGGGTGCGTGCCCACCATGCAGCACGTGACCTGCTCGAGCGTGTGGGCGCCAACGAAGTGTTGGCCTTGCAAGTCGATGCAGAGTTCTCTGGGCCGATGCGCACGTCGATCCGGAAAGCGCTAACGGACATCAGCGACGTCCAACACAGGATCAATGTGCACAACGCCGTCGACCACGTGCTGCGTACCGGACGTGCCACGGATCTTTGGCAGCACGACGGACTTGGTGTCATGGCACAGCACACGCTCGCCTCGTCGCGGATAAACGTTTGTGACGGCGCGCAGGTGGATCTAGCGATTGCATGGCGCGAGCGGCTGGCTCAACACGTGCCGACCTTGTTGTCCACGAAGGACCCACTGGTTGTCCACGGCGCAATGGTGTTGGCACTGGTGCTGTTCGATGCGTTGCTTGCGACGCCGTTGATCGAGTCACTGACTGATCCGGACCGAAGCATGGTCGACGGGGCATATCTCACGATGTCGCATTCGCACGGGCTACGTCGTGGCGACACTGACCTTCGATGTCGCCGATGGAAGGTGGGGGTGCTGTCTGAGCGACTGCTCACACACTGGGCATCCGTCCAGGATTCGGTGCGTGATCGACAAGACAATGATGCTGCGTTGGCGGCGATACGCGATGTGTTGGATGAGCCGGGACTTCCAGCGACGGTACGCGCGTTGATGAAGCCTGCACGGGCGTTCTGGCGCCAACATCTCTCGCCATTCGTGTACGACCTCGTCAGTGAAGCTGACCGGTGCGAGTCGTTACCCAATACCGCCTTTGCACGGGTGCTGGGGCAGCGGGGTGCGAATGCCATGCCCTGGATGGGGCGTGGCCCGCGCGGCGTTGGCGCACGCTTTCAAGCAGATTCACCACACCCGGACCAGCGCTTGCAGCTGCGTGCGTTGGCAAGGTTGCGCCGCTGCCTGAGCAGGCTGCCAAATGATGCGCGGGTTGCACATGGGGTTCTGCGTAATCGCCTGGCAGCTTGGTTCGATGCGCACGGCGAGGTGGGTGGTTGGGTTGTGATCCTCGCGTATTGGACGGATCACGCCACAGGGCAGGAACGACGCGACCTGAGGGGCAAGGCTCTTAAGCCTTCGAGCATGCAGCGATACTTGGGGAGTTTCGTAACGTGGTTCGTGCAGCTGGCCAGTGATCTGGATCCGAGGGTGGTGGATGAGAACACCCTCATGGCGCGTCTAGATGCGATCCGGGAGTTGCGCCCTGAAAGAAGCGCAGAGCTCACACAGATCGCCCTGCAGGAATTCCTGATCTTTGCCGAAAGGTTCGGTGCACCGGCCATCGATCTGGTGGACTGGTGGGGATTGTCGCCACGAGGTGGCACACCGAACGCCAACCTTCTGACTCACGCCGAATATGCCCGGGTGTTGGCGCGATTGGCGCGCATGTACCGCGAGCAACCGGAGTGTTACGACCACCGCCGATTACGAGCGCTTTTCCAATTGGCCTTCTGGTGTGGTTTGCGCTGGGGGGAACTGGCCTGGTTGCCGATCGATGCCATCCGTCGATTGGGTCATGGAACCTTTGCCGAAGCCACGCTGCTGGTGCGCGTCAGCAAGACCGTTAACGGCGAACGGGCTTTGCCATTACAACTCATGTTGCCACGCGATGTGCTGCAAGAAGTCCTGCAGTTCGAATCCGATGTCCGCAGCGGACACTTTTGCCAGCGACCAGAGGCAAGTTTGCTGTTCGGTGAGCCGTTGAACCCGCAGGTTCCGCCGGAGCGTTGGGCCCACGATCTACTCCAACGACTGATGCGCGAGGTCTCGGGTGACGAGGGACTTGTGTTTCATCATCTTCGACACGGTGCCGCCAACATGCTGTCACTGCGCTTGTTTGCACCAGAAGCGATGTTGCCAGAATCATTGCAAGGTGCCTCAGCGGCGGCGTTCGCCTTGCCGCTGCATGCGTCGACCTATGCGCATGCCCTGACGCATCGCACGCTGCCGCAGCATCACGCTGCTGTCATCGCTGCGTTGCTGGGTCATTTGGATGGCGCCGTGACCACATGTCACTACCTGCACGTTGCCGAATGGCTGATACACGACGCCACCGAACGCTGCCTGCCGCGCGTATCCGATTCCGTGTGGGCAAGTCTGAGAAACGTACAGCCAGCAAGCGTGCGTCAGTTGCGATGGCGCAAGAAAGCCCTTTACTGAATTCCCTGTCTGGAGCAATCAGCGTGTCGCATCAATTCAAGCGTTCCATCGAAGCTCTCAATCTGCTCGAGGCGTTTGCCTTGCAGTGCGCCTTGTGGAAGCGTGAGTCACCGGATTCGATTGCGCGGAACATCGGCATCGATACCGAACAGGTGAAACACGCCTACATTGTGGTCGAGCAGGAGCGCGAACGCGTGGATTCAGAGTCAATCGGCAGACTGTTTCCCTGGTGCCAAGAGGTAGGGTTTCTACAGAGTGCACGGGCCATGGGCATCTTCAAGCGGCAGCTCGAATATCTACGCCGGAATCCGGACAAGATCTTCCGCGCCCTGCAGCTGCCACCGGCGCTGGCGCCGAATGGATTGCTGTTGGAGCATGCATGCACCTTGCTGGAGTTTCTGCACAAGCAAGTCTTCGATGTGTCTTGGACGGTGACGATTTGTCGAGCGCCACCGATCATGCAGATGAAGGGGAGATCAGAAATCACGGCAGAAGTCGCTGGTGTGCTTGCACGCGTGGCATCTCGTATCGAGATTGTAGAGGCGCCGCATATTGAGGTCGATGAGAGGGGTATTCGGGTGGCACTGTCCCGACCGGATATGGCAAGTGCGCCGGGCTTGGGCGACGCGATTCAAGCGGCGGCGCTGGTTTCCATCATGCACTACCGCGTGATTTGCCATGAACATGCCCTTTTCACGCCACAGCCATTCTCCAGAAAAGGATAAAAGTTGACCCAACTTTGATGAACAAGCAGATGCGCAATCGTGGTCGTGTTCCTATCGGAGTTCGCCGCGATGTCAAACATTGTTCCGATACAGTCAAGGACTGTCGCAGCGTCAACGGCGTTGCAGGATTTTGCTAAGACGTGGTTCGACGATGCCTCGGTTGCCTGGCGGTCGACGACTGCGGATGGCGTGCGGAGCATCCTCAGCCGCCATATAGTCCCCGCGTTGAGCGGTGTTCCAATCGACGGCTTCACACGTGCGCAGGTGCTAGCGCTGCGATCAAGATTGGTCCGCGAACCGATGGCCAGTGGCGCGTTGCGATCACCCGCGCGAGTGAATTTGGTGCTGCAGACGCTGGGCCGCATCTTCGCTGAACGTGAGCGACAGCTCGGGATTCCGAATCCCTGCCTCGACTTGCGTCGATTGCCGACGCGACGGACGCCGATTCAGCCCTTCACGCTTCCAGAGCTCGCGCGCCTGGCCAATGCTGCCCCGGACCACCTGCAGGCCTATGTGTGGATCCGTGGATTGGTGGGATTGCGCTCCGGTGAGGCCAATGGTCTGAAATGGGATTGCGTCGATCTGTCTGCCGCCACAATCGAGATCCGTCAGGCACGCGTTGCTGGTCGCGATGTGCTTCCCAAGAATGAATTTTCCGAGCGAACGATTGGGTTGATTCCTGCGGCCCATGCGGCCTTGGTGCGCCAGTTTGAGCAAACTGGCTTGACAGGTGGCTATGTCTTCTTGACGCCTCGTGGCTATCCACTCGATACGCGGAACTTTGCCCGGCGGGATTGGCTTCGCATGCTTTCGACGGCAGGACTGAAGAAGCGGGCGCCAGAGCAATTGAGGCATACGGCCGCAACCCTGTTGTTGGCTTCGGGGGAAGCGCCCACCTACATCGCAAGAATTCTGGGTCATGCCGACTGCCGGATGCTGTTGACCACGTACGCGCGGCATATGGCGGGAGCATTAGGAAGAACGGACGGGCTCGCACTGCAACGGGCTATCGAGCTGGCAGAGGTCGTTGCGTGACCACTTGCGCACACGATCGCGTCATGGGTACAACAGGCGTATCGCCACTAGCGGTCGCTATCGGAGCGTATTCCGACCTCTTATCGACGCACGCAAGGCGTGCCCATGGCGACTCTTCGAATCGCCTATCAACTCAGTGTCGATCCATTGGTCGATCCATCGAATCTGTTCGGGCAAAGGCCCAACCCCTTTCTCCCGGGACGCATCGCCGCGCTGCGTGCCCTCGGCATAACCATGCGCGGCAAAAACTTCTAGAAGGAGATTTCCATGAGCTTTATGACGATATCGGCGCACGGGTTACTGCAAGATCCTGACTCAGTTCGTATTGAACGTGTTCTGCAAGCACGCGTTGATCGGCTACTTGCAGCGCTCGAACGCGTCATGCCTGAGGGCATACGGTTCAGTGACTGGGCTCGATTTGAAGACAATGCGATCCACATTGACCTGCAAGTCGACGGACCAGTGAATCAGCATCCGTTGGTATTGGCTGAATCCTTGGCCACTGGGGCACACCGCGTCCACGACCGCTACTTTGCTGCGTTTCGAAGGGAGCAAGCACTGGAGCCATTGGAAGGCGACTCGAACTGGTTAGCCGTCAATGCAGCGGTCCATGCCATCGAAGCGATCGGCGGGGAGGTTCGAATCCATGCAGGAAAGCCGCACGAGCGACGCCTCGCGGCAATCGATCCAGACTTCCTGCGTTTGGCAGACACGTGGAACGAGGGGATTCATGTTGATAATGCGCTCCTTGTGGGATTGACGGTTCTGCCGAGTCCAACGAAGGATGGTCTGCATTCAATAATCATCTTGGTGGCGAATTGCACCGATGCGTTTGTTGCTGTTGTGTCGGATCAATTGCTGGCCGACCTTCAGCCGGGCCGAACGCGTGTGTGCTTTCAATACCTTCAGGCGCCCGATGGCTCCCGCGAGGTGGTGCCTCAGACACTCATGATGCGTCCGGCAATCAATGAGGCGATTCTCGCGGTCTGCGGCGATAGCGCCTAGAATCATTCGAGCTAGCCCCGGGCATTTCGCCCGGGGCGTAAGCCCTTGATTTTCCGAGGACTGACTAGGGCAGCCCGATGCGCACAGCGGCGATTCGCCGAGCGGGGCAGCCACCGGGATGTTCTGCCTTCAAGGGCCAAACCGTCACTTCCAGGCTCGTTGATGAATGCAGTTGAGATTGAACAGGCACTGTCCGAGTTAGCCGAAAAGGCGTTCGAAGCCGCCGAATTCCCGTTCCAGTTCCTGACCGCGTTCGGCAACAAGGCGACGACCATCCAGCGCCTACGCAAGGGCGACAGCAACGCCTCCGATGTGCCGGGCGGCGTACTGCAGCGCAACCACATCCATATCGCCGTAGCCGAGCCCGGCCAGGTGGGACTGACCCTCACCGCCTTGAAGGCCAGCGCCAAGACGGGCCAAGCTAAGGCCAAGTTTGTTCTGGCCACAGACGGCATGACCCTGGAAGCCGAAGAACTGGCTACGGGCGAAGCCATCGCCTGCGAGTTCCCCCAGTTCCCCGATCACTTCGGCTTCTTCCTGCCGCTGGCGGGCATCTCCACGATCAAGGAGATCAAGGACAACCCCATCGACGTTCGGGCGACGGGTCGCCTGAACAAGCTGTACGTCGAATTGCTGCGCGAGAATCCCACCTGGGCCACCGAGAAGCGCCGGCCGGACATGAACCACTTCATGGCCCGCCTGATCTTCTGCTTCTTCGCCGAGGACACCGACATCTTCCCCGGCGCCAGCCTGTTCACCTCCACCGTGGACACGATGACCGAGCGCGATGGCGGCAACGTCCACGAGGTGCTGGAAACCATCTTCCGTGCCATGAACACCAAGACGGCGGATCGGGCCGCCGCGGGTATTCCGCGCTGGGCCGCCGAGTTCCCTTACGTCAACGGCGGGTTGTTCTCCGGCAACACCGAGGTGCCGAAGTTCACCCGCACGGCCCGGTCCTATCTGTACCAGGCCGGGCAATTGAACTGGAGGGAGATCAACCCCGACATCTTCGGCTCGATGATCCAGGCGGTGGCCGACGACGAGGAGCGCGGCGCCCTGGGCATGCACTACACCAGCGTGCCGAACATCCTGAAGGTGCTGAACCCACTGTTCCTGGACGACCTGCGGGCGCACCTGGAAGCGGCGGGCGACAACAAGATCAAACTGCTGAACCTGCGCAAGCGCATGGCACGCATCCGCGTGTTCGATCCGGCATGCGGCAGTGGAAATTTTCTGGTCATCGCCTACAAGCAGATGCGCGAGATCGAGGCCCAGATCAACCGGCTTCGCGGCGAAGAGAATCAACCGTCGGAAATCCCGATCAACAACTTTCGCGGGATCGAGCTGCGCGACTTCCCGGCGGAGATTGCGCGCCTGGCGCTGATCATCGCGGAGTTCCAGTGCGATGTGCTGTATCGCGGACAGAAGGAAGCTTTGAAGCTCGTTCTGCCGTTGGACAGTCAGAACTGGATCACTTGTGGGAATGCGCTGCGTTTGGATTGGCTGGCGATCTGCCCGCCAACGGGCACAGGTGTAAAGCTGATGGGCGATGACCTTTTCAACACGCCACTAGACCAATCTGAAATCGACTTCGAGAACGAGGGTGGAGAGACGTACATCTGTGGCAACCCGCCCTATCTCGGCTCGACATGGCAGGACGAGGAACAGAAGGCCGACTTACAAGCAATCTTCGCTCATCGCACAAAAAGCTGGAAGTCACTTGATTACGTTGCCGGGTGGTTCATAAAGGCGGCGGACTATGGTACGAAAACAAATGCTGGGGCATCTTTTGTGTCCACAAACAGTATCTGTCAGGGCCAGCAAGTGCCAATACTATGGCCGCTGATTTTTGCCACCGGTCACCATATTGCATTTGCTCACACGTCTTTCAAATGGGCCAACCTCGCCAGCAAAAAGGCCGGCGTTACGGTGGTCATCGTCGGCATTTCAAATCAGCAAAGTTCAATTCGACAGATATTCTCAATTGCAAATAACGGTGAGGTGTCGGTCAAAGTCGTCGATCACATCAATTCCTATCTAGTCGCCGGGCAGGGCATTGAACTCCAAAAATCCGCATATCCCCTAACTGAAGTGTCCCCTATGGACCGAGGAGACAGTGCCATCGATGGTGGCGGCCTTTTACTTGATGGGTATGAAGCAACACAGTTTCGCGTCCAAAATGAGAGTGCCTACGATGAGTTTGTCAGACCATATATGGGCTCCGAGGAACTGATAAACGGGAAACTTCGGTATTGTCTCTGGATTTCGGATCAAAATGCAGGGCGCGCAAAGGCAGCCAAATTTATTTCAGATCGGATGGCCAATGTGACAGCAATGCGCGCCGCAAGTAGCAAGGCCCAAACAAAAGAAGCGGCGGGGTGGCCCCATCGATTTGGAGAGATAAGGCACCTCGATAGCACCTACACGATTGTGGTTCCGCGCGTAAGCTCCGAGAATCGTGATTTCCTTCCCGTGGGTCTAGTGGAAGGGGGGACGATTGTGGGCGACCGGAATTTCGCGCTTTACGACGCCCCCATCTGGAACTTGGCAATCGTGGCATCACGCCTGCATTGGGTTTGGATTGGAACGGTATGTGTCCGTATGCGAACCGATTTTTCCTATTCAAACACTCTTGGTTGGAACACCTTCCCTTTGCCCACCTTAACCGAGCAGAACAAGACAGATCTAACCGATTGCGCCAACGAAATCCTGCTGGCCCGCGAGGCCCATTTCCCGGCCACCATCGCCGACCTCTATGACCCGGACACGATGCCGGACGACTTGCGCCGCGCCCACGAAAGGAACGATGAGACGCTGGAACGCATCTACATCGGCCGCAAGTTCAAAAACGACACGGAGCGGCTGGAAAAGCTGTTCGACCTGTACACCAAGATGACGGCGGGCCAGGCCAAGCCGAAGAAGGGGATGCGGAAATGACATCGGAAGGCACAAAGGCAGTCCCGTCCGTCTCGATTGCCACTGCCCGCACGGGCGCGTCGAGCAAGGTCAATGCACTGGGCATGCGTCCCATGCAGGAGCGCGCCTACACCAAGCGCGGCGAGCAGTACCTGCTGATCAAGTCGCCACCAGCGTCGGGCAAATCGCGCGCGCTGATGTTCATTGCGCTGGACAAGCTCCACAACCAGGGCCTCAAGCAAGCCATCATCGTGGTGCCCGAGAAGTCCATCGGTGGCAGCTTCGCCGACGAGGCGCTGTCCGAGCACGGTTTCTGGGCGGACTGGCAGGTCCAGCCACAGTGGAACCTGTGCAACGCCCCAGGCGACGACGAGGTCAAGGCAGACAAGAGCAAGGTACGGGCAGTGGGCCGCTTCCTTGAATGCGAAGACAAGGTGCTGGTCTGTACGCACGCCACCTTCCGATTTGCCGTGGAAGAGTACGGCATTGCCGCCTTCAACGATCGACTAGTGGCAGTGGACGAGTTCCACCATGTGAGCAGCAACCCGGACAACGTGTTGGGCAGCCAACTCACCCAGCTGATCGCGGCAGGCTCCGTGCACCTGGTGGCCATGACCGGCTCGTACTTCCGTGGTGACACGGTAGCGGTGCTGTCCCCACAGGACGAGAACCGCTTCGAGACGGTGACCTACACCTATTACGAGCAGTTGAACGGCTACACCTACCTGAAATCGCTGGAAATCGGCTACTTCTTCTACACGGGCCAGTACCTGGACGCTATAACCAAGGTGCTGGACCCGGCGCTGAAAACCATCGTCCATATCCCCAACGTCAACTCGCGCGAGAGCCTGCAGGACAAGTACAAGGAAGTCGAGGAGATCATGGAGTCGTTGGGCACCTGGAAGGGTGTTGACCCCGCCACGGGTTTCCACTTGGTCGAACGGGCTGATGGTTCTGTGTTGAAGGTGGCGGACCTGGTCGACGACAGTGACGCGACCAAGCGCGCCAAGGTGCTGAACGCGCTGAAAGACCCGGCCCAGAAGAACAATCGCGACCACGTCGACATCATCATCGCGTTGGGCATGGCCAAGGAAGGGTTTGACTGGATCTGGTGCGAACACGCGCTGACCATCGGCTACCGCAGCAGCCTGACCGAGATCGTCCAAATCATCGGTCGCGCCACTCGCGACGCCCCAGGCAAGGAGCGATCCCGATTCACCAACCTGATCGCAGAACCCGCAGCGGGTGAGGCGGAAGTGGTGGCCGCGGTTAACGACACTTTGAAAGCCATTGCCGCGAGCCTGCTGATGGAGCAGGTGTTGGCCCCGCGCTTCGAATTCACGCCCAAGAACCAGGGCAAGCTTGATGGCTTCGAGTACGAAGGCGGCTATGTCGAGGGTGGCAACAATCTCGGTGTCAATGTCGCCACAGGGCAAGTCCACGTGGAGATCGGTGGCCTGGCCATGCCGGAAGCGCAAGAAGCCAGGCGCATCTGCAAGGAAGACTTGAACGAGGTCATTACGGCCTTCGTTCAGGACAAGTCGGCCTTGGAACAAGGGCTATTCAACGACCAAACGCTGCCCGAGGAACTAACTCAAGTGCAAATGGGAAAGATCGTGCGCGATCGATACCCTGAATTAAGCGAGGCCGACCAGGAAGCCATCCGCCAACATGCCATCGCCGCTCTCAATCTCACCCAACAGGCCAGCCAGGCATTGAGGGTAGCCGAGGAGAAGGGCGAGTACACCAACACGGCACTCATCGATGGCGTGCGCAAATTCATCAATGTCCGCGATTTGGACATCGATCTGATCGATCGGATCAATCCGTTCGATGCCGCCTATTCCGTGCTCGCCAAGGCCATGGACGAGAAGATCCTCCGCCAAGTGCAGGCCAGTATATCGGCCAAGCGCGTGAGCATCCCGATTGAGGATGCGCGTGAACTGGCGCGACGTGCACTTGCATTCAAGACCGAGAAGGGTCGCCTGCCCGACATTAACTCGCCGGATGCGTGGGAGAAGCGCATGGCCGAGGGCGTGGCTGCACTGGCCCGATTCCGCGCCGACGAGAAGGCACGCGAGGCTTCTGCCCATGGCTGACATGGAAGATGACGACCTGCTGGATGCATTAGGCGTAGAAGCTGCGCCCACAAAGGCCGGCGCGCATACCAAGCTCGAAGAGCGCTTGATTGCGGGCTTTGAGGACATCCTGCGGTTCGTGGAAACGAATGGTCGGGTACCGCAACACGGTGAGGATCGCGACATCTTCGAGCGGCTCTACGCCGTTCGCCTTGATCGCTTGCGCGGGATGCCCGAGGCTCGTGAATTGTTAGCTTCGTTGGATGCTTCCGGCCTGCTGAGCGGGCCTGTCGCCGCGGTGGTTGCAGTTGATTCTCTGGATGACGAGGATCTGCTGGCCGAATTAGGGGTCGATGCACCTGCTGATGATGAAGACATTACCCAGCTGCGGCATGTTTCGTCCTATGCGGATCGCCAGACTGCGGAAGAGATCGCCAACCGTGCTCGCTGCGAAGACTTTGACAACTTCCAGCCACTGTTCGAGCAGGTTGAGCGAGACATTCAATCTGGGCAGCGCAAGACGCTTCGCTTCGGACGTGATGCCAGCGTTGAACAGGGAAACTTCTTTATTCTGGATGGTCAGATTGCCTATGTGGCGGAGGTAGGAAAGGCGGCACGTACTCCTAATGGGGAATCCAATGCGCGTCTTCTCGTGATTTTCTCCAATGGAACCGAAAGCAATCTCTTGGAGCGTTCGCTACAGCGTGCGCTTTACAAAGATGAGACAGGCAGGCGTATCACTGATCCGGACAATGGCCCACTCTTTGGCGACACCATCGAGCCGGAGGACATCGAAAGCGGCACGATTTACGTGTTGCGCAGCCAGTCCGATCATCCTTACGTTTCTGAGCATCGCGAACTGATTCACAAGATCGGTGTCACAGGCGGAAAAGTTGAGACCCGCATCGCTGGCGCGAAGGATGACGCAACCTATCTGCTTGCTGGCGTCGACATCGTGGCGACCTACAAATTGGCCCACATCAATCGAACGAAGCTGGAGAATCTGTTCCACAAGATTTTCGCGCCTGCCCAGCTCAACTTAACCATCGAGGATCGTTTTGGTAAGCCGGTCAAGCCGCGTGAATGGTTTCTCGTTCCGTTGCACGTGATCGATGAGGCGGTGAACCGCATTCGGGACGGCTCAATCACATCGATGAGCTATGACCCGACGACGGCTACGCTTCGAAAGCAGCCAGAGTAACGCCTCGCAACTTTGCCTCCTTCAGATATGTGAGAAACCCCAGGTGTACCCAATCCGGGTGCTAACCAGGAGTTTCATCATGTCGGACATCCACCGGCCGCCCGAAAACCTTGCAGCACTTGAGCACAGTGTCCCCATGCGTTGCGTCGATTCGGTTCTGTTGGCGTGGGAAGCGCTGGAATGCTCACAGAGGCGGCGTGAGCTTGAGGTGGCAATCCACGACGGTTTAATTTGGGCGCATGGCGACTGGGAAGCGGTCGGCCGTCTTGCAGCGCCGATCTTCCACGCTATCGATGCGAAGGTAGGAAACTATCAAGTATCGATGCATAAGCTAATGCAGCGTCGTAGGTTATCGCCTACGCGCGACCTGGATGAAGCCATTCGTCAGGCGCGGAAGATGCCCCCAGGAGATCGTCTCGTCTGTCACGTCGGCATGTACAAGGCGTACTCGACACTCTCATCCATCATCAGGATGCAAACGGCATGCATCGCCGATCCCGCAGAACGGTTGCAGGGTATTTCAATTGCGTTTCGTCAGCACGCCCTGAAGCTGTATGACGCGCAACGCTTGGATTGGCAGGCGACAGTCGCGGATCATGCCGGACGCGGGCGCATGCTGGAAGCGGTCTATCCCTTGCCAAACCCGTTCGGGATCGTGCCCGGGATACCGTGCTGGCAATTGATGCCGCGCTCACCATTGCAACTGCACTGAGGGGCGTGAAACCAATGCTGGCATGGCCCACCTGTGTCAACAGGCGCGTGCTGGTCGTTTATGAGCAAAATATCAACGCTATTGGCACAATTTCCAGTTGTCCGGATCGTCCCAAATGATCTGCTCTTTGAATCCGGGAGGCGATACGCGCGACGGTCTTCCATTCTCTGGAAAGGACGCACGCCAGATCCTGATTTGGATTTTGTTGCTATCCGGGCTCCGCGCTTCGGTGAATCCCTCAAGGAGCACGTCGCTCTGCGTCTTACAGATCGATGTCCCAATCTGGGACTTTTGCGGTCGGGTCCGATCGGCTTCGGCCGCCATTGCGTCATTCCTCTGACGTGCGTTGGTAACCATTGCGCTTTGGCGAGCGATGTCGAACTCCCTCTCGGAGAGCGAACTAACGAGAAGGGTTCCCGTTGTGAGCTTCGGGTCGAAGTTGCATCCGCCTGCCCACATATCTGTTTGCCATGGTCCCCAGTCGCCCGTCAACAACTGGTACCTCCTGTCGTAAACGAGGATTTCCCTCCCGAGCACCTTTCCAGAGCCGGGATCAACGCCCACATAAAGCCGATGGTTCCTGGTCTGTGTCGCTGCATTGCTTTGTGGGGCGATGTCACCATCGCGTTCCTTGGCAGGGAGCAGGTAGTAGGACTGCCCCGTCGACTTGTCAGTGAGCTTTAGCCGTGCCTCGTAAAGCCCGCTGGCGATGCGAAGCGACGCAAGATCAGTTGACTCCTGCTTGGGTTTGAGGAGCCCAGAAGGACCGGCCTTGAACCAGCCTTCGGCTTTGCAACGCGCTTGAAGCTTGACGTCATGAGCGACTGAAAGGAACCTGCGATTATCCGCTTGATCGACGGGATCGCTGCTAAGCCTCTTGATCGCAGACTTTGCTTCTCGTTCGCTGTAGGGACCCTCGATCACATAACGGGTCGCTTCAGAAGCCCAGGCATTCGATGCCACCGAGCACATCGCAATCAATAGTAGCAATGGTGTCTTCACAAGCGCTTCTCCGTGTCGAGAACGTCATCAGGCCTCGGTGTCGAGGCTTCTTGTTCGGCAACTATTCGTGAAAATAGGATATCCGAAAATAGGATAATGCCAATGGAATGCCCAGATGTAACCACACTAGGGGCGGGTCTCGGCAACACACAACGTGGCTGATGGACGTCGACAAGGCGGATGCCATTACTAAGACGAGAGTCCGGAGGCATGAAGTATCAGGCGGGCCAGGACTGCGCGATGGACGGCGGCGTCACCGGTGCGCTCGTAGGCGTCCACCAGTTTCTCAAGGTAGCGCGCTGACCGCTCCTCAGCCGTCATGGACACGGTCTCCAGTCGAGCCCAGATGCGTCCAGCGAGCGCCAGGTCGCGGCTGCTCGTGGGCCAGCCGCTGGACAGCTTCCACGCCAAGGCTGCGACGATGGCTTGTGTTCCCTGGCACAAGTCGTCTTCACTGTGATTCATGTGCGTCCTTTGGTTTGCGACGAGGCATCGCATGAACCAAAGACCACTCAACGGCGTGCAGCAAAGTTGTCGGGGAATTTGCGCGTAGAAACCGCGACAGGGCGGTGAATGAAACGGAACGCGGCGCCAACCTCACACGCGGATTTGCCGATACGCGCGGCCATGTAACCGAAGATGGGAGGGGAATTCGATAACTGCTGAGCGTTTCGTCCAGAAGTCAGGCCGGCTGCCACGCTTTAGCGTCGATATGCAGTTATCCGGATTCAGGCCGTTTTTACTGCTCGAATCCGTACTTTGACGTCGATGTTCTTGGCTAGCCTGAAGCTCCAGACGGCAGGTGGAGTTCCCCAATGAATGAGAAGACGAAGGCAGCGTTGGAGCGCCTGCTTGCCGTGGCTGGGTATGACAGTGGGCAAAGTCGGCGCGTCACCGATTTCTTGCTCTCATGGTGGAACGCCGAGAGCTGTGGCAAGTTCGACCCGACCGACATGTGGGGGCTGGATGGAGACATTCGTGTGGACGTGGTGACAGTCCTGATCTTCATCGCCAGTCACCAGACCTATCCGGACACGCTTGGCTACGGCCGGGAATTCGAGCGGCTCGTCGCCGAGTGGCGACCACACTTGGTGAACAAGTACTAAGGCAGCAGTCGTCCGGTATGGACGATCGGGCAGAACGGATCATCGCCAATGACCCCAGTTCTCACCGGACGGCGGTCATGTCCGCGCGGGACGCCGGAAACGGGACGGTCTGACTTAGTTCGTGTCCATTCGGGACAGTGAAAAAGCCGGGAGCGGGGCGTTCGTTATATGCTCGTAGGGGCACGGAGGCCTACCAGTCGGACTAAATGATCCAGGAACCAGTCGCGCCACTATTCGACCGTCTTCCAGACGGGATCTTTCGGCCGTTGGGTGTGGCCAACAGTCGGCACTATTGGGACGTTCTCTCACGGGTCATGGCGACCCTCTGGGGCGAAGACGGCCGCGCCCCAGGTGAGGAGGTGCCCAAGAAGGTCGTCACCCAGGTTATTGAGTCCTGCCTGATCGCGGATGACCCGTGGGACGGCGAGTTGCAGACCCCCCTTAATGTGCTCAGCCATATGGTCTTCAACGCCTTGGCCGATGCGGGCTGGCTCTCGGTGCGCCGCCGAGGACTGGTCGACATGGTCACCGTGAAGCCACGGATTAGCATGCTTTTCACGATGCTCAACGACTTCGCGCGACAGGAGCCGGAGTACATCGGCGGTCAGGTGCGTTCGATATTGTTGAATCTGCGCTCGGTGACTGAAGACAGCACCGACCCGAGCGCCTGCAGCGCCTACCAGACGGCCGCCAAGCAGGCCCGGCAATGCATGGCGCACATCGTCAACACCGGCTGTCGCGTACAGGACCTGATGGACAGCTTGGTCGAATTGGAGTCCGCCCGCGATTTCGTCCATGGCTTCTTTACCGACTTCGTTGAGCGCGTCTACATTGCGGACTACAGCGAGCTACGCACGCGCAACCACCCTCTCCAGTATCGCGGCCAAATCATCGAGAAGACCTATGCGTTGCAGGACGACGACGCTTCGCGCGAGCGTCTCGTCAGCTGGTACACAGAACATATCGGCAAGGGGGATCGGGAGCGCGGCGAGAACGCATATCGACGTGATACCAATCAACTGTTACGGCTGAACAATATTGAGGATCACCTCGCGAGGCTGGATGAGGAGATCAAAGTAGCCAACCAGCGTGCTCTCGCTTTGATCGAATACAAGCTGCGCGCCCCGAAGCATCTCGACAAGCTGATCAGTCGTGCGTGCATCGCACTGACAGATATGGAGGAAGAGCACCCGGCGCTTCCTGGCGATGCCGGTGGCGTGCACTGGTCGCCATCAGCGCTGGCCAAGCCCCGCAAACAAGCAAGAGAGCAGGTCGCCACGGCGGTCGAAGAGGTGGAACTGACCGACGAGGAGTTGGCCATGGAGTGGCTACGTCGACGCATGATCGAAAATCGCAAGGTCACGCCCGTGCAGCTGGCGAACTACGTCGTTCGGATGCTGGATGGCAAGCAGAGAATGAGCTCCGACACCTTGTCCGTCACATCGATCAACGATCTGTGCTGCTACCAGCGGCTACTGTTGATTGCATCCCGCGACGATGCGCCGCTGACGCAGCGACGTCATGACCCACTCATCCAAATGCTGCGTGGGATTCGAGTGCGGTTCGATGATGACAGCATGACCAATAACGATTACATGACTCATCGACGCTTCGTCGTCGAGCGCGAGGAAGCGTGATGGCCAACTGGGAACGATTGGCGGCACAAAGTAGCGGGCACTACGAAGAGCAGGATTACCAGCAGGCGGCTTACCGCTTGATGATGGAGCAGGTGATCTACGCGGGCGACCGTGGCGGGCGTTTGCCATACGAATTGTTGACGCATCACCTGAGTACTTTTCGGGAGGTGTTCGAGCAGTTCGGTATGACGATTACCCACAATCCGCATCACGGCTATGTGGTCGCCATTCCGCGTCATGCCTTCGGTGGGCGCATGCGACTGGAGGAAACGCGGCTGGCGTTGTTACTACGCAGGGTCTACGACGATCGTATCAATGCGGTCGATATCGTGGACGGAGAAGCCTTCGTCACCCTTGAGGAGCTGGAGCAGCTCTACAAAGAGCTGCTCGGCAGGCAACTACCGGACCGTGGAGAGATGCGCGAGTTGTTGCGATCACTCAGGCGTAACGGCATGGCTCGAGAAATCGACGCGGCCGATGATCAGCCGTTCCAGATCGTGATCCGCCCTGCAATCACCGACATTCTTGGCCAGACAGCCTTGTTGCAGTTGGCGGCTTATGGGGTCGATCCCGAAGTGGATGAAGAACTGGAAGTCGACGATGAAACAACTTGAGTCAATTGGCCTCGTCCAGTACTTCCTGTATGCCCGACAGGATCTTGATGTTGGACGAAATACCGCTTTCCTCGGCCCCAACGGCACAGGCAAGACGGCCCTACTTGATGCTTTGCAGATCGTGTTGTTGGGCGCCGACCGGAATCGCATCCATTTCAACGCATCGAGCGAAGGCAAGCGCAGAGCGCGAAGCTTGCGCGACTATTGCCTTGGCGTACACGGCCAGCGTCCAAGCGACGTGTGTCGAGATTCGGCTAACACCTATATCAACCTTGTGTTCCGCGACCCGGACACAGGCACGCCCGTGACCGCCGGCGCTGCGCTCTCCGCATCGGTCGACAGCCAGGAGCACCTCTTCCATAGCCTCTACATCCTGCCTGGCGTGTCACTTCGCACTGATCAGATGGTCGAGGCCAAGAACGGACAGGAGATGGTGCTCCCATGGCGTACCCTGCAGCCCAAGCTGGCCGACTTGTGCAGAGCGGTCGGAACGACGCCGGTGTTCACCATCAACGGAGAGGAGTTCTCGCGTCAGCTGTTCGGCGCGCAGTTAGCAAGCAGTGGCGAGTCCCCCAATTATCGCGCTATACGAACTGCTTTCGCCCGGTCGCTCAAGCTCAACCGAGACGTCGACGATCTCAACGAGACCTTGCGCAACCACCTGATTGAGGCACGCCCGACCAACGTCAACCAGTTCCGCGCTCGACTCGATCAGTTTCGAGAGATAAAGCGCACCATCCAGGAGCTGGCCGAGCGTCTTTCTCAGGCAGAAGCAGTCGAAAAGCAGTACCGAACTGTCCAACAGCACTTCGTCAAGGCGGCGAACTACACTTACCTCAAGGCTGTCTTCAATGCTGATCGACTCGGCGAAGAGATCGCCGAAACCGAAGAGACCATTGAACATCTGATCCAGCAAGAAGCGGGATTCAGGTCGGCCCTTAGCAAGGCTGAGAGCGATGTCGGCGCGGCCCACAAACGTCTTGTATCGGCCGAAGTCGCCTTGAAGCAGGATCCGGATTACCTGCGCCATTTAAGCAGCCAGTCCGAATTAGACAAAGGACGCGATGGGCTCGCTTCACTTCGATCAACGATAAGGGATGACCTGGGCCGGCTTGGCACTGCTGTGCGCCGAGTGGTCGGCAACAAGGATCTCGCCAGGCTGCAGGGTGACGGTGCACATGCCTTGGAGCATGTATCCGCACTGAGTGAGTTGCTGGGCCGAGAAGCTGACATCCAGCCAGAGGACACGCTGGTGCTGGCCAACGCCGTAAGCACGCTACACAGGGCAGTCGATAGTGTTCGCATGGATCTTGCTCAGCAACTTGCGGCAGCTAACCACTCATTGACGGCGGCCAAGGCAGACTTAGGCCGCGTCAACGCTGGCAGGCCGCCGCTGCGTTCTGAAGTTTCAAGGCTGCAGTCGTTGCTTGAGGGTGCCGGTATCCAAACGACGCCGGTATGTGACCTTGTGGAGGTCAAGGACGTCGAGTGGCAGCCAGCGATTGAGGCCTATCTTGGGCGAAACGTTGATGCCCTTCTGGTGCATGACACGGCGGATGAGACCGCGGCGATCGATGTATTCCGGCGCGCCCGGAATGATATCTACGGTTCTAAGCTGGCCCTGATCTCTCGTGGACGCTCATGGCAGGCCCCGGGCAGTGGGAAATATGCGGCTCAGCTGATCACGGGTGACGACAACGGTGCCATCCGCTTTCTTCAGGGCGAGTTAGGAAAGGTGGCGCTGGTCGAAGACAGCGAACAACTACGTGTCGGGAACAAAGCTTTGTCGCGCGATGGCATGGTTAGTTCGGGTGGCGGCGTCGACCGCCTCCGGCTTATGACTAAAACGGGCCTTCGAATCGGTGGCGTCAGTAACGAGGATCACGTGCGCGCGGCACGCGAAGCCTTGCGTAAGGCGGATGAGCTTTACGACGCGCTCAATCGACGTGTGGAGCATGTGTCGACGATCAGTCAGGCGCTAGCATCAGCTGGCGATAGCGATACGATCCAGGTGCGCTTGCAGTCGTTGATCGGCCAGATCGTGAACCAGCAAGCCGCGATTACACAAACGGAAATGATCATTGATGCGGGTGAGGCCGGTAGTCTCGCTGCGTTACAGCTCGCGGCAAGTGCGGCGGCTGAGCAGCACGCCGCGAAGGACAAAGCGAAAACAGAAGCTGCCTCAAACGTGGATAAGGCTGTGTCGGCTCTGAAGGGTATGCGAGAAAAGCTGAAACAGCTCACCGATGAGCAGGCCAGCGCGCGAGACGAAGAGGTTTTGGCACGCCAAAACTCGCTTTGTGATCTCAATGCGGCCGAAACGCTCCGTGAGGTTGTGGAAACTAAAACGGGCGACGATGTGTCTGCCGCGATCATGGAGTGCTCCAGACTGCGCGAGAACAGCACAAGCCTAGGCAACAGTGCCAATACCAAGGCCTGGGGTTTGATGACCACATACCTTGCCAACTACCAGCTGGAGAACCACGAGATTCGCGATGAGGACTGGCAGCAGGCATTGGCCATGGTCCAAAGCGAGATCAAGCGCATGTCCGAACTGGAGCTGGTCGAGAAGCAAGACGAAGCCAACCGCGCATATACCGCAGCGGTCGAGGTTTTCCGCTCGGACGTGGCGCACACTTTGCTCAATGGATTCGATGCGATTGAGGAGCAGATCAAGGGTCTGAATCGAATTTTGAACAAGGCTCCGGAGTTCACTAACGGCGAGCGTTATCAGTTCAGGGCGACCAAGGTCGACCAGCACCGAAAGCTCTATGAGTTCCTTCAGCGCGTGCGCGAGATGGGCGAGAGTGAATCGACGCTGTTTGGGGGCTCCGGTCCCATTCCTGAAGAATTCCGTTTACTGGTAGAAGGTGACGGCAAGGGCTCGCCACTACAGCTAGAGAACAGCCCGCTCAACGATCATCGCCTTTTCTTCAGTTACGACGTCGACATCTATGCTGACGGCGACTTGAAGGGCAAGCTGAGTAAACGCTTTGGGCCAGGTTCTGGCGGCGAGCATCGCACACCGCTTTACGTCATCTTCGGTGCCTCGCTGGCGGCAGCGTTCGGCAAGCCTGCCGGTACGCCAGGCTGCGGCGGCTTGATTATGCTGGATGAGGCATTCGAGAAGATGGATGCTCAGAACGTACGGGCGACTGCCGAATACCTGAACGCACTCGGCCTGCAGATGATCATCGCCGGTCCCGAATCTGATCAGGCCAAGATGTCTTCCTTCTTGGACGTGTACTGGGACATGGCGCGATTCGGATCCAAACGGATCCAACTGTTCCGTAACGAGATCAAACCGGCTGCGCGGGAACTTTTGGCTAGTGACATCCTTGCGGTGCACCCGGAACTGATGGAGGAAGCATTGGTTGAGGTTTCGGAGCGTTCTAGTGGTTGATACGCGGCGTCCGGTTCTGTGTGGCTGGGTGGACGCTGTGCTGCGAGAACAACTTGGGCGTGGCGAGAGAAAAAGTGTCTCCGGATCATCATCGGTACCCCAGAAGTCGAATCTCAAACCGACCAATTCGATTTACTGGCAGCAGAACTTCGAAGAACGAATGCGCGGACATGGACAGATCCGTGATGCCGTCAAATACGGTGCCGTGACTGCTGGCTGGGGCGATCAAGGAGGCGATGATCGTCCGCTTGAGTGGGTGCGAGTAGACGATGTGGAATTGCTGGCGAGCTTGCTTGGTATCGCCACCAACGCAACCCAGCTGCAGGTCGCCCAGAAAAATTTAGAGGCGTGGACGGATGCATATCCGCGTCTTATTGAGGTCTTGAAGGCGTGGGAAAGGCTGCGTCGGGTGCGTGGCCTCGCTCCTGACTCATGGCGTTCATGGCGCGATGCACTTCGAGTGCTCGACGCGGTTGTAGCCATGCCAGGTGAGGATCAAGTCATCCGCGTGCTCAGTGGAAGACTTTTCTCGGACACGAAACGGATTGAGAAGCTATTGCCTCAGCTTGATGTTCTATCAGGGGAAGGGCTATCAAGCCGGCCAAGGGGAAAGTGGGAAGTCCTCAGGACTCTCGGCCTAGTCAAGCAGCCAATGCCGTTGCTGATTGCAGGTACGGGAAAGATCCTGATGCATGAGGGTCCGGACTGCACAATCGTTCACCCCTACGTTGGTGTCGCGCCACGAAGTGTGCGCGGCCTCGAAGCTACACCCTCATGGGTACTGAGCATTGAAAACCTTACGACGTTTCATCTGGCAGCCGAGGCGTTGAAATGCCGGGAAGATGGGTTGGTGGTATTCACTGGCGGCATGCCATCACCTGCTTGGGTCACGGGTTTCCGCAGCCTAACCGGATCGTTGCCGACGACAGCGGTGTTCTATCACTGGGGTGATATAGATGTTGGCGGCTTCAGGATTGCGGCAAGGTTGCAGGAAGTCGCACTGCCAGAGGGAGTTTCGCTGCAGCCATGGCTTATGGACGTAACGAAATGTGGCAGAGGGAATGCTGTCTCTGAGTCAATAGGGGATGCTATGAGAGCGGCAGCGGTACGGGTAGGTTGGAGTGAGCTTGGTGAGCTGCCATCGCTTGCTCTGGAGCAAGAGCAAATTGAGCTAAAGCTTCCAGAGTCCCAGTAACACGATTGTCGGCTCTGTCTATGCGCAATTGCCAATCACTACAGCTCACGATCGAAAGCGAAAATTCGAGCATGTATCGCGGTTTGCATGCTATGCACGCGATTGCCGATGTCACCGCCAAGGTACGGAGGGATTTGGTTATGGACCGTCCTCAGTGGCGGTCGTGGCAATGGCCAGCGAGTGTAAGGCTGGGGTGCCTTGGCTATCTTGGCTCTGATCGCCCTCTATTTTGTGCTTTCTCATTCTTGCCAAGGTTATTGGTACGCTGAACTGCGCACGGGAGAAGTGATTTCTGATTTGCATCGAGTGCGATTCGCTAGCCGAAGATTACGTCGACAATGCATGCATTGTCGATTCGTATATTTGATAAATAGGGAAATAACGTGGGTACAATTCGCCGGTTGGTGCTCCAGAATTTCAAGCGATTTAGGTCGCTGGAGCTGGAGTTCGATTCAGAACTGAACATCCTGGTTGGCGGCAACGAAGCCGGCAAGAGTTCGGTGTTGCAGGCGATGGACATCGTGCTGAGTGCTAGTCGCAGCAAGGTCGAAAGCATTGGGATAGAGGCGTTGTTCAATGCTGACTGCATTGCCGAGTTTCTCGGCGGCGCAAAGGATATTGGCGACCTTCCCAAGTTGCTGATCGAAGTCTATTTCGATGGCCTGTCGGACCGCCATGACTTGGATGGACGCAACAACAGTAAGGATGCCGACCACCTTGGCATCAAGATGGTGTGTCAGCCAGTGGACGAGTACTCGAAGCAGATCCAGGCAATCCTCGCGGAGAAGCACAAGATCTTCCCCTTCGAGTACTACGGCGTGCATTTCCTGACCTTCACGGACGAGGCTGTCTCTCCATACAAGAAGCCGCTGCGGCACCTGCTGATCGACAGCTCACTGATCAACAACGAGCATGCCACGCGCGAGTACACACGCTCTATGTATGCCGCGCATGCGAGCATTGCCCAGCGCAACCTGCACGGCTTCGAATACCGGAAAGCGAAGGCGAAGTTCAAGGATGAAGTCTTCAAGACGATGAATGACGGACTCGAAGCATATAAGTTCGACGTCCGGACCAGCCCGAAGGCCAGCGTCGAGACCGACATCATAATTACCGAAGACGACATCCCGGTGGACAGCAAGGGAAAGGGTCGCCAGTGCTTCATCAAGACCGAGTTCGCGCTGCGTAACCGAGAGCATGCACTTCATGTGCTGCTGCTGGAGGAGCCGGAGAACCATCTCAGCCAGGTGCATATGCGCAAGTTAATCGAGCGCATCCGCGCCTCTGTCAAGAAGCAACTCTTTGTCGCCACGCATAGCAGCTTCATCGCCACGCGGCTGAACCTCCGGAAGGTCTTGATCTTGAGCGAGGAGGACCCGTCGCGACCGGCCAGCCTAAGGGATCTCAGCTTGGGAACCGCCGAATTCTTCATGAAGGCGCCCGACAACAACGTCTTGGAGTTAGCGTTGTGTAAGAAGGCAATCTTGGTCGAAGGCGACGCGGAGTTCATTCTGATGGACGCGCTCTACAGGATTAGCGCACCCGGTTTCAGCTTGGATGCCGATGGCATCCATGTGATCTCGGTCGATGGCACCAGCTTCAAGCGTTACTTCGAACTCGCCAAGCTGCTGGGTATCAAGGTGGCTGCGATCCGCGACAACGACAAGGACCATGCAGCCAACTGCGTCGCGAACTACTCGGACTACGTCTCGGCATCCATCCAAGTCTTTGCGGATCCCGATAACGCCCGCCATACCTTTGAGGCCTGCATGTACCAAGACAACCAAGCGACCTGCGATGAGCTGTTCGCGGCGGGCCGTAAGACCCTGAGCGTCGAAGATTACATGCTTAAGAACAAGACCGATGCCGCGTTCCAGCTGCTGGACAAAAAGGGCGACGCTCTGGTAGCGCCAGGCTATATCCAGCAGGCTGTGGCATGGATAAAAGCGTAGTCTTTGCGGTCGCCGGATCGGGTAAGACCACCCGCTTGGTGAATGCGCTGGACGAGGCGCGGCGCTTCCTGTTGATCACGTATACCGAGGCCAACTATCACAACCTGCGTATCAAGGTCATCGAGCGTTTCGGCTATCTGCCCCCCAACATCGCGATCTACACCTACTTCAGTTTTTTGCACAGCTTTTGCTATCGGCCGTTCCTACGCTCTAAGAAGGATACGCGCGGCATCACCTTCAACACGCCCGGCCGGTTTCCGGCTTACCCCTTGACCGATGACCGGCGCTACATGTCGCCCGGCCGCTGGCTCTATGCGAACCGTCTCGCCAAGTTCATTGAGCAGTCCGGCCTGGTCGGTGCGGTGGTGGCCCGCATCGAAAAGTACTTTGACGTCTTCTTCGTCGACGAGGTCCAGGATTTCGGTGGGCATGACTTCAACTTCCTATTGGCTATCAGCGCCGCCCAGGTGAACGTGAGCTTCGTAGGCGACTTCCACCAGCACACCTTCGACACGAGCCGCGACGGCAACGTCAATGCCAACTTGCATGAGAACTACGATACCTACAAGAGGAGGTTCGAGCAGGCCCAGCTGAAAGTCGACACCGATAGCCTCAAGCTCAGCCGCCGTTGTAGCAAAAGCGTTTGCGACTTCATCACCGAGAAGATCGGCATAGACATCCAGGCGCATGACGAGCGGACGAGTATCGTGCGCTTCGAGGATGACCCGGCAGCGGTTGCAGCCATCTACCGGGATTCCGGAACCGTCAAACTGTTCTACAAAGAGAATCAGAAGTACGACTGCTTCTCCCAGAACTGGGGCGCATCCAAGGGCATGGACCACTACGAGGATGTGTGCGTGGTGCTAAATCTCGGCAATGTGAAAGCCTGGAAAGCAGGTAGCTTCCGGGAAATCAACCCGGGGACGCGAAACAGGCTGTACGTCGCCTGTTCTCGCGCAAGAGGCAACCTGACGTTCGTCCCAGAATCCCTACTGAAGGCTTACAAGTGTTCATGACTAATGTTGCCCCGCACAAGTGAGAAGGCAGGGCGATCAAGCAGCTCATGGCTGAAAACGGGCCTTAGAGAGTGCCTCGCATGGCGGTTTCAAGATCACTACTTAATCTCTGTCATTAAGCAGCCCTCTGAGCTGTCTGACAGTGGCGGGGCGCTCTGGGACATGAGCCGGTGAGAGGTGTGTGTAACGCTTTAAGGTTGCCCACGATTCGTGCAACGTGAACTGAGCGACCTCATGAATGTCGTAGCCGCGTTCGAATAGGCGGGACGTTGCTTCATGGCGCAAGTCATGAAGATGCAAGTCCTTAATCCCGAGGACCTTCATGCCGCGAGTGAAAGCCGAACTGATGGATTTCGAGTTGTAAGGGAAGATCCGTGGGTCTTCGGTAATAGTTCCATCCGCGTGATGTATCAGCGTGACCGGGGTGCGATCAATGATCGCCCAAGCTTCTTCGGTCATTCGGAAGGTCTTGTTGTTGCCCTTCTTCTTTCGGGGGTGTTTGACGTCCCTTAGAAGTGCCGTGCGATTTGCCCGATCGATGTCTGCCCAGAGCAATCGGGTGATCTCGTCATCTCGGCGTGCAGTGGCAATGGCGAATCGAGTGATCTCACCCATCGGGATCGGGCCGCGCCGATCATCCATATATTCAAGAATGATGACTTCCTCACCTTTGAAGTCCCCATGCGGAAGCTTGAGTCTGCGTTCGCGCTTCTTGGGTTTTCCGACGGTGCCTTCCTGCCAAAGATATGCAGAGGCCTCCTCGAGCTGTGGCAGTGGGGCAGGGACACGCAGGTTGATCGTGATTGCTTTGAAGACTTGCCGTAGCCAAATGATGTCGTTTCCTGCGGTAGAAGGCCCTGCGCCTTGATCGCGGCGACCATCGATGTAAGCGATGAAATCCGCAGCAGTCAGGCGATCTGCGCGCTTGTCTGCCAAAATGCCTAGCTTCAGTCGCGCGAGATCGGCTCGCTTGGTTCGTCCCCAGGGCTCATCTTTGCGTTCCCTGCTTTCGTACCAGGCGACCATCTCGCCGACGGTCATGCGCTTTCCGACTGCCTCACCGCGAGAGCGCTGGCCATCGAGTTCCGCTTCGCGGCGGCGAAGCCATTCCTTTGCTGCCGCAGCCGAGCCGAATGTCTGCGATTCGGTGTGCGTTATCTGACCGTCTCGCTTGAGCCGGATTTGCGCCGTATGCCGCATGGCGCCAGACTTGCTTCGTCTTGAGGTGATGGTTCCCATGAGTGCTACATAGGCATTTGTGTAGCACCTAGTGTAGCACTCGGGGTTCGAGAACCCCCGAAAACTCCCGGAAATACGTTGGCAATGAATCACCCGCAAGCAGCTGAAAAATCAGTAATAAACACCATGAAATCAGTGACATCGAGCGATTTTGTGCTGTCCGTCGCCCCGATGATGGATTGGACTGACACGCATTGCCGGGTCTTCCATCGCATCCTCGCGCCGGACGCGCGCCTGTACACCGAGATGGTGCACGCGAATGCGGTGATCCATGGCGACCGCGCGCAGCTGTTGGCGATGAATCCGGTCGAGCACCCGGTGGCCTTGCAACTGGGTGGCAGCGATCCAGCGCATTTGGCCGAGGCTACCCGGATCGCGGTCGATCACGGTTTCGATGAGGTCAACTTCAACTGCGGCTGCCCTTCCGACCGTGTGCAGGCGGGGCGCTTCGGTGCCTGTCTGATGCGTGAGCCTGCCTTGGTCGCAGATTGCGTGGGCGCGATGGTCGGCGCGGCGGGCAAGGTGCCGGTGACGGTGAAATGCCGCTTGGGCGTGGATGACGATGATGATTACGGCCAGTTCCGAAGCTTCATCGACCAGATTGCCGATGTTGGCTGCGGCCACTTCGTCATTCATGCACGCAATGCGTGGCTGAAGGGCCTGTCGCCCAAGGAAAACCGCGAGGTTCCGCCGCTGCGTTACGACTGGGCGTATCGCCTGAAAGATGAGCGACCGGATCTGCGGATCGAGCTCAATGGCGGCATCCGCGACATCGATACTGCAGAAGGTCAGCGCGGCCGGCTGGATGGGGTGATGCTGGGGCGTGCCGCCTACCACGACCCGTACCTGTTGCACCGGCTCGACAGCCAGTGGGCGGCGCGCGCGGAGCTGCCACGCGCCGACCTCTTGCGACGCTTCCGCCCTTACGTTGAAGCCAAGCTGGCCGATGGAGTTGCGCTCAAGCACATCACCCGGCATTTGCTCGGGCTCTGGCACGGGGAGCCGGGAGGACGCCCGTTTCGCCAGGTACTGAGCGAGCGAGCGCACCTGCCGGGCGCAGGCTGGGGGTTGATCGAGGAGGCCATGGCCGCGCAGTCGGCCGTAGAGGCTCAGCTGGGCAACGCCCGGTGAACCCGTGTGTTACCCACTAACGTTTCCTTAACCAGTTAAGGCCGAGTTCAAAGGCTGCCCCCGACACTGGCTACCCCAGCGGCCTTGGCCGTCTTTCCCTGTGTGCTGGAGTCCTGCCGTGCGCCTTGCCTTGGCCACATCGATCCTTGTGCTGTCATTGCTGCCTGCGGTGGGCGTTGCCCAAGGATTGCCGTTACAGGCTGCCGAGCCGCGCATGCCGACCCGTACGGCTGCCTTTGCGCCGCCGGCCAAGCAGGGCATGCCGGACGCGGTGCGCCGGGTCGAACGCCAGACGGGTGGCCAAGTCTTGAATGTGGAGAGCATGCGCTTTCAAGGGCGGGAGATCCATCGCGTCAAGGTGCTGGAGCCGGGCGGCCGCATCCGTATCATTGTCGATGACCCTGGTCGCGGCAGGCCTGGCCAGGCTGAGCCTGCATTCAGGTCTACACGCGATGATGACAAGGGCAAGCCCAAGCTGTGACCCTCGGCCCTGTTAAGGCCTTCCCGAATTCTGGAGATACTCATGCGAATCTTGCTGGTCGAAGATGAAGCCCCGCTGCGCGAAACCCTGGCGGCGCGCCTGAAGCGCGAAGGCTATGCGGTGGATGCCGCGCAAGACGGTGAAGAAGGCCTGTACATGGGCAAGGAAGTGCCGTTTGACATCGGCATCATCGATCTGGGTCTGCCGAAGATGAGCGGCATGGAGCTGATCAAGGCCCTGCGCGAGGAAGGCAAGCAGTTCCCGATCCTGATCCTGACCGCGCGCTCGAGCTGGCAAGACAAGGTCGATGGCTTGAAGCAGGGTGCCGATGATTACCTGGTCAAGCCGTTCCACGTCGAAGAGCTCCTCGCGCGCATCAACGCGCTGGTGCGCCGCGCCGCCGGTTGGAGCAAGCCGTCGCTGGAATGCGGTCCGGTGGTGCTGGATCTTGCCGCGCAGACGGTGACCGTGCACGGTCAGAACGTTGACCTCACCAGTTACGAGTACAAGGTGCTGGAATATTTGATGATGCATGCCGGCGAATTGGTTTCGAAGGCCGACCTCACCGAGCACATCTACCAGCAGGATTTCGATCGCGATTCCAACGTGCTGGAAGTCTTCATCGGCCGCCTGCGTCGCAAGCTGGACCCGGATGGCAGCCTGAAGCCGATCGAGACCGTGCGCGGCCGCGGTTATCGCTTTGCCATCCCGCGCAACAACGAGGCCTGAGCCTGCCCTGATGACGGTGGTCGCAGATTCGGCCACCGTGAACCGCTTCGATGGCTAACCTGTTCTGGCGCCCCCGTTCGATCGCCACCCGCCAGCTGGTAGCGGCGGGACTGGGATTGGTCGCGTTCCTGGCCCTGGTTGGCGTCGCGCTGGACCGCGCCTTCATCGACACTGCCGAAAGCAATCTCAAGGTGCGCCTGGAGAGCTTCGCCTTGGCGTATGCGGCGGGCAACGAGTTCGATATCGACGGCTATCTGGTGCCGCCCTTCCGCTCGCCGGATCCGCGCCTGGATCGCCCCGGCAGCGGGTTGTATGCCGAGATGATCGTGCCCAGCGGTCCATGGTATTCGACCTCCGCACAAGGGCCGGAGTTGCCAGAGGCGACTACCTTGCCGCGTAACAGCAGCACGTTTGAAGGGCCGTTGCCGATGCGCCAGATCGATGGCAGCGAAGGCCAGGTCTATCGCTATGCGCGCAGCTTCATCTGGACCGATGGCAAGGATGGCGAGATCCCGTACACCATCTACGTGATGGAGGACACGCGTCCGCTGGCCGCGCAAATCAACGTGTTTCGTCGTGCGCTTTGGGTGTATCTCGGCAGCGCGGCGGCGATTTTGTTGATGCTGCAGCTGGTCGCGTTGCGCTGGAGCTTGTCGCCCTTGCGCCAGGTGGTGACGGAGCTCGATCGAGTCAAGGATGGCCGCGCCGCGCGAATGAGCGACTACCACCCGCGTGAGCTCGAGCCGCTGACCGAAAGCATCAACGCTCTGATCGAGAGCGAACGCAAGAACCTGGAGCGTCAGCGCAATACGCTGGCCGATCTTGCGCATAGTTTGAAGACGCCGCTGGCCGTGCTGCGCGCACGTATCGATAGCGAAGCATCCCTGCCGGAATTGCGCGAAGAACTTGACACCCAATTGCATCGCATGAACAGCCTGGTGTCCTATCAGCTATCGCGCGCGGCGTCGGGTGGCCACAAGCTGTTCGCGACGCCCGTGCCGATCCTCCCGCAGGCCGAGCAGATCGTGCTGGGCCTGGAGAAGATCTACGCCAGCAAGGGCGTGCTGTGCGAATTCGAAGTCGATGACGAAGCGCGCTTCTTCGGTGAAACCGGCGACCTGCAGGAAGTGCTCGGCAACTTGCTGGAAAACGCCTTCAAGTGGGCGAAGGCCCGCGTGTTGCTGACGGTCCTGCGTGAGCCGGCGACGAAGGAAGGCGGTCGGGCGCGTCTGATGCTGGCCGTGGACGATGATGGCCCCGGCATCCCGTCGGACAAGGTGGCGGGTCTATTGCAGCGAGGCGTGCGCGGCGACGAGCGCGTGCAGGGTCACGGCATCGGTTTGTCGATCGTGCAGGACATCACCCGCGCCTATGGCGGTGAGCTGCGTGTGGATCGTTCAGAGGAACTGGGCGGCGCACGTTTCGAAGTGCGGCTGCCGTTGCCGCGCTGATTCAACATCGAATTGCGTATCGGCATCCAGCCGATGGCGCAGCCGTAATCCGCTTAGCGGAACATCCCCGGCAGGAAGCTGTGCCAGCGTGGGTTGTTGTTACGCTGGTTGTCGCTACGGGCCGGGCCCTTGCGGGTCTCTGACGTCGTGGCAGGCACGGGACGCTTAGGCGCGGGTGCGCTGTCGTCGTCGCTGGTGGTGGTAGCCCCCGGGTCGCTGCCGATGCTGGATGCCTGCGCAAATGCGCTGCCACTCGCGGTGGCGAGGATCAAAGCGATCAATAAACGCTTGCGCATGCGGGCCGTCCTTGGATGGCAGGGGAATGCCGACTATAGCCTGAATTGATGTCAGCGGCACGACAGCGGGCGGTTTGGGGATAATCCGGGGATGCCGCCCGTCCAACGATCCACCGAAACCGAACCCAGCCGTGCCGAGGCAGAGCGCGCACTCTTACTGCGTCTGGCTGAGGGGCCGGTGTCCGGTGATCGGCTGGCGGGCGAGCTGGGCCTGACCCGTGCGGCCGTCTGGAAGCGGATCGCTGCCCTGCGCCAGGCGGGAGTAGAGGTTGATGCCCAGCCGGGGCAGGGTTATGCCTTGGCGCGGCCACTGGATTTGTTGGATGAAGCCTCCATCCGCCTACACATGCCGGCACACGCGCAACAGCAGCTTGAGTCACTCAACGTGCGCTGGACACTCGACTCCACCAACACGGTGCTGCTTGCCGAGCCGCCCCCTGTGCGCGGGGTCCGCGTGCTCTTGGCCGAGCGCCAGCAAGCAGGGCGTGGCCGTTTGGGCCGCCCTTGGGCATCGCCTTTGGCCGCCAATCTGTATATCTCGCTCGACCGCCAGTTCAACGGCGGGCTGGCGCGCCTGGCCGGCCTGAGTCTGGTGGCCGGCATCGTGGCCGCCGAGGCGCTGCGCGAGGCGACCGGCCTCGACATTCGGCTGAAATGGCCCAACGACTTGTGGCTGGATGGTCGCAAGCTAGGCGGTCTCTTGGTGGAAGGCGGTGGGGAGCATGGCGGCCCCGCGCGCGCAGTGATTGGCCTGGGCTTGAACGTGCGCATGCCCGCGGCGTTCGGCCGTGACATCGACCAGGCCTGGACCGATTTGGCCGCGCAATGCGAGCCGCCATCGCGCAACGTGCTGGCGGCGATCCTGCTGTCTGCTTGGCTGCCGGCGCTGGAGGCTTTTGATCGCGATGGACTCTCGGCTTTCCTGCCGCGATGGCAGGCGCTTGATGCCTTGGCCGGCCAGCGCATTCGTGTAATCAACGGCAATCAGGTGTGCGATGCCGAAGTCTTGGGGCTTGCCAGCGATGGCGGGCTGCGCGTGCGTGATGCCCAAGGCGAACGCACCGTATATTCCGGCGAAGTCAGCGTGAGGCCTGCAGCATGAGTGCGTGGCTATTCGACCTGGGCAATACGCGGCTCAAGTTCGCGCGCGGCAAGGTGGCGAGCGATATCGGTGAGGTGGGCAGTCTTGATCATCATGCCGGTGCTGATTTCAGCGAGTTGCCGGATGAGGTGCGCGGCGATATCGCCTGGGTGTCTGCCGTGGCATCGCCGGCGGTACGGGCGGCCTTGCTGGCGGTGCTGGGGCCGCGCTTTGCGCGCATCAGCTTTGCTCGTACCTTGCCCCGATGTGGCGGGATGCAGATCGCCTATGCCGTGCCGGCGCGCTTGGGTGTTGATCGGTTTTTGTCATTGCTGGCCGCGCGGTCCGCTGGTGATGCCGTGTTGGTATGTGGCGTCGGCACGGCCTTGACGCTGGATCTGTTGGATGCGAGCGGGCTGCACCGTGGCGGGCGTATCGCCCCATCGCCCACCTTGATGCGTGAAAGTCTGCATGCGCGTGCCCGGCAGCTACCGCTTGATGGCGGGACTTACGCCGAATTTGCCGATGACACCATCGATGCGCTGGCCTCGGGCTGCGAAGGAGCGGCGTTGGCGCTTATCCAGCGCAGCCGTGATGAGGCCGCACGTCTGTTGGGTGCGATGCCGCGGTTGTGGCTGCACGGCGGCGGGGCACCCGCATTGCAAGCGCGTATCCACGATGCCGAAAGCAAGCCGCGGCTGGTATTGGAAGGGTTGGCGCGATACGCGGCGCTGGGCGATGCGTCATCGCCAGATCTGGCCCGCTAGAATCCAGGCCATGATCACGCGCATGCTTTTCGTGTTGTTGTTGATGTTGAATCTGGGAGTGGCGGCCTGGTGGGCCTTCCATCGTCCTGCACCGCCGCCTGCAGCCGCGCCGTTGGATGCGGCAGTGCCTACGCTCGAGCTGGTGCGTGCGGCAGACGCAACATCAACCACGCCGCCAGCCACAGCCCCGGTCGAGCCCGCGCCAGCCGCCGAAGCCACATCGACACCTGCCCCCGCGGCAACCGTCGCTGCGCCTGCGGCCATGGTCTGCGCAAGTTTCGGCCCGTATGGTGATGAGGCGGCTGTGCAAGTGGCGCGTGGTCGTCTTGCTCAGCCCGGCGTACAAGCAAGCGTGCGCAGTGTCGGCGGCGCGAATGCACGTGGTTACAACGTCGTCATGCCGCCCCTGGCCAATCGGGATGCAGCGGTAGCCATGGCCGAGCGCTTGCGCACCGCGGGCTTCAGTGACCTGGTGGTGCGCAATGAAGGCGAGGCGGCGAACGGCATCGCGCTGGGCCGTTTCGGATCAGAAGAGAATGCGCGTCGCCATCAGGCCGCATTGCAGGCGAAGGGATTTGCCGCGCAAGTCGAGCCCGTCGGCGGCGCGGGTGCAAGTTATTGGTTGGATGTACGTGCGCCCGCAGGCTTCGATGCGAACACCCAGCGCACACGCTTGGGCGCGGCACAGGCCCAAGCACTTGCTTGCTCGGCCTGACCCGCCGCGTCGGCTAGAATAGGCAGCTTCGCCGGCTTAGCTCAGTTGGTAGAGCAACCGCCTTGTAAGCGGTAGGTCGTCAGTTCGACTCTGACAGCCGGCACCATCAGGATATTCCGATGCGTGCTGATTACTCCCCCGTCTCCATTTTTGGCGTGCCGACCGATGTCGGTGCCGCCCATCGCGGGGCTTCGATGGGCCCGGAAGCGCTGCGTGTGGCGAATCTGGCCGAAGCCATTGCCCGTCGCGGCGTGGACGTGCGTGACCTGGGCGATGTTGCGGGCCCGCGTAATCCACTGACCGGCCCGGTCGATGGTTACCGTCATTTGGACGAAGTCGTCGCTTGGAACCAGGCTGTGTTCGACATGAGCTCGCAAGAGCTTGTTGCCGGGCGCATGCCGATCATGCTGGGTGGTGACCATTGCCTCGCCATTGGCTCGATTGCTGCTGTCGCCGCACATGCGCGCGCGCAAGGCAAGAAGCTGCGCGTGTTGTGGCTCGACGCCCATGCCGATTTCAATACTTCCGAGATCACGCCTTCGGGCAACATCCACGGTATGCCGGTGGCTTGCTTGTGCGGCCTGGGTCCGGATGTACTGGTCAACCTGGGCGCGCCTGGTCCCGCGCTGAAAGCCGACGAGATTCGCCAGATCGGCATTCGCTCGGTGGATCGTGGCGAGAAACGTTTGGTCAAAGAACACGGCCTCGATATCTACGACATGCGCTACATCGACGAGATCGGCATGCGTCGGGTCATGGAAGAAGCGTTGGAAGGTGTCGATGCCGATACCCACCTGCATGTCAGCTTCGATGTCGACATGCTGGATCCATCCATCGCGCCGGGCACTGGCACGCGCGTTCCGGGTGGCGTGAATTACCGAGAAGCGCAGTTGATGATGGAGATGATCGCGGACACCGGCTGCATGGCGTCGTTGGATCTGGTGGAAGTGAATCCTGCGCTGGACAAGCGCAATGCCACGGCGCGGTTGGCTGTGCAATTGGTCGAGAGCTTGTTTGGAAAATCGACGTTGATGCGCGACTGACGTCGCTTTTTTTGCTGAATGCATCCCCGTTGTTCAGGGTGCGTTCCCGCGCGGGGCACAAACTCGGGGCTGGTTCCACATCGGCTTCACGGCGCGATGGGTTCCATGTAGCGGGTACGGCCTAGGTGCCGGACGAACTTCCCCCCACACAAGGAGATTCTCATGAAGCGTTTGATGGCCGTGATGTTGCTTGCCATGTTTTCGATGGGCCTGACCGCCTGTAACACCGTTGCCGGCGCCGGCAAGGATGTGCAGAAGGTCGGCGAAAAGGTCGAAGACAAAGCGCAGGATTGCAAAGACGGCAAGTGCTGATCCAGCGTCTTGCTTGAGACTTGAGAAAGGCCAGGGAAACCTGGCCTTTTTCATTGGGGCCATCGTCATGCAGATATCTGCCAACCGGATGTCGATGGCGTGATGGCGAATTTCGTGCAATGAAAAGGCCGCATGATCGCGGCCTTTTCTGTCTCAACGCAGAAGCAATTTATTCGCTATCGATCATGCGCTCAAATTCTTTGATTTCTTTTTCGGCGCGATCACGATCCCAGCCATATTGTTCTTGCAGCTTGCCACTGAGGTATTCGGTGCTGCCTTCTGCAACATCGAAAACATCGTTGGTCAGGTCGCCCCATTGAATCTGTGCCTTGCCTTTGATCTGGCTCCATTTGCCAGCAATGATGTCCTTGTTCATCTCGTGCTCCTGTCTCAGGGGGAATCGCGCATTAATAATTTGAAGAATTGCGCGTGCAGCGGTGGCCGCAACAACCATCCTCCGCTCATGCATGTAAAGAGCGGATGAAGGATCCGTTGGTATGGCGTGAGCGTGGTTCAGCAGTTCATCTCACACGCGCCTTAATAGGCAGGCGGATCCGGTACAAAGCCGCTGGGGAATGCACGTGGCGGCTTGGGGTAACGGGTTGAATGGCGCGGGAGTACGCCTGCGGCGCGCAATCCGTTTTCATCGTCGTAGCGCAGCTCGGTGAGCTGAATCGGGCGATGACTGGCGCGGACGAATTCGGTGCTTGCCACCGGTGACCACTGGCCCTCGCCATGACCGGTACCGATACGTTGTTGCGGTTCGCTGGGGGCGGGAGTTGCATCGGCCATCGCTTCATTGGCAGCACCCGCGGCGCTACTGCGCGTGGATTGCGGCATGGGCGCCGAATACACCGGGCGGTTGACCCGCTCGGCAAACACCGCGATGCCGACTACACCGACGTTATCCGGGCGTCCGGTACGTGCGGCGTAGCTATCGGGCAAATCGGTAAACACGAAGCGGGCCGATTCCTCCATCGATTTGCGCCAGCCATCAATTTCGGCCGATTGCCAGGGGTCGAGCACATAGCCAGTTTGGTTGGACGCGGCGGTTTGGCCGGTAACCGCATTGACCCCGTCGATGGACAGCACGACCATCACGCGGCGATCGCTTTGATTAGTTAGGCGTACTTGATAGGCGCGTCCGGGTTGCCCCGGCACCCATTGCTGGCCGCGATGGCCGTAGATGGGCAGTTCACCGCCTGCTTCATCAACCAGAGATACCGAAACAGGCTGGCCTGCCTGGCCGGGCAGTGCACCATAGGGTGCGACGGCGCTTTGCGAGGGGCAGGCGACCAACATCGCCAGCGTGGTGATCAAAAGACTCTTGGAAAAAACGGTCATGGCAAGGTTTCCTTGAAGGGGCCTTGATGACAACGCGCCACTCGGTGGAACGGGGTTGAGGCCAAGTAAACTAGCTGCTTTACCGTCAACTTCGGCCTGAAATGTCCGCTCGCCCCACCCGCATCCTTACTGGCATCACCACCTCCGGCACGCCGCACCTGGGCAATTACGCGGGTGCAATCCGTCCGGCCCTGGTCAGCGCTCAATCGGCTGATGTCGAGAATTTCTATTTCCTCGCCGACTACCACGCACTGGTGAAGTGCGGCGACCCGGCGCGTGTGCAGCGCTCAACGCTGGAGATCGCGGCGACGTGGCTGGCCTGCGGTCTCGATCCTGCCAAGGTCTGGTTCTATCGCCAAAGCGACATCCCGGAAATTCCGGAGTTGATGTGGTTTCTCACCTGTGTTGCCGGCAAGGGCCTGCTCAATCGCGCGCATGCTTACAAGGCGGCGGTCGACAAGAACCGCGCAGAAGGCGAGGACGATGATGCCGGCATCACCGGCGGGCTCTATATGTATCCCGTGCTGATGGCCGCGGACATCCTCATCTTCAACGCGGACAAGGTGCCGGTGGGACGCGACCAGATCCAGCACATCGAGATGGCGCGCGATTTCGGTCAGCGCTTCAACCATCTTTACGGCGAGCATTTCGTGTTGCCCGAGGTGGTGATCGAAGAGAGCGTCGCCACTTTGCCGGGACTGGATGGCCGCAAGATGTCGAAGAGTTACGACAACACCATCCCGCTGTTTGCACCGCCTGCCGAATTGAAGAAGCTGATCATGGGCATCGTCACTGATTCGCGCATGCCAGGTGAGGCGAAGGACACCTCGGACTCGGCGCTGTTCCAGTTGTATCAGGCTTTCTCGACACCCGAGGAAACCGCGGCGATGCGCGAGGCTTTTGCGCAGGGGATTGGCTGGGGCGATGCCAAGCAGCAGCTCTTCGAGCAGATCGATCGGCAAGTCGCACCGATGCGTGAAAAATACGAAGCGCTTATCGCCAAACCTGATGCGATCGAGGCAATCTTGCGTGATGGCGCGGCGCGCCTGCGTGCCCGTTATGCGACGCCGGCGCTGGCGGAATTGCGTCGGGCCGTGGGCTTGCGCGATCTGTCGGTCGTCGCGGCGCAGGCTGTGCCTGAGCGTCGCCACAAGCGTGCCCTTCCAACCTTCAAGCAATACCGCGAGGCCGACGGCAAGTTCTATTTCAAGCTGATGCAGGGTGATCGCGAATTGCTGGTCAGCCTGGGCTTTGATTCCCCGCGTGAAGCCGGGCAGCAGATCGCCGTGATGAAAACGGGCGAGGCAGGCAGTGCTTATGTCTTGTCCCCCGGGGTGGGCGCTGAGGACGTGGCGGCTGCGCTGGCCGCATTTCGTGACGACGCTCAGGATTAAGCCGCGTTTTAGTTGCCGTTCAAGCAGTCGCGCGCCACTCCCCCTACTCTTGGGGCCAACGCCGCGTGGGGTGGTAATCGCGGTTTATTGTCGTCGTGTGTACTGATGGAAAACGTCATCTCATTGCCGCTTGATCGTGACCGTGACGCTAGAGAGCGTCGGCGGCAGGAGGCGCTTGACCGTCTGGAAATCGTCGATACGCAGGCCGAAACCGCGTACGACGATTTGGCACGTTTGGCGCAGACCTTGTGCGGAGCGCCGATTGCACTGGTATCACTGGTCGATCGAAACCGGCAATGGTTCAAGGCGAGGATCGGTACCGAGCTGCAATCGATACCGCGCGAGATATCGTTCTGCGATCACGCGATCAGGCAGCCTGATCGGATCATGGAAGTGGCCGATGCGCATGAAGATGCGCGCTTCGCCAACAATCCCTTGGTGCTTGGAGAGCCGCATGTGCGCTTTTACGCGGGCATGCCCATCCTGACCCAGGATGGTGAAGCCGTCGGTGCGATTTGTGTGGTGGATCACATGCCGAGGGCGCTGAATCCGGAGCAGCGTGAGGGCTTGGCTGCCTTGGCGCGGCAGGCTACCTTGCTGCTTGAAGTGCGTGGCTTCCTTGCCAAGCAACGGGCGATCATGTCTGCGCATGACGATGACACGCGTCGCTTGCTTGCCGGGCAGGACGCCTTGCGACAGCACAATGCCCATCTGCAGGATGTCGCATGGCGAGACCCATTGACGGGGCTGCTCAATCGGGCAGGTATGGAAGCACTGCGTGCGAACAGTCGTGTCATGGCGAGGGTGCGTAATGCACCGTATTGCGTTGCATTGGCCGATGTCGATCGCTTCAAGCAGGTCAATGACGAGTATGGTCACGCCATCGGTGACGACATCCTATGTGCAGTTGCAGATGTCATCCGCAGCAATATCCGGCGTGGTGATTATGCAGGCAGGCTGGGTGGCGAAGAGTTCGTCGTGCTTTGGCCATCGACCAACCTTGAGCAGGCCCGCGAGATCGCGGAGCGCATACGGCATGGGGTGGAGCGATTGAAGCTGGACGCGCCGGTCACTATTTCTATCGGCTTGATCGAGGGTGATGCTGCCGAGGAAAGCCGTCGCGAATCGCTCGAGCGTGCGGACCGTACGCTATATGAAGCCAAGCGAGTTGGTCGCAATCGTGTGGTGGCCGATACTCAAACCCGTTACTGGCGTTAATCCTTTGGCGCTGGCCATGTGTGCGGCGCTTGCCCGCGTGAGGGATCTTTCATCTTCACCACGCAAAAGCGCTGTCCGGTCGGTGCTTCCATCACCCACCAGCGCTTGACGAAGGCAATCTTCTTCGCGCCGAGTTTCTCAAGGCGTTCGGCTTCAGCATCGATGTCATCCGATTCGATATCCAGGTGCACGCGCGAGGGATGATCGACCTTCTGCACCTCGATGTGCAGGTCGCCTGGTGTGTTGCCCAGCATCTGGTAATCGGCGGTGTCATCGCCTGCATCACGATTAGCGACCGTGCACCCCAGCGCCTGTGCCCAGAAATCGGCGGCGGCGTCCAGATCGCCCGTATTGCAATCGATGATGAAGCCGGACAGGCGGCTGCGGTGGCTCATGCGAAGTTCTCCCGAGACCGGTGCATCCCCGTCAGTCGATGATCGGCAAGCCGAGGTCCTTGCGCAGCGCGTTGTGTTCCTGCTTGGCGATCTTGCGCGGAATGGCCAAGATCATGCCGGGTGCGCCCAGCGGAACTTCGCCAGGTTGCGGCTGGCGAGTCAACGGGTTGAGCATGCCGACGTAGGACTCCAGATTCAGCTGGCCATCACCAACGCACACATCCAGAAACGTCGGTTGCCCCTTATTGCCACCGACGTTTTTCTGATAGCGCAGCCGTGTAGCGCTATCGTCTGCGCGCTGATAGCCGTGTGCTTCGGCCCAACGTTCGATCATGGCACGCGTTTCAGGCGTATCCGCAGTCGCAACGCTGTCCCGCGTGTAGCCACTGGCTTGTGCCTTGCCAGCGCTGCGCTTGATCAACCAGAAGCCGATGGCAATGGCGATCACGATCAGAAGCATCAACTTACCCATGGGGCTCTCCTTGTCTGGGTGGGGGCAGGGCCGGCTTAGTTCGGGCGGCCCATGTCGTCGAGCAGCGCCTTGAGGAAGCGCGCCGCCTCGCCGCCGGTACAGGCGCGATGGTCGAAGGTGAGTGAGATCGGCAGGCGGCGATGCACTTCGATGCCGCCGATGACGGCCACGACATCGTGCGAGAGTTTGCCTGCGCCGATGATCGCCACGCACGGCGGGACGACGACCGGCGTGGCGTAGCGGCCCGCGAACATGCCGAAGTTGCTGAGCGAGATGGTGTAGCCCATCAGCTCGCCTTGCGGGATGCTGCGATCTTCCACTTGCGCGCGCAGGCGCTGGATGCCGGCGCGCACGCCCGCCGCATCGAGCATGTCGGCATTGCGCAGCGCAGGCACGAATAGGCCGTCATCGGTATCGACGGCGATGCCAATGTCCACGTGCGGATGCAGCGTGCGGGTCAGCTTCTCGCCATCGAACCACGCATTGAGCGCCGGCACTTGCTTGCACGCCGCCACGATCGCGCGCACCAGGCGGGCAGTGATGTCCTGCTTGCCGATCCACGCATGCAGGTCGGCATCGTCCACCAACGTGGTCGGAACGACCTTCGCGTGCGCATCCGACATCACGCGGGCCATGTTGCGGCGCACGCCCTTGAGCTGCTCCGGCTGGCCGCTGGCGGCGACGCTCGGCGGTTGCGTGCGCATCGGCTTGCCGCCTTGCGACAGCGTGCTGCGTTGCGCAGGCGCGGCGTCGGCAGCGCGCGCGGCCTGGAATTGCTCGCGCAGGCCTGCGGCGGTGACCTTGGGTGCGCCGGCGGGCGCCAGCTGCGACGGATCAGCCGCGGCTTGCTTCACGTCCTGCATGGTGACTGTGCCATCGGGGCCACTTGCGCGCACGCGGGCGATGTCGATGCCGAGCTTCCTCGCCATCGCGCGCACGGCAGGCACGGCCTTCACGCCGCCCACGGCCATCGCGGCTTCGCTGCGCACGGAATCGCCGACCTGCATCGCGCCGACCACGGTGCCAGCATCGGCCTTCGCATTCGTGTTGCTGGCTTCCGGCTGCTTCTCGTCCGTGTCGGCAATCGCGCCGCCTTCGCTGGAGGCGACGACCTTGTCGTCCGGCGCGGGGTCGTGCGAGCCCACGCTATGCCCACCGCCGTGGTGATGGCCCGTGTCCTGGCCTTCGGCACGCTGCGGCATCGACATGTCCATCTCGAACTCGGCCAACATGCTGCCGGTGATGATGATGTCGCCTGCAGCGCCTGCGAGTTTCGTCACCTTGCCGCTGACCGGCGAGGGCACGTCGACGACGGCCTTGGCGGTTTCCATCGAGACGAGGTTGTCGTCCAGCTTGATGACATCGCCTTCCTTGACGTGCCATTCGACGATGGTCGCGTCGGGCAGGCCTTCGCCAAGATCGGGGAGAAAAAAAGTCTTCTTGCTCATGGGGCTTCCTTAAGAGTGCGCCATCGCGCGCTTGGACGCCGCGACGATCTTGTCCACGCTGGGCAGGTACTTCATTTCCAGACGGAACAAGGGGATGTGGGTGTCGTAACCGGTGACGCGCTCGACCGGTGCCAAGAGATCGAACAGGCATTCCTCGGCGACGCGGGCGGCGATCTCCGCGCCGAAGCCCGCGGTCTTCGCGGCCTCGTGCACGATGACGCAACGGCCGGTCTTGGCGACGGATTCGGCGATGGTGTCGAAGTCGAGCGGCTTGAGCGTCGCGACATCGATCACTTCCGCGCTGATGCCCTCACTCGCGAGTTTCTCCGCAGCTTCGAGCGTCTCTTTCACTTGCGCGCCCCAGGTGACGAGGGTGATGTCGCTGCCATCGCGCAGCACGAAGCAGACATCGAGCGGCAGCGCTTCGCCATCATCCGGCACCAGCTCCTTGTACTGGCGATAGATGCGCTTGGGCTCCATGTAGATGACTGGGTCCGGGTCGCGGATGGCGGCGAGCAGCAGGCCATAGGCGCGTGCAGGCGATGAGGGCATCACCACGCGCAAACCGGGCACGTTGGTGAAGATGGACTCGTTCGCCTCGCTGTGATGCTCCGGTGCGCGGATGCCGCCGCCCCACGGTACGCGCAGCACCATCGGGCACGTCAGTCGGCCGCGGGTGCGGTAACGCATGCGCGCGGCGTGGCAGACGATGAAGTCCACCATCGGATACATGAAGCCGTCGAACTGCGCTTCGGCCACCGGCTTCATGCCTTGCGAGGCCATGCCGACGGTAAGGCCCGCGATCGTGGTTTCGTCGAGCGGCGTGTCGAGGATGCGCTCAGGGCCGAAGGTGGCGGAGAGGCCCGCGGTCGCGCGGAACACGCCGCCGTTGACGCCGACATCCTCACCCAACACGACGACGCTGTCGTCGTTGCGCAGTTCATACGCTAGCGCTTGGGTGATTGCTTCGATCAGTGCAATGGGTTGGTCGCTCATGCGCGTGCCTCCTTGGCGGCCTTGTCCAGGGCGATGGCTTCCTCGCGCTGCGCGAGCACATCGGCCGGCATGTCGCCGTAGAGGTAATCGAACATCGCTTCTACCGGCTGCACCGGCGTTTCAAGGTAGGCGTTGATCTCGGTGTCGACCACCTTGCCGCATTCATCGATCCAGGCTTTCTCTTGTTCCTCATCCCACAACTTGAGGTCGGTGAGGTATTTGCGCAGGCGCAGGAAAGGCTCGCGGGTCCAGGCATCCTTCACTTCCTCTTCGCCGCGATAACGGCGCGCGTCATCGGCGGTGGTGTGATCGTGCAGGCGATAGGTCATGAATTCGATCACGCTGCCGCCTTCGCCCTTGCGTGCGCGCTCGGTGGCGCGGCGCATGGCTTCGAGCACGGCGATCAAATCATTGCCGTCGACTTGCAAGCAGTGCAGGCCGCCGGCCAAGCCTTTCTGCGCCAGAGTTTCGGCACCGGTCTGTGCCTTGCGCGGCACCGAGATCGCCCAGCCGTTGTTGATCACGCAGAGCACCAGCGGGAGTTGATACGCACCGCCGGAGTTCACCGCCGCGTAGAAGTCGGTCTTGGACGAGCCACCGTCACCACAGCAGGCGACGGCGACGCGCTTCTGGTTACGCAGCTTGAACGACAGCGCCGCACCCGCGGCCATCAGGCATTGGGTGGAGATCGGCACGCACCACGGGTAATCGTTGCGCGGCACTTCGAAATCGTTACCGCGCTCGTCGCCTCCCCAATACATCAGCACGTCGCGCGGCTTCACTCCGCGCATGAATTGCGCGCCGTACTCGCGATAGCTGGGGGCGAAGACATCGTCCGGCGTCATCGACGCGCCGATGCCCACGTGCGTGGCTTCGTGGCCCAGGCAGGCGGCATAGGTGCCCAGTTTGCCGGTGCGCTGCAGTGCGATGGCTTTGGTGTCGAAGGTGCGCACGAACAACATGCGCTTGAATAGGGGCACTAGCTTGGCCGGGTCATCCACCGCAGGGGGCAGTGGGCCGGCAAGGGTGCCGTCCGGTTTCAGGCATTGCAGGTATTCGATCTTGAACTCGGCAGCTAAGGACATGCAGGCATCCGATGGACTGATGGTGCATTCATGATAACGAGCGTGCGCTAAGGTTCCGTTGCGCGCTGCGGCATGAATAGACGGGCCGTTTGTGCTTGATCAGGGTCAGACCGGAAGGCCGGCCTGTCATGCGAGAATTCGTGCATGAGCAATCCGCAAAACGAACGCGTCCTTGAAGACGGAATCCATACGGACCTGTCTGGTCGGATGACTTATGCCGGCTATCTGCAATTGGACCGTCTGCTGTCCGCGCAAATGCCCTTGTCCGATCCGCCGAATCATGACGAGATGCTCTTCATCATCCAGCACCAGACGAGCGAGCTCTGGCTGAAGCTGTTGATCCATGAGTTGACTGCGGCGGTTGACCACTTGCGCCATGACCGGGTCTGGCAATTCGGCAAGGCGGTCGCACGATGCAAGCAGGTGATGGATCAACTCACCAATCAATGGTCAGTGCTGGAAACACTGACGCCCTCCGAATACATGGAATTCCGTGATGTATTGGGGCCATCGTCCGGCTTCCAGTCGTTGCAGTACCGCACGGTGGAATTTTTGCTGGGCAACAAGAATGCGGGTATGGTCAAGGTGTTCAAGCACGACGAGGCCGCATCCAACACCTTGAGCGCGGTGCTGGATGCGCCCAGTCTGTATGACGAATTCCTGCGCTATTTGGCGCGCTGGGGCCATGCGGTGCCGCAAAGCCATGTTGAGCGTGATTGGTCGAAGCCGCATGTGCTGGATCAAGCATTGTTGCCGGTCTTCGAGCGTATCTACGAGGACACGGATCGCTACTGGCGCGAATACGCCCTGTGCGAAGACATGGTCGATCTGGAGACGCAATTCCAGCTGTGGCGCTTCCGTCACATGCGCACGGTGATGCGCATCATCGGCTTCAAGCGCGGCACCGGCGGGTCTTCTGGTGTGGATTTCTTGAAGCGTGCATTGGACCTGACGTTCTTCCCTGAATTGTTCGAAGTCCGCACCACGATCGGCCCCGAGCGTGGCTATGGCGAGGATGTCGCCGAGCGCTGAGATTCTGCCCAAAGCGTGATGGCGTGCCATTCATGCCACTGCGGATGAATGCGCCGGTGTTTGACGTGAAGGGGGTGGGTCGGTAATCCTCGCCTGTCGCCCTTGCTGGGCGCGCCTCCTAAATTACGTAACACGGGGATACCGAATGAGCACATCCGTGCCGAATAACGTCGAGCCCAACGGGCCGGCCGTGCAATTGCCGCCTGGCGGCACGCAACCGCCCAATTTTCCGCAGGCGATGGGGCATCCCAAACCGCTGTGGATGTTGTTCATGACCGAGTTCTGGGAACGCTTTGCGTTCTACGGCATGCGTTGGGCGTTGGTGCTCTACATCGTGGCCCAGTTCCATAACGGCGATGCCAGTGGTGAAGCCCCGGCCAGCGAGCTCTATGGCGCTTACCTGGCATTGGTGTACGCAGCGGCGATTTTCGGCGGCTACGTCGCGGACAAATTGATTGGCTACCAGCGTGCGATCCTGCTCGGTGCGGTGATCATGGCAGCGGGCTTGTTTATGGTGATGATGCCGAGCGAGAACCTGCTGAAGTTGGGCCTGGCCACGATCATCGTCGGCAACGGCCTGTTCAAGCCGATCATCTCGACCATGGTGGGCAAGCTCTACGCCACCGGCGACGAGCGTCGTGACTCCGGCTTCACCATCTTCTACATGGGCATCAACGCCGGTGCGTTCATCGCGCCGATCCTGACCGGCATCCTGGCCGACAAGATCTTCGGCACGCCCGAGATGCCGGCCTACAAGGTCGTGTTCATGGCGGCAGGTATCGGTATGGTGATCAGCCTGGTGTGGTTCTGGTTTGGACGCGCGCAGCTGAAGGGCGTGGGTGCGCCGCCGGCAGGCCATGAGGGTATGGGGCGCGTGTTGATGGTGGCCCTTGGTGCATTGATTGCCATCCCGATGTTCTACTTCCTGCTCACCATCGACGCAGGCATCCTCAACTGGATCCTGATCGCGCTCTTTGTCGCTCCGGCGATCATGCTGCTGGCCGAGGGCATCCGCGAAGGCGCGGTGCAGCGCGACATGGTGATCGCGATGCTGATCATCTTCGGTTTCAACGTGTTGTTCTGGATGTTCTTCGAGCAGGCCGGCAGTTCGTTCAACTTCCTCGCGCAGAACATCGTGAATCGTGACCTCAACGGTTGGGAATTCCCGGTCGGTTGGTTCCAGTCGGTCAACTCGATCGCGATCATCACCTTGGCCCCGGTGTTGGCGTGGCTCTGGGTGAAAATGGGCAAGTCGAATCCTTCGATTCCGCGCAAGTTTGGCTTGGGCTTGATCTTCAACGGTTTGGCCTTCTTGCTGTTGATGTTCGCGCTCTCCAGCCTGGTGGATCCCGAGACCCTGAAAATCCCGTTCTGGACCTTGTTCATGGTCTACGTGATCCAGTCCATCGGTGAGCTGTGCCTGTCGCCGATCGGCCTGTCGATGACCACCAAGCTGGCCCCAGCCAAGCTGACCGGTCTGGCGATGGGCGGCTGGTTCCTGTCGATCGCGATCGGCAACAATCTGTCCGGTATCTTCGCCAGCAGCGTGAGCGGCGAGGGCGGCATGACGACCGATTCGGCACTGGCCGGTTACACCTTCGGCTTCTGGGCACTGCTCGGCGCCGGCGTGGTCTTGTTCCTGATCGCGCCCTTGGTGCAGAAGTTGATGCACGGCGTGAAATAAACCCATCACGCAACACGAGACGGCGACTTCGGTCGCCGTTTCTTTTTCAGCAACATGGATACCTGGAGGCCACGATGCATCGCCGCACTTTCCTCAAGTCATCCGCTGCAGGCGCCCTCGTGATGGCGACGACATCCTGGCCGCTCGGTGCGCGAACACGTGACCGCATTCGCGTTGCGATGATCGGCACGGGCCTGCGTGGCCAATCGCAACTGGGCCCGCTGCTGAGTCGTGACGATGTCGAACTGGTCGCCATTTGCGATACCCAGCAAGTGATGCTGGACAAGACCTTGGCCATCATCGAAAAGACCGGTCGTCGCAAGCCGAAGGTGTACGGCGGCAATGGCGACGTGCGTGCCTGGAAGGCCCTGCTGGCGCAGAAGGGCATCGATGCGGTGTTCATCGTGACGCCGTGGGAATGGCATGCATCGATGTCGATCGCGGCGATGCAAGCCGGCATTGCGGTCGGCTGCGAAGTCGTCGCCGGCATCACCTTGCAGGATCATTGGGATGTGCTGCGTGCGCAGCAGCGCACGGGCACGCCCTACATGCTGCTGGAGAACGTCTGCTATCGCCGCGATGTATTGGCCGTGCTGCAGATGGTGCGTGCTGGCCTGTTTGGCGAGCTGGTGCACATGCAGGCGGGCTACCAGCATGATTTGCGTGCTGTGAAGTTCAACTCGGGCAACCCCAACGAGCCCTACGGCAGCGGCGCCGAGTTTGGCGACAAGGGCTTCTCGGAAGCGCAGTGGCGCACGCAACATTCCATCGACCGCAACGGCGAGTTGTATCCCAGCCATGGCATCGGTCCGTGCGCGATGTACGCCAACATCCATCGCGGCAATCGCTTTACTCACATCAATGCGTTTGCCAGCAAGGCGCGGGGCCTGCACGAATACATCGTCGAGCATCCCAAGGGCGGCGCGAACCATCCCAACGCCGGGGTCAAGTTCAAGCTGGGCGATGTGGTGACCACGACGCTGCGCTGCGAGAACGGCGAGACCATCCTCCTGCAGCACGACACGTCGCTGCCGCGCCCGTATTCGTTGGGCTTTCGCGTGCAGGGCACCGATGGCCTGTGGATGGACGTCAACAAGTCGATCCATGTCGAAGGCAAGAGCCCAGCGCACAAATGGGAACAAGCGCAAAAGTATTACGACGAATACGACCATCCGTTGTGGCGCAATTACGCGGCCAAAGCCGCGGGCGCAGGCCATGGCGGGATGGACTGGTTCGTCATCCACGCCTTCATCGAGGCACTGAAGGCGAATACGCCGATGCCGATCGATATCTACGACGCTGTCGCCTGGAGCGCGATCACGCCGCTGTCCGAGCAATCCATCGCCGAGGATTACAAGACGCTGGCTTTCCCTGATTTCACCGAAGGCAAGTGGAAGGACAGGAAGCCGATCTTCGCGCTCGACGGCCGTTATTGACTGGCCGGTGCCAGTGCATGCGCGTCGGTTTCGGCGCGCAGTTCCATCTCGTCCAGGCGGTCCAGCAAACGGAACAGTAGCGCGCGTTCCGCTTCGGGCATCCCTTCCAGCACGTGGCGCTCGAAGTCGAGCGCCAGCGGCACGACCTGATCGTAGACGGCCAAGCCTTCTTCGGACAGCTGCAGCACGGAGCGACGGCGGTCCTCGTCATCGAATTCCCGCGCCAGGCGTCCCGCCGCCAGCAGGCTGGCCACGGCGCGGCTGACCGCCACCTTGTCCATCGCGGTGCGCTCGGCCACCTCGCGGGCCGACAGGCCCGGATAGCGGCCCAAGACAGCCATCACCCGCCATTCGGTCACGCTCAAGGACAGACGCTCTGAATACTCGCGCGCGATCGCGCTGCTGATGCGGTTGGACAGCACGCTGAGGCGATAGGGCAGGAAGTGCTTGAGGTCGAGCTCCGCATGCCGGGGCTGGCGCTTTCGGCTCATTCAGAGACCAGTTGAGATGGTTGCATATGAAACTATATGATAGGACACCCCAGTGAGGACACCACCATGAGCGCGCAACCCAACCTCGGCATGACCGTAACCACCTTCGACAACCCGATGGGCATCAACGGCTTCGAGTTTGTCGAGTTTGCCGCTCCGGCCGGGCAGGGCGAGGCGATGCACGCCTATCTGCGCAACATGGGCTTCACCGCGACCGCGCGCCACAAGACCCGCCCGATCACCCTGTACAAGCAGGGCGGCGTGAACTTCCTCATCAATGAGGATCCGGATTCCTTCGCCTCCGATTTCGCTGCGGCGCATGGCCTGTCGGCTTGCGGCTTCGCGATCCGATTCCAGAAACCGGTCGATGAAGTCTTCAACGTCGTGTTGGGCAATGGCGGCGAGGCGATCACGCACAAGTCTGAGAGCAAGGCGGTCGATGCGCCGGTCGTGAAGGGCATCGGTGACTGCATGCTGTATCTGGTCGATGCCGAAGGCGGCGACTTGTACCAGGACTTCGTCGCCATCGAAGGCGTCGATCAGAACCCGGTCGGTTTTGGCCTGACCTTCATCGATCACCTCACCCACAACCTCTACTTCGGCAACATGCAGAAGTGGTCGGACTATTACGAGAAGCTGTTCAATTTCCGCGAGATCCGCTACTTCGACATCAAGGGTGCGAAGACGGGCCTGGTGTCGAAGGCGATGACGGCGCCGGACGGCATCGTGCGCATTCCGCTCAACGAGTCGAACGACCCGAAGTCGCAGATCAACGAATACCTTGATGCCTACAAGGGCGAAGGCATCCAGCACATCGCGCTGTTCACCGATGACATCTACGCGTCGGTCGAAGCGATGCGCGAGGCGGGCGTCGCCTTCCTCGATACGCCGGAAACTTACTTTGAAGTGATCGACCAGCGCGTGCCCGACCATGGCGAAGACGTGCCGCGCCTGGCCAAGAACAAGATCCTGATCGATGCGGACCCGGAGACCAAACAGCGCAAGTTGCTGCAGATCTTCACCCAGAACGCATTCGGCCCGATCTTCTTCGAGATCATCCAGCGCAAGGGCAACGAAGGCTTTGGCGAAGGCAATTTCCAGGCGCTGTTCGAGTCGATCGAGCGCGACCAGATGAAGCGCGGCGTCCTGTAAGGAGCAAGCCATGGCCAACGAAGGCAATGTCGTCACCCTGCCGAACCACAACGGGTCACGCATCCGCCAAGCCGGTTACATGTCCGGCTTCGGCAATGAGTTCGCGACCGAGGCATTGCCGGGCACGTTGCCGGATGGCCGCAACTCGCCGCAACACGTGGCACATGGCTTGTATGCCGAGCAGTTGAGTGGCACGGCGTTCACCGCGCCGCGCCATGAAAATCGCCGCAGCTGGCTCTACCGTATTCGCCCGGCGGCGATGCACGGCGAGTTTGCGCTGCTGCATCACAACCACTTCCACAATCAGTTCGAGCGTGGCCCGGTGACGCCGGACCAGCTGCGTTGGAGCCCGTTGCCGATCCCGGAGACGCCGGTCGATTTCATCGATGGCTTGTTCACCGTGGCGGGCAATGGCGGGCCCGAAGCGGGCGCAGGCATTGGCGTGCATCTCTACGCCGCGAACCAGTCGATGGAAGGACGGTTCTTTTACGATGCGGATGGCGAGTTGTTGATCGTGCCGCAGCAGGGCCGTCTCGTCATCGCCACCGAGCTTGGGGTGATGGAAGTCGAGCCGCAGGAAATCGCGGTGATCCCGCGCGGCATCCGCTTCCGCGTGGAGTTGCCCGATGGGCCGTCACGTGGCTACATCTGCGAGAACTTCGGCGCCTTCATGCGCATCCCGGACTTGGGGCCGATCGGCAGCAATGGCCTGGCCAATCCGCGTGACTTCCTGACGCCGGAAGCCTCGTATGAAGATGTCGAAGGCGAGTTCGAGCTCATCGCCAAGTTCCAAGGGCATTTGTGGCGAGCTGACATCGGCCATTCGCCGCTCGACGTGGTCGGCTGGCACGGCAACCACGTGCCGTACAAATATGACCTGCGCAAGTTCAACACGATCGGCTCGATCAGCTTCGATCATCCCGATCCGTCCATCTTCCTGGTGCTCACCTCGCCCAGTGACACCGCGGGCGTTGGCAACATGGATTTCGTGATCTTTCCGCCGCGCGTGCTGGTGGCGCAGGATACGTTCCGTCCGCCGTGGTTTCATCGCAACATCGCCAGTGAGTTCATGGGGCTGATTCATGGCGCGTACGACGCCAAGGCTGACGGCTTTGCACCGGGCGGCTGCTCGCTGCACAACTGCATGACCGGCCACGGCCCCGATGCCGCGACGTTCAAGAAAGCCAGTAATGCCGATACCGCCAAGCCCGACTTCATCACGGACACGATGGCCTTCATGTTCGAATCGCGCGCGGTGATTCGCCCGACGGTGCAAGCCATCGACGCACCGTATCGCCAGCGCGAATACCAAGCGTGTTGGGCGGGATTGCAAAAGCGATTCCATCCCGGGACCTAAGTCGCGCCTGAACCGGCATCGGTAAATTTCGCATGTGATTCACCGGCACTTCGTAGGGTAGGCCTCGTTCCCATCACGAGGCTTCATCCCATGACCCGACGTCATCTTCTTCCCAATGCGCTGGTCGCCGCCTGTCTGTTGGGCTTGGCCGCATGCGCGCCGGCCGGTAACGACACGGCTGCGCCAGCCGCTGAAGCCCCTGCCGAAGCCGAGCCGGCCACGCCCGTCAACGAAGCCCCATCCACCCCAACGCCTGCACCTGCGGACGATACGGCCAAACCGCCGGTGGATATCGCGCCAGACCCGACGCTGGGTCTGTCCAAGTGGAATGGTTATGGCGACACGACATTCGGCATTGATGAAACGGCGTTCCGCAATGCCTGGGGTGGGGATTTATCCAATTATGAGTTCGAAGAAAAAGCGTCGTGCTTCCACCTGTGGCCAAAGGGACAGAAGACATCGGCGGAGCTCGCCTTCATGTTCGGCGACACGAAATTCGCGCGTTACAGCACCGAAAATCCGAAGTTGACTGCGCCGGGTGGTGGCAAGATCGGCATGACACGAAGTGAAATCGATGCCTTGTATCCGGGCAGGATCAAGGAAGAGCCGCACAAGTACACCGATGGCAATTACCTGCGGATCAACGAAGGTAAGAACGTATTGATCTTCGAAACCGACAAGGCTGGCAAGGTCACCGAGTGGCGCGTGGGCGTGGAGCCGTTTGTGGGTTACGTCGAAGGTTGTGCCTGATGCGTGTGTTGCGTCGCGACGGGCATCACGCCACGTCCCGTCGCAGTGACACCACGTTCCGGGTGCTGGTCTCGTGTGCCGCCATTTTGTCGAACAGCGTGCTGACTGCATCTTCCAGCCTGGGAACATGCGCCTCTGGCATCGTCTCTAGAAGTCGCTGGGCGATACGTTCGCCCATGCTGGCTTTGGTCGTTGTGCACAAGTGATGCAAGGCTTGGAATAGTGCGTCGATCAGCGCTTCCTCGTTCGTCGCGGTCTGGATATCGACGGCCAACGCGCTGGACTCGATGCTGCGCTGGAGCTGCAGCATGTCCAGCATGTACATCTTGCATGCGGCCATGGATCGTCTGGATTCACGCCTCACATCTGGGCGCAAGTTGGTGGGCGATGTGGCTGTAGACGTCGGTGGAAGCGATGGAGGTGACGCGTTCGATGACGCGTCCGACACATCAGCGCTGCGCAGGATTTTCTTCCCGATACTGGACAAGCCTGCCAAGACCGGCTTCGTTTCCGTCACGGCAGTGGTCGATGCATGCGACGAAGTTTGCAGGTAACCCTGATCTATCAATATGTCGATGGTCGTGCTTGCGGCATCGCCCAACATTTTTTCGATGGCGGTGCGTGTGCGCTGGCCATCGCACAGGATCAACACGCGTCGCTCGGCTTGGCTTAGCGCCAGATTTTGGGACATCAACACGTCCCTGGCCTTGGTCGATTTATAAAGGCGCATGGTAGGGCTCGCCATGGGATGCCCTTACTTTGCAGGCTGATCATGTAGCGCAGATGACACGCTGCGTTGATCAGTCGTTCGCGTCTTTCTCGATGGCGGGAGCAGGTGGGTCGGGGTGATCTTGAGGACGAATCGCCAGGGCGGCACGCGCCATCATGTGCGCGCCAACGGGTGCAGTGATGAACAGGAAGGCCGTGATCAGCAGCTCGCGCAAGTCGAGCCCTTCACCGGCCATGGCGTGCGCCCCGATGGAGGCCAGCAGGATGCAGCCGACGCCGAGCGTACTGGCCTTGGTCGGGCCATGCAGGCGCTTGTAGAACTCGCTGAGCTTCACCAAGCCCAGTGATCCCACCAGCATGAAGAAGCTGCCGACCGCCAGCATCGCGACGACGATGATTTCGAGGGCCATGTTCATTCGACGATGTCCCGGCGCATGACGTACTTGGATAGCGCGACGGTGCTGACGAAACCCAGCATCGCAATGATCAAGGCGGCCTCGAAATAAAACGATGAGCCGATGCGGATGCCGTAAAGCACCAACAAGGCAATGCTGTTGATCGACACCGTGTCCAGCGCCAGGATGCGGTCGGGCAAGCTGGGGCCGCGCAGCAATCGCCACACCGACATCGCAAGTGCGAGCGCGATGACGTAGATGGACACGGTCACGGCGGCTTCGATCATTCGAAGATCTCCCTCAGCAGTGATTCATAGCGCGACTTGATGCCGGAAATGGTCGTCTCGGCATCCTTCAAATCGAAGCAATGCACCAGCAGGAAACGGCGGTCGGGGGTGAGCTCGGTGGAGAGCGTGCCGGGCGTCAGCGAGATGATGCTGGCCAGGGCGGTGATGCCGTGCAGGTCGCGGATCTCCAGCGGCACCCAAATGAACCCGGGGCGGATATGGGATTCGCTCCCCAGGATCAGTCGTGCGACTTCGACATTGGAAACGATGATGTCGCGCAGCACGCGTCCGCTGAGTTTGATGATGGCGGGCAGGCGATGCAGATGGGCATGCTCGGGTTGCAGGAGGCCTGCGCACAGCGGCAAGACGATCGCGAGCACCAAGGCGAGCACGAGGCTGCCACTGGAAAAGTCACCGACCAGCAGCAGCCACAGGACAAGCACCGCCAAGCTGAGCAAGGGTGAGGGGAGAAAGCGTTTCATGGCGCCGGCTCCCGCATCACGGGTTGGACGCCCCGAATCATGTCGACGGTGCTGCTGGGGGCAAGAGCGCTTTCGGCAGCCGAGAGCAAATAGCGATACACGGGTGATGCGAACACCACCAGCGCGATGCCGTAGCCCAGCAGCAACCAGATCGCCAGCCATTGCAATCGTCGTTGGGCGCGCGTGGTGCGGCGCGGTCGGGGCGGCGGCGGCAAGCCACTTTCCGGGCGCCAACGTGCGGCGCGGGCAGGCGCCTCCCACAGCAGGCCACTGCCCGCGCGGGCGAATGCGACGATCGCCATCCAACTGGTCAACAGGATCATTACCCAAATCCAAGGGACGCGATCTTCGGGTACGGCTTGCAGGATCAGCAGTTTGCCGACGAAGCCCGAGAGTGGCGGCAGCCCGGTGATGGCCATGGCCGCCAGGGCAAAGGCGACGCCGGTGGCGATGGGCCGCTCCAGCACGCCGATGCAATCGACGCGATCCCCCTCGCGGCCACGCTGGCGACGCATTTGGTTGGCGATCAGGAACAGCGCCGCCGCGGCGAAACTGCTGTGCAGGAGGTAATACAGGCCCGCCGCCACGGCATCGGCGCTGCCGAGCGAAAACACCACGAACAAGGTGGCCGCCGACGCCACCACCATCCATCCGACGATCGCCCGCAGCGTTTGCGAGGCCATCGCGCCGAAGGTGGCGAGCAACAAAGTGCCTAGTCCCGCCGGCAGCAACCACGTCCAGGGCCAGCCTTCAGCGCCGGGGATGTCGCCAAACGCGACCGTGAACACACGCAGCGCGGAATACACGCCGACCTTGGTCATCACCACGAACAACGCCGCGGCCGGAGCCGGGAGGAATTTGTAGGTCATCGGCAGCCACAGGAACATCGGCAGCAAGGCGGCCTTCGCGCAGAACACGGTCAGGAGGATGCCGGCCGCGGCTTGGATCAATGCGACGTCGTCGGGCGAGGCCTGCGCCACGCGGGCTCCGATTTCCGCCATGTTGAGCGTGCCGACCAAGCCATAGATCAGGCCAAGCGCAATCAGGAACAGGCTGGATGCCACGACGTTGAAGACTACGTAATGCAGGCCCGCTCGCATCCGTGGGCCCTTGCCGCCGGAGAGCATCAAACCGTAGCTCGCGATCAGCATCACTTCGAAAAACACGAACAGATTGAACAAGTCCGCGGTCAGGAAGGCGCCGGCGAGTCCAGCCAACTGGAACTGGAAGAAGGCATGGAAATGCGGTGCACGGCGATCCCAGCCAGTGGATGCGTATATCAATGCAGGCAGGCCAAGCAGCGCGACCAAGAGCACCAACGCGGCCGACAGGCGGTCTGCAAACAGGGCGATGCCCAGCCGCGCGGGCCAGTCACCCAGCAAGTAGACCTGACTGCCGGATGCAGCCACGTGCATCAGTAGCAAGCTGGAGAACAGCAACATGCCGACCGTGCCGACCCAGCCCAGCGTGCGTGACCAGATATCCCCGCGGCGCTCGACCAGCAGGATCAGCGCGGCGATCAACAGCGGGAAGAGGATCGGCGCAATGATCAGGTGATCGCTCATCGCGTCACCTCCTTGGCTTCCTCGGTCCCGTCGTTGTCGGCAGTGGGCGCGGTGGCGCAGGCCTCGAGGTCTTCGAAGGTTTCTTCGCGATCGGTATCGATGGGCATCAGCCCCGCATAGTCCAGGCCGATGCCGGCATCGACATGATCGCTGCCACTGTCGCTGCGATTGCGTATCGCGATCACGATGGTGACGGCGGTCATCGCGAAACCAATCACGATGGCGGTCAGCACCAAGGCTTGCGGCAGTGGGTCGACATGGTGATCGAGGGTGTGCGGCACGCCCTCGCGCAGGATGGGCGGCATGCCGGGACGCAGACGTCCGGCGGAGAAAATCAGCAGATTGGCGGCGTACGACATCAAGGTGATGCCGAGGATCACGTCGAAACTGCGCGCGCGCAGCACCAGGTAGATGCCACTGGCAGTGAGGATGCCGATGGCGCTGGCCAGGGCGAATTCCATCATGGGCCCACCTCTTCAGGGGTGGGTTGGGATGTGGCTGGCCTGCGTCGCGGGGGTCTGATGTCGCCCATCATCGACAGGATCAACATCGCAGCGCCAAAGACCACCAGGTAGACGCCGGTGTCGAACACCATCGCACTCGCCAGGGGCACGCTGCCGATGAGCGGCAGGACCGGCTCGGCGTGGCCACTGGTGAGGAAGGGGTAGCCCAACAGGATCGGTGCGATGCCGCCGATCAGCGCAATCAGCAGGCCGATGCCGATCAGGCGCACGTAATTGAAGCCGAGGCGACTTTCGACGTAGCGCGAGCCCAGGATCACGTATTGCAGCAGCAGCGGAATGGTCAGCACGAGGCCCGCGATGAAGCCGCCGCCGGGTTGGTTGTGGCCGCGCAGGAACATGTACAACGAGACCGCCAACGCGAGCGGGAACAACACATGGCCCAGCGTGGCAGGAATGGGCAGTTCCAGTGGCGGGCCGGGGATGCGTTCTTCCGGCGCCAGTCGCGCGCGGCGCAGCAGCGCATGCACGAACAAGCCGGCCATGCCGAAGACGGCGATCTCGCCCAGCGTGTCGGTGCCGCGGAAATCCACCAGGATCACGTTGACCACATTGCTGCCCCAAGCTTCGGGCAGGGAGCGGGCCAGCAATTCGCCGGCGATGGTGTTGGAAGGACGGGTCATCATCGCCCACGCCAATGCCGCGGTGATGCCGCCGCCGGTGATCGCGATCAAGGCATCGCGCCAGCGACGCAATCCGCGCCACGATCCTGCCTGCGGTGTCGGGCTCACCTGCGGCAGGTAGTTCAGTGCCAGCAGGATGAGCGCGATCGTGGCCATCTCCACCAGCAATTGGGTCAAGGCGAGATCCGGCGCAGACAAGAAGACGAAGCTCAGGCTGACCGCCGTGCCCACCGCGCCCAACACGATCACGGAGACCAATCGTTGGCGATGCATCACCACGGTGCCGAGGGTGGCTGCGACCAGCATCGCCCACAAGGCCCAGCCGAGGAGCGGCATCGGTTGCAGGTCGGGGCCGGGCCCGGTGCCCAGCAGGCCGGGCAATGCGGGCAGGGTGGCCAGCGCCATCGCCGCCAGCAACATCAACAGCAAGGAGCGCTGCAGACTGCCATTGGCGATGCGACGGGTGAAGCGACGCGCGATGTTGTAAAGCGCATCGACATTCACATAGAACAAGTGTCGGCCATAAGAGCGGCGGACGATGGCGTGCAGGTCGAACAAGCGACGCAGGCCGAAGTACAACGTGATCCCACACAGCATGCCGCCCAGGCTCATCAACAGCGGCGTGTTGATGCCATGCCAGAGCGCAAGACTGTACTCGGGCATGTCCTTGCCCAGCACGCTGCTGGCGGCGCTGGCCAACATCGGTCCCACGGTGGGTGCCGGTGCAATGCCCACCATCAAGCACAGCACCACAAGGATCGCGACGGGCAACTTCATGAAACGCGGCGGCTCGTGGATTTCACGCGTCACATCACGCGGCCCTTCGCCAAAGAAAGTGTCGTGGACAAAACGCAGGCTGTAGGCGACCGCGAATGCGCCCGCTAGGAACGCGGCGACCACGGTGAAGACGCGCGGCCCATCCTCGGCGATATCCAGCGCCTCTGCGTAAAACATTTCCTTGGACAGGAAGCCATTGAGCAGCGGCACACCTGCCATCGCAAGACTGGCCGCGATGGCCAACGCGCTGGTGTAAGGCAGATATCGGCGCAGATTGCCCAGCCTGCGCATATCGCGTGTGCCGGTTTCGTGGTCGATGATGCCGGCTGCCATGAACAGGCTGGCCTTGAACGTCGCATGGTTGAGGATGTGGAACAGCGCAGCCACCACCGCCAGGGGTTTGGACAGGCCCAGCAGCAGGGTGATCAAGCCCAGGTGCGAGATGGTCGAGTAGGCGAGCAGGCCCTTGAGGTCGTGCTGGAAGATCGCCACCCAAGCGCCTAGCAACAACGTGGTCGCGCCGATGGTGCTGACGATGATGGTGTACATCTCGGTGCCCGACAGCACCGGATACAAACGCACCAGCACGAAGATGCCGGCTTTCACCATCGTCGCCGAATGCAGGTAAGCCGAGACCGGCGTGGGCGCGGCCATCGCCTGCGGTAGCCAGAAGTGGAATGGGAACTGCGCGCTCTTGGTGAACGCGCCCAAGAGGACGAGGATCAGGATGGTCGGGTACCAAGGGCTTGCCCGGACGATGTCGCCGGCTGCCAGCACATCCTCAAGGCGATAACTGCCCACAACCTGGCCTAGCAAGATCGCGCCACCGAGCAGTGCCATGCCGCCGAGGCCGGTGACGGTCAGCGCCATGCGCGCGCCTTGGCGGGCATCGCGGCGCTGCGTCCAGAAGCCGATCAACAGGAACGAAGCGATTGAGGTCAGCTCCCAGAACACCACCATCAACAAGATGTCGCCGGACAACACCAGCCCCAACATCGCCCCCATGAACAACATGAGATAGGCGAAGAAGCGCGTAGCACTGTCCTTGGGGCTCAAGTAATACGCGGCGTAGAGCACCACCAAGGCACCGATGGCCAACACCATCAACCCGAACATCCACGCCAAGCCATCGATACGCAGCACGAAGCCGATGCCGATTTGCGGCAGCCACGGATAGTCGACGGTAGGTATTGCGCCGGACATGATCGCGGGCGTTAGCGATGCCAGCAAACCCAGTCCCAGCACTGACGCCAGCCCTGCAATCCACGCGCTCTGCCTGCGCGACCCGCCGAGCAAGGCGATCACGAGCGCGGCGGCGAACGGCAGGAGCAGGATCAAACCTGGCATGGGCGTGGGGAATTAGAAGTCGTTGATTCGGAAAAGAAATCCGGCGAGTGGCCGAAGCATCATTCTAGCCGAAGGTGAATAGCGCGTTTTAGCCCTGCGGATATTCGGCGACGACTTCGGTTACTGGTTGCTGTGTGCGCGATTTGAATCGCTGGCGCAATGCGATGATCAATACGCCGCCCAGCACCATCGCTCCGCCGATCCAGATCCGCGTGCCCGGGCGATCCCCCCAGAACACGATCCCAAGCGCTACGGCGATCACCGGCACCAAGAGCAACCACGGCATCATCAAGGCCACCGGATAGCGCTGCACCAGGCTGTAATACAGGCCGTGACCAAGCAACGACGAAGCGAGCGCTGCATAAGCCACGCCCGCCCAAGCAGTGGCGCTGACCCCGGGCAAAGTCGCCAGTGCGCCCGGCTCCAGCCACAGACTGATGCCCAGCAAGGGCACGACGCTGGCGGCGGCCATCCAGCCTTGCTGGTTGGGCATGTCGATGCCGCGCAAACCCTTCATCAGGATGGTGCCGATAGCCAGCGCCAATGCGGAGATCAGCATCGTGATCAATGCGGCTGGACGCGACAGCACGTGCGGGTCAAAACCAATCACCATGACCCCCATAAAGCTGACCGCGATAGCAAGACCGGTCCACCACTTGAAGCGCTCGCCCAGCCACCACCATGCCAGCAGCGTGGTCATGGGGATGTAGCTTTGCATCACGATCGCGGGTGATGACAAATCACCAGAGAGCCGCAACGCAAGGAAGCTGAGCCCGAAATGCACCACGCCGACGAGTAATGAGACGATGGCCAGTCGCGGCCATTGGTCGCGCGGCGGCACGCGCATGAACGCGGCCAATGCGAGCAGCAAGACGACGAAGCGCAACAAGGTAAAGGTAAACGGCGGGATCTCGCGCAAGCCCAGCGCCGACATCAAAAAGTTGAGCGCCCACACCACGCAAACAAACAACAGCAGCGCAAAATCGCGCCGGCTCAGGGCGGCGGGCACGCCCACTCAGTATTTCCAACCGAGCTTGCGATACAGCTTGTTGAGCACCCAGATCGGCCCGATCAAGAGATAAGTGAGATCGGTCAGGAAGCTGGGCTTGCGCCCTTCGATCTTGTGACCGACGAACTGCGCGATCCACGCGACGACAAAAACACCGATGGCCAACTTGAGAAGACCAGCGGTGCCAAGTTCCATGTGCAGCCAGCGCGTCGCCCACGAGAACAGCACAAAAAACAGCAACATCCCCATGCCCAACGTGCGTGAATGGCGGTAATAGAACGACCACGTCATGAACATGATGAGTGCCGCCCATGCGCCAGGTCCGAACAACGTGCCGGGTACCGGTATGCACCACAGCAGCGCGATCACCGACCACAAAATCAGCGGCACGGCGAAAACGTGGATCAGCTGGTTCGTCGCGTTGCGGTGGTCACTGGAATAGCTGGCGAACCAGTGGTCGATGGAGCGATCGGTCGCGTCGCGGCTCATGCGTGCATCCGGTGTCTGTTGGATGCCAAGAGTACCGGAGTGTAGGAAGCAGGCGACAGTTTTAGCGGAAAGTGAAAGTTGCGGCCAGGAAGAACAGGAACATCGCCGCAGGCACTCCAATGTCAGCGGGGGCATCGACGCGGAACTTGCGTCGCCACAGCGAGATGCCGGTGGTCTCGATGATCTGACCAAGCGGGCGGCCATGTGCATCTTGCAGCACAAAGTGCATCGACCACCAGCGCTTGCGTCGCACTAATCGGTAGTCGGCATCGCCGATTCTTACTTCGGTCGTGCGGGTCGCGGGTGCTGCGATGCAGCTGGCCAGCGTGACGCCGAGGTCATCAACCAACGCATAGCGGAAATTGTTCAGCAAGAAATGGTGGCTGGCGACTTCATGCAGGATGCGATGGGCCCGGCCATCAACCTCCAGTCGGAGCGGCTGCTTGGGCCAGGTGTTGCGCTCGAGCACGGCTACCGGTTTGCCCGAGGGTGTGGTCGCGATGTAGGGCGATAGCCCTGAGTTGACCGACACCAGCAGGCTGAGCTTATGCATGCGATCGGGTCCGCGGGTCAATCCAGGCGGATGCCGGCCAGCCGTTCCAACGCCTCGGCATAGCGCGCGCGGGTGCGCTCGATCACTTCCGCAGGCAGGCGCGGGCCGGGCGGGGTCTTGCCCCAGTCCAGCGTTTCCAGATAGTCGCGCACGATCTGCTTGTCGTAGCTGGGCGGGCTGCTGCCGGCCGCGTAGTCCTCGGCCGGCCACCAGCGGCTGGAGTCGGGCGTCAGCATCTCGTCCATCACGTAGAGCTTGCCGTCTTCGTCGGTGCCGAATTCAAACTTGGTATCGGCCAGGATGATGCCGCGCTCGGCGGCGTAGTCGCGGGCGAAACCGTAGAGCGCAAGGGTGGCATCGCGCACGGCTTCAGCCATCTCGCGCCCGACCTTGTCGACGGCGGTCTCGAAGTCGATGTTCTCGTCGTGGTCGCCGACGGCGGCCTTGGTGGAAGGGGTGAAGATCGGTGCCTCGAGTTTCTGCGCCTGATGCAGGCCCATCGGCAAGGTGATGCCGCTGACTGCGCCGGTCTTCGAATAATCCTTCCAGCCGCTGCCGATGATGTAGCCACGCGCGATGCATTCGACCGGCACGGGCTTCAGCTTCTTCGTCACCACCGCGCGCTTGGCATACAACGCGGCATCCACGCCCGCCGGCAAGACGGATGCGACATCGTCATGGGTCAGGTGGTTGGCGATGATGTGACCGGTTTTGTCGAACCAGAAATTGCTGATCTGGCAGAGCATCTCGCCCTTGCCCGGGATCGGGTCGGGCAGCACCACGTCGAACGCGGACAGACGATCGGTCGCGACCATCAACAGGCGGCCATCACCCAGATCGAACACGTCGCGGACCTTGCCGCGGTGGAGCAGGTCAAGGCCTGGCAGGTCGGATTGCGTGAGCGTGGTGGCCAAAGCGCGGTTCTCCTTGCACGAAGCGCAAGTTTAAGGCTTTCCAGCGGTTAAACTGGCCGCATGAAGCGCTGGTACGGAAAATTGCTGGGCGCCCTTGCCGGCGCCCTCTTGTTGCGTGGCAATCCACTGTTCGGGTTGGCGATCGGTGCGTTGATCGGCCATGCCTTCGACGCGGACTGGTTCGGCATTGGCCGGCGCAACGCGCCTTATCGCGTCTTTGGACTGACGCCTGAGGCCAGCGATGCCGAGATCGATCTGGCCTACCGCCGGATGATCTCGCAGTACCACCCTGACAAATACGCCGATGCCGCGCCGGAGCTGCGCGCGCAGGCCGATAAAAAGGCGGGCGAAATCAATGCCGCTTATGACCGCATCAAGCAACTGAGGAAGGGCCGCCGATGAGCCGTCAAACCACCGTCATCGCGCCGTCGATCCTGTCCGCCGACTTCGCCCGACTGGGTGAGGAAGTCGACAACGTCCTGGCCGCTGGCGCCGACTGGGTGCATTTCGACGTGATGGACAACCATTACGTGCCCAACCTCACCATCGGCCCGCTGGTCTGCGAGGCGCTGCGCAAGCATGGTGTGACTGCGCCCATCGATGTGCACCTGATGGTCGAACCGGTGGACGCGATCATCCCGATGTTCGCCAACGCCGGCGCCACGCACATCAGCTTCCACCCGGAAGCGAGCCGCCACGTGCATCGCAGCATCCAGCTGATCAAGTCGCTGGGTTGCCAGGCCGGCGTGGTGCTGAACCCGGCCACGTCCTTGGATGTGCTCGATTACACGTTGGGCGACATCGACTACGTGTTGTTGATGTCGGTGAACCCCGGGTTTGGCGGGCAGGCGTTCATCCCGTCCACCCTCGACAAACTGCGCCGGGTGCGTGAGCGCATCGATGCCTCCGGTCGTGCGATTCGTCTGGAGATCGACGGCGGTGTCAAACCTGACAACATCGGTGAGATCGCAGCTGCAGGCGCAGATACTTTCGTTGCGGGTTCGGCCATCTTTGGCCAGCCGGACTATCGCGACGTGATCAGCCGGATGAAGGCCGCCGCCGACGCTGTGCGCGGTTAATCCGGCATTAAAAAAACCGACGCCTAGTGGCGCCGGTCCGGGGATGTTGGAGGCTCCGTCCTCCGCGTTTCATCCTTGGCTATGACCTTTCATGTTCCATGGGATGGATGACGATTTAATGACGCCTGATCGCGAATGGCGGCCAACGCGCGTTCACGCGCCATCCCCCTAACAGGCGCTAGCGTGCCCGCATGAACACGACTGCCCACGACGCCCCGATGACCATGCTGGTCCTGAATGGAAAATCCGCCGGCGAAGCGTCGGTGCGCGACGCTGTGATGGCGATGCGCGACGCCGGCATGCCGCTCGCCGTGCGCGTGACCTGGGAAGTGGGCGATGCCGAGCGCTATGTGCGCGAAGCCGTCGAGGCTGGCGCCCAAACCGTGATCGCCGGCGGCGGTGACGGCACCTTGAGCGAGGTCGCCGAAGCACTCACGCATTTCGATGCGGGGGCCGATGGATTGCCGACGCTCGGTCTGCTGCCCTTGGGCACCGCCAACGATTTCGCGACCGCTACCTGCATCCCCGAAGAACCCGCGGCGGCGCTGCAGTTGGTTCGCGACACGTCGCCGCATCGCATGGATCTTCTGCGTATCCAGCACGATGGCAGCGACCACTGGTGCGCCAATCTCGCCAGCGGCGGCTTCGGCACCGAGGTCACCGTCGAGACCGACGAAACACTCAAGAGCATGTTGGGCGGCCTGGCCTACGTGATCACCGGCCTCGGCAAGTTGGGCAACATCGAGCCGCAGCGCGCGCGTTTCACTGGTCCGGATTTCGAGTGGGAAGGCGAGTTCATCGCGCTCGGCATCGGCAATGGCCGTCAGGCCGGTGGCGGGCAAGTGCTCTGTCCGGATGCCTTGGTCGATGACGGCCTGCTCGATCTGACCGTGATCCCGCCGCTCGAGGGTGAAGTGATGAGCACGCTCGGCTCGGTGCTGATGGAGGGCGCCGAAGCCGCCTTGGATCGCGTGTCGGTCCGCGCCCAACTGCCGTGGGTGGAGATCCGTCCAGCCAAGCCGCTCACCTTGAATCTGGATGGTGAGCCCGTGGAATCGACGGAATTCCGTATCGAATGCGTGCCAGGCCGGGTGCGGATGCATCTGCCGGGTGACTGCGGCCTGGTGTCCTCATCGGCAAAGAGAATGAGCGGCTCGCTTTGAAGATGGCCACGCTTGCGGCTACAGTAGACACATGACTTCCGCATTCACGCGAATTGTTGGCAACGGCAACTGGCGATGGTGGCCCACAGCCTCCGTCCGTTTTGCCTGTCCGTTGCCAACCGAGATTTCGCGTGATTACCGAAGAAACGTTCCAGCGCCTCGCCGCTGAAGGTCACACCCTGATCCCCGTCGTGCGCGAGGTCCTGTCCGACCTCGACACACCCCTGTCCGTCTATCTCAAGCTGGCCGATGGCCCACATACCTATCTGTTCGAGTCCGTCGAAGGCGGCGAGCGCTCCGGGCGCTGGTCCATCATCGGCCTGCCGGCGCGCCGGGTGTATGCCTTCCGCGGCCATGCATTGTCGGTCAGCGAAGACGGCGTGGAGATCGAGCATCGTCATGTCGATGACCCGCTGGCCGAAGTCGAGCGCATCCGCACCACGCAGCGCGTGCCGGATGTGCCGGGCCTGCCGGGTTTCGGCGGTGGTTTGGTCGGCTGGTTCGGCTTCGAGTCGATCGGCTACATCGAACCGCGCTTTATCGAACAGAACAAACCCGACGAGCTGGGCACGCCCGACATTCTCCTGATGCAGAGTGATGAGCTGGCCGTTTTCGACAATTTGAAGGGCCGGTTGTATCTCATCGTGCATGCGGAGGCCGATGCGCCGCACGCCTATGCCCGCGCGCAACGTCGTCTCGATGCATTGGTGCATCGCCTGCGCCAGGCCGGTAGCGGCTATCCGGAAACCCTGCAAGGGCAGGTGCTGGACGAGGCCGATTTCCAGAGCGGATTCAGCCGCGAGGGTTACATCAATGCCGTCCGGCAGGTGAAGGACTACATCCGCTCCGGCGATGTCTTCCAGGTGGTGTTGTCGCAGCGCTTGTCGGTGCCGTTTCATGCGCGCCCGGTCGATGTCTATCGGGCCTTGCGAGCAATGAACCCGTCGCCCTATATGTACTTCCTCGACACCGGGCGCACGCAGGTCGTTGGCTCCTCGCCGGAAATCCTGGTGCGCTTGCAGGATGGCATCGTCACCGTGCGCCCGATTGCCGGCACGCGTCCGCGCGGTGAAACGCAGGAGGCCGATGTCGCCTTGGAAGCCGAGTTGCTCGCCGACCCGAAGGAACGCGCCGAGCACCTGATGCTGATCGACTTGGGCCGCAACGATGTCGGCCGCGTCAGCGAAGCCGGCACAGTGAAGCTTGGCGACAGTTTCACCATCGAGCGCTACAGCCATGTCATGCACATCGTCAGCGAAGTGACGGGCCGATTGCGCGTAGGGCTGGGGTACATGGATGCACTGCGCGCCGCGTTCCCGGCAGGCACGGTCTCCGGCGCGCCGAAAATCCGCGCGCTGGAAGTGATCCGTGAACTGGAGCCGGTCAAACGCAATGTCTATTCCGGCGCGGTCGGTTATCTCGGTTGGAATGGCGATGCGGATACCGCCATCGCGATCCGCACTGCCGTGATTCAGGACGGCCGCCTGCATGTGCAAGCCGGTGCCGGCATCGTCTACGACTCCGATCCGGAAAAGGAATGGGACGAGACGATGAACAAGGGGCGCGCGTTGTTCCGCGCGGTGGCGCAAGCGGCGAAGGGACTCTGAGGTGAAGCCATGATTTTGATGATCGACAACTACGACAGCTTCACCTTCAACCTCGTCCAGTACCTGCAGGAGTTGGGCGCGGACGTGCGGGTGGAGCGCAACGATGCCTTGACGGTGGAGGAGGTCGATCGCCTGGCACCGGACAAGATCGTCATCTCGCCGGGCCCGTGTACGCCGAACGAAGCCGGCATCTCGATGGCCTTGATCGAACGCCTCGGGCCGCGCATTCCCATCCTTGGCGTATGCCTGGGCCACCAGTCGATCGGCCAGGTCTATGGCGGCAAGGTGATCCGCGCGGGTCGCATCATGCATGGCAAGACCTCGCACATTCGCCATGAAGGCCGCGGCGTGTTCGCCGGGCTGCCGGATGCATACGAAGCCACGCGTTATCACTCGCTGGTGGTGGAGCGCAGCAGCCTGCCGGATGCGCTGGAAATCACCGCGTGGACGGAGAACGAGGATGGCAGCTTCGAGGAGATCATGGGCCTGCGGCACCGCGAACATCCGGTCGAAGGCGTGCAATTCCACCCCGAATCCATCCTTACCCAGCACGGCCATGCGCTGCTGAAGAATTTCCTGGAACGCTGACATGCCGATCACCCCACAACAAGCCTTGCAGCGCACCATCGAGCACCGCGAGATCTTCTTCGATGAGATGGTCGATCTGATGCGCCAGATCATGCGCGGCGAAGTCTCGCCGACGATGATCGCAGCCATCCTCACCGGCTTGCGGGTGAAGAAGGAAACGGTGGACGAGATTGCTGGCGCAGCGACCGTGATGCGCGAGTTTTCGCGCAAGGTCGACGTCGCAGATCGCACGCACCTGGTCGACATCGTCGGCACTGGCGGCGATGGCGCGCACACGTTCAACATCTCCACTGCCTCGATGTTTGTAGTAGCTGCGGCGGGTGCGCGTGTTGCCAAGCATGGCGGACGCAGTGTGTCATCCAGTTCGGGCAGCGCGGACGTACTGGAATCGCTGGGCGCCGACATCGAATTGCCGCCTGAGCGCGTGGCCGAATGCATCGCGCAAACGAGCATCGGCTTCATGTACGCGCCGCTGCATCACCCGGCGATGAAAGTCGTCGCGCCGGTGCGTCGCGAGATGGGCGTGCGCACCTTGTTCAACATCCTCGGCCCGCTGACCAATCCTGCGGGGGCGGAGAACATTTTGCTCGGCGTTTTCCATCCGGATCTCGTCGGCATCCAGGTGCGCGTGTTGCAGGCGCTCGGCGCCAAGCGGGCGCTGGTGGTGTGGGGGCGTGATGGTATGGATGAGTTGTCGCTCGGCGCATCGACCTTGGTCGGTGAATTGCGCGACGGCGAGGTGCGCGAATACGAAGTGCATCCTGAGGACTTCGGCATCGCCATGGCGCACACCCGCAACCTGCAAGTGAATGACGCGGCGGAGTCGAAGGCGATGCTATTGGAGGCGCTCTCCGGTACGCCGGGTCTGCCGCGCGACATCGTGGCGATGAATGCCGGCGCGGCCCTGTATGTCAGCGGCGTGGCCGACTCCATTGCCGATGGCATCGCGCGCGCGGGCGCAGTGATCGATAGCGGCGCGGCGCGTGCCAAGCTCGACGAGTACGTGGCCGTGACCCGCCAGGGCGCGGGTGGTTGACGTGTCGACGGCCCCGACGCACGCTCCCGATATGACTACGCCCATGCTCTTGCTCTGCAACGCGGATGTGCATGCGCCCGAATCCATCGGGCTGCGCCATCTATTGATTGGCGGCGGCAAGGTCCTGTGGATGGGCGAAGCCGAACCCACGTTGCCTGATGTGCTCGGCATCGATGTGATTGACCTGCAGGGTGCGCGCCTGATCCCGGGCTTCATCGACGGCCATGTGCATGTGAGCGGCGGCGGTGGCGAGGCCGGTTACGCCAGCCGTGTGCCGGCGCCGCTGCTGTCGCGTTACACCACCGCCGGCGTGACGTCGGTGATCGGCCTCTTGGGTACTGATGATGTCTCGCGCAGCACCGCGGAATTGCTCTCGCACGTGTATGCGCTGCGCGAGCAAGGCATGGGCGCCTGGGCGTATTGCGGCGGCTACCACATCCCGCCGACCACGCTGACTGGCACGGTGCGCGGCGACATCGTCTTCAGCGATGCGTTGATCGGCGTGGGCGAAGTCGCGATCAGTGATCACCGTTCCAGCCAACCGACGCTGGACGACGTGCTGCGCTTGGCATCGGAAGCGCATGTGGCGGGCCTGATGACCGGCAAGGCCGGCATCGTCCACCTGCACCTGGGCGATGGCGCGCGTGGACTGGAACTGGTGCGACAGGCGCTGGACACCAGCGAGATCCCCGCCCGCGTCTTTCAGCCCACCCACATCAATCGCAAGAAGGCCTTGTTTGAGGAAGCGGTGGCGCTGGCCAAGCGCGGCTGCCATGTCGATATCACCGCGTTTCCCGTCGAAGAGGGCGAGGATGCCTGGCCGGCGGACGAAGCCCTGCTGCGTTACCTCGACAGCGGCGCGCCACCGGAGTGGGTGAGCATCAGTTCCGATGCGGGCGGCTGTCTGGCCTGCTTCGATGAGCAGGGTCGCGTGTGCGGCATGGACATCGGCCACTCGGGCGCCTTGCTGGAAACCTTGAATGCCCTGCTGGTGCGCGGATTGCCGCTTGAGCGCGCCCTGCCGGCCTTCACCTGCAATGTCGCGGACTTGCTCCGCCTGCCCGGAAAGGGCCGTATCGGCGTGGGCGGTGACGCCGATCTGGTCGCCTTGGACGATGCGGGCCGGGCACATCATGTGCTGTTGGGCGGGGTCGCCCATGTGCGCGATGGCGCGGTGGTCCGCCGTGGTATGTTCGAGCGCTAATTTTGAGGGGAATGGCAGTACATGTGTCCCAGCAAGGTAGCTGATGGTGAACAACGCGGCTGGATCGTTCCCATCGGCGGGGCGGAAGACAAAGAATTGGACATGCGCGTGCTGCGCCGGTTCTTCGAGCTGTGCGGCGGCAAAGGGGCCGATATCGCGGTGATCCCGACGGCCAGCAAGCTGGTCGAGACCGGTGATCGCTACGAACAATTGTTTGCTGACATGGGGGCAGCCAATGTCAGCGTGCTGGATTTCGATACGCGACGTGACGCCCACGAGCGCAACCGGGTGGCAGCGATCGAGCAGGCCGATGGCATCTTCATCACCGGTGGCAATCAATTGCGGCTATCCACGATTCTCGGCGGTACTCCGATCGCGCAGGCGATTCGTGCCAGCAATGCACGAGGCATTCCCGTTGGCGGCACCAGCGCGGGTGCGGGCATCTTGAGCGAGCACATGATCGCGGGTGGAGACAGCGACAACGGCACCCCACATGCGAACAGCGTAAGACTGGCACCAGGCCTCGGCCTGACCAACCGCGTCGTCATCGACCAGCACTTTCGCCAGCGTGACCGCTTGGGGCGTCTGCTGGCGGCGTTGGCTTACAACCCGTTTGCCATCGGCTTGGGCGTGGATGAAGACACCGCGGCCCTGCTCGGCCCGGACAACGTGATCGAAGTGGAAGGCAGTGGTGCGGTGACCGTGATCGATGCCGATGACCTGCAATTTTCGTCCATGGCGCAAGTCAGCGGCGATGCGCCGGTCTGCATGCTGGGCGTGCAGATTCACATCTTGACCGCGGGTGCCAGTTTTAACCTGGGTACGCGAAAGGCATCGGCCGGCTCGCTGTCGCCAGTGAAGGAATGATCGTCATCGCCAATCGTTAGAACAACTGAGCGGGAGAGCTTGATGCGGGTACTGAATCGCAATGTCTATGTCGGGCCCTCGCAATACGCGAAGTTTCCGGTCATCCGCCTCGAGCTTGATCTCGGCGCGCTAGAGGAATGGCCAACCGCAAGATTGGGTAACGGCTTTGTCGATGCGCTGGTCGAAGCGCTGCCGGGCTTGGCCGAGCATGGTTGTTCGTATCGTGAGCCGGGCGGGTTCATCCGACGCATGCGCGAAGGCGAGGGCACGTGGTTGGGTCATGTGTTGGAGCATGTCGCCATCGAATTACAGAACGTTGCGGGCGAGGATGTCACCTTCGGCAAGACGCGCAGTATTTCCGACGACCGTCCCGGCGTGTATTCGGTCGTATACGAATACGCGCAGCGCGAGGAGGGCATCGCCGCTGGTGAGCTGGCGCTCAAGTTGCTGGACTCCTTGCTGCCGGCGGAGCTACGCAGCGCCACCAAGGACGAGTGGAACTGGCAAGAAGAACGTGACAGCTTCATCCGCTATGCACAGCGCCGTGCACTGGGCCCATCGACCATGTCGCTAGTGCGTGCGGCAGAAGAGCGCGGCATTCCATGGCTGCGTTTGAACGAGCAATCCCTGGTGCAGCTCGGTCATGGCAAGTACCAGCAGCGTATCCAGGCGACCGTGACCGGGCGCACGCCGCATATTTCGGTCGAGCTCGCCAGTGACAAGGAAGAAACTAACAAGATCCTCGCCTCGTTAGGTCTGCCTGTGCCGCGCCAGGTGTTGGTGACCAGCCAGACCGATGCGCTGCGTGCGGCGCGCAAGTTGGGAGGCAACGTCGTGCTGAAGCCGTATAACGGCAACCATGGGCGCGGCATCACCATCAATATCAGCGAAGACGATGACATCCGTGCGGCCTTCGATGCAGCGCGCGAACATTCGCGGTCGGTGATCGTGGAGACATACCTCGCTGGTGACGATCATCGTCTGTTGGTCGTGAACGGTGAGCTTGTGGCCGCCACCCGCCGCACGCCCGGTCATGTCGTGGGTGACGGGAAAAAAACCGTGGCCGAGTTGGTCGACATCGTTAACGACGACCCGCGTCGCGGCGTGGGCCACGAGAAAGTCCTGACGAAACTCAAGCTTGATCGCGAAGCCGAGCTGATGCTTGAGCGCATGGGCTATACCGCCGATTCGGTGCCGAAGGCAGGCGAAGTGGTGCCGCTGCGCTCCACCGCGAATTTGTCCACGGGCGGCACCGCCACCGATGTCACTGACATCATCCATCCGGACAACCGCGCAATGGCCGAGCGTGCGGTGCGGGCGATTGGCCTGGATGTCGGCGGCGTGGACTTCCTCACTACCAATATCGCAGAGAGTTACAAGGCAATTGGCGGCGGCATTTGCGAAGTGAACGCTGCGCCCGGCTTCCGCATGCACATCGCGCCCAGCGAAGGCACGCCGCGTGACGCCGCCGGTCCGGTCATCGACATGTTGTTTCCGTCGGGCACGCCATCGCGTGTGCCGATCGCTGCGGTCACCGGCACCAATGGCAAGACCACCACTGCCCGCATGCTGGCGCATATCGCCAAGATGGCGGGTTACACACCGGGGCTCACTACCACTGATGGCGTCTACATCGACGGCCAACGCACAGTGGAAGGCGACATGACCGGGCCTGTGTCCGCGCGCATGGTGCTGGCCGATCCGCAGATCGATCTTGCCGTGCTGGAAACTGCACGTGGCGGGTTGCTGCGCGCAGGTATGGGCGTGGCGGAAGTGGATGTCGGCGCGGTCATCAACGTCGCCTCGGACCATCTCGGTTTGAAGGGCATCGACACGCTGGAGCAACTGGCTGAGATCAAGCGCATCGTGGTGGAAGTCGCGAAGGAGTGCGCGGTGCTGAATGCCGACGACCCGAACGTGCTCAAGATGTCGGCCTACACCGATGCGAAAGTGATCTGTTACGTCACGATGAATCCCTCGCACCCGTTGGTGCGCGAGCATGTCCGCGCGGGTGGGCGCGCGTGTGCGCTCGAGAACGGCGTCAATGGCCACATGATCACCCTGTACGACAAGGGCAGCCACATCCCGTTGATGTGGACGCACCTGATCCCTGCGACGCTCGAAGGCCGCGCGATGCACAACGTGCAGAACGCGATGGTGGCCGCATCGATGGCGTTCTCGATGGGCATCAAGCTCGACGCGATTCGCCATGGCTTGCGCACTTTCGACACGACCTTCTTCCAAGCGCCGGGTCGGATGAACGTCTACAACGAACATCCGTTCAAGGTGGTGATGGACTACGCGCACAACGCACACGCCGTGATTGTGATGGCAGACCTCGCGCAGCGGCTGGATGCGAATCGTCGTATCGTGGTGGTGGCCGGCCCAGGCGATCGTCGCGACGAAGACCTGCGCGAAATCGCGAATGTGGTCGCTGGCAAGTTTGATCATTACGTGGTTCGGCGCGATGACGCTCTGCGAGGACGTGATGGCGACGAAGTGCCGCGCATCATCGCCAAGGCCCTGCGCGATGCGGGCGTTGATGAAAGCGCGATCAGCATCATCCCCGATGAACAGCAGGCGATCGATGCCGCGCTGCGCATGGGCCAGTCAGGTGATCTGGTGCTCGTGTTCGCCGATGCGCTGACGCGCTCGTGGAAACAGATCATCCGCTTCAAGCCCGATGGCGACATGCCGCAGGCGCCATTGCGCAGCGAAGTGCCTGAGCTTGAGACCACGCTGGACGAACAGCTCGTCGCTGCGATGGAAGGCGTGGTGCGGGATGAGCGCGGCCTGCGCTTCGAGCGCGAAGAAAGCGATTGAGCCGGGACAGCACGTGAACGAACCCTTCGAGGATTCACGCCGGTTGACTGGCGCCAATCTGTATTTCGATCGCGCCGGCGCGGCCTTGGAAACAGCGCCCGGACTAGTGTTCGACGCGAAGACATTGGTGCGCTGGCGCAGCAACATCGCACGTCTTCGTGACGTGCTTGGTTGGCCGGAGGGCGCCACCGTCGTGCGTGAGCACGCCACCGGGGCTTCACTCGCCTATGAAGCGCCTATCGACCAGCTCTACACCGCCGCCGAAGCCAACGAATGGGCGCTATACGCCGCGTTGGGCCAACGTGCCGATGACACGCCGGTGAACGATGACAGCGAAACACCACGCGCGCACATCGCCCATTTTGATGAAGATGAAGCGCTGCGACAGCTGAAGGCCTTGGCCGATGCGGAAGCGAAGCCGCGTGTGATGGACTTGATACGCGCCGCCCAGCAGCACGCGGTGCCCGCGCATGTCGATGATGATGCCTTGTCGATCGGCGAAGGCGAGCATTCGCAGACCTGGGCCATCGATGCATTGCCTGATGCAGGCGAGGTGCCATGGTCGCCGTTGAACGCGATCCCGAAAGCGGTCATCACTGGCTCCAACGGCAAGACCACCACCGTGCGCCTGCTCGCCGCGATGTTGGGTGCGCACGGCCAGCGCGCGGGATACAGCAGCACCGATGGCTTGTTCATCGATGGCGAGCGGGTCGAGGCCGGTGATTATTCCGGCCCGGTGGGCGCGCGCACGGTCTTGCGTGACGCGCGCGTGCAAGTCGCCGTGCTCGAAACTGCGCGAGGCGGGATGTTGCGCCGTGGCCTGGTGGCGAAGGATGCACGCGTCGCCGTCGTCACGAATATCAGCGCCGATCACTTCGGCGAATACGGCATCCACACCTTGGATCACATCGCTGCGGTCAAGCTGGTGGTGGCCAAGTCACTGGCGCCAGACGGCCTGCTGGTGCTGAACGCGGATGATCCGCAGTTGGTGAAACATGCGGCATCGACCGGCAAGTCACGCATCGCCTGGTTCGCCTTCGATTTGATGGATGCGGTGGCCCGCAGCAGCACCGCATGTGGCGTGCGCGAAGGTCGCCTGATCCTCGCCATCGACGGTATCGAACATGATCTGGGCGAGGTGGCTGCCATGCCGCTCACGCTCGGCGGCAGCGCGCGTTACAACATCGCCAATATTGCAGCGGCAAGCCTAGCCGCGCAGGCGCTTGGCATCGCACCCGCGACCATCGCATCCGTACTGAAACGATTCGGCGCCTCCAATGCAGACAACCCCGGTCGCCTGCAGCGTTGGTTCTTGGGCGATGTGCAAGTGCTGCTCGACTACGCCCACAACCCGGATGGCCTGCGTGGCCTGTTGCAGGTGGCCGAAGGCTTGCGCAGCCATGGTCGCTTGGCATTATTGCTGGGCCATGCAGGCAACCGATTGGAAGAAGACTTCCGCGCATTGGCGGCGGTTGCGGCAGAGGCAAGGCCGGACCGTGTCTGGCTGAAGGATATTGGGGGCGACTATTTGCGTGGCAAAACGTCTGGTCAGGTTGCGTCCATCATCCGTGATGCTTTGCTCGATGCAGGCCTCGATGAGGACGCATTGCCTTTGTGCCTGGATGAAGCCGAGGCATCGCGCCAGGCATTGGTTTGGGCGCGGCCCGGTGACTTGTTGGTACTGCCGGTGCATGAGCCATCACGTCGCGATGCCGTGGTCGCCTTGCTGGATCGCCTGCAAGGCGAAGGCTGGCGTGCGGGAGATGCGCTGCCAGATATGGCCAACCACCTCGACTAGAATGACCGCCCCGATGAAATGCCGGAAGCCATGCAAGACGTCCTGAACAAAATCCTAGATCGCAAGCGCGAGGAAGTAGCCGAACGCAGTGCGGTGACACCGCTTTCGGCATTGGAAGAGCGTTTGGTTGATGCGCCGGCCGTCCGGGATTTCGTGGGCGCGATGCGCGCCAAGATCGATGCCAAGCAGCCAGCCGTGATCGCCGAAGTGAAGAAGGCCAGTCCGTCCAAGGGCGTCATTCGCGAAAATTTCGATCCGGCCGCCATTGCCGCCAGCTATGAGGCAGGTGGTGCGGCTTGTTTGTCTGTCTTGACCGATGTTGATTACTTCCAGGGTGCCGATGTCTATTTGCAGCAGGCGCGTGGTGCATGCAGTCTGCCGGTGTTGCGCAAGGATTTTGTGATCGACCCTTACCAGGTGGTCGAGGCGAGAGTCTTGGGCGCGGATTGCATCCTATTGATCGTCGCAGCGCTGGATGACGTCGCCATGCATCACTTGGCCAGTCGCGCGTTGGCGCTGGGCATGGATGTGTTGATCGAATCGCACGACAGTGACGAGCTCGAACGTGCGCTCGCCGTGCCAGGGCTGGGGGCGCGCAAGCCGCTCATTGGCATCAACAACCGCAACCTGCGCGACTTCTCGGTATCGCTGGACGTCACGCTCGACTTGCTCGATCGCATCCCGGAAGGTCGCTTGCTGGTAACTGAAAGCGGCATCCACACCCGCGAAGACGTGGCGAGGATGCGTGATGCCGATGTCGATGCCTTCTTGGTCGGCGAAGCCTTCATGCGCGCCGATGATCCGGGCGCTGCACTGTCCGCGCTATTCTCCGGCGCATGAATCCCGAGTCGCCTGCGCCCCGTTACAGCGCGCCCCGCGCCGATGGCCCGCTGGTCGTATTCGACTTCGATCACACGCTTTATGACGGGGATTCGGGCACGCATCTCTTCAAGTGGTTGATCAAGCGTGACTGGTGGCGGGTGTTGTTGGCGCTGCTGATCACGCCCGTGTTTGGAACGATGATCGCCTTCCTGCCGACGCGCCGACGCGGCATCTCCGCCTTTGTATGGGTCGGGACCATCGGTTTGCATCGTCGTCGCGATCTGGATGATTTGATCGATCGCTATGTCGTCGCCAACGAGGCAACGCTGAGGGCAAAGTTGTTGCCCGTCGCGCTGCAGGTCTTCCACCAACATCGCGAGGCCGGTGATTGCGTGATCGTCGCCACAGGCGCGCCACCGGAATTGGCCCGTGCGATCCTCGCCTTCGTCGCCCACGAAGACGTGCCGGTGATCGGCACCCTGGTAGGCCCCAGGTTCGGTGCCATTGGTGCGGTCCGTCATTGCCACTACGAGATGAAAGTAACGATGATCCGCGAGGCTGGCTACATCCAGCCCATCCAGCGCGCTTACAGCGACAGCAGCGCAGACCTACCGTTGCTGAAAGCGGCCATAGCGCCCGTGGTCGTGAATCCGAAAGCGGAGCGGGTCGAGATGTTCCGCAAGGTATTGCCGGCGGGTACACCGATTCTCAATTGGGGTTGTGTGGATCGCGCAGGCGAGCCAGTCGCGTCCTGAAGTCGGGCAATCAGCAACCCAGGTGTTTGACGAAGCGAAGCGTTCCGTCGCTATATCCGCAGGCGCGATAGAACGCGTGCGCATCCGAGCGCTGTGAGCCGCTAGTTATTTCCAGGCGCGCCGCACCGCCGACACGCGCACGCCGCTCGGCCTCGCGGAGCAGTTGCCGGCCCAAGCCGCGGCCTTGCGCTTCGGGTGTGACCACCATCGCGGTGATGCGGCAGGTGGTGGTGCCGAGCGGCAAGTAATACATGAAGTCGAGCGCGATCAGGCCCGAGACCATGCCGTCCAAACGCGCCAGCACCAAGGCCTGACGGTCATTGGCGATGATCGCGTGGATGCGCTCGCTGGCGTCTTCGCGATCACATGGATAGCCGAGAGTGGACAGCAGCACGGCGACATCATCGGCATCCATCAGCGAGGCGCTGCGCAGATCCACGTTGTCCATCGGCTCATGCATCCCAGACTCCGTTCGTGGTTGTCGCGGCTCAGCGGGTGCCGTACAGCACCAGGGTCTTGCCGCGGGCGTGCAACTTGCCATCGGCCTGCAGCTTCTTCAGCACGCGGCCAGCCATTTCACGCGAGCAGCCGACCAGTCGCGCCAGCTCCTGGCGGGAGATGCGCAGCTGGGTGCCCTGCGGATGACTCATGGCATCGGGTTCTTCGGCCAAGTCGTGCAGGGTGCGGGTGATGCGGTCGGTGACGTCGAGGAAGGCGAGGCGGCTGGCCTTGCGGCTGGTGTCACGCAGGCGGCGAGCCAATTGGCCGCCGATGCCGTACAGCAGGCGCGGCGCGTCGGCAGCCAACGGGCCGGACATCAGCTGCAGCAGCTGTTCGCAGCCGATTTCAGCCAGCTCGCAGGCGCTACGTGTGCGCAGGGTGACTTCGCGTTGCTCGGCAAAGGCGCCGAACAGGCCCATTTCGCCGACGAACTCGCCCGGGCCGAAGTAGCCCAGGATCAATTCGCGGTTGTCATCTTCCTCGGCCAGGATGCTGACCGAGCCGTCGATGACGTAATAAAGCGTGCCTGCCGCATCGCCTGGACGAAAGATGTCCGCGCGCGAAGGGTAGCGTCGGCGCTGTGTGTACTGCAGAAACCGTTCGATGGTCGGGCCATCGGGCGCAAGCGTGCCTGTCTGGCGGCGCAGCGCTAGGTTCAGGGATGCGGGGAGATTCATCGCATGGCCGTTCGGGGGAAGCCACCAAGCTTAGGCGCTCGGGGGCGGCACGGCAAACGGCCGGTCACGCGGGCGGGCGGGGGATGCTTCATAATGCCCAGCTCGCGTCCCCCTGGAGTTCCGCCGTGGTCAAGCCGTTGCCGCGTTTGAAGCTGCAAGGTTTCAACAACCTCACCAAATCGCTTTCGTTCAACATCTACGACGTCTGCTACGCCGTGTCCGAAGACGAGCGCCAGCGCTACATCGAATACATCGATGAAGAGTACAACGCCGACCGTCTGACCCAGATCCTGACCGATGTGGCCGAGATCATCGGCGCGAACATCCTCAACATCGCGCGCCAGGACTACGATCCCCAAGGTGCGTCGGTGACGATCCTGATCTCCGAGCAGCCGGTCATCGACAAGGCCGATGCCAAGGGTGTGATTTCCGACGCCGTCGTCGCGCATCTCGACAAGTCGCACATCACCGTGCACACCTATCCGGAAACGCACCCGGACAATGGCATCGCGACCTTCCGCGCGGATATCGACGTGTCGACCTGCGGCGTGATTTCGCCGCTGAAAGCGTTGAATTACCTGATCGAGTCACTGGAAAGCGACATCGTGATCATGGATTACCGTGTGCGCGGCTTCACCCGCGACGTGAAGGGCAAGAAGCACTACATCGACCACAAGATCAATTCGATCCAGGATTACTTGGCCAAGAACATCAAGTCGCGCTACGAGATGCTCGACGTGAACGTCTACCAGGAAAACCTGTTCCACACCAAGATGCACCTGAAGGATTTCGACCTCGACAACTATTTGTTTGAAGAGAAGGCGAAGAACCTGTCGTTCAAGGACCGCATGAAGATCGAGCAGCGCCTCAAGCGCGAGATCGAAGAGCTCTACCAGGGTCGCAACCTGGCCGATTGATTCGGTTGCATTTCGATATGCAAAGGCCGCCCGAGGGCGGCCTTTTTATTGGCGGGTGAGTCGATATCGCCTCGCTCGGGCGGCAGTCAGATCCGGTAGGCGACGGTCTTCATCACCTTTGATGCCATCGACATCACGCCGGGGATGGGGAAGGGCAGCGTACGCGCACCGGCGGCCTCCGCCTGGTCCGCATGACGGGCTTCATCCATCTTCATTTGGGTCAGGATGGCGCGGCTGCGCAGGTCCTCGGCGGGGAGGTCCTCCAGATGCTCGTCGAGGTGGGCCTCGACCTGACGCTCGGTCTCGACGACGAACCCCAAATTCCAGCCATCGCCGCGCAGCCCGGCCAGCGCCCCGATCGCGAAGCTGCCGCCGTACCAGAATGGGTTGAGGAGGCTCGGGCGGCTGTCCAGCTCGGCCAGCCGGTCGGCGCACCAGGCCAGATGGTCGGTTTCTTCCTGCGCGGCGTGCAGCAGCTGGGCGCGTGTGGCCGGGTCACGCGCCACCGTGGCCTGCCCCACGTACAGCGCCTGCGCGCACACCTCGCCCACGTGGTTGATCCGCATCAGGCCCGCGGCGTGGCGGCGGCCGGCCTCGTCCATGACCACGTCCGGCTGCGGCTGGCCGGGGTTGGGGCGCTCCGCGACAGGGCGGCCCAGCACGGTTTCCAGGGCGTTCTGGGCGCCGGCCAACAGGCGATCCAGCGGGGTGAGGTGGCGAAGGGTCTCCATCCTCCTATTCTGAGGCATCCCCAAGCCGGGGGAGGTGGTGATGGGCTCGGCTTGCGCGCGGGAGTGCTGGGGGCTACAATCCCGCTTCTTTGTTTCCGCAACACCACAACGCGTGGCGAAGTTCCGTGGGCATCAGACCCGCGCAACCACCCCGACCAGGCACCTCAGAGCAGCATTTATGAAGACCTATACCGCCAAGAACGAGACCGTCCAGCGCGACTGGTACATCGTCGACGCCGAAGGCAAGACCCTCGGTCGTCTCTCCGCCGAACTGGCACACCGCCTCCGCGGCAAGCACAAGCCGATCTACACGCCGCACGTCGATGCAGGCGATTACATGGTCGTGATCAACGCCGAGAAGATCGTCGTCACCGGCAAGAAGCTGTCGGACAAGAAGTACCACCGCTTCACCGGCTACATCGGCAACCTGAAGACCGAGACCCTGGCCGAAGCGCTGGAGCGTCACCCCGAACGCGTCATCGAGATCGCCGTCAAGGGCATGCTGCCCAAGAACCCGCTCGGTCGCGCGATGTTCAAGAAGCTCAAGGTCTACAAGGGCTCCGAGCATCCGCACGCGGCGCAGCAGCCGCAGGTTCTGGATATCTAAGGCGAACACATCATGGCAATCCAGCAAAATTACGGCACCGGCCGTCGCAAATCCTCCACCGCCCGCGTTTTCCTGCGCAAGGGTGCTGGCAACATCACCGTCAACGGTCGTCCGCTGGACGAGTTCTTTGGCCGCGAGACCGCACGCATGATCGTGCGTCAGCCGCTTGAACTGACCCAGTCGACCGACAAGTTCGACATCGTCGCGACCGCTTCCGGCGGCGGCACCACCGGCCAGGCCGGTGCGATCCGCCTCGGCATCGCCCGCGCGCTGGTCGAGTACGACGAAACCCTGAAGACCGAGCTGCGCAAGGCGGGCCTGATGACCCGTGACGCCCGTGAAGTCGAGCGCAAGAAGGTCGGTCTGCACAAGGCACGTCGCGCAACTCAGTTCTCCAAACGCTAAGCCACTCGCCCTCTGGCGTTGTTGTGGCAGCTTGCCTGTACTGTCAGTACAGGCTTCGCCGCCACGCCTAGCCAGAGAGCGATTGTCTACGCGATTGAACGAAGTGTTTTTCTCGGCAATCGCGCAGCGTTATAATTGCTCCATAGCCCCGTCGCCAAGCGGTAAGGCACCTGACTCTGACTCAGGCATTCGGTGGTTCGAATCCATCCGGGGCTGCCACATCCAGATCGTTTCGCAGTCATTGCGGGCGATCACAGAAAGCCCGCTTCGGCGGGCTTTCGCGTTTCTGCATGACGCCATGATGCGCGTGATGTCGCATCCAAGGAGCTTGGTCGATGTTCCATCCGCCGTTCTCGATGCTTGAAAACATGGTCGCGGATATCCGCACACGCGGTTATGCGCTGCTGGCGCCGGATGATGCTGCGCGATTGGTGGGATGCAGTGCTGCCGAGCTCGACGCCTTGCTTCCTTCATGGAATGACTTGCCGGCCGACGAGCATCTGCGTGACGGTGGGCGTTATCGCTATCGACGCCATGCCAGTTATCGCTTGGAGCATGGCGTGCTGGAAGATGTGCCGCATCGCGCGCACTGGCAGTCGCAGGACTACAACGCGCTGCACGGGGGCTTGCTGCGTTGGTTCGAGCCGGTGAGCGATGCGACGCGTGCGCAGCCGGCATGGGGCAACATCATCGCGTCGATCGGCCATGTCTGCGATCAAGTCCGCGGACCGGAGCGCTGGTCGGTCGAGGCACATCAGTTCCGCATCGACACGGGCGACGGCATCGGCCGCCCGACGCCGGAAGGCGCGCATCGTGATGGCGTCGATTTCGTCGCGGTATTCCTGCTGGCGCGGCATCACATCAAGGGTGGCGAAACGCGGGTATTCGAGTTTGACGGTCCGACCGGTCTGCGTTTCACGCTGGACGCGCCGTGGAGCCTGATGCTGATGGACGACCCGCGCGTGATCCACGAATCCACGCCGATCCAGCCAGAGGAGGAGGGCGTGACCGGGCATCGCGACACCTTGGTGCTGACCTATCGTGCGGGCGGGTTCCAGGACGAGGCTTGACCGTTCGCGAACACCGCACGGCGTATGGGACAATGATGTTTCCCCATCGAACGGACATCGGATGAAACTCGGTTCCCTGAAGGAAGGCGGCCGCGACGGCACCTTGATCGTCGTCTCTCGTGACCTGTCGCGCGGCGTGCGCGCCAGCGGCATCGCGCCCACCCTGCAGCTGGCATTGGAAGACTGGAGCAACATCGCCCCCCGTCTCAATGCGCTGTACGAGGCATTGAATGCCGGCAACGCGGACGGCGCCTTTGACATCGATCTGCAGCAGCTCGCCGCGCCCCTTCCGCGTGCGTATGAATTTGTCGATGGCAGCGCCTATCTGCCGCATGTCGAGCGCGTGCGTCGCGCGCGTGGCGCCGAAGTGCCGGAAAGCTTCTACGTCGATCCGCTGATGTACCAGGCGGTGAGCGCCGGTTTCTACGGCCCACGCGATCCGGTGAAAGTGGTGAGCGAGGACTACGGCATCGACCTTGAGGCCGAGATCGTCGTGGTCACCGATGACGTGCCGATGGCGGTCACGCCGGATCAGGCATCAAGGCACATCCAGCTCATCGGTCTGATCAACGACGTGTCCTTGCGCAATCTCATCCCGCCGGAGCTCGCCAAGGGCTTCGGCTTCCTGCAGTCCAAGCCGCGTTCAGCGCTCAGCCCGGTGTTCGTGACGCCGGACGAGCTGGGCGATGTCTGGCAGGACGACAAGGTGCACCTGCCGCTCCTGACGCACATCAATGGCAAGTGGTTCGGCGCGCCGGAAGCGGGTGTCGACATGCAATTCAACTTTGCCCAACTGGTCGCGCACGCGGCCAAGACGCGTCCGCTGTCGGCAGGTACGATCGTCGGTTCCGGCACGATCGCCAACGAGGACACCAGCCTCGGCGCGTCCTGCTTTGCCGAGCAGCGCACGGTGGAAACCCTGCGTGACGGCAAGCCATCCACGCCGTTCATGTCCTTCGGCGATACGGTGCGCATCGAGATGCTGGACCGCGACGGCAACAGCATTTTCGGTGCAATCGAACAAGTGATCGAGCGCCAATCGGCGCCATGAGGAGGATGCGATGAGCGATGCGCTGACCCTGTATTCGTACTGGCGGTCCAGCGCCGCTTATCGCGTGCGCATCGGCCTGAACCTGAAGGGGCTGGATTGCAAGATCCAGCCCGTGCATCTGGTGCGTGATGGCGGCGAGCAGCGTGCGGATGGCTATCGTGCGCTCAATCCCCAACAGTTGGTGCCGACGTTGCTGCATGGCGAGCGAAGGATCACCCAGTCGATGGCGATCCTGGAATACATCGACGAATGTTGGCCGAAGCCGGCGCTACTCCCCACCGACGCGCGTGGCCGCGCACGAGTGCGGGCACTCTCGCAACTGGTTGCCTGCGACATCCACCCACTGAACAACTTGCGTGTACTGCAGTACCTCAAGCGCGAACTGGGCACAGAACAGCCGGCCATCGACGAATGGATGCGTCACTGGATGCGTGAAGGCTTCAGTGCGATGCAGGCGATGTTGGCCGACTCGACTGAAACCGGTGCATTCTGTCACGGTGAATCACCGACGATGGCGGATTGCTGCCTCATCCCGCAGCTCTTTAACGCGCGCCGTTTTGATCTCGATCTGAGCGCCTACCCGGAGCTCATTCGCATCGAGGCGAATGCGCTGGCGTTGCCGGCCTTTGAGCGCGCACGTCCGGAGAACCAGCCCGACGCCGAATGACTGCGTCGGGTGGCCTTCTAGAAATTGGTCTCGTCGAAGCCTTGCGAGATACCCGGCGTCTTGCTGCTGAAAACGTCGGCGTAAGGATCGTGCTCTTCGCTGGTGCCTTCGGACAGCCGGAATTTCAGCGCCAAGCCTTCGCGTGAATCTGCGGCGCGCAGTGCTTCCTCCATCCCGATCTTGCCCTGCTTGTACATCGTGAAGAGGGATTGGTCGAAGGTCTGCATGTCTTCGGCGAGCGATTCTTCCATGGCGGGCTTGATCTTGTGCACCTCGCCGCGGCGCATCAGGTCGCGGATCATCGGCGTGTTGAGCAAGACCTCCACCGCAGGCAGGCGCTTGCCATCGACACCCTTCACCAGGCGCTGCGAGATCACGGCGTTGAGGTTCAATGAGAGGTTCATCAGCACGTTCTTGTGCGCCGCCTCGGGGAAGAAGTTGAGGATGCGCTCCAGCGCCTGGTCGGCATTGTTGGAGTGCAGCGTCGCCAGGCACAGATGGCCCGTCTCCGAGAAGGTGATGGCGGCCTCCATGGTCGCGGCATCCAGGATCTCGCCGATCAGAATTACGTCCGGCGCCTCGCGCATCGCGTTCTTGAGCGCCTCGTGGAAGCTGTGCGTGTCGATGCCGACCTCGCGCTGGTTGACCAGCGAACGCTTGTGCCGATGCAGGAATTCGATCGGGTCCTCGATGGTGAGGATGTGACCGGTCATGTGGCTGTTGCGATGATCGATCATCGAGGCCAGCGTGGTCGACTTGCCCGAGCCGGTCGAGCCCACCACCAGCACCAGCCCGCGAGGCGAGGTGATCACGTCCTTGAGCACAGGGGGAAGTTGCAGGTCTTCGATGCTCGGGATGTCCGTGCGGATCGCGCGGATCACCATCCCGACCTCACCACGCTGCTTGAACACGTTGACGCGGAACCGGCCGGCATCCTGGATCGCCATGGCCATGTTCAGCTCCATGTCCCGCTCGAAGGCCTCGATCTGGTCCCGGTCCATCAATGAATGAGCGATCCGCTCGACCAGTCCGGGGGGGAGGTTGGTGGTCCCGAGCGGGTACAATTTGCCCTCCACCTTGATGTGGATGGGCGCACCGGTGGACAAGAACATGTCCGACCCGTGCTTCTCTGTCATGAGTTTTAGGAAGTGTCCGATGTCCATGGTATGAGTGCTCAATGGTCAGAATGCTGGGCTGCAAGTAGTTGACGTGGTCGTGAACTGATCGCAGAGTCGCCTGACAGAGTTGCTGGAAGTTGTCTTGATTGTAAAGCTCAAATGCCTTCCCAAGATTACACTTATACCCCTTGCGGACAGGGTCCGTGGTTAATCGAAGTGCTACCACTAATGAACAATAGCCCCCTTTCCTCTAATACTCATAAACCCGCAATAATGCGTGGCATGCTAGAGAATTGGGGGCTGATTTATGCTCTTGCTTCACGCGAAGTTGTCGGTCGTTACAAGGGATCGATTTTGGGGCTTGCTTGGTCTTTTTTTTCTCCAGTCCTGATGCTGGCGATCTACACGTTCGTTTTTTCGGTCGTGTTCAAGGCTAGGTGGCAGGGAGGGTCTGAGTCCAAGGCCGAATTTGCTCTGGTCCTATTCACTGGCCTGCTCTTCTTCAACTTTTTTTCCGAGTGCATCAACCGTGCGCCGGTGCTAGTGCTGGGAAACGTCAACTACGTTAAGAAAGTAGTATTTCCCCTCGAGACCTTGGCGGTGGTCTCTATGCTGTCGGCACTGTTCCATTTGTTGGTGAGCCTGTTAGTCTGGTTGTTGTTCTATTTGATTGTTTTCGGCGTACCGTCTTGGACCGCCTTGCTGTTTCCGCTCGTACTGCTGCCGCTTATAATGTTCACCTTGGGACTCAGCTGGGTACTCGCTTCACTTTCGGTCTATTTGCGCGATGTCGGCCAAGTTGTCGGCGTTGTGGTAACCATGCTGATGTTCCTGAGTCCGATCTTCTATCCCATTGATGCCTTGCCGGAATGGTTTCGTCCTTACATGAATGCCAATCCATTGACGTGGGTGATCGAGTCGGGGCGGGATGTGCTGATTTGGGGACAGGTACCTGACCTAGCAGGTTGGATGGTTGCCTTCGCGCTTTCTGCGCTAATTATGTGGTTTGGCCATATTTGGTTTAACGCGACAAAGAGTGGTTTCGCGGATGTCATCTGAAGTATTGATTCGGGTCCAAAATCTCTCGAAAGCTTATCGAGTCTATTCCAGCCCTAGAGAACGCTTGCAGCAATTCTTGTCTGCTGGGGTTTCGCGTCTGCTTGGATCGCCGGAGCGTGAGTATGGTAAGGAATTTCATGCCCTGCAGGATATATCGTTCAGTGTAGGTCGTGGTGAAACGGTCGGGATTGTTGGGCGGAATGGATCCGGAAAATCGACCCTGCTACAGATAATCTGCGGCACCTTGGCCAGCACTCATGGAACGGTTTCCACCCAAGGCCGAGTTGCAGCCATGCTAGAGCTGGGCTCCGGCTTTAATCCCGAGTTTACCGGGCGCGAAAATATTTATCTCAATGCGTCGATCCTCGGGCTCAGCAAAGCAGAAGTCGACGCGAGATACGAAGATATTCTCCGCTTTGCCGATATTGGCGATTTTGTCAATCAGCCATTAAAGACCTATTCCAGCGGGATGGTGGTGAGGCTCGCTTTTGCAACTTCAATTCACGTGCAGCCAGACCTGCTAGTGATTGACGAGGCGTTGGCAGTAGGTGACACCGCGTTCCAGCAGAAATGCCTCAGTCGTATTCGCGCCATGCAGGAGAGTGGCGTGACTATCCTGTTAGTGACCCATTCAAGTAACGCCCTGATTGAGTTCTGCGACCGGGGTATATACCTCAAAAAGGGCCGATTGGTCATGGACGGCGATTGTCGTGAAGTGGTCAAGCTTTATGCGGATGACTTAGTCGAGGAAGAGGGGGGGGTGGTCTACAGTGCGCCAGTAAGAGAGAGCGCAGACTCTGTGGCGCCCACCAGTGGATCACTGGATAAGGTTGCCCTTGAAGCTGTAGAGGGGGAGTTGCCGAATGTCGTTGACGAGCAAAGGCTGGAAAAAACTCCAGGCGAGGAGTCTATGGTGATGTCCAGCCCGTCTACTCAGAAAGTCTCTGACTTAGACCCAATCGACTTCGCACCGATCATGCCGAGCGCTATGGGAGGTCTTAAGCCATTGCCTAGTCACTCGTCGCAGAGCGCTATCCATCCGATCAGTGTGGGTATAACGGACATCTATGGCGAGGCGCGGGTCAATTTCGATTTTCGAGACGTTTTCGAGATAAGGTGCCTGTGGGCCGTTTCGGAGCTGCTACCCGACCCCTGTTTCGGCATCCAGTTATTGAGCGTGGATGGCATATCGCTGTGGAGTACGACAACCTTGAATATGGATATGCACAGTCGCCTGCTCGAGCCTGGTGTGCATGAGGTCGTTTGGCGCTTGCGCGCCAACATGTGTGGGGGAAGGTATGTCTTCGCACTTGGCGCAGGCAGAGTCATCGATGGTGAGTACAAGCGATACTCACGTATCGATTATGCGGGGCATATCGATATCCTGCCCCAGCGCGGACAAGGTGCTGGTTGGGTGGCCGCCGAGCCCCGTTTCGCATTGCTGGAAACGTGTTGATGGACGCGGTTGGCACGAGCCTACAACCAGCAGGCAGGGAATCTGATCGGGTGAAGCTTCTTGTTCATGGTTGGTATGGCGCGGGTAACGTCGGCGATGAGCTATTGCTTGCGTTATTGAAAATGTGGGCTCAAGCTGAAGGTGCCGATGTCAAGGTCATGAGTATCGCCCCCAAGCTGACAACGGCAATGCATGGTTGCGAGGCTGTGGACAGACATAACCTCTACTCCGTTGCACTTGCCATGAAGGACAGCGACCTGTTTGTGCTCGGGGGGGGGGGGTTGTTGCAGGCGCACGATGACTTCACGGTTCCCGCTTTGTACGACTTCCATCGCCCTGATATAGCGGGCTATGTGCGCCCGGCTCTAATGGCGAAGCAGTTTGGCTTGACCACACTGGCATGGGCCCAGGGAGTCGGTCCGCTGTCCTCGGGGGATCCTGAAGATATTGTTTCCTCGTTGCTCCGCAATCTCGATTTTGTCAGTGTTCGTGATCGGGAGTCGCTGGAGACATTGCGAATGCTAGGGGGCGGTGACAATGTCGTATGCGCGCCGGATGCAGTATGGGCGTTTCCGCTCTCTGTCAGTAATCCGAGTGTGGATCGACAAAGAATCCGGATTGGAATTGTGGTCCGCGACTGGCATGAGTGGAGTGCGTTTGACTGGAGTTCGAGTCTCGTAGAGTTCTTGTTGCATGCTCTGGACCCTGAACGCCACGAACTAGTCTGGATACCGTTCCAACCCTACGAGGTTCCAGGACGCAGCAGTAGTGACCTTGCGTTGATAGAGCGCCTTACAGGAATGGTTCCTGCCCCCTTTGTGCAGGAAGTTTGCAAACTTCATTCGCCGCAAGAGGCCGTGCAGGCCATTAATGACTGTGACGCATTGGTGGCAATGCGTTTACATGCACAGATAGTGGGGCTTAAGTTGGGTCTTCCGGTGATGGCTGTCGAATACGACAAGAAAATGGCTGCCACCTCTGAGCTGGCTGGTGTGCTTGATCATTGTCGGCTCACCCAGGTCGACTTCAAGCAGGGTTTAATGGGAAAGATTGAAAGATGGTTAAAAGATGTGGATGGCCGATCGGCTAGCGCGTCTTCCGAAACAGTTATGAAGCTGACTAATGATGCTCAACGGCATAGAGATGTTCTGCGGGCTGCCATTAACGCAGCTAGGAAGTCGCCGGCGCGTCGATGGGATGCTAAGGATGGATTTGACTGGGTGAATGCATGGAGCAATTTTGGAGGCAATATCAGTGAAGACTTTCATGACATACGCGACGCATGGAGATTGCTGAAGATGGCCGCTAAGTATCAGCTAGACGACATGGACGAACGACGGGCAGTGCTTGAAAAAAGTCAGTTGTACCAAGATGGCGTGGTTAGGGCGGTCGCTGAGTCGATGAAGTCAATAGAAGAAATTGCGCAGCAGATTTCGGCGGGTGTCTCTAATCGCAACGAACTTGAAATGACGCTCGCTAGTCTCGCCGAGTTGGTTACTCATCAAGCTGCTGAAATCGGGGAAAAGCAGAGGCTTTTCGAACGATACGTAGATGACTTTCAGCAGCGCGAGCGCGAACACCAGGCGCTCTTAGCTGATGAAAAGAAACGTTTCGAGCGTTATTCAGATGACTTTCAGCAGCGCGAGCGTGAACATCAGGCGCTTCTAGCTGGTGAACAGAAGCGTTTCGAGCGTTATTCAGATGAATTTCAGCACCGTGAACGCGAGCATCAGGCGCTTATAGTTGATCAGCAGGAGCGGCTTGAACGACACGTAGAAGATTCTCAGCGTCGTGAGCGTGAGTGCGGTGTGCTGACGGATCAACTTCTACAGCATCAGGCTTGGCTCAAAAGTATTCGCTTAGAAGCTGACGGGTTGAAGTCTAAGATGCAGGTGTTGCAACACGATCTGGAACTTAGAAACAACCTCCTGACTCAGGAACGGCAACGAAATGCTGCGTTGCGAGGTTCTACCTCGTGGCGCGTGACCCAGCCGCTGCGGTCGATTAAGCGGTTCTTGTGGCGCCTCGGCCCTGAGCGCGATTCCATGGAAATGCCACTTGCCACACATGATCCGCAGCTGCCGGTCGCCGTTGACCCCAGTAGACTGAATGCCACGCATGGTTTTGCGTCAGACAGCAAAGCGCCATTACCATCGCAGGCCCCGGAGATTCGGGATTGGCGTGAAACCTCGTGCAGGAAGGTTTTTTTCTTTACAGGCGTACCTTACGACGACATAGGCGGTGGCCAACGTGCTGCGCAGCTGGCTCGGGTGCTGCTGTCGAGGGGTGAACGTGTCCACTATGTGTATGCGTACCGTAAGTGGCACGAAGGAGTCGAAGTTGAAAGCGAGGTGTGCATCCCGCGTCTGGAACATACGTTTTTGGGAAATAGCACAGTCGAGGATGTTTTGGCCGATGCGAAGCCTGGTGACGTGGCGATCTTCGAACTGCCGCATATTGATTTCAAGAGTGCGCTAGATATTTGCAGCCGATGTGGTGTGAGCAGTGTTTTCGAATTGATCGATGCATGGGATAGTTCGCTTGGTGGTGATTGGTTTTCCGAGGAGGTGTTTCAGTACTTCATAGATCGTAGCGATAAGGTCGTAGGTACAGCCAAGGTCTTGCAAGGGGTGTTGAAATCGCGTGGACGTGCGGATGCTCTATATTTGCCGAATGCGGCGAATGAATCGATTTTCGATGCGTACCGGCATTACGAGCGCCCGGCTGAGCTTGAACCCGAGAAGCGCGTAGCACTTTACTTTGGCTCTCTTTATGGCGAGTGGTTCGACTGGGAGGCGCTGGACGCTGCTGCACGCCACTGTCCGGATACTGTGTTTTACCTGATCGGCGATCCACCCGTGGGCCTGACCGTAGCGGAGAATATTAGATTCTTGGGGCCGAAGAACATCGATGAGCTGCCGGCCTTTCTTCGCCACGCAGATATTGCCTTGCTTCCATTCAAGCCAGGTCATATTTCCGATGCTGTGTCTCCTATCAAGATCTTCGAATACCTCTACATGGGGGTGCCGGTAATATCAAATCTTTTGCCGGAGGTCGTGGATTACCCGAATGTGTCTATTGCTACTAGCGTTGAAGAGTTTGCTCGACTGTGTGCAGCCCCAGCAAGGACCGGCGAGGACGTCGACCGTTTCATCATGGAAAATTCTTGGGGTGCGCGCGTCGATGCTCTGGCTTCCCCAAGGTTTGTCGTCGGCAAGAAGGTGAGCGCGATTGTGTTGATACACAACAATCGCGCCATTATCGAGCGCTGCCTGACAAGTCTTCTTCGGCATGGCGAAGACTTTTGGGCCGAAGTAATTGTCGTGGACAATGACAGTTGCGATGGTGGCGCCGAATACGTTGAAGCACACTTCCCGCAGGTCAAATTGCTACGCAACAACCGCAATGGTTGCAGCTCGGGCCGCAATCTGGGCGTGGCCCATGCCAGTGGTGACTACTTGGCTTTCTTTGATTCGGACCAGTGGTTGACCAACCGAGGCGGGATAGAAGAAGCGTTACAGATTCTTGAGGCTCGCCCTGATATCGGTGCGGTGGGTTGGGCTGCCGGCTGGTTTGCCGATGGCAACGATAATTTCGGCGGGCCGATTATGGACTATATGCCCGCCCGCGGCACCAATGTGGCGGAATACCAGCAGTATGGGGTGCGTACCGATATTGCTTATCTTGGTTCCGGTGGGTTGTTTCTGCACCGTGACATTTTCCATGCCACGGGAGGCTTCGATGAATTCTACGACCCGACTTGCTTCGAAGACACCGACTTCACGCTGTCCATAAAGGCTACTGGGCGCAAGATTGCTTATCGCGACCTTCAAGGAGTACGCCACCAGCCGCACCAGACGACGAGCGCTTCAGCCGGCAATGAGTCTTACCAAGCGCTATTCCGTCGCAACGCGAATTACTTTGGCAAGAAGTGGCAGGCAAACCATCCGGACTATTTCTTCGATGCACCACCCCACCCCTAACGGGCTGTGTGGGATCAATTATGCGTCGAACATCTTGTGGCCATAATCAGCCAGCATATGGTCCCATTCCGCGGCCGAGCCATACCATGGCGATTCGGGATGGTCGACGGCGCTGCCATAGCCTTTGTAGGTTATCCCGTCGATGTTGACCGGCAAAGCCGAGGGATTCTCGACGCAGACCATCAGTTCAAACGGTTTGCTATCTGGACCGCGCAGCGTTTGTAGCGCCGAGTGCATCCGAGATGGCAGGCTGGATGCGGCCGTGCCCTCACTGGCAAGCATGATGTAGAGGGTATTCCAGCTGTTTAGGGCACGAAACTCCGAAATCATGTGCTGTACCTTGCTGGCCAAAACAGGAATCTCCTTGCGCCAGTCAGCATAATGGTGCTCGGCGTTGAACAGATGCGGGTACAGCGACGTCCCCCCGCCTTCAGTAGCGGTCGGCTTTAGAGTCCGGGGTTAGGGTATCCGAGCCCGCCAGGGTTTTGGCATAGGCTTCTGGGGTCAGCCCGCCGAGCGCGTTCTTTGGCCGTTCTTCGTTGTATTCGCGGCGCCAGGTTTCGATGACCGTGCGGGCGTGCAGCAGGCTGGTGAACCAGTGCTCGTTGAGGCATTCGTCGCGCAGGCGGCCGTTGAAGCTCTCGACGTAGGCGTTCTGGTTCGGCTTGCCCGGCTCGATCAGGCGCAGGGCGACGCCACGGTTGTGAGCCCACTCGAGCATGGCCTTGCCGCAGAACTCCTTGCCGTTGTCGGTGCGGATCACCTCAGGCAGGCCGCGCTGGACCGCGAGACGTTCCAGGATGCGCACCACGCCGTGACCGGAGATCGCGCGCTCCACCTCGATGGCCACCGACTCGTGCGTGGCGTCGTCCACGATGGTCAAGGCCTTGAGCACCCGTCCGTCTGCCGTCCGATCGAACACGAAGTCCATCGACCAGACCTGGTTGGCGCGGTCTGGCCGCAACAGCGGTTGCCGTTCGCCCACTGGCACCTTCTTCCGCTTCCGGCGCCGCACCTGCAGCTTCGCTTCCTGGTACAGCCGCTCCACACGCTTGTAGTTCACGAGCACTCCTGCTTGCCTGAGCTTGAGGTAGATCATCCCGACGCCGTAGCGCTTGTATCGCTGCGCCAGCGCCAGGATGCGCTCCCGAAGCTCGACGTTCCGATCAGGCGCAGGTTGGTAGCGGTACGCGCTGGCGCTCATGCACAGCACCGCCAACGCCCGCCGCTCGCTCAGCCCCTTGGTCACCATGTAGCGCACCTGCTCGCGTCGAGCCGGTGCGCTCACCACTTTTTTCGAAGGACGTCCTTGATGACCTCGTTCTCGAGAACCTGCTCGGCCAGCAGCTTCTTCAGCCGGCCGTTCTCGGTCTCAAGCTCCTTCAGGCGCTTGGCATCGGGCACGCTCATGCCGCCGAACTTGCTCCGCCACAGGTAGTACGACGCCTCGCTGAAGCCGTGCTTGCGGCACAGCTCCTTGACCGGCAGTCCGGCCTCGGCCTCGCGCAGGAAGCCGATGATCTGCTCTTCGGAAAAGCGCTTCTTCACATCCAATCTCCTCGCTTTGGGGAATTGGACTCCAGTTCGCCGTGCTACTCAAAACCGGGGGGACGTCGTTGCTCGCAGTCTGAAATGTGAGAAGCGGGCCGTGTAGCCCGCTTCGCTTCGGTCACGCCAATCCGAAATCCTTCAGATAATCGTGATGGAGTGCGATGAGGCCTCTTTGCCGTTCATGATGGCCTGAAATTTGTACTTGCCAGCCGGCAGGGTGACTTCCTTCGGTACACCGAGGTCAATGTTCAGGGCGGCTTGGTTGGCATTTTCGATTGAGCCGGTCTTTTCGATGATGACCTTGCCCGATTCATCGCTGACCTTGACGGTAACCTTTAGGCCCGGGGTGGCATTGGACAAGCTGGTGGTGGCGTACAGGTAGTCACCGCTCTTGAACTCACTGCCTTGGCCACCCACGGCGAAGGTGTTGGAATCGACGTAATTGCCGATCGCGAACCCTGTCAGCGCGGGGGCAGCTGTTGGTGTAACTGCTGGGCTGTTGGCGCCTTCTGCTGCCGGCGGTGGGGCAGGGGTGCAAGCGGCAAGAGCGGCCGCCAGCGGCAGGACATAAAGTGTCGGGTTGCGTTTCATGGTAATTGTCATGGCTTGAGAAATGGGATTAGTATTGCGGCGGTTAAGGCGCGCCCCTAGTTGGTGTCAGCATAGCTGAAAATGTTGAGCTTAGGCTAGATACTTGGCGATCCGTTGCGCTGCCTGTCCATCGCCATAGGGATTGTGTGCTTCGGACATGGCGGCAAAGGCCAGGCTGTTATCCAGCAGTTGGCTGACTTCGTCGATAATGCGGCCACTGTCGGTGCCGAGCAGCTTGACCGTGCCTGCGCTGACCGCTTCCGGGCGCTCGGTGGTCTCCCGCATCACTAGTACCGGTTTTCCAAGCGACGGCGCTTCTTCCTGAACTCCGCCGGAGTCGGTCAGGATCAGGTGCGACTGGCGCATTAGATAAACGAATGGCAGATAATCCTGGGGTGGGATCAGGTGGATATTCGGAAGGCCGGCTAGGTGGCGATGAACCGGCGCCTGCACGTTGGGGTTGAGGTGCACGGGATATACGATCTGCAGGTCGTCACGCTTGGCCAGCTCAGCCAGCGCCACGCAGATGCGTTCAAACCCATCGCCGAAATTCTCTCGCCGGTGACCGGTAACTAGAAGCATCCGCAGCTGCGGATCCAAAAAGGGGAATTCGGCAGCGACCGATTGACGGATGTCGGAATCGCTGGCCAGTTTGGCATCGGCGAGTAGCAAAGCATCGACAACCGTATTGCCAGTGACCAAGATGCTTTCAGCGTCAATGTTCTCGGCCAACAAGTTGTCTCGGGACGACTTGGTCGGCGCGAAGTGGTACTTGGCGAGCGGTGCTACCAGTCTGCGGTTGGCCTCTTCGGGCCAAGGCGCATACAGATTGCCCGTGCGCAGCCCGGCCTCAACATGGCCAATGGCGACTTGGTTGTAATAGGCAGCCAGAGCAGTGGCTAGGGTAGTGCTGGTATCGCCGTGAACCAATACTATGTCCGGCTTAAGGCGTGCGATTTCAGTGGTCATCCCAGTCAAGATGCGGGAAAATGCCTCGGACAGGCTCTGGCCGGGCTGCATGATATCCAGGTCTATATCAGGTTGGATGTCAAACAGGGCTAGCACTTGATCAAGCATCTGCCGATGCTGAGCGGTGACGGCGACGCTGACTTTAAGTGCCGGTTGCGCCTGTAGCGCTTTGACCACGGGAGCCATTTTGATAGCCTCGGGGCGGGTGCCAAAGGCGAGCAGCACATGCTTCATGATGAGGTCTCAAGAGATTGGCACGGGGCCATAATGTTTTTGTGGAGGATATTTGTCCGGCCTAATCGCGCATTGTGTTGAACAGTGCGTTCATGCCACCGGCGGAACATCAAAGCAGGCTCTCGAGTTCAGGCAATATCTGAAACAAGTCCCCCACCAGCCCGATATCCGCGATCTCGAAGATTGGAGCATCCGGATCCTTGTTGATCGCAACGATGGTCCCAGCATCCTTGATCCCCGTCAGATGCTGGATGGCGCCCGAAATGCCAATCGCCACATAAAGCTCCGGTGCGATGATCTTGCCGGTTTGCCCCACTTGCATGTCATTGGGCACATAGCCGGCATCGACTGCGGCGCGAGAAGCGCCAACACCCGCCCCCAGTTTGTCCGCCAGATCGTAGACGATCTTGAAGTTCTCGGCGGAACCCACGCCACGACCACCGGACACCACGCGACGGGCGCTTTGCAGGTCCGGACGGTCGGATTTGCCGGCTTCCAAGTTGACGAAGCGGGTCGATGTCGGTAAGGCAGCATCCACGCCCATGGCTTCTACTGCAGCGTTGTTACCCGTGGCGGCCTGCGGCCAGGACGCGGTGCGTACGGTGGCAACCAAGGCCTGATCCGCCGGTGCCTCGACAGTGATGATGGCGTTGCCGGCATAGATCGGGCGTTTGAAGGTGTAAGGGCCTTCCACAGCCATCAAGTCAGAGACCTGTGCGACACCGAGGAGGGCAGCCACACACGGCATCAAGTCCTTGCCAAAGGTCGTGCTGGGTCCGAATACGTGGGTGTAGCCGCTGGCCAACTGGGCGATCTGCGGTGCCAGAACTTGGGCGATGGCGTGCTCGTTGGCGGGATTGGCCACGGCCAGTACCTTGGAAACACCTTCGATCTGTGCTGCTTGTGCTGCAACGGCTGCTGGGTCAGCGGCCAGGACGACGACGTCGATGGCCTCCGGGTTGAGGGCTTTGGCCGCCGACACGCACTTGGCCGTAGCCGCGTTGAGCTGGCCGTCGAGATGTTCGGCAACGATGAGAACCTTGGACATCAGAGCAGCCCCTTTTCCTTCAGTTTGGCGACGAGTTCCGCCGCATCCTTGACCATCACACCGCGACTACGTTGCGCGGGCGAAGCATAGTGGGTGGTCTTGAGGCCACCACCGGCCTCTGCGCCCAAATCAGCGATTGCCACGGTTTCAAGCGGCTTGGATTTGGCTTTCATGATGTCGGGCAGCTTGATGAAGCGTGGCTCGTTGAGGCGCAGATCGGTCGTCACCACGGCGGGCAGGTCGACCTCAAGGGTTTCTAGACCGGCGTCCACCTCACGGGTCACCGTAGCCTTGCCGCCGTCGATGGAGAGCTTGCTGGCGAAGGTTGCTTGCGGCCTGCCCCAGAGCGTGGCCAGCATCTGACCGGTCTGGCTGGCATCGTCGTCGATCGCCTGCTTGCCGAGTAACACGAGGTCCGGCTGCTCCTTATCGACCAGCTTGAGCAGGGTGCGGGCCGCGGTCAGCGGGGAGACCGGGCCGTCTGACACGATGTGGATGGCGCGATTGGCGCCCATGGCCAGGCCATTACGCAGGTGGGGCTGGGCATCGGCGGGGGCAATGGTGGCGACGATGACCTCGGTCGCGATGCCCTTGTCACGCAGGCGCAGGGCCTCCTCCAGCGCGATGTCGTCGAAAGGGTTGGGGGAGAGCTTGACGCCCTCGGTCACCACGCCCGAGCCATCGGGGCGGACTTGGACACGGACATTGGCGTCCACGACGCGCTTGTAGCCGACGAGAATTTTCATCTGCAGCGATACCTTGGAGTTGCGGGCCTAGCCTCGCGACAGCGCATATTCTAGCTGACCAGCCGGGGCTGGCTAAGCCCGCCTACAATGGATTATTACGAATCAGTCCTACTGAGGGTGGTGCATGCAAACTTGGCTTGTGACTGGCGGGGCGGGTTTCATTGGCGGCAATTTCGTGCTTGAGGCTGTTCGTGACGGCGTCAAGGTCATCAATCTTGATGCGCTGACCTACGCCGGCAATCTGGACACGCTGAGTGCCCTTAACGAAAACCCAAGCCATGTCTTCGTGAAGGGCGACATCGGTGACCGTGCCTTGGTCGCCAAGTTGCTTGCCGAATATCAGCCTGATGCAGTGATCAACTTCGCTGCCGAAAGCCATGTGGATCGTTCGATCGATGGCCCAGCCGAGTTCGTGCAGACCAACGTCGTCGGTACGTTGGGGCTCCTTGAGGCGGTGCGTGACTACTGGAAATCTTTGCAAGGCAGCGCGGCTGACGACTTCCGCTTCCTCCATGTCTCGACCGACGAGGTCTACGGCTCGCTCGGCGATACGGGCCTGTTCACCGAGGAAACGGCCTACGCACCGAATTCGCCTTACTCGGCATCCAAGGCGGCATCGGACCATCTGGTCCGGGCTTTCCATCACACCTATGGTTTGCCGGTACTGACGACCAATTGCTCGAACAACTACGGGCCCTATCAGTTCCCTGAAAAACTGATCCCGCTGATCATCGCCAAAGCCGTTGCCGGCGAGCCGTTGCCGATTTATGGCGATGGCAAGAACGTGCGCGACTGGTTGTACGTAGGGGATCATTGCTCTGCCATCCGTCGCGTCTTGGAAGCGGGCAAGATGGGTGAAACCTACAACGTCGGCGGCAATTCCGAGAAGCAGAACATCGAGGTGGTGAAGACTATCTGCGCCTTGCTGGATGCGCGGAAACCGCGCGCCGATGGCAAGCCATACGAATCGCAAATCACCTATGTCAAGGATCGTCCGGGGCATGATCGTCGCTACGCGATCGATGCATCCAAGCTGAAGCGCGAGCTTGGATGGGAACCCGCGCACACCTTCGAGCAAGGCATCGCGGAAACCGTGGGCTGGTATCTCGACAATCAGTCGTGGGTGAGTCGCGTGCTGGATGGCAGCTACCGCCTCGAACGCATCGGCAGCTCATAAGGAGAAAACGGCATGGATCGCAAGGGCATCATTCTGGCGGGCGGGTCGGGCACGCGCCTTTACCCGATCACCCAAGGCATCAGCAAACAGCTGTTACCGGTCTATGACAAACCGATGATCTATTACCCGCTCGGCGTGCTGATGCTCGCGGGAATCCGCGAGGTCTTGATCATCAACACCCCGCATGAGCAGCCGTTGTTCAAGAATCTCTTGGGCGATGGCTCGCAATGGGGGATGAAGTTCGAGTATGTCGCACAGCCGAGCCCCGACGGGTTGGCGCAAGCCTTCATCCTCGGCAAGGAATTCCTGGGTGGGGCACCCAGCTGTCTGGTGCTGGGCGACAACATTTTCCACGGACCTGGCCTGACCGCGATGCTCAAGCGCGCGGATGCGCGCGATGAAGGGGCGACGGTCTTCGGCTACTGGGTGCAGGATCCTGAGCGTTATGGTGTGGCCGAGTTCGATGCCGAAGGACGCGTCATCGGCCTTGAAGAAAAGCCCGAGAAACCGCGTTCGCATTACGCCGTCACCGGCCTCTATTTTTACGATGGTCGCGCGCCGGAGCTTGCGGCAGGGCTCAAGCCGTCCCTGCGCGGCGAGCTGGAAATCACCGATTTGAACAAGGCCTATTTGGAAGAAAGCGCACTCCATCTGGAGCAGCTTGGTCGTGGTTACGCATGGCTGGACACGGGCACGCATGGATCATTGCTGGAGGCGGCCAACTACATCGAAACCATCGAGGCACGGCAGGGGTTGCGTGTCTGCTGCCCGGAAGAAATTGCCTACTACAACGGGTGGATCGACGAGGTGCAACTCGAAGCGCTGGCAATGCCACTCGCCAAGAACGGATATGGCCAGTACCTGATGAGCCTGCCGGAACGAGGCTACGTGCCATGAAGGTGATCGAAACCGATCTGCCTGGATGTCTGATTTTCGAGCCGCGCGTGTTTGGCGATGATCGTGGTTTCTTCTACGAGTCTTTCAATGCTGACAAACTCACGTCAGTGGGTTTGGAGATGCGATGGAAGCAGGGCAACGTGTCGTCGTCCACGGGCGGCGTGCTACGCGGCTTGCACTATCAATGGCCGAAGCCGCAGGGCAAATTTGTTTCGGTGGTCGAAGGTGAGGTGTGGGATGTGGCGGTGGATATTCGTCGCGGCTCACCCACCTTCGCCAAGTGGACGGCAGTGGTACTGAGCGCCGAAAACAAGCACCATTTTTGGATCCCGGAAGGCTTCGCGCACGGGTTTGTGGTGCTGAGTGAAAGCGCCATCTTCACCTACCTATGCACCGAAACCTACGACGCCGCGGCCGACGCCAACATCGCCTGGAATGACCCTGATCTCGCTATCGACTGGCCGGTATCGTCGCCATCCCTCTCTCCCAAGGATGCAGCCGCGCCGTTTTTGGCGGACATTCCCGAAGATCGCTTGCCCGTATTCGCGCCATGAAGATTTTGCTGCTGGGCGCCAACGGGCAAGTAGGCACGGAGTGCCGTCGTAGTTTGACGGGCCTTGGTGACCTTGTCTGCGCGACGCGTGACGGGCGTCTTTCAAGCGGTGAAGTTTGCGAGCAAGCCGACTTCGAAGGCCCCGACAGCTTGTATGCACTGGTACGACGCATCGCGCCTGATGTGGTGGTGAATGCTGCTGCCTATACCGCAGTCGACAGGGCAGAGCAGGAGAGCGATGCCGCCTTTTTGGTGAATGCGAAAGGGCCGGAAACCATCGCACGTGCATGCGCTGAATTGGGCGCCTACCTCATCCACTATTCGACTGACTACGTATTCGATGAACAGGGTAATCGCCCTTATTTACCCGATGATCCGACCGCGCCACTTGGCGTCTACGGGGAAAGCAAATTGGCCGGTGAAGAAGCTGTTCGTGCTAGCGGGTGCGATTACGCCATTCTGCGCACGGCTTGGGTATATGCCGCACACGGCAAGAACTTTCTATTGACGATGTTGCGTTTGGCAAACGAGCGCGATGAGCTTCGTGTCGTGGGCGACCAGGTCGGCACGCCCACCCCGGCAGCATTGATCGCTGATGCCACCGCTCGCATCGTGACATCGCGGAATAGACCCAGCGGCACCTGGCACCTGACGCCACATGGTCAAACCAGTTGGCATGGCTTTGCCGAAGCCATCATCGAGGGTGCGCACAGGCGTGGCTTGCTGGCCAAGCGCCCCATCGTCACGGCGATCAGTACAGCGGAGTTCCCGACGCCCGCTGCCCGGCCTGCATGGTCGGTGCTCGACAATGCCTCGCTTGAACGTGACTGGCACCTGACCTTGCCTGCCTGGCAAACAGGGCTTGACGAAGTGTTGGATGAGCTCGCCGCGGCGCCTTGAAGTAGCCTAGGCGGTAATCCAAGGCCGAGGTAGGCAGATGCTTCATCCCGTGATCCTGAGCGGCGGCAGCGGCACACGCTTGTGGCCGCGCTCGCGCAGCAACACCCCCAAGCAATTCCTGCCGTTGGTGGGGGATGAGACACTCTTGCAGGCGACGGCATTGCGCGTGAAAGCCATGCAGGACGTCGCGCCGGTGATCACGGTGTGCGCCGAAGACCATCGCTTCATGGTCGGTGAGCAGTTGCAGGCCATCGGCATGCCAAGCGGCGGCATCCTGCTGGAGCCCGCCGCACGCAATACGGCGCCCGCCATCGCGCTGGCGGCATTGCACGTGCAGCAGCAAGACGCCCAAGGTGTGATGCTGGTGCTCCCCGCCGACCACCTCATCCGTGATGAACCGGCCTTCCGGGACGCGGTAATGGCGGGCTTGGCGCAAGCCCATGCAGGCGCCCTGGTGACGTTCGGCATCAAACCCGATGCGCCGGTGACCGGCTATGGCTACATCCGCATCGGCCAACCGCTGGATGCACGCGTTCATGCGATCGGTGCGTTCGTCGAGAAGCCCGACGTTGAGCGTGCCCGTACCTACCTCGACAGTGGCGAGTACCTGTGGAACTCCGGCATGTTCCTGTTTCGAGCCGATGCGTATCTGGAAGCATTGAAAAAACATGCGCCGGCGATTCTGGTGGCCGCACGTGCAGCCTACGACGCTGCAACCGGCGATCTGGACTTCATTCGCGTCGATGCCGATGCGTTCGCTACAAGCCCAAGCGACTCCATCGATTACGCCGTGATGGAGCGTGCGACGAATGCCGCGGTCGTCCCGGTCGATTGCGGTTGGAGCGATGTCGGCTCGTGGTCCTCGTTGTGGGAAGTGGCCGACCGCGATGTCGATGGCAACGTGCAATTGGGCGACACCCTCGCGATCGACACCGGCGACAGTTACTTGCAGGCCGCCGATGACCGCCTGGTTGCCGCGCTCGGCGTGCGTGACCTCATCGTCGTCGATACCGCCGATGCGGTGTTGGTTGCACATCGTGATCGCGTGCAGGACGTGAAGATGTTGGTGGATCGGCTGAAGGCGGAAGGGCGCACCGAGCATCTTCACCATCGCAAGGTGTATCGCCCGTGGGGCAGCTACGACTCGCTGGCCGTTGGGCCGGGTTTCCAGGTCAAGCGCATCGTCGTGAAACCCGGCGCAGCGCTCAGCCTGCAACGGCACCAGCGACGCGCCGAACACTGGATCGTGGTGTCCGGCACGGCTGAAGTGACCTGCAACGACAAGGTGTTCGATCTCGGTGCGAACCAGAGCACCTACATTCCGCTAGGCAGCAAGCATCGCTTGCGCAACACCACCGATCAACCGGTGGAGTTGATCGAAGTGCAGTCCGGCGATTATCTGGGTGAGGACGACATTGAACGCTTTGACGATGTCTATGGCCGTACCTGATCACGACACGTAGCCCTGTACCTTTGGCCAATACGACGGGCCATCGATGCCCGGCGCGTTAAACTAGGGACATGTCCACCCAGGGTGTGTCCAATGAGTCAATCCAAGCTCCAGCCTGATGCGCGCACTGCGCTTGATGGCATCGTCGCCGATGGCCAGACGCTCGCCGTCGGTGGTTTCGGTCTGTGCGGCATCCCCGAAGCGTTGATCACTGCGCTGCGCGATTCCGGCGTCAAGGGTCTCACCGCGATCTCCAACAACGCGGGGGTCGATGGTTTCGGCTTGGGCCAGCTGTTGGCTACGCGCCAGATCAAGAAGATGATTTCGTCCTACGTGGGCGAGAACAAGGAGTTCGAGCGCCAATACCTCGGCGGCGAACTGGAGCTGGAGTTCAACCCGCAGGGCACGCTGGCCGAGCGCCTGCGCGCTGGCGGTGCCGGCATCCCGGCATTCTTCACCGCGACCGGCTACGGCACGATCGTGGCCGATGGCAAGGAGACCCGCGAAATCGACGGTCGCTGGTATGTACTGGAAACCGCTCTCAAGGCCGATGTCGCGCTAGTCAAGGCATGGAAGGCCGACAAGGCCGGCAACCTGGTGTTCCGCAAGACCGCGCGCAACTTCAACCCAGCTTGCGCGATGGCCGGCAAGGTGTGCATCGCGGAAGTGGAAGAGTTGGTCGAGATCGGCGACATCGACCCGGATCACGTCCATCTGCCGGGTATTTATGTCGATCGCATGGTGGTGAATGCCAATCCTGAGAAACGTATCGAGCAGCGCACCGTGCGGACGGAGGGCAACTGACATGGCATGGAATCGCGATGAAATGGCGCAACGCGCCGCACAAGAATTGACGGACGGCGCTTATGTGAACCTCGGCATCGGTTTGCCGACCTTGGTGGCCAATTACATTCCCGAGGGGATGGACGTGTGGTTGCAGAGCGAGAACGGCTTGCTCGGCATCGGCCCGTTCCCGACCGATGACGAAGTGGATGCAGACCTCATCAACGCCGGCAAGCAGACCGTGACGGCGGTGCCAGGTGCGAGTTTCTTCGGTAGCCACGACTCCTTCGCGATGATTCGCGGCGGCCACATCGACCTCGCCATCCTTGGCGCGATGGAAGTCACCGACAAGGGTGACCTGGCCAACTGGATGGTGCCCGGCAAGATGGTGAAGGGCATGGGCGGCGCGATGGATCTGGTCGCGGGCGTCAAGCGTGTCGTGGTGTTGATGGAGCACACCACCAAGAGCGGCTCGTCGAAGATCCTGCCCGAATGCACCTTGCCGCTAACAGGTTTGGGCGTGGTCAATCGCATCATCACCGAGCTGGGCGTGTTCGATGTCACGCCGGATGGTTTGAAGACGGTCGAGTTGGCGCCGGGCGTCAGCGCGGAGGAGGCCAAGGAAAAAACAGGCGTGCCGCTGCACTGACCAAAGCGGCATCGCCCAAGAAAAACGCCGCCCCAATGGGCGGCGTTTTCGTGCGCCATGGGACTAAGGGCGGCGGGGCAATGCGCCCACTAAAGTCTCTGCAGCTATCTCCCGCGAAAAATGCTTGCGGATATTGTTCTTGCCAGCGTCAGCGAGTTTTTGCCACAGCACCGCATCGGAATGAAGCCTGAGTACGGCTTCCGCAAAGTCGGCGGCGTTATCGGCAATGAGTGCGTCTTCTCGATCGGTCATGGACATGCCTTCTGCCGCAATCGATGTCATGACGACGGGTAGGCCGTGGCTCATCGCCAGGTTCACCTTGCCCTTGACCCCCGCGCCGTACCGCAAAGGGGCAACCGAAATCCGACATGTCTCGAGGAGTGGAGTCAGGTCAGGCAGTTGCCCATGTATTCGGACGCCATCGAACCGTGAAAGTTCGTCGCGTTGCGCGGCCGATATTGCGCCGACAATGTGCAGCGTCATGTCAGGCACTTGCGAGCGGATGCTCGGAAGCACCTCATGGCAGAACCACTGCATGGCATCCAGATTGGGCGAATGCGCCATTCCGCCGACGAACAACAGGTCGCGACGTGAAGTGAAGCCCGATGTGGCTTCGGTGACAACGTGGATATTGGAAAGAACCCGGACATCGGCGGTTGGGACTGCTTTCGTCAGTAACTCACGTTCAACCTCACTGACGACGAGGGTGATATCCGCATCCCGTATCGCTTGAAGTTCTTGTCCCTTGATCGCTTGAAGTTGTGTTGAAGACGGTGCGCTGAGAACGCCTAGCTCGGCTTCGCGCGTGAGGCGTACGTAGTGGAGATCGACGGTGTCGAAGAGCACGCGGGCGTTTGGCTGCATTGCGCGAATCAGCGGCATGTGGGCATTTGCCACATGGAAGCGACAAAGCAGTGCAGCTACAGGCTGCCGCCCAGCAAGCCACGACACGAGGTCAGGCTGGCCGTGCACCCCGATGAGTTCAATGTCGAGGTGATGGGCAAGTGCGATGTCTTTGTCGTGCGCCATTCCATCATGCGGCATGAAGCCGACGGCATATCCTTGGGCGGACAGGATCCGCAGGATTTCAACCATTCGTACAGAGCCGGAGTCGCGCTCCGGATCCGGCACGCCTTCGTCGATGACCAGCAACCACTCGTTATTGCGGTTTGTGGATGCAGGCGCGCGAAAGCCTTGCATCCAGCGCTGCATCAGAGCATGCAATCCGCCAGCGTGCTTGCTGCGGCGACTTGTGGAAATTGCGTGCCGTAGTCGGCGCAAACGCCACGCTGCGGCTTTCATCGTCACAGATTCTGGTAATTCGGCCCCGAACCACCCTCCGGCGTCACCCAGTTGATGATCTGGTACGGGTCCTTGATGTCGCAGGTCTTGCAGTGCACGCAGTTGGCCGAGTTGATCTGCAGGCGCTTGCCATGCAGTTTGGAAGCGTCTTCCACCATCTCGTACACGGCCGCCGGGCAGAAGCGTGTGCAGGGGTTGTCGTACTCCTCGACGCACGTGGTTGCGCACACATCCGTGTCCATGACCTTGAGATGGATCGGCTGATCCTCGTCATGCGAGGTCGATGCGTAGAACACGCCCTGCAGGCGATCGCGTGGGGCGAGCGTTCGTTGCACGTAATCACGCTCGGGTTCCGCCGTGCCCAGACGGTCGAGTGACTTGTAATCCGCGCTTTGCTTGAGTGTCCACGGCGACAGGCCGCCGGTGACGGTTTCCCATGCGGCGTTGGCCATGCCGATCCACAGGCCCTTCTTGAAGCCGGGCTTGATGTTGCGGACCTTGCGCAGTTCGGCCATCACGTCGGAGCCGCGCAGCTTGGCATCGAAACCTTCCGGCGCAAGTTGCGAGGCCACCAGGTGTTCCGCCGCCATCATTCCGGACTTGATTGCTTGATGTGTCCCTTTGACCTTGGGCACGTTAAGCAGGCCTGCGCCATCTCCGATCAACAGTGCGCCCGGCATCTCGACCTTGGGCAGCGATTGCCAACCACCAGTGACGATGGCGCGCGCGCCGGCAGAGACGATGCTGCCGCCTTCCAGCAGCGGCGCGATCAGCGGGTGCGCCTTCCATTGCTGGAATGCTTCCCACGGCTTGTATTCGGGGTCGTGGTAGTCGAGGCCACTGACATAACCGATCGCCACCCGGCCACCTTCCAGGTGATAGATGAAGCTGCCGCCGTAGGTGTGGTTGTCGGCCGGCCAGCCCAGCGTGTGCACGATCTTGCCGGGGGTCACGCGGTCTTCCGGCACTTGCCAGAGTTCCTTGATGCCGATGGAGTAGCTCTGCGGGTCCGAGTCTGCATCCAGCCCAAAGCGCTTCACCAATTGCTTGGTCAGCGAGCCGCGCGCGCCTTCTGCCAACACCGTGACCTTGGCGTGGATGTCGATGCCGGGTGTGTAGCTCGGCTTGTGCTCGCCATCCTTCGCGATGCCCATGTCACCGATGCGCACGCCGATCACCTTGCCGCTGTCGTCGTGCAGGGTTTCCGCGGCGGCAAAGCCGGGGAACACTTCGACGCCCAGGGCTTCGGCCTGCGGCGCCAGCCACGCGCACAGCGCACCGAGCGAGACGATGAAGTTGCCGGTGTTGTGCATGCCGGGCGGCAGGGGCAGTTTGCGTTGGCCGGTCTTGGACAGCATCCAGAATTCGTCTTCTTTCGCCGGCACGCAAATCGGCGGCGGGTTGTCGCGCCAACCGGGCAAGAGTGCGTCGAGCGGCTGCGGTTCGATGACCGCGCCGGACAGGATATGCGCGCCCACGGTTGCGCCTTTCTCGATCACGCAGACCGAGGTTTCCGGGCTCAGTTGCTTGAGGCGGATGGCGAAGGACAGGCCGGCCGGGCCTGCGCCCACGACGACTACGTCGTATTCCATGACGTCGCGTTCGATTTCGGGCGGGCTGTTCTCGTTCATCTTGGCTCCTGTGGCTGCCGCTGATTGTCCGGGTTTGCGGCGGGGGCGGCAAATCCGCAGGATGCGGGGATGGACCTGTTCGCCGCATCCACGACGATCCCCGGCATCGACCATCGCCCGGGCTGGCTGTCTTGGGAGGAGGCCGATGCGTTGTTCAACGGTTTGCGCGACACCGTCGAGTGGGAGGTGCATCGCATCCGTATGTTCGGGCGGATGGTGGATTCACCGCGACTATCCTGCTGGCTGGGGGATGAGGATGCCGTGTATCGATACTCGGGCACGATCTTTGAACCGCGACCATGGCCGACGATGCTGGATAGCCTGAGAGCCCGCCTCGCCGCCGAGTGTGGCAGGCCGTTCAACAGCGTACTGGCCAACTTGTATCGTGATGGCCGCGATGCGATGGGTTGGCATCGCGATGACGAGCCGGAGTTGGGCGATGCGCCATTGATTGCATCGTTGAGTCTGGGCGCGACGCGGCGATTCTTGCTGAAGGATGCGCAAGGACGACGTCACGCCATGGAGTTGGCGAATGGCGACTTGTTGTCGATGTCAGGCGATAGCCAGCGGCGCTATCGTCATGCATTGCCGCGTACCGCGAAAGCCGTCGGCCCGCGCATCAACCTGACCTTTCGCAACATCTTTGTCCACACGACCTGAGTTTCAGCGGCCTGCGCGCTGCATGTGGGTCAGCGTCCATCCCGAAATATCGCGGGTGACATCGGACAGCGATTGCTCGAATGCACGATGCACATCGACGATCGCGGTGCTTCCCGCGGGGGTGGCGTGGCGGAAGGTTTGCGTGGCGACCACCCGATTGTCGTCGTTGTGGATGAGGTTGGCCGACACTTCGATCACCGCGCTCGGGGTTCCGCCACCGGCGTAATCCGCATCGAATCGGCGGATGTCCAGCGCCAGATCGAAATCACCCGCGATGCCGCCGCCGCGGCGCGTCACGCCGGCCAGTTTGCGGCTGTCTTCCAGCGTGCGCACGATGGCATCCTGCAGGATGTCCGGCGCGGGTTGCGACCAGGTTGCGCCCTTGTAGACCTGCACCTCGCCCGGCGTCGGGCGGACCATGATGCGCGCGCTGTTGACCAGGCGCTCCGCGTTCGGGCGCAGCACCACCAGTTGCGTGTCGACATGGGGCCAGCCGGCATCGGCCTGCACGCTGGGTTGCAGGTGGTAGACGGATATCTCGGTCTTCTCGGGCACGATGCCGCAACTTGCCAGCATCAGTACAAGGCCTGCCGCGAACCAACGCAGGGAAGGGGAGGCGGAGATGTTCATTCCGGGGTGAACTCCTTGGGTTGCTCGCGACCCAGCAGATAGCCCGCCGGGTTGCCGTCGAGGCGATCGGTGATCTGCTTGATGTCACGCATCAGGCTGCGCAGCTCGGTGAGCGTGGGTGCGACCTGCTGCAAGCCATCGCGGGTGAAGCTGCGCAGCGGCGCGCGATTCTCGGCGACCAGTGCATTTGCATTGGTGCCGGCGGATTCGAACGAGGCGATGGCGCGGTCCAGCTTCTCCATCGTCGCCGGCAATTTGGCGATCACTTCGCGGTCTACCTTGCTGATCGCACCATTGGTGGTGTCGAGGGTCTTGCGCAGGTCCTCGCTGGCCAGACGCGCGTTGATCAGCATCTGCTGGATGTCTTCGCGCTGGCTGCTGAAGGCATCGGTCGTGGCGCGCAGGTTTTCAAGCGTGTCGGAGATGCGCTGGATGTTTTCTTCGCTCAGTGCTTCGTCCAAGCGTGCCACCAGCTTGTTGGCCGTGTCCGCGATGTTCTGCAACGCAGACGGTTCAGTCTGGATCACCGGGATCTCGCTACGCTCGCGTGGGCGCAGCAATTGCGCGCCGGGGCTGCCGCCGGTCAACTGGATGAAGGGGCTGCCGGTCAGGCCTGCCTGCGACATCTTGGCGCGGGTGTCGATTTTGATCGGTGCATCGGCCTCCAGTTTCAGCAGGGCTTGCACGCGGCGGGGATCACGCGCGTCCAGCTTGAGCTGCTCCACCGTGCCGACGGAGATGCCGTTGTATTGCACCGAGCTGCCCTCGGTGAGGCCGGTGACCGGCTCGTTGAAGATCACCTGATAACGCTGCCAGCTGGCATCGGACGAGAACTTCGCAGCCCACAAGGCAAAGCCCAGCAGAAAGACCGTCACCAGAATGGTGAACGTGCCGATCAAGACGTAATTGGCCTTGGTTTCCATCGTCAATCCTCAATCATGCGGCGTTCGCCCTTGGCGGCGACCTGTGCGGCGCGTGCGCGCGGGCCGTGGAAGTATTCCTGCACCCACGGATGCTCGAAGCGCTCGATCTCCGCCAGCGGCGCATTGGCGACGACTTTCTTGTCGGCCAACACCGCGACGCGATCACAAATAGCGTATAGCGTGTCGAGATCGTGTGTGATGATGAACACGGTCAAGCCCAGTGCTTCACGCAGGGTCAGGATCAGCTCGTCGAAAGCCGCCGCCCCAATCGGGTCCAGGCCTGCGGTCGGTTCATCCAGGAACAGCAGCGGTGGATCGAGGGCCAGCGCACGCGCAAGGCCGGCACGCTTGCGCATGCCGCCCGACAACTGCGAGGGCAGCTTGTCCAACGCATCCGCAGGCAAGCCCGACAACTTCACCTTGAGCAGCGCCAACTCGTAACGCAGGTCTTCGCAGAGTTCCGGATGGTGCTCCTTGAGTGGCACCTCCACGTTTTCACCCACGGTCAGCGAGGAGAACAGTGCGCCGTCCTGGAACAAGACGCCGGTGTGTCGTTCGATGGCCAACCGGTCATGCGGTGCATCGGAGAGAGCGTCGATGCCCAGCACTTCGATCTTGCCCGCGTTGGGCTTGCGCAGGCCCAAGATCGAGCGCATCAGCACGGATTTGCCGGTGCCCGAACCGCCGACGATGCCGATGATTTCGCCACGTTTCACTTCGAGATCCAGATGGTCGTGGACGACTTGCTCGCCGAAACGATTCACCAGCCCATGCACGCGGATCACGACGTCATCCTTGCGAGATGCGTCCAGCGCTGGGTCGATGGCGATTTGATCGGTCGTGTCTTCCATCTCACCAGCCCATGTGCATGAACCAGATCGCCGCGATCGCATCGATGATGATGACGAGCGAGATCGTCTGCACGACGCTCGATGTGGTGCGTTCGCCCACCGATTGCGCGGTGCCTTGCACTTGCAGGCCCTCGAGACAGCCGATCAGGCCGATCACCAGCGCGAAGATCGGTGCCTTCGACATCCCCACCAAGAAGTCTTCGAACTCGATGGTCTGCTCCATACGCGCGAGATAGGCCTGCGGCGGAATGTCCAGACTGAACGCACCGACCGACAGGCCGCCCAAGAGACCCGCGATCATCGCAAGGAAGGTCAACAGAGGCAGCATCACCAACAGGGCCAAGATGCGCGGGATGATGAGCAGGTCGATGGGGTCAAGGCCCAGCGTGCGTATCGCATCGACTTCTTCGCGGCTGACCATCGCGCCGATCTGCGCCGTGAAGGCGCTGGCGGTGCGACCGGCGAGCAGGATGGCGGTGAGCAGGACGCCGAACTCGCGCAGGAAGGCGATGTTCACCAGCTCCACGACGAAGATGGTGGCGCCGAAGTCCTCGAGGATGTTGGAGCCCAGGAAGGCGAGCACGGCGCCGACCAGATAGGTCAGGAGCAACACCAAGGGCACGGCATCCAGGCCGACTTGCTCCATGTGATGGACGACGCTGGTGATGCGCAGGCGGCGGGGCTGCTTGATGACCCGGAGCAGCTTGACCAGGTTTTCGCCAAGGAAGCTCGCCAGCGCGATCACTTCCTTCCAGTTGTCGACGACCGCGAAACCCAGGCGCCCCAATGCGGCATGGAATCCGTAATCACGCTTGGTCTTGGGGCGGTCCGGCGACACATCCAGGATCGCCTTCACCAGCGTCATGTGCTCGTCGCGGAGCTTGAAGTTGTCCCGGCCCAGTCCGCGCTCGTTGGCGAAGCGTTGCAGTTGCAGCACGCCGAATGAGTCGATGCTGCCCACGCAACTGGCATCGACATGGCGGATGTCGCTCGGGAATTTGGCGACGTCGCGCATCACGTCACGCGCGTTGGTCAAGATCCAGTCGCCGGACAGGCGCAATTCGCCCGTATCGGGCGTGAAATCGGCGGTAGGGCGGGCGGGTTTGATCGGCATGGGTCGTGTGCATGGTATCGGCTTCGTGTCACGACGGGATGCAGGCCAGATGAAGGCGCGCAGGCTTGTTCATCCATGTCATGCTTTGTCGATGACGCATTCGCCCGCCACGCTTGCTCCGTATGCACAGCGCATCGCCTTCCTGACCGAATTGGCCGAGCGGCTGCACGCCTACGGCACCACGGCGCAGCGACTGGAAGGAGCCCTGCTGGGCGTGGCTGACCGTTTGGGCGTCGAATGCGAGCCTTGGGTCAATCCCACCGGGATGATCCTCACGTTCCGGGACCCGGCTGACGAGCTTGCCGCGGACCTGACCCGCGTGATCCGTTTGCCGCCCGGGGATACCGACTTGTCCCGGCTGTCCCGGGCGGATCGCATCGCCGAGGATGTGTTGGCCGGGACGATGGGCGTGGCCGAAGGTCGCGAGGCATTGGAGCGCATCGACTTGCCCCGGACGACCCTGTGGCGGGTGATGCAGGTGCTCTCCTATGCCCTGGTGGCGGGTGCAGTCGGCTGCCTGTTGCGGCTGCCGTGGCTGGATATCGCAACGGCTTCGTTGGCGGGCTTGGGCATCGGTCTTCTGGATCAGGTTTCCCAGCGCAGCCAACGCTTCCGCGAGCCGCTCGAGGCCTTGGCCGGCATGTTTGCCGCAGCCGTCGCGGTGCTGGTCGCCAGTTTCATCGGCCCAATCAACATGAACACCGTGATCATCGCCGCGGTCATCGTGCTGTTGCCGGGTATGGCGCTGACGAATGCGGTCAACGAGTTGACCAGTCAGCACCTGGTGGCCGGCACGGCGCGTTTTGCGGGCGCCATCACCACCATCCTCAAGCTCACCATCGGCACGATGCTCACGTTGACATTGGCGGACTTGGTGGGTTTACGACCGGAGATTCACTACGCGCGACCGCAACCGGACTGGGTCGAGTGGATGGGGCTGCTGGTGGCCGGCTATGCCTTTGCCGTGGCGTTTCGTGCAGCGCGTCGCGATTATCCGCTGGTGATGATCGCAGCGACCATGGGGTATTTGATATCGCGAATTGGCGGGGATCTCTGGGGCGATGTGGCCGGGGTTTTCCTCGGGGCCTTCTCAATGACGGTTGCGGGGAATATGTACGCACGCTGGAAAAACCGCCCAGGGGCCTTGATTCGCCTGCCTGGCATCATTTTGCTGGTGCCGGGTAGCGTGAGTTTCCGTGGTTTGATTTCCCTGATGCAGCAGCAAGACGTGAGCGCAGGGCAGGCAGCGCTGATGGCGGTGCTGAATATCCTCATGGCGCTGATCGCCGGATTGATGTTCGGCAATCTGTTGATGCAGGCGCGGCGGAATCTGTAGTTGAAAATGAGCAGGCCAGTCTGATCAGCGATTCATGAGACTCCTCTACTTCGCGCATGAATATCCGCCAGAAAGATCTCCGCAATCATTGCGTACGGAGCGTCTGGCTGCTGGCTTGATCGCGGCCGGGCATGACGTCACGGTAATAACCCGTGCCATGCATCTGCATGAAACGACAAGCGCCAATGAGCGGCTTGAGGCTGGCAGCTCATTGCAGGTCGTACGTTTGAATGCGGGCCCTTTGAATCGACTGGCGGACTTGCTGTTGGCCTGGCATCAACAGCGCAATCGGGCCAGTGGCGCTCGGGATTTGTCTGGAAGCACAGACACGCCTCCCTCAGAAATTTCGAATGGGGATCCCGACCGGAATGACGCAGGCATTCATAGAGTCAGATCGAGCGATCCGATCAACTGGAAGGGGCGGTTCATCGCGGGTCTTAGGACGTTTGAAGAACGCTTGAAATTTCCAGGCCGCGGTTACTTCTGGGGCCGACGGGCGAAGCGTTGGCTGATCGATGCGATCAACATGGGGCCTGTGGATGGCGTCATCCTCTCCCACGAGCCGGCATCGGCATTATTGCTGGGAAGGGTTTGTGATGAGCTGGGCGTTACGTTCATCGCGGAACTCGGCGACCCGGTGCTTGCGCCCTATACGCCTGGGAAGTGGGTCGAGAAAGCATTCGAGCTTGAGCACTCTGTTTGCACACGCGCATGCCTGGTCGTAGTGACCTCCGATGCAACGGCACAACTCTTGCAAAAACGGCACGGCGCCTCGGTAGCGAGGGTGAGTGTCATTTCGCAAGGATTCGAGCCCACTCCCGCAGGCAATGACGAAGGCGGGGCCGGTCACGCGGAGGGGGGCGCCCTGCTGAGGCTTGTCTATAGCGGAAGGTTTTATCCGTTCCGGGACCCAACGCCGTTGTTCGAGGCGATTGCCGTGAGCGACAAGGATGTTGAGCTGCAAATAGCAACGCCCGAGATCCCGGCGTGGCTTGGTCCGATCGCAGCATCCACGAGCAACATCGTCGACCGCGGGTTCTTGCCGCACGCCGAAAGTCTCGAGCTGCAAAAAAGTGCCGACATCTTGGTCAATTTTGCCAATGCCGACTCTGCGCAGGTTCCCGGGAAGTTCTATGAATATCTCGGAATGTGCAGGCCGATATTGCACATCACCCCTCACCCTGAGAGCGACCCGCAGGCAGCTTTGGTTGCCAAGCTGAAAAGAGGGTGGGTGCTGCGACCGGAGTCTGGGCAGATAGCGGATGAGATCAGGCGATTGCTCGATTTGGCGCGTCTGGGAAAACTGGATGAAGGCCTGGATCTGAGCATGTCGTCCGTCATGGCATATTCATGGGATGCCCTGGGGCATGAATTTGCGATGGATATAGGCCGCGCGCTGGACAAAAAGAAAGCGGGCACCATTTGAAGGTGCCCGCCACTCAACGCTTGTGTTTCAAAAAAGCTTGATCATTTCTTGATCAGGAAATCCTCGGGGCTCTTGCCCTTAGCCACGAATGCGGCCAGCCAACGCGGATGCTTGCCACGGCCAGTCCATGTCTCGGTCGGGTTGGCAGGGTTGCGATACTTCGGTGGCACCTTGCCGCCTGCCTTCGATTTTTTGGTCGCCCCGGCAGCCTTCGCCACGCGCTTGGTGCCGATGGCCTTGGCGCCGAACAGTTCCTCCATCGTGTAGCCCGAAGTGCGCACGATGCGGTTGACCGCAGCACGAACCTGATTGATCGGCTTGCGCTTGGCCAGCACTTTCTTGCGCTTGTTGGCTTCGCTGATGAGGGTGGTGAGTTCTTTCGGGCTGAGGGAATTGATATCCACGAAATGCCTTTGATTATCTGTGAGTGGGTTAACGCAGACATCCTGTCTTGCGTTGATCATATTCCCCAGATAATGCGTATTGCAAATCCGATAAATGGAATCAGCTGCGAATCCGGGCATTCAGTGCATCGATATCCAGGTTTTCGGATTCGCTGGTTTCGCGATGGCGATATTCGAAAGTGCCTGCAGCGACGCCGCGCTCGGATACCACCACGCGATGCGGAATGCCGATCAATTCGATGTCGGCGAACATCGCGCCGGGGCGCAGGCCGCGGTCATCCAAGACGGCATCGACGCCAGCAGCTTGCAAGTTCTGGTACAAGGTTTCGGCAGCAGCAGCGACATCCGGATTGTTCTTCGGGTTGATCACGCACACCGCGACCCTCCACGGCGCCATCGCATCGGGCCAGCGGATGCCGGCGTCGTCGTGGTTCTGTTCGATCGCAGCGGCGACGATGCGCGACACGCCGATGCCATAGCAGCCCATCAGCGGATTCACCGGCTTGCCCTGTGCATCCAGCACGGTGCAGTCCATCGCCTCGGAATACTTGTTGCCGAGTGCGAAGACATGGCCCACTTCGATGCCGCGCGCGATGCCCAGCGTGCCCTTGCCGTCGGGGGAAGGGTCACCCTCCACCACGCTGCGGATGTCGGCGACTTCTGGCTCTGGCAGGTCGCGGCCCCAGTTGACGCCGGCAATGTGGAAGCCGTCTTCGTTGGCACCTACAACGAAGTCAGCCATTGACGCCACACTGCGATCGGCGATGACGCGAATCGACTCGGTTGCGCTGATCGGTCCGAGAAAACCGGGCGATGCATTGAGACTTTCGCGGATTTCCGCTTCGGTCGCCAGACGGTATTCCGCCATGCCAGCCGATTTGCTCAACTTGATTTCATTGACACTGTGGTCGCCGCGTACCAAGGCCAACGCGAATTGCGGTTTTCCTTCGGCATCCTCGCCCATAATCGCGACCGATTTGACCGTACGTTGCAGTGGAATACCCATCAGCGCGGCCACTTCCTCACAGGTTTTCTGTATCGGGGTATCGATCTTGCGCAGGGTTTCAGTCGCCGCCGGGCGTTCGCCGGGTGCGAGGGCCTCGGCCAATTCCACGTTCGCCGCATAATCCGAGCCGTCGGAAAATGCGATGGCATCTTCACCGGAATCGGCCAGTACGTGAAATTCATGCGATGCCGAGCCCCCAATTGCGCCGGTATCGGCAAATACCGCGCGAAATTTCAGTCCCAAACGGGCGAATATGCGCGAATAGGTATCGTACATATTGCGATATTCGGTTTGCAGCGATGCGTCATCTAGATGAAAGGAATAAGCATCCTTCATCAAGAACTCACGCGCGCGCATTACGCCGAAGCGCGGGCGGATTTCATCGCGGAATTTGGTCTGGATTTGATAAAGATTGACCGGCAGCTGCTTATAGCTGGCCAGCTCGAAGCGGGCGAAATCGGTGACGACCTCTTCCGCGGTCGGTGCATAGCAATAATCCGCCTCCTTGCGGTCCTTGATTTTCAATAACTGCCCGCCGAATTTTTCCCAACGACCGGTTTCTTCCCACAATTCCCGCGGCTGGATGGTTGGCATCAGCATTTCCACTGCGCCGGCGCGGTTCATTTCCTCGCGCACGATATTTTCAACCTTGCGCAGCACGCGCAGTCCCAGCGGCGACCAGGTGTAAAGACCGGCGGCGAGCTTGCGGATCATGCCAGCCTTGAGCATCAGCTTGTGGCTTACGATCTCGGCTTCGGCCGGGGTTTCTTTTTCGGTATTGAGGTGAAACTGCGACAGACGCATGGCGAAGCTCGCGGGAAAACAATCCCGCATTTTGCCATGCGGGAGCAGGCCCGGTGCGGGCTCAGGCTTTCGGCGCGGCGGTGCAGCTGGTGCCGATGATGGATTCGGCCAGTTTTACCTGATTAGCGTGTTCTTCGGGGTTCATCAGGCGATCGGGTTTGCCATCGCCATCACTGTCGATGCGCACATTGGCGCTGCCCTTGAGGATTGCCAGGTTGCTGCGCGCCTGGGCGCACTGCGGGTTCTCCGGGGTTGCAGGCTTGGCTGGCGCTGCAGGGGCAGCCACCATGCCGCGTACGGTGAACTTGCCCGAGGCGGGAGGAGTGCTGGAGTAATGCGTCCGACCACTGGCGTCCTTCCACTGATACACCTTTTGCTGTGCAGTGCCCGGGGCAGACAGCAGGCAGCCCAGTATCAACAGGCCGACGGCGACGAGAAGAGGGCGATTCATGGTGTTTCCCCGAAAGACAGGTCTCCATTGCAGCATCGCCGGGCAGGGGGCGCAAGTTGGCCAGGTCAAGCATTCAACCGCGGTTGAGCCGGTAAACTGCCCAAATGGATGAATCCACCTCCCAAGAATCCGAGCGCCGCCGCCCTGCGCGGGCCGTGTACCTGCTGCCCAACCTGTTCACCACGGGGGGCTTGTTCGCCGGCTTCTACGCCATCATCGCGGCCGGCCAAGGCAAATTTGGGCACGCCTGCGTAGCGATTTTCATCGCGGCCTTGCTCGATGGCCTGGATGGCCGTGTGGCGCGCCTGACCAACACACAGAGCGAATTCGGCGTGCAGTACGATTCGCTGGCTGATCTCGTCAGCTTCGGCATGGCCCCCGCCTTGGTGATGTACCACTGGGCCCTTCAATACATGCGGCTGGATGGTGTGGCGCCGGGCAAGCTCGGTTGGTTGGCCGCATTCCTCTATGCGGCCTGCGCAGCGTTGCGGTTGGCACGCTTCAACAGCCAGGTGAGCGTGGTGGATAAGCGTTGGTTCGTCGGGCTGGCCAGTCCGGCTGCTGCCGCAATCATGGCCAGCTTCGTGTGGACATTGCACGATTTTGGCTGGCAAGGCGAAGTGATGCGCTATTGGGCGATCGCGATCACCGTCTTGGCGGCGCTGCTGATGGTCAGCAACTTCCGCTACAGCAGCTTCAAGGGGCGTGGCGGCGCACAGGGCGAGCGCGTGCCGTTCTGGACATTGCTGCTGGTGGTTGCGGCCTTGATCGCGCTGGCTCTGTATCCGCCGCAAACACTGTTGCTCGTATTCGGCCTGTATGCACTGTCGGGGCCGGTGATGGCCATCATGCGTCGGCGCGGCAGCGGTGCAGAACCTGCGTGAGTTGGGATGTGCTCCAGCGTGAAGTCTTGGCCGAGCTTGGCCTGACGGCGTGGGCGCCGCATGTGCCTGGAAGCGAGCCGCCGCCGCCCCCTGATCCGCGCGTACTGGCGATGTTGGCGAAGACAGTAGGGATGTCGCCGCAGGCTTTGGCCGATGTCGGGATCGTGTTGCCTGGGCTTGAGCGGCTGCGCGAAGCATCGGTGAAGCGCGCCCTGTGGCCACGCCTGCGCGGACTGCGCACGCACCCATGAGTGCGAAGCCGACTCCCGCAGCGCCGCAGTTGCGTCGGATGCGCGAGGTCGACATCGACGCACTGATGGAGATCGAACTGCGCTCCTACCCATTTCCATGGACGCCGGGCAATTTCCGCGACTGCCTGCGCGCGGGTTATGCGATGTGGGTGTTGGAGGATGATGTTGGCCTGGTGGGTTACGCCGCCGCCAGCGTGCAAGCGGGCGAGGCGCATCTGCTCAACATATGCATCGATCCCAAGCTGCAATCACGCGGGCAAGGTCGCCGCTTGTTGCGTGCGATGCGCACGATAGCCAGGGGGCAGGGTGCCGAACGCATGTTTTTGGAAGTGCGGCCATCCAACACGCACGCCATCGCGCTGTATCACGATGAAGGCTTCAACGAAATCGGCCGCCGTCCGCGCTATTACCCGGACCACGACGGACGTCGTGAAGACGCCATCGTGATGGCGATGGAATTGTTCGACTGAACCGTTCGATCAACCTAGTCGCTTGCGTTGTGCGCTGAGCGCAGCGACTTGTGCGTTCCACTCCGCTAATCGCGCACGCTCCTGCTCGACGACGGCAGCCGGCGCATTTGCAACAAAGGTTTCGCCAGCCAGTTTGTTTTTTGACTTCGCAAGCTCTAGTTCGACTTTTTTGAGTTCTTTGTCGATGCGGCTTCGCTCCGCGCTCAAATCCACCAGGCCTTCCAGCGGAACGAATAGATCCAGTTCGCCTACGCGCGCAGCAGCGGAAGCCGGCGGCTCGCCTTGCAGCACGTCGATGGCCTCGATGCGCGACAGGAATTTGAGCGCAGCATCAAAGCGACCCAGGCGCGCACATTCTGTTTCACCACCACCGCGCACCAAGAGGCGCACCTGCTTGGAAGGCGACACGCCGAGCTCACTGCGCACGCGGCGTAGCGCCGACACCATCGACTTCAGCCATTCGACATCGACATCCGATTGTGCGTACGCGGCTACATCGATTTCGCCGCTCTGCGGATAAGGCTGCGTCATGATGGTGTCGCCGGCGATGTTCAATTTCGGCGCGACCTGTTGCCACAGTTCTTCGGTGACAAACGGAATGAGTGGATGCAACAAGCGCAGTAATCGCTCCAGCGCATAGAGCAGCGCGTGGCGCGTGCTGTCCGCGGCTGCCGTGTCGTCGCCATTGAGCGCAGGTTTCGCGAGTTCCACGAACCAGTCGCAGAATTGGTTCCAGGCGAACTCGTACAGGGTTTGTGAGAGCAGGTCGAAGCGATAGCTGGCGAAGTGCTCGGCGGCTTCGGCAGTGGTGCGGTCTAGCTGCGAGAGGATCCAACGCTCCGCATCGGTCTTCGGCTGTGGCGCACCGTGGGCGGTAAACCCTTCGGTGTTCATCAGCACAAAGCGGGTGGCGTTCCACAGTTTGTTGCAGAAATTTTTATAGCCCTCTGCGCGCGCCAGATCAAACTTGATGTCACGGCCCGGGCCGGCCAGGGCAGCCATGGTAAAGCGCAGGGCGTCGGCACCGAAGGTGGGAATGCCGTCCGGGAATTCCTTGCGCGTGGATTTCTCGATCTTGGGCGCATCGGTCGGCTTCATCAGGCCGGTGGTGCGCTTGGTCACCAAGGTGTCGATGTCGATGCCGTCGATGATGTCGAGCGGGTCGAGGATGTTGCCCTTCGACTTCGACATCTTCTGGCCGTCCTTGTCGCGGACCAGGCCGGTGATATACACGTCGCGGAACGGCACACGACCGACCAGTTGGTCGGTCATCATGATCATCCGCGCGACCCAGAAGAAGATGATGTCGAAGCCGGTGACGAGCACGCTGGTCGGCAGCGCGATGTCGAAACCGAGCTCGCCCATCGCGTCTTCATTCGGCCAGCCTTGGGTCGAGAACGGGAACATCGCCGAGGAGAACCAGGTTTCCAGTACGTCCGGATCCTGTGCCAAGGCGACATCGCCGAGCCCGTGCTTTTCGCGCACCTCGGCTTCACTGCGACCGACATAGGTGTTGCCGATGGCGTCGGTCCATGCCGGGATGCGATGCCCCCACCAGAGCTGGCGCGAAATGGTCCAGTCCTGGATGTTCTCCAACCAGTGGCGATAGGTGTTGATCCAGTTTGGCGGCACGAATTTCACTTCACCCGACTCGACCAATTCGAGACCGCGCTTGGCGAGGTCGTCCATCTTCACGAACCACTGGTCGGTGAGGAAGGGCTCGATCACTTGGCCGCTGCGGTCGCCGAAGGGCTGCATGATCGGCTTGTTGTCGATGACGGCGTTACCCTCGGCGTCCATCACGGCGAGGCCTTCTTCGGTGATCGCGGCGATCACGCGCTTGCGCGCTTCGTAGCGATCCAGTCCGCGTAGCTCTTCCGGCACCAGGTTCACCGTGGTGACATCGCCGACTTCTTCGCCACGTGCTGCGCGAGAGGCGATTGCTGCGCTTTCCGCATAGGACAAGCCATCGCTGCGCATCGCGGCAGCATCGTCCATCAAGGCATACAGCGGGATGCGATGCCGCATCGCCACCTGGTAATCGTTGAAGTCGTGCGCGCCGGTGATCTTCACCGCGCCGGAGCCGAAATCCGGATCCGGATATTCGTCGGCGATGATCGGGATCAGACGACGGTGTTCCTTCGGGCCGACCGGGATCTCGCACAGCAGTCCGACGATCGGTGCATAGCGCGCATCGTCCGGATGCACGGCGATCGCGCCATCGCCCAGCATCGTTTCCGGGCGCGTGGTGGCGATGGCGATGTAATCGCGCGTTTCGCGCAGGGTCTCGTTGCCATCGGCATCGCGTTCGACGTATTCGTAGGTCTGGCCATTCGCGAGCGGGTAGCGGAAGTGCCACATGTGGCCGGGTACTTCGCGGTTCTCCACTTCGAGATCCGAGATCGCGGTTTTCAGCACCGGGTCCCAGTTGACCAAGCGCTTGCCGCGATAGATCAGGCCTTGCTCATGCAGGCGCACGAAGGCTTCGGTGATGGCGGTCGAGGCCATCGGATCCATGGTGAAGACGCTGCGCGACCAGTCGCCACTGGCGCCGAGGCGACGCATCTGCCGCTCGATGGTGTCGCCCGATTGCTGCTTCCACTCCCAGACTTTCTCGATGAATTTGTCGCGGCCCAGCGAATCGCGTGTATCGCCGTTGCCGGCCAGCGCGAGGTTGCGGTTCACCACCATCTCGGTCGCGATGCCGGCGTGATCGGTGCCCATCTGCCACAGCGTGCGATAGCCGCGCATGCGGTGATAGCGGATCAGCGCGTCCTGCAGCGTGTGCTGGAACGCGTGGCCCATGTGCAGCGTGCCGGTGACGTTGGGCGGCGGCAGCAGGATGGTGTAGGCCGGGCCGTTGCCCTGTGGCGCAAACACGCCGGAGGCTTCCCACTTGGCATACAGGCGGGTTTCGATGTCGGCGGGGAGATAGCTGGGGGCGAGCTTGTCCATGGGGGTCACATGTCGTGTTTGTTCAATTCGAGGCCGCGGGCTTGATATTGCTTCCAGCGCTCGCGCAGCGGCGCGCGGGCGGCAGGATCGGCGGGGACGACTTCCAGCACCCGCTCGAAGTCACCTTCGACCGGCGCATCGCGCAGGTTGATCACCATCGGGCGCATCGGCGAATCCATGTCCGGTGCCAGGATGAGGATCGGCGTGACATCGTCTTCCTCATCGCTGCCGGCAATTTGATGCGGCAGGTAGGCATCGGGATCGAACGACCACATCAGGTCGTCGATCATTTCCGCCTGCGCAGTGTCGCGCGCCAGCACCAGGGTGGGGAAGCCGGCATCGAACGCCTTGCGAGCCAACTCGCAGACCAACAGCAGCGGCTCCTCGCGGAAGCGCGGCTTGTCGATCAAATAGAAGTCAGCGCGCGCCACTCAGTCGATCACTTCGCGGCTGCGCGATCCAAGAGCCACTGGCTCAGCAACCCGACCGGGCGGCCGGTGGCCATGCCCATCTTGCCGTCACCATTGGAGACGCCGGCGATGTCCATGTGCGCCCAGCGCTGGCCTTCGGTGAAGCGCGACAGGAAGCAGCCGGCGGTGATCGCGCCGGCCCAGCGACCGCCGATGTTGTAGACATCGGCGAACTGGGAATCGAGCATGCCCTGGTATTCGTCCCACAGCGGCATCTGCCAGGCGCGGTCGAACGTGGTCTCGCCGGCGTCGATAAGTTCGCGGGCCAGATCGTCGTCCTTCTTGGTCATGACGCCGGTGGCGTACTTGCCCAGTGCGACGACCATTGCGCCGGTCAACGTCGCGACATCGACCAAAGCCGCCGGCTCGAAGCGCTGCGCGTAGGTCAGTGCATCGCACAGGATCAAGCGACCCTCGGCATCGGTGTTGCCGACTTCGATGGTCTTGCCCGACATGCTGGTGATGACATCCGACGGGCGATAGGCATTGCCATCGATGGCGTTCTCAACCGCGGCCGCGATGCAGATGAGGTTCACCGGCAACTTCATGCCGACCGCCGCAACAAAGGTGCCGAGCACCGTGCCGGCGCCGCACATGTCGTACTTCATTTCCTCGATGCCGCCCTGCGTCTTCAAATTCACGCCGCCGGTGTCGAAGGTGATGCCCTTGCCAACCAGCACGTACGGCTTGGCATCGCCGCCGCCGTTCCACTTCATGATCACCAGCTTCGGGCGGTTGGTGGATGCGCGCGCGACGGCCAGCAGCGAGCCCATGCCCAGCGCTTCCATCTCGGCATCGCTCAGCACTTCGCATTCCACGCCTTCGAAACGATTAGCGAAGGCTTGGCCTTGCTCGGCGATATAGGCCGGATTGCAGACATTCGGCGGCAGGTTGCCCAGCTCACGGGTGAAGGCGACGCCGGCCGCAATGGCCTGTCCGTGGGCCAACGCGACGCTGTCGTCGCCGCTGATCTCGAGGCGCTCCAGTCCCTTCTCTTCGCGCTTTTTGTTCTTCGCCCCCAACGTTGCGGTGTAGCGGTACATGGCGTGGTCGGCGGTGATGGCGGCTTGGCGGATGTTCCAGGCGGCATCCCGGTCTTTCACTTCGACTTCCGACAAGGTCAGAAGTGCGGCCTTGACCGTGCCAGTCTTTAGCACGCGGGTGGCGTCGCCGACGGCCTTCAAGTACTGCGGCACGGCAAACTTGCCGGCATCGCCCAGGCCGATCACCAACACGCGCGGGGCGGTGACGCCAGCCAGGTCGTGCAGCATCGCAGTGCGGCCAATCTTGCCGCCGATGTCGCCGCGTTCGGCCAGCGCCTTCAAACGACCACCGCTGGCGGCGTCGATCGCGGCGGCGGCCGGGGTCAGGCTGTTGTCGGAGTACATGCCGACCACCACGCAATCGACGGGGGCGGATGTGGCGGCGGAGCCATTCAGGGCGAATTCGAGAGCCATCGAGCAGATTCCATATAGCCGGTGAGTACAATGCGGGGCTGCCGCGACGCGGCCTGCACACCAATCCCCTAGTCTAATTCATCGCCCAACCAGAGCCCGGATCCCTGACCGAATGCTGACGCTGGACCGTTATCTGGCAAAGGAATTTGCCCAAGCCATCTTCGCGACCCTGGTCGTGCTGCTGATCGTCATGGTCGGCGGCGCGTTTGTGGATGTGCTTGGCGATATCACTCGCGGACGCTTGCCGCCAGGCATGACCGCGGCGCAATTGGGGCTGGTCTTGCTGACGTGGCTGCCGATCATCCTGCCGCTGGCGCTGATGCTGGGCCTGCTCATGGCGATGGGCCGCCTGTATCGCGACGCCGAAATGCCGGTGTTGACCTCGGTCGGTGTGGGGCCCAAGCGTTTGCTGAAGCCGCTTTCGATGGTCGTCGTGCCGATTTTGATCGTGATCGCGCTGTGTTCGCTATGGTTGGGCCCGTGGGCGGATCGCACCTCCCGCGCGATGATCCAGGAAGCCAATCGAAACCTCTTGATCACCGGTCTTGAGCCCGGTCGCTTCACCGAGCTACCAGGTGGCGGGGGCGTGGTGTACGTCGGCGACATGAGTCAGGATGGCGCCAAATTCAAACGCATCTTCATCTATCGGGCCAAGGATGGTCGGGTGGATGTCACCACGGCGGCCGAGGGCGAACTGACCCTCGACGGCGCTCGCGAGCGCTACCTCCAGCTAGGCAACGGCTTTGAGGTGGAGGGGCCGATGGGCGGCACCACCCAGGATTACCGCCTGCTGCGCTTTGCTCGCAATGATGTGCGGATGCCCGATTCGACCGAAGACAAGAAAGTGCAGGATGCCCGTCGCACCCCGACACTCGAATTGATGGGGGATGACAGCAACGAGGCCCGCGCGCAGCTGCAATGGCGCATCGCACCGCCACTGATCGCGTTGGCTTTGGCGCTGCTTGCGATCCCGCTGGCGCGCAGCCCGCCCAGGCAGGCGCGTTATGGCCGCATGGTGCTGGGTTTCCTGGGCTATATGGTCAGCATCCAGTTGATGTTGTTGGGCACTGATTTGATCGCCAAGGGCAAGATGCCGGCAGCCTTGGGCCTGTGGTGGCTGGTGATTCCGGCGCTGCTGTTGGGCCTGTGGTTCTACAGCCGCGATGGTCACCTGCCCAAGCGGAGGCGTGCACGATGAAACCGTTTCCGAAAATCCATGACGTCTACATCGGCAAGGTCGTGCTGACCTTCGTGCTGGGCGTCTGGCTGGTGTTGGTGGGTCTGGATTTCGTGCTGGGCGGCGGCGGTTTGATGGCCCAGCTCGACGACATCGGCAAGGGCAGCTATGGCTTCGTCGATGCTTTCATGTATTCGGCCTACACACTTCCGCGTCGCTTTTACGACTTGTTCCCGACCGCAGCAGTCATTGGCTCGCTATTGGGGTTGGGCCAGCTTGCCGCCACCTCAGAGTTGACCGCGTTGCGCGCGATCGGCCTGTCTCGCAAGCGTTTGAGCTTGGCGGTCGCGTTGGCGATTGCCTTGCTGACCGGGCTGATGGTGCTGAGTGGTGAAACGCTGGGGCCCTGGGGTGAGCGCAAGGCCAATTCGCTGAAGGCGGCTGCGACATCGCCCAACATGATCGTCGCCCAGTATTCGGGCATGTGGGCGCGCGAAGGCGATGTTTTCCTCAATGCCGAATCCGGCCAAGAGCGCACCAATGGCGACGATCACTGGCTGGAATTGAAGGACCTGCGCCTGTATGAGTTCGATGATGCCGGCAAGTTGAAGTCCATTTCTCATGCGGCTACGGCCGAGCACCGTCCCGGTGGATGGCTGCTCAAGAACGTGGTGAAGACGACGTTCGCTGAGCGCTCGGTGACGCAAGAGCGCATCAATGAGGAACGCTGGGAATCCGAGCTGGATGCTGCGGCATTGTCGGCCAGCGTCGCGCGGCCGCGCTACCTCAACTCCGCGACGCTGAAATCCAGCATCGATTACCGCAAGCGTAACCAGTTGGATGCGGGTGAGTTCGAGGCTTTTTACTGGGGCCGCTGGTTCTATCCGCTCAATGTGCTAGCGCTGTGCCTGGCGGCGATTCCGTTCGCCTTCGGCACCCTGCGCAGTGGCGGTTTGGGCAAACGTTTGTTCTTGGGCGTGGTGTTCGCGCTCGGCTTCTGGCTGCTGCAGGAAATGTCTGCGCGCCTGGCCGGGGCGTACAAGTTCGACTATCGATTCGCCTATGTGCTGCCGTCCGTGTTGATGCTGGGCGTATCGGCCTTCCTGTTCCGGCGACGCAGTGGCTAGCTCGCCCGTTTCCGTGCTTCTTCCAGCGCATCCCGGTTGAAGTCGCGGATGAATTGCGTGCCGCTGAATCGGTCGTGCCACGTCAGTCCATCGCGATCCAGCCATGCCCACCAGAAGCCCAGCCCCGCGCAGGCCAGCGACACGATGCCCGCCGCATAACGCAGCCATAGCTTGCGCAAGGGCGCGCGGCCGCCATCCAGACCGACGACATACACTCGCCACGGTTTCATGCCGATGGTCTGGCCGCCGCGTCGCCAGCTGGCCGTTGCGTACAGGCCAGTTGCGCCAAGCAAGGCGATGAATTCCAGCGCGCTTGCCAGGGTGCCCGGCAAGATGGCATCGCCCCGATGCAAGATCAGGGACGCGACCACGACCACGAACCAGATGCCCAGCATCGGGAAGAAATCGTAGAGCAGGGAGAGCAGGCGCCATTGGATCAACGGCTTCGCTCTCGTGGTGGTGGGGGTGCCAGCGTCATTCATCCGCACAGGATAGCGTTGCGGATGGGCTGCGCTACAGTCTGGGGATGTCGAAAACGCCCGCCGAACGTCGTCAAACCATGCTGCGCCAGCCGCCCTTGCCGGATGCCGACGCGCGCTTGATCGATACATTCCTCGATGCCATCTGGGCCGAGAGCGGCTTGGCGCGCGCGACCCTCGATAGCTATCGGCGTGACCTGGCCGGTTTCGCGCGTTGGCGCGGCGATGCGGGCGGCATCCTGCAAAAAGCCAGCCGTGAAAATTTGTTCGACTACCTGCGCTGGCGAGCAGAAAACAGCTACAGCCCACGCAGCAATGCACGACTGTTGTCGGCCTTGCGTGCGTTCTATGGGTGGATGCTGCGTCATGGTCATCGCAGCGATGATCCATCAGCGCTGCTGGATCCTCCGCGCTTGCCGCGCAGCCTACCCAAGGCGCTGAGCGAGTCGCAGGTGGAAGCGCTGCTGGCTGCGCCCGACATCGACCAAACCGATGGCCTGCGTGACCGCGCGATGTTGGAGTTGATGTATGGCGCCGGCCTGCGCGTGAGTGAGCTGGCCAATCTGCCAGCGACTGCGGTCAACCTGCGGCAAGGCGTGTTGCGGATCACCGGCAAGGGCAGCAAGGAACGCCTGGTGCCGATTGGTGAAGAAGCGCAGTACTGGCTTGAGCGTTACCTGCAGAAGGCGCGGCCAGACGCTGCGCGGCGGCGTGCGCAGGCGATGGAGCTTTTCCTCGCCGACGATGGTCAGCCGATGTCGCGTCAGCAGTGTTGGCTGCAGGTCAAGCGACATGCGGCAGCGGCCGGCATCGACCCGGCCAAAGTTAGTCCGCATGGGCTGCGGCACAGCTTCGCCACCCACTTGCTCAACCATGGCGCCGACTTGCGCGCCTTGCAGATGCTGCTGGGGCATAGTTCGCTTTCCACCACCCAGATCTACACCTTGGTTGCGAAGGAAAAACTCAAGCGCTTGCACGCGCAGCATCATCCACGCGCTTGAGGGCGAGCGTTCAGCCCCGCGTGCGACAATGCGCCGGCAAATTTCCAGCGGAAACACCATGTCCCGAGGACACCTGATGAAGAAAGCCCTGTTGATCGCCGTGTTGGGTGGGATGAGCGTAGTGGCCTGCGCGCAAAGCAAAGCGCCCGCAGAGACAGCAAAACCGGCCGATGCCCCCGCTGCGACGACAGCCCCCACCGATCCCAAGGTCGCCCCGGGCAGTGCGGATGCCAAGGCCATTGCCGCCATCCGCCAGCTCAATAGCCAGGTCGTGATCGACAAGGTCGGGCCGGCGCCGATGCCGGGTTACCGCGAAGTCGTGGTCTCTGGCCAGGTCCTGTACGTGTCGGATGATGGCCGCTACCTGATGCAGGGTGCGCTCTTGGACATGCAGACCAAGCGCGACATGGCGCAGGCCACGCTCGCCAGCGTGCGCAAAGACCTCTTGGCGCAGGTGCCGAAGTCCGAGCGCATCATTTTCTCGCCGCCGAATCCGAAGTACACCGTCGCGATTTTCACCGACGTGGAATGTGGCTATTGCCGCAAGATGCATGCGGACATCGCCGAGTACAACAAGCTGGGCATCGGCTTCGAATACCTGGCTTATCCGCGCATGGGCCCGGGCAGCCCGGACTTCGCCAAGATGGAGGCGGTCTGGTGCTCCAAGGACCGACCCAAGGCCCTGACCGAGGCCAAGGGCGACCGGGCCGTGAAGTCCGAGCGCTGCACTAGCCCGGTCATGCGCCACTATGACATCGGCCGCCGTTCGGGCCTGACGGGTACACCGCTGATCGTCGCCGCCAATGGGATGTCGCCGCCGGGCTACCTGCCGCCGGCCGAGCTCCTACGCTGGCTGGACGCGAACGGCAAGCTGTAAGCAGCCCCAAATGGCAAAAAACGAAGCCGGCCCCGTGCCGGCTTCGTTACAATAGAGGGCCCGTTAACCCACGGTTCCCCGCACATGATCGTGCTCGAGGGGCAGACTGCCCTGTCGTCGTTCCGCCGCGAGCGGCTTGAAGCCCGCCTTCGCGCCGTCCATCCCGCCATCCGCCTAAAGGACAGCTGGTTCACCTATTGGGTGCAACCGCAGTCCGGAAGCGCCCCTGACTTGGCGACCTTGGGCCGCATATTGCAGGCCTGCACGGCGATTACGCCGCGTGCGGATGGCGCAGTGTCGAAGTTTGTTTCGCCGCGGCTAGGCACCATCTCGCCCTGGGCCAGCAAGGCCGGAGAACTGCTGCGCGGCGCAGGTTTGCCGGTCGCGCGCGTCGAGCGGGGTTTGAGGCTGGATGTCGAGGCTTGGCCGAATGATGCGGATACCCAACGCGAACTTGGCCGCCTGCTGCACGACCCGATGACGCAGTCGCTGCTGGACGATGCCAACGATGCCGGGGCGCTGTTCGACGCACCGATGCGCGGCGAGCTGGAAATCGTGCCGCTTGGTGATCTGGTCGAGGCCAACAAGCGCCTGGGCCTGGCCTTGGCCGATGACGAGATCGACTACCTGCAAGCGCGCTACGGCGAGCTGGGTCGCGATCCGCACGATGTCGAATTGATGATGTTCGCGCAGGCCAACTCCGAGCACTGCCGCCACAAGATATTCAACGCCGACTGGACCATCGACGGCGTCGAGCAGGAACGCTCGCTGTTCCGCATGATCAAGAACACGCACGCGAAGACGCCGGAGCACACGCTCTCCGCGTACAGCGACAACGCCGCGGTCGTGGCCGGCTATCCCAGCCGCCGTCTGCGCGCCGAAGGCGCATCGCGCGAATACGTACTGCAGCCGCAAAGCGACTCCGCGTTTGCGATCAAGGTCGAGACACACAACCACCCGACCGCGATCTCGCCGTTCCCCGGTGCATCCACGGGTGCCGGTGGCGAAATTCGCGATGAAGGCGCGACCGGCCGCGGCGGCAAGCCCAAGGCAGGCCTCGCCGGGTTCTCGGTTTCGCACTTGCGCATCCCCACGCTGCCGCAGCCGTGGGAGCAGCCGCGCCCGCTCAATCCGCGCATGGCCAGTGCCTTCGAGATCATGATCGAAGGGCCGATCGGCTCGGCCGCGTTCAACAACGAATTCGGCCGTCCCAACCTGTTGGGCTATTTCCGCAGCTTCGAATTCCCGCAGGCGCCGCACCTCGCGCGTGCCTACGACAAGCCGATCATGTTGGCCGGCGGTCTGGGTGCCATCGACCAGCCTTTGGTCGAGAAGCGTCGCCTCGCCCCGGGTGATGCGGTGATCGTGCTGGGTGGTCCGGCGATGTTGATCGGCCTGGGTGGCGGTGCGGCGAGTTCCGTGGCGTCGGGTGACAGCAGCGAAGACCTCGATTTCGCCAGCGTGCAGCGCGACAACCCGGAGATGGAACGGCGTGCACAGGAAGTGATCGATGCGTGCGTGGCATTGGCCGAGCGCAATCCGATTCGCAGCATCCACGATGTCGGCGCGGGCGGCTTGTCCAACGCCATCCCGGAGTTGCTGCACGACTCCGGCGTGGGCGGCGTGATCGATCTGGTGAGGGTGCCTAACGACGATCCCTCGTTGTCGCCGATGCAGTTGTGGTGCAACGAGTCACAAGAACGCTACGTGATGGGCATCAGCGCGGATCGCATCGCCGAATTCACCGCGATGTGCGCACGTGAGCGCTGCCCGTTTGCGGTAGTGGGTTACGCGACGGCGGAGGAACGCCTGGTCGTCGGCTATGGCGCGACGCCGGGCAATATCCCGAACGATGCGGCGATTGATTTGCCGATGGATGTGCTGTTCGGCAAGGCACCGAAGATGCATCGCGACACGCATCACCCGGCGTCCACGCGATGGCCAGAGCTGGATACCGCCACGGTCGATTTGGTGGATGCTGGCTTGCGTGTGTTGTCGCACCCGACCGTCGCATCGAAATCCTTCCTCATCACGATTGGTGATCGCAGCGTCGGTGGTTTGACTGCGCGCGACCAAATGGTCGGCCCGTGGCAAATGCCGGTCGCCGATTGCGCCATCACCTTGGCCGGTTACGAAGGCTTCACCGGCGAAGCGATGGCGATTGGCGAACGCACGCCACTGGCTTTGATCGATGCGGCTGCGTCCGCGCGCATGGCGGTGGGCGAGGCGATCACCAACCTGTGCGCCGCGCCGGTGGAATCGCTGGATCGCATCAAACTGTCGGCCAACTGGATGGCTGCGGCCGGCTTTGAAGGCGAAGACGCCAAGTTGTTCGATGCGGTTGAAGCGGTCGGCATGGAGCTGTGCCCGGCGCTCGATCTCTCCATCCCTGTCGGCAAAGATTCCCTGTCGATGCAGGCGCAATGGAATGTCGATGGCGAGGTGGAGAAATCCGTCTCGCCGGTGTCGCTCATCGTCACCGCGTTCGCGCCGGTCGTCGATGTGCGCCAACAACTCACGCCGCTCTTGTCGAGTGACGAAGACACCGAGTTGTGGTTGATTGGGCTCGGTGCGGGTAAGCGCCGTATGGGTGGCTCGATCCTGGCGCAATGCTACGACTCCTTCGCCGGTGAATCCCCCGACGTTGATGATCCGCAGCTCCTGCGTGGCTTCTTCGAGCTGATCCGCGATGCGCGCGAAGCCGGCATGCTGCTGGCCTATCACGACCGCGCAGATGGCGGCGTCTTCGCCACTTTGGCGGAAATGGCGTTTGCTTCGCACGTCGGTCTCGACATCACGCTCGACGGCTGGGCCGACAACCACGACGACGATGTCTTCGAGGTGCTGTTCAACGAGGAGCTGGGCGCCGTGGTGCAGATCCGCGGCGAACATCGCGCCGAGTTCGCCGACCTCGTCGCCGAGCATGGCCTGATCGAGTGCGCGCAGCGCATCGCGCGACCGACGCGCTCCGACGACATCCGCGTGCTTGACGAAGGCGAAGTGCTGGCCGAATGGCAATGGCAGACCTTGTTCGACGCGTGGTGGTCGGTCACTCATGCGATGCAGCGCCTGCGCGACAACCCGCAATCGGCGGATGAAGAACGCGAGATCGCGCGCAATTTCGACACTGTCGGCTTGAGCCCGAAGCTCAGTTTCGATCTTGCCGAGGATATCGCAGCGCCTTACATCGCGACCGGTGCCAAGCCGAAGGTGGCGATCCTGCGCGAGCAGGGCGTCAACGGCCAGATCGAAATGGCCGCAGCTTTCATGCGTGCTGGTTTCGATGCGTACGACGTGCACATGAGTGATCTGATCGAAGGCCGCGCGAAACTGGACGATGTCATTGGTCTCGCCGCTTGTGGCGGCTTCAGCTATGGCGATGTGCTGGGCGCAGGGCGCGGTTGGGCGACATCGATTCTGGAGCGCCCCGCGTTGCGCGAGCAATTCGCCACGTTCTTTGGACGTGGCGATACGTTCTCGCTCGGCGTCTGCAACGGCTGCCAGATGCTGTCGCAACTCAAGGCGATCATCCCCGGTGCGGCGCAGTGGCCGGAGTTGCTCCGCAATGCCAGCGAGCAATACGAAGCACGTTTGGCCCAGGTGGAAGTGGGTGAGTCGCCATCCATCCTGCTGCGCGGCATGGGCGGCTCTCGCATCCCGGTCGTCGTCGCGCATGGAGAAGGCCGCATGCATTTCGCCAATGCCGTGGATCAGGCATCGGTTGCCGTGGCCGCGCGCTATGTGGATGGCGAAGGCAACATCGCCGCGACCTATCCGACCAACCCGAACGGCTCGCCGGACGGCATCGCAGGTGTCGCTAGCGACGATGGCCGCGTGACGATCTTGATGCCGCATCCCGAACGCACGCTCTCTGCTGCCAACTTCAGCTGGCATCCGTCCGAGTGGGGCGATGCGTCGCCTTGGTCGCGCATGTTCCAGAATGCGCGGGCCTGGGTGGCGTGATCGGTTAGAGTGCGACATCGCCGTCGCACTTCACCTCGCATGACAGAACCCGCACTGCCCATCGTCTTGTTGCCCATTGGCACTGACGATGCGGCATTGGACGCTTGCCTTGCCGCGCTTGAGCAAGCCACGCCCGCTGGCACGCGCATTTGGTTGCTGGATGACGCGCAAGCCGGTCCGCGCGGCATCGCCATCATCGAGCGTTGGCTCGAGAATACGCGTCTGCAAGCCGAATACACGCGTCGTCAGCGTCCGATTGGCGAAGCCGCGCACCTGTCCGAAGGTGTTGCCGCATGTGGCGACATGGATATCGTCGTGTTGGCGCCCGATGTGCGACCGGCGCCGGGTTGGTTGGGGCGGCTGGTGATGTGTTTGCAGCGTGACCCCACGATAGGCACCGCCACGCCGTGGAGTAATGCAGGTGAGTGCGTGTCATGGCCGCGCATCGGCGAAGTACAGCCGGAGCCGGCCGAGCCGCGCCGTATTGCCAGTGCCGCTGCGCAAATGCCGCCCCTGCATCTGGAGTTGCCGACCGCCGGCACGCATGCAGTGATGCTACGAGGCACACCACGCCAGCGTACAGGCCGACTGGATGGCGAAAGTTTCGAGAGCTGGGCGGCGGCGCTGACGGACTATTCCTTGCGATTGGCAGCGATGGGTTGGCGCAATGCTTTGTGCGAAAGCGCTTTTGTAGCGCGTGATCGTGAGCCTTGGCACGGCGAAGAAGATTTGGATGTGCTGGCCGTGCGCTGGCCCAGCTATCGCCCACGGCTTGCGCAATTCTTGATGGAAGATCCGTTACATCAGACCAGGCTCGAGTTGCAACGGCGCTATGACGAAGCCGCGGACGCATCGCCGCAGGAAGACCTCTTCGCATGAAGCGCGATGGCATCGCCGCGGTTGTGGTCAGTCATTTCAGTGAAGAAACCATCGGTGCTTGCCTCTCACGGCTGCTGGCTAGCGCAGGCGTCACGCAAGTCCGCGTCATCGACAACGCATCGACCGATGGCACGATGGATATCGTGCAGCGCTATGCCTTGTCCGATTCGCGCGTGCGCTTCGTAGCCAATCCGGACAATCCGGGGTTCGCGGTGGCCTGCAACCAGGGTGCGGCGGACAGCGATGCGCCTTGGCTCGCCTTTGTGAACCCCGACCTGATGGTAGAGCCGGATACCTTGACGAGATTGCGCACTGCCGCAGAGCACATCCAGCCCGCGTTGGTGGGTGCGGAGCTGGTGGGTGAAGAGGGAACGCCGGATCCTGCCGCGCGTCGTCGTGACCCGGATTTTGCCGCGATGCTGGGGTCTAAGGCCGCGCGTGACTTGGCCGTACCGCAAGACCCCGGCCAAGCATTGCAGCAAGTGGATGCGGTCTCGGGCGCGCTGATGGTGGTGCCGCGCACCTTGTTCCGATTGGTCGGAGGTTTTGATGAGGGCTACCGCTTGCATGCCGAAGACCTGGACCTGTGTCGACGCATTCGTGCCTTTGGCGGCCGTGTGGCCATCGCTAACGATGTGCAGGTGCTGCATGTGCGAGGGGTATCCTCGCGTGTGCGTCCGACGTTCGTCGAATGGCAGAAGCATCGCGGCCTGTGGCGTTATTTCAGCAAGTTTGATGCCGCGCGCCACGGCTGGCTGACGCGGTCGATGGTGTGGGCGATGATCTGGGTGCGGTTTCCTTTTGCACTAGCAAGGAAATTGTTCGCGCCCTGATGACGTTTGGCACAGGCCGTGAAGGCGTTGCCGGTTGTTAGACTGATGGTACAAGTAACCGGAAACAGCACATGGAAGACACGCAGAATTGCCGTAACTGCGACCGGGTTATCGATGTGCCTGGGCAGAAGTTCTGCCCCAATTGCGGCCAAGCGACACCGACCCGGCGTATCGATTGGCGCTTTCTTGGCCATGAGCTGGAGCACAGTGTGCTGCACATGAACAAGGGGATTCTGTATTCACTCAAGCAATTAATGCTGCGGCCTGGGTACTTTATTCACGATTATTTGGATGGCAAGCGAGTTGGTATCGTCAAACCCATGTTGCTGGTGGTGATGATGGGCGCTGCCGCTACCCTGATTGCTCACTACCTGTTAGGCGGTGATGTGATGGGGTCGTCATTCCATCAGGGCCTGGAAGCTGGGACGAGGTTGGGCGGGGATCCCAGCGATGAGGTCAAGGCGGCGACAGCTGCGACAGCCAAGTTATTCACAATGGCCAAGGATTGGATCAATCAGCACCTTGCACTGGTTACCTTGTTGATGATTCCGGTGCAGGCGGCGGGAGTCAAATTGGCATTCCGGAGATTCAGTGATGTGAGCTATCCGGAGTGGCTGGTCATCGGCTGCTTCCTGAACGCACAGTCCTTCGTGTTGTGGTCGGTATTCATGCCTATTCAACGCGTATGGTCCGGTGCGATGTCATTCGCCATATTGCTAGCTATTGCCTACAACCTGTTCTCATTGATGCAGTTTTTCAAAGGCTATCCGCGCTGGAAGGCAGGTTTGCGGGGATTGCTGGGTTTCGCCTTTTTTCAGGTGGTAATGGTGATTTTCACGTTTTTCGTGATGTTCGTCATCGGCGTTCTGATGGGCAGCGGACATGTGCAGATTGCGAATTGATGCCTGGTTCGCTCAACGCCAACGATTAATCGCGTCTCGCAACTCACGCGCTGCATCCGCCGCCGCATCGGCATAGCCCGCGCTGGAGGACGCATACAAGATGCCGCGCGATGAATTGATCATCAGGCCGGTGCCATCGCTGGTCTTGCCATTACTCACCACGGCTTCGACATCGCCGCCTTGTGCGCCAACGCCCGGGATGAGCAGCGGCATGTTGCCGACGATGCCGCGGATGATCTTCAACTCTTCGGGGAACGTCGCGCCGACGACCAGCGCGCAATTGCCATCGCTGTTCCATTCGTTCGCGATCGTGCGGGCGACGTGCTGGTAGAGCGGTGCACCATCGACCAAGAGCTCCTGGAAATCACGTGCGCCGGGGTTGCTGGTGTGGCACAGGAACACGCAGCCGCGGTCACCGCGTTGCAGGAAGGGCGCGGCGGAATCAAAGCCCATGTACGGGTTCAAAGTGACGGCATCCGCGCCGAAACGATCAAAGGCTTCCACCGCGTATTGCTCGGCGGTGCTGCCGATGTCGCCGCGCTTGCTGTCGAGCACGACAGGAATGTTGGGATGTGCGCCGTTGATGTGGGCGATCAGTCGTTGCAGCTGCGCTTCGCCACCGTTGTGCGCGGCGAAGTAAGCAATTTGCGGTTTGAACGCGCAGGCGAACTCGGCGGTCGCATCGACGATGTCGCGGCAAAAGTTGAACAGTGCATCTTCGTCATCAATGAAGGCGTCCGGGAACTTGGCCGGGTCGGGATCGAGTCCCACGCAGAGCAGGGTGTCGGCGTTCTGCCAGCGGCTGCGGAGTTTGTTGATGAACGTCATGGGTGGGCTCCGGATGGCACGGGCCATGCCTGGCCCATCGTCTTTCCCCTCGGTCAGGGCATCCTGCCCAGACTCGGGCGCGCGCCGTCCATGGCGCGCTTGGCGACGACAGGCCAAGCATGGCCCGTCGTTGCGGCGATTACTTCAACGCCTTGAAACGCAAACGATGCGGACCGGCATCGTCACCCAGGCGACGCTTCTTGTCTTCCTCGTACTCACGGTAGTTGCCTTGGAAGAACTCCACGTGCGAGTCGCCCTCGAAGGCGAGGATGTGCGTGGCGATCCGATCCAGGAACCAGCGATCGTGCGAAATCACGAACGTGTTGCCCGGGAACTCCAGCAATGCATCTTCGAGTGCGCGCAAGGTTTCGATGTCCAGGTCGTTCGACGGTTCGTCGAGCAGCAGCACGTTCCCGCCCTGCAGCAGCGTCTTCGCCATGTGCAAGCGACCGCGCTCACCACCGGACAGCGAGCCGACCATCTTCTGCTGGTCCTGGCCCTTGAAGTTGAAGCGACCAATGTAGGCGCGCGACTGGATCTCGGTCCCGTTGATATTGAGGATGTCCAGGCCGCCGGAGATTTCCTGGAAGACGTTGTGGTCGCCTGTAAGCGCATCGCGGCTCTGGTCCACGTAGGACAGATTCACGGTTGGACCGACGACGATCTCGCCCGAGTCCGGCTTCTCCTGCCCCGTGATCATCTTGAACAGCGTGGACTTGCCCGCGCCGTTCGGACCGATGATGCCGACGATCGCGCCCGGCGGAATGATCATCGACAGGTTGTCGATCAGCAGGCGATCGCCGAACTTCTTCGACACGTTCTTGAATTCCATCACCGAGTTGCCCAGGCGCTCGCCCGGCGGGATGAAGATTTCATTCGTCTCGTTGCGCTTCTGGTAATCCTGCGACTGCAACTCTTCCAGTCGCGCCAGACGGGCCTTGCCCTTGGAACGGCCGCCCTTGGCATTCTGGCGGGACCATTCCAGCTCTTTCTGGATGGCTTTTTGGCGGGCTTTTTCCTGATTGTCTTCCTGCTTCAGGCGCTCGTCCTTCTGCACCAGCCACTCGGTGTAATTGCCCTTCCACGGAATGCCGCGGCCGCGATCCAGTTCCAAGATCCACTCGGCGGCGTTGTCCAGGAAGTAGCGATCATGCGTCACCGCCACCACCGTGCCGGTGTAACGGGCCAGGAACTGTTCCAGCCACTCGACCGATTCCGCATCCAAATGGTTGGTCGGTTCGTCGAGCAGCAACATGTCGGGCTTCTGCAGCAGCAGTTGGCACAGCGCGACGCGGCGCTTCTCGCCGCCCGACAGGTTGCCGATCTTGGCGTCCCACGGCGGCAGACGCAGCGCATCGGCGGCGACTTCCAACTGGTTTTCCAGCGTGTGGGCATCACCGGCGGCGAGGATTGCTTCGAGGCGTTCCTGCTCCTTCGCCAAGGCATCAAAGTCCGCACCTTCTTCGGCGTAGGCGGCGTACACGGCATCCAGCATGGCTTGCGCCTGAATCACTTCGCCCACGCCTTGCTCGACCGCTTCACGCACGGTCATCTCGGGGTCCAGCTGCGGCTCCTGCGGCAGGTAGCCGACCTTGGTGCCGGGTTGCGGGCGGGCCTCGCCTTCGAAATCGGTATCGACGCCGGCCATGATCTTGAGCACGGTCGACTTGCCGGCGCCGTTCAAGCCCAGCAGGCCGATCTTGGCGCCGGGGAAGAACGAGAGGGAGATGTCCTTGATGATCTGCCGCTTCGGCGGCACGACCTTGGACACCCGATTCATGGTGTAGATGTATTGCGAAGACATGAGCAGGCCTGTTGGGTGCGCAACAAGGCCGGGCAGTGCCGGCCTTGTGGGTTTTTGGGGATGCGGAATTATACCCGGCCATCACCTCACCGGCTTGCGGATGAACGGTGCTGCCGGGTTTTGGCCGAATCGATGCCCGGTTCAGCCAGCTACCTCCATCCTGAGGGCCAATCACGGCAAAACATCTAAGGAGTACTGCCATGAAACAGCTCAAGCTCATCGCCCCAGCCCTGTTGGTCGGCATTGGCCTAATGGCAGGCCCGGCCTTGGCCAAGGACAATGGCAAAAACAAGGGCCACGGCAAGAAAGCGGACAAGACTGTCGTGGTGCATCGTGACCACCGCCCGGACGTGCGCTACACGCATGATGATCGCAATCGTCATTACCATGCACAGAGCGGCAAGCATGACAATGGCCGCCGCGGCCCGCCGCCGTGGGCCAAGGGCAAGGACTACCGTAGCTACGGCTATGACCGCGTGGTTTATGTGCCGATCAGCGATTACGACCGCTATCGCTTGTACGACCCGCGCGATGGCCAGCGCTGGATGCGTGACGATTCGGGCCGCTACCTGCTGGTCTCGGTCGCTACGGGCATCATCGCCGACATCCTGACCCGCGGCCTGTAAACGCCGCGGATAGCCGGTCAAAAGCGCGCCTTCGGGCGCGCTTTTCTTTCATAAGTGCCGATCCGTCCGGCCCGCTACAATGGGGGTTTCCTGCCCCGGAGTAGACGGATGTTCCCCCGCGATGCCCGTATCGAAGGTTATGACCCCGAACTAGCCGCCGCGATTGCCGGCGAAGTGCGTCGCCAGGAGGATCACGTCGAGCTGATCGCCTCGGAAAACTACTGCAGCCCGATGGTGATGGAAGCCCAGGGCAGCCAGCTCACCAACAAGTACGCCGAAGGTTATCCGGGCAAGCGCTACTACGGTGGCTGTGAATTCGTCGATGTCGCCGAGCAGCTGGCCATCGATCGATTGAAGAAGTTGTTCGATGCCGACTATGCGAACGTCCAGCCGCACTCCGGCTCTCAAGCGAACCAGGCCGTATATCTGGCCTTGTTGCAGCCGGGCGATACGATCCTCGGCATGTCGCTGGCCCATGGCGGCCACCTGACCCATGGTGCCAAGGTGAATGCCTCGGGCAAGTTGTTCAACGCCATCCAGTACGGCGTGGATGACAACGGCATGATCGATTACGACGAGGTCGAGCGCCTTGCCATCGAACACAAGCCCAAGATGCTGGTCGGCGGCTTCTCCGCCTACTCGCAGGTGGTCGATTGGGCACGCATGCGCGCCATCGCCGACAAGGTCGGTGCGATCTTCTTTGTCGACATGGCACACGTGGCAGGACTAATCGCCGCTGGCGTCTATCCCAGCCCGTTGCCGCACGCGCACGTGGTGACATCGACCACCCACAAGACCCTGCGTGGTCCGCGTGGCGGCATCATCGTCGCGAGCGAAAAGGGCGCCGGCGAAGGCTTCGAAGAGCTGACCAAGAAGCTGCAATCCATCGTGTTTCCCGGGATCCAGGGTGGCCCGCTCATGCACGTGATCGCCGGCAAAGCGGTCGCGTTCAAGGAGGCGTTGGAGCCGGAATTCAAGGCCTATCAGGAACAAGTGGTGAAGAACGCCAAGGCGATGGCCGAAGTGATCATCGCGCGCGGCTACAAGATCGTTTCCGGCGGTACCGAGAACCACCTGATGCTGGTCGACATGATCGGTAAGGACGTCAGCGGCAAGGACGCGGAAGAGGCGCTCGGCCGCGCGCACATCACCGTCAACAAGAACTCGGTGCCGAATGACCCGCGCAAGCCCTTCGTGACCTCGGGCCTGCGCCTGGGAACGCCAGCGGTGACCACACGCGGCTACAAGGAGCCTGATTGCGTGGCGTTGGCTCACTGGATATGCGACGTGCTGGACAACCCGAAGGACGAAAACGTCATCGCGGGCGTGCGTGAAAACGTCGAGCAGCAGTGCAAGCAATTCCCGGTGTATGGCTGAGATGCTGCGCGCGCGGCTGTTCCTCGCCATGGTGGCACTGTCGTGCGGTCTACCCGCATGGGCGCAGTCGACGGCGCTCAGCAGTGATACCGATTACTCGCGGGCCGGCGCCCGCGATCTGCCCGTGACCTGCAAGCCGGGCGATGTGCAGCCCTTTGCCGGGAAAACCATGGCCGAGGTCTTCGGCGACGCATGGCCAGTGACCCCTACGCCGGTCACGTCGAGCACGCCTGTGGAAGTGATCTCGAGTGGGCGCGTCGTGCCCCCGCGCGGGCTGGAGGGCCAATTCGGCATCGCCGTGATCGCCGTACTGGTCGGCGCCGATGGCGCTGCCATTGCCTCCGAAGCGATCTGTGCGACGTCGGCGCCTTATTCCATCGCTGCCAAGCGCGCGCTGCGCACGGCCGCATACAAGCCCGCGACGGCCGATGGCGCCGCGGTCACCAGTGTTATCGCGGTGCCGGTGGTGTTTCGTGCTGGTCGAGGCAGCGGCTCCCGCGATCAGCGCGATGGCGATGGGGACTGATGCACTGTCCCTTCTGCCAGCACGGTGATACCCGCGTCATCGACTCGCGCGTTAGCGACGATGGCGCGACGATTCGCAGGCGCCGCGAATGCGAAGCCTGCGGCGAGCGTTTCTCCACGCTGGAAACGATCGAGCTGAAACTGCCGGCGATCATCAAGTCCGACGGTCGCCGCGAGTTGTTCGATGCGCGCAAGCTGCGCCAGAGCTTCGACCGCGCCTTGCACAAGCGCCCGGTCTCGGAAGAACAGATCGAAGCTGCGGTGCGCGCTGTCGTGCATGACCTGCGCATGACGGCGGAGCGTGAATTGGCCTCGCGTCGCGTGGGCGAGTTCGTGATGGCCGAGTTGCGCAAACTGGACCAGGTCGCGTTCGTGCGATTCGCATCGGTCTATCGCGCGTTCGAGGACGTAGACGATTTCCGCGAGGAACTGGACCGCCTGCAACGCGACCTTCCCGGAGAAGGCCAGCTGCCCTTGTTGGAGGGCACGCCGCGCCAGGACAAGCGAAAGAAATGACATCGACCACTTTCACATCGTTCGACCACCGGATGATGGCGCGCGCATTGCAACTCGCCGAGCGCGGTCGCTACACGACCAAACCCAATCCGATGGTCGGCTGCGTGCTGGTAAAAGACGAAACGATCGTCGGGGAAGGCTGGCACCAGCGTGCCGGTGGCCCGCATGCCGAAATCGAAGCCCTCAAGGCTGCAGGCGATGCCGCGCGAAGTGCCACGGCTTACTTAACCTTGGAGCCTTGCGCGCATACTGGACGCACCGGGCCATGCGCGGATGCGCTGGTTGAAGCGGGGGTGACGAAAGTCGTCGCGGCGATGCGCGACCCGTTTCCACAAGTGGCAGGTGCGGGTTTCGAAAAGCTGCGCGCATCCGGTATCGAAGTGGCCGACGGCCTCATGGAGGCGCAAGCTCGCGTGCTCAATCGCGCCTTCTTCTCGCGCATCGAGCGTGGCCGGCCTTGGCTGCGGGTCAAGTTGGGTGTCAGCCTGGATGGGCGCACGGCCTTGGCCAATGGCGATTCCAAATGGATCACCAGCGCGGAATCACGCGAGGACGTGCATCACTGGCGCGCGCGCTGTGGCGCATTGCTGACGGGCGCTGGCACGGTGCTCGCCGACGATCCGCATTTGACCGTGCGTTTGCAGGACAAGACCGATTTCATCCCGCCGATTCGCGTCGTGCTGGATCCCGGCCTTGCCACCGTCGCACGCGGCAACGTGCGCCAAGGCGATGTGCCGACCTTGTATTTCCATGCGCCCGATGCCAAGCCGCCGCGCGATATTCCTTTGCAACGGCATCCCGTGCCGGTCACGCGCGGCATGCTGGATTTGAAGGAAGTGCTGGAAGAGCTCGGTCGCCGCGAGATCAACGAAGTGCAGGTCGAGACCGGTGCGACGCTTGCGGGTGCTTTCTTGCACGCAGGATTGGTGGACGAGCTGTTGATCTACGTGGCGCCGGTATTGTTGGGCGACAAAGCCCGCCCGATGTTCGATGGCCTCGATATCAACACGATGACCGATGCGTTGAAGCTAAAGCTGGTCGACGCACGTCAGATCGGCCCTGATTCGCGATTGCTGTTTCAGCCGGAGGTGGCCTGATGTTCACCGGTCTCATCCAGGGCGTGGGCCGCTTGCGTGCACTCGAGCCGCAAGGCGGCGACATCCGCATCCACATCGACACCGGATCGCTGCCTTTTAACGCAGTCGAGATGGGCGAGAGCATCGCGGTCAACGGCGTGTGCCTGACCGTGGTGGGATTTGATGATGCATCGTTCAGCGCGGATGTCTCGACCGAGACGTTGTCGCTGACCACCTTGGGCGGATTGAGCGAAGGCGCTGCGTTGAACCTGGAGCGCGCCCTGCAGCCGACCGAGCGCATGGGTGGTCACATGGTCAGCGGGCATGTCGATGGCATGGGCCGCGTGCTGGATGTGCAGGACGATGCGCGCGCGCAGCGCTGGCACTTTTCGATGCCGCCGGAGCTCGCTAAATATGTGGCAAAGAAAGGCTCGATATGCGTCGACGGCGTCAGCCTGACCGTCAATGCGGTGGACGACACGACGTTCGATGTCGCGTTGGTGCCGCATACCGTTTCACATACCGCGTTCGCTGATACGCAAGTGGGCGATGCGGTAAATCTGGAAATCGATGTGGTCGCCCGGTATGTCGGGCGCATCTTGGAGCAACGTGACGCATGAGTTTCGCCACTATTCCCGAATTGCTTGAGGAAATCCGCGCCGGCCGCATGGTCGTAATCGTCGATGACGAAGACCGCGAGAACGAAGGCGACCTGATCATGGCCGCCGAATTGGTCAAGCCATCCGACATCAACTTCATGGTCACCCATGCGCGTGGTCTGGTGTGCCTGTCGATCACGCGCGAGCGATCCGCGCAGTTGGGTCTCAATCCGATGGTGCGCGACAACACCTCGCAGCACCACACCAATTTCACCGTGTCGATCGAGGCGGCCGAAGGCGTCACCACCGGTATCAGCGCCTACGATCGCGCGCATACCATCCGCACCGCGGTGCGGCCTGATGCATCGCCCAAGGACTTGTCCCAGCCAGGACACATCTTCCCGTTGATGGCGCAGCCGGGCGGCGTGTTGAATCGCTCCGGTCATACCGAGGCGGCGAGCGACTTGGCTTTGCTTGCGGGCCTTGAGCCTGCCGGTGTGCTGGTGGAGATCCTCAATGCCGATGGCACGATGGCGCGTCGTCCGGAGCTCGAAGTCTTTGCGCGTGAGCATGGCCTCAAGATCGGTTCGATCGAAGCGCTCATCCGCCATCGTCTCGAGACCGAGCACACCATCGAGCGTATCGATTCGCGTGAGATCACGACGGACCACGGCGAGTTTCAGCTTCATACGTATCGTGATCGCCTGAGTCATGGCGTGCACTTCGCCTTGCAGAAGGGCGAGGCCGATGCCACATCCCCCACGCTCGCACGCGTGCAGATGCAAAACGTGCTGGCGGATGCATTGCACTGGCAGCGCGATGACTTCGGCCCACTGGCCGGTGACGTGCTGGCGGCGATCGCCGAGGCCGGGCAGGGGGTGTTGTTGATGCTCTCCGAAGCGGCGCCCGGCGCGGAAGCCTTGCTGGCGCGGATCCGCAACGAAGCGGCATCCCCCACGCCCAGCGCCAGCGAATGGCGACGCAATGGTGCGGGCAGCCAGATTCTGGCCGATCTCGGCTACGGCAAGCTGAAAGTGCTTGGCACTCCGCGCAAACAGGTGGGTTTGGCCGGGTTCGGGTTGGAAGTCGTGGAATACGTGGCGCTGCCGCCGCGGTAAACTGGTAGGCCCTGTAGTCCCGAGAAGCCCATGCCCAGTTTTGAAGGCGACCTGCGCGCCCCGGAAGGCGCCCGCTTTGCCATCATCGCCAGTCGCTGGAACGCCCGCATCACCGAGACTTTGCTCGAAGGTGCGCGCAAGGCGATGGCTGACCATGGCGTGGACGAGGACGCCGTAGATGTCTTCCGTGTGCCCGGTGCGTGGGAGTTGCCGGTGATTGCTGCGCGTTTGGCATCGACCGGTGGTTATGCCGGCATCGTGGCGCTGGGCTGTGTGGTGCGCGGTGATACGCGTCACTTCGAGCATGTTGCCGATGGGTGCTCTGAAGGCTTGATGGATGTCGCGATGGAGTTCGGCTTGCCGGTCGCCAATGGCGTCTTGGCGGTCGAGCGCGTGGAAGATGCCGAGGCACGCGCTGGCGGTAGCCATGGCAACAAAGGTGAGGAGGCCGCGATGGTCGTCATCGAAATGTCCGATCTTCTGGCGCGATTCTCATGAAGCCGCCTCGTCGTCCGCATGGTGTTGATCCGGTGCATCGCACCCGCGCACGTCGTCGTGCGATGCAAGCGCTGTACGCCTGGCAAATGTCGGGTGGAAATGCGCAGCAGGTCATCGCGCAGTTCGCGCACGAGCAAGCACACGAAATCGCCGACCTCGAATATTTCGAGGACCTGGTGCGCGGGGTGATGCAACACGAAGCCGCACTGGACGCAGGCTTGCTGCCGCATCTGGATCGCAAGGTGAGCGAAGTCGATCCGGTCGAGCGCGCAGTGATGCGCATCGCGGCGTATGAGTTCAAGCATCGCGTGGATGTGCCGTATCGCGTCGTCATCAATGAGGCAATCGAAACCGTCAAGCGTTTCGGCGCCGAGCACGGCCACACCTACGTCAATGGCGTGCTGGATAAGTTGGCCGCCGAGTGGCGCAGCGTGGAAGTGCAGGCCGCGCGCGGCTGAGAGACGCAGGCCGTGTCCGGCGAATTCGACGTGATTGCACGCATTCGCGCCCGTGCAGGCACGCGCAGTGATGTAGTGCTTGGGATTGGCGATGACGCGGCCTTGCTCACGCCGTCGCCAGGTATGCAACTCGTCGTCGCTACCGACACGCTCAACTGCGGCGTTCATTTTCCGGCGGAAACTGCGCCTTATTACATCGGCTGGAAATCACTGGCGGTAAATCTTTCCGATTTGGCCGCAATGGGTGCGCAGCCTGCTTGGTGCAGCCTGTCCTTGTCGATGCCGCAAGCGGATGACGCATGGGTGGATGCTTTCATTGACGGCTTCATGGCACTGGCTTCGATGCATGGTGTTGCGTTGATAGGCGGCGATACCACGCGCGGGTCATTGTCGATTTGCGTGAGTGTCATCGGATTTGTCGAGCCAGGGCATGCGCTAAAGCGCGACGGTGCAAAGGCAGGGGATGACATCTGGGTCAGCGGCACATTGGGTGATGCGGCTGCAGCGTTGTCGCTATGGCAGTCGGGCCAAGCCATGCCGGCTGCATTGCGTGAACGACTAGATCGACCGACACCGCGCATCGCGCTGGGGTGCGCGCTATCCGGTATCGCGAATGCATGCATCGATGTCTCGGATGGGTTGCTTGCCGATCTTGGGCACATCTGCAAGGCGAGCGGAGTGGGGGCGGAAGTTGATGTCGATTCGTTACCCGCATCGTCCACATTTTTCGCGTTTACGGGCGAAGACCTAGAGACACGCCGTCATCTGCAGGCGGCTGGCGGCGATGACTACGAGTTGTGCTTCACCGCGCCTGCAGATGCGGGTAGGCATGTGGAAGACGCCGCTCGGAGCTCAGGGGTGGCGGTAACGCGAATCGGGCGCATCACGAAGGCACATGGCGTTCGCGCCTTGCTGGACGGGGATGCGTGGCAGCCGATATCAGTCGGACATGAGCACTTCAGCGGCTAGATTTCGCGCTGTTGGGTTGTTGACCACCACCAGGTCGTGATTTCACCTCTTCTGGCAGCAAGCTCAGGATTTCATCGATGATGCCCGGTAGCGACTCCTCGCTGTAGCCGATGTGTCTGAGGGCGATATGGCCCTCGCGATCAATGATGAACATGCGCGGGATGGACCTAACGCCCCAGGCATCGTTGAGTTTGCCTTGGCTGTCCGGCACCCAGGTGAGGTCGATGTTGCGATTGGCGCGTACGACATTGATGAAGTCGCGGCGATCTTCCTTGTGATTCACCGCGATAACTTCCAATGCATCGCGCCCCACCACTTTCTGGAAGTGACCGAGTACTGGCAGTTCCTTGCGGCAAGGTCCGCACCAGGATGCCCAAAAAGTCACGATCACAACCTTGCCCTTGAGTCTCGATAGGTCAACCGGATTGCCGTTGCGATCCTTGCCAAGATCCGGCGGTGGTGACGTGCCGGTGCCGGGGGAAGGCGGCAATTCTTTTTCTTGTTTTTCAGCCGCCAACACGGTTGGTGCGATCAGAACGCAAAGCGTCAACATCAGTGCCTGCAAGCAACGCGACATGGACATATACATACATTTCCCCTGTGTGGCTCTATCGATGGATGATGCAAGATTGCGCTTGATGTTGAAACTTATCTGCCCGCATCGAATGCAGCGTGCAGCCAAGTAAGTTGCGGTGCAATTTGGTCGCCCTCAGCGCCGATCACATCGAAGCGGCAGGGCAATGCGGCATAGGCTGGATGCGCAGCCAAATAGCGCGTGGCTGCACGGATCAGCCGCCTCTGCTTGGTCGGGGTTACCGATGCCGCGGCACCGCCAAACTCCGCGTTGGCGCGATAGCGAACTTCGACGAACACCAGCGTGCCGCCGTCTCTCATCACAAGATCAAGCTCGCCATCGCGATAGCGCACGTTGGCGTCAAGCAAGGTGAGCCCTTGCGAAACAAGGTATTGGGCGGCGGCGTATTCGGCCGCCGCGCCGGCTTGGTGTCGCGGGTCAGCGGCCACCGAGCGGCATCGCCACGCCGCTGCGCATCACCGACCATGTCGGCGTGATCAGCACGTTGCCGAAGCCATCGAGTTGCAATCCACCCGTTGCGCCGGGCACGGGTTTTTGCGGTGACGTCGCCAAATACTCCAGGTACGCGGTGATCAACCAGGCGTCATAGCCGAAGGCGAACAAGCGTCCCGCCGCACCCGCTGCCGTGGGTGTGAGCGCGCCGGGGTTGCCCGGCATGCCTGACAACTGGCGGTTACCCAGCGATTCGCGAGGGAAGACAACACCATCGAGCAGCGCGATCTCAGCCGCGGAGTCAATACCGCTGGCTATTTGCGATGCGCCCACGCGGCGCGCGTTCGCCAATGCAGGTTGCGAATTGATGGCGGGGATCGCAGAGGCGGTGTGGTCACCGCGGGCGGCGAAATAAACCGCATCGACCTCACCCTTCGCTGCGGCTGCGGTCAGCTGCGCAGGCAATGCATCGGCATTGCTGCTCAAGCTGATTTGATCGACCACGACGCCACCGCGTGCCTGCAGGCGTTCACGGAACGCGGCGCTGGTACGACGCAGGGTGTCATCCGGGCCCGTCAGTACCAATACGTTCTTCGCGCCTTGCCCAAGCAGATACTCGGCAGCGGCGATGCCTTCGTCTTCGGGTGCCAGCGAGAAGCTGACACTGCCAGCAGGTGCGCCGCGGCTGCCGCGATTGAGGGCCAGTACCGGTACCGGCAAATTGGCCTGGGTGAACAGCGCACTCACTTGCTCACGATCGAGCGGGCCCACCACGTAGTCGGCACCTTCGCTGACCGCCTTCTGATAAGCGCCGTTCACGCCGCTGGCGGAGTCATAGAAGGTGATCGTCGGGCGCTGGCGGGTTTCAGCGTAATAGCCGGCCAGAAAGCCATCGCGTACCGGTTTGGCCGCGCCGGAAAGGCTTCCGGATAGCGGCAGCAAGATGGCTACCTTGTTCGGCGGGCGGTAACCATCAGCCGCGGCGGCCTGGCGACCGTCGAAATTCCAACCGCGATCAAAGGCATGCGGTGGTTGCAGGCCGCGGCGCAACATCGCGCGGCCGGCGAACGGGTAAAGCGGGTCGTTGGCGGCCAGTGCAGCGGTATGGCGGGACAGGGCCGCATCATCCAGCGATGCCAGCAAGGCTTCGATTCGCGCCGCATTCCCGCGGGCGTCGACCTGCGCCAATTGGTGCGCTTCGGTGAAGGCGGGCGATGCCACGGTTTCGCGGACCGGCCCCTGCGTCGGCGCGCTGACGCAACCGGCCAAGACGGCCAGACCGGTGGCAAGGACGATGTGCTTGAAGGCGAGGCGCATGGCGCGATCCTGACAGGGGATGGCCCGATTCTAGTGTGTGTTGCGGTCTTTGCCACGTCGATTTGCCCGGGCGCGGTATAAGGATGTGCCTACCCACGCCCGGAATCCGCTTGAACTTGCCCGCCGCCGGAACCCTGCATGTCGTCGCCACGCCCATCGGCAACCTGGGGGATTTCAGCCCGCGCGCGGTCGAAACGCTGAAATTAGTCGCCGCGATCTGCGCCGAGGACACCCGCCGCACCCGTCCGTTGCTGCAGCAATTTGGCATCGATACCCCGCTCATCGCGCTGCACGACCACAACGAGGATGAGATCGCCGAGAGGCTGGTGGTGCGCCTTGTGGCGGGCGAATCGCTGGCGCTGGTGTCGGACGCGGGCACGCCGCTGATCAGCGATCCCGGCTATCGGTTGGTCCGCGCCGCGCGTGAGGCTGGCGTGCGAGTAAGCCCGGTGCCGGGGGCCGCGGCGCTGATCGCGGCACTGTCCGTGGCGGGATTACCCAGCGATCGCTTCGCCTTCGAAGGTTTTTTGCCGGCCAAAGCGGGCGGGCGGCGGGATCGCTTGCAGGCGCTGGCGGGCGAGTCGCGCACGTTGCTCTTCTATGAATCCTCGCATCGGATCCTCGACTTTTTGGGCGATGCGGCTTCGGTCTTTGGCGCGGATCGCCACGCGGTCGTCGCCCGGGAGCTGACCAAGCTGTTTGAAACTGTGCTGGATGGGCCGCTTGGCGCTCTCCGAAGCCGCATCGACCAAGACCCCAATCAACAGAAGGGGGAATTCGTGGTGCTGATCGAGGGCGCGGGCGATGACGAAGCCGCCAAACTCGCCGAGGGCAAGCGCGTCTACGCCAAGCTGGCCGAGCACCTGCCGCCCTCGACCGCGGCCAAGCTGGCGGCTGAATTGACGGGGGCGCCGAGAAAAGCCTTGTACGGCGGCAGCTGATCGCCGGCAGAACGTGCGAAAATGACCGCGGCGGAGTCGGCCAGACAGTCGCGACGTGCCATTGTGCACATCGAGGAAAGTCCGGGCTCCACAGGGTGCGATGCCAGGTAACGCCTGGGCGGCGTGAGCCGACGGAAAGTGCAACAGAAAGATACCGCCCAAGACCGCGCGAGCGGGACGGCAAGGGTGAAATGGTGCGGTAAGAGCGCACCGCGAGCCGGGCAACCGGCCGGCACGGCAAACCCCATCGGGAGCAAGACCAAATAGGGAGGCGATGTCGTGGCCCGCGACGCCTCCGGGTAGGTTGCTGGAGCCCTGCAGTGATGCAGGGCCGAGAGGAATGACTGTCCCAGACAGAACCCGGCTTATCGGCCGGCTCCGCCACTTTCTTCTGTCCGAAGCCGCGCAATTCCCGACGCCCGCGGCAGGGGATGAAGCATCGGAATTCGCGCGCTCCCATTCATAAATGAAGCTGAACGACAGGTGTCTGTCTCACGTTTTGAGACGGAACAAGGGCTTGTGGATAAACCTTCGACTAGTTTCTGAAGTTTCACGCAAGTCATTGACGAGGCTGAAAAAAAACCACTGAAACTTGTTGACAAGCCTGTGGGTGAATCCTAATGTGGCGGCAAGTGGGATATCCGGGGAATTTGTGGTTTCCTGTGTCATCCTGAAGTCTCCTTTCCGCGCCGGGCCAGCCTGACCGTCATGTTCCAAGGCGAGACCGCCATCACAGTCGACGACAAAGGTCGTCTGACCATTCCCACCGCTCATCGCGAGCAGGTGGCGGAGGCGTGCGGCAATCGCTTGGTGATCACCTACAACCCGTTCGAGTCCGGTTGCCTGTTCCTGTATCCGGAGACCGAGTGGGAGCGCGTGCGCGACCAGGTCAATGCCTTGCCGACCACGCTCAGCGCGCATCGCCGCCTGCAGCGCACCTTGGTGGGTTCCGCAGCGCATGTGGAGCTGGACGGCAGCGGCCGCATCAGCGTGCCGGCCAGCCATCGCAGTGCGGTGGGTATAGAGAAGAAAGCTGTTCTCCTGGGAATGGGCGACAAGTTCGAGCTGTGGAGTGAGCAGGCGCACCACGCGCAAATCCGCCAGACCGTCGGCGACGACGATCTCAGTCCGCAAATGATGGAGCTGCGTCTGTGAGCGCGGCCCAAGCCGTCGTCTCGCCACCGCCCTCGCATCTCCCGGTGTTATTCACCCAGGTGTTGGATGGTTTGCGCGTCCGCGCCGACGGCGTGTACCTCGATGGCACGTTCGGTCGCGGGGGTCATGCCGCCGGTGTGCTGGCGCAGTTGGGCGATGACGGTCGCCTGTTGGTCATGGACAAGGATCCGACCGCGATCGCCGAAGCGCGTGCGAAATTTGCCGACGATGCGCGCATCGCGATCTATCACGGCAGCTTCGCACATTTGGGTCAGTGGGATGCGACATCGGAAGGTCTCGATGGTGTGCTGTTTGATCTTGGCGTGTCGTCGCCGCAGCTGGATGTCGCTGAGCGCGGTTTTTCCTTCGGCAAGGACGGTCCGCTCGATATGCGCATGGACGACAGCGCCGGGCAGAGTGCGGCCGAGTGGTTGGCGGAGGCCAGCGAGCGCGACATCGCCGATGTGCTGTGGACGTATGGCGAAGAACGCATGAGCCGTCGCATCGCGCGCGCCATCGTCGCGTATCGCGCAGAGCAGCCGATCACCCGCACATTGCAATTGGCGAATTTGATCGCCTCAGTGATGCCGCGTGGCAAGGAAGGCATCCATCCGGCCACACGCAGCTTCCAGGCCATCCGCATCCACATCAACCGCGAGCTGCAGGATCTGGAAGCCGGGCTTGAAGCTGCTCATCGCGCGCTCAAGCCCGAAGGTCGTCTGGCCGTGATCAGCTTCCATTCGCTGGAAGACCGCATCGTCAAACGCTTCATGGCCGCGCATGCGAAGGCGCCACCGGCGGATCGTCGTTTGCCACAGATGGATACGTTCCGTCCCACGTTGAAGCTGGTAGGTGGTGCGATCAAGGGCGATCAGGCCGAGATCAAATCCAACCCGCGTGCACGCAGCGCTGTATTGCGCGTGGCGGAAAAATTGGGAGAAGCCGCATGAGTGCTCGCTTCCTTATTGGCCTTTTGATCGCACTCAATATCGCCAGTGCAGTCGGTGTGGTGATGGCACGCCATCGTCATCGCCAGTTGTTCGTTGAGTTGAATCGCCTGGAAAAGGTGCGCGACGAGCTCAATGTCGAATTCAGTCGCCTGCAGTTGGAGCAAGCAACGTGGGCTGAAAGTACGCTGATTGATCGCACCGCGCGTGAGCGGTTGGGTATGGTGCTGCCGGTGGCAGATGACATCGTGGTGGTGCGTCCATGAGCATGTTCGGGCGCACCGGCCAACATCGCCATGGCGCCGACCCGCGTCGTGATCGCCCGCGCCAGCCGCCGGTGCGTAACAGCGGCCGTCAAGGTTATGACGTACGCAAACGCCTGATGTTGGTCGGCGGTGGCTTGGCCCTGTGTGCGGTTGCTTTGGTGGGCCGCGCAGTGAACCTGCAGCTGGTGAACAACGAGTTCTATCAAAAACAGGGCGATGAGCGTTTTCAGCGCGAGGTGGAAGTCGCGACCACGCGCGGCATGATCACCGACCGCAATGGCGAGCCGCTTGCGGTATCGACGCCAGTGGAATCAGTGTGGGTGAATCCGCAAGAGTTGTCGAAATCCCCTGAAGGCATTCGCAAGCTAGCCAAGGCGCTCGGCTTGTCGGAGGATGAGTTGCGTCGCCGCGTATCGCAGAAGGCCGAAAAAGAATTTCTCTGGGTCAAGCGCCGCATCAATCCTGCAATTGCCCAACGCGTGGTGGCGATGGGTATTCCGGGTGTGTATTCGCAGCGTGAGTTTCGTCGCTTCTATCCGCAAGGTGAAGCTTTCGCACACGTGCTGGGCTTCACCAATGTCGATGACTTTGGCCAGGAAGGTGTCGAGTTGGCGCTGGATGAGTGGTTGCGCGGCAAGCCAGGCCTGAAGCGCGTGATCCGCGATAACCGTGGCCGGATCGTCGAGAACGTCGACCTGTTGCGTGCTGCCCAGCCTGGTAAGGATGTGCGACTCACTATCGACCGCCGCATCCAGTACCTGACCTACCGCGAGCTGAAGGCGATGCTCGAGCAGAGCGGCGCCTCCAGTGGCTCAGCCGTTGTGTTGGATGTCGAAACCGGTGAAGTGCTGGCGATGGCCAATCTGCCGTCGTTCAATCCGAACAACGTGGGCTCGGCCAATCGCGAAGCGCATCGCAATCGTGCGTTGACTGATTTGTTCGAGCCCGGCTCCACCATCAAGCCGCTGACGGTTGCCGCGGGCATCGAAAACGGCGTCATCACCGCGCAATCGACATTCAACACCAGCCCTGGCTGGATTGCCAACGGCAAGTACCGCACCACCGATACGCATAACTACGGTGTGCTGGATACGACCGGGTTGATCAAGAAAAGCTCGAACGTGGGCATGTCGCTCATCGCACACAAGCTCAGCAATCAGCAGCTGTACGATTTTTTTCAAAAATTTGGCTTTGGTCAGCGCACGGGAATTGGTTTTCCGGGTGAAGCTGCCGGGTTGTTTTCGCCGCCCGCACGTTGGTACGGCACCACCAAGCAGACGATGTCCTACGGTTATGCGATAAGCGCCACGCCGATGCAGATTGCGCATGCCTACGCCACGCTGGGCAACGATGGCGTGTCGATTCGTCCGACTTTTATCAAGGACGAGCAGGGTGAACGCAAACAGGTGATCACGCCAGATCTTGCACGCACCATCGTGCGGATGATGCAAACGGTGACCGAGCCGGGCGGTACCGCTACGCAGGCCGCGATCTTGGGCTATCACGTGGCCGGCAAGACCGGTACCGCGCGCAAGGCCAGCGGCGGCGGTTATTCGCGTCGTTATGTTTCGTATTTTGCAGGCCTCGTGCCAGTCGCCAATCCGCGCTACGCGATGGTGGTTGCAGTCAATGATCCGAGTCGCGGCTCCTATTACGGCGGCCTGGTGTCGGCACCCGTCTTCCACAATGTGATGGAAGGTGTGTTGCGTTTGCAGGATGTGCCGCCGGATGACATCGACAGCTGGATCGCCGCGCAGTCGAAGGAAATGAAAGGCCAGCCGGTGATCGCGCGTGCGCCTGCAGCAGTGCCTGCGCCAGCTGCGGCTACATTGCCAATGCCGTTGCCAGAGCCGTTGGAGGCTGGTCAATGACCCGCCGCCTCTTGCTCAGTCAATTGCTGCCCGATGTCGCTGGCATTCCGGCCGATCTTGAAATCACGGGCCTAGTGATGGACAGCCGCGCGGTACGTCCGGGCGATGCCTTTGTCGCTATCGCCGGTTTCGGCGCGCACGGCCTGGGTTTTGTCGATCAAGCACGCGAGCGAGGCGCCGTGGCGATCCTGTTTGAGCCGCCTGCGCCCGATGATTTGCCTGCGCCGACCGATGCGATTGCCGTGCCTGGCTTGCGCGCACGTATGGGCGCGATGGCTGACCAATTTCATGGTGTGCCGTCGAAAGCGATGACGATGGTGGGTGTGACCGGCACCAGCGGCAAGACATCCACGGTGCAGCTGGTTGCGCAGGCCTTCGAGAAGATCGGCATACGCACCGGCACCATCGGCACGTTGGGTGTGGGCTTGTATGGTCAGGAGGTCGCCACTGGCTTCACCACGCCGCTGGTGTTGCCCATGCACGAAATGCTGGCGGATCTGCGCGATGCAGGGGCCAAGGCGGTGGCGATGGAAGTCAGTTCGCACGCGCTTGATCAAGGGCGTGTCGATGCGGTGCATTACGACATCGCGGTATTCACCAATCTCACTCGCGATCATCTCGATTACCACGGCGACATGGAAGCGTACGGCGCGGCGAAGGCCAAGTTGTTTTCGCGCCCCGGCTTGCGTGCGGCGGTGATCAATCGTGATGATGTTTTCGGCAATCAACTGCTGAAGTCACTGGCGGCACCGATTCGCGGCATCGGCATTTCCGCATCGGGCAACGTCGATGCCGATATTGCGGCGACCAATATCGTGCTGGATGCGCGAGGTATCGGCTTCGACTTGCGCATCGGTGATCGCGTGCGTCATTTGCAATCGCCATTGCTGGGTCGCTTCAACATCGACAACCTGCTGACGGTCGCTGGCGTGTTGCTGGCGGAGGGACGCGGCTTCGGCGAAATCGTCGACGTGCTTGAGTCCTTGCAGCCCGTTGCAGGTCGAATGAATCGTTTGGGTGGCGATGGTGTGTTGCCGCTCGTGGTCATCGACTACTCGCACAAGCCCGACCCGTTGGAGCAGGCGCTGCAATCCTTGCGTGCCCATCTAAAGGGTGAGCTGACTTGCGTGTTTGGCTGCGGCGGCGACCGTGATCGCGGCAAGCGCCCGCAAATGGCGGCAATCGCTGAAAAATTGAGCGAGCAGGTCATCGTCACCGATGACAATCCGCGCACGGAAGATGGCGATGCCATCGTCGCCGATATCGTTGCCGGATTCGAAAATCCCCATGCGGCGATTGTGTTGCGCGATCGCCGCGCTGCAATCACCCGTGCTATCGGTGATGCGTCTGCGGATGACATCGTCCTGGTGGCGGGCAAGGGGCATGAAACCTATCAGGAGGTCGCTGGCGTCAAGTACGACTTCGACGACATGGCCGTGGCCCGTGAACTATTGGAGGCGCGCACATGAACTCGATGCCGCTTTCCCAGATCGCGAAACTGATCGGTGGCCGCGTCATCGGTGATGGCGATGTCATTATCGAAGGCGTCTCCACCGACACCCGAAAACTTCCGGATGCAGATGGCCGCGCGCTGTTGTTCGTGGCCTTGCGCGGAGAAAATTTCGATGGCCATGCGCATGTGACCGCTGCTGCCGAACGGGGTGCAGCTGCGGCATTGGTGGCGCACGAAGTCGATGCCTCTATTCCGCAGATCGTCGTCGCTGATACAGAGCTGGCCTTGGGCGCGTTGGCGCGTGGCTTGCAACGTGAGCGCGGGACCAAGGTGTTCGCGGTGACCGGTAGCAACGGCAAGACCAGTGTCAAGACATTGCTGTTGTCGATTCTGGAGCAAGCCGGTGGTGCATACGCTAACCCCGGTAATTTCAATAATGAGATCGGCCTGCCGCTGTCTGCGATTGCGGCACCTGAAGATGCACGCTTCGCCGTGTACGAAATGGGCGCGGGCAAGTTGGGCGACATCAAGTACCTGACCGAGATCGTTCGCCCGGACATTGCGTTGGTGAACAACATCGCTCCGGCTCATCTCGAGCGCATGGGCTCGTTGCTTAACGTCGCCGATACCAAGGCGGCAATCTACGACGCGCTGCCTGCGGATGGCGTCGCGGTGATCAATGCCGACGATGCATTCGCCCCATATTTCGCCGAGCGTGCGCACGGTCGCAGCATTCTGCGTTTTGGACTTGAGGCATCAGCTGACGTATTCGCCAGCGATATCAATCTCGATAAAGTGGGTTCACGCTTCCACATGTCCACGCCGGCGGGTGATGTCGATGTTGCACTCGCTCTGCCAGGCCGTCACAACATCAGTAATGCCTTGGCCGCGGCGACCATGTCGCTGGCCGCAGGTATCGACATCGACACAATTCGCGTGGGACTGCAAGCATCGATGCCGGTCTCCGGTCGTGGCGTTGCACGCCGTTTGCGCAGTGGCGCCGAATTGATCGACGACAGTTATAACGCCAACCCGGGCTCGACCCATGCCGCCATCGACACCTTGGCCTCAGGTGGTGGCGAGGCCTGGTTGGTGCTGGGCGACATGCGCGAATTGGGTGCGGATGAAATCGAGTTGCACGCAGAAGTGGGTCGTCGCGCCAAGGCGGCTGGTATTGCCAGGTTGTTCACCTTGGGCGTGTTGTCGGCACATGCCTCGGATGCCTTTGGTGATGGTGCGATGGGCTTCGACAGCCATGAAGCCTTGGCCGAAGCATTGAAGAAGAACATGCACGAGGGTGTACGCGTGTTGGTGAAGGGGTCGCGTGGTAGCGCGATGGATCGCGTGGTTGCCGCGCTGTTGCAAGGGGAGGACACAAATGCTGCTTGAACTCACCCGCTGGTTGGAACAATTGCAAGGCCATTTCGGCTTGTTCCAGTACCTGACATTCCGCGCGATCCTCTCGGCGCTGACCGCACTCGCTCTGTCGTTGTGGTGGGGGCCGCGTGTAATTCGCTATCTGTCGTCGCTCAAAAGCGGTGGACAGCCGATCCGCACCGATGGTCCGCAGTCGCATTTCTCCAAGGCTGGCACGCCCACGATGGGCGGCGCGCTCATCCTGATCACGATTCTTGCCGCCGTCCTGCTGTGGGGCGATCTGCGCAACAAATATGTATGGGTAGTGCTGGCCGTGATGATCGGCTTCGGTGCTATCGGTTGGTGGGATGACTGGATCAAGATCGTCAAGCGCGATCCCAACGGCATGCGTTCGCGTACCAAGTACGCGTTGCAGTCCTTGCTGGGCCTTGCTGCTGGCATCTATCTGTATGCGTATGCCGATGTCCCGGCAGCAACGACGTTCTACGTGCCACTGTTCAAGTCGGTGGCTTTGCCATTGGCCGGCATCGGGTTCGTCGCCATCGCCTATTTCTGGATCGTGGGGTTCTCCAATGCGGTCAACCTCACCGACGGCCTGGATGGCCTTGCGATCATGCCGACGGTGATGGTGGCGTGCGCATTGGGTGTTTTCGCATATGCCTCGGGTCACGCGGAATTCTCCAAGTACTTGCAGATCCCGGCAGTGCCCGGCGCGGGCGAGCTCTTGATCATCTGCACTGCAATTGCCGGCGCGGGTCTTGGCTTCCTGTGGTTCAACACCTATCCCGCGATGGTGTTCATGGGCGACATCGGCGCGCTCGCATTGGGTGCGGTGTTGGGCACGCTGGCGGTGATCGTGCGCCAGGAGTTGGTGCTGGTGATCATGGGCGGCGTGTTCGTGATCGAGACGCTGTCGGTGATGATCCAGGTTGCCAGCTTCAAGCTGACCGGCAAACGCGTGTTCCGGATGGCGCCGATTCACCATCACTTTGAACTGAAGGGCTGGCCGGAGCCGCGCGTGATCGTGCGCTTCTGGATCATCTCGGTGGTGTTGGTCTTGATCGGCCTTGCGACCTTGAAGGTGCGCTGATGGACGGACGCTTCGACACCGCTGCCAGCCGCCAAGCCACGCGCTTCGATGCGATCAAGGGTCGCTTCGATCCGTGGCTGTTGGGTTGCTTCATCGCCTTGGCCGCGTTGGGTCTGGTGATGGTGGCGTCGAGCTCGCTCGCCATCGCGGAAAGCCGTGATCTGGCACCGCTGTATTACTTCAATCGCCATGTGGCCTTTCTTGCTGCTGGCCTGTTGTTGGCATGGATTGCGATGACACGCGGCGACATTCGCCGCATCGAACAGTACAGCCGATTCTTGCCGATCATCGGCATCCTTATCTTGCTATTGGTGCTGGTGCCGGGCTTGGGCCACACGGTGAAGGGTGCGCGTCGCTGGATCAGCCTGGGACCGATCGGCTTCCAGCCTGCAGAAACGGTCAAATTGATCCTGATCGTGTGGCTCGCGAGTTATCTCGCACGTTTTTCGGATGAAGTGAAAGGTACGTGGACGGCGATGTTCAAGGCGTTTGGCGTAGCCTTGGCGTTCTCAGGCATTCTGCTGCTGGTCCATAAGGACTTCGGCACCACCGCGCTGGTGCTGGCGATCACCGCCGGCATGATGGTGCTAGGTGGCGTGCACATGCCGCGCATGGTGTTGCCGGCGCTGGCCGCGGTGCCGTTGCTGGCCTTGATGATCTTGCTGGAGCCCTATCGCGTTGAGCGCATGGTGTCGTTCCGCAATCCGTGGGCTGACCCGTTTGGCAGCGGCTACCAGTTGACCAATGCATTGATGGCCGTGGGGCGCGGTGAATTCGCTGGCGTGGGCCTGGGCGCTTCGGTGCAGAAGCTTTCCTACCTGCCTGAGGCCTACACCGACTTCATCATGGCGGTGATTGCGGAAGAGTTGGGCTTCATCGGCGTGTGCCTTGTCATTGGCCTGTACGCCACGCTGGTTGGCCGCGCATTCTGGATCGGTCTGAAGTGTGTAGAGATGCGTCGTCACTTCGCGGGCTATCTCGCTTTTGGCATTGGTCTGTGGATCGCCCTGCAGGCCTTCGTATCGATCGGCGTGAATCTGGGGCTGCTGCCGACCAAGGGCTTGACGCTTCCGCTGGTGTCCTCGGGTGGCTCTAGCATCTTGGTGACCTGCGTCGGCGTGGGCTTGCTGCTTCGCGTGTCGTGGGAGCTCGAACGCGCGCGTCGCCAAGTGGCTCTGCGTCGTGATGCTGTGACACCAGCATCCGTGGCATCGACTTCTACTGTGACCAACGTGCCGGCTTCGAACGAATCACAAGCAACATCAGCCAAGCCGGTTCGCGAAGCGGCGAATATGGCAGCCGACATGTTGGCAGAAGCGGGCGAGCGCACACGCAGCACCATCGCACGCCTGCTTGATCGTGCGCCGAAAGCCAAGCGGACCGAATCACATCCGCGCCGTGAGCGCATCGAACCTTCGTTCGGAGGCGCATCCGGCCGATGAGCACGAACGCACCCGTGATGATCTTGGCCGGTGGTACCGGCGGCCACATCTTCCCCGGACTCGCGGTGGCTGCTGCGCTTCGTGCGCGTGGCGTTCCGGTGACGTGGTTGGGTGCGGACGGCGGCATGGAGACGCGCTTGGTGCCACAACACGACATCAAGATCGATACCATTGCGGTCAGCGGCGCACGCGGCAAGGGCATAGCCAAATTGTTGCAGCTGCCATTTGCTTTGATCGGCTCAGTGCGCGCGGCAAGCGCGGTGCTCAAGCAGCGACGTCCGCGTGCGGTAGTGAGCTTCGGCGGTTATGCAGCAGGCCCCGGTGGACTGGCGGCGAAATTTGCCGGCATTCCGCTCCTCGTGCATGAACAAAATCGTGCGGCAGGCCTGACTAATCGCGTCTTGTCCAAACTAGCGCGCATCGTAATGACGGGTTTCCCGGATACGTTTGCCGATGAACGCGTGGTCGGTAATCCGGTGCGCGAAGTGATTTCTGCCTTGCCAGTGCGTGGGGCTGCGCCTGTGCAACCAATCAAGTTGCTCGTGCTGGGCGGTAGCCAGGGCGCACGTGCACTTAATCTGGCTGTGCCCAAGGCATTGTCGATGTTGCCAGAGGGCAATTTCATCACGCGTCACCAATGCGGCGAACGAATGCTGGACGAAGCGCGTCGGGCGTACGCCGAAGCCGGGCTGGATGTCGAACCCGAAGCGTTCATCGCCGACATGGCTGCCGCGTATCAATGGGCCGATGTCGTGGTATGTCGCGCCGGTGCACTGACCTTGGCCGAACTTTGCGCGGCAGGTGTGCCGTCGGTACTGGTGCCGTTCCCGCAGGCCGTGGACGATCACCAGACCCGCAACGCCGAATATCTGGTCGAGCGTGATGCGGCGGTGCTAATCCCTCAATCCGATGCGCTGGCCGATTTGCTGCACGCGCAACTGTTGGTCTTCGCCGCCGATCCGCAACGGTTGCAAGTGATGGGGCAGGCCGCGCGCCGCCTTGCCAAACCCGATGCCGCCGAGCGTGTGGCCGACGCCGTGTTGGAGGTGGCGAAATGATCAAGACCGTATTCGAACGTCGCTTGCAAGACCCGGGTGACTTGGCGCGTGCATTCCGCCGCGTCCATTTCGTCGGCATTGGTGGCGTGGGCATGAGCGGCATTGCCGAAGTGCTGTGCACGTTGGGATACGAGGTTTCCGGCTCCGACCGCGCGGACAATGCCGCGACGCGTCGTTTGTCAGCGCTGGGTGCGCGTATCGATCGCGAACATGCGGCAGCCAACGTGTTGGGCGCGGATTGCGTGGTGGTGTCATCGGCGATCAAGGCCGACAACCCGGAGCTGATGGAGGCGCGTGCGCAGCGCATCCCGATCGTGCCGCGCGCCGAGATGTTGGCCGAGTTGATGCGTTTCCGTCGTGGCATCGCCATTGCCGGCACCCACGGCAAGACCACCACCACCTCGCTCACTGCCAGTGTCCTGCACGAAGGCGGCAAGGATCCAACCTTCGTCATTGGCGGCCAATTGCTTGCTGCGGGGGCGAACGCGAAGCTTGGCGATAGCCAGTGGTTGGTGGCCGAGGCGGACGAAAGTGATGGCAGTTTCCTGCGCCTAAATCCATTGATTGCCGTCATCACCAATATCGACGCGGATCACCTGGAAAACTACGATAACGACTTCGCCAAAGTGCAGGCCGCATTCGGTGAGTTCCTCCATCGCCTGCCGTTCTATGGTCTCGCCGTGCTGTGCATCGATGATGCCGAAGTCGCGACCCTAGCCGATGCAACTCCGCGCCACGTGCTGACCTACGGCTTCAGCGAACACGCGGAAGTGCGTGCCGAAAACGTGCGCCAGATCGCCGCGGCCATGCATTACGACCTGTGTCTGCCCGATGGCTCGTGTACGCCTGTCGTTTTGGCGTTGCCAGGTCGCCATAACGTGTTGAACTCGCTGGCCGCCGCCGCTATCGGTTGGCAGTTGGGCATCGCGCCGAACACGATTGCCGCAGCATTGGAAAAGTTTGAAGGCATCGGCCGTCGCTTTAACCAGTTGGCCGAGCTCACGCTGGAGAATGGCGGCACGGTCACCGTGGTCGATGATTACGGTCACCACCCGAAAGAACTCGCCGCGGTGTTTGATGCCGCGCGCGGTGGTTGGCCGGAGCGTCGCTTGGTCGTGGCGTTCCAGCCGCATCGTTACAGCCGCACGCGCGACCAGTTTGATGATTTCGCCGCCGTCTTGTCGGAAGTCGACGCATTGGTGCTGACCGAGGTCTATCCGGCGGGTGAAGCACCGATCGCCGGCGCGGATGGAAAGTCACTTGCCCGCGCGATCCGCACGCGTGGCCGCATCGACCCGGTATTGGTCGGCTCGCCTGCGGATTTGCGCACCGTGCTGCCGGACGTGCTGCGTGATGGTGATTTGCTGTTGCTGATGGGGGCGGGCGATATCGGTGCCGCCGCGCAGCAGATCGCCACCGAAGGCTTCGCGCGCAAGGAGGCGGGCAATGATTGATTCGATGAAAGAAGCACGATTCCCGGCGATGACCGTGACCGATCCGGCGCGCTTCGGTCGCGTGGCCGTATTGCTGGGCGGCACCAGCAGCGAGCGCGAGGTGTCTCTGGATTCGGGGGCGGCGGTGCTCGCTGCCCTGCAATCGCGCGGTGTCGATGCGCATGCGGTGGACGGCATCCCCGCATTGGTCGATGAGATCCGTGCGGGCAAAGTGGATCGCGTGTTCAACATCCTGCATGGCAGCCATGGCGGCGGTGAGGATGGTGTCTTGCAGGGCGTGCTGGACCAATTGGGTGTTCCGTACACTGGCTCCGGCGTGCTGGGCAGTGCCTTGTCGATGGACAAGATCCGCACCAAGCAGGTGTGGATCGCGGAAGGCTTGCCGACGCCGCGTTTCATCCGCATCCCGGCGGGTGGTGACGTTCGTGCGGCTGCCTTCGCGCTTGGGTTCCCGGTCTTCCTGAAGCCGTCGAGCGAAGGCTCGAGCGTCGGCGTAGCGCGCATTCTCGATGAATCCGCGCTGGACGCTGCAGAAAAAATTGCGGGCGAATACGGCGGCGAAATGCTGATGGAGCAGATGGTGCGCGGCGATGAATTCTCCGTGCCCGTCATCGGTGATCGCGCGTTGCCGTCCATCCGCATCGTGCCCAAGGGCGAGTGGTACGACTACCACGCCAAATACATCGCTGATGACACGCAATACATCACGCCGGGCCTGGAAGGCGATGACGAAGCCGAAATTCGCCGCCTTGCCCATGCAGGCTTCGTCTCCGCCGGCTGCAGTGGCTGGGGACGCGTCGACGTGATGCGCGATGTCGAGCGCGGCTTCCAGTTGATCGAAGTCAACACCGCGCCTGGCATGACCAGCCATTCGTTGGTGCCCAAGTCCGCGCGTGTGCTCGGCATCGAATTTGACGAGCTGTGCTGGCGCATCCTTGAGCAAACGATGGGGGAGGGCGATCTCGCGTGAACGCTTTCCTGCGCATCGCCGGCATCCTCCTCGCCATCGCGGTCATCGTGCTGCCGGTGGTTGCCGTCGTGAACGGCTGGATCGGCACGGAACGCTTTCCGCTGACCAAGCTGCGCGTGGCGAGCGATGCCAAGCACGTTGACGATGCCGAACTGCAGAAAGTGCTCGCACCTTTCGCCAAGCAAGGTTTTTTCGCCGTGCGCCTGGACGATGCGCAAGTCGCACTCGCCAATCTGCCTTGGGTGGAAGAAGCCGAAGTCAGCAAGAAGTGGCCGGACGTGCTGGAAGTGCATATCCGCGAACATCGTCCACTGGCTTTGTGGGATGACACGCTGCTGCTGTCCGAGCGCGGTCGCCTGTATCCGCGCAGCGCGATGGGTGAGGCGTTGCCAAAGGGCTTGCCGCAACTGGGCGGTGACGCACGCCGCGTGGCTGAAGTCCTGTCCTTCTACAACCAGTCACGTGAGTTGTTCGCGCCGCTAGGTCTGGGCGTGCGCGAGCTTCGCCAGGACGCACGCGGCAGCTGGTCGCTGCGCCTGTCCGATGGCGCACAAGTAATCGTCGGCCGCCAAGACGCCGAGTCGCGCGTACGTCGCTTTGCCGAACTGCTGCCCAAATTGATCGCGCCGGAAGGCCGCGCCTTGCAGCGCGCCGATCTGCGCTATGCCAATGGTTTCGCTTTGAAGTGGAGCGAAGCCGCATCCCCCACAGTTTTACCCCGGAAAACCGCATGAACCGCAAAGGCGACAAATCCCTGATCGTGGGCCTCGACATCGGCACGTCGAAGGTGACGGCGCTGGTCGGCGAATATTCGCCGGGCATGCCGATCGAGGTGATCGGCATCGGTAGTCATGAATCACGCGGCCTGCGTCGCGGCGTGGTGGTCGACATCGACTCAACCGTGCAATCGATCCAGCGCGCCGTCGAGGAAGCCGAGCTAATGGCTGGCTGCGAGATCCGCTCGGTCTACGCATCGATTTCCGGCAATCACGTGCAATGCCGCAATTCGCAGGGCATGGAGCCGCTGCGCGATGGCGAAGTCACCTACGGCGACATGGAGCGCGCATTGGAAGCGGCCAAGGCCGTGGCGATTCCCTCTGATCAGCGCATCCTGCATGCGATCGCGCGCGAATACGTGCTCGATAGCTCGCAGGAAGGCATCAAAAACCCGGTCGGGATGAGCGGCATTCGTCTGGAAGTGCATGCGCATCTGGTCACCTGTGCGCAATCGGCAGCACAGAACATCACCAAGTGCGTGCAGCGCTGTGGTTTGTCGGTCGATGATTTGATTCTCGCCGCGCTCGCCTCGAGCGAAGCGGTGTTGACCGATGACGAGCGCGAGCTCGGCGTGGTGCTGGTCGATATCGGTGCAGGCACGACGGACATCGCAGTGTTCGTGCAGGGCGCGATCTCGCATACGGCGTCGCTGCCGATTGCCGGCGATCACGTCACCAACGACATCGCCCACATGCTGCGCACGCCGACCCCGGAAGCCGAGCAGATCAAGGTGCGTTACGCCTGCGCGCTGGCGCAGATGGCGACCGCCGAGGAGAGCATCCAGGTGCCGTCGGTCGGTGATCGTCCGCCGCGCCGCCTGCCGCGTCACGCGCTGGCGCAGGCCGTGCAGGGCCGTTACGAGGAAATTTTCGAGATGGTCCAGGCCGAGTTGCGCCGTTCCGGCTTCGAGGAACTGGTGCGCGCCGGCATGGTGCTGACGGGTGGCGGCTCAAAGATGGAAGGCGTGGTCGAACTCGCCGAGGAAATGCTGCAGATGCCGGTGCGGGTGGGCATCCCGCAGCACGTATCAGGTTTGGCCGAAGTGGTCGGCAACCCGGTACATGCGACGGGCGTGGGCTTGCTCCTGATGGGCAGCCGGATGGATCAGCCGCGCAGCGGTCGCACCTTGCTGCCGGGTGGCCGCAGTGGCGGCCCGGAGTGGATTCGGAAATTGAAGGATTGGTACAGCGGGCAGTTCTGAAGTGTGTGTGCGATGACGCCGGATGGCCGGCGTGCAACAAGCGTGGCAAGCGTGAACAACTACAACTAGACCAAAACGCCGGCATGGCGACTGAGCGGGTCCGACTCCCGGATTGACGTCAGACACCGGCCCAACAAAAAGGACATGGACATGGCAACTTTCGAACTAATGGAAAAAATGGCCCCGAACGCCGTCATCAAGGTGGTCGGCGTGGGCGGTGGTGGCGGCAACGCCGTCGCGCACATGGTCAGCAGCCAGGTGGATGGCGTGGAGTTCATCACCGCCAACACCGACTCGCAGGCCATCAAGAACTGCGGCGCCAAGCTGCAGCTGCAACTCGGTAGCAACGTCACCAAGGGCCTGGGTGCAGGCGCGAACCCGGAAGTAGGCCGTCAGGCCGCGCTGGAAGATCGCGAGCGCATCATGGATGCCCTGCAGGGCGCCGACATGGTGTTCATCACCGCGGGCATGGGCGGCGGCACCGGTACGGGCGCTGCTCCGGTGGTGGCGCAGCTGGCCAAGGAGATGGGCATCCTGACCGTGGCCGTTGTGACCAAGCCCTTCCCGTTCGAAGGTCGCCGCCGCATGCAGGTGGCGATGAAGGGTATCGAAGAGCTCTCGCAGCACGTCGATTCGCTCATCACCATCCCCAACGAAAAGCTGATCACCGTGCTTGGCCGCAACGCGACGATGATCCAGGCCTTCCGCGCCGCCAACGACGTGCTGCAGGGCGCGGTGCAGGGCATCGCCGACCTGATCGTGCGTCCGGGCCTGATCAACGTCGACTTTGCCGACGTGCGCACGGTGATGAACGAGATGGGCCTGGCGATGATGGGTACCGGCGCCGCACGCGGCGATGACCGCGCCCAGGCTGCTGCCGAAGCCGCCATCCAGAACCCGTTGCTGGACGATGTGAACTTGAACGGTGCCAACGGCATCCTGGTCAACATCACAGCCGGTCCGGACCTGACCATGGCCGAGTTCGACGAAATCGGTCGCGTGGTCGGCGAATTCGCCGCCGAAGACGCCACCGTGGTCATCGGCACCGCGCTGGATCCGGACATGCAGGACGAGGTCAAGGTCACCGTGGTCGCGACTGGCCTCAACCGCAATGCCGTGCGCCAGCCGGTTCGCAACGACTTTGGCTATGAGCCGGTCCGCAAGCCGCGTCCGCAGATGGAAATCGTGCCGAACGTGCAGGAAGTGAAGCGCGATGGCACGACCGGCCTGCCGATCGATGCCGTCCCGGCCAACACCTTCAATCCGGCCCAGGGTCTGGCTTCGGGCCTGCGCCGTGGTGCGTCCTCGTCTTCGGCGGGCGATTCCGCCGCGCCGCAGGCCGCGGACTTCGGTGGTGCCGATTACCTGGATATCCCGGCGTTCCTGCGCCGCCAGGCTGACTAAGACGACACACCGCCGGCAGGTGACACCTTGCCGGCGGCAAGCGCAACATCCATGTCTGTCCCTTTGCGTCGGGTCGGATGACCCGACGCCTTTCTGGCCGCAAGCCCTGCAGCAGAAGGCTTCCGGCAGCGTTCAGCCGGCAGCGTGATAACCTGCACGGTCGGAAAGTAAAGCCTGTTCAGGATCGCAACCGCCGATGACTCGCCAGCGCACATTGAAGAACGTGATCCGTGCGACCGGTGTGGGTCTGCACAGCGGCGAAAAGGTGTTCCTGACCCTGCGTCCTGCACCCGTCGATACCGGTATCGTGTTCCGCCGCGTTGATCTGGATCCGGTGGTCGAAATCCCCGCGCAAGGTGATCTGGTCACCGAAACCACGCTATGCACCGGCCTGTCCTGTGGCCCGGCCAAGGTGCAGACGGTCGAGCATTTGTTGTCGGCGATGGCGGGCCTAGGCATCGACAACGCCTATGTGGAACTGTCCGCGGCCGAAGTGCCGATCATGGACGGCTCTGCTGGTCCGTTTGTTTTCCTGCTGCAATCTGCTGGCATTGCCGAACAGGACGCGCCCAAGCGCTTCATCCGCATCCTCGGCGAAGTGGAGGTGCGTGAGGGCGACAAATGGGCGCGCTTCACCCCGCACGATGGCTTCCGCCTCGATTTCACCGTCGAGTTCAATCATCCTGCCATTCCGGCGGCGCAATCGAGCGCCAGCGTGGATTTCTCCACCGCCCGCTACATCAAGGAAGTCAGCCGCGCGCGCACTTTCGGCTTCATGCGCGACCTGGAATACATGCGCGAGCGCAACCTGGGCCTGGGCGGCTCGATGGACAACGCCATCGTGCTGGACGAATTCCGCGTTCTGAACGAAGACGGCCTGCGCTACGCCGACGAATTTGTCCGTCACAAGATTCTTGATGCCGTCGGCGACTTGTATCTGGCCGGCCATCCGATCATTGGTGCCTATGAAGGCTTCAAGTCCGGCCACGCGCTGAATAACAAGCTGGTGCGCGCCTTGTTGGCCGAAACCTCTGCCTGGGAACTGGTGAGCTTCGATGACGCCGCCCCTGGCGATATCCCGTCCATGTACATGCCTGCCGGAAATCCCGCGCTCGCCTGAGCAGCCAGTCACAGCTTGAACAAGCCGCGGGGCGATGTCCCCAGCCTGACTGCGCGTTCCGTTTTGTGAAACGCTTATTTAACAAATTCAACGACTTGCACCGTTACCCTACGCATCCCCACGGTGTGGAGGCGGCGTGAAGAGCTGACTCAGTCGTGTTGGCCGAGCAGCTTGATCGCCTCTTCGACGGCGGCACGCGAGGCCGGGGAAGCCGGTTTTTCCGGTGCAGGTCTGGGCAGCATCGCCATCGGTGCCACCTTGATCTCGACACGCTCCACCGTGAGCCCGATGGATCGGGCTGCTTGCAGGATGTCGTCGCTTTGCAGCCGTGCGCGGTTGGCCCAGGCGGCGACATGCGTACGCAAGGACAACCGTCCCTGCGCCACGTTCGCCACGCGAATGTGAGGCGCAAGGGCTACGGGAAGCTTCGACCGCAGCTCGCGGTCCACGGCTTCCAACCACATGGCGCGACGCAAGGTGTCGCCCGCAGGTTCCCGCAGCACGGCATCCAATGCCGGTTGCAAGCCGGCTTGACCGGCAGGGGAATGGGAAGACGAGGAATCAGATTTGGACATGCAAGACAAACTCCAGACGCTGTCACAGCATACGCGCGGCGGCGTCGCCCACGTGCGACGTTTCATCCGTCGCCAGCCGTGGATCGCTTCAGCCTGCTTGCTGGTTGCGGGCGTTTGCAGCGGTGCGGGCGTGATGGGTGTGGTCGATGCGGGAAGCCGTCAGGACTCGGCTAGCCTCAGCCAGCAGGCCGCCCAGCGCGAATTGAACGCGATGGCCGCGCGTCTGGCCGAGTTGCAGGCCGAGACCACGCGCCTCAACGCCTTGGGCCAACGATTGACCCGCGACGCCGAGTTGCCGGAAGGCGAGTTCGACTTCGCCAAGCCGGTCGGCCAGGGCGGTGGCGGCCCGGTCCGCGACATCGCCCCCCACGAGCTTTCCGGCGGCATTGACCAACTCGACGCCGGCCTGCGCAGCTCGGGCACCCAGCTCTCGGCGCTGGAATCGCTGCTGTTCAACCGCCAGCGTGATCGCGCAGCCCTGCCATCGGGCGTGCCGGTGGCCAACAGCTACGTCACCTCCAGCTTCGGCCTGCGCGCCGACCCGTTCGGTGGCGGTGGCCAGTTCCATAAGGGCATCGATTACGCCGCTGACCATGGGGATCCGGTTGTCGCCGTGGCCGATGGTGTGGTGACTTTCGCCGCGGATCGTTCCGGCTATGGCCACACCATCGAGGTGGACCACGGCAACGGTTATGTGACGCGCTACGCGCACAACTCGCGCCTGACTCGCCGCGTGGGCGATCTGGTCCGGGTGGGAGATGAAGTCGCCAAGGCCGGTTCCACGGGCCGCTCCACCGGCGTCCACGTTCATCTGGAAGTCTGGAAGAACGGCGCCTACGTCAATCCGGGCCAGTTCATGGGCAAGAACAAGCCGACTCGCGGATAAGAGGTGAACAGGGGTTGAGACGCTGCCGTCCAGCCTCCACTACAATGAAGAGTTGCCGAAGGGTGCCTTGGCGCCCTTCTTCATTTTCAGCGTCCGCGTGTCTGATCCATCGCGACGCCCAACCGGCCCAACGCATGTTCAACAGCTTGCTCACCCGCATCATCGGCAGTCGCAACGACCGCCTTCTCCGCCAGTTAGACCGAATCGTCGCCAAGACCAATGCACTCGAAGCGCAGATGCAGGCGCTCTCCGATGCCGAGCTGCAAGCCAAGACCGACGAGTTCAAGCGCCGCCACACCGAAGGTGAGTCGCTCGACAAGCTGCTGCCCGAGGCTTTCGCGGTCTGTCGCGAAGCTTCGGTGCGCGTTCTTGGCATGCGCCCGTACGACGTCCAGCTGGTGGGCGGCATGGTGCTGCACATGGGCAAGATCGCCGAGATGCGCACGGGTGAGGGCAAGACCCTGGTCGCGACGCTGCCTGTCTACCTCAATGCGCTGTCCGGCAAGGGCGTGCACGTCGTTACCGTCAACGATTACCTGGCCCGTCGCGACGCTGCGCAGATGGGCAAGCTCTATACCTGGCTGGGCCTCACGGTGGGCGTGGTCTACCCGGGTATGCCGCATTCGGACAAGCATGCGGCCTACGGCGCGGACATCACTTACGCGACCAATAACGAGATCGGCTTCGATTACCTGCGCGACAACATGGCGCTGTCGAAAGACGATCGTTTTCAGCGCGGCCTGAACTTCGCGATCATCGATGAAGTGGACTCGATCCTGATCGATGAAGCACGCACGCCGCTGATCATCTCCGGCCCCACCGATGAAAACCAGGATTTGTACGCGGTGGTCGATGCCATCGTCCCGCAACTTTCGAAGCAGAAGGACGAGAACGCCGACGGCGATTACTGGGTGGATGAAAAGGGCAAGCAGGTCCATCTGTCAGAAGCCGGCATGGAGCATGTGGAGACGCTGCTCCGCCAGGCAGGCGCACTGGGTGAGGACGATGGCCTGTACGGCGCTCACAACATCCACGTCGTGCATCATTTGAATGCCGCGATGCGCGCGCACGCGATCTACCAGCGTGATGTCGATTACATCGTGCGCGATGGTGAAGTGGTCATCGTCGATGAATTCACCGGCCGCACTTTGCCGGGCCGTCGCTGGTCCGATGGCCTGCATCAGGCGGTCGAAGCGAAGGAGCGTGTGCCGGTGCAGCGCGAGAACCAGACGCTGGCCAGCATCACCTTCCAGAACCTGTTCCGCATGTACGGCAAGCTGGCCGGCATGACCGGTACGGCCGATACCGAAGCCTACGAATTCCAGAGCATCTACGGCCTGGAAGTAGTCGTCATCCCGACCCATCGCACCATGGTGCGCAAGGATCATCCGGATCTTGTCTTCCTTAATCGCGCCGGCAAGTTCCGCGCCGTGGCGAGGGAAATCAAAGAATGCTACGACCGTGGACAGCCCGCGCTGGTCGGTACCACGTCGATTGAGGTTTCCGAGCTGCTGTCCGACTTCCTCAATCAGGAAGGTATCCCGCACGAAGTCTTGAACGCCAAGCAGCACGAGCGCGAAGCGATCATCGTTGCGCAAGCCGGTCGCCCGCAGGCGGTGACCATCGCCACCAACATGGCCGGCCGCGGTACCGACATCGTGCTTGGTGGTTCGCTGGAAGCGGAGCTCGCGCAGTTGGAAGCCGAGACCGGCGCGGAAGTCGATGCGGCCACGCGTTCGCGTCTCAAGTCCGAATGGCAGCAGCGGCATGACGCGGTGAAGGCCGCCGGCGGCCTGCACATTATCGGTACCGAACGCCACGAATCCCGCCGCATCGACAACCAGCTGCGTGGCCGTTCCGGCCGCCAAGGTGATCCGGGTTCTTCGCGCTTCTACCTGTCATTGGAAGACAACCTGATGCGCATCTTCGCCGCCGACTGGGTGCAGAAGATGATGGAGCGCATGGGCCTGAAGGAAGACGACATCATCGAGTCGCCGCTGGTCACCAAGCAGATCGCGAATGCGCAGCGCAAGGTGGAAGCGCACAACTTCGACATCCGCAAAAACCTGCTGGATTTCGATGATGTCAATAACGATCAGCGCAAGGTGATCTACCAGCAGCGTGACGAACTGTTGGAAGCCGACAGCATTCAGGACAACATCGACGGTATTCGTGGCGATGTGGTTGCCGCGATGGTGGATCGCTTCGTGCCGCCGAATTCCATCGACGACCAATGGGACCTGCAAGGCCTAGCGGCCGAGTTGTCTACCGAGTTCGGTGTCGAGCTGCCCTTGGTTGAGATGCACAAGACGCGCAACGAGTGGGACGCGGAGCAAGTGGCCGAAGAAGTGCAACAGGCGGTCGACAAACTCTTCGCCGACAAGGAAGCGCAGGTGGGCGGCGAGACCATGCGCATGCTGGAGAAGCATTTGATGCTCAACGTGCTGGACCAGAACTGGAAAGAGCACCTCGCACGCATGGATTACCTGCGTCAGGGCATCCATCTGCGTGGTTACGCGCAGAAGCAGCCGAAGCAGGAATACAAGAAGGAAGCCTTCGAGCTGTTCTCGGAGATGCTGGATACGGTCAAGCGAGAGGTCACCACGTTGCTCGCCCGCGTGCGCGTGCGCAGCCAGGAAGAGATCGATGCGATCGAGGCTGAGGAGCGCCGCCTAGCCGAGCGCATGCAGCAGCAGATGCAGTTCCAGCACCCGAACATGGGTGGCTACGGCGCCGATGAGGAAGGCGCGGATCAACTGGGCGCGACCGACTTTGCCGATGGCCAAGCCGCGATGTCCAAGGTGGGCCGCAACGATCCTTGCCCCTGTGGTTCGGGCAAGAAGTACAAGCAATGCCACGGCCAGTTGGCCTGACCTGTTGCTTCTGAAGCATGCAAAACGGCGTCGGTAATCCCGGCGCCGTTTGCGTTTGGGCGTGATCGTGGGAAGCTGTAGACCCCCATCCCGCTCAATCTGCTTGTCGAAGCCAGCCGAAATCCCTGACAACACGCCGCCTATCCATGTCATGGCTGGCGTGGTCACCGACGTGCGCGGCCGGGTGCTGCTGGCGCGGCGCACGCAAGGGCGAGATCTGGCAGGCTTGTGGGAGTTCCCGGGCGGCAAGGTCGATCCGGGCGAAACGCCTGAAGAGGCACTCGCACGCGAGCTGCAGGAGGAGCTGGGCATTGATGCCGACATTGGCGAGCCGCTGATCCGCGTCCCGCAACAAATGCCGCACAAACGCATCGTGTTGGACGTGCGTCATGTGCCAACGCACCGCGGTCACCCGCGTGGTCTGGATGGGCAGGCGCTGGCGTGGGTGCCGCGCGACAAGCTGCCGCGCTATGCCATGCCGCCGGCGGACCGCCCGGTGGTGGCCGCGCTGTTGCAAGCAGAACGCTATCTGGTGACGCCATCGCCTTATGACATGAGCGATGACGCCTGGCTGGCCGCACTCGATGCCGCGCTCGCCACCGGCATTCGCCGTGTGCAGCTGCGCGCACCGGACGTAGGGCAGGGGCGTTGGCGCACACTGGCGGCTGAGGCCGTGGCGCGTTGTCGCATACGCCGCGCCGAGATATTGATCAATGGCGATGAAGCCTTGGCAATGACTTACGGCGTGGGCCTGCACCTGCGCGCGGAGCAACTCAAGAAGCGGCGCAAGCGTGACTTCCCGGACGACCTGCGTCTGGCGGCATCCTGCCACGATGCACATGACCTGAAGCGCGCGGAGATGGTGGGATGCGACTTCGTTGTCTTGGGCGCGGTGAACGAAACCGCCAGCCACCCCGGTCAGCCTGGCATGGGGTGGGCGCGCTTTGCCGCGCTGCGCGAATGCACGTCCTTGCCCATTTATGCGATTGGTGGACTGGGCATGGATGCGATGGCAGACGCGCGCCAGCAGGGTGCGCAGGGTATCGCGGCCATTCGTGCGCTATGGCCGCAGGGGCCATCACAAAGCTGATCAGCCCGCGGCTTCGGCTGCCAAGCGTTGGTAGAAACGACATAGCTCAGCTATGCGTGAGCGCAGGGTATCGAGCGTGTCTTCATTGCACACAACGTCGTCCGCGATTGCGAGTCGATCTTCGCGTGAAGCTTGCGCGGCAATCATCTGCTGGGCCAGTTCGGCATCGATGCCATCGCGTGCCATCAATCGTGCCCGCTGCGTTTCAGGTGCGACATCGATGACCAGTATCCGGTCCAGCCACGGATAGGCATCCCGACCACCGCCTTCGGTCAAGAGCGGAATCGATGCGATGGCGATATCCCCGGGTGCGGCAGCGGTGCGGGCTTCCAGTTCGGCGCGAATGCGCGGGTGCAGGATTGACTCCAGCGCAGTCTTGTCCGCAGGGTGGGCGAAGATGCGTCCGCGCAGGGACGCGCGATCCAGACGGCCATCGTCCCCTAATACATCGGTGCCGAAATGCGCGACGACTTCGGCCAGCGCGGCTTGCCCGGGTTCGACCAGCTCGCGCGCGATCACGTCGGCATCGGCGATGACAACACCCAGCCCGGCGAAGGCCGCATCCGCCGCACTCTTGCCCGAAGCGATGCCGCCGGTCAGCCCGACCCGGAACTGCGCCATCGATCAGCCGCCCATCCCGGTCAGCTGCATGTAGCGACCGACCAGCTCATCGCCCCACATGAAGACGATCCAGCCCGCAATGGCGAGATAAGGGCCAAAGGGCAGGGGCGTGGCTTTGTCGCGCCCTTTCATTGCGAGCCAAATGGAGCCGATGATCGCGCCGACCAGCGACGAGAACAGGATCGTCGGCAGGATGCCTTTCAGCCCGCACCAGGCGCCGATGGCCGCCAATAGCTTGAAGTCGCCATGGCCCATGCCTTCTTTGCCGGTCAGTTGCTTGAACAGCCACCACACCAGCCACAGGCTGCCATAGCCGACCATCGCCCCCGCCAGCGCCGTCTTGGGGCCGACGAAGAGGTTCTCGTGCGCAGCGATAAAGCCCAGCCACATCAGTGGCAATGTGAGCGAGTCGGGCAATAGCTGCGTGCGGAAATCGATGCCCGAGGCCGCGACCAAGAACCAGGTGAACAGCACTGCGCCGAAACCCTGCCAGCCAAAGCCAAAGCGCCAAACGCAGGCAAGTGTGAGGAGCATGGTGATGAACTCCACCAACGGATACTGCAGGGAGATCTTCGCGCCGCAGTGACGGCACTTGCCGCCCTGTATCGCCCAGCTGATCAGCGGGATGTTCTCGTACCAACGCAGGCGTGTCTTGCAGTGCGGGCAATGCGAAGGCTCTATAGCGATCCCCGGCGGTGGCGGATCATAGATCTCCGGCTGCTCAAGGATCTCTCGCGCATCGCGCTTCCAGCGCCACTCCATCCGCTTGGGCAGGCGCAGGATGACCACGTTGAGGAAGCTGCCGACCACCAGGCCAAGCGCTGCCGCCACTGGGTAGCCCAGCGCGGGGTTCTGATCGAGAAAAGCCATGCCTCAGCCTACGACCGAGGCCAGCTTGAAGATCGGCAGATACATGCCGATGACCATGCTGCCCACCAATACGCCGATGATGACCATGACGAACGGCTCGATCAGGCTGGAGAGCGCATCGACCGAGTTATTGACCTCTTGTTCGAAGAACTCGGCGACCTTCATCAACATCGCGTCCAAGGCGCCGGCCTCTTCGCCGATGGCGGTCATCTGCACCACCATGTGGGGAAACAGGTTGACCTGCTTCATCGCCATATTCACCTGGTAGCCGACGGCTACATCGTCACGAATGCGCAACACTGCTTTTTCGTACACGCTGTTGCCAGTGGCGCCTGCCACGGTGGCGAGGGCCTCCACCAACGGCACGCCTGCCGCAAAAGTGACGCCAAGTGTTCGGGCGAAGCGTGCGACGGCTGAGTTGTGCATGATCTGCCCAATGATCGGCAGCCTGAGCACCATCCTGTCCAGAAAATGTTGGAATTTCAGGGAACGCTTGTAGAAAAAGACGAAAGCGACGATCGCGCCAAGCACAACACCCAGAACAACCCACCACCAAGAAACCATGAAACGACTGGCGGAAACAATCAGTTGTGTGAACGCCGGTAGTTCAGCACCAAATCCTTTGAAGACATCTTCGAACTGAGGCACTACGAATACCAGCATGATCGCGCTAACAAGGATGGCGACGGCGATGACCATGGCAGGGTAAAACAAGGCTTTCTTGATCTTGCCCTTAAGTGTTTCGATATTTTCCTTGTAGCTGGCAATGGTCTCCAGAACTGTTTCCAGTACACCAGCGCTTTCGCCTGCTTTCACCAGATTACGGTAAAGCTCGTCGAACTGGACTGGGAATTTACTCATGCCTTCGTAGATGGATGAGCCGCCCGCGATGTCTGCCCGAAGATCGTTCACCATGTTCGCCATGCGCGGGTTTTTTTGCCCGCTACCAATGATCTCCAGTGCTTGAACGATCGGCACACCGGACTTCATCATCGTCGCCAGTTGGCGACTGAAGATGGCGATTTCCTTCGCCGATATTTTCTTGCCTGCGGCCCCAAACAAAGGTTTGCTCTTGGGGCGTACTTGGGTGGCATTGATGCCCTGACGACGTAGCTCTGCGCGCAACAATGCCTCAGTCTTGGCTTGCTGTTCGCCCTTCATCACGATGCCGCGTTTATCCGTGCCCTTCCAGGTGAAGATCGGCATCGGGGCCTGCTGAACCCCGCGTGTTGCGGCGGTTGGGCGTGAGATGGCGGAGCGAGTGGCCGACATGGCTTAGTCCTTGGTAACGCGGTTGATTTCGGTCAGGCTGGTAATGCCCTGCCTGACCTTCTCCAGAGCGGATTGGCGCAAGTCGTTGACCCCCGACCGCTGTGCGGCCTCGGCGATTTGCAGAGCGCTACCCCCCTCGAGCACGATCGTCTGGATTTCTTCAGTCATAGGCATGACCTGATAGATACCCGTCCGCCCTTTATACCCTTCCGTGCATTCGCTGCAACCTTGAGCCTCGTAAACTTTGAGGCCGGAGGCGATTTCCGCCACGCTGAAGCCTTCAGCGGTGAGGGCATGCTCGGGCAGTTTGGCCTCCTGTTTGCACTTGGGGCAAAGCCGCCGGGCCAGGCGCTGGGCAATCACCAAGGTCACCGAGCTGGTGATGTTGAACGGAGCGACGCCCATGTTCATCAGACGCGCGATAGTCTGCGGGGCATCATTGGTATGCAAAGTGGAAAGCACCATGTGGCCGGTTTGGGCCGCCTTGATGCCGATCTCCGCCGTTTCCAAGTCACGAATTTCGCCGACCATGATGATGTCCGGGTCCTGACGCAAAAAGCTGCGCAAGGCCGCCGCGAAGGTCATGCCGGTCTTGGTGTTCTGCTGGACCTGGTTGACGCCCGGCAAGCGGATTTCCACCGGGTCCTCCACCGTGGAAATGTTACGGGTGTCGTCGTTGAGGATGCCGAGTGCGGTGTACAAAGACACCGTCTTGCCCGAGCCGGTCGGTCCAGTGACCAGCACCATGCCATACGGTTTATGGATGGCATCTAGGAACAGCTTCTGTTGATCCTCTTCGTAGCCCAGTTTCTCGATACCCAGCTTGGCTGCGCCACCATCCAAGATGCGGAGCACGATTTTTTCGCCAAACAGGGTGGGCAGCGTGCTGACGCGAAAGTCCATCTGTTTGGTCTTGGACAAATTCAGCTTGATGCGACCGTCCTGCGGGATGCGCTTCTCGGCGATATCCAGCTGCGCCATCACTTTCAAACGGGCGGCAATGCGGGCGTGCATTTTGTTGGCCATCTTGGACACGCTACGCAGCACGCCATCGATGCGCAGACGCACCCGATAGTTTTCTTCGTACGGCTCGAAGTGGATATCCGATGCGCCGCGGCGAATCGCGTCGATCAGAATCTTGTTGATGAACTTGACGACCGGCGTGTCGTCCTCGCTCTTGGCATCAATCCCTTTGTCACCATTGTCGGCTGAGTCGTCGGCAACTTCGAGGGTGCCTAGATCATCGCCACCACCTAGGAGGTCGCTGAGGTTGTCGCCGGTGGATTGCCAGATCTCCAAGGTTCTTTGTAGGGTATCGGCATCAACCAGGATGGGCTCGACGGCCATATTGGTCTGGAACTTGATCTCATCCATGCCTTGAAGATTGGCAGGGTCCGAGGTGCCGATGAACAGGCGATTCCCACGTTTGAACAGTGGTAACACTTTGTGCTTATGCACCAGCTCTTCAGAAACCAGCCGGAGGGTATCCGGTTGTGGCGGCATGGTGGTGGGATCGAGGACAGGTAGGCCAAACTCGACCGCATTGGCAGCCGTCAGCTGTGCAGCGGTGATCAGCTTTTCATCCAGCAACCACTGAGCGATGGGGCGGCGCGCCTTGGTCGCGGCCTCTTGCGCGGCGCGAGCTGTTTCTGCGTCCAGCGCGCCATCCATGGCCAGCCGACGTGTGATGCCGGTAATACCGATGAGGTTTTGATGGATGGCAGCGTTCATAGGTGGCGTGTGTCGTGGCAGGACATGACTTTAGCGCAGAGCCTACAACTATGCCGACTCAGAGGCAGGCCTTGGGGCGCACTTCGGCCGGTGCGCTGGTGGTGCAGGCCCAGCTGCCAGCGGCGGGGGTGTAAGTGATAGTGACGGTTTCGCCAGCAATCTTCTGGTTGACACCCGTGGCCCTGAAGGTGGCGGTGACGACGCAAGGCGTGGCCGCGACTGCAGTGATGCTTTGCACGTACTTCCCACTGGACACTGCGCCGGCGGGGACTGCGCAAGAGGTGCCGCTATTGTCGTTGGCGAAGGCCTCTGCGACTGGCGTCTTCAAGCCGCCCAACAAGGTCACGGCCTCACTGACTTGGCTGCGGGCGGTGTAATCGTTGTATTGCGGGATGGCGATGGCGGCAAGGATGGCGATGATCGCGACGACGATCATCAGCTCGATCAGGGTGAAGCCTTTCTGCGTATGCATCGTCAATTCTCCCCAGTATTGTGGATGCAAAAAAGAAAACCCCGGCCGTTAGGCCGGGGTTTTGTATCACGGCCGTCAGGCTGCGATTACAGGCAAGCCTTCGGCTTGACTTCGGCCGGAGCGGTCGTGGCGCAGGTCCAAGCACCGGTAGCCGGGGCGAAGCTCAGGGTAACAGTGTCGCTAGCGATCTTGCTGTTCACGCCGGCAGCAGCCATCGTTGCAGTGATGACGCAAGGCGAGGAAGCGTTGGCAGTCAGTGTGGCCACGTACTTGCCAGCGGTAACAGTACCTGCCGGAACCACGCACGAGTTGGCAGCAGTGTTGTCTTGCGCGAAAGCCTCAGCGATCGGGGTCTTCAGGCCGCTGGCCAGGGTGTAAGCCTCAGACAGCTGGGCACGGGCGGTGTAGTCGTTGTACTGCGGGATGGCGATAGCCGCCAGGATCGCAATGATCGCGACAACGATCATCAGTTCGATCAGGGTAAAACCAGATTGCTTGTTCATTTGTATCCCCAGGGTAGTTGGTACGTCACGTGTCCCGTGGCCGGCATCTCCGGTCCGTAGACAGCCGTGCTTCAGGCACGTGCCAGTAGGACTATGCAGGAGCCGTGCCAGACTTGGAAGTGGCCGGAATCACGTTTTTCACGCTCGCTTGACCCGATGACCGGGTCGAAATTGCCGTTTTTGGTCAGTTTCGGCCGTTTTCGGCGGGGCTGATGGGCGGTTTGGGCGCAACTGTTTCATGGGTGATACATCATCACCCACCCCTGCTTAGTCGATGCCCAGCTTCTTTAGTTTGTAGCGCAGCGCACGGAAGGTAATGCCCAGCTGCGCGGCGGTCTTGGTCTTGTTGTAGCGATTGGCAACGAGCGCTTGTTCGATCGCGGCGCGCTCCATTTGTTCGATGGCATCGGGCAGCGCTTGTCCGGGTTCGACATCCAGGATCTCTGTTACGCCACCGTCGTTCGTGGCTAATGCCGGTGCAGCGGGCGCAGGCGCTTTCACAGTGGGCTCGCTAGGTGCCGAGGCTGGCGCGGCCGCGCCTTGTTGCGGAAGCAGCAGGTCGCCGGCTTCGATCACTTCGCCATCGGCCATGGTCATGGCGCGCTCAAGGATGTTTTCCAGCTCGCGTACGTTGCCTGGGAATGCATAGCCGCCCAGCGCGCGTTGCGCAGAAGCGCCCAGCCGTGGTGCGGGGATGCCTTGCTCACGCGCCAGTCGCGCAAGGATGCCATCGGCCAGGGCAGTCAAGTCATCGCCGCGGTCGCGCAGCGGCGGCACGCGCAATTCGATCACGTTGATGCGGTAGTACAAGTCGTGGCGGAACTTGCCTTCATCCACCAGTTGCGCCAGATTTTTGTGCGTGGCGGAGAGCAGACGTATATCGACATCCACTTCGCCGGCCGCACCGACCGGACGGACGCGTTTCTCCTGGATGGCGCGCAGCAATTTGACCTGCATCGGCATGGGCAGCTCGGCGACTTCATCCAGGAACAAAGTGCCGCCACTGGCCGCCTGGAACAAGCCGACCTTGTCGGCATGGGCACCGGTAAAGCTGCCCTTCTTGTGGCCGAAGAATTCGCTTTCCATCAACTCGCTGGGAATGGCGCCGCAGTTCACCGGTACAAACGGACCGGACGCGCGCGGGCTGAGGTCGTGGATGCTGCGCGCGGTGAGTTCCTTGCCGGTGCCGGATTCGCCCCAGATGTAGACCGGGGCCTGGCTGCGCGCCACTTTGGCGATGGTTTGACGCAGTGCTTGCATCGGCGCTGAATCGCCTTCCAGCTTGGCAATCGCGGTGTTGGCGGCTTGCTCGTTGCTGGTGGCTGCAATCGGAGCCATCGTGCCGCGCTCGGAGCGCAACTTGAGGGCATGGCGGACCAGGTCACGCAGCGCGTGCAAGTCGACCGGCTTGGCGACGAAGTCGAATGCGCCGGCTTTCAATGCCTCGACCGCAGCCTCGACATTGCCGAAGGCGGTGATCATCGCCGCGGGCGTCATCGGATAGTGCGCGCTGATGTGCGCGAGCAGCTCCATGCCGCTGCCATCGGGCAGGCGCATGTCGGTCAGGCAGAAGACGAAAGGTTGCTGGGCGAGTTGCTGCTTGGCCGCGCCGACGGTGGCCGCGGTTTCGACGCGCAGTCCCATCCGGGTGAGGGTGACAACCAGTAGTTCACGGATGTCGCGCTCGTCATCCACCACCAAAGCGCACTGAGCTGCAGTCACGCGATACTCCGAAAACAATTCCCCATGATGTCTGAAAGCCTAGCAGCATCAGGGTGCGGTCGGGGCATGCGGCAGGATCAGGCGGAAGCAACTGCCGTTGGTGCGGCGCAGGTATTGGAGGTCGCCGTCATTTGACCGCGCCAGTTCGCGGGCGATGTAAAGCCCAAGCCCGGTGCCATGGCTGGATGTAGTAAAAAATGGCCGGAACAAGCCTTTTTGTGCATGTTCCTGGATGCCGGGGCCGCGATCCAATACATCGATGATTAGATGCAGGCCCTCGTCGCGCAGGCGCAGGATCATGTGGGCGGGTTGGTCGGGCATGCGGCCGTAATAGCGGGCGTTGCTGACCAGCACCATCAATATCTGGTGCACGTGCTTCGGGTCGGCATGCGCGCGCAGTTTTGTCGAAGGGGCCTGCAGCTCCAAGGTGTCGTTGTCGAGCGGGAAGCCAGCGGCATATTCGGCAAGGAAGTCATGCAGCATCTCGCCCAGGTCGAAGTCTTGCGGCTGCGCGCGTTCGCGGCGGGCAAGCCCCAGCACACTGTCGATGATGCCGTTCATGCGCTGGATCTGCTGGTCGATGATGTCCAGCATGCGTCGATCCATCACATCCAGATGGCTCGACTCATTGAGCAATTGCGCGGAATACTTGATCGCCGACAACGGGTTGCGGATCTCGTGGGCAAGGCTGGCAGAGAAGCGCCCCAGCGTGGCCAAGGTGATGCTTTCGGCGCGCTTGGTGGCTTGTGATGTGTCTTCGAGGAAGACCAATACTTCGTCGCTGTCCGGGTGCAGCTGAAAGAATTGCGGCTCAATCTGGCGTGCGTCTACGCCTACAGTCACCGGGCTGCGTTCCGCGTCCGGATTGCGCTCCCAGGCTTCCATCATGCGTTGCAGTTCGGGCGATGCCACGGCCAGTGAGCGTCGATCCCCCTCCGGCGGCAACTGCAGCAATTGCGCACCCACTTCGTTGCTGGACTGGATATCGCCCTTGGCATCGACCACCACCACGCCTGCGGGCAGTCGCTCGAGGATTTGTTGGGTCAATGCAGAGAGCTCGGCGATCTCCAATTGCTGCGCGGACGTGGCCCAGGTGGCCAGGGCGATGCGGTGACCTATGCGCCCGGCCAATAGTGCAATCGTGTAATAAGCCAGCATCAAGGGAATGAGGTAAGGCCCCATCTCATGCCGGCTTGCTTCATTGCCGGCAAAAATGCTGATAAGCATCGCGCATGACAGGGTTGCGGACAGGGCACCGAAACTGGTGGAGACCATCAAAGCCCCGGAAGCGATGGTAAACAGCAGCAACACGCCGATGACGGCGATTGCCTCCGGCAGCAGGCTCAGGACGACGGAGGCGAACCCCAAGTCGACGATCGTCCCTACGATCAGCTGCCATCGCACCTGGACCCGGGTAAAGCTCAGCGCCAGCAGTAACCCGGCAACCAGGACATAGCCCATGCCGGTGAAACCCGCTGCGCTGTTGAATGCCACGCCCCAAGACAAAGAGGACGCTGGCAGCACCAACATCAAGGCGACGAGTGCGGCGGCAACCAAGCGATAAATCACGTACAGCTGGACTTCCGCCCCTAGCGGATGCCGCGACACGGGTTGGTGCGAAAGCGCGTTCATGGGGCGTAGGCAGGCTCCGTGGGGCCAGTTTCATTGAGGGTTGGGGGCGGCCGAACCCCGGTTTTGCCCGAGCAGGCCGCATCGGCGACAATATACGGCGCTCCGCGGGCCGCGTGCCGGCGGGATGCGTCTTCCCACATCCTGGTGACCCATGAATTTCCACGAATATCAGGCCAAGCAAATGTTTGGCGACTACGGCATCAATGTTCCCGCAGGGCAGGTTGCCCGCTCCCCCGACGAAGCGGTGGCCGCCGCCAAGGCAATCGGTGGCGATTTCTGGGTGGTCAAGGCCCAGATCCATGCAGGTGGCCGCGGCAAGGCCGGCGGCGTGAAGCTTGCCAAGACATTGGACGAAGTGCGCGAATACGCCAAAGCCATGCTGGGCACCAAGATGGCGACCTATCAGACCGCCGGCGTCGAGTTGCCGATCGACAGCGTGCTGATCACGCAGGCCACCAACATCGACAAAGAACTGTACCTGTCGGTGCTGGTCGACCGCGCCACCCAGACTGTGACCTTCATCGCTTCGGCGGAAGGCGGCATGGACATCGAGCAGGTCGCGGCTGAAAAGCCCGAGGCTATCAAGACCCTGCACGTCAATTATGTGCAAGGCCTGCAGCCCTACCAGACGCGCGACCTCGGCTTCGAGCTGGGCCTCAACGCCAAGCAGGTCGGTCAGCTGTCCAAGATCATGATGGGCCTGTTCAAGCTGTTCAACGACAAGGACCTGGCGCTGGTTGAATTGAATCCACTGGCAATCCTCGATAACGGCGATCTGGCCGTGCTGGACGGCAAGATCGATTCGGACGACAACGCCAACTTCCGTCATCCGGACCTGGTGGCGATGCGCGACGTGCGTCAGGAAGACGAGACCGAAGTGCTCGCCTCCAAGTACGACCTCAACTACGTGACCATGGACGGCAACATCGGCTGCATGGTCAATGGCGCGGGTCTCGCCATGGCGACGATGGATGTCATCAAGTTGAACGGTGGCGAGCCGGCCAACTTCTTGGATGTCGGCGGCGGCGCCAACAAGGAAAAGGTCACCGAGGCGTTCAAGTTGATCCTCTCCAGCGACAAGGTGAAGGCGATCTTCGTCAACATCTTCGGCGGCATCGTCCGCTGCGACATGATCGCCGAAGGCATCATCGCCGCGGTCAAGGAAGTCGGCGTCAAGGTGCCGGTGATCGTGCGCCTGGAAGGCACCAATGTGGATGCCGGCAAGGAGCTGCTGAAGAACTCCGGCCTGGCCATCATCCCGGCCGATGACATCAACGATGGCGCGAAGAAGTCGGTGGAAGCCGTCAAGAACGCCGCCTGATCCCACCTTCGAGGAATTTTGAAATGGCAGTTTTGATCAACAAGGACACGAAGGTGCTGGTCCAGGGCTTCACCGGCTCCCAGGGCACCTTCCACGCGCAGCAGATGCTCGATTACGGCACGAAAGTCGTGGGCGGCGTCACTCCGGGCAAGGGCGGCACCGAGCACCTCGGCCTGCCGGTGTTCGACACCATGCAGCAGGCAGTGAAAGCGACCGGCGCGAATGCCTCGGTCATTTACGTGCCGCCGCCGTTCGCGGCCGATGCGATTCTTGAAGCGGCCGATGCCGGCATCAAGGTCATCGTCTGCATTACCGAAGGCATCCCGGTGCTGGACATGATGCGCGTCAAGAACACGCTGAAGGGTTACCCGGACACCGTGCTGGTGGGCCCGAACTGCCCCGGCGTGATCACTCCGGGCGAATGCAAGATCGGCATCATGCCGGGCCACATCCACATGCCGGGCAAGGTTGGCATCGTCTCGCGCAGCGGCACGCTGACGTATGAGGCGGTCAAGCAGACCACGGACGCGGGCCTCGGCCAGTCCACCTGTATTGGTATCGGCGGCGACCCGATCAACGGCACCAACTTCATCGATGCGCTCAAGCTGTTCCAGGAAGACCCGCAGACCGAAGGCATCATCATGGTCGGCGAAATCGGTGGTTCGGCTGAAGAAGAAGCCGCCGAATACATCGCCAAGCACGTGACCAAGCCGGTTGTTGGTTTCATCGCCGGTGCGTCCGCGCCGAAGGGCAAGCGCATGGGGCACGCCGGCGCGATCGCCTCGGGCGGCCAGGGCACGGCGGAAGGCAAGTTTGCCGCGATGGAAGCCGCAGGCATCACCACGGTGAAGTCGCCGGGTGATCTGGGTGCGGCGATTGCGAAGCGCCTGGCTTGACGGCTGCGAGGCCGTGATCGGCCCGCGCAACCGGTGCTCGAAGGCTCACGTACTGCCTGTACGCTTCGCCTTCTCAGCGCCGGCCGCGCGAACCGCTGAAGGCCACTCGCTCGCCAAGCACTAAGCCTCGACAAGCATCACTGAAGTCGAAAGAAAGGCCACCCGATCGGGTGGCCTTTTTCTTATGGTGTGATGCGGCTTCGGAGTTTGCATGGCTGCCTTGTACGGCGTCTCGGATTCCGTATGCCGGCATTAACACCTCAACATTTTGTGTTGACGATGTAGCATCGACCCATTATGTTGTGGCTGTCGAAGGTGTCTGCGCCTAGCCAGGTGCAGACTGAAATGGGAATCCGGTGGAAGCGTCGTGGCAACACGCCTGCTTGAATCCGGAGCTGCCCCGCAGCGGTAATTGGGAACGACCCGCGTCAATGGCACTGGCTCGTCGCGCAAGGCGACATGGCTGGGAAGCGACGCGCAGTAGATGCGATCAGCCGATCGCGCGCCCATGAGCCCGAAGACCTGCCTCGGCCGGCGCATGTGCGCCGTCTGGCCAACCGTCTCCGCGGGGAGCGCAGGTCGAAGCAGGCAGGGGCCGATGGGTCGCTGCGTGTCGTCGATCTTCGTCCGCGTTGATGCAGGCTCGCCCGAGGGGGCGAGGGCCGGTCGTCGTGGATGTCGGCTTCGGTCCCCAGACCGGTTGGCATTCCGTCGCACCGCTTTCGCTTTCTCTCCATTGACCCAAGGAGAGATGCATGGATACCGCAACACCCACCCGCGACATCCCCACCCAGTCCGATGTCGCTGCGAAGGTTGAACCTCGTACGACCCAGGGCAACTTCGCCCTCACGCCGCCGCACGCACCCACGGCCATGGGCATCACCAAGCGCGACGGCCGCCGCGAGGCGGTCGATGTCGGCAAGATCGTGCGCGCCGTGCAGCGCTGCAGTGACGGGCTGGACGACATCGACCCGATGCGCGTCGCGCTCAAGACGATTGCAGGGATTTATGACGGGGCGACCACCCGTGAGCTGGATGAGCTGTCGATTCGCACTGCGGCCGCGTTCACCGCCGACGAGCCGCAGTACGCGCGTCTGGCCGCGCGTTTGCTCTCGGCTTACATCGACAAGGAAGTGACCGGGCAGGGCATCCACTCGTTCTCGCAATCGATCTCGCTGGGGGTCGAGCAAGGCCTAATCAATGACCGCTTGCGGCAGGTCGTCGAAGCCAATGCACGCAAGTTCAACGATGCCATTGATGTCGAGCAAACCAAGCGCTTCGAATACTTCGGCCTGCGTACCCTGTATGACCGCTATTTGCTGCGTCACCCGACGCGCCGCACGGTCATCGAGACGCCTCAGCAGTTCTTCATGCGTATCGCGGTGTCACTCACCGAAAGCGCCGGTGAAGCCTTGGAGCTGTATCGCTTGATGTCGTCGCTGGACTACATCCCCAGCTCGCCCACGTTGTTCAACTCCGGCACGCGGCATGAGCAGTTGTCCTCGTGCTTTTTGCTCGATTCGCCGAAGGATTCGCTGGCGGACATCTATGCGCGTTATGCAGACGTGGCGCAGCTCTCCAAGTTCTCGGGCGGCATTGGACAGGCGTATTCGCGCATCCGTTCGCGCGGTGGATTGATCCGCGGCACCAACGGCCGCAGCAACGGGATCGTGCCGTGGTTGAAGACGTTGGATGCCTCGGTCGCTGCAGTGAACCAAGGCGGCAAGCGCAAGGGCGCGGCCTGCATCTATCTGGAAACTTGGCATGCGGACATCGAGGAGTTCCTGGAGTTGCGTGACAACACCGGCGACGAGATGCGCCGCACCCACAACCTCAATTTGGCCAACTGGGTGCCTGATCTTTTCATGCGCCGCGTCGAGGAGGATGGTGACTGGTCGTTGTTCGATCCCAGCGCGCTGCCGGAGTTGGTGGATCTGTGGGGCGAGGAATTTGATCGTGCCTTCCAGCAAGCCGAGAAACAGGGCTTGGCAACGCGCACGATTAAGGCGCGCGATTTGTATGCACGGATGATGAAAGTGCTGGGCGAGACTGGCAACGGCTGGATGACCTTCAAGGATGCGTCCAACCGCACTTGCAATCAGGTGGGCCCGGGCAGGACCGTGCATCTGTCCAATCTGTGTACCGAAATTCTCGAAGTCACTTCTGCCGAAGAAACCGCGGTGTGCAATCTCGGTTCGATCAATCTGGCGCGCCATGTTGTGGAGGATGAGCGCGGCGCTGCGCGGTTCGACTTCGACAAGCTGGCCGAAACTGTGCGTGTGGCCGTACGTCAGTTGGATCGTGTCATCGACCTCAACTTCTATCCCATCGAGTCCGCACGCCGATCCAACATGCGCTGGCGACCGGTGGGCTTGGGCGTCATGGGCCTGCAGGATGTGTTCTTCCGATTGCGCCTGCCGTTCGATTCGACGGAGGCATTGACTCTCTCCACGCGTATTGCCGAGCGGGTCTATCTGCATGCGTTGGAGACATCCTGCGAGATTGCGGAAGAGCGTGGGGCGCATCCGGCCTTTGCGGATACGCGCGCCGCACGCGGGGATCTGCAGTTTGACCTGTGGGGCGTGGTGCCGACAGAAGTCGCTGCATGGGAAGCGTTGAAACCACGCATCGCCCAACACGGATTGCGCAATTCCTTGCTGATTGCGATCGCGCCGACCGCGACTATTGCGTCGATTGCCGGGTGTTACGAATGCATCGAGCCACAGGTGAGCAATTTGTTCAAGCGTGAAACCTTGTCCGGCGATTTTCTGCAGGTCAATCGTTATCTGGTGGATGAACTGAAACGCTTGGGTCTGTGGACGGAGGCCACCCGGGATGCGATCAAGATGGCGGAAGGCTCGGTGCAGGGGATCAATGGCATTCCCGATGTCTTGAAGTTGGTGTACCGGACGGCATGGGAGCTTCCGCAGAAAGCACTGATCGACCTCGCCGCAGCACGCGGTGCCTACATCGACCAATCGCAATCGCTCAACTTATTCATGGAAAGCCCGAACATCGGCCGCCTGTCATCGATGTACATGTACGCGTGGAAGTCGGGATTGAAGACGACCTATTACTTGCGATCGCGGCCGGCGACGCGCATCGCCAAGGCCACGGTCCATGTGCAGTCCGCTTACACGCCGCAAGAGGCGCTTGCGTGTTCGCTTGAGAACCCGGAAGCCTGCGAGGCCTGCCAATGAGCGCGCTATCCACCACGTTTGATGTCATCAAGGAGGAAAACCGGATGCAGCAATATTTGCTTGACCCCGGCTTCGCGCTCACCTTGCGGCCGATGCGTTATCCAGTCTTCTACGAGATGTACCGCGATGCGATCCGCAATACCTGGACGGTGGAGGAGATCGACTTCGGCATCGATCTCAATGACCTGCGGAACAAGTTGGCGCCGGCGGACCGACACTTGATCGAACGACTGGTGGCGTTCTTCGCCACCGGCGACAGCATTGTCGCCAACAATCTGGTACTCAATCTGTACAAGCACATCAATGCGCCGGAAGCGCGCATGTATCTCTCGCGTCAGCTGTATGAGGAAGCACTGCATGTGCAGTTCTATCTCACCTTGCTGGATGCCTATATCCCCGATGCGACACGTCGCAATGAGGCTTTCGCGGCGATCGAAAGCATTCCTTCCATTCGCGCCAAGGCTGATTTCTGCTTCCGCTGGATGGACTCGATAGATGCGTTGGACAAGCTGGAGACACGTGAGCATCGTCGTCAGTTTTTGTTGAATCTGATTTGCTTTGCCTGTTGTGTCGAAGGTCTATTTTTCTTCGCAGCTTTCGCCTACGTCTGGTTTCTTCGCTCACGTGGCTTGCTGCCCGGCCTTGCAGCCGGCACCAACTGGGTGTTTCGTGACGAGTCGGGCCATATGGCGTTTGCGTTTGAAGTGATCCGTACCGCGCGGCAGGAAGATCCGGGCTTGTTCGATGCAGGCATGGAGCGTGACGTGCGCAAGATGATGCACGAAGCCATCGAGGTCGAAGCCATCTTCGCCGACGACGTGCTGTCCGGTGGGGTGAACGGCCTGTCGCCGCAGGAAATGCGTCAATACCTGATGTATGTCGCCGACCAGCGATTGACAGCGTTAGGCATGGTGCCGGAATTTGGTGCGAAAAATCCGTTCCCGTTCCTGGACCTGCAGGACGTGCAGGAGCTGACCAATTTCTTCGAGCGACGTGTATCGGCCTATCAGGTGGGCATCAACGGCGCGGTGGCTTTTGACGATGTCTTTTGACCCCGTCTACGCCCCACGTGAAGCACGTATTTGGGAAATCGTCTTCCCCGACCACACCAATCACCTGGGCACCCTGTTTGGAGGGCAGGCCCTGGCTTGGATGGACAAGGCGGCGTTTATCGCCGCCACGCGATTTGCCCGCAGCACGGTGGTCACGGCGCGCTCGGAGCAGGTTGATTTTCACGTACCGGTGCGCCAAGGCCAGTTGGTGGAATTGGTCGCACGCGTGAATGAGGTCGGCCGCAGTTCAATGCAGATTGATGTCGAACTGCACACGGAGGACGCGCTCGCCGGGACGCGTCGACTGTGCACGCGTGGCCGCTTCACCATGATCGCGCTGAACCGGGCGGGCAAGCCAACCGAGGTCGCGCTGCCTTCGTGCAAGGTTCTGGAATAATGCGATGACCTGAACCAGATAGCCGAAAGGCAAGCGGACATCACGATGACGAATCTGCGAATCGCCATGGCCCAGTTCGATTTCCCGGTGGGCGATATCGTCGGCAATCGGACGCGCATGGCAGAGATGATTGCTGTGGCGCGCGACGAGCACGGTGCCGATGTGGTGATGTTCCCCGAGCTAGCGCTTTCCGGTTATCCGCCCGAAGACCTGTTGTATCGCCCCTCGTTTTTACGCGAATGCGAAATGGCGATGGATGAGTTGGCCAAGACCGTCGAAGGCATCGTGGCGGTGGTGGGTTGGCCGCAGGCGGCAGGGAGCGTGGTCTACAACGCGGCGAGTGTGTTGCGCGAAGGCCGTATCGCGTCGACCTATCGCAAGCGCGAGCTGCCCAATTACGCCGTGTTCGACGAGCGGCGTTATTTCGATGTCGATCCGGATCGTGAGGATTGCGTGTTCGAGGTCAAGGGCGTGCAGGTGGGGCTGGTGATCTGCGAAGACCTGTGGTTTGCCGAGCCCGTCGCGTCCACTGTGGCAGCGGGTGCGGAGTTGGTGTTGGTGCCGAATGCATCGCCTTTCGAGCGCGACAAGCACGCGCAACGTGATGCGTTGTTGGCGCAACGCACTGGCGAAACCGGCGTCGGGATTGCCTATCTCAATCTTGTTGGCGGGCAGGATGCCTTGGTGTTTGATGGCGCATCGGTGGTCTGTGATGCGGATGGCAAGGCTTCGCCTGCCGCCGCCGCGTTTACCGACCAATGGCTGGTCGTCGATTACGACGCGACATCACGCAAGTTCACTCCCGTGCAATGGATGGACGATGGTGATGAATCGCGCGATGCGCTCGCCTGGCGCGCCGTCGTGCGGGGGATTCGCGACTACTGCGGCAAAAACGGCTTCAAGAAGGTGTGGCTGGGATTGTCGGGTGGCATCGATTCTTCGATGGTGATGGCGCTGGCGGTGGATGCGCTGGGTGCGGATAACGTCACTGCGGTGCGCATGCCTTCGCGCTACACAGCCGACCTTTCCAATGATCTTGCGCAGCAGCAATGCGATGCGCTGGGCGTGAAGTTGATGGCACTGCCGATTGAAAAGCCGTTCCAGGCTTATCTGGATACATTGCAGGAGACCTTCGCCGGTACTGATGTCGACACGACGGAAGAGAACCTGCAGTCGCGTATTCGTGGTGCGATGCTGATGGCCTTGTCCAACAAATTCGGCGGCCTGTTGCTGACCACTGGCAACAAGAGCGAGTACGCAGTGGGGTACGCGACCATCTATGGCGATATGTGCGGCGGATATGCTCCGATCAAGGACCTGTACAAGACCGAGGTGTTTGCGTTGTCCCGCTGGCGCAATACCGTCGGTGGCGCGGAAGTGATCCCGAACGCGGTAATCGAGCGTCCGCCGAGCGCCGAGTTGCGCGACAACCAGAAGGATCAGGATTCGTTGCCGCCTTATGACGTCTTGGATGCCATTTTGCTGCGTTACGTTGATCAGGAGCAGTCGCGCGATGAGATAGTTGCGGCCGGGTTTGATTCGGTGACGGTCGATAAAGTTGTCCGATTGGTCCGGATTGGCGAATGGAAGCGTCATCAATCAGCGCCGGGGCCCAAGGTGTCACGACGTGCCTTCGGGCGAGAGCGTCGCTATCCGATCACCAGTGGTTGGCGCGGCTGAGGCCCGTCCGGAGCTGCATCGACCCAACAAAAAAGCCGCCCATTGGGCGGCTTTTCGATGGCGAAGTGAGCGAAGTTACTCGCCGGTTTCGCGCATCGGCACGCCTTCGCGGGCAAACGGATTGAGGCGATCGAAAATCGAAGGATCCTTCGGCCACCCCCCCGTCAGCCACGGGTGCGACGGGTCGTTCTGCATCAGCACGCGCTTGGCGTCTTCGGCCAGCGTAGTGTTGCCAAGGCGGGTGTAGGTCTCGGCCAGCACGGCGACGGCGTCGCTCTGGTACTCGCTCTGCGGATAGGTCTCAAGGAGGTATTTGGCACGGTCGGCCGCGGCCACCCAGGCACCACGACGCAGGTAATACACCGAGGTGTTCAACTCCTGGCGTGCGAACTGGTTGCGCAAAAAGACCATGCGCTGGCGTGCATCGTCGACATAACGGCTGTTACCGAAGCGCTCGACCACGATGCCGAAATCGCTGTAGGCCTGCATCGGTGCGGCAAGGTCGCGGCTGGCCATGTCCAGCGAGAAGACGCGTTGCAGGAAGACCGTGTTGCGTGCCTGGTTGGATAGGCCGCGCAGGTAATACATGTAAGGCACGTACTTGTGCGTGGGGTAGGTGCGCAGGAAGCGGTCGACGCTGGACACGGCCTCGTCGTTCTTGCCCGACTTGTACTGGGCGTAGGCCGTTTCCATTAACGCTTGCTCGGCATACACGCCGTACGGGTACTGGGCGATGAGGCGTTTGAACGTCTCTTCGGCGGTGCCGTAGTTGCCGCCCACCATCTGCTTGTGGGCCTTTTCATACAAGACCTCGACCGGCTGGCCTTCGTTGTTGCCGTCTTTCTTGAACATCTTGCCCATGCGGGCACAGCCGCTGCCGGCCAAAGTGATGATCAACAGCAGGAGCGCGATGCGGGCGAACGGGTGACGCGCTTTGGGGCGTAAGGTCATGGGCTTGGCAGGGGAGGTGATGCGGAAGCGGTGATAATAGCCCAGTCGGCCAGGGCCTCGCCCGCGGAGCATGAATCCGGCGATAACGTCCGCCCACAGCAGCCTAGTTCCCCATGACCCAGAAACCTAAAGATTCCAATGCTTTGCACGCCGTGGTGCCCGCCGAGGCCGCCGGCCGTCGGTTTGATGCGGTGTTGGCGGAGCTCTTCCCGGATTTCTCGCGCTCGCGCCTGGCGGGCTGGATCAAGTCGGGTGATGCCTTGCTGGACGGACAAGCGGTGCGCCCGCGTGATCCGGTACGCGGGGGTGAGTCGGTGAGCCTGGTCGCGGAATTGGGCATCGAGACCGAAGCCTTGCCTCAGGACATTCCGCTGGATGTGTTGTACGAGGACGATGCCGTCTTCGTCATCAACAAACCGGCCGGCCTGGTGGTGCATCCCGGCGCGGGCAATCCCGATGGCACGCTGGTCAATGCGCTGCTCTATCGCGACCCTACGCTCAAGACCCTGGCGCGCGCCGGCATTGTCCATCGATTGGACAAGGACACCTCGGGCGTGATGGTGGTGGCGCGCACCTTGCCTGCGCAGACGAAATTGGTGGAGATGCTCTCGGATCGCGACGTCCATCGCCAGTATGTGGCAGTCGTCGCGGGGCCCATGGTTTCGGGCGGCACCGCGGATTTCGCCATCGACCGTCACCCGCGTGACCGCATCCGCATGGCTGTGCGCGAGGATGGCCGTGATGCTGTCACCCACTACCGCCTGCGGGAGCGCTTCCGTGCGCATACGGCGCTCGAATGCCGCCTAGAAACCGGGCGCACGCACCAGATTCGCGTGCACATGCAGCACATCAAGCACCCGATCATCGGCGACTCGCTCTATGGCGGCGCGCTCAAGTTGCCCAAGGGCGCGACCGAAGAGTTGGTCGATGGCTTGCGCGGCTTCAAGCGTCAAGCCCTGCATGCCGAAGTGCTGGAGTTTGCGCATCCCATCACTGGCGAGCCGGTACGCGCCGAAGCGCCGATCCCGCAAGACATGCAGACACTGATGAAGGTTCTGCGCGAAGACACCGCCGCGTTCAATGAAGCGCAGCGCCGATGAGTCATACGCCGTGGATCGACGCGGATTGGCCCGCGCCGCCCGGTGTGCGGGCGATCACCACACGCCGCTTTGGCGCTGGCGTATCGCAGGCCCCATTCGACACATTCAACCTGGGGCTGCGCAGTGGGGATGATGTCGATGCGGTGATGCACAACCGCGAGCAATTGATCGATGCCCTGGCGTTGCCGTCAAAGCCGCGTTGGTTGCAGCAGGTGCATGGGGTCGATGTGGCGAGGTTTGATGCCGCATCCCCATCCGACATCGAACCCCAGGCTGATGCCGCCGTTACCGATATGTCGGGTGAAGTGCTGGCCATCCTCACCGCCGATTGCCTGCCCGCCGTGTTCGCGGCGCGCGATGGCAGCGAGATCGCGGCAGCACACGCAGGTTGGCGTGGTTTGACCGCCGGCGTGCTTGAATCGACCGTGACCGCGATGCGAACCGCGCCGCAGGACCTCGTGGTGTGGTTGGGACCAGCGGCAGGCCCTAAGGCCTACGAGATCGGAGCAGAGGTGCGCGATGCTTTCGTTTCCGTCGATCGCAATGCGGCATCCGCCTTCGTCGAAACTCGTCCAGGGCACTGGAAGGTGGACTTGTATGCACTGGCGAGGCAACGGCTTGCTGGCGTGGGCATAGATTCCGCCCGCGTTTCTGGCGGCGACCGCTGCACCATCTCTGAGTCCGGTGATTTCTTTTCCCACCGCCGCGATGGACGCAGCGGGCGCATCGCTACTTTGGTCTGGATGACCGCATGACCCCAACTTTGTTTCAGCGCCTGTTGGGCGCCGAGTTCTATCACCTCTCGCCGCAAGTCAAGGCTCTGCATTCGCAATCGGGCCAGTTTGTCTGGCGTGGCCTCAGCACCATCGAGCGCGGCAACGGCCTGTTGGCGCGCTTAGCCTGCAGTGTTGCGCGCTTGCCACCTTCGATGCGCGAAGTTCCGGTCAGTGTCGCGTTCACCTGTGACAATGCTCGCGAGACCTGGCAACGCAGTTTCAACGGGGTGCCGATGTATTCGCGGCTAGCCTTAGATGCGGGACGGTTGCATGAACGATTGGGCTTGATGTCGTTTCGTTTTCGTCTTTATCGCATCGGCGCTGATCTGCACTGGGTGGCAGAAGAGGCGAAATTTCTAGGGTTGATTCCGCTGCCTGCCTTTTGGTGCGAAGGTATGCGTTGCCGTGAATTCGCAAGCGACGGACGCTATTGCTTCATGGTAGAGGCGCGATTGCCCTGGTTTGGCCAGCTGATTCATTACCAAGGCTGGTTGATGCCCGATGATGGCAAGCCCGCCGATTAAGCCATCGGCCGTCATCAATGAATCCAGTGCGTTCATTCAGTGCGCGACCGTCTTTGAGAACAGATTGATCACCAGCACGCCGGCCAGGATCAAGCTGATGCCAATGAGTGCAGGCAGGTCGAGCTTCTGGCCGAGAAATGTCAGGCCGATGGCCGCGATCAGCACGATGCCAGCACCAGCCCAGATGGCATAGGCGATACCGACCGGCACAGTTTTGAGGGTGAGCGAAAGAAAGTAGAACGCGGTGATGTAACTCACTATCGTGATCAACGAGGGCCAGAGCTTGGTGAAACCTTCGGATGCTTTCAGGAAGCTGGTGCCCAGAACTTCACCGCCGATGGCGATGGCCAGATATAGCCAGTGCATAGATCGCTCCAGTAGCCCAGAGGGTGTGGGCTACCCACGGATTCTCCGTGTCCTGGTCACTTGATTTCAATCGCCCGTGTGTGGGCAAAAAATCCGTCTTGCACATTGATTTAACCTGGCTTAGGCACCATCTCCTGTGCATCGCGGAATGCCGCCACATCATCGGAGATGCGCCATGCGCATGGACAAACTCACTTCGCGCTTCCAGCAGGCGATTGCCGATGCGCAATCGCTGGCTGTCGGGCGTGACAACTCGATCATCGAACCCGCTCATTTGCTGCTGGCCTTGCTGGACCAGCAGGGTGGTGGCACCAAGCCGTTGCTCGCCCAGGCCGGCGTCAACGTACCGGTACTGTGGGAAAGGCTAACCGAGGCATTGGATCGCTTGCCCAAAGTGAGCGGGCAGGCAGGAAACGTCAGTGTCAGCAACGATCTCTCGCGCCTGCTCAATGTCACCGACAAGCTTGCCCAGCAGCGCGGTGATGCGTTCATCGCCAGCGAATTATTCTTGTTGGCTGCGTTGGAGGACGGTGGTGATGCGGGGCGCGCGCTGAAGGTAGCCGGGGCTAACAAGGCGCAGCTCGAGACTGCCATCGACAACATGCGGGGAGGAGATACCGTGCAGGACGAAAATGCCGAAGACCAGCGCCAAGCGTTGGAGAAATACACCGTTGACCTGACCGCGCGCCACGAGAAAGGCAAGCTGGATCCGGTTATCGGCCGCGATGAGGAAATCCGTCGTTGCATCCAGGTGCTGCAACGTCGCACCAAGAACAACCCCGTGCTGATCGGCGAGCCCGGTGTCGGCAAGACTGCAATTGTCGAGGGCTTGGCCCAGCGCATCGTCAACAACGAGGTGCCGGAGGGTTTGCGCGGCAAACGCGTGCTGTCGCTCGACATGGGCGCGTTGATTGCAGGTGCGAAATTCCGAGGTGAGTTCGAGGAACGCCTGAAAGCCGTGCTCAATGATTTGTCGAAGAGTGAGGGCCAGATCATCCTCTTCATCGACGAGCTGCATACCATGGTCGGTGCCGGCAAGGCGGATGGCGCGATGGATGCCGGCAATATGCTGAAACCGGCCCTCGCGCGCGGCGAGCTGCACTGCATTGGCGCGACCACGCTCGATGAATATCGCAAGTACATTGAAAAGGATGCCGCACTGGAGCGTCGCTTCCAGAAAGTTTTCGTAGGTGAGCCTTCGGTCGAAGACACGATTGCGATTCTGCGCGGTTTGAAAGAGAAATACGCGGTCCACCATGGTGTGGAGATCACCGATCCGGCCATCGTCGCGGCGGCAACGCTCTCGAACCGCTACATCACCGATCGTCAGCTGCCTGACAAGGCCATCGACCTGATGGACGAAGCGGCATCGCGTATCCGCATGGAAATCGATTCCAAGCCGGAAGAGTTGGATCGCAAGGAGCGCCGTCTCATCCAGCTCAAGATCCAGCGTGAAGCGTTGAAGAAAGAGAAAGACGACGCATCCAAACAACGGCTTGCCGACCTTGAAGAAGAGATCAAGGGGCTGGAGCGCGACTACAACGATCTGGAAGAGGTGTGGAAATCCGAGAAGGCCACCCTGCAAGGCGCGACGAAGATCAAGGAGCAGATCGAGGACGCGCGCCTGCAATTGGAGGCCGCGCAGCGCCAGCAGGATTTCGCGCGCATGAGCGAGATCCAGTACGGCACTTTGCCGGAGTTGGAAAAGCAACTGAAAGCCGCGCAGGAAGTGGAGACCACCGGGTTCCGTTTGCTGCAGGACAAGGTGACGGCGGAAGAAATCGCGGAAGTTGTCTCGCGCTGGACCGGCATCCCCGTCAGCAAGATGCTGGAGGGCGAGCGCGAGAAGCTGCTCAAGATGGAGGAGCACCTGCACACGCGCGTGGTCGGGCAGGAAGAGGCGATCAAGGTCGTGTCGGATGCGGTGCGTCGTTCGCGTGCGGGGTTGAGCGATCCGAATCGCCCCAGTGGCTCGTTCCTGTTTCTTGGCCCAACCGGCGTCGGCAAGACCGAGCTCACCAAAGCGCTGGCCGATTTCCTCTTCGACTCCCCCGACGCGATGATCCGCATCGACATGAGCGAGTTCATGGAGAAGCACAGCGTGGCGCGCTTGATCGGTGCGCCGCCGGGTTACGTGGGTTACGAAGAGGGCGGCTATCTCACCGAAGCCGTGCGTCGCCGTCCCTACAGCGTGATCCTGCTGGATGAGGTGGAGAAGGCGCATCCGGATGTGTTCAACATCTTGCTGCAGGTGCTGGACGACGGTCGTCTCACCGATGGGCAAGGCCGCACGGTGGACTTCCGCAATACGGTGATCGTGATGACGTCGAACCTCGGCTCGCACCAGATCCAGGAGCTGGCGGGCGATGATTCACCCGAGGCCTATGTGCAGATGAAGGCCGCAGTGATGGGCGTAGTGCAGGCGCATTTCCGTCCGGAGTTCATCAATCGCCTGGATGACATTGTCGTCTTCCACCCACTCGACAAGCAACAGATCAAGCAGATCGCGAAGATCCAGCTGGGTGGTTTGGAGAAACGCTTGGCCGAGCGCGGCATCAAGTTGGAGCTAAGCGACAAGGCTTACGAGCTGCTGGGTAATGTCGGTTTCGATCCGGTGTACGGTGCGCGTCCGCTCAAGCGTGCCATCCAACAGCAGATCGAGAACCCGCTGGCGCAGCAGATCTTGTCTGGGCAATTCACCAACGGTGATACCGTCAAAGTGGATGCTGAGGGTGGCAAGCTGGTGTTTCAGCGGTAAAGGCGCAATAAAACGATTGAAGAAGGGGCCGAAAGGCCCCTTCTTCATATTGAATTCGTATCAGCCGGTTGCAGATGGCTCATCTCGAATCAGATGTGCCAGTTTGGCTTCCAAAGCTTCGACTTTTGCTTCCAGCGCCGTCACGCGTTCGCGCATGCTGGGTGCGCTTTGTTCTGTTGAAGTTTCATACGCAGCCTCGTCGTCGCCATCATCGATCACTTCACCCGGCACAAGTAGCTGGCGATAGCGATCTTCGCGCTGACCGGATTTGCGTGGCAGTACAGCGACCAGTGCTGGCTCTTTCTGCATCAGACGCTCCAGCACATGGCCCACTTCTTCGACATTCTCGAACTTCGCCAAGCGCTCGCTGCGGCCGAAGAGTTCATGCACGGTTTGCGGCCCGCGCAGCATCAATAGAGACATCAACGCTGTCTGCGGGGGCGTCAGGCCGTAGACAATCTCAAAGCGATGCATGTAACGCTCCGATCGCGCGGTATGTTGTGAACGCACCATGCCGCGCACTTCGAGCTGGCGTAGTGCGTGATGTACGTTGCCCAGTTCCAGCGACATCACCGGGTCACGTGCAGTCTTCTGGTTACAGGCCATGACGATGTTGTTTACCGTTAGCGGATAAACATCAGGCGTGGTTTTTTCTTTCTCGACCAGGCAACCGAGAATGCGGGCCTCGACCGGGGTCAGTAGCTGCAGGGCCTTGGGTTCGTTCGTTTCGCTCATGGATCAGTCCTTTGCATCGTGTCGTGCGCAGTTTGGCATCGTCGGCTTGGGGGCGGGAAAGTGGCTGCCAAATACGGCTTATTTCTGATCGGCATCACCGGCAGGCGAGTTTCGCAGACGTTCGGTGCTAGACTTGCGCCGCCTCAGGTGGCCACGATTGAGTGGCTGAAACGGGAATCCGGTACGCGCGCTGCGTCATTCCGGAGCTGCCCCCGCAACGGTAGGCAGGCGGGCCCATCGGGCCTGGGTGCGGCATCACCACTGTGCATCTCGCATGGGAAGGGCTGCACCGGACGCATCGGCGTCTTCTGCGAGCCCGGAGACCGGCCAGAGGATCAACCGGACATGCGGTGGGCATGCGGACGGTGGCGCGCGTCCGTGTCGATGCCGCTTCGTTCGCTGTCTCCTGCACGTCTTTCCCGAAGCCATATCCGCGCGGTAGGGCGCGGAAGCAGGAGTTACACGATGTCAGCTCGCTCCATCCTCACCCAGGCCGCGCTCGCCGTGGCGATCTCGCACGCGTTCGCATCCATCGCCATCGCACAAGATGCGTCGGCCCAATCGCTCGACCGTGTCGTCGTCACCGGTACGCGCAGCGAGCGTGGCCCGGACACCTTGGCAGCACGCACCGTCATCGAACGCGAAGAGATCGAGCGCCTGCAGCCAGCATCACTGCAAGATTTGTTGCGCGGACAAACCGGTCTTGCCATCTACAACCAGGGCGGTGCGGGCAAGGTCTCCGGCCTGTTCCTGCGTGGCACGAGCCCCGGTCAAGTGCTGGTCTTGGTCGATGGTGTCAAGATCGGTTCGCCAACCAACGGTATGGCGGCAGTGTGGGATATTCCGGTGTCGCAGATCGAGCGCGTTGAAATCGTGCGCGGTCCGTTGTCGTCGCTGTACGGCTCGGAGGCTGTTGGCGGCGTCATCCAGATATTCACGCGCGGCGCCGGTGAGCCGGGCGTGCATCCTGAATTTGGCGTGGCCATCGGTAGTGAGCACACCTACAAGGCCGATGCTGGCATACGTGGTCGCACCGCGCGTGGCTGGTATTCGGCGGGCGTTGCCCACGAAGAAATCCGTGGCTTCAATGCCTGCAATGGCGATCCGGTGACCTTCGCTGGTTGCGGCACCATAGAGCCGGATCGCGATGGCTATCGTAATGATTCCGTGCGCTTGGCTGGCGGCATCGATTTCAATCAGCAATGGCAGGCTGATGCACGCCTGCTTCGTGCTGAAGGCAAGAACGAGTTCGATGGCGGCTGGGCTAACGAAAACGAAAACGTCCAGCAGGTCGCTGGCGCGCATGTGCGATATGCGCCGAGCGAGACCTTTGCGCTGCATCTCAACGCCGGCCGCAATGATGATGATTCACGCAGCATCGTGGGTAGCACCGGCATGCAGTCTGGTCGGATTACCACGCAACGTGATACCGCCAGCTTGCAGGCGGACATCGGCGGTGACACCAACCTCTTGAGCGTGGGCTTCGATTGGCAGCGCGATGAAGTGGAAGGCACGACCGTATTCGATGTTGATCACCGCATCAGCCGGGCGCTTTTTGGTCAGTGGCGTACGCAGTCCGGTAACCAGCATTTCCAGACCGGCCTGCGTCGCGAGGACAACAGCCAATTTGGCGGTGCGACCACCGGCAACGCGGCCTGGGGCTGGGATTTCACCGAGGCACTGCGTCTGACGGCGTCCTACGGCACCGCCTTCCGCGCCCCGACCTTTAATGATTTGTATTACCCCGGTTTCAGCAATCCGAATCTGCGTCCGGAGCGTTCACGCAGCATCGAGCTCGGCGTCGAAGGCCGTCATGGCTGGGGCGAATGGTCGCTGCGTGGCTATCAGAACCGCTTGCGAGACCTCATCGTTTACAACCCCATGTTGACTTCGCCCAGCAGTCCTTACGGCATGCCCGACAACGTGCAGTTGGCGCGCGTGCGCGGCCTGGAAGCCATGTTGGGTCTTGATATCGCGGGCTGGGATGTCAATGCGACCGCCAGCTTCATCGATCCGCGCAATGAAACGCCGGGTTCGCTCGACGGCAAGCAGCTCAATCGTCGCCCCAAGCGGATGGCGCGCATTGACGCGGATCGTGACTTCGGTCGCTACAGCCTGGGTGCCAGCGTGAACGGCAATAGCGCGCGTTTCGATGACCCGGCCAATCGCGTGCGCATGGGCGGCTATGCCACCACCGATCTGCGTGCAGGGCTGCGGATGAGCGATGCATGGCGTTTGCAGCTGATGGTTGCCAACGTATTCGACCGTCAGTACGAAACCGCGCGTTGGTACAACCAGGCCGGTCGCACCTGGCTGCTGTCGCTGCGTTGGCAGCCGGGTCAATAAAACCAGGGCAGTAAACCCACGGATGGAAGTGGGCGTGGGCGGCAGGGATGCCGCCCCATTTACAATAGTCGAATGATTTCCTTCCGCAATTTCGCTTTGAGGCGTGGCGAACGTCTCTTGTTGTCCGATGTCGACCTGGCCTTGCATGCCGGCTATCGCGTGGGCGTGGTCGGCCGCAATGGTGCCGGCAAGACCTCCTTGTTTGCAGCGCTCCTGGGCGATGTTGAACCGGACAAGGGCGATCTGGACCTGCCCGGCAAGGCGCGCATTGCGAGCGTCGCACAAGAAACGCCGCATCTGCCCGATCCTGCGCTCGACTTCGTGCTCTCAGGCGATGATGTCCTGCATTCGGCCGTGCGCGCAGAACGCGATGCGATGGCCGCGGAGGACTGGGAAGCTGTCGCCGAAGCGCATCACAATCTGGCGGAGTTGAATGGCTACGACGCCGAGGCGCGTGCCGGCAAATTGCTGCACGGCCTGGGCTTTCCCGCCGATACGCACGACACACCGGTTGCGGATTTCTCCGGTGGTTGGCGTGTGCGCTTGAACGTGGCGCGGGCGTTGATGACGCCGAGTGATCTGTTGCTGCTCGACGAACCGACCAACCACTTGGATCTCGATGCCGTCGTCTGGCTGGAGGATTGGCTCCGCCGTTACGACGGCACTTTGCTCGTCATCAGTCACGACCGCGAATTCCTCGACAACGTCACCACTCATATCCTGCATCTGCACGATGGCAAGGCGAAGTTGTACGTCGGCAATTACACAGCGTTCGAACGCCAGCGCGCCGAGCACCTGCGCCAGCAGCAAATTGCGCATGAGAAGGAGCAAGTAGAGCGTGCGCATTTGCAGAAGTTCATCGATCGTTTCAAGGCCAAGGCGAGCAAGGCCAAGCAGGCGCAGTCACGCATGAAGCGCCTGGCGAAATTGGCGGGTACCGAAGCCGTGCGCGTAGAACGCGGTGTGCACATCGATCTGCCCGTACCTGCGCGCATGCCGAATACCTTGCTCTCGCTACGCCATGTCGATGCCGGCTACGGCGAAGGTGCGAAGATCTTGAGCGATGTCGGCTTCGGACTGGAAGCAGGTGATCGCATTGGTCTATTGGGCCCGAACGGCGCAGGCAAGTCGACGTTGGTGAAGACCCTGGTCGGCGAGCTGGAGCCGATGGCAGGCGAGCGCGTCGCGCACCCGGATCTGGTTATCGGCTACTTCGCACAACACACCGTGGAGTCGCTGGTTGCGGGCACATCGCCCATCGACCATTTGAAAGAACTCTCGCCAAATACCGCAACGCTCGACTTCCGCAATTTTCTAGGCCGCTGGCAATTCGCGGGTGATCGCGCGTTCGAGCCGATCGACAATTTCTCGGGTGGTGAAAAAGCGCGCCTCGCACTGGCCTTGATCGCCTGGCGCAAACCGAACCTGTTGTTGCTTGATGAGCCGACCAACCATCTTGATCTCGACATGCGCGAAGCCTTGGCAGAAGCTTTGTCCGATTTCGAGGGTGCGATTGTCATGGTCAGCCATGATCGCCACTTGATCGGCTTGGTCAGTGACGAGTACTGGCGTGTGCACGATGGCGTGGTCGAGCCTTTCAACGGCGATCTGGATGACTACGCCGCGTGGCTGCGTTCGCGCCCTGCGCCGGGCGAAGACAAGACGGCCAAGGCCCCGGCGAAAACAGTGGTTGAGCCCGTCGCCGCGCCGTCTGCCTTGAAAAAGTCGTCTAACAAGATCAATCCGCACAAGTTGGAAAAGGCCGAGGCGCGCGTCGCCCGCCTGGAAGAAAAGCTGGCGGAGTGCGATGCACAGATGGCTGACCCGGCGGTGTACTCGGATGCTGATCGCATCGCCGATCTTGGCCGTACCCAGATGCAATTGCGTGAAGAGTTGGCGACGGCGGAAGCAGAACTGCTTGCGTTGTACGATGCCTGAGCTACGCCCGATTGGACTGCGCGCTGCGTCGCGACTCTCGTTCCGGCCTCAGAAGCGTGGCTGATGCGCAGCGAGGAAGGCGATTTGCCGCGGCAACGCCGAGGGGCTAGGGTGCAGTGATGGACACTTCAAGAATCGCAGTCATCGCCACGTCGTTCATCGGCCTTGCAGCTTGTGCATCCACGCCCACCGAGAGTGCCCCGCCCGTGGATGCTTTCATGGCCCGGATCGCCATGCACTGCGGCAAAGCATATGAAGGCCGCATCATCGCCAATGAGCCTAAGCCCACAACGCCTGACGCCTTCGAAGGCAAGCGATTGGTTATGCACGTGCGTGGCTGCGATGCGCCGATGGGGCGCATTGAGATTCCATTCCACGTGGGAGAAGATCGTTCGCGTACATGGATATTGACGCGCACATCCAGTGGTTTGCGTCTCAAGCATGATCATCGCCACGAAGACGGAAGCCCCGATGACATGACGATGTATGGCGGCGACTCGCGCGGCATCGGTGGCCCGGAGCGTCAGGAGTTTCCCGTTGATGCGGAGTCCATCGCCATGTTCAAGCGTGGCGGGCTCAATGCTTCAGTGGAGAACACTTGGGCGATGGAAATTCATCCGCGAACGTTTGTTTATGAACTTGCGCGCCCGAATGGACGCTTGTTCAAGGTGGAATTTGATCTGACTCGACCAGTTAGTCCGCCGCCCACGCCCTGGGGTTGGTGAGCGGGGTCAATCCTTCAAGAAATACTCAACTGTGGTCACCACGCGGATCTTCTTGATTTGCGGGCTACCGGCATCGCGGTTTTCGATGCTGATGATGCCCTGATTGGCGCTTCGGATACCGCCGATGCGTGCGCCTGAATCCTTGGCGAACTGCTCGGCGGATTTGCGTGCGTTGGCGGTGGCTTCGGCGATCAATGCAGGCTTCACTTCGTTGAGCTGGGTGTAATCGAAGTCGGGGCCGCCGCCTTCCTCGGTATTGAGCATCACGCCCTTGGCAACGATATCGCCACTGCGACGCAGTGCTGCCAGCGCCTCCTTGACCCGGCTCGTGCGCAAAGTGACGCTGTTGGAATAGCGGTAACGCTCCGGCGGACGATTGTCGCCATAGGCATACGTCCAGCGATCTTCCAGTCGCGGAGGACTGACCACGATCTCGTCGTCCTTGAAGCCCGCGCCGGTAAGAAAGTCGCGTATGGCTTTGGTATTGGCATCCAATTGCATCTGCACCATACCCAGTTCATTGCCGCCTACAGTCTGAGAGAGCGGCCACACCACCAGGTCGGCATCCACGATCTTCTCGGCCGAGCCCTTGACCGTCACGTAACGATCAGCGGTGCGGAGCTTGGTCATGCCTTGGGAGGCGAACCAGCCAGCGCCTATCAGGCCGAGGGAGATGACGGCAGCGGCAATCACGGAACGAGTCGGGGCAGGCATGTCGATTCCTTTCGATTCAACGGATGGATGGCAGATTACTGCCGTGAATGTTCACGTCGCCTGAAGCAGTTTGGTCGAGTCGAACAATGCCATCAGCATCAATAAGCCGAGGAAGGCGGCTGCCAGGATCGCGCGCGCGACCAACCACCGGGCGCGCAGCGCACCCCAATCCAGCTGGCGCATGACGGTTTATGCCCCGCGATGCTTGAAACTGAGCCTGTCAGCCCCAGAATAGTCGCTCAACGCGCCAACCGGATTCACCATGCCGATATATGCCTTTGTTTGCGATGCCTGTGGGCACAGCTTCGACCGCCTGCAGAAACTGTCCGATGCAGACCCTGACACCTGCCCTGAATGTGGGGTCAGCGGGCAAATACGCCGGCAGCTGACTGCGCCGTCGTTCCGCCTGGCGGGCGGCGGCTGGTACGAGACCGACTTCAAAAAGGACGGCGACAAGAAGCGCAACCTGGCCGGAGAAGGCGGGGAAGGCGCGAAGAAGAGTGCGGATAGCGCGACGAATTTGGACGCCAAGCCAAAGGGTGCTGCTGCAAGCTGAGGATCAGCCGGTGACCGACAGTACGGGCCACCAACGGACGGTGCGGCAGGAAAACAACGCAACCGGCGCAGCCTTTGAATGTGGTGTTGCGGTAGAGGGCTTCCCGTTTGGGTGCGAAATGCATCGGCCCCCACCGAGCGGCGGATTGGCCATCAGCCGACGCCTAGCCCGTAAGGCCCCGCAAGCAAGCGACGATGGGGCCTGAGGGCAGGGCTCGGGCTAAAATGGACGGCTAGCCGGCTCAAGCCGGTCTGATTGCCACCGGAGCCCCCATGCGTACCCAATTCTGCGGCCTGATCGACGAGTCCCTGATCGGCCAGACCGTCACCCTTTGCGGATGGGTCAATACCAACCGCGTCCAGAGCCACACAGTGTTCACCGACCTGCGCGACCATGAAGGCGTGGCGCAGATCGTCGTGGATTCGGACATGGGCGAGTTGTTCCAGATCGCCAAGGAGTTGGCGCTGGAGAGCTGCGTGCAAGTGACCGGTACGGTGCGTGCGCGTCAGGCTGTGAACGACAAGATCCGCACCGGCAAGGTGGAAGTATTGGCCGAGAAGATCGAGGTGCTGAACAAGGCCGAGCCGCTGCCCTTCCATCACCATGAGAACCCAGGCGAGGACACACGCCTCAAGTACCGTTATCTGGACCTGCGCAGCCCCGACATGCAGCGCAAGATGCGCACCCGCACCAAGCTGGTCAGCGCCCTGCGCCATTGGCTGGATGCGCGCGGCTTCCAGGACATTGAGACGCCCATCCTCACCAAGGCGACGCCGGAGGGTGCACGAGACTTCCTGGTGCCGGCGCGCATGCACGAGGGCGAGTTCTATGCATTGCCGCAGAGCCCGCAGCTGTTCAAGCAGATCCTGATGATGGCGGGCTTCGATCGCTACTACCAGATCGCGCGCTGCTTCCGCGATGAAGCCTTGCGCGCGGACCGCCAGCTGGAATTCACCCAGCTCGACATGGAGTTTGCCTGGGTCGGCGAGCGCGACGTGCAGGACACGGTCGAGGACATGATCCGCGACATCTTCCGTGACGTGGTCGATGTCGAGCTGGCCGCGGAATTCCCACGCATGACCTATGCCGAGGCGATGCGTCGTTATGGTTCCGACAAGCCCGACCTGCGCATCGCGCTGGAGTTGATGGATGTCGCCGAGCTGGTGAAGGACAGCGAATTCACCGTGTTCACGGCCGCCGCCAATGACCCGGATGGCCGTGTCGCGGCGCTGCGCATCCCGGGCGGCGCTTCGCTCAGCCGCAAGCAGATCGACGAATATGCCGCCCACGCCGCCAAGTACGGCGCGAAGGGCTTGGCTTACGTCAAGCTGGACGAGCAAGGCGTGGTGAATTCCCCCATCGCCAAATTCTTCTCGGAAGAATCCTTCGTTGCGCTGCTTGATGCCGTGGGCGTGCGCAATGGCGACATCGCGTTCTTTGGCGCGGGTGCTTACAACAAGGTCTCCGACTTCATGGGCGCGCTGCGTCTGAAGGCCGGCAAGGACTTCAATCTGATCGCCGACGGCTGGGCGCCGCTGTGGATCACCGACTTCCCGATGTTCGAATGGGATGAGGAAGAGGGGCGCTTCGTCGCCTTGCATCATCCCTTCACTGCCCCGGCCGTTGACAGCATCGACGACCTGCGCGCGAATGCGAAGACGGCCGTGTCGCGCGGTTACGACATGGTGCTGAATGGTAACGAGATCGGTGGCGGTTCGATTCGCATCCACAATTCGGCGATGCAGAGCGCGGTGTTTGAGTTGCTCGGCATCGGTGCGGAAGAAGCGGAAGGCAAGTTCGGCTTTCTGCTGGACGCGTTGAAGTACGGTGCGCCGCCGCATGGCGGTATCGCATTCGGCATCGACCGCATCGCGGCATTGATGGCCGGCACCGAGTCGATCCGCGACGTCATCGCCTTCCCGAAGACCACGGGCGCGCAGTGTTTGATGACCGGTGCACCGTCGCCGATCCCGGACGCGCAGTTGGCCGAGGTGCACGTGCAAGTGCGCGAGACAAAGGCGAAGGATTGATGTCGCTACGGATCCGTCGCGCAAGTGCGAGTGATGCCGATGCATTGTCGGCTATCTCGCGCGACACCTTTGTCGAAACGTTCGGGCATCTCTACAAACCCGAAGATCTCGCTTGGCATCTGGACTTCAGCTATGCCGCGGAAAAATACCGTGACGCCCTGGAAGAGCAGGGCGCAGTCGCGTGGCTTCTAGAGGGTGAAGCGGGCGACGTCCAAGGCTATGCCTTCGCCGGCCCCTGCGGTTTGCCGCACGAGGATGTGCAGCCTGGTGATATGGAATTGAAGCGCCTTTACCTGCGTCGTTCGCTGCAGAACGGCGGTTGGGGCGCGAAGTTGTTTGCTGAGGCCGAAGACTGGATGCGTCGCAACGGCCCGGCCGCAATCTGGATTGGCGTGTGGAGCGAAAACCCGGGCGCACAACGTTTCTATGCGCGACATGGGTATGAAAAAGCGGGTGAATATTTCTATCCGGTCGGCGAAGCACGCGACCTGGAATTCATCTTCAAGAAATCACTTGTCGATTGACCAGGCTTAGTCGGGTTCGGGTGCGCCCGGATGCTCGACCAGGGGCGCACGATTGCCATCCAGCAGGCCGCGGCTCAGTTTGCCGTCCTCGATGAAGAGCAGCTCACCGGATTCACCGGCCTTGATGTCGTTCTCGATGGCGATCACGCGCCCACCGTGGAAGCTGCCGACCTGCTTCTGCGTGGTGTGACCGACGACGATGCGCGCGATACCGAGTCTGTCGGTCAGGTCGCGGACTTCCTCGGGCTTGAGTTGGCCATCCAGATAGCCGCGATACCAGATGGGGCTGCGTTTGCCGTCATACAGGCGTGCAGTCACCGGGTCGGCACGCACTTCTTCTTTTGGTTTGCCAAGCGATGCGCGATAGCCCGCATTCGTGCCATCCATGTCGAGTGCAAGCTCAAGATTTTCCGGTGAAATCCCACCATGCAGGAACACCGTGTCGCCTAATTTCAGCATCACCGGGCGCAGGTACAGCCATTCGCCGATCACCGTGTCTTTTGCATACAAGCCATTGACGCTGCGTTTAAGACGTTTGGCGACATCGACATATTTGGGATTCACGTAGCGAACATCGCCTGACAGCACCATCGTCTCGTGGTTGCCCAAGAGGTAATGCACCTCGCCGCCGACCTGGCGTGCCTGGCCTTGCAGTTGCAACAGCAACCAGACGGCTTCGGTGACTTGCGGCCCACGATCGAACACATCGCCGGTGATCACCAAGCGTGCATCCCCCGCTTTCCATCGGCCTTGCTCGTCGATGACGCCATTCGCCTGCAGCAGGCGCACCATCAGCCCGAATTGGCCATGGATGTCGGATATCGCGATGATGCGCTGGCCGCGATAAGGCATGGCATCGGATGTCGCGAAAGCCGGGATGTTGATTGGGTATGGATAGGCACAGCGTGGCGGCAGCGTTTGCTGGCGGACAACGGTTTCACTGATCACCTCGCCATCGCATAGCCACGCCGCTTGCAGCTTGCCTTGTTCGTTGAAGATATAAGGGCCGTCATTTAGAGAGGCGGGGCTCGGGGCTGCTTGTTGCGGTGCTGCGAATGCGCAAGGCGCGAAGAGGCAAGCGAAGAGTGAAAGGCCAAGTCTGCGCAGGCCACCATTGAAGCGTCCGGCTGACGTGGGCAGTGATGTGGGAGAGGTCATCGGGCAGGTTCGCTTCGCTGGATGAGTAGGAAGGTATCGTCGGCACTGGCCTGCGGCAAACCAGATGCAACATCGAATACATGCGTTGCATTGGCTATGCGTCAAGATATACGCATGCGGAAACAACGACCAATCGAAGGCCACGTCCTCCTCCTCCATGGCCTGTGGATGCATGCACCGGCGATGCGTTGGCTTGCCACGCGCCTGAAGAGCCGCGGTTTCGATGCGCGCACACTGGGCTATTACAGCGTGCTGGAGGACAGCGAGCATGCGATCGGGCGGGTGGTGAAGGCCTTGCAAGCTGCGCCAGGCAGCCATGTCGTCGCACATAGCCTGGGCGGGCTGATGGCGTTGGAGGCGGCCAGACGCGTGGCTGCGACTGACATCGGCCGCATTGTCTGTCTTGGCACGCCATTGGCAGGCAGCGGCGCGGCGAACGGCGTGATCCAGCGATTTCCGGCTGGCCGTCGCCTGCTGGGCCAGCATGTGCCGATGTTGTTGGCTGGTGCGGGCCATCTGCCGGAGGATGTCGACGTTGGCGTTATCGCGGGTAGTCGCCGTCGGGGTCTCGGCGGCGTACTGGCGCATTTCAGTGATGACCACGATGGCACGGTGGCGGTGTCCGAGACTCGGCTGGAGGGTTTGACAGACCATATCGTGCTGCCCGCGAGCCATACCGGCCTGATTTTTTCAGATGCCGCGGTGGATCAGGCTGTCGCTTTCCTGCGAAGCGGGCGCTTCGACCACGGGGTCGGTGAGGCAGTGGCCGAGGCCAGCATCGCGTAAAATCAGCACTTTCCAGCCAGACACGACACACACCATGGGACGTGGTCCTTCGATCGAAGCCCGCAAGAATGCGGTCGATGCCCAGCGCGGCAAGATTTTCACCAAGATCATTCGCGAGATCTCCGTCGCGGCGCGCACCGGGGGGGGCGACCCTTCAAGCAATCCACGCCTGCGCAGCGCCGTGGACAAGGGTCTGTCGGTCAATATGACCAAGGATGTCATCGAGCGGGCGATCAAGAAGGCGACGGGCGAGCTGGAAGGCGTCGAATATGAGGAAATCCGTTACGAAGGCTATGCGCCGGGCGGCGTCGCGGTGATCGCCGACTGCCTGACCGACAACCGCGTGCGCACCGTGGCCGAAGTGCGCCACGCGTTCGGCAAGCACGGCGGCAACATGGGTGCGGAAGGCTCGGTCGCCTTCATGTTCAAGAAGCTCGGCGTGTTGAGTTACGACGCGGGTGCCGACGAAGACGCGATTACCGAAGCGGCCATCGACGCTGGCGCGGAGGATGTCGTGGTGTATGACGATGGCGCCATCGACGTGATCACAGCGCCGGAAAATTTTGGCGACGTGAAGGCGGCGATGGAAGCGGCCAATCTTGCGCCGGGTTTTGCCGAAGTCACGATGCGCGCCGACAACGACATTGCCGTCGAGGGCGAGACCGCCGAGCAGGTGCAGAAGCTGCTTGATCGCCTCAACGAACTCGACGACGTGCAGGCGGTGTACAGCAACGCCGAGCTGCCGGCCTGAGCGAGACGTTGTCCACCGTCCGCATCCTCGGCATCGATCCTGGCTCGCAGCGAACAGGCGTGGGTGTAATTGATGTCGCGCCGGATGGCCGCATGGTGCACATCCACCATGCACCGCTGTCGCTGATGAAGGCGGAGGATTTTCCGCAGCGCCTGCGCTTGCTGTTGGATGGTCTATGGGCGCTGATCGAAGAACACAAACCCGACGAAGTCGCCATCGAACAAGTGTTCCTGTCCAACAACGCGATGAGTGCGTTGAAGCTGGGGCAGGCGCGCGGCGCGGCGATCGCTGCGTGCGTGGCGCGTGACTTGAAGGTGGCGGAATACGCAGCAAAAGAAGTGAAGCTCGCGTTGGTAGGCAAGGGCGGCGCGGACAAGGCGCAGGTGCAGCACATGGTGGGCGTGATGTTGAACCTGAAAGGCAAATTGCAGGCGGATGCCGCCGATGCCCTGGCCGTCGCGATCACGCATGCGCATGTGCGCGCGAGCGCTGCGCGGCTGGGCGTAGGCGTGCGACAGGCGTGGGGCAGGAGATAGGCATGATCGGACGGTTGAAAGGCACGCTCATCCACAAACAGCCGCCGTGGCTGGTGATTGACGTGCACGGGGTCGGTTACGAGCTGGAGGCGCCGATGAGCACCTTCTATGACTTGCCTGACGTGGGGCGCGAGGTATCGCTGTTCACGCATTACGCGCAGAAGGAAGACAGCGTGTCGCTGTACGGTTTCCTGAGCGAGGCCGAGCGCCGCCTGTTCCGCGACGTGCAAAAGGTCAGCGGCATCGGCGCGAAGATCGCGCTGGCGGTGTTGTCGGGCGTGTCGGTGGATGAGTTCGCGCGACTGGTGCAGACTTCGGACGTGACCGCGCTCACCCGCATCCCTGGTATCGGCAAGAAGACCGCCGAAAGGATGGTCGTGGAATTGCGTGACCGGGCGGCCGATCTGGCCGGCGGCGTCACCGCGCCGCAGCCCGGCCAGCGCCTGGATCCGTTGTCAGAGGCGATCATCGCCCTGCAGCAATTGGGCTACAAACCGGCCGAAGCCGAGCGCATGGCCAAGAAGGTAGCGGCCGAGGGCGACTCACCCGAATCCATCATCCGCAAGGCCTTGCAGCAAGCGCTTCGGTAGAGGCGTACCATGCGCGGCTTGGCACTGGGGGACCCCCAATGAGTTCAGCTTCCGAAACCGGTTCGTCGTCCTCACACCCGGAGGGCGGACACGGGCATGGCCATGGTTCCGCCGGCCTGGCCGCGTTGGTCGCGGGTGCCGTCGGTGTGGTGTTTGGCGACATCGGTACCAGTCCGCTCTACACCATCAAGGAAATGTTCCATCCGCACTTCGGTCTGGACCCGACCGATGCGGCGACGGTGAAGGGCCTGCTCTCGCTGGGCTTCTGGTCGCTGCTGCTGGTGGTGACGCTCAAGTACGTCATCGTCATCATGCGCGCCGACAACGAGGGTGAGGGCGGCATCATGGCACTCACCGCGCTGGCGCAGCGCAGCCTGAAGAAAGGGTCGCGGCTGAGTTATATCGTCGGCATCCTCGGCATCTTCGGGGCGGCGCTGTTCTTCGGCGACGGCATGATCACGCCGCCGATTACGGTGCTGGGCGCCGTGGAAGGTCTCACCGTTGTGTCTTCCAGCCTTGCCAATTGGGTGGTGCCGATCAGTCTGGTCATCCTGGTCGGGCTGTTTGCCTTCCAGCGCTTTGGTACGGAAAAGGTTGGCAAGATCTTCGGGCCGCTGATGATCGTGTGGTTCCTGGTGCTGGCGGGCTTGGGCATCTACAACATCATCGACAATCCCATCGTGCTGCGCGCCCTCAGTCCGTACTGGGCGATTCGTTTCTTTCTGGACCATGGCTGGCACGCGCTGCTGATCCTCGGCGCGGTGGTGCTGACGGTGACGGGTGGTGAAGCGCTGTATGCCGACATGGGTCACTTCGGCAAGAAGCCGATCCGCTGGGCGTGGTTTGGCTTCGTATTGCCGGCGCTGGTGCTGAACTATTTTGGCCAAGGCGCGGTGCTGCTGGAAAATCCGCGCGCGGTGGAGAACCCCTTCTACATGGCCGCACCGGATTCGCTGCAGATCCCGCTACTGGTGCTGGCGACCTTGGCCGCCACCGTGGCATCGCAAGCGGTGATCACCGGCGCGTTCTCGGTGACACGTCAAGCGATCCAGCTGGGTTATTTGCCGCGTCTGCAGATACGCCACACCTCGCGCGACACCATCGGCCAGATCTATGTGCCGTCGATCAACTGGATGTTGCTGGCGGCCGTCATCGTGCTGGTGCTGGTCTTCCGCAGCTCCACCAACCTCGCCACGGCTTATGGCTTGTCGGTGACGGGCACGATGCTCATCGATACTTTGCTGCTTGCTGTCGTCGCGTACACGCGTTGGCCGGACGCACGCAAGTGGGTGTTGCCATTGTGCGTGATGTTCTTCTTCATCGACATGGCGTTCCTCATCGCCAACGGTGCCAAGCTGTTCTCCGGCATTGGTGCGTGGGTGCCGCTGTTCATCGGCATCACGGCGTTCACGATGATGCGGACCTGGCGTCGCGGCCGCGAATTGCTGCATGAAGCCGTACAAAACCAAGGCATCCAGCTGGAAACGTTCCTTGATGGCTTGATGCTGTCGCCACCTGTGCGCGTGCCGGGCACAGCCATCTTCCTGACCGCCGACAAAGGCGTGGTGCCGCATGCGTTGATGCATAACCTCAAGCACAACAAGGTGCTGCACGAACGCAATGTCTTCCTGACCGTGGACTCGCTCAAAATCCCGTATGCACCGAAGGCCGAGCGACTGAAGATCACCACCATCGGCGATAATTTTTATCGCGTGGTGATCAAGTTCGGTTTCATGGAGCAGCCCGATGTGCCGCAGGCCTTGATGCAGGCAGCGGACTGCAGCGAAATTTGCATCGATCCGATGGAAACCACCTATTTCGCTAGCCGCGAGACCATCGTGGCCAGCGCACATCGCAACATGCCAGTGTGGCGAGACAAATTGTTTGCACTGATGCACCGCAATGCAGCACCAGCGACGGGGTTCTTCCGGATTCCCGGCAACCGCATCGTGGAGCTGGGCACTCAGGTACAGATCTAGCCCCGGGGTGAATACCGGGGCCGTTGCGCTTGAATCCGGGTGCCTTCGGCATCATCTGTAGGGGATGAATAGCATCCCCTTTTCCTTGCTCGATCTAGCCCCGGTCACCGAAGGCAGTACGCCCGCGCAGGCATTCGCCAACTCACTCGAGCTGGCACAGCATGCCGAAGCGCTGGGTTACACCCGCTACTGGCTGGCCGAGCATCACAACATGCCGGGCATCGCCAGTGCAGCCACCGCGGTTCTGATTGGACATATCGCCAGTGGCACGTCCACGATTCGCGTGGGTGCGGGTGGGGTGATGTTGCCCAACTCGGCGCCGCTGCAAGTCGCCGAGCAGTTCGGCACCCTGGCATCGCTGCACCCCGGCCGCATCGATCTGGGGCTGGGGCGCGCGCCGGGTACCGATCAAGCCACGGCGCGCGCGTTGCGTCGATACTACGAAGGCGCTGAGGCTTTTCCGCAGGATGTGCAGGAATTGCTGCATTACTTCGAGCCCGTGCAGCCCGGACAGGCTGTGCAAGCCGTGCCCGGTGCGGGTCTGGACGTGCCGGTGTGGATATTGGGCTCCAGCCTGTTCGGTGCGCGTCTGGCGGCGGCGCTGGGTCTGCCTTATGCGTTCGCCTCACACTTTGCGCCGGCGGCGCTCAGCGAAGCGTTGGCTGTGTATCACCGCGATTTCCAGCCATCCGCACGTCTCAAACAGCCGTATGCGATGCTGGCGTTGAACGTGATCGGTGCCGACAGTCGCGCCGAGGCCGAGCGCCTGTTCACGACGCAACAGCAGGCCTTTGTGCGCCTGCGACGTGGTGCGCCGGGCCTTGTCCCGCCGCCTATCGACGACATCGAGGCATTTTGGACACCCGCCGAAAAGGCGATGGTGAGTGAGGCCCTGGCCTGCAGCGTGGTGGGCGATCCCGCGGATCTACGCGAAGGCTTGGCTGCCTTCATCGACCGCCATCGCCCGAATGAAGTGATGTTTGCCGGCAACGTCTTCGACATGCAGGCGCGCAAGCACTCCTTCGCGCTGGCAAGTCGAGCTATGCAGGCTATCAGTCCAGCGTAATCGCCGCGGGCGTGAACCATCGGGCCATGCCCGCAGGTGCGGCGACATGCGAACATAGCCGCATGGATGAAGACCGCCTGATCGCGCCCGTTGCCACCCGCGAAGACGATGCTGTTGATGCCAGCCTGCGTCCGAAGCGGCTGGCCGATTACCTTGGCCAGCAGCCGGTCAAGGAGCAGATGCAGATCTATATCGATGCGGCGAAAGGTCGAAGTGAGGCGCTGGATCATGTGCTGATCTTCGGGCCGCCGGGCCTGGGCAAGACGACGCTCTCGCATGTCATCGCCAACGAGCTCGGGGTCAGCCTGCGCGTGACCAGCGGGCCGGTGATCGAGCGGGCGGGCGACTTGGCCGCGCTGCTGACCAATCTGCAGCCGCATGATGTCCTCTTCATCGACGAAATCCATCGCCTCTCGCCCGTGGTCGAGGAAGTGCTGTACCCGGCGATGGAAGACTTCCAGATCGACATCATGATCGGCGAAGGCCCCGCCGCGCGTTCCATCAAACTGGACCTGCCGCCCTTCACCTTGGTCGGTGCCACCACGCGCGCGGGCTTGCTCACCGCGCCGCTGCGTGACCGCTTCGGCATCGTGCAACGGCTGGAGTTCTACAGTGCCGATGAACTTGCGCACATCGTGAAACGTTCGGCGCAGATCCTTGGCATCCAATGTGTGGACGAAGGTGCGGCCGAGATCGCGCGTCGTGCACGCGGAACGCCGCGCATCGCCAATCGTTTACTGCGTCGCGTGCGTGATTACGCCCAGGTGCGCGCCGGCGGCGTGATCAATGGCGAAGTCGCTTCCGCTGCCATGCAGATGTTGAAGGTGGACCCGGAAGGTTTTGATGATCTGGACCGGCGCCTATTGCACCTCATCATCGAGAATTTCGATGGCGGGCCGGTGGGCGTGGAATCCCTCGCCGCGGCGCTCTCGGAAGAGCGCGGCACGTTGGAAGACGTGATCGAACCGTATCTGATTCAACAAGGCTTCCTCGTGCGCAGCGCGCGTGGGCGCATGGCCACGCACAAGGCGTATCGGCACATGGGCTTCAAGCCGAAATCACGAGAGGCAAGCCTGTTCGACGAGGAATCATCCTCATGAGTTTTACTCTGCACACGCGCACGGCTGACATCGGCACCTATCGCCATCTGCGCCGCGAGGCCGGTCTCAGCCCGAAGACCACCGAAGCCGCGGCCATCGGTCTGCCCAATAGTCTGTTTGCGGTGCAGGTATTCGATGGCGAAATCGTCGTCGGCATGGGCCGCGTCATTGGCGATGGCGGGCTGTTTTTCCAGGTGGTCGATATCGCGGTGTTGCCTGCGTATCAAGGCCAGGGCCTGGGTAAGCAAATCATGGCCGCGATCAGTGACTGGCTGCGCGCCAACGTGCCGGAATCTGGGTTCGTCAGTCTTCTGGCCGATGGCGAGGCACAGCATCTCTACGCGCACTACGGCTTCGTGCCTACCGCGCCTGCATCCATCGGGATGCGCTATCAGCCCGAGGTGAATTGAGCGGATGCAGCATCGACATGACTGATTCCTTCGACTTCCAGCACCCCGTTCGCGTGTATTGGGAAGATACCGATGCGGGCGGTGTGGTTTATCACGCGCAATATTTGGCCTTCATGGAGCGCGCCCGCAGCGAATGGATGCGTGCCATTGGCTTTGGCCAGGAAGCGCTGCGCGAAGCCAATCTCTGCTTCGTCGTGCGATCGATGAACATCGACTTCCGCATGCCGGCCAGACTGGATGATTGGCTTTCAGTCAGCGTGTGTCTTGCACAATGCCGCGGTGCCAGTCTGGTGATCACGCAGGAAGTGCGTCGCGGCGAGGAGTTGCTGGTCGGTGCGAAGGTGCGAGTCGCCGCCGTGTCCGCTGATCGCTTCCGTCCGGTGCCGATCCCCGAGGCCGTGCTGGCACGGCTCAAACCCGAATCCCCCTGAAGGAAGTCCGGATGTCGCTTTCGACCGCAGTTTTGCAAGTCACCACCCAATCGCTGGACCCCGCACCGGTGGAAGTTGCTGCGCAGACCGCCGCGCCCGCTGCTGCGCAAGCCCCGGGTGGCGACCTCGACATGCTGCAGCTGGTGTTGCATGCCTCCCTGCCGGTGCAGTTGGTGATGGTGCTGCTGCTGCTGGCATCGATCGCCTCGTGGATCATCATCATCCGCAAGAAAAAAGTGCTGGATCGCGCACTACGCGAAGCCGATTCCTTCGAGGAACGCTTCTGGTCGGGCAGTGAGCTCGGCAAGTTGTACGACTCAGCCAGCCGCAGCCAGGAAGGCGGCATGGAGGCGATCTTCGAAGCGGGCTATCGCGAGTTTCATAAATCGCGCAATCGCCGCGCGGCCGAAGACGGCCGCCTGCAGCTGGAAGCCGCGCAGCGCGCGATGCGTGCGACGGCCTCGCGCGAGATTGATGGATTGGAGCAGAATCTCGAATTCCTGGCCAACGTCGGTTCGATCAGCCCTTACGTCGGCCTGTTCGGCACCGTGTGGGGCATCATGATTTCGTTCCAGGGTCTGGCCAACGTGAAGGAAGCGACCATCGCTACGGTCGCACCGGGTATTTCCGAAGCCTTGATCGCGACCGCCATGGGCCTGTTCGCCGCCATCCCTGCGGTGTGGGCGTACAACCGCTACGCGACCAAAGTGGAGCGTGTCAGCGTGAAGTACGACGCGTTCTCCGAAGAGTTCTCCTCCATCCTGCAGCGCCAGGCGCAGGCGGACTGAGGTCGGATGACGATGAGCAGCCGTCGCCACAAGAAACGCAAGCTCAAGGCCGAAATCAACGTCGTGCCCTACATCGACGTGATGCTGGTGCTGTTGATCATCTTCATGGTCACCGCGCCGCTGCTGAACCTGGGCGTGGATATCGACTTGCCGCAATCCACCGCCAAGTCCATCCAGAGCAAGGAAGACCCGGTCATCGTCAGCGTGGATCGCGGCGGACGTCTCTTCCTGACCCTGCAGGGTGATGCCAACCGCGAAGTGACGCGTGATGAAATGGTGGCGAAGGTCAAAGCCTTCGTTAGCCAGCGTCCCAACGTGCCGGTCTACGTGGCGGGCGATGCGAATGCGCCGTACCAGACCGTCTACGATGTGCTGAGCACCTTGCAGACCGATGCGGGTGTTGCGCGTGCAGGCCTGATGAGCACGCCGACGAAATGATCGCGATGCGCGCCAAACAGCGGCGCACCGAGGTAGGTGCCGCCGGATGAAGGAAACCCGCGCCGACAACCTGCAGTCGTTCGCGTTGGCCGTGCTGCTGCACGTGTTGCTGTTCGGCTTGGTGTTCATCGGTTTGCGCTGGACGCGCGAGAACGCCGAACCTGCAGGCGGCGGCCCGCCGGTCGAAGCTGAAATGGTCGATGCCGGCAGTCTGTCCGCGAAGATGCAGGATGCATTGGCATCCCGTTTGGAAACACCGACGCCAACTGAAACGCCGGTAGAAGACACCGCCTTGCCGGAAGCGTTGGAGGAGGAGGTCGTGCCACCTCCGCCGCAGCCCTTGCCGGAGCCCGAGCCGCAGGACGCGACCACACCGCCGCAATCGGCGCCTGAGATGCCGCAGGCCAAGCCCGATACCCGAGACCAGGACGAAGCCCGCCGCGATGCGCTCAGCAAAGAGACCCGCGAGCGCGAACAGGAAGCCCTGCGCCGCGAGCGCCAGATCGAGCTGCAGAAAGAACAGCAGCAACAAGCTGCCGAAGAGAAGAAGCGCCTGGCGGCGCAGCAGAGGGCGGATGCCGATGCCAAAGCCAAGCAGGACGCCGAGGCCAAGAAGAAGCGCGCCGCGGCGCTCGCTGCACAGCGTGAGCAACAATTGGCGGATGCCAAGGCCCGTGCCGGTGCCACGGCCGCATCCAACCCTGGTCCCGCGACGGGCGCAGGGCAGGGCAAGGACACCCGCGCCGAGTGGCTGGCCTTGATCGCCGGGGAGATCGAACGCCAATGGCGACGTCCGGATGACATCCCGCGTGGGCAGAAATGCCCCATCCGTATCAAGCTGTTGCCGGGGGGAGAGGTGCTGTCGGCCGAGGTGCAGCCTGGCTGTCCGTACAGCGAGGCCAACCAGCGCACGGTCGAGGCCGCGGTGAAGAAAGCCAGCCCATTGCCGCTGAAAGGCAACGAGGACCTGCGTCTGCGCGACTTCGTGGTGAACTTCTACCCGTCGCGTTGATCTACTTCGCGGCTTGATTTGTCTGGCCTGCGAGCTTCATGACGATAGGCTGAACTCCTTATTCAGCCAAAGGCCCGACCCGCGTTAACCTTGTTGCAACTGCCACTGTCCCCCGACCTGCATGGCCATTGCCTCTTTCAAACGCATCCTGTTCATCTTTTTGGCGCTTTGTTTCTCCAGCTTGGCCCACGCCCAACAGGCCGAAGTCGATCTGGTGGGTGGCCGCGACGCCGCCACCCCGATTGCCGTGGTGCCTTTCAGTGGCGACAAAGGCGGCGAGATGGCTTCGATCATCAGCGCTGACTTGGCGCGTTCTGGCCAATTCCGTACTTTGCCCGAAGGCGACATGGCCGAGCGCCCGACCGCCTCCGGCGAGGTCAACTATCCGTTCTGGCGCACGCTGGGGCAGGATTACCTCTTGGTCGGTCGGGTCACCGGCGACCTCACTGTCCAATACGAATTGTTTGATGTCGCCCGTCAGCAGCGCTTGATCGGTTTGATCAAGAGCGGTCCTGGCACGGCGCTTCGCGACATCGCCCACCAGATCGCCGACGAGGTGTACGAGAAGGTCACCGGCGTGCGCGGCGCATTCTGGACCCGCGTGGCCTATGTCAGCGTGCAGGGCCTGGGCAAATCCGCCAAGTTCAACATCATGGTGGCCGATGCCGATGGCCATGGTGCCCGTAGTGTGGCCAGCTCCAATTCGCCACTGATGTCGCCGACTTGGAGCCCGGATGGCCGCAAGTTGGCTTATGTCAGCTTCGAGAGTGGCAATTCCGCCATTTATGTGCAGGACCTGGCCGGTGGTCAGCGCGAGCGCGTCGCGGCCTTTGCCGGCATCAACAGCGCGCCGTCGTTCTCGCCCGATGGCGGACGCCTGGCGATGACCTTGTCCAAGAGCGGCAACCCCGAGATCTACGTGATGGATCTGGGCAGTAAGTCGCTGACCCAGGTGACCAATCAATCCGGCATCGACACGGCAGCGACCTGGAGCGCCGATGGTGGCTCGCTCTACTTCACCTCCGATCGCGGTGGTCGCCCGCAGATCTACCGCGCCTCGCCCAATGGTGGCGGCGCAACCCGCATCAGCTTTGACGGCGGTTACAACGCCGATGCCACCGTGTCTTCGGATGGCAAGAAGATCGCCGTGGTGCAAGGTAGTGGTAACAGTTACCGCGTCGCCCTGATCGACTCAAGCCTTGGCAGCGCGCGCTGGAGCCTGCTCTCGCCGGGCTCGCTGGATGAATCTCCCAGCTTTGCGCCGAACGGCAGCATGGTCGTCTACGCGGGCCGTGAGGGCGCGCGTGGCGGCCTGTATGTCGTTTCCGCCGATGGCCGCGTGCGCGAGCGCCTGCCTGCGGGTGGTGGTGATGTGCGCGACCCGTCATGGTCGCCGTATCGCCAGATTCGCTGATCGATCCAAACCTCGACCTATTTCGACGAAAGGAGAAACCGATGCATCCGATCCCCAAGCTCGTTCTCGCCGCGATGCTGTGCACCAGCGTCGTCGCTTGCTCCAAGAAGGTAAAGGAAACCCCGCCGCCGCCCGCCACCGACACCGGTGCCAACACCAGCGGCACGGGTGAGCCCGCGCCTTACACCCCCGCACCTGGCGCTTATACCGCCGCCGACCTGGACCGTGACAGCTGCCTGCGCATCCGTGCGTTCTACTTCGATCTAGACAGCGATAACGTCAAGCCGGAATCGCAGAACGCCATCCTCTGCCACGCCAAGTATCTGCGTGACCGCCCAATGGCGCGCCTGACCCTGGAAGGCAACACGGACGAGCGCGGCAGCCAGGAATACAACCTCGCGCTGGGCGAGCGCCGTGGTAATTCTGTTGCCCAGGCCCTGCAGGCTCAGGGTGCGTCCAGCAGCCAGATCACCGTCGTCAGCTTTGGCGAAGAGCGTCCGCAGTGCCGTGAAGCCGGTGAAGCTTGCTGGTCGCAGAACCGCCGCGCCGACCTCAACTACACGGTGCCCTGAGGGTCAATACGATGAAAGTGCATTCGCTCCTGCTCTTGCCCGTGCTTGCCCTGGGTTTGATGTCGCCGTCCGGCGCGGAGGCCCAGCGTCGACAAAGTGTGGCTGACCGCGTGGCCGCGCTAGAGCAGCAGGCAAATGCACCTTCTCCAACACTTGAGCTGCTGAGGCAGATCGAAGCTTTGCGCGCGGAGGTCAACAGCTTGCGCGCGCAACTGGAAGAGCAGCAGCACCAGACCGAGCAAGCCGCCAACTCGGCGCGCACGCAATATCTGGATGTCGATGCCCGACTCCAGCGCTTGGAGGCGGCCAGCCAGCCGCCACCGGTGCTGGACCTGCCCGGCGATGCACCGGTCGAAGCGGCTCCTGCCGATGGCGCAGGCGCAGCAGCCAACCCGCCCGGCAAGCCGGTACCTGCGACCGCTGACGAAAAGGCCGCCTACGACGCGGCTCTCAACGCACTCAAGGCGGCCCAGTACGCCGATTCCGCGCGTCAATTCGGTGATTTCCTTGCCCGTTACCCCAATGGCCCCTACGCGCCGAACGCGCTTTACTGGCTGGGCGAAAGCTACTACGTGACCGAGAACTACCCGCTCGCCGCCGAACAATTCCGAGAGCTTGTGCAGCGTTACCCCGCCCACGACAAGACCCCGGGCGGGATGCTGAAGCTGGGCCTGTCGCAGCTGGGCATGAAGCAGAACTCCGAGGGCCGTGCGACCTTGCAGGCCGTGGTCAAGCAGTACCCCGGCAGCGATGCCGCACGCACTGCCCAGCAACGGCTGAGCCCGCCCAAGTCCTGACCGAAGGCAACGCGGTAAAATTGCCGCATGAATCTGATTGACGACACATCCGCCCCGGTGGCGGATCGCTTGCGTATCACCGAAATTTTTTGCTCGCTGCAGGGCGAGGCGCGTGCGGCCGGCTGGCCGACTGTGTTCGTGCGCCTGACCGGCTGCCCGCTGCGCTGCAGTTATTGCGATACCGCCTATGCCTTCCATGGGGGCGAGTGGCGCGACATCGACGCTATCGTCGAAGAGGTCCAGAGCCACGGCGTGCGCCACGTCTGCGTGACGGGCGGCGAGCCGCTGGCGCAGAAGCGTTGCATCACGTTGTTGTCCAAGTTGTGTGACGCCGGCTTCGAAGTGTCGCTGGAAACCTCAGGTGCGATCGACATCAGCGAGGTCGATGTACGCGTCAGTCGCGTTGTCGACATCAAGACGCCGGGGTCGCTGGAAGTCGCGCGTAATCGTTGGGAAAACCTGCCGCTGCTGACCCCACACGACCAAGTGAAGTTCGTGATCTGCTCGCGTGAAGATTACGACTGGGCGAAGGATGTTGTTGCCGAGCATGGTTTGGCCCATCGCTGCGATGTGCTGTTCTCCCCCAGCTATACGCAAGTCGCGCCGCGCGAGCTGGCCGACTGGATCGTCGAAGACCGTCTGCCGGTGAAGTTTCAGATGCAGCTGCACAAACAGTTGTGGGGCGAGGAGCAGGGGCGATGAGCGAAGTGAGCAAGCGCGCGGTAGTACTGGTCTCCGGCGGCATGGACTCGGCCGTGGTCGCAGCGATCGCGCGTGCAGAGGGGTTTGATGTTTATGCCTTGTCGGTCGCCTACGGTCAGCGCCATCAATCGGAATTGGCTGCCGCCCAGCGCGTCGCAGTGATGACCGGTGCCACGCAGCACAAGACGGTCGATGTCGATCTGCGCTCGATCGGCGGCTCCGCCCTGACCGATGTCATCGATGTGCCAACCGACGAGGATGGCCACAAGATCGGTACGGGCGACATCCCCAGCACCTACGTTCCGGCGCGCAATACCATCATGTTGTCGGTGGCGCTGGGTTGGGCCGAAGTGCTGGGGGCGAAGGACATTTTCTGCGGCGTCAACGCCGTGGACTACTCGGGCTACCCCGACTGCCGTCCGGCTTTCATCGAGGCCTTTGAGCGGCTGGCCAACCTCGCCACCAAAACCGGGGTCGAAGAGGGCGGTTTGCGTGTACAGGCGCCGCTGATGTCGATGACCAAGGCAGACATCGTGCGTGAGGGCGTGCGTCTGGGCGTGGACTTCGCACAGACGGTCAGCTGCTATCAGGCCGATGCCGAAGGCCGCGCCTGTGGGCACTGCGATGCCTGTCTTCTGCGCGCGCAAGGATTCGATGAGGCGGGTATCGCCGACAACACGCGTTACATCGGGTAGAATGCGCGTCCCGGCGCGATGTCGGGGCGTTTAGCGACGCATGTGGGCCGTTAGCTCAGTCGGTAGAGCAGTTGACTTTTAATCAATTGGTCGATGGTTCGAATCCATCACGGCCCACCATCTTCTCCTGACCTATCTCGCGTGGTGGATTGCCGGCGGACAGCCACGTCACGGCTCCGAGCCCGGCGCGCAGCCCGCTGGCGAAGCATGCTTGCAGCAGATAGCCGCCGGTCGGCGCTTCCCAATCCAGCATTTCGCCGGCGCAGAAGACGCCAGGCATCGCCTCAAGCATTAGTGCATCGTCGAGTGCTTCGAGTCGCACACCGCCTGCCGTGCTGATGGTTTCGGCAATGGGGCGAGGGCGAAGGAGCCTCAGCGGCAGGCGCTTGATCGTCTTCGCAAGCAAGTCGATGTCGCTACCGGCATCGCGACCCAACACTTCAAACACGAGCGCGATCTTCGCCGCATCCAGCCCGGCTTGACGGCGCAGGTGATCGCCCAGGCTGCGCTTGCCGCGTGGCTTGTCGAGCGCTTCGCGCAGGCGCTCCGCGTCACGGCCGGGTGCCAAATCGAGCCAGAGCATCGCCTCACCATCCCGCGCAATCGCAGCGCGCAAGTCGGCCGAGATCGCATAGATCACGCTGCCCTCGATGCCCGTCTCGGTGAGCACGCATTCGCCTTGCAGGGAGTGTTCGATGCCGTTGGCATCCTGCCAATGTGCGATCACCGGCTTCAACGGACTTCCCGCAAAGCGTTCGGAGACGTGGGTGCTCCAGTCGATATCGAAGCCGCAGTTGGCAGGCTGCAGAGGCGCGATGTCGATGCCGGCTGCCTGCATCGGCCTGACCCAGGCGCCATCGCTGCCGAGCTGCGGCCAGCTGCCACCGCCCATTGCGAGGATGGTGGCAGGGGCATCTATGCGTCGCTCGCCTTCGGGCGTGTTGAAGCGCAACGCGCCCGCATCGTCCCAGCCCAGCCAGCGATGCTGTACGTGAAAGCGCACGCCGGATTCGCGCAGGCGCCTCACCCATCCGCGCAGCAGCGGCGCTGCCTTGCGATCATTCGGAAACACGCGGCCGGAGCTGCCTACATAAGTGTCGATGCCGAATCCGCCTGCCCATGCACGCAACGCATCCGCATCGAAACCATCCAGCCATTCACCGACTTCGCGCGCACGTTCGCGATAGCGCGCGTCGAACGCGGGTCGCGGCTCGGAATGGGTGAGGTTGAGGCCGCCTTTGCCCGCGATCAGGAACTTTCGCCCAACCGAACCCATCGCATCGAACAGATCCACTTCGATGCCGGCTGCACGCACGGTCTGCGCGGCCATCAAACCGGCCGGGCCACCACCGATGATGACGATGCTAGGCAGCTGCGCGGTCAGGCCTGTGCTCACTGCAGCAGGATCAGCGTGGCCAGGCCAAGGAAGGTGAGGAAGCCGAGCGTATCGGTGACGGTGGTGAGGATGACGCCACCGGCGAGTGCGGGATCAAAGCCGAAGCGTTTGAGCGTCACCGGCACCAGCACGCCGCCCAGCGCGGCAAAAGTGAAATTCATGGTCAACGCGATGGCGATCACCGCCGCAAGTGCGGGGTTGCGGAACCACACCAGCACCACCAGGCCCAAGACGATGCCGAGGATGAGGCCGTTGATCACTGCGACACGCACTTCCTTCCACACCAGCGTGGGGATATTGCTAGAGGCGATCTGGCCCAGTGCGATGCCGCGCACCATCAGCGTCAACACCTGTGTGCCGGCGTTGCCACCCATGCCGGCGATGATCGGCATGAGGACTGCGAGCGCGGTGAGCTGCTGGATCGAGCCTTCGAAGCGACCCACGACCGAGGCCGCGAGGAACGCCGTGAGCAGGTTTACGCCCAGCCAGATCAGACGACGGCGAAACGCGCGGCTGACCGGTGAGAACAGATCCTCGTCTTCGTCCAGACCCGCGGCCGACAAGGCCTGGTGCTCGGCCTGGTCGCGGATGATGTCGACCACGTCATCGATGGTGATACGGCCGAGGAGCACGTTGCCGTCATCGACCACGGGCGCGGACACCCAGTCATTGTCGGAGAAGCGACGCGCAACTTCTTCGCTGGAGTCATCGACGTGGATCGATTCCAGCTCGTCATCGATCAACTGGTTCACCGGCGTGCCGGCTTCGTGGGTGACGAGGTCCTGCAGCGCGACCCACCCCATCAATTGGTGGCGTTTGTTGACGACGTAGAGATGGTCGGTGTTGTCGGGCAGCTCCCCGCGCAGGCGCAGGTAGCGCAGCACTACATCGACGCTGGTGTCGGCGCGCACAGTGACCACTTCCGGGTTCATCAAACGACCGGCGGTGTCCTCGTCGTAGGACAGCACCTGTTCCAGGCGCTCGCGATTCTCGCGGTCCATCGACTTCAGCACTTCGTCGATCACCGTGTCTGGCAGGTCTTCGACCAGATCCGCCAAGTCATCGATGTCGAGGTCTTCGACCGCCGCGACCAGCTCGTCCTGGTCCATTTCCGCGATCAGGCTCTCGCGCACCTCGTCGCCAACGTGGACCAGCACTTCGCCGTCATCGGCTGGATCAACCAGGCCCCAGACCACGCTGCGCTTGGCCGGTGGCAGCGATTCCAACAGGTTGCCGATTTCCGCCGCCGACAACGCATTGACCATGCGGCGTACCGGACCCAGGCGCCCACTGTCCAGCGCGTCCGAGAGCAGACGCAGCTGGCGCACGGTTTTGTCGTGGCGGATGGCTTCGGCCATGGCACGGTTCCGGATGGGGCGGTCGTGCACGCGGCGCGACTGCAGGGCGATGTCGCGCCTGCAGGCACGACGGGGATCAGGCGTTCATGATGCGGCCATTATCACGCGTGGGCAGCGCACTGGGAACCCCGCATGCAATTTGCGCTCAGGGCGCGTTGGCACGCATCCAGCGTTCGATGCCGCTGCGGTCACCGGCGCGCAGCAGCGAACGTGCCTGCGTGCGCAATTCGCCAAGGTTCACTGCGCGGATGGCGCGGCGCACCTCAAGCAAGGTGCCGGGGTGCAGGCTGAACTCTTCCAGCCCGAGTGCAAGCAGCAACGGCGTGAAGCTGGGGTCGCCCGCCATTTCTCCGCAAATGGCCACGGGTTTGTCATGACGCGCACCGGTGCGCAGCACGTCGTGCAGCAGGTGCAGCAGGGCCGGATGCAGGGGGGAGTACAGATCGCCGAGGTATTCGTTATTGCGATCCGCGGCCAAGACGTATTGGACCAAATCATTGGTGCCAACCGAGAGGAAATCGATCTCGCGGATGAAAGTGGTGAGCGCGATCGCCGCCGAGGGCACTTCGATCATCGCGCCAAGCGGAATGTGAGATGCGATGGCTTGGCCTTCCGCGCGCAATTCGTTGGCGACTTCATCCATCAATGCGCGCGCGGCGCGGATTTCCTCGCGGCCACTGATCATCGGCAACAACACGCGCAGCGGCCCGTAGCCAGACGCACGCAGGATGGCGCGAAGCTGGGTACGGAAGATCTCGCGTCGCGACATGGACAAACGAATGCCGCGCAGACCCAGTGCGGGGTTCTCTTCGTTGCGCAGTGCAAGCCCGGTGTCATCGGCCTTGTCTGCGCCAAGGTCCAGAGTGCGGATGGTGGCCGTGCGCCCGGTCAGGCCCAGGATCAAATCGCGGTACGCACGGAATTGGGTGTCCTCATCCGGCAATTCATGCGTGCCGAGGAACAGGAATTCGGTGCGATATAGACCCACACCTGCGGCCCCCAGTGCGTGCGCCTCGGCCACGTCATCGCGTGATTCGGCGTTCGCCCACAGTTTGATGTCGGCGCCATCGAGCGTGCGCGTGGGTTCGCGGCGCAAACGATTGAGTTGCTTGTGCTCGCGTTTGTAGGCATTGACGCGTTGTTGATGGGCCTTGAGGTCGGCCGCGTTGGGCTCGCGGATGACGGTGCCGGTGCCGCCATCGACCACGATGACATCGCCATCGTTGAGCCATTGCAACGCGTGTGAGGCGCCAACGATCAACGGTAGATGCAAGCTGCGCGCGAGGATGGCGCTATGCGACAGCGCGCTGCCGGTGGTGGTGACGACGGCCAGCACGCCTTGTGCTTGCAATTGCGCTACTTCGGCTGGGGCGATGGCATCGGTGACCAAAATATCGCCAGCGACGCCCTGCAACTCGGCATCGCGTTGGTGCAGGGCGGCGTGGATGCGGCCGATGACTTGGTCGATGTCGTCGATGCGGCTGCGCAAGTAAGGATCGTCCATCCCCAGAAACACATTGGCGATGCGGTCGCGTTGTCGGCGCAGCGCGTAATCCGCGGTGTAGCGCTTCAGGCGAATATAGCGGTCCAGGCCTTGCAAGAGTTCCGGGTCATCCAGCAGCAACGCATGCAAGTCGAGGAATTCGCCGACTTCGTGTGCGAGTGCGCCATGCAGCCGTTCGCGCAGTTGATGCATTTCGTCGCGCACCTGGTCGATGGCGCGATGGACACGCGCGAGTTCTTCATCGACTTCGGATTCATCGATGTAGGCTTGCTCGACTTCCAGTGCATGCGGCAGGCGCACCCGTGCGCGCCCGAGTGCGGCTCCGCGTGATGCCCCGATGCCGGACAGGTCTCGCCGCATCAGCCACCCTCATCGAAGTTGCGTGTGAACAGATCCACGGCCGCATCCATCGCGGCCACTTCGTCTTCGCCATCGGTGCGCATCGTGACGACCGAGCCTTGCCCGGCAGCCAGCATCATCACGCCCATGATGCTTTTGGCATCCACCTCGCGGCCTTTTGCGCTGAGCTTGGCGATGCTGCGAAAGCCCGCCATGGTCTGCACGAGTTTTGCACTCGCACGCGCATGCAGGCCCAGCTTGTTGGTAACGGTGATTTCGCGCTCGATCATCCAGCTGTCCTCAACTTGGGTCATCCAGTTGCACCGCGTTTCGCCCACCCACGGACGCCGTCGATTGCAATTCGGACAGGGATTGTTCTGGGTAGTTCATCACGCGCAGCAACATCGGCAGGTTGACGCCCGCGACGCGTTTGACCGGTGTGCCCAGGCGAGAGAGTTGCGCGGCTAGGTTGCTCGGGCTTGCGCCGTACATATCGACCAAGACCAATACGCCATCACCCTCGTCAACACGTCGCATCGCGCCACTGGCTTCTGGCAGTAAAGCATCTGGGTCGGCATCGAACGGAACTTCGAATGCCTCGGCCTTCAGCGGCAAGCGCGGCAACACGCGTTGCGTGGATGCCAAGAGTGCCGGGCCGATACCGCTATGGGTGATGAGGAGGATGCCGACACTCATGAAGTCGAATCGTCGTTGGGTGTGTCCAAGATAACCAAACTTGTGCGGCCATGGGCGACAGCCGTTTGGCGTGATGTGTCGATGGCATCAATCCAGCTCGCGGTGGAAGGTCGATGCATCCGGCCACCCCTTGTTGCGAGCAGATTCGGCAAACCGTTCGGCAAGATAGACGGAGCGGTGGCGCCCACCCGTGCAACCGAAGGCGATGGTGATGTAGCTGCGAGTGTCTTCGCGCAGGCGCGGCAGCCAGGTGTCTAGGAACTCGCCGATCTGTGCGAGGTAGCGTTGCGCCTCGGGTTGGGCATCAAGAAACTCCTGCACCGCGGCATCGCGCCCTGAAAGCGGACGAAGCTCAGGGTTCCAGTGCGGATTCGGTAACACGCGCGCATCCAGCACGAAGTCGGCATCTGCCGGCACGCCGCGCTTGTAGGCGAAGGACTGGAACAGCAATGTCGGCGGGGTGTCGTGGCCGACGTGCAATGTCCGGCCTACCTCGCGGCGCAACTGGTGCACGTTCATTGCGCTGCTGTCGATCACGTGGTCGGCAAGGGTGCGCAATGGCTTGAGTGCCTGGCGTTCAAGCGAAATCGCATCGGCCAAGGCAAGGCCGAGATGGCTCAACGGATGGCGCCGGCGAGTGTCGGCGTAGCGTCGCAGCAGCACTTCATCAGTGGAGTCGACGAACAACAGCTTGGGGTCGTGGCCTTCGCGGCCAAGTTCGGACAGCCACTCCGGCATACGCGCGAGATCACCGTGGCTGCGCACGTCGATGGCGACGGCGAGTAGCGGCGGCGTATCCGTCCCGTGTTGGGCCAGGCTGCGCACGCAATCGGTGAGCAACTCCGCAGGCAGGTTGTCGACGCAATAGAAGCCGCTGTCTTCCAGCATTTTCAACGCGATTGATTTGCCGGCCCCTGACATGCCGGTGACTAATAGCAAGGAGGTGGGTGTCTCAGTCATGTTCGGCCTCCGAGGCGCCGGAGGCTTCAAGAAAATGAGAATGACGCGCCATGAAGGCGGCAGCCGGATCGACGCCTTTTGCGCGCAGGATGTGCAGTCGAGCAGCCGCTTCGGTCAACACCGCCAGGTTGCGACCCGGCATCACCGGCAAGATGATCATCGGTACATCCAGATCCAAAACACGACGTGTGCCCAGGTCGCCGATGATGCGCTCCATCCCGGCAGGCTGCGGCTCGAGTTGCGGGCGGGTCAAGTGGACGATCAGGCGCAGGTATTTGTTTCGCTTCACCGCGGTGTCGCCGAACATGTCGCGCACGTTAAGGATGCCTAGGCCCCGCACTTCCAACAGATCCTGCAGCAGGTCCGGGCAGGTACCGTCGAGCACATCCGGCGCGATCTGGGTGAACTCCGGCGCATCATCGGCCACCAGACGATGGCCGCGCGTCATCAACTCCAGTGCCAACTCGCTTTTGCCGGCACCCGCTTCACCCGTGATCAAGACGCCGATGGAATAGATCTCCATGAACACGCCGTGCAGGGTGGTCCGCGGCGCGAGTTGACGAGCGAGATGGTATTGCAGGTGGTTGAGCAGTTCATGCCCACGACGCGGTGATACCCACAAAGGCGTCGCGGATTCTTCCGCGGCGGCGCGCAGGTCTTCGGGTGCGGATTGCGACTTGCTGATGACCAGCGCCAGCGGGCGTGATTGCATGATCTTTTCGATCACTTCCCAACGCGCGCGCGCATCCAGGCCATCGAGCCAGCTCAATTCTTCTGTGCCGAGGATCTGTACCTTGTTGGGGTAAATGATGTTGAGGTAACCGGCCAGTGACGGCCTGCGTGCATTGGTTTCGCCGGCGACCAGCGTGCGCTCGCCCATCTGCGGGCCGGCGAGCCAGCGCAGCGCCAAGCGCTCGCGCATTTGCTCGAAGAGTTCGATGGCGGAGATGCGTTGGGTCACGCCTGGGCACCGATCAGGAGTGCGTGCAGCGATTCGGCATCGGGCGCCGCGCGCAGGGCCGCGCGGAAGTCGGCATCGGAAAATCGCTCGGCGATCTCGGCGAGTAATTGCAGATGTTGATGGGTGAAGTGCGTGGGCACCGAGAGTGCGAGTAGAAGGTCCACATCCTCATCGTCCATGGCTTCGAACCCGACCGGCTGCACCACGCGCACGAAGGCGGCGCGTGCTTCGTCGAATACGTCGTTGCGTCCATGCGGCAGCGCCACGCCATGGCCGATGGCCGTGCTGCCCATGCGTTCGCGCTGGCGAAGACTGTCTGCAACGGTCTTGCGTGCGGCATCCTCTCGGCCTTCGCTGAGCAGGCCGGCCAGGGTATCGATGAGCTCGTCAGCGCTTGATGCTCGATCAAGCACGGCGATGCGCGTGGGCGACAGGATGGAACTGAGGCTCATGCCGATCGGGCGTCCGGTTCTACGCGGGCCCAAAAGCATAACAGCCCGCACGTGGCGGGCTGCTGGATTGCGAAGCGGATAGCATCAGCCGAAGGTGCCATCACGGGCCGGATTCTCGCCGCGGTGATGGTCGACCATCTTTTCCTTGTGCTTCACCAGCACGCGATCAAGTTTGTCGGTCAACAAGTCGATGGCGGCGTACATCGTCTCCGCACTGGCATCGGCATGGTATTCACGGCCGGCGACTTTCAAATGCCCTTCGGCGCGATGGTTGGGTTTGTCTATCGATAATTGCATGCGCAATTCGAGTGGATGTTCGAAGTGGCGCTCGAGGCGGGTCATCTTGTCCTGGCTATAGGTACGAAGGGCGTCCGTGATTTCAATGTGCTGGCCGTGGACGTCGATTTGCATATGCGCCTCCTTGGGGCTGCTTCGATGGGTCGAATACAGCATCGCGCAAACTTGCCCGCATGGGGTGAAGTTGGAGTTAAAAATTCGCCAGAAAGCTGGAACGCAAGGTTCTGGTCGGGCCTAGCCCAGGCGAACACGCTGGCCGGAGGCGGGGATGTGCAAGGCCTCGCGGTACTTGGCCACGGTACGCCGGGCCACGGGAATGCCTGACTGTTTCAGTTTTTCAGCGAGGGCGGCATCCGATAGTGGCTTGCGTGGGTTTTCGGCATCGACCAAGTCCCGGATCATCGACTGGATCGCAGTGCTGGAGGCTTCACCTGCGCCCGTGTCGATGCCGGAGGCGAAGAAGTCACGCAGGGCGATCGTCCCACGCGGGGTGCGCACGTATTTGCGTGCGATGGCGCGGGAGATGGTGGATTCGTGCAATTCCAGCTGGATGGCGACCTCACGCAATGTCAGCGGGCGCAGTGCCTGCTGGCCAAATTCGAGGAAGCCGGATTGCTCTCGGATCAGGCAATTGACCACCCGCAGCAGCGTCTCGCCGCGTTGCTCGATGTTCTTCAGCAGCCAGCGCGCCTCCTGCAGGCAGCCGCGCAGGTACTGGCCATCCTGCCCGGTGGTGGAGCCGGCCATCTGCGCGTACTCCTGGTTGATCGTTACCCGTGGACGCGCGTGCCCGGCAAGCGCCGCCTGCCACAACCCGCGTTGGCGCCAGATGACCGCATCCGGCACGACATAGGTGTCATGGGCGATGCCGCCGATCTGCGAACCCGGGCGCGGGTCCAGCGTGCGCAGGAGGGCGACGGCCTGCTCGGCGTCTGCCGTCGTGCAACCGAACTGGCGTGCGACCCCTTCGATGCCGATCTTGGGCAGGCGTTCAATCGCCTCGCCGGCGATGCGCAGCGCGAGGGCCACGCCGGGCGTATCGGCAGGCAGGCGGCGAAGCTGGATCGACAGGCACTCGCCCAGCGAGTTGCCACCGCATCCAACCGGATCGAGTTGCTGGAGGAGGTGCAGGACGGCGAGAAGCTCGTCCTCACGCGCGATGATGTCTGGCGCGAGGGTGGCGATGATGGAGTCCAGTGTTTCGCGCAGATAGCCGTCGTCATCGATGGCATCGATCAAGGCCAATCCCAGTTCTTGGTCTCGATTCGAGAGCGCGGTCAGGCCCAGCTGCCAGCGAAGATGGTCCTGCAGACTCTCTTCCGCGATCTGGCGATCAGCAGGGTTGTCGTCATCGTCCACTTGACCGCCGCCGTGGCGGGTCCATTCCTCGCCGGACTCACGCCATTCGTCGCGAGTGTCGTCGCTGCTCCAGTTGTCATCGCCGCCCGGCGCGGCTTCCGAAGGCCCTTCCGGTGGATCGTTTCTGGCATTGATATCGGCCAGCTCCAACGGGCGCGCATCTTCAGCCCATTCCAGTAGCGGATTGGATTCGACCGCATCGGCCAGTTCGGTTTCGAGCTCGGTGGCTGACATCTGCAACACTGCCAATGCCTGACGCAACTGGGGCGTGAGCGCCAGTTGTTGCGATTGGGTTGCAGTGAGATGTTGCTTCATGACGCCCCGGTTCCAATGCAGGTCTCCCCGCATACGAGGCGCTTACAGGCGGAAGGTTTCGCCCAAGTAAACGCGACGCACATCGGGGTTGGCCAGCAGCGCATCCGGAGCCCCCTGAGCGAGAACGCTGCCTTCGTTCAGAATATACGCTCGGTCGCAGATTCCCAAGGTCTCTCGCACGTTGTGATCGGTGATCAGCACGCCGATGCCACGATTCTTGAGGTGGGTGATGATGCGCTGGATCTCGCCGACGGAGATCGGATCGACGCCCGCGAAGGGTTCATCCAGCAACATCAGCCGGGGTTTCGCGGCCAGTGCGCGGGCGATTTCTACGCGTCGACGCTCGCCGCCCGAGAGGCTTGCGCCGATCTGGTCGGCAACATGGGTGATCTGCAGCTCGTCCATCAAGCTGGCCAGTTCCAGTTGGCGGCCCGCCTTGTCCAGGTCATCACGCAACTCCAGCACCAGGCGGATGTTGTCGGCGACCGACAGTTTGCGGAACACCGAGGGCTCCTGCGGCAGATAACCGACGCCCAGCTTGGCGCGGTCGTACATCGGCTCGTCGGTGATGTCCTGACCGTCCAGCACGATCTTGCCGGCATCGGTCGGCACCAGACCAACGATCATGTAGAAACACGTCGTCTTGCCGGCGCCGTTTGGGCCGAGCAAGCCGACCACTTCGCCAGCGTCCAGAGTCAGGCCGAAGTCCTTGACGACTTCGCGCGACTTGTAGCGCTTGCGCAGCCCCTCGGCGACCAGCATCAGTTGCTGCCCGTCTTCGGTTGGATGGTCATGCGCACGCGGCCATTGCCCTGGCCACCGCTCTGCACCTGGCCGTTGCGCATGTTGTAGACCACGCGTTCGCCGCGCAGGTTGCCGCGGGGCTGGGTCACGACAACGCTACCCGTGAGTGTGACGATTTCGGTCTTCATGTCGTAGTCGACTTTGGAGGCCGTGATGTTGAGAGGCGTGCCATCGTCCATGAGCTGAGACATGCGAACGGGCGAGCCAGTCAGTATGGTTCGGCGAATATCTCCGCCGCTCTGGAAGACGTCAGCGCGCCCGGCGTTGATCTTGAGCGTGCCCTGCGTAATCAGGACATTGCCGGTCAACACCGTCGGCGTGCTATCGCTATTGGCGTTGTACGTGGTCGTATCGGCCTCGATGTTCATCGTCTGGTTGCGATCGGACGACTTGGCCAGCGCCATGCCGCTGGCAGCGACCATAGCGGCCGCGATGAGAAGGGCGTTACTGGATGGACGGCGCATAGCTGGCTCGTACCTCGGATTTCAAAATGACACGCTGGGTGTCGAGTTGGGCTTCCAGCCCGCGGCCGCGAATTGTAGCGCCGGGCTGGGTGATGGCGACTTGTTGGTCACTGGTGGCGCGGTTCGCATCAGGGAAAACGTTCAGTGCCTCGGTTTCCATTCGCATCTTCTTCGCCCCTTGGGGGTTGTCGAGGATCACGTTGCCGCGCAGACGCACCTCGCTCCCCTCGCCATTGACCCAGCCCGTCGCCGAGCGTGAACGCCAGCGCTCGCCGTTCTTGTCCGGGAACAGGAAGGTGGGCTGGTCGATGTTCATCTCGTGGTTGCCTGGGGTGCGGGCCAGTTTGGGCGCCTGCAGAGTGAAGCCCTCGGTGCCGTCCTTTTGCAGGGTGATGATCTCGAAATCGTGCAGGATGTAATCCGGGCGTGCCTGGGCTGCGCCTGTGGCGGAGAGGTTGGCGCGTTGGCGGATGATCGCCCAGCCCGCGGCAATGGCGATGATGAGCAAAATGAGGGTCAAGGTGCCGCGCCAGCTCATGCCTTGACTCCTGCATTGGCCAGGATCCCTGGCAGTTTGCCTTGCGCTTCCAGCAGCAAGTCGCAGAAATCGCGGGCAGCACCGAAACCACCTTTGCGTGGCGTGATCCAGTGTGCGTGGGGCGCTGTCCAGTGATGGGCATCTGCAGGTGCGACGGCCAGGCCCACATGCGGAAACACGCCCAGATCCACCAGGTCATCGCCCATGAAGGCGACCTCATCCATCCCAAGCCCCAGCTTGTCGGCGATGGCGCGGGTGGTGGCCAGCTTGTCATGCGCGGCGGTGTGCACCTCGGTCAGGCCGAGCTCGGCGCCGCGGATCTCGGTGACCCGGCTCTTGCGCGCCGTGATGAATGCCACTTCGATGCCGTTTTTTCGCAGCATCGCCAATCCCAAGCCGTCTTGTGCGTGGAAAGCCTTGTGTTCCCGGCCTTCGTCATCGAAATGCAGGCGGCCATCGGTCAGGGTGCCGTCCACGTCGAAGCACGCCAGACGGATGCGGGTGGCGCGGGCGGTCACTTCAGGGGAAGGCGTAGTCATCGACATGAATGCGAATCAGACCACGCGCGCGCGCAACAGGTCGTGAATGTTCAACGCCCCGACCACTTGCCGATCTGCATTGATCACGAGCAGGGCATTGATCTTGTGCGCCTCCATCAACTGCGCGGCCTCGACGGCCAGTGCCTCTTCGTCGATCGTCTTGGGGTTCGAGGTCATGACATCGACGATCCGTGCGCCGCGGACATCGGTCCCGGCGTCCAGCGTGCGGCGTAGATCGCCATCGGTGAAGAGGCCCGCGAGGCGTCTATCGGCATCGATAACCGCGGTCATGCCGAGACGCTTGCGGCTCATTTCCATCAGCGCATCGCCCACCGTGGCGGTGTCTGGCACGCTGGGGATGTCCTCGCCTGCATGCATCACATCGCGGATATGCAGCAGCAGGCGACGCCCCAGGCTGCCCGCTGGGTGCGAGCGGGCGAAGTCATCGGCGGTGAAGCCGCGTGCCTCGAGCAAGGCGACCGCCAGTGCATCGCCCAAGACCAAGGCAGCGGTGGTGCTGCTGGTCGGCGCGAGGTGGAGCGGGCAGGCTTCAGCGGGCACGCTGGCATCGATGTGGACATCGGCTTGTCGGCCCAGGGTGGAGGCCGGCTTCCCGGTCATGGCGATGAGCTTGTTGCCCTGCCGAGCGAGCACCGGCAAAAGCGTCAGCAGCTCGTCGGTCTCGCCCGAGTTGGAGAGTGCCAGCACGATGTCGGCGTCGGTGATCATGCCAAGGTCGCCGTGGCCGGCTTCGCCCGGATGCACGTAGAACGCGGGCGTGCCAGTGGAGGCCAATGTCGCCGCGATCTTGCGGGCAATGTGGCCTGACTTGCCCATGCCCGTGCACACCACGCGGCCACTGGTTGCCAGGATCAGCTGGCAGGCGCGGGTGAAGTCGCCGTCCAGGCGCGCGCCCACAGCGGCGAGCGCAGCCGATTCGACATCGAACACACGTCGCGCGGTGGCGAGTAGCGCATCAGGGGAAGTGGTGCTGGAATCCATGCGGGGCCGGTTTCGCCAAGACAAGTTCGCTAAACTAATCCGTTCATTTTACGCCTTCGGAGGCGGCCCTGATGAACCCAGCCATCATCAAGCAACTCATCGAGGCCGGGCTGCCCGGCGCGCAAGTGGATGTCATGGGCGATGACGGCGTGCATTTCGAGGCACGGGTGATCAGTGATGCTTTTGCCGGCAAGCTGCCGCTGGCCCGTCATCGCATGGTGTACGCGACGCTGGGCGACAGGATGGGCGGCGAAATCCATGCGCTCGCGCTGAAGACGCTGACGCCTGAAGAAGCCAGCAAGGCAGGAGTCGCCTGATGCAAAAGATCGTGGTCGAAGGTGGCGCCGTCCTCAACGGTGAAGTGCCGATCTCCGGCGCCAAGAACGCGGTGCTGCCGATCCTGTGCGCCACGCTGCTCGCCGATGAACCCGTCGAGATCAGCAACGTGCCGCATCTGCACGACGTGGTGACGACGACCAAGTTGCTGGCGGGTCTGGGTGCGGGCATCACCATCGACCAAGGCACCATCGGCAAGGGCAGTGAGAGCGGCGTGGTGGTCGATCCGCGCGCGGTGAACTCGCACATCGCGCCATATGAGCTGGTCAAGACCATGCGCGCCTCAGTCCTGGTGCTGGGCCCGCTGCTGGCAAAGTTCGGTGATGCCGAAGTCTCGCTGCCCGGCGGCTGCGCGATCGGCTCGCGCCCGGTGGACTTGCACATCAAGGGCATGCAGGCGCTGGGCGCCGATGTCAGCGTTGACCACGGCTTCATCAAGGCCAGTGTCAATGGCCGCCTGCGCGGGGGGCGTGTCACTTTCGACATGGTGAGCGTCGGCGCGACCGAGAACGTCTTGATGGCGGCGTGTCTGGCGCAAGGCGAAAGCGTGCTGGAGAACGCGGCGATGGAGCCGGAGATCGTCGATCTCGCCGATTGCCTGATCGCGATGGGCGCGAAGATCGAAGGTGCGGGCAATGGTCGCATCCATGTGCAGGGCGTCGAGCGCCTGCATGGTGCGCGTCACGCCGTATTGGCGGATCGCATCGAAGCCGGCACTTTCTTGGTCGCGGCCGCGATGACCGGCGGTCGCGTGACCTTGCGCAACGCACATCCAGCTTCGATGGACGCGGTGCTGGCCAAGCTGGTGGAAGCGGGCGCTGAAGTGATCGTCGGGGGTGATCGCATCACGCTCGACATGCATGGCAAGCGTCCGCGCGCAGTGGACATCAATACCGCGCCGCACCCGGGTTTCCCGACGGACATGCAGGCGCAGTTCATGGCGATGAACTGCATCGCCGAAGGCGCGGGCGTGATCCGCGAAACCATTTTCGAGAACCGCTACATGCACGTGCAGGAACTGCAGCGCCTGGGTGCGGACATCAAGGTGGATGGCCACACGGCGATCGTGCGTGGCGTTGAGCAGCTTACGGGCGCGCCAGTGATGGCGACCGATTTGCGTGCATCGGCGTCGCTGATTCTTGCGGGCCTGGTGGCGGATGGCGAAACCGTCATCGATCGCATCTACCACCTGGATCGCGGCTACGAGAACATCGAAGAGAAATTCGCGGGACTCGGTGCGACGATTCGCCGCATCGACTAAGCGAAGCGACATCCCCGTCAAGCAGAAGCCCCGCACAAGCGGGGCTTCTTTTATGCCAAACGGGATGTCGCATCACCCCATGGTCGCGTTGTCGATGACGAAACGATATTTGACGTCGCTGCGCGCCATGCGCTCGTAGGCGTTGTCGATCTCGTCCGCGCTCACCATTTCAATATCCGCAACGATGCCGTGTTCAGCGCAGAAATCCAGCATCTCCTGGGTTTCCTTGATGCCGCCGATCAGTGAGCCTGCGATCGAGCGACGACCAAAGATCAACACGCCGATATTGGGCGAGGGATGCGGATGCTCGGGCACGCCGACCAGCACCATCGTGCCGTCGCGCTTGAGCAGGCTGGTGTAGGCATCAAGGTTGTGGCTGGCGGCGACGGTATTGAGGATGAAGTCGAAGCTGTTCGCATGGGCTTTCATCTCGTCCGGATTGCGCGAGACGATGACCTCATCCGCGCCCAGATCCAGCGCGGCCTGGCGCTTGCTGTCGGAAGTCGTGAAAGCCACAACGTGCGCGCCCATCGCGTGCGCGATCTTGACGCCCATGTGGCCCAGGCCGCCGATGCCGACCACGCCGACCTTTTGTCCCGGTCCAACCTTCCAATGACGCAGTGGGGAATAAGTGGTGATGCCTGCGCACAAGAGCGGCGCGACAGCGGCGAGTTGTTCTTCTGGATGCTTCACCTTCAGCACGAAGTCCTGGTCCACGACGATGCGCTGCGCGTAGCCGCCCAAGGTGTGGCCGGGTGCGTCTTTGGTTGCACCGTTATAGGTGCCGACAAAGCCGTTCTGGCAATATTGCTCAAGGCCCTCGTCGCAGGCGGGGCAGTGCTTGCAGCTATCGACCATGCAGCCGACACCGACGGTGTCACCGACCTTGAAATTCTTGACGTCGCTGCCGACCGCGCTGACCTTGCCGACAATCTCGTGACCGGGTACGCAGGGATATAACGTGCCCGCCCATTCCGAGCGCGCGGTATGAAAATCCGAGTGGCAGATGCCGCAATAGGCGATGTCGATTTGCACGTCCTTGGGGCCGGGTTCGCGGCGCTCGATGGTCAAAGCTTCGAAGGGTTTGTCGGCGGCATGGGTGCCGCGGGCGAGGGTGGAGGACATAGCGGTTCCTGTTGGCGGTTGGGCGATGTCGGCACGTTAGCAGCCGGCGCATTAATTCGGTGTGGGGTTGGTGACGGTCAAACAAAAGGCCCCGCATCTGCGAGGCCTCCCGAAAAGCGTATCGATGATGCTTAGCGCATCGATTGCAGGCGCAAGTCGATGGTGTCGCCGTCATCGTCTTTTTGCTGGATGCGCACCGGCACCGGAATGCCGTCGACCACCCACAGCGTCATGCGGCTATCACCATCGTTGCCGGTGACCTTGGTGGCCTGCATCGCCTTGCCTTCCACGGTCACGCTTTCTTTGCCGGCGCTAGTGAAAGCCAGCGGCTTGGCTTTGCCGTTTTCTATCAAGCGATAGCGCATGGGCTTGCCGGCGAGTGCGTCACGCACGATGGCGAGGTTGAGCGTCATGCCATCGACATCGCCGGCTTGCAGCTTGACCGGGCCACGGCGATCGGCTTTGACATCGCCACTCCAGGTGGCCTGGCCGCCGGACCAATCGAAGCTGGTCTGCTTGGACTTCTTCTTGACCAGCATGTTGATGGTTTCGCGATTACCGACCGGGCGCAATTGGCTGCCCGATGCATCCACGGTAGACGAACGATCCAACTGCACCAGCGCGTTTTGCACCTTCATGCTGTAGGTCCAACGATTGGCACCAGCGGGTGCCAGCGACATCGTCGCGTTCGCGGCCATGTTGTTGTAATTGGCACGGTAGTTGGCATTGAACGCCTTCAACTCGGCGGCCTGCACGGTGGGCAGAGTGGCCAGCGCCAGCACCAGGCCAGCGGCCATGCTGGTCTTGTTGCGAATATTCATGGTCAAACTCCCTTGTATTGGGTCAACACGAGGTCGAGCGATGCATCATCGCCATCTTTCATGTGGATGCGCACCGGTAACGGCACTTCCGGAGTGAACCACACAGTGGTGCGGTCCTCGCCGGCATTGGTGCGATCGATGCGCATTGCGTCGTAACTGATGTCGCCGATGGTGATATTTTCGGTTGCCGGAGCCACGGCGTAACTTTGCACGCGCATGCGTGAATCATCCACGAAGCGATACTGCAGAGAAGCGCCTGGCTTGGCATCACGCATCACCGCAAGATTGATCAGCAAGCCGCTCATGTCGCCAGGCTGGAGAGGGATGACGCGACCGCGCCGCGACTTTTTCACGTCGCCACTCCAGCTGGCTTGTTTGCTGCTCCAGTTGTAGGTGCCTACGGTCTTGCGCGTAGCGAACAGGGCGTGGCGCACGGTGCTTTGCGAGATTGGTCGGTACTGGTCGCCTGATGTATCGAATACGGTGCTTTGCTGGATGTTGACACCCGCAGCGCCGGCCAAGCCTTGAGTGCCGACGATGTTCAAATCGATGCGCCAGCGCGCGCCGCCAGTGTTCACCAAGCGCATGGTGGCCTGGCCCAGGGGTTTTTCGCCGCGAAATACCTGATACGTGCCGGAGAACGGACGCATCACATAAGGCGCGAGTGTCGTCGTCGATTCCAGCGCGACGGGAGCCTGCACGGTATTTGCCTGTGCTACCGCCCCGGCGGAGACCGGAAGCAGCAACAAGCTGGTCAGGGCGATCGAGCGTAAGGCCGACATGTAATCCAATCTCAAGTATTCAGGTTCGGCAATGTAGCTATCTGCGTGTAAACGCAGCATGACCACATCCCAGAACGGACTTTTTGGTTCAGACGGGGCCGGGGAGCGCCAGCTGGCCTGCTACCGCATCGCGCAATACCGAGACCAGAAGCTCGTGCTCGGCCGGGAGCAGGCGTGCGGCCAGCGATTGCGCATCGTCACCGGGCAGGACGGGGATGCGGGCCTGTGCGATGACGGTGCCAGCGTCGAGCTCCGGGATGACCCAGTGCACGCTCGCGCCGTGTTCGCTGTCACCCGCTTCAAGGGCGCGGCGATGCGTATGCAGGCCTGGGTATTTCGGCAGCAGGGAAGGGTGGATGTTGATCAGCCGATCTGCAAAGCGCTGGACGAAATTACTGCCCAGGATGCGCATATAGCCCGCGCAGACCACCCAGTCCGGCTGGCTTGCCGCGACCGCATCCCTCAGCTCTGAATCGAAGGTGCGACGGTCCGCGTAAGTCTTGGCCGCGCGAGACCAGCGCAGGTGTTGCGGGGCCCGCGTCAGCGCGATGCAGTCGGGTTTGTCTGAGAATACGCCGACAATTTTTGCATCCAGCGTGCCTGCCGCGATGGCATCGAGGATCGTTTGCAGGTTGCTGCCTCGGCCGGAGACCAACACCGCCAGCCGACGCCGCTTTGCCGCGTCGGTTTCAGCCAATTCGGACCCGCTCATCGCCATCGCCTGCTTCGACCACGCGACCGATCGTGCGCGGTGCCAGATCCATGCGATCGAGCTCTGCGCTCACTGCATCGGCTGCCGATGCCGGCACGACGAACACGAAACCAATGCCGCAGTTGAACGTGCGCCACATCTCGGCATCGGCCACTGCGCCTTCCTTCTGCAGCCACTGGAACACGGCGGGCAGCTGGAGGCTTGCCGCTTCGATATCCAAGGCCAGGCCATCGGGGATGACGCGGATGATGTTCTCGGTGATGCCGCCACCGGTGATATGGGCCATCGCGTGGATGTCCGCGCCGTGAGGGCCGCGGAGAAGTTCGAGCACCGGCTTCACGTACAAGCGGGTCGGGGCCATCAGTGCGTCTTCGAGTGTCTGCCCACCCAAGTCATAGCCCATCGGTGTCTCGGTGCGGGCCAGGATCTTGCGGATCAGCGAGTACCCATTCGAGTGCGGACCGCTGGAGGCGATGCCGATGAGTACGTCACCGGCCCGCACGCGCCCGCCATCGCGAATCTCGCTCTTTTCGACGCCCGCGACGCAGAAACCGGCCAGATCGTATTCACCCGGGGGGTACATGTCGGGCATTTCGGCGGTTTCGCCGCCAATCAAGGCGCAGCCGGATTCCGTGCAGCCTTGTGCGATGCCGCCCACCACGGCCGCGGCGGTGTCGATATCCAGCTTGCCGGTCGCGAAATAATCGAGGAAGAACAGCGGTTCGGCGCCCTGCACCAGCACATCGTTCACACACATCGCCACCAGATCGATGCCGATGGTGTCGTGGCGGCCCAGTTGCTGGGCCAGTTTCAGTTTGGTGCCGACGCCATCGGTACCGGAGACCAGCACCGGTTCGCGATACTTGGCCGAGAGGTCGAACATCGCGCCAAAACCGCCCAGACCGCCCATCACCTCGGGCCGGAAGCTCTTCTTGACCAGCGGTTTGATCCGCTCGACCAGCTCGTTGCCCGCGTCGATATCCACACCGGCGTCGCGGTAGGTCAGGGAAGTAGGCTGATTCACGGGCGGCTCGCGGCTTGGGGACGGGCGATTTTAACAGCCCGGCTCACCCCCCCGAAATGGCCCGTGATGGACGCATCCGCCCGGCTGCGGCACCATTCCCCCTAGGAAACCCGGAACTCATGGCGATGCGCGCAACGATTCGATGGACATGGGCGGCGATGCTGGTGCTGGCAATGGGCACCGCACAGGCACAGCGTGTGGAGGGCAGCCGCGCGTCCGCGCAGGGCGCTTACGACGCTGAAGTGTCGGTTCGCTCCCAATCGGCGGCCGAGCGCAACAACGGCTTTTCCCGCGGCCTGATCCAGGTGCTCAGCAAGCTGACCGGCGAGCGCGCGCCCCAGCAACGCCCCGGCGTGGGTGACGAAGTCCGCAACGCCAAGGATTACGTCGCCAGCTACGACTATCGTCAGGACGAGGGCATTTCGCCGACCACCGGCGCGCCTACCTTCGGCACCACCCTGATCGTTCGCTTCAAACCGTCCAAGGTGGACGAGCTGGCCAAGCAAATCGGTGTCGTGGCGTGGCCCAACCCGCGTCCGAAACCCGTCTTGTGGTTGGCGCTGGACGATGGCAGCGGGCCGCGTCTGGTGGCTCTGCCGCAAGCCAGCGTGGCGCGCACCGCATTGGATCGTGCCAAGGCATTGGGGTTTGGCCTGGGTCTGCCGAAGGGCAGCGCCGCCGAGCAAGCGATCGTCGGGGCCATCTGGCGGGGTGACACCGGTGCCGTCGCGCGCCTGTCCAAGGCGTACAAGCCGGCCATGCAGCTGATCGGCAAGGTGCAGCGAGCTGGCTCGGGCTGGAAGGCGGACTGGGTCTTCGTGGACAACGGCCGCGTTTCCGCCAAGGATTCGAATGCCGGTTCCGATCCGCGCCGGGTGATCGCATCGGGCGCGGATGTCGTGAACGATGCACTGATTCGCAAGTACGTGCGCCGTGTGCCGCCAAAGCCGGTGGTGCGTTCGCAAACCGTCAGCCTCACCTTCACCGGCATCGACAATGCGCAGGAATACCTTGGTTTGATCGGCTATCTGGAGCGTCATCCGCAGATTGGCCGCATCGTGCCTGTATCGGCCACGCCGGGCAGCGTCGTCTTCACCTTGGAGTTGAAGGAAGGCCTGGTCAAGTTCCGTGGCGCCGCGGCGCGTGAGGGCGTGATTACGGCTGTCGGCGAAGACGAAGACAGCACGCAGTTCGACGTGCGTTGAACACCAATCACGGATGACATCGATGGACTCTTCCTCGCAGGCTTCGCTCGCAACACTGGCCGGTTTCGTCCGCAAGGTTCAGTGGGTCGTGGTCGTGGTCGCCATCGGTTGGCTGCTATCGAAGCTCTCATCAATCCTCGCCCCGTTCGTGATTGCAGCGATGCTGGGCTGGCTGGGAGATCCGTTGGTAGACCGGATTGAAGCACGCGGCGCCAGTCGTAATACGGCGGTCGCCGCCGTGTTTTCGGCGATGTGTCTGATCTTGCTGATCGTGATGTTGATTCTGGTGCCGGTCGTCGTGCGCCAGGTCGGGACATTGACCCAGTCCTTGCCGGAGTACCAAGCGTGGCTTGCCAACTGGTTCACCGGTCAGCTGGTCCCGTGGGTGCAGGCCAAATTCAACTTCGATTTGATTGCCTGGTTCGATAGCAAGCACTTGATCGAGATGGTGCGCGAGCACTGGGAACGTGTGGGCGGTATTGCGACGGCGGTGCTGGGTTATGTGTCGCGCTCGGGCATCGGAATGGTGATGTGGCTGGTGAACCTGGTGCTGATTCCGATTCTGGCGTTCTTCTTTTTGCGTGACTGGGATGTGTTCGTCGAACGTGTGGCTTCGCTGATTCCGCGCGACTCTTTATCGACTGTCACCAAGTTGGCGCAGGAATCCAACGATGTGTTGAGCGGTTTCCTGCGCGGGCAATTCCTGGTGATGATCGCATTGGCGATCATGTATGGCGCGGGCCTGGCTCTGTTCGGGGTGAAGATCGGCATCTTGATTGGTCTGATCGGTGGCATGCTCAGCTTCGTGCCTTATCTCGGCCCGACCTCGGTGGTGGTGATGGGGACGATCGCCGCATTGGTGCAAGGTTTGGGTTGGCAGGGTGTTGCCGGCGTCGCTGTAGTGTGGGGCGTGGCGCAGGTCATCGAAAGTTATGTGCTCACACCGAAATTGGTGGGCGACCGCATCGGCCTGCATCCGATGGTAGTGATCTTTGCGGTGATGGCTGGTGGCGCATTATTCGGCTTCGTCGGCATGTTGCTGGCGTTGCCAGGAGCAGCCGTGCTCAACGTGTTGCTGCGTTATTGCGTGGACCGGTATCGCCACAGCAAAACCTATATCGGCGAACAGGGTGAGACCATGGGTCAGGCCACGCCTGCACCCGTGGCGATTGAGGCACCCGCTGCGCCTTCGCCCGACGCGTGAGCAAGACCTCCCGGCAATTGCCGCTGTCGCTGCGTTACCCGCCGGACCAGCGCCTTGATGCTTTCGTTGCTCCGCCCGCAGGCGCGTTGGCGCAATTGAGCACGCTTGCTGCAAGTGGTGCGGAGTGGCTGTATTTCGTTGGTCCGCATGACGCAGGCAAGACGCATTTGGCGCTGGGTTTTTGTGCGGAAGTCGATGCGTTGGCAAAAACAGCGACCTACTTGCCGTTGGTGGCCATGGCAGGGCGGCTGCGCGAAGCGCTGCCTGCGCCACAGCCCGACATGCGTATCGCGCTGGATGGCATCGAACACATCGCAGGAAAGCGGGAAGACGAAGTCGCCTTGTTCGATTTTCATAATGCGGCCCGCACCGTTGGCGCGGGCGTTGTGTACACCGCGCGTGAGGTGCCGGATGCATTGGGTCTGGTGCTGCCTGACTTGCGCTCGCGCTTGTCGCAGTTGACGCGGATTCGCCTGCAACCAGCCGATGATTCAACCCGTGCGGCGATTCTGCGCTTGCGCGCGGAGCGCCGAGGTTTGGCGATGGACGATGCGGCGATTGATTGGCTGCTCAAGCGCGTCGAACGCGATCTGGGTAGCTTGACTGTCTTGTTCGAACGATTGGACCGTGAATCACTGGCCGCGAAACGACGCGTGACGGTGCCATTTTTGCGAGAAGTGTTGGGCAGTTAGCACAAAGGCCTCAGTCAGCGGCAGGCCTGCGCCCGGGTCTCCCAGATCACCGGTTCCCAGTAGGCATTGCGACGGATCGAATCGTTGTCCAGTTTGTCTTCCAGCAGCCGTACACCGATGAGGTAGCTGGTATTAGGCTTCACATCGATCACGAGAGTCTTGTAAGACTGCGCCGCCGTCTTCAATCGATTTGCCAAATGCGCTGTCCTTTGCACACGCAGGCTCATACGGTGACGATCGATTTTCTCTGCGATGGTAAGGACATGGCGGCCGGTCGGCAGTTCGTACTGGTACAAGCCCGCTAACGGCGTGCTGCGCCCATCGATGCGAGTGATTTCCCCGCGGTAGGTGTCTTCGCTCTTGGGCACCACGCCCTGTTGATCGGACACGAAGCCGCATCCTTTGCTGTTTGTATCGCCGACGACCAATTGGAAGGCAGGGATTGCCACCGCATCGGCTGTGTCATTGGCGGCCAGCTGTTTGCCGGCACGTGACCATGATGCAGCAAGCTTGCCGCCGCCCGCATCGATGGCCTGCTGCAGTTGACTGGCCTGCGTACCGACCTTACGGCCATTGATCGCGAGCAATCGGTCGCCTGCTTGCAGGCCCAGGCGCGAGGCCGCCGAGCCCGGTGTAACCGCCAGCACTGGTAGGCCGCTGGCGTTGGCATTGCGCACATCCACCACGGCACCAAGCTCGTAACGCACACGCGCCTGGCTGCGCAGCGTGGTGGTATGTCCTGTGGTGGACAACGTGCCGCTTTCAGCGGCGCGCACCAGCGCGGTTTCAACTTCCCGTTGCAGCGTCGGGTTGTCTTGTGCGGTAACGGGCAGAGCCATGAAGGCGGCGAATACGGGGGCGATGATGCGGATATTCATTACGGCTCCTTGATCAGATGCCGAGGGGCTGCACGTTGTCCGTGCGGGAATGGATCAGGCCCCGGCGCACGGCCCACAGCGAAGCCAGCTCGGCATCGTCTGCGTTGCGCGCATAGGCAAGTTGCAGTTCGCGATCGATGTGATGCAGGGATTCGGAAGGCGTGTTCGACACCGCGGGTATGGTGGATGTTGGCGCGCGTGTAGTGGCGATGGCGGGAGCAGCCCTGTCATCGCCCGGTTTGAGGCCAAGGTTGATGAGCAGCGTTACGGCAAGGGCCACGCAAGCACTGCCGCCAGCGACCATGCCGCGTTGGCGACGAACCTGTCGCTGCCGTGCCGCCGCCAGCTTTTCCCAAACCGCGTCAGATGGCTTTGCATCGGGTAAATCGCGTAGCTGCTTGAGGAGTTGATCATTCACAGGAGTTTTTCTCGTCGTCAGACAGGTTTGTGCGAAGTTGCTTGAGTGCACGGGAAAGCACGGATTTCGACCAGCTTTCAGTGTGGCCGAATCGGGCTGCCAATTCTTTGTGCGACCAGCCTTCCATCAAGTGCAGCCATACCAAGGTACGAGCGGCGGGTGGGAGTCGTCGCAGCAGGCCAGCGATTTCTGCATCAGATTCAGGTAAAGCGGCTGCATCGGCCATGAAGTCGTCGCCAGGCAACGGCAGCGAGCGCCATTGCTTTCTGAACTGATCGATCAGTGCGTTGGACGCCGTGCGCTTCAGCCAAGGACGCAGTGGCAGCTCGGCGCGCAGGCCAGGCAGGAAGCGCATGGCCTTGAGGAACGTGTCCTGGGTGATGTCTTCGGCGGTTTCTACGCTGCCAGATAACCTAAGCACCAGGGAGTGGATCGCCTTAGCATGCAGCCGATAGAGCGCTGCGAAGGCCGCTTGGTCCCCACGCCGCGCCGCGCGTAGTAGCTCGGCCTCATTTTTGTCGTGCGTCGGCTGGGCGTTATCCATTGAAGTCGGTACGCGCCAGCAAGCCAGATGGTCGCGGACCGGTCAATCTGCAGGTTGGGTTGCAATCAATCGCGCGTCCAGCTCGGCCAATCGTTGCGGCGTGCCGACATCGGTCCACAGGCCTTGATGATGCGTGCCAGTCGCCATGCCTTTGGCCATCGCCGCGCGTAGCAGCGGTGCCAGCTGGAAGCGTGGCGCTGTCTGGTCCGCGCCGGGCGTGTCGCCGATGACATCGCGCCAATCATCCAGCAGTTGCGGTCGATACACACCGATGCCCGAAAACGTCAATCGCATATCGCCTGTCGAATGCAGGCGTCCTGATTCGTCCAGCGCGAAGTCGCCTTTCAAATGGTGTGCAGGGTTATCGACCATGACCAGATGCGTCAGCCCTTCGGGTTCGCGTGGCAGCTGACTGAAATCGGCATCGCACCAAATATCGCCGTTAACAGCAAGGAATGGCGCATTGCCCAGTAGCGTCATCGCATTCCACATGCCGCCGCCCGTCTCGAGGGGTGATGGGCCTTCGTAGCTGTAGTGCAGGCGCAGGCCGAAATCGGCGCCATCGCCTAACGTCGACGGAAACTGATCCGCCAACCACGAGGTGTTGATGACGACATCAGTGATGCCCATCGAGGCCAGCTTCTTCAGGTGCCAGACGATCAATCGCTTGCCGCCGACTTGCAGCAGTGGCTTGGGCGTGTGGTCGGTGAGTGGACGCATGCGCTCACCGAGACCCGCGGCAAAAATCAGTGCCTTCATGCCGGGGCGTCGTTATGTGTGGCTTCAAGTGCGGCGATGGCCGGCTTGATCTTGGTTTCAATGAAAGCGTGCAGGCCGGCCAGTTGCGGATACTTGGGTAATACCTCATCGAGATACACGAAGAAGCGCGGCACGTCGGTGAGGTATTTCGGTTTGTGGTCGCGATAGTGCAGACGCGAGAACACGCCGATGATCTTGATGTGGCGTTGCACGCCAATCAGGTCGGCATCGCGCAGGAAGCGATCAAGCAGTGGCAGCGGCAGGCCAGAAGCTGTGGCGCGTGCGTGGTAGTGGCGAAGCCAGGCATCGACACGATCATTGGGCCAGCTGAGAAACGCATCCTTGAACAGCGAGATCGCGTCGTAGGCGATCGGCCCCACCGCCGCGTCCTGGAAGTCCAGAACGGCGGGGCCGCCCTCGGCCTGCATCAGGTTGCGCGGCATGAAATCACGGTGCACCAGCACTTGCGACTGTGCTTCTGCGGCATCAATCAAATGACGGTAAGCGCCATCCAGCACTTCCATGTCGTCACAGGCCAGTGTCATTCCCAAGTGCTTGCCGCAGAACCACTCATCGAACATGCGCAGTTCGCGGGTGATCGTGGCTTCGTCGAAGCGGGGAAGATCGGTGGGTGGTTGGGTTGCCTGCAGCTTCAATAATTGGTCGATGGCGGCATCAAACATCGCATCGGCATTGGCCTCATCGATGTCATGCAGATAAGTGTTGACGCCGAGGTCCTCCAACACCAGGAAACCGGAATCCACATCGCGCGCGAGTACTTGCGGCACGCGCACGCCACCGGATTCGAGCACATCGCGCATGGCCAGCCACGGACGCACGTCTTCCTTGTCGGGAGGCGAGTCCATGACGATGCGCGAAGGCGACATTCCTACTGTGCGCCAATAGCTGCGGAAGCCGGCATCGGTGGAGGCGCGTTCCAGTTCGACGGTGGGGTTGGACAGCGCTTGGCGCGCCCAGGCGAGGCGTTCGGTTTCGCGATTCATGCAGAGGGTCAGCGTTTGTTTTTAAAGATGCGGCGTTCGCGCGGACGACGAAACAGGGCGACGACCAAGAGGATGGCGATCGCGCCGATGAGGGCACCAATGAAGCCTGCGGGTTGCCCGAGCGAGTACCAGCCAAAGTGCTGGCCAACGAAGCCGGAGAGCAATGCGCCACCTATACCGAGCAGGGTGGTGAGGATCAGGCCCATGCGGTCGCGGCCGGGTTTGAGCAGCCGCGCCAGCAGGCCGACGATGAGTCCGATGAAGGCGATGTACAACCAGTTTTCGCTACCAAACAAGGGCATGGACGTTCCCGTGGCGGATCGGGTCAAGCATAACAGTGCTGTCCAAAGAAAACGCCCCGGATTAGCGGGGCGTTTCGGTAAAACCAGCTTGAATCAGCGGCCTGCAGGGCGCTTCTTGCGCAGGGCCTCATAAGCAAACAGCAGGATGATGGCAGCGACGATCGCGACCACCCAGGTCATGAAGCCTTGCAGGCCGAAATTGGCCGCAGCCCAGCCGCCGATCACTGCACCCAAGATGCCCAGCACTATCGTCATGATCCAACCCATCGCCTCGGCACCGGGTTTGAGCAGACGCGCGATGATGCCAATGACTGCGCCGCCGATGATGTAACCAAAGAACCCCTCGAACATGTGACTCCCCTAGGTTGGTGTTGTGCCGGGCGATGCTAGCAAGCCTGCGATGACGATGCTGTTGCATCGCAGCAGGCCGCTGCTGCGATGCTTGCGGATCGCCTCAACAGCAGCCGTGGTCGCCGTTGCGGGTGCCGCTATCGGGCGCGACCGCGACGCCGGTCGTCTCGCCGCGCAGGCTGGCCGCGTGGTGTGCAGCGATCACGTGCGCAACACAGGCGGTGACGTTCTTGCCCATCGGGATGTGCAGGAATTCATTGGGTCCGTGCGCGTTGGAATGCGGGCCCAGCACGCCGGTGATCATGAACTGCGCACCGGGGAATTTCTCGCCCAGCATGCCCATGAAGGGGATGCTGCCACCTTCACCCATATACATTGCCGGTTTGCCGAAGACCTCCTGGCTAGACTGGTCGATGGCGGTTGCCAGCCACGCAGACAACGCCGGTGCGTTCCAGCCCGATGATGATTTCTCCAGCTCGAATGTGACCTTGGCATTGTTCGGCGGATCCTTTAGCAAGGTATCGCGCAGCAATTTTCCGCCGGCTTCGCCATCGAGCGTCGGCGGGATGCGCAGCGACAATTTCACCGCCGTATGCGGGCGCAACACATTGCCCGCCGACGACAGCGGGGGCATGCCATCGACGCCGGTGATCGACAAGGCTGGGCGCCAGGTGCGGTTGAGCACGCGGTCTACATTGTCCTCGCCCATTGGTTTAAGGCCACTGACCAGCGGAAATTTGTCGAAAATTTCGTCGCCCAGCACCTCGGCGGCCTTCTTCGCCTGGGTCAGGCGCTCGGCCGGAATGTCGACGTAGAGCCCATCCAGCTTCATCTTGCCGGTGGCTTCGTCTTCCACACGATCCAGCAGCTGGCGCAGCAGGCGGAAGCTAGACGGCACGATGCCCGACGCATCGCCCGAGTGCACGCCTTCTTCCAGTACATCGATACGCAGATTGCCGCCGGCCAGGCCGCGCAGCGACGTGGTGCACCACAGCTGCTCGTAGTTGCCGCAACCCGAATCCAGGCACACGACGAGCGAGGGCTTGCCGATGCGATCGGCCAAGTGATCGACGTAGGCGGGCAGGTCATAGCTGCCGGATTCCTCGCAGGCCTCGATCAAGACCACGCAGCGCGCATGCGGCAGGCCTTGTGCCTGCAGCGCCATCACGCTGGTGAGCGAGCCGAAGATGGCGTAGCCATCGTCCGCGCCACCGCGGCCGTAGAGCTTGTCGCCCTTCAACACCGGCTTCCACGGGCCCAGGTCATCGTCCCAGCCGGTCATCTCTGGCTGCTTGTCCAAGTGGCCGTAAAGGAGGATGCAATCATCCCCGACCGATTCGCCGCTAGCCGGAATATCGATATAAATCAGTGGTGTACGGCCTTCCAGACGCACTACCTCCAGTGCCATGCCGGGGATGTTCTGCGCCTTGGCCCAGTTTTCCATCAGGGTGACGGCCTGGTCCATGTAGCCATGGGCCTGCCAGTCGGGGTCGAACATCGGCGATTTGTTGGGAATGGCGATGTAATCAACCAGTTGCGGAACGATTTCGTCGTCCCATTTGGCATTGACGAATTGACCGAGCTTGCCGGTGTCGAGGACGCTGCTGGACATCTGGAGCTCCAGTGAGTGGTGAATACTGAATTCTAACGGGACGGGGATTTGGGCTTCGTGAGCTTGGAGGGGCGTTCGGATTTTTCCTACACGCCAACGGGGAGTTGGCTGGCTGTGGCGCTGGGATTGTGGCGATAGGTTATTGCCATGCCGATGCGGAGACTGGATTCACCGGGCGGAAACGCTGACGGGAACGGAATCCAACCACACACGGGAGTCATCTCATGAATCGTTTAAATCGCTTCCTCGTCTCGCTCATGCTCGCACTGGCGCTGTGCGGCCAGGCGCTGGCGGCTGAGGTCGTCAACATCAACACGGCGGATGCCGCGACCCTGGACGAGGTATTGCTCAACGTGGGGCCGGCCAAGGCGCAAGCCATCGTTGAATACCGCCGCGAGAACGGCGCGTTCAAGAGCATCGAACAACTGGCGATGGTCAAGGGAATCGGCCTGAAGACCGTTGAGAAGAATCGCGACCGCATCACCGTCGGCTCCGGCCGGGCGATGGTGCCGGTGGCACGTGCAAGCAAATCGCAGCCGGCTATTCCCACATTGAAGCGGGCCAAGGCCACGCAGCGCTGAGGCCTAAGGAACGAGTCGGCCGGGAAGGCCGTCGCGTGGGGCTAGGGAGAGCCCGTCAGGACAGGCAGGAAGCCGATACAAGGAAGTCAGGGTTGCCCGAGTGGTCAGGATGGCCAATCGGGCGATCTTTATTCAGTCTCGATAGACTGTTTCCATGCAGATCAAACCCATCGACATCATCCGATTGGACGCGGTGCAGCCTCAGCGTTGGTTCAATGGCGGCGGCCGGACCCGGGAAATCGCCACTGGTGCAGGTAACCCGGATTGGGACTGGCGGTTGTCGGTCGCGGATGTGGAGTCGGACGGCCCGTTCTCGCATTTGCCAGACATCGAGCGGGAGATCTATCTGCTCGAAGGTGCAGGGATGCAGTTCGATTTTGAGGATGGCGATGCCCATGCGCTTACTCCGGAAAGCCCGCGATTCAGATTCGATGGGGGGAGAGGTTTGTACAGCCGCTTGATCGATGGCCCGACACGGGACTTCAACCTGATGTGGCGACGTGGGCGCGTCGAGGCCGAGCTTTGGCGACGCCCGATGGTCGGCAGCATGGTGGTGTTCGCAGAGGCCAGAGAGATCTGGGTGGTCCACTTGCTGGCCGGTTCCGCCCAGGTCGCTGATGGGTCAGGGCAGGGTGATGGCCTAGCGCGCGGGGATACCGTATTGATCCGCGCTGGCGATGAACGCAGGCGCTGCGCTGTGGAAGGGGCCGGCGAAGCGCTGGTGATCCGCATTGCGCCGGCTAGCGGCGTGATTGAGTCATGACTCGTCAGTAGACGTCGCGGCGGTAACGTCCAGCTTCGACCAAGGCGTCCACGGCATCCTGTCCGATGGCATCGACAAGTACCGCATCGACACCGGGTGCCATGCCTTGCAAGCTGCCACAGACGTAGATTGCGGCACCTTCGTCCAGCCACTCGCGTAGGCGCAAAGTGTTCGCACGCAAGGCGTCCTGAACATAGTGGGGGCCATCGCCATCGCGTGAGAAAATGCGGTCCAGATGCGTGAGTACGCCGCTCTGCAGCCAATCTTCCAGTTCTGCGCCATACAAGCGGTCCGATGTAGCACTGCGTTCACCAAACAGCATCCAGTTGCGATGCGCGCCTGCGGCAATTCGTTCTTTCAAGTGTGCACGCAGTCCGCCAATACCCGTGCCGTTTCCGATCAGGACCATCGGTCGCGTGGAATCGGGAGCGTGGAAGTTTGGGTTGCTGCGGATGCGCGCATTAATCTGGTCACCGACGGATGCATGGTCACACAGCCAGCCACTGGCCAGGCCCGGTGTGCCATCGGGCAGCAGCATGCGACGCAGCACGAATTGCACGCTGCCATCGGCGGGCAGTGATGCGATGGAATATTCGCGGTGGGGAAGCGGTTTGAGTTGGGTGATCAGGGCCCCGACTGCCATGCCGCGAACCGCTTGCACCTCGGGAAGGAGTGAGTGCGCAAGCAGGTGGCGGAGCGAGGTCATTGCATCATCGACCACCATGGCGTGATCGCCATCAAATCCAGTGGCGGTAAGGAAGTCGTTGACCCGAGTATCGGAATGACGTGGTCCGATCTCGATGATGTCGCCGGCCTGCCAAGTCACGCGCGTATCGGCAGGGGGCATCAGCGCGATGTGGAAAGCCGCGCCGCCGGGGCTACCTGGGTTGAGGTGGAGGCGTTCGGCCAGCAACCAGTGCTGGTAAGTCGGCGCAGTCCAGTCGGCCATATCGGTGCGGCCAGACATTACGCCAAGATGATGTTGCCAATGGCGTAGTGCGCCGGCATCCATGGCGTCCACGTCGATGCGGTCGAAGAGCGGCGTTGCACCGGCGACATGCAGCCAGTGCTCCAGCTCGCGGCCGAACCCGGAATAATCCTCGCCGTACTCACTATCGCCCAAGGAGAGAATGCCGTAGCGCAGGCCGCGCAAACTGCCGGGTTGCATCGCGCGCATGCGGCGGGCAAACGCGCGACCGCCATCCGGCGGCTGACTTTCGCCGAATGTGCTGACCACAAACAGCACGCGAGCTTCATTCGCGAGATCATCAGGCTTGAGTTCGGCGAGCGACTTAACTTCAACGTGGTTGTCGGTTTTATTGAGCTCGGCTGCTGTTTGCCAAGCCAGTCGTTGGGCATTGCCGGTCTGGCTGGCGTACGCCACCAGTACGCGCTCGCCATTGACGGATTTGGTCGGTGGGATGAGTGATGTGGCGAGTCGCTTCGCTTCCCGCTGGCGCTTGCGGCGTTCCAGATAAAGCATCCATCCGGTGATGGCGAACAGCGGCATCAGCAGACTGGCGATCATGAAGAGGATGACACCACCCACACCGAAGAAGCTGCCACGGTGCAGGGCGAACATGCTGCCTGCGATCTTTTGCTTCCACGGTCGGGCGTCGTAGCGCTCATGCTTTTCGACCGCGAACGTGAAGGGATCAAGTTCGAGCGTGTTATTGGCGCGTTCGTGCGCGGGATCGGTATCCAGGTAACGGAATTGCAGACCGCCGCCTTCGCGTGGCCATTGCAAGGTGGCCGTGCTCCACTCAGGCACCGTTCTCTGGAATGCGTTCCATGCTGCGGCCACATCGACATCAGCTGGTTTGCGTTGCTTGCTCGCATCGCCACGACCGCCGCCTGCGCGAGCGCCTTCACCACGTGGTTGCTGCTGGCTAGGCATGTCAGCCCATTTGTTCACCGCATCGCGATACCAGCCATATGACCACCATAGACCTGTGAGCGACATGATCAGGTATGCAATCAACACCCACGTACCGACGATGGAGTGCAAATGCCAAAGGAAGTTGCGACCTTTCTGCTTCCAATCCAACGCGAGCCAAGTGCGCAAGCTGTGCCAACGACGGGGCCAGCGCAGGTAAAGACCCGACAAGCAGAAGAAGATCAATGCAACGGTCGAGAATGCGACGATCTGTTTGCCAACATCATCCATCGCCAACCAGCGATGCAATTGCATGGTTGTGCGGAAGAAACCTTCGCCGCGCGGCTTGTCTAGCAGCTCGCCGGTATATGGGTTCACATAGCGGCTTTCACCGCGGGGCCCGCGACCACCAGGGCCGCGAGCGGCATCTTTCGCCGGTGCAAAGCCTACACGTGCTGCATCGGTGGCATCACGAGAGAGCGCCAACGACTGAATGCGGTCATCGGGACGTTGCTCACGGATGCGCGCCACCAAGGCGTCGGGGGAAAGCGCGGTGCCACGTGCCTGGACCGATATCACGCCCGGGTTCCAGGCCTTGAGTAGCTCATCTTCGAAGCTGAGCAAGCCGCCCGTCACGCCGACCAGCGCAAGCACGATGCCTGCGGTAATGCCGAGGAACCAGTGGATCTGGAAGAGCGCGTTGCGTGTGGTCATGATGGTGTTCGGATTGAGGGTGGCGCGTCGGCGTCGATGCTTTGTTACCCAGAGCTGCGTGCCTTAAATGATCCGCAAAGCTTCGGCTAAATAATTTGAATCAGGGCGGCATTCGACGCCGCCCCGATTCTGTTCTATCAGAAGCTGAAGCGTGCACTCAGCATCGCCCCGCGTGGCGCGCCAGGCGTGATGTTCTGATTGCTGTGTGCAGAGGAGTAATACTCCTTGTCCAACAAGTTCTCGATATTGAGTTGCAGCTGAACTTGTTCGTTGACATCCCAAAACAGCGCGCCATCGAAACGAGTAAAGCCTGGCACGGTGACGGTGTTATCAGAGGAGGCGTAGAAGCTGCCGCGATAGATGGCGCCGACGCCGACACCAAACTTCGGTGTCAGGTCGAAGCGATTCCATAGCGATGCCGAATGTTTCGGCAACTGAGCCAAACGATTGCCGACCGGCGCGTTGGCCGACTGAGTGGCGAGGATTTCACCGGTCTGCCATGCATAGCCGCCCATGACCTGCCAGCGCTCGGTGATACGGCCGGCGATGCCGGCCTCCACGCCACGTGCTCGCTGACCATCGACGAGGATCATGCGGGTGATGTCGGCGGGATCGGTGACTGCGACGTTCTGTCGGTCCAGCTGGTAGGCCGCGATCGTCAGCGATAGTCGGTTGTTCATGTCCCATTTCCAGCCCAGTTCCTTGTTGATGAACTTCTCGGGCTCAAGCGATTCGGTGCTGCTAGAGAGCGATGCAAGCTGCTCACCCGCACGAGGCTGGAAGGTCATGCTGTAGCTGGCGTAGAACGACATGTCCTGGCGTGGTTTGTAGATCAGGCCTGCGCGTGGCGACCACATCGAATCCCGGCTGCTGAAGCGCGCAGCCGTGGTGAGGTCGGTCATGTCGATGTTGAAGCGGTCGTAACGCACGCCAACTACCGCCATCCAGTTATCGGAGAAGGCGATTTGGTCCTGTACATAGATAGCGGCGATATCGGCCTGGCTCTCGTTCTGCCGGTTCGGTGTGAACACCACATTGCCCGTGTAGATCGGGTTCGATACCGGCACGCGGTTGCTGCCCTGGAAGGCGCCGTTCATGCGCAGGTTGTCGGTGTCCTGGCGGCCAAATTCCGCACCTGCAAGCAAAGTGTGGCGCACGCTACCGGTTGCGAAATCGAAAACGAAATCGGATTGGTTGAACCAGTTGCGGCGATTCGTCTGCTGGTTGTAGGCCGCTAGCGTGGCTTGTAGCGAGCCATCGGTAGCGGTGACCAGGCCGTTAGTGAACACGTTCTGGTAGAACTTGTCGTAATCGGCCCAGCGGAAGTGATTGCGCAGCTCCACGCCATTGCCGAATACATGCACGAGCGTTGCGTCGAACGCATTGACGCGTGCTTCGACCGGGCTGAGGTCCGGGCTGCCGAAGAACGTCGAAGGATCCGTTTTGTATGGGCGGCCATTGAGTGAAGGCACGCCGCGATCGGCGGTGCGCTCATCGCGGAAATGCTCGTAGGAGAGATCGAGTCGGGTGTTCTGGCCAAGATTGAAACGGAGCACCGGGTTGATGCCATGGCGCTTCAGCTCAAAGCCATCACGGTAGCTCTCGGAGTCCTCGACCATGCCATTGATGCGGAACGCGGCGCGTTCGCCCATCTTGGTGCTCCAGTCAACGGTGCCACGCTTGCGGTTCCAGTTTCCGATCTGGATGCCAACCGCACCGCCTTCGCGGCCATCGGCCTGCTTGGTCACGCGATTGATCACGCCGCCTGAGCCGCCGCGACCGAAGATCAGCGCATTCGGGCCCTTCAGCGCTTCTACGCGCTCGATGTTGTAGATGTCACGAATGTATTGCACATCGTCACGTGCGCCATCGACAAAAAAATCCGCCGTGCTGCTGTTGCCGCGCATCACCACGGTGTCGCGATTTCCCTCGCCTTGGGCGACGCCTGCACCGGGGACATAGCGCAGCACTTCAGGCAGGCCGGTCATGGCCTGGTCGCGCATCAACTCTTCAGTGATGATGGTGGCTGATTGCGGCACATCGACGAGCTGGGTGTCCGTCTTGGTCGCGCTACGAGTATCGAGTGCTTGGTAGGCGGGCAGGTAACGACTGCCTTTCACGACAACACGGTCAAGCTGGACGGGGTCGGCAGATACTTCATCCGCGGCGAAAGCCGGGCTAGACAAGGCCACGATGAGGGCGGCCGCCAACGGGCGAATGGCCGGACGATGCGTGAGGTTCATGGGGGGTCTCTTGATGATGGTCAAAGTGCCAAGCAGCACCATTGCGCCAATGATAATAAGAATGATTCTTATTGACAATAAATTTCACAAAGCCTTAGCGCGCCGTGCCGACCAAGGCACATGCTTCATCCATAGAGGTGGGATCAGGATCTATTTGATCTAGCTGAGCCCGTATTGGGGCTGCCCATACGGCCGATGCCGCCTAACTGACCAACCAAACCCATGGTGGTCAGGTGTATGTGCTAGCAGGTGGTGTGCGTCTGCTGCTTGAGTTCAGCGGTTATCGCGCGTCCAGAGAGCGCCATCCACCACTTTCACGGGGAATGTGGCGACTGGCGTGTATGCGGGCGGACAGGTGGCGGCGCCGGTACGCAGGTCAAACTTGGCGCCGTGGAACACGCACTCGATTAGCCCGGTTTCCTGGTCCACGGGGCCGGCGGAAAGCTCGAAGTCTTCGTGCGTGCACTGGTCTTCAACGGCGTAATAGTCGCCATCCAAGTTCACGACCAGGATCGGGGTGTCGCCGTGCCATACGGTTTTCTTTTCGCCAGGCAGCAGTTCCGCTTCGGTGCAGACAAATTCCCAGTCGCGCAGGTCATCGCTCACAGCGACTTCTCCAGTACTTCAAAGCGCAGATCCGGGCGCTTGGGGATGCCGAAGCGATCATCACCATAAGGGAAGGGCTTGTGGATGCCGGTACGTTGATAGCCACGACGTGCGTAGTAATCGATGAGCTCGTCACGCACGTCGATCACGGTCATGCGCATCGCGGATTGCTGTAGCTCATCGCGGGCGATGCGCTCGGCTTCAGTCAGCATCAATTTGCCGATGCCGTGGCCTTGCAGATTCGGGCGCACCGAGAACATGCCGAAGTAGCCTGCGCCATCTTCAACGGCCACATGGGCGCAGGCGACGACATCGCCATCAGATTCGCCCAGCAAGATCACGCTTTGAGGGCGCTCGATGTCGGCGGCGATGCGTTCGGCATCGATGCGCAGGCCATCGAGCAAATCGGCTTCGGTGGTCCAGCCGGCGCGGCTCGCATCACCGCGATAGGCGGACGTGACGAGATCGACCAGCATGGGGATGTCGGCTGGCGTGGCATGACGGTAAGTCAGGTTCATGCGAGGAGCTTCCTCACCTTGTGCAATGCAAGGACAAAGGCATCGACATCCTCGTGCGTGTTGTAGAACGCCAGCGACGCGCGGCAGGTGGCACCTACCCCCAGCGATTGCAGCAGCGGGTGTGCGCAATGCTGGCCGGAGCGCACGGCCACGCCTTCCAGATCGAGGAGGGTGGCGACGTCATGCGCGTGGGTGCCGTCGATCAGGAAAGAAATGATGGCGGCCTTGCCGGGCGCGGTTCCGTAGATGCGCAGGCCGTCGAAGCTGGAAAGTGACTCGGTCGCGTGTGCCAGCAGTTCGGCTTCGCGCGCATGGATGTGGTCCATGCCGATGTCGGACAAATAGTTCACCGCCGCGCCCAGGCCGACGAAGCCCGCAATATTCGGGGTGCCGGCCTCGAACTTGTGCGGCGGGTTGTTGAACACGGTGCCGTCGAAGCGCACTTCCTTGATCATCTCGCCACCGCCGATGAAAGGTGGCATGGATTGCAGCAGTTCGCGTCGCGCCCATAGCAGGCCAGTGCCGGTCGGACCACACAATTTGTGGCCGGTGGCGACATAAAAGTCACAACCGATCGAAGCGATATCGACCTGCATATGCGGCGCAGCCTGCGAGCCATCGATCAGGGTAGTGATGCCGCGCTTGCGTGCCTCCTTGCAGATCTCGCGCACCGGATTGACAGTGCCGAGCACGTTGCTGACATGGGTCAGGCCGAGCAGCTTGACCTCGGGCGTCATGGCAGCCCACAGGCCATCCATGTCGAGGCTGCCATCCGGCAGCAGCTCAGCGACGCGGATCGTGGCGCCGGTACGCTCGGCGATCAATTGCCACGGCACGATGTTGGCGTGATGCTCCATCCGCGAGAGCAGGATGACATCGCCCACCTGCAGTCGCGGCAGCGCCCACGAATAAGCGACCAGGTTGATCGCGAACGTCGTCCCGCTGGTCAGCACTAGCTCGTCCGCACGCACGTTGAGGAAGCGGGAAAGCGATTTGCGCGATGCTTCGTATTGCTCGGTCGCCTCGGCCCCCAACTGGTGGACGGCGCGGCTGACGTTGGCATTGTGGCGACGATAGAAATCGTCCACGACGTCGATCACGGCAACAGGTTTCTGGCTGGTATTGGCCGAATCCAGATACACCAGCGGCTTGCCGTGGACCTCGCGGGTGAGCAGCGGGAAGTCGGCGCGGACTTGCGACCAGTTGATGTTGTTGATGTTCATTCTGGCTGCATGCGCGCAAGGGATTGATCGATGCGCGATTCCAGCGACGCGCGAAGCGAAGCGTCATCCACCATCGCCAGCACCTCGCGGCAAAACGCCACTGTCAGAATGCGACGGGCTTCGTCTTCCGGGATGCCGCGCGAGCGCAAATAGAACAGCGACGTCGCATCCAGTTGGCCGACGGTGGCACCGTGGGCGGCCTGCACTTCGTCGGCATGGATCACCAAGACCGGTTGGGTATCGATTTCGGCGTTATCGGACAACAATAGATTGCGATTCTGCAGATTGGCCTGGCTGCCATCGGCGCCTGCATCGATGCGAATTCCGCCATGGAACACCGCGCGTGCACGGCCATCGGCCAAACCACGCCATGGCAATTCGGTTTTGGTGTTGGCTGCGGCATGCACGATGCCGAGGCGGGTGTCGAGGTGGCGCTTGCCGTGCGCCATCAATATGCCGCCTGAATGCACGCGGGCGGATTCGCCTTGGAGCGTGATGTTGAGTTCGTGACGGGAAAGCGAAGCGCCTAACTCAAGATCCAGTCGGTCGTAGTTGGCCTTGGTGGCCAGCGTCGCGTCCGTGCGCAGGAAGCGCGTGGCGCGTGCGCCGTCATCTTGGACGCGTAGCTGTTTGAGCTGTGCGCGTTCACCGAGCGTGATCCGGAGGCGGCTGTTGTCTAGGTTGGCTTGGTCATTGCCCAACTGGTGCTCGACCAGTGTCAGTGCGGCGTTGGGCGCAAGTGAGATCGAGTGATGCAGATGGATGGCGCGATCTTCGCCGTCGGCAAGGTTGAGCGTGACCAGATGTAACGGCCTGTCGATGACGGCACTGGCCTCGATATGCGCGCCGTCCTTGGCCAGTTTCGTGTTGAGGTTGGCGAACACGTCATCGCCTGCGGGCTGCCAGGCGTTCGTCTCCGTGTCGATTTCGACCGAGGCATCGCGATCGTGGCCAAGTGTGAGGTCGAGGCCGGCCGGCAAGGCATCGATGTCCGACAACGCGACATCAAATTGCCCGTTCACGAAAACGATGCGAGGCGCGGGGATGCCTGTGATCCATTCGGCATCGGCTTTCACGCATGATGCCGGCGCAAATGCGCGACGCTCGAATGCGCGCAACGGCGTGTACTTCCACGCCTCCGAGCGCGGGCCGGGCAAGCCGGCGTCGAGGATCGCGCGGGATCCCGCGTCGTCGTGGCCGGCGAGGAGAGAGTCAAGCAAGGCGCTCATGTCACGCAGCCTCGGGGGCAATGCGATCCTGCACCCAGGCGTAGCCGTGTTCTTCCAGCTTGAGCGCGAGTTCCGGGCCACCGCTTTCGACGATGCGGCCATCGGCCAGCACGTGCACCACGTCCGGCTTGATGTAATCGAGCAGGCGCTGGTAGTGGGTGATGACCAGGAACGCGCGATCGGGCGAACGCAACGCGTTGACGCCATCTGCGACGGCTTTGAGCGCATCGATGTCGAGGCCGGAGTCGGTTTCATCGAGGATCGCCAGCTTAGGCTCCAGCACCGCGAGCTGGAAGATCTCGTTGCGCTTCTTCTCGCCACCCGAAAAACCTTCGTTTACGCCGCGATTGAGCAGCGTGTCCGGCAAGTGCAGCACCTTGATCTTTTCGCGCACCAGTTTCAGGAACTGCACGGAATCGAGCTCCGCCTCGCCACGCGCCTTGCGCTGCGCGTTGAGTGCGCTGCGCAGAAAGTAGGTGTTGTTCACGCCCGGAATTTCGACCGGGTACTGGAAGGCGAGGAACACGCCGTCCGCAGCGCGTTCCTCCGGCTCCTGCGTCAACAGGTCCTTGCCGTCGAAGCTCACGGTGCCTTCGGTGATGTCGTAGCCATCACGGCCCGCCAGCACGTTGCCCAGCGTGGATTTTCCCGCGCCATTCGGCCCCATGATGGCGTGCACTTCGCCCGGCTTCACGGTCAGCGAAAGGCCCTTTAGGATGTCGCGCTCACCGGCGCGCACGTGGAGGTTGTCGATCTTGAGCATATTGATTTCCGAATAATTTGAGCGTGAGGCAGACAATCAGCCGACCGCACCTTCCAGCGAGACTTCCAGCAATTTTTTCGCTTCCACTGCGAATTCCATCGGCAATTCGCGGAAAACCTGTTTGCAGAAGCCGTCGACGATCATCGACACGGCGTCTTCCTCGCGAATGCCTCGCGAGCGGCAGTAGAACAGCTGGTCGTCGCTGATCTTGCTGGTCGTGGCCTCGTGTTCGACGGTCGCATCGCTGCGCTTCACCTCGATATAGGGGAAGGTATGCGCGCCGCATTTCTTGCCGATCAGCAAGCTGTCACACTGCGTGTGGTTGCGCGCGTCTTCGGCACCGCGCTCGACCTTTACCAATCCGCGATACGTGTTTTGCCCGCGTCCCGCGCTGATACCTTTCGAAACGATCTTCGACTTGGTGCGCTTGCCGACGTGAATCATCTTGGTGCCGGTGTCGGCTTGCTGGCGGTGATGGGTCAATGCGACGGAGTGGAACTCGCCGACGCTGTCATCGCCCAGCAACACGCAGCTGGGATACTTCCAGGTGACGGCGCTGCCGGTCTCGACTTGCGTCCACACCACCTTGCTGCGTGCACCACGGCATTCGGCGCGTTTGGTCACGAAGTTGTAGATGCCGCCAACGCCGTTCTCATCGCCCGGGTACCAGTTCTGCACCGTGGAGTACTTGATCTCGGCATCTTCCAGCGTGACCAGCTCGACCACGGCAGCGTGCAATTGGTTTTCGTCGCGCATGGGCGCCGTACAACCTTCGAGATAAGAGACGTAGCCCTTGTCTTCGCAGATGATCAGCGTGCGCTCGAACTGGCCGGTATGCCCGGCGTTGATGCGGAAGTAGGTGGAGAGCTCCATTGGGCTACGCACGCCCTTGGGGATGAAGACGAAGCTGCCATCGGAGAACACGGCGGAGTTGAGCGCGGCGAAATAGTTGTCACCAACCGGCACCACGCTACCGAGGTATTGCTTCACCAGTTCCGGGTGTTCCTTGATGGCTTCCGACATCGAGCAAAAAATGATGCCCTTCTCGGCCAGTTCCTTGCGGAAGGTGGTGCCGACCGAGACCGAATCGAACACCGCATCCACCGCGACGCCGGCCAGCTTGGCGCGCTCGTGCAGCGGCACGCCCAGCTTGTCGTAGGTATCCAGCAGCTCCTGCGGCACTTCGTCAAGCGAGTTGTACTTCGCTTTCGGTGCGCTGTAATAAGAGAGTGCCTGGAAATCGATTGGCGCGATGTCGAGCTTCGCCCATTCGGGCATCGGCATGGTCAGCCAATGGCGATATGCAGCGAGGCGCCATTCGGTCATCCACTCGGGCTCGTCCTTCTTGGCGGAAAGCGCACGGATGATGTCTTCGTTGAGGCCTGGCGGCAGGCTGTCGCTTTCGATCTCGGTGACGAAACCGGCGTCATACGTGCGACCGAGTCGCGCGTGGATGTCGGCGTTCTGCTGCGGTGCTTCGGCGAGGGGGGTCTGTGTGTTCATGGTCATGCCTCAGGCGACGGCCAGGCGGACGGGAATGCGCTTGCTGGAGGACGATGCGACATCCCCATGCGCCATGTCATGCAAGCTGATCTCGCGCAGGGCCTTGGCGATCACGTCATTGACGCGCTGCCAATTGCTGCGCACGTTGCAGGAATCTTCGATCCCGCACTGGCCTTCGTGGATGCTGCATTCGGTCATCGCCAGCGGGCCCTCCATCGCTTCGACGATGTCGGCTAACGACACATCACGCGCATCGCGGGCCAGACGATAGCCGCCATTGGCGCCGCGGAAGCCGTCGACCAAGCCGGCCTGCGCCAGCGGTTTAAGCACCTTGGCGGCGGTGGGCAGTTCGATGCCGGCGCGCTCTGCCAATTCGGCCGCACTTAACACCGCATCGGGTGCGGCGGCGAGCACGGTCATGACGAGCGTGGCGTAATCAGTGAGTTTGGTGACGCGAAGCATGGCGGCGTGGCGTTGGCTGGCCGGTGGCGATCAAGATCTAATCAGTACCGTTATTGTACTGATTTGCAGGGCGTGCCTCAATGGGCGGCAAGGGGAGGGTGTGATGGGTCACAATGGCGGCCCCGCAAGGAAACCAGCATGGCCAAGACCAGCAAGCACAAGATCGAGCGTCGCCAGTCCAATATTCACGGCAACGGCGTGTTCGCCATTGAACCCATCGCCAAGGGTGAGCGCATCGTTCGCTACAAGGGCAAGCTACGCACCCACGAGGAAGTGGATGCCGAATACGGCGATGTCGACGAAGACGGGCACACCTTCCTGTTCACGCTGAATGATGACTATGTCATCGATGCGAACGTGGACGGCAACATCGCACGCTGGATCAACACCAGCTGCGAGCCCAATGCCGAAGCCGTGCTGGAAGAAAACACCAATGGCAAATCGCACAAGGACAAGGTGTATATCGAGGCCATCCGCGACATCAAGCCGGGCGAAGAGCTCTCTTACAACTACGGCATCGTGCTGGACGAGCCGCACACGCCTGCGTTGAAGAAATTGTGGGGATGTCGCTGCGGATCGCCCAAGTGCACGGGCACCATGTTGCAGCCCAAGCGCAAGCCGAAGAAAAAGAAGTGATTCGGGGCGCCTGCCGAACTGCTGATTGAATGCTCAGGGCGCAGCGGACAGCTGCGCCGAAGCAATGCGCCAAGCCTTCTGGTCTTCGCTGGCCCCATCGGCCACGGTGCGTTGCAGAACATATTCACCGCGATAGCGTTGCTCGCTGCCATCGGTGTTGCGCACGACCAGTGACACCGGGACTTCGATATGGCGTTGTCCCGCGCCGGCATCGATAGGGCCGGGCTCACCTATTTCCACCGAGACGCCGCTGGTGGTGGCGAAATCCTGCGCGAATTGCTCCGCACTTACGCCGCTGGCCTGGCCCTCGCCGCGCCACAACGCATAGGCCGCTGTGTGGTTTCGCAGGTTGATGGCGGCGTAGTAGTCGCGGATCACGCGCACGGCAGCATCTGCGCCGGGCTCGTTGCTGGTCTGCGCGGTGTCGGCGACCACATCGGGCTCTGCCATGGGGTCCGGCAAGGTTTCGGGTTCGATGCTGGCTTCCGCGGCATGCGGATTGCTGACTTCGCGCGGATCCGGCATGCCGGTGATCGAGCCGCCTTGTGCTGCGGGCGCAGGTAACACGGAGGTATCGCCATCTGCACCCGCCGCGGTTCCCGACTTGCCATCGCTACCGCCGCAAGCGGCAAGCATCAGGCTGGCGGCAAAGAGCATGACAAAGGAAAAACGAAGCATCTTCAAGACATCATCCTTTGATCAAAGTACGCGGCGACGTGGTTGCAGCCAAGCCAGCAACAGCCCCAGCAGCAACATCGCCACCGTTGAATAGGCGATCTGCTTCAGCACCAGCGATGCCGGCCACGGCTGCACTGCGAAATAGATGAGGTAGCCGGGGATGGTTGCGGCCAAGGCCATCAGCGCACCGAAGCGCAGGCCTTGCCGAACATCACTGGTGGGTGAGGGGTGGAAGGCGCGATATAGCGCGGTCAGGCCAAAGCCGATCCCCACGTGCGCCAGAAGCATCCACGGCAGGTAGCTTGCGCCCGCTTCAGGGCCGCGCACAAAGCCCGAGGGCACCAGCGCAGCGTAATCCGCCTGCAACAGCAGGCCGTGGATGATGAAGTCGAGCACCATGGCGGCGATGCTCATTACCACGCCGCAAAACCAAAAACGCTTGTCCATGGGTTTCTCCCGGGCCAAGTCGCGATGCTAACCCGGGCGAGGCCAACGCAAGAAGAATGTTCTGCGCGTATCGTGATTCAGGTCAGCGTCCAGGCTGAGAGCCAGGCGCTTGCTTCGCGCCCGCCTGCAACAACGGCCACGGGTTGTACGCGCCCGACATCGCATAGATCCCGTAATGCAGATGCGGCGGTGTACCGCGTGCATTGCCGGTGTCGCCGACGAAACCCAGTAGTCCTCCGGCTTCGACCAAGTCGAAGCGGGCGATGCCTGGCGCGAAGCCATCCAGGTGCGCGTAGTAGTGGCGCTCGCCACCGGGGCCAATCACCCAGACGTGTTTTCCGCCGATACCGTAGTCGTTGACGCTGCTCACCACGCCACGGGTGGCGCTGAGAACCGGCGTGCCGCGCTTGGCGAAGATATCCACGCCTTGATGTTTGCGTCCGCCGCTGCGCGCACCACCCCAGGTGTCGGCGATGCGGCTGGCACGTATACCCTCGACTGGAACGGGCAACGCCGTGGGGGAGGGCATTCGTGACAACCGCCAAGCCTCGACGCTGGCCTGCGCCCAAGGCTTGTGCCACGCCCAATGAGCGGCCAATGCCAGCACCAGCAACGCGGCTGCCCAGCGTGCAAGGGATACGAGTGGAGAGGGTTTGCGCGGCATGAGGCTATCCATTGATGTCGCATCATCCTGCCCAAGACTTGTGCGCTGACGGTGAAGCGATCTGACTCTGTCCTATCGAAAGACATGAAAAAAGCCGGAACCCGCAAGGGTTCCGGCTTCGAACCGGATCATCTGATCATCGCGCGTTGCCGCGCGGGTCCATCAGACAGCGGCGTCTTTCAGCTTCTTCAGCGGACGGACTTTGACCTTCACCGACTTCGGGCGAGCCTTGAAGGTGACCTGTTCCTTGGTGAACGGGTTGATGCCCTTGCGCGCCGGACGTGCCGGGACTTCAACAGCGGTGATCTTGAACAGGCCCGGCATGGTGAAGGAGCCAGCGCCCTTCTTGCTCACGGAAGCATGCACGGTGCTTTCCAGCGCGGCAATGACGCTACGCACGTCCTTGGCAGCGATGCTGGTGTACTCGGAGATGTGGGCGACCAGCGCGGACTTGCTCAACGCGTCCTTGATCGGCTTCATCGCCTTGGGAGCAGCTTTAGCAGCGGCTTTCGCGGGCGCCTTGGCAGGCTTCTTGGCGGCTTTCTTCGTGGCCATGGGTTTCGAGTTCCTCGTCGAATGGAATGATGCGCGGTCGTTACCGGCAGCTCAATGTATTGCAATAAAAGCGCGCCGCCAAGAGTTTTCAAGCGGTTTTTTGCGGTTTTTTCGTGCGCGCCGACAAGCGGCGGGCATCAGTCTTCCTCGTGGTGGGGGTGCCATGACTCGACCAAGCGCTGCTGCACTTGGGGGGGCACGGGCTCGTAATGGCTGAAGTCCAGGGCATAACGACCGCGTCCTGCGGTGGCCGATTTCAACTCCGCGGCGTAGCCATCCAGCTCGGACAGCGGCACCTGAGCCTTGACCACGATCTCTCCGCCACGCGTGCTGTCGGTGCCATGGATGCGTGCGCGCTTGCTGGCAAGGCCGCCACTGATATCGCCCATATGCGCTTCCGGTGCACTCACTTCCAGCTCCACGATGGGCTCGAGTACCTGGGCGTCGGCTTTGGAAATCGCATCCAGGAAAGCACGTTTTCCCGCTGCGACGAAGGCGACCTCCTTGCTGTCGACAGCATGGTGCTTGCCGTCATAAACGGTGACGCGCACGTCCTGCATCGGGTAGCCCGCCACTGCGCCCGCGGCCATCACCTGGCGCACGCCTTTCTCCACGGCTGGCAAGAATTGTCCGGGGATGACGCCGCCTTTCACGGCATCAACGAATTCGAAGCCGTTGCCGCGGGGCAGGGGTTCGACACGCAGGAATACCTCACCGAATTGTCCCGCGCCGCCGGTTTGCTTCTTGTGGCGATGATGCCCCTCGGCCTGTTGACGTACGGTCTCGCGATAGGCGATGCGCGGCGGCCGGGTCGTGACATCCACGCTGAAACGGTCCTTCAGACGCTGCAATTGCAGGCGAAGGTGCAGGTCGGACAGGCCGCGAATCACCGTCTCGTGGGTCTCGTCGTTGTGCTCGACGGCAAAGGCCGGATCTTCTTCGGCGAGCTTGGCCAGCGCGTTGGCGAGCTTCTGCTCCTGCCCCTTGCTGGCGGGCTCGACAGCCAGGCCGAACATCGGCTTGGGGAAGTCGAGGGGCTTCAGGTGGATGTGGTCTTCGTCGCGTGAATCGTGCAACACCGCATCGAAATGCAGCTCGTCGTTCTTGGCGATGGCCGCGATGTCACCGGGAATCGCCTGCATCACTTCGACGTGCTCCTTCCCCTTCATCTTGTACAGATGACCCACCTTGAACGGTTTGCGCCCGTCATCGATAAACAACTGGCTGTCCGGTCTGAGGGTGCCTTGGTAGACACGAAAAATCGCCAGCTTGCCCACGAACGGGTCGTGCACGATCTTGAACACGTCCGCGATGACATGCGCATTGGGATCGGGAGTGGGATGGAGTGCGGATGCCGCATCCCCCTGGCCTTTGATGAATTCGGGGGGATTGGCTTCGGCAGGATTCGGAAAAAGGTGTTCGGCGATGTCGAGTAATTCGCGGACGCCCGTGCCGCTGCGTGCAGAGACGAAGCACACCGGCACCAGATGCCCTTCGCGCAGGCATTGCTCGAAGGCATCGTGCAGCTCCTCGCCCGACAGGCCGTCTTCGCCCAGGTCCAGATACCTGTCCATCACGTTTTCGTTGACCTCGACGACCTGGTCCAGGATGCGCTGGTGCCATTGCGCGACGGGGCCAAGATCACTATCGCCTTCGCTGTTGCCGAAACAATCGATTACCTGGCTGCCGTCTTCCGCCGGCAAATTGAGCGGCAGGACTTCGGGCCCGAAGGTCTCCCGCAGCGACTCCATCAGATTCGCAAGATCAGTGCCGCTGGCGTGATCGATCTTGTTCACCGCGATCACCCGGCATAGCCCACGTGACTTGGCGTGATCCATCATCCGACGTGTGCCATGTTCGACGCCGGAGTCCGCATCGACCACCACCACCATGGTCTCGACCGCGGCGAGTGCGGACAGGGCCCGGCCACGGAATTCCGGATAACCGGGCGTGTCGATCAAATTGAGGTGGATGCCTGCGTGGTCGGTGCTGGCGATAGCGCAATCGATGGAATGGCCGCGTTCTTTTTCGATGGGATCGAAGTCGGACACCGTGGTGCCGCGTTCGATGCTGCCTGCCGTCTGTACGGTGCCGCCGGCATGCAGCAGGGCTTCGAACAGACTTGTTTTGCCGGCGCCAGGATGGCCCGCGAGGGCGATGTTGCGGAGTGTTTCAGTGCTGTAGGACATGCGTCCGTCTCCTTTGGTGCGAGGTGACTGGGACGTCATGGTCGTCCGCGACTCGGAGCGCGACCCTCGAGCGAAGCGCTCGGCGGGCGGTCATGGCGGTGATGTGGTTCCAGCATACGCCCGGTACGCTGGCCATGCGAATCCCAACATGGCTGGGTGAATGTGCGGCAACAGACCAGGCCTCCGGAAGCCGAATTCAGCACGCCTTTAGCTGCTTATCCGCAAGGTAGGGACGTCCGCCCAATCCTTGGCGGGGGAGCGTCGAGTCATGAAGTATCTGTCCCTTTCCCTGATGGCCCTTGGCATGGCCGCTACAGTCGGCACTGCCTCTGCGCAGAGCCTGTCCTTGGCCGGCCAGTCGCAGTACAACCAAGGTACGTATCCGGCGTACGACAACGGCTATACGCAGAACGCACAGTACGACTACGCCCGCGTGATCAACGTTGTGCGCGTGCCGGGTGGAGGCTATGCAGCCAATAACGGCTATGGGTCGAGCAGTGTTGGCCCGCAAGGTCAGCGTTGCTATACCCGCAACGATGGCTACGTGGATCGCTACGGCAATTCGTCCTATCCGAATGGATATGGGAATGATGGCTACGGCAACCGCGGCTATGGCGGCTCGCAGACCGGCCGTACCGTCGCGACGGTGGTAGGTGGCGTGGTCGGTGCAGTACTGGGTAGCCAGGTGGGCGGCGGATCAGCCCGTTATGCGACCTCAGCCATCGGCTCGATGGTTGGCGGCCAGGTCGGCGGCAGCATCTATGACCAGACCCAACGCCAGCGCCAACAAGGCCAGGTGACGGTATGCGACCCGGTGCCGACCAGTGGTGGTTACAACAATGCCCGCTATGGCAATGCGCAGGACGCATATGACGTCACCTACGAATACAACGGCCGTCGTTACACCTCGCGGGTGAATTACGACCCCGGTCAGCGCGTGCGCATCCGGGTGGATGTCACCCCGCAGTGATCATTTGCGACGTGACGTAAATAAAGAAGGGCGCCCATGGCGCCCTTCTTGTTGAGTGGTTGATGGGGCTTCGAATCGCCTCAAGACCAATCCAGTTCGCCTCGCACGACACTGGTGACCCGACCACCCGACCACACATCGCCATTTTCATCGACGGTGAGTTCGATGATGGCGTCGTGGCCGACTTCACGGCCCTGGCTGATGCGATAGAACCCGCCATCGCCAGGCAGTGCATCGCGCAAAGCGAGCCATGCAGCCAAAGTGGCGTTGGCCGCGCCCGATGCGGCGTCTTCGAATGCCGCCGGTGCGCCGACCCAGGCGCGAACGGCGAGGTAATACACCGGATCATCGCTGCGCGCGAACACGCACACGCCCATGCTGCCGGTGGCCTCTGCCAACGCGCTGATCGCCGGCCAGTTGGGCGTCGCGCTGCGAAGCGAAGCTTCATCCGCCATTTCCACCAGCCACCAGCGGCGACCACCTTCCATCAAGACTGGCGGCAATTCACCCAGCGGCAAGCCGGCGAGGGCGTCTTTCAGGCGCGGGTCGTCAGGGGATGCCGTTTCCAGCAACTTCGATGGAGGCGTGCGAACCGCAATCGTGCGCGTCGCGCCTTCACCGTCAACCCGCAGTGGCAGCTTGCCTGCGATGCCGTCCTGGACCAAAAATCCGTCACAAGGTGTGGCCAGGCCAGCCTCCAGCACCGCATGCGCGGTGCCTACGCTGGGGTGACCGGCGAAGGGCACTTCACGGCGCGGGCTGAACATGCGCAGGCGATAGCTGCTGCTTTCATCCAAAGCAGGCAGGACGAAAGTCGTCTCCGGCAGCCGCGTCCAGCGCGCGATCGCCTGCATGTCCTCATCGGACAAGCCTTCGGCATCCAGCACGACGGCGAGGGGGTTGCCAGCACCAGCGCGGTCGGCAAACACATCGGCCTGCAAATAAGGGCGCAGGCGGCGGGTGGGTTCTGTCATTAGAATGTCGTTTCCGCCAGCAGTTCTGGCCTGCGAATATTCTATGTCGTCCTCCCCCAACGTCGACCCCTGGGTGGTGCTGAAGTTTGGCGGCACCAGCGTTTCCTCCCGCGCCCGTTGGGACAACATCGGACGCATAAGCGCCGACCGTGCCCGCGAGGCACGCGTGCTCGTGGTCGTTTCCGCGTTGTCGGGCGTCACCAATGAATTGCAGGCGATTGCGCAAGGCGATGCGAATGCATCAACCCGTGTCGCTGCACTGGAACAGCGTCATCGCGCCTTTGTCCGCGAGTTGCAGCTGGACGATGAAGCAGTTCTCGGGGCACGCTTGGCTGATCTTCACGCGCTCATCAATGACGATCGCGCATCGCATCGCCCCTACGATTGGCAGGCCGAAGTCTTGTCGCAGGGGGAGTTGTTGTCTTCCACGATCGGCGCCGCCTATCTTGCCGCGCAAGGACATGATTTCGGCTGGTGCGATGCGCGCGACTGGCTTTCCGCCATCGACATGCCTAACCAGAGTGATTGGGCGCGGCGCCTGTCGGTCAACTGTCATCGCAGCAGTGACGATGCGTGGCGCGAAGGATTTGATGCGCAACCCAACCGCCTGTTGATTACCCAGGGGTTCATCGCGCGACATGAGGACGGCGGCACGGCGATCCTCGGTCGCGGCGGTTCGGATACTTCGGCGGCTTACTTCGGCGCCTTGCTCGATGCCGCGCGCGTCGAGATATGGACCGACGTGCCCGGCATGTTCAGCGCCAACCCGCGCGAGGTGCCGGATGCGCGATTGCTGGCGCGGCTGGATTACGCCGAGGCGCAGGAAATCGCCACCACCGGTGCGAAAGTGCTGCATCCGCGCTCGATAGGCCCTTGTCGTGATGCGCGCGTGCCGATGGCCATTCTCGACACCGAACGGTTGGATTTGGCAGGCACGCGCATCGATGCGAGCGCAACCACAGTGCCCGGCGTCAAGGCGATTAGCCGTCGCAACGGCATCGTGCTGGTGTCGATGGAATCGATCGGGATGTGGCAGCAGGTCGGCTTCTTGGCCGATGTGTTCGACCGCTTCCGCCGCCATGGCCTGTCGGTCGACTTGATCGGCTCGTCGGAGACCAACGTCACTGTTTCGTTGGACCCCAGCGAAAACCTGATGAACACCGATGTGCTTTCGCGCTTGTCCGAAGACCTGGCGCAGGTGTGCCGGGTGAAAGTAATCGCGCCTTGCGCGGCCATCACCTTGGTCGGCCGCGGTATGCGTTCGATGCTGCACAAGTTATCGGGTGTATGGGCTACCTTCGGGCAGGAGCGCGTGCATTTGATTTCGCAATCGTCGAACGACCTCAATCTGACTTTTGTGGTCGATGAAGTTGATGCGGACGGCTTGATTCCTAGCCTGCACGCGGAACTCATTCGCAGCGGTGCGATGCCGGTGCGTGAAGCAGGTGTATTCGGCCCCAGCTGGCGCGGCATCTGCGAGGAGGAACCCATGCCTGTCGAAAAATGGTGGCGTACCCGCCAAGACATCTTGCTTGAACGTGCCAAGCTAGGCACGCCACGTTATGTCTATCACTTGCCCACGCTGCGTGCGCAGGCGGCCAAGCTCAATGACATCAAGGCGGTTGATCGGCGCTACTTCGCGATCAAGGCCAATTCGCACCCACGCTTGCTGCAGGAATTGCATGCGCTGGGTTTTGGCCTGGAGTGCGTGTCCGGAGCGGAAGTCGAACGTGTATTCGAGGCTGTGCCCGGCATTGATCCGGAGCGTTTGTTGTTCACGCCTAGTTTTGCACCTCGTGGCGAATACGAAGCCGTGCTCGCGCGAGGGGTGCAGATCACCTTGGATAACCTCGAGGCGCTGCAGAACTGGCCGGATGTCTTCCGCGGACGCAGTATCTGGTTGCGCATCGATTTGGGGCGCGGTGATGGCCATCACGCCAAGGTAGTCACGGGCGGTGCTGAGTCAAAGTTCGGCCTGCCTTTGTCGCGACTGGATGATTTTCTCGCCGCCGCGCGCGCCATCGATGTGCGCGTGGTGGGCTTGCATGCGCACCTCGGCAGCGGCATCGAATCGCCCGCGCACTGGGCAGGCGTGCACGCAGAACTTGCAACCTTGGCCGACGGTATCGGCACTGTGCAGACACTCGATATTGGCGGTGGCCTGCCGATTCCTTACCTGCCCGATGACGGTGAATTTGACTTAGCCGGTTGGTCCAATGCACTGGAAGAAGTGAAGGCAGCGTTCCCACGTTATGCAATCGCCATCGAGCCTGGCCGCTTTCTGGTAGCGCAATGTGGTGTGCTGTTGGCTACCGCTACGCAAGTGGTGGAGAAGGATGGCGTACGCCGTGTGGGCTTGGATGCCGGCATGAATACGCTAATCAGGCCTGCGTTGTATGACGCCTGGCACGACATCCGCAACCTGTCCCGTTTGAGCGACACCGCCGAGATTGATTTCGACGTGGTGGGCCCCATTTGTGAGAGCAGCGACGTGTTCGGCCATGCACGCGGCTTGCCTGCGACGACTGCCGAAGGTGACGTGATGCTGATTGCGGATGCCGGCGCTTATGGCTACAGCATGGCCAGTTTCTACAATTTACGCGCACTACCCGAGGAGGAAGTGCTGGAATGAGTGATGTAAATTTCAATCGCGATGCGATCAAGGCATTCCGTTTTGTGCGCCGTGAATTCGATGCCGAAACGGGCGTCGCGCGTCTGGTCTATGCATTCGATGATGGCCCTGAATTGGTCGAGACAGTCACCATTCCCGGTGCGCCGTTTGCCCTGGATAAAACACGTAGAACTGCAGTCGACGCGGCTTTGACCTTGCTGCATTTGATCGCGGGGGTCAGTTATTACAAGGCGGCGGTGCCGAAGGATATTCAGGTGGATTACGCCACGCTGGATCGCGATACGGCTGCATTGCTGGTTGAGATCTATCGCCATGGCCTGGGCGAGTTCGCCTATCGCAATGGTTTGAATCTCGATAACCACATTCGCTTCCCGCATGCTGATGCAGCGGTTGCCGATGCGCCTACTGTGGGGCTGAAGCGACATGCGCTCACTGCGATCGGTGGCGGCAAGGATTCATTGGTGTCGATCGAGGCGTTGCGTGGCGTGGATGTCGCACAAACAGTGACCTGGATCGGTGGCTCGCAATTGATCCGTGCCTGCGCCGAACGTACGGGCCTGCCGACGCTCAACATCCAGCGCCAACTGGCACCGGAATTGTTCGAGTACAACAGGCAGGGGGCTTGGAACGGCCACATACCGGTCACGGCGATTAATTCCGCGATTATGGTGCTGGCAGCCTTGTTGGTCGATGCAGATCAAGTGGTGTTTTCGAACGAGCGCTCGGCAAGCTACGGCAGCCTGATCGAAGGCACCGGCGAAGTGAATCACCAGTGGTCGAAGGGCTGGGCCTTCGAGCGTGATTTCGGTGAGTACGTTGAACAGCGCATCGCCAAAGACCTGCACTACTACTCGTTGCTGCGCCCGATGAGCGAATTGGCGGTTGCGCGCCAATTCACCAAGACCACGCATTACGACGCGCACTTCTCCAGTTGCAATCGCAACTTCCACATCCTCGGCGAGCGGCCGGTGAATCGTTGGTGCGGCGTATGCCCGAAGTGCCACTTCGTGTTCCTGGCGCTGGCGCCCTTCATGCCTAAACCACGGCTGGTGGGAATCTTTGGCCGCAACCTGCTGGACGAGGAAAGCCAGGTGCCGGGCTTCGATGCGTTGCTGGAATTTCGTGACCATAAACCGTTCGAATGCGTGGGCGAGGGGCGTGAGTCGCGCGCTGCGATGGCAGCATTGGCGGCGCGTCCTGAGTGGCAGGAAGATGTGGTGGTGAGGCGCTTCACCCGCGAAGTTGCACCACAACTCGAAACATCGGATCTTTCGATCGATGCGCTGATGGTCATCGATGACGAGCACCGCATCCCCTCCGATTTGTGGGAACGCTTGCGTGCGCATTTCGCAGCTTGAAGGCCGTCATGTAGCACTGTGGGGGTGGGGCCGGGAAGGTCGCGCCGCCTATCAAGCGTTGCGCAAGCGGTTGCCATCGCAGGCGTTGACGATTTTTTGCTCGTCAGAAGAATTTGACGATGCACGCAAGTTGGCGGATCCGTTGTTGTCATTCGACACCTTCGTGACAGCCGAACGTCTGGCCGCATTCGATGTGGTGGTGAAGTCTCCCGGCATCAGTCCTTACGGCGAAATCGTGCGCATCGCGGCAGAGCGTGGCACCCGCTTCATCGGGGGCACTAGTCTTTGGTTTGGTGAGCGCGGTGAGAACGCCCGTACCTTGTGCGTCACCGGCACCAAGGGCAAGAGCACCACGAGTGCGTTGCTGGCCCACATGTTGCGCGCGGCCGGACGGCGAACAGCGCTGGCTGGCAACATCGGGCTGCCGATGCTCGACCTGCTTGATGCCGATGCCGATGAATGGGTTATCGAGTTGTCCAGCTATCAGACGCGCGATGTCGCTGAGAGCGGTGTGCGTCCCAGCTTTGCCCTGGCCACCAATATTTATCCAGAGCATCTGGACTGGCATGGCAGTCAGCAGCGTTATGTGGATGACAAGTTGTCACTGTTCACCCAGGCGCGCCCCACACTGGCCGCTCTCAATGCGGGCGATCGTGTGTTGTCGCAATTGAGATTGCCGGACTCGCGCGTGCGTTGGTTCAACTTTGGTGGAGGTTGGCACCTGCGCGGCGACATTATTCATCGGGGTGATGTACGCGTCCTGGATACGCGCGAGCTTCCATTGCCGGGTATGCACAACCGTGGCAATTTATGCGGTGTCTTGTTGGCACTTGAAATGTTGGGCTTGGACGCCATCGGGTTGGCGCACCACGCGGAGAGCTTCCAGCCACTGCCCAATCGTTTGCAGACGCTCGGCACGCACAGCGGCATCACCTGGATCAATGATTCGATCAGCACCACGCCGCATGCATCCCTCGCTGCTCTGGATGTTTTCGCTGGCCGCAAGGTCGCGCTGTTGGTGGGTGGCCATGATCGTGGCCTGGACTGGACGGAATTTGCCAACGCGATGCGCTATCGCGCGCCACATGTGATCGTGACCATGGGTGCCAATGGCCCGCGTATCCATGATTTGTTGGAACCGATCGCCCGCGAAGCTGGGTTCTCCCTGCTGTCGGCGCATGATCTTCCGCAAGCCACGACGCTGGCCAGCAAGGCCTTGGCGGGTGAGGGTGTCATGCTGCTTTCACCCGGCGCTCCCAGTTTTGGTGCCTACAAAGATTACGTGGCACGTGGCAAGCACTTTGCTGAGTTGGGTGGCTTTGACCCCGAAAAAATCGTCGCGATCAGTGGGCTCGGCATCAGCTAATCGCGCTTTCACGCGTAGTTAAACAAGACGCCGCTAGCCTCGGGGTATTCCATCACGAGTCATCGCCATGCGCAAAGTACTGCTCGCCATCGCATTTTACTTGTGCGCGACGCCGGCATTTGCCGAAATGAAGGCCCAGCCGGTTGAGTGGCAGGTTGGCAAGGATCACTTCAGTGGCTACCTGGTGTATGACGATGCAGTCGATGAAAAGCTGCCTGGTTTGGTGATGTTTCCGAACTGGATGGGTGTAACCGAGCTTGCCCTTGAACGTGCGCGTGATGTTGCCGGTGACGACTACGTGGTGCTGGTGGCCGATGTCTACGGCAGCGATGTCAGGCCCAAGGACACGAATGAAGCGGGCGCAACGGTGAGCAAGGTATATGACGATGGCGGAGTCCGCCTGCGTGAACGTGCAAATGCTGCGGTCGATGCATTGAAAGCGCGTGCTCCCGACTTGCCACTGGATGCCTCACGTATCGGGGCGTTTGGGTTTTGCTTCGGTGGATCGGTGGCTTTGGAGTTGGCGCGAAGCGGCGCCCCCGTGGCGGGTGTGGTCAGCTTTCACGGCGGCATCGAGCGTTACTTGCCGCAGGATGGTAAGTCTCTGCCAGCTTCGATCTTGGTGCTCAATGGCGCCGACGACACCAGTGTGACTGACGAGCAGATCGTCGCTTTCAAAAAGGAAATGGATGCGATCAAGGCTGACTGGCAGTTCGTGGATTTCAGCGGCGCGGTGCATTGCTTCACCCAGCCCGAATCGAACAGCCCGCCCAATTGCGTCTACAACCAGCGTGCATCCAAGCGCGCCTTCGAGATGATGGATGATTTTTTCGAGGAGCGATTCGCCAACCCGGCGAAATGAGGATCTAGCCCACAACAATGCCGTGGCCTTGCGCGACTACTGTGGCTTGAGCCTTCGATGAGCTTCGGCAGAGCAAGCTGCTGCCGCCCTCCAGCCCCATCACTTGTCTCGATTGATCGCGTAATGCGCGAGACCGCGGAGCGCTGCCGTGGCCTCGTTGTCGGGTAGCCCTTGCAATGCGGCCTCGGCGCGGGCGGCAAAGCCGAGCGCACGTTCGCGACTGTAGCTGAGGGAATCATGCGCTTGGATCGCCGCGATCACTTCCGGGAGCGCATCGACATCACCCACCTCGACGATCGCGCGGAGGCGTTCACGCGTCGCATGGTCGGCGTGCTGCATCGCATGAATGAGCGGCAGGGTCATCTTGCCTTCGGCCAGGTCATCGCCAAGATTTTTACCGAGTGTCGCGGCATCGGAGGCGTAATCCAGCACGTCATCGGCAATCTGGAATGCGTAACCAAGATTCAGGCCGTAATCATGCAGGCGGTCTTGCGTGGCCTGGTCGGCGCCGGAAAGCAGTGCCGCCAACCGCGTGGCGGCAGCGAATAGGATCGCGGTCTTGCGTTCGATGACGCGGAGGTACGCGGTCTCGTCGGTATCCGGATTGCGCACGTGCAGCAGCTGTAGCACTTCGCCTTCGGCGATCTGGTTGGTGGTGTCGGCCAGGATCTGCATGATCTCGGGACGCCCGAGCTCCACCATCAACTGGAAGCTGCGGGAGTAGAGGAAGTCGCCGACCAACACGCTTGCTGCATTGCCCCACACGGCGTTGGCGGTGCTGCGACCGCGACGCAGGTCGGATTCATCGACCACATCGTCATGCAGCAGGGTGGCGGTGTGGATGAACTCGATGACCGCGGCCATCTGGTGCGAATCTTCATCAACGCGGCCAAGCGCGCGCGCCGCCAGCAGCAGCAACATCGGACGCAGGCGTTTACCGCCCGCACCGATGATGTATTCGGACACCTGGTTGATCAGCACCACATCCGAGGCGAGGCGTCGGCGGATGAGGGCGTCCACGGCCGCCATGTCGGCGGCGGCCAGTTGCTGGATGGCCGGAAGGCCGGGGCGGGCAGGGGTCATGCGATGCAGGGGCCGTAAGTTCAAGGAATTATACGGGCGAGGGGGCCGATGCCGGGTTTCTCTGACGGCGCGTTCAGCCATTCGGTGCTGGCGCAGGGCGTTGCGTTAGAGTCCAATACCCCTGTCGATGGCATTCGGCCATCGGCATTCAACACGAATCACACCCTTCAAGGATTGGACATGGCACGTGGCATCAACAAGGTGATTCTGGTCGGCAACCTCGGTAACGACCCGGAAACGAAATACACGCAAGGCGGCATGGCCGTCACCAAGATCAGCCTGGCGACGACGTATGCGCGCAAGGACCGTGACGGCAACCAGCAGGAAAAGACGGAGTGGCACCGCGTGACCTTCTTCGGCAAGCTCGGCGAGATCGCCGGCGAGTATCTGCGCAAGGGTTCGCAATGCTACGTTGAAGGCCGCATCACCTATAGCGAGCACACCGGCGATGATGGCCAGAAACGCTATTACACCGACATCATCGCCGACGAAATGCAAATGCTCGGTGGTCGTGGTGATGGCGGCGGTGGCGGTGGCTACGAGCGCAGCAGTGGCGGCGACCGTGGTGGCCGCTCGCAGCCCGCCCAGCGTCGAGAGCCGCAGAAACCTGCACAGTCCCAGCCGGCTGATTTTGGCGACAGCGGGTTCGACGATGACGATATCCCGTTCTGATTGCGCCTGATCCAAAGCGGCGTGCCTAACTGGGCGATACGCCCCGGAATGGCGCGCCGCGGCTGGACTTGGCGCGCCGTTGCACGGTAGGTTGTCGGGATTCGTTTCCACAGGGGATGCCCGATGAACCAGCCCGCACCGCGCAGCGGAGCGCCTCAGTTAACTTTCCGCGCTGTGGTACTGGCCATCGTGCTGGCCGTCGTGCTCTCCGCCGCGAACGCCTACCTCGGCCTGTTCGCCGGCATGACCATCGCGACCGCGATTCCGGCGGCGGTGGTTTCGATGGGTGTCCTGCGCCTCTTGGGCGGCGGCACCATCCTCGAGAACAACATCGTGCAAACCGGCGCTTCCGCCGGTTCGTCGATTGCCGCGGGCGTGATCTTCACCATCCCCGCGCTGATCATCATGGGCTACTGGCCCGACTTCAAATACTGGTGGGTAGTCGGGATCGCCGGTTTGGGCGGCCTGCTGGGCGTGCTGTTCTCGGTGCCGCTGCGGCGCACCATGATCGTCGAAGATCCGCTGCCCTTCCCCGAAGGCAAGGCCGCCGCGGAAGTGCTGAAGGCGGGCGACAACCCGGGCCCCGGCCTGAAGATTCTGGGTGTGTCAGCATTCTCCGGCGCCTTGGTCAAGTTGATGGCAGCCAGTGGCCTGCGCATCATTCCGGACACGGCGGCAGGAGCGGGCTTCTTCGGCAAGTACCTGGGCTTCATGGGCACCAACTTGTCACCCGCGCTGCTCGGCGTGGGTTACATCGTCGGCCTCAACATCGGCATCGTGGTGTTGTCGGGCAGCATCATCTCCTGGCATATCGCCATCCCGCTGTATCACGCGTTCTATCAATCGGTCGATCCGGTCTTGGCGCAAGAAATCGCCAACGCAGGGGCCGAGGACGCCGCGTGGGCCATCTGGGGCGCAAAGATCCGCTACCTCGGCGTGGGTGCGATGTTGATCGGTGGCGTGTGGACGTTGTTCTCGCTGCGCAAGTCGCTGCTGTCCGGCATCAAGAGCGGCATCGCCGCCGCGCGCAAGGGCGGCAACGAAATCGTCGCCGAAACCGAACGCGACCTGCCGATGAAGTGGATGTTGATCGCGCTCGCCGTGTTCGTGCTGCCCTTGCTTCTGCTGTACCAAGCCATTGTGGGCAACTGGATGGTGAGCATTCCGATGGCGATCATCATGGTGGTCGCAGGCTTCCTGTTCGTGTCCGTCTCCGGTTATCTGGCAGGCCTGGTGGGCTCATCCAACAACCCCGTATCCGGTATCACCATCGCCACCATCCTGTTCGCCGCTGCCGTGCTGCTGCTGTTGATGGGGGCCTCTGGCACCACGCCGGTGGGCATTGCGGGTGCACCGCTGGGTGCCGTGGCCGCGATCATGATCGGTGCGGTCGTGTGTTGCGCAGCCGCTGTCGGTGGCGACAACCTGCAGGATTTGAAGGCCGGCTACCTCGTCGGCGCAACGCCGTGGAAGCAGCAACTGATGCTGGGCATTGGTGCGTTTTCCTGCGCGCTGATCATGGCGCCGGTGCTCAATCTTTTGGTGCAGGCTTACGGCATTGGTGCGCCGACGGCCGAACATCCCAACCCGCTCGGTGCACCGCAGGCGACGCTAATGGCGTCGGTCGCGCGTGGCTTGTTCGGCGGTGAATTGCCGTGGGGCATCATCGGTATTGGCGCGATCATCGGTGCGGTCATCATCGCGTTCGACGAATGGCTGAAGAAGACCGGCAAGAATTTCCGCGTGCCCGTGCTGGCCGCCGCCATCGGCATCTACCTGCCGCTGGAATTGATGGTGCCGATCTTCTTGGGCGGCCTCTTGGCTTATGTCGTCGAGAAGCGCCATGGCGTGTTGGGTGCCGAAGAATCTGTCCGTGATCGCATCCACCGCCCGGGCACGTTGTTCGCGGCCGGTCTGATCACCGGTGAGGCCTTGATGGGCATCTTCATCGCCATCCCGATCGTCGCCAGCGGCAAGGCCGATGTGCTGTCACTCGGCCTGGAATTCCCGGGTGCCGAATGGCTGGGGCTCGCGGTGTTGGCGCTGGTCGCGTGGCTGCTCTATCGCACGTCCATGAAGCCGCAGCCGGTCGCCGGTGAAACCGAAGGTGGCCCGCGCTGACCCAAGCTTCATCCCCCCTGATCTACGTTTCACGCATCGACGTTACAAGAAGAGGAATACCGATGAAGCTTCGCCACGCCATCCTGCCGCTCGCCCTCGCGTGCGCCATGCCCTTCGCCGCCCATGCCGAACGCGGTTTCACCGTGCAGGATATGGTCAAGCTGGACCGTTATTCCTCGCCCACGCTCACGCCCGACGGCAAGACCCTGGTGTACGCGAAGCGCACGGTCAATGGCGACCTCAAGGCCACCAGCGCGTTGTATGCGCGCGCGCTCAACGGTGACAAGGTGCGTCGCCTCACGCCCGAAGGTTGGAACGTGAATTCACCGACCATGTCCCCTGACGGCAAGACCCTGTATTTCCTGAGTGCGAAAAACGGCAGCTCGCAGCTGTATTCGATGCCGTTGTCGGGTGGTGCGCCGGTGCAGCTCACCGAGTTCGCGCTGGATGTCGATGGCTACAAGGTCTCGCCCGATGGCAAGCACGTCGCGATCGCCGCCGGTGCCTATGCGGATTGCAAGGCCGACTTCGCCTGCACCAAGAAGAAGCTTGACGCCACTGCCAGCAACAAGGCCTCGGGCGTCGTGTATGACCGCTTGTTCGTGCGCCATTGGGATACCTGGGGCGATGGTCGTTACAACCGTGTCTTCGTGGCACCGTTGGGCGGCAAGGCCAAGCTCAGCCAGGCGACCTTGATCGGTGGTGAGCTGGCCGGCGACATCCCGTCCAAGCCGTTCGGCGATTTGTCGGATCTGGCGTGGTCGCCAGACGGCAAGCAATTGGCGATGAGCATCCGTTCCGGTGACGGCAAGGAGCCGTGGAGCACCAACTTCGACATCTGGCTGGTCAATGCCGATGGCACGGGTGCCGCGCGCAACCTGACCGCCGCCAACCTTGCCTGGGATTCGGGCCCGGTGTTCTCGGCCGATGGCAAGACGCTGTACTACAAGGCGATGAAGCGTCCCGGCTTCGAGGCCGACCGCAATGCGCTGATGGCGATGGACCTCGCCAGCGGCAACACGCGTGAGATCTCGCCGAAGTGGGACCGCAGCGTGGATGGCATCACCCTGTCAGCTGATGGCAAGACCATCTACACGACGGCGGGTGATGTGGGTGAGCACCCGTTGTATGCGGTTGACATCGCCAGCGGCGGCGTGACCGAGCTGGTGGGCGATGGCTCGGTAGGCGCGTTCGACGTGGCGGGCGACCAATTGGTGTTCTCGCGCAATTCGTTGAAGTCGGGAGACCAGATCTTCGCAGGCGGCCTGGGTGGCGATGCAGTGCGCGCACTGACGCCGAGCGCGTCCGAGCAAGTGAAGGATGTGCGCTTCGGTGACTACGAGCAGTTCACCTTCCGTGGTGCCGACAACGACACGGTGCATGGCTATGTCGTGAAGCCGTGGAATTACCAGGAAGGCAAGAAGTACCCGGTCGCCTTCCTGATCCATGGTGGTCCGCAGGGCAGTTTCGGCAATGGCTGGAGCTATCGCTGGAACCCGCAGACGTATGCGGGACAGGGCTATGCGGTGGTGATGATCGATTTCCATGGCTCGACCGGTTATGGCCAGGCCTTTACCGATTCGATCAGTGGTGAATGGGGCGGCAAGCCGCTGGAAGACCTGAAGAAGGGCTGGGCCGCGGCGCAAGAGAAGTACGCCTTCATCGATGGTGACAACGCGTGTGCGCTCGGCGCGAGCTACGGCGGCTACATGACTAACTGGATCGCTGGCAACTGGTTCAACCGCGACGGCAGCACGCCGTTCAAGTGCCTGGTCACCCACAACGGCGTGTTCGACACCTTGTCGATGGGCCTGGTGACCGAAGAATTGTGGTTCACCGAATGGGAATTCGGCGGCACGGTGTGGGACAAGCGCGACAACTACGAGAAGTTCAATCCCGCGCGTCATGTCGGCAAGTGGAAGACGCCGACCTTGATCGTCGCCGGGCAGAACGACTTCCGCGTGCCGATCGACCAAAGCCTGTCGGCCTTCACCGCGCTGCAGCGCCAAGGCATCGAATCCAAACTGCTGTACTTCCCCGACGAAAACCATTGGGTACTCAAGCCGCACAACAGCGTGCTTTGGCATGACACCGTCAATGCCTGGCTGAAGCAGCACCTCGGCCAGTAACATCGACACACACGGGGCCGCAGATCGGCCCCGTTTCCATTCTTTACGCCTGCCGGAGACGACATGGCCGCCCCGATTGATCCCACTGCTCCCAACACTGCCATGATCACCAACGATGCGTCGGTGCTCGGTCTGCTTGCCGTCATCCTGGCGCTGGTGTTCTGGACGTCATCGCGTGAGAAGGGGGCATGGGCGAAGTTCTACACCTATGTGCCGGCGCTGTTGCTCTGTTACTTCATTCCTGCTTTGCTCAACAGCTTGGGGATCATCAACGGCAGTGCATCGAAGTTGTACCCGGTCGCCCGCGATTACCTGTTGCCGACATCGCTCGTCCTGCTTTGCCTCGCCATCGACCTGGGCGCGATTCTGCGCCTTGGTCCGAAGGCGGTGATCATGTTCCTCACCGGGACAGCAGGCGTGATGCTGGGCGCGCTGGTTGCATTCTTGGCGATGGGTGTCATCCATCCGGAAACCGTTGCAGGCGATACCTGGCGGGGCATGACGACAGTCGCCGGTAGCTGGATTGGTGGTGGCGCGAACCAGGCGGCGATGAAGGAAGTGTTTGAGGTGCCGGACAACTTGTTTGGTCAGTTCGTCGCGGTGGATGTGCTGGTGGCGAACGTGTGGATGGCGATTCTCTTGTTCATGGCAGGCCGCGCGCAGTCGTTCGACCGCTGGACGCGCGCGGATACCTCGGCCATCGAGGACATGAAGCAGCGCATCGAGGCCTATCAGGCCCAGCATGCACGCAACCCCAGTTTGACCGACATCATGGTGATCCTGGGTGTGGGGCTGGGCGCTACGGGGCTGTCGCACCTCTTCGCTGACCCGTTGGTGGCCTGGATCAAGACGCTTCCGCCGGAGTGGAAACTGGCCGATTACAGCCTGACGTCGGGCTTCTTCTGGATCGTGGTGTTTGCGACAACCATAGGCCTGATTCTCAGCTTCACTCGCGCACGTACACTGGAAGGTGCAGGTGCCTCCAAGATCGGCTCGGCGATGTTGTATATCTTGGTTGCCACCATCGGCATGCAGATGGATCTACGCGCATTGCTGGAACGTCCGTGGCTGTTCGTGATGGGGCTGATCTGGATCGCTGTCCATGCCGGCTTGCTGCTGGCCGTGGCCAAGCTTATTCGTGCGCCGCTGTTTTTCATGGCCGTGGGTTCGCAGGCGAATATAGGTGGCGCCGCATCGGCGCCGGTGGTCGCGAGTGCCTTCCATCCTTCGCTCGCACCAGTGGGCGTGTTGCTGGCCGTCTTGGGCTATGCGCTAGGCACTTACTGCGCTTACATCACCGGCCTTTTGCTTCGTGCGATGGCAGGCGGTTGATCGCTCGATTGCGGCAACACGAGGTACGTCCACCTTCGCCCCTCTTCATTGCGTGAGGGCGAGGTCACGGCTCAGAGCCAGCGCACCCTGCGCAGGTAGCGATACAGCGCCACGCAGGCGAATGACACTACGCTGATCAATATCGGATAGGCGTAGGGCTGCGCGAGCTCGGGCATGTGGCGGAAGTTCATCCCGTACCAGCTTGTGACCAACGTAGGCAGTGCAAGCAATGCGGCCCAACCTGCCAGACGTTTGACGATCTCACCTTGATTCACCGTCACCAATGACAGGTTGACGTTCATCGCGGCGCTGGCCATCTCGCGCAACACGTCGATGTAGTCGGCGGTGCGCGTGGCATGATCGCGGATGTCGCGGAAATAGGGTCGGACGATATCCGGAACGCCAAGTGTCTCCGAGCGCAGCAGCTGCGAAAGGATGTCCTGTACAGGCGTCACCGACATCCGCATCAGGGTCAGCTCCTTTCGCAGCGTGTACAGGCGCTGCACCGTGTCACGGTGGAACTCGTCGCTGAAGATCGCGTGTTCAAGATCGTCCAGTTCTTCCTGGAAGTCGCTGACGATGGGTTGGTAGTTGTCGACGATGAAATCCATGACCCCGTGCAGGGCGACGGCCGGGCCCAGTTTCAGGATGTCGGGGTCGCGTTCGAGTTTTTCGCGTACGACGCTGAAGCTGGGTGACGAGCCATGGCGAACCGTAACCAGAAAGCGCTTACCGAAGAAGATTTGTGTTTCGCCGAAATCGACGTGCTCGTTCACCAGTTGAGCGGTGTGCATGGCGATGAACAGCGTGTTGCCAAAGGCTTCTATCTTTGGCCGTTGGTGAGCGTTGTGCGCATCTTCGATGGCGAGATCGTGCAGGGCGAATTCTTGTTGCAATTTGTCCAGCAGGGCTTCGGCCGGCTCATGCAGGCCCACCCACACGAAACTGTCATCATCTACCGACAACACATCGCTGATCTGGTCCAGGCTTATGTCTTGCCGACGACCATCGCGGTAGACGGCGCAGTTGACGACGCAGGCGGGTATATCGGGCTTGATGCTCATCAGTTGATGATGCCACTTGGCTGCTTGCGTACCCACAGCACTGCGAATGCCAAATGCACGGGTAGCAGCAAGCCCAGCCACATCGTATTGAACTGCGCATCAATGCCAACCCAGGAAAGCGGGAGGGCAAGCACGGCCAGCGAGGTTACGACGATCAGTATCCAGCGCCATGTTTGCGAGGGACTACGCCCTCGCGACATCGCCCAGGCCCCAGGCAACAAGAGCCATGCAAGTGGATTGACCAGAAGAAGATTGTGATTGCGCCAAGCGGCCCAGTGCGAGGTGTCCAGCCACAGAAACAGCATGAGTGTGCCCAGCACACCGCATAGCAGCCAGAAGCCCAATGCGACGCCAGCGATGATGCGCGGGCGGCGACGGCCAATGAACCAAAGCGCGATGCCCAATACGATTCCCGCCAACGTCCACGCAACGGTGGGCTGCGCGCGCGCCTGGGGTTCGGCAGCCAGTCGATGCGGCAGCAGTACTTCTTCACCGATCACTAGCGGCGTGCCGCCGGTCGTGCGTGCCTCGCGTAGTGAGTCCGCCAGGCGCATCGGGATAAAGGCTTCCTCCCAGCGCGAAAGCGGGCGGTCTGCATTGGGCCCAAGGCCGAATTCGAAGCCGAGCCACATCCATGGGGCAGGCCGCGACAGGCGGGTGGCCTCGCTGCGGTAGGTGTTGCCTTGCGAGCGCGAGGCTAGCTGTTGCCCCAAGGCGCCGCCCAAGGCGCGATCCAGCGCGTCACGCACACGGGTGGCGCAGTTGTCACGGAAGTAGTCGTAGCGATAGCGCGCGTTTTCGGGGCGTGCGTTGTGCTCGAGCTGTTGTGCGAGTGATTCGGCTTGTTCGGGTGTCAAGTCGAGCCATTGCACACTGACACCGCGGCCCTCCTGGCGATACATCTCCAAGTCTTGCGACAAGGGCAGGGCCACCAGTGCGTACTCCATTTCGCCGCGCACGAATCGGCCAACGAATCCTTCTTCCTCCAGATCGAAGAAGCCAAAGTTGTAGGAGATCGGCGCGCTGCGCGCTGGGTCATCCACCACGATGGCGTCGTGGCCGAAGCGTTCCCAGAAAACTTCGCCCGGCTGCATCGTCATCACGCCGATGCGCGGCGCTGCCAGGGATGGCAACGCAGCGAAAAGGAGGGTGATCAGCAGCAGCCACGGGACCAGGCCCGCGCATAGCGGCTTACGCATCGCCCAGGACGCCGACATGGAAGGCATGCACCCGTCGCGCGTCCGCATTGGCTACGCGAAATACGAAACGCCCCATCGTCAATTCCTCACCAGCCTCGGGCAGATGGCCGATGGCCGCCGTGACCAGGCCGCCGATGGTGTCGTACTCGTCGTCGTTGAAATCGGCGCCAAAACGTTCGTTGAAATCGTCGATCGGGGTCAGCGCATCGACCACGTACTGGCCATCAGGTTGCGCAGCGATTTGCGCATCGCCTTCCTCGGCTTCGTCGTGTTCGTCGTCGATGTCGCCGACGATCTGCTCCAGTACGTCTTCAATGGTGACAACGCCCGCCACACCGCCGTACTCGTCGATGACAATCGCCATGTGGTTGCGAGACAGACGGAACTCGCGCAGCAACAGGTCAAGGCGCTTGGATTCGGGGATGAGGAATGCAGGGCGCAGCAAGTCATGGAGGCTGATCGGTGATTCCGCCACCACGGTCTTCAGTAAATCCTTGGCCAGCAAGATGCCGAGAATCTGGTCTTTGTCCTCGCCATGCACGGGGAAGCGCGAGTGGCCGGACTCGACTGCCGTGGCGATCACTTCGCGCATCGGCTCATCGATCTGGATCATCGTCATCTGCGCACGCGGAATCATCACATCGCCGACGGTCAGCTCGGAGACCGCGATCGCGCCCTCCATCATTCGTGTGGTGTCTGCGTCCAACAGGCCCTCGGCCTCGGCATCGCGCAGGAATTCAAGTACGTCGCCACGTGTCGTGGGCTCGCCCGAAAAGGCGGCACCGAGGCGCTTCAGCCAGCTTCGGGGTTCGGTAGATGGGCTTGTACTGTCGGGTTCTTCGGACATTGCGGGGGAATGCATCTCTTGTCGGGTGCTGGCAGTCTACCTCGCCCCGCCGTCATGGCAGATGACAGCGCTCAGAGGTAGGGGTCGGCGATGCCGAGGCCGGCCAAGATCTCACGCTCGAGCTGCTCCATCGCATGGGCATCGGCATCGTCTTCATGGTCCCAACCCAGCAAATGCAGGCAGCCATGCACGGTCAGGTGGGCGTAATGCGCGGCGAGTGGTTTCTTTTGCGATGTCGCTTCTTTCGCCACCACCGGCGCGCACATCACCAGGTCGCCCAACAACGGGAACTTCGCGTTCTTTGGCAAGCCTAGCGGACGCTCGGCCGGAAAGCTCAGCACGTTTGTCGCATAGTCCTTGCCGCGATAGTGGCGGTTGAGCGCGCGGCCCTCGTCTTCGCCGACGATGCGAATGGCCAGGTCGGCCTCGCGGATCCGGGTTTCAAGCGCAGTGTTGACCCAGCGACGGAAGCTGGGCGCAGCCGGCACACCCTTGCGTGGGCAGGCATAGCTGACGGCGACATCCAGAATGAGCGGGCCGCGGGTCAAGGTGTGTGCCTGTGGATGTTTGCGCGCATGTCCATCTTCCTTGGACGATCTTGGGGTGTGATGTAGGCCAGTCTAGCCGTTCGTGGTCGTGCTGGTCGCCGCATCACGCGCATCACGTGATTCGTACGCATTCACGATGCGCGCGACCAAGGGATGCCGCACCACGTCGCGGGATTCGAAGAAGGTGAAGCTCACTCCATCCACGCCACGCAGGACTTCGATTGCATCCTTCAACCCGGATTTGACGTGCTTGGGCAGGTCGATCTGGGTCATGTCACCGGTTACGACCGCCGTCGAGCCGAAGCCCAGGCGGGTCAGGAACATCTTCATCTGCTCGATGGTGGTGTTCTGCGCTTCGTCGAGGATCACGAACGCATCGTTGAGCGTGCGTCCGCGCATGTAGGCGAGCGGCGCGATCTCGATGACGTTTTTCTCCAGCAATTTCACCACTTTTTCCACGCCCAGCATCTCGTACAGCGCGTCGTACAGCGGGCGCAGGTAAGGGTCGACCTTTTGGGTGAGGTCGCCGGGCAGGAAGCCGAGCTTCTCGCCCGCTTCCACCGCCGGACGCACCAGGATCAAACGCTGCACGCGCGATTCGTTGAGCGCATCCACCGCCATCGCTACGGCCAGAAATGTTTTGCCGGTACCTGCAGGGCCGATGCTGAAGTTGATGTCGTGCGTGGCGATCGCGTGCAGATATTTCTTCTGGTTGGCACCGCGGCCGCGCAACGTTCCGCGCTTTACCCGTACCGCGATGTCTTGCGGGATGTAGTCGTCGCTACGCGTGGGTGCATCGTCAGGGCCATCGCCTATCAAGCCCGACAGACGCAGGTTGATGGCGTGACCATCGAAGGCTTCGCCACCGGCCTCGGCATACAACTCGCGCAACACCTTTTCGGTGAGTGCCAGTGCATGCGCGTCTTCGCCGGTCACGCGGAAGACATTGCCGCGGTTGGCAATCTCGACGCCCAAACGCAATTCGATTTGGCGCAAATGCGCATCGAACGGGCCGGTCAAATTGGCGAGGCGTTCGATGTCGTTGGGTTCGAGCGTGAAGTCGTGGCTGGGCATAGGGCAGGTATTGGGGTGGGGGCTGGCACGTTACCGCAAGCGCGGTTTCATTTGCGTGAGCTTGCCCAAGCAGAATCAGGCACGCATTCTTGTTGGCATGGGCGACGGGGCAAGGACGAGAAGCAGGATGAGAGCCTTGGGCAAATGGGCCTTGCTTGCCATGTTCGGCGTTTGGGTGATGGCCGCATGGTCTCAGGCGCCTATCAAGACTGCCGGGCAAGCTCGTGAACAAGGTGTCTTGCCCGTTACGCTGGAAATCTCGTCATCGGCCGGTGGTTTTGGTCAAGGGCGTGCCACCCGGCTGACCCTGCGGCGCAGTGGCGAGGGCTATCGAAGCGAAACCACGGTCGTCGAAATCAGGCGCAGTGACACGCCGCCGCATGATGTGCTGCCGCCCGAGACCACGGAGCCCGTCATGGGCTGGATGAACGTGGACAAGGTGCGGCGGCTGATCGAGGTGATGAGGTTGCCACCGACCACCACGGTGGATGCGTCTGAAATGGCACCGCTCGATGTGTGGCAGGCCGACATCGATGCCCTGTGGCGTCCGGAGAAATGGGCGGCAGTCGAAGAGGCTCATCTTGCCGCGCAGAGGTATCGGGAGCGACTACGGGATCCAGCCACCCTGGGCATGGTGCTGCGAGATGCCGCGAGCCAGTTTGCCGTGGATCTGGAAGTGGGCGTGGGGGTCAAGGCGATTTTCGACGATGGCTCCCAGCTTGGTGCAAGCACGGCGGGGCACATGTATCGCATGTTGCCGTGGCGGAATGCGGATGGGGCATTCAGTTATTCGACGAATTTCGCCGATGCATTGCTGGAAATACTGCCGGCGGATGCCGTCAACCGCGATGCGCTTGTCGCCCAGGTGGATGCAGACAAGCGCCAACATCTTCTCAAGCTGGGTCTGATGGAAATCAACAGCAACGTGGATGCCATCGCACAAGCGCCTACTGCCTACCTGCGCCTGCGCCAGGACTATCACCTGCGGGCCATATCCATAGACGACCGTGCATCGAAGGAAGCCTTGATGCGCGATCCGCGCGCACGAGGACCGCAGCGGCTGCGCGTGCAACTCCGGCGCAAGGGGGCGGATCGGCCGGTCATAGCCTATGTTGAGCTGAACCTGCGCGATGGCGATTTGGCCACCCCGGATGACATCGAGCGGATCGAACGGCGCTTTCAGCGCGTGGCATCCGATGGCGTGCTCAAGTCGCTGCCGCCGAGGGTCATCTTGACCTTCGGCTACCGTTACCTGACGCAGGACACGTACATAAAAAGAGACGAGGCTTTGGTGCGCCGCCAATTTGTCCTTCAGATGGCCAAGGGCACACGCTGGCGCCTGGATGCGTCATCCGCCGCGGTCAGTGATGCGTTCGTGGTGTCGCAGGGGCCATTGCAATGGATGTTGCTGGGTGATGGCCGAACCGTGCGCTGGAAGTCATCGCATGGCAAGCCGGATGCGCCGGGCGAGTGGCGATGCGCCAACGTCCCCTTGGGTTCGGAGATGCCCGACGATGACGACCCCAATCTGATGTTCCCCAATGTGTGCTTCGGCGAGATGTTCGATGCAGAAGGCCGGCGCATCGAGTGAATCAATCGCCCGTCGCCACCCGCCCACGCAATGAATTCGGCAGCGCATCGGTGATCACCACATCGACAAATCCGCCGATCAAGCGCGGATGCCCGGCAAAGTTCACCTGACGCATGTTTTCGGTCTTGCCGGTGAGTTCGTTCGCGTCCTTGCGTGACGTGCCGGTGACCAGCACACGCTGCGTACTTCCGATCATCGTTTTGGAGATCTCGAAGCTGTGCGCGTTGATGTGCGCCTGCAGACGCGACAGGCGAGCATGCTTCTCGGCATCGCTGACGTCATCGGGCAAATCCGCGGCAGGCGTGCCGGGGCGGCGCGAATAGATGAAGCTGAAGCTCTGGTCGAAGCCGACATCCTCGATCAGCTTCATCGTCTTCTCGAAATCGGCCTCGGTCTCGCCGGGGAAGCCGACGATGAAATCCGAGCTGATGCTGATGTCCGGACGCACCGCGCGCAGCTTGCGGATCTTCTGCTTGAACTCCAGCGCCGTGTAGCCGCGTTTCATTGCTGCCAGGATGCGGTCGCTGCCGGCCTGCACCGGCAGGTGCAGGTAGTTGGCGAGCTTGGGCACGTCGCGGTAGGCCTCGATCAGCGAATCGCTGAACTCCAGCGGGTGTGAGGTGGTGAAGCGGATGCGGTCGATGCCGTCAATCTCGGCGATGGCGCGGATCAAGAGTCCCAAGTCTGCGGTTTCTTCGGAATCGCTGATCGGCCCGCGATACGCATTGACGTTCTGGCCGAGCAAGTTGATCTCGCGTACGCCCTGGGTGGCGAGCTGGGCGACTTCGACCAAGACGTCCTCGAACGGGCGGCTGATCTCGGTACCGCGGGTGTAGGGCACCACGCAGAAGCTGCAGTACTTGCTGCAGCCTTCCATGATCGAGACGAAGGCGGTCGGGCCATCGGCGCGCGCTTCGGGCAGGGCGTCGAACTTCTCGATTTCGGGGAAGCTGATGTCCACCTGCGGGCGGCCGGATTCGCGGCGGGCGCGGATCAGCTCCGGTAGGCGATGCAGGGTCTGTGGGCCGAAGACCAGATCGACGAATGGCGCGCGCTTAACGATGCCATCGCCTTCTTGCGAGGCCACGCAGCCGCCGACGCCGATCAGGACCGGCTTGCCGCCTTCCTTCAATTGCCGCCAACGGCCCAGCTGGCTGAAAACCTTCTCTTGCGCTTTTTCGCGTATCGAGCAGGTATTGACCAAGATCACGTCGGCTTCTTCGGCGTTCGTGGTGAGTTCAAGGCCTTCGTGTTCGGCCAGAACGTCGGCCATCTTCGCCGAATCGTACTCGTTCATCTGACATCCGTGGGTCTGGATGAAGAGTTTGCCGGTGGGAGTGCCCGTGGCGGGACGGGCGGGCTGGCCGGCATCAAGCACGGCAAGGGGAATACGGTCAGTCATGGAGTCTCCGGGGCGCGGTGGTGATTCCGGGCCGGATGGTGAGGTGAGGACAAGGCACTAGTGTAGGCAATGCGCGCGGTGTATGTTTGCAAAAGCTTGTGCGCCAAGGGTTAGGCGCTAATTTTGGCCGAATCAATCAAAGGGGATGGGGCGGATGCGGGTTGTCGGGTGGCTCTTCTGCGTAATGGTGGGCTGGTGGGGCGTGAACGACGCGCTGGCCGGCACGCTGTACCGCTGCGAGTCGCCGGATGGCAGTCGCAGCTATTCCAGCAAGCGCGTGCCGGGGGCAAGTTGTTCGGCGGTGGCGAGCTACACCAAGCAGCCTGCCTCCAAATGGCAGCCTGTGGCATCGGCCTCTGCGGCAACGATCACGCCAGTAACGCCCGCCAATGCGCAGGCCGCCGTGAGTGCTTCTCCGGTCGTCTCGGCCCCCATGTCCACCTCTTCTTCTTCAAGCCGCCGGGTCAGCGGGCGTGTCTACACCTATAAGCGCAATGGCATCACTTACGCCAGCACCACGCCGCCGCGCGGTGTTGCGGCCTCTTCGCTAAAGTCGATCCCCTTTAGCTATATGGAGGCTTGCTTCGCCTGCGGAGCCAAGCCCGGTGTCAATTTCGGTACCTTGCGACTGAACACCTCGGCCTATCAGGCGGAAATTGACGAGGCGGCGCGCCTGCACGGGGTCGATCCGGCGATCGTCCGCGCCATCATCCACGCAGAATCCGCCTACAACCCGAAGGCATTGTCGCGGGTCGGGGCGCAAGGTTTGATGCAGCTGATGCCGGCAACGGCGCGGCGTTTCGGGGTCACCAACGCCTTTGATGCCCGCCAGAACATCCATGGCGGGGTCCAGTACCTGGCTTGGCTGCTCAAGCGCTTCAAGGGGGATTTGACCTTGGCATCCGCCGGTTACAACGCGGGTGAGGGCGCCGTGGACAAGTACAAAGGCGTGCCGCCGTACAGCGAAACCCGGCGTTATGTGGAGCGTGTCAGGGTGTTGGCGGACCGATATCGCGGCCAATTGGCGTCGCGTTGATCCCGTTTTTGGGTTGGTCGATATTGTCCTGCCATTTAACGTTCCGTTACACTTTGTCGTCTTTGTGGCCACCCCGCGTGGGTGTGGCTGCCAGCATTCGCCAGCATTAACTATCGGAGCGCCGAATGGCCCACGATGAGGTACACAGCCCGGACAATCCGGGTCGCCGCCGGTTTTTGACCGCCACCACGGCCGTGGTGGGCGCCGTTGGCGCAGGTATTGCCGCCGTCCCGTTCATCAAGAGCTGGAATCCCAGTGCCCGGGCCAAATTGGCCGGTGCGCCGACGATCCGTGCGATCGATGACATCGGTGCCGGTGAGCAGGTCACCGTCATGTGGCGCGGCCAGCCGATCTTCATCGCCCGCCGCACGCCGGCCATGGTCGAAAGCCTGAAGGCCATGGACGCGCTGGTGGTGGATCCGGCCTCGGACAATGCCGACCAGACCCCGGCTTTCGCCAAGAACGAATATCGCTCGATCAAGCCGGAGATCCTGGTGCTGGTCGGTGTGTGCACGCACTTGGGCTGCGCGCCGGAGTACCTGCCGGAAGTCAAGCCGATGCCGTTCGACGCGGAATGGAAGGGCGGCTATTTCTGCCCCTGCCACAAGTCCAAGTACGACATCGCCGGTCGCGTCTACAAGGCGCAGCCCGCACCGCTGGCGCTGCCCGTGCCGCCGTACCACTTCCAGGACGACAACACCCTGGTGATCGGCGTCGAGCCGACGGGAGCCGCGTAAGCCATGTCGAACGTCATCACCCGTACTGCCAATAATCTGATGGACTGGTTCAACGAGCGTGCGCCCGGCTTCATGCCGTTCTATCGCAAGCACATGAGCGAGTACTACGCGCCGAAGAACTTCAACATCTGGTACATCTTCGGCGTATTGTCGATGGTCGTGCTGGTCAACCAGATCCTGACCGGCATCTTCCTCACCATGCACTTCAAGCCGAGTGCCGCGGAAGCCTTCAACTCCGTCGAGTACATCATGCGCGACGTGGAGTGGGGCTGGCTGATCCGCTACATGCACTCGACCGGCGCATCGCTGTTCTTCATCGTCATCTACCTGCACATGTTCCGCGGGCTGATGTACGGCAGCTACCGCAAGCCTCGTGAGCTGGTGTGGATTCTCGGCATGCTGATCTACCTGGTGCTGATGGCCGAAGCCTTCATGGGCTACGTGCTGCCGTGGGGCCAGATGTCGTTCTGGGGTGCCAAGGTGATCATCTCGCTGTTCGGCGCGATCCCGGTGATCGGTGGCGGCCTGACCGAGTGGATCATGGGTGATTACAACCCGGGCGATGCCACCCTCAACCGTTTCTTTGCGCTACACGTTATCGCGCTGCCGCTGGTGCTGTTGCTGCTGGTGGTGCTGCACATCGGTGCGCTGCATGAGGTGGGTTCCAACAACCCGGACGGCATCGAGATCAAGAAGGGTCCGAAGGGCAACCGCTGGTCGCCGACCGCGCCGGCTGACGGCATCCCCTTCCACCCGTACTACACGGTGAAGGACACCTTCTACGTCGGCTGCTTCCTGATGGTCGCCGCCTTCATCATCTTCTTCGCGCCGGCCTTTGGTGGCTGGTTCCTGGAACATGACAACTTCACCGCCGCCGATCCGCTGGTGACCCCGGCGCACATCAAGCCGGTGTGGTACTTCACCCCGTACTACGCGATGTTGCGTGTGGTGCCGTCGTTCTTCGGCATCAAGCTGTGGGGCGTGTTGGTGATGTTCGCCGCGATCGCCGTGCTGTTCCTGCTGCCGTGGCTGGATCGCGCCAAGGTCAAGTCCTATCGCTATCGCGGCAAGCTGTCGTGGGTGATGTTGCTGGCCTTTGCCTTCACTTTCGTGTGGCTGGCCAAGATCGGCGCGGGTCCGGGCACCGACCCGACCGAGACGATCATTGGACGCATCCTGACCGTGTTCTATTTCGTGTTCTTCCTCAGCATGCCGATCTGGACGAAACTCGATAAAACCAAACCAGTGCCTGAGCGCGTCACGGGGGAGCACTGACATGAAGAAATTGCATCTCACTTTCATGGGTTTGATCGCGGGCCTGATGTTGGCCGGTGGCGTCCAAGCTGCCGAGACCGGCGTGCATCTGGAGCAGTCGGGCGTGGACCTGGGCGACCAGGCCTCGCTGCAGCGCGGCGCCAAGTACTACATGAGCTATTGCTCGGGCTGTCACTCGCTGAAATACCAGCGCTATTCGCGCATCGGCGAAGACCTGGGCCTGACCGAAGAAGAGGTCAAGCAGAACCTGATCTTCAAGGAAGGCACGCAGATCGGCGGCAACGTCATTACCGGCATGGACGCGGAGCTGGGCAAGAAGTTGTTCGGCAAGGCGCCGCCGGACCTGTCGGTGATCTCGCGCGTGCGCGGCAACGACTGGGTCTACACCTACCTGAAGTCGTTCTACCTGGACGAATCGCGTCCACTGGGTTGGAACAACACGGTGTTCCCGAACGCCTCGATGCCCAACCCGTTGTGGGAGCTGCAAGGCCTGCAACATGCCGAATACGGCAAGGCCGACGCGACCGGCGAGCGCCCAGTGGCTGGGCTGGCAGTGACCCAAGTCGGTCGCCTGAAGCCGGCGGAGTTCGATCAGGTGGCTCGCGACATCAGCGCGTTCCTCGCCTACACGGGAGAGCCGGCCGGGCTGAAGCGGCAGAGCCTGGGTGTCTGGGTGCTGCTGTTCTTGGCTTTCTTCACCTTCCTGGCATGGCTTGTGAAGAAGGAATACTGGAAGGACGTGCATTGATCACGACGCGGGCCGCATGGCCCGCGTTGCACATGGGGTGGAAGGCAAGGAGATGATGACGATGATGGCGACAACCTCCCGGGTCCGTAACAACTTGACCCTGTTCTCTGGCGTTGACGATGTGCTTTCGCACCGCGTCAGGCTGGTGCTGGCGGCGAAAGGCGTCACTTACGACTTCATCCCCGTCGATCCGACGCGGCCGCCCGAGGATCTCATCGACCTCAACCCCTATCACTCGGTGCCGACCTTGGTCGAGCGTGACCTGGTGCTCTACGCAGCGTCGGTAGTCAGCGAATACATCGACGAGCGCTACCCGCATCCGCCGTTGATGCCGATCGATCCACTATCGCGTGCACGCTTGCGCCTGGCCATGCTGCGCATCGAACACGACTGGGTGCCACAAGTGCAGGCGATGCAGCTCGGCGGCAAGTCGCAGGCCGATGCCGCAAAAAAACGCCTGACTGAGTTGCTGGTGCAGTCGGTGCCGCTGTTCAAGGCAAGTAAGTTTTTCCTCAACACCGAAATGAGCTTGGCCGATTGCGCCATCGCGCCGATCATCTGGCGTTTGGAATCGCTCGGCATTCCGCTGCCGAAGGACGGCGGCAAGGCGATCGAGGACTACGGCAACCGCATCTTCCGCAACCCGGGCTTCGTGCGCAGCCTGACCGAGGAAGAGAAGAAACTCCGCGACATGCCTGAGTGATGCCGACCTCAGTAGCCAAGCGCGGCACGGGGGCAACGCATGAATGACGACACGACGGTGGCTGCAATGAGCAGTCAGCGCCCATACCTGTTGCGCGCAATCCACGAATGGATAAGCGACAACGGCATGACACCGCATTTGCTGGTGAATGCCGATTTTCCCGGCGTGCATGTGCCGCCCGGCACTGCCAAGGACGGCAAGGTTGTGCTGAACATCGCCGAGCGCGCGGTCGGGCAGCTCAGCCTCGGCAATGACTACATCACCTTCGGTGCGCGCTTTGGCGGCGTCGCTCACGAGGTCTTCGTGCCGGTGGCGGCGGTGCTGGCGATCTACTCGCGTGAAACCGGGCAGGGCATGGCCTTGCCGGAAGATGTGGATATGGATGATGCGGCATCCCCCCCTGTACAGGCGGATGTCGATGACGCGCCCAAGCGACCGATGTTGTCGGCAGTGCCTGCTGCAGAGGGTTCGGACGAAAGCAGCGATGGCGATGACGACGAGCCGACGCCCCCCTCGAACGAGCCGGGCAATAGCCCCAAGCGGCCCCAACTGCGGGTGGTGAAGTAAGCCGCGCGGTCAGCCTCCGAAGTTGAGGCTGTTGGTCTGGCCATCTTCGCGCACCGGCCCGACGAAACGTACCAGCTCCCCGCCGAGCAGCGATAGGCTACCGGCATGGCGATCGCTGCCATCGCGCGAATATTCGAAGCGGAAGCTGCGTTCCAGCCCGAGTCGGCCATTTGCTTTACGACGGATTCTGAAACCGGTGGCATGCACGCTCTCATCCAGCCATTGCACGCCGTTGCGGCGGCAGGCCGCTTGGCCTACCTCGCGCGCGATTTCAGCCGCTTGGCGGGCGCTGTTGAACCAAGCGCCGCCGATCACCACTGCAATCAGCAGCCATAACAACCAATCCATCCATCACCTCGAATCAGGGGCGGGTAAGTTTCAACAGCACGGCCCAATTTTGCCGGTTCATGCTGCACGAAGCCTCGTTGGCCGGTGAACAGGAAGGATCCTGTCCGTCTTCGTCCGTCCCCATCCATGTGGTGCTGATCGGGCGCGGTAACAAGGCGCGGCCGCCGGCATCGAGCGTCAGCTTACGCATCGTCACCATGTTGGCCACGTTGCCGCCGACCATCCAGACCTGGTTGCCCTTGAGCGATACCGCGATGTCGCAATGCGATTGCAGACCGGCGTTGGAGCCGGACAGGAAGGTTTGCAGTCCACCATGGCCCACGACGCTGCTGCTGTTGCGTACATAGCAAAGCATGTCGCCCGGCTGGATCGGGGTCTGGTTGGGGTCCTGGAAGCTGTACGGGCTGGTCGCATCACCGCGATACGCCGCGCGGATGTAATCGATGTGGCGGGGCGAGGTACGGAAGCCCTGCACGCCGGCCTGCGCCATCACGTAGGAGATGAAGGCGGCCGACCATGCGGTATCGACCACAAAGCCGCGGCACTCATTGCGCGCAAAGTTGGAGGTATACGGGTTCTGGCACTGGTAGGCACCGCCCTGGTTCGAATTCACCATCTCGTAGAGGGTGCCGCTGTCACGCCAGTAGGCGACCACGCGCGCCCATGGCTCGTCGCCATCGTTGAGCTTGGATCGTTCGGCCTCCGACACCCGGCGACTGGCCAAACGGCCATTGGTGTCGATGAAAGGCTGATACCAGGCGACATGTTCGCGCAGGGCGATCTGGGTGATGCGCGAGGCGGTCGGCGTACCTGCCGGGAACTGCATCGGCGGCACGCGATACATCGGGGTTTGGGTTTGCGTTGGGGTTTGCGGCGTGGTGGGCTGCGGCGTGACGGGCACACCATCAGGCTTGGGGGCAGGCTTGGGCGTGCTGGCGCAGGCGGCCAGCATCGACATGCCAAACGCGAGGAGCAGAGGCCGGGTCGAGTGCTTCTTCATGGCAGGTTTCCGGTCATGGGGCGGATAGCCTGCCACGAAGTAGTTCAACGTGCCGTTAGCGGCGGTGGCCCCAGCTTCATTGAGAGGTCAATGGCGCGCACATGCTTGGTCAGGCTACCGATGGAGATGAAGTCCACGCCGTCTTTGGCGATGCCGCGCAGCGTCGTCATATCCACGCCGCCCGAGACTTCCAGCGGAATACGGCCGCCGAATTCGTCACGCGCGATGCGCACGGCTTGGCGGCGAGTATCGGCATCGAAATCATCGATGAGGATGCGGGTGCAGCCGGTTTCGAGCGCCTCACGCAGTTGCGCCAACGTTTCGACTTCGACAATCAAGGGCAGGTCGGGATAGCGCGATGTCGCTTCCTTCGCCGCTGCCGCCAGCGAGCCAAACGCGCGGATGTGGTTTTCCTTCAGCATCACCGCATCGAACAAACCGATGCGGTGGTTGTGCCCGCCGCCCATCCGCACCGCGTATTTCTGCGCCATGCGCAGGCCGGGAATGGTCTTGCGCGTGTCGAGAATCTTGGTGCCCGTGCCAGCTACCGCATCGACATACTGCGCGGTCGTCGTCGACGTGCCGGACAGGGTCTGCAGAAAGTTGAGCGCGGTGCGCTCACCGGTCACCAGCGAGCGGTTCTTGCCTTCGAGGGTGGCGATGACGGTGTTGGCCTCGACGCGATCACCTTCGTTGATGCGCCAGTCGATGCGCACGTCAGGGTCGAGCGCCTGGTGCGTCGCATCGAACCAGGGCCGACCGGCGATGACGGCGTCTTCCTTGCACAACAGGTAGGCGATGTCGGGGCCGTCCGGCAGCAGGCTGGCGGTCACGTCGCCTTCGCGCACATCCTCGGCCAAAGCGCGGCGGACATCGGCCTCGACCATGCTCGGGTCGGGTGGGACCACTTGCACGCTCATGCGGCCAGGCCGCTGATCGACGCCGCCTCCACCCCTTCTTCCGGCAACAACACCGGAATGCCGTCGTCGATGCGATAGATGCGCTTGCCGTCGCGGGTGACCAGCGCTTCACGCAGCGCCTCGGTCTGTTCGTGATCGCCGAAGCGCACGCCGCCCGCCGAGATGGCGGCGTTCAATGCCTTCAGCTTGTCGCCATCGAGCAGGGCCAACGGCTGGCGCGTGACCGGGCAGGCGAGGATGTCGAGCAGCTTCTTGTCCATGAACGTGGCATCGCGGGGCGGGGCCGTTAGAATACGTCTTTGTGCAAGGGGACGGCCATGACCGCTGACCGCAAGCCCAAGGTGGGCATCGTGATGGGCTCGCGCTCGGACTGGGAAACCATGCAGCACGCGGCGCAGAAACTCGAGGCGCTGGGCGTCGCGCATGAAGTACGCGTGGTGTCCGCGCATCGCACGCCGGACGTGCTGTTTGATTACGCCGAAAATGCGGCCGAACGCGGCCTGCGCGCGATCATTGCAGGTGCCGGCGGCGCGGCGCATTTGCCGGGTATGATTGCTGCGAAGACCGCGGTGCCGGTGCTGGGCGTGCCGGTGCAATCCAAAGCACTCAACGGCATGGATTCATTGCTCTCCATCGTGCAGATGCCGGCGGGCATTCCCGTCGCCACCTTCGCCATCGGCAATGCGGGTGCCGCGAACGCCGCGCTGTTCGCCGCCGCGATGTTGGCCAGCGAAGACGCGGATGTTGCGAAAAACCTCGAAGCCTTCCGTCGCAAGCAGACTGATGACGTGATGGCGGCCGACGACCCGCGCATCGCATGACCACCGTCGGAATCTTGGGCGGCGGGCAGCTGGCCCGCATGATGGCGCTTTCCGGTGCACCGCTGGGCCTGCGCTTTTTGGTGATGGACAGCGTGGCCGATGCCTGTGCCGGCCAGTTCGCGCCGATGGTGGTGGGCGATTACACCGATGAAGCCGCGCTCGCCGAATTCGCTTCCCAGGTGGATGTCGCGACGTTCGATTTCGAAAACGTGCCGGCCGCTTCCGCCGAGTGGTTGTCCTCGCGCGTGCCGGTGTTCCCGAACCCGCGCGCGCTCGGTTTGTCGCAGGATCGTCTGGCCGAAAAGACTTTGTTCCGCGAGCTCGGTATCCCGGTGCCGGATTTCGCCGACATCACAGATCGCGCTGCGCTCGATGCGGCTGTGACGACACTCGGTGCTCCCTGCATCCTCAAGACACGGCGCCTGGGTTACGACGGCAAGGGGCAGTTCCGCATCAAGACGGCGGGTGATGTCGATGCGGCATGGGAAGCGCTCGGTGCGCAGGCGAGCACCGTGGGCTTGATCCTTGAAGCGTTCGTGCCGTTCGAGCGCGAGTTGTCGGTAGTTGCCGTTCGCGGCCGCGATGGCGAATTCCGCAGCTGGCCGCTGACCGAAAACTGGCATGTCGATGGCGTGCTGTCGGCCAGCCTTGCGCCCGCACGTGTTGATGATGCGATGGCCGCGCGCGCCATTGCGTACGCCAAGTCCTTGGCTGAAGCGATGGACTACGTCGGCGTGTTCGCGTTGGAACTGTTCTGCCGCGATGGTGAATTGCTGGCCAACGAAATCGCGCCACGCGTGCACAACTCCGGCCACTGGACGATCGAAGGCAGCGAGACCTCGCAATTCCAGAACCATCTGCGCGCGGTGCTGGGTTTGCCGCTTGGCGATACGCGCATGGTGGGCCGCGCCTGCATGCTCAACTGGATCGGCGAGATGCCTGATGCCCATCCTGTCCTGCGCGAGCCGGGCGGCCACTGGCACGACTACGGCAAAAGTGCGCGGACAGGGCGCAAGGTGGGGCATGCGACGTTGCGTGCAGACAGTGCCCAAGAACTCGCCCAATCGCTCACCCGCGTGGGCGAAGCATTGCAACGGCAAACGCAAGTGGCCCCGGTCGTTCACGCGCTGGCCATTTGAGTCCCGCGATGGTGTCGGCATGAAACGACATCATCCCCCGCTGATTGCCGCCAGCCTGTGCGTCGCCATCTTGGCGGCCTGCACGCCCACGGATCCAGCGTCCGCGCCATTGGACAACGCTGCAAAAACCGAAGCGCCAGCCGGATCGCAACCGCTCGCTGAGCCGGCCACATCCGAGCCCGCACCGGAACCGCCGGCCGCTGAAGGCCCGGCATCCCCAAGCTTCGCGGCGGTACCCACGAAAGGCTTCGTCCTGCGCAGCACCTGTCGGTCGGGCAGCTGCGACTGGTACCGCATCGAGCAAGTCGAGCGCACCGGTGGCAACACTGCGCCCAATTACAACTTGCAGGTCACGCCAGGTGAATCCTCGCATCCCAAGGATCCTTACCCCAATCGCCCAGACGACGTGGATATCCAGTGGCAGTCCGCCGCGGTCGGTGCTCAGGTGATGTGCTCATCCAACAGTCCCTATGCCGCAGTCGAGAACCACGGCGAGCGACTCAGCCTCAGCCCGGATGGCGTGGCGGGCGCCGTGCAAGGCTTGGCGAATCTGTACTTTGCCATCTGCCACGGCGAGTATGGCGATGATGCGCTGCTCGCGCGTAAATTCGGTTACGACGTGCGCTGATCGAAGCGACATCGCCCAACAAAAAACGGCCGGATTGCTCCGGCCGTTTTGGTATCTGCAAGCGATGCAATGCTTACTTCAGGTTCTTCGCGATGAAGTCCCAGTTGACCAAGCTCCAGAAGTTTTCCAGATACTTCGGACGCAGGTTCTGGTAGTCCAGGTAGTAGGCGTGTTCCCACACGTCGCAGGTCATCAGCGCGGTGTCCTCGCCGGTGAGCGGGGTCGCGGCGTTGGAGGTGCTGACCAGGCCCACGGTGCCATCCGGGCGCTGCACCAGCCACGCCCAGCCGGAGCCGAAGGTGCCGATGGCGGTCTTGGTGAACTCTTCCTTGAAGGTGGCGAAGTCACCGAAAGCCGCGTTGATCGCATTGGCCAGCTTGCCGGTCGGCTCGCCGCCGCCGTTCGGTGACAAGCAGTTCCAGTAAAAGGTGTGGTTCCAGACCTGGGCCGCGTTGTTGAACATGCCGCCTTGCGATTTCTTGATGATGTCTTCCAGCGCCATGTCGGCGAACTCGGTGCCTTCGATCATCTTGTTCAGGTTGTCCACATAGGCCTTGTGGTGCTTGCCGTAGTGGTAATCGATGGTTTCGCCGGAGATGTGGGGCTCAAGCGCGGTGCGCTCGAAGGGAAGGGCTGGCAGCTCGATGGCCATGTCTGGCTCTCCTTGGTGGGGGTGATCGAAACGGGTGATTGGGAACGACAGGTGCCTGCCGTTACACTATTCATTCTAAATCCCCACCCTGTTGCCTGTCTGTCAAAGGCGGGCGAGGAGCGCGTCATGACGGTCGTCGACCGCATCAAGAACGAAGTCGAATCCCATCCCATCGTGTTGTTCATGAAGGGCACTGCGCAATTCCCCATGTGCGGCTTTTCCAGCCGTACCGTGCAGGCGCTCAAAGCCGCCGGCGCGACGGACCTGCACACCATCAACGTGCTGGAAGACCCGGAAATCCGCGCCAATCTGCCGCGTTACTCCAACTGGCCGACGTTCCCTCAGCTCTTCATCAATGGCGAGTTGATCGGCGGCTGCGACATCACCATCGAGCTCTACGAGTCGGGTGAGCTTGCACGCATCGTCGCGGAAGCCGGCAAGGCGTGAGCGAGTTCGCGGGCAAGCCGCTGGACGGCCGCGTTGTCCTGATCGTCGGCGCGACCGGTGGATTGGGCGAAGCGGCATCGGTCGCGGCGGCGCGTGCCGGCGCAACCGTGGTGCTCTTGGGCCGCAACGTGCGTCGGCTCAACAAAGTGTATGACGCCGTCACCGCCGCTGGCGGCGAGGCGATGCTGTACCCGATGGATCTCGAAGGTGCCTCGCCCGACGATCATCTGGACATGGCGGAGCGCCTCAAAGAGACCTTCGGCCGGCTGGATGGCCTGTTGCACGTCGCGGCCGAATTCCGCGGCCTGACCCCGCTCGAATACACCGATCCGGCCCAGATCGCCCGCGCGATGCACATCAATGTCACCGCACCCATCTGGCTCACCAGTGCCGTGCTGCCGGTGATGAAGCTGTCCGATGATGCTTCGGTCGTGTTCGTCGTGGATGACGTCGATCATGTCGGCAAGGCGCACTGGGGGCCGTACGCAGCTGCCCAGCAAGCGCGCGCCGCCTTGGTGCCGATGTGGGCGAAAGAGACGGAAGGCTCCAGCGTGCGTATCGCCGGTTTGCAGCCTGGCCCGATGCGTACCGCTTTGCGCGCGAAGGCCACGGTCGAGGACATCGACTCGCGCCTGCGTGATCCGGAAGCTTACGCTGCGGATTGCGTGCGACTGCTTTCAGCGGCCGGTCGTGGTGCCCACGGCCACATCGAACGCGTACTCGCCCCCGAGCCCACACCAACACGGGTGGCGCTGTCGGTGCTTTCCTCCTAAGGTGTTGGCCACCAGCCACATCGCCCAAATGCCATGACGATCGCCTCGGCTGCCCTGCTGCTGTTCCTCATCCTCGACCCGCTCGGCAACGTGCCGGTGGTCTTGAGTTTGCTGCGTTCGCTGCCGCCGCGCCGTCAACTGATCGTCATTGCGCGTGAGTTGTTGATCGCGCTGGGCGTACTGCTGCTGTTCCTGTGGTTCGGCAAATACGCGCTGGAGGCGATGCACCTGCGGCAAGAGTCGGTCTCGATCGCCGGCGGCATCGTCTTGTTCCTGATCGGCATTCGGATGATCTTCCCTCCGGCCGAGGGGATCATGGGAGAGCTGCCGGACGGCGAGCCCTTCATTGTCCCGGTCGCCATCCCAATGATCGCCGGCCCCTCGGGCATGGCAGCGGTGATGCTGATGGGCACCCAGTACCCCGACCGCATGGGCGAGTGGAGCTTGGCTCTGATCATTGCCTGGCTGGCCACTGCGGCCATATTGCTGATGGCGCCGCTGCTTTATCGTCTGTTGGGTCGCCGCGTTCTGACCGCGGTCGAACGCCTGATGGGCATGCTGCTGGTCGCGATTTCCGTACAAATGTTCCTGGATGGCCTATCCCAGCATCTGGGCAAGCTGGCTGCAGGCGGCTGACGGCCAGCCCATTCACTTTTGTGCAGGGGTAAGGGGCCAGATTCGCCTCTCAACACCTTGTTTACAGGCGCTTTTTACCTGTCACGGCACTGTCATAACGTCTGGTTATCGTGTTAATCTGATGTTAACCGTCCGACCCGGTACTGAAGATCTGCGTGCCGGGTTTCGTACGTTCCAGCTCCACGACACCGTCCAGCAAACCTTCTCGAGGCAGACGCGATGAATCGCACCCAAACCCTTCGCCGCTCCAAGCTAGCGCTTGGCCTGATTGCCGCCATGGCGGCTGCGCCCGTTTTTGCCCAGAGCACCTCTGCAGGTGTAGCCGGTCAAGTGACTGGTGCTGATGGCCAGCCGGTGGCGGGTGCGCAAGTCATCATCACCCATGTGGATTCGGGCACTTTCAGCACGGTCACGACCGATGCGAATGGTCGCTACACGGCGCGCGGCTTGCGCGTTGGCGGTCCTTACACCATCGCTGTCAACAAGAGCGGTGCAGGTAGTGATACCGAAAACAACGTGTTCCTTGGTCTTGACCAAGTCACCCAGGTCAACGCCCAGCTGGGCGGCAACCAGCAAACCCTCGATACCGTGGTCGTGACCGGCACGATGGGTCCGGTCGACTTCTCGACGGCCAACAAGGGCATGGGCACCACCGTCGGCCAGCGTGAGCTGCAGAACACCCCGACGCCGAATCGCTCGATCCAGGATGTCGCCCGTCTCGACCCGCGCGTCAACGTGACGGACCGTGCTCGTGGTGAGATCTCGGCGCTCGGCCAGAACAGCCGCATGAACAATATCTCGGTCGATGCGGTCGGCGTCAACGACCCCTTCGGTCTGGAAGCGAACGGCCTGCCGTACGTCGGCACCCCGATCTCGCAGGACAGCATCGAGGAATACAGCATCTCGACTGCCAACTACGACGTGACCAACTCGCGTTCGATCGGTGCCAATATCAACGCAGTCACCAAGTCGGGTACCAACAACTTTCATGGTTCGCTGTACTACAGCTACACCGATGCGAAGAACCTGACCGGCGACAACCCGAGCGAATATCGCGGCTTCGTGCGTGACTGGACCGGCGGCCTGACCTTCAGCGGCCCGATCGTGAAGGACAAGCTGTTCTTCTTCGTCAGCGCCGAGCAGACCAAGAACATCGCGCCGGGTCCGGATTACGGTCCGGTCGGTTCGGGTGCCACCAATGAAGTGCGCAACCTGACCCAGGCTGACATCGACCGCATCATCCAGATCGCCCAAGGCTATGGCCTGAACCCGGGTAGCCTGGACGCTTCATCGGTCGATACCGATAGCAAACGCTACCTGGTGAAGTTCGACTGGAACATCAACGCCGATCACCGCGCCAGCTTCCGCTTCAACAAGGTGCGTGAAGTGGAGCCGATTCTTGGCGGTTTCAGCGCCAACGGCATCGCGCTGTCCAGCTACTGGTACGCGCGTAAGCGCAACAACGACAACTACGTGTTGAACTTGTACAACGATTGGTCCGAGAACTTTTCGACCGAATCGTCGTTGTCCTATACCAACTACGAAGTGCTGCGTGATGGCCTCTTGGGCGACCAGCCGCAGGTCATCATCAACCTGGGCCGCAACGCCAACGGTCAGTACAACAACACCAACCCCTACGTTGATCTGGGTGAAGAGCAGTTCTCCCACTACAACGAGCTCGGTGTGAAGACCTGGAAGGCGTTCACCGCCGCGACCTTGTTCGCAGGTGATCACGAATTCAAGTTCGGCTTCGACTACCAGTCGGACGAGTTCTACAACCTGTTTGGCCGCACCCAGTTCGGCGCCTATACCTTCAATGGCCTCGACAACTTCGCCAACGGCGTCTACAACCGTTTCGACCTGTACCAGCCTGCCGCCGGTTACACGCTCAGCGACGTGGCCGCGAAGTGGACCCTGAAGCAGTACGGCTTCTTCGCCCAGGACACCTGGCAGGCGACGGACAACCTGTCGCTGCAGTACGGTTTCCGTTACGACCTGCCGAAGACCAACGACAAGCCTATCTACAACCCGCGCTTCGAAGCGGCTTACGGCTTCCGCAATGACACCACCATCGATGGCAACGGCGTGTTCCAGCCGCGTTTCTCGTTCAACTACCAGTTGAGCGATGAAGAGGGGCGCATGGCGCAGTTGCGCGGTGGCTTGGGTCTGTTCCAAGGCAACACCCTGGGTGTGTGGCTGACCAACCCCTACCAGAACAACGGTCTGACGGTTTCCACCTACTCGATCCGCAACAATGCCGACAACCCGGCCGTGTCTGCGCTGTATCCGTTCAGCGCCGACCCGTACAACCAAAACGTGCCGCCGGCCATCACCAGCCAGATGGTGGTTGATACCTTGGCACCTGACTTCAAGCAGCCGACCGTGTGGAAGTCCAGCTTTGGTATCGATGCCGAGCTGCCGTGGTGGGGCATGGTTGCCACGATGGAGTGGCAGGGCCTGCGCGTGAAGGATGGCTTCTTCTACCGCAACCTCAACATCGGTGCACCGACTGGCGTCCTGCCGGATGGTCGCTTCACCTACTATCGCAACCCGAATGGCGGCACCAATGGCAACACGCAGCGTGCCAACGCCAACCCGGCGTTTGGCCAGGCGATCACCGTGCTGGACAACACCGACAAGGGTTGGGCCAACTTCGTCACCGTCGGCTTGAAGAAGCCGTTTGAGAATGACTGGTCCTGGTCGTTCAACTACACCGTTGGCCGTTCGACCGAAGTCAATGCCGGTACCTCGTCGCAGGCCAGCTCCAACTTCCGCGACAACATCTACCTGAACCCGAACGAAGAAGTCGCCAAGACCGCGAACACCTCGACGCGTCATCGCGTCAACGCGGGCATCACCTGGAGCAAGAAGCTCTTCGGTGATTACTCGACGACGGTGTCGGCTTATTACGACGGCCACAGCGGTCGTCCGTACACCTGGGCCTTCGGCAACGATGCCAACGGTGATTCCTACACCCGCGATCCGGTGTTCATCCCGGCTCCGGGCCAGGTGAGCTTCGAGGCAGGTACGTCGCAGACCGTCATCGACGAGTTCTACGCCTATATCGCCAGCCAGCCCGAGCTGTCGCGCTACCAGGGTCAGATCGCCCCGCTGCAAGGCGGCGAATCGCCGTGGGCGAACCAGCTGGATCTCGGCTTCCGTCAGGAGCTGCCGGGCTTCATGGCCGGCCACAAGGGCGAGCTGCGTCTCGACATCTACAACTTCCTCAACCTGTTGAACAAGGATTGGGGCGTCGAGGAGCGCGTGGGCTATCCGTTCACGCGCACGCTGGCCAACTACGCTGGTGTGGTCAACGGCAAGTACGTGTACTCGCTGCCGACCACGACCGATGGCAATGGCGTCCGTCACTACAACCCGCAAGCTCGTGAGGTTTACGATGCCAAGGCGGTCTCGCGTTGGGCCGGTCGTATCACGCTGAAGTACAGCTTCTGATCCAGCGACCATCGCGATGCAATACCAACGGCCGGGGAAACCCGGCCGTTTTATTTATGGATGCCAACCTTCGTTGGCTGCGCTAAAGTCACCGCATGCATAACGTACCCAATACCGACGGACCCAACGTCGACGCCGCCCTCCCTACCGTCAGTGTCAGCATCTATCCGAAGGGTGGGCTGGACGTCCTGTCACGTGAAGAAGTTGCTCGTTTGAAGGATGCTTCCGCCGGCGGCATGCACGAATTGCTTCGTCGATGCGCGTTGGCCGTGTTGACCAGTGGCAGCGCTTCGGATGACCCGCGCGCCGCACGCGAGCTCTATCCGGATTTCGACATCGAAGTGTTACAGCAAGACCGCGGCATTCGCATCGACCTGCACAACGCGCCGGCGATGGCGTTCGTCGATGGCAGAATCATTCGCGGTGTGGCGGAACTGTTGTTCGCGACCGTGCGCGACTTGGCTTACGCCGCGATAGAGTTGGGCCCGGAATACGCAGAGGAGTTGGAAACCACGACCGGCATTACCGACGCGGTATTCCGCGTGCTGCGTAATGCGCGGGTTTTGCAGCCCGTCGAACCGAATCTCGTCGTCTGCTGGGGCGGTCATTCCATCTCGCGCGATGAATACCTGTACACCAAGGAAGTTGGCTACGCCCTGGGTTTGCGCGGCATCGACATCTGCACCGGCTGCGGTCCGGGCGCGATGAAGGGGCCGATGAAGGGCGCGACCATCGCGCACGCGAAGCAACGCAAGACGCGCACCCGCTACATCGGCATCACCGAGCCGGGCATCATCGCCGCCGAATCGCCGAACCCGATCGTCAACCATTTGGTGATCATGCCGGACATCGAGAAACGCCTCGAGGCCTTCGTTCGCATGGCGCACGGCATCATCGTATTCCCGGGTGGCGTGGGCACGGCGGAAGAAATTCTTTATCTCCTCGGCATCTTGCTGCGCGAGGAAAATCGCGACATCGAATTCCCGCTGGTATTCACCGGGCCGGTGTCTGCGGCGCCTTACTTCGAACAAATCGACAAATTCATTCGCTTGACCTTGGGTGATGAGGCCGCGAAGCGTTACCGCATCATCACCGGTGATTGCGAGGAAGTTGCCAAGTACATGACGCGCGGCATCCGCAAGGTGCGTGAGCAGCGGATCGCGCAGAAGGATTCGTTCTTCTTCAACTGGGGCCTGCACATCCCGCTGACCTTCCAGCAGCCATTCGAGCCCACGCACGAAGCGATGGCGGCGCTGGATTTACACCATGGGCGCAAGTCGCATGAGTTGGCGGCGGACCTGCGCCGTGCGTTCTCGGGCATCGTTGCAGGCAACGTGAAGGAGCCGGGCATGAAACGAATCGAAGAGCATGGCCCCTTCAAGATCCATGGCGCGCCAGACATGATGGCCTCGCTCGATGCGCTGCTGCGCGCTTTCGTCGAGCAACGCCGCATGAAGATTGCGGGCGCTTACCAGCCTTGTTACGAAGTGGTGGGCTGAGGCCGGTCTTGGGTCAGCCTTGGGCCGTGGATGGCAGAGTGATCTCTGCGACGAATCGCCCTGCTTCCACTTGAGTGTGCAAGCTTCCTTGGCCAGCTGTCATGGCCTCGATGCGAGTGCGACTGGCCGCCAACCCAACCCGATGACCCGCATGCCAATTGGGTTGGCTATCGGGCAGGGGGTTTTCCACCCGTATCACGATGGTGTTGTCTGGTCGCCGCGATATGGCAATCGTCAGGTCGTTGGCGGTGGTCGCCGTTTCGACCCCATGCCTGATCGCATTCTCGGCCAGTGTCTGCACGACGAGGGTCGGGACTTGGACCCGCGGGATTTCATCGGGAAGCTGCCAGTCGATGATGAGACGATCGCCCAACCGCAAGGATTCGATTTCCAGATAACGGCGCGTCAACAGCAGCTCTTCTTCAAGGGTCGATTCGCCGCTGCCCGACAACGCGGCGCGGAAAAGGTCCGACAAATCCAGAAGCACCCTTTCCGCCAGGTGCGGTTGGCCATGCAGCAGGGCGGTGGCCGTGTTGAGCGTGTTGAACAGGAAGTGCGGGTTCACCCGTGCGCGTAGGGCATCCAGTTCGGCTTGTTGGGCGCGCAACCGTTGTTGATGGGTGAGCCACTGCCCACGAAGCACCAACAAGGCCAGCAATGTCATGCTCACCAAGCTGATAGCGAGTTTGACGCCGGAAGCGATCCATGTGGCTTCGGGTTCGAGCGTGGTGACGGTGCCGAAGAGTTGGTGAGAGACGGCTGAGGATGCCAGCGTGACCGCGATGATCGTGCCGATCGTGGCCAATATGACCGTCGTGATCCCTTGCTTTCGTAGCCAGCTGCGGACCAGATAGAGCAGTCCCAGCGAGAACATGATGTTCCACTGGATAGCGAAGGAATACAGGCCAAAACGAATCAGCCAACTGTCCGTGGCGGGCGCGGCGGAGCTTAAGATGACCGCGAGCAGCTCGCCAGCTGCGATGATGAAGATCAGCGTTCCCTGGGCCCACATCAGGTCAACGGCGTGCGAGACCATGGGCGCGGGGGCCATCGGGCTGGCCGTTCGCCCTGGATTTGTGTCCGCTTGTCGGAGTTCGCTGCCGATTGCCATGGGAGTTTTTAGCATGCGAGACCTGAAAGAGTATCGGTCGCCGACGGGGCGGCCAGGCCAAGGGGGAAATGTGAAGGCCAAGGGATTCAGTTTGGTGGAGTTGATGGTGACCGTCGCAGTGCTGGCCATTGTGTCCGCGATCGCGATCCCGAACTTCACGTCAATGATCAATAGCAATCGTTTGGTGAGCCAGGCCAATGAGTTGGTCGGCGTGGTGCAGGGTGCACGCAGCGAGGCCATCCGCTACAACCAGCGGGTGTACGTGTGTTCTTCCAGCAATGGCACCACTTGCTCGGGATCCGGCACGTGGAATGGCTGGCTGGTCTTTCTGGACAGTAATCGGGATGCAGCTCCCCAAGCAGCCGAGATACTGCAGCAGGGCACCGTCAGGGCGCCCTTGCAGCTGACATCGGCCCTTGGAAACGGAACCTTTCATTTCAGGCCTGATGGCTATGCACGCGGTGCCAGCGATGCCTTGTTGGCGACCAGTTTCAGGGTCTGCATGGCGACCAACAAGCCTGCGGAAAACATCCGCAACATCGCTATTTCATCCGGCAGTCGCTTGACCACCACCAAAGCCAATGGGGGAGGGACCTGCTCATGATCAACCCACGCAGCAGAAACTCTCTTGGGCAATCGCAGGAAAACATTCCGATGCGCACATCGGCAGTCATGACAAGCAGGTCCCGGCAATCGGGGTTTTCATTGATCGAGGTGATGGTCGCCGTGCTGGTGCTGTCGATCGGGCTGCTCGGACTGGCTGCCCTGCAGGCTACGGCGTTGCGCAACAACCAGAGTGCGCTTGAGCGCAGCCAAGGCGTAGTGAACACCTACAGCATGCTGGACGCGATGCGTGCCAACGTGGACAGCGCACGCGCAGGCGAATACGTCATGTCCGAAACCTGCACGGTGCCTGCAGCGAATACCTCGCTGGTGCAAAAAGACAAGCGTGCATGGATCCAGATGATCCAGGCCAACCTGGGCAACACGGCCTGCGGCACGGTGACGTGCTCGGGCAGCCTGTGCACGGTGACCGTGACGTGGGACGACCGCCGAGGCAAGGGCGGCGAAGAAAAGCAGCAGTTCTCCACCGAGGTGCAGATATGACGCGGGTGACTTCTCCCAGCCTTCGCCCAGCGCCGGCAGGCATGCGTGGTTTCAGCTTGATCGAGCTCATGATCGCGCTTTTGCTTGGCTTGATCGTGATCGGCAGCGCCGGCTCCATCTACCTGGCCAACAAGCGCGCCTATGCGGCAACCGAGGTTCTGGGACGGGTGCAGGAATCTTCACGCATTGCCTTCGAGCTAATGGCGCGTGACATCCGGGAAGCGGCTGCGGTGCCTTGTGCCAAGGACATCCCGATAGCCAATGTGTTGGGTCGCACTCGCAGCGGCACTGCGCCGCCGCCGACGGATTGGAAATACAACTTCGGCGATGGTGTGTTGGGCTACGAGCCCGGCGACGCAATGTCCGATGTTGCTGCCTCGGGCACCGGCTCCCGTTATCCCGGCACTGATGCCATTGAACTCCATAGTGGCGCCGACAGCGGCATCACGGTGGAAACGCATCACGCGCCATCCGCTCAATTCAAGGTGAACAAAGCTGGCTTCATCCAGGATGGCGACATCCTCATGGTATGTGACTTCAATCAAGCCAGCATCTTCCAAGTCACCAATGCCAACAATAGCAACGTCACCATTGTTCACAACGCGGGCAATTCCGAGACGCCGGGGAACTGCACCAAGGCACTGGGTTATCCGGTGGATTGCAGCGCCCAGTGCACGGGCAGTGGTGGTGGCTCAGGCCCATCCAACAACAAGTCCTGTAAGGAATACGGCCGCAATTCAATGATCGTGCGGTTCCGGGGCGTGCGTTGGTATGTCGGTCGTAACGCGCAGGGCGGTGGATCCTTGTACCGAATGAATCTTGCCAACAGCCTGACGGGCAGCACGGTCATGCCAGAAGAAGTGACCGATGGTGTCGACAACATGCAGCTCAGTTATTTGCTGGACGGTGCGGACGACTACGTGCCTGCCGCAGCCGGGATGGATTGGAAAAAGGTCAAGGCGGTCAAGGTCATCGTGACGCTGTCGCGGCTGGATTCGCTGGCAACAGGTACGAATGCGGTCGCGCGACAGCTGAATTACACGGTCACTATTCGCAACAGGGTGGACTAAATGAAACATCGATCCCCATACCCCACTCGCAACCGGCAATCTGGCGCTGCGTTGGCCGTGGTGTTGATCCTGCTGATCGTGGTGACCTTGATCGGTTTGGCCAGCCTGCGTGGCACCCTGTTGCAAGAGCGCATGAGCGCCTCGGCCTTTGATCGCAGTGTGGCTTTCCAGCAAGCGGAAAGCGCATTGCGTGCAGGCGAAGCGGTGGTCAGGCAAAACTGGCAAGCCAATAACCCCAAGTCTGCAGCCCACGTGAATTGCGAGGCCGTGGGCACGGTGTGCGATGTCGTGCCGCCCAATACCTATTCGGGAGGCGGTGCGGGTTGGACCAGCGTCACGGCCAGCACAAAGAGCACGGTTGCAGGCACGCCGCAGTACTACATTGAGTACATGGGTGAGTCGACGACCGGTGATACGTCCTACCTGGGGTATGGCGACAGCGCCAATGCCGCGCAGTACGGCAGTGAGGGCGGTCAGACGAATGGTTATTTCTTCCGGATCACGGCGCGCAGTGCCGATCCGGCCGCTGTTTCCGACCGGGCGCTGGTGGTTCTGCAGACCCGAGTCTCAATCAAATGACGAGATCCGCCATGGATAAGCAAATGCATGCTCGAAACGAACGCCCCGGTCTTCTGGCGAAAATCCAGAGCCGGTTGGCCGTCGCCATGGTCGGTGTCGTGGCTGTGCTTGGTACGGCCCCGGCCAGTTCGGTGGTCGAGCTCACCCAGCAGCCGCTCAACAGCAGTGTGCTCGTGCCGGGCAACATGGTGCTGGTGCCGTCGGTCGAGTTTCCGACGGTGCTGAGCATGGCCAACCTCAGCGCTTACAGCACCAACACTGAAGCGGTCGGCTACTTCGATCCCAATAAGTGCTACAAGTACAACTACTCTGACAACGAGCCTGATCGCTATTTCTACCCGGTGCGCGCCAATGTGGCTGGCAGAAACTGCAATCTGAAGGATGAGTGGAGCGGCAACTACCTCAATTGGGTGGGCACGCAGACGATCGACCCGTTCCGTTCTGCCTTGACCGGTGGTTACCGGGTTAAGGACGAGCCCAACATGACCCTGCTGGAAAAAGCGCGCCATGACCGCAATCAGCGCGGCTACTTCCCGCTGCGCACCTTGGGTGCATTGGATGTTGCTGCTGCAACGCCCGCCACCTGGACTGGCATGACCACGCGTATCGATGGTCTGGGCAAGAAGATGTACTTCGGCGCCACGACGGTTGGCTACGACAGTCCGGGTTATAACAACGCCACCAACCGTTTGGTGGATTACAACCCTGCCATCCACTCATTGGACCTGTTGCAGATGGTCGATGTGGGCGGGACCCCGTACCTCCCGACCGCGCTGATCTATTCCGTCAGCATGCGAGTCAAGGTCTGCGATGCGTCAGTAGGCTTGGAAACGAATTGCCGCGCCTATGGCAGCAACTACAAGCCCGAAGGGCTGATACAGGAATACGCCAACCGCATCCGCTATTCGGTCTTCTCCTATCTCAATGACCACAGCATGACGCGCGATGGCGGCGTCATGCGCGCCCGCGCCAAGTACGTGGGCCCCAACTCACATGACCCGAAAGACGGCATCACGGCCAATATTGCGCGCGAATGGGACCCGGCCACGGGCGTATTCGTCAAGAATCCGGATGCTGCCGATGCCACGGCCACGGGATTCGGCGTCGCCGATAGTGGCGTCATCAATTACATCAACAAGTTCGGTGAAGTCAGGACATCCAAGCTGCTCAAGGACTTCGATCCTGTCAGCGAGATGTATTACGCCGCCTTGCGCTATCTGAAGGGTCTGGGCCCGGTCGCGGCCTACTCTTCAGGGCTCGATGCCGAGATGACGGATGGTTTCCCGGTGATCAGTGATTGGGGCCAGGACCCGATGCAGTATCGCTGTCAGGCCAACGTGATGCTGGGTATTGGTGATGCCTACACTCACCGCGACAAGAACCTGCCCGGCACAACGAGCAGCACCGATGAGCCCACCAAGCCAGCCGAAGTCACTGCTGATACTTCGATCCAGGTGGACCAAGTGCTTGCCCGTATCTTCCGCAAGGAGGGCATTTCCAACACGGATGCAGCTGCGCTCAGTAAGGCACAATCCGGCAGCTTCAGTGGCCGCAATAACTCGGCCTACATCGCTGCGCTGGCTTACGACGCGCACGTCAATGACATACGCCCGGATGACCCGGCAAAGAAGCAGACCATCGGACGCCAAACCGTGTCCACCTACTGGGTGGACGTGCTTGAAAACCAAGCCCTAGAGCCCGTGGCGACCAACCAGTATTACCTGGCTGCCAAATACGGCGGGTTCGCGGTGCCTTCGGGCTACGACCCGAACTCCGTGGACGCGCTTGCTGACTCCACTTGGCAAAGTGGTCGAACCCTCACTGTGAAAGGCGTGACGCTATCGCTGCCTTCCAATTACTTCCCGGCCGGCGACGCCGCAGCCATGGTCAACAGCTTGCGTGGTGCGTTTGAGCGCATCGTGGGCGAACTGGAAGGTTCAGGTGGTTCGCTGGCAGCCAACAGCACCAAGCTTGAGACTGGCACGGCGGTGTATCAGGCCAAGTTCACGGCCGGCTTCTGGGATGGTGATATTTCCGCCTACGACGTGAATCCAGTGACTGGCGCGATCGCCACCACCGCGAAGTGGTCGGCCGCGGCTCAGTTGCCCGTTTGGAATTCACGCAAGATCCTGGTCAATGCCGATGGCGCTGCCACACCTAAGCCCTTCCTCTTCAGCAATTTGAGCGCCAGCCAGGTCACGGCCTTGGGCAGTGCCACGGTAGTGGATTACCTGCGTGGTGATCGCTCGAATGAAGGACAGAACGGCATCCAGTTGCGGCCACGGCGCGGCCTGTTGGGTGACATCGTCAACTCCCAGCCGGTCTATGCAGGCGCACCCAACCCGAATCTCTACCGAAATTCCACTGGCAAGTTCAATGGTGCGGATCAATACCAAGCCTTCGCGCTTGCGCAGAAAAACCGTACCGGCATGATCTACGTGGGCGCCAACGACGGCATGCTGCATGCCTTCGATGCGGCGACTGGCGTGGAGAAATTTGCCTTCATCCCGAATGCCTCCATCCAGGCCGGTTTGAAGCAATACACCCAGAAGGGTTACGTGCACCGCTATTTCATGGACGGCGAGCTGACCATCGCGGATGTCTACAACGGCAGTGCGTGGAAGACGATCCTGGTCGGCTCGATGGGGCGGGGTGGCCGGGCCATCTTCGCCATGGACATCACTGACCCGACCTTGCCTAAGTTCTTGTGGGAGAAGACGGCGACCGACATCCCGGCGCTGGGCAACAATCTTGGCAAACCGATCATTGCGCAAGTGGGCAATGGCGACTGGCGTGTTCTGGTTGGCAATGGCCCCAATGGCAATGGCGGCACCGCCCAACTCGTCATGATTGGTGCCCTGAGCGGGACCAGCACCGTGATCAGCACGGGCGTTTCCGGCGACAACGGCCTGACTGCCGTGCAGGCCTGGGACGACAACCGCGATGGCGTGATGAACCTGATCTACGCAGGCGACATGCTGGGCAACGTCTGGCGCTTCGGTGCGCCGGCGACCACCACGAACCAGTATCCGCTGTCCGGCGGCTCGGTCGCGCTGCTCAAGCTGTTCAGCGCCGGCAGCAGCAAGCCGATCACCGCGGCGCCGCTGGTGGGCGCGGACCCGATGACCGGCAAGACGTGGGTGTTCTTCGGAACGGGTCGCTACCTAAACACGACTGACTTGACCAACAAGGATGTGCAGACCTGGTATGGCCTGATCGACGACGGCACCCAGATCAGTTCGAGCACCCAATTGGTGCAGCGCTCGATCGAGACGGAGTTCACCAGTGGCAACCTTGTCCTGCGTGGCACCTCGGCAGGCACGGACACTGAGCTGGTAGGCAAGCGCGGCTGGTACATGGACCTGGTTTCGCCCGGGACCGGCGGCCAGAAGGGTGAGCGCATGGTGCTGCCCAACCAGTTCAAGGGTTATGTCTTGATCGGTACCAGCCGAACCCCGAATCTGGACGATCCTTGTCTGCCGGGTGGTCAGGGTTACGTCATGGCAATCAACCCATTCACAGGCGGGCGGTTGGAAAACAACTTCTTCGACGTCAATGGTGATGGCAAGATCGACACCAATGATTCGATCACGGCGTCCGATGGCACCAAGCATTCCGTGACCGGCGTGGGCTTCTCAACGGGCGTCAACAACCCGACCTTCACTGGCGACGTGATGCAGCTGGGCTTCGACGATGCCACTCGTGGCGCGATGAAGATCGGTGCGTCGACCTTCCACCAGCGCCGTGTCTCGTGGCGAGAATTGATCAGGGATTAATCATGAAGAAGTCGTCATCCAACTTCATCCATCGCGGGCATCAGACAGGCTTCACGCTGATCGAGCTGATGATCGTGGTGGCCGTGATCGCCATCTTGGCCTCGATCGCGTTGCCGGCTTACCAGCAGTATGTGATCAAGACTCGTCGAGCAGCCGCGGTCGGTTGCATGCTGGAGGCCGCGCAGGCTTTGGAGCGCTACTACACGGTCAATCTGACTTACGTCGGAGCGCCGGGCACCACTTGCAGCGCGGATGTCAACAATTTCTACACCGTTGCCCCGCAAGGGGCGCTCGCGGCACGTGCCTACACGATCCAGGCCCAGCCCAAGGCCACGCAAAACGACACCAAATGCGGGACCCTGACGATCAACCACACCGGCGCCAAGACCTCCAGCGTCAGCGGCGCCAACCTAAGCCAGTGTTTTTGAATCGCTGACATGAAAAAACCCGCCGGAAGGCGGGTTTTTGTTTATCTGGCGCCCGAAGTTGGACTCGAACCAACGACCCCCTGATTAACAGTCAAGTGCTCTAACCGGCTGAGCTATTCGGGCGGGGCGTGTAAGGATAGGGCCCGGGTTGGGCGTGGTCAAGGCATGGCGGCGGCGTCAGGGCAGGGATTGGCGATGCGCGGGCGCTCTACCCGTACGCGACCAGCGTTGTTCATGACCAATTTGGCATGGATGACACCATCCAGGCAGGTGGTGACGGTCAAATTGCTCCCATAGCCCATCCCGCTGGGATAAAGGCGTACCGTACGCCTGCCGGTGGTCGATGCGAAACTCAGCGATGGAATCCGCCGCATTCCGGCCGCGCTGATGAGGTCTTCGTCGGGCTGCCTGGCCTTGTCTTTGTTGTCATCCAGAAAGACGATCCAGCCCTCGCTCCACTCAGCGGCTCCGTGGCACGTGGCGGCATCCTGACTGGGACACACCACGGTGGTCACCCCGCGTGAAATCGCGGTGATACGCGCCAGTGCGATGTCGGTCGTAAGGGCTGAGAGCAGCCCATCAGCGGCTGCGCGCTGGCGCCATCGATGCATCGATGGGCCCGCGATCCCGGCCAGCAGGCTCATGACCGCCAGAACGCAGGTCATCTCGACGAGGGTGATACCGCGTTGCAATTTCCTTTGCATGCTGACATTCCTGTTCGGCGGTCGGGCCACAGGTGCAGCTTCCTGTGTGGAAGATGGCAGCGCAGTAGGGTGATGTTGAATGAGGGGTAGGGAAATACCCTTGCCGGTGGAGGTTGAGTCAGGCTTGATGTCGCGGCTTCTGGCATGCTGACGCGATGCAAAGTGATCGTGACGACGCCGGCTTCCGCCTCGTATCCCCTTATCAGCCTGCGGGCGACCAACCCCAAGCCATCAAGCAGTTGGTGGCCGGCTTCGAGTCTGGTCTCGCGCACCAGACGCTGCTGGGCGTGACGGGTTCCGGCAAGACCTACACCATCGCCAACGTCATCCAGGAAATTCAAAAGCCGACGCTGATCATGGCGCCCAACAAGACGCTGGCCGCACAGTTGTATGGCGAGTTCAAAGCTTTTTTCCCGCACAACGCGGTGGAATACTTCGTCAGTTATTACGACTACTACCAGCCTGAGGCCTATGTCCCTTCTTCCGACACCTACATCGAGAAGGACAGCTCGACCAACGAGCACATCGAGCAGATGCGGTTGTCCGCGACCAAGGCGCTGCTCTCGCGACGCGACGCGATCATCGTGGCGTCGGTTTCGGCGATCTACGGTCTGGGTGACCCCGAGGATTACCTCAAGCTGCGCTTGATCCTCGCCAATGGCGAGCGAATCGAGCAGCGTGACCTCATCCGCCACCTTACCGAGTTGCAATACGTCCGCAACGACACCGAACTGCGTCGTGGTACCTACCGCGTGCGCGGCGAGGTGATCGATGTGCATCCGGCGGAATCTGAAAGCGAAGCATTGCGCATCGAACTGTTCGATGGCGAGGTGGAGCAGTTATCGATCTTCGATCCACTGACCGGCGCGGTGCAGCGGAAAATTCCGCGGTACACCGTGTACCCGAAGACGCATTACGCCAGCACCCGCGAAAGTGTGTTGAACGCTATCGAAACCATCAAGGTGGAACTGGCGGAACGGCTTGAACGACTGTATGCAGAGAACAAATTGGTTGAAGCTCAGCGCCTGCAGCAACGAACGCAATTTGATCTGGAAATGATGGCCGAAGTCGGTTTCTGCAACGGTATCGAAAATTATTCCCGGCACATGACGCGACGTGGGCCGGGCGAGCCGCCACCCACCTTGTTCGATTACCTGCCGCCCGATGCATTATTGGTGGTGGATGAGTCCCACGTCACCGTGCCGCAGATCGGCGCGATGTACAAAGGCGACCGTGCGCGCAAGGAAACGTTGGTGAACTTCGGCTTCCGATTGCCTTCGGCGCTGGACAACCGGCCATTGCGCTTCGAGGAGTGGGAGGAACGCTCGCCGCGCGCGATCTTCGTTTCCGCCACGCCCGGCAAGTACGAGTTGGAGAAGGGCGAAGGCAACATCACCGAGTTGGTGGTTCGCCCGACGGGTTTGATCGATCCGCCGGTCGAAATCCGTCCGGTCGCGACTCAGGTGGATGACCTGTTGTCAGAGGTGCACGAGCGCGTGGCGATGGGCGACCGCGTGCTGGTCACCACGCTCACCAAGCGCATGGCCGAGAACCTCACCGAATACCTGTCCGAACACGGCGTCCGCGTGCGCTACCTGCACTCCGACATCGACACGGTGGAGCGGGTGGAGATCATCCGTGATCTGCGCTTGGGCAAGTTCGATGTGCTGGTCGGCATCAACTTGTTGCGCGAGGGCTTGGACATGCCCGAGGTGTCGCTGGTAGCGATCTTGGATGCCGACAAGGAGGGTTTCCTGCGATCGACGGGTTCGCTCATCCAGACCATTGGTCGCGCGGCGCGAAACTTGCGTGGCAAGGCGATCCTCTACGCCGACAAGATCACCCGATCCATGCAGGCGGCGCTCGATGAAACCGATCGCCGACGCGAGAAGCAGGTGGCCTACAACGAGGAACATGGCATCACCCCGCAATCGGTCGCCCGCGCGATCGACGACGTGATGGAAGGTGCGCGCGCCGACGCCGCCGAGATGCGCAAGACCCGCGGCAAGACGAGTGCGCAGCGCCGGGCAGCCGAGCAGGCCGAGGATTACGCACTGCTTACGCCCAAGGCGGCGGCCGACAAGATCAAGTCGTTGGAAGACCAGATGTACAAGCACGCCCGCGACCTGGAGTTCGAGGAAGCGGCCCAGGTCCGGGACGAGTTGCAGCGCCTGCGCGAAGCCGTTTTGCAGTGACCGTTGGGCGCGTGTTCAGCGGGGAGACCCTTGCTGGGGAGGCTTTGACTCCAGCGTAACTATTCGCTTGCGATGCTGCCTGTCCCTATTAAGGAGAAACCCATGGGAATGTTCGATTTCATCAAGGACGCTGGCGAGAAGATCTTCAAGCCGGGTGAGGCCAAGGCCGAGGATGCCATCGCCAAGCACATTGGCAGCTATGGGTTGGATATCGCCGGCCTGAAGGTCGAGGTCGATGGCAGCACCGCCGTGATCGAAGGCGAGGCCAAAGACGTCACCACCCGCGAGAAGGCCGTGCTGGTGGCCGGCAACATCGAGGGCATCAACAAGGTGGATGACCGCATGACGGTAGCGGCGGGCGCCAGCGGCGCTGATTTCAGCGCAGTGACCGGCGGCTCTTCGGCCGTGGTCGGCGCGGGCGGCACCGGCGAGTGGACCTCGCGCACCTACACGGTGCAGAAGGGCGACACCCTGTCGGCCATCGCCAAGGAAATGTACGGCAATGCCAACAAGTACCCGGTGATCTTCGAGGCCAACAAGCCGATGTTGACCGATCCGGACAAGATCTACCCGGGCCAGGTCCTGCGCATTCCGGCAGAGGCATAAGCTATCGGGCGAGGCGTGGTTGTCCGCGCCGCGTTGCTGGGCTAGAATTCGCCTCCCTTCGGGGCGGTTAGCTCAGCGGTAGAGCACTACCTTGACATGGTAGGGGTCACAGGTTCGAACCCTGTACCGCCCACCACCTTCTGAAACAGGTGGAAAAGTCAGCAGCGGGAGCCTTCGGGCTCCCGTTTGTTTTTTCGGGATCAGCATCGCGATGAACGCCCGGCATCCGCTTCACGACTGCTGAGGTAAAAAGCGGGTTCTGTCTCCGCTTGCGAGGTTCCCGGACTGCATGCAGCCAACCCCTGTCTCCGCCCAATACCCGTCCTCCACCCTGGGCTCGATGTCATGAGCATTGGGGTGATGTGGTTTCGACGTGACCTGCGCCTGGCTGACCAGCCGGCGCTGCAACAGGCTTTGCTGGAATGCGAATCGGTGTTGATGGTCTATATCGACGACTTCGATGCTGATCCTGGAAGTGGCGATGCCAGCCGCGCATGGCTGCGGCGTTCGCTTGACGCCTTGTCGGGTGATGTCGCCGCACGGGGCGGACGCTTGCATGTCTTGCGCAGCGATGCGGAAATACTGCTGCCACAACTCGTCGATGCCTTGGGCGCCACGCACGTCTATGCCTCGCGCTTGTACGAGCCGGCCGCCGATGCACGCGACGATCGCATCGCACGCCGCCTGCGCGAGCAAGGCATCAGCTTCCGTCGTGCGCGCGGCCGCGTGCTGACGGATGCAAGCCAGGTGCAAACCAAGACTGGCGGCAATTTTCGCGTGTTCACGCCCTTCTTCAAGGCGGCAGAGCCCACGTGGCGGCCACGCAGCATTCCCGCGCCGGATGCGCTTCCCAGCGCTGATTTTCCGCAGCAAATGGCGAGGCATCAGGCCAGCATCGATGCGCCGACTCCTGCTTGGGATGCCGGGTTCTGGGACATGTGGACACCTGGCGAGGCCGGTGCCCACGCACAGCTCGACACCTTCATCGACAACCATCTTCGTCATTACGCGAAACGACGAGACCTGCCTGCGCATGACGCGACATCGCGCATGTCGCCGCACCTGCACTTCGGCGAAATCGCACCGTCCGCGATCCTCTCGCGTGTGGCCGGATCGACCAATGAGGGTGCACGCAAGTTGATCGCGGAACTCGGCTGGCGCGAGTTCGCGTATTACGTCTTGCAGCATTGGCCGCAGACGGTCGAGGATAATTTCGATGCGCGCTTCGATGGCATGCAGTGGCGCAATGATCCGGCCGCACTGGACGCCTGGCAGCGCGGCATGACCGGCGTGCCTTTGGTCGATGCCGGCATGCGCCAGCTCTGGCACACCGGCTGGATGCACAATCGCGTGCGGATGGTGGTCGCCTCGTACCTCACCAAGCATCTCGGCATCGATTGGCGCGAGGGGGCGAAGTGGTTTCTCTACACGCTCGTCGATGCGGATATCGCCAGCAACACGATGGGCTGGCAGTGGGTGGCGGGCAGCGGCGTGGATGCGGCGCCGTACTACCGCATCTTCAATCCGGTCCTGCAGTCACGCAAATTCGATCCCGATGGCGCTTACCTGCGCGAATGGCTGCCGGAGCTCGCCCATCTGGATGCCAAGGCGATCCACGCGCCGTGGGAGCAGGGCATCCGTGTGTCGGGCTACCCGGCCGAGCCCATCGTCGGCCTGGCCGAGGGGCGGGCCTGGGCGCAACAGGCGTTCGCGGCGCTATCGCCCAAGCAAGCCGGTTAGGCGCTTGGTTGTCGCGGGCGCAGGCCCCACCTAGAATGGACACGAGGCCGGCATCCCGCTGGCACGGAAGACAGGTGGTCCGCGGAAACGCCGACCGAGCGTGCGACATGTCCACTACCCGCAGCCAACCCTGACCGACCGACGCATTTCCAACGGAAAGGCGCTTCGGCGCCTTTTCGCGTTTCCAGACTTCAGAATCCGCATCCCATGATCAACATCACGCTCCCCGACGGTTCCGTCCGCCAGTTCGATGCCCCCGTAACGGTGGGCGATGTCGCTGCCTCCATCGGCGCCGGTCTTGCCAAGGCCACGCTGGCTGGCAAGGTCGACGACAAATTGGTCGATGCCTCGTATCGCATCGATCACGATGCGGCGCTGTCCATCGTCACCGACAAGTCGCCCGAGGCGCTCGACATCCTCCGCCACTCGACCGCGCATTTGCTGGCGCAAGCCGTGCAGCGCCTGTACCCCGGCGCGCAGGTGACGATCGGCCCGGTCATCGACAATGGCTTCTATTACGACTTCGCCTACGAGCGCCCTTTCACGCCCGAAGACCTGCCGCTGATCGAGGCGGAGATGCAGAAGATCGTGAAGGAAGCGCAGCCGATCAGTCGCAGCGTGAAGTCGCGTGATGACGCGGTGGCCTTCTTCCGCGGCATGGGCGAGCACTACAAGGCCGAGATCATCGAATCGATCCCAGCGAGCGAAGACCTGTCGCTGTATTCGCAGGGCGAGTTCACCGACCTGTGCCGCGGCCCGCACGTGCCGGGCACGGACAAGCTGCGCAGCTTCAAATTGATGAAGGTAGCGGGTGCGTATTGGCGCGGCGACCATAACAACCAGATGTTGAGCCGCATCTACGGCACCGCCTGGCTCAACGACAAGGACCTCAAGGCGTATTTGACCCAAATCGAAGAAGCCGAGAAGCGCGACCATCGCAAGATCGCCAAGGCGCAGGATCTCTTCCATTTGCAGGAAGAGGGCCCGGGCCTGGTGTTCTGGCACCCGAAGGGTTGGTCGATCTGGCAAGTGGTCGAGCAGTACATGCGCAAGGTGTATCGCGAGACCGGCTACGGCGAGGTGCGCTGCCCGCAGATCCTCGACGTGTCGCTGTGGCAGAAGTCCGGCCACTGGGACAACTACCAGGACAACATGTTCTTCACCGAATCGGAGAAGCGCACCTATGCGCTCAAGCCGATGAACTGCCCGGGCCATGTGCAGGTGTTCAACCAGGGCCTGCACAGCTACCGCGACCTGCCGATCCGCTACGGTGAGTTCGGTGCCTGCCATCGCAACGAGCCCTCGGGCGCGCTGCACGGCATCCTGCGCGTGCGCGGTTTCACCCAGGACGATGGCCACATCTTCTGCACCGAAGACCAGATCGAAGGCGAGGTCCGTGCCTTCCACGAGCAGGCGCTGAAGGTCTATTCGGATTTCGGCTTCTCCGACATCCAGATCAAGATTGCGCTGCGCCCCGAATCGCGTCTGGGTGATGACGCCACCTGGGACAAGGCCGAGGACGCGCTGCGCAATGCGCTGAGTTCGGCCGGGGTGGAGTGGGAGGAGCTCCCGGGCGAGGGCGCGTTCTACGGCCCCAAGATCGAGTACCACCTGAAGGACGCCATCGGCCGTACCTGGCAGCTGGGCACCATGCAGGTCGATTTCATGATGCCGGGCCGCTTGGGCGCTGAATATGTGGATGAACACTCGCAGCGCCGCCATCCGGTCATGCTGCACCGGGCCATCGTCGGCTCGATGGAGCGTTTCATCGGCATTTTGATCGAGCACCATGCCGGCCAATTCCCGGCCTGGCTGGCCCCGATCCAGGCCGTGGTCATGAACATCACCGATGCGCAGGCCGATTATGTGTCCGAGGTCCGGAAAACCCTTGCAGATCAAGGCTTCCGGGTCGATGACGATTTGCGGAACGAAAAGATCGGCTATAAGATTCGCGAGCACACGCTGCAGCGCGTGCCGTACCTGTTGGTGGTCGGTGACCGCGAAAAGGAAAACGGCCAAGTCGCTGTACGCACGCGCGGGGGCGAGGATCTGGGCAGCATGACCGTCGAGGACTTCGCCAAGCGCTTGGCGGGCGAACACGTCCCGTCCGCGTGAGCACCGCCCGGCCTGCCATGGAAAACGTGGGCCGGCACTCATTCTTTTGGAGATGGCAATATCAGTACGAACGACCCGAAGCAGAACCGTAGAAACCAGGAGATTCGCGTCCCGCGCGTGCGCGTGATCGGCAGTGATGGCGAGATGATCGGCGTCCTGTCGCGCGATGAAGCCCTGGCCATGGCGGAAGAGGAAGATCTTGATCTTGTCGAGATCCAGCCGAACGCCGACCCGCCGGTCTGCAAGATCATGGACTTTGGCAAGTTCAAGTTCGAACTGCAAAAGAAGGCCAATGAGGCCAAGAAGAAGACCAAGCAGGTCGAGATCAAAGAGGTCAAGTTCCGACCGGTCACCGATGAAGGCGACTACCAGATCAAGCTGCGCAACATGCGCCGTTTCCTGGAAGAGGGCGACAAGATCAAGGTCAACATCCGTTTCCGTGGCCGCGAGATGAGCCATCAGGAACTGGGCCGCGAGATGGCGGCGCGCATCGAGGCCGATTTGGGCGAGGACATCGTGATCGAATCGCGTCCGCGCCTGGAAGGTCGCCAGATGGTGATGATGATCGCGCCGAAGAAGCGTTGATCCTCAAGCCGGCTAGGTAACAAAGAACACGCGCCTTCGGGCGCGTTGTTCGTTTCTGGAGTGGCGTGCCGTGGGCCGAAGTGACATCCACTTGACCCCGGTCAAGCCGAGGCGCAAAATCCAATTTTCAGTAATCACTGAAAGTTCAGAACATCATGTTGAGTCCGCTGGTTCAAGGATTTGTCCTCCATTTCGGTGAAATGGGCAGCCGCTGGGGCATCAACCGCACGGTGGGGCAGATCTACGCCTTGCTGTTCCTGTCGCCCGAGCCGCTCAACGCCGACCAGATCGGCGACGCGCTGGGCTTTTCGCGCTCCAACGTCAGCATGGGCCTGAAGGAGTTGCAGAGTTGGCAGCTGGTCCGCCTGCAGCACCTGCCGGGGGATCGCCGCGAGTATTTCTCGGCGCCCGAGGACGTCTGGGCGATCTTCCAGACGCTGGCCGCCGAGCGCCGCAAGCGCGAGATCGAGCCCACGCTCAGCATGCTGCGCGACGCGATGCTCGCCTCGCCTGAAGGCGAAGGTGATCGCCATGCGCTGGGGCGCATGCGCGAGATGCACGAGTTGATCGAGCTGGCGACCGGCTGGTTTGACGAGTTGCAGGACCTGGACCGCGAGCGTCTGGTCGAGTTGATGCAGCTGGGGCGCAAGGTGGGCAAGTTGCTCGATGCGCGTGACAAATTGATCGGTGGAGGCAAGAAACCATGATGGAATCATTAGATCCGCTGCTGCTGGCGCGGTTGCAATTCGCCGCCAACATCAGCTTCCACATCCTGTTTCCCACCATCACGATTTCGCTGGGTTGGGTGCTGCTGTACTTCAAATGGCGCTGGAATCGTTCGCATGACGCGCGCTGGATGGACGCCTACGGCTTCTGGGTGAAGATCTTTGCGCTGTCCTTCGCGATGGGCGTGGTCAGCGGCATCACCATGAGCTTCCAGTTCGGCACCAATTGGCCGGGCTACATGAAGACTGTCGGCAACATCGCTGGTCCATTGCTGGCCTACGAAGTGTTGACCGCGTTTTTCCTCGAGGCGGCTTTCCTCGGCATCATGCTGTTCGGCTTCCGCCGTGTCGGCAATCGCATGCATACGCTGGCGACCTTGCTGGTCGCGGGCGGCACCACGCTCTCGGCGTTCTGGATCCTCGCGCTCAATTCGTGGATGCAGACGCCGGTCGGCTACGAGATGCGCGATGGTGTCGCGCATGCGGTCGATTGGTGGGCGATCGTCTTCAATCCGTCGATGCCGTATCGCCTGATGCACATGCTGTTGGCGTCGGGCTTGACCGTCGCGTTCCTGATGGCGGGCGTCTCGGCTTGGCGATGGTTGCGCGGCGATCGCGGCAACGATGTCCTCGCGGCGCTGCGCACGGGCGTGATGATCGGCGCGCTGCTGACGCCGGTGCAGATCTTCGTCGGCGACATGCACGGCCTCAACACGTTGGAGCATCAACCTGCAAAAATCGCCGCGATCGAAGCCGTGTGGGAAACCGAACGCGGTGCACCGCTCGTTGCGATCGGCTGGCCGGATGAAGCAGCACGCACCACGCACTATGCGGTGGAAGTGCCGAAGCTGGCATCGCTCATCCTCACCCATGACCCCAACGGCGAGCTGCGTGGCTTGGATCAATTCGAAGGCGAGCATCCGCCGGTCAAACCCGTGTTCTTCGCATTCCGGATCATGGTCGGCATCGGCATGTTGATGCTCTTGACCGGGGTGTGGGGCGCCTGGCAGATGTGGCGACGGGGCGAGCCCTCGCGCCTGCTCGCGCGTGCACTCATGCTGATGACGTTCTCCGGTTGGGTCGCGGTGCTGGCCGGCTGGTACACCACGGAAGTCGGCCGCCAGCCGTGGCTGGTGACCGGCATCCTGCGCACGGCGGATGCGGCCTCGGCCGTACCCGCAGCACACATCGGCCTGACCTTCGTGGGCTACATGGTCCTGTACGTGCTGCTGCTGGCGGCCTATATCGGCGCACTGCGGCACTTGGCGGCGAAGGCGGTGGCCGAGCATGGCGAACCGGAAGCGGAAGGCCCGCCGGTGATGCCGTTTATGGACGAGACCACCGTGGCATCGCCCGATGCCCCGAAAGGAGGTGCGTGATGCCGAATCCTGACTTGATCGATCTCACCACCTCGGCTGGCTGGCTGCCGCTGGCCTTCATGGCGGTCATGGGTTTGTCGATGCTGGCTTACGTGATCCTTGACGGTTTCGACCTTGGCATCGGCATGTTGATGCGCGGCGCGGATGCGGCGGAAAAGGACGCGATGGTCGCCTCCATCGGCCCGTTCTGGGATGCCAATGAAACGTGGCTGGTGCTGGGTGTGGGCGTGCTGCTGGTGGCATTCCCGGCCGCGCATGGCGAGATTCTCGGCGCGCTGTATTTGCCGGTGGCGGTGATGCTGCTGGGCCTGATCCTGCGCGGCGTGGCCTTCGATCTGCGGGTCAAGGCGGCGCTGCGTTACCAGCAATGGTGGAACCGCGCGTTCTTCGGTGGATCGCTGGTGGCCGCGCTGGCGCAGGGCTACATGCTGGGGATGCTGGTCGTGGGCTTCCAGGACGGCATCGGCCCGCATCTGTTCTCGGCATTGATCGGCCTGTGCGTGGCCGCGGGCTACTGCCTGCTGGGCGCCGGCTGGCTGATCATGAAGTCCGAGGGCGCCTTGCAGCAGAAGGCCGTGGTGTGGGCTGGGCGCGCACTCTGGGGCACCGCGCTGGGCGTCGTGGCGGTGTCGGTGGCGACGCCCCTGTTGTCGCCGCGCATCTTCGACAAATGGTTCGCCTGGGAGCGACTGCCGCTGCTGGCGATCATCCCGATTGTCACGGCCGCGCTCTTCTTCATCGTCTGGCGCAGCCTGCGCCGGCTGCCGGTGCGGCTGGGCGAGGGCAACGAGTACGGCATCTGGGTGCCCTTCGTGGGCACGGTCGGGATCTTCGTGCTGGCTTTCTATGGCTTGGCCTATAGCCTGTTCCCGTATCTGGTGGTGGACCGACTCAGCATCTGGCAGGCCGCCTCGGCCCCGGAATCGCTGATGATCGTGTTCATGGGCACCTGCGTCGTGCTGCCGATGATCATCGGCTACAACATCTTCGTGTACCGGGTGTTTGGCGGCAAAGCCCAGGCGCTGGATTACGGCGGCTGGGATGACCCCATCGCCTGATGCCGACCTGAAATCAGGGACTTGCGGCCGGACTTTGAGCCGCGCATAATAGGCGGCTACCTGCCTCCGGGCCGGTAGACAGGACCCTCCGCCCGCGTGGCGGACTCATCACCGATTTGGGCACGGACGGAAAGCGTGGTTGCGGCCACCGCCCAGTCAGTCGAACGCAAGTTAAAGGAATCACCATGCCGAAGATCAAGTCGCATCGTGCTGCCGGTAAGCGGTTCAAGAAGACCGCCAGCGGTAAGTTCAAGCGTGGCAGCGCCAATCGCAGCCACATCCTCACCAAGAAGGCCACGAAGCGGAAGCGCGATTTGCGCCAGCCGCATTACGTGAACCCGAGCGACGCCGGCCGCATTGCGCGCCAGTTGCCCTACGCCTGATATCTGAGGAGAACGAGAAATGGCACGAGTAAAACGTGGCGTAACGGCACGTCGCCGTCACAAGAAAATTCTGAGCCAGGCGAAGGGTTACTACAACGCCCGTCGCAAGGTCTTCCGCGTTGCAAAGCAAGCGGTCACCAAGGCGCAGCAGTACGCCTACATCGGCCGCAAGCTGAAGAAGCGTCAGTTCCGCAGCCTGTGGATCGCGCGCATCAACGCCGCATCGCGCATGTACGGCCTGTCCTACAGCCGCTTCATGAACGGCCTGCTGAAGGCTGGCATCACCTTGGATCGCAAGGTGCTGGCCGACATCGCCGCCCATGACATCAAGGGCTTTGGTGATCTGGCCGAAGCCGCTGGCAAGGCACTGAACATCGAAATCACCCGTCCGGCCAACCTGCCGAACTTTGTCCCGGCCGAAAAGCCAAAGGCGAAAAAGGGCGACGCGAAGAAGGGCGCCAAGGCTGCTGCTCCGGCTGCCAAGGCCGAGAAAGCTGCCCCGGCTGCCAAGAAGGCACCGGCCAAGAAGGCTGCCAAGGGCGACGACCTGAAGCTGATCGAAGGCGTGGGCCCGAAGATCGCTGAAGTCCTGACCGAGGCCGGCATCGCCAGCTTCCAGGACCTGGCCAACACTGACGCCGCCAAGCTGCGCGAGATTCTCGACGCCGCTGGCAGCCAGTTCGCTTCGCACGACCCGACCACCTGGCCGCAGCAGGCCGAGCTGGCCGCGACGGGCAAGATGGACGAGCTGAAGGCGCTCCAGGACGAACTGCAGGGCGGCCGCGAGGTCGAGTAATCCCCGGCGCGGGCCTTTCAAGCCCGTCCCCTGTGGAACTCCATTGAACGGGGAAGGGCGCGAGTCCTTCCCCGTTTTCATTTGTGATCTTTGCGATGCGACGGGCCGTCCCATGTCGCCACCGGGTTAACCTCTGACGATGAGCGAAATCGAATCCCTGCAAACCGAGGCGCTGGCCGCCATCACCGATGCGGCTACGCCCGATGCGCTTGAAGCGCTGCGTGTGTCCTTGCTTGGCAAATCTGGTCGCCTGACCGCGCAGTTGAAGTCGCTCGGCGCGTTGCCGCCTGAAGAGCGCAAATCTGCCGGTGAGGCGATCAACCGCGCACGCGACGCGATCACCGCGGCGCTGGCCGAGCGCAAGACCGTGTTGGATGCCGCTGCACTCGACGCGCGTCTGGCCAACGAATCCATCGACATCACCTTGCCGGGCCGCGATGCGGACGTCGGCACCTTGCATCCGGTTGGGCGCACGCTGGAGCGCATCGCCGAGATCTTCGCCGGCCTCGGCTACGCGCAGGCGCAAGGCCCAGAGATCGAGGACGACTGGCATAACTTCGAGGCGCTGAACTTCCCGCCGCATCATCCGGCGCGCGCCATGCACGACACGTTCTACTTCCCTGACGGTCGCCTCTTGCGCACGCACACCTCGGGCGTGCAGATCCGCTACATGCTGGACCACGTGCGCGCAGGGATGGACCCGCCGCTGCGCATGATCGCCGCGGGCAAGGTGTACCGCAGCGATTCCGACCAGACCCACACGCCGATGTTCCATCAGGTCGAAGGCTTGCTGGTCGATGAGCACGCCAGCTTCGCCGACCTCAAGGGCACGCTCGCGGAATTCGTGCGCGCGTTCTTCGGCCGCGACTTCGACATGCGTTTCCGCCCGAGCTACTTCCCCTTCACCGAGCCGTCGGCCGAAGTCGATATCGCCTGGCAGCAGCCGGACGGCAGCCAGCGTTGGCTGGAAGTGTTGGGTTGCGGGATGGTGCATCCGAACGTGCTGCGCAACGTCGGCATCGATCCGGAACGCTACACCGGCTTCGCGTTTGGCCTGGGCGTCGAGCGTTTCGCGATGCTGCGCGAAGGCGTGGATGACTTGCGCAGCTTCTTCGAGAACGACGTGCGCTTCCTGCGCCGCTTTGCCTGATCGCCTATCTGCTTGATCGATGTCGCTGCGGCGACTGCATCGAAACGACACGAGACACCGATGAAATTCTCCGAAAACTGGCTCCGCGAACACATCCAGACCACTGCCGACCGCGATGCGCTTTCTGCCGCGTTGACCGCGATCGGATTGGAAGTGGAAGAGCTGACGCCGCTGGGCGACGGGTTGGACAATGTGGTGGTGGCCGAGATCGTGGCGGCTGTAAAACACCCGGAAGCCGACCGCCTGCAGGTGTGCGAGGTCGATGCCGGCGCGCATGGCCGCTTGCAGATCGTGTGCGGCGCACCCAATGCGCGCGTCGGTTTGAAAGCGCCGCTCGCCATGGTCGGCGCGAAAATCGGCGAGATCACCATCAAAGCCGCCAAGCTGCGCGGCGTCGAATCCAACGGCATGCTGTGTTCGACGAAAGAATTGGGGTTGGATGCGGATGCCTCGGGCCTCTTGGAACTGCCGGCCGATGCGCCGGTGGGCGCGCCGCTCGCCGAGTACCTTGGCCTGCCCGATAGCAGCATTGAACTGAAACTGACGCCGAATCGCGCGGACTGCTTCGGCATTCGCGGCATCGCGTACGACGTGGCCGCGGCGACCGGCAGCGAAGTGACCGCGTTCGACATCGCGCCGGTCGCATCGACCATCGACAGCCAGTTAGCGGTGGAATTGAACGCGGGCGCTGATGCGCCGCGCTACCTCGGCCGCGTGATCGAAGGCGTGGACGGCGCCGCCAAGACGCCGCTGTGGATGGCCGAGCGCCTGCGTCGCAGCGGCATCCGCCCGGTGAGCTTTTTGGTCGATGTCACCCAGTACGTGATGCTGGAACTCGGACAGCCGATGCATGCCTTCGATCGCGACCTGCTGCAGGGGCCGGTCGGCGTGCGGCGCGCGCGCAAGGGCGAGGCGTTGAAGCTGCTTGATGGCCGCGATGCGGTGGTGGATGAAGAATTCCTGCTGATCACCGATGCCGATCGTCCGGTCGCGCTCGCGGGCGTGATGGGCGGCTACGACAGCCGCGTGACCGAAGCGACGAAGAATGTCTTCCTCGAGGCCGCGCACTTCGCCCCGGCGGCGATCATCGGCCGCAGCCGAAAGCTGGGCCTGCATACGGACGCGGCGCATCGCTTCGAGCGTGGCGTGGACCCTGAGCTGCCGCGCATTGCCATCGAGCGCGCGACGGGACTGATCCTCGACATCGCCGGAGGCCAGCCCGGCCCGGTGGTCGAAGCTGTCAACGCCGCCGACCTGCCCAAGCCGGCGAGCATCCATCTGCGCCGCGAGCGCATCGCGCGCGTGCTGGGCATCGTGATCGACGATGCCGAGATCGAACGCATCCTCTCCGCCCTGGGCCTCAAGGTGGACGCCGTCGCCGATGGCTGGCAGGTGACCGCGCCGCCGCGGCGTTTCGACATCGCCATCGAGGAGGACCTGATCGAGGAAATCGCGCGCATCCACGGCTATGACCGCATCCCCACGGTCCTGCCGGCCGGTTCGGCGCGTGTGGTGGTGTCCGATGCGAGCGTCGTGCCGGTCAATGACCTGCGCCGTCAGATGGCCGCGCGGGATTGGCAGGAAGCGATCAACTACGCCTTCGTCGATGCCGCGTGGCTGACGAAATGGCAGTTGCAGGGTGGGGTGGCGCTGGCCAATCCGCTGAGCGCGGAGCTCGGCGTGATGCGGCCGATGCTGCTGCCGGGCCTGACCGCCGCGCTGGCCCGCAACGTGGCGCGCCAGCAGCCGCGCGTGCGCCTGTTCGAGGTCGGGCGCGTGTTTGCCCCGCCGATGCAGGCGGGTGAGGCGCCGATCGAGACGCCGCGAATCGCCGCGATCGCCTGTGGCAGCGCGCGCGCCGAGCAATGGGGCGAGCCGGATCGCGCGGTCGATTTCCACGACGCCAAGGGCGCGGTGGAATCGCTGGCGGCGATGGCGAATGTCGCGCTCGAGTTCCGCCGTTCGGCCGAGCCCTTCGGTCATCCGGGACGTTCGGCGGACATCTACCGCGTGAATGGAGCGGGCGACGGCGAGCGCATCGGTTGGGTGGGCGAGCTGCATCCCGGTCTTCGCGCGCAGCTGGACCTGGATGTACCCGCGGTCGGTTTCGAGTTGGACCTGGCCGCACTCAGCCAGCGCGCCCCGGCCAAGACCGAAGCGGCATCCAAATACCCCTCGGTCAGGCGCGACCTGTCATTGCTGGTGCCGGATGCGGTCAGCTGGCAGAGCCTCAGTGACACCGTGCGCCAGAGCGCCGGCCCCAGCCTGCGTGCGGTGCGGTTGTTTGATCGCTACGTCGGTAAGGGGGTCGATTCAGGTTTCAAAAGCCTCACTATGGGCTTGATTTTGCAGGAAGAATCCCGCACGCTCACGGAACGCGAAGTGGAAGCCGTGGTGGCCGATGTGATGGCCGCCCTCGAGCGCGACCACGGCGTAAAGATCAGGGGATAGTGGATGGCATTGACCAAGGCTGAGATGGCCGAACGTCTTTTCGACGAAGTCGGCTTGAACAAGCGCGAGGCGAAGGAATTCGTCGATGCGTTCTTCGACACGCTCCGCGAGGGGCTGGAGGCCGGCCGTCAGGTGAAGTTGTCGGGGTTCGGCAATTTCGATCTTCGCCGCAAGAACCAGCGCCCCGGTCGCAATCCCAAGACTGGCGAAGAGATTCCGATCACTGCCCGCACGGTGGTGACCTTCCGCCCCGGTCAGAAGCTCAAGGAGCGAGTGGAGGCTTATGCTGGACCCAGGTAGCAACAAGGAGCTCCCGCTGATCCCGGCCAAGCGCTACTTCACCATCGGTGAGGTCAGTGAGCTGTGCGACGTCAAACCGCACGTGCTGCGCTACTGGGAGACCGAGTTCCCCAGCCTGTCGCCGGTCAAGCGCCGTGGCAACCGTCGCTACTACCAGCGCCATGACGTGCTGATGGTGCGCCAGATTCGTGGCCTCTTGTACGAGCAGGGTTACACCATCGGCGGTGCGCGCCTGCGTCTGGAGGGTGAGAGCGGCAAGCAGGAATCGGCGCTGTCCTCACAAATCATCAAGCAAGTGCGGCAGGAGCTGGAAGAAGTCCTGCAGCTACTGAAGCGCTAAGCCTCGCGCATCGTCTATAATTCGCGCCTCTCGGGGTATAGCGCAGCCTGGTAGCGCACTTGTCTGGGGGACAAGTGGTCGTCGGTTCGAATCCGGCTACCCCGACCATCATCCCAACGCCTGGCCTAGCCAGGCGTTTTTCCTGCGCTCTGTTTTGGTTTTGACTGGCCATCCTCGGTCAAAAACGTGATGCACGGCACAGCTGCGCGAATTGATTCCTGAATGCGGGTAGATCGTGCGTGTGGAAGGCCTTTTCATGCTCGCGCCGACGAGCGGCAAAGCACCGCTTGGAATTACGAATTTGCTTGGAAAATAGGGGTTATTCCCAAGCAAGAATTCGGCTGAATACATAATGCCTGCGGGCTTGTAGCATAGCAGCATGACAACGGCGTGAAGATGCCTTCTATTCCGTCAACCCTGACGAATCGCACCGGTTCCGGTGACGCCGCCATGGCTAGCGGCTGTCACCTGCATGGATGTGGGGTGGGGCTTTTGCCTGACAGTCGTTTCCCATCCACACGCTCCACATCACGGCGAAACTCACCGATGCAATCGCAAGTCCGCCTCATCTGCGCGGCCGTTGTCGCCGCACTCGCTGTATCCGCTTCCGGGCTCGCCACTGGCGCTGCCAACTCTTCGGCCGCCAACCGTGCCCAAGGTCTGATTGATGCCAACCCCGGCTGGGCCAATCGCGTCACTGGCGACAGCTTCGACTTGCGCGGCGTGGTCGTCGACAACGATGGCACCGAGCATGTCCGTTACAACCGCAGCTACAAGGGCCTGCCGGTCATCGGTGGCGATGTTGTCGTCCATTCCAAAGGCGGCAACCTGAAGAGCATGACCCAGACCATTAACAACATGAGCCGCCCGGGCTTGGGTGCGCGCGTGAAGGCTGATGATGCGATCGTCGCCGCTGGTGTGGATTTTGGTGGCGGCTTCGATGGCAAGCCAACCGCGCGCAAAGTCGTGTATGCGATGTACTCGCAGCCGACCCTGGCGTGGGAAGTGGTGATGAAGGGTACGCGCGCTGACCAGACCCCGACCGAAATGCATTACTTCGTGGATGCCAACAGCGGCGCCATCCTGGATGCCTGGGACATGGTGCATAGCGCGGCGGCCAATGGCACCGGCAAGACCATCACCTTGGGCGATGTTGGCATCACTACCGATTCGGTCAGCGGCGGTTACCAGTTGCTCGATCTCAGCCGAGGCGGCGGCGCCACTTACGACGCCCGCAATGCGGCGTACACGTCGGCTGCCGGCAATGCAGTCATGCTGACCGATGCCGACAACGTCTGGGGCAACTACACCAAGACCGACCGTGCGACGTCGGCCGCCGAAGCACATTACGGCGTGGCCGTGACCTGGGACTATTACAAAAACGTCCACGGTCGTAACGGCATCTTCAACGATGGCAAAGGTGTGAAGAGCTACGTCCACACCGGCACCAACTGGAACAACGCCGTCTGGTACAACAACTCGATGATGTATGGCGATGGTGACGGCACCAGCTGGCTGCCGCTGACCGTTCTGGACGTAGCTGGCCATGAAATGAGCCACGGTGTCGCCCAGGCGACTTCGGGCCTGGCTTATTCCGGCGACATGGGTGGCTTGAACGAAGGCAACTCCGACATCTTCGGCACGTTGGTCGAGTTCTATGCCAACAACAGCAGCGATCCGGGCGATTACCTGATCGGCGAAGAGGTCTACATCTCCAACCCGAACGGCACCAAGGCGCTGCGCCACATGTTCAAGCAGAACATCGACGGTGCGTCGTACGTCTGCTACCCGAGCCGTGGTTTCCGCCGCGAAGATCCGCACTACACTTCGGGCGTGGCGAATCGCTTCTTCTATCTGCTGGCAGAAGGTGCGGTGGTTCCCTCGGGCTTCGGTGCAGGCACGACTTACAACCTGACCCCGTCGTCGCTGGTGTGTAATGGCAACACGGGCCTGGCCGGTATTGGTCGCACCAAGGCGGGCGCTATCTGGTATCGCGCGCTGGATCTGTACTTCACCTCCAGCACCAAGTACCCGAACGCGCGCACCGCAACGCTCAACGCCGCGCGTGACCTCTACGGCAGCGGTTCGCCGGAGTACAACGCCGTGGCCGCCGCGTGGAGCGCGACCAACGTCAACTGATGTGACGTGATCTTGCAGTATCCGACGGCCCGCGCAAGCGGGCCGTCTTGAATTTATCGGGTAGGATTTTGATCATCAATGCAAACATGCCTGAACCGCGCGCAGGCAGGCCTGCAAGGCGGAACCGTTTCGGTTACGGTGGTTCGGCACGAAAAGTGTCAACTTGGCTACCTTGGCTAACTTGAATATCACTGAACACGAGTCACGGATTCTCAGAGTGAGCCACGAAACCCGCATCATCGAATCTCTGGTCGCGCGCGGACGGTTGAAGACCGATGACATCCGGCGCGCCGAAGGCTTGCGCCAGACGCCTGATGTCACGCCGATGCTGCCGCTGCTCGAACGCTTGGGCGTGCTGTCCGAGCAGGATCATGCACGCGCCGCCGCTGAGGTGATGGGGCTTGTCTTGGTCGATCCAGCCGAGGCCGCGGAATCTCCCCCAGAGACTTTGGGCGATGTTGCGACGGTATCGCCACGATTCCTGCGCCAATTCCAATTGGTACCAGTGGACGAGGCCGATGGCGTTGTCGAGGTCTGGGCGGCGGATCCTTGGCATGCACCGTCGCTGGATGCCTTGTCGCTCGCACTGTCACGGCCGTTGTCGATCAAGGTCGCGCCGCGTACAGCGATCACCGCATTGCTGGCTCGCTGGTATCCCGAAGCCGAGCCCGCGAATACAGACGATGAGGCATCGACCAGTGCTGACCTCGAGGATGTCGAGCATCTGAAGGATCTCGCTTCCGAAGCGCCGGTCATTCGGATCGTCAACCAGATTCTTCAGCGCGCGGTGGAGTTGCGTGCATCCGACATCCACCTTGAGCCGTTCGAGCGCGAGATGGCCTTGCGTTATCGCATCGACGGCGTCTTGCAGGAAGCCGATGCGCCGCCGCTGTCGATGGCAGCCGCAGTGATGAGTCGTTTCAAGATCCTGGCCCGCCTCAACATCGCGGAACGTCGCCTGCCGCAAGATGGTCGCATCCAGTTGCGCGTGCAGGGGCGAGAGCTTGACCTGCGCGTATCGACGGTGCCGACCACGCATGGCGAGTCGCTGGTGCTGCGTTTGCTCGATCGGGAGAACGTGACCCTCGATCTCGGTGACCTGGGTTATACCGATGTGCAGCGTGCGCGTTTCCGCGAGGCTTTGTCGCAACCGCATGGCATCGTGCTGGTGACAGGGCCGACGGGCTCGGGCAAGACGACGACACTCTACGCGGCGCTCGCGCAATTGAATCAGCCGGGCGTCAAGATCATTACCGTCGAGGATCCGGTCGAATACCGGATGGACGGTGTCAATCAGATCCAGGTGAAGCCGCAAATCGGGCTGGATTTTGCCAGTGCCTTGCGCGCCATCGTGCGTCAGGATCCGGACATCATCCTGGTCGGCGAAATGCGCGACATCGAAACAGCGCGCACCGCGATTCAATCTGCGTTGACAGGCCACTTGGTGCTGTCAACGCTGCATACCAATTCCGCCGCGGGTGGGTTGACCCGATTGCGCGACATGGGCATCGAGAACTATCTCGTTACCTCGACGGTGAATGCGTTATTGGCGCAGCGACTGGTGCGCCGCATCGAGCCAACGCATGCCGAGCGTTACCTTGCCAGCCTGGAAGAGATCGAGCGTTTCGGTTTGCGCCGCGTTCAACCCGAAGGCGACATCTATTTGTGGCGGCCTGTGCCCTCTGTCTTGAGTGCGAGCGGGTACCTCGGCCGCGTCGCCATCGTCGAGCTCTTGGTGATGAGCGATGCGCTCCGCCATGCAGTGATGCAGGATGCGACGCTCGGCCAACTCGAAGCCATCGCGCGCAGTGAAGGCCACGCAAGCATGGCCGAAGACGGCATCCGCAAGGCGATGGCCGGGCTCACCACACTGGACGAAGTCCTGCGCGTGACGCAGTTGGATTGAGATGGTCGCGTATCGTTTCAGTGCCGTGGATGAAAAAGGCCAGCCGCGCGAAGGCGTGCTGGATGCCGCCGACAGCGCGGGCGTGGTCGCTCAATTGCATGCGCGGCAATGGACCCCGCTGGATGTGCGTCTGGCAGGTGGGCGCAGCGGGACGGGCCGTTGGCGATGGGGGCGCCGACGCCACCTCATTGGCAGCGATCAGCTGCTGGGCTTCACTGATCAGCTCGCGACCTTGCTTGCCGCAGGTCAGCCGATTGATCGCGCGTTATCCATCCTGCAAGAGTCGGCCAATAGTGAGGCGATGACTGCCGTGGTCGCGAGCGTGCGCGATGATGTGCGCGGCGGCGCGAGTCTGAGCAATGCGATGGCCAGACATGACGATGCGTTCCCGCCGTTGGTGCAAAGCTTGGTCAAGGCAGGCGAAGCCGGGGGCACCTTGCCGCAGGCGCTGCATCGATTGAATGAATACCTGGCACGCAGTGCAGGCTTTCGTCGTGGGTTGATCAACGCAGCCATCTACCCCGCGATTTTGATGGCGACTGTCTTGTTGTCGATGGGTTTCCTGCTGGGCTACGTGGTACCGCAGTTCGCCGAGATGTACGCCAACCTGCAAGCCGAGCTGCCGTGGTTTTCCAAGATGGTGTTGGGCCTGGGCATGGCAGTGCGCGAATGGTGGTGGCTGTTGCTCGCGCTGCTGTTCCTCGCCTTGATTGTTGCCAATGCATGGCTCAAGCGTCCGGAATCCAAACCCGTGCTGGATGCGTGGCTCTTGCGTCAAAAATTTCTGGGGCCGCTGTTGGCACGAATCGATGCCGAGCGCTGGTTGCGTACATTGGCGACGTTGCTTGAATCAGGTGTGCCGATGATGAACGCGTTGCAGCTTGCGCAAGGCGTACTGGGTAATGCAGTGCTTGCACGTGCGGCAACGCAAGCCGGCGAAGCGGTACGCAGTGGTGCGCGGCTGTCTGATGCGCTCGCCACGGAGCCACATTTCCCGCGGCTCGCCCTGCAGATGATGCGAGTGGGCGAGGAAGCGGGCGCGCTGGATAGTCTGCTGTTGAAGGCCGCCGATACCCTGGAGCAGGACATTCGTCGCGTGCTGGATCGCGCGATGGCCGCGCTGGTGCCTGTGGTGACGGTCGTGATGTTCGTATTGATCGGCGTCGTGGTGATGTCGATTCTTGTCCCGCTGTACGATCTAACCTCTGTCATAGGATGAAGCCTGCAATGCGTCGTTTTCCCCGATCTTTTTCCGAATTTCGCGCACCCCGCGTCCAGTCTGGCTTCACCCTGATCGAAATCATCCTGGTGGTGATGTTGATCGGCGTCGTGGTGGCCTTCGCCGCATCGCGCATCCTCGGCGGTGGTGATCGCGCCAAGGTCGGCCTTGCCAAGGCGCAGGTGCAAACGACATCGGACAAGATCGAGCAATACAAGATGGATGTCGGCCAATACCCCACCAAGCTTGATGACCTGGTGACCCAGCCGAACGGTGTCGCTGGCTGGCTGGGTCCATACGCGAAAGCTGTTGAAACCAAGGATCCGTGGGGCAACCCCATCGAATACAAATTGCCGGGCGAGAGCGGCAAGGCATACTCGCTGGTAAGTTTCGGACGCGATGGCAAGGCTGGCGGCTCTAGCGTCGATGCCGACATCATCGCCGAGTAATTTCATCGGCGGGCGATCCGGTGCCTCGCGCAGTGTGCGCGGCTTCACCTTGCTGGAGATCATGCTGGTGCTGGCGCTGGTCGCGGTCGGTACCTTGATGATGGCGGCGGCGTTCAGTCGCGGCGGCGCGAGCTCGCAACTGCGCAACGAGGCCGCACAAATGACCAATGGTCTGCGTGATGCCCGTGCACGCGCCTTGCGCACGCAGATGACGCAGCGTTTCGTGCTGGATACGGCGACGCACGCGTGGCAGGTACCGGGCAGTGCACCACGACACGTGCCCGATGATATCGGCTTGACGCTTTCCACCGCCGAAGAGTTACGCGAAGGGACGAGCCGTGGCGTGATCTTGTTCTTTCCGGATGGCGCTTCCAGCGGTGGTCGGGTTGATCTTTCCCGCAACGGCGCGACTTGGCGACTGGACGTGCACTGGCTGACTGGCCAAGTCCGCAACCAGCGCGTGGGCGCGCAGTGACATGATGACATCGCATCCAAGACAACTACGAAGGGCAAATCGTGAGCGCGGTTTCAGCCTGATCGAGTTGATCGTCGCGTTTGCGTTGATGGCGCTGGTGTTGACGACGGTGTTGGCGATCGCGGCGCGTGCGTATCGGCAAGTGGCATGGTCGGGTTCGGCGATGGAGGCCTCGCAATGGGCGCAGACCTTGTCAGATGAAGCCGCTGGGCAGACGTTGGCATTGGGCCGCAGCGAAGGTCGCGTGCAAGACGGACGTTACCGATGGGTGCGTGAGGTCAGCGAATACCGTGATCCCGATAATTTGTTGCGTGATGTCGATGGCCGCGCACGCCTGTGGCAAACCCGATTGGAAGTGCATTGGGATGATGGGCAGCGTGACAACGTGATTCGCCTCATAGGTTTGCGTCCTGCACCTGTGCCGAAGGCCGGGCCGATGCCATGAGGCGGCAACGCGGATTCACCTTGATCGAAGTGTTGTTGGCCACGCTATTGCTGGCCAGTGCGATCGCAGTGACTGCGGCGAGCGTGCGTGGCATCGCGCGTGCACAACAACGCAGCGAGGCGGCGCTGGCAGAGAGCAGCGCACGCAACGCGGTGCAGGCATGGCTGCGTGCGCGGATCGGTGCGACGTTGCCGGTTGCATTCGTTGATGCTGCGCAGGGGCGTGTGTTGTTTATTGGCCGGCGTGATCGGATGGAGTTTGTCACCGAGTTGCCGCCGTATCCGACATTGACCGGCCCGGTGAGGCAGGTGATCGAAGCGCAGTCGGCAGGTGCCTCTGGCTATCTGATCTGCGTCAGCCAAGCGTTGCCCGATGCAGCGACGCCGGTGTGCTCGGCGGACGAGCAGAGTACGTTGGTGCGCGGCCTGTCGCGGGTGGAATTCCGTTATCGAGGTCGTAATGAAGCGGGCGCTGCAGGTCCGTGGTTACCGGAGTGGACGCGCGGCGACATCTTGCCCGAATGGGTCGAAGTGCGAATGGGGTCGCCTGCGGATGCACCTGCGTGGCCGCAATTGGTGGTCCACATCCCGGTTGCGATCAACCCCGTGCCATGAGTACGCATCGTCCATCGCGTGCTTTCGCCTTGCCGCTAGTGTTGTGGTTGATTGCGGTATTGATGACGCTGATCGTTGTGCTGGCTTATGCCGCGCGCATCGGCCACATCGAATCGCGCACGCAGTTCGATCGGGTGGAGGCGGAATCGGCCGCGCGCGCAGGCATTACTTATGCGGTGGCACGGATGGATAGCTCATTGGGTACGGATGCTTGGGGGCCGTCACTGCAAAGACGCAGTCTTGAGCTGGAGGGGTATCGCATCGACATCACCATTCGGGATGAATCGGGCAAGCTCGACCTCAACAGCGGCGACATCGAAGTGCTGCGTGCTTTATTGCAAGTGCGGCAAATCCCGGCCGATCAGGCCTCGCGTCTGCTGGCCGGCGTCACTGCGATGCGGCAGAACAACGCGCGTTTTGCCAGCCCATTGCCGCCGGTGCCGGGTGCACCGCCGGCGGCGAGTGGACGTGAACAGCGCATCGCGACGCTTTCCACGCTGCGCCAATGGCCAGGGATCGCTGCATCCACCGTTGCTGGCCTGCGGGATGACCTCACGGTTCATAGTGGACTACCCCTGCCCGATGCTCGCTTGGCAAGCGCCGCGATGCGTCAAGCGTTGGTGGAGACAGGCCGCGCACCAGCTCGCGTCGAAGACGGTACGCAAGAATTTGGCGGCATGGAGTTTGGTAGTGGCACCTTTGCCATAGAATCAGTGGCTACGCGTCCGGGGCGACCTGCCGGGCGTATATACGTTGTGCTGCGGGCATTTCCCCGCAGTGGCGGTGGCATGGCCTCCACTTGGCTCGCATGGGAACACGGACGATGGACGCAGTAATCCCGGCGCAACCGGCAAGCACCGATCTATGGGGCAGGGTGCATCGATTCCTTGACGCATGGGCGCATGGGCTGAAGCTGGCCCTGCCATTGCGTTGGCGACAACGTTGGTTTCCGTCGCCGTCTGATGTGTGGTTGCAGTTGGATGCGGATCGCGAGCGTGCATGGGTTGCCGGCCGTGATGTCGGCGGGTTGGAAGTCGCGGGTGACCATATCGATGTCGCCACGGTCCTTGCACGCCATCCCGATTTGCCGCGCTGGTTGCTGATGCCGCCGCAGATGGTGGCGCGGGTGCCGGTCAGCCTGCCGCTGGCGGCCGCAGGCCAGCTACGCCATGCACTGCAGTTTGAGGTGGATCGACAGACACCGTTCGCCCTGGCCGATGTGGTTTTCGATGCACGAGCGTTGCAAATCGATCCGATCGCCAAGACCGTATTGGCGGAGTTGGTAGTCGTACCGCAGGCGCGCCTCGCACCGTTGTTGAGCCATGCGCATGCGCTGGGCATCCAGTTGCAGGGCGTCGATGTGGCCGATGACGCGGGCCGCCCCGCCGGAATCAACCTGTTGCCGGCCGAAGCCCGTTCGACACCAGTAAATCGTTGGCGGCGACGCAACCTGTGGCTGGCGTTGTCGGTGCTGGTGGTGCTGGCGATTGGCGCGGTCGTGTCCATCCAGCGACAGAACGCGCGCGCGGATGATTTGGAAGCGCAGCTGCAGCGGGACCGTGCGCAGACGAGACTGGTTGCCGCGCAACGCCAGCAATTGCTCGATTACACCGAGGCCGCGCAGCAGATACAGGTGCTGCGTGATCGTCGCGCGCCCTTGCTTGCCATCCAGAACGCGCTGGCCGAGCGATTCGCCGGCAATGCGTGGGTCGAGCGAATCAGCATCCAAGGCGAGCAAATGCAACTTTCAGGGCAGTCATCGCAAGCCACGCGGCTGGTGCCGGCATTGCAGGGCAGTACGCTTTGGCGCGATGTCACCATGTCGGGCGCGGTCGCAGCCGAAGGCGGCAATGGGGGCGAGCGATATGCACTCGGTCTGCGACTCACGCCAGTCGGAACACAGGCGCAGGCAAAGGCAAAGGCGGCTGTGCGATGAGCGCCCCCTTGCCGCTGTCAGCCGCTGATCGTCGTTTGCGCAATTTGTCTGTGCTGGGATTGGTAATTGTGATGCTGGCTGTCGCTGTGATTGCCTATTTGGCCTGGTGGCAGCCGTGGCAGGCCGCGCATGAACGAGCCACCCAGCTGGCCGAGCGTCAGGCACGTGCGCAAGCCTTGCTGGCCGAGGGCGATGCTGTTCGCACCGCGCTTGCCCAAGCGGATATCGCAGTGCGGCAACAACCGTTGTGGCTGCCGCTGGCTGATCGTGCGCAGGCCATCGATGTGATGGCCGGGCAGGTGGATCAGGCGGTCGCGGTGGTCGGCGACAACGGCCAGCGCTGCAAGGTGCAAAGCCGCAATCCAGTGGAGGAGGCCGCCGCCGGTCGCCTGACGCGGGTCGCGTTGTCCATTCGCCTGCGTTGCGGCAATAGCGAGTGGTTGCGGCTGTCGCACATCCTTGAATCGGGCCAGCCGCCGCTGGCGCTAGACGACATAGCCATCAGTGCCCCGCCGCAATATCCCGGCGCAATGCTCGGCACAGAGGCCGGTGTCCTCGACATCAGCTTCAAAATTATGGCCTTCCTGCCACCGGGCAGTCCGGGCGCCGCGGAGATCTCGCCATGAAGACCTCTGCATCGATGCCAATCTCGACGCGGTTTTGGGCCGCGGCATTGGTGGCTGCGACCCTCTTTCTCGGCTGGGCACTGTTCTGGCCGGCCGTCGACCTGAAATCCAGCGAGACGACACACGCGGCGCTACCCGTGTATACCTTGCATGACGCGATGCCCGCCGCTGCACCTAACGCCGCCGACCCTGCCTTGGCGCGCCCGTTGTATTTCAATGACCGGCGTCCGCGCATCGCGGTGGTTGCGCAGGGCGTGGGCGTCGGCGCGGCCGACCAAGGGTTTGATGTGGTGTTGACCGGCATCGTGCGCTCGGCCGGTTTGCAGCTCGCCACGCTCTCGCCGGCTGGCGGCAAGCCGGTGCGGGTGAAGCTGGGCGAGGAAGTCGAAGGCAAGACCGGCTGGCGGTTGGTCAGCCTGGGGCCGCGCACAGCGACATTCCGCAGCGGTGAACGCGAGCAAGTGTTACGGATGGATGCAAGGGATGCAGCCACTGCGCCCGCGCCACTTGTGCCGCCTGCATCCCTGTCGGGCGGGGCGCCGGACATGCCGCGGCCGCCGGACCAAGCAGCCCCGCCGGCAGTGCCCGGGGTCACCGGGCAAGCATCGGGTACGCCGCCCGTGACATCATCAAGCCCTGTGTCCAACGCGCCCGCGAATACGGCCCAGGACCAGCAAATCCAGGCGATACGTCGTCGCATCGAGGATGCGCGACGCCAGGCAAGACCACGCAATTCACCCGAACCTTCGCGCTGAAGCACACACCCGAGACCCGCATCGCATGAGTGTTTTCCGTTACAGCTTCCCAGTCCTGGCCGTCCTGATCGCGGGTTGCGCTACCGCGCCGGTGCCGGAAATGCATCGCGATGCCGACCTCAGCCGTACCACCGGTGTCGCCGGTACGACGTCCAACGCGCAAGACAATGTGGTGCTGGATGATGGTGCCGGCCCACAGCCGGTGATCCGTCGCGGAAGTAAGCGCGCTGCGATCCAGCCGCCGTCGGCACCGGCGCTGAGCGGCCCGGTACGTGGACGCGGCGGCACCTCGCTGATCTTCCAGGACGAGCCTATCCAGTCATTGATCGCGGTCATCTTGGGCGACATGTTGGGTCAGAACTATGTGATCGCGCCGGGTGTGCAAGGCACGGTCAACATCAACACACCACGCCCGGTGACCCAGGCCGAAGCGATGCGCCTGTTGGAAAGCGTATTGGGCTGGAACAACGCGCGCCTGATCTGGGCAGATGGCCGATACAACATCGTCCCCGCTGACCAAGCCGTGTCGAGTGGGCTGATGTCGCCTTCGACCGGGGCAGGCAGTGGCGCACGTGGCATTGGCTATCAAGTCCGTCCGTACGAGCTGCGTTATATCTCCGCCAGCGAGATGGAGAAAATCCTCAAGCCTTACGCGCGGCCTTCGGCCATCGTCAATGTCGATACCGGACGCAACGTGCTGACCCTGGCTGGCACGCCAACCGAGCTGGAGAACTATCGCCGCACCATCCAGACCTTCGACGTGGATTGGATGGCGAGCATGTCGGTGGGCGTGTTCCCGCTGCAGAGCGGGCGTGCATCGCAAGTGGTATCAGACCTTGAGCGCGTGTTCGGCGAACAAAGCCGCACGCCAGTCGCGGGGATGTTCCGCTTCATGCCGCTCGAGGCATCCAATTCGGTGATGGTGATTGCCTCGCAGCCCGAGTACCTGGATGACATCCAGCAGTGGATCGACCGTATCGATGGTGGCGCGACCGGTGGTCGCCTCTATACCTACGAGCTCAAATACGTGAAGGCGCGTGATTTGGCGATGCGTCTGGCCGAAGTGTTCGGCGGTGCGTCCGCGCAGCCGGCGGCTTCTGCTCCCAGCTTGATGCCGGGTCTCACCTCGACCCAAATTGGCGATGTGTCAGTGGCGAATGACAACGGCGTCAGCACGGCGACCATCGGCAATGCGAGTGGCGGCGGCCTGGGCAACGGGCAGATGTCGCTCAACCCGCAGACGCAGGGGGGCGCCGGCGCGGTGAAGCTGCAGGTCAACGGCGACCAGGTTGGTGTGGCGGCTGTGGATGAAAACAATGCATTGCTGGTGCGCGCGTCACCCTCGGCGTGGAAGTCGATTCGTGAAGTGATCCAGCGCCTCGATGTCATGCCGCTTCAGGTACATATCGAAGCGCAAGTGGTCGAGGTCAACCTGACCGGCGACCTGCGCTATGGGGTCAATTGGTATCTGGAAAACGGCATCACCGATCCCGATATTCGTGCCGCCGCCGCGCAGAAACAGGGTTTCAGCCTGGTTGGCGGCAGCATCATCGGCGAGGGGATTGGCAACGGATTTGCATTGCAATTTCTTGGCCATAATGTCGCCGCCTTGTTGACCGCATTGGACCAGGTCACGGACCTGCGTCTGCTGCAGACGCCGTCGGTAGTGGTGAAGAACAATTCGGAAGCGACTTTCAATGTGGGCAGCCGCATCCCGGTCGCCTCGGTCACGGTTAATCCGGGCACCGGCAACACGCAGACTTATAGCCAGGTGCAGTACCTCGATACCGGCACCATTCTCAAGGTGCGTCCGCGCGTCACCCGCGATGGCATGGTCTTCCTCGACATCGTGCAGGAAGTCAGCAGCCCCGGCAGTCAGGCCGATATCTACGGCAACGTGCGCATCAACACGCGTCGGCTCAAGACCGAGGCCGCCGTGCAGAGCGGCGACACGGTGATGCTGGCTGGCCTCATCAGCGATGAGGCGACCAAGGGCACATCAGGCGTACCGTTCCTCTCGCGTATCCCGGTGATTGGCGGCTTGTTTGGCGTGCAGAGTGATCGATCGTCACGCACCGAAGTCATCATCCTGCTGACTCCGCGGATGATCCGTGACCCCGGCGAGGCACGCGCGCTGACCGATGAGTATGGTCGTCGTTTCCGTGGGCTGGATCCGATCCGACAAACCCCGCCTGCGCGTTGATGACTTGGATGTTGGGCTTGGCGCCGATGGTTTGAAGGCGACATTGGGGTGTGCCTGCGGGAACCAACACGGCCTCATGCAGTCGAACCCGCGTCGACAAACACATGAAGGGATGCATATGTTTAAGCGCAAGGCGAGTGCGATATGGGTATGTCTGTCCTTGATGCCGGGCTGGGCTTTCGCCCAATCGGTAACGCCTCAAGCACTGCCTGCCAATGGCAAACCTACTCTTGAAGTGGTGCAAACCAGCGAAGGCCGAATGCTCGATTCGGTCGAAGTCGTCGCTGGCAACCAGCCCGGCCCACGCATGTGGAAGATCAAGAAAGGGGGTCATGTGCTGCATGTGCTGGCCACTGTTTCGCCACTGCCGAGCGGGATGAGCTGGGATTCGGCACAGGTGGAAGGCACGATAGCGCGTTCGCAGGAATACATCAGCCCACCTTCCTTGGGCATAACGGCCAATGTCGGCTGGTTCAGTGGCATGCGCCTTTTGCCGGCCTACCTGCGTGCCAAGAAAAACCCGGGGGGCGTGACCTTGCAGCAAGTCTTGTCACCGGAGCTTTATTCGCGATGGAGCGCGGCCAAGGCGCGTTACTTGCCCAAGGACAAAGGCATCGAGAAACAGCGCCCGATGGTGGCGGCCGAAGCTTTGTATGGTGCCGCGCTCAAGCGCACGGGTTTGGGCGGCAAGCCCATCGTGATGCCGGTGATTGATGCCGCGGTGAAGCGGCATCAATTGAAGATCGTGACTACCGGTATCAAGGTCAAGATCGATGATCCCAAGCAAGCGCTGAAGGATTTGCAGGCCGGTGGTTTTGACGATGCCAAATGCCTGAGCGAAACCTTGGACAACATCGATCAGAAGTTGCCCGACGTGGCGCGCCAAGCCAATGCGTGGGCAACGGGGGATGTGGCTGCGTTGCGCAGGCGGCCCGCGCAGAAAGGGCCGAGTTGCTTTGACGCGGTGATGCAGTCGGATTTTGCGAAGAAACGCGGTATCCGTGACGTACCCGAGCGCATGCGCAGCAACTGGGTCAAGGCGGCCGAAGACGCGTTATCACGCAACGCCTCGACGTTCGCGGTCCTGCCGCTGGAATATGTCGCAGGCCAGAACAACTACCTCGACACCATGCGCGCCAAGGGCTACGAGGTCATCGCGCCCTGATCAAATGATCAAGCGTTGCCGGCGAGCTTGGCTTCACCGGCAGCAGGGAAGCGGCGCAACACAGCAGCGCGAATGCCGTCGACATCCAAACCAGCTTCGCTCAGCAGGTCTTCGCGGCTGGCGTGGTGCTGGAATGCATCGGGCAGACCTAGATGCAAGATCGGCATGACGATGCCTTCGGCAGCGAGGAGTTCTGCCACACCGGAGCCCGCGCCGCCGGCCACCACGTTGTCTTCCAAGGTGACGAAGCCATCGTGGGTGCGCGCAAGCTCAAGGATCAACTCGCGATCCAGTGGCTTGATGAAACGCATGTTGATGACGCTGTAGCCGAGCTCTTCGCCCACCTTTTCCGCCGCCGGGACCAGCGCGCCGAAAGCGAGCAGGGCGATGCGCGATCCGTGACGCTTCACCTCGGCCTTGCCAAGCGGAATCGTATCGAGGTTGTTGCCTGCAGCCACACCCGTGCCGGAGCCGCGCGGATAACGCACTGCCGCCGGGCCTTCGTGTCGGTAGCCGGTGCTGAGCATGCTGCGGCATTCGGCCTCATTGCTGGCGGCCATCACCACCATGTTGGGCACGCAGCGCAGGAAGGAGAGATCGAGGTTGCCGGCATGTGTCGCGCCATCCGGGCCGACCACACCGCCGCGATCGATCGCGAACAGCACGTCCAGGTCCTGAATCGCGACATCGTGCACCAGCTGATCGTAGGCGCGCTGCAGGAAGGTGGAGTAGATCGCGACGACTGGCTTGGCGCCTTCGCAGGCCATGCCCGCGGCGAGCGTTACCGCGTGCTGCTCGGCGATCGCGACATCGAAATAGCGCTCCGGATATTCCTTGCTGAAACGCACGAGCCCTGAGCCCTCGCGCATCGCCGGCGTGATCGCGAGCAGCTTGGGATCGGCGGCCGCCATGTCGCACAGCCAGTCGCTGAAGACATCGGTGTAGGTCGGCTTCTTGACCGCGCCCGGCTTCGACACCATGCCCAGCTCGGGGTCGAACGGCGACACCGCGTGGTAGCCGATCTGGTCGGCTTCGGCGCGCTCGTAACCCTTGCCCTTGGTCGTGATGACATGCAGCAGTTGCGGGCCCTTCAGCCCCTGCAGCGTTTTCAGGGTGCCGACCAGCGCATCCATATCATGGCCGTCGATCGGGCCGGTGTAGTGGAAGCCCATTTCCTCGAACAAGGTGGAGGGAACGAACATCCCCTTCCAGTGTTCTTCCCAGCGTTTGACGAAGCGCGCGGGCTGGCCATCCTTGTCGCCGAGTAGTTTCTTGCCGCCCTCACGGATCGCGTTGAGGGTGCGGCTGCCAGTCATCCGACCCAACATGCGGGTCAGGCCACCGACGGCTTCGCTGATCGACATGCGGTTGTCGTTGAGGATGACCAGGATGTTCGGGTCCTCGTCCATGCCACCGGCGTGGTTGAGCGCTTCGTAGACCATGCCGGCCGTCATCGATCCATCGCCTATCACCGCGACCACGCGGCGATCATTGCCCGCGCGCGCATTGGCGATCGCCATGCCGAGCGCGGCGGAGATGGAGGTGGATGAGTGACCCACGCCGAACGTGTCGTATTCGGATTCTTCGCGCTTGGGGAACGGCGCGACGCCGTCCTTCTGCTTGACCGTGTGGATGCGGTCACGGCGGCCGGTCAGGATCTTGTGCGGATAAGCCTGATGGCCGACATCCCACACGATGCGGTCTTCCGGGGTGTCGTAGAGGTAGTGCAACGCGGTGGTCAATTCGACCACGCCCAGATTGGCACCGAAGTGGCCACCGGACTTGCCGGCGGACTCGATGAGATAGGCGCGCAGCTCATCGGCGACGGCGCGCAACTCGTTTTCGTCGAATCGGCGAAGCTCGGCCGGGGAATCAATGCGCGATAGGCGCGGATAACGCGTGGAATCGATCATGGCCGTATTTTACGACCCTGTCGGTGCGCTTGCGTGTGGTCGATGTGAACCCTTGGCGACCGGGGGCTTAGCGGCCGCGTTTCATTCCGAACAGGCCGCGTGATGTTTCCGCTGCGGGCGCCGGGGCTGGGATGTCCTGCTGGACGATGCCGGTGACCAGGCCCGCGTTGACGAAATCGGCCACTTCGGCATCGCTTACATTGGCCGCGGCGGAGATTTCCGGGACCATCGATGGGCCTTTCATCATCGCGGTGGCGATGCGGAAATGCTTGGGGAACTCACGCTCGGTCTGCAGCCATTTGGTCAGGCGGTAGCGACCTTCCGGATCGACGTGCGGCAACAGGCTGCCGCGGCCTTCCAGCAGACCCGCGTACCAGGCCAAGCGCGAAAGCGGTTGTGCGGCGCCTGCTGCGGCCGTCTCGCTCTGCCAGGCGGCATTATCGAGCGGAATGAAATCGGTCTCGCGCACCGTGCCTTCGAAGTAAGCATCGAGCGACTTGAGCGTGGCCGGTCCGTGGTACTGCTGGGCTGGGCCATCGATAAACAACACGGGACCATCGCCGCGCTGGAAACGCGAGCGCGTGGCCAAGCGGCCGGGCTGCAGCCAGTCCGCAAGAACCGGGTCGCGGGTTGGAACGGGTTCGGGTTCGGGCTCCGACACGACCACCGCATCCATCACTGTCTCCGGGATCGGTTGAACGCGTTCTTCGTCCATCACGAGGGGAGCGATCTCTTCCGGCAGCACATCGGTCGGCGTCGGAGCCTCGGTGAAGCCATGCGGCACGGCGACGGCGGGTGCTTCTGTTTCCTCGGGTTCGGTCGGAGCCAGTGTGGCAGGCGTGGGCTTGGCTTGGTCAGCGCCGAGCTCACCCAGCAAAGTGTCTATGGCGGGCGCTTCGTAGGGGCGCGCCAAGCGGAAATCGGTTTGCGTACGCTCGGCAGAGGTGTAACCGATGACCTTGCGGCCGGCGTTATGCAGCTGCATCCAGCTCATCGGGCCGTACAGGCTGTCCATGTCGACGACGACGACGTCCGCTTCAGCGTCCTGTACCAAGCGAAGATCAAGGCCAAGTCGCTCGATCGATTGGCCGATGGCCTGACTCAAATCCGCCTGCGTGGCGCGGTCCATCCCGGTGAAACCCAGCGTGCTGGTCATGCGGTGAAGCCCCCTGTAATGACTATCCGAGTGTAGCGGAGGGGCGGCGCGATGGTATTTTTTTCACGTGCGCTGGTCGGCGTTTTGATGCACGCAAGCACGATGTCACGCCTGATGAATGGCGCTGCGTCGAATTCAGGCTAAAGCGCGGCGTGGCTTCTTTGGCATTTGTGACTGCAAAAATTCCATTTGGTCGGCAAGGATGTTGCGATTGGACAAGATCAGATGTTCGATCCAGCTAGGCCGGTAGGGTACGGCCAGTAGCGGCATCCCCGCCTGTTGCGGGGTGCGATTGCTCTTGCGGGAATTGCAATGGAAGCAGGCGGTGACGACGTTTTCCCAAATGTCCGCGCCGCCCTTCGACACCGGCATCACGTGGTCGCGGGTCAGTTGCTGGCGGGTGGGCCGCTCGCCGCAGTACAGGCAGATATGCGCATCGCGGGCGAATAGCGAGGTGTTGGTCAGCGCCGGGGTCGGGTCGATGGCGCGGCCTCGGGCATGCCCACGCGCGGCGATGATCGGATGCAGGTCCAGGAAGCTGCGCTCACCGGTAAAGCGCGATGTACCGCCATGCACGGTCAGGCAGGATTCGCCCAATGTCCAGGCCACGGCGTCGCGGGCATACAAGCAGGCAGCATCCTGCCAGCGGATCCAGTCCAGCGCCCGGCCATGCGCATCCAGCGCCAGGATGCGCAAGGAACGAATCGGGGAAACGACGGAGGTAGGCGCGGCGTCCTGGCTCGTTTCCGAACCGGGGCCGATCAGGCGTAGCTTTGCGCTATGCGTACCCATCGGAAAGACAGGTTATACGCATTTGATGACGGTTTGTGTAGTCCGTGCCGGTTTGATGTGGAATCGCCCCGGCGCGTGCACTGGCTTCAGTCGAAGGCGGCTACGTCCAGTGCGGTCAAATTGCCTACGCCACTCTCGATCGCCGCCTTGTGCGCGAGCGTGCGCGGCAGCAGGCGCGCGAAGTAGAAACGGGCCGTTTCGCGCTTGGCATCCTTGAACGCTTGTGAACGTGATGAGGCTTCGGCCGCGGCGACACTGCGCGCCCACCAGTAGGCGAGCGCTACATAGCCGGAGTGGAACAGATAGTCCCAGGCCGCGCCGCCGATTTCATCCGGATTGGCCATCGCATCCTTGGCGATGCGCATCGAAAGCGCCTGCCATTCGTCCAGCTTGGCGGTAAGTTCGGGCATGAACTCGGCAAGCGCCGAGTTGTTGGCTTCAGCCGCGCAGAAGGCCTTCACCTCCGTCAAGAACACGCGCATGCCTTCGCCCTTGAGCTGCAGCAGTTTGCGCCCGACAAGATCCAGTGCCTGAATGCCGGTCGTGCCTTCGTACAGGGTGGTGATGCGCGCATCGCGGGCGAGCTGTTCCATGCCGTGTTCAGCGATGTAGCCGTGACCACCGAAGCATTGCAGCGCGTGGTAGGTGCATTCGTTGCCCCATTCGGTCAAGCAAGCCTTGACGATAGGGGTGAGGAAACCGACCAGCGCATCGGCATCGTGGCGCGCAGCTTCATCAGCGCCGTGATGGGCGATGTCGACGTTAAGGAAGGCGTGGTAGGCCAACAGACGACCGCCTTCGACCAAGGCCTTCTGGGTCAACAGCATGCGCCGCACATCAGGGTGGACGATGATCGGATCGGCCGGTTTTTCCGGGAATTTCGGCCCGGACAGCGCACGCATCTGCAAACGTTCGCGGGCGTAGGCTAGGGCGTTCTGATACGCGCGATCGGCCAAGCCCAGGCCTTGCAGGCCCACCGCCAGGCGCGCAGTGTTCATCATCGTGAACATCGCCATCAAGCCTTTGTGGGGTTCGCCGACAAGCCAGCCTTCGGCGCCGTCGAAATTCATCACGCAGGTGGCCGAGCCGTGAATGCCCATCTTGTGCTCCAGCGCGCCACAGCGCACGGCGTTGCGCTCGCCCATCGCGCCATCCTTGCCCACCTTGAACTTGGGCACCATAAACAGCGAGATGCCGCGGCTGCCGGCCGGTGCGTCAGGCAATTTGGCCAACACCAGGTGCAAGATGTTCTCCGCCATGTCGTGCTCGCCGGCGGTGATGAAGATCTTGGTGCCGGTGATGGCATAGCTGTCGTCATTATTGGGAACGGCGCGCGTGCGCAAGAGGCCCAAGTCGGTCCCGGCATGCGGCTCGGTCAGGCACATGGTGCCGGTCCAGCGGCCTTCGACTAGCGGCTTGAGGAACACGTCCTGCTGCCATTCGTTGCCGTGGTGGAGTAATGCTTCGGTGGCACCGTGCGAGAGCAGGGGGAAGTTGCCCCAGGCGAGGTTCGCGGCATCGATCATTTCCTTCATCGCCGCGCCCAGCACTTGTGGCATGCCTTGGCCACCGAAATCAACCGGGGCGTTGAGGCCAGGCCAGCCGCCTTCGACGAATTGCGCATACGCCGCGGAGAAGCCCGGTGGTGTGGTGACATCGCCCGAGGCTTTGTCGAACGTGCAGCCCTGGTCACCGATGGCATTGAGCGGCGCCAGCACTTGAGTGGTGAAGCGCGCGCCTTCTTCCAGCACGGCGTCGATCAGTTCGCGATTGACATCCGTCTGGCCGAGATCAGCCAATACGGATTCGACCTTGAGCACGTCGAAGAGGTCGAAACGGATGTCATCGAGGGGGGCGCGGTATTGGCTCATCGGGCTGTCCGGTAATTAAGTTTGAGGATGTTGGTTCAGCGCAGCACGCCAGGCAGGCCGGGTGTGGGGCTTAGCGCGCTGTCGCGGGAGATGCGGAAGGTGCGCACTTTGCCCTTGTCGGGCGTGGCGACCAGATTGCCGTTGAGCGTGTATGTCAGGCCGCGGCCAGAGGCGAGGGCATCGGCGACTTGCAGACGCGCTTCGGCGCTGGGGCGTAGGGTGATGTCGATGACGTCAGCGGATTCGGGCGCGATGTTGAGCGCAGGACTGGCTTGCAACTGACCTGCGGAGGCGCCGCCTGCGGTCACCGCAACATCCACCGAATCAAAGCGCATCGCGATGCTGCTGTAATTTTGCAGGCGCAAGCGTACTTGCCAGCCGCCATTCGCATCCACGGTGAGCTGCTGAATGCTGGCCGCAGGCTCCGACACGCGGCGTGGGCCAGTGCTTGAGCAGGCCGAAATCAACAAGGCAAGGGCAAGAAACAGGCCGGTACGCAGGATCTTCATCATTCCATTCCGTAGGGGATGGGATGAGCATAACGCGCGGATGTGGACGCCCGGAAAACAAAAAGGCCGCCGATGGCGACCTTTGTTTCGACGTAACCCAACGCAGTGGTGGCCGGGGAGGGAATCGAACCCCCGACACGGGGATTTTCAATCCCCTGCTCTACCAACTGAGCTACCCGGCCAATGCGCTCGGGTCACGCCAGCCGGCCATCTTACGGGGCAAGCCGGCTTTGGGCAAGCGTGAATGGCCCAATTCTGCCCGGGACTGAATCTGGTTTGAATCTGTGACCGGGTTGTCCTGCGTGCGTTAGGGTATGGGGGCAAGATGGTTAGTGCCAATGACGGTGACTATGGAGGGAGTCCAATGAAAATGGTTCATGCCTTGGGTCTATCTGCTGCGGTGTTGCTGCTCGGCGCATGCGCGACAACGCCAAGGGAAGCGAGCGCGGACAAGTTGGCGCGTTACCAATCCTTCGCCGGTGAGCCCGTCCGCAGCATCCCCTACAACGCAAGCGGCAGCCGCGGCTTCGACATCATTGATGAAGAGCACATGGTGGTTGAAATTCGTCCCACCGAAGGCTACCTGTTTAGTCTTTCCGGCCCGTGCTTGCGTGATAGCAGTGCGCCGCTGTTGAACATCAGCTCGCAAGTTGGGCGAGTCAGTGCGGGTTTTGATCGAGTCAGCTCGCTCAGCCAGCCTGGCATGACCTGCATCGTCAAAGAGATTCGGCCGCTTGACTTGAAGGGGCTGCGCGCAGCGGAGAAAGCGGCGGCGAGCCCGACTTGACTGTTTGCCTTTGGGTACGAATGAGTCCGCCTTGGATTCATTCGTATCCACCATCCGCACCAGGGCGAGCATCGTCAAAAGCCGGATCTGCGCGCCTGTAATCACCTTGGATTTCTTGCTGCTTTCGGCATGCACTCCCACATGGGGTCATGCTCCGGCTTATTCCGGCACATAACCCTCGGGTTTTTCTGCGCCACCACCGAACAGGAACTTTTCCATCTCGCGCTCAAGCATGGCCCGGTGCTCGGGATTCATCGGAGACAGCCGGTTTTCGTTGATCAGCATGGTTTGATGCGCGAGCCAGGCAGCCCATGCCGATTTGCCGATGTTCTCGAACACGCGCTTGCCCATCTCGCCCGGCCAGGGAACGAAGGCGAGCCCCTCGGTTTCGCGTTGTTCACGCTGGCAATAGACGGTGCGGCTCATGGAGTCTCCTTCTCGATCAGTTTGCGCACGGGAGCAGGGATGCCTAGCGAGGCGAGTTCCTCGTGCGATGCCCAGCGCAGGTCGTCATTGTCGCCTACGCGCGCACGAGGTGCGACGCCATCGAACAGATGTGGATGGATGCGTAATCGGTAATGGCTGAAGGCGTGTTCGATGGCAGGCAATTCGCGACTAGTAGCCGTGTGGTTTGAGGCGATGTACTGTTTTGCAAGGGCGTTGATCGCCTCGACATCATCCACTTCCGGCAACGACCACAGCGATGCCCAGATGCCGGTCGAAGGGCGACGCAACAGCAAAGTTCGCCTGTCGGCATCGCGTAGCCAGACCATGCGCGTCTCACGTTGAGGAATCGCCTTCTTGGGCTTGGATGCGGGAATCTCGCCGGCGAGCCCATCTCGTTTGGCGATGCATAGATCAACGAAGGGGCAGGTATCACATTTGGGCCGGGTTCTCGTGCACAGCGTGGCACCAAGATCCATCTGCGCCTGTGTGTAGTCGGCCATGCGCAGGCGCGCGGCAGGCGAGGCAGGCAAGGAAGCATCTGCGATCGTCCAAAGTTGTTTTTCGACCGCAGGCAGCCCCGGCCAACCATCGATGCCGTGCAATCGCGTCAGCACGCGTTTGACGTTGCCATCAAGAATGGGCTGCAACTCGTTCCAAGCTTGCGCAAGAATCGCGCCCGCGGTGCTGCGGCCAATGCCGGGAAGCGCATGCAACGCGTCGAAATCTCGCGGTAATTCGCCGTCGTGTTCGGCCATGCAAATTTTCGCAGCGGCATGCAGGTTGCGCGCGCGGTTGTAGTAGCCCAGTCCTGACCACAGGGCGAGCACATCGTCGCTGGGCGCGTTTGCCAGTGCATGCAGGTCGGGTAGCGCATCGACGAAACGCTGGAAATACGGGATGACTGTAGTGACCTGCGTCTGTTGCAGCATGATCTCGGATAGCCACACGCGATACGGCGTGCGTTGGATTTGCCAAGGCAGATCGTGGCGGCCATGTGCGTCGAACCATTCGAGCAGGCGAGGCGCGAATGCCGATGTGATGGCTTGGTCGATGTCGGCTTCGATTTTTGGCGTAACGATGCCGCGCTTGCGTTGCGAGGTCATGGCTTTTCGCTCACTGCCGGCACGGTTGGTTCGTCGAAATCCACTTCGACGCCTTCAAGTTGCGCGTCCGCAATTTCCAACTTCGGTGTGCTCAGTCGCCCGTTGATGGGTGGTAGCGGTGATCCCGTGGATGCGGCATCGCGCCATGCCAATACATCGCGCACATGGAAGCGCCCGTCGAATCGCGTGGCATCACGGCGAACACCCAGCGCGATGACATCGCTGAAATCAAATGCGCCGGTGTAGTCGAGTGAAAACGGCAGAGGCGAATTTGAATCAGACAATGGTGGGGGAAGTTTCGGCCAGACCTCCGGCCATGCATGGATCTGGCCATCCAGTGTCAATTGCAAACGATCACTTGCTTGCAGCTTGCCGGTTGCATCGAGGTTTGGCACCGCGCCTTCCGCCCGCAATGCCAATGAAAGCCGTGGCCAATGCAGTCCATCACTTGATATGTGCGCAGGGCCGTATGCACCCAGGGCGAAGGGGACGGGGTCACCACCGCGGCCTTCATAACGTACATCTGCACCCAGTTTAGCGGGTTGCAAGCGCAGCCCTTCATCACTCCAATGCATGGGTGCGGAGAGTCGGATCCGCATCGGCATTTTCCAGTCGCTGGCCGTCGGGGTGATGTCGCCAGCCAAGCCCAATGCAGCTGTTTTGGCAGGTTCGGACAGGACAAGATGCAGATCGAAGGGAAGTTGCATCGTGCGTGCGATGTAACGGCCGCGAAGATGTGCGGCCAGAGGCTCTTTCGGGGCGAAACGCGGCAGGTCGGCTTCGATGTCATCCATCTTCCATCCATTGCCCAGGACTTGACCGCGCACCAGGCGCAAGCCGCGTGACAATGTGGGCAAGCGTTGTTCGGTGCTGGGCGGGCGGGATTTCCGCCATTCCGCCAGTACAGCCAGATCAAGCGTGGGTGCATCCAGTTCGACGCGTTCGATATCCAGCAGCTTTCCCCGGCTTTTCAGCGTGGACCAAGGCAGTGACAGCAGGATGCGTTCGGCATGAAGCAATTCACGCTGGGTACCCGGCAAGCGTGCGCTCACCCCGCGAATTACCCAACGTGGCGTGCCGCGCAATTGCAACTCGGCCTCGCCATCGGCACTGATGTCGAGGCCCAGCGCTTGTCCTGCCTCGCGCAGGATCAGGCGAGTGGCGAATCGAGGCTGCAGCGCCTGTTGGATAGCCAGCGCAAGCAGCAACAGAAGTACGGCCAACCCGATCACGAACCCGCGCACCCACCTCCGTTTGCGAGCAGGTGACGTGGTATTCGCTGGGTTGTCGTTCACTGGCCGAGTGATGCAGGCAGTAGCGCGTCGACGAAGGCTTCGGGATCGAACACGCGCAGGTCTTCCGGCCGCTCACCGATGCCGGCGTAACGAATCGGGATGCCGAATTCACGCGCCAGTGCGAACACGACGCCGCCCTTCGCGGTGCCATCGAGTTTGGTTACGACCAAACCCGACACAGGCACTTTGGCACTGAACGCGCGCACTTGCGAGATCGCGTTCTGGCCCGTCGTACCGTCGATCACCATCAAGATCTCGTGCGGGATGCCCGCGCCATGCTTGCCCAGTACGCGCACGATCTTGCCAAGCTCATCCATCAGCCCAACCTGCGTATGCAGGCGCCCCGCGGTGTCGGCGATCAGCACGTCGGTGCCGCGCGACTTGGCCGAGCTGTAGGCATCGAAAGCGACCGCCGCTGCATCGGCATCCTGTCCTTGCGCGATCACCTGCACGTTGTTGCGTTCTCCCCAGGCCTGCAATTGGGCGACGGCGGCAGCGCGGAATGTGTCGCCGGCTGCGAGCATCAGGCTGCGGCCATCATCGCGGAACTTGCGCGCCAATTTGCCGATCGTGGTGGTCTTGCCGACCCCGTTCACGCCGATGGTGACAATGACGAACGGTTTCGCGGTGCCATCGATCAACAAGGGCTGCGCAACCGGGCGCAACAGGGCGACCAAGTCTTCGCGCAAAGCCGCAAGTAGCGCATTGGCATCGGCAAATTCACGTCGGCCCATGCGTGCGCGCAGGTCGTCGATCAATGCCGTCGTGGCTTTCACGCCGACATCGGCGGTGAGCAGTGCGGTTTCGATTTCTTCCAGCAGATCTTCGTCAAGCTTCGGGTTGCGCGAGAACAGCCCCCCCAGCGAGCGCGCCATGCCGCTGCCTTTCAGGCGTTCGCGCCAACCGGTCTTGCCCGGCGCTGCAGCAGGCGCGGCATCGGCATAGTCATCTTTGGCCGTCGCAGGGGAGACGGGCGCGGCGACAGGCGCGGGAGCATCGACCGCCGCACTCGGCGCGGCGCTAGTGACAGGCGCTTCGACGACCGGTTGGGCCGGCGTATCAGTGGCGGTTTCGCCATCAGTGGGCTTCTTGCGCCAGAACCAGTTAACCATGCGTGGGGGGATGTAAGAGAATGCGAGGATGGTAGCACCGGGGTTTCGATTGGCATGAGTAAGAGCAAGGCACGGGCGGGTATGGTGCGCATAGTCGGCGGTCGTTGGCGCGGCACCAGGCTGGTCGTGCCTGATATCGACGGCTTGCGCCCCAGCGCAGATCGGGTGCGCGAGACCTTGTTCAACTGGTTGATGCCGGCGTTGCCCGGTGCGCGGGTGCTGGATCTGTTCGCGGGCAGCGGCGCTTTGGGGCTTGAGTCGATCTCGCGCGGGGCGTCGTCTGCCACCTTGGTTGAACGTGACGCACATCTCGTTCTCGGTTTGCGTGATGTGGCGGGCCGTTTGGAAGGCGGGCAGACGGCCGAGATCATCCAGGACGATGCGCTGGCATGGTTGCCACGTGCAGCCAGCGAGGCACGAAGGTATGACATCGCCTACATCGACCCACCTTTTGCAGGGAATTTGTGGGCAGATGCGATTGCCGGGGTGTTGCCCTTGATGGCCGATGACGCCTGGCTGTATGTCGAGGCGCCGGTCAGTGCGGCCATCGCCATGCCAGCGGGATGGCGTTTGCATCGGGAAGGCAGCACGCGGGAAGTGGCCTATCGTCTGTGGCGACGCGGGATCTGAGGGACGCAGGCCCGGCCCACTGTTACACTCGCAGGAATCACCGTTTTCGAGTTCGCATGACTACGTCACGCCAGCGGATCGCCATATATCCCGGCACCTTCGACCCGATCACCGCGGGCCATGTCGATCTTGTGCATCGCGCCGCGCCGCTGTTCGAGCGTCTGGTTGTCGGCGTGGCGGCGAGTTCGGGCAAAGGGCCCGGGATGTCGCTGGAGCAGCGCGTGAAGTTGGCGAGCGAAGCCCTGGCCGATGTCCCAAACGTGGAGGTTCGCGGCTTCAACACCTTGCTTGCGCATTTCGTCACTGAAGTCGGCGCGGGCGTGTTGATCCGGGGCCTTCGCGCGGTCTCCGACTTCGAATACGAGTTCCAGCTGGCCAGCATGAACCGCCACCTCATCCCAGAGGTCGAGACGCTGTTCCTGACGCCATCGGAAAAATACGGCTTCATTTCATCTTCGCTGGTGCGCGAAATCTCCCGCTTGGGCGGGGATGTTTCCGCTTTCGTACCACCAGCAGTGGCCGCCGCGCTGCAGGCCGAAAGGCAGCGTCATTCAAAATGAGCAACCGGGGAACACCATGAAAAACACTTACCGCCTGCTGCTGGCTGCCAGCCTTGCCACCCTCGCACTGACTGCTTGCAACAAAAAGGAAGAAGCCAAGCCTGAAGAGGCCGCTGTCGCTGCAGCTGTGGCCGTGCCCACAAGCGAAGACAAGGCAGCGTGGCAGCCGTATCTGGCTTCCGTGGCCAAGGCCAACATGGATGGCGTCGTCAACGCACCCTATGCGTACTTCCTGCCAGGTGAATCCAGTGAGGATTTCCAGGGCGAGTACGACCGTCTGCTAGAGCGCGTCCAGCTTGATCTCTCGCGCGGCATCATCGAAGGCAACATGCTGCTGTTCGGATCGCCGGCACGCACCAGGCTGGCTGATCTGGTCGAGGCCAGTTTCAAGGATGCCAAGCCGAACACGATGAAGAACGTAAAGGTCATCTTCGTGGGTGATGCCGCGGACAAGGATCGCGTGCAGGCGGCCGTCGCGCCGTCGGGTGTGACCTACGTGTTCGTCGAATCGAAGTAATCGTGACGAAACGGACCGCGTCTGCCGAAAGGTGAGCGCGGCCTTTTTGGATTCCAGATCGGACATGTCACTCAAGATTCTCGACACCTGCATCAATTGCGATGTCTGCGAGCCCGCTTGCCCCAACAAGGCGATCTCGCAAGGTGAGGTCGTGTACGTGATCGATCCGGCGCTGTGCACCGAGTGCGTTGGCCATTACGACGAGCCGCAATGCGTCGTGGTCTGTCCGGTCGAATGCATCGAGAACGACCCCCTGCACGTCGAGAGCGAGGGAGACTTGCTGGCAAAATTGCGCCGGCTACAGGAGGCTGCATGAAGGGTTCGATGAAGCTGCTTCTTCACGCGTGGTTCGCTTTCGCGTTTCTGCTGGTTTCGGCTGGTGTGCAGGCACGCGAAGCCCCGCGAAACGCAAAACCCGATGGGGCGGCGATAGCTTCAGCCCATGCACTGGCCACCGATGCCGGTTTTGAAATCATCGCCAAGGGCGGCAATGCATTCGATGCGGCGGTTGCCGTGTCATCGACGCTATCCGTGGTCGAGCCGATCAGCTCTGGCTTGGGTGGCGGCGGGTTCTTCCTGCTTCACGATGCCAAGACCGGCAAGGATGTGTTCGTTGATGCACGCGAAACCTCTCCGGCAAGTGCAACGCCTCAGGTCTATTTAAACGACAAGGGCGAGTTGAATCGCGACCGCGCGACCAATGGTCCCTGGGCTGCCGGCATTCCTGGTCTACCTGCAGCACTGGTTCACGTAGCGGAAAAGTACGGGCGCCTGCCGCTGAAAGTTTCACTTGCGCCCGCGATTCGCATCGCCCGCGACGGCTTCCCGATGTATGCAAGGCTGGTGCGAGGCTATGGCGAACGTCACGAAGTGATGGAGCGATATCCCGGTACGCGCGCTGTTTTCCTCAAAGATGGCAAGCCGCTGACTGAAGGCGAGTTGTTGCGCCAGCCGGAATTGGCGATGACGCTGCAACTGCTCGGCGATCGTGGGTTCGATGGCTTCTATCGGGGCCCAACGGCGCAAAAGCTCATCGCGGGCGTCAACGCCGAGGGTGGAAACTGGACGGCGCAAGAGCTCGCGGCTTATCGCGTGAAAGAGCGCGAGCCGATCCGCTTCAAGTATCACGACTGGAACATCGTCACCGCGCCGCCTACGTCATCGGGCGGTATCGCCTTGGCGGAAATGTTGCAGATCCTTGAGCCCTGGGATCTGAACAAGATGGACGAGGCGCAGCGCGTGCACTTGGTTACCGAATCGATGCGACGCGCGTTTCACGACCGTACCTTTTACTTGGGCGATCCGGATTTCGTGAAGATTCCGCAGTCAACACTCATCTCGCCGTATTACGCCGCCGGTCTACGCAGCACCATCAACCCACTCAAGGCGACGCCTAGCGATTTGTTGCCGGGTCAGCCCACGCCCTTCGAAGAACATCCTGAAACCACCCACTTCTCCATCATCGATGCGAACGGCAATCGTGCGGCCGTAACGCAGACCGTGAATCTGCTGTTTGGCTCAGGTTTGATTCCGCCCGGGACCGGCGTGCTGCTCAATAACGAGATGGACGATTTCGCACTCAAGCCCGGTACGCCAAATGCATTCGGTGTAATGGGTTATGCGGCCAATGCGCCCGAACCAGGCAAACGCATGTTGAGCTCGATGACACCCACTTTCATGACATCGCCCGAGCGCGTTGCCGTGTTGGGCACACCCGGTGGCACGCGCATCATCACCATGGTTCTGCTTGGCATTCTTGGTTTCGATGCAGGGCTGGATGCGCAGCAAGTGGTCACCAAGCCGCGCTATCACCACCAGTGGTTGCCGGATGCCATCGGCATAGAGAAAGATGCCTTGTCAGCTGACACCATCGCCAAATTGCGTGCGATGGGGCACACGGTGATAGTGCCGGGTGAAGTGCGTGGGCAGCGATCATCCGACGCCTGGGGCAACATGCAAGCTGTGGAATGGGATGTCACTTCAGGCCATCTCAGTGCGGGTAGTGATCCGCGCAACCCGGTGGGCAAGGGTGAGGTGAAAGCCAAATCGGCTTCCGCGCGCTGAGTGCGGTGGTGTTGAAAATGGATGCGAAAACGGCCGGATCATTCCGGCCGTTTTTGATAGCGATGCAGCCAAGCCGTGCGGTGATTATTCCTTGTAAGGATTCGCGTGCATCCAGCCCAGTACTTTCTCGGGCTTGCTCTCGATGTACGGATCGTCATCGCTGCCATCATCGTTGATGCCTGGCTCGACAAACATCGCCTGCACCACGCCATCATCAATCACGGCGGCATAGCGCCAACTGCGCTGGCCAAAGCCCAGATGGTCCTTGTCGATAAGCATGCCCATACGACGGGTGAATTTGCCGGAACCATCTGGCAACATCTTCACCTTGTCGATGTTGAGGTGCTTGCCCCATTGGTACATGACGAATGCATCGTTGACCGAGAGGCAGTGGACTTCATTTGCGCCTGCGGATTTCAGTGCATCGTATTGATGCTCGAACGCCGGGCACTGCTCGGTCGTGCAGGTGGGCGTGAACGCACCGGGCAAGGCAAACAATACATGTCGACCCTTGCCGAAGATCTCGCCGGTGGACACATCCTGCCAACGGAAGGGATTGTCACCGCCGATGGATTCATCGCGAACGCGAGTTTTCAGTACGACATCGGGAACGGATTGGCCAATCATTCAGGGCTCCAGTCAAGGGATGGTGTGGCATTGGGCCACGGCGATGCTTAAGACGATGTCGAGACGGGCGTAGAATCAAGGACAGATAAAGAGCAAGCGGTAAATCACGATGAAGCTTTGGTCGATCCTAGGAAATTCGCAAAAGCTTGATGGCGGGGCGATGTTCGGCAATGCGCCGCGTGCGATGTGGCAGAAGTGGACGTCGGTCGATGACCTCAATCGTATCGATTTAGCTTGCCGTGCACTGCTCGCATCCCCTTTGAATGGCAAGACCGTGTTGTTCGAAACCGGCATCGGCAGTTTTTTCGAGCCGAAACTCCGCGAGCGCTATGGTGTGCAGGAAGACCGACATGTGCTACTCGACTCTCTCGCCGAGGCAGGTTTCAGCCACGAGAGCATCGACGTGGTCGTGCTGTCGCATCTGCATTTCGATCATGCAGGTGGCTTGCTGGCGCCGTGGGCGGAAGGTGAGCTGCCGCGTTTGCTATTCCCCAGCGCGACCTTTCTAGTCGGGCGCGAGCACTGGGAACGCGCACGCCACCCGCATCCACGCGATCGTGCCAGTTTCATTCCCGAGCTGCCTGGCTTGCTTGAGGCGAGCGGGCGATTGGAGGTTGTTGATGGCGCGCACAGCCGCGCATTGGGCGATGCGGTGCGCTTCCACTACAGCCATGGCCATACGCCGGGGCTGATGCTGGCGGAGATCGTCGGGCCGGAGCATGTCGATGGCGAGGCGCACGGCGGCGTGGTGTTCTGCGCCGACCTGATTCCCGGCAGGCCCTGGGTGCACGTGCCGATCACCATGGGCTACGACCGCAACGCCGAACTGCTGATCGACGAAAAGCGCGATTTCCTCGATGACATGCGTGCGCGCAACGTGCATCTGTTCTTCACCCACGACCCGGCGTGTGCGCTGGCGCAGGTGACGCGTGACGACAGGGGCCGCTTCGGTACCGCGCACGAAGTGGCGGAACTCAGATCGCGGCCGCTGGCGGCGTGACGCGGGAACCGGCATCGCGCCGGTTCCCTTCAAGCAGGATCAGAACGCCCAGCGCATGACCAGCTGGTAGCTCGGGCCGGCCTTCTCGGTTTCCAGTTCGTACTCGTCGAAATCCCGATCGATCTGGTCCGCCTGGTTGTCGAACTTGTTGAAGAACTCGTCCTTCGACGCATCCAGCAGGTTGGCCGCGCTCAGCCGCAGCGACAGGGTCTCGCCGAAGCGCTTCTCGACGAAAACCTCCAGGTCCGCGCCGTACTTGACGGTCACTTCCTCGGCCACGATCCGGCTGAAGGCGTCGCCCTGCTTGCGGTAGGTCGCACCGAACGAGGCCTGCAGCGCCGGCATGTCGTGGATGAAGCCGACGTTGTAGACGCTGCGCGCCTGGTCGTTGAAGCGGCGGTTGCCAAGGAAGTCCTCGACCTTGCTGTTGAGCCACGAGTAGTTGAGGAACACGCCGGTATTCGGCAGGCCCAGCGCGGTCAGCGGGGTGGAGAGATCGAACTCCACGCCGTAGACCTTGCCGTCGCCGACATTGGCCGAGGTGAACACATAGCTTTCCGGTTCGAACTCGAAGTCGTCTTCGCTCGCGCCGGGGTTCTCGTCGAGGAATTCCTCCAGGTCATCCTCGTAGTTGTCCTGCGCGTCCTCGCTCCACTCGCCGGTATTGACCAGCTCGATCAGGTCCTTCACGTCACGATAGAAGAAGTTCACGCCGATCACGCCGCTCTTGCCCAGCCGGCGTTCGAAGCCGAGGTCGAGGCCGTTGGCGCGCTCGGGCTCCAGCAGCGGATTGCCGATGTAGTCGTTGTCGCCGTACTCGCCGTCCAGCAGCGCCGGCACCAGCTCGTTGAAGTTCGGCCGCTTCACGCTTTTCGCCAGCGAGAACTTCACGCGGGTGGCGTCGTCCAGGTCCCACTTCAGGTGCAGCGAGGGCAGCAGCTGGTTGTAGTCGCGGCTGGCGGAACCTTCGGTTTCGCCATCCTCGCTGTAGCGGATGTCGGACTTGGTGGTCTCGTAGCGCAGGCCGGCTTCCCAAGCGAACGCGCCGCGTTTGCCGGACACCATCACGTACGGATCGACGCGGGTTTCCTCGATCAGCGAGCCGATGCTGCCATCGAGTTCATAGACCACCGGGTCGCCTTCGTTGTCGGCTTCCCATTCGAAGTTGGTGTAGGTGATGTCGCGCTTCTTGCTGCGCCAGTCCACCCCGAACTCCAGTTCGGCGCCGCCCAGCGGGCGCTTGTGGGCGAGGGTGAAGCCGGTTTCCTTGTCGATGGCATCCACCGACTGTGCCTCGGCCTCGGACGCATCCCACTCGCCGTTGACGTACTCGTGCTTCTCTTCGCTTTCGGCGCTGTTGTCCTCGAAGCGCGCATGGTCGAGGTCGAGCGAGGTGGTGCCGCCGGCCATGTCGAAGCGGTATTCGGTACCGATGCCCCAGTTCACCTGGTCGATGGGGTTCAGGCCGGGCACGTTGGATTCGATCACATCGCCGTCGTCGTATTCGACCTCGTAGGAGACCTCGGTGACGTCGCGGTCGGTCTTGACGTAGAAAGCGTCGACGCCGAAGCGGCCGGTCTCGCCGACATTAGCAGTCCATGACACGTTCGCCGAATAGTCGCGGCCGTCCTTGACCTCGTTCTGGTCCTCGAAGCTCAGCAACTCGTCCAGCGACGGGTCGGCGTAGCGGTCCGAGCGCTTGTTCTTGGCGCGATAGCGGTCCTGTACGTTGAGTCCGGCCAGGATTCGGCCGCCCAGGAAATCGCCGCTGGTGACCGCACCGAAGGTCGGGTTGAACTCGCCGTCGAACGAGCGGGTGGCACCGATGCGCAGGTAGCTGCCGTCGAACACGTAAGCGTCGCGCAGGACGATATTGATGGTGCCGGCCATCGCGTCGCCGCTGCGGTTGGCGCTGTTGCTGCGGATGATCTCGACGTGGTCGACCATCTCGGCGGGAATGCGATCGACCCAGAACGAGCGGTCGTCGCCCGCGCCCGGCACCTTCTTGCCGTTGACCAGCACCTGGGTGTAGCCGGCGGCCATGCCGCGCATCATCGCGCCATCGAACTCCATGATGTCGGAGCCAACAAAGGCTACGCCCGGCACCCGCTTGAGCATGTCGCCTACGGTCGCGGGCTCGAAGCGCTGGAAGTATTCGAGGTCGTAGCGCAGCACCGGCGCGGTGTCTTCGGTGCGGTTACGGTAGGTGATCTCGCCCTGGACTACGACCGCGTCCAGTTGCTTGGGATCGGTGGAGGCGCCATCCGGCGCGGCCTGCTGCGCGAACGTGGTGGCCGGCAGCAGCGCGGCGCAGCACAGCGCCCTCGACAGACCCAGAGCCAAGGCGTGGTGTTTCATGTATTGCATCCCCATGACGAAACAAAGCAGGGATTTGTACGCCTGGTACATGGCGGAAACATGACACTGCGATGCAGATGCGATGACAGTCATGCAATGCGCGGATTGACACGAAACCGTCAAGCAATGGTCGTATTCTATGCGGTCTGTTGAATGCGCGAGCGCGGGGGAATACGTGAAACCACATTGCATGATGCTGCTTACGATGGTGCTGGCCGCCGGTTGCGCCACGCTGCCGCCGCCCGCCGCCACGCCCGATGCACGCGAGCCGGATGAGCATGTCGAAAAGGATCCGCTGCTGTCCGAAGCCGGCGTCGCGCATGTCGTGGTGCCGGAAGCCTTCTTCACCGCGTCCACGCCGGACGAAAACATCGATTCCCCCGCCAGCTGGCGCACGCCGCAGGGCCAGCGCTGGCTGATCGGCACCGCCAAGGCGACCCATCGCCTGGTCATCTATGACGGTGATACCGGCAAGACGCTGCGCACCGTGTCCGGTCCCGGTACGGCGCTGGGCCGGATGCAGCGGCCGAACGGCATCTCGGTGATCGACGACCTGGTGCTGGTGGTGGAGCGCGACAACCAGCGCGTGCAGGTCTTCCAGTTGCCGGACTTCAAGCCGCTGCTGGTGTTCGGTGCGGCCGATCTCAGGCAGCCCTACGGCCTGTGGGTCCGCAGGCAGGCGGGTGGCTATGAAGTGATCGTCAGCGACAACTACATGTCGGCGCAGGACGAGGACGTGCCGCCGCCGCTGGCGGAACTCGGCCAGCGTTTCAAGCGCTATGCGCTGCAGCGCGAAGGCAAGGGCTGGCAGGCGCGATTGACCGGCGCGTTCGGTGACACGGGCGAGGCGGGCGCGATCCGCATCGCGGAATCGGTGTTCGGCGATGTGGCGCACGATCGCCTGCTGCTGTCGGAAGAAGACGTGGCGACCGGTACCCGCCTGCGCGAATACGGGATGGATGGCCGCTATCGGGGTCGCGACATCGGCGCATCGCTGTTCAAGGCGCAGGCCGAAGGCATGGCGCTGTTCACCTGCGCGGATGGCAGCGGCTACTGGATCGCCACCGACCAGTTCAAGGACCGCAGCCTGTTCCATGTGTTCGACCGGGTGACGCTGGCGCATCGCGGCGCTTTCGCCGGCAAGCGCACCGCGAATACCGATGGCGTCTGGCTGGACCAGAGCGTCGACGCGCGTTTCCCGCAGGGCGTGTTCTACGCGGTGGACGACGACCAGGCCGTGGCCGCGTTCGACTGGCGCGACATCGCCAAGGCGCTTTCGCTCGAAGGCTGCGGGGCGCGTTGACACCATGCATCGACACGATTGGACCGCCGCGATGAGAAAGGGTGGATGGACGGTGCTGGCCGCATTCGCGCTGGTGATGGCTCCGGCCTTCACGCAATCGCCCGGCGAGAACGAACCCAACCTCGCGGTGCGTGCGGGCTCCACGCGCTATGTCGCCAGCGCGATGCCCGACCGCATCATCGCCAGCCCCGCGCAGGATGCATCCAGCGGCTTCGCGGTGAACTGGCGCACCAATGACCGCGTGCAGTCGCCGGTCATCGAAATCCGCATCGCCACCGATTCGCCGGATGTCGGCGAGCCGCGCCGCATCACCGCCGTCACGCGGGCGTGGCAGGCGAGCAATGGCGGCGTGCATGTGCATCGCGCGGACATCGATGGCCTGGCGCCGGACACGCTCTACATGTTCCGCGTGCAGGGCGAGGGCAGTTGGAGCGGCTGGCGCCAGTTGCGCACCGCCGCCGCGACCGGCGAGCCGCTGACCGTGCTGTTTTTCGGTGACACGCAGAACAAGAACCTGAGCCATGTCAGCCGGGTGACGCGCGAAGCCATGCGCCACGCGCCGGACGCCACGCTCGCGCTTTATGCCGGAGATCTGGTCGCCGAAGCGGTGGACGACAACGAGTGGGGCGAGTGGTTCGAAGCCGCCGGCGACCTGCCCGACGTGATGCTGGTCGCGCCGGCCATCGGCAACCACGAATACCGCGAGGAGTTCGAGGACACGCCGCAGGAGCGTCGCGTGCTCGGCGAGTCGTGGATGCAGGCTTTCGCGCTGCCCCGCAACGGTGCGGAAGGCGAGCACGCGCGGGCCACGACGTACTGGTTCGATGCGCAGGGCGTCCGCTTCGTGGTGCTGGATGGCACCTCGGCGCTCGACCTCGGCACACTGCAGGCGCAGACGCGCTGGATGGATCGCGTGCTGGCGCGGAACCCGCATCCGTGGTCGATCGTGCTGGTTCACCAGCCGATGTATTCGCCGCGCGGTCGCGGCGCCAGTGAACGCCTGCGCGCGGCCTGGGTGCCGGTGATGGAGAAGCACGGCGTGGACCTGGTGCTGCAGGGCCATGACCATACCTACGGACGGCGCGCCGGCGACACGCGTGGCAAGGCGCTGCCGCAGTTCGTGGTGAGCGTGGCCGGGCCCAAGCAGTACCGCCTCTCGGATGAGGCCAAGCGCGAGATGGCGCCGACCGCCGAAGACACCCAGTTGTTCCAGGTGTTGCGCATCGACAACCAGCGCATGCGTTACCAGGCGCGCACGGTGACCGGTCGCCTGTATGACGATGTCGAGATCGTGCGCGATGCACAGGGCCGCAAGCAGCTGCGCGAGATCCGCGAAGGCCGCATCGCCGAACGCGATTGCACGCATCGCGATGCCACGCTCGGTGGCCGCAGCGACCGGTGCTGGGAATGAGGATGACGCCACGCGCGGCGATGATGCGTCGCCTCGCCATCGTCATCGCGTGTGGCCTCGCGCTGCCGTTGGCCGCATTCGCCGCGCCGCCCGCGTGGGTGCATCCGTTCGCCATCGCGCAAGTGGAGAACGCGCCGGCCGAGGCCTTGCTGGTGGTGGAGATTCCCGCCGGCGGCTTCACCAAGTACGAGATGGGCGAAGACGGCCTGTTGCACGTCGACCGCTTCATCGCGATGCCGATGGCGTATCCGGCCAATTACGGCTCGATGCCGGGCACGCTCGCCGGCGATGGCGACCCACTGGATGCGCTGGTGCTCACCCGTGCGCCGTTGTATCCGGGCAGCGTGATCCGCTTCCGGCCACTGGGCGTGCTGCGCATGGTCGATGGTGGCGAGGCCGACGAGAAGATCATCGGCGTGCCGGTGGATGAGGTCGATGCCAGCTATGCCGGCATGCGCGAACTGAAAGATTTGTCGGCGCAGGAAATCGAGCGCATCGAGGCCTTCTTCCGCGTCTACAAGCAGCTGCCGCGCGGTGGCAAGACCGTGCAGCTCAACGGCTGGGGCGATGCCGCCGAAGCCCGTGCGGTCATTGATGCCGCGATGAAGCGCTACCCGGCGAAGCCCTGAGCCGAAGCCACATCGCGCACGAAAAAACGCCCCGCATGCGGGGCGTTTCTGTTTCCGTGGCGAAGGGCGATCAGGCCGCCTGTTCGACCCGCGGGCCTTCCTGCAGCGCGCGCTTGACCATCGACACCAGCAGGTCCAGTTCGGCTTCGTCCATAGCGAAGTGCGGGGTGAAGCGCAGCGAGTTCTCGCCGCCGTGGATTACGCCGATGCCCTGTTCGCGCATCCATTCCTCGGTGCTGCCGGTGCCGTAGCCCTTGAAGCCCGGCGCCAGCTCGCAGGAGAACAGCAGGCCGGTGCCCTGGACCTTGGTGATCATGCCGCCGAGTTCGGCCTTCAACGCTTCCAGCTTCTGCAAGGCCTGCGTGCCACGGTCGCGGATGTTGGCGCGCAGCGCGGGCGTGAGCTGGCCGAGCACGGTGATCGCGACATCCAGTGCGCGCGGGTTGGCGGTCATAGTGTTGCCGTACAGGCCGCGCTTGTAGATGGCGGCGGCGGATTCGATGACGGCGACCACCGACAGCGGGTACTGGCCGGCGTTGAGCGCCTTGGAGTAGGTCTCCAGATCCGGCGCGGCGATGCCCTCGAAACCGGGGTAGTCGACAATGGAGAGATAGCCGGTCGCGCGCAGGCCGGCCTGGATCGAATCGACCAGCAGCAGGGCGCCATGCGCACGGGTGAGTTCGCGGGCGGCGTCGTAGAACGCGCGCGGCACGCTGCGGCCCGGATCGCCTTCGCCCATCACCGGCTCCAGGAACATCGCTTCGATGAACCAGCCGTTGGCCTCGGCATCGGCAAAGGCCTTCTCCAGCGCGGCCACGTCGTACGGCGGCACGGTGATCACCGAATCCTCGTCACGGAAGCTGGCCAGGTACTGCACGTAGTTCTTGCGGCTGGAATCCGAATACAGCGCCGGGCGCTCGGTGCGGCCGTGGAAGGCGCCCTTCACGACCAGACGCTTAATGCTGCGGCCGGCGTGGCGTGCGCCCGGATCGGTCATGGTCTTGGCATTGGCATCGACGATACGCGAAGCCAGCGACACCGATTCGGAGCCCGAATTGAGGCACATGAAGTGGGTGTACGGGCAGCCGCCGATGGTCTGGCCGATTTCCTTGCGCATCGCGCGATCAAACTTCAGCTGCGCGATGTTCGGGGTCATGATGTTCGCCATGACTTGCGGCTTGGCCATCGCTTCGAGCACGGCTTCGGGCGTGTGGCCGAGACCGAGCATCCCGTAGCCGCCGGAGTCGTGCAGCACCGCGCCCTTGAGCGTGACCACCCACGGCCCGCGCGCGGCCAGCGCGACATACGGGTTGACCGTGTCGGCCGAATAGAAATTGACGAAGCCGGCCTGGATCTTCTCCGCCTGCGCGGCCTCGTCCAGGTCGAGCAGTTCGGGGAATTCGCGGGCGATGACCGCGTACTCGGCGGCGGCGGCCTGCACGGCTTCCACCAGCGGCGGATGGGTGGCGGCGAAGCGGGCGAGGGTGGCGTCATCCAAGCCGGTGGTGCGGGCGTGGCCGTGGGCGCGCAGCGGCGCCAGGGTGTCGAGCAGGGTCATGTGCGGCTCCCCAAGGGTGGCAGTCATAGGCAATCCTCCATTATCTGCATTGGTTCGTCGAAAGGCAGCCATTAAACAGACGAAATATCTGATAATTTCGTCGAATCGACGAAACCGGGGCGCGCTCATGCGGATCACCACTGCCGATCAGCAATTGCTCAGCCTGCTGCGCGAGAACGCCCGTGCCTCGACGGCCGAGATCGCGCGGCGGCTCAGGCTTTCGCGCACCACTGTGCAAAGCCGCATCGACCGGCTGGAACGCGATGGCGTGATCGCCGGGTACACGGTGCAGGTAAGCGAGGCAGCCGAACGCGGCCATATCCGCGCCTATATATCGGTGACGGTGATGCCGCGACAGATGCCGTCGGTGGTTGAGGAGTTGCAGGCGATGCCCGAGGTTCGCGCACTGCATTCGGTCAGTGGCCCATCGGACCTGATGGCGGTAGGCGTGGTGCCGACGGTCGAGGCGATGGACGAACTGACTGATCGCATCGGCATGGTAGATGGTGTCGAGCGCACGACCTCCTCCATCGTGCTTTCCACCAAGTTTGACCGTTAAGCCGGGCGCTGGCCCCCTGCGTAAAATGCGCGCTTGTTGTCCTGATCGACTGTCTTGAAGAAATCCGACTTCCATTTCGATTTGCCGCCCGAGCTCATCGCGCAGGCACCGTTGCCCGAGCGTTCGGCCAGCCGTCTCTTGGTTGTGCCGCCAGGCAACGCGCCGTTTGAAGATCGCGGTATCCGTGATTTGCCATCGCTTCTACGTGAAGGCGACTTGCTGATCTTCAACGACACGCGGGTGATTCCGGCGCGTTTGTTCGGTAACAAGGCGACGGGTGGTCGCGTCGAAATCCTGATCGAACGTTTGCTGCCAGACAACGAGGCGCGTGCGCAGATCGGTGCAAGCAAGACGCCGAAACCCGGTAGCCGCATCACGCTGGATGCAGGTGGCGAGGTGGAAGTGATGGGGCGTGATGACGCGTTCCATCAGCTGCGTTTCCATGTCGATGCGCCGCTGGAAAAATGGTTGGTCGATGCGGGACGCCTGCCATTGCCGCCCTACATCGAGCGTGCGCCCGATGCCGCCGACAGCGAGCGCTACCAGACCGTCTTCGCGCGTCATACGGGCGCAGTGGCCGCGCCGACCGCGGGCCTGCATTTCGATGAGGCTTTGCTCGACGAGTTGCGCGCAGGCGGCATTGAGTTCGGCCATGTGACATTGCATGTCGGCGCGGGCACGTTCCAACCGATGCGGGTAGAGAGCGTGTACGAACACGTGATGCACAGCGAATGGCTGAACGTGGGCGCGGAGCTGGTGCAGCAGGTGCGGCGCACGCGCGAGCGTGGCGGGCGCGTGATCGCTGTCGGTACGACCGTGGTGCGTGCGCTGGAAAGCGCGATGCGCGAGGGCGCGTTGCAGCCGTTCGCTGGCGAGACGCAGATTTTCATCTTTCCCGGCTACCGCATCCAAAGCGTGGATGCGATGGTCACCAATTTCCATTTGCCGGAGAGCACGCTGTTGATGCTGGTGTCGGCGTTCGTCGGGCGCGAGCGGATTCTTGCCGCGTACCAATATGCGGTGGCGCAGCGCTACCGCTTCTTCAGTTATGGGGATGCGATGTTGTTGTTTTCGAAGGACGCAGGATGAGCAGAGGGTTCGATTCGTCACCACATACCGGGCAGCTAGCCCGGAATGCTTTCCGGCGCAGGCAAACATCCCTGTTTGATGCGCCGGCGCGCGCCATTCATGGCGCGCTCGCAGCATCCCATGTTGGCTGCGCGGTGTGTCCTCATTTCTCCGGGCTCCTTGCATGAGCCGCATGTCCTTTGAACTGCTGGCCACCGACGGTGCCGCGCGTCGCGGTCGGCTCACTTTCCCGCGCGGCACGGTGGAAACGCCGGCCTTCATGCCGGTCGGCACTTATGGGTCCGTTAAAGGTGTCTTCCCCGAGCAAATTCGCGACCTTGGCGCGGAAATCATCCTCGGCAACACCTTCCACCTGTATCTGCGTCCCGGCCTCGACGTGATCGAAGCGCACGGCGGCCTGCATGGCTTCGGCAAATGGAACGGACCCATCCTCACCGACTCGGGCGGCTTCCAAGTGTTCTCGCTGGCCAAACGGCGAAAGATCACCGAAGAAGGCGTCACCTTTGCCGCGCCAACCGATGGAAGCAAGGTGTTCATCGGTCCTGAGGAATCCATGCATATCCAAAAAGTGCTGGGCAGCGACATCGTCATGATTTTTGACGAATGCCCACCTGTGCAAATTGATGGCAAGCCGGTAGATGTTGGGGTGGTCGCACGGTCAATGGAGCTCAGCCTGCGTTGGGCCGAGCGCAGCAAGCGCGCGCACGAGGGCAACGATGCGGCGCTGTTCGGCATCGTGCAGGGCGGCGTGCACCACGACTTGCGCAGTCGTTCGGCCGAAGGGCTGAAGGAAATCGGGTTTGATGGTTATGCGATTGGCGGCTTGGCCGTAGGTGAAACCGAAGCCGAGCGCAACGCGATGCTTGATCACACCACGCCGCAGTTGCCGGACGACCATCCGCGCTATCTGATGGGTGTTGGTCGTCCGGAAGATTTGGTGGAAGCAGTTGCACGCGGCGTCGACATGTTCGATTGCGTGATGCCGACCCGCAATGCGCGCAACGGCCACTTCTTCACCGCTGATGGCACGGTGCGCATTCGCAACGCCAAGTACGAGCATGACCTCGGGGTGATCGAGGAGGGCTGCGACTGCTATGCCTGTGCCAACGGATTCAGCCGGGCCTACATCCGCCATCTCGACCGTTGCAACGAGATGCTGGCGCCGATGCTGGGCACCCTGCACAACCTGCGGCACTACCAACGCCTGATGGCCGGAATGCGCGAAGCTATCGCGGCGGGCCGGTTCACGGACTTCAGGGCGGATTTTTACGCGGCGCGCGGGGCAAATCCACCTAATTGACGCGCCAAGGCCTTGGAAACCGGGGAAGTCGGCCACATGGCATAATTCCACGTTGATTTTTGATCGGATGGAAAGATGAACCCTCTCGACCTGTTGATTCCGGCCGCCTACGCGCAGGCAGCCGCCCCCGCACCGCAAGGTGGTGGTCTGGGCATGATGCTGATGCCGTTGATCCTGATCGCGGTGATGTACTTCCTGATGATCCGCCCGCAGATGAAGCGTGCCAAAGAGCATCGTTCGATGCTGGAAGCGCTGAGCCGCGGCGATGAAGTCCTCACCAACGGTGGCCTGGCGGGCGTAGTCACCGACATCGGCGACAACTTCGTCACCATCGAGGTTGCCGACAACGTGCGCGTGCGCGTGCAGAAGTCCGCCGTTGGTAACGTGCTGCCTAAGGGTTCGCTGAAAGCCTCCTGATCCATTCCACTCCTAGCGCGTGGCCCTTGCACGGGTCACGCGGGTGATCGCCATGCTTGAGTTTCCGCGCTGGAAATACATCGTCATCCTGTTGGTGCTGTTGGTCAGCACTATTTACTCGCTGCCCAATCTGTATCCGAAGGATCCTTCTGTGCAGGTCACTGCCAATCGCGGTGCTGCCACGGGCATCACCTTGAAGCAGAAGGTCGAGGCTGGTGTCGCTGCCTCGGGCCTGAAGCCCAAGGCGATTGAGATGGAGAAGGACGACACCGTGATGGTGCGGCTGTCCTCGCCCGACCAGCAAACCCAGTTGCAGGACACACTGCGTGGCACCTTGGGGCAGGATTATTCGGTGGCGCTGAACTTGTTGCCGACGGTGCCGAAGTGGCTGGAAAGCATTGGTGCGCAACCGATGTCGCTGGGCCTGGACTTGCAGGGCGGCATCAGCTTCCTGATGCAGGTCGAGCAGAACGAAGCGATCCAGAAGCGCATGGAGGCCTATGCCGAGAACATGCGCGGCATCCTGCGTGATGCACGCATCCAGTACCGTTCGGTGGACGTGCGCCCGGACCACAGCGTGGCGATCTCGTTCCAGCCGGGCGTGAATGCCGATGATGCCCAAGCAGCCCTGATCAAGGGCTTGGGGTCGCCGGCTGCAGGTGGCCCCGGATTCACTTGGTCGGTCAGCAACGGCAACCTTAGTGCCCGCCTGTCAGACGCCGAGGTCAACAAGATCGCGGTCGACGCCGTGGACCAGAACCGTACCGTCATCGCTGAGCGTATCAACGCGTTGGGTGTGGCTGAGCCGGTGCTGCAGCGTCAAGGCGCGGACCGTTTGGTGATCCAGCTACCGGGCTTGCAGGACACCGCTGAAGCCAAGCGCCAGATTGGTGCTACCGCGACATTGGAATTCCGCGCAGTGACCGGTGATGAAGCCGCCGCTGCAGCAGCAAAAGCCAGTGGCCAGGTGCCGCCGGATTCGCGCATCTACAACATGCAGGAGGGTGGCCAGATCCTGCTTTCCAAGCGCGTACTGGTCTCGGGCGATCAACTGCTTTCCGCGGTGCCCGGTGTCGATCCGCAATCCGGTTCGCCCGACGTGAGCATCACGCTGAATGCTGCCGGCGGCAAACGTATGCTGGACCACACGCTTGAAAACGTGGGCAAGCGTCTGGGCATCGTCTACATCGAACGCATCCCGACCGTGACGATGGTGGATGGCAAGGAAGTGCAGGGCTCGCGCGTGGAAGAACGCGTGATCAGTGCCTCCACCATCCAAGGTGTGTTCGGCAACCAGTTCCACACCACCGGCCTGTCTTCGGAAGAGGCGCAGAGCCTGTCCAAGCAGCTGAAATCCGGTGCTTTGGCAGCACCGATGTTCTTCGCTGATCAGCGCACCATCGGTCCGAGCCTGGGTAAGGAGAACGTCGAGCGCGGCACCAAGGCGGTCGCCTTTGCGTTTCTGTTTACGCTCGCTTTTTTCTTGATCTACTACCGCATGTTCGGCGTGGTCACCAGCTTGGCCTTGCTGATGAACTTGTTGATGGTGGTCGCAGTGTTGTCGCTGTTTGGCGCGACGATGACATTGCCCGGCTTCGCCGGTTTGGCATTGACGGTTGCGATGTCGGTGGATGCCAACGTCTTGATCAACGAACGAATACGTGAAGAGTTGCGAGCGGGCATGCCGCCCAAGGCCGCGATCGCGACCGGTTACGACAAGGCATCGGGCACCATCTTCGACGCCAACATGACTGCACTCTTGGCGGGTATCGCCCTGTACGCCTTCGGCACCGGCCCACTGAAGGGCTTCGCGCTGACGATGGTCGTCGGCATCCTTACCTCGGTATTCACGGCCGTTACCGTGTCACGCGCACTTGCCACGCTGATTTACGGCGGCCGCAAGAAGCTGAAGTCGATCGCGATCTGAGGAAGCACACGACATGAAGATTTTTCCGCTGACCCTGATCCCGAACGACACCAAGATCGACTTCATGCGCTTGCGCATTGTGTCGCTCTTTGTCGCCATCCTCATCGCCCTGGCGGCTGTGGGTGCCATCGCCACCAAGGGCTTCAACTTCGCACTGGATTTCACCGGCGGCGTAGGCGTGGAGTTGCACTTCAACACCCCGCCCGGCGTGGACGCTGTGCGTGATCGCTTGACTGCCGCCGGCTTCGAAAGCGCACAGGTGCAGACCTACGGCACCGGCAGCGACTTGCTGATCCGCCTGCAGGACAACGGCGAACATGCCGCGCAGACCGGCAACGTAGGCGGCGCGCAGCAAAGCGGCGAAGCGGCCGCGGCGGGCATTGCCCAGCAGATCGCCAAGGCAGCCTCCACGCCGGACAACCAGGCCGAAGTACGCAGCAGCTCGGTGATCAGTGCACAGGTGGGCCGTGATCTGGCCAAGAATGCCGCGATGGCGATGGCCTTCGTGATCATCGGCTTCATGGCCTACATCGCGTTCCGCTTCGAATGGAAGTTCGCGGTGGCCGCCATCCTGACCACTCTGCACGACGTCTTGGTGGTGGCGGGTTTCTTCGCTTTCACCCAGCGTGAGTTCGACTTGACGTTGATGGCGGGTTTGCTGACGGTGATGGGCTTCTCGATCAACGACACCATCGTGGTGTTCGACCGTGTGCGCGAGAACTTCCGCACCATGCGCGCCGACCCGTTGACCGTGCTCAACACCTCCATCAACCAGACGCTCTCGCGCACGATCATCACCTCGTTCGTCGCGTTCCTGACCGGCCTCGCGCTCTACATCTACGGTGGTGGTTCGCTGGAAGGCATGGCGATGTCGCAGATGCTGGGCATCGTGATCGGCACGCTTTCGTCGATCTTTGTCGCCTGCACCTTGCTGACCTATGGTCCGCTCAAGGTGACCAAGCAGGACTTGTTGCCGAAGGCGCGTGACGAGGCGGCGCTGGCACGCCGTCCCTGATCGGCAGGCAACCTGGCAAAAGAAAAGGCCCGCATCTGCGGGCCTTTTTCATGGCGTCTATCTCAAGGCTTAGACGCGGAAGGTTGCCGCATAACCGCTGTCCACCACGACTTTTTGCAGCGCTTCGGCCACGCGCACATTGCCGGCGATGAGGAAGCGGCTGTCGATGCCACGTGCATCCATCGGTTTGGTCGGCGCGCCCTTCTGGTCGCAGACCTTGCCGCCTGCCTCGCGCACCATCAGCACGCCGGCGGCGATATCCCACGGTTTCACGCCGCCTTCGTAATAGGCATCCAGCCGGCCTGCGGCGACATAGGCGAGATCAAGCGCGGCCGATCCGGCGCGGCGAATGTCCTCGGCCTGCGTCATCAGCTGACGGGTGCATTCCAGCTGCGCGCCCAGACGCTCACGCTCGCGAGGATGGAAGCCCGTGCCGATCAGCGCGCCTTCCAGCGTCTTGCGCTCGGCCACGCGGATGCGCTTGTCGTTGAGCACTGCGCCGTAGCCCTTGCTGGCGGTGAACAGCTCATTGCGGATCGGGTCGAAGATGACGCCGTGGACCGGCTCGCCATTCTCGACCAACGCGATCGACACGCACCAGTGAGGCAGGCCGCGTAGGTAATTGCTGGTGCCATCCAGCGGGTCGATGACCCAGGTGCTGCGGCCCTTGCCCTGCAGGCCGCCTTCCTCTCCCAGAATGGCGTAGTCGGGTGCGGCGCGGCGCAGTTCGCGCACGGCGGCTTCTTCGGCCTGCGAATCGACTTCGCTGGCGTAATCCTGGCGACCCTTTTCGACCACGTTGAGGGCGTCCAGACGGCTGAGGTTGCGCAAGAGCACGTTGCCGGCGGAACGGGCCGCCTTGACCATGAGGGTGACTGCAGGTTTCTGCATGGGGAGCCGCCTGGATTGAGTAAAGAACGAAGTCCGGCCTCGAAACCGGGCGCGCAGTTTAACATTCGCAGGATGAGCCATGTCCCTGTTTCAATCGCCGACCGCATCCGCATCGTCCTGGTCGGTACCCAGCATCCCGGCAACTTGGGGTCTGCTGCCCGCGCCATGCGCACGATGGGCTTGACCCGGATGGTGCTGGTGGCCCCGGAGAAGGCGCCCAATCTCGACACCACTTCAATGGCCGCCGGCGCAGAGGCGCTGGTCTTCGATGCCCCAGTCTTCCCCACACTGGAAGATGCGGTAGCCGATTGTCGGCTGGTGCTGGGTTGCACGGCCCGCAGCCGAAGAATCGCTTTGGAGGAGCTGTCACCACGCGATGCCGCCGCGCGCGCAGTCAAAGCCGCGACGGCCCAGGGCGATGTCGCCTTGGTATTCGGGCGCGAGCGCACGGGCCTGGACAACCACGAATTACAGCTCTGCCATGCTGCTGTGCACATCCCGTCTGACCCCGAGTTCAGTTCGCTGAACCTGGCTGCAGCGGTGCAGGTGTTGGCTTACGAGGCCCGGGTGGCATTGTTGGATGCTGCCGAACGCCCGGTTATGCCGGTCGACGAGCCCATTGAGCCACCGGCCTCCCATGCGGAGTTGGAGGGCTTCTTCACCCAATTGTCAGACACCTTGGAAGCCATCGATTTCCACAAGGGGCGCACGCCCGAGTCCGCGGAGCGTAAATTGCGGCGCATCTTTCTCCGCGCCGAGATGAATGCACGGGAGGTGCGCCTGATGCGCGGTGTATTAGCAGATGCGCAACGCATGGCTCGGCTGGCGAACGAGCCCGGCCCGTGAGCCTGTGCGCAGCCCCGGGCTTTCCGGTAGTCTGCGAGCTGCTTCCCGCCCGTAATTGAGCGTCCGTGTCCGGATTGTTCCGCGCTTCAGCGTTGTGCATGCTGATGTACTTGATGCCCCCGGTGGCGCAAGCCGACGCGGACACGTTGGTGCTTGGCCAGATCAGTGACGATCCGAAATCCCACTACCAACGTCTCAAGCCCCTGCTCGATTACGTGGTGCCGCGCATGAAGGATGTCGGCATCACGCAAGGCCGCATTCTGATGGCGAAAAACGACCGCCAGATGGCCAGTTACCTGCGTAGCGGTCGTGTTGATTGGGTGACCGAAACCGCGGCCAGCGGCATCCTGTTGCGCCAGCGCGCGAGCGCCGTGCCCTTGCTGCGCACGGACCGTAGCGGCGCGTCCAGTTACGCGGCCATGTTTTTCGTGCGGCGCGATAGCAAGATCAATTCTTTGACCGATTTGCGCGGCGGCAGCATCGCCTTCCAGAACCCGGCCTCGACCAGCGCGTATTACGTCCCGGCTTACGAATTGCTTTCGCGAGGCATGCGCCTCGAAATCCTTATATCGCCGATGGATCGCCCGAATGATGACGCGGTCGGATACGTGTTCGCGCGCACCGAGCGTAACATCGCGACCTGGGTCGTGAAGGGTTTGGTCGATGTCGGCGTGATGAGCGACCTGGATTGGCGTGACCCGGCACGTGTGCCGCTGAACTACCGCCAGGAGCTACGCCCGCTGCATGTGAGTGCGCAATTCCCGCGCGCGATGGAGCTGGTGAGCCAGAAGATGAAGCCGGCGGTGCGCGAACGTTTGAAGCAAGTGCTGTTGGATGCGGAAGATGACCCGGCCGCAAACAAGGCGCTGGAGGCATTTTTCGGCACAACGGGATTCGAACCCATCGATGCGCAAATGCGTCGTGAGCTTGACTACATCGACGCCGCAGTGACGCGGGTGCGGAAGGACGTCGAGTGATGCGTTTGCCGCGGCTGGGTGTGCAGGGCCAACTATTGGTGATGCTTGCCATCTTGCTGAGTGCCGTGGCCTTGTTGGTTGCACTGTTGATGCAACGCCAAGCGCAGATGCATAGCGAGGTTACGGAGTTCAGTCGGACCGCGATGCAGCAGATGATTCAGGAGCGCGTGCGCAACCGTGCACAGAGCCGCATCGTGCAACTGAGTGAAGCGCTCACCAATCCGGTCTACTACTTTGATCTGGAGAACATCGGCGATCTCGCCAATAGCGCCAAGCGTGAGCCGGACGTGGAATACGTCCTGGTCTATGACCTTGAAGGGCGCGTTCTGCATGATGGCAGTGGGGAAATATCGACCTATGGCCAGCTGATGCAGGATCCGCTGGCGGCCAAGGCCGTGGCCGCCAAGGACAGCATCATCCAGTTGACGCCCAGAGTGCTTGATGTTGCTGCGCCGATCCGCGTTGGTGACCAGCAGTTGGGTGGTGTGCGCATCGGATACTCGCTTGCATCCGCTCGTGACACCGAAGCGCGCAGCATTGCTGAATTGGATCGGAAAGTCGGTGAGGTTGCCAGCCGCAACCGCCTGCCAATCTACATCCTGGTCGGCTTGATGATGTTGCTTGCAGTGGCAAGCGCGCTGGCCGTGCAGCGTCGTTTGGTTGGGCCGATCCTGCGTTTGTCGCGCTATGCACAGGAAATCGAAGCCGGCCATTACGACATCGACGTGCAAGGTTCACGTCGCACCGATGAGGTGGGTGAGCTTGAGCGTGCGTTTGCCAGGATGAGCTCCAGCGTGCGCGCGCATGACAGCGAAATTCGTGAGATCGCCTTCACCGATGCGTTGACGCGATTGCCAAATCGTCGTGATTTCCGCGAGCGCCTCGACCAGCGTTTGCAAACCCAGGGCGAGGATGATGCCTTGGCTTTGTTGTTCATCGACTTGGACGACTTCAAGCGGGTCAATGACACCCTGGGACACGAGACGGGCGACCGGGTATTGGTGGAAGTCTCCAGCCGTATCCGCAAATTGGTCGCGCAGAACGATTTGCGAAATGCGGAGTTGTCCCGTTTCGGTGGCGATGAGTTCGTGATCCTGGTGGAGTCGCGCGAAGCGGGTGTGCGTGGCGTCTCAAGCACCGCGGCCAAGTTGGCGCAATCGTTGGTGACGGAATTGGCCAAGCCGATTCAGATCGACGAAAGCGAGCATGTCTTTTTGGGCGCATCAATCGGTATTACCTTGTTCCCGAGTGATGCAGCGAGTGCGGTTACGCTGATCAAGAACGGTGACATCGCCATGTACCAGGCGAAGACGGCCGGCAAGCATTGTTATCGCTTTTATCACCCCAGCATGGAGCAGGTGGTCGAGCGCCGCGTGCGGATGGAAAAGGAGCTCCGCACGGCGTGGGAGCGCGATGAGCTGACGATGTACTACCAGCCTGTGTTCCGCATGAGCGATCGTCAGATCGTCGGTGCAGAGGCGCTGCTGCGCTGGCAGCATCCCGAATACGGCGTGGTCGCGCCTTCGGTGTTCATTGCGGTGGCCGAGGAAACCGGCCTGATCGAGCAGCTCGGCCCGCACGTGATTCGCAAGGCCTGTATCGACGCGATGCGTTGGCGCGCTGTGGCGCCCAAGTACACGGATCTGTTTGTGTCGGTGAACTTGTCGGTGCGCCAGTTGCGCGATGCCTGGTTGCCCGAGCAAGTCGGCGAGATCCTCAAATCCACCGGGATGTCACCGGAAGGTTTGCATCTTGAGTTGACGGAAACCGTGGTGCTGGATGATGCGATCGACAGTCGCGGCCTGATGCGTCGTCTGCGCGATGCCGGCGTCAAGCTATGGCTGGATGACTTCGGTACCGGGTTCTCGGGGCTCAGTCATTTGCGTCGATTGCCGGTGGATGGTGTCAAGATCGATCGCACCTTCGTCTCCGACATCTTGCATGATGCCGATGACCGTGCACTGACGCGCGCGATCATCGGCATGGCGCAATCGCTCGGCATCGTGGTGATCGCCGAAGGCATCGAAGAGCAAGGTCAATACGAATTGCTGCGCGAAACCGGATGCGACCTCGGCCAAGGCTATTTGTTGGGCAAGCCGATGGACCAGCAATCCTTCCTCAAACTATTGCGCTGATCTTTGCCGACATCGCCCACCTGCTTGTTCGGCGCTGGAATTCACAGCAGGAAATGATCGATCCACCAGGCCGAACGCCGGGCCAACTCGCCGGACAGCACGCCGTAAACCAGCACCGCGATGCTGCCCGTGAGCCATGAGACGAGCAGCAGCCGGCCATCGCCTTCCAGCAAGGCCAGCGATACCAGCAGCAAGAGCAGTGCGAACACGACGTTGGTGAACGGGATCGGCAGCGCCAGCAGGAAACCCAGCAGCACCAGCAACAAACCGGTGTAGATGCTCGCCAGTGGATGATCGACCAGCCACTCCCAGCGCGGACGCACCCATCGCTCCAGACGCTTGAGCCATGGGTCGAAACGACGTTCGAAGCGAATGATCAACTCGCGATGCGGGCCACGCTTTGCGAGAAATTTCGGCAGCCACACATGTTGGCGCAGGAAGAGCAGGTGCAGACCGACCAGGATGATCACCGGACTGCCAATGACCGCGGCCACGCCCGGGAAAAACGAAGGCGGAATAGCAAGGAAGAGCAACACGCCAAAGCCGCGCTGACCCAGGCCGTCAAGCAATTCGCCTAACGCAAGCAAATCTTTCGGATCGCCCTCGGCCAGTTCATCGAGCAGCGCGCGGGTGCTGGTGCCGCGTTCCGACTCACTCGTCATCGGCTGGTGTTCCAGCGTTCAGACGCACCAACAGCAGTTTGTCGATGCGCGGCCCGTCCAGGTCGACGACCTCGATGCGCCAGCCCGCCCATTCGAAACTTTCACCGACGTGAGGGATGCGCCCGAATTGTGCGATCAGCATGCCGGCGGCGGTGTGGTAATCGTGTTCGTCTTCGTCAGGCAGGCGCGGCGTGCCCAGTACTTCGCGCAGATCATCGACTGGCAGGCTGCCATCGACCAAGAGTGAGCCATCCTCGCGCTGCACGACCATCGGCTCCTTGTCCGGATTTTCGCTGGTTTGCAGGCGGCCCAGCACGGCGCCCATGACGTCATTGATGGTGACCATGCCGGTGATGTCGCCATACTCGTCGACGACCATCGCCAGCGACTGCTGCTCTTCGCGGAAGATCTCGAGGAGCTTCATCGCGTGGGTGGACTCGGATACGAACACCGCTTCGCGCAGATCGCGGAACAGGTCGAGGCGGGTCTGGTCCAGATCGTGCAGCAGGGATTTGACTTCCAACACGCCCAGCACGTTCTGGTCGTTGCCGCGATACACCGGGTAGCGCGAGAACGGCGTCTCGCGCATCGTCGCCAAGTTTTCCTCGAAGTCGGACTCGACATCCAGCCAGGTGATGCGCATTCGCGGCGTCATCAAGCTTTCGGCATCGCGATCGCCCAGGCGCATGACGCGATTCATCATGTTGCGCTCGTCATCGTCGATGACGCCTTGCTCGTGACTTTCCGTCACCAGCATGTGGATCTCTTCTTCGGTGATCGCGCCGCGCGCGTCGTCCTTGATGCCAAGAATGCGCAGCACGCCGCGGTTGATCGCGCCGAGGGCCATCACGACGGGCTTGGCGGCAGTCGCCAGCGCGCTGAGTGGAATCGCAACGGTGGCGGCGATGGCTTCCGGGTTGGTCAGTGCGAGGCGCTTGGGGATGAGTTCGCCGAAGATCACCGAGCCGGCTGTGATCAAGGTCACCGCGGTGCCGATGCCCACCGGACGGGCATATTCGCGTGCATTCGGCCAGACATCGGCCAGCCAGGCGGCGATCTGCTGGCCGATGGCCTCGCCACCGAACACGCCGGTCAACACGCCAATCAGGGTGATGCCGATCTGTACCGTGGACAGCAGGTTGTCCGGATGCTCGGCCAACGCCAGGGCCTTGGCGGCGCCTTTCGACGTTTCGGCCATTTGCTTCAGACGGATCTTGCGCGAGGTGACCAGCGCCATCTCCGACAAGGCGAAGAAGCCGTTGAGCGCGATCAGAGCGACGACGATGACAAGCTCAAGCATGGTGCGTCCGCAGGCCGGAGGTCAGGGAATCGCGGCGCGAAGGGCGCCTGCACGGGTGAGGTTCGTCGTCCATGGGAGTCGGGTTTTATGCGATCGGCATCATAGCAGTGGGCCGGGCCGGGTCATGACGGCCCGCTCACGCCGTCATCTATCCGTCATAATAGGCGGACGCAACGGGCGTTCACCGAGTCAGACACCATGTTCTCACTGCAGACGATCTTCGGTTCCGGCAAACAGTTCTACGACCTGCTGGACGAGGCCGCCGTGGCCGCACACGACAGCACCGAGGCGCTCTACGAGATGCTGAAGTCGCCCGAGAATTACCACGGGCTGGACGCGTTCAAGCTGGCCCGCCAGCGTGAGCGCACGGCATCGGACAAGATCAACCACGCGTTGGTGGACAACTTCATCACCCCGATCGAGCGCGAGGACATCGAGTCGCTCGGCAGCGCGCTGTACAAGATCCCCAAGCAGGTCGAGCGCTTCGCCGACCGCTTTGCGCTGGCCAAGCACCGCTTGGACGGCATCGACTTCGCCCCGCGTGCCGCCATGCTGGAGCAGGCCGCGGGCGTCGTGGTGGAGATGGTGAAAGAGCTTCGCCACATGCGCCTTGAGCCGATGAGCAAGCTCAACGAGCGCCTGCGCTCGATCGAGACCGAGGCGGATCGTCTCATTCTTGAGCTGCACCGCGAGATCTACTCGGGCCGCATGGATGCTGCCGACATGTTCCTGTTGAAAGAGTTTTTCGAGATCCTGGAGAAGGCCATCGATCGCTGCCGTGAGGCGGGCGTGGTGGCGTACCAAATCGTCCTCAAGAACAGCTGACGGGGGCCGCCCATGCTCACCCTCGTGCTGCTGGTGATCCTGGCTGCGTTGATCTTTGAGTTCATCAACGGTTTCCACGACACCGCCAACTCCATCGCCACGGTCGTGGCGACCAAGGTGCTTTCGCCGATGAAGGCGGTGATGCTGGCCGCGATCATGAACCTTGTCGGCGCGCTGATGGGCACTGCGGTGGCCAAGACAATCGCCAGTGGCTTGATCGACACGAATGTCGTCGAAGTGACCTCGCAGGTGATCCTGTGTGCGCTGCTGGGCGGCATCATCTGGAACCTGATCACCTGGTGGAAGGGACTGCCATCTTCGTCATCGCACGCGCTGATCGGCGGCTTGTGTGGTGCGGCGCTGGCCGCTGCCCACAACAACCCCAATGCGCTGATCTGGTCCGAGACCGTCGGCGACTGGACCAAGAACAAGGGCCTGCTCTGGAAGGTGGTGTTGCCGATGGTGACCTCACCCGTCGCGGGCTTCCTGCTGGGCATGTTGATCATGGTGCTGCTGTGGGCATTGATCGCCGCCATGGCCAAAGCAGGCGGCGTGCTGGCCCGACTGGCGCGGCCGCGCTGGGTCAATGCCTTCTTCGGCAAGGCGCAGATCTTCTCGGCTGCGTACATGGGCTACGCGCATGGCCACAACGATGCGCAGAAGACGATGGGCATCATCGCGCTGACGTTGTTTGCGGCAGAGGCGAATGGGTCGTTGAACGACTTGCCGGCTTGGGCATCGTTCCTGCATCCGGCGGGCAGCGATGCGGACATCGCGACCTGGATCGTGATCACCTGCGCGATTGTCATGGCGATGGGTACCGCGGCGGGTGGCTGGAAGATCATCAAGACCCTCGGCCACAAGATGGTGAAGCTGCATCCCATCAATGGTTTTGCTGCGGAAACCGCATCGGCCACCATCCTGACCACGGCTGCGCATTTCGGCATGCCGGTGTCGACCACCCACAGCATCTCCACGGCGATCATGGGCGTGGGCTACGCCAAGAACCCGAAGGCGCTCAAGTTCACCGTGATCGAGCGCATCCTGTGGGCGTGGATTCTGACCATCCCGGCCGCCGGCGGTGTCGCCTATGGCTTGCTGTGGCTGGCTCAGAAGATGGGCTGGGCCTGATCCTTGCCGGCGGGCTTGACGCTCGCCGCCCAAACGCCAAGGCTGTGGCGGATGAAGAAGCCACCAGTCGATCCGCGAGAACGCATCCTGCAAGTCGTGCGGCGTATTCCGCGCGGGCAGGTGTTGGGTTATGGCGAAGTGGCGCGCCGGGCCGGACTACCGGGGCGGGCGCGCCTGGCCGCCAAGGTGCTGTCTGAGAATAATGACCCCGACCTGCCGTGGCACCGCGTGCTGCGCAGTGATGGGCGGATTGCGTTGCCGGCCGGATCAAGCGGCTTCAACACCCAGGTCGAGCGTTTGCGGGCGGAGGGGTTGACGGTGACTGCAGGCCGCGTACGGGGCGCGAAGCCGGCTGCGGATGTCGATGAGTTGGTGTGGGGGCCGCCGCGCTGAGGATTTCATCCTGCGTGGAAGTGCGAGGCCGCTATCATGGCCATCCCTGATGGAGTCCACATGTTCCAGCGCCTTCCCCCGGTAACCCGCGCCCTGCTGATCGCCAACGCCGCTGTCTTCCTGATGCAATGGTTGCTCGGCGAGATGCGCATGAGCCCCTTCATGTTGTGGCCCTTGGGCGATCAATCCGGTGCCCAGTCGTTCATGCCTTGGCAGCTGTTGACCTATGGCTTCATGCACGGCGGTCTGATGCATTTGCTGTTCAACATGCTGGTGCTTTTCATGTTTGGCGCGCCGTTGGAGCATGTCTGGGGACCGAAGCGTTTCCTGCAGTACTACTTGGCCTGCGTGATTGGTGCAGGCCTGTGCCAGCTGGCGGTAGGTTGGTGGATGGTGAGCCAAGGTGGCGCGGCCTATCCGACCGTCGGTGCATCGGGTGGCGTGCTGGGGCTGGTGCTGGGTTATGGCCTGTTGTTCCCGCAGCAGAAGGTGATGATCTTCCCCATCCCTTTCTTCATCCCGGCGAAGATCGCGGTGGTGCTGGTCGGCTTGTTTGCCTTGTTCGCTGGTGTGACCAATACGATGCCGGGTATCGCGCATTTCGCCCACTTGGGCGGGATGCTGACCGGCTGGCTGATGATTCGTTACTGGCGCGGCCAACCGCCGTTTGGCGGCAGGGGCAAACGCAAGCGCCACCTGCGCAGCGTCTGAGCTGTCTGGTCGAAGCAACATCCCCAAATAAAAACGGCGCATCGGAAGATGCGCCGTTTTCGTATCCCCGGGGCCTGATTACCAGACCTTGACTCGGCTCGCGTCGGGCAGGGCCATCGGGCCCGGCACCTTGCACTTGTAGGCCAACGCGAAGCCCGGCTGGTTGGCCAGCGTGGCATTGCTGCGCCACTGTCCTGGCGGCTGGCCGGCCGAGGTGGACAGATAGGTCGCGGCTTCCACGCTCATTTGCTGCGCCCACAGGCGTGCCCAAGCCTCGTAGAAGGCCTTGCGGTTGTCGGTGTTGGCGCCGCGCATGGCCTTGGCCATCGCGGTTTCCGCCAGATCCATGCCCGCGATGTCGCCAAGGGCTTGGTCGCGGACCAGACGGCCATTGACCTTGGCGCCGTTGAGCTTGGGATAGGCCAAGGCGTCGAACTGGCTGCCGGTGCGAGACAGCAAGCCGTTCCACGCGGCGACGTCGGTCGGGGTCCACCAGTCGCGGACCTGATTGTTGGCATCGATCATCCGGCCACGATCATCGACGGCGTGGGTGAGCTCATGGCCGACCAATGCGCCAAAGCTGCCGTAATGCGAGGCCATGTCCTTGGTCATGTCGAGCACGGGCGCCTGCAACACGGCGGCGGTGATGATCAGGCGGTTGTGGGCGATGTCGTAAGCCAGTGCCGGCTCCTGCGGCAGGACGTCCCAGCGGCGCTCTGCGTTGTTGCGGCCGATGCGGCGCATTTCCTCGCGATGGCGCCAGGTCGACGCGATCAGCATGTTGCTGCCGAAGCTGCCGCGTCCCATCGGCTGCACCGTGTAGTCCAGGTCGCGCGACGGTGTGCCGATCTCGATAGCAGTCTTGGCCAGCTTGGCACGTGCCTCGGTCTTGGCGGCTTCGCTCATCCAGGTGTTCGCATCGATGGCGGCAACCAGCGCATCACGGATTTCACCGGCGACGGTTCCGGCACGTGAACGCGTTGCTGCGGGCAGATGGCGTTCCGCGTATTCGCGGCCCAACATCGGGCCAGCGGCCAGGTTGATCGCATCCAGTGTCTGCCGCCACCACGGTAGCGGATCGGTCAGGCCCATCAGGACGCGTCCGTTGAACTCGAAATCGGCCTCGCGGAAGCTCTTTGACAGGTACGGAGCCATGGCCACGCCGACCTGATAGCGCAGGTAGGACTTCCACTGATCGGCCTTGATGCCGCCGATCAAACCGTCCAGTTGCTGGAACAGCGCCGGGTTGGCGATCGACACGACATCATCCTGCACGCCCTGTACCTGGAGGAATTCGGCAAGCTGCAGGTTGCGATATTGCTTCTTGAGATCGGCAATCGGCACCTGCGCATAGTTGCCGCGCGGGTCGCGCAAGGCGGAAAGCGGACGCGATGCGGTGGCGATGCGAGTCTCGAGGTCAAGCACGGATTGCGTTTCGGCCTCCAGCTTGCTGGCCGGCGTGCCGGTCAGGGTGAGGATCTTGCCGACGTAATTGCGGTAGCGCTTCATCAGCGCCTGGGTGTCGGCGTCCTGACGGGTATAGAAGGCAGGATCGGGCAGGGCGGTGCCACCTTGGCCGAAGTAACCGATGTGGCGGTTGAGGTCGTTCAGGTCGACGTCTGCGCCAAAATTGAACACCACCGGGATACCGACCTGGTGCAGCGCGGCGATCGCGGCCGGCACGTCCTTGCCGCGGCGGATGCCGTTGATGCGGGTCAGGAGCGGTGCGATGGAGTTGGCGCCATCGGCTTCGACCGCGGCCTGGTCCAGGCCACTGGCCCAGAAATCGCCCAGCAGCTTTTGCACGTTGTGCTGAGGCGCGGCCATCGCGGCATCCAGCAAATCACGCTGTTGCTGCTCGCTCTGCGCGCGCAGGGTGCCGAGTGCGGTGATCGTCGCCGTGCCAGCGGGGGCTTGCACCGAGCTCAACCAAGCATCGTTGGTCGCACTGTAGAAGTCGCTGCATTCGGCACTGACGGCAGGCGCCTTGGCCTTCTTCGTCGATTTCTTCTTCTGCGCGAAGGCATCGGGGGCAGTCGCAGTGGCGGTCAGGGCCACCAACAAGGCGAGGGCAAGCGGCTTGGCTCGAGACATCATGCAATCCGTGTGGGAAATCTGGTGGAGTCTAACAAGCCGGCGTCGCCCTAGACACGCAGCTTTGTGAACGGGACAGTCGATAGTGAGTGTGCGTACAAGCGAAAGCCCGGCGCTGGGCCGGGCTTCCAAGGTGACGCAGGTAATGCCGGGTCTTACCAGATCACGATCTGGTCATCGCCGCTGCGCACCATCTTGTCGCCGGTCTTGCAGCTGAAGGCAGCAGCAAAGGTCGGCAGGTTGCTCGGCGCACCGATGGCGCGGAAGTTGGCCGGTGCGTGCGAGTCGGTGGTCAGGCGTACGGCCAACTCGTCCGGGGTGAAGTTGCGACGCCACACCGTGGCCCAGTTGGCATAGAAGCGCTGGTCACCAGACAAGCCTTCCACGGCATTGGCAGGCTTGCCACCCAACGAGCGCTGATAGGCGTCATAAGCGATGGCGAGGCCACCCAGGTCGGCGATGTTCTCGCCCAAGGTCAGCTTGCCGTTGACGTGCTTGCCCGGCGCGGCTTCGTAGTCGTTGAACTGCTGCACCAGCTTGTTGGTCAGCGACTTGAAGCCATTGGCATCGGCCTCACTCCACCAGTTCTCGAAGTTGCCGTTCGGGCCGAAGCGGCTGCCCTGGTCATCGAAGCCATGGGTCATCTCGTGGCCGATCACCGCGCCGATGCCGCCGTAGTTGAGCGCGTCATCCGTCTTGCCGTCGAAGAACGGCGGCTGCAGGATGGCGGCCGGGAACACGATCTCGTTCTGCAGCGGGTTGTAATAGGCGTTGACCGTCTGCGGGCTCATGCCCCATTCGCTGCGGTCGACCGGCTTGCCGATCTTCGACAGGCCCCACTTGTAGTTGAACGCGTTCGCCGCCAGCACGTTGCCGATGTAGCTGTCACGGCTGGTGGTCAGGCCCGACCAGTCACGCCACTTGTCCGGATAGCCGATCTTCGGGGTGAAGGCGGCCATCTTCTCGAGCGCCTTCTTCTTGGTGTCGTCCGACATCCAGGCCAGATTCTCGATGCGCACCTTGAAGGCCTCGCGCAGGTTTTTAACCAGCGTTTCCATGCGCGCCTTGGAGTCGGCCGGGAAGGCGACCTTGACGTAGGCTTGGCCGAAGGCTTCGCCAGCCTGGTTTTCGATCGTGCCCAGCACGCGCTTCCAGCGTTCCTTGTTTTCCTTCTGGCCGCGCAGCGCCTTGCCGTAGAAGTTGAAGTTCTCCTGCACGAAGGCATCAGACAGGTAGGGCGATGCACCATCGACCATATGGAAGCGCAGGTAGCTCTTCCACTGATCGGCCGGCACGTCGGCCAGCATTTTGCTCAGCTCGGCGTGGAAGGCGGGGATGGCCAGCGAGAACATCTCTGGCTTGGCGAGGCCTTGCGATTCAAAGAACTTGGACCACGGGAAATTGGGCGAGATCTTGTCGGCATCGGCCACGCTGACCGGGTTGTAGTACAGCGAGACGTCGCGCGAGAGCTCTTCGCTGGACTTCGACGCCTTGGCCAGGCGCGTCTCGAACGCGACGACATCCGCGGCCTGCTTGGCGGCATCGGCGGCCGGCGTGCCGGAGAGCTCCAGCACCTTGGCGACGTGCTGCTGGTAGGCCTCAAGCTTGGCCTTCTTGTCGGCGTCGAAGTAATAGCCCTTGTCGGGCAGGCCCAGGCCGCCCTGCGCGGCGTAGGCGATGTTCATCTTGGAATTCTTGAAGTCGGCTTCCGGACCGAAGCCGAACAACATGCCTTCGCCCTTCGCATACGTCTGGCGCAGGTATTCGGCGATGGTGGCGGTGTCGGTCAGCTTGTCGATTTCAGCCAGATCCGCTTCGATCGGCTTGATGCCCTGCGCATCGATCTTGGCCTGATCCATGCCGGTGGCGTACAGGTCACCGATGATCTTGTCGATGCCGGTGGCGTTCTTCATCGCGGCGGCTTGTTCGGCCAGCTGGTGCTGCACGGCGGTCGAGCGCTCATCCAGCATCTCGAACGCGCCCCAGCTGGTGCGGTCGCCCGGGATCGGGTTGGCGGCCAGCCAGTTCTTGTTGATGTAGTCGCCAAAGTTGGTGCAGGCATTGCCGTTGGCGTCGATGTCGGCAGCCTTGAAGCTGTTCATCGCCGGCAGCTTGGATTCATCCAGCTTGTAGCCGGATTCGGCTGCGGGCGTCGCAGCTGGCGTGGCGGTCGATGCGGCTTCCTGCTTCTGCGGGCAGGCGGTCAACACGGTGGCCACGGCCAGGGCCAGGGTCAGGCGGGGAAGGGCAGTCTTGCGCATTGCGTGGATCCTGTTCAGTCGGCCCGCGGCGCGGGCGTGAACCCGGCACTTTAAGCCGGTGTCTGCCTCTGCATGGGTGTCGAAAGTCATGCTTCATACGGATGCCGTGCTACGGTTTCGGCCTTGTCAAGAAGGGTGAGGCGACACGATGCAAGTGCATTTCCACGGTGCGGCCGGGATGGTCACGGGTTCCATGCACTTGGTCGAGGCGGCCGGCAAGCAGGTCATGCTGGACTGCGGGATGATCCAAGGCACGGTCGAAGCCGAAGCACTCAACCAGGCCGAGTTCCCTTGTGATCCTTCGACGCTGGACGCCCTGGTGTTGTCGCACGCGCATATCGATCATGTAGGCCGCGTGCCGCTGTTGGTCGCGCGCGGTTTTCGCGGGCCGATCTGGGCGCAGGAGGCGACGGCGGAACTCTTGCCGATCATGTTGCTCGATTCCGCCTCCCTGCAGGAATCCGAGGCCGAGCGCCACAACCGCAAGCGCAAGCCGCATGAGCCGGAGATGGTCCCGCTCTACACACGTGAAGATGTGCAAACCGCGCTCGAGCTGGTGAAGCCGCTGCCCTACCACGCGCGCACCGAAATATTGCCGGGCATCGAGATCTACTTCCGCGATGCCGGCCACATCCTCGGCTCGTCCATCGTCGAAGTGTTTGGCGATGGAAGGAAGCTGGTGTTCTCCGGCGACTTGGGCCCGAAAGGCACGCCCATCCTGCGAGACCCGGAAAGCGTCGAGCAAGCCGACCTGGTCTTGATGGAATCGACCTACGGCGATCGCAACCACCGTGATCGCGCCGAGACCATTCGCGAGCTCGGCGGCATCCTGGATGAGGCCTGGCGGGAGAAAGGCAACGTGCTGATCCCGGCCTTCGCCGTGGGCCGCACGCAGGAGCTGCTGTATTGGTTTGCGCGCCACTGGGATGAGTGGCAGATGTCGCGATGGCAGATCTTTCTCGACAGCCCGATGGCGGGGAAAGTCGTCAAGGTCTACGACCATCACCACGACTTGTTCGATGCCGATGCGCAAGCCGTCTGGCGCGGCACGCCCAATCCGTTTCGCCTGCCCAATTTGCACGTGACCGAATCGCCGGACGAATCCATGGCGATCAATCGCATCGAGGGTGGCGCGATCATCATCGCCGGCAACGGCATGGCCAGTGGTGGCCGCATCCTGCATCACCTCAAGCACAACCTCGGTCGTCGGCAAGCGCACGTCGTGTTTGTGGGCTATCAGGCGCAAGGCACGCTCGGTCGTCGATTGGTGGATGGCGCCAAGTGGGTACGCATCCACGGCCGCGACTATCGCGTCAATGCACAACGTCACACCGTGGGTGGGTTGTCCGCGCACACCGATCAACGAGGCCTGCTCGCTTGGTATGGCGCCTTCCAACCATCGCCGCCGGTGGTGCTGGTGCATGGCGAAGACACCGCGCGTGAAGCGCTGGCAGGCGAAATCCATGAGCGTCACGGCATCGAAGCCGAACTCGCCCAGCCCGGAATGACCTTGCAAGTGTGATGTCACTGGAGAGCCGTGATGAGCGAACCCAAGACCCGACCCACAGCGCAATCACTGGATGACTTCATCGCCCAACAACCCGAGGCGCGGCGCGAGGAATGCGCGGCGCTGGACTCGCTGATGCGCAAGGCCACCGGCGAGGACGCGGTGATGTGGGGAAATATCGTCGGTTATGGTCGCTACGCATACAAGCGTAGTGACGGCAAGCGCTACGAATGGCCGATCACCGGTTTCTCGCCGCGCAAGCAAGCGCTGACCGTCTACGTGATGCCCGGCTTTGATCAGCAGGAAGACCTGATGTCCAAGCTCGGCAAGCACACCACTGGCAAGTCCTGTCTCTATATCAAGCGTCTTGCCGACATCGACATGAAAGTGTTGGCCAAGATCGTCGCGGCAGGCGTGCGGGCGATGGCACCGCAGCGCATCCGCAAGACGGAGTGACTTTCGGCCCGGGCGCAGCTCGATGCAGCCCGGTAGCGTGGCGACATCCACTGGGGAATCGCCATGCTGAAATTGCAGAACCTGACCAAGACCTATGCCAACGGCGTGCGCGCCCTTGATGGGGTGAGCCTCGACATCCCGCGCGGCATGTTTGGGCTGCTGGGGCCGAACGGTGCGGGCAAATCCTCGTTGATGCGTACCCTGGCCACCTTGCAGGCGCCGGACAGCGGCACGGCCTCGATGGAGGACGGCAGCGGCGGGCAGATCGACATGCTGCGCGACAAGGATGCGGTGCGTCGCCAACTGGGCTATCTGCCGCAGGACTTTGGTGTGTATCCGAAGGTCAGCGCGATTGACCTGCTGGATCATTTCGCCGTGCTGAAGGGACTGAGCGCGCGCGGCCCGCGTCGCGAGATGGTGGAGTCCCTGCTGCAGCAGGTGAACCTGTGGGATGCGCGCAAGCGCAAGCTGGGCACGTTCTCCGGCGGCATGCGCCAACGCTTCGGCATCGCGCAAGCCTTGCTGGGTGCGCCGCGATTGGTGATCGTCGATGAGCCGACGGCGGGCCTGGACCCGGAGGAGCGCAACCGCTTCCTCAACCTGCTGGCGGAGATTGGCGAAAGCGTGGCCGTGATCCTGTCCACGCATATCGTCGAGGACGTCACCGACCTGTGCCAGTCGATGGCCATCATGAATCGCGGCCAGGTGCTCCTGACCGGTAGTCCGGCGGATGCGATTGCCGAATTGGATCAATGCATCTGGAAGAAGCGCATCGACAAGAGCCAACTGGAAGCGCATCGCGGTCAGTTCAATGTGCTCTCGACACGCCTGGTGGCCGGCATGCCGGTGATCCACGTGTTCGCCAAGGATCGCCCGGACCAAGGCTTCGAGTTGGTCGATCCGGGTCTGGAGGACGTCTACTTCCTCAAGCTGCGCCAGCAGCAGATGGCAGCCTGAGGCGCGACCGATGATCACCGAGATCTTCCGCTTCGAATTGCGCGAACAGTTCCGCTCGCCGCTGTTCTGGATCGTCGCCGTGTTGTTCCCGCTGCTGGGCTTCGCTTTGATGTCGCTCGAGGCGGCATCGCTGATCGGCGGCATGGGCAACATCCATAGGAACGCACCGACGGCGATCGTGGCCGCCATGACAACGCTGACACTGTTCGGCTTGTTGATGGTGACCATGTTGGTCAGTGCCGCATTACTGCGCGACTTCGACCAGAACACTGCCGAGCTTTATTTCTCCACGCCGATCAAGCCGCGCCAGTACCTGGCCGGCCGATTGGGTGCGGTGCTGGCGGCCTCCTTCGCGATCTACGTGCTGCTGGCGTTCGCGATGTACGTGGCGCAGTTCATGCCGTGGATCGATGCGTCGCAGCTCGGGCCTAAATCGCTCGGTCCTTACATGTGGTCGCTGGCGGTCATGGTGTTGCCCAACCTGCTGTTCACCGGCATGTTGCTGGCGTTGTTGGCCGTCGTCACGCGCTCCATCCTGTGGGTGTACATCGGCGTGCTGGGTTTCATCACGTTGTGGGCGGTATCGCAGGGGCTGTTGTCGAATGTCGACAACGTCTGGTTGGTCTCGCTCATGGAGCCGCTGGGCATTCGCGCGTTCGGCCGCACCATTCGCTATTGGTCGGCAGCCGAGCGCAACACGCTATTGCCGCCACTTACGGGCTATCTGCTGGGTAATCGTGCCTTGTGGCTGGGTGTTTCGGTCTTGTTGGCCGGCGCCGTGTTCGCGTTGTTCCGCACCGAGCGCACCGGCAGTGGTCGTGGCTGGCGCAAGCGCAAGCGGGCGCACGTCCCGATGGTGGCTTTGCCGGCGAAGCCGCTCCCGCGCGTGCAACCGAGCTTCCGCCCATCGACCGGCCTCAGCCAGTTGTGGAAGCAATTGCGTTTCGATGTATCGAGCGTGATGAAGGGCATTCCGCTCATCGTGATGTTGTTGTTCGGCTTGGCGAATTTCATCGGCTCCAGCACCAACATGCAGTCGATGTACGGCACCGCCATCCATCCGGTCAGCTCCGCGATGGCCTCGCTGCTGCAGAACAGCTACAGCTTCCTGTTGATCATCGTCGTGCTGTTCTACGCAGGCGAACTGGTCTTCAAGGAGCGCCAGGCCAAGATGCAGGACGTCACTGACGCGATGCCGGTGCCCAACTGGATGCCGATGCTGTCGAAATTGCTGGCGTTGCTGTGCGTCATCGTGCTGTTCCAATCCATCGGCATGTTGGCTGGGATGCTGATGCAGCTGGCGAAAGGGCACATCGCGTTGGAGCCGCTGACCTGGGCCAAGATCCTTCTCACTGGCTGCGTGCCCTTCGTGCTGATGGGTGGGCTGGCCTTCGCCGCGCAGGTAATCACCAACAACAAGTTCGCCGGTTACGGGGTGATCGTGTTGGTGTTGATCGCGCAGGCCGCCTTCGGCGCGCTCGGCTTCGAACACAACCTCTACAACTTCGGTAGCTGGCCGAATGCACCTTGGTCGGACATGAACGGGTTTGGTCATTTCCTGCGTGGTCAGTTCGCATTCCAGGGTTACTGGCTGGTGTTCATGGGTGCCTTGTTGTTGTTGGCTGCCGCTTTCTGGGTGCGTGGTGTAGATGGGGGCTTGCGCCAACGGCTACGCGTAGCTGGAGAGCGCCTGCGCGGCCCACTGGGTATTGCTACTGTCTCGGCATTCGCGCTTTTTGCGGCGATTGGTGGCTGGTTGTACTGGAACACCAATGTGCTCAACGAGTATCGCTCATCGGATGATGTCGAAGACTTGCAGGAGCGCTACGAGCGCGACTTCCGCAAGTACGAAAACCTGCCGCAGCCGAAGGTGCTGTCATCGAATGTCGATGTCGATCTGTGGCCAGAGAAGCAATCCATGCAGGCCGAAGGTCGCTGGCGCATCGTCAACCCGCATGCCACGCCGATCAGCGACATCCACGTGCAGATGGGTGATTTCCGCGATTTGGTATCGATCGACTTCGGCGGCCAGGTGCTGAAGCTGGATGACAAAGCGCTCAACTACCGCATCTATCGCCTCGACAAACCCATGCAGCCGGGCGAGGAGCGCGAGATGCGCTTCCGTGTCAACTACCACCCGCGCGGCATCACCAATGCGACGGCGCAGACGCAGCTGGTCGAAAATGGCAGTTTCTTCAATAGCCGCTTGTTCCCACAATTCGGTTACGACCCGGGCGACGAGCTGCAGGACAAGAACGAGCGACGCAAGCGGGGCTTGGGCGAACCGCGTCGCATGGCGAAGCTGGAGGATGTCTCCGCCCGCCAGCGTAATTATCTGACCGACGACGCCGACTGGATCGACTTTGCCACCACCATTTGCACCGCGCCCGACCAAGTCGCGTTGGCGCCGGGCTACCTCAAGCGCGAGTTCAAGCGCGAGGGTCGTCGTTGCTTCAGCTACGAGATGGACCAGCCGATGCTGGATTTCTACGCGTATCTTTCCGCGCGTTGGCAGGTCAAGCGTGGCACGTACAAGGACATCCCGATCGAGGTCTATTTCGACCCGCGCCATGGCTACAACGTGGATAGGATGATCGAAGCCGTGCAGAAGTCGCTGGCGTATTACGAAGCGAACTTCGGCCCCTACCAGCATCGTCAAGTGCGCATCATCGAGTTCCCGCGCTATGCTAGTTTCGCGCAGGCCTTCGCCAACACCATCCCGTACTCGGAGTCGGTGGGCTTCATCGCCGACGTTCGTGACCGCAACGAAGTCGACTACGTCTTCTACATCACCGCGCATGAAATCGCGCACCAGTGGTGGGCGCATCAGGTGATCGGCGCAGATGTGCAGGGCGCGACCGTAATGTCCGAATCCCTCGCGCAGTATTCCGCGTTGATGGTGATGGAGAAGGAATACGGCCGCGACAACATGCGTCAGTTCCTGAAGTACGAGCTGGATCGTTACCTTGGCGCACGTGGCGCGGAACGTCTGGAAGAACAGCCGCTGTACCGCGTCGAAAACCAGCAATACATCCATTACGAGAAGGGCTCGCTGGTCTTCTACCGACTGCGTGACGAGCTGGGCGAAGCCAAGCTCAATCGCGCCATCAAGCGCTTCCTCGACAAGCACAAGTTCGGGGCGGTGCCGTATCCGACCACGCTCGACTTCCTCAAGGAAATTCGCGCCGAGGCCACGCCTGCGCAGCAGCAACTCATCACCGACCTGTTCGAGAAAATCAGCTTCTATGACAACCGGGTGGTAGAGGCGACGGCGAAGAAGCGCCCCGATGGCCAATACGACGTCACCCTGAAGCTGCATGCCGACAAGCGTTACGCGGACGGGCAGGGCAAGGAAACCGCCGGCCAGCTGGATGATTGGGTGGACATCGGCGTGTTTGCCAAAGGCAAGACCGACAAGGAAAGGGACCAGCGCGTGCTGTACCTCAAGCGTCACCACATCACTCAGGCCAATCCGGAGCTGACGGTCACGGTGGACGCGCTGCCGATCGAAGCCGGCTTCGACCCCTATAACAAGCTGATCGACCGGGTGTCTTCGGACAATCGGAAGAAGGTGACGCTGCGCTGAGCGCGCCGGGGTGGCGGGCACATGAATGGGGGAAACCCTGTACAATGCCCGCCATCAGCGCACGGCCGGTCCGTTTTCCACGGCAGCCCGCTCTTGGCCTTCTCGGCCATCGGCCTCTCCCGCACGTCTTTCGTTGCGCTGGCACACCCGGCCTTCCGGCCTTGGTGTCACCCCGTTACTCGCAGCGCGGCATGGAAAGCTCCGGGTAAGCCCTGCATCCCATTTTGGGATGCGGTGACTCGTTACCTTGGAGTTCCCAATGACGTTCGAAACCCTCGGGCTTTCGCCCGCCGTGTTGCGTGCGCTGGCTGATGCCGGCTACGACACCCCGACCCCGATCCAGCAGCAGGCCATTCCGCTCGTGCTTGCTGGCCATGACCTGCTCGGCGCTGCCCAGACCGGCACCGGCAAGACTGCCGCGTTTGGTTTGCCGATGCTGCAGCGCCTGGCCAAGCAGACCCCGCCCAAGGGGCCGCGCAAGCCGCGCGCGCTGGTGTTGGTACCCACGCGCGAACTCGCCGTGCAGGTCGCCGACAACCTGAAAATCTATGCGCGTCATTTGCGCCTCAACGTGACGATGCTGTTTGGCGGCGTCGGCATGCAGCCGCAGATCGATGCCCTGCATCGCGGCGTGGACGTGCTGGTCGCGTGCCCGGGCCGTTTGCTTGACCACATGGAGCGCGGCACTGCCAAGCTCGACGCGATCGAGGTGTTGGTGATGGACGAAGCCGACCGCATGTTGGACATGGGCTTCTTGCCCGCGATGAAGCGCATCCTCAATCGCCTGCCGGCCAACCGTCAGTCGTTGATGTTCTCGGCCACGTTCGAGCCGCGCATCAAGGCGTTGGCGCTGGATTACCTGCGCAATCCGCAAGAAGTGCAGGTAGCCACGCAAAACGCCATCGCCGACACCATCGTGCACCGCGTGCACCCGGTCGATTCGAAGAAGAAGCGTGATCTCTTGGTTGAAATCCTGGCCGAGCGCCATACCGACCGCGTCCTGATCTTCGGCAAGACCAAACATGGCTGTAACCGTCTGGCCGAGCAGCTGGAAGCCGCCGGTTTGCCGGCGCTCGCCATCCACGGCAACAAGAGCCAAGCCGCGCGCCAGAAGGCATTGGATGCGTTCAAGTCGGGTCGCACTCGCATCCTGGTCGCGACCGACGTGGCCGCGCGTGGCCTCGACATCCCGGCGCTGCCGCTGGTGATCAACCATGACTTGCCGATGGTGGCGGAAGACTACGTGCATCGCATCGGTCGCACCGGTCGCAATGGCATGGACGGCGAAGCGCTGTCGCTGGTCTCGCCGGAAGAAGGCGCATTGCTGCGCCAGATCCAGCGCCTGCTCAAGGCCGACATCACCATCGAAAACGTGAAGGGCTTTGAGCTGGGCCGCCAGCTGCGTCTCGATGTGCCGATGCCGTCGAATGGCGGTCGTCGTTCGCAGGGCAATTCGCGTGGTGGCCAGCAGACGCCGCGCAAGCCCGGCGGCGCGAAGCCGGCGCATCGTCCGCACGGCAAGCCTCAGGCCGCCGGTGCCAAGGCGCATGCCGGCCCGAAGCCAGCGCAGCGTCGTCGTCCGCGTCCGGCCGCCTCGGCTTGATCGGCACGCAGCATCGCGCCACAAAAAACGCCGGCTTCTGCCGGCGTTTTCTTTTCAGGGGGATGTCGAATCTCAGCCTTTCGATGCGATCCAGCGGTCGATCTTCGCTTCCAGCACGTCGAGCGGCAGCGAACCATCCTTCAACACTTCGGCATGGAATTCGCGCGGGTCGAAGCGTTCGCCCAGCTTCGCCTGCGCACGCTTTTTCAGCTCCTGCATCTTCAACTCGCCAATCTTGTAAGCGAGCGCCTGCCCCGGCCAGGCGATGTAGCGCTCGGCTTCGGCGGTTGCCTGCGTTTCGCTTTCGGCGGAGTTGTCGAGCATGTACTTGATCACTTGCTCGCGTGTCCAGTTCTTGCTGTGCAGACCGGTGTCCGTGACCAGGCGAATCGCGCGCCAGAGTTCGTTCTGCTTGTAGCCAAAGTAATCGTACGGGTCGGTGTAGACACCCAGCGCCTTGCCGAGGGATTCCGCGTACAGGCCCCAGCCTTCGATGTAGGCCGTTTGTCCACCGAAGCGACGGAAGGCCGGCAGGCCCTTCAATTCCTGTTGCAGGGCGATCTGGAAATGGTGGCCGGGCACGGCTTCGTGCAGATACAGATCTTCGGCATCCCAACGCTTGCGCGTCGGCAAGTCATAAGTGTTGACGTAGAAGATGCCGGGGCGCGTGCCGTCTTCGCTCGGGCCTTGGTAGGAGCCACCGGCCGCGGATTTGGCGCGGTAGGCCTCGACCGGACGGATCTCGAAGCCCGCCTTCGGCAGCAGCGAAAACTGCTCGCGCACGCGCTGGTCGATCTTTGCTTCCAGCCCGCGGTAGTGCTTGAGCAGTTCTTCTTCCGATGCGTACTCAAAGCGCTTGTCGGTGCGCATGAAGGTGAAGAACTCCTGCAGCGATCCCTTGAAGCCGACGTCCTTCATCACCTGGCGGATGTCGCCATGGATGCGCGCGACTTCGTCCAGGCCGATCTGGTGGATCTCGGCAGGCGTGAGGTTGGTCGTCGTGGTCTGGCGCACGTTGAAGGCGTACCAGTCGGCGCCATCGGGTAGCTTGTCCATGCCAACGCTCTGGCGCGTGGCAGGCAGGTACTCGTTGTTGATGAAGTCGCGCAGTTTCTTGAACGAAGGCAGCATCCCGCCATTGATCATCGTGCGGTAGGCATCCGTCAGGCGGGCCTTGTCGGCGGCGCTGAAATCCGCCGGCATCGATTGGATCGGCCCCCAAAACAGGGTGTCTTCCGCCTTGGGTTTGAGCAAGGCATCGATCTGCGGCACCACCTTCACCATCAACGCGCGCGGCTGCACCACGCCTGCCCTCATGCCTTCGCGCATGTTGTCGATGGCGCTATCCACTAATACCGGGAACTGACCGCCACGGGCCAGCCAGTTGTCGTAATCCTTCACCGTCTTGAACGGTTGCGCGCCCGTACCCGAACCGAGCATGGCCGCATACGTGACGATGCTGCCCATCTGGTTGACCGGCATCATCCAACCGGGGAAACGTTCGCCCGCCAGTCCGTCCTTGGCTTCGTTGACGAAAATTTCGTAACTGACGAGGTCCTGGCCCTGCAAGCCGTCGGGACCGATGGCCTCGACGCGCGACAGCCAACGCTGGGTAAAGGCGCGGGCCTCGTCGCGGAATGCCTTCGTGTAGAAATTCGGCATCTGGTCGTTGTAGCGATTGTCGCCCTGGAACGTGGCCTGCACCGGATTCATCTTCAGCACTTCTTCCCAGTACTCGGCGTAGAGCTTGTCCAGCTGCGCGGCCTTGTCGGTGGCCGGTGCGGTCGATGACGAGGCCGACGGCATGGTGCCGGATTCAGAGGCGGGCAGGGTGGCGCAGCCCGCACTCGCCAAGGCGAGGGAAACGGCTAACGGTAGGATCAATGGACGCAACGACATGGCAGGATTCCTCGCGAGTGAACCCCGAGTGTCCGTCAGTGCGGTGGGAGCGGCAAGTGACGGAAGTTGGGTGCCGCTCAGTCGACGCGCGGTGCCGGCGAGAACGGAATTTCCTCGGGCGACACCGCGCCGCCGGAGATGATGAAGCTCATCGCTTGGTCCACCGTCCAGTCGGTCATCGTCAGCTTCTCGACCGGGACGATTTCCAAATAGCCGGACGTCGGGTTGGGCGTGGTCGGGACATAGACGGCAGCGAGTTCGCGCCCGGTGCCGACTTCGCGCACCACCTTGGTGACGAAACCCAGTGTTTTCATGTCGGCATTCGGGAAATCGATCAACACCACGCGCTGGCTGCCATCGGGCGAGGTTTGCAGGATGTCCAGCAGCTTGCGTGCGCTGCCGTACACGGTGTTCGCCAGCGGAATGCGTGCGATGAGGGCTTCGAACCAGCGCAGCAAGGTCTGGCCGACCACGCGCGTGGCGAGGATGCCGACCAGAAGGATGACGAGGATGGTGCCGACCAGCGCAATCGCGAAACGCGCCCAGGGATCGTCCACCCAGCCGAGCGTCTGCGGCCATTGCGCCGCGATGCTTGAAAGCAGCGGCTGTGCCCAAGGCTGGCTGACATCCGAGAGCATCACGAACACGAACCGCACCACGACCCAGGTCAGCCAGAGCGGCAGCAAGGTCAGGAGGCCGGTCAGGAACAAGCGGGCAAGGCGGGACTTGGGGGCGGGCGTGGCCATTTGAGCATTCTATGCGGTGGCCGCCGCGCAGTGACATCGGCAATACTCGGCTTGGGCAAGCAATCAGCGAGTGAGTGCATGGAAAAGTGGTTCAGAGGGATCTTCGCCGGCGGTGGCATCGCGCTGCTCGTGCTCGCATTGGTGTGGGGAATGTCGAAGCTGATCGGTCCCAGCCGCATGGAGCGCGCGGCGTTGGCGACGATGTCGGAGCCGGTGCAGTTCACTGGCCGCAATGCCTATCCCGCGATCTGGCTGATGGATTACCCCGTGCCAGCAGCTGAAATGGATTCGGTGATGGCGGAGGATGTTCGGCGGGTGGCCGATGCGCCCCTGCAGACGCCTGATGGAAAATTTTCGGTGTCCACCGTGGTCGCGGCTGGGCGCTTTCAGTCCGATCAACCCGATCAGGCTGCGCGTGTGCGCTTGTGCAAGCCAAGCGAAGACTGCCTTGCGAAGGTGCGCGGTGATTTGACGGGCTTCGGAAAATGGGTGGATCAACATGCCGCGTGGTTCGCACGCGCCGAGCTGGCCACGCATGCTGATCAACTGCGCAATCCGTTCCCGCCCCGTGTGGATATGCCGCTTCCGTCTTTCGTCTCGGTGTATGCCCCTGCCACCCAACTTGCCCTGCGCTTTGCACAGGGCGATCGTGAAGCGGCGATTTCATCGACCTGTCAGCTGATGGTGGATTGGCGGACATTGGGCGCGAATACCGACATGTTGATTGCCTGGGCCGTGGCCCGCGGATATGGCGCGGAAGGTTACGGAAAATTGCTGGCGCAGATGTTGGCGGAGATGCCTGTTGACCAGCCGCTGCCTGCGGAATGTCGGGATGCGTTGACGCCACCCGCTGCCGCGGAAATTTCCATGTGTGCGGCGATGCGGGGTGAGTTCAATCACATCAGCCGGACGATGGCATCGATGATGGAAATCGAGTCACGAAAGAACGGGTTCAAGCAAAAGGTGTTCTTCGACGCAGACATGACCAAGGCGATGACGGCGGTGCCGATGGCAAAGTATTGCGCCGAGGAGACGAATGCCGCGTTTGCTGCCGACAAGACGCCCGACCAGGCAGAGGAGCCTGGGATGTACAGGTTGCAGTGTGTATCGAATGCAATCGGCTGCATCTTGTCCCGCATTGCTGCGCCGGGCTACCAAGGCTTCGAGCTGGGGCATCGCGATGGGTTGGCGATGAAGCGTGCCTTGGCCGCACTGGCCTGGTGGCGCAATCAGCCTGATGGCTTGAGCGACCCTGCGGCGACCTTGGCAAGGATGCCGGCCGAGTATCGCGCCGCCGCACATCCGCTTCGATTGAATGAGGATAAAACCGCGCTCATCCTGCCCAGGTTGCAGGACAAGAAGGAAGAGATGGTCTTGCCGTTGCCGGGCACGCGTATCCCGGCGATCACGCGCTGACGATCAACGATCGCGCTTGCGGCGGATGTACAGCTGCTTGCGCACTTTCGCGACCACTTCGCCCTCGGCATCGATCACATCGGTGTCGAACCAGCGCAGGACTTTGTCGCCGTTGGCGGCTGCCGCGATGACCTCTTTGATCACCGCATCACTCAGGTGGAATTCGGCATGCACCGTGCTGCGACCGGGTTTGACGAATTCGATCTCGCCCGCCTTGTCCCAGACGATGTAGTCGCGCGGCAGGGCATGCAGCATCAACAGCATCCAGTAGGGATCGGTCATTGCGAACAGGCTGCCGCCAAATTGGGTGCCGACGTAGTTCCTATTCCACGGGCGAAGGCGCAGCTCCACACGGGCGCTGCGCCAGTCGGCGCCGATGTCGGTGACGTGGATGCCAGTGAACAGGAACGGCGGCCACAAGTTCATGCCGAAGCGCAGCAGGCGTGGGGTCATTTCCATCAGCAGAGATCGGACGGGCGTCGCAGGGTGGAATCCAGACAATACGCATGCGAATGGTTGACCGCAAGCCCGGCCTGATTCGAAATCAGCTCAGCAGCAAAGCCGACATCTGGCGGCGGTACTTCGACACCAGGTCTTCGTCGTCGAGGATGCGGAAGGCATCGATCAGTGTGGTGCGCGGCAGACCGTTCTCGTATTGGCGGTCACGACGCAACATCTCGATGAATTGCTGCAGGCCGGATTCGGCATCGCCCGAGACCAGTTCGTGGACGCCCAACAGGTGCCGTGCCTTCAAATCATCCGGGTTACTGGCGATGGCTGCCTGCAGCACTTCACGTGGCGGGGCGTCTTTCAGTAGCGAGGCAAAGCCCAAGCGTGCGCGTGCCTTGACCGCGCGATCATCGGTGCTGAGGTTTGCGGGCAGGCCGTCCAGCAATTGCTCTGCCTCAGGCGCAGCGCCCGTGGCCAGAAGTGCGAGGGCGAGATCGAGCTTGTGTTCGGCCTTGTCGGGCTCGGCTTCCGCCAGCTTGCGCAGCCGCAGGACTTCTTCATGCGGGTCGGCGGGCGGTGTGGGTTCCGCCTCGGCATCATCCGCGCTGCCTTCGAGCGGGTGGATGTCATGGCCGGCCAGAAACTGGCGCAGCTCGCCTTCCGGCAATGCGCCAGGAAAACCATCGACCAGTTGGCCGCCCTTGACCAGCATCACCGTCGGCACCGAGCGGATCTGGAACGCGGCAGCGAGCTGCTGCTCCTGATCGACATCGACCTTGGCCAGGCGGAATGCGCCGCCGTAATCCGCGGCGAGCTTCTCGAGGATCGGGCCCAGCGTCTTGCAGGGACCACACCACGTCGCCCAGAAGTCCACCAGCACCGGGGTATCGACGGATGCACGAATGACGTCGGCCTCGAAGTTGGCGGCAGTGGCGTCGAAGACATGGGGCAGGGTGGTGGCGGAATCGGTCATGATGGCGTCCGGTTCAAAAGTGGATGCAAGGACAGATGGTGGCGCGAGGCATGTTTTGCAACCGTGAGCAGGCACGATGAAGCGTTGGCCGGTGCTCGCATTGATCTTGGCGACAATTTCGATTGTCGGCGCTGCCTGGTATTTCGGCCATGGGGTGCAGGATTACCAGCACGCGCGTCATTCACTCGCCTCGCTGGGCGCGACGGGCGCGCCCGGATGGCGCATCGCCAACATGTTGTTGTTTGTGCTGCCCGGGGCGTTGATTGTGGCCGTCGCGTGGACGATGCGTGGTCGCTTGCCCGCAGGCGAAGCATGGCCGCTGCGTATCGCCTTGCAACTTGGTTTGCTGGCCGCGCTGGGTTACGCGCTGCAGGGACTGTGCAATCTGGACCCCACGCGTTTACCCGATGACGGCGCCAATCGCTGGCATGCCGCATCGTGGTTGCTTTGGTGGCTGACGCTTACCGTATCGACACTGTTGTTGGCCTTGCCGCGCGGCTTACCCAAGAGCTTGCGCATCGCCAGCTTCGCCATCGGGTTGCTGATGCCATTAGCCATGTTGGGTCTGTTGCCGTTGTCGGTGGCGCTTGCGTATCGCATCGGCATCGCCGTGTGGTTGGGGTGGTGGCTCGCGGTGACGTTGGCGCTCAGCCGTGGCGAAGCTTCATCACCAGGATCGTCGCCGACAGCAGGAAGGTGATGATGTTGGCGATGATCATCGGCCATGATTGCAACACCAGGCCATAGCCGAACCAACAGGCGATGCCGATCGTGAACACCACGTACATCCCCAGCGAGATGCCTTTGGTGTCACGCGTGCGGATGGTCTTGATTGCCTGCGGCACGAACGCCACCGTGGTGAGCGTGGCCGCGACGTAGCCGATCCATTCCATGCTCATCGTATGGGCTCCCGATAGACCACGCCATCCTTCATCACAAAGTCGACTTTCAGTACATGGTGGATGTCGGCGACGGGATCACCCGGCATGGCGATGATGTCGGCGCGCTTGCCGGCTTCGACCACGCCCTGGTCATCGACACCCAACACCTCCGCAGCCACGATGGTCGCTGACTGCAAGGCGACCGTCGCAGGAATACCCGCTTCGACCATGTAGATGAACTCACGTGCGTTGTCGCCGTGCGGACCCACGCCCATGTCAGTGCCAAAGGCGATCTTGACGCCGCCCTTGTAGGCCTTGGCAGCCGTGTCCTGAATCAACGACCCGATGCGTGCGGCCTTGGGGCGCACGACCTCGGGGAAGTAGCCATCGATCTTGGCTTTCTCGGCGACGAAGCGCCCGGCGTAGATCGTGGGTACATACCACGCGCCTTTCTGCTTCATCAGCGACATCACCCGCTCGCTCATGTAGGTGCCGTGCTCGATGGTGTTCACCCCGCCGGCGACCGCGCGGTACATGCCTTCTTCGCCATGCGCATGCGCGGCCACCCGGTAGCCGTAGTCCTTCGCGGTGTCGACGATGGCCTTCACTTCATCCACGGTGAATTGCGGCGCATCACCGGATTTGGCATAGCTCAGCACGCCGCCGGTGGCCGTGATCTTGATGACATCGCTGCCTTCCTTGTAGCGCTGGCGCACGGCTTGGCGCGCGTCGTCGATGGAATTGATCACGCCTTCGGTGGGACCGGGCGGGCCGATCAAATGTTGCAGCACGCTGTTCATGCCGTTGGTCGGGTCGGCGTGACCGCCTGTGGTGGCGATGGACTTGCCCGCCGCCCAGATGCGTGGCCCTTTCACCAAGCCCTGGTTGATGGCATTGCGCAGATGCGGCGTCACTTCGCCGCCCAGGTCGCGCACGCTGGTGAAGCCGGCCATCAAGGTCTTTTCGGCGAAACCCACGCTGCGAAAGGCGTAATCAACATCGTCCAATCGAAAGCCCTCGGAATAACTCTGGGGGCTGGATTGGCTGCCGAGGTGCACGTGCAGGTCGGTCCAGCCGGCCATGCAGGTGCGGCTGGAGAGGTCGATCGATGTCACATCGCCCACGGGTTCCACGCGTCCGGAGAGGACATCGGCTACTTTGCCGTCACGCACGATCACCGTATGCGGCCCCAGCACCTTGCCGCTGCGGCTGTCGAAAAGTTTCCCGCAATGCAGGCTCGTGTCCGCCCCCAAGGCGGGCAGGGCAAGCGTGGACAAGACGGCGGCGGTCAGCAGTTGGTGGTGCATGGCGATTCCCCAAAGATGTGGGCCGATAGTGGCATGCCCACGCATGGCGGCGAATGCTGCGCTGCGGTAGTCTGACCAGTCCGCATCCCCAAGCTTGCCCATGTCCGAAGACGCCCATCCCGCCCAAGCCTACGATCCCGCCGCCGTGGAGGCCGCCGCCCGGCGCCATTGGGACGCGACCCGCACGTTTGAAGTGACCGAGGACAGCGACAAGCCGAAGTACTTCTGCTTGTCGATGCTGCCGTATCCATCGGGCGCGTTGCACGTGGGGCATGTGCGCAACTACACGATTGGCGATGTGATCAGCCGCCACAAGCGCATGACCGGTCACAACGTGCTGCAGCCGATGGGTTGGGACGCCTTCGGCCTGCCGGCGGAGAACGCTGCGATCAAGAACAAGACCGCGCCCGCGACCTGGACCTACGCCAACATCGACCACATGCGCGCGCAGCTGAAGTCGCTGGGCTTTGCGCTGGACTGGTCGCGCGAGTTCGCGACCTGCTCTCCCGACTATTACGTCCACGAGCAGCGCATGTTCGTGCGCCTGATGAAAGAAGGCATTGCCTATCGCAAGAACGCGGTGGTGAACTGGGACCCGGTGGACCAGACCGTGCTCGCCAACGAACAAGTCGTCGATGGGCGAGGCTGGCGCACCGGTGCCGTGGTCGAGAAGCGCGAGATCCCGCAATGGTTCCTGCGCATTACCGATTATGCGCAGGAATTGCTGGACGGCTTGGACACGCTCGAGGGCTGGCCGGATTCGGTCAAGACCATGCAGCGCAACTGGATCGGTCGCAGCGAGGGCCTGGAAATCGCCTTCAAGGTGGAGGGTGAAGCGGAACCGCTCACCGTCTTCACCACGCGCCCCGACACCCTGATGGGCGTGACCTTCATCAGCATTGCCGGCGAGCACCCGCTGGCGATCAAGGCCGCCGAAGGCAATCCCGAGCTCGCCGCGTTCCTGAAGGAATTGAACAAGGGCGGTGTCTCCGAGGCCGAACTGGAGACGCAGGAAAAGCGCGGCATGGCCACCGGCCAATGGGCCATCCACCCGATCACCGGCGAAGACGTGCCGATCTACGTCGCCAACTTCGTGCTGATGGGCTACGGCACCGGCGCGGTAATGGCCGTGCCGGCGCATGACCAGCGCGATTGGGAGTTCGCCAAGGCGTATGGCTTGCCGATCCAACCGGTCATCGCCACGACGGAGGTGCGCGATGCGCTGGAAGAAATCGCATCGCACGTCGTCCAACACGATGACCCGATGGCGGTGGCGTTGGGTGCGCACGGCCCGATCGACGTGGTCGAGATCGATGCCGCGGTGCCGGTGGTGCGCGAGTACCTGGAACGCATCAACGACAAAGGCGCGATGACCGAGCGCGGCTGGCTGATCAATTCCGGCGAATACAACGGCATGGATTACCAGGCCGCGTTCGATGCACTGGCCCAGCGTTTCGAAGCCGAAGGCAATGGCGTACGCCGCATCAACTATCGCCTGCGCGATTGGGGTGTCAGCCGTCAGCGTTACTGGGGCTGCCCGATTCCCGTCATTTATTGTGCGGACTGCGGCGCCGTGCCGGTGCCGGAAGACCAGCTGCCGGTCGTGTTGCCGGAAGACGTGCAGGATGCATTCGCCGCGGGCACCGTGGTCAGCCCGATCAAGGCCGATCCCGAGTGGCGCAAGACCACCTGCCCGCACTGTGGCAAGCCCGCCGAGCGCGAGACCGACACCTTCGACACTTTCATGGAGTCGAGCTGGTACTACGCGCGCTACACGTCGCCAGGCGCTGCCGACATGGTGGACGATCGCGCGAATTACTGGTTGCCGGTCGATCAGTATATCGGCGGCATCGAGCACGCGATTCTGCACCTGATGTATTTCCGCTTCTATCACAAGCTCCTGCGCGACGCGGGACTGGTGCACAGCGACGAGCCCGCCAAGCGCCTGCTGACGCAGGGCATGGTGATCGCCGATACCTACTACCGCGAAGGCGATCTGGGCGAAAAGACCTGGTTCAATCCGGCCGATGTCGAAGTGGAGCGTGACGACAAGGGCAAGGTGGTCGGCGCGCACTTGAAGGCCGATGGTCGGCCGGTTGGCATCGGCGGCACCGAGAAGATGTCGAAGTCGAAAAACAACGGCGTCGACCCGCAGGCGATGGTCGACAAGTACGGCGCCGACACGGTGCGCCTGTTCTCGATGTTCGCCGCGCCGCCCGAGCAGTCGCTGGAGTGGAATGAAGCCGGCGTCGACGGCATGGCGCGTTTCCTGCGCCGTCTGTGGCGCGACATACACACACACGCCTCGCAGCCGGACCATCCTGAGGTCAATGCATCGCAATTGGATGCGGCGCAGAAAACGCTACGCCGCCAAGTGCATGAAACGATTCAGAAGGTGGGCGACGATTACGAGCGCCGCCACAGTTTCAACACGGCGATCGCCGCTTGCATGGAGTTACTCAACAACATCGGCAAGTTCAATGACATGAGCGACCAGGGCCGCGCGGTGCGCCACGAGGCGTTCGAAGCCTTGGTGTTGATGCTGAACCCGATCACCCCGCACATCAGCCATGCCTTGTGGCAAGTATTGGGCCACCCGGAAGAAGTCTTGGAGGATGTCGCGTTCCCGCAGGCTGATCCTTCGGCATTGGTGCGCGATGCGGTCACGTTGGCCGTGCAGGTCAACGGCAAGCTGCGCGGACATATCGAGGTCGCACCTGATGCCACGCGTGAGGTGACGGAAGCCGCCGCCCTCGCCGAGCCGGGTGTCGCAGCCCATCTGCAGGGCCAAACGATCCGCAAGGTGATCGTGGTGCCGGGGCGCATCGTGAACATCGTGGCTGGCTGACCGGTGTTCGCCGTTCAGCCGGAGACATTGCCCGCAGCGGCCGCATCGTCCAGACTTCACCCATGAAGAAGCTGATCATTGTTGCCCTTGTAGCGCTGCTTGCCGGCTGTGGATTTCATTTGCGCAACGCGCTGACATTGCCGGACGACATTGGCCCGGTGCGCGTGGTTTCGCCGGATCCCTATAGTCCATTGGCCGAGTCGTTGGCGCAGGCCTTGGCGCGCGCGGGGGCCTCCGCGCCTGCGGACCCGACGGCGACCGAGGGCGTGGCGACGCTTGAAATCATCTCTGAGCGATGGGGTGATACTCCTTTGTCTCTGGACGAATTGGGCCGCGCGCAAGAATTCAGCCTCCGCTATGCCACTGTATTCGCCCTGCGCGATGGCAATGGCAAGGACGTGGTGCCGCAGCAGGTAATCGAGTTGTCGCGGGACTACATCGCGCCGGCGGCGGATTCCCGGGGCAAGGCCAGTGAACGCGAGTTGTTGTCGCGCGAGCTGCGTCGCGATATGTCGGCCGCCATCCTGCGCCGGATCGATGCTGCCTCCCGCCTGCGCTGAGCGCCGGTGGAACTTAATACCGAACGACTGACTGCCCAGCTGCCGCAGGAGCCGCTGCGCCCGGTCTATCTGGTCGCGGGCGTCGAGCCACTGCGTGTGCTCGAGGCTGCGGATGCCGTGCGTGCCCATGCCCGTGCGAACGGTTGCGACGAACGCGAGGTATTCGAGGCTGATGCCCGTGATTTCGACTGGTCCGCGCTCGCGGCCTCTTTCGGCAGCATGGGCCTGTTCAGCAGCCAACGCTTGATTGAGCTGCGCCTGCCCACTGGCAAGCCGGGCAAGGAAGGCGCGGCTGTCATCAGTGAATTTTGCGCGGATCCGCCGCCGGGTGTGACTTTGCTCATCACCGCCAACGACTGGAGCAAGGCGCACGCCGGCAAGTGGAGTGAGGCGATCGCCAAGGCAGGCCACGTTGCCATCGCCTGGGCGGTCAAGCCGCATGAGCTGGTCGATTGGGTGGAGAAGCGTTTGCGTTCGAAAGGCGTGCGCGCGGATCGCGATGCTGTCGCCCAACTGGCCGCGCGTGTCGAAGGCAATCTGCTGGCCGCCGCGCAGGAAGTCGACAAGCTCGCGCTGCTTGCCGAAGGCAAGATATTGGATGCCGCGGCGATGCAGTCATTGGTTACCGATGCTGCGCGCTTTGATGTCTTCCGGCTGACTGATGCCGCGTTGAATGGTCAGCCGGCACAGGTGTCACGCGTGCTGGCAGGACTGCGCGGCGAGGGTGAAGTGGTGGTCGCCTTACTGGGCATAGTGGTACGTGAATTGCAGATGGCCGAGAAACTGGCGCAAGTGCAGGCGCGCGGCGGCAACGTCAACGGTGAGTTCCGCGCGCTGCGTATCTGGGAGTCCAAGCAGGCCTTGTACCTGCGTGCACTCAAACGCCACGATGCGCCGCGCTGGTCGCGTTTTCTCGCCCATGCCGGGCAGGTGGACCGGATCGCCAAGGGGCGTGCCAGCGGTGATGCATGGCGCGAGCTGGAGCGTTTGCTGGTCGCCGTGGCTGAACCACGCGCAATGAAGTTGATGGCGTCCTGACCGATCGTGGCTGCGTTGCGCATCCAATACGGCGGCACATTCGACCCGGTACACAATGGTCATCTGGGGGTGGCGCGAAGTGCTCGTGATCGGCTGCAGGCCGGTGTTTGGTTGATGCCGGCCGCCGACCCGCCACACAAAGGCCCGACCGCGGCCGACGCGCAAGAGCGCCTGGCGATGTTGCAGTTGGCCATTGCCGGGCAAAAAGACTTGCATGTCGATGATCGCGAGCTGCGCCGCGATGGCCCCTCATGGACCGTCGACACGCTGACCGACCTTCGCCGAGAAATAGGCGATGAAGCGCCGTTGGCCATTTTGATTGGTGCGGACAGTTTCCTTGGCTTGCCGAGTTGGAAAGAATGGCAGTTGCTCATCGACTTCGCCCATATCGTGATCGCAGAGCGCCCCGGAAGCGTCATCGACCCACATGCCTTGCCCGAGCAGCTACGCAACTTTGCCGAGCCGCATTGGTGCATGCGGGCTTCCGAGCTGCACCAAGTCCCGGCCGGGCGCCTGCTGCGGCTCAAGTTGCCGCTGCGGCCGGAGTCCTCCAGTGAGCTCCGAAGCCGCATCGCCCAAGGGCAGTCGTGGCACGAATGGGTGACGCGCCCGGTCGCCGATTACATCGACCAACACCGCCTTTATGGCGTAAATCCGCGGCCTTCAGCTCCCACGCGGTAGAATCTGCCCATTCCCCATCGAGAGATCCGTCGTTTGTCCAATCAGGCCCAAGTGATCAAGACCAGCGCACCAACCCCGCCGCCGCCGGTGGATGTGCTGCTAAAAACCGTCATCGACGCGGTGGAGAACCTGAAGGCGCAGGACGTGGTCGAGCTGGACGTGCGCGGCAAGAGCAGCGTCTGCGACTACATGGTGGTCGTCTCTGGCACCTCGACGCGTCACGTGAAGTCGATCGCCGATGAAGTGGTGAAGTTTGCCAAGCAGCTCGATTACCAGCCGCTGGGCGTCGAAGGCGAGCAGGAAGCCGAGTGGGTGCTGGTGGATCTGGGCGATGTCGTTGTCCACGTGATGCTGCCGCGTGTGCGCGAGTTCTATGCGCTCGAGCGCCTGTGGACGGTCGGCGATGAGCCGCCGCGCTACGGCGAGACCGACGCCGAAGACGCGCTCTGAGCGCAGCCCGCGCATGAAGGCCAAGCTGGTCGCGGTCGGTGAACGTCCGCCCGGCTGGGTGGCGGAAGGGTTCAGCGAATACCAGAAGCGCCTGTCGCACGGCCTGCCGTTGGAGCTGGACGAGGTGACGCCCGGGATTCGTGGCAAGGGTCGCGATGCCGTGCGTGCGATGCATGACGAAGGCGAGCGCGTGCTGGCGGCGCTACCCAAGGGCGCGTGGGTGGTTGCGCTGGATGGTCGCGGCAAGACGTGGAGCTCCGAGCAGTTGGCCGAGCGCATGGAGCACTGGCGCGGGCAGGGGCGTGATCTGGCGTTCCTGATCGGTGGTCCGGAAGGCCATGCCCCCGACGTGCTGGCGCGTGCGGACGAGCGCTGGTCACTGGGCCCGTTGACCCTTCCGCACATGCTGGTGCGCCTGGTGTTGGCTGAGCAGCTCTATCGCGCGATGTCGATGCTCTCCAACCATCCCTACCATCGCGCTTGAACGTAGTCATTGCGATGTCGCTGCCTGCTGTAATGCAGGCAGCGATTGCGCATCCATCAAACATCAACCGTTGATCGAAAACGCGACCGGCACCGTACCCACGGCGCGCACGGCTCGGCCGTTTTGACGCGCGGGCACGAACTTCCATTTGCGCAACACTTGTTCGCGCGCCGCGCGGTCCAGCACGCGATGCCCACTGCTGGTGGCGACACTGACCTCGACCGGGTTGCCGGACTCATCTACCACCACGCGCAGCATCACCGTGCCCTGCAACCCATCGCGCAGTGCATCACGCGGGTAAACCGGCTTGGGGTTGCTGAGGTATTGCAGCGTGATGCCGGACACCGGCTGGCCATCGCCGGGGACCGTGGTTTCACCGCCGCCTGACGGCGTGGTGACGGTCTCGCCGTGATCGACGATGACAGGCGCATCGATGCTGGGCAGCTCGTTTGTTGCAGGGGTGTTGTCCTGCGCTTGCACGCTTTCCCTCTGCGGCGGCGTAGGCGTCGCCGGCTTGGGCGTCACTCGGGGCCGCTCGACGACGTCAACCGGAATCGGCGGCGGAGGTGGCGGCAATGCTTCGCGAAAAACCGGCTCGAAACGCGTGCGGCTTTCGGTCGCTGATGTGCCGATGGGTACTTGCGCCGGCATCATCAACAAGCCCAGCGCGATGAAGTGCAGGGCGATCGCGCTGCTGATGCCGCTGATACGCGCGGCATCGAGCCGCTGACTTTCGTGGGCTTGCGTCGCACTCAGGCGTAATGTCTTGACCATATTCCACCTCCTGGCCGGTATTGGCAGTCAGGAGAACGCATCAGGCAGGGAAACGGGGTTGATGGCCTGCAAAAAGCAAAGGCCCCGATTGGGGCCTTTGCTTGTGAAGGTGCTGGGTACTTAACGTCCCAGCTCAAATACGATGTTGAGGTTGACGCTCAAGCTGCTTTCGCCAGGGGAAATGGCGGTGTCGGCAGCTCCTTTGGCCTCCATCGCCATCGCACGCATCACCGGCACCGGCGGGCGGAAGCCGCCACCGGTTTCATCGATGCTGACAATCCGGCGCACTTTCAGGTTAAGCGTTTTGGCATACATCTCGGCTCGAGCTTGTGCCTTCTCAAGTGCAGCGCGACGCGCTTCGTCGTAGGCCTCGTCAGGCTTGTCCACTTCGAAGCTGGGGCCATTCAATTCGTTGGCACCCTGGGCAACCAGCGTGTCCATGATCGTGCCCAGCTTGGCCAGGTCACGCACCTTTACGCTGACTGTGTTGCGAGCCTCGTAGCCGGTGATCTTGGGTGGCTGGTTTTGCTCATAGTGGTATTGGGGGTTGAGGTTGACGCCCGTGGTCTGGATGTCACGTTCATTGATGCCCCCGCCTTTGAGCGCGGCCATCACCTTGGCCATCTGCTCGGCGTTCTGGCGCATTGCGGTGTTGGTGTCCGCGCCGCGAGTGACTACGCCGGTCGAGATCGTCGCGACATCCGGCACGCGCTTGCTGGTGGCTTCGGCGCTAACCGAGAGCAAGGTGCCATCGGTGGACACCATTGAAGTGGCGGGGGCGGTGGTCTGGGCGCAAGCAGCAGTCATGGCGGTTCCGGCGGCCAGGGCAATGGCCAGCATAAGGGGACGAAGACGGGGGAATCGATTGTTCTGGGTCACGTAGAAGCTCCTTTTTAACAGTGAAAGGGTGGTCTCGACGGGGTGAACGGGCCGTGACACGGAACGGGGTTGCAGGCCTGGACCTTGTTGCCGAGTGTTCAGCGCCATTAGCGCCGCATGGGTCTTTCCATGCAGGTTGCCCGGGTTATGCTGGTCGGATGCTGCGTTTAGCCTCGCGTTCCCCCCGCCGATCCGAACTCTTGGCCCGTCTGGGGGTGGATTTCGGCCTGCTTGAAATCGACGTGCCGGAGGTGCGTGGCGAATCCGAGCCGCCCCTCGATTATGTCTCCCGCGTGGCCCGTGAAAAGGCCGGCGCCGGCTTGTTGCAAGTGGTTGCAGTACCGGGCACCTGGGTGCTGGGCGCTGATACCGAAGTGATCCTGGGCGATGAGGTCTTCGGCAAGCCGGTGGATGCCGAAGATGCTGCGTCGATGCTGCAGCGACTCTCTGGCCGTACCCACACCGTCGCGACTGCGCTATGGCTGGTATCCGCCGGGCAGGAGCAGCACGCGATATCGATATCCGAAGTCACTTTCGACGCGCTGGACGATGCCCGCATCGCGCGCTATATCGAGAGTGGTGAATGGCAGGGAAAAGCAGGTGCCTATGGCATCCAGGGTGCTGCACAGGAGTTCATCAGCCATCTTTCAGGTAGTCACTCTGGCGTGATGGGACTACCGCTGTTCGAGACGGGTCGTTTGCTTCGCCAGTGTGGGGTGATCGCATGAGCGAGGAGATCCTGGTCAACGTCACTCCACGTGAGACCCGCGTCGCCGTGGTCGAAAACGGGATGCTGCAGGAGTTGCACATCGAGCGTGGCTGGCGGCGGGGCGTCGTCGGCAATCTGTACAAGGGCCGCGTGCAACGCGTCATGCCCGGTATGCAGGCGGCCTTCGTCGATATTGGTCTGGAGCGCGCGGCGTTCCTGCATGTGAATGACATCCACCGTCCGAATGCTGCCGTCAACAGCGGCGATGAGCAGTTGGAAGCTTCGCCTCAGCCGACGCAAGTGCGTCCGATTACCGAACTCCTGCGTGATGGTCAGGACATCGTGGTGCAGGTCTTGAAGGATCCAATCGGAAGCAAGGGCGCACGGCTGACCACGCAGATCAGCATTCCTTCGCGTTACCTGGTGCTGCTGCCGCAATCGCGCGTCGTAGGTGTTTCGGCACGTATCGAAGACGATGCCGAGCGTGCGCGCCTGAAAGCCTTGGTCAGTGAATTGTCGATGCCATCCGCGGCCGGTTACATCGTCCGCACCAATGCCGAAGGCCAACCATCGGAAGCGTTGGCCGAGGACATCGCCTACCTCAGTCGCGTGTGGGCATTGATCGAGAAGGGTTCACGTGAGTCACGCGTCGGTGAATGCGTCTACGAAGATCTCAATTTGCCACTGCGTGCGGTACGCGACCTGATTCGCCGCGATGTCGAAAAGGTACGTGTCGATTCGCGCGAGACATTCGAGAAGCTGCGGACGTTCGCTGCGCAATACATGCCGGGCGAGTCGGAAGAAGACAGCGGTCTTGCCGAGAAAATCGAGCACTATTCCGGTGCACGCCCAATCTTCGACCTGTACGGCGTCGAAGACGAAATCCAGCGTGCGTTGCAGAAAGAGGTGCCGCTGAAATCCGGTGGCTACCTCGTCATCGACCAGACCGAGGCGATGACGACGGTCGATGTGAACACTGGCAGCTTCCTTGGCCAACGCACATTGGAAGAGACGGTCTTTCGCACCAATCTGGAAGCCGCGCAATCGGTGGCGCGTCAGCTACGCCTGCGCAATCTTGGCGGCATCATCATCATCGACTTCATTGATATGCATGATGTCGACCATCGTCGCCAAGTCTTGCGCACGCTGGAAAAATCGCTGATCAAGGACCATGCCAAGACCACGGTGTACGACTTCTCTCCGCTGGGCCTGGTGGAGATGACGCGCAAGCGCACGGTCGAAAGTTTGGAACGCCAGTTGTCCGAAGCTTGCGGTACGTGCAGTGGGCGCGGCACGGTGAAAACCGCCGAGACCGTGACTTACGAAATTTTCCGAGAGATCACCCGCGCAGTGCGTCAGTTCGAAGCCGAGCGTTTGCTGGTGATTGCATCGCCGATCGTGGTCAATCGCATCACCGAAGAGGAATCGGCAGCCGTCGCGGAGCTCGAAGAATTTCTAGGCAAATCGATTCGCTTCCAGGCGGATGACCAATACCTGCAGGAGCAATACGATGTCGTGCTGCTCTGACCGCGGAGGACGTTGATGCCGACGCCGTTGCGTCGCGGTCTGCGGTTTGCAGGAAGGTCCGCGTGGTACAGCTTCGCGTTGCTGGTCTTGTTACTGGCCCTGGCGTGGGTGCGGCGACGCAGGGCCTGCGCTGGGTGGAATCGAATCCGGCCTCCATCGCCAGCTGGTTGTCGGTGCGCGCCAAGCAACCGGTTCGTTTCACTGCAGTACGCGCCGAGTGGACGCGACGTGGCCCTCTGCTTGCGCTCCGTGGCCTGCACATCGGGCCGGGTCAGGATGCCATCGCGTTGGGGCAGGCCGAAGTTTTGATCGCGCCTTACACCGGTTGGCTGCCGGGGCGCCGCTTCACCGAGCTGCGTTTGCACAATCTGTCATTTACCTTGGAACGCAGTCCCGCGGGGGAATGGCATGTGCGTGGCTTGCCCGGGCAGTCTTCGGGGCGCGATCCGTTGGAGACGCTCGAAGGGCTGGGCGAGCTGCAAGTGATTGGCGGACGCTTGCGCATCGTTGCGCCGGCTTCAGGTCTGGATGTCGAGATCCCGCGCATCGATTTGCGCATGCAAGTAAGCGGCGCACGCGTACGCGCCGGCGTGCGCGCATGGGCGAAGGGTGTGGAGATGCCGCTGCAAGCCAGCATGGATATCGACCGCAAGCGTGGCGACGGCCGTGTCTACGCCGGTGCACGTCGCATCGACCTGGAAGGCTGGTCCAGCCTGCTGCGTTGGCAGGGCGCGATGTTGGTGTCCGGACATGGGCGTGCTCAGAGTTGGCTGGAAATGAAAGGGCGTCGTGTGATTGCAGTCACCAGCATCAGTGATTTGCGTGACGTGGCGTTGCGCCCGGTTTCACCCGCGCCCGGTGCCACCCCCGAAGTGCGTTTTGAACGCCTTCGCCAACGCACGCAGTTCATGCGCGATGGTGAAGGGTGGATGTTTCGCGCGCCCGAGCTGACCTGGACGCAAGCGGGGCGCGAAACACGGATGGATGGCATCGCCGTGCGCCATGAAGGACAGCGTTGGGCAGTGCGCGCCGGCCATGTCGCGATCGGGCCGTTGCTGCAGGTCGCGGATCTCAGTGATCGCTTGCCAACTGGTTTGCGTCATTGGTTGGGACGTGCCAAGCCGGGTGGCAGCTTGCACGATGTCGCGGTGCAAGGCGCCGGCAAGCAGTTGCAGTCGCTCGAAGCGCGTGCGGAAAGTCTGGGATTTTTTTCTGTAGGAAATGCACCCGGGCTTGAAGGTGTCGCAGGCAAGTTGCATGGGGATGGCGATGCGTTGTCGCTTCAGCTCGATCCCAAGGCCCGCATGATCTTCGATTGGCCGCGGGGTTTCGGCGTACCGCACCCCATCACCGCCAGCGGCACGGTCTCGCTGTGGCGCGAAGGCAAGGGCGTGCGCGTGGGCACGGGTGGCATGCATATCCAAGGCGGCGGTTACAGCGCCGATGCACGCGGCGGACTGTGGTTCCAGAACGACGGCACGCTCCCGTGGATCGACATCGCCGCGCAACTGGGTGAAGCCGATGTGCCCGTCGCGCGCAAATTCTGGATTCGTCACTTGATGCCGCCGCAAGCCATCGAGTGGCTGGACATGGCCTTGGTCGACGGTCGTGTGAAAAATGGCCGCGCAATCATCACCGGCGACCTCGATGATTGGCCGTTCACCGGCAATAACGGTCGCTTCGAAGCGCGTGCAGACATCGACAATGGCCAGCTGCGTTTCCAGCATGACTGGCCTGCCATCCAGCAAGCGCGGTTGCATGCGGCTTTCATCGGCCCGGGCATGAAGGTGCAGGGCAGCGGAGAATTGTCAGGCGTCAAGGTGGATACGGTGACGGCGGAGATCGCCGACTTCGGCAAGGGTGGCTTGGCCATCGGTGCGAACGGGCGCGGTGATGCGGCGCAATTGCTGACCTTGCTCAGGCAAAGCCCGCTTGAGAAAACCCTGGGCAGCACCTTTCAGCGCGTAGGTGCCAGTGGCCCGGCTGATGTCACGTTTTCGCTGTTTCAGCCGTTGCATGATGATGCGCCGGCCCAGCGAATCGCGGGAACCGTGGCGCTGCGTGGTGCCACGTTAATCGAGCGCGAGCTGGATCTCGAGTTCCGCAATGTCAGCGGCATGGCGAACTACGATGGCGAAGGCTTCATCGCCGAACGGATGAGCGTGCAACATGATGGTCATCCCGGCCGTTTGAGCTTGCGCGCAGGGCAGCCGCATGTCCGTGACCGCGACAACGCCTTCGAAGCCGATCTTGCCGCGACACTCACCACCCAGGCGTTGCTCGCCAAGGCACCTGACATGGCTTGGCTGCAACCCTACCTGCAAGGCAGTTCCGAGTGGACGGTCGCCGTCGCACTGCCAGCCAGTGCCGATGCCGCCAATGCACGTCCGAGCCGCGTCCATCTGCAATCCAATCTGGTGGGTACGGCGATTCGCTTGCCGGCGCCCCTGGGCAAGCCGGCCAATGAGCCCTTGCAAAGTGAGGTGCGTATCCCGTTGCCAGTAGATGCGGGGGATGTCGAAGTCGTATTGGGGCGTCGCATCGCGCTGCGCGCGCACTCGCGTGATGGTCGTACCGGTATCCGTGCGCAGTTAGGGACCGGCACTGTACCGGCCGCCTCTTCATTGCAGGGCCTGTTGGTAGAAGGCCGCGCCGATGACGTGGATGCATTGGCCTGGGCCGGATTCGGCAGCGGTGGTGCAGGCAAGGATGGCCCTAGCATCAAGCCGGTTCGTGTGGATGTGCAGGCTGCGCGCTTGACCCTCCTGGGTCAGCGCTATGCCGATGCACGACTGCAGTTGTCGCCAACAGCTTCAGGTAGTCGCGTGCAGGTAGAGAGCAACGGTCTGGAAGGCATGCTGGATATTCCGCAAGCCGATGGCGCGACGATTACCGGTCGATTCAATCGCGCAGCCTTCGGTATCGGCAAGCCCAAAGCAGGCGCGACGAGTGCACTGACCGGCAGCCCAGACGATGTCAATCCTGCACGCGTGCCGCCGCTCGACATCGCCATCCAGGACATGCGGGTGAACGGCATCAGCTTCGGTAATCTCACTTTGAAGACGCGCCCCACCGTGGCCGGCATGCAGGTCGAGACACTGCAGTTGCGCGCACCGAATCAAGCCATCGATGTGCAGGGACAATGGACGGGCTTGGGCTCGGCTGCGCGCACACGCATGGATGTGCAGGTCGATAGCCGCGACTACGGCGCCTTGCTGGGCCGCATGGGGTTCGTTGACCAACTCAAGAAAGGCAACGGGCGCGTGGGGATGTCACTGGCCTGGCCGGGGGCACCTTCGGATTTTTCACCTGCTGCGCTGACTGGTGCGCTTGACGTCAGCATACGTGATGGCCAGTTGGTCGAGTTGGAGCCAGGTGCAGGCCGTGTGCTTGGTTTGCTGAGCGTAGCCCGCCTGCCGCAGCGATTGACGCTTGATTTCCGCGACTTTTTCGACAAAGGCTTCGCTTTCGATCGTATCGAAGGCAAGGTGAAGTTTGCAGACGGCCTTGCCCGTAGCGAAGGCCTTGTAATCGAAGGTCCGGCGGCCCAAATAGACATCACGGGCAATGCGAACATGGTCAGCCAGCAGTTCGATCAGACCATCGAAGTACGCCCACGCACAGGCAACCTACTTACTGCGGTCGGCGCGATTGCCGGTGGTCCGGTAGGTGCGGCGGTCGGTGCCGTTGCCAATGCGGTACTCAAGAAACCCTTGAGTGAAGTCGGTGCCAAGTCGTATCGCGTCACTGGCCCCTGGGATGCCCCTAAGGTCGAAGTCATGGCCAAGCCGCGTGCTACATCGACACGAAAAAACTGAACAGGAATGACATGAGCCAAGCACTCGCCATCGCCCAAACCCGCTTGCTGACACCGACGGGTTTGTCGACATCCGATATCGATCACACCTTTTCCACGCTGCTTGCCAGTGGCGCGGATTATGGTGACCTGTACTTCCAGCACAGCCGGCGTGAGAGTTGGTCGATGGAAGACGGCATCGTGAAAGACGGTGCACATGCGATTGAGCAAGGTGTCGGTGTGCGTGCGATCAATGGTGAAAAAACCGGCTTCGCATACTCGGGTGAAATTGATGCTGCAGCGTTGCTTGCGGCGGCGGGGTCTGCACGTGCCATCTCGCGCGATGGCGGGGCGGGCGGCGCTCAAGCGTTGACCCCGCGCCCATCGCGTCAGTTGTATGCATCGGATGATCCCATCGATGCAATGGGTAACGAGGCCAAGGTCAAAGCGCTGCGCCGTGTGGATACATTGCTGCGTAGCCTGGACCCACGCGTACAGCAGGTGATGGTGAGCCTGTCTGCAGCGGTGGACACGGTATTGGTCGCGCGCAGCGATGGCGTGTTGGCTGCAGATGTGCGTCCGTTAGTGCGCATGAACGTGCAGGTGATCGTCGAGCAGAACGGCCGCCGGGAGTCTGGTTATGCAGGTTTTGGTGGCCGTTATTCGTACGAACAATTGTTGGGCGATGGGCAGCCGGAAAAATTTGCGCGCGAGGCTTTACGCCAGGCCTTGGTCAATCTGGAATCCATCGATGCACCGGCAGGCTTGATGCCGGTGGTGCTGGGCAATGGCTGGACCGGCGTATTGCTGCACGAAGCGGTGGGTCATGGATTGGAAGGCGATTTCAATCGCAAAGGCACATCAACATATGCAGGCCGCATGGGCCAACGCGTCGCATCACCCGGCGTGACCATTGTCGATGACGCAACGCTCGCTGGGCGTCGCGGCTCGCTCAATATCGATGATGAGGGCACGCCGACGCAATCGACGACGCTCATCGAAGATGGCGTGCTCACCGGCTACATGCAAGACACGCTCAACGCGCGCCTGATGGGTATGGCCCCGACCGGCAATGGTCGTCGTGAGTCCTATGCGCATCTCGTCATGCCGCGCATGACCAATACCTACATGCTGGCTGGGCAAGACGACCCGGAGGACATGATCCGCTCGGTCAAGCGCGGCCTGTACGCGGTCAACTTCGGCGGCGGACAAGTGGACATCACCAGCGGCAAGTATGTGTTCTCTGCGACCGAGGCGTACCTGATCGAAGACGGCAAGATCACCGCGCCGGTGAAGGGCGCGACCTTGATCGGCAACGGCCCGGAGACGATGCAGCGGGTGACCATGATCGGCCACGACCTGGCGCTGGATGATGGCGTCGGTGTCTGTGGCAAGGACGGTCAGTCGGTGCCGGTAGGCGTGGGTCAGCCCTCACTCAAGATCAGCGAGCTCACCGTGGGCGGCACGCAGGCTTGAGGCCGCGCGTGTGGCTCAATTTTCTTCGTCAATGTCGATTTCGGTATCCATATCGCCAGTCTGGTCCGCATCGCTTTGCACGGCGGCCAGCACTTCGCGATACAGCTCTCGAAACGCGCGTGGCGGTTTGTTGCGCTTGGCTTCATCCTGCGCATTGCGCACCAGTTGGCGCAGGCGCTGGCGGTCGGCGCCCGGGTTTTCATCGATGAACGCCGCCAAGGCACCATCACCGCCTTCGATCAACCGCACCCGCCAGTCTTCGGCGCGATGCATCAGGGCCACCTGCCGACGCGAGCCTTCGCTGTTGGCATCCAGCGCGTCGCGGATCGCGTCCAGCGTCTCGTCCTCTTCCTTGCGCATCTGTTTGGCCAGGAAGGCCACGGCGCGTTTGCGCGCGATGGGTGAGGTAATGCGCGCAGCATCACGGACATGCGCACGCAGCGCATCGTCCATCGGCAGCTTTTCCAGCTCGGTCACGGTCTTGCCGACCAGTACATGGGCGAGCGCCAGCACGTCCAGCGCCTCGCGCCGCTGCTCGCTGCGGCTGGGTGACAGGAAGTCGCCGGTCTCTTCGTCGTGTCCGCGCATCGATCCAACCCTTTCAACAAATATCGTTACAGGATAAGCCATGCCCGCCCAACAACTTGCCCATGATGACAGCCAGGCCCGCATCGCCCAGCTGGAAGCGACGGCCGAGCGCCTGCTTCAACTGGCCCGCCAACAGGGCGCCTCGCAGGCGGAAGTCAGCTGCTCGGAATCGCGCGGGCTGAACGTCGGTGTGCGCATGGGCGAAGTCGAGACCGTCGAGTCCAATCAGGATCGCGGCATTGGCGTCACTGTCTACTTCGGCAAGAAGAAGGGCAGCGCCAGCACGGGTGACGTGCGGGATGAAAGCCTCGTCGCCACCGTCGCCCAGGCCTGCGCCATCGCCCGGTTCACTGAAGAGGATGCCGCCGCCGGTTTGGCTGATGCAGAGCTGATGGCTACCGACCTGCGCGAATTCGATACCTGGCACCCGGCTGAGGTCAGCGCCGATGAAGCGGTCGAACGCGCGCTGGCTTGCGAAGCTGCAGGCCGCGCGATGGATGCACGCATCGGCAATTCCGATGGCGCATCGTTCGGCAGCGGACAATCGCTGGGCGTGTATGCCAACTCGCACGGCTTTGTCGGTGCGGAGCGTGACACGCACTACACCTTGGGTTGCGCGCTGATCGCCGGGCAAGGTGAGGACATGCAACGCGATGGCTGGTACAGCACGGCGTTGTCGCTGGATGGAGTGGAGGATGCGGCTTCGGTCGGGCGCATCGCTGCAGAGCGCGCACTGGCGCGACTTGATCCGCGCAGCGTGCCGACCAGTACGATGCCGGTGATCTTCAGCGCCGAAATCGCGCGTAGTTTGATCGGTCACTACGTCAGCGCGGTATCAGGCGGTTCGTTGTATCGCCGCGCCAGTTTTCTCTGCGATTCAGTGGGGCAGCGCGTATTTCCCGAGTGGTTCGGCATCAACGAAGATCCGTTCCTGCCGCGTGGTTTCCGCTCGGCTGCGTTCGATGGCGAAGGCGTGGCAACGCGCCGCTCGCCGCTGATCGATGCCGGTATCGTCCAGCATTACGTGTTGGGCAGCTACTCCGCGCGCAAGCTGGGACTACAAACCACGGCCAACGCCGGTGGCGTGCATAACCTCGAAGTCAGCACGAACGCGGAAAACCTGCAGTCGATGATGCATGGTCAGTCGCGCGCATTACTCGTTACCGAATTGATGGGGCAGGGCATCAACCTGATCACGGGCGATTACTCACGCGGCGCGGCCGGCTTCATGATCGAGAACGGCGAGCTGGCCTATCCGGTGGATGGCATCACCATCGCCGGCAATCTGCGCAGCATGTTCGAGGCCATCGAAGCCGTGGGTGCTGACATCGACCCGCGTTCGCATATCCGCACGGGCCCGATTTTGGTGGGCCGAATGACGGTGGCCGGACAGTAGGTCTTCAGTTCACTTGTGGTGGGCGTGCTTCGCCCCGATAGTGTGGATAAGCGAACGCATAGGAGGTCGCCATGAACGATTACGAACATCAAGCGGTTCCGCCGCCGGCACCGTCAGCCGTGAGTCAGGACGACCGATTGTGGGCTGCGGGCACGCATATCGCCGCGCTGTTGGCAGCGTTCTTCACTAGCTGGTTCGCGGGCATTGCCGGTGCGTTGGCGGCCCTCGTCATCTGGTTCATCGTGCGCGACCGCTCCAGCTTTGCAGCGGAGAACGCCAAGGAGGCCTTCAACTTCAACCTCAGCATGTTCCTGTACGCCGTGGTGTCCGTGCTGGTGGTGGTGTTCACCCTCGGCATCGGCTTGCTGGTGGCGTTGCCAGCATGGCTCGTGCTCGGCCTGGTGTGGTTGATCTTCACCATCATCGCCGCCATGAAGGCCTACGACGGCGAGCTGTATCGCTATCCGCTGACGATACGCTTGCTCAAGTAAGCCACGCACTCGGCCTGGACAAGGCGCGCGGTGGCTATGGCTGCCGCGCGTTTTTCATGGGCGATGATGTCGCCAGTCAGCGGTCGCGTTGGACCACGCGTCGGCCAAGTGCCTCGAGTGCAGACGCATCCGCTTGCAGTTGCCCCAACGAGGCGAACATCGTTGCCGATAGCGTCTGCAATCGCGAGCGTGATGCCTCGACCCCAATCAATGCCGGAAACGTCGCCTTGTCCTGCGCGATGTCCTTGCCAGCGGTCTTGCCCAGCGTCACGCTGTCGCCTTCGATGTCCAGCAGGTCATCCTTCACCTGAAAGGCGAGGCCGAGTGCATCGGCATAGGCATCCAACACCTGTTGTTGCGCGGTAGCGGCGCCTGCAGCGAGTGCCCCCAAACGCACGGCGGCCCGCAGCAGCGCACCGGTTTTCATTGCGTGCAGGCGTTCGAGTTGGTCGATGTCGATCCGTTGGCCGGTTGCATCGATGTCCAGTGCCTGGCCACCACACATGCCGGCGTGGCCGCTGGCGATGGCGAGTTCTCGCAACATCGCCACCTTGGCTTTGTCCGGCAGCGCAGCCTGTGCAAGGCGCTCGAACGCGAGCGATTGCAATGCATCACCCGCAAGAATGGCCGTGGCTTCGTCGAAGGCGATGTGCACGGTGGGTTGGCCACGGCGTAGGTCGTCGTCATCCATTGCGGGAAGATCGTCGTGCACCAGCGAGTAGCAGTGGATCAATTCGACGGCGAGTGCGGCGTCGTCGAGCGATGTCTCATCCACACCCAGCGCATGGCCGGTTGCGTACACCAGCAGGGGACGAATGCGCTTGCCGCCGTTGAGCGCAGCATGACGCATTGCGGCGTGCAGACGCTTGGGCTCGACATCGGGTGAAGGCAGAACGCGACGCAGCGCGTCTTCGATGCGCACCTGCCAGCCGGCGAGGCGCGCATCCACCGAAACCGCATCACTCATCGTTGTCGTCGAAAGGCTCGGCGGTGGCCGGGTCTTGCGGGTCCGACAGCAGGCGCACACGCAATTCGGCTTGTTCCAAGGCTTGATGGCAGCTGCGATACAAGCCAACGCCACGCTCGTAAGCGGCCAGTGACTCTTCCAGTGACAGCTCGCCGGTTTCCATGCGTTCGACCAGTTGCTCCAGCTCCTCTAGCGAGTGCTCGAAGTTGGCGACGGGCGAGGGCGCTTCTTTTTCTGAGGTTTTGCGTGCCATGGGGCAAGTGTGCGGCGGCTCGGGGGCGCGGTCAATCGCGGGCGGGATTGATCAGGGTCAGTGTCCCGTGATTAGCGTCCAGCCACGCATCCAGAAGGGCCGAGTGCAGGTCGCCTGCGGCGAGGAGTACACCATCAGCACGGAACATGAGTGGGATGGCATTGCGTCGCCATGGTGGCACGCCTTGCTCCTGCCATAGGTGTTTCAGTAGATGACGATGCTGGCGTTTGGCTAGTTCAATTCGTTCACCGCCCAACCGTGCTCGTACACGCGTCGGTGTCTGCAAGGCGGGTGTTCCGCTTAGCTGCCAAACCAGGCCATTCGGTAGAGCCAGTTCATCCCGGCCATCCCATTCGATATCCAGATCCATAGGCAGTGGTGTTATCGGGTCCGGCAGATATAGCGCGTCACGCCAGCGCCGTAGCAGGGTGCCTGCCCAATGACATTCGGATGCGCCATCGCGGGGCGGTTTGGCGAGCTCGGTTTCCAGCCACTCCACCACGCGAGTGGGCACAGGCGGCAAGGCATGATGGCTAGCCCAGGCGCGAAAGCCGCGAGCACGCTGCATGGGCGGCAATGCCCGCAGGCTTTCTAGCTGCAGTGGTGAGGTTGTGACATCAAAATCGTCGTCGTTGGCCTGCAGTACGACGCGGGCTTGTTGTTGCAAAAGCGCAGCGCGGGCGAATGCGGCATCGACTTGTGGCCAACGCTTCTGCAGCATCGGCATCACATTATTGCGCAAGTAGTTTCGATCGAATACGGATGAGGTATTGCTGGGGTCCTCGATCCACGCCAGTTCATTCGCTTCGGCATAGGCCATCAATGTGTCGCGTGGCAAGCCGAGCAATGGTCGCCATAAGCAGCCCGCGCCGAAACGCCGCCAAGGCCGCATCGCCGACAAGCCATCGGGACCAGAGCCGCGTAGCGCGCGTAGCAGAAATGTTTCCGCCTGGTCATCGCGGTGGTGTGCCAGGGTCAGCCATTCGCCTTCGCGCAAATGCGTTTCAAAAGCGGCGTGGCGTGCGGCGCGTGCAGCTGCTTCAGGTCCGGCATCGATATCCACTACATCGACTTTCACGGTAACGAGCGACACGCCGAGTGCATCGCAGATTTGTCGGCAATGTGTAGCCCAAGCGTCTGCATGCGGATGCAGACCGTGATGGATATGGATGGCACGCACGCGTCCGCCCTGTGCTTTGGCCAGTGCATGCAGTAGTACGGTCGAATCCAGCCCGCCGCTATAGCCCACCAACAGGCTTGGCGCAGACGTTGTGTTGGGCTCTGACGCCACCGCGCGCAGCACGGCATCGGTGGCGGGGACATTCATCGCGAAACGATCAGGCGTAGGCACCGTAGCTGCGCAGGCGCTTGTAGCGGTCATCCAGCAACGTCTCGACGGGCTTGGCTTCCAGCGCATCCAACTCGTTCATGATCACGGCCTTCAGGCGTTTGCCCATCTGCAGCGGATTGCGATGCGCACCGCCGATCGGCTCGCGCACGACCTTGTCGACCAAGCCCAGCGCCTTCAAGCGCTTGGCGGTGATGCCCATCTGCTCGGCGGCATCCTTGGCCTTCGCTGCATCCTTCCACAAAATCGACGCGCAGCCTTCGGGCGAGATCACCGAGTAGGTGCCGTATTCGAGGATGTTGGTGACGTCACCCACGCCGATGGCGAGCGCGCCGCCGGAGCCGCCTTCGCCAATCACGTTGCAGATGATCGGCACGCGCAGCTCGGCCATTTCAAGCAAGTTGCGCGCGATCGCCTCGCTCTGGCCGCGCTCTTCCGCGCCGATGCCCGGATATGCGCCCGGGGTGTCGATGAAGGTGATGATGGGCAGGCTGAAACGCTCGGCCAGCTTCATCAGGCGCAGCGCCTTGCGATAGCCCTCCGGACGCGGCATGCCGAAGTTGCGACGCACCTTGGTCTTGGTGTCGCGGCCCTTCTGGTGGCCGATGATCACGACGCTCCGGCCATCGATGCGGCCCAGACCGCCGACGATCGCGGCGTCGTCTGAATACGCGCGATCACCGGCCAGCTCCTGAAACTCGCTGCACATGACCTTGATGTAATCGTTGGTGTACGGCCGCGCGGGGTGGCGCGACATCTGCGAGACCTGCCACGGCGCGAGGTCGCGGAAGATGTGCGCGGTGCGCTGGCGCAGCTTGTCCTGCAGGGCCTTGACCTCGGCGTCGATATTGACCGCCTGGCCATCGCTGGCTTGGCGCAGCTCCTGGATCTTGGTTTCCAGATCGGCGATGGGTTGCTCGAAATCGAGGTAGTTCGGGTTCATTTAGCGGGTACTTGGCGGATTTTTTGGTCCGGCAGGGCCGGTCAGGCCCGACAGTCTAGCGGATGCGGCGCTGCGGCCCATACGCCCCGGTCATGTGGGCGAGATGTCGCTTCATTGCGTCCACGGCTTGCCCAGCGCCAGCTTCACCGTACGCACGCCGGGCTGGGCGCGCAGGGTGGCGGCGAGATCCTGATCGATGCGGATGCCGCGGCTGCCATTGAGGTCCAACTGGCCGGCCGCGCCCTCGCGCAGCAGCTCGAAGCGGATGGGGGTGGAGCCGGGGCGATGCTTGTCGAGGACGGCATCGACCGCTTCCATCGCACCGGGCACGCGCAGATCCAGGCGCAGGGCGAGACGCAGCGCCTGGGTGGCGCAGACCTGGCTGTAATCCCAGCAGCGCCGTGCGCGCAGACTGAAGCCACCGGAGAATTCGTCCTCGCGCAGGCCGCCCTCGATGATGAGGATGCGGTCGCGGGTCAGCAGCGCGGCGTACTCGGTGAAGGTCTCGGCAAAGAACGCGCACTCGATGCGTCCGCGGCCATCCTCCAATTGCACGAAGGCTTGCGACTCGCCCTTGCGGCGCATGCCGGTGACCTGGCCGGCCAGCACCACGGTTTTCTCCGGACGCCAGCCGCGCTTCTCGTCTTCGGCGCGCTCGCTCCAGACTTTCTCCAACTGCCCAAGGTGGAAGCCAGTCACGCCGATCAGGTCGTCGCGATACGGGTCCATCGGATGGCCGGAGAGATAGAAGCCCAACGTCTCGCGCTCGTGGCGCAGTTTTTCCGCGAGCGGCCAATCGTGCGTCTCGGGCAAATGGATGTCGAGTGCCGGCACCGCCGATTCGACCGCGCCAAACAAGGACACCTGCCCGGCCTCGCGCTCGCGCGCGAGCTGCTCGGTGGCCTTGAGCGCTTCGGGCAGCTGCAGCAGCAGCGAAGGCCGGTTGCTGCCCAGCGCATCCAACGCGCCGGCATGGATCAGCGCTTCCATCGTGCGACGGTTTAGCTTGTTGGATTCGACGCGCTTGCAGAAATCCAGCAGGTCGGTGAACGCACCCTCTTTCTCGCGCGCCTCGACGATGGCCTCGCAGGCGCCGCGGCCGACGCCTTTCACCGCGCCAAGGCCATATCGCAGCGTCTTCGGGTCCACCGCTTCGAACATGTAATCTGAGGCGTTGACGTCTGGTGACAGCACAGTGAGATCCATCGCGCGTGCTTCGTCCAGGAACCCGACGACCTTGTCGGTGTTGTCCATGTCCGACGACAGCACCGCCGCCATGAACTCGGCGGGGTAGTGTGTCTTCAGCCACGCGGTCTGGTAGCTCACCAGCGCGTAGGCGGCGGCGTGCGATTTGTTGAAGCCGTAGCCGGCGAATTTTTCCAGGAGGTCGAAGATCGGCCCCGAAATTTTGGAGGCGATGTCGTGTGTGGCCTGCGCGCCGGCCTCGAACTTGGCGCGCTCCTTCGCCATCTCCTCGACTTTCTTCTTGCCCATCGCGCGACGCAGCAAGTCCGCGCCGCCCAGCGAGTACCCGGCCAGGATCTGCGCGGTCTGCATCACCTGTTCCTGATACACGACCACGCCATACGTGGGTGATAGCACCGGTTCCAGCAGCGCATGCGGGTACTGCACTTCCGCGCGGCCGTGCTTGCGCTCGATGAAGTCGGGGATCAGGTCCATCGGGCCCGGTCGATACAGCGACACCAGCGCGATGAGGTCCTCGAAGCGGTCAGGCAAGGCGCGCTTCAACAGCTCACGCATGCCGCGTGATTCGAACTGGAACACCGCGACCGTGTCGCCGCGCGCGAAAAGCTCGTACGTCGCGGTGTCATCGAGCGGCAACGCGGCGATGTCGAGCGGCGTTTCGCCTACGGCCGCGCGGCGTTCATTGATCGCCTTCACCGCCCAATCGATGATGGTCAGCGTGCGCAGGCCGAGGAAGTCGAATTTTACGAGGCCAATCGCCTCGACATCGTCCTTGTCGAACTGCGTGACCGGGTTTTTTCCCAGGCCCTCGACATCATGTTCGGCGAACAGCGGGCAGAACTCGGCGAGCGGTTCCGGGGCGATCACCACGCCGCCCGCGTGCTTGCCGGCGTTGCGGGTCAGGTCTTCGAGTTGCAGCGCGAGGTCGAGCAGATCGCGCACGTCGTCTTCGTCGCGATAGCGCGCGATGAGCTCATCGCTGCGCCACGCATCGTCGCTCTTTGATTTGTCCGTACGGCCGAGCGCATCTTCCAGGCCGATGCCGAGGGTCATCGGGATCAGCTTCGCCACCCCATCGACAAACCCGTAAGGGAAGCCGAGCACGCGGCCCGAATCGCGCACCACGGCCTTTGCCGCCATGGTGCCGTAGGTGATGATCTGGCTGACGCGCTCGCGGCCATATTTGCGCGCGACGTAATCGATCACCTCGTCGCGGCGATCCATGCAGAAGTCGATGTCGAAGTCGGGCATCGACACGCGCTCGGGGTTGAGGAAGCGCTCGAACAGCAGGTCGTAGGGCAGCGGGTCGAGATCGGTGATGCCGAGCGCCCACGCCACCAGCGAGCCGGCACCCGAACCGCGTCCCGGCCCGACCGGGATGCCGTGTTGCTTACCCCAGTTGATGAAGTCCGCCACGATCAGGAAGTAACCGGGGAACCCCATCTCGATGATCACGTCGAGTTCGCGGGTCAGGCGCGCGTCGTAATCCTCGCGCGTTTTGCCCGTAGCGAGCGGCTGCTTGTCCAGGCGCGCGGCCAGGCCTTCGGCGGATTGCGTGCGGATCCAGCTTTCCAACGTGTGATCGTCGGGGACCGGGAAATCCGGCAGGTAGTAGGTGCCGAGGTTGAGGCTGGCGTTGCAGCGCTCAGCCAGGCGCAGCGTGTTCTCGATCGCATCCGGCGCATCGGCGAAGAGTTCCGCCATTTCCTCGGCGGATTTTAGGTATTGCTGGTCGGTGTAGTCGCGCGGGCGCTTGGGGTCATCCAGCACGCGGCCCGAGGCGATGCACACGCGCGCCTCGTGTGCCTCGAAGCCATCGGCGTCGATGAAGCGCACATCGTTGCTGGCGATGAGCGGAATGCCCAGCTTGGACGACATCGCCATCGCAAACGCGTTGAAGGCTTCTTCGCCTTCGCGGCCGGTGCGGCTGATCGACAGGTTGAGCCGATCACCGAAGCGCGATTGCAAATCACGCAGCGCGGCCTCGGCATGATCGTGGCGGTTCATAGACAACAACAGGCCGACATCCGACGCGCGCCCGGCAATGGCGATCAAACCGGAGAGGTCTTCTTCGTCCAGCCAATGCGGGGCGATGGCGACGCCGTCATTGCGATGGCCCTCCATCCACGCGCGCGAGATCAATCGCGACAGCGCCTTGTAGCCGCCGTTGTCGCGGCAAAGCAGCGTGAGCCAATGCACGGGTTCGCCCGGCAAGCCGATGGCCAGATCCGCGCCGGCAATCGGTTTGATGCCAGCGCTCTCGGCCGCCTTGAAGAACTTGACCAACGCGAACAGGTTGTTGCGGTCGGTGATCGCCAGCGCCGGGATGCCACGCTTCGCCGCCGCAGCCACCATCTCCTTGATGCGGACGGTGGAATCGGCCAGCGAATACTCGCTATGCAGTTGCAGATAGGCGAAGCGGTGCGACATGCGGTCCGGTCAAGCGCTGGGCGCGCGATATCCCCTCAGGGTAGGGGCTGGGGCAGGGTGGGACAAGGCTTGACAGCCGGGCGTTCCCGCCCAGCTCAGCGACGCGCTTCCAGCGCGCGACGAACGGGCGCGTAACTGCGCCGATGCGCAGGACAGGGGCCGTGTTCACGCAACGCCGCCAGATGCCCCGGGCTGGGATAGCCCTTGTGCTTGGCGAAACCGTATTGCGGAAATTCAGTGTCCAGATCGCGCAGGCGGGCATCGCGCGCGGTCTTGGCCAGAATCGAGGCGGCCATGATCGCCGGGTCCAGCGCATCGCCGCCCACCAATGCCTCGGCGGGACAGGGCAGGCCTTTTGGGAGGCGGTTGCCGTCGATGCGGGCGAGTGTGGGCGCGATGTCGAGCCCCAGCAGCGCGCGTCGCATGCCGGCGAGCGTGGCTTGCAGGATGTTGAGGTCGTCGATTTCATCGGCTTCGACAAATTCGATATGCCAGGCGAGGGCATGTTCGCGAATCAACGGGGCGAGCGCTTCGCGACGCGCTTCGGTGAGCTTCTTCGAATCATCCAGCCCGCCGATGGGACGCGCAGGGTCGAGGATGACCGCGGCCACCGCGACAGGGCCGGCCAGTGGGCCGCGTCCGGCTTCATCCACGCCAGCGATCAAGTCCGGCGGCGGCGCGAAGAGATCGTCCATCGGGTTCATCGCGTGGCGTCCGTTTTCAGCATCGATGCGATGGCATCGGCGGCACGCGCGGAGGCGTCTTGCTTCAATTCGCGGTGGATCGCTTCGAAGCGGGGTAGCAGCGCATCGACCGCAGCGGCATCGCCCAACCAATGACTGACCGCAGCGGCGAGCTTGTCCGGCGTGCAGTCATCCTGCAGCAGTTCGGGCACCAACGCCTCACCGGCCAGCACATTCGGCAGGCTGACGTGCGCGCTCTTGAGCAGGCCGAAGGCCTTGACGATGCGATACGTGAGCGGCGCGATGCGATGTCCAATCACCATCGGGCGTTTGCACAGCATCGCTTCCAGCGCTGCGGTGCCCGAGGCCAGCAACACGCAGTCGCTGGCAATCATCGCAGCTTGCGCATCGCCATCCAGTACGTGGGCATTGAGCGATGCGTCGCGTCGCGTGGCGAGCTCAGCATCGATGGCGCTACGGCACTCGCGGTTGGCCGCAGGAATGAGCAGTTGAAGCCGAGGCGTGGCTTTAGTCAGTAACGAAGCCGCCTCCAGGAACACCGGCAACATGCGCTGGATTTCGCCGAGGCGCGACCCAGGCAGTACCGCGAGCACCTTTGCATCGGCCGGCACGCTCAGCCGTGCACGCACTGCTAAGCGATCAGGCTGGAATGGAATTTCGTCCGCCAGTGGATGGCCAACGAAGACCGCATCGACGCTATGGCGCGCGTAAATCGGTGGCTCCATTGGGAAGAGGCACAACACGCGATCGGCAGATTCACCTATGCGCTGCGCGCGCGACTCCCGCCACGCCCACACGCTGGGGCTGACGTAGTGCACTGTAGAAATGCCGCGCGCCTTGAGCCACTTTTCCACGCCCAGGTTGAAGTCCGGCGCGTCGATGCCGATGAAGACATCGGGCTGCCAATCCAGTACACGTTGGCGAAAGGCTTTGCGAAGTTTCAACAGGCGCGGCAAGTGCGCGAGCACTTCGGCCAGGCCCATCACCGCGAGTTCTTGTGCGTCATGCCAAGCGTCGAGGCCGGCAGCGCGCATCTTGGGGCCGCCGATGCCGGCGAATTCAGCATCGGGGAAGCGTTTGTGCAGTTCTTCGATCAGGCCGGCGCCAAGCAGGTCGCCGGAAGCCTCGCCTGCGCACAGCGCGATGCGCATGGGCACCTCAGCGCAGCAACGGCCGCTCGCCGCGTTCGATGAAATCGAGGAACGCGCGAACGTCGTCGCTAGTGGCGGCGATCTCGGCGATCTCTGCCTTCGCCTCGTCCAATTTCGCATCGCCCATATACAACGCACGGTAGGCGCGTTTGATTGCAGCGATTCGCACAGCGTCGAAGCCACGACGCTTCAGGCCTTCGGCATTGATGCCACGCGGCCGCGAGTATTTTTCTTGCGCCACCATCAGGTAAGGCGGCACATCGCCATTGACGAAGGCGCCCATGCCGATAAATGCATGCGCGCCGATGCGGCAGAACTGATGTACGCCTACGAAGCCGGAGAGGATCACATGGTCTTCGACGGTAACGTGCCCGGCCAGCGTGGCGTTGTTGGAAAACACGCAGTGACTGCCGATCTGACAATCGTGTGCGACATGCACGTAGGCCAGCAGCCAGTTGTCGTGGCCGATACGGGTGATCCCGCCGCCATCGCCGGTGCCACGGTTGATGGTGACGAATTCGCGGATGTGGTTGCCGTCGCCGATTTCAAGCGTTACGCGCTCGCCACGAAATTTTTTGTCCTGCGGATCGCCGCCGATCGCGGCATGGCCATGGATGCGATTGTTGCGACCAATCTTGGTCGGGCCGGTGATGCTGCAATGCGGGCCGATCACTGTGCCCGCGCCAATCTCCACTTCCGCGCCGATGATGGTGTACGCGCCGACGATGACATCGTCCGCCAATTGCGCGGCATGATCGATCACAGCAGTGGGATGGATGCCGCTCACGTCAGGCATCGACCTCGGCGCAAAGAATTTCCGCGCAAGCGACCTGCTTGCCATCGACGCTGGCAGTGCCGACGTACTGCACCATATTGCGGATCTCGCGCTTAAGCTCGACATCCAGCTCCAGGCGGTCACCTGGCACGATCATGCGCGAGAACTTGGCCGCATCCACCTTCACCAGGTAAGACAGCTTGCCAACGCTTCGACCGCCGCGGGTCATGTGGCTGAGCAAACCGCCGGCCTGAGCCAGTGCTTCGATCACCAACACCCCCGGCATCACCGCATGCGCCGGAAAATGGCCGTTGAAGAAAGGCTCGTTGATGCTGACGTTCTTCCACGCCTTGATGCGCTTGCCGGACTCAAACTCCACGACGCGGTCGATCAACAGAAAAGGATAGCGATGCGGCAGCATTTCGCGAATGCGTTCGATGTCGATAGGCAGTTCGAGATCGGTCATGAAGATTCCTTGTCGCCGCCACGCATGCCGCGGAACAGCTTGTCGAGTTGCTTGAAGCGCGCGGCGCTCTTGCGCCAGCTGCGATTGTCCATCAATGGCGTGCCCGATGAATACTCCCCGGGCTCCCGAATGGAGTGGGTGACCAGGCTCATCGCGGTGATCACGGCCTGGTCGCAGATCTCCAGATGCCCGAGAACGCCCGCGCCACCGCCGATCAGGCAATAGCGGCCTATTTTGGCGCTGCCTGCAGCAGCCGAGCATCCGGCCATGGCGGTGTGGGCACCGATGCGTACGTTGTGGCCGATCTGGATCTGGTTGTCTAGGCGCACGTCTTCCTCCAGCACGGTGTCGTCCAGTGCGCCGCGGTCGATGCAGGTGTTGGCACCGATCTCGCAGTCGTCACCTACCACCACGCCGCCCAGTTGCGGGACTTTGAGCCAGCGGCCTTCATCCATCGCCAGGCCAAAACCATCTGCGCCCAGTACCGCGCCAGGGTGGATGCGCACGCGCTGGCCCAAGCGCACGCGCGTGACCAAGGTGACCCGTGCGATGAGCTCGCAGCCGGCGCCAACCACGCAATCATCGCCAATCACGCAGCCGGGGCCGATCACAGCGCTCGCACCCACATGGCTACGCGCGCCGATACTGACGAACGGCCCGATGTGTGCACTTGAGTCGATGACGGCGTCGGCGGCGATTACCGCGCTCTCATGAATGCCGGCGGGCTGATCTGCGACCGGCTCGAACAGCGTGGCAATGCGTGCGAAGGCCGCATACGGGTCGCGTGCGACCAGTGCGGTCATCGGTGCTTCGCGGGCATCATCGACGCGCATCACGACTACGCTGGCCCCAGTGGATGCCAGTTGGTTGCGGTAGCGTGGATTGGCCAGGAAGCCGAGTTGCCCCGGCTTGGCTGCAGCCAATGTCGCGACGCCTTCGATGGCGACTTCCCCGTCGCCCATCACGTCGAGCCCGAACCGCTGCGCGAGTCCTGCTGCGGTAAAGGTGGCCGTCATGCGTCGATCAGAAAGCGCCGGTGAACGTGAACTGCAGACGCTCGATGCGGTCGTCGTCTTCCTTGCGCAGCGGCAGCGCGTAGCTGATGGTGATCGGGCCCATCGGCGAGCGCCACATAAGGGCGATACCCGTCGAGACGCGGAATTCCTTCGCGCTGAAGCTGTCGAAGTCCTTGTACACGTTGCCGAAGTCGACGAATGCAGACACGCGCGCCGCAGGGCTGTCGATCAGTTTCGGGAAGAACATCTCCACCGTGCCGATGGTCTTCAACGCACCACCCAAGGGTTGCAGATAACCGTAAGCATTGGGGACGCGCGGTCCGAGTGTGTTGTCGACGAAGCCGCGCACGCGCCCCGACGTCGAAACACCACCTGCGTAGTAATTCTCGAAGAAGGGCAGGCCGGTGGCGGTCACTGTCTTCTGGAAATCAGGCGAGGTCGTTTCGCAAGGTACAGTGGGATCGGCACCTGGGGTGACGACATCGATTATGCCGTCGTTGTCGCTGTCGACGAAGGTCGGCGGCGTGTAACAGAGATTTCGAACGAAATCCTTTCCGTACGAGTCGCCGTAACCGATGTTGAAGCCTGTGTTCAATACCAGTGCTTGGCTCAGCGGCCAGTATTTGGAGAACTGGTAATCCAGTTTCCAGTACTGCACGGTCGAGCCCGGCAGCGTGGCCTCCAACCCGATGCGCTGGTAGGTGCCGAATGTAGGCGTCAGTGCATGGTTGCGGGTGTCGCGCGCGAACGCGAGCTGTGTGCGCCAGGAGTGGAACGTCTGATTGCCCACGGCATTGATGTAGTCGACGATCACCTCGGGCGTTTGGCCGGACAGCGCCAACACCTCTTTGCTATCGATACCCATCATCCAGCTGACGGTGTCGTATTCGGTGATCGGAATGCCGAGGAAGGCCTGTGCCGAACCGGAGCTGGTCGAGTACTGCGCGACGTTGAAGTCGGAGTAGTCGAATTCGTTCCAGAACAGGTTATAGCCCAGCGACACGCCGTTGTCGGTGAAGTAGGGGTTCAGGAAGGAGAAGTCGTAGCGCTCTTGGTATCCGCTGCGCATGGCTGCAATCGACACGCGGTTGCCGCTACCGAGGAAATTGTTTTCCGACAGCTGTGCGCTGATCTGTGCGCCACCCAGCTGCGAATAACCCAGTGCCAGCATCACTTGGCCGGAATTCTCTTCCTTGACCTTTACTTCCAGGTCGACCTGGTCATTGCTGCCGGGGACGGGCTTGCTTTCGATGTCCACGCTCGAAAAGTGGCCCAGCTGCTGCAGGCGGATCTTCGAGCGGTCGATCGCGGCCTGCGAATACCAGGCGCCTTCGAACTGGCGCATCTCGCGACGCAGGACCTCGTCCTTGGTGCGGTTGTTGTCCTTGAAGACGATGCGGCGCACATTGACGCGAGGACCGGGCACGACCTGCATGTCGATGCCGACGGTACGGTTTTCGCGGTTGACGTCCGGCGTCGGTTGTACCTGCGCGAAGGCATAGCCAATGTTGCTCAGCGATGCAGTAATGCTGTCGGTCGCGGCCTCAAGGCGCGCACGCGAGAACACCTGCTCGGGTTTCACGAATACCGCGACGATCTTCTCAATGTCTTCCTTCGGCAGCACGGTGTCGCCACTGACGGTGACTGTCGAGATCTTGTACTGCTCACCTTCGGTCAGGCCGGCGGTGATGAAGACTTCGCGCTTGTCGGGGCTGATCGAGACCTGGGTGTTGTCCGGGCCGACATCGGCGTCGATATAACCGCGATCCAGATAATACGACTGCAGCTTTTCAAGATCGCCCGAGAGCTTCTCTTTCGAGTACTGGTCGTCGCGGCGATACCAGCTAAGCCAGTTGCTGGGACGCGATTCCCATCCCTTCAACAGATCCTTGTCGCTGAAGATGTCGTTGCCGATCACGTTGACGTGGCGGATCTTGGCCGCCTTGCCTTCCTTGATGTTGATCGCGATGTCGACGCGGTTGCGGTCCAGCTTGGTCACCGTTGGCTCGATCACCACGTTGTACTTGCCGCGGTTCTGGTAGGCGCGGGTCAGCTCTTGCTTCACCCGGTCCAAGCTCATCCGGTCGTAGGTTTCGCCTTCCGACAAGCCGATGTCCTTCAGGCTGCCCATCAGCTGCTCGGTTTGCAGGTCTTTGTTGCCGGCGACCGTCAGTTTGTTGATGGCCGGGCGCTCGACCACGGTCAGCACCAGGATGTCACCCTGCCGATCCAGGCGGATGTCCTCGAAGAAGCCGGTCTTGTACAGGGCCCGAATGGCTTCGCCTGCTTTGGCTTGGTCAAGCCTGTCGCCACGCTCGACCGGCAGATAGGTGAAAACCGTGCCTGCCGATATGCGTTGCAGGCCATCGACGCGGATGTCGCTGACGGTGAACGGATCGATCGACTGCGCCCAGGCAGGTGCCGCCAAGATAGAGGCGAGGGCAAGGGCGAGCAGGCGGCGACGGGTGGGGCTTCGCGTCATTACGGGGATCCGGTTTGCATGATGAAAAGTCTGCAGCGGGTGTTATCGCAGCAGACCATGAAGGTCATTGTAGAACGCCAAGCCCATCAGGCAGGCGAGGAAGGCCAAGCCGATGTACTGGCCGAAGGCCATGGCACGGTCACCCAAAGGGCGTCCTTTGGCCAATTCGATAAGGTAATACAGCAGGTGCCCGCCATCCAGCATCGGAATTGGCAAAAGATTGATGATGGCAAGACTGAGTGAAACCAGGGCCAGAAAGTTCAAAAACCAGGCAGGCCCCATATCCGCCGAAGCGTTGGCGTAGCGGGCGATCGTGATGGGTCCGGAGACGTTTTCGGTCGATGCACGGCCGCTGATCATCCGCCCGATCATGCCCACCGAATCACGCGCCAAACGCCAGGTTTCGCTGAACGCCGCCGGAATTGCAGCGAGGGGTCCATGACGCAACAAGGCCGTGCGCGGCGGATTTGCGACCTGCGCCATCGCGATACCGACGCCCCAGTACTCGCCGCCATCGGGGCGCTTGAGCTGTTTGGGCGTTATCTCGACCGTGAGTGGTTGTCCGTTGCGTTCGATGCGTAGCTGGGCCGGTCGGCCGGCTTGCCCAGCGGCAGCAATCGGTGCAGGCAGAGATTCGAAATCGCGGATCGGGGTGCCATCGACCGCGGTGATCCGATCACCTGATTGCAGCTTGCCGGTGGCGGGGCCATCCGCCGCGACATCCCCCACCACGGCAGGCGCGATCGCATGCGCGGGAATCAGGCCAATCGCGCCCAAGGCGTCGCGCTCCTTCACGCTCGAGGGCAATCGCTCCATATGCAAGATGCGCTCACGGGTTTGGCCGTTGGCATCGGTCACTTCGACCGTGACCGGTTGGCGGTCCAGCGAGGTGGTGATCAGCGCCATCCCGGCCTCGCTCCAGCTGGGCGTTGGGCGGCCGTCGATGGCGATCAGCCTGTCGCCCGGCTTGAAGCCAGATGCTGCGGCGACACCTTGCACACGGCCGATGTCCGGGGCGAAATCGGGCCGGCCGATCACGAACATCCCCCACAAAAGCGTCACGCATAGCAGCAGGTTGGCGATGGGGCCAGCGGCGACGATCGCGATGCGCTGCCAGACCGACTTGCGATTGAAGGCCTGGTCAAGCTGATGCGCCGGGATATCGGCTTCACGCTCGTCTAGCATCTTCACGTAGCCGCCCAGCGGAATGGCGGCAATCACGTATTCGGTGCCGTCCTTGCCGCGGCGCATCCACAATGGTTTGCCGAAACCCACCGAGAAGCGCAGCACCTTGACGCCACAGCGGCGCGCGACCCAGAAGTGGCCAAACTCGTGGAAGGTGACCAGGAGCCCCAGACTGACGATCAGCCAGAACACCGAGCCGGCGAAGTCATTCATGCCGTTCGCATCAGTTCAGGCGCGAAATCGCAGCGAGTACGTGTTGTCGCGCGGCCTGATCGGCTGCCTGCAACACGTCGAGCGACTCCGCACGCGTGGGGGGGAGCGCGGCCAAACCATCTTCGACCAGCGCGGGGATGTCCAGAAAACCAATTCGGCCCTGAAGAAACGCTGAAACAGCTTCTTCATTCAGCGCGTTGAGCATGGCAGGCGCGGTGCCGCCGGCTTGCAATGCGGCGAAAGCGAGGCCGAGGCAGGGGAAGGCATCGAGGTCGGGCGCCTCGAATTGCAGCTCACCGCCCTGCGCAATCAGGTCGAGGCCAGCGACACCCGAAGCCACGCGCCCGGGCCAGGCGAGGCCCACGGCCAGTGTGGTGCGCATGTCGGGCAGCCCGAGTTGGGCGAGGGTGGAGCCATCGATGAACTCGACGAAGGAGTGCACCAAAGATTGCGGGTGCACCAGCACCTCGATGCGCTGTGCAGGCATCCCGAACAGGTGGTGCGCTTCGATGACTTCCAGTCCCTTGTTCATCAGGGTGGCAGAATCGACCGAGATCTTCGGGCCCATGGACCATTTTGGATGGGCAACGGCCTGGGCCGGAGTGACATCGACCAATTGCGCGCGTGTACGTCCGCGGAACGGGCCGCCCGATGCGGTCAGAATGATTTTGGCCACGCCATCGGGTCGACCGTCAGGCAGGCACTGGAAGATGGCGTTGTGCTCGCTATCGATCGGCACTAGCGTGCCGCCCGCTGCCGCGACTTCGGCCATCAACAATTCACCGGCGAGGACCAGGGATTCCTTGTTGGCCAGCAGCAGCCGTTTGCCGGCGCGCGCTGCGGCCAAGGTGGATGACAAACCCGCGGCGCCAACGATGGCGGCGATCACCGTATCGCAGGCATCGGACGCGGCGAGTGTGTCCGTCGCGGCAAGCCCGGCGTGCGGCTGTGTCGTGAGGCCCGCATCGCGCAGCCCGTCGCGCAGGGTGGTGAACGCAGCTTCATCGGCGATCACCGCGTGATCCGGGTGATGGAGGCGGCAGAGGTCGATCAGCGCCTCGACGCGGTTGCCGGCGGCGAGGACAGTGGCGCGATACTGCTCGGGGTGCCGGCTGATGACGTCCAGGGCCGAAGCGCCGATGGACCCGGTCGCACCAAAGATGGCGATGCGGCGCATCGCAGCCATCTCAGAACCCAAAGCTGGCTTTGCAGACTGCAAACACCGGAAGGGCCGCCAGCACGCTGTCCATGCGATCAAGGATGCCGCCATGGCCGGGGATCAAATCGCTGGAGTCTTTGACGCCTGCATGGCGTTTGAGCAGGCTTTCGAACAAGTCGCCGACGACCGATGCTATGACCGTGATCAGCGCGGTCAGAGCGACCCATGGCAGGTCCGATGTTTCGGCCCCGGCGATCATCGCGAAGATCAGGCCGAACACGGTGGCAGCAATCGCACCGCCAACAAGGCCTTCGACCGTCTTGTTGGGGCTGATGCGCGGGGCCAGCTTGTGCTTGCCGAACTTGCGCCCGGCGAAGTACGCGCCGGTATCCGCCATCCAGATCATCATTAGCGCGGTCAGCAGCCACAAGTGGTTGCGCGGGATGATGCCAACCATGCCTTCATCGCCCGGATCACCGTGGATGACGGCCAGGGCGCACCAAGCCGGAATGACCGCCAGTGTGCCGGCAGCGAGCTTGATCGCGCGTGCCCAGCCTTCGTGATGTGAACCGAAGCCAGGGAATTTGAGCCACAAGCCGGCGAAGAACCACCAGATCACGCCGACGAAGATGGCGAGGTGGAACAGCGCCAGCGAGCCGCCGCGCTCGGTGCGCGAGGCCCAGACCAGCATCACCATCAAGAGCAGGTTGGCGGCGAGGAGGAAGGTGCGGGTCAGGGTGTCCTCGACCTCAGCCAGACGAAACCACTCCCACAAACCGGCGAGGAACAGCACAGCGGCCAGCACCATCATCCAGGGCGTGGGCAGGAATAGCACAGCCAGAATGGCGAGTGGGCCCATGACGAGGGCGGCGAGGGTGCGGGTCTTGGTCATGCGCTCGGCGGCAGTTTCGGGTCGGGTGCCGTGACCTGCGCGCCGGTCAGGCCGAAACGGCGCTGGCGTCGTGCGTAATCGTCGAAGGCGTGCTGGAGTGTGGCGGCATCGAGCTCTGGCCACAAGCGCGGTGTGAACCAAAGTTCGGTGTAGGCGGCCTGCCAGAGCAGGAAATTGCTGATGCGTTGATCGCCGCCGGTGCGGATCAACAGGTCCGGCGCAGGCAGGTCGGCGAGCGCCACGTGCTGGTCGAAACGGGTCTCGTCGATTGCGTCGGGGGACAGGCGGCCGGCAGCGACTTCGCGCGCCAAGGCGCGTGCAGCATCGACGATGTCCTGCCGCCCGCCATAGCTGGCGGCGATGGTCAGCGTCATCCGCGTATTGCCCACTGTGAGGCTTTCTGCGGCCTGCATTCGGCGGCGGATGTCGTCCGAGAAACGGCTCACATCGCCAATGAAACGCAGGCGGATGCCGCGGCGATGCAATTCGTCGGCCTCGCGATCCAAGGTGCCGGTGAACAACTTCATCAAGCCGCTTACCTCTTCCTGCGGCCGGCCCCAGTTCTCGCTGGAGAATGCAAACAGCGTCAGCGCCTCTACCCCGCGCTCCAGGCAGTACTCCACGCACAGGTTCACCGCGCGTGCCCCGGCGCGGTGGCCGATGAGCCGCGGGCGACGGCGTTGCTCCGCCCAGCGCCCATTGCCATCCATGATGACGGCGAGGTGGCGGGGGATGGGGGAGGTGGCTGTATCGCTCATCGACATCCCACCGACGACACTTCCGGGCCGTCGTGAGCGATGGCCAGGCAAAGAAGAGGCGGCTCGGGCAGAGGGAGCGTACTGAAGTACGTGACCGATGCCGAATGCCGCCGATGACGCAGTATGGGCAAGCGCAACAGGCCCATCCTCAGACAGCCATCAATTCCTGTTCTTTGGCTTTCACCACTTCATCCACATCCTTGATCGCGCTGTCGGTCATCTTCTGCACATCGTCTTCGCTGCGACGCACGTCGTCTTCGGTGACCTGCTTGTCCTTTTGCAGATCCTTGACCTGCTGGTTGGCATCGCGGCGGATGTTGCGGATCGCGACCTTCGCGTCCTCGGCCTCGCTGTGCACCACCTTGGTCAGCTCGCGGCGGCGTTCCTCGGTGAGGGCGGGGATGTTGATACGGATGGTCATGCCGGCCGTATTCGGGGTCAGGCCCAGATCCGAATTGATCAGCGCCTTCTCGATCACGCTGACCATCTGCTTGTCCCACGGTGTGATGGTGAGCGAGCGCGCATCGGTCACGGCCACGCTGGCGACCTGCGACAGCGGCATGTCGGAGCCGTAGCTCTGCACTTTGATGTGATCGACCAAGGCTGATGTGGCGCGACCGGTGCGGACCTTGACCAGGTTGTGACGCAGCGCTTCGATGCTCTTGTGCATGCGCGACTGCGCGTCTTTGTGAATGTCCTTGATCATGGTCGGCTCCGAACGAACGTAGCCGGAGATTATAGGCGTGTTGCAGGGGTGTCCGGGTGATGTGGTGTTAGTGCGCGTGCGGGGCGCGGTCGTGTCGGTCGTGTTCGCACAGGTTGCCGCGCTCCACCTGCAGGGTCGGATGATTGATGCCGAATTCGTGGTCCAGGTCGTGGACGAGGGTGTCGATGAAGGCATCGTGGTCTTCGTCGTCCGGGCGAACCAGATGCGCGGTCATCGCGATTTCGCCCGCCCCCAGTGCCCAGATGTGCAGGTGATGAATGGCGCTGACGCCAGGCCGCGCCAGCAGGAAGGCATGGACCGCATCCCGATCGATGCTGCGTGGCACCGCATCCATTGCCGCCTCGAAGCTGTCGCGCAGCAGCGCCCAGGCACCGACCGCGATCACTACGCTGATGAGCAGCGCCGTGGCCGGATCCAGCCACGACCAGCCCAGATACCACATCCCCAAGCCGGCCAGGACCGCCGCCAGCGACACGGCGGCATCGGCCATTAAGTGCATGAACGCGCCGCGACGGTTCAGGTCGTTTTCGTGCCCGCCGCGCACCAACCACGCGCCGAGCAGGTTGACGCCGATGCCAATCGCCGCGACCACGATCACCGGCAAGGCCGGGATTTCCGGCGGCGCACTGAAACGACGGATCGCCTCCCAGCCCAAGGCGCCGGAAAACACTACCAGCAGCACCGCGTTGGCCAGCGGCGAGAGCAGGGTGGCGCGACGCCAGCCGTAAGTGTGGCGGCCACTGGGTGGGCGTTTGGCCAATGCGGCCGCCGCCCAAGCCAGGCCCAGGCCCAATACATCGCCCAGGTTGTGCAGGGCGTCGGTCAGCAATGCGAGCGAGTTGGTCCAGAAGCCGTACAGCGCCTCAACCGTGGTGAACGCTAGGTTCAACAGCGTGACCATCGCGAACGTACGCGTGTTGGAGAACGCACCGGGCCCGTGGGTGTGGTCGTCTCCGTGGCCGTGCGAGTGTCCGAGCATGGCGGCAGTCTGTCAGTGGGCGGCTGCGGACACTATTTCAAAATCAGCGGGCTGAGCGACCCTGCACCAAGGTGCCGATATTCTCGCCGCGCAGGATTTTCAGCAGCACGCCCGGTTGGTCCATGTCGAAGATGCGCATCGGCAGCTCTGCATCGCGGGCCAGCGCGAAAGCGGCGGTGTCCATCACCTGCAGGTTGCGATTGATGACTTCGTCGTAGTCCAGTGTTTCGAAGCGCACGGCATCGGGGAATTTTTTCGGATCTTTGTCGTACACACCATCGACCTTGGTGGCCTTCAGCAGCATGTCCGCGCCAATCTCGATCGCGCGCAGGGCAGCACCGGAGTCAGTGGTGAAGAAGGGGTTGCCGGTGCCTGCTGCAAAAATGGTGATGCGGCCTTTTTCCAGATGGCGCACAGCGCGGCGACGTATGTAGTCCTCGCATACGTCGTTGATCTTGAGTGCACTCATCACGCGCGCCTTGCCGCCGACCTTCTCCAGCGCGTCCTGCATGGCCAACGCATTAATGACGGTTGCCAACATGCCCATCTGATCGCCAGTGACGCGGTCCATGCCCCCAGCGGCAAGGCCTGCGCCGCGAAAGATGTTGCCGCCGCCGACCACCAACGCGATCTCCGCGCCGGCATCGCGCGCTTCGATCACCTCACGCGCGATGCGGTGCAGGATCTTGGGGTCAATTCCGTAGTCCTCATCACCCATCAATGCCTCGCCGGAGAGTTTCAACAGGACACGACGATGGGCGAGCTGGGACATGGAGGCTCCGGGGGTAGGCAAGGTTGGCGATGATTTTAGTCGATGTCGCGACCCAACCGCGGGGGGTCTGCGATAATCCGCGCTCTGTTCGCTCCGCCATCCCCCGAATGTCATCATCCAACGGCCTGTCTTTCCACCATCCCGTGGCCTTTTGGTTTGGCTGCGCGCTGATCGTCGCCGGGGTCTTGGCGCACATGCCGATGTTCATGATGGGCCAGCACACGCATTGGCAAATGGTGGGGATGCCGATGACCACTGAAATGTGGCTGGGCATGGCCGCGATCCCGGTAGGACTCGCTTTCGCCGCCTATGGTTTGATGCCGCGCCTGTCCCAGATGCGCACGGCGATGGCGGGCGACAATGGGCAGCTGCAGTTCCATGTCGCCGACTCCGTCCAACTAAACATCGAGCACTGGAAACTGGTAGCGGTGTTGGTGGTCGCGCTGGCGGTGGATGTGATGAAGCCAGCCACGCTCGGCTTTGTCGTGCCCGGGATGAGCGCGGAATATGGCATGAGCAAGCCTTCGGCGAGTTTCCTGGCGCTGGTAGCGCTGACCGGCACCACGGTGGGCTCGGTCGTATGGGGCCGGGTGGCGGATCTGTTCGGGCGGCGTGCGGCGATCCTGCTAGCCGCGCTGATGTTCATCGGCACCTCGATCTGCGGCGCGATGCCCACCTTCGAGTGGAACTTGGCCATGTGCTTCCTGATGGGCGCATCGGCTGGCGGCCTCTTGCCGATCACCTTCACCTTGATGGCCGAAAGCATCCCGGCGGCGCATCGTGGCTGGCTGCTGGTGGCATTGGGCGGCATCGGGACATCGGCCGGCTATTTGCTTGCTTCCGGTGCGGCGGCGACGCTGGAGCCAATGTTCAGCTGGCGCATCCTGTGGCTGCTGGGCCTGCCGACCGGTGGCATCATCCTCTTGCTCTCTCGCTTCATCCCCGAATCCCCGCGCTTCCTCTACAACGCAGGCCTCGCGCATCAGGCACGCGCGGTGCTGCGAAAATTTTCGGGCGGGGTGTTGGATGTCGAGCCGGAGGACGCGTCGCATCCGGGCGCACCACGGCTGCACGTGACACCCGAAGCGACCGGTGTGCGCGAATTGATGCGGGGCCGTCACGCTTCGATCAGCTGGGGCCTGCTCACTTGCGGGGTAGCCTGGGGCTTAGCCAACTTCGGCTTCTTGCTATGGCTGCCGGTCAACCTGACCGAACTCGGTGTCGATCCGAAAGCCGCGAGCACACTGCTGGCGAAATCTGCCGTGCTCGCACTGCCCGGCATCTCAGTCGTGATCTGGCTCTACCACCACTGGAGCAGCTACAAGTCGTTGGTGCTGTTCATCGGCTTGACGACGCTCTCGCTGCTCGCATTCTGGGTGATGGGCGCACTGAAGATGCGCTCGGAAGTGGCGACCGTGGTGGCGACGGCGTCGCTCCTGATCAGCATCAGTGGGGTGATTGCGATGTTGATTCCCTACGCGGCGGAGATCTATCCGGTGCGCTTGCGTGGAACAGGGTCAGGGCTCATCGCGGCCAGTTCCAAGTTTGGCGGCATCGTGGGTGCCGCGCTCGGAGTGATGGGCTTTTTTACCCACTTCGCGACATCGGCATTACTCATCGCCTTGCCTATGGCGATCTCGGGGGTGATGTTGTGGCGGTCTGGCGTTGAGACGCGTGGTCGCCGACTGGAAGAGATCCAGGCCTTGCTTGGGCATTGATCGATGCTGCATGCGCTTAAATCGAGCGATGCTTCACGCGTTGCACCTCGCATGAATCTGGCTTTCACCGGCCAACATGCATGATCAGGCCTCACATAGCTTGACTTGATTGCACGCCATGCCCGACAACATCTACGAAGCCCTGCGCGAAAGTCACGAGCGCCAACGTGCGCTGTGCAAGGCGCTGCTCGACACCCAGCCCGAAGGCGATGGGCGGCAAGCCCTGTTCCGTGAATTGCGTCGTGAAGAGTCCGCGCATGCGGCGGCGGAAGAGCGCTTCCTCTACGCGCCGATCCTGATGGAAGACAACGGCCTGCTGCCATCGCGCCATGCCTTGGCCGAGCACCACAAGATCGACGAGCTCTTCGAAGAACTTGCAAAGGATGCGCCGTCCCAACGCGGCTGGATGCAGCGAGCCAAGACCCTGTGCGAAAAGATCGAGCATCACCTGGAAGAGGAGGAGACGCGGTTCTTTCAGCAGTCTGGCAAGATCCTCAGCGATGCGCAGAAAGTGTCGCTGGCCAAGTCCTATCGCAAGGATTACGAACGCTTGTTGAAGTCGCCGCCCATCAGCTGACAACGTCTTGGCTCATCGTACATGCAAAGAAAAACCCGCCTTTTGGCGGGTTTTTCGTGTCACTCGCTAAACGCGAATCAGGATCAGGCGAGGCCTGCCTGCTTCATCACTTCGGCGGCGTAGTCTTCCACCACCTTCTCGATGCCTTCGCCCACGGCGAGACGCTCGAAGCCGACGACTTCAGCGCCAGCAGCCTTCAGCGCGGCCTCAACGGTCTGGTCGGTGTTCAGCACGTAGGGCTGGCCGGTCAGGGTGATTTCGGCGACGGTCTTGGCGATCTTGCCGGAGATCATCTTCTCCAGGATCTCGGCCGGCTTGCCCGAATCCTTGACCTGGGCCAGGGCGATTTCCTTCTCGCGCTCGATGAACTCGGCCGGCACGTGGGCAGGCGAGATGTAGGGCGGGTTCATGGCGGCGATGTGCATCGCGATGCCGCGGGCCAACTCTTCGTTGCCACCCTTGACCTCGACCAGCACGCCGATGCGGCCACCGTGCACGTAGGCGCCGATGGTGTTGTCGCTGTCGATACGAGCCATGCGGCGTACCTGCAGGTTCTCGCCGACCTTGGCGATCACGGCAGCGCGGGCTTCTTCAACCGTGTCGGCACCGATCTTCTCGGCCTTCAGGGCTTCGATGTCGGCGGCGTTCAATGCGGCCTGGGCGACGGCATCGACGAAGGTGGTGAAGTTGCCGTCCTTCGCGACGAAGTCGGTCTCGGAGTTCACTTCGACCAGCACGGCCTTGCCCGGTGCCTGGGCCATGCCGATCTTGCCTTCGGCGGTGACGCGGTCGGCCTTCTTGTCAGCCTTGGCCAGACCGGTCTTGCGCAGCCAGTCGGCCGCCGCTTCGATGTCGCCGTTGTTCTCGGTCAGAGCCTTCTTGCACTCCATCATGCCGGCGCCGGTGCGCTCGCGCAGTTCCTTGACCATGGATGCGGTGATTTCAGCCATTTCAATTCCTTAGTGTTTCGTGGTCGCCGCGAATGCGGGGCGACGTCATGGGGGAGGGACGCCACGCAGGGTGGCGTCCTCACATGTCGAAGCGATTACTCGCCCGCGCCGAGGTCCGGATCGGGGTTGTCGTAAGCGGCTTCGCGTTCGAGCCTTTCGTTCTCCGCCACCTGCGCTTCGGCGCGGGCTGCCACGTCCGGGTCGAGCTCGGCGTTGGGGTCTTCGCCGGGCGCGACCGGGGCGGTCATCAGCTCGTCATCGGGCTTGCGGGAGTTCGGCATGGCCGTGTCCTCAGCCTTCTTCGGCAGCGTCAGCAGCCGGTGCTTCGGCTTCATCGGCCTTAGCAGCCGCCTTCTTGGCCGGGGCCTTGCGGGCCGGCTTGCCTTCGCCAGCAGCGTCGGCGAAGTCGTCCTCGCTCACGGTGGCTGCGTTCGGCGAAGCGGCCTTGCCTTCCAGCACGGCGTCGGCAGCCGCGCGAGCGTAGAGCTGAACGGCGCGGATGGCGTCGTCGTTGCCCGGGATGGCGTAATCGACCAGGGCCGGATCGTAGTTGGTATCGACGACCGCGATCACCGGGATGCCGAGGGTCTTGGCTTCCTTGATGGCGATGTCTTCATGGCCGATGTCGATCACGAACAGCGCGTCGGGCAGACGGTTCATGTCCTTGATGCCGCCCAGCGAGGCTTCCAGCTTGTCGCGCTCGCGGCGCAGGCCCAGCACTTCGTGCTTGACCAGCTTCTGGAAGGTGCCGTCGGTTTCAGCCGATTCCAGCTCCTTCAAGCGGCTGACCGACTTCTTCACCGTGGCGAAGTTGGTCAGGGTGCCGCCCAGCCAGCGCTGGGTCATGAAGGGCATGCCGCAACGCTCGGCTTCTTCCTTGACCGCGTCGCGCGCGCTGCGCTTGGTGCCGACGAACAGCACGACGCCGCGCTTCTGGGCGATCTTGGAGAGGAAGTTCATCGCGTCGTTGAACAGCGGAACGGTCTTCTCGAGGTTGATGATGTGGATCTTGCCGCGGGCACCGAAGATGTACGGACCCATTTTCGGGTTCCAGTAACGGGTCTGGTGACCGAAGTGGACGCCGGCTTCCAGCATCTGGCGCATGGTGATCTGGGGCATTGCTTGATACTCCTGATAAGGAACCGCCCGCCGGATTGAGTGGTGGCGGGTGCCCGTGAGGGCAGGGTTCCGGGGTTGGGCCTCCCAGTCGTCACTGCTGCCGAACCCGCGGATGCGGGCACCCCGGAGCAGGGATTGCCGACTGGTGTGTATTCACCGATGTCGCTCGATGTGGGCGTTGCCGGGAAGGCAAGTGTGGAATTATACCTCCTGCCCAATATCCCAGGCAAACCATCGAATGAATCGTTACGGCCCAAGGCCACGGTCTGTCGCGGCTTGGGCGATAATGGCGGCATGAGCATCACCATCAAGACCCCCGAAGACATCGAGAAGATGCGCGAGGCCGGCCGCCTGGCCGCCGAAGTGCTGGATCTCATGGCCCAGCACGTGCGTCCCGGCATCAGCACCGAGGAGCTGGATCGCATCGCCTTCAACCACATTACCCAGGTGCAGAAGGCGACCCCGGCGAACGTCGGCTATCGCGGCTTCCCCAAGACGCTGTGCACGTCGGTCAACAACGTCATCTGCCACGGCATCCCGAACGAGTCGAAGGTGCTGAAGGATGGCGACATCGTCAACATCGATGTCACCGTCATCAAGGATGGCTGGCATGGCGACACCAGCCGCATGTACCACGTCGGCACACCTTCGGTGATGGCCAAGCGCCTGATCGACACCACTTATGAGGCCATGTGGCGCGGCATTCGCCAGGTGCGTCCGGGCGCAACGCTCGGCGACATCGGTAATGCCATCCAGCAGTTTGCCGAGGGCGAGCGCTTCAGCGTGGTGCGCGAATACTGCGGTCACGGCATCGGCCGGATCTATCACGAAGACCCGCAGGTGCTGCATTACGGCCGCCCGGGCGAGGGCCTCGTGTTGAAGGAAGGCATGACCTTCACCATCGAGCCGATGATCAACGAAGGCACCCGTCACTCCAAGCTGCTGCCCGATGGCTGGACCGTGGTGACCAAGGACCGCAAGTTGTCCGCGCAGTGGGAACACATGATCGCGGTGACCAAGGACGGCTATGACGTCCTGACGCTGTCTGCCGGCTCGCCTCCGCCGCCACCCGTGGCGTGAGTCCGGGCAGTACTGCCGAAGGACAGGAACGGGCGCAGGCAGCACGCACGCGCCTCGATCAACTCGACGCCGACTTGGCCGCGCGGTTTGACGCCAGCGAGGCCGCGCATGTACTGGCACGTGCACGCGCGGATGGCGTGGATGCACTGATCACGGAAGCGTGGGCCGATTGCGTCCCCTCGGATGCGCCCCTCGCCCTGTTCGCCGTGGGTGGTTACGGTCGCCGCAGTCTTTATCCGCAATCGGATGTCGATCTCCTGATATTGGGGGATGAGGATGCGCAAGTGACGCATCGCGATGCGCTGGCCGGCTTCATTGCGCGCCTGTGGGATGCGCATGTGCAGGTGTCGCACGCCACCCGGTCACTGGCCGATGTGCGCGCGGCGGCTGCTGAGGACATCACGATCCAGACGGCGCTGATGGATTCGCGCCAGTTGCTGGGCGATGCGGCAATGGATGCGCGATTGCAGGACGCCATCGGGGTTGGAAAAATTTGGTCTTCCGACGAGTACTACGCGGCCAAGCGTGAAGAATTGCGCAATCGGCATGCGCGCTTCGGCGATACCGCCGACAACTTGGAGCCCAATATCAAGGAGGGCCCGGGCGGGTTGCGTGATCTGCAAACGCTGCGCTGGATGGCCATGCGCGTGTACGGCGTGACCGGGCTGGAGCAGCTTGAGGCCATGGGCAAGATCGGCCGTGATGAGCGCGTGACCTTGCTCCGCGCCGCCAGCGAATTGCAGCGCCTGCGCTGGGGTCTGCACCTGGTCGCGGGCAAGCGCGAAGAGCGATTGCGCTTTGATTACCAACGCCTCTTGGCGGCACGTCTCGGCGGCCTGGAGCAGGCCGACAACAGCGATGTCGAACGGATGATGCAAGGCTTCTATCGCAGCGCGGCCTTGGTGCTGCGTATCGGCGAGCGCCTGTTGCAGCGTTTTGAAGAAGAGCTTGAAGGAGATGTCGAACCGGAAGTGCTCGATCCCGGTTTTGAATTGCGCGGTCGCTGGCTAGCCGCGAGGCATGCCAATTGGCCGCACGGCGACCCAGCGCAAATTTTCGCGCTATTCGCGACCTGGTCACATCTGCCGGAGGGCACGGGGCTGCATTCGCGCACTGCACGCACCTTGGCCGAAAGCCTCCCACTGGTGCCGGATTACGCCAGTGCCAGTCCCGCCTTGCGCACGCAGTTCATGCATCTACTGCAGCAACCCGAGGCCGTTACCACGCTCCGGCGCATGTCGCAGCTCGGTGTGCTCGCACGTTGGATTCCTGCATTCGCACGCGTCACCGGTCGCATGCAGTTCGATCTGTTCCATGTCTACACCGTCGATCAGCACACGCTGGCATTGCTCGGCAATTTCGCCTTGTTCCAGAGCGGCAGTGATGAACAACGTTTTTCGATGGCGCATGAAGTCTGGCCGCGCCTGCGCAAACCCGAGTTGCTGCTCCTGGCGGGCTTGTTTCATGACATCGCCAAAGGGCGCGGCGGCGATCACTCAGAGCTTGGCGCTGTGGATGCGCGTGAGTTCTGCGAAGCGCATGGCCTGTCCGCTGCCGATACCGATCTCGTGTCATGGCTGGTCTTGAAGCATTTGCTGATGTCGGTGACCGCGCAGAAGCAGGACATCGCCGATCCTGACGTCGTCCAACGTTTCGCCGAGACCGTGGCGGACCGCGAACACCTCGACACGCTGTACTTGTTGACCTGTGCGGACATCGCCGCGACATCGCCCAAGCTATGGAATGCCTGGAAAGACCGGCTGTTGGCCGACCTGTATGTCGCCACTCGCTTGGCTTTGCGTCGCGGTTTGGAGAACCCCGTCGCGGCCGCCGAGCGCATCGCCGAAACCCGTGCAGGAACACGCGCGATCCTGCGCGCCTACGGGGTGACTGAAGATGCGGCCGACACGCTGTTTCTGTCGATGCCGGAAGAAAGTTTCCTGCGAGGTCACCCCGAACAAGTGGCGTGGCAGGCCAGCGTGCTTGCCAAGGCGCCGGCCGAGGCATTGCATGTCGCGGCCCGCACCATCGGCAACGACGACAGCAGCGTGCTCGAGGTCTTCGTGCATTCGCCGGATCGCGATGGTCTATTCGCGGCGATCGTCGCCACTTTGGATCGCGTGGGCCTCGCCATCCAGCAAGCCCGTTTGTTGCAGGGGCCGGATGGAAGCGTCTTCGATACGTTCCAATGCATGCCCATCGATCCGCAACGCCCGGTGCCGCCCGCGCTGGTGGAACAGCGCTTGCGCGATGTGTTGTCGAAGGAAGACCTCGCCTCCATCCGTCCGCCACGACGCACCCAGCCGCGACACTTGCAGCATTTCCGCATTCGCCCGCAGGTGGCATTCGGTGATGCCGCGAATGGTCGACGCACTTTGATGAGCCTGGTGTGCACTGATCGACCAGGCTTGCTTGCTGAAGTCGCACAGACGCTGCGCGCGCAAGGCTTGCGCGTGCATGATGCGCGCATTGCCACCTTCGGAGAACGTGCGGAAGACGTTTTCCAGCTTAGCGACGAGCGCGACTTGCCGCTCGATGAATCACGTCAACAATCGCTGCGCGATGCCTTGCTCGCCAGCAACACTGGAGAATCACCGTCATGACCGACAATTCATTGCGCAGCCGCATCGAAGCCGCCTTCGAACGCCGTGCCGATCTGGATGCCGCAGCACTCGCTGAGATCCGTCCTGATGTCGAAACCGCGATCAATCTGCTTGAAAGCGGCGGCGCGCGCGTCGCCGAGCCCGGCACTGAGGGCTGGCAAGTCAACGAATGGCTCAAGAAAGCGGTCCTGCTGTATTTCCGCACGCACGACATGCAGGTGATGGATGGCGCACCTGCGCCGTACTGGGACAAGATCCCGCTGCGTTTCGATGGTTACGATGCCGCGCGCTTCAAGCAGGATGGCGTGCGCGTGGTACCGGGCACGGTGGCGCGCCGGGGCTGTCACATCGCACGCGATGTCGTGTTGATGCCCAGCTTCGTCAACATCGGTGCCTACGTGGGCGAGGGCACGATGGTCGATACCTGGGCCACGGTTGGCTCATGCGCACAGGTGGGCAAGCATTGTCATATCTCAGGCGGTGCAGGCATCGGCGGCGTGCTGGAGCCGCTGCAGGCATCGCCGACAATCATCGAAGACCATTGCTTCATCGGTGCGCGTTCGGAAGTCGTCGAAGGCGTGGTCGTGGGTCATCACAGTGTCATCGGCATGGGGGTGTTTCTCGGCCAATCCACCCGTATTTACAATCGCGAAACCCGCGAAATCAGCTACGGCTACGTGCCGCCAGGTAGCGTCGTGGTGTCGGGTTCCTTGCCTGCGGCCGATGGTTCGCATTCGCTCTATTGCGCGGTGATCGTCAAGCAAGTTGATGAAAAGACCCGCGGCAAGACCTCCGTCAACGATTTGTTGCGCGGTTTGGCGAGTTGAGTCGTTAAAGCATGCCCTTTGGCAGGGGTGATCGCTTGCCCTGCCTGCGAACAATGCGGGATTGCCCAAAGGGGAGTCCCGCCATGCGTATCGCCAATCATTTCAGCCGGGCGCTTCTGCCGCTGGCCATCCTCTTGGTTGTCGCAGGTTGCGCGCGTGAACAAGTGAAGTCGCAACGGCCGTCCGTGATGCCCGAGGGCAGGGCGGCGATGATTGAGGCGATGAAGGTTCGCGCCGACTACATCAAGGCGCACTACATGAAGCAGGAATTCGACATCGCGATGCGCGATGGGCTGAAGCTGCATACTGTGGTTTACACACCGAAGGACGCCAGCGCCGACCGCACCTACCCCATCCTGATGCAGCGCACGCCGTATTCGTGCGGGCCTTATGGCGAAGACAAATTTGCTGACCGCCTGGGCCAGACCGACGATTACGAGAAGGATGGTTTCATTTTTGCCTGCCAGGACGTGCGCGGCAAATTCATGTCCGAAGGCGATTACGTCAACATGCGCCCGGTCGAGGGTGAGGTGAACGACAACACCGACACCTGGGACACCGTGGAATGGATGGTCAAAAATCTGCCGGGCAACAACGGCAAGGTGGGCCAGTGGGGTATTTCCTATCCCGGCTATTACACGGCGGTTTCGGCGATCAACGGCCATCCCGCGTTAGTCGCGCTGTCGCCACAGGCACCCATCGCCAACTGGTTCCTCGGCGACGACATGCATCGCAATGGCGCCTTCAATCTCAACCTTGCCTATGGTTTCTTCCACGGCATGGGCTTTGGCCATCCGCGTCCCAAGCCCACGACAGAGTGGGAGAAACGTTATGACTTCGGCACGCCCGATGGTTACGACTATTTCCTCCGTCTGGGTGCGCTCTCCAATGCGTCAAAGCGCTTCCGTGCGCCGATCGCGTTCTGGGATGACATCACCAACCACCCCAATTACGACGAGTTCTGGCAGGCACGCGACTTGCCCTCAAAAATGAAAGGTGTGCGCGCGGCAGTTATGACGGTGGGTGGCTGGTTTGATACCGAAGATCTGTACGGCCCACTCCACATCTACAAGAGCATCGAAAACCAAAACCCCGGCATCCAGAACACCTTGGTGATGGGGCCGTGGACACATGGTGGCTGGCTGGGTAGCAAGGGCGACCAGGTGGGCGATGCGGAATTCGGTCGCGACACGTCGCTTGATTACCAGCCTGTCGAATACGCCTTCTTCAAGCAGCATCTGAAGGGTGAAGGCAAAGCGGACTTGCCCGAGGCCTGGATGTTCCGCACCGGTGCAAATGAGTGGGAGCGCTTTTCCAGCTGGCCGCCCAAGAACCTTCAGCCGCGCACGTTGTATTTCCAGCCGGAGGGTGGCCTCAAGTTCGATGCCAAGCCGATGGCCGCCAACGGGTTTGGCGAATATGTGAGTGATCCGGCCAAACCTGTGCCGTACACGACCGAGATCATGACCGGCTGGAGCCGTGATTACATTGCCGCAGACCAACGTTTCGCCGCATCGCGCCCCGATGTGCTCGTCTACCAGACCGCACCATTGACCGAGGATGTCACCATCGCCGGCCCGATCAAGGTGAAGTTGTGGGTCTCCACCACCGGCAGTGATGCGGATTTCATCGTCAAGCTGATCGATGTGAATCCCGATGACATGCCGGCACCAAGCATGGCTGAACGCATGGCAGGCAAGAAATCACGCGCCGGGCAGCAAACCATGGTGCGCGGCGAACCGATGCGTGCGCGCTTCCGCAACAGCTTCGAGAAGCCCGAGCCGATGACGCCCGGCAAACCGACGGCGGTGGACTACACGCTCAATGATGTGCTGCACACCTTCAAGAAGGGACATCGCATCATGGTGCAAGTGCAATCAACGTGGTTCCCATTCATCGACCGCAATCCACAGAGATACGTGCCGAACATCTACAAGGCGAAGGACAGCGACTTCATCAAGGCCACGCATCGCGTGTACCAAAACGAGAAGTACCCCACGGCGTTGGAAGTGGGCGTCTTGCCGGAGGCTTGAGCCGGCCATCAGTGATCATTCACGTGAAACGGGCACGCCATGGCGTGCCCGCTTTGTTTAATGCTTATGCGGACAGATGGTTAGCTGCGCGTGTATTTGTAACCCCGGCGCTGGCAGTCCATCTTGCCGTACCGGGCAAGGCAATTTGCCGCTGTCATGCGGCGCTCGTGTGATTTGCGCACGGCAGCGCGATGACGCGCATGGTCGCCGCGAATCACGCGCTTGTGACGTTGGTGTGCGCTGCGGAAATTGCCGCTTTTGACGTCGCGTATGTCTTGTTTGACGTTGCGCTTCACGCTATTCCAGTCGGCCTTGATGTTTTGTTTGACACTCTGCACCTGCGCACGTGGGGTGCTTTGCGCCATCACCGGCGTTGCGGCGACGCATAACGCCAGGAGCGAAGCGCCAAGGGTTTGTCGGATCAGGTTGTTCACTGGGGCTCCGATTTGAAGTGGATGGAATGCTGCAACGCTAATCGGGTTGCGATGAACGCTGCCGATATGCGCCCGGGATATTCAGCCTGTGTCTGGCTGGCGTGCACCGCCGCGAAGGGCCAGAATGCAGATTCTTCTATTGGAAGCTGCGCATGACCACGCTGTATGGCTTGAAGAACTGCGATACCTGCCGCAAGGCGCGCAAATGGCTGGATCGCTTCGACATTTCGCACAAATTCATGGATGTGCGCGAGCAGTTGCCCACGCCCGACATGTTCGTGGCTTGGAAAGATGCGGTCGGTGGTTGGGATGTTTTGGTAAACAAGTCTTCGACTACTTGGCGGCAACTGCCGGAGAATCGGAAATCCCCGGGCAGCGACGCAGAGTGGAAGCTGCTCCTGCGCGAGCATCCGGCCCTGGTAAAGCGCCCGTTGGTTGTGATGGACGATGGCCGCATCGTGCAAGGTTTCAGCGACAACGGTTTCAAGAAATTGTTCGGTATCGGATGAGGCAGGCATGAGCGACGTCCTCGACCTCACCCGGGAACTCATCAGCCGTGCATCGGTCACGCCTGAGGATTCGGGCTGCCAGGCGCTGATCGCCGAGCGCCTGAACCGTGTCGGTTTCAACATCGAGCATCTGCGTTTTGGCGATGTGGACAATCTTTGGGCTACGCAGGGCAACGGTGGGCCGGTGCTGGTGTTGCTCGGTCATACCGACGTGGTGCCGCCAGGTCCACTGGATGCGTGGACGAGTGATCCATTCACGCCGGAAATCCGCGATGGCATCCTGTTTGGTCGTGGCGCTGCCGACATGAAAGGCAGCGTAGCCGCGTTCGTCATCGCACTTGAGCAATTCGTCGCCGCGCATCCAGACCACGTGGGTACTGTCGCCTTGTTGTTGACCTCGGATGAAGAGGGCGATGCTATCGACGGCGTTCGTAAAGTCGCTGATGTTTTCCGTGAGCGCGGTGAACGCATCGATTGGTGCATCACCGGTGAGCCATCATCCATGTCCGTACTGGGAGACCTGGTGCGCGTGGGGCGGCGCGGATCCTTGTCGGCGCGGCTCACCGTCAAGGGTGTGCAAGGCCACGTCGCGTATCCGGACAAGGCGAAAAACCCGATCCATCATGCATTGCCCGCGCTGGCCGAACTCGCTGCGCGCCAGTGGGATGCAGGCTACGAAACCTTCCCGCCCACGTCATTGCAGATCACCGACGTGCATGCGGGCAACCACGTCAACAATGTGATTCCAGGCACGCTCGATGTGTTGTTCAACCTGCGTTACAACCCGCATTGGGGTGCGGCCAGATTAGAGGCCGAATGCGAAGCGATTCTGCGCAAGCATGGCCTCGATTTCGACATCCATTGGCATCGCAGCGGCGAGCCGTTCTACACACCCGAAGGCCAGCTGCGTGCCGCGGCCCGCGAGGTGCTGGCGCACTTCGCCGGGCATGCGCCTGAAGAAAGTACAGGGGGTGGTACTTCCGATGCGCGCTTCATCGCGCCGCTGGGTGCCGAGTGCATCGAGGTGGGGCCAGTGAACGCCAGCATCCACAAGGTGGATGAAAACGTGAGCGTTGCGGATCTGGACGCGCTACCGGACCTTTATCTCGGTTTGATCGAACGCTTGTTGTCTAAGGAATCATCAACATGATTGATGCCGCGCTCCCGCATGTCGTGATCATAGGTGGCGGCTTTGCCGGTCTGTGGGCGGTGCGCGCGCTGGCCGATACCCCGGTTCGCATCACCTTGCTGGACCGCGGCAATCATCATTTGTTCCAGCCCCTGCTTTACCAGGTGGCGACGGCAGGACTGTCGGCGCCGGATATCGCCGCGCCATTGCGCCACATCCTGCGCAATCAACCCAATGTCACGGTGTTGATGGAAGAAGTTTCGGGCATCGATCCCGCCGGCCATCGGATCACGCTCAAGGATGGACGGCATGTCGACTTTGACTACGCATTGCTGGCGACCGGTGCAACGCATGCCTACTTTGGCCATGACGACTGGGCCAAACATGCCCCGGGATTAAAGTCACTGGATGATGCCTTGGATATCCGTCGCCGCATTCTGTCCGCGTTTGAGCGTGCCGAAGCAACCGATGACCCGGAAGAACGCAAGGCCTTGCTCACCTTCGGGATCGTCGGCGGTGGCCCAACGGGTGTTGAACTTGCAGGCACCATGGCGGAGATCGCCCGGCACACGCTCAATCACGAGTTCCGCCACATCGACCCTTCCCATGCGCGAGTGATGTTGCTGGAAGCCGGGCCGCGGGTGTTGTCATCCTTTGATCCTGATTTATCCGAAAAGGCGCGCCTGCAATTGCAACGGCTGGGCGTTGATGTGTTGACCGGCGCTCCCGTCGCCGCCATCGATGCAGAAGGCGTGCAGCTGGGTGAGCGCCACATCCCTGCACGTACCGTGTTGTGGGCTGCGGGGGTGGCGGCTTCGCCGCTGGCGTGTACGCTGGGCGTGCCGCTGGATCGCGCGGGGCGCGTCTCGGTTGAAAGTGATCTCTCTGTGCCAGGCCACCCACATCTCTTCGTCGCGGGCGATCTCGCGACTATCCAGAGTGATGGCCGGCCAGTGCCCGGTGTTGCCCCAGCGGCAAAGCAGATGGGCAAGCACGTGGCTGCGGTGATCCGCGACCGCTTGGCCGGGCGACCTGCCAAGCATTTCCGCTATCGCGATTTCGGCAATCTGGCCACGATCGGGCGGATGGCCGCGGTGGTGCAACTCGGGCGTTGGAAGCTCAGCGGCGCCCTGGCCTGGTGGTTCTGGCTGCTGGCCCACGTGTTCTTTTTGATCGGTTTTCGCAACCGTTTGGTGGTGATGCTCAACTGGACCTGGGCCTATTGGACCTATCAGCGAGCGGCCCGGATCATCTTGGGCAAGGAACTCAAGCCCGGCAGCTAGCCCGCTTGCATTCCTCCGCAGTCCGGGTGCACACTTGGGCCATGCACGCGCAGCACGCCCTTGTTTCTTTCGCCAACACCACGTCTGTGGTGACGGCCTCGTGTGCTGCCAACAACGCCAATAACCGCAATAACAATACCTGCCGCCAGCGGGCCAGCGGTTAGCGCGTCGTTCCAACGCCAACCTTCCTGAAGCCCGCCCTCCAAGGCGGGCTTCTTCGTTTTCGTCGTTCAAAACCCGGGAGTCCAGCCATGTGTTCCATCTTGTCCGTAATTGATCTGAGACCCGGCAGCGATCTGTCGGTATTGCGTCCGCTTGCGCTCTCGTTGTCCGCGCGCCAACGACATCGCGGCCCTGATTGGAGCGGGGTGTATCAACATCCGCATGCCTTGCTTGTGCATGAGCGCCTGGCCATCGTCGATCCAGCGGGTGGTTCGCAGCCTTTGCTCTCCGCAGACAGGCAATTGGCCTTGGCGGTGAACGGCGAGATCTACAATCATCGTCCTTTGCGCACGGAGTTGGAGGACGCCTATGCCTTCCAGACCGGCTCGGATTGCGAGGTCATTAACGCCCTGTACGTGATTGAACCGGATGGCGATGCCGGCGCATGGTTGAATCGTCTCAACGGCATGTTCGCGTTCGTGTTGTGGGATGCCAAACGTCAGCGCGCGATCATCGCTCGGGATCACATCGGCATCTGTCCGTTGTACTGGGGGCATGATGTCGAAGGGCGTCTGTGGGTGGCATCGGAGATGAAGGCGCTCTCGCGCCTGTGCGATGACGTCGCGCAATTCCCACCCGGACATTGGTTCGACACCGAGACACAGACGTTGCACAAATACTACGACCGGCCGTGGCGGGACGTGGCTGCGACCCAGGGCGTTGAAGTCTCGAGGGAGATTTTGCGCGATGCATTCGAATCTGCCGTGCATCGCCAGTTGATGAGCGACGTGCCTTATGGCGTGCTGTTGTCTGGTGGATTGGATTCATCGCTAGTGGCCGCATGCACTGCGCGATTCGCACGTAACCGTATCGAAGATGATGATGCTTCCGAGGCGTGGTGGCCGCGCTTGCATTCCTTCGCGATTGGGTTGGAAGGATCTCCCGATCTCAAGGCTGCACAGATCGCGGCTGATGCGCTGGGCACGGTGCATCACGGGTTCACCTACACCTTTGAAGAAGGGCTCGACGCAATACCCGATGTGATTCGCCACATCGAGACCTATGACGTGACCACTATCCGTGCCTCCACGCCGATGTATCTACTGGCACGTCGCATCAAGGCGATGGGAGTAAAGATGGTGCTCTCGGGTGAAGGTAGCGACGAACTCTTCGGCGGCTATCTCTATTTCCACAAGGCGCCCAACGCGCGCGAATTCCATGAAGAGTTGGTGCGCAAGCTCGACGCATTGCACAACTACGATTGCTTGCGCGCCAACAAGTCGATGATGGCTTGGGGAGTGGAACCCCGCGTGCCATTCCTTGATCGCGAATTCATGGAAGTGGCGATGGCAATGGATGCGGAGGCCAAGATGGTCAAAGACGGACGCATCGAAAAAAACATTTTGCGTGCTGCATTCGAAGGTGTGTTGCCAGATGAAATCCTGTGGCGGCAGAAGGAACAGTTCAGTGATGGTGTGGGCTATGGCTGGATCGACGGATTAAAAGCGCATGCAGAAAAGCAGGTGAGCGATGCAGAACTAACCGCCGCTGCGCAGCGCTTTGCGCACAACCCACCGCAGACAAAGGAGGCGTATTTCTATCGTCGCCTGTTCGAGCAGGTATTCCCGGATGAAGCTTCGGCGCGGACCGTGCCGGGCGGCAAGTCGATTGCTTGTTCGTCGCCTGCGGCGATTGCGTGGGATGCGGCCTTCGCTAATGCCGCGGATCCCTCCGGGCGCGCGGTGGCGGGGGTACATGCGGCGGCGGTGTGACTTTGGTGCGACAAGAAAAATAGGTTGACATCTACGATTAACTGGATAAGTATTTAATTATCTAGTTAATTAAGAAAGTCGGCCCATGTCCCTGGATCGTGTATTCGAAGCATTGGCTTCCGCACCGCGTCGTCAGATACTCGCCTACCTGGATGGTGGCGAGCTCACGGCGGGCGATATCGCCGAACGCTTCGAATTCAGCAAGCCGGCACTGTCCAAGCACCTGCGCCTTCTTGAAGAAGCCGGCTTGATTGCACGCGAAAAGCGCGGCCAATTCGTCTACTTCAGCCTGGTGCGCGAGCGATTGACCACCACCGTGCATGCATGGGCCTTGGAGCTTTGTCCGGTGGGGCGTCCGCTCAAACGTGAGTCGCACCAACGCTACAGACCACTCAAGGCGAGCGCCTCCAAATGAGCGCCGATGGCGGCTTCAACGCAGGGTTCCCACAGGCCAGGCTGGCGCATGTCACGGGCGGCTTGCCAGTGGAAGTCACGCTTATTGCCAGGCTTGCCAGGAGCGCTGGTGATGCCTTGATTCATGACGCCGCGCATCGACAACGCGAACATCCAGGCTTCGTAGATGCCCTGGATGAGCCCTCGGTGCGCATTGGCTCCTTACATGGTCGCGAGGGTGACCGCAGCACGGTGTTTTCGTTCCTGGTCGGAGATCGTGGACACCCCTTTCATCGCCATGCCGGACATCGCATGTTCACGGCGATTGCCGGCAGCGGTGGTGCGCGGCTGTTGTTCTCAACGGCGGATGACGAACAGGGTTTCATTGATGCTCTGCGTCAAGTCATCCTGCCGCCAGATGCATTGTTCACCGTGCGATTTGGTGGAGGCACTTGGCATCGATTTCTGCCTGGCAAGCCTGGCAGCCCACACCCCACCTTATTTGCGCTGTCTTGTCACCCCGATGAAGCGGGCGGGATGTTGTCACCAGCGCAACATAAGGCCGTGACAAGCAACTGCGCCGATTTGCCCACACTGACAGAGCTGCTTCCCCAAACGCTTGCTGCACAAGTTGAAGCGTTGTCATGGGAGGACATCCCCGCAATCGAACTGCAGCTTCCAGAGGGGTTGTCATGATCGAAGCCAGTGCCAACGACTTTCTGCCTGATTACCGGGACTGCGTGCAGCGGACTCTAACGGCAGGGCAATCCCCGCAGATTCCCGCGAATGCTGTGCTGGCTTTGTTGTTGCAAGGGTGCATCCACGCCCACCCTTGGCAGGTCCGATTGGCCATGCGTCTGCGCAACGTAATGGTCAAGCCTTGGCGACTCCGTACATCGAATATCGGCTGTCCAGTTTCGTCACTGTTGGATCGTGAGGCCACGATGCACTTCGCGGGGGTCTACCCCGTGCGCCAAATCGTTCGTGATGATGCAAGCTGTGCGGAAATTGTGCTGGGCGCGGATGATCGACACCTGCGCTTCCGGACATCGATCAGTGCAGAACGTTTGGATGATGGCGGTATGCACGTCACGATGATGACAGTCGTGCAGATCAGTAACCGCTTTGGTCGGATATACATGCGTCTGGTTGATCCCTTCCATCGTCGATGGATAGCACCCGCCATTTTGGATGCGGCGCTGGCGCATGCCTGCGACAGCGCCGTTGTCAGCGTTTATCGAGTCGATACACCGCTGTTTGCAATGCGCTGACGCCATCCGCGACGAAGGACGGTTGCTGTTGAAGGATGTCGCGTCGCTCCAGCAGCGCTACATCCCAAACTCGCGAGAACAACGAGTAAACTTCGTCCTCGGAGACCGAGAACGGCGGTCCGTCTTTTTCATGTTGCGGGTATTCCAGCGTGATCAATACAGCGTTTGTACCTGCAGGCAGACGCGCATACAAAGTATCGACATAACGCTGGCGCAGCTCAGGCGGAAGTGCGATCAATGCAGCGCGGTCATAGACATGGCGAATGCCGGACAACGTGGTCTCGCTCACCTCGAATGCGTCGGCCTCGAGGATGGCGATGTCGTTGGCGCGATGCAGCGGACCATCCGGCGTATCGCTCACGACATCCGACAATTCTTGTTCGAGGAAGAATGACTTGATCGCGCGTTCACTGAGTTCGATGCCGAGTACGCGTTGTCCTTGAGCGGCCAGCCACGGCATATCCAGTGTCTTGCCGGACAGCGGCACCAATACTTCGCTTCCCGGTTTTGCGTGCAGCGAAGGCCAGTGCCTCAGCAGCAATGGCATCACTTCATCGCGGTGCCAGCCTGTTTCACCACGTAGCCATCGGGACTTCCAGTAATCGGCCTCCATCAGTGCTTATTCCGCCCCAAGAGCGTCAACCTTCTGCCAGCCACGTGGTAACAAGCTGCCCCGTGATGCGCGTGCACCCAGGTAGTCCTCCAGCTCCCTCCACGACAAGGTCATGGTGCGGGCGCCGGATTTGACGATCAGCTTGCCGCCTTCGCTCACCACGGCGACCGACACGACTTTCTCTGTGCCGCGCTTGGCTTTGGGGATCTCGATCAGCTTGTTGCCCTTGCCTTTATCCAGCTCGGGTAGCTCCGAGAGCGGGAAGGCCAGTACATGGCCTGCGCTGGTGGCGACAACGATGCGGTCCTTGTCGATGTTGCTGGCGAGCGCGGGTTGCAGCACGTCCGCGCCATCGCCAAGCGTGAGCATCGCCTTGCCGGCTTTTTGCCGCCCGGTCAGATTCTCGAAGCGAGTAACGAAGCCATAGCCTGCGCTGGATGCCAGTACGAAGCGAACATCGTTTTCGGCGGATACCACTGCACGGAACGTCGCACCTGCGGTGGGTGAGAAACGACCGGTCAAGGGTTCGCCATTGCCGCGTGCTGAAGGTAGCGTATGCGCGGCGGTGGAATAGCTGCGACCAGCCGAGTCGAGGAAAGCGACTTGCAGGTTACTGCGCCCCTTGGTGGCAGCCAGCAAACCATCGCCATCACGATACGACAACGCGGCCGCATCGACATCATGTCCCTTGGCTGCGCGTACCCAACCTTTTTCGCTGAGTACGACGGTGACGGGTTCGCTGGCGACGAGCTCTGTTTCGTCCAACGCCTGCGCGGCCACACGTGCGACGAGGGGCGAGCGTCGTGCATCGCCGAACTTCTTCGCATCGGCCAGCATCTCGTCTTTGATCAGCTTCTTCAGCTTGGCCTTGCTGCCCAGCGTCGCAATCAAGCGGTCACGCTCGGCGTCCAGGTCATCCTGCTCGCCGCGAATCTTCATCTCTTCCAATCGCGCTAGCTGGCGAAGCCTGGTGTCGAGGATGTAGTCGGCCTGGTCTTCGCTGAGCTCGAAGCGTGCCATCAAGACAGCCTTCGGCTCGTCCTCGGTGCGGATGATGCGGATGACCTCGTCCAGATTGAGGAAGGCGATCAACAAGCCTTCCAACAGGTGCAGGCGACGCTCGACTTTTTCCAGACGATGCTTGAGGCGGCGAGTCACCGTGTCCTGGCGGAACTCCAGCCATTCGGACAGCAGCGCCTTGAGCGGTTTGACCTGCGGACGGCCGTCTAGCCCGATCACGTTCATGTTGACGCGATAGCTTTTTTCCAGATCCGTGGTGGCAAAGAGGTGACCCATCAACTGATCGACATCAACGCGATTGCTGCGCGGGATGAGCGCGATGCGCACCGGTGTTGCGTGATCGGATTCATCGCGAATGTCTTCCAGCCAGGGCAGCTTTTTCGCGCGCATTTGCGTGGCGATCTGCTCGATCACTTTCGATGGCGAGACCTGATGTGGCAACGCATTGATGATGATGTTGCCGTTCTCTTTCACAAACGTCGCGCGCACGCGCAGGCCACCGTTGCCGGTTTCGTAGATGGCGCGCAAGTCGGCCGCAGGCGTGATGATCTCGGCCGTGGTCGGATAGTCCGGGCCGAGGATGTGTTCGCACAGGTCGGCGGTCGTCGCCTCCGGGTCATCCAGCAGGCGGATGCAGGCGCTGACCACTTCGTTGAGGTTGTGCGGCGGCACGTCGGTGGCCATGCCGACCGCGATGCCCGTGGTGCCGTTGAGCAAGAGGTGCGGCAGGCGCGCCGGCATCCAGGTGGGTTCTTCCAAAGTGCCGTCGAAATTCGGGTCCCAATCCACCGTGCCCTGGCCCAATTCGCCCAACAAGACCTCGGCGATCGGGGTGAGCTTGGATTCGGTATAACGCATCGCGGCGAAGGATTTCGGGTCGTCCGGCGAGCCGAAATTGCCTTGGCCATCGATCAACGGATAGCGATAGGAAAACGGCTGCGCCATCAACACAAGCGCTTCGTAGCAGGCCGAGTCGCCATGCGGGTGGTATTTGCCGATGACATCGCCCACGGTGCGGGCCGATTTCTTCGGCTTCGCGCCGGCGTTCAGGCCCAGCTCGCTCATCGCATAGATGATCCGGCGCTGGACGGGCTTGAGCCCATCCCCGATGAAGGGCAGGGCGCGGTCCAGCACCACGTACATGGAATAGTCGAGGTAGGCGCGCTCGGCGTATTCGCGCAGGGGGATTTGCTCGAAACCGTGGAAGGCGGGGCGGGCGGGGGTGTCGGACATCGGGGCTCGGGATTGGATCGGATGAGTCAGGTCATTCTACCGGCCACCCGTATGGTCCCCACCAGCAGGCCTAAGGATGCGGCTGCTCGCAGCTTCGAACGGTAGTCGGGAAGGCCTGCTCGACATCCTGCGCGGGCTGGGCGCATGATGTGGCCGGGGATACATGGGGTCGTGGTGTGGACAACAGGAACGTCACATCGGGTGAGCCACAAGAGACTCCCGGCTGGCCCGAGCCGATCGTGGCGCGGGACTACCGTGCGCTGTTTGATTCCATCGATGAAGGTTTCTGCATCATCGACGTGATGTTCGATGCGTCTGGCAAGGCGGTCGATTATCGATTCTGCGAGGTCAACCAGACCTTTGAGCGGCAAACGGGCCTGGTCAACGCCGCAGGGCGCACGGCCCGGGAGATGGTGCCTGGCCTTGAAGCGCGCTGGTTCGACACTTACGGCGATGTCGTGGTCACGCGTCAGGCCAAACGGTTTGTCGAAGGCTCGGAGGTGATGCGGCATTGGTTCGATGTGTATGCCTTCCCATTGGGTCCGGAAGGCAGCAAGGAAGTCGCCATCGTCTTCAAGGACATCACATCGGAGCAGTTGGCGCTGCGTGAGTTGCGCGAGAACGATCGTCTCAAGGATGAGTTCCTGGCCATGCTCGCCCATGAACTGCGCAACCCCATGGTGCCGATACAGGCAGCGCTGTACCAACTCCGCCAATCGACCGACGCCGAGACCGTGCGCCGGGCAGCCGATGTCATTGACCGGCAGATGGGGCAACTGGTCCGGCTGGTCGACGATCTCATGGAAGTCTCGCGCGTCACGCGCGGAAAAGTGGCGCTGCGTTCAGAACCCATCGAGTTGCAGTACGCGCTGCATGGCGCGATCGAGGCCGTCGAGCCGATGCTGAAGAAGGCCGGCATCCGACTCGCAGCCGATCTTCCCGACGCACCGATCATTGTCGATGGCGATGCTGTCAGGTTGACGCAGGTCTTCACCAATTTGCTGGCGAATGCGATCAAGTACAGCCCTGCGGGCAGCAACGTCGGGCTCACCACGTCGAGTGAGAAGGACGAGGTGCTCGTGACGGTGATCGATGACGGCATCGGCCTGCCCACGGACCGGCTGGAGCACATCTTCGACATGTTCGCCCAACTGGGGCCGAGGGGGACGTCGGTCCAAGGCGGGCTGGGCATCGGACTGACGCTGGTCCGTACCTTGGTCGAGATGCACGGCGGCAGTGTCGAGGCCCACAGTGAAGGGTTGGGACGAGGCAGCCGCTTTGTGGTTCGTTTGCCGCATCGCAGGGACGAGTCTCCACTCGAAGCTGCTGAGGTTCATGACACTCCGCTGTGCAAGCTCGACGGACTTCGGGTGATGGTGGTCGATGACAACCGCGAGATCGTCGAGAGTTTCGCCGACTGGCTGCAAGCGCAGGGCGCGGTCGTCCGTGTCTGCCAGGATGGCCACGAGGCGCTCGAGGCCGCCACGCTCTGGCATCCCCATGTCGTGATGCTCGACCTCGGGCTTTCGGGACTTGATGGGTGGGAAGTGGCCCGCCGTCTTCGCGCTGATCCGGAAGGCTTGTCGCGCTTGCTGATCGCCATCAGCGGTTGGGGGCAGCCGGCGGACATCGAGCGATCCCGCCGCGCGGGCTTTGATGATCATTTCACCAAACCGCCGCCACTGGCGCGATTACAGGCGGTGCTGTGCGAGCATCGCGATCACGTCTTCCCGGCTGCTGATTGACAAGCGCGACGGTAAGCCGCAAGATACGCGCCCACATGCCCAGGTGGCGGAATTGGTAGACGCACTAGTTTCAGGTACTAGCGGGTAAAACCGTGGAGGTTCGAGTCCTCTCTTGGGCACCAAATGCAAACCCCCGAGCAATCGGGGGTTTTGTTTTTCCGGATCGCCGCCAACTCACGCGGTCTGTGCGACGATCTTCGTATGACGAAGAAACCAACAAAAGGCCCGCGTTCATCGGGCAAGAGCACCTCTCCCGCTCGCGGCAAGAAGACCCCAGCCGCCAAGGCCGCTGGACGCAAGAAAGCGGCACCCGCCAGGGCGCCTTGGTTGCCCGAAGGTATGTCGAAACCAGCCAAACCGACAGGCCGGGGGGCGTTGCCGCAGGCACGCTCGGCGCCGCCGAGGGACCCGCATTTCCAGCGTGAATCGCAGCGCTATGCCGAGCCCATCGCTAGCCGCGACTACATATTGCAGATCTTGTCGGCAGCCGATGGCCCGATGGATGCCGAGGCCTTGGCGCGCCAGCTCAGGCTGACTGCCCCTGACCGGCGCGATGCGCTGGACAAGCGGTTGGGCGCGATGGTCCGCGACGGCCAATTGCTGCAGAACCGGCGTGGTGGTTTCGCTCCGGCGCAGCAGTTGGACCTGATTCCGGGCACGGTGATCGCCAATCCGCAAGGGTTCGGATTCCTGCGTCCCGACGCGGGTGGAGGTGAGGATGCGTTCCTGCCGCCCACCGAAATGCGCAAAGTCATGCATGGGGATCGTGTGTTGGTGAGCATCACCGGCATGGACCAACGCGGTCGCACCGAGGCAGCCATCGTCGAGGTGCTGGAGCGTCGCGTCACTCGCTTGGTTGGTCGGTTTGACGAAGAAGCCGGCGTTGGGTTCGTGGTGCCCGATGATGCACGCATCCAGCGCAACGTGATGATTCCCCAGGCCGAACGCAATGATGCTGGGAAAGGCCAGTTGGTCGTGGCCGAAATCACTCAGGCGCAAGACTCCCGGCGGCCGCCGATTGGCCGCATCGTCGCTGTGCTGGGTGACAAGCTGACACCCTCTCTGGTCGTCGAAGCTGCGATCCATGGCCACGACATCCCGCACGTATTTCCACAGGAAGTGTTGGATGAAGCGGCCGCAGTGCCGTTGGAAGTGCCTGCGACCGCGCTTAAGGGACGGGTTGATCTGCGCAGCACGCCGCTGGTCACCATCGATGGCGAAGATGCCAAGGATTTCGATGATGCCGTCTATTGCGAACGCACGCGCGGTGGTTGGCGCCTGATCGTCGCCATCGCCGATGTGTCGACTTACGTGCGGCCGGAAACGCCTTTGGACGATGAGGCGCAACTACGCGCGACTTCGGTCTACTTCCCCGGTTTCGTCGTGCCGATGTTGCCGGAGACATTATCGAACGGGATTTGCTCGCTCAATCCGAAGGTGGATCGTCTGTGCTTCGTTTGCGACATGCAGTTGGACAACCGTGGCGAAGTCACATCGTCCGAGTTTTACGAGGCGGTGATGAACTCGCACGCGCGCCTGACTTACACGCAAGTTTGGAACGCGGTAGGTGATGGAATTCCCGAAGAAGAATACCAGCAGGCGCTTGCGAAGATCGGCGATCAACTGGCGCAGGTCCAGCATCTGCATCAACTCTACCAGCGCATGGCCGAAGCGCGCCAGCGTCGCGGGGCGATCGAATTTGAATCGGGTGAAGTGCGTTTCGTCCTGGACAACAAGGGCGAGGTGACCCAGGCCGGCATGCTCCAGCGCAATGACGCACACAAGTTGATCGAGGAATGCATGATCGCGGCCAACGTCGAAGCCGCGAAGTATCTGTTGGATAAAGGTATCCCCGCACCGTTCCGTATCCACGAGCGCCCACCGGAGCAAAAGTATGCGGACCTGCAGGAGTTCTTGAAGGAGTTCCAGTTGTCGATGCCGCCATGGGCCAAGGTGCATCCTCGTGATTTCACGGCGCTCATCCACAAGGTGCGCGAACGAGCGGATTCGGCGCTGATCGAATCGGTCTTGCTGCGCAGTCAGTCATTGGCCGTGTATTCGCCCAGCAATGTCGGTCATTTCGGGCTGGCGTTGAAAAGTTACGCACACTTCACTTCGCCCATTCGACGTTATCCGGATCTGTTAGTGCATCGCGCGATCAAGCATGGCCTCGCTGGTGGCACGGCCAACGATTTCCGCTACAGCGCACGCGAAATAGACCAGCTCTCGTTGCAGTGCTCCGAGCGCAGTCGCCGTGCGGATGAAGCGGAACGCGAAGTGGACGAGCGTTATCGCGCTGCGTGGATGGAGCAGCACGTCGGCGGTGAATTTGATGGCGTGATCAGCGGCGTAACCAGCTTTGGGCTGTTCATCGAGTTGGATGATTCCAAAGTCAATGGCCTGATCCACGTCACCCAGCTGCCACATGACTATTACCACTTCGATGCGATCCGCAAGACGCTGACAGGCGAGCGGCGCGGACGTGAATTCCGCTTGGGTGATCGGGTGCGCATCGTCGTGCTCAAGGCGAGTCTGGAGGAGCGCAAGATCGACTTCCGCCTGGTGGAGGAGGACGAAGGCGCCAAGCCGCTACCGGCGCGTGGCAAGCCTGCCAAACGACCCAAGCAGAAGTACTGAGCGAAGCCGTATCCCCCAGCCATTACAATGCCGCCATGAGCAAAGCTTCTCCTTGGATTGCCGGTATCAATGCGGTGGCATCGGCACTGGAACACGACGCGGCGAACGTGCGCGAAGTATTGGTCGAGGCAGGCGGGCGCAACCCGCGTCTGACCGAGATCGAATCGCAAGCGCGACGTCTGGAAATCGACGTGCGCCGTGTCGCACAACAGGCGCTGGATGGCGTGGCTGGCGGGTTGCGCCACCAGGGCGTGGTCGCACGCTATGAAGCCGCGCGCATGTGGGACGAGCACGAGTTGCCCGACCTGATCGAGCAAGCCGAAGGGCGCGCATTGGTGCTGGTGCTGGATGGCGTGCAAGACCCGCACAATCTGGGTGCCTGCCTACGCTCTGCAGCTGCGGCAGGAGCCACCGCTGTGGTGATCCCGCGCGACAAGGCCGTGCAAGTGAATGCCACCGTACGCAAGACATCGGCGGGCGCGGCGGATCGGATCCCGGTGATCGCGGCGACCAATCTCTCGCGTTGCCTGCGTGACATGCAGAAGCAGGGCGTGTGGATCTATGGTTTGGCCGGCGAGACTGATGCGTCGATTTACGACATCGACTTGACCGGCAATGTGGCCCTGGTGCTGGGAGGCGAGGGCGATGGGCTGCGCAGACTCACACGCGAAAATTGCGACGCATTGGTGAAGATCCCGATGCCGGGAGAGATGGAAAGTCTCAATGTGTCGGTAGCAACGGGTATCGCGTTGTTCGAAGCGGTGCGCCAGCGCCAACCCAAGGGGAAAGCACGATGAACCTGCAGTGGTATGACTGGGTAGGCATGCTCGGCACCTTGATGGTGCTGGGCGGATTCTTCCTGCTGCAGGCCGGACGCCTGCATGGCAATGGCCTGACGTATCAATTGCTCAATCTGTTCGGTGCGGGCGCGATATTGCTGTCGCTCTGGGGCAACTTCAATATTTCGGTGTTCTTGCTTGAGGCCGCGTGGATGGCGGTGAGCCTGTACGGCATCGCGCGCACACTCAGGAAGCCGCGTCCGACTCCGCAGGGCTAGCAGCTTTCAACATCGGCCACTGGTTGGCGATGCGGCAAAACAATTGCGCGGTGATCTCCGCGTCATATACGGCGGAGTGCGCATCGGCCGCATTCCACGGCAGTCCTGCGGCTTGAGCGGCGCGTGCCAGCACCGTTTGACCGTAGGCGAGTCCTGCCATGGTCACTGTGTCAAATACGCTGAAAGGGTGGAACGGGTTGCGCTTGTGCTTGCTGCGCGCGACCGCGGCATTGACGAAGTTCAAATCGAAATGCGCGTTGTGACCGACCAATATTGCGCGTTGGCAGCCATGCTTTTTCACCGCGGCGCGGATGGGCGCGAAGACGTGTTCCAACCCGTCTTTTTCGGGCTTTGCCAAGCGAAAGGGATGGTCCAGCTGGATGCCAGTGACGGCGAGTGATTTCGGGTCGATGTCGGTGCCAGGGGCAGGCTCGAGGTGCGCGCAGGCGGTTTCGCCCAGGATCAGTTTGCCCTCATCGTCCATGTCCAGCGGCACTGCGGCGATTTCTAGCAGTGCATGCCTGTTCCAATCGAAGCCGCCGGTTTCCACATCCACCACGACCGGCAGGAACCCGCGAAAACGGGTGGCCATGGTGGGGTGTGTGCGTGTCGGATTAGCGTCGGGCATGCGTGCAGTTTAGCTGGTGCGTGTGCCGATCACCGTGCCTTCGATATGCAATCGATGCAGCATCGCCTGGACCTCGGTGGTGAAGGTGGCGTCGTCGGGCAGGCCGGCCTCGTCTGCCAGGGCCTCGATGATGGCGTTGCCACTGAGCGTGTGACTGCCTTCGATCCATTGCAATAGCCGGAATGCCAGAGGTGATAGCGCGGCAAAATGGACCTGCATGTCGGGAGCGCGACGCACCAGGATCAAACTGGGCGATGCCGGCGGGGTTTGGGGCCGATACGTCGGGCCGATACGATCCACCGGCCATGCGTAGGCCAATGGCCATGCCTGGGGCGAGAGCAGTGGGATGCCTTGCAACAGATCACCCTGCGGATCGTGTGCAATCGGGTCTGCATCGTCAATCTGCGCGCGCAGCTCCATCCATTCGTAGTGCGCGAGCTCGGGTAGCCACGGCAGGTGATGTGTGTCGTTGTCAGCCAGCCAGCCGATGAACTCTTGCGCGACCTCGGTAAACAGCGGCGTAGTGCAACGATGTTCGCGGTGGAAGGTGTCGACCAATTCGTTCCATTCGGCATATTCAAGTGCCTTGCGTATCACTGGAAAATTGGAGGAGAGTAGAGATTCGATGGTGTTGCGGAACAAGTCGCGGTAGACGGCCATTCGCCGCGACTCGATACCGGGCGGCGCGGGCTGCGTTGAATCGCGCAAATGCGCGGCAAAGGCAAATTGCTGGTCGCGCACGGTGTCGACGGGCTTAGACATCGGCATGTCGCTCTTGTAATTCGCGGATGCGGCCCAGCTCGGCGGAAAGCTCATCCCACGAGGGGTAATTGAAGTCGCGCTCGAGCAAAGTTGGTTTCACGCCATGGGTTTGATAGGCGGCATCGAGCAACGACCAGACATCCTCCTTCACTGCTGCGCCATGTGTGTCGATCTTCAGATCGTTGGCTTCATCAAAATGACCGGCGACGTGATAGCCGGCGACGCGCTGGGAGGGCATCGTGCCGAGAAATGTGTGGGCATCGTAGCCGTGGTTGATTGCGTTGACATAGACGTTGTTCACGTCCAGCAATAGATTGCAATCGCCAGCATCCAACACCGCATTGATGAATTCGTGCTCGGGCATACGCTGCCAGGGCGCAGCGTAATAACTGACGTTTTCGATGGCGATCCGCCGGCCAAGCTTTTGCTGCACTTGATCGATACGCGTCGCTACGTGCTTGACCGTGTCTTCATGGAAGGCCAGCGGCATCAAATCGTAGAGGTGCCCATCGTCCGCGCTGTAGCTGAGGTGCTCGCTGTAATGCGTGATGTCGTGTCGCTGCATGAAAACAGTGATGTCATCCAGCAATGCATCGTCCAGTGGTATCACGCCACCCAATGAAAGCGAAAGGCCGTGCAAAGTGATGGGATGCCGTTCACGCAATGCACGCAAGCGTGCGCCCAAGGCACCCCCTACGCGTATCCAGTTCTCTGGCGCGCACTCGAGGAAATCGAACGAGTCGGCCGGAGCGCTTTCGATCGCATCAAGCAAGCCGCGGCGCAGACCCAGCCCGACGCTGGCATTCGCAAGTGCATTTGGGCCCATCATCCGCATCCATCAACACAAAAGCGCCCCGCAGGGCGCCTGTCTGTGTGACTGGACGGCATCAAGCTCAGAGGCTGCCGCCACATTTGCCGCCGCCGCACTTGCCCTCGCCACATTTGCCTTCGCCAGCTTTGGCGTCGTTGGCGGAAGCTGCCTTGGGCTTGTCTTTCTTCATCGCGGCGTGGGCCTTGTCCATTTCTGCCTGAGTAATGAAGCCGTCGCTGTTCAGATCATGGGATGCGAATTTTTCTGCCTTGCCGTCATGTGCGGCGGCGAATTCGGCTTTAGAGATTTTTCCATCGGCGTTGTTGTCCATGGACTTTACACCGCAGCTGCCTTCGCCATGCTTGCCATCGCCCATGTAGCCGCTGGCGAGCGGAGTGACAGCGAAAGCTGCGCCAGACAGGACCAGCGTACCGGCGAGGGTGCCAAGGGTTAGGGCGTTCTTGCGTTTGGTGGTCATGACCAGATTTCCGTGGGGTGTGTGGATGATTCTATGTTAGCTGGCCACAGTCCTGAAAAGGTAAATAAAGCGCTATCAAGCCTGAACAAGAAAGCCCGCCAAAGGCGGGCCATCCCATTCATCGGCAAGCAACATACGGTCAGGTGCGGCTGATCACGCTGCTGTCGTCGCGCTTTTCACGCGGCGGCAAGGGGCGCTGGTCGCCGTGCACGCGGAACCAGAGGTTCTCGGCGATGTTGGTGGCATGGTCGCCAATGCGCTCCAGGTTCTTCGCCATGAACAGCAAATGGGTGCAGGGCGTGATGTTGCGCGGGTCTTCCATCATGTAGGTCAATAGTTCACGGAACAGCGCGGTGTACTGCAGGTCCAGTTCGGCATCGCGCTCACGCACGCGCTGGGCGGCATCAGCATCAAGCGATTGGTAGGCGGCGAGGACGTCGCGCATCTGCTGCGCGGCCAATTGGCCCAAGGCACGCAGACCGCGGATCTGCGGCATCGGCGGGGCGGTATTGAGCGCCACCGAACGCTTGGCGAGGTTGGCGGCGTAGTCACCCACACGTTCGATGTCGGATGCGATACGCAACGCTGCAAGAATGATGCGCAGGTCGGTCGCCATCGGGCCACGTAGCGCGAGTTTCATGACGTCCTGGCTGACTTCGTGTTCCAGCGCGTCGATGGCTTCGTCGTTGGCGATGATGCGTTCGGCGGCGTTGTCGTCACGGCGTTCAATCACTTCGAGCGCGGCTTCGAGCTGCGCCACCGACATGGCGCCCATGCGCTGGATCTCGTGGCTGAGGCGGGATTGTTCGTCGTCGTAGCTTTTGACGATGTGGTCGTGTTCGTTGTGCATGGTGGGTTCCTGTGCAGAAGATGAGGCCAGGGGTAGCAGGCTGTATCAGCCAAACCTGCCCGTGATGTAGTCCTCGGTCTGCTGCTTGGACGGGTTGGAGAAGATGGTCGATGTCGCATCGTGTTCGATCAGGTCGCCCAGATACATGAAGGCGGTGTAATCGGACACGCGTGCGGCCTGCTGCATGTTGTGCGTCACGATGACGATGGTGAAGTCACGCTTGAGCTCTTCCACCAATTGTTCGATGCGGCTGGTGGAGATAGGGTCCAGCGCGGAGGTCGGCTCGTCCAGCAACAGCACGTCCGGGCGCAATGCCACCGCACGCGCGATGCACAGGCGCTGCTGCTGGCCGCCAGATAAGCCCAGTGCGCTTTGGCCCAACTTGTCCTTCACCTCGTCCCACAGGGCGCCTTGGCGCAGGGCGTGTTCGACACGATCATTCATGTCCGACTTCGACAATTTTTCGTGATGGCGAATGCCGTAAGCGACGTTCTCGAAGATTGTCATCGGGAACGGCACCGGTTTCTGAAACACCATGCCCACCTTGCTGCGCAGGCGGTTCATCGGGTACTTCGGGTCCAGGATGTTTTCGCCATCCAGCAGCACTTCACCGCTTGCATTGAGCTTGGGATACAGCGCGTAGATGCGGTTGTAGATGCGCAGCAGGGTGGACTTGCCGCAACCCGAGGGCCCGATGAGCGCGGTGACGCGCTTCTCCGGGATGTCCAGGTTGATGTCTTTGAGCGCATGGAACTTGTCGTAGTGGAAGTTCAAGCCGCGCGTGGCGATCTTCACCGGCGCGGTCGCGGCGGCCTGGCCTTCGCGGACCTGCATGTGCATGGCGGGGCGAGCGTCATTCATTTCAAATGTCCGGATATCAAAGGTGTGGTCGAGATTAGTCATGGGAAATCTTGTTGCGCAGCAGGAGCGTGCGTGCCAACAGGCTGACGAAGAGAACGAAGAGGGTGATCACCAACGCACCGGCCCAGGCGATTTTTTCCCAGTTCTCGAAGCCCGAACCGGCGAACTTGTACATCACCAGCGGCACGGCCGACATCGCGCCGGTCGGGTCGAGGCTGAAGAATTCGTTGCCGAACGCGGTGAACAGCAGTGGCGCGGTTTCGCCGGAGATGCGTGCCAGCGCGAGCAGTACGCCGGTTACGATACCGGGCAGGGCAGAGCGGTACAGCACCTGCATCGTCACCTTCCACTGCGGCACGCCCAAGGACAGCGCCGCCTCGCGCATGGTGATCGGGACCAGGCGCAACATCTCGTCTGTGGTGCGCACGACCACCGGCAGCACGATGAAAGCGAGCGCCAGCGCGCCGGCAATCGCGGAAAAACGTCCGCCGGTCGTCATCACGAACATCGCATAGACAAACAAGCCCAGCACGATGGATGGCGCAGACAGCAGAATGTCGTTAACGAAGCGCACCACCGTGCCCAGCTTGGTGCGATTGCCGTATTCGGCCAGCCATGTGCCTGCCGCAATACCGAGCGGCGTGCCTATCAAAATGCCCATGCCGCACATCATCAAACTGCCGATGATGGCGTTGCGCATGCCGCCTTCTTCCATCGGCGGCGGCTGGTCCATGGTGAAAAGATTCAGATTGAGGCTGGCCATACCCTTGGACACCAGGGTCCACAGGATCCAGCCGAGGAACAGCAGGCCGAACAGCGCTGCAAGATTTGCGAGGGCGACCGCGATCAGGTTGGTGATCTTGCGGCGGCGATACAGGGCATCGGCGCGCTTGAAATCCTTGGCAGGGAGTTGGACGGCGGACATCAGCTGCCCTCCTTCTGCGACAGGCGCATCAACATCAGGCGCGCCAGCGCCAACACGATGAAGGTGACGATGAAGAGCACGAAGCCGAGCAGCAGCAGCGCGGAGCGATAGGTTTGGGTGGCTTCGCCGAAGTCATTCGCGATCAACGCGGCAATCGTGGTCGAAGGCTCCAGCAGCGATGCGGTGAACTGCACGCTGTTGCCGATCACGAAGGCGACGGCCATCGTCTCACCCAATGCACGGCCCAGGCCCAAGAACACGCCGCCGATCACCGCCGAGCGCGTGTAGGGCAACACGATGTCCCAGCTGACTTCCCACTTGGTCGAGCCCAGTGCATAGGCCGATTCTTTCAAGCGCGACGGTACGGTCATGAACACTTCGCGCATGACCGAGGAGATGAACGGGATGACCATGATCGACAGGACGATGCCCGAGGTCAGCATGCCGGCGCCGATCGGTGGGCCCTGGAACAGGCGGCCGATCAGGGGCAGTGTGCCCAGGTGTGCATCCATCCACGGGATGATGCTTTCGCGCATCACTGGCATCAGGATGAAGAAGCCCCACATGCCGTAGATGATCGAAGGAATGCCTGCCAGGAGCTCGATCGCGGTGCCGACCGGTGTGCGCAGCCAGCGCGGTGCGACCTCGGTCAGGAAGAAGGCGATGCCGAAACTGACCGGCACGGCGATGATCATCGCGATGATGGCAGTGACGATGGTGCCGTAGATCGGCACCAGCGCACCGTATTTGTCTTCGACCGGGTTCCAGTCGCTGGATGTGAAGAACGACAAGCCCTCGCTCTGCAACACGCTGCGGCCGCCCCACAGCATCGACAAGGCGGCAGCGGCCAAGGTGAAGAGGACGAAGATCGCGGTCGCGGTCAGAAGCCAGCGGAACACGCGGTCATTGCGTGCGTCACGCAGGTTGCGGGCGTCCGGTGCGGGCAGTGCAGCTGCATTCATCGACAAGACTCGGATCGGGTGTGGCGGGACGCATCCCGCAAAATTTCATTCGTTGCAATGACGCACGGAAGCGGCCATCCGCTCCCGTGCGTCGTGGTCGCCGGGATTACTTGAGCGAAGCCCAATAAGCCTCGACCTGCTGCACCAGTTCCGCCGGCAGCGGCACGTAGTCCAGCGACTGCGCTTGCGCTTGGCCTTGCGCGAAGGCCCACTTGAAGAAATCGAGCGTCGCCTGCTGCTTGGCGGCATCCTTCGGCTGCTTGTAGATCAGGATGAAGTTGGTCGCGGTGATCGGCCAAGCCTCGGCGCCCGGTGCATTCGTGATCACCAGGTTGAAGTCTTTCGCATTGGCCCAATCGGCGCTGGCGGCAGCGGCGGCAAAGCTTTCGGCTGACGGCGCGACCCAGTTGCCGGCGGCGTTCTGCATCGATGCATAGGGCATCTTGTTTTGCAGCGCGTACGACAATTCGACATAACCGATCGAGTGTTTGATCTGCTTGACGTAGGCGGCGACACCTTCGTTGCCCTTGCCGCCCATGCCGACCGGCCAGTTCACCGTGGTGCCTTCACCAATCGCGCTCTTGAAATCCGGGCTGACCTTGGACAGGTAATTGCTGAAGTTGAAGGTGGTGCCCGAGCCATCCGAGCGACGCACGACCTGGATCTTCTCGCCCGGCAGGGTCACGCCGGGGTTTTCAGCGGCAATGCGCGCATCGTTCCAGGTGGTGATCTTACCGAGGTAAATGTCGGCCAAGACCGCGCCGGAGAAACGCAACTTGCCGGCTTCCATCCCGGGGATGTTGACCACCGGGACCACGCCGCCGATCGCGGATGGGAACTGGGCCAGACCTGCCTGCGCGAGTTCCTCGGAAGACAGCGGCTTGTCGGACGAGCCGAAATCCACCGTGCCGGCTTTGATCTGGGCGATGCCGCCACCCGAGCCGATCGACTGGTAGTTGATCTTGTTGCTCGTGGCCTTGTGGTAATCGGCCGACCACTTGGAAATCAGCGGATAGATGAAGCTGGCACCCGCGCCGGTGATCTCGGCGGCGACTTTGTCACCTGCAGCCGCGCCTTCGGCCTGGGCCGAGGCGGCATTCGGGGCGCTGCTGGATTCGGACGGCTTGCAGCCTGCGACGAAAGCGGCGGCGGCCAGGGCAAGGGCGGCGATGCGCACCGGGTTCGATTTCATGACAACTCCTGAATAGACTTGGGCTGGGCCGCTGGTTCGCGGTTGACCTATGGGAATCGTTTTATGTGACAAACAGGTTACGGGCCGTCATAAATCTCTGGCCGGCCCGTTCAGAAAAAAAAGCGCGGGCCGAAGCCCGCGCAAGATCTAGCTCACTGGAGGAGGTGAGCCGAGGCTCAGTAATTCATGTTCTTGGACCAGTAGGTCTCGATTTGCTTGACGAGGGCGTCGGGCAGCGGCACGTAACCCAGCTTGCGTGCTTCCGCATCTCCATTGGCGTACACCCAGCGGAAGAATTCCTTCGCGGTCTTGGCGCCTGCCGCATTCTTCGGCGAGCGGTGCATCAGGATGAAGTTGGTCGCGGTGATCGGCCAGCTCTCTGCGCCCGGCGCATTGGTCATAACGAGGTGGAAGTCCTTGCTCGCCGCCCAGTTGGCGTTAGCAGCGGCGGCTTGGAAGCTGTCGTCGCTGGGGACGATGTAATTGCCCGCGGAGTTCTTCAAGCGGCTGTAGGCCAGCTTGTTTTGCAAAGCAAATGACAATTCGACGTAGCCAATCGCGCCCTTGATCTGCTTCACGTAACCCGACACGCCTTCGTTGCCCTTGCCGCCGATACCGACAGGCCAGCGCACCGAAGTGCCTTCGCCCACTTTGGACTTCCACTCAGGGCTCACCTTCGACAAATAGTTGACGAAGTTGAAGGTGGTGCCAGACGCGTCCGAGCGACGTACCACGGTGATCTTCATGGCGGGCAGATTGACGCCAGAGTTGAGTGCGACGATGCGCGGGTCGTTCCACATCGTCACCTTGCCCAGATAGATGTCGGCTAAGAGGTCGCCGTCCATTTTCATTGCGCCGGCTTTGACGCCGGGAATGTTCATCGCGGGCACCACGCCGCCGATCACCGACGGGAATTGCGCCAACTTGAACTGGCCCAGCTCCTTCGGCGAAAGCGGAGCATCGGACGAGCCGAAGTTCACCGTGCCGGCTTTGATCTGGGCGATGCCGCCGCCGGAACCAATCGATTGGTAATTGATCTTGTTGCCGGTGGTGCGGGCGTAGTCGGCCGACCACTTCGACATCACGGGATACACAAATGAAGCGCCTGCGCCCGTAGATTCGGCGGCGTGCGCACTGAGACTAAGGCCGGCGGCCAGCGCCAACGCGGGGAAGGTGGTCTTGAAGATGTTACGCACGGTGCACTCCGGGAAATCAGGATGGGTAGGAATCGGAGTGCATTCGACGCGTTATTGATGACAGATCGTTGATGAGTAGATGACGTTTTGGTGACACCCAGAAGAAGCGCGCAATTTTCCACCACATACCCGAAGCTGATCGGATAACGATCACGCGTCATCAAACTGCAATATTTAATCCACCTGATGGTCACATAGCTCAGACAATCTGGCGCCGCTTTGACGCTTCCTTAACGGCATCGCCTTTGATGCCCGACACATCACAACTACCGAGTGGAGTAACCCATGCGAGTTTCCGTCCTGGCCCTTTCATTGGCCGCCGCTGCAGGCATTAGCCCTGCCGCTTACGCCCAGAACGCCAGCAGCGCCGAATTGGCTGCCTTGCGCGAGCAGATCAAGATGCTGGAGTCCAAGGTCACTGAGTTGGAAGAGCGCGCCGATGCCCAGCAGGACATCAACGTGACCAGCAAGGAAGAGTTCGACAAATTGTCGGACAACCTGCCCAAAGTGGAAACCAAGGGCGGCATCAAGGTTACCTCGGCCGACAAGAAGTTCGAGGCATCGCTGGGTGGCCGAATTCACTTCGATACCTATATGTTTGATCGTGATCGCGCTGCGGTTACCGCCGGCAATGAGTTCCGTCGTGCGCGCCTGACTTTGTCAGGCAAGGCCCTGGGTTGGGACTACAAGATGGAGCAGGATTTCGCCGCCGGTACCAACCTGGACGGTCTGCGTGATTTGTACATCGCCAAGCAAATTGGCCCGGGCAAGCTGACCATCGGTCACTTCAAGCCCTACCGTTCGATGGAAGAGCTGACCAGCTCGAATGAAATCCTGATGATGGAGCGTCCGTTCGCCTCCGCGACCGGCCTCTATAACGGCCGCCAATTCCAGCAGGGCGTGGGGTACCTGATGGGTGGCCCCAACTACACCGTGGGTGCGTCGGCATTCACCCTGCGCGCCACGCCGACGGCGCGCAACGAAGGTATCGGCTTCGCCAGTCGCGCTACGTGGGCGCCGATCAACGATGCCGAGAACACCTTGCACTTCGGTCTGTCCTATAGCAGCGAAAACAGCAACCAGGGCACGCCGACGATGACCGCCGTTGCGAACTATGCCGGTCGGCGTGGCCCCTCGCAGACCATTGCCGCGATCACCGCCGGCAGCGCCAAGAGCATCAGTACGGTGGGCGTGGAAGCGGCCGGCTCGTTCGGCCCGATGTTCTTCCAGAGTGAGTACGCGCGCGCCGACTTCGACATGCCGATCGGTCCGGCCCAGCAAGTGGATACGTGGTACGTGCAGGGCAGCTGGCTGCTGACCGGCGGCCACAAGCCCTATAAATCCGCCAACGGCGTGTTCGGCTCGGCCACCGTGCCGGAAGGTGGCGCGTGGGAGTTGACCGCGCGTTACGACACCATCGAGAACAAGGACATCGCCAACCGCAGTGCCAATTCGGCAATTTTCGGCGTGAATTATTACGTGAACCCGAACCTGCGTTTCATGTTCAACTACACGCGCGGCGAGAATGAAGTCAACGGCGACAAGACCGGTCAGTACGCCTTGCGCACGCAGTTCGCGTTCTGATCGCACTGGCAAAAAAGTATCGAAGGAACGCCCCGGGAATCCGGGGCGTTTTTTTTGCATCCGCCTGAGTCAACGTGGGGCGGTACCCGCCAGTGACTTTTCCGGCCAGTGGCATAGATCAAGCACGGGGCATAACGCACAATCGGGCTTGCGGGCCTTGCAAATGTAACGCCCGTGCAGGATCAGCCAGTGGTGGGCATGGCGCAGGTATGGGGCAGGCACACGTTTGATCAAGGCGTTCTCCACCGCGCGAACATCCTTGCCCGGTGCCAGTCCCATCCGATTGGCGACGCGAAAAATATGCGTGTCCACTGCCATCGTGTGTTGGCCGAAAGCGGTGTTGAGCACCACGTTCGCCGTCTTGCGGCCAACGCCGGGCAGGGCTTCAAGCGCCGCGCGATCCGCCGGTACTTCGCCGCCATGGCGCTCCAGCAGCTGTTCCGACAAGGCCACGACATTCGCGGCCTTGGTATTGAACAAACCAATAGTGGCGATGTAGGGCTTCAAACCTTCCACGCCCAGGGCGGTAATCGCGGCGGGTGTGTTGGCGACGGGGTAAAGCTTGCGCGTTGCCTTGTTGACGCCGACGTCGGTTGCCTGCGCCGATAACGCAACCGCGACAAGCAATTCGAAAGGCGTGGTGTATTCGAGTTCCGTTTTCGGCTCGGGTTCCAGGTCGTGCCAACGGCGGAAAGCTTCGCTGATTTCCACAGGCGTCATCAGTTTCGATTTGCGTGGGAACTTCGGCTTGGATGTTTTCGATGCCGCAACTTTCTTTGCCGCCCTCTTCACGGCAGGTTTTTTCGTGCATGCGGGGCTCATCGCTTGGCCTTCGCCAACGCGCGAGCCAATGCCGCCGCCGCCGCGCCTGTCAGTGCGGGTGAGCCCTTGTTGTCTGTCGTCACGGATTCCGCTTGCCGTTGCCGACGCTCGGCCTGCCATCGTTCCAGCCGCGCATTACGGGCGCGGTAACGATCGCGTGCGGCCAATGCGGTCAAGCGTTCGTGGTGTACGCGATGGAGCAGGGCGATGTCGGCTTCGCCCAGTACATCAACCAGCGAAGCGGCATCGCCACCCCAATCGAGAAGGCCGAGTTGGATCGCGGCATCGACATCATCCTTGCGCAGTGCATGCGCGATGGCCACGAAGTTGATGCCCGAAGCCGCTGACACTTAGCGACCCGTGAACGTCGGTTTGCGCTTTTCGAGGAAGGCGCTGGTGCCCTCGCGCATGTCCTCGGTGGAGAACACCAGGCCGAACTGCGCGGATTCGTATTCAAGCCCTTCCTCGATGCCGCACTCGCCGCCGATGTTCACGCAGTCCAGCATTGCGCGCAGGGCCAGCGGGGCGGCATTGGCCAGTTGGGTGGCCAGCTTCATGGTTTCGGCCTGCAGTTCGGCGGCCGGCACCACGCGGTTGATGATGCCGAGCTCGCGTGCGCGTTCGGCGTTGATCGGCGCGCCGACCAGGCACAGTTCCAACGTGGCGGCGCGACCCGCCAGACGCAGCAATCGCTGGCTACCACCAAAGCCGGGGATGAGGCCCAGGTTAATCTCCGGCTGGCCGACCTTGGCGTTGTCACCCGCGATGCGCAGGTGACAGCACATCGCCAGCTCCAGACCGCCGCCCAGCGCGAAGCCGTTCACCGCCGCGATGACCGGCTTCGGCATCTTCTCGACGCGACGCATCATGCGTTGACCGCGCAGGGAGAAATCGCGGCCTTCGACCGGCGTCAAACCATTCATCTCGCTGATGTCCGCGCCGGCGACAAAGGCCTTCTCGCCTGCGCCGGTCAATACCACCACGCGAACGTTGGCATCGACCGCGGCCTCATCAAAGGCCTGATGCAACGCATCCAGCGTCGCGCTGTTGAGCGCATTAAGTTTGTCGGGGCGGTTGACCGTGATGGTACGGATACCATCACGGGTTTCGATCAGCAGGGGAGACTCGGACATGAATCCTCGCAAACGGCGTATAGCCGGGGTAAATGAATGGGGAACCATCGGCCTCAGCCGTGGTCAATCTGGCGTCAGTGGCGGTTAAGGCCGTAGCCGACTATCCTAACGCGTTGTTTTACGGGCATAACGCCTACCCCACTACAGAGAGATGTCTATGAAATTGCGTTTGCTGGCCGCCGCTGTCGCGGCTCTCACCCTGACCGCGGGCGTTGCCGGTGCGCAGGACCTGAACTCCGAGAAGGGCAAGCTGAGCTATGCGTTTGGCTATGACTTCGCCCGTAACTTGGCCGAAAGCGGCGAGCCGGTCGACAACGCGGCCGTGATCAAGGCCGTGCAGGACGGTCTGGCCAAGAAAGACCCGGCGATCACCCCGGACCAGGCCAAGCCCGCGCTGGAAGCTTTCCAGAAGCGCCAGCAGGCCAAGGCCCAGGCGGCCCAAGCCGAGTACAACAAGATCGCCGGTGAAAATCGCACCAAGAGCACCCAGTACCTGAACCAGTACAAGACCCAGGCCGGCGTCAAGACGCTGCCGGGCGGCGTGATGTACCGCGTGCTGGAGAACGGCACCGGTCGCAAGCCCGCGCTGACCAATACCGTGTCCCTGCAGGTGCTGGGCCCGCTGCCCTACGGTACGCGCCCGCAGCAGGCCGTGCAGCCGCAGACCCCTAACGTCAAGGTCAGCGAGATCGAAATGCAGGCCATGCGTGACGTGATTACCCAGATGCCGATGGGCTCGAAGTGGGAAGTCGTCTTGCCGCCGGAAAAGGCCTTTGGTGCTGATCCGCGTTCGGGCTTCCCGCCCAACGTCGCAGTCGCCTTCGAGATCAAGCTGGTCAACGTCCAGTAAGATCGAATGGCATGATGAACGCCGGTTCCTGCGGAGGGGCCGGCGTTTTTCTTTTCCGGATCAATAGTTTTTGATGAGCAACTCCCTCGCCACCATCGCCAGCCCCTGCAGCGGCGTATGCCAGCTGGATCCCGCGGGCCTGTGCCTGGGATGTCGTCGCAGTGGTCAGGAAATCGCCTTCTGGCGCCAGATGAGCGACGCAGAACGCAGTCGCTACATGCACGAGATCCTGCCCGCGCGGGGTTGGCAGCCGGTGGTGCCTGCAGGCGAATGAGCGACGGCATGCTCCAGCGCATTCAACAGGCGTTGCGCCCCTTGGCCACGCCGCCTGCCGACAAACCCTGGAACCACGACGAACTGGAAGACCTGATGCCGCCCGCATTGCGCGAGGCTGCGGTGTTGGTCGGCTTGGTTGAGCGTTCCAGCGGGACGCAGGTCGTGTTTACCCGACGCACCGATCAGCTGCGCCATCACGCCGGCCAAGTCAGTTTTCCCGGCGGTGCGGTCGAGTTGGACGATGCCGATGTGATCGCAGCGGCCTTGCGCGAAACGCATGAGGAAATCGGGGTCGGTGCTGCTTTGATCGAGCCGCTGGGCTTCCTCGACCCGATGGCGACCATCACCGGTTTCCGCGTGGTGCCGCTAGTCGCACGCATCGATGCTGATTACCACGCCATCCCCGATCCTGCGGAAGTCGCTCAAGTCTTCGAGCTGCCGCTCGACTTCATACTGGCACCCGACACGCTTTTCCACGCCGAAGTACCGTGGCAGGGACGTGTGCGCCGCATCGCCGAATTGCACCCGTGGCCAGGCGGCACACCCGCGCGCGTTTGGGGCGCGACCGCGATCATCATCGACAACCTGCGCCAACGCCTGGAGGCTCTGCCATGAATGCTGACATTCCATTTTGGAGCACTTTGATCGATGTTGCTTCGCTTGCCGACGCGACTGAGGGTAACGACATCGTCCTGCTTGATTGCCGATCGGTGCTGACTGATCCCGACGCCGGTGCGCGCATCTACGCGCAAGGTCATCTACCCGGCGCGTTCCACGCCAACCTGGAGCGCGATCTCTCCGACATGTCGCAGCTCGGGCAGGGACGTCATCCATGGCCCCGTGCAGAAGATCTCGCCCGCACGCTGTCACGCTGGGGCATTACCCCGCACACGCAGGTGGTGGCCTACGACGCCGACAACGGCATGTACGCTTCGCGTGCCTGGTGTCTCTTGCGCATGATCGGCCACGAGCGCATCGCGGTACTCGATGGTGGTTTGAAGGCATGGCAGGCCGCAGGTTTGCCGATCCAAATCGAAGCGCCATCGTTGCATGATGCTGTTGCGCCATATCCGGGTGACTTCGCTTACGGTCGCTTGTTTGATCATGATGACGTTGCCGCACATGTCGAACATGGCGGTCTGTTGGTGGATGCGCGAGCACCTGAGCGATTCCGTGGCGAGGTCGAACCCATCGACAAAACAGCCGGCCATGTGCCGGGCGCGGTGAATCGTCCCTTCATGGCGAACCTTGCCGAAGATGGCCGCTTCAAATCGCGCGATGAATTGTTCGCCGAGTTCGCCGAACTGCTAGGCGGGCGCACACCGTCCGACATGGTGGCGATGTGTGGCTCGGGCGTGACCGCCTGCCATCATCTGCTCGCGATGGCGCATGCGGGCTTGCAGGGTGCAAAACTGTACAAAGGGTCGTGGAGTGGCTGGATTTCAGACTCAGCCAGGCCTATCGCGACGGGCGAGGCCTGAGCCTCAGCCTTTACCCAAGCGCGCCAGCAAAGCACGTAGCGCGTGTTGGGTATCCGGGTGTTGCCAATCGCGCAAGGGTTGGTCGATGTCGAGTCGGTCAGTCGATAGTGCTTCGATCATGTCAGCGCGCGACAGCGCACGCGTGGCCAACATCGGCGCACGTGGCAGGCCTTCCAGACTCTCCAGCCATCCCAATGCTTCCGCCTCGGCATTGCCCGGCGTGGCGAGTGCATCGACCAGGCCGATTGCTTGGGCTTCGCGGGCTTCGACCATGGCGCCTACCAACAACATGCGCTCGGCGCGGCGATGACCAATCGTGCGATGCAAGAGGATTTGCACGCTCTGCGGTACGGCCAGACCGACATGCGTTTCGTTGAGTCCTATCTGGATCGGTGCGTCGGCCATCACCCGGTAGTCGCAGCACAGCGCGAGCACGCAGCCACCCGCCGGCGCGTGGCCTTCCATCGCTACCGCTACGGGAATCGGGCTGTTGGCAAGGGCACGCGCGGCGGCAAAAAATGCCTCCCATGCCGTGCGCAAGGCAGCGCGATCATCGCCCAATGACATCAGATAGGGCACATCAAGGCCGGCGGAAAACACGCGCGCGCCGCCGCTGAGCAGGATGCCATGGCTGCCCGCCGCGGCCGCTTCATCCACGGCTGCAACCAGTGCGAGGCAAAGCTCGGGGTTGAGTGCGTTGACGGGTGGGCGCGCCAACCGCAGATGGGCGAAAGGGCCGTGCTGGTGGATGTCGATCATCGGTAGCTCCGTGGAAGCTTTGTCGGTTGGCCTGTGGTCAAGTTACTGCAGGTGCCGACCGTTATCATGCTGCTCATGAAGATCGCACGTTTTGCTCCGCTCCTGCTTGCGTTAGGTGTTGTCGCGGCCATGCCTGCCATCGCACGCGAAAAAACCAGCTGCATGCCGCAGGTCCAGCAAGGTTGGATTCGCCTCTTGCCAGGCGGGATGCCCATGCATGCCGGTTTTGCCCGCATCGACAACACCTGCGCCCAACCGGCTACGATCGTTGGCGTCAAAAGCGTCAGTTATGGCGATGTGGAGCTGCACGAAAGCCGCAACATCGATGGCGTGAATCGGATGCGTCAGTTGAAGGAGTTGCGCATCGCACCGAAGGAGGCCGCCACGCTGAAGCCCGGCGGCATGCATCTGATGTTGATGGATCCGGTGAGGCCGGTGAAGCCGGGCACCCGCATCGCCGTCGTGTTCACGCTGTCGGATGGTCGCGAGATGTTGGGCGAGTTCATCGCCCGCAAGCCGGACTGACCAGGCGCGTTACTCGTCTTCTTCTTCGAACTCGACCATCGCGTCGAGCTCGAATGCCAGCTCTTCCAGCGCCTGCCGCACGCGACGCGCGGTGGCCGCGTTCGGTGCATCCACTTCGATCTCGTGCACGTCGGGGCCGCCGACATCGCTCAGGCCAGAGGAGCTGGAGTCGTCATCGTCCATGTGCGACATGAGGTCGGCGATTTCTTCGACATGCTCGATGCCGTCGATGCTTTGCAACAGGTTGGAGATGGCGCGGACGTCGTCTTCGCTACCGGTGATGCGCATCTTGAGCATGGGCATGGCAAGGACTCTGGCTGGGGTAGGCAAAGGCTAGCAGCGTGCAGCGACAGTCGGGTGAGAAATTTGTTCACCCCCGTCGTTGCACCACCTGTCGTTCATTTCTTGGTGCGGACCGGTAGCGGCACATTGCATAGGTCAATATGGCCTGCGGGAATCGTGTAGAAATCATCCTTGCGATTGCGGCGCGCCTCGGTGGCGTCGATGAAGGCCTGGCTGTCGGTACGCAGGATTTGCAGATTCGTTCGCTCGGCCGCCGGGACGTCGCTGGCGAGGCGAATGGCGGTGATCGGCGCGCGCTGAGCGGGGTCTTCGTAGAAGCCCATCGGTTCAGGGCCACGTGGCGTGGCGCTGAGCAGCGACATCCCCTGCACGACGCGGCCCACCATGGTCAATTGCTTGTCGAGTGCACGCGGGGCCTGGCCGATCACCACATACAACTCCGCGCCGATGCTGCTATCGGGTGCGTTGTTGCGGCCCGCGCCGAGTGCGCCATAGCAATGCGCGATCCAGGTTTCTTTCTTGGCCGGGTCATGCCCGACCGCGAAACCATCGGTGAAGCCGACCTGCGGTGCCCAGCCGTCCTTGTCCTTCAAGCGGTCGAACCTGGCCGGTCCCTTGCGGGTGAATTCGGCGGGCAGCTTCTCCTTGGTGCCGGCGGGGTGTTTCTTGGCCTTGGCGGCATCGTCCGCATCTACATCGCCAAACTGGACCACGAAGTTGTCCTGTGCGCGGTAGATGCTGGTGCCATCCCAGAAGCCGCCCTTGGCCATGGTCTTGATGTTGGCCACGTGCTCCGGCGCGAAACCGGGAGCCAGCTCGATCACCACGCGGCCGGCCGGCAGCTCCATGTACAGCGTATTGGCCGGGTCCAGGTCACGCCAGGCGCTGTCCGGCGCCGCATCGATGATCTCCTTGGCGCTGCGGTACTTGGTCCCTTTTGCGGCGGGCTCGGCTTGAGCCAAGGCGACAAAGGGAAGCAGGGCGGACAAGGCGAGGGCGAGCGGCAAACGGCGCATCGAAGGCTCCGGTGATCAGTAATTAAAGCCGGAGCATAGCTGGTCGATGTCGAATCTTGGCAGGGAGTTACTACTGGCACATTCGCTATATCGAAATTAACAATAGAGTGACCTACATCCACCGAGGAACTGGTGATGGAAGACGACCTGTTGTTGCGCAAATTCCAGAAAGAGTTGTCCGCTGGCACCGTATCGCTGGCGCTACTGGCCGTAGTGGCCGATGCCGAGTCGCCGATGTACGGCTATCAAATCGCCAAGTCGCTGGAGCAGCTGGACGGTGTGTTGTCGGGCAAGCAGAGCGCGCTCTATCCCGTGCTACGCAATCTGGAGGCTGCAGGTCTCCTGGAGAGTTTCGTCGAGCCGTCAGACAGCGGGCCGCCTCGTCGTTATTACCGCGCCACCGACCTCGGCCACGTCACGCTCACCCACTGGGCCGAGGCCTGGCGCGCCACCCGAGATTCCGTTGATCACGTTCTGAAGGGGAACTTCAAATGAACACCGTGCTGCCGACCACCATCCCCGCCTATTTGGCGCAATTGCGCAAATCGCTGGAGGGGGCCGATGCTGCGATGATCCATGACGCGCTGTACGACGCCGAGGAGTACCTGCGCGCCGAGCTCGCCGCCAACCCCGGCAAGACCGAGGCTGAGGTGATCGCGGATGTCGCCAGCAGCTACGGCGCCCCGGACGAAGTCGCCGATATCTACCGCGACACCGAAGTGAAAGTGCAGACTGCGTTGCGTCCGCCACGCGCGGTTCAGAAAAAAGACAACGGGCCTTCGGTCTGGCAGAAGATCTTCGGGGTGTTCGTCGACTCACGCACCTACGGCGCCTTGTTCTACATGCTGCTTTCAATCGCGACTGGCATCTTCTATTTCACCTGGACGGTGACTGGCGCAAGTCTGTCGCTGGGCCTGTCTATCCTGATCATCGGCCTGCCATTCGTGGTGTTGTTCGTCGGCGCGACGCGCGTGCTGGCCTTGGTCGAAGGGCGTTTGGTCGAAGTGATGCTGGGCGAGCGCATGCCGCGTCGCCCACTTTACAGCGACGTGGAGCAGCCATTGCTCAAGCGTATCGGCGCGATGTTTACCGATGCACGCACCTGGGGCACCTTCTTGTATTTCTTGTTGATGCTGCCACTGGGCTTGGCGTACTTCACGATTGCCGTCACCGGTCTTTCAACCGCACTCGCGCTGATGTTCTCGCCGTTGATCAGCCTGGTCAGCGATAACGTGGTGATCGTCAGTATCGGGGGTGAGGATGTTGTGTCCAATCAGCCTTGGCTGATACCGATCGTGATCTTGGCCGGGTTCGTCGTGTTGTTGCTGACCATGCATGTTGCACGCTGGGCTGGACGACTCCATGGCCTGATCGCCAAGAACCTGCTGGTCAAGAATTGATCGATCATCGCTCTAAACAGGAAGCCCGGCGCAAGCCGGGCTTTTCATCACGCGACCACGCCCAACACGGTTCAGATCTCGGTGTAGACCAGCACGAAACCCGCGATCAGCAACAGCACCAGTGAGATGGAGAAGATCCATTCGGCGGTCTTCTGGGTCTTCTGGGTCTTTTGGGTACGCGACGGCGACTTTTCCTTCTGTGCCAGATAGCAGATAGCCAGCACGACAAGGAAGCCAATGGACGAAAACAGGAAGAAGTCGTCAGCGATGGTTTCGGTCTTGGTGAGCGTGTTCTTGGCAGACAGGATGCCGACCAAAGCCAAGCCGATGCCGGCAAGTGTGCCGCTGGCTGATACCAAGGTGTCCAGTGAGTCGTTTTGATCGGACATACAGGCTCCTAATCGAGGCAGGTTCTTTTGCTTCAGGCCTTGCGTGCAGCCGCTTTCTTCTTGACAACCCGCTTGGTCGGCTTCTTCGGCGCCTCTTGGTTGGCCGCAATGAAATCACGCACCTGCGGATACACCTGGCTGCGCCAGCGCTTGCCACTGAAGATGCCGTAATGACCCGCGCCCTTCACCGTGATGTGCTGCTTGCGCGATGCCGGCACGTTGTCGCAAAGCTTCAGCGCGGCGCGGGTTTGCCCTTCGCCGGAGATATCGTCCAGCTCGCCTTCGATGGTGAGTAGGGCCGTGTCGTGGATCTTGCCGGCATCGACACGCTCGCCATTCACCCTCCACAGGCCGCGCGGCAGTGCGTAGTCCTGGAACACGGTGCGAATGGTGTCGATGTAGTACTCCGCCGGCATATCGAGAACGGCGTTGTATTCGTCGTAGAAGCGGCGGTGCGAGGCGGCCGTTTCTTCATCACCCTGCACCAGATCCTGGTAGTAGTCCCAGTGCGACATCGCGTGCCGCTCTGGGTTCATCGCGACAAACCCCATGTGCTGAAGGAAGCCCGGATACACCTTGCGGCCACCACCCGGATAGTTGGCCGGTACCGTGTGGATCAGGTTCTGCTCGAACCAGCTGAGCGGTCGGCGCATTGCCAGATTATTGACCGCAGTCGGTGATTCACGCGCATCGATAGGGCCGCCCATCATCGTCAACGTACGCGGAGTAGCCTCGCCGCGAGCCGCCATCAACGACACCGCGGCCAGAACAGGCACGGTAGGCTGGCACACGCTGACCACATGCAGATTGTCCGCGCCAATGTGGCGGATGAATTCCTCGATGTAGGCCACGTAATCATCCAGATGAAACGCGCCAGCTTCTTTCGGCACCATGCGCGCATCGGTCCAGTCGGTGATGTACACCTTGTGGTCAGGCAGCATCGTCTTGACCGTGTCGCGCAGCAAGGTGCTGTGGTGTCCCGAGAGCGGTGCAACGATCAACACCGTCGGGTCGTCCTTCATCCGGCTGAGACCATCGGCCTGATCGTGGTAGCGCTTGAAACGCAGGAGGCGGCAGAATGGCTTGGCCAGCGCGACGCGCTCGACGACCGGGATGTTGACGCCATCGACTTCGATCTCGTGGATGCCGAATCCAGGCTTCTCGTAATCCTTGCCGACGCGATACAAGAGGTCGTAACCGGCAGCCACGCGTTGGGCGCCAGGTAGACCTGATAGCCAGCTGCCCTGTGCGGTGTACATCTTGGCGACCGCATCCGACCAATAGGTCAGCGGGGCCATCCAGGCGCGGGCGTTCTCGTGCATCTGATAAAGGAGCATGGGAGTTCCAGTGGAATGCTGCGTCGCAGCATACCGGAAAGTTAGTCGGCTTGCCGTGGGGGCTTCAGCTCCGTTCAAGCGCCGTGGCGTGATGTGCGATGCGTGGCGACAACCAGCCATGCGAGCCGATCTGCGCAAAGCCAAGTTTACCCAGCCGTTCGCGATAGAACCGTGCGGGCCGGGATTGGAACTCGTCCTCGTCACCAATGGCCGCGTCTTCCTTCGCGAACATTTCGATGAAGGCGACACCACCGCACAAATCCGCCAGGCCCGGCAGGCCGCGATTGAGTTCCCGTGTCGGCAGGTAATGGAGCACGTCGCTGCAGATCAGAAGATCTACCGGCGGGCAGGGACGCAGATATTCGAAATCCCCAAAGCGCGCGTAGTGGATGTTGCGGCTGCGGCCATAACGGCGCACTGCATACTCGCTATTGTCGAAACCGATGTATTGCAGCCTCGGGCGCAGCTTCATCAGCGGCGCACGCCATGCACCTTCGCCGCACCCCACATCCAGCACGCTCTGGATCGGGCGTTCCAGATGGTACTCGGCCATCGCGACGGCCAGCGCGACCTTGCGCGCCAAGCGCGCCGCGCCGCCGATGCCTTCGCGGCGATACCAGCGGTCGAAGTAAGCCTGGTCATACGTCTTGCTCATGGTGCACGGCCCATGCCGAGGGCGAGCGAGGTCATCGACAACGTGCTCCACACATCGTCATTGAATAGCTCCAGCGAATCACCCGCCCGTGCGCAGGCCAGTGCGTACAACAGTGGCAGGTAATGCTCGGGCGTGGGGATGGCAAGGCGGTTGTCCGGCAGGTCCTCGAAATTGGCCAGCGCCGTGAAATCACCGGCGGCGATCAGGCTGTTGACCCTGTCGCGGAACGCTGTCGCCCAAGCAGGCGGCTCGGGATTGCGGAAATTGAGCAGTCCCAAGTTATGCACGATGTTGCCGCTGGCGAGAATCAGAACGCCTTCATCGCGCAGCGCGCCGAGCATCCTGCCGATGGCGAAATGCTGCGCGCCGGGGCGGCGCAGATCCAGGCTGAGCTGCACCACCGGCACATCGGCCTCCGGGAACAGGTGCACCAGCACCTGCCAAGCACCGTGGTCGAGGCCGTATCCCGCATCCAACTGCGGTGCGAGCGCAGGATCCAGCATCGATGCAACCCGCGCCGCGAGTTCGGGGTCACCGGGTGCCGGATACTGGACTTGGAAAAGGGCGGGCGGGAAGCCACCAAAGTCATGGATGGTGCGTGGTTTTTTCGCTGCGCCCAAAAGCACGCCCGGGCTTGTCCAATGTGCGGAGATGCACAGGATCGCGCGGGGTTTCGACAAGCGCGTGCCGAGCGCGCGCCAGGCACGCGACCAGTCGTTGTCTTCGATGGCGTTCATTGGCGAGCCGTGGCCGATGAAGATCACCGGCTGTGTTTGTGCTGTCGTTGTGTCGTTCATCCATGGCATCCTAAGCCGATTCGTCCAAGGAGTTATCGATGTCCACGTCCTATTTGTGGGTCAAGACGTTCCATCTTGTCTTCGTCATGGCGTGGATGGGCGGGGTGTTCTACCTGCCGCGCATCCTGGTGAACATAGCGGAAGCGGGAGATGCCGGCGCGGTGCGTGAGCGCCTGGTGCTGATGGGGCGTCGCCTGTATCGCTTTGGCCACATCATGTTCGGCATCGCCGTGGTGCTGGGCCTGGCCATGTGGCTGCACTTTGGCGTCAGTGGCGGTTGGCTGCATGCGAAACTGGTGCTGGTGATCGCCATGCTGGCGCATTACATCGTCGCCGGGCGTTGGCTGAAGGGCATAGAAAAGGGGCGATTGTTGCCCAGTGCACGCGCGCTGCGCTGGTTCAATGAGCTGCCAGTGCTTTTGTTGATTGCGATCGTCTGGTTGGTGTTGGCCAAGCCGATGTAATTGAAGCCAAGGTATCAGGCAATGGATTTGGCCTCGGTTTCATGCACCATTTTCGGGGCATGAGCTGCAGCCCACACACTGTCATGCGGCGCGGACTTTGCGCGATGTCGACTTAGCCTTGCCAACAGCAACATCAATGAAGCCGCCACCAGTGCAGTCAATTCGACTGCCAATCCATCCCGGCCTGCTTCGAGCACGCTGATCCGGGGCCATAGGTAATCGAGCATCGTCAGTGCAGGAATCAATGCCGTCACTATGGCGGCGATGCTTAGCAAGTCGATGGCGGCGAGTGCTGGCTTTCTCCATAACGCCCAGACTACGGCCAGCAATAAGGGCAAAAAATACGCCAGTTGATGATGAATCAGGGCGTCCGGTGCATTGCCTGGTTGAATATGAGCAAGCGCTATGGTGCTGGAGATGCCGATAACTGAGCCCAGACACACGCCGACCGTTGCCGCGGCCATGATCGAAGCCTTGCGAGGCTGCAATACTGCGGCACGATTCTTGCGTTGCCGTTTGCGTCGGCTTTCTATCCACAACAAATTGCCGGTGTAGAACACCGCCGCGCCGATCACACCGAGCAGCACATATGTCCAGCGGATCGGGTTGCCACCGTAATTGCCGAAGTGCAACGCAAAAAATGAAGCAACAGCCTGTGACCAAGTGCCTTGCTGGCCCGGCAAGAAGCCGCTGTACAAGACGCGGCCATCGCCTGCATCCAACATCACCGCACCAAAGTCGACGCCGCGCAGAAAGTGGTTAGGCGTATGTCCTTTGACGAAGGCAGTGATCTTGCGCTCGCCGCGAGCATTGGGCGATTGGGCGCGATATTGGATCTCGCTTACCTGGAAATCCGGCGCAAGTTGATGCAAGCGCGCGTTGATCTGGTCAGGCAACCAGACCTGCGCAGGCAAGACAGGGGAGGGTGGGAAGGGTGCAAACGCCGCCCCGGCCACCGGACTGCCGCGATGGATGCTGTGATCCTGCGCGTCATAAATTACATCGTGGAAGGCGAACACCATCGCGCTTGCAGCCATGATGATGTGAAACGGTAGGCTCGCAACACCCAGAAGATTATGTAGATCAAGCCAGCCGCGCTTGGGGTTTTCTCGGCGAAAGCGCAACGCCAGTAGATCGTTGAGGAAGGTAGGCAACATCACCAAAATCCCCGAGACCAGGGCGAGGGCATACAGACCGGACGCGATCCCCATGATCAAGACGCCACGCTCCATGCTGACGGGCAGTCCGCCGGTGCGATGGATGCGATCCACCCAATCGGCCAAGGGCGTTGGATATGCGGGTTCCAACAGGACGTGTCCTTGGCTATCTAGTGTCGCGGCCTGTTGCTGCAAGGATTCACCTCGGCCACTTTGCGCCATGACCGTGGCCGGGGCCCTTGCCGCGGGCATCATGCGTACCACGACATTAGTCACATCGGGATGTTTGGCCAGCAGGCCGCGCACCACCTGGTCACGCGCCGCATCATCTATAACGGCAGGGGAATGCGATGATGGTGTGGCCCAGTCATCCAGTTGCGCCTTGAACATGCTGGCAGCACCAGCATAAAAAGCAACGAACAGCAGCAATCCAGTCGTGATGCCGGCCCATGTATGCAAGGACTTGAATCGACGCAGCATGTAACCGTCCACTCAAGTCATCCTCAACAGGGCGAGCGCGATCACGCCCAAACTATTAGCGATGCCCAGCCATATCCACGCGCGTGCGGGGATGCGGGTAGCGAATACGCACGAGGCGATGGCGGCCCAGAGCAGAGGCACCATCCACATGGTGACCTGGCTCTTGTCCAAGGCCATTTCGCCGCCCATGTACTGAAAAACCCCCGACATCACCAACGCCAATGTCGCGCTGGGAAATAGGGCGGCGGCAGTCAAAGAAAGCCAGTCACGCGGACGGGTGGATCGTGCGGTCATCGTTGCGCCCTAAGTTGTCGCCATCCGCCGACGAGCGCCACTAACGTCAGCATCAACATCAATGCTGACAACGCGAGGAAGAAACCCACGGACACCGATGCGAAGTGCGTCGCAGCAAACCACGCCAGCAGAAAACAGCCGAGCCCGGTCAATGCGCCCGGCACCGGCCAGCGCCAACGACGCGCGTGTTGATGCGTGCTGCGATAAAGCGCCCAGGCAGCGAGCGCGGTGGCAAGAAAGACAAGAGGCATGGCGAGACGCATCGGGAAGTGGTGAACATCTTATAGCAAACAAGAATCATTCGCATTAATATGTCCGGGAATTCACATCCACGCTCACATCATGATTGCTCTCCCACGTCGGCCTTTATCGATCGCGCTTATGGCCGTGATCAGTACACTTCCGCTCACCCTGCACGCGCAGAACACGGCATCCACCTCACAAGAACAGCAAAAAGACAGCAAAAAAACTAGACCATGTCGTGGTCACAGCCTCTGGTTATGAGCAGGTAATCTCCGAGGCTCCCGCCAGCATCAGTGTGATCACGGCGGAGCAACTGCGTTCGCGTCCGTACGAAAACCTGGCCGATGCTGTTCGCGATATCGAAGGTGTTTCGGTGCAGGGCTATGACCCAGGTACAACCGATATCCTGATCCGGGGCATGCCCGGCGAATACACGCTCTTGCTGGTTGATGGAAAGCGCCAAAGCACACGCGAGACGATGAATCGTGGCACTACCGGCGTACAGGCCAACTTGTTGCCGCCGCTGGATGCGATCGAACGCATCGAAGTTATTCGTGGTTCGATGTCATCGCTGTATGGATCGGATGCGATTGGCGGCGTCATCAATGTCATCATGCGCAAGCGCTTGGACCATTGGCAGGGTTCGGTCACGCTGGCGGGCACCCACAACGAACACGAGGAGCATGGCAATTCGCGAAGCGCCTCATTCTCGTTTGGCGGACCGGTGACAAAAAATGTGACGTGGCAAGCGTGGGGCGGTGCACGCGGTCGTGACGAGGACGATATTTATTACCCGCGCAGCTTCACCTCTGGTGCGGATGACACGCGCCAACGCAATTTTGGTACGCGCTTCGACATCCAGTTGGCCGAGTATCAACGGTTGACGATCAACGCCGGCAGTGACCGTTTGCAATACACCGCGCGTCCGGGCCTCAGTCTGGCCGACGGTGCGCCGGTCAGTGCATTCACCCGTGATTTGCATGAGCGCCATAATGCTAGCGTCGGATATGCCGGTCAGTTCGATCGCTTCAATCTTGATCTCAGCCTGATGCAGGAGCAGGCGCGCTACACAAGCTGGACCCAAGGTGTGCGTACGGCCGCCCAGCCGGAACTGACCAATACCGTGTTCGATGCAATGGTGACCATGCCGCGTGAACGTCATACCTTGAAAGCAGGCATGCAATACATGGATGCGCGGCTGAAAGGCATCGGCAATCAGGACATGGTAAGCGGCTACCGTAATGTGGATGAAGCAGGGCGCCGCACTTGGTCGCTATTTGCGGAAGACGAATTCCAGGCAACCGAACGCCTGAAGTTGACGGGCGGTTTGCGCGCAGACAAGGCCGGTGATTTCGATACTCACTTCAGTCCGCGTTTGTATGCAAATTACAAATTATCCGAGGGATGGAGCCTGCGTGGCGGCATGGCAGACGGCTTCAAAGTGCCGACCTTGCGCCAATCAACGGCTGGCTATTGCATGAGCACCGGCGGTGGCGCGCTTGTGCGCGGGCCGTTGTGCGGCAATCCAGATCTTGAACCTGAGAAAAGCCGCACGTTTGAAGTTGGCATTCGCAAGGATGCAGAGACAGGAAGTTTTTCCGCCACGCTCTTTGATACAGACTTCGAGAATCGCGTGGTGAGCTATGGCAGTGGTGGGGTTGATCCGGTCAACCCGGCGCGTCCCTTGTATGTCTACGACAATATTTCCAGTGTTCGCTTGCGCGGTGTCGAGTTGGCGGGCGAATGGCAGCCCAATGCGCGCTGGCGCGTCGGCGGCAATTACACGTTCACCCAGTCCGAGCGTCATGGCGGTGGTGAGCCGGCTTTTGATGGTGGCTCGTTAGACGGTGAGCCGTTGGACATGACGCCGGAGCATGTGGCTCACGTCAATGTGGCTTATGTGATGAGTGATGCGGTATCACTCAATGCGTCGGTGCATTACGGTGGCGAGCAGCGCTATGCGGGGTTCCGCAACGGCGCAACCAATGTGCGTACGCGACCTGCGGCCACGACGTTTGATCTGGGAATGCGTTGGGATATCACTTCCAACCTGGCTCTGGATATGGCGCTATTGAATGCAACCGACAACGTCGTGCCCGTGGATCCGCGAGGCCGCTTTGAAGGCCTGGATGGCAACTGGTACGTCGATGAGGCCCGTCGGCTGTGGGCCAGCCTGACTTTCCGCTTCTGATGTTGGTGCCGGGCGTGCATAGGCGCGCCCGGCTTTTGCAGGCCATCACACGCACGCAACAAGCGATGACCCAGCAAGGGCGTCGTGGCTTGATGGAGTGCGTGCGCAACGCTGCTGGTTGTCAGGGGTATGCTGCGCGTCTCGTAATCCCTTGGCTTGGGGTAACAGCGCGGCAGCAATAGCTGTTTTGATCAAGATTTCTGCGCTTTCCGGTGCACATCATGCACCGCATAACCGAGGGCGCGATTGGGCAAGTTGAAATAGGACGGGTTTTGCAAGGTCATCGCGGTATCGCGCAGGCCGCTGTCCCAGTGTTCGTTCATGGCCAGTGCGCCGAAAGCGTAGTCCTTGAACTGTTCTTCGTGCGGCTTGGCTTGATAGATAAGCTGGATGATGTTGAAGACGCGATCATCCAGCCACGGAGCGAAGGCTTCTTCCAGTTCATCCGGCACCTTTTTCTCCGGCAAAAGCTGTATCAGATCGCCCAGCGCAGTGCGTAGCCGCTGCGTGTGGGCCACGGTATCGGTGCCGTGGCGGGTGCGGCTGGAGTACTGGATGTCTTTCGCGCGTTCGAGCACATCCATCATCGTCTGGGGCCTATGTCCATTCGCGCTCCACAAATCTACCTGCAAGGCCAAGGTGTCCTTGCGCGGCCATTCGTCGAGGATGTGCTCCAGCGGCGTATTGGAGACGATGCCGCCATCCCAATACCAGCGGCCTTCGATTTCAACCGCCGGGAAGGCTGGCGGCAGCGCGCCCGAGGCCATGATGTGCTCGGCGTCAATGGTCATCTCGGCGCTGTCAAAGTAGCGGAAGTTGCCGCTTTCGACATCGGTGGCGCCGACCGTGAGCCGAATGCTGTCATCGCGGTTGATACGGTCGAAGTCGATCAGACGTTCAAGCGTGACTCGCAATGGCGCGGTGTTATAGAAGCTGGTCGCGGCGTCGCTTCCATCACGCAGCAGGAAGGGCGAGACGGTGCGCGCCTCGAAGAAGCCGCGCTGGCCCTGCCAGAGTGCGGCCACGGCGCTCATCGATGCCGCCCAAGCTTCCAGCATTGGATTCATGGGTGCCAATGACAACCACTGGCGGATGGCGGTGGCCGGCATGGTCAACGCGCCGCCGGGCTCGCACACGGTTTCCCAGAATTCGCGCAGGCGGGGAATACGATCGTCGGGCGCGTTGCCGGCGATGATCGCCGCGTTGATCGCGCCAATCGAAATGCCCGCGTACCAGTTGGGGCGAATGCCGGCCTCGTGCAAGCCTTCATACACGCCGCACTGATAGGAGCCCAACGCGCCACCGCCCTGAAGTACCAATGCAACGGCGGGGTACTGGGCAACTTTATCGATGAGAGACTTGCGGTTCGTCATCAGATAGCAACAGCGCTCAAAGAGGCGTGTGACCGGCGCTCGTGCGAGCGCGCCAAGGACGGCGCGCGCCCGCGAATCGGAGCAGGAAGCGCAGCCTGAGCGGCGCACGAGCGCCGGTCACATGCCTCAACTGCGCAAGGTGCATAGTTGCGATGCTTTGCACGCATCACTGCATGAACCAACCGTGGCTCACCACGATGCTCTGGCCCGTCAGCGCATTCGTCTCGAACGCGGCCAGCGTCAGCGCGACATTCGCCACATCGTCCACCGTCGTGAACTCGCCATCGACCGTGTCCTTCAACATGATCTTCTTGATCACCTCGTCCTCGCTGATCCCGAATTCCTTCGCCTGCTCCGGAATCTGCTTGTCCACCAGCGGCGTGCGCACGAAACCGGGGCAGATCACGTTGGAGCGAATGCCCAGCGGGCCGCCTTCCTTGGCAATCGTGCGGGCCAGGCCCAACAGACCGTGCTTCGCGGTCACGTAAGGTGCCTTCAGTGGCGAGGCCAGATGCGAATGCACCGAGCCCATCAGGATGATCGCGCCCGGTGCCTTGCGGCGCTCCATGTCCTTCATGCATTCGCGGGTGGTCAAGAATGCGCCATCCAGATGGATCGCCAGCATCTTCTTCCAGTCCTCGAACTTGAAGTCGGTGATCTTGTTGATGATCTGGATACCGGCGTTCGACACCAGCACATCCACCTGGCCAAAGGTCGCGACCGCCTTGGCAATGCCATCGACGACCTGCTGTTCATTGGTGACATCCATCTCCACACCCAGCGCTTCGCCGCCCGCATCGCGGATGGCCTGCGCGGTGGCCTCGGCCGCATCAAGCTTCAGGTCGGCGATGACCACCTTGCCGCCGTTGTGGGCGTAGACCTCGGCGATGCGTTTGCCGATGCCGCTGGCGGCGCCGGTAACCACGCAGACCTTGCCGTTCAATGGGATGTTCATCATGGAAAACTCCTTTGGTGCGATGCAGCAATCATGGCGCGCCGCATGATAGGGCGGTGTGAATGCCCCGATCATCAGCGATGTCGTGTTGATGCGACATCGTCCAAATGGCCATCAGCGGCCGATGGGCGTCTCGAACTTGCGTAAATCCGGCAAGTCCTGTGGCACGCCTTGGGCGCTGCAGTAGCCGGCATCGCACAAGACCTTGCGCAAACGCGGATTCGCTTGCAGCAGGAAATGGAAAATGGTGTTCTGCTCCACGCTACCGCGCACGGCAAAGCTGCCCGGGCCACGCGCCCAGATGCCGACGTCATCGCCGCCATGGGTTTCCGCGCGCATCGGCACCATCGATTCCTGCAGGTAGTCCGGGTGCTCGGTATCGACATCGGTCAGGTTGGGTCGGCCATTCGCGGCTTGCTGCCAACCGCTGGAGTCGAAGCGGGCGTTCTTTGGGCCCTCTTGCTGCTGGTCAGTCGCGCCGACATAGCCCGGGCCATTGGCGTAATTGAGCGTGGTGTAGGGCAGGCCGGTCGCATCCAAGGCGTAACGGGCCGGATCGCCGTCCTCGCCGCTACCGCCCTTGACCTTGCCGAGGATCGGGTTGCCGCGTGTCGGATAGCCGACGAAATTCATCGTGTGGGCATGATCGGCGGTGACCAGAATCAAGGTGTCATCGGGGTTGGTCATCTCGGCCACAACGCGCACCGCATCAGAAAGTGCAATGGTGTCGGTCAGCGCACGGAAGGCATTGCCAGCGTGATGCGCGTGGTCGATGCGCCCGCCTTCGATCAACAGAACATAGCCGTTCGGGTTGTGCTGCAGCCGGGTGATCGCCGCGCGGGTCATCTCGGCCAGCGAAGGCTCGCCCCCCTTGTCCGTGGCGCGGTCGTGCTCGTAGTTCATGTGGTCGGGCTCGAACAGGCCCAGCAGCGGCACATCGGCTGGGGCGCCATCCAACTGCGTCTTGTTCCAGACATAGGCGCCGGTCGGGTGGCGATGCTTCCACTCGGCGATCAGATCGCGGCCGTCCAGGCGTTCGCCTACCTTGTCCTCGTGCTCGGGGTCACGTTGATCGGTGGGCAGGAAACTCTTGCGACCACCGCCCATCAACACGTCTGGACCGTTGCCATAGGGCGATTCGATCTGTTGGCGGGCGATGTCGATGCAGCCGGCGGCTTTTGCCTCCGCAGGCAGGTCGCTGTCGTTCTCCCAGTTGCGGTCAGCCGAATGCGAGAAGGTCGCGCCGGGGGTGGCATGCGTCACGCGGGTGGTGGTCACAACGCCGGTGGCCATCTGGCTTGCCGCGGCCAGCTCCCACAGCGACATCACCGGCGCGTTGCGTGCGGCGCTGCAATCACCGCGCGGCGCCTCTTGGCCGATCGATAGAACGCCGAGGCGTGTCTTCACGCCCGTCGCCATCGCTGACATGGTGCCGGCGGAGTCCGGGGTTTGCGAATTGGTGTTGTAAGTGCGACTGAGTGCAGTGGCGGGAAACTCCTCCCAGGCCAGCTTCTGCTCCTCGCCGGGGTGGCCGGCGCGCTGGCCTTCCAGGATGCGGGCGGCAGCGACCGTCGGCAGGCTCATGCCATCGCCCACGATGAGGATCAGGTTCTTCGCCCGGCCGGTCATGGCGCCGCGTTCTGCCGCTTGGGCGGCGCCGTTCCTGAACCACCACGCGGCTGTTTCACCGGTGGGGCGCTGGATCGAAGGGACATCCACCTTGATCGATGTCGATACTGCGGGTGGAGGACTGGCTGGGCCGTGGGTGGTGCAGGCGGCCAAGAGGACCACCGGCAGGGCGATGAGGGCGGGACGCAGACTGTGACGTGGCATCGATTCTGGGCATGACGATATGAGGCCCCATTATGCGTGGGCTTTGTGGCGCCCCGATGGCTGCGGTATCGTCCATCGATCTTTGCCCCGGGAAATCCCGATGTTCGATTGGTGGTTCCGCATCAAATTCTGGAAGCGCGTGGTGTTGGGCTTCGTGCTCGGTGCCTTGGCCGGCTGGGCGTTCGGGCCGAATGCCGAGACCTGGTTTGGCTGGCTGGGCGACCTGTACGTCACCATGATCAAGATGATCGCGGTGCCGCTGGTGTTCTTCGCGGTGATCAGCGCGGTCTCGGCCCTGTCCGGGCAGAAATCGATGGCGGCGCTGGGCGGACGCACCTTCCTGTGGTTCGCGATCACGGCGGTGTTGGCGGTGTGCGTCGGGTTGGGCGTGGGTTTGGTGATGCAGCCCGGTGCGGGGGTGGAGGCGCTGACGGTCGACACCGACTACAAACCGCGCGAGGTGCCCAGCCTGCTCAACGTGTTGCTGGGGATCGTGCCGGCGAACGTCTTTCATGCGCTGACGGGCATCGGCACGACGACCAATGCGGCTGGCGAGACCGTGCTGGCCGCTGGCAAGGGCTCGATCCTGCCGGTGATCTTCGTCGCCGGCCTGATAGGTTTTGCCATCGTCAAGCTGGGCGAGAAGGTGGCCGAGGCGCGCAAGCTGGCCAGTCAGTTCAGCGACATCTGGATCCAGATCACCAAGTACGTGCTGGAGTTCACCCCCTTCGGCACATTCGGTTTGATCGCCGCGTTGGTCGGCGCCTATGGTTTCGAGAAGTTGTTGCCGCTGGGCAACTTTGTCATCGCGCTGTATATCGCCTGTGCGATTCAGATCGTCGTCGTGTACACCAGCTTGCTGCTGGCGCATGGCCTCAACCCGCTCAAGTTCTTCCGCGGCGCGGCACCGGCGATGCAGATCGCGTTCGTCGCCTCGTCCAGCTTTGCGGCGTTGCCGGCCAGTCTGCGCTCGGCCACGCATAACCTGGGCGTCAACAAGGATTACGCCAGCTTTGCAGTGCCGCTCGGTGCCAGCATCAAGATGGATGGCTGCGGCGCGATCTACCCGGCGTTGGCCGCCGTGTTCATCAGCCAGTACATGGGTATCGATTTGTCGCTCAATCAGTACGTAATCATCGCGCTGGCATCGGTATTGGGCAGCTTTGGTACCGCAGGTGTGCCGGGCACGGCAGTGGTGATGGCGACGGTGGTGTTGTCCGCCGCCGGTTTGCCGCTCGAGACCATCGGTTATCTCTACGCCATCGATCGCGTACTCGACATGATGCGCACGATGACCAACGTGACCGGGCAGGTGCTGGTGCCGGTGCTGGTGGCGAAAGAAACCGGCATGTTGGATCAAGGTGTGTTTGATGCGGCATCCACCAACGTGGGAATCGAGACGGATTCGCATTCCGTCACGTCTCGCGAGTAATCCGCATAATCCTCCGCATCAACACCAAAGTGATGCGGAGGAAGACACCATGAGCAGAACCATTGATCCGGCCATCAAGAACAAGGCCATCGAGACCCTCAACACCATCATGGAGTTGGAGCTTGCTGGCGTGGTGCGTTACACCCATTACTCCTTGATGGTGTACGGCTACGGCCGCATCCCGATCGTGTCGTGGATGAAGTCGAATGCCGATGAAAGCCTGGCGCATGCCCACAAGGCTGGCGAACTGGTCACGTTGCTCGGCGGCCATCCGTCGCTGAAAATCGGGCCGCTGCTTGAAACCGAGCAGCACGACATCGGCGACATGCTGCGCGAGAGCCTGGCGCACGAGGAGAAGGCGCTCAACGCCTATTACGATCTGCTGGCTTTGGTTGAAGGCAAATCGGTGTTGCTGGAGGAATACGCGCGCCAGCAGATCGAGAACGAAGAACTGCACGCCGACGAAGTGAACAAGATGCTGCGTCGTCCGGGCGAGATCGCCGCGTTCAGCGAGTGATTGCGTCTGCCGCTTGAACCGCGGCGAACATGGCCCGATATTGGAAGGCGAAGGCGCGATCCTTCGCCTTTCTTTTTGCAGATCACGTGGAGAACCGACATGGCCACCGGTTGGGCCGGCGATGGCGCCGTGCAGGATCAAATCGACGCGACGGTGAAAGACGCGATCAAGCGTGCACGCAGTCGCATGCCCACAGGCGAGAGTCTGGCTGCTTGCGAAGAATGCGACGCGAAGATTCCCGAGGCGCGGCGCAAGGCCGTGCCGGGCGTGCGCCTGTGCGTGCCTTGTCAGGAAGCCCACGACGCGGATGAGGCTAGCAACGCTGGCTATAACCGTCGCGGGAGCAAGGACTCGCAGCTGCGCTGAGCTTGCTTTCGCAGGCAAAGCTGCCACATTGGTCGTTTCGGCCCGTTCCCTTGGAGTTGCTCGTGTCCACGCTGCCCCCCATCCTTATCACCCGCGTCGATGCCGACCGCCTGGACGCGCTGCTCGATTCCCCCTCAACGAGGGGCATTCCGGGGTTGGATGCCTTGCGGGTGGAGCTGGAGCGCGCGGAGGTGGTCGAGCCGCGGCTGGTCCCGCCCGATGTCGCCACGATGAATTCGCGGGTCAAATTCATCGAAGACGCCTCGGGCAAGACCTTCGAGCTCACCCTCGTGTATCCGCAACAGGCGGGACAGCCCGACAGTATCTCCATCCTGGCACCGGTCGGCAGTGCGTTGCTGGGCCTGCGGGTGGGCCAGACCATCCAGTGGCCGATGCCCGGCGGGCGCATGTCGGAGCTGCGCCTGCTGCAGGTGCTGGAGCAGCCCGAGGCCGAAGGCCGCGATCTCGGCTAAGCCGCCGCCGTCCTACAGGCGGCTGAATGCCCAACGCACCGGTCGGCCGTCCTTGTACGGCATCACGCCGTGGAACGGGCGGGGATCGTCATCGAACACCAGTGGCAAGAAGTAGCGGTCGCCTTCCCACATCGGCAGGTCGTAGAGGTCGCTGAGAGACACCCACTCCAGCGGGCCTTCCGGGTTCTCGCTGTAGGCCTCGCCCTCGAACGCGGTGATCAGGAAGACGAAGCCGAGCCAATCCTCGCCGTTCTTGCCGAAGCCCGGCCAACTGACCGTGCCACGTAGCGACAGCGCGGTGCATTCGATGCCGGCTTCCTCGCGGATCTCGCGAATCATCCCGGCCATCACGTCCTCGTCGGCTTCGAGCTTTCCGCCCAGGCCGTTGTACTTGCCTAGATGCTCGTCGTCCTTGCGCGCATTGCGATGAACCATCAGCACGTGCTGGCGGTCGGGTGAGAGGATGTAACCGAGGGTGCCGATGATCGGTGAGTAAGGCATCGCGCTAGTGTAAGTGAGCGCGCCGTGGCACGCTGCGATGCAGGCATTGCGTTAACGTGTCCACAGCCAACATCCCCTTTAATCCAGACAACAGGAAAGGCCATGCATTCCGGAAGTTGCCATTGCGGCCAAACCCGCTACACCGTGGAGGCGGGCGAGATCCCCGCAGCGATGGAATGCAATTGCTCGCACTGCCAGCGCAAGGGGTATCTCCTGTGGTTCGTACCGCAGGAGGCGTTGACCATTACAGATGGCGAAGCGGCGCTGTCCACCTACACCTTCAACAGGCATGTCATCGAGCACAAGTTCTGCCCGAACTGCGGCTGCGCACCTTTCGGCTTCGGCCAGGGGGCGGATGGCAAGAAGATGGCAGCGATCAACGTGCGCTGCCTCGAAGATGTCGATCTCGACGCGATCAAGCGCAAGCCCGTCGATGGCCGCTCGCTGTGAGCGCATCCACCTCACCCACCAAGCGGATATACCGATGAGCGGAAGTCAGCGCGAACTCAACCTGCGTTTCCTTGCAGAGCCTACAGATGTGAATTACGGCGGCAAGGTGCACGGTGGGGTGGTGATGAAGTGGATCGATCAGGCCGGCTATGCGGCGGCGGTCGGCTGGAGTGGCAAATACAGCGTGACGGTGGCGGTCGGCGGCATTCGTTTTGTCGCGCCAATCCGCACCAGTGACCTGGTCACCATCACCACCAAATTGGTCTACACCGGCACCAGCTCCATGCATTTCGCGGTCGATGTCAACGCGCGCGACCCGATGGGCGGCAAGGAGCGCCTGTGCACGCACTGCGTGATCGTGTTCGTCGCGCTGGATGGTGTGGATGGCAAACCGGCGCCGGTGCCGCCGCTGACTCAGGAAACGGAAGAGGATCAGCGCCTGGCCGAATACGCGCTCAAGGTGATGGACCTCAGCAAGGGCATCGAGCAGACCATCGAGCGTTATCGCCAAGCGGACATGGACAAGGATTGAGCGCGATCCCGGATTCAACATCGCAATGAAAAAGGCCGCCCGTGGGCGGCCTTTGCATGTCTGGATGTTGTGGCGCTCAGATACCGGCGACGCGGCGCGCAGACACGAAGTGCTGGGACCAGTAGCCTTCGAGCTTGGAGACGCTGACGTCACGGCCGGTGCGCGGCGCATGCACGAACTGGTTGTTGCCGATGTAGATGCCAACGTGGTCGACCACTTTGCCACGGCTGAAAAACACCAGGTCGCCTTCGATCAGCTGGTCGCGGCGAACGCTTTCGCCACGAGTGGCCATCTCGCGCGATACACGCGGCAACTCGATGCCGAGCGCGGTCCGGAACACGTAGCCCACCAAGCCGCTGCAGTCGAAGCCGGCAGTGGTGGTGCCGCCCCAGCGGTAGGGGGTGCCGAGCAGCGTCAGGGCGCGCTTCAAGAGCTGCTGGACGCGACCTTCCTTTGCGCTGGATGCGGTAGCCGCGGCCGGGCCGGACGGCATCATCGCCAGGTCTTGCGGAAGAGTGGTGTTGTCGAGGCCCGAGAGCACCGAGTTATGGGTGGTCGAGGTGGAAATCGTCTGCACGTCAGTGCTGCGGACGGCAGGCAGGTCGCTGTCAGCGAATGCCGGTGCCGACAGGGCGGCCATCAGCATCAGGCTGGAGAGACGGAACGCGAATTTGTGGGTGTTGCGGAGGGCGCCGGAGCGGCCGTGGAGAAGCTCTAACTTCATCACGCGGTCTTCACTGTGCTAAACCAGCGGTGAGTGTGCCCGTCCACACGGATCAGAATGTTCTAATTTCGTTAAAAATTAGTTAATTTTCGTGACTGACTGCACGAAAATTGACTCTGCCCTCACAATCCGATCACTTGGGCTTCACGCAGCCCGCATTCATAAACCGGCCAATACTCGGCGTGCACCAGCATAGCGCTGCTGCCAGTAACGCCCGTCCAGGCGCTCCAACCTGACAACCCCACCAGTACGCGGGGCATGCACAAATCGCCCATCACCTACATAGATGCCTACATGGCTGACCTGTCCGCCACTGGCAAAGAACACCAGATCGCCCGTGGCCAAGCCGCTTGAATCCACAGCCGGGGCGGACAGCGCTGACAATTCGCGCGATGTGCGGGGTAGTCGCAGGTTGAGCATGTCGCGGAACACGTAATTCACCAGCCCGCTGCAGTCGAAGCCGCTTTCCGGGGTATTGCCGCCCCAGACATAGGGCGTACCAACCAGGCTGATGGCGCGGATCAGGACATCGTTGGCTTGCACAGCCTGGGACACATTGGCTGGGTCCGGCGCAGCAGGTGCTTCGTCTGCCGCCCATGCAGCAGGAGTTGTCGACAGGCAGGCGGCCAAGAATATGGTGCGATACCGCCCCGGCGCTGGCATGCGGACGGTGCGGGCGGGATAATGCGTGGACATCACGGTTCCCCTATGGCGCTAGTTGGCCGGAGTTTGAACCAATCACTCCTTGAATTTCAAGTGTTTACTGCGAGTATCTAATGAAGATTGAAAAAGACCGTGCCGTTCGTTTCCATTATTCCGTGGCTGAACAGGGGAAGGAATCGGTGGAAAACTCCCATGATCGCGAGCCTTTGGCGATCCTGATCGGCCACGGCAACATCATTCCTGGCCTGGAGAAGGCGCTGGAAGGCCGCGAGGCGGGCGAAAAATTTAGTGTGGACGTCCCGGCTGCCGAAGCCTACGGCGAGCGTCGCGAGGGTCTTTCCCAGCGTGTGCCGAAGAAGCACTTCCAGGGCGCCAAGCTTGAGCCGGGCATGCAAGTGGTACTCAACACCAACTTCGGGCCGCGTGCGGTCACCGTCGAGAAGGTCGGCATGACCACCGTCGACATCGACCTCAACCACCCGATGGCCGGCAAGGATCTGCAGTTCGACATCGAAGTGGTCGACGTGCGTGAAGCAACGCCGGAAGAGATCGAGCACGGTCATGTGCATGGCGATGGTGGCCACGAGCACTGAGCTCGCCACGTTGACAAGACCAAGCCCGCGCAAGCGGGCTTTTTCACGCGCGGAATCCCGATGTGGTCGCTACGAACGCCGCGGCTTCATCGCTACACTGCAGGGATGAATGCGAATGCTGACGTGATCGTTGCGGGTGCGGGTGCCATTGGCCTTTCGTGTGCGTTGGCGTTGCTCGAATCCGGGCGATCGGTGACGGTTATCGATGTTGCCCACGTAGGCGCGGGAACATCGCACGGTAATTGCGGGACCATCACACCCAGTCACGCACCGCCCTTGGCCGCGCCAGGCATGGTGACCAAGGCGTTGGGATGGATGCTGACCCCCGACGCGCCGCTGTACGTGCATCCACGCATGGACCTGAATTTGTGGCGATGGTTGCTACGCTTTGGTCTGCGCTGCAATGCGCGCGATTGGCGTCGCAGTGCCTTCGCCAAACACAGCTTGCTGCAGGATTCGCGCGATCGCATTCAGGATTGGGTCGAGCGCTTTGGCTTGTCATGCGGGTTCGTCGAAAGCGGCGAGGATTACGTGTTCCGAAATCCGCGTGGTCTTGAGGAAGAGCAGCACGAATTGCCGCTGCTGCGAGAGCTGGGCATCGTGGTCGAGGTCATCGACGGCGTCGAGTACGAGCGGCAGGAACCGGCGATGAAACCCGGAATCGCAGGTGCGGTGCGGTTCTCTGGCGATGCGATGTTCCGCCCGGATGCCTACGTTCGCGCGCTGGCCGAGGCCGTGCGTGCGCGTGGTGGCCACATCATCGAACAATGCGCTTTGGAGAGCCTTGAAGAAACCGACCACGGCAACATCGTCCATACGTCACAGGGGGTGATGCAAAGCCGTGATTTCGTGTTGGCCCTGGGGGCCTGGTCGCCGCGTTTGGCGAAACAAATCGGCGCGCCGTGGTTGCGTTCGGTGATCCAGCCGGGCAAGGGCTATTCCATCACCTACGATCGCCCACCGCTGGTGCCCAAACGCCCGGTGATCCTGCGTGATCGCTCGGTGTGTGTCACCTCGTGGGCCGACGGCTACCGTCTTGGCAGCACCATGGAGTTCTCTGGCTTTGATGACAGTCTCAACGAGCGCAGGTTGGGTGCGCTCGAGCGTGGCGCGGCCGAGTTTCTGCATCACCCGGTCGGCCCGGTCGTGCGTGAGCGCTGGAGTGGATGGCGGCCGATGTCGCTGGACGACGTGCCCTTGATCGGGCGCATCCCCGGCCGTCGTCACGGCTGGATGGCGACCGGTCACGGGATGATGGGGATGGGGATGAGTGCAGGCACGGGGCAACTATTGGCTGACCTGATCAGCGGACGCGAGACCGCGATCAATCCGGCCCCTTTCACGCCGGAGAGATTTGCATGAGCCCATCGGAACAAGACTTCGACCTGATCGTCATTGGCGGCGGTAGCGGCGGGCTAGCAGGTGCATTCCGCGCGGCTTCCCACGGCGCAAAGGTGGCGATGCTGGAACCGGGCGCGCTCGGTGGTACTTGCGTCAACGTCGGCTGCGTGCCGAAAAAAGCGATGTGGCTGGCGGCTGATTTGGCTGAGCATCTGGCCGCTGCACGTGGCTTCGGCTTCGAGCTGCCTGAGTCAACGCCGTTGTCTTGGGAGCAATTGCTGCTGCGGCGCAGTTGCTACATCGAGAACATCCACGCTGCGTATCGCAAACGACTCGAGGCTGCCGGCATCGTGGTGATCCCCGAGCGTGGCAGTCTGAGTAGTGAGCCGGGCGTGGTGCATGCGGGCACTTCCAGTTGGCGCGCGCCACGCATCCTGCTGGCGACCGGCGGCCACCCTTTGAAGCCGGATATTCCGGGCGTAGAGCTTGGCGGTGTGTCGGATGACTTCTTCGCCCTCACTGCGCCGCCGTCGCGCATCGCGATCGTCGGTGGGGGTTACATCGGCGTGGAGTTGGCCAGCGTACTGCAGGCGTTGGGAAGCCGTGTGTCGCTGTTCGTTCGCCAGTCACGTTTGTTGGCTGGCTTCGATCAGGAAATCACCGGCAAGCTGGCCGAATCGTTCCGCCAAGCCGGCATCGATCTCCATTTCGACTGCGAAGCAACCGCGCTGGAAGGAAAGCCAGGCGCGGTCGAAGCCATTACCGGCGACAACACCCGCCACGGCCCGTTTGATCGTGTGCTGTTCGCGACCGGGCGTGGCCCGAATGTCGATGGCTTGGGGCTGGAGGAAGCCGGTATCGTCCATAACAAGCGTGGACAGGTCGAAGTCGATGCCTGGCAGGCGACATCGCGTGCGGATGTGTTTGCGGTGGGGGATGTCACTGCGCAACCTGCACTGACGCCGGTGGCCATCGCGGCGGCCCGTCGCCTGATGGATCGCTTGTACGGCGGCGATACTGACTCACGATTGGAGTTGCCACTTGTGCCGACCGTGGTGTTTGCACATCCGCCCATCGCCAGTATTGGGCTGTCGGAAGAGGCTGCGCGCGAAGGGCATGGCGATGCGGTCAAGGTGTATCGCGCCGACTTCCGTCCGATGCTGCAGGCCTTGTCCGATGGACATCGGCGCTGTCTGTTCAAGCTGGTGTGCGTGGGCGACGACGAGCGTGTCATCGGCTTGCATCTGATCGGCCCGGGTAGCGACGAAATTCTGCAGGGATTTGCCGTGGCGATGCGCAAGGGCATCACCCGGCGCGACCTGCATGACACCTTGGCTATCCATCCGACCAGTGCGGAAGAGTTGGTATTGATTTGAGTCGCCGGGGCGTTCGCATTGAGGGTCGTTAAACTGGCGGCATGAGCGACGACATCTTCACCCTGCATCGCGGCGAGCTGCCGCTCCTGGTCAGCGTGCCGCATGATGGAACGCGTGTCCCCGCCGATATTGCATCGCGCCTGACCGATAGTGCGCGCCGCGTGCCCGATACCGACTGGCATATCGCCCGTCTTTACGATTTCGCGCGCGAAATGGGTGCGTCGATGATCGTGCCGATGCATTCGCGTTACGTTATCGACCTCAATCGCGGCGAGGATGATGTCTCGCTGTATCCGGGGCAGAACACCACCGGATTGTGTCCGTTGGTGCAGTTCACGGGTGAGCCTGTCTACCAGCCCGGCCGTGAGCCCGATGAAGCCGAAGTGCGCGCGCGCGTCGAGACCTATTGGCGTCCGTATCACGACGCCTTGCGCGGTGAGATCGCGCGGCTACGTGCGCGGCATGGCCGCGTCGTCTTGTGGGAAGGCCATTCGATCAAGGGGGATGCGTTGCCCTTCCTGTTTGAAGGTCAACTACCTGATCTCAATCTGGGCACTGCGAACGGTGCGAGTTGCCTGCCAGCCACCCAAGTGCGAATCGAAAGCGTACTGGCCGGGCAGGGCGATTATGGCTTCGTGAGTAACGGCCGATTCAAGGGCGGCCACATCACCCGTCACTACGGCATGCCCGATGATGGCGTGGAAGCGATCCAGCTGGAAACCAGCCAGCGCTGCTATATGGACGAGGCGAGTTTTGAGTGGGATGGAGACAAGGCTGCGCAACTGCAGCCACTTTTACGACAGATGCTTACAACAGCATTGGGTTGACCGATATCAAGCCTGAAGATGAGGGCAGCCACCGGACTGCCCCATCATCAATCCGGACATTACTTGGCGCCCGCGCCGATGTGTTTGCCCAGGAATTCTTCCATGCGCTGATAAAGAGCTTCCCGGTTCTTCACCGAATAGAAACCGTGCCCTTCACCTGCAGCCACCATGGTTTCAACCGGGATGTCGCGGGCAGTAAATGCGTTTTTCAGCGCGTTGAATTGCGGCATTGGCACCCGGCGATCGGCATCGCCTTGTACCAGGAACACAGGCACTTTGATCGCATCCACGTTCTGCGCAGGCGACCATGCTTTTAGTTGTGCGTCATCCTTGCCGAGGACACGATCAAGGTAGCGGCGGCCATCCCGGCTTTGGGTGATATCGCCTTCTTTCTTCATCACCGTCAGGTCATACACGCCGACGTATCCAATCGCGCATTTGTAAAGCTCGGGGAAGCGCAGGGGCTGCATCAGCGCGGCGTAGCCGCCATAGCTGGCGCCGAAGGTACAGATGCGCGACGGGTCCGCGACCTTGTTGTCGATGCTCCAACGCACGGCATCGGCGATGTCGTCCTGCATCTTGCCGCCCCATTCGCGGTAGCCGGATTTCTCGAAGTTGATCCCGCGTCCACCTGAGCCGCGAAAGTTGACTTGCAGTACCGCATATCCGCGGCTGGCGAGGAACTGCGCGTGCGGATCGAACCCCCAGCTGTCATAGGGGCCATGTGGTCCGCCATGCGGCATCACCACCATCGGACGTGGTCCAGGCCCTTTGCTCGTGATGAAGCCGTGCATGGTCTCGCCATGGCGGGACTTGAATTCGATCGGGGTGACGGACGCCATCTGTTCTGCCTTGATCCACGGCATGGACTCGGCAACCAATTGGGTCTTCATCGTGTCGCGATCAATCACGTACCACTTGGTCGGTTGTCGGTCAGAGAAGACTCGAAACAAGACCTTGCGACTGTCACGTGAGAAGTCATCGAAATCGACGATATGGGCAGGGAATGCCTTCATCAGCCCTGCATGCAGCTTGGTAAATTCGGATGTGGGATCCAGGTACTGAACGCTAGGTTTGGCAGCCAGCGAGATCACCGCGATCGGCGGGCCATTGCGACCGGCGCGGGGTACGTAGGCAGCTTCGAAGCCGGCGCGATAATCGATAGGGGTGCGTGTGCCTGCATTCAGATCAAGTCGATACCAACTCGGTGCCTCCCCCTTGTCGCTGACGGAAGCGGTTGCCTTGTTTCCGCTGGCATCGAAGTGGATGCCCGACAGGTTGTAGCCGACGAGCGATTCAGGCATCGGGGCCCAATCAGCTGTTGGTGTACGGCGATAGGAGACCGTCGGCTCATCATTGTCATCTCGTCCCACCATGACGCGAGCGTGCCCGGTCTGGTCGAAATAGAGATGTGCGGAATCCTTGACCCTTTCGACTTCCTGCCGGTTGCCGGTGCGCGTATCGACTTTGTAAACCACAGTGTCTGGTCGTTCGCCGCAATTCCAGCAGGTGAACCAGACCAACGCACTTCCAGGTTCCTCATCCAGCACCTTGGCCAGGCTGGCGAAGCCTTCGTCCTTGCGGCGAGCGGTTGCCAAGCCTTTGTTCTGGAAGTAGCCGAACAAAGTTTCCTGGTCTTTGCCGGTAACGTCGGTGGAGAACAGTTGACCCAGGCTGTAGGGCATCGGTTGCAACGGCATATTGCGTGCACGTGCCAAGGTCACCCGATCATCCGCAGTCCAGACAATGTCCGATACATGCTCTTGATTGCCGAAGCGCATCCTTTGGGTCTTGCCGTTGCCATCCAGTGGAGCGATCAGCAATTGGGTCTCGCGATTGTCTTGGGTAGGCAGCGTCATCGCGACATGCTTGCCATCTGGCGACAGCGCAACCTCGTAAACTTCCGAATGGCGCGCAAAGTCATGAGCGGTGGGTATTTGTGCAAAAGCAGGCAGGCACAGCCCCACGACAATTGCGGTCAAGCACATCGATGCTTTGAACATTCTGTTACTCCCCGGTTTTTGGCCCCGGGGACAGCCTATTCGCGCCTTGCCAGTTATTCCAGAGGGAAGATCACACTTCCAATGTCGCCAGGTCGCCCTTCTGCTCCAGCCATGCCTTGCGATCCGATGCGCGCTTCTTCGCCAACAGCATGTCCATCAGGCCGCGGGTCTGCAGGTCATCGTCATTGGTGAGCTGCACCAGACGCCGTGTATCCGGATGGATGGTGGATTCGCGCAATTGCGATGGATTCATCTCGCCCAAGCCCTTGAAGCGGGTGATGGCGACCGCGCCCTTGATCTTTTCGCGCTCGATGCGGTCCAGCAGCAGGCGCTTTTCTTCTTCATCCAGCGCGTAGAACACCTGCTTGCCCACGTCGACACGGAACAGCGGCGGCATCGCCACGAACACATGGCCGGCTTCGACCAGTGCCGGGAAATGTTTGACGAACAAGGCAGAAAGCAGGGTGGCGATGTGCAATCCGTCCGAGTCCGCATCGGCCAGGATCACCACTTTGCCGTAGCGCAGGCCGGAGATATCGTCCTTGCCCGGGTCGCAGCCGATGGCAACGGCGAGGTCATGCACTTCGGTGGAGGCGAGCACTTGCCCGCTGCCGACTTCCCACGTGTTCAAGATCTTCCCGCGCAGCGGCAGGATGGCCTGGAAGTCCTTGTCGCGTGCCTGCTTGGCGCTGCCGCCGGCCGAGTCGCCTTCGACCAAAAAGAGCTCGGTGCGCGAGAGATCCTGCGAGATGCAGTCGGCCAGCTTGCCGGGCAGGGCAGGGCCTTGCGTCACTTTCTTGCGGACGATTTGCTTCTCGGTCTTGAGGCGGGCCGATGCACGTTCGATCGCCAATTGCGCAATCTTCTCGCCCAGTTCCGTGTGGGTGTTGAGCCACAACGAAAACGCATCGTGCGCGGCGCTTTCGATGAAGCCGGCGGCCTGGCGGGAGGACAAGCGCTCCTTGGTCTGGCCGGAGAACTGCGGCTCCTGCATCTTCAGCGATAGCACGAAGGACACGCGATCCCACACGTCTTCCGGCGCCAATTTCACGCCGCGTGGCAGCAGGTTGCGGAAGTCGCAGAACTCGCGCAGCGCATTGGTCAGGCCCGATCGCAGGCCGTTGACGTGGGTGCCGTGCTGCGCGGTCGGGATCAGGTTGACGTAGCTTTCCTGCACCAGCTCGCCATCGGGAATCCACGCGACCGCCCAATCGACGATTTCGGTGTCCTTCTTCAGCTGGCCGACGAACAGTTCGGCGGGCAGGGCTTCGGTTTGCGCGAGCTCACCCTTCAAGTAATCGCGCAGGCCGTCCTGGTAGTGCCATTCGGCGCGTTCGCCACTGGCCTCGTCAAACAAGGTGACGGTCAGGCCCGGGCAAAGCACTGCCTTCGCGCGCAGCAAGTGCTTGAGCGCTCGCAGGGCGAACTTGGGCGTGTCGAAGTATTTGCCATCGGGCCAGAAGCGCAGGCGGGTACCGGTGTTCTTCTTGCCGACGCTGCCGACGATTTCCAGCGGGGAGGCCGGGTCGCCATTCGCGAAGCCCATCCGGTATTCGTTGCCCTCGCGCTTGATGTAGAGATCGACGCGGGTCGAGAGCGCGTTGACCACGCTCACGCCCACGCCGTGCAGGCCGCCGGAGAACGTGTAGTTGCGGTTGCTGAACTTGCCGCCCGCGTGCAAGCGGGTCAGGATCAATTCCACACCCGGGATGCCTTCTTCCGGGTGAATGTCGACTGGCATGCCGCGGCCGTCATCGGCCACTTCACAGCTGCCGTCGGCGAACAGGGTCACGTCGATGCGGCTGGCGTGGCCGGCCAGGGCTTCGTCGACCGCATTGTCGATGACTTCCTGGGCCAGGTGATTGGGCCGACTGGTGTCGGTGTACATGCCCGGGCGGCGCTTGACGGGGTCAAGGCCAGACAGGACTTCGATATCGGCGGCGTTGTAGCGGGTATTCATCGGAATAGTTTACGCACCAGCCAGTATTCAGGCGCTGCATCGTAAAGTGCCATCGTCCCGACCACTGAGACGGGACGAGGAGACCCCATGAAATTCCGTTCGATGATCTTACTGGCCGGTACCGCCGCCCTGATGCTGGTGGCGGGCAACGCCATGGCCCAGCAGAAGCAGGTCGATGCCAAGGCGAGCACCGAGCAATCGCAGGCCGAGGGCGACAAGGCCAAGGCCGACGCCCGCAAGCAGGCGGATGCCGAGGCGGCCAAGCAGCGCCGCGCCGAGCGCAAGGCTAAGGCCTCTAAGAGTGGCGATGGCCGCGAGGAAGAGGAAGAAGACCCTGCGAACTGATCGCTCGCGTCGTTCCTGCAGCAGAACGCCCCGGCTCGCCGGGGCGTTCGCGTTTGTGGCCCTCGGCCGGTAGAATGTCGCTTTCCAGCGCGACGCCCGCATCATGACGACCCCCGCTGCCACTACGCCCCTCATCTTCGTGACCGGAGGCGTGGTTTCCTCGCTTGGCAAAGGCATTACCGCCGCCTCACTCGCCGCCATCCTTGAAGCCCGCGGGCTCAAGGTGACGATGATGAAGCTCGACCCCTATATCAACGTCGATCCCGGCACGATGTCGCCGTTCCAGCATGGCGAGGTCTATGTGACCGATGACGGCGCCGAGACCGACCTCGACCTCGGCCACTACGAGCGTTTCGTCAACACGCGCCTGTCGGGCAAGAACTCCATCACCACCGGCAAGATCTACGACTCGGTGATCCGCAAGGAACGCCGCGGCGATTACCTCGGCGGCACGGTGCAGGTGATCCCGCACATCACCGACGAGATCAAGCGCCGGATCGACGAGGCGACCGCCGGTTACGACGTCGCCCTGGTCGAGATCGGCGGCACGGTGGGCGACATCGAATCCCTGCCGTTCCTCGAGGCGATTCGCCAGATCCGCACGGAGCGCGGCCCGCAGAGCGCTATGTTCATGCACCTCACCCTGGTGCCGTTCATCGCCGCCGCCGGCGAGCTCAAGACCAAGCCTACCCAGCACTCGGTGAAGGAATTGCGTTCGATCGGTATCCAGCCGGACGTGCTGATCTGCCGTAGCGAGCAGCCCTTGCCGGAAGGCGAACGCCGCAAGATTGCGCTGTTCACCAATGTGCCGGAACGCGCGGTCATCACCGCGATTGACCTCGACAACATCTACAAGATTCCGGCGTGGCTGCACGAACAGCAGCTCGACCAGATCGTCGTCGACCAATTGCGTCTAGAAGGCAAGGCGTCAAACGAAGCCGACCTGTCCGAATGGGAAGCCGTGGTCGATGCGACCCAGAACCCGGTGGACGAAGTCACGATCGCGGTCGTCGGCAAGTACATCGACCATCAGGATGCGTACAAATCCGTGGCCGAAGCGCTCAAGCACGGCGGCATCCGCCAACGCACTCGCGTCAAGTTGAAGTGGCTGGAATCGCAGGACGTCGAGCGCGATGGAGCGGAAGCCGCACTGGCCGATGTCGATGGCATTCTGGTGCCCGGCGGCTTTGGCGATCGCGGTTTCGAAGGCAAGGTGTTGAGCGCCAAACACGCCCGCGAGCAGGGCATCCCGTATTTCGGCATCTGTTACGGCATGCAGGCGGCGGTGGTCGATGCTGCGCGCAACCTCGCCGGCCTTGAAGGCGCCAACAGCACCGAGAATGACCGCAACAATCCGCACCCGGTCATCGGCCTCATCACCGAATGGCGCACGTCCACGGGTGAAGTCGAGCGTCGCAGCGAAGCGAGCGATCTCGGCGGCACCATGCGCCTGGGCCTGCAGCAGCAGCGGGTGAAGCCCGGTACGCTGGCGCACAAGCTCTATGGCAGCGATGTGGTGGGCGAGCGCCATCGACACCGTTACGAGTTCAACAATCACTACCGCACCCAGCTGGAAGACGTAGGCCTGGTGTTCTCGGCCAAATCGATGGACGACACGCTGGTCGAGATGATCGAGTGGCCGACGCATCCCTGGTTCCTGGCTTGCCAGGCGCATCCGGAATTCCTCTCCACCCCGCGTGGTGGGCATCCGCTGTTCATCGGCTTCATTCGCGCAGCGCGTGAACGTAAAGCTGGCGGCAAACTCTTGAGCGAGGCAGCAGCATGAAATTGCTCGACTTTGACATCGGCCTCGACAAGCCGTTCTTCCTGATCGCCGGCCCGTGCGTGGTCGAGTCGATGGAGTTGCAGATCGAGACCGCCGGCAAGCTGAAGGAAATCACCAGCGAGCTGGGCATCCCCTTCATCTTCAAATCCAGCTTCGACAAGGCAAATCGCACGTCGCTCAATAGCTTCCGCGGCCCGGGCATGGAAGAGGGCCTGAAGGTGCTGGCCGAGGTGAAGCGCCAGCTCGATGTGCCGCTTCTGACCGATGTGCACGAGTACACGCCGATGGACGAAGTCGCTTCGGTCGTCGATGTGCTGCAGACGCCGGCTTTCCTCGTGCGCCAGACCGACTTCATCACCAAGGTCTGCAACGCGGGCAAGCCGGTCAACATCAAGAAAGGCCAATTCCTCTCGCCGTGGGACATGAAACCCGTGGTCGAGAAGGCCAAGGCGACCGGCAATCAACACATCATGGTGTGCGAGCGCGGCGCGAGCTTCGGTTACAACAATCTCGTCTCCGACATGCGCTCGCTCAGCGTGATGCGCGATACCGGTTGCCCGGTGGTGTTCGATGCGACGCACTCGGTGCAGTTGCCGGGCGGGCAGGGCAGCTCCAGCGGCGGCCAGCGCGAATTCGTGCCCGTGCTCTCGCGCGCGGCGATGGCGGTCGGCATCAGCGGCATCTTCATGGAAACGCACCCCGATCCGGCCAAGGCGCTCAGCGATGGCCCGAATGCGTGGCCGCTCGGCAAGATGCGCGCCTTGCTTGAAACCTTGAAGGAGATCGATGCGATCACCAAGCGCAACGGTTTCATCGAATCCCAACTTTGAAGAACTGAAAGACTCATGACCACGATCAGCCATGTCCACGCCCGCGAAATCCTCGACAGCCGCGGCAATCCCACGCTTGAAGCGGAAGTCACCCTGAATGATGGCAGCTTCGGCCGCGCAATGGTGCCTTCGGGCGCTTCCACCGGCACCAAGGAAGCAGTCGAACTGCGCGATGGCGACAAGACGCGCTATCTCGGCAAGGGCGTGCAGAACGCCGTCGGCAACGTCAACACGACGATTGCCGATGCGCTGAAGGGCATGGACGCAGCGGACCAGAAGGGTGTCGATGCGCGCCTGATCGATCTGGATGGCACCGAGAACAAGGGCCGCCTTGGTGCGAATGCGCTGCTGGGTGTGTCGATGGCGGTGGCGCATGCGACGGCGGCCTCACGCAAGGAGCCGCTGTGGAAGTATCTGGCCAACGGCCGCGCGCCGGTGTTGCCGGTGCCGATGATGAACATCATCAATGGCGGTGCGCATGCCGACAACAACGTCGACATGCAGGAATTCATGATCCTGCCGGTGGGCTTTGATCGCTTCTCCGAAGCGCTGCGTGCGGGCACGGAAGTGTTCCATGCACTGAAATCGGTGTTGAAGGGCCGCGGCCTGTCCACGGCGGTGGGCGATGAAGGCGGCTTCGCGCCGGACCTGCGCAGCAATGCCGAAGCGCTCGACACGATTTTGGAGGCCATCGGCAAGGCGGGCTACAAGGCGGGCGACGACATGCTGTTGGGTCTGGATGTCGCTTCAAGCGAGTTCCACGACAACGGCAAGTACAACCTGACGGGCGAAGGCAAGCGTTTGACCAGCGAGCAGTTTGTCGATTTCCTTGCGGGCTGGTGCGACCAGTATCCGATCATCACCATTGAAGACGGCATGGGTGAGCACGATTGGGAAGGCTGGAAGCTCTTGACCGAGAAAGTCGGCAACCGTGTGCAGTTGGTGGGTGATGATCTGTTCGTCACCAATCCGCGCATCTTCAAGCAGGGCATCGACGAGCACGTCGCCAACGCGATTCTGATCAAGGTCAACCAGATCGGCACGTTGTCGGAAACGCTGGAAGCCATCGCGATGGCCGATGCTGCGAATTACGCCGCGATCATCTCGCATCGTTCGGGCGAAACCGAAGACACGACCATCGCCGATATCTCGGTGGCCACCACCGCGACCCAGATCAAGACCGGCTCGCTGTGCCGGAGCGATCGCGTGGCGAAGTACAACCAGCTGCTGCGTATCGAGGAACAACTGGGCAGCGCGGCGAAGTACGCCGGTCGCGACGCCTTCGTGTCGATTAAGCGCTGACGCCGGATGCGCGGTCCGCGCCCGCTGTTTCTCATCACGCTGGTACTGCTGGCTTTGCTTGGCTGGCTGCAGTACCGGCTGTGGTTTGGCGTGGGCGGGCAGCGCCAGGTGGGCGCATTGTCCGAACAGGTCGACAAGCAAAAGGCTGCCAACACCGACCTGCAGGAGCGCAACGATGCACTCGCGGCCGAGGTGCGCGATCTGAAGGATCCGTCATCGGGCGGCGCGGCGATCGAAGAGCGCGCCCGTGACGAATTCGGGTTGATCAAGCCCGGCGAAACCTTCTATCGCGTGGTCGATGACCGTCCCAAGCCGGCCGCACCTGCCCCTGCCGAGGCCGAGGCCGAGTGAGCATCACGCACTGGTGCGTGATCCCCGCTGCGGGCAGTGGCGCACGTTTTGGCGGCGACATCCCCAAGCAATATGTCGAAGTCGCGGGGCGTAGCATCCTGCTGCACACGCTTGATGCCTTGCTCTCGCATCCGCGCATCGCTGGGGCGATAGTGGCGTTGTCAGCCGGAGATGCGCTTTGGCCTGTGTCGTTGAGCGACATGCATGGCAAGCCGGTGCGGACTTGCATTGGTGGGACGAGCCGTGCGGCATCGGTCTCGAATGCACTTGCAGCTTTACCGGTGGAAGTGACGGGCGGTGATGCCGTGCTGGTCCACGATGCCGCGCGTCCCAATGTGTCGCATGTCGATCTCGACGCCTTGTTCGCTGCATTGGATTCGCATCTGCAGGGGGCGATCCTGGCCGCGCCCGTGCGCGACACCCTCAAGCGTGCGGATGATTCTGGCGATATCGCCGCGACCGAACCGCGTGACAAGTTGTGGCGTGCGTTCACGCCGCAGGCTTTCCCACGCGGCCTGCTGGCCAAGGCTTTGGGCGATGCGGCTTCGGCGGGCATCGACGTGACCGACGAGGCGATGGCGATGGAACGTATCGGCATCCATGCGCGTCTGGTCGAAAGTTCGGAAGACAATTTCAAGATCACCACGCCCGCGGATCTCGCGCGCTTCGAATTCATGGTGTCACCACGATGAGCAATGACAACACGCCGCGAATGCGGATCGGGCAGGGCTTCGACGTGCATGGCTTTGGGCCGGGTGATCACGTGATGCTCGGCGGCGTGCGCGTGCCGCACACGCAAGGCGTGGAAGCGCATAGCGATGGCGACGTGGTGATCCATGCGCTGTGCGATGCGATGTTGGGTGCCTTGGCGCTCGGCGACATCGGCCAGCATTTTCCGCCCAGCGACATGCGCTGGAAGGATGCGGCCAGCATCGATTTTTTGCGTCATTGCAATGCGTTGCTCAGTGAGCGCGGCTGGCGGGTCGGCAATTGCGACATCACGGTGATTTGCGAACGCCCAAAAGTTGGACCGCATGCCGAGGCGATGCGTCGCTTGCTGGCGAATGAGTTGGGCCTTGAGTTGGATGCCGTGAGCATCAAGGCGACGACCACCGAGAAGCTGGGGTTTACCGGCCGCGGCGAAGGCATCGCCGCACAGGCCGCGTGCCTGCTGGTGGCGGGCTGATTCTTGTCTATCCAGGATCTCGCACGCGCGCATGGCGCACCGGTACTCAAGGCGCGTCTGCGCACCACGGCTGAAGATTTCCGCGTCGATGAGATCGACACCTTCGAGCCCAGCGGCAGCGGTGAGCACCTGTTGCTCGCGATCGAAAAGCGGGGCATGACGACCATGCACGCCCTGCGCCGGATCGCGCAGTGGGCGGGCGTTGCGGAATCGGCCATCGGGTATGCGGGGTTGAAGGACCGGCATGCCGTCACGCGCCAACGCTTCACCGTGTGGATCCCGAAGAAAACTTCGCCAGACGTAACTGCGTTGCAAGCGGATGACTTCAAGGTGCTGTCCGCGGACTGGCACGCACGCAAATTGCCGCGCGGCGCCCTCACGGGCAATCGCTTCGGGCTGGTGCTGCGCGATGTCGAAGGCGAGCGAGATGCTGTCGAAACGCGCCTGCAAGTGATCAGCGCGCGAGGCGTGCCCAATTATTTCGGCGAGCAGCGCTTTGGTCGCGGCGGTGACAACGTGTCCCAGGCCTTGGCGATGTTTGCGGGCAAGCGGGTCCGTCGCGACGAGCGATCATTGCTGCTGTCTGCTGCGCGCTCGCAGATTTTCAACGCCGTGCTGGATCAGCGCGTTCAGCGTAATGACTGGGATCAGGGCATCGAGGGCGATGTGTTCATGCTGGACGGCAGCCACAGCGTATTCGGCCCGGTCGAGGTCGATGAGACCATCGCGACGCGTCTCGCCAGCTTCGACATCCACCCGACTGGTCCCATGTGGGGGCGTGGAGAACTGCGTCCGCAAGCTGCGATTCGCGTACTGGAAAGCTACATCGCCCAGACCTATGCCGAGCTATGCGACGGTCTGGAAAAAGCCGGCATGAAACAAGAACGCCGCGGACTTCGGCTGAAGGTGTCGGCGCTCGCATGGACATGGCAGGCGGAGGATGTCTTGTCGTTGTCCTTCCAGCTGCCTGCGGGCAGTTATGCGACCACCGTATTGCGTGAGTTGGGCGACGTAGAGGATGTGCAACGGCCATGAAATGGCACCGCGAAAATGGATTCCCGGACAACCCGGATTTCGAGCCAGAAGTCGAAGGCGGCTGGGCCAAACTACCCGAGCCGCCGGCAGAGCAATTGCAGCTTTATGCGGGCGTCGCTTTGGTCATCACCTTGCCGTTGTTGATTCTTGCGTGGGCCTTGGTGCCCGGCAGTGAGAACTCGCGCGGCCTCGCCATCGCGAGCGTCGCGGCCATCTTGTTGCTATTGCCGCTGATGGCGGTGCATGAAGGCATTCATTTATTGCTGCACCCGGGCATGGGACGTAGCGACCAGAGCGTGGTGGGCGGTAGCAGCAAGCACGGCGTGCTCTACGCGATGTATTTTGGTGAGATGTCGCGTGGTCGTTATGCCGCGGTGTTGCTCGGGCCGTTCCTGGTATTGACCGTGTTGCCTTGGTCGGTCTGTCTCGCCATCGGGCAGTTCGTACCTTGGGCGGCGGGCGTGTCGATGATGAACGGGATGTTGGCCTGCGGCGATTTGATGGGAACGTGGTTGATCCTGCGCGGCAGCCCGCGAGGGGCGCGTCTGCGTAACCGGGGTTATTACACATGGTGGCGGACTACGCCGGTCATCGCTTCGTCTTGAGCAGCACCAGCACCGCGCCGGTGCCGCCCTGCGCGGTCGGCGCGGAGTGGAAAGCCAGCACATCGGCGCGTTGGCGGAGCATGCGGTCGACCAGGTTCTTCAGCACCGGTACGCCTTCCGCCGAATAACGTCCCTTGCCGTGGATGATGCGCACGCAGGCGATGCCCTCGTGCAGGGCGTGGCGGAGGAACTCGCGCAGCCAGTTTTCCGCGGTCTTGGCGTCTATGCCGTGCAGGTCCAGCTCGTCGCCGGCCGCATATTCACCGCGTGCCAGGCGACGCAAGACACGTGATGTCACTTCGTCGCGGCGATAGCTCAGCGCATCGCCCGCACCCAGCAATTGTTCCCCCAGCGCCAGGCGGAATTCGCTGCGGGCATTGGCTTCGTCGCGTTCGGCCATGGCGGCGCGGGGCTTGGGTCGGGGCTTGGCGGGTGGCGCCGGCCCGGCATCGATCTCGCGCACCGGGCCGATCGCCGAGCGAAACAGCGCGGCATCATCGTCGTCAGCGGGCGGATCGAGCTGTTCGGGCGGTTTGCGGCTCATGCGGAAACTTTAGCCGGTAAGTCGCTCCGGTATCATGACCGCTTCGTAACGAGGAACCGCATGCGCATTCTGGTGAGCAATGACGATGGCGTGGACGCGCCGGGCATCCGTATCCTGGCCCGCCAGCTGCGCGAGGCCGGCCACGAAGTGACGGTGGTCGCGCCCGACCGCGACCGCAGCGGTGCCAGCAATTCGCTCACCCTCGACATGCCCATCCGCGTCGTCCAACTCGATGCCGATACCTGGCGCGTGCATGGCACGCCGACCGATTGCGTGCATCTGGCGTTGACCGGCATGTTTGATGATCGCGAAGAGCCCGACATGGTGGTCTCCGGCATCAACAATGCGGCGAATCTGGGTGATGACGTGATTTATTCCGGCACCGTCTCTGCGGCGATGGAAGGGCGCTTCCTCGGCTTGCCGGCGGTGGCCGTCTCGCTGGTCACGCGTGACCACGATCCGCAGTATTTCGAGACCGCGGCGCGTGCTGCCGTGCAGATCGTCGCGCGCTTGGCAAGTGATCCGCTGCCTGCCGACACCATCCTGAATGTCAATGTGCCGGATATCGCCTGGGACGAAGTCACCGGCTTCGAGGCGACGCGCCTGGGCAACCGGCATCGTGCAGAAGCCTGTATCGCCGCGCCTGATCCGCGAGGTCGTGCGTTCTACTGGATCGGCCCGGCCGGTCCGGAACAAGACGCAGGCCCGGGGACCGACTTCGACGCGATTCGCCGGGGTGCGATATCGGTGACGCCGATTAAGGTCGACCTGACCCGTTACCAGGCGCTGGAGCAAGTGGCCAGCTGGGTCCAGGGTTTCGACGCGTGATGGTTTCGCGCATGCGCCTGCAACCTGACGCATTGGGGGTCGGCATGACCAGCCAACGCGCGCGTGACCGCTTGATTGAACGCCTGCGCGAACAAGGCGTGCACGACGAACGCGTGCTGGTCGCCGTGCGCACCTTGCCGCGCCATTTGTTTGTCGATGAAGCCCTGGCCGCGCGCGCCTACGAAGACACGGCATTGCCCATCGGCCATGGTCAGACCATCTCGCAACCGTGGGTCGTGGCGAAGATGACCGAAGCCGTGCTGGAAACACAGCCCAAGACCGTGCTCGAAATCGGCACAGGCTCCGGCTATCAGGCAGCGATGCTGGCGGCCCTGGGCTTGCAGGTCTATACGGTGGAGCGCATCGGCGACTTGCTGCGCGGCGCACGCAAGCGTTTCCGTAAATTGAACTTGGAAATTCGCAGCCGTCATGACGATGGACGCGTCGGCTGGGCGGAACATGCGCCCTTCGATGCCATCGTCGTCACGGCCGGTGCGGCAGCATTGGAGCCCGCATTGGTCGAACAGCTCGCGCCGGGCGGCACTTTGGTTGCGCCGGTGGCGGGGCAACTGTTGCGCCTGCGCAAGACGAGCGATGGCGACATCGAACAAATCAACCTGGCGCCGGTGAGCTTCGTGCCGCTGCTCGCCGGCATCGTGGATGGCTGAGAAGGACAAGATGCAATGAAGGTTTTCGGGCCGATCTACGAGCGCACGCTGCGCTGGGCGCAACATCGCAATGCCACATGGCTACTGGCCTTTCTGAGCTTCATCGAGGCGATTTTCTTTCCGATCCCGCCGGAAGTGATGCTTGCACCGATGTGCCTGGCGCAGCCGAAGCGTGGTTTCTGGTTTGCCGGTGTCAGCTTGGCTGCATCGATGGTAGGCGCCGTCATCGGCTATTACTTGGGCCATTACGCCTACGAGGCGTTGAAACCAGTGCTGTCCTCGCTGCACATGCTGGACAAGATCGAGCAGGGCATTGCAGTTGTGCGCGAGAAGTCCGCGGCATCGCCCTGGTCGGTATTCTGGTTCCTGGTATTGGCCGGTTTTTCGCCCATCCCCATGAAAGTGTTCACTTGGGCGTCGGGTATCGTCGGCGTGCCGATGCTGCCGTTCCTTGCCAGCATGTTGGTTGGCCGCGGCAAGCGCGTGTTCTTGATCGCGCTGGCAATTCGCCTTGGCGGCGAGCGTGCGGAACGCGCGCTGCATCGTTACATCGAACCGGTGGGCTGGACGGCATTGGTGATCCTCGCCGCATTGGTTGGTTATCTCATCTGGAAGGCTTGAGCGAATGAATCGCAGATCGACAATCAAACCCTTGATCCTCGCCGGCATTGCCGTGATGGTCGTTGGCTGCAGCAGCAGTGTGGTGCGCACCAGTGGCTCGTCCGCTAGCAATGTGCCGCGCAGTGCGTCTTCACCCGTGCGTGTTTCACAGCCGAAATACGGCGCGACGCAAGTGGTACAAAAGGGCGACACGGTCTATCGCATTGCTACCACCAACGGCATCACCGCGTTGGATTTGGCGTTGTGGAACAACATCCCGCCGCCTTACATCATCCATCCGGGCCAGCGCCTGCGCTTGTATCCGGGTGGAAGCGTGGCGACCATTCCACCGCCGCGCACGCCGGTGAAGCAGGCGACGACGCGCCCGAGCACGCCGCCACCGTCGGTGGTCGCGCCGGTCGCCAGCCTGGCGTGGCGCTGGCCTGCCGATGGCGCATTGCTGACCACGTATCAATCCGGTAACCCGACCCGGCAAGGCATCGACATCGCCGGCAATGCGGGCGATGCCGTGCGCGCCGCGGCTGATGGCACGGTGGTGTATTCGGGCTCGGGCCTGGTCGGCTATGGCGAACTCATCATCGTCAAGCACAACGACCAGTGGCTAAGCGCCTACGGTCACAATCGCAAGCGTCTCGTCAGCGAGGGCGCGGTGGTGAAGTCGGGCCAGCAAATCGGCGAGTTGGGTAGCACAGGTGCGGCACGCAACATGCTGCATTTCGAGATTCGCCTGAACGGCAAGCCGGTCGATCCGCAGCTGTATCTGCCGCGCAAGTAATGGATGCCAAGGCTGGGCGCTTACTCAGCCTTGCAGCAGGAAGCCCGCGACCACGCGCCGGCCTTCGCCGGCCAACACGTTGAATGTGCGTGCGGCGGCCGCGTTGGTCATGCATTCAATGCCGATGCCGTGTTGCAGGCAGGCGGCCATGACTTCGGCGGAAGGGAAGCCCTGTGTCGCCCCGGTGCCCAGAATCACCACTTCGGGGTTCATCGCCAAAAGCGCGCCCATCGATGCCGCATCCAACTGGTCGACTGCACTCACCGGCCAATCTTCGAGCAATTGATTCGGCGCGATGATGAAGCTACGGGTCAGCCGGCGTTCGTTGACCAGGGCTGATGCACCATCGGCACCACGCAGGAAGAATTCGAAATCCGGTGGTTCCTGAACCAGATGCACCGTATGGCCTCAGGCGCGTGGCAACACGATATGGCGCTTGTCGTGCGATTGGCGGTACAGCACGGCGGTATGGCCGATGCGCTGGACCAATGCCGCTTCACAGCGTTCGGCTAGCGACTCGATCATCGCGTCGCGGGATTCGCGGTCGGCAGCACCGACCTTGACCTTGACCAGCTCATGGTCCTCCAGCAGCTGGTTCAGCTCTGCGATCACGCCGTCAGTGATGCCCTTGCCGCCGATCTGCATCAAAGCCTTGAGCTCGTGGGCCTGGCCACGCAGGAAGCGGGTCTGGGCGGAGGTGAGCGGGGCGCTGGTCATGCGGAATCTACGGGGTGATGGAAGACCTCAGGGTATCATGCAGGCCTGCCTTTCCAGCCCATCGGGCGCCCCGCATCCCTCATGTCACGCAGTAAATCCAGCCAGCGCTGGCTCAAGGAGCATTTCTCCGATCCCTACGTCAAGAAGGCGCAGGCCGAGGGCATGCGATCGCGCGCCGCCTACAAGCTGGAGGAGCTGGTCGAGCGCGATCGGCTGCTCAAGCCCGGGATGGTGGTGGTGGACTTGGGCGCCGCGCCGGGGGGGTGGTCGCAATGGGTCCGCAAGGAATTGGGCGATACCGGGCGGGTAATCGCCTCGGACATCCTTGAGATGCCGACACTCGCCGGCGTGGAGTTCCTTCATGGGGATTTCAGGGAGGATGGCGTCTTATCGGAACTTGAGAAGATGCTGGATGGGGCGGCGGTCGACCTTGTGTTGTCCGACATGGCCCCCAATATGAGTGGTGTGGACCAGGTCGATCAGGCCCGGGCCATGCACCTGTCGGAGTTGGCCATGGCATTTGCCGATGATCATCTGCGCGTCGGGGGCACGTTCCTGATCAAGCTATTCCAAGGCGTGGGTTTCGACGAATACGTGCGAGAGCTGCGCCGCCGTTATGCCAAGCTGGCGATTCGCAAGCCGGCCGCATCGCGACGCCGTTCCAACGAGGTATATGCGCTGGCCCAGGGCAAGCTGGCGCAGATGAAATGACCGCCCGGTCATGGGGCCAGGCCCCGGAGATTCGATGAAAGACCTGATGAAGAACATGCTGCTCTGGGTAACTGTCGCCATCGTATTGATGATGGTGTTCCAGGGTTTCAGCCCACGTACCGGCGCTGCAGGTGGTGGCACCGTGCAGTATTCGGAATTCATCGAGGCCGTGCGCAGCGACAAGATCCGCAAGGTGGAGATCGCCGACGACGGCCGCACGATCCAGTTCGAGCGTACCGATAACAGCAAGGGCAGCACCAATGCCCCGCGCGACGAGCGCATGATGGATGACCTGATCAACCACAAGGTCGAGATCAGCCAAGAACCTGCATCGTCCGGTCGCGGCATCCTGGTCAGCTTGCTGATCAACCTGTTGCCGATGGCGCTGTTCATCGGCATCTGGATCTACATGATGCGGCAGATGCAGCAGGGCGGCAGCAAGGGCGCGATGTCGTTCGGCAAGTCGCGCGCCAAGATGCTCAACGAGGACCAGACCAAAGTCACGTTTGCCGATGTCGCCGGCGCGGACGAGGCGAAGGAAGAAGTCGCGGAACTCGTCGAATTCCTGCGTGATCCTTCGCGCTTCCAGAAGCTTGGCGGCCACATCCCGCGCGGCGTACTGATGGTCGGCCCGCCGGGTACCGGCAAGACCTTGCTGGCGAAAGCCATCGCCGGCGAAGCCAAGGTGCCGTTCTTCTCGATCTCCGGCTCCGACTTCGTCGAGATGTTCGTCGGCGTCGGTGCCTCGCGTGTGCGCGACATGTTCGAGCAGGCGAAGAAGCAGGCGCCGTGCATCATCTTCATCGACGAAATCGATGCGGTCGGTCGTCATCGTGGTGCCGGTCTCGGCGGCGGTCACGACGAGCGCGAACAGACGCTCAACCAGTTGCTGGTCGAGATGGACGGCTTCGAGGGAGGCGAGGGCGTGATCGTCGTTGCGGCCACCAACCGCCCCGACGTGCTTGACCCCGCGTTGCTGCGTCCGGGCCGCTTCGACCGCCAGGTCGTCGTGGGCCTGCCCGACGTGAAGGGCCGAGAGCAGATCCTGCGCGTGCACATGCGCAAGGTGCCGCTGGCCGATGACGTCGAGCCAATGATCGTTGCGCGCGGCACGCCCGGTTTCTCCGGGGCGGATCTCGCTAACCTGGTGAACGAGGCGGCCTTGTTCGCTGCGCGCGAGAACGCCAAGTCCGTGCGCATGGATCATTTCGACAAGGCGCGCGACAAGATCCTGATGGGCGCCGAGCGCCGTTCTATGGCGATGAGCGAGGAAGAAAAGACGCTCACCGCCTACCACGAGGCGGGCCACGCCATCGTCGGCCGCATGGTGCCGGAGCACGACCCGGTCTACAAAGTCACGATCATCCCGCGCGGCCGTGCGTTGGGCGTGACCATGTACCTGCCCGAGGGCGACAAATATTCGCTCAACAAGGTGGCGATCGAGTCGCAGCTGGCGTCGCTCTACGGCGGCCGTGTCGCCGAGGAGCTGATCTTCGGCGCCGACAAGGTGACCACGGGGGCTTCCAACGACATCGAGCGCGCGACCAAGATGGCGCGCAACATGGTGACCAAGTGGGGCTTGTCCGACGAGCTCGGCCCGATCACCTATGCGGAAGACGAGGAAGAAGTGTTCCTGGGTCGCTCGGTATCGCAGACCAAGCATGTCTCGGACGAGACCGCGCGCAAGATCGATGTGGTCGTGCGCGGGATTCTGGATCGCGCTTACACGCGCACGACCGACATCCTCACCGAGAACGTCGACAAGTTGCACGCGATGGCCAAGTTGTTGCTGAAGTACGAGACCATCGATGCGCCGCAGATCGACGCCATCATGGAAGGCCGCGAGCCACCGCCGCCGGCTGGTTGGTCGCCGGGTGGTCCGGCGGTTGAAGAGCCGAAGACCTTGCATCTGGGCGGCGTGGAAGCGCCGAGTACCTGATCGATCTCACGTGTTGGACGAAAGGGCGGCAGTGATGTCGCCCTTTCTTTTTTGGCGTGAGCCCGATCGTTTACGCTGCCGACATGCACAAGGAACCCCGCTGATGTTCGACACCGCCCCCCAAATTAATTGCGCTGGCCGCATCCTCAAGCTCGACCGCACGCGGGTGATGGGCATCGTCAACGTGACCCCGGATTCGTTTTCCGATGGCGGCGCATATGACACCACGGCTGCAGCCATTGCGCATGGGCTGAGGCTGGTGGCAGAAGGCGCCGACGTGCTTGATATCGGCGGGGAGTCCACGCGCCCGGGTGCGGGTGAAGTCGCCATCGATGAAGAGCTGCGCCGCGTGATTCCGGTAATCGAGGCATTGTCATCGCAGGTGGACGTGCCAATCAGCATCGACACCTCCAAGCCTGAGGTGATGCGTGCAGCTGCGCAGGCAGGCGCTGGCATGATCAACGATGTGTATGCCCTGCGTCGCGATGGCGCGCTAGATGAAGCCGCTGCGCTTGGCATCCCCGTCGTGTTGATGCACATGCTGGGCGAGCCGCGCACCATGCAGCAATCGCCGTCGTACGATGACGTGGTGGGCGAAGTGCATCGCTTCCTGGCTGAGCGCATCTTCGCCTGCGAGATGGCCGGCATCGACAGGAAAAAAATCATCGTCGACCCAGGCTTTGGCTTCGGCAAGCAGCGCGATGACAACTTGCTGTTGCTGGCGCGCCTGCAACGTTTCACTGAGTTGGGTGTGCCGGTGCTGACCGGGCTCTCGCGCAAGAAGACCATCGGTGAGTTGACCGGTCGCGACATCCCCACTGAGCGCGTGTTTGGATCGGTAGCGGCGCATCTCATCGCCGCGCAGAACGGTGCCCGTCTCGTGCGGGTGCACGATGTGGCGGCGACCGTGGATGCACTAAAAGTATGGGAGGCGGTGGCTGCCGTTCCCGCGCCCCGTGCCGAGCGCGGGCCACCCGAGATCATCTGGCCGGAATAGTTGCCATGGAAATGGCGCGCCCTCACTGCGGGTAAACTCCGGACATCTTTCCGCGGAGTTCCGCATGACTGCCAGCACGCCGCTCCTGATCACCTTCGGGCTGTACTTGGTGGCGATGATCGCCATCGGTTTCATCGCCTGGTGGCGCACGCGCGACTTCGACGACTACATCCTTGGCGGTCGCTCGCTGGGTGGTTATGTCACTGCGCTATCGGCGGGCGCATCGGACATGAGTGGTTGGTTGTTGATGGGCTTGCCCGGTGCGCTCTATCTCACCGGTTTGTCCGAGGCGTGGATTGCGGTGGGGCTCTTGATCGGCGCGTATCTCAATTGGCGATTCGTCGCCGGGCCGCTGCGGCTGTACACCGAACGCAGCGCCGATGCGTTGACGTTGCCGGATTACTTCACCACGCGATTTGGCGAGAACGGCAAGTTGCTGCGCGTGGTGTCGGCACTTGTCATCCTTGTGTTCTTCGCCCTGTATGCGGCCAGCGGGATTGTTGCTGGCGCACGCTTGTTCGAGAGCGTATTTGGCCTGCCGTATGCCGAGGCGATTTGGTGGGGCGCCTTGGCGACGATTGCCTATACCTTGATTGGTGGCTTTCTCGCGGTCAGCTGGACCGACACCGTGCAGGCGACGCTGATGATCTTCGCGCTGGTGCTGACGCCGGTGATCGTGATGACGGCGGTGGGTGGGCCGTCGGCCAGCCTCGCGCTGATCGAGCAGAACGATCCGCAAAAAATGTCGTGGATCGGCGCGGGTGGCGTGATTGCAGTGATCTCGGCGCTCGCCTGGGGTCTTGGCTATTTCGGCCAGCCGCACATCCTGGCGCGTTTCATGGCAGCGGAGAGCGTGAAGACGATTCCGCAGGCGCGTCGCATCGGCATGACGTGGATGTTCCTCTGCCTGCTAGGCGCGATCCTGGTGGGCTTTTTCGGCATCAGCTATTTCGAGGCGCATGCCGACCAAGCCGCGGCGGTGAACGCGAATCCCGAGCGTGTGTTCATCGTCTTGGCCGAGCTGTTGTTCAATCCATGGATCGCGGGCATCCTGCTATCGGCGATCTTGGCCGCGGTGATGAGCACGCTGTCCTGCCAGTTGTTGGTGTGCGCCAGCGCACTCACCGAGGATTTCTATCGCGGCTTCGTGCGTCCCGCCGCAAGTGAGCGCGAGCTGGTCTGGTTTGGTCGGGCGATGGTCGCCTTGGTCGCGCTCTTGGCAATCTTCTTGGCGCGCGACCCCGATAGCCGCGTGCTGGGCCTGGTCAGCTATGCGTGGGCCGGTTTTGGCGCCGCATTCGGTCCGGTGGTTTTGATGTCGCTGTTCTGGCGGCGCATGAATGGATGGGGTGCGCTGGCCGGCATCATTGTTGGTGCGGTCACGGTGATCTTGTGGAAGCAATATGCGGGCAGCGCGCTCTACGAGATCGTGCCCGGCTTCATCGCTGGCTCGCTGGCTGTCATCGGTGTCAGCCTGTCGACCGCAGCGCCTTCCCGCGAAGTCCTCGCAACGCATGACGCGGTGCGCGCGGAGTTGGCGCAGACGGGGTATTGATGACGGCAGATCGTCGTCCGCCCGCGATCGCGGTGATGGGCCCGACCGCGTCGGGCAAGACCGCGTTTTCGTTGGCTTTGGCGGAACAATACGCAGGCGAAATCGTCAGTGTCGATTCGGCATTGGTCTACCAGCGACTGGATATCGGATCGGCCAAGCCGAATGCGGAAGAATTGGCGCAGGCGACGCATCACATGATCGACCTGCGCGAGCCGTGGCAGCCGTATTCGGCCGCGGAGTTCGCCCACGATGCACGCCTCGCCATCGACGACATCCTCGCCCGCGGCAAACTGCCGATTCTCGTCGGCGGCACGGGGCTGTATTTCCAAGCGTTGCTCGAAGGCCTCGCAGCGATGCCGCAGGCAGACCCGGCGATTCGCGCGGCGATCAGTGCGCGGGCCGAAAGCGAAGGCTGGACAGCCCTGCATGCCGAATTGACGAAGGTGGATCCGGAGGCAGCATCACGCATCCACGCTACCGATCCACAACGCATCCAGCGGGCGCTGGAGGTATGGCAACTCAGCGGCAAGCCGATCAGCCAGTGGCAGCGCGAGGGCAAGGCGTCTTCGTCATTTCCCGCTCGCGTGCTCAAGCTAGTGCTCGCACCCACCGAACGCGCCACGCTACATCAACGCATCGAGGCGCGCTTCGACCAGATGCTGGCGGCCGGCTTCCTCGATGAAGTGCGCGGCCTACGCGCCTTGCGGGAATTGCGTGATCACCCCGCGCCGTTGGACCTGCCGGCGATTCGCGCGGTGGGTTATCGGCAGGCTTGGGAGCATCTCGATGGCCAGTACGATGCGGCCGAATTCCGCGATCGCGCCATCTTCGCCACCCGTCAGTTGGCCAAACGCCAGCTGACCTGGTTGCGTGGCCAGCTTGATGCGCAGTGGTTCGATCCCCAGATCGACGGCACAGGATTGTGGCGCGCCGCACAGGCATTTGCCCCCGTTTGATCAATGGCTTGCGCTAAACTCGGGGTTCCGCCGGGTGGGACTGGCGGCTGGCAACATCAGAACAACAACAAACAAGAACGAAAAATCAAAGGGGAAAGTGTCGTGTCCAAAGCCCAATCCTTGCAGGATCCGTTCCTGAATGCCTTGCGCCGCGAGCGCGTGCCGGTGTCCGTCTATCTGGTCAATGGCATCAAGCTTCAGGGAACGATCGAGTCCTTCGATCAATTCGTGGTCCTGTTGCGTAACACGGTGAGCCAGATGGTCTACAAGCACGCCATCTCGACCGTGGTGCCGGCGCGCAATGTGCGCGTTGGTCCGGGCGGCGGCTACGTTCAATCCCCAGACGATGACGCGATGTCATCGTCGCCCACGGACGACTGATGCGGAAATTTTGCTTGTTCCGCCGAGTCGCCTGAATTGCGAGAATTAATCGGTGGAATTGTTTGATCGTTCAAAAAAAGGCGAGCGCGCGCTCCTGATTCAGCCCCATGCGGGCGGCGCACCCGAAGACGATGTGATGGAGGAGTTCGCCGAACTGGCGCGCTCCGCCGGCGCCGAGGTGCTGCATGTGGCCACTGCGCGCATCGATAAACCCAACCCGGCCACCTTGATCGGCAGCGGCAAGCTGGAGGAAGTGAAAGCGGCGGCAGAGGCTGTCGGCGCGGATCTCATCCTGGTCAATCATCAGCTATCGCCCGGCCAGGAGCGCAACCTCGAGAAAATCCTCGAGCGTCGCGTGGTCGATCGCACTGGCCTCATCCTCGATATCTTTGCCCAGCGCGCGAATTCGCACGATGGCAAGTTGCAGGTGGAGTTGGCCCAGCTCAAGCACTTGGCTACGCGTCTGGTGCGCGGCTGGACCCACTTGGAGCGTCAGCGGGGTGGTTCGATTGGCTTGCGCGGGCCGGGTGAAACCCAGCTCGAAACCGACCGGCGATTGCTGCAAAAGCGCGTAGAACAGCTGCAGAAGCGCTTGGAGAAAGTGGAAGTGCAGCGTACGCAGATGCGCCGTGCACGCGTGCGCAGCGCGATGCCGCGGATCGCGTTGGTGGGCTACACCAATGCCGGCAAATCAACGCTGTTCAATGCAGTGACCGGCGCCGATGCGTATGCGGCGGATCAGTTGTTTGCCACGCTCGACCCGACCGTGCGTCGCATCGACCTGCCGGGTGGGCACGCCTTGTTGGCGGATACGGTCGGTTTCGTGCGCGACCTGCCGCATGAGCTCGTCGCTGCGTTCCGCTCGACCTTGTCCGAAGCGCGCGAGGCCGACCTACTGCTGCATGTGGTCGATGCGGCCGATCCCTTGCGCGAAGAGCGCATCGCACAAGTGGATGCGGTGCTGGAGGACATCGGTGCAGGCGATTTGCCGCAGGTCTTGGTCTACAACAAGATCGATCGGCTCGAATCCGCTACCCCGCGCTTCGAACGCGGCGAGGACACACGTCCGCGGGCCTGGGTATCGGCGAAGGATGGCTTGGGTCTAGATGATTTGCGCGAGGGTTTGGCCCAGTTGTTTGGCCTGCAAAGGATCGTCGCCACGCTGCGCCTGCCCAGCGAGGCCGCGCGCCTGCGCTCCCAATTGCACGCGCTGGATGCCGTGCGGCGGGAAAGCCATGACGAGGACGGCTGGGAGATCGACATCGACCTGCCTGCCAGCGACGCCTACAGGCTGCTGTCCGACCCGCACGCCGCGCCGCTCAAGGCGCTCTTGCCCGAGCCGGACGACGACCCCATGTAATCTGAGGTCATGAACACGTGATCCCGACGGGCACCTTGATGCGGTGCCCGTTAGAATCATCCAGACACATTCGATTTACGCCTTGGCCACGGATTTGCGTGGCTCGGGCCCAGACGGAGCAGGCATGGCCTGGAATAAACCTGGTGAGGGCGGACGCGACAATCCGCCTCGAATCCCACGCCAGCCCGGTGGTGGCGGTGGACGCAATCCGCTCGATGGCCTGATGTCCAAGCTAGGCGGCATCTTTGATGGCGGCTCGCCCTTGCGTTGGGTCGCGGTTGTGGTCGCGCTCTGGCTGCTGTTTTCCAGCTTTGTGCTGGTGGCCGAGCAGCAACGCGGCGTCGTCCTGCGTTTCGGCCAGTTCAGCCGCATCATGCAGCCGGGCCCCAGCTTCAAGCTGCCCTGGCCGATCGAACAGGTCACCAAGGTCAATGCGACCGAGATCAACACCTTTGACACCACGGTGCCGGTGCTGACCAGCGATGAGAACCTGGTCGATGTGCAGATCAACGTGCAGTACCGCATCGGCGATCCCAAGCGCTACCTATTCGGCACGCGCGATGCGGATGAAGTATTGAAGCAAGCTTCGCTGAGCACCGTGCGTGAGGAAGTGGGCCGTGCCACGCTCGATACCGTGCTCGGCGCGCGCAATGCGCTGGCTGTGTCGGCGAAAGATAAATTGCAGAAGTCGCTGGATGCGTATCGCACTGGCTTGATCGTCACCGAGCTCAATCTGCAGAATGCGCGTCCGCCGGACGAAGTGAAGCCGGCCTTCGATGACGTCAACAGCGCCAGCCAAGACCGCGACCGCGTGATCAGCGAATCGCGCGCGTACGCGGCGCGCGTGGTGCCCGAGGCGCGCGGCCAGGCCGCCAGCATCCGCACCGCGGCCGAGGGTTACAAGACCGCCAAGGTGGCGCGTGCGACCGGTGATTCGCAGCGCTTCAGCCTGTTGGTCGATGAATACAAATCTGCCCCCGAAGTCACTCGCAAGCGCCTGTGGCTGGAAACCGTGCAGGAAGTGCTGACCGAAAACCGCAAGATCGTCGGCGGCGACAGCCGTCAGCTGATCTACGTGCCGATGCAGGGCAAGGGCGATGCCGCTGCGCAAGCCACATCCGCCGTTTCGACGGTCGTGCCGATCGAGGCCGCCGCGCAGACCGACGACGCGCAGCCAGCGAACTCGGGCAATGCACGCCCTGCAAGACAGCCTCGTAGCGCCACGGGAGGCACCCCATGAACATGAATACTTTCCTCTCGCGCATCCTGCCGATCATCGTGGTCGTGTTGCTGCTGGCCACCGGTTCCTTCTACATCGTCAAGGAAGGCCAGACCGCCATCGTGCTGAACTTGGGTCGCGTCGCCCGCGCCGACATCGGACCGGGCCTGCACTTCAAGGTGCCGCTGATCGAAAGCGCGCGCATCTTCGACCGCCGACTACAGGTGCTGGATGCCGGTGCCGAGCGTTACCTGGACTCTGAACGCAAGGATCTGAGCGTCGACTTCTTCGCCCTGGGCATGATCGAGAACACCAGCGCCTTCTATCGCGCGACCAATGGCGATGAAAGCGTCGCCATCGAACGCCTCGCGCCGATCATCAAGGATGCCCTGCGCAACGAGATCAACTCGCGCACGTTGAAGGAAGTGGTCTCGGGCAATCGCGCGGAAGTGGTCAAGCAGCAGCTCGACACGATCAACGAGGGCGCCAAGAACGTCGGCGTGCGCATCATCGACCTGCGTCTGAAGCAGATCGAGCTGCCGACCGACAGCGACGTGATCGGCGACGTGTACAACCGCATGCGTGCCCAGCGACAGCAGGTGGCCAGCAAGCTGCGCGCCGAAGGTGAGGAGCAGGCGCGGCAGATTCGTGCACAGGCCGATCGCGACAGCACGGTGATCGTGTCCGAAGCTGAGCGCGACGCGCAGAAGCTGCGCGGCGAGGGCGATGCCCAAGCGGCCCGTCTGTACGCGCAGTCGGCGCAGAAGGACCCCAGCTTCTACGCTTTCCAGCGCAGCCTGGACGCCTATCGCGCCTCGTTCAAGGACGGCGATGCGGTGATCGTGCTGGACAAAAACGATCCCTTCCTGCAGTACCTGCGCAACGACCGCTGATCCCGGGTGGCGGCTGGCAATCCCCGGCCGCCACGGGTATCATTTGGAAAAGCCGGACGGGGCATTTCCCCGCCGGCTTTTTCCACGTCTGGAGTTCGTGAAATGGGTCAGTCTGTCGTTGTTTTGGGTGCCCAGTGGGGCGATGAGGGCAAGGGCAAGATCGTCGACCTGCTGACGCAGGACATCGGCGCGGTCGTGCGCTTCCAGGGCGGCCACAACGCCGGCCACACGCTGGTTATCGGTGGCAAGAAGACCGTCCTACACCTGATCCCCTCGGGCGTTCTGCGTGATGACGCGCTCTGCCTGATCGGCAATGGCGTGGTGCTGCACCCGGGCGCGCTGCAGAAGGAAATCGCCGAGCTCGAAGCCAATGGCGTCGAGGTGCGCTCGCGCCTGAAGATTTCCCCGGCGACGCCGCTGATCATGCCGTATCACATCGCCCTCGATCAGGCCCGCGAGAAGGCGGCGGGCGGCAAGGCCATCGGCACCACCGGTCGCGGCATCGGCCCGGCCTACGAAGACAAGGTGGCGCGTCGCGGCATCCGCATCGCCGACCTGCATTACCCGCAGGAACTGGCCGAGAAGTTGCGTGCGGCGCTCGACTATCACAACTTCGTCCTGACCCAATACCTGAAGGTCGACCCGGTCGACTTCCAGCAGACGCTGGACGAGGCGCTGGCTTTCGGCGAGTACGTGGAGCCGATGAAGGCGGATGTCGCCGGCATACTTCACGACCTGCGTCGCCAGGGCAAGAAGGTGCTGTTCGAGGGCGCGCAGGGCTCGCTGCTCGACATCGACCACGGCACTTATCCGTATGTGACTTCATCCAACACTACGGTCGGTGGCGCGTATGCAGGCACGGGCGTGGGTGCGGACAGCATCGATTACGTGCTGGGCATCGCCAAGGCCTATGCCACGCGCGTCGGCGGTGGTCCGTTCCCGACCGAGCTCAACGACGAGATCGGGCAGGGCATTCGCGACCGTGGTCAGGAATACGGCGCCACCACTGGTCGCCCGCGTCGTTGCGGCTGGATGGACATCGTGGCGCTGAAGCGTGCGGTGATGATCAACGGCATCACCGGCCTGTGCATTACCAAGCTGGATATCCTGGATGGAATGGACACGCTGAAGATGTGCATCGCCTATGAATACCGCGGCAAGCGCACCGAATACGCGCCGCTGGACGCGAAGGGCTGGGACGAGATCACGCCGATCTACCTCGAGTTCCCGGGCTGGCAGGAATCGACCGCTGGCATCACCGAGTGGGACCACCTGCCCCCGGCCGCGCGCGCCTACCTGCGCTCGCTGGAGGAGTTGGCAGGCTGTCCGCTCGCGATTGTTTCGACCGGCCCGGACCGCGATGCGAACATCGTGCTGCAGGATCCGTTTGATCCGTTTGTCTGATTATCGGTCACTCGGATGATGAAAAAACCCGTTGCGCAAGCGCAGCGGGTTTTTTCTTGCCTGCGCGTGTGCGAAGTACTTCTTCGGACGCCGGCGAACGCCCGCCGCGTTGCGGCGGGCCGGCAATCCGAGGGCGCATCTAGAAAACAAAAAAGCCAACCGTGGGGTTGGCTTTCAATCAAATGGCGCGCCCGGAAGGGTGAGTCCGGCGCGGCAAGCGAAGCACTGCTTCGCGCGCCGGCGAACGCCCGCCGCGCTGCGGCGGGCCGGCAATCCGAGGGCGCACCAACAAAAGAAAAAGCCAACCGTGAGGTTGGCTTTTCAATAAATGGCGCGCCCGGAAGGATTCGAACCTCCGACCCCCAAGTTCGTAGCCTGGTGCTCTATCCAACTGAGCTACGGGCGCGCTGAAGAAGCGGAATTATGGTGAAACTTACGTTATCCGTCAATACCATGAATGCGGTCATGGGATTGGCGGAGAGTGAGGGATTCGAACCCTCGATGGAGCTTTTGACCCCATACTCCCTTAGCAGGGGAGCCCCTTCGGCCTCTCGGGCAACTCTCCGGAACGTCGAAGGCGGCTTTCGCCGCCAGACCGCTAGGATAGCTGCTCAAGCGTTCGACGGCAAACCTTCTGCGTCGCTCGAAGCGGGTGCATCCGTCACATCCTGGATGCGTTTGTATATTTCTTCGCGGTGCACCGCGACATCCTTGGGGGCCGTGATGCCCACGCGGACCTGATTGCCTTTGACGCCCAGTACGGTCACGGTGACTGAATCACCGATCATTAGCGTCTCGCCGACGCGGCGGGTCAAAATCAACATCGTCATCACTCCTTGATCCGCCTAAGCGGGGTTCCCATCGGTTTGGCACATTGAGGATAAATGCTGTGAATACAGGTGCCCAGAGCTGGACCTCGCTAAATTGAAGGCGTCAGTGGAACGCTGCATTCCGACTGACGTTTTGGATCAGGCCAAGCGTGCATTTACCCATTGGCTAACGCCGCTCAGGGCCTGGACCAGCGCAGGGCTGTCATCGCCGCCGCCTTGCGCCATGTCGGGACGTCCACCACCCTTGCCGCCGATTTGACCGGCAACATTGGCCAGTAGTTCCCCGGCTTTGACCTTGCCGGTAGCTGAGCCGCTTACACCGGCGACCAGGGCGACCTTGCCGCTGCCGTCAGCGCCTGCCAAGACGATGACGGCATCGCCCAATTGTTGTTTCAAGCTGTCCATCGCATCGCGCAGGGATTTGGCATCGAAACCTTCCAACCGTACAGCCAGGACTTTAACGCCGCCGACATCCTGCGCTTGGCTTGCGATGTCACTGGCAGCGCCGCTGGCGGCCTTGGCCTTCATGGCCTCCAGCTCGCGTTCCAACTTTTTCTGGCGATCAAGCATCGTACGCAGCTTGTCACCGATGTCCGAGGCGCTGCCGCCAAGCAGCGCAGCTGTTTCGGCCAAGCGACGTTCTTCGTCGCTGACGTAGTCCAGGGCGCCTTGGCCGGTCATGGCTTCGATGCGGCGCACGCCCGCGGACACGCCGCCTTCGGAGGTGATCTTGAACAGGCCGATGTCGCCGGTGCGATTGACGTGGGTGCCACCGCAGAGCTCGATCGATCCTTCACCGAACTTCAGCACGCGCACTTCTTCGCCGTATTTTTCGCCGAAGAGCGCCATCGCACCGAAATCGAGCGCATCCTGCATCGCCATGTGGCGGACTTCGCCGGCGTGGTTGGCGCGCACTTCCACATTGACGCGACGCTCGATTTCGGCCAGTTCTTGCGCTGTCATCGGCTGGAAGTGGGAGAAGTCGAAGCGCAGGCGATCCGGCGCGACGAGTGAGCCTTTCTGCTGGACGTGCGTGCCCAGCACCTCGCGCAGCGCCGCGTGGAGAAGGTGAGTGGCGCTGTGGTTGAGCACGGTCGCGGCACGGCGGTTGGCATCGACTTCACCATGGAGCACATCGCCCACCTTCAGCGAACCTGATGTTAGCGAACCGACATGGGCATGGAACTGGCCCGCCAGTTTGCGAGTTTCAGTCACATCGAAATTTGCATTGCTATTCGACAGCCTGCCGAGATCGCCGACCTGGCCGCCGGATTCCGCGTAGAACGGCGTGCGATCAAGAATGACCACGAGGTCATCGCCCGCTTGCACGGTATCGACCGGCTTGCCGTCTTGCATCAGCGCGATGATCTTGAGCCCGTCGCTTGCCAGCTCGTCATAGCCGAGAAATTGGGTTGGGGCGAGTTGGGCGATGAGCTCGGCTGGAAGTGCCAGCCCGCCCCCGAACTTGCCGGCAGCGCGTGCGGTTTCCTTTTGCTGTTGCATCGCTGCGTCGAAACCGACGGTATCGACTGACATGCCACGCTCGCGCGCCATGTCCTGGGTCAGATCGAGCGGAAAGCCGTAGGTGTCGTACAGGCGGAAGGCATCAGCACCGGGAATGGTGTCTTTGGCGCGGTCAGCGACATCGTTGAAGATGCGCATGCCTGAATCGAGCGTTTCCGCGAAGCGCTCTTCCTCCGCCTTCAATGCACGTTCGACGGTAGCGCGGCTGTCGCGCAGGATCGGATATGCATCGCCCATCAATGCATCCAGCGTGCTGACGAGTTTGTAGAAGAAAGGCTGGCGCACACCCAGCATCCATCCGTGACGCAGTGCGCGACGAATGATCCGACGCAGCACATAACCACGACCTTCGTTCGATGGCAGTACGCCATCGGCGATCAGGAAGCTGGAAGCGCGGATATGGTCTGCGATCACGCGCAGAGATTTGTTGTCGAGGTCGGCAGTGCCTGTCAATTCGGCAGCATGCTTGATCAGCGCCTGAAACAGGTCGATTTCGTAGTTGGAATGTACGCCTTGCAGGATGGCGGTGATGCGCTCCAAACCCATGCCGGTGTCGACACAGGGTGCGGGAAGCGGCGTCAGCGTGCCGTCGGCCGCACGGTCGAACTGCATGAAGACGTTGTTCCAGATCTCGATGTAGCGGTCACCGTCTTCGTCGGGCGAGCCGGGAGGGCCGCCGGCGTATTTCTCGCCGTGGTCGTAAAAAATTTCCGTGCACGGGCCGCAGGGACCGGTGTCTGCCATCTGCCAGAAATTGTCGGAGGCAAACGGCGCACCCTTGTTGTCGCCGATACGGATGATGCGGTCTTCCGACAGGCCGATCACGTCACGCCAGATGGCGAAGGACTCGTCATCGGTGTGATAGACGGTTGCGAGCAGTCGCTCCTTCCGTAGCTTCCAGGTCTCGGTCAAGAGTTGCCATGCCCACTTGATCGCGTCTTCCTTGAAGTAGTCGCCGAACGACCAGTTGCCGAGCATCTCGAAGAAGGTGTGATGGCGGGCGGTATAGCCGACCGAGTCCAGATCGTTGTGTTTGCCGCCCGCGCGCAGGCAGCGCTGCACGTCCGCGGCGCGCACGTAGCTGCGCTTTTCCGCGCCCAGGAATACGTCCTTGAACTGGACCATGCCGGAGTTGGTGAACAGCAGGGTCGGGTCATTGCCCGGCACCAAGGGAGCCGATGGAACGATGGTGTGACCGCGTTCGGCAAAGAATTCGAGGAAATCGTGGCGGATATCGGCAGTGGTTTTCATTTGGGCAGGTATGTGGGGTGATGCGGCGGGCACGTAATGACTCACGCCTATCTAGATAGGGGCGCGACGGGCAGCCGACAAGCAGATTACCTAGATTAACAGGGCCTGCCGAAGAGTTGCCGCGGGGCAGGGCCCGCTTTTTTGCGAATACTGCGTGACAGCGCGTTAGCGGCCGAGCGGGCTCAGTCGAAATCGTCGTCGAACGGACTGCTGCCCGTTGCGCGTCGCATTTGGTCGATGCTGAAGCCGCGGCGAATCAGGAATTCCCCAGCCTTGCGCTGGAGGGTGCGATCTTCATGTAGGGCCTCGCCGAAGCGGCGTTGCACCATGTCGTGTGCGAGCCGGGCCCAATCTTCCTCGAAGCTGTCCAAGGCAGCCTGAATGGCTTCTTCGCCCAAACCGTGGGTAGCGAGCTCCGCGCGTATCCGGACTGGGCCATGTCCTTGTGCGGCACGGCTGCGCACCAAGTTATCGGCGAAGCGTTCGTTGCTTTGCCAGCCAGCCTCGGTCATGCGTTCGACCGTGGCCTTGGCATCGCCTTGGCTTACGCCTTTCGCCTGCAATTTGCGGGCGAGCTCTTTGCTGGAGTGCTCCCGGCGGACCAGAAGGCCCAGCGCACGCTGAGCCGGAGTCAATTCGGTGGTCCCCCGGCGGCGACGCGGGCGCCCAGTGCCTGCATCGTCGCCGGGTGGTTGGGTCATGCCTCGTCGTCGCCGTCTTTTTCGGCGTCATCACGAGAGGCCTCTTCGGGGATGAAGATTTCGCGCAGTTGGCTTTCCAGCTTGACGGCGATGGCAGGGTTTTCCTTGAGGTAGTTGCGGGCGTTTTCCTTGCCCTGTCCGATGCGCTCGCCGTCATAGCCGTACCAGGCACCCGCCTTGTCAACCAATTTGGCGTTGACGCCCATTTCGATCAGCTCGCCTTCGCGGCTGATGCCCTCGCCGTAGAGGATCTCGGTGATGACCTGCTTGAAGGGCGGGGCCAACTTGTTCTTGACCACCTTGATACGAGTCTGGTTGCCGATGATCTCGTCGCCCTTTTTGATCGCGCCGATACGACGGATGTCGAGACGGACGGAAGCATAGAACTTGAGCGCGTTGCCGCCGGTGGTGGTTTCCGGGCTTTGGCCGGGCATCATGATGCCGATCTTCATGCGCAACTGGTTGATGAAGATGACCATGCAGTTGCTGCGCTTGATGTTGCCGGTCAGCTTGCGCAGGGCCTGGCTCATCAAGCGGGCTTGCAGGCCGGGCAGCTGGTCACCCATCTCGCCCTCGATCTCGGCGCGCGGGGTCAGGGCGGCAACCGAGTCGATCACCACCATGTCCACGGCACCCGAGCGCACCAGCATGTCGGCGATTTCAAGCGCCTGCTCGCCGGTATCGGGCTGCGAAAGCAGCAGGTCATCGACATTCACGCCCAGTTTGGCGGCGTAGGTCGGGTCCAAGGCGTGCTCGGCATCGATAAAGGCCGCGGTGCCACCGTTCTTCTGGCATTCGGCGATGGTTTGCAGGGTCAACGTGGTTTTGCCGGAGGACTCCGGTCCGTAGATTTCGACCACGCGGCCCTTGGGCAGACCGCCAATGCCAAGGGCAAGATCCAGCATCAACGAGCCGGTGCCGATAGTTTCGACCAGCTCGATGGCACGGTCGCCCATACGCATCACCGAGCCCTTGCCGAATTGCTTTTCGATTTGGCTGAGTGCTGCAGTCAGCGCGCGGTTGCGGTTCTCGTCCATCGTCTTGTCCTCAGTGGTGATCTTGGAAGTGGTCTTGGTCTTGCGATTCGATTTCGCCATGGAGAGAGGCTAGAACGCGGTGGTCGCACAGACTGCGACGCCGGATTCGATATCGAAAATAGGGGAGCGCGACATCGCCCCATAGCGGGTAACGTCGATGCCGCGGGTAGGGAAAGCGCTCAACGATTCGGCCTCACAAGCCCGCAATACAGGCCTTCGATGGCGAAGTCCTGTCCGGGTAATACGTCGATCGGTGCGTAATCGGGATTGCGCGGTAACAGTCGTATGCGTTCGTTGGATTTTTTCAGCAACTTGACGGTGATTTCCTCATCGATGCGAGCGACCACGATCTGGCCGTTGCGTGCGTCGGCGGTGCGATGTACGCCGATCAGGTCGCCATCGAAGATGCCTTCGTCGATCATCGAGTCGCCTTTCACCTTGAGCAGATAGTCGGGTTTGGGCGAGAACAGCACGCGATCGAGGATCAGCACCTGATCCGAACCAATGTCCGCGCCGATCGGCAGGCCGGCGGCGACCTGGCCCAACACCGGCAGGCGGACGGCGTTTTCATCCAGATCCGCCAGCGGCAAGTCGGCCTGCGGTGACGGCAGCGGACGCAGCACGCGCAGGCTGCGAGCGACGCCAGGCTTGCGTTCGATGGCACCGGCGGCCTCTAGCGCCTCCAAATGATATTGCGCGCCGCGCACGCCCTTGAAGCCGAACGCGCGGGCGATCTCGGTCTGTGCGGGCGGGTAGCCATCGGCCTCGATGCGCTCGGCGATGAAGGCGAGGATGGCCTGTTGAGTGTCGGTGAGGGCGCTGGTTGTGTCCATGTGAGTAGTAATACTACTCACAAACAAATTATGCAAGCGACTTCAAATAGAAAGTAATTTATGTATAAAGTAAATTATCTTTTCAGTGGAGTACTTCTCATGCGCTGGTCCCACCATGGACGTTGGATCGCCGTGCTCGCCACCCTGGGTCTGCTTTCATCGTTGATTAGCCATGTCTTCGCGTTTTGGGTGTTGTCGAATGCCGATGCGAACTGGGTCCAGTTGGATATCGCACCGTTGCAGATGGGGGTGGATGCTTTTGCGGGCTCCGTTGATGGCAAACGCTACGGTGGGTTGGCGGCGGCGTTGATGTTGCTCGGCAGCGTATTGCTGTGGGCATCGTTCATTCGGCTTGGGCTGGCCGTGCAACGGGCGACGGGATTCGGTCGCCGTTTGGATGGCGCGTTCCGCGGCATCGCACTGGCGCTGCTGGTGTTCCTGATATCGCGTGTGCTGGCGGCTGCGGTGCTGTTTTTGGCCCGCGAGCAACTGGCGCCCGGCATGGGCGTGAACATCGCGGAAGGGATGTTGCTGCCGTGGGTGCTGGCGGTCTGCGTGGCATGGATGGTCGCGAAGCTTCTCGCGGAAGCAAGTCGGGTCGATGCCGAAAACCGGAGCTTCGTCTGATGCCGATCATCGTCAACCTGGACGTGATGCTGGCGCGGCGCAAGATGCAGTCGAAGACGCTGGCCGAGCAAATCGGTATCAGCCAGACCAATCTGTCCTTGCTCAAGCAAGGCCACGTCAAAGGTATTCGGTTCGAGACGTTGGATGCGATCTGCCAAGCGTTGGACTGCCAACCCGGTGACCTGTTGGAATACAGCCCTGAATGAACATCATCCCATGTCCTTGCGGGACGGCGCGCGATTACGCCGGTTGTTGCGGCACGCTGCACGCGGGTACGCCTGCGGCCGATGCTGAAGCATTGATGCGCTCGCGCTACAGCGCCTACGTTCGTGGGCTCGAGTCTTATTTGCTGGCGACTTGGCATCCATCGACCAGGCCGATGACGCTTGGACTGCCTGCGATGTCCAAGACGAAATGGCTACGCCTGCAGGTCAAGGCTCGCCGCGACATTGACCTGGATCATGCGGAAGTCGATTTCATCGCCAAGTTCATCGAAGGTGGGCGCCATGGACAGTTGGCGGAACGAAGCCGCTTCGTGCGTGAAAATGGGCGCTGGTACTACGTGGATGGCGATGTGACGTGATCAGCCGCCGAGGATGCCGGCCAACGCTGCCGCCACCGTCTGCCGGCGCACCGAATCGCGATCCCCATCGAAATGGAACAGTTCGGCGCGCGCATAGCCGCCGCGGCGCTTCCATCCAATCCAGACCGTGCCGACCGGCTTGTCCGCGCTGCCACCACCCGGCCCCGCGATACCAGTGACCGCGACCGCCATGCTGGCGCCGGAGTTGACCAACGCGCCGGACACCATTTCCACCACGCATTCGCGGCTGACTGCGCCGAATTGTTCGAGTGTCTGCGGGCGCACGCGCAGTAGCGCCTGCTTGGCCTCGTAGCTGTAGGCGACCATGCCGCAATCAAACCAGTCGGACGAGCCGCTGATGCCGGTCACGGTCTTGGCGATCCAGCCGCCGGTGCAACTTTCGGCCGTAACCAGTGATTCATGTCGCTCGCGCAGATGCTCCCCGACTTGGCGGGCCAGTTCGTCTAGGGCGTTGTCGTCGGAATGCATGTCAGCCATTCGTCACCAGGGGGTGCCAGTATCCCCCGAAGCCCTGTCTCGCAGATGAAAAACGGCCCGCAATGCAGCGGGCCGTCACGGATTGTCGATGTTGTTTAGTAACGTACGCGCAAGGTGGCACCGTACATGCGTGGTGCACCGAGGAACGCATTGAAGGTGTTGAACGGGTTGCCCGGTGCCGGCGAAACATTCTGCAGCGGGCCATCAAAGCCGACCTGCACGTACTCCTCGTCGGTGAGATTGGTGCTCCAGATTTCCACCATCCAGCGCTCGTTGCGCGCACCAAAGCCGATGCGCGCATTGGCGACGGTGTAGGCATCCTGCATCTTCTCGGGATCCACGTCCGAGCCGGTGTTGTATTCGGACACGTACTTGGCGCCGATGTTGAAACGTGCGACGTACCGGCTGCCGACATCCCACTCATATGTGGCGGATGCCGAACCTGACCACTTCGGTGCAAAGCTCATCTGTGCGCCTTGCAGTTTGTACAGCGCGCCGGTCGGTGCAACGAAGTCGCCGCCCGGGATGCCCTCGCCATACTTGGTGTCGGCATACATCAGGCCGCCTTGCAACATCAGCCCATTGATTGAACGTGGCTGCCAAAGGATTTCCGCATCCAGGCCGGTAGATTTCACCTCGGGGATCGAACGCACCACGAAGCTGGTGCCAAGGAAGCTGTTGAGCTGGAAGTCCTCGTATTCCTGATGGAACAGGGTGGCGTTGAGCAACAGGCTGCCATCGAGCCACGTGGTCTTGGTGCCCAGCTCGTAGCTGTCGACAAACTCAGCCGGGAAGGAGGTATCGAGTACGGGAACAATGCCGGTGCCGCCGCTGGAAAGCCCATCGGATGATTGCACTCGGTCCAGGTTGAAGCCGCCACCTTTGTGGCCACGCGCGAACGAGAGATACGTCATCAGGTTCTCGTTCCAGCGGTAGGCGGCCTTGATCGTGCCGGACCATTCTTTTTCCTCACGCGACTGATGCGTGTCACGCGTGGCGGCGTTGTGTAGCGGATTGGCCCATGGCAGGCAGGCATAGCCGATCACCGTTGGCGCGGCCGCGATCGCCTGTGCCTGGGTCAAGCCACGTGACATCAAAGCACCGACGACGCGTGATTGATTCGCGAGCATCGCGCCGCAACCGGCACCTCCATTAGGGTTGCTGTAGTCGGAGATGAGGTCCTTCTTCTCGCGGGTGTAGCGCAGGCCGAAGGTGAAATCGAGGGCGTCGGTCGCGTGCCAGGTGTTGTTGGTGAACAGCGCCGTGCTCTTGGCGTTCTGCTTGTAGTGATCAAGCGCGCCCAAGCCCGCGAACACCGTGCCATAGGGACGGCCGCTGGCTTGCGACAAGAACAGTGGTGCCGTCGATGACTGTCCCAATGCCGGGTTGATAATGGAAAGCAGGGCGATCGACAAATAGGGCTCGTAATGCGGGCCGATGCGATAGGTCTCGGTGCGGTTCAAGTCCTCATCGGAATAGAACGCGCCGACCATCCAGTCCAGCTTGTCGGTCGCGCCGGTCAGACGGAATTCCTGGCTGAAGGTCTTGAAGCCGGTGAAGGATTCATCCTCGTCCGGGTTGCGATAGAGGATGTCGGCCGTGCTGAAGTCGTAATCCAGACCGTTGATCGCCTGCCAGTCGCGTGAGCCGGTGATCGAGGTCAGCGTCGCCCCCCCCAGCCAGCCACTGTCCCACTCGACTTCCATCGAAACGCCCTTGTCCTTGATGTCTTGTTCGGTCGGGCGGTTGCTGTAGGCGAGACGATCGAAGGGATCATCGCCCGGTGCGGCGACGGCTTTTCCGCCGACGAGTGCGTTCAAGATGCCCGCGGTGGCGCCGACCGTGGTCTGCACGGCGGTGCAGCAGTTTTCCTCGCGGCTGGTGAAATCGCCCGAGATAAGGATGTCGAGCGTGTCGGTCGGCTCGAACAGCAGCTTGCCGCGCAAGGTGTGGAAATTCTGGTCGTAGTCCTTGCGGTCGAAGCGGCGGTCATTGCTGGTTTTCACATCCATCCAGCCATCGCGTTCGCGCTTGGCGGCGTAGACGTTGAACGCGGCGTTATCGCCCAGACCACTATTGAAGCTGCCGGCCAAGCCAACGGCGCCGTAGTTGCCGACGGTGAGTTCAGCCTCGGCGCTTTGTTGGTAAGCCGGGCGGCGGGTGATCACGTTGATGACGCCGGCCGATGTGTTCTTGCCGAACACCGTGCCCTGTGGTCCCTTGAGCACTTCGATGCGTTCAAGCTGGCCCAGGTCGCCGAAGCCGACGCTGTTGCGTGGCCGGTACACGCCATCGATAACGATGCCGACGGAGGACTCCAGGCCGACGTTGTCACCCACCGTGCCGATGCCGCGGATGCGCGCGGTGGTGATTGCTTCGCTTTGCGTGCTGGTCACGGTCAAGCCGGGCACCAATACCTGCAGATCCTTGATGTCGCGCACGCCGGTGTCTTGCAGCAATTGCTCGGATACCGCGGTGATCGCGATTGGCACGTCCTGCATTGCCTCTTCGCGTTTTTGCGCGGTGACCGTGATGCTGCCCAGCGTGGGCTTGTCGGATTCCTCTTGGGTGGGCTGGGCTTCTTGCGCCCAAGCCGGCACGGCCATCATGGTGAGCGAGGTGAGTGCCAGCAGAACGGCACGGGTCAAAGGTTTGCGGTGCGGATTGCGTGACATCGGTTGCTCCCCTGGGTAATGACATGACGAAGCCACGCTGCAAACGCATGGCAGTTGAATTCACATCACGAGCGGGTGGGGGTCCGGTCGGACGAGCCGGCTGTGGCCGACCACCTGAAACTATCACAGCTTGCACGCGCCGTGCGGGGGTGAATGGAGGTCTCGAGGCTTCACGTACAGGCCTGATCGGGCAAACTAGCAAGTTCACGTTTTCGACCCGGATCGGATGTCCAGCCTCGACCAGCACACGCCGCTCATGCGTCAGTTCTTCACCGCCAAGGCGGAGCACCCGGACGTGCTGCTGTTCTTCCGCATGGGCGATTTTTACGAATTGTTCTATGACGACGCGCGCAAGGCCGCCAAGCTGCTCGACCTCACCCTGACCCAGCGCGGGCAGTCTGCCGGGCAGCCGATCCCGATGGCCGGTGTGCCGCATCACGCCTATGAAGGCTATCTGGCGCGTCTGGTGGCGCTGGGCGAGTCGGTCGCGATCTGCGAACAGGTGGGCGACCCTGCGACATCCAAGGGTTTGGTCGAACGCAAAGTGGTGCGCATCGTCACGCCCGGCACGGTCACCGACGAGGCCCTGTTGCAGGACCGCCGCGACACGCTGTTGATGGCGGTGGCGCGCGGCAAACAAGGTTTCGGTCTGGCGTGGGCGGATCTCGCCGGTGGCCGCTTCCAGGTGGCGCAGGTCGAAAACGAGGACCAGTTGGAAGCCGAACTGGCGCGCCTTGAACCCGCAGAACTCCTGCTGCCCGATGAAGGCGAGTGGCCGGCATCGCTCATGACGCGTAACGGCGTGCGTCGGCGTGCGCCGTGGTTGTTTGATGTTGATTCGTCGCGTCGCAAACTGCTGGCATTTTTCAACGTGCACGATCTGACCGGTTTTGGCATCGACGGCTTGCCGATGGCGATTGCGGCCGCGGGCGCGTTGCTGGGCTATGTCGAAGAAACGCAGAAGCAGCAGTTGCCGCACCTCACCGCAATCACGCTGGAAACCGGCGATGCCGCCATCGCCATGAACGCCGCGACGCGCCGCCATCTGGAGCTGGACACGCGCGTGGACGGCGATACCAAACACACGCTGCTGGGCGTGCTGGATTCGACCATCACACCGATGGGCGGGCGCCTGTTGCGGCGTTGGTTGCATCGCCCGCTACGCACGCGAGACACCGTCGAGCCGCGCCTGCATTCGGTGCAAATGATGTTGGATGCGCGAAGCTTCGAGGATCTGCGCGAGACCTTTCGTGGTTTCGGCGATGTCGAACGCATCCTCACCCGTGTCGCGCTGCGTAGTGCGCGCCCGCGTGACCTTTCGACCTTGCGCGATGCGTTGCTGAAGTTGCCCGACTTGCGCGCCTTGCTTGCGCCACTGGATTCGCCGCGCTTGCAGTGGCTCAGCGATACGCTGGGCGAGCATGTCGGCACCGCCGGGTTACTGCAGCGCGCAATCATCGAACAACCACCACTGTTGGCGCGCGACGGTGGGGTGATCAAGGAAGGCTTCGATGCCGAACTCGACGAGTTGCGTCGGCTTTCGACGAATGCCGATCAATTCCTGATTGACCTGGAAGCCCGTGAACGTGAAGCCACCGGCATCAACACGCTCAAAGTCGGCTACAACCGCGTGCATGGTTATTACATCGAGATGGGCAAGATGCACGCCGGCAAGGTGCCGGTGCACTACACGCGGCGTCAAACCCTGGCCAATGCCGAGCGCTACATCACTGAAGAATTGAAGTCTTTCGAGGACAAGGTGCTGTCCGCGCGCGAGCGTTCACTGGCGCGCGAAAAAGGCTTGTACGAAGACGTGCTGGACGCGCTGAACGAAGACTTGCAGCCTTTGCGCCAATGTGCCGAGGCGCTGGCTGAACTTGATGTGTTATGCGGTTTCGCCGAGCGCGCCGAAGCGCTGGACTGGTCGCGCCCGAAGTTGCTGAGTGACGCCGTGTTGCAGATCGAAGGCGGTCGCCATCCGGTGGTCGAGGCCGTGCGCAGCGAGCCGTTCACCCCGAACGACCTGATGCTGGACGATGCGACGCGCATGCTGGTCATCACCGGCCCCAACATGGGCGGCAAGTCCACCTACATGCGCCAGAACGCGCTGATCGTGCTGCTGGCGCACATCGGCAGCTTCGTACCGGCCACGCGCGCCGAGATCGGCCCCATCGACCGCATCCTGACCCGCATCGGCGCGGGCGATGATCTCGCCAAGGGGCAGTCCACCTTCATGGTGGAGATGTCGGAAACCAGCTACATCCTCCATCACGCGACCTCGCAATCCCTGGTGTTGATGGACGAGATCGGCCGCGGCACCTCGACTTACGACGGCCTTGCGCTGGCCGAAGCCTGCGCGCGTCATCTGGCGGCCAGCAATCGCAGCTACACGCTCTTCGCCACGCATTACTTCGAACTGACTGCCCTCGCGACGACCGGCAGCGGCATCCGCAACGTGCATCTGGATGCAGTTGAACATGGCGATGCGCTGGTCTTCATGCACGCGGTGAAAGACGGCCCGGCGGATCGCAGCTTCGGCTTGCAGGTGGCGTCGCTCGCGGGCCTGCCGAAACCCGTCGTGCGCGAGGCCCGTGCGCGCTTGGCCGAACTGGAACAGCAGGGCGGGGCGAAATCGCCGCCACTGACCGCGCAGGTGCTGGATTCGCCACAACAAATCGGCCTGTTCGCGCCACCGTCCGCGGCGATGGAGGCCTTGGCCGGTATCGATCCGGATGAGCTCACGCCCAAGCAGGCGTTGGAAGCCTTGTATCGACTCAAATCCTTATCGAACTGAGTTCTGCTGCGACACGCCAAGGAAAGCTTTCGGTCACGCCAATTGAATGCCGGAGAGCGCACAGTAGTGGATGTCGCGGGCTGCCATATCGATAGTCAACAACTATCAAAAAGATGTAAATAAGTGACTTCCAAGATGGGTGGCCGACTGCGAAGCTCACTTCGTCCCTCAAGGAGTTCAGCCATGGCCAAGTCGAAGACCGCCCCGCCAAAAAACAAGTCCAGCAAGAAAGCCGCGCCTGCCGTCGAAAATCACGGCAAGTGCCCGGTCACCCATCTGACCACTCAATTCGGTGCGCCGGTGCCGGACAACCAGAACAGCCTGACTGCTGGCCCCCGCGGGCCGCTGCTGGCGCAGGACGTGTGGCTCAACGAGCGACTAGCCAACTTCGTGCGCGAGGTGATCCCTGAGCGCCGCATGCATGCCAAGGGCAGTGGCGCGTTCGGCACGTTCACCGTCACCAAGGACATCAGCCAGTACACCAAGGCGAAAATTTTCAGCAAGATCGGCAAGAAGACTGAGATGTTCGCCCGCTTCACCACCGTCGCCGGCGAGCGCGGCGCGGCCGATGCCGAGCGCGACATCCGCGGCTTCGCGCTCAAGTTCTACACCGAGGAAGGCAACTGGGACATGGTCGGCAACAACACGCCGGTGTTCTTCCTGCGTGATCCGCGCAAGTTCCCCGACCTCAACAAGGCGGTCAAGCGCGACCCGCGCACCAACCTGCGCAGCGCCACCTACAACTGGGATTTCTGGACCCTGTTGCCTGAAGCCTTGCACCAAGTGACCATCGTGATGAGCGACCGCGGCATCCCGCGCAGCTATCGCCACATGCACGGTTTCGGCTCGCACACGTACAGCTTCATCAATGCGAAGGACGAGCGTTACTGGGTCAAGTTCCACTCCCTCACCCAGCAAGGCATCCAGAATTTGTCGGATGACATGGCGGCCGACATCGTCGCGGGTGACCGTGAGAGCCATCAGCGCGACTTGTACGACGCGATCGAACGCGGCGACTTCCCCAAGTGGAAGATGTACGTGCAGGTGATGCCGGAGATGGAGGCCGAGACCTACCACATCCACCCCTTCGACCTGACCAAGGTGTGGCCGAAGAAGGACTACCCGTTGATCGAGGTGGGCGAGTTCGAGCTCAATCGCAACCCGGAGAATTTCTACGCCGATGTCGAGCAGGCCGCGTTCGCGCCGAGCACGCTGGTGCCGGGGATCGGGCCATCGCCGGACAAGATGCTGCAGGCGCGTCTGTTCAACTACGCCGATGCGCAGCGTTACCGGTTGGGCGTGAACTATCACCAGATCCCGGTGAACGCCGCGCGTTGCCCGGTGCACGATAACCATCGTGATGGCACGGGCCGGATGGACGGCAACTACGGCAGCCTGCCGCATTACGAGCCCAACAGCTTCGGCCAGTGGCAGGAGCAGCCGGAATATCGCGATCCGCCGCTCAAGATCAATGGCGATGCCGATTTCTGGAATTTCCGCGAAGACGATGACGATTACTTCAGCCAGCCGGGTGACCTGTTCCGCTTGATGAGCAAGGAGCAGCAGCAGCGCCTGTTCGACAATACCGCGCGGGCGATGGGCGACGCACCGGACTTCATAAAGCAGCGCTACATCGGCAATTGCACCAAGGCCGATCCGGCCTACGGCAAGGGCGTGGCCGAAGCGCTGAAGAAGCAGGCCAAGCTGATGGCCGAGCAGAAGAAGGCGATGGCGAAGAGGAAGTACCTGGGCGCCGCGCCCGGCGGTGAGGATATCGGCAGCAAGAAGTAACCGAACATCTAGCGATGGATGGAATCACGCGGGCGCTGGATCGCCCGCGTGATTTTTTCAGCCCTGCGCCTTGCCGATGCGATTGCGTAGGGCCCACACGACCGCCACGGGCACCAGATAGTTGACCAGCAGGAAGGGGATTTCCTCGGCGACCGAATACCCGTGCGATACCCCGACCGACAGGTTGTAGCCGCAGGCCAAGAGCCACAGCCCGGCAAAGGCGAGGAGCCCGGTCATCGGCGCGTTGCGTTGGCGGCGCAACAGCCAGAGCAGGGCGATGCCGAGGGCAATGCCGATGGCGATGACAATCAACGTGCGCATGCATTCACTCCCCTGAGTGGTTGGACCTGCGCAGCCTAGCGCGCCGGCATCAGGATTGCTTGTCCTTCGGCATCAGGGCGTCATCCAGCTCCCCGGCACGTTTGGCAGCCGGGCGCTGGCTATGCAGGGCGACATAGCGCACGAACGACTCGCGCGGCTCCAGCAGTTTGAATTGCAGGTACCAGTCGATGTAGGCCGAGACCAAGAGATCCGTCATGGTGAAATGATCACCGACCAGGAAATCGCGTTCGCCGATGGCGGCATCGAGTGCGTTGGTTACGTCTTCGACGGTGCCGAAACCTGCGGACATCGGCTCGGGGGTGGTGCCGGCGTGCTTCGACATCATCGCCTGCTCCAGCGGGCCCATGAAGCTGATCCAGCGGTAATACGGGCCGCGATTGGCGCTGCCCACGGCAGGCGCAAGATGCTTTTCAGGCACGAGATCCGCCAGATACAAGCCGATGGCGGCGTTCTCGGTGACCACGGTGTCGCCATGCTTGAGTGCAGGCACCTTGCCCATCGGGTTGATGGCGAGGAATTCCGGCGACTTCATCGTGGTGCCGTATTCGAGGACTTGGGCGTCGTAGGGCAGACCGGTTTCTTCCAGCATCCAACGTGCGACGCGGGCGCGTGACATCGGGTGGGTGTAGAGAGTGAGCGTGCGATCGTTCATGGCGGGGCTCCTTGGGGGCGGAAGGCCAGACTAGTCGTGGCCTGTGTCAATCCGTGTCAGCAGTGTCGCGCTTGCGGCGCGGGTTCGCCGCCCACCAACGTTTGAGCAGCGCATGGCGACGCTCGGGATAGCACTCGCCGGTGGGCTCCAGCGCGGTGACGCGGTCCGCGCGGAAGTGGCGGAAGTCGTTGCGCAGTTCGCACCAGGCGGCGAACGTGCGGGTGACCGGGTCGAAGAACGCCATCGCGAAAGGCCAGACGATGCGCGTAGTCGGCGCTGATGCAGCATCGACATAGGTCATGCGCAGTTTGTGCTCGTTGCGAATGGCATGACGCAATACCGGCAGCCATGGCTCTGGTGTCTTGTTCTCATGCCAGCGCGGCACGAACAGGCCGCTGGTGTCGATGGCGATGCGCATCGGCTCAGGCAAGGTCGCGCTGATGCGGGCCAGCGCCGTGGTCGCGGCTTGCGAGAGTTCAGTGTCGGCCTGCGCCTGCACCCAGCGTGCGCCCAAGACCAAGGCTTCCAACTCGTCCGTGCTGAACATCAGTGGCGGCAGCAGGAAGCCGGGCTTGAGGCGGTAGCCTATGCCAGGGTCTCCTTCGATATCCGCGCCTTGCGCCCTGAGTGTGGCGATGTCGCGATACAAAGTGCGAAGGCTGACTTCGTGCCTTGAGGCCAAATCGGCTGCGGTCACGGGGTAGCGTGCACGACGCAGGTGGTCGATGAGGGCAAGCAGGCGGGTGGCGCGATCAGACATCAGCGCAGGGTAGCGTTTGTGGCGCAGGTTTTCCCGCGAATGCAAACAAGGTGCGGGTGAGGATGACGAAAGCGTGCAGGGGGACATGGATGCATCTGGCAAGATGCCGCGATGGCCAACCCCGGCAATCAACAAGACCTGACCCAAGGGCCCATTGCACGCACGTTGCTGGTGTTCGCGTTGCCGATCCTTGCCGGCAACGTCCTGCAGTCGCTCAATGGGTCGGTCAATGCGATCTGGGTTGGCCGTTTTTTGGGCGAAAAGGCCTTGGCGGCGACGGCTAATGCCAACAACATCATGTTCTTTTTAATCGGCGCGGTGTTTGGTGTCGGCATGGCCGCGACCATCTTGGTCGGACAGGCGATGGGTGCGAAGGATATGGTGCAGGCCAAGCGCGTGATCGGCACCAGTGCCACCTTCTTCTTTGGAGTGTCCGTGGTGATCGCGTTGCTGGGTTTGCCCCTGTCGCGACACATCCTTGCGTGGATGGCGACGCCCGCAGAATCACTGCCGCTGGCGGAGGCTTACCTGCGCATCATCTTCATGGCAGTGCCTTTCCTTTACATGTTCGCGTTCCTGTCGGCGATCCTGCGCGGCTCGGGCGATACACGCACGCCTTTCATCTTTCTGATGCTGGCGGTGTTGCTGGATATCGTGCTCAATCCGCTGTTGATCTTCGGCCTCGGACCATTGCCGGAGATGGGCATCGCAGGCTCCGCAATGGCGACGCTGGTGGCCAACGGCATCAGTTTGGTGGCGATGATTCTGTGGTTGCGACATCGACGGCATCCATTGTGGATCAGTCGCCGCGAGAACCACGTCTACATGCCGGATCTCGCGATCTTGCGTGCGCTCATCGTCAAGGGTGTGCCGATGGGCCTGCAGATGATCGTCATCTCGCTGGCGATGATCATGATGATCAGCATGGTTAATGCCTATGGTGTCGACTACGCATCGGCCTATGGCGCGGCGCTGCAGTTGTGGACCTATGTGCAGATGCCGGCGATGGCGATCGGCGCGGCGTGCTCGTCGATGGCGGCGCAGAACGTGGGCGCAAAGCTGTGGGGTCGGGTCGATGCCACGGCGCGCACCGGCGTGGTTTTCAACTTCCTGCTGACCGGCGCACTGATCGCGCCGATCATCCTGGCCGACCGGCTGACGCTATCGCTGTTCCTGCCTGAGGGCAGTGCAGCACTGGCCAATGCACGCCACCTCAATCACATCGCGGTGTGGTCGTTCCTGTTTTTTGGCGTGACATTTGTCGTTTCCGGCGTGGTGCGCGCGACCGGTGCGGTCATCCCGCCGCTCCTGATCCTGGGCGTGGCGTTATGGGGTATCCGCATTCCCTTCGCCAAGTTATTGCAGCCAGCGTTGGGCGTGGATGCGATTTGGTGGAGTTTTCCGGCTAGCGCCTTATGCGCGATGCTGATGTCACTGGCCTATTACAAATGGGGGCGGTGGCGCCAAGCGACCATGCTGGCGCAGGATCCGCGCGAGGTGGCTGTCCCGGCGGAGGTGCCCTCGCATCCGTCATCTCCTGTGGCGGATCGCACGCCAGAGCCACCATCGGTCAGCGCCAACAGCGCCGATCACTCAAGCGTGCCCGCGAGCAGTCCGCGATGAACGAAGATGAGATGGGTGAGGATCGAGGGTCTCGCTTTGTCCTTGCCTTCGCGGTAACAATGACGGGCGTAACGTGATCTATCTCACTCTTTGGAGCCACCATGTCCAGCTTGACCGACGATATTTTTTCCCAGCTTTCTGGCCCTGCACTGCAACAGATCAGCCAGCAACTTGGCACCGGACAGACACAAACGGCGGGTGCGGTCGCGGCGGCATTGCCGCTCTTGATCGGCGCATTGGGCCGCAATGCCAGCCAGCCGCAGGGCGCGGAAGCGCTGTTCGGCGCGCTGGGACGTGACCATTCCGGTGCGGCCGGCATGGGGCTGGGCGACATCCTGGGCGCGGTGCTCGGCGGTACGCAGTCGCGTCAGACCGATGGCCTCGGTCAGCTGGGGCACATCTTCGGCGGTCGCCAGCAACAGGCGGTCAGCGGGTTGGGTCAGACTACGGGCCTGGGTAGCGACAAGGCGCAGATGTTGCTGAAGATCCTCGCGCCCATCGTCATGGCCTACCTCGCCAAGCAGGTGTTTGGTGGTGGCCAGCAGCAGGCGAGTGCACCGACGGCGGGCGCGCTGGGTGACATCCTGGGCCAGGCAGGCCGTCAGGCGCAGCAGCAGGGCGGCTTGGGCGGCGGCCTGCTCGGCGCCGTGCTGGACCAGGACGGCGATGGCGACCTCGACTTCAACGACATGCTGAAGGCCGGTATGGGCATGATGGGCGGCAAGCGATAAGCTGCGCGCGTCGCATCATCCAGTAAGAGACAAAGCCGCCTTCGCGCGGCTTTGTTGTTTGCGGGCAAGGGAATGGGCGATGTTGAATCACCGCCTGACAAAGCATTCATCCGCGGCTGGCATCATGCACACTCCCCGAATGCGAGCTTGTCCGTGATCCGAAACGCCCGATTCGCCATCGTTGCACTCACAGTTTCCTTGTTGGCCGCCTGTGCGCCTGCACCGGTAAAGACGCCGCCGCCAGCTAAGCCGGAACCCACTGCGCCAACACCTGCGCCGGAACCCGCCGCGCCCAAAGCCCCGAAAGTGGTCGAGCCAACTGCCGCCGAGCTATCGCAATTCCGCGCCTGCATGGTCGGCCTGCGTGGCCCGGCGAAAGCTGCGGGCGTGACCGATGCCGCATTCGATCAATACGCATTGACCGTCTCGCCTGACATGGGCGTGCTGCCGCTGCTGGATCGCCAGCCGGAGTTCACGACCGCGTTGTGGGATTACCTGGCTGCGTTGGTTGACAGCCGTCGCATCGCACAAGGCAAAGAGCGCATGCAAACGCACGCCGCATTGCTCTCGCAAGTGCAGGCGCGTACGGGTGTCGATGCCGCGACCGTTGTCGCCGTGTGGGGGGTGGAAAGTGATTACGGGCAAAACTTCGGTCAGCGCCCGTTGTTGCAGTCATTGGGTACGCTGGCCTGTTTCGGGCGACGCCAGGCGTTCTTCCGAAGCGAGTTGTTCGAGGTGCTCAAGATCGCCCAGCGCGGTGATGTGCGCGCAGAAGATCTGAAGGGCTCATGGGCCGGCGCCTTCGGCCACACGCAATTCATGCCGTCCACCTACAACCGCATTGCGGTGGATTTCGATGGTGATGGCCGTCGTGATCTGGTTGGCAGCATCCCCGATGCGCTCGGCTCGACGGCGAATTACCTGGTCAAGTCCGGATGGCGCAGTGGTGAGCCATGGGGTTACGAGGTGACGCTGCCTTCGGGCTTCAACACCGGGCTCGCCGGGCGCACCAATCGCCACGCCTTATCCGATTGGCAGGCGATGGGCGTCGTGCGCGTGGATGGCGGCAACATCGACTTGCCGGCCAATGCGCGCGCTGCGGTGCTCATTCCGACCGGCATCAATGGCCCAGCCTTCCTCGTGTTCAAGAATTACGATGCGATCTACAGCTACAACGCCGCGGAAAGCTATGCCTTGGCGATTTCGCTCTTGTCCAATGCATTGCGTGGGCAGGCTGGCCTGCGCACCCCGTGGCCGACCGATGACCCGGGCCTTGGGCGCGATGAGCGCGTCGAATTGCAGCGTCATCTGAGCGCGCGGGGGCACGATATCGGTGCGATTGACGGTGTCCTGGGCAGTGCCAGCCGTGATGCGATCCGCAAGGAGCAAGCACGTCTGGGCATGACCCCGGATGGCCGTGCCGGGCAAAAACTTTTAAAGACGTTGCGCGAGGGGCGTTGATTCCCTGCGCGTCGCACTGGGCGAGACCGCGCTGCGGCATCATGTACGCATGATCGATGTCGCCCAGTCCCACCACGCGCTGCCGCAGATCAAAGCCGAGCGCGAGACGACCGGGCTGGTGATCTATCGCGCCTCGCGGCTGGAGGCGCTGCTCGATCCCTTCCGCGATCTTCTGGCCGCGACATGGCCTGAAGACCCGCTCACACCGCAAACCGTCATCGCCGCCCACCCGGGCATGAAGCAATGGCTGACGGGTGCCTTGGCCCGGCGCATGGGCGAGGCCGGTATCGTCGCCAATCTCGACGTAGTCCTGCCCAGCACCTGGATCGATCGCCTGGCTCAATCGCGTCTTGGCGCACAGGCAGTGTCACTGCCGCGCTGGCAGCGCGCACACCTGCGCTGGAACCTGCATGAGTGGTTGGGGGATGTCGCATCGGTGCCGGGCCTTGATGATCCGCGTATCCGCCGCTTCCTTGACCCTTCGCTCTCCGCGGCCGAGCGTTCGCGTCGCCGCTTCCAATTGGCGGATCGTCTCGCGCGGCTGTATTCGCAATACCTCGTCTATCGCGCGGACTGGCTGGATGCCTGGGCCAGCGGCATCACTCATTTCGCCACGCGCAACACCCGAGACCCGCAGTTGATCGCGACCGAAGCGCAGTTGCTTGCGCCCCTGTGGCGGCAGGCCGTAGCTGACATCGGTACTTATCGCTCGCAAGTGGTCGCTGACTTGATCGGCACGTTGAATGCATCGAGTCAGGGTGCTGCGTCTTTGCCTGCCTTGCATGTGTTTGGTGCCAGTCACCTCGCGCCTGCCGAGTTGGCGATGTTGCGCGCGTATGCCAAACAGGCCCTCGTTGCGCTGTATTTGCCGGACCCGTGCCGTGATTATTGGGGCGTGTTGGGTGAGGGCGATGCTGCCAGCTGGCGCACACAGGAAGAAGTGCTAATCGATGAGGCTGATGGTGGTGATTGGTGGCGCTCGCAAGGGCATGAATTGCTCGCACGTTGGGGGCGGCTGGGCCAGCATTTCTTTGCAGCATTGGCCGATGGCGACGTGCGCGAGGACATCCGTCATTGGCGCGATACTGATGACGCATCGCCGACCAACCGCTTGCAGCGCATCCAGCAAAGCATTCGCCAAGTGGATGAGGGGCTGATCACCCCATCTGCTGATGTCGCCGCCGAAATGCGCGATGCCTCTCTGCGCGTGCACATCGCCCACACGCCGCAGCGCGAGTTGGAAATCCTGCGTGACGCGATGCTTGACGCGAACGAGCGCGGCATTACTCCCGGCGAGATGCTGGTGATGGCGCCTGACATTCGCCGCTATCTGCCCTTGATTCCCGCCTTGTTCGGTACGCCCGGCGATGCGCGCGAGCCACTGCCTTACCACTTGGCCGATGTGCCGATGAGCCGTGCGCATCCCTTGTTCGCTGCCTTCGAGCGTTGGCTGGCGTTGCCGGCTTCACGCGTTGGCGTTGACGACATCCTCGATCTCATGTCGATGCCGGAGGTGGCGAGACGATTCGGTCTGGATGCCGGTGGCCTTGAAGCCTTGAACACGCTGCTGGAAGAGTCACGCGTTGCATGGTCGCTGGACCCCACGCATCGAGCCGGTTTTGGTGTGCCCGCCATCGCCGAGAACGGCTTTGCCTGGGCGCTCGACCGCATGCTGGCCGGCTATCTGATGAGCGATACCGCTGCTGAGGCGGATGTCGCGCTGCGCCTGCCCGATGACACCGAGTTGCTGCCGCTGTCCAACATCCTGGGCGATCACGCCGATGCCGTGGGTGCACTTGATGCCTTGTTGCAACAAGTGCAGCGCCTGACTTCGCATGCCGATGTCGTCATGCCTGCGAGCCAATGGGCGCAATTCTTCCGTGAAATTTCCGAAAGGGTCCTGCGCATCGACCGCAGTGACCATGACGCGCGCGAAGCCTGGGATGCGTTGCAGCGTTTGATCGCCAGTCTGGCGGATGAAACTGCGGGGGCGGGCGTGGACCCAGAGCTGCACTTCGTTGTCGTTGTCGAACGCCTGCGTGATGCTTTGGCCGCCGTACCGGAACGTCAGCCGTTTCTGCTTGGCGGTGCAACTTTCAGTGGGATGGTCCCGCAACGTGCGATCCCGTTCCGTTTCATCGCCGTGCTCGGTCTGGACGATGGCGTGTTTCCGCGTAATGCCGATCACGGCGGCCTTGACCTGATGGCCAAGCTGCGCCGATTGGGTGACCGTGACCAGCGTTTCGATGACCGTTATCTCTTCCTGGAAACCGTAATGTCCGCGCGTGATCGCTTGCACCTGAGCTACATCGGTGAAGGTGTGCGTGACGGCCAGGCGCGCAATCCCGCCTCGCCCTTGGCAGAGCTTGCGGCAGTGCTGTCACGTGCAGATGCGGCAGCCAGCGAAGACATGAAAAAGGCCGTGCCGTGGCGGGTCAAGCATCCACTGCAGCCTTTCGATGCGCGCTATTTTGATGATGGCAAGGACAGTGATCCGCGCTTGTTCTCCTATGCTGCGCGCCATGCTGGGATGCGTGCAACGGCGCATGCACCCCGTATCGTCGAAGCGACAAGGGTTGAATCCCAGCTCGAATCGCACACCACGGATACCGTGTTGCTCGATGTCTTTAAATCGTATTGGCGCGACCCGGCGAAAGATTTGCTGCGACGTCGAATGGATATCAGTCTTGATGCACTGGAAGACACGCAGCTTTCAGCCGAAGAGCCGCTCGATGCGCGCCTCTCACGCTTCGACAGCGTCGCACGACGACTGCTGTTTGAAGGCGCGTTGGGGGATGCTGACTGGTGGCCCGAGCAAGCTCCCGATTGGTTGCGTCTGGATGGCCGTCTGCCGGCGGGCCAGCCGGGCCGAGATGCATGGCAGCATGAACGCGAGCTCACCCGTGTTGTCGCCAACGCCTTGCGCGAACAAGGGGCTGTCGATGCTGCATCGGCCGAGCGAGAATCACTTGAGATCGAATTATCTTTGCCGCCCGGGACAGGCGCCGAACGATTATTGGGCCGCATCGACAATCTCTTCCCGTCCCCAAGGGGTGGGCTGCAATTGCTCAATATCGCATTGCCGCGATACGACGCTAAAAAGGACAAGTGGCAGGATGTTGAACTCGATTTCGGCAAGCGCGTGCCGGCTTTCATCGATTGGTTGGCCGCGCGTTTGACATTGCCCGTCGATTTGCCTTTGCGGTGTACCTTCAGCACGCAGACGCCTGATGCCTGGGCCGCGGGACTGGAGTTGGCAGATGCCGCATTCCGTGATGGCGATTTGTCACGCACTGAACTGGAGCAGCGTTTGGCGAGGCTGGTCACATGGTGGCGGTCGGCAGATCGACATCCGCTGCGCTATTTTCCGCGCACCAGCTGGGCTGCATGGCAGGCCGTGCAAGAAAGTGATTTGGATGTCGCCTCAGTAGTGCGCAAGACATGGGCATCGAGTGATTACAAAACGGGCGAGCGAGACTTCGCGCCTGGCTATGCGGCGATGTTGGCGGGCGATGATGCGTTCGCCATCGGCTCACCCGCGCTTGGTGAACTGCAAGAATTTGCACGAGACCTTGCCGCGACATTGCACGTCGGCTTCGGGGCAGGGCAATGAACGCCACCACGCCCCCCAACGACTGGCGAGGCCTCAATCTGGATCAGGGAGGTCGAACCCTGATCGAGGCGAGCGCCGGGACCGGCAAGACCTGGACCATCGCGGTGCTCTATCTGCGCCTGCTGCTCGAGCAAGCCTTGGGGCCGCGGCAAATCGTCGTTACTACATTTACCGATGCAGCAGCCAGCGAATTGCGCGAACGTCTGCGTGACCGTTTGCGTTGGGCAGAAGACGAAGCCTTGAGTTTTGATGCAACCTTGCCGTACGACGCCACGGCATCCACGGACATTCTTTGGCTGCATCAGCGCTGGCGTAATGATGCCGAGCAACGCGAGCGTGACTTGCAGCGATTGCGGCTTGCATTGGCTGAACTGGATCGCGCACCGATCTCCACGTTGCACGGACTGTGTGCACGCATCCTGGCCGAGCACCCTTTCGCCGCAGGTGGGCGATTCGTGCAAGGCGAGTTGGTCGATGGCGCGGCCTGGATGGCCGAAATCGCCGCTGATCTGCGCCGCACTTTGACCCAAAGTGATGCCGATGAACTGGATGTCTGGCTACCTCAGGCATTGCGTGTGCATTTGACCAGGTCGCCGGACGCACGCCAGATGGGACGCCTGCTTGCACCTGGCACCGACGTGCCCTTGATCAATGCGCCTGATTGGCCCGGCGTGGAGGTGGTCGAGGCCTTGCGCGCAGGTACGCGAGCGGGGCTATTCAAAGCCAATAGCCTGCAGCCACAAGCCTGGATCGCTGCAGCGAACTTCATCGAGACGCGTGGCGGCGCGCCTATCGATGAGAAGCTGCTGAAAGCGCTGCCTCTGCAAGAAGGCCTGAAAGGCGTGCTGAAAGGTGCGGCAAATGATGAGGGGCTTGCACGAGCTGCAGCTGTATCGCCATTGGTCGCTGAATTTGTCGCGTCGTTGCAGTCAAGTGATTTGCAACAACTTTGGCATCGCATTCGCGCATGGGGGCTGTTGCAAAAATCGCGGCAGGCTGAACGCCATGACCAGCGCAGCTTTGATGACTTGCTCTCGAGCGTGCAATCGGCATTGCTGGCAGAACAAGGTGACGCCACGCGTCCACTCGCCGATGCACTGTGCGCGGCTTGGCCTGTCGCACTGGTGGATGAGTTCCAGGATACAGATGGCGTGCAGTACGGCATTCTGGATGCCATCTATCGTGATGTCGAAGGACAGCCGCGTGGCCGTTTGGTGATGATCGGCGACCCCAAGCAGGCGATTTATCGCTTCCGTGGCGGCGATATCCACAGTTATCAGCGTGCGGCCCATAGCGCCGACGCAAATGGACATCTTCGACTCGATACCAATCAGCGTTCTTCGCGTGGCTTGGTCGATGCGGTCAACCAGTTTTTCGCCGCCAGCGGTCCGTCACTGGATGCAGGCGGTGGCGCATCGTCCGGCATCGAATATCACGCGGTAGCGGCCAGTGGCCGACGCGACGCCGAGCCGCTGCGGATAAAGGGCGAAGTGTCATCGCAACCTCTGGTCATCCATTACCAGGAGGATGCACCGGAATTGCAAGAGCCCCGCATCGAAGCGGCATTGGTTGCTTGTGCGAATGACATTGCGCAGATGCTTGGATCTGGTGATGTCCTGATCGGCAACAAACCACTCACACCCGCAGACATCGCGGTCCTGTTACCCACGCATGGACAGATCCAGCGCATGCGTCGTTTGCTTGAGTTGCGCGGCGTGCCCTGCGTATCACGATCCAAGTCCAGTGTCTTCATGGGCGAGACCGCACGTGATCTGCAATTGATCCTGCATGGCGTGGCAAACCCAGGCCGCGCATCATTCATCAGGGCGGCATTGGCGTCGCCGCTATGGGGTATGCCTCTTGCACAAATCCGTGCGATGGATGCCGATCCTTCGGCCATGCAGGCGATCAGCGGCCAATTCCATCGTTGGCAGTCGGCTTGGCAGTCGCGCGGCGTGCAAGCCGTAGTAGATGCGGTGGTCGAGCAGCTCGGCCCGCACTGGTTGTCAAGGACAGAGGGCGAACGCGTGCTCACCGACGTCCGTCACCTCGGCGAAGAGCTGCAGTCGCAGGCGGACGAAGGCCTGGGTCCGCAGGCCCTGCTTGGATGGTTGGCCGCGCAGCGTGCCGGCGAAACCGATGGTGAAGAAAGTGCCAGCGAATCGCGCCAGCTGCGCATCGAGTCCGAAGCCGCACGCGTTCAATTGATGACACTCCACGCAAGCAAGGGTCTGGAGTTCCCGGTCGTGTTTCTGCCCTTGATGTGGGCACATGGCGAGCGGCGTGAGAACGAATTCGTCGTATTGAACGATCCGATCACGGGCATGCGCCAACTGCGCACCGACGATGCGGCCAAGCAGCAGGCTGCCCGAGAAATGCAGGATGAACGTTTCCGCGTTTTCTATGTCGCGCTGACTCGTGCTATCCACGCCTGCCATGTGTATGCGCTTCCGCCATCCCGTAGCAAGGCCTACGGCGATACCCGCGGCACTGCGCTCGACATCCTCTTGGCACGCATGCCGCACGATGTGATGAGCCTAGGACTGATTGATGCGACGCCACGTATCGGTTGGCAACAAGGTTGGCGCAGCGAGGGGAGCGTGCACTACGCGGCCGCCGTTGAAAATGACGTGCGTGGAAAGGCTCGCGATATGCCGCCTGCACGTTCAGCACCATTGCCATCGCGCCACAGCTTCAGCACGCTGACGCGCGGCTTGCATGCAAGTGATGGCAGTCAGGCTCCTGCAGCGTCCGACGAGATGGCGGAGGAGTGGGTCGATGTTGCATCCGATCAGCTTCATGAGGTGGGTGAGCATCCTGCGTTGCTGGCCTTGCAGGATGTGCGCGGCACCGGCATCGGCAATGCGATTCACGCAATCTACGAACATCGTGACATCGGCCTGCCCGTGCGGGAGCAGCCCGCGTTGTTGCGCAAGTCGTTGCGAGAACAAGGGCTGTGGAATAGCGACATCGCCGGGCAATCATTGGCCAAGCGCGTGGCCGAGCGCATTGATGCCACGCTCGCCACGCCGTTGGCTGATGACATGCCTACGTTGGGTTCATTGCCGGCGAACGATTTGCGCGCGGAGATGGGTTTCCATTTTTCCCTGGATGAGACGTCATTGCAGGCCTTGCGGCAAGCATGCGATGCGCATGGCGAGCCGACGTTGGTGCCACGGGGCGCACGTCATCTGGTTGGCCTCATGACCGGCAAGATCGATCTGCTTTTCCGACATGACGGCCGCATCCATGTGCTGGATTACAAGGGAAATTTCCTCGGGACGCGCATCCAGGATTACCAGGGCACCTCCCTGCAGCGTGCAATGCAGCACGCAAATTACCCGTTTCAGGCGCTGCTCTACACCATCGCGCTTGAACGTCATTTGCGCTTGCGTTTGCCTGCTTACGACCGTGCGCGGCACTTGGGCGATGCCTGGTATCTGTTCGTGCGCGCAGCGGGTCTAGCACCCAGCACAGGCATCTGGCGACATCGTTTTGCAGATGGTTTGCTGGATGACGTGGACAAAGCCTTGCCAGGGGTGAAGGTGGAGGTCGTTGCATGATCCAGGCTGGACAACGCTTCGACTTCAAACCGAATGAGACCTGGGGTGCCCAAGACGATCTCCGCACGGTAGATCGTGCAGTCGCGCGTTGGGTCATTGCGCACGGCGGCAGCCCGGGTTTGGCCAGGTTGGCAGCGCAAGCCAGTCTCGCCGATGGGCGCGGGGATAGCGCACTGCGTATCGATGAAGATGTGTTGCGCGGTGTGCTCACCGATTCCGAGTGGGTAGGGAATGCAGCTTCGAATAGTCAGCCGTTTGTTGTCGATGGCGACCTGTTCTACTTACGCCGCAATTTCCTCAACGAAGTCGCAGTCGCCACGATGCTGCATCAACGCCTTCGGTCTTTCGATGTCGAAGACGAGACACTCGATTTGCATGGTCTGTTCGATGAGGCGGGCGGCAATGCGCAAGCAGGCCAGGTTGAGGCGGTTCGCAAAGCCCTGGACCGTCGCCTCTTCGTGTTGACTGGTGGGCCAGGTACCGGCAAGACCACAACCGTCCTACGCTTGTTGATGGCGGCCTCTCGCAACCACCGCTCACATCACGACGAATGGCCGCGCATCTTGTTGGCAGCGCCTACCGGCAAGGCAGCTCAGCGACTGGGTGAGTCTCTGCGTAACGCCACGCCAGAAGATTTCCCCACCGATTGGCAGGACGCGTTGCTCCACGTGCAATCTGGAGCGACCGGCACCCTGCATCGGTTGTTGGGTAGTCGTGGCACGCGTGGGGGGTTTTCGCGTGACAGCGAGAACCCGCTGGATGCAGATATCGTCGTGGTCGATGAAGCCTCGATGCTTGATCTTGCCTTGCTGCGGGCCTTGCTCTCTGCGCTGCGGCCGCAGACGCGCCTGGTATTGGTAGGGGATGCGGATCAGCTGGACTCGGTTGGTACGGGCTCCGTGCTGCAAGACATCGTCGTTGCATTGGATGGTGAAGCAGGCCAGCATCTGCAGCGCCTGCGACATGCCTACCGCGCCGATGCGGCATTGCGTCCCTTGAACGAGGCCGTGCGCATTGGCGATGCCACTGCATTTAATGCAGGCTTGAACTCGGCGAGTGCGCAGGCCCTGCATCGACCCGTAGGCACGGTGTCTGAACTCACCGCACAACTGGATGCATGGAGCGATGCGATCCTCCTCGATTACCGTGCGCACCGCATCGATAAGCCGGTGAATGAAGCGGAGTCCGATCACATCCCCCAGTTGCTGGCGGCGGCGGGGCAGCGACAATTGCTTTGCGCGCTGCGCGAGGGGCCTTTCGGTGCAGCAGGGCTCAATGCTGCCATCGAAACCCGTCTGTCGCCCGCGTTGCAAAGCGAGAGTGGGACGAGCCCGGGGGCGCGTTGGTATCCCGGCCGCCGCATCCTCATTACCCGCAATGATGCTGCCAGTGGCTTGTTCAACGGCGACATCGGCCTATGCCTGTTAGACACAGAGGGTCGCTTGCGTGCCTGGTTCCAAGGTGGCGATGTGAAGCCCCGCTCATTCGATGTCGGATCGCTGCCGCCGCACGAGCCTGCCTTCGCGATGACCGTGCACAAAGCCCAGGGCTCAGAATACGACGAAGTCGCCGTGCTGTTGCCACCCCAGGCAGAACATCCCTTGCTGTCGCGGCAATGGTTTTACACTGCGATTTCGCGTGCACGCAGGGCGCTACATTTATGGGGAAGTGACGCGGCCGTGCGCCATGCCATCGATCATCCAGCACGGCGTAGCAGTGGGTTGTCGCGGCGCATTCGCACAGCGATTTCGCCATGAAACCGTTTTCCGAAGCCAATGAGCGCAACAAGGCACCGATTCTTGATGTGTTGCAAAAGCATTTGCGAGTTTCGACTCGTGTGCTTGAGATTGGTAGCGGCACGGGTCAGCACGCGGTGCATTTCTCTGCAGGCTTGCCGCACCTGGTGTGGCAGCCCACTGATCAACTGCAGCATCTCGATGGGATCATGCAGTGGGTGGATGAGGCTGGATTGTCCAACCTTCGCAAGCCCTTGCCGTTGTGGGTGCAAGTGGATGATGCCGTTTCTGGTTTGGTGAGCACGAATGTATCCACTTTCCGGAAATTGCTGGAAGAAAGCGAATCCGGAACAGGCTTCGATGCCGCGTTTACTGCCAACACGCTCCACATCATGGGATGGCCTGAGGTCGAAGCCTTGTTTGCCGCCTTGCCAACGATGTTGCGCAGCGGCCCGAGCGCACTCATCGTCTATGGCCCGTTCAATCGGGATGGCGAATTTACCAGCGAAAGCAATCGCCATTTCGACGCATGGCTCAAGGCGCGCGACCCACGATCAGGTATCCGTGATGCAGAAGCCGTTGGTGCCTTGGCGTATGCACAAGGCTTTGAATTGATCGACGACCTGGCCATGCCGGCCAATAACCGGATGCTGGTGTGGCGTCGAGCGCCATGAAAAACCCCGCCGAAGCGGGGCTTTTCGTCAAGCAGCCAGGCCGTGACTCAGTAGAAGTTGTACTCCAACAGTAAGGTGTAGGCGCGGCCACGTGGATCCGCGATGCGTGGCTCCCACGCGGCACCAGACGCGAAGTCGTTCTGGTGTGCGGTGAACGGCGGGTCTTCATCGAACAGGTTCTTGATGCCGAAGCCCAGCTTCAATTTCGGGATGCCGGTCCAACTCACGCTGTAGTTATACGTCGTATAGCTGTCGACTTTTTGCTGCCAATCGGCTGGCACATACGTGCCGTTGGCTACGCTCACCGGATACTCGTCGTAGTAACCATCGCGGTACAGCTGGCTCAGGTTGTGCGTCCAATTGCCACGGTTCCAACCAAAATTGAGCGTGTGCTTCCAGCGGATCGGCAAATTGTAGTAACGAACGTAGCTGCCGACCAGGTTGTTGCCGTAGGGCAGTGATTCGAGCGCCTTGGTCTGGAAGTTTTCGATCCAGCTGCCGTTGAGGCCCAAGTTCCACTTGCCGCCCGCCAACTCGCCGTTGAAGTTGATGTCGACTTCCACGCCGCTCATCAAGCTGCCGCCAGAGTTGATGAAACGACGATCAATCTGGATGATTTCGCCGCTGGCATCACGGATCCAATTATCACGGAACAGATCGTAGTACTGGATCAGCACGTCACGCGGGGCCGAACGAATGGTGTTGGTGCGCTCGATCTGCCACCAGTCCAGCGCGATGTTGAACCACTCGTTGGGTGAGAACACCAAGCCGAAGCTCTTCTGAGTGGACTCTTCCGGCTCCAGCGTTTCCTTGCCACCGAATAGTTCGACCGGGCGAATTGTCTCGCAACCCGGCACGGTCTGATTGGCGCGGCCGCTCGGGCAGGTTTCAGGATCGGCAAGATCCAGGCCCGTGTACTGGACTTCGGACACGCCGTTGTAGAGCTGGTTGAACGAAGGCACCTTGAAGCCCGTGCTGTACGCGCCACGGAACAGCAACGAGTCGATCGGACGCCACTTGAACGACACCTTTGGATTGGTGGTGCTGCCGAAGCCGCTGTAATCGTCGTAACGCCCCGCCAGCGTGATGTCGAAGGTGCGATGCAGGGGCAGATAGAACTCGGCATAGACCGCGCGGATATCGCGGCTGACATTGTCGAGAGCATTCGCATCATCGAACGGTGCATTGAACACGGTGCGTTTGTCTGCACGGTTGTCGCCGTTGAACTGGAATTCCTCGCGCCGGATGTCGATACCAGTGGCCATCGCGACAGCACCGCCTGGCAGGTTCCAGCCCAGGTCACCCGTGATCGATGCATCGAAGGAGGTCACGATCGACTCGCCACCATACAAAGTGACGCCTTGTGCCGAAGCGGCTTGCAGTGCAGCCATCGCCTCCGGGCTCTGACTTTGACCCGGCTCAAGGAATGGATTGATCAAGCCGCTACCGAGCGCCTGCTTTAAGGCATCGGTGTAATGGAAGCCGGTGCCAAGCACGGATTCGGATTCGCTCGATGCGCGCGACAGGCCCATGTCATACGACCAATCGTTGAAGATCAGTCCGCCCAAACCGGCGACGAAACGATAGGAATCCGTGGTGGTCTTGATTTCACGCGGGCCACAGGCCATGCAACGCCAACGGTAGGCAATGGGTGCGCCGTAGTTCAATTGCCCTGCACCAAAATACCCTGACAAGGCGTTGTAAACCTTGTCATACGTTGCACGGGTGGTGGCATTGAGCGGATACCACGTCGTTGGGCCTAGCGACGTGGCAGCAGCGCTAGTGCTGGACGAGATCTGGTTCGGCTCGAAAGTCTTGGCGACTTCGACGCGCGAGCCGGTCAACTCGACATAGGCCTCATGGTTTTCGCTGATCTTGAAGGTCGCACGACCGATGAAGTCGAGACTGTCTTGTGGCTGGATGATCACCGCAGCAGCCGGATAATCCCATGCGCAGGCAAAGCGCGAGGCTGGCGAGTTCCAGAGGCGGTAGTCATATGCGCCCATGTTCGGGCCGGCATTTTCGCAGCCCGCTCCGCCCGGGATGTTGTAGATGTTGACGGCGGTATAGCGTGTCGTGCCGCCGGCCGGATCCAGTACACCATTGCGTAGCATGCTGGTGGAGCCCACGCCCGTGCTGCCCAGGCTGAAGACCGTACCGAACGGGGTGCCGCGCGTGTCGGGAGACAGGCCGCGAGCAGGCTGGAAGGTGTTGGAGAAGTCGCGCTGGTCACCCCGCAGGATGTTGTTGCGCTTAGCGCTGATCGTACCGAAGGCATTCCAGCGGTCTTTGTCGAGGTCGCCATGGCCGAACAGCAGGCTGGTGCGATAGATGTTGCCGCCGCCAGCTTCGGTGACATCGGCGAAAGCCGAGACCTGCGCGCCTTGGTAATCGCGTTTGGTGATGAAGTTGATCACGCCGCCGATCGCATCCGTGCCATAGATGGCTGATGCGCCATCACGCAGGATTTCGACGCGATCGATGGCCGCGAACGGAATTGCATTCAAGTCCACCGCGCGGCCTTTCAGGCCATGGGTGGCGACGCGGCGACCATTCAACAGCACGAGCGTGGCGTCGGCGCCTTGGCCGCGCAGGTTCGCACCGGATACACCGTTGTTGCCGCGCTGGTCTTCGTGGACGATGCCCGCATTGCTCGACAGATTGTCGGAGCCGTTGCCCGCGATGTTGAGGTAGCTCAGCAATTGCTCAGCAGAGGTGATGCCCTGCTGGTCGATCTCCTCTTTGCTGAAAGAGGTGATCGGCAACGATTCCTCGGCCTCGGCACGTTTGATGCGCGAACCGGTCACCGTCACCTGATCCAGTGTTTTTTGTGTCGGGTTGCTGGTGGTCGCGGCATCTTGTGCCACGGCAGGCATGGCCATGGCGGCCAACAGCGCGACGCAAAGATGGCGGAGCTTGGGTGTCGGACGGGTTTGCATCAAGTAACTCCCCTTGGGAAAGCGAATGAACGGAAGGACCGCAGGCCTTTTCGCCTGATCGCCTGCCGTTGACCGCCCCCTGATGCAGTTCCCGGCAGGTGCATCCTGCCGCCTAATCTATTCCTTTATTCGGCCCTAGGGGAATAGGGCCGAATAATTGCCCCATTCAGACAGCCATCGGCTCGCTGAAGGCCTCGGGTTCGCCTTCCTTCGCAAACTCGCTCATCGGAATGCACGCGCAGAACACATTCTTGTCGCCATAGACGTTGTCGACACGTGCAACCGGCGACCAGTACTTCTGCTGCTTGAGCGTGGCCAGCGGGAACACCGCCAGCTCGCGGCTGTAGGCGTGCGTCCAGTCGGCGGCCATCGCCTGCGTGGCCGTATGCGGCGCGTGCTTGAGCGGATTGTCCTCGCGGTCCAGTTCGCCCTTCTCGATCATCCGGATCTCGTCGCGGATCTGGATCATCGCGTCGATGAAGCGGTCGAGCTCGTGCAGAGATTCGGACTCGGTCGGCTCCACCATCAAGGTGCCGGCGACCGGGAATGACAAGGTCGGGGCGTGGAAGCCGAAATCGATCAAACGCTTGGCCACGTCTTCGGCGCTGATGCCGGTCGCGTCCTTGATCGGGCGCAGGTCCAGGATGCACTCGTGCGCCACCATGTCGTTGCGACCGGTGTAGAGGGTGGGGTAGTGCGGGGCGAGGCGCTTGGCGATGTAGTTGGCATTGAGCAGCGCCACCTGCGTCGCGCGGCGCAGGCCGTCCGCGCCCATCATCGCGATGTACATCCAGCTGATCGGCAGGATGCTGGCCGAGCCGTAGGTCGCCGCGCTGACCATGCCGCCCTTGCCGACGCCTTCGGTGTCGAAGCCATCGTCCTGCGCCGCCTTCGGCAGGAACGGTGCGAGGTGCGATTTCACCGCGCACGGGCCAACGCCCGGGCCGCCGCCGCCATGCGGGATGCAGAAGGTCTTGTGCAGGTTGAGGTGCGAGACGTCCGAGCCCCACTTGCCGGGCTTTGCCACGCCAACCAACGCGTTCATGTTGGCACCGTCGGTGTAGACCTGGCCGCCGTTCGCGTGGACGATTTCGCAGATCTCGACCACCGATTCCTCGAACACGCCATGGGTGGATGGGTAGGTGATCATGATCGCGGCAAGATCGTCCTTGTGCTTCTCCGCCTTGGCGCGCAGATCTGCGACATCCACGTTGCCGTTTTTGTCGCAGGCGACCACCACCACGCGCATGCCGCACAGTTGCGCGGAGGCCGGGTTGGTGCCGTGCGCGGATTCGGGAATCAAGCAGACATCGCGCTTCTCGTCGCCGCGCGAGGCGTGATACGCGCGGATCGCCAGCAAACCCGCGTACTCACCCTGCGCGCCGGAGTTCGGCTGCAGGCTGACGTTGTCGTAGCCGGTAACTTCCACCAGCATCGCTTCCAGCCCACTGATCAGCTTCTTGTAGCCCTGCGTCTGCGCGGCGGGTGCGAACGGGTGGATGTGGGCGAAGGCTGGCCACGTCACCGGGATCATTTCCGCGGTGGCGTTGAGCTTCATGGTGCAGCTGCCCAGCGGGATCATGGTGCGATCCATCGCCAGGTCCTTGTCGGCGAGCGAGCGCATATAGCGCAGCATTTCGTGCTCGCTGTGATGCGTGTTGAACACCGGGTGGGTCAGGAAGTCGCTCTTGCGCTTCAGCTCAGCCGGGATCAGCGAAGGTGCATCGGCATCGAGCTGGTCGATGTTCGGCAGCTTGGCATCGTCGCCACCGAAGATCTTCCACAACAGTTCGATGTCGCTACGGGTGGTGGTTTCATCGACCGAGATGCAGATGTACTCGTTCCATGCCTTGCGCAGGTTGACGCCCATCGACAAGGCGCGTGCCATCAGGGCATCGGTCTTGTCGCCGGTCTTCAGGCAGATGGTGTCGAAGGCGCTCGGATGGTGATCTTCGGTGTAACCCAGATCGGTCAGGCCGGCGCGCAGGATCGATGCCAGGCGATGCACGCGCGACGCGATGCGGGTCAGGCCTTCTGGGCCGTGGTAGACGGCGTACATCGAGGCCATTACCGCCAACAGCACCTGTGCGGTACAGATGTTGGAGGTCGCCTTCTCGCGGCGGATGTGCTGCTCGCGCGTCTGCAAGGTGAGGCGGTAGGCCTTGTTGCCTTCGCCATCGATCGACACACCGATCAAGCGACCGGGCATGTTGCGCTTGTACGCGTCACGGCAAGCCATGAAGGCCGCATGCGGGCCGCCGAAGCCGAACGGCACGCCAAACCGCTGCGTGTTGCCGACCACGATATCCGCACCCATCTCGCCCGGCGGCTTGAGCAGGGTTAGCGCCAAGAGGTCGGTCGCGACGACAAACAACGCGCCATTCGCGTGGATGGCTTCGGCATCCTGCTCCCAATCGGCCAACCAGCCGCTGGAAGCCGGGTAGGACGCCAGTACGCCGAAGAAATCGCCCTTCGCGAGCGCCGCGTTGAACTCGTCTGCCGACTTCACCAACTCGATGGTGATGCCCAGCGGCTCGGCACGGGTTTCCAACACCTGCAGCGTCTGCGGGTGCGTGTCGCCGGAGACCAGGAAGTTGTTCGACTTGTTCTTCGCCGAACGCTTGGCCAGCGTCATCGCTTCGGCAGCGGCGGTGCCTTCGTCCAGCAGCGAGGCGCTGGCGATTTCCATGCCGGTGAGGTCGGCGCACATGGTCTGGAAGTTGATCAAGGCTTCCATGCGGCCCTGCGAAATTTCTGCCTGATACGGCGTGTAGGCGGTGTACCAGGCCGGGTTTTCCAGGATGTTGCGCAAGATGACGTTGGGCGTGTAGTTGCCGTAATAGCCTTGGCCGATGAAGCTCTTGAAGACTTGGTTCTTGTCGGCGATGCCGCGAATCTTGGCCAGCGCATCGACTTCGGTCATCGAGGCGGGCAGGTTGAGCGGCTGCGAGAGGCGAATCTTGCCGGGGACGATGGCTTCGGTCATCGCGTCGAGCGAATCGTGGCCGATCACCTCGAGCATCGTGGCGATCTCGGCATCATTCGGGCCGATGTGGCGGGCGACGAAAGCGTCGTGGTGTTCCAGGGCGGCAAGCGTTTGAACGTTCGACATCGAAGGCATCCGGCTGTGCGGCGCGTGGCCGCAAATGGGTGGGATGCCCCTCTGTCCTTTTGCCTGAGAGTTTCAACGGCGGGGGAGGAAGCCGTCTTGCCCCTTCGGCGCCGGTCTGCGCATCGCGCGCCGGTCTCTCCAGAGTGTTGTTGCCTGCGGTGGTACACGGGGCCTGAGCGATTCCGGGCGGTTGCGCCTTCGGCAGCCGGTTGCCCGGCTTCTCCCACTGCAGTGGTCATTATATGCGATGCGGGTCTGCGCCTATGATGTGGACTCACCTGAACAGGCCTGCTGCATGACCGAGACCGCTGTCCCCCCAGCCCCGGCCCCAGATGCCCAGCCTGCTCAGCCAATGACGTCCGACGATTACGCCAACCGGATGCGTTGGCTGCCTCGGCTTATCCCCTTGATCAAGCGAGAGCCGGGCCTTGCGATCACGCTGGCCTATTTCCTCGTGGGCGCGGTGGGCTTGTGGTCCAGTTACTGGTACTACCGCGAATTCGGCCTGCCCATCCTTGAGTATTACCAGGTCAGTGACTTCCTCATCGCGGGCCTGCGCGACCCGTTCAACTTCCTGGCCTTGTTGGTGATGCTGGCCGTGGCGCTGCTCGCCTATCTGACGGCGTGGTACGAAATCCGGCATCCCGAGACCGTGGCGGCTCTGCGCGATGAGAAATTCTGGGGCCGCCTGGTGTTCCCGAGGCATGCCAGCCCGTTTCGCCGCCGCCGCTGGTATGACCTTTCGCCCGAGGCCGTCGTGCTGCTCGGGCTCGTGCTCGGCAGTGGCTCGGTGATGATCAGCCATGCCGATGACCGGGCCGATGAGATCAAGCAGGGCGGTGGAACACCGCTGCGCGTCACCTTGTCCGGAGAGCGTCTGCCATTGCAGGGAGAGGCGCGATTGATCGGCACCACAAGCACCCATCTGCTCTTGTACTGGCCGGCCAACGGACGCACAGAAGTGATGTCGCATGAGGCGGTCGCGCGGATCGAACGCTTGCCTCGCCATCGCTACCGCCGCGCTGACGAGGACAAACGATGAGCGCGCCCGCGATCCCCATGCGCCGCTTGGCACCCTTGCTGGGATTTTTGTCGATGTTCGGTGCTTTCAGCATCGACACGATCTTTCCGGCTTTCCCGCAGATCGGCGATCAGTTCGGTGCCGGTACGCTGGCGATGCAGCAGACGATCAGCGCCTATCTCTTCGCCTATGCCGCCATGAGTCTTTGGCATGGCGCGTTGTCGGATGTATTCGGGCGTCGTCGGGTGATCCTGGTCGGCATCGCCCTCTTCATCCTCGCCAGCATCGGCTGCGCGATGTCGACGTCGTTGCCGATGTTGGTCGGCTTTCGCGTATTGCAGGGACTCAGTGCTGGCGTCGGGTTGATCGTTGGCCGTGCGGTGATCCGCGATGTGCTCGATGGCGCGGATGCGCAGCGACTGATGAGCCAAGTGTCGATGATCTTCGGCATCGCGCCGGCCGTCGCGCCGATCATCGGGGGTTGGCTACTGGGCTGGCATCGCTGGCCCGCGATCTTCTGGTTCCTCGCCTTGTTCGGCCTGCTGCTATGGATATCAGTGATGCTGTGGCTGCCCGAAACACATCCACGCGAGCGCTGGCGCTCCATCAAGCCGCGCAATCTTTGGCGCTCGTACATCGCGATCATCGGCAACGCGCAATTCCGGCGGCTGTCGATTTCGTCCGCCTTCAACTTCGGCGCACTGTTCCTGATGATCTCGTCCGCCCCCGCGTTGGTGCTGGAGCATTTTCAGCTCGGCCCGCAGCAGTTCGGCTGGTTCTTCATCCCGATGATTGCCGGGATGATGAGCGGTGCTTTTCTTTCGGGGCGATTGGCGGGTCGCATGGCAGGGCGTCGTCAGGTCGACATCGGCTTCGCGCTCAACATCCTCGGCGCGGCGTTGTTGCTCGGCTATGCGTTATGGGCCAGCCCTCTGCGCATCCCGCAAGGCATGATGCCGGTGATGCTGATGGCCTTCGGCATCGCGCTGGTCATGCCGATCATCACGCTGATGTGTCTCGACTTGTTTCCCGAGCAGCGCGGAGCGGCATCGTCGGTGCAAGCCTTTGTTGGCCTGCTGATGAACGCGATCATCGCGGGTGTGATCTCTCCCGCGCTCTCTGGAAAAGACCATTTGCTCGCGGCGGGCGCGTTGGTCATGGCCGTCCTGGGATGGCTGGTGTGGTGGCTGGCGATTCGAAAAAACACCGCCGTGCCAACCCCGCCCGAACACCCTGAAAACTACGAGCCGCTGGGCGAGCTCTGAATGCCCTTGTTGGAGCGACGCATCCACCAATAGATAGGGACGCCGGCAAGCAGCAACACAACGCCCCAAGCCAGCGCTTCTGCACCCGCGCCTGACAAGGCGAACAAGCTGTACAGCAAGGCAAGAAACGCGATGAAGCGTCCGCCATTCCTGCCGCCACTGCGCAACCATGCCGCGCTGCTGGCGGCATAGGGCAGCAGGATGGCTGATGTCGCGATGAGCAAGATGAAGGTGAACAACTCCACCAGTGTCCGGCTGTAACTTGCGATCACCAATAGCGTGGCTAGCACGCTGCCGACCAGGATGCCGAAGGCTGGCGTGCCGTTCTTGTCCAACTTGGCAAAGCGTCGCGGAAACAAGCCATCGTCGGCGGCAGCCAGTGAAACTTGCGCGCACACCAACAACCAGCCGTTTATTGCGCCGAAGGTGGACACGGCAGCAAGTACAGCGATGCCCAGCGCCGCACTTGGCCCCCACACGCGGCCGGCCGCCTCGGCCATCGGTGCGCCTGAGGCCTTCAGTACATCGGTCGGAACCAAGCCGATCACGACGGTGCAAGCCAGGATGGTGGCGATGCCGGCCAGCAGCGTGCCCAGCACGGTGGCGCGCGGGATCGTGCGCTCGGGGTTGCGGATGGACTGCGCAGGCACGGTTGCGACTTCCAAACCACACAAGGCCCACATCGCAAGGATGACGGTGACGTTGGCCACATGCGGTAGCGACTCGCCACTCGGGTTGAACGGCACGTAGTTGTGGCTATCGACGAACCACAAGCCGATCAATCCAAACAGCAGCAGGGGTACGAGTTTCAACGCGGTGATCAGCACCTGGAATCGTCCGGCTTCGCGTAGACCGACCAGATTGACGATGGTGCAGATCCACAGCGCGACCAACGCGCAGCCAGCCGCGCGCACCGGCGTCGATGTCAGGGCAGGGAATATCGCCCCCATGCTGCCCGCGAATGCGACCGCGATGGCAGCCATGCCGGACCAGATCGAGATCCAGTAGCTCCACGCAATGCCAAAGCCGGCCAGATCGCCGAAGGAGCGGCGCACATACGCATACGGGCCGCCCGTGCACGGCCAGTGGATGGCGAGTTTGGAGAACGTCAACGCCAACAGCACCGCACCGCATAAAGCGATGCCCCAACCGATCAAGCTGGCGGCGCCATACGGGGCCATGGTCGCGGGCAGCAGGAAGACGCCACTGCCGATCATGCTGCCAACGACCAATGCGGTTGCCATCCACAGGCCTAGTGGCCTGGATGCAGTTTGCGCGTTGACATCGGAGACGCTGGCTGTTTCGGTCACGGAGCGCTCCTTGATGAATTGATCGCTGGTAGGTAGTCCGACTCTGCGCGTCACGATACGCTGCGATTAGCCTGATGTGGAGCAATTTTTGGCAACCAAATGCTGAAAATTGCCCTAAGGGGTAAAATTTTCTGCCTACTAGCCGAGGGCGCAGTTATCTAGCGGCGAATATCGGCTTTAGTTGGATGTTTCGTGTTAGCCGCGATGCTCGACCAAAATTCAGTTTGGAGTTCAAAATGAATTCAATGCGTTGGGTGATGATAGGTCTTGTGTTGCTTTGTTCGCCCATCGCAGCTGCGCAAACCTATGTATCAGCCAGTTCGTATCAGGGGGGCACCGCCGGGGCGAATGGGTATGCCGTTTTTCGCTATGAGCTAGTGGGTGGCAGCACAGTAGATGTCACCTTGCAGGCAACCGGCACGACTTTCTCGGGCGGCGCCTATGCGTACCACATGCGAGTGCCAAATAGCTCCATGGCTAACGCCGGTAGTCTTTCACCATCGTCTTTTTATCCAGGGACTCAAGCAACGAGCTCGATCAGAGCCGCTCTTCTGGACACGTGGGGAGTGGGCTGTGGCCGTCCGGGAACTGGGGCGCCTGTAGACGGAACGACGTGTGGTGGTCGCGGCACTTTAACGATCACCTTCAGCATGCCAGTGAGAGACCCGATTCTCCACTTTGGTGGATTGGGCGACACATTTCCTTCGCCACAAGGGCAGGCCATTGTTGCCAATACTGTCTACAGCCTGGTTTCTGCCGACAATGGAGGCACTCCGGTTGCAGTCACGCTTGATCGGATGGCGGGGAATGCGGTTTTCGGCACGACTGCAAGTTCAGCCCTGCATTCCGGTAACGCCAGTTCAGTGAACGCATCGTGCGACACCGCGCCGCCACAAGCAGCATGCGGTTCGGTAAGGGTGAATGGCACGGTAAGCAGGATAGTGCTGAACGTTTCACTGCGCGGCTACAGCCATACGCCTCCTTCTTCATATGACCAGGACAATAGTGAGGTCACTGCGGAAGGGCACACGGTGGGCGTCAGTCTGGCACCAACTTCGGATTTGGTGATCAGTAAAACGAATACTCCTCTGGTTTCTCCCGTGGATCAGACTGGCGATACTGTAGTCTCTGGTGCCCCCATTACATACGTCATCACCGTACGTAACAACGGGCTGAATGCTGCGAGTGGCAGTTTCTTGAGTGACCCTGTGACAGCCAATCTGAATTGCAGCTCTGCTGTTTGCTCTGCATCGTCGGGCTCGGTTTGTCCAGCGCAAACGGGTGCGGCCTTGGTGGCGGCCATGCAGACTGCGCCGGGTGCGGTCATCCCTGCGCTTCTTCCAGGCGGCGAGATCAGGGTGCAATTGGTTTGCACACCTCAGTAGGTACTGTTGCCACCAACCTCATCGATAATCACGTCGATGAAGCAAGGTATCGCAAATTACTTCGTTACACCGATAGTTTCCTTGTGTTTCTATGCCTGCCACTAAAATTCAAGTGCCAGGCGGATTTGGGTGGCGATGTATCCGGTTCTGATCAGTTCTGACGATACGCTTCACGCAGCAATTCGTGGAAATGATGCACGCCGGATTCGCGCAAAGGATTCAGTCGCCCAGCGACATACGAGCCAGAGGCAAGGCCGCGCTGCACGTCTTCGCAGATGCCTAAATCTTCGTGTTGGACTTTGTCGCTGAAGTCGAGATCAGCGGTGCGCTTGTCTTGATCATGTGCCTGCGCGTAATAGCTGTCGAACAACACGCGGCAATGATCTACCCCCAGCGGGATAACCGTGTTGGTCTGCATACGTCCTGGCAGGATGTTGAGCATCGTGTTGGGCCATAACCAGTAATACAGTGCATCGCCATTACCATACAGGCTTTCATCGCTTTCCAGCGGGCTCCATTGCAGCGAGTGCCAGCCGGACAGCTCGGTGCGATAACTGCGGTAGTCGAGCAATCGGTTCAAGCCAGGATGCACATGGGGGACGTGGTATCCCTCTAGGTAATTGTCTACGTAGACCTTCCAATTGCAGGCGATGTCGTAACTGGCGCGATGATGGCCGTCGTAGTGTTGCAAGCCCCGATCAGCACCCAAGCGTTCATCGATGCCAGCGACGAAGGCGTCGAAGTCAGGCGCCCATTTTTCGTTGACCGTGGCAAAGATTAGTCCTTGCCAGATCCGTACCCTCAGCTGCGGCAAGTGGATGTTGCCGACGTGGAAATCCTTCGCATCCTGCATTTCAGGCGCTGAGCGAAGCTGCCCTTCCAATGTGTAAGTCCAGCCGTGGTAGCGGCATCGCAATGCCTTGGCGCCGCGACCGTCGCATTGCGCGATGGGGCCCGCGCGATGGCGGCAGACGTTGTGCATCACGCGCACCTCGTCATCCATGCCGCGAACCGCGATTACGGGCAGGCCTGCCAGATTAGCGACGACGTAATCCCCGGCCGAAGGCAGCTGCGACACATGCGCGACCAATTGCCATGCCCGGTCGAAAATCACACGGCGATCTATGCCTGCCATTTCGGGTGTCGTGTAGAAGCGTGCGGGGAGTGCGGAGGCGGTTGCAGCAGGTTGGGGAATGAGATCTTCTTGCATGCGAGGAGTATGACGTGAGTGGCTGCAACGCAGAACGCCGGCATTGAGCCGGCGTTCTGGGGTGTGTTGCGATTTGGCTATCAGCGGGCTGCCGTCGTCGCACTCCAGCCACATTGCTTGCCGGCGTTCTGCTGCTTCAGCCACGTCTGCAGCGGGGCGAAGTACTCCAGCACAGCACTGGCATCCATCTTTTCGCCGCCGGTGAGCTCCTTCATGGTCTTCTGCCACGGTTGGCTGGCGCCCTTGGACAGCATCGCCCAGTAGCGCTTGCCGGCTTCCTTGTCGCCGTAGAAGCTGCACTGGTATAGCGGGCCCTTGTGACCGGCCGCGTCGCAGAGCGACTTGTAGAACTGGAACTGCAGGACGTGCGATAGGAAGTAGCGTGTGTAGGGCGTATTACCCGGTACGTGGTACTTGGCGCCCGGGTCGAAGAAATCCTCGCCGCGCGCGTTGACCGGCGCGACGCCCTGGTACTTTGCCTTCAGCTCCCACCAGGCCTGGTTGTATTCGGTCGGCTTGATCGATCCATCGAACACGCCCCAGCGCCAGCGATCAATCATCAAGCCAAAGGGCATGAACGACACCTTCGCCAAGGCCATACGCATCTGCGAGTTGATCAGCGACTCCTGATTCTGCTTCTGCTCGCCGACCAATCCGATCGACTGCAAGTATTCCGGTGTCATCGCCAGCACGATCGTGTCGCCGATGGCTTCGTGGAAACCGTCATGGGCGCCGCCCTGGAACATGGCCGGCTGCACGTTGTAAGCCAGGTCGTAATAGATGTGGCCCAGCTCGTGATAAATGGTGGTGAAGTCTTCTTCGTTCGGCTTGATGCACATCTTGGTGCGCACGTCGCCCCTCATGTCCATGTCCCAGGCGCTGGCATGGCAGACCACGTCGCGATCGCGCGGCTTGATGAACTGGGTGTTCTTCCAGTAGCTCTCGGGCAGCTTGGGCATGCCGAGCGAGGTGTAGAAGTCTTCTGCACGACGCGTCATTTTGACCGCGATATCCATCTGCGCGGCGCGTTCGATCTCTTCTGGCTTGCGACCCGCCGGCTTGGCCTTTTCGGCGGCCAGCAAATCCTGATACTGCTTCTCCAGTGCGCCGGTGATGTCCAGGCTGCCCGCGTTGGGGTAGGGCGCAAGGAAGTCCCACAAGTTGCCCCAATCCTGTTGCCACATATTGCCCATCAAGTGAGCCGGCAACAGGCCGCCATCCACCTGACCCTTGTCGTCGCCGTACTTGTCTTTCAGTTTCTCGCGGGTGTAGCAGTGCAGTTCTTCGTACAGCGGTTCGACCTGCGCCCACAAGCGATCGGTTTCGCTGGCGATTTCCGCAGGGGTCATGTCGTAACCCGAACGCCACAACTCGCCGGTGTTGGCGAAACCCAAGTCACGCGCACCTTCGTTGGAGAGCTCGACGAAGCGCTGGTAGTCCTTCTTCATCGGCACCGCGATGGTGTGCCAGCCTTGCCAGGCATCCAGCTGTGCGTCGTAGTCACGATTGCTGCGCAGCACGTCTTCCAATTCACCCAATTGACGACAGTTCTTGGCATCGCCTTCCCCCTTGCAATAGGTACCCGCGCCATACATGCCGCCCATCTTGCTGGCGATGCGGGTCAGCTCGCCCAGGTGTTCGGGGTTCTTCGGCGGCGGCATGGATGCAGACAGCTTCAATAGCTGGATCGTGCGTGCGCTCTCGGCCGACATTTTCTGGCCTTCGAACTGCTTGGCCTCTTCGATCCACTGGTTGAGCAAGGTCAGCCAGCGCTCATCGCTCTTGGCCGCCAGCATCTGGGTGTCGTCGCTGATGTAGGTTGCAGCCAGCCATTGCGGCACGGTGATCTCGGGATACATCGCCTTCAATTGGGTATTGATGCGGGCGACGAACTGATCGGCGTTTTCCTTGGCGGGTGCTTTCTGCGCAAAGGTGGGAGTCGATACGCAGGCCGCGATGGCGAGCGAGAGCAGGGCGTGGCGGAGTTTCACAGGGGACCTCGGACGATGCTGGGACAGACCGCCAAGTGTAGGCGCTGCGCCTGTCTAGGGCATGTGGCGGCGCACTACACTGTCCACGGAGCTTGGGGCAGGCACCAGGCCGGGCAAAGAAGGAAAGGCATGACAAATACCCGTCGTGGCGTGCTGTTGGGGTTGGCGGCCTACGCGTCCTTTTCCTTCAGCGATGCCTTCATCAAATTGCTCGAAGGCCAGCTTCCGACGTTCCAATTGATGTTCATGGGCGCAGCATTGAGTCTCTTGGCCCTGCCGGTCGTCAAGCAGCCGGGTGAACGATGGCGCTATCTCGTGCAGCCTCGTCACCGCGGCATCTACCTGTTGCGGATGCTCGCGGGTGCCATCAACAACCTGGGTGCGATCGTGGCGTTCACCCATTTGCCGATGGCCGAGGCCTTCGCGCTCATTTTCCTGATGCCGATCTTCGTCACCTTGCTGTCGGTGCTGGTGCTCGGCGAGCACGTCGGCTGGCGGCGTTGGTCAGCCGTGATCGCAGGTTTCATCGGCGTGCTGGTGGTGCTGCGACCGGGGTTTCGTGAACTCAACATCGGCCACTTGGGCGGCATCGTCTGCGGACTGGCAGGCGCGTGCAACGTGGTGCTGATGCGCAAGGTGGGTGATGGCGAGCATCGGCTCACGCTGTTCGGTACCACCATCATCGGCAACCTTCTGATGGCCGGGGTGCTGATGTGGCCCGAGCTGCAGGCCCCGACCATGACGCAATGGTCCTATGCGGCGGGCTTCGGGCTGCTTTCGGTGCTGGGCGTGATCCTGCTGATGTACGCAACGCTCGCGACAGCGGTCAACCACGTGGCGCCCACGCAATACACGCAGATGTTGTGGGCGGTGTGGCTGGGCTGGTGGTGGTTCGACGATCAGGTGGACGCGATGACATGGCTCGGCATCGTCATCATCTTGGCGGCGGGACTGTTCACCGTTCTGCGGGAAGAGCGTGTCACCGGCTGGTGGCACAAGATGCGGATGTTGTTGCCCTGAGCGAGAACATCTAAGGCAATAGGAGACGGCGCTGTTCGTCGATCAAACGCGAAGCTAGCAACCAGCGCCACGCCTCTTCCGCATCCTGTTCCACATAGGCGCGAGCGCTGCCCAAGCGAAACGTATATCCCCAGGCATCCATGTCCGCGAACAACCGGTCACGCCCGAAACCGGGGATTTCATTGGCCATGAGCGATTGCAGCACGCAGACCGCGTTTTCCTCGTCGATCGAGTCGGTGGCGTCGGTGTGCACCGAGGTGCGCCGATCAGCGGGCAAGACGATCAGGTGGCCGGCTTCGTGCAGCAGCGAATGCACGGGTGTGTCGTCGCGTGCGTACACATCATGAGCAATGATGCCGGCCTCACATTCGCCCCAGTAACTGCCGGGGATGGGTGTTGCATCTTCCACACGATGCAACACCAGGCCATAACGTGCCAGCAATGACGATGCTGCATCGAAGCCGACATCGCGCATCCGCATCACATCAGGGGGTGAAGCGTCATCCATCGCGAAACACCGGCATCATCAAAACGCCGGCGAAAATCAGCCTTCGCCGACGGCGCGATCAGGCAGCTCGATCGAGATATCCAGCACGTCGTATTCGCCGTGCTTCTCCTTCGACACCTTGATCGCGTCTTCCGGCACATGCACGTACTTGCGGATCACGTCGAGGATCTCCTGACGCATGCGCGGCACGTAGTCGGGCGCACCGGCCTCGCTGCGCTGCTCGGCGATGATGACCTGCAGGCGGTTCTTGGCGGTGTTGGCGGATTGTTGCTTCGGCTTGAGGAAATCGAAAATGCCCACCATCAACCCCCGAACATCTTGCTGAAGAAGCCCTTCTTCTCGGGCGTGGTGAAGCGCATCGGGCGCTCCTCGCCAAGCAGGCGGGCGACGGCATCTTCATAGGCCGATGCGGCGTCCGAGTTGGCTTCCAGAATCACCGGCTCGCCCTTGTTTGAGGCATTCAGCACGTCGGTGGATTCGGGGATCACGCCGACCGCCTTGAGGCCCAGTACTTCCTCGACGTCGGTGACCGAGAGCATCTCGCCCTTTTCGACACGCGCCGGGCTGTAGCGGGTGAGCAGCAGGAATTCCTGCACGCGTTCACCTTCCTCCGCACGCTTGGTCTTGGAGGCGAGCAGTCCCAGGATGCGGTCGGAGTCGCGCACCGAAGATACCTCCGGGTTCACCACGACCACCGCCTTGTCGGCGTAATACATGGCGAGGTAGGCGCCCTTCTCGATGCCGGCCGGGGAGTCGGCAACGATATAGTCGAAGCCATCGGCGTCCAGGTCCTTCAGCACCTTCTCCACGCCTTCCTTGGTTAGCGCGTCCTTGTCACGCGTCTGCGATGCAGCCAGTACGTGCAGGTTGTCGAAGCGCTTGTCCTTGATCAACGCCTGCTTGAGCGATGCCTCGCCGTTCACCACGTTGACGAAGTCGTACACCACGCGGCGCTCGCAGCCCATGATCAGGTCCAGGTTGCGCAGGCCAACGTCGAAGTCGATCACGGCGACCTTCTTGCCGCGACGTGCAAGGCCGGTGGCGATGCTGGCGCTGGTGGTGGTCTTGCCAACTCCGCCTTTACCAGAAGTGACGACGATGATTTCAGCCAAGGGTGTTCTCCTTACGTGGGGGTTGGCGTGTCAGTCGAGCGCGGCGATGTCCAGCTTGCCTTTTTCCAGGCGAATCTGCACGGCGCGTCCTATCAACTCGCGGGGAAAATCGTCGGCCACCATGTAGGTACCGGCGATGGCGACAAGCTCGGCGTGGAAGTCGCGGCAGAAAATACGCGCGTTTTCCATGCCCTGGGCACCGGCTAGCGCACGACCGCGGAGCGCGCCGTAGATGTGGATGGAGCCATCGGCGATGACCTCGGCGCCGGCGCCGACGGTGCCGACCACAGTCAGGTCGCGCTGTTCGGCGTAGAGCTGTTGGCCTGAGCGCACCGAGGCGACCTGCATCAGGCCCGGCTCACCGGCTGAAGGTGCAGCAACAGGTGCAGCTTTCTGCGGCTTTTCAGCCGCCGCGGGCTTGGCAGCGGGCGGCGGGGCGATGTCGACTTCGCCGCCCGCACGCTCGTACTGGGCACGGAACTTGGCTAAGAGCGGCAAGCCCAACTCGACTGCCAGCGCATCATTCTCGCTGCTGCCGTAGGCCAGACCCACCGGCAGCGCACCAGCGCCACGGAGTGCTTCCACCAGCTCACGAGCTTGCACTGCGCTGGGGAGTTGGGTCAGGCCGCCGAAATCCAGAATCACCGCAGCGCGCTCAAACATCTTGGGCGCGCGACTGACGCGCTGGCGCATTTCCTCGGCCAGCGCAGCGATGTCGAGGGTACGGATTTTCAGGTTGGCGATGCCGACTTGGCCGATTTTCAGCTCACCGGCGGGTTCGTAGTTCGGCAGGCTCACAGGCTGGTTCCGGTAGGGCGGTGTGCGGTTCGCAGGGTGCGTGGGCGGGCCACCCAAGGTACATCTGGCAGTTTGTCGCCATAGGTCTCGCGAATCCAGTTGTGGCTGCACATCGGCTTCATCAGCATGCAGGCGCGGGTGCCATCGGTCTGCAGGTTTTGCCCGATCTCGTGGAATCCAAAGCTGCCGTGGAATAGCAGGGCGGGATCGCTTCCCTCCTGCAAGAAGACTTCGCAGGCGAGCTCGGGGTAGCGCGCCTCGGCATAGCCCTGCACATCGGCGTACAGCGCACGGCCCACGCCACCGCCGCGGCGGCGGCTGGCGACGACGATGCGGTCGATGTAGAGGAAGTCGCCGTGACGCTCACGGAACCAGCGGAAGTTGGCGCTGTCATGCGCCGAATCGGAACCGAACGCCATCAGGACACCTGCCAGGTTGCCGTCGTGCTCCGCGACCCGGAAATATTCAGCGGTGTCGAAGAAACGGCGCAGGCGAGCAGCGTCGATGGGGAGGATGCCGGGGCCGGCGGCGTTGTTGAGGGCAAGGACGGAATCCAGCTCGTGCTCTCGCACGTCGCGGACGACAATCGACATTCCTGACTCCGTTCGGGTGAATCGCCGTCTTCGGCGGCTTATTCATCCATTATCGCACGGTCAGCTGGATGAGGCATGACTTCCGGGCGAGGTGCCCGTCATCTGCTTGTGACTAAGATGCCGCATGTTTGGCAGCATCTCCCATACCCGTTTGCTGCGCTACGCGGGCCTGTTCACCTGGGCCATGGTCGGCGCGCCATTGCTATACACGACCTTCGTGCTGAGTCGCGGCGAGGAGGGCTCGAGCGTGCCGACGATTGGCCCGTGGGGCTGGCTGGCCTATCTCCTGTTTGGCGCCTTGTATTTCGGTTTGACCCTGCGCATGGGGCGCCCGCATCGACGCGGCGTGCTCGACTACGTCTTGATGATGTTGCTGCTGGCCTGCTCGGTGGCCGTTAGCCATTTCAGTGGCAGTGGCTTGGGCGGCATCCTCATGGTGGTTGCGGCGACGGCGCTGCCGTGGACCTTGCCGATCCCCTGGGGCATCGCGCTGCTGGCCATCAGCCAGGCGGCGATCGCGCCGCTGTATGTGTGGTGGCAAGGCTTCGATTGGCCGTCGGCCATCCTGCAATCGATGATTTATGTCGGGTTTTGCGCCTTCAGCTTCATCACCGGCCTGGTTGCGCGCCAGCAGACCGAGGCCCGGGAAGAGCAGCGTCGCCTCAATGCGGAACTGCGTGCCACACGCGCTCTTTTGGCCGAGAGCGTGCGTGTGAATGAGCGCACACGGATCTCGCGTGAGCTGCACGATTTGCTAGGCCATCATCTAACCGCGCTGAGCCTCAATCTGGAAGTCGCTGGCCATTTGACCGATGGCAAGGCAGCGGGGCATGTGCGCCAAGCCCATACTCTGGCCAAATTGCTGCTGACCGATGTGCGCGAAGCCGTCAGCACGATGCGCGAGGATGCTGCGGCCCTGCACGTCGCCAGTGCGTTGAAACCATTGGCAGAGAACGTGCCGAACATGGTGATCGAGATGACCGTGCCGGACGATCTGGTGGTCGCCGATCCCGAGCGCGCCCACGTATTGCTGCGCTCGGTACAGGAAATCATCACCAATGCGGTACGCCATTCCGGCGCATCGCGGCTGGACATTCGTTTGTGGCGAGACCACGGCAGCCTGATCCTGCATGCGCGCGACGACGGACGCGGTGTAGAAGCACTGGCGCCGGGCAACGGACTGCGTGGCTTGTCCGAGCGATTGAAGCAATATCAAGGTAGCGTCGTGGTGGACACGGCGCCGGGCGATGGGTTTGCGCTGCAGCTGCGTTTGCCGCTCAGCGATGGAATTACCCAGGCAGACACACTGCAACACATGAACATGGGAGCGACGAAATGATCCGGGTATTCCTGGTGGATGATCAGACCTTGGTGCGGCAGGGCGTGAAGTCCTTGCTGGCACTGTCCGATGACATCATTGAGGTGGTCGCTGAAGCCTCTGACGGCCGCGAAGCGGTCGAGCGTATCCCCCAGGTCAAACCTGACGTCGTGCTGATGGACATGCGCATGCCGGTGATGTCAGGCCTCGAAGCCCTGCAGGCCTTGTCACGGACCAACCAACTGCCGCCGACGATCATCCTCACTACTTTCGACGACGACCAATTGGTGCTCGCGGGCCTCAAGGCTGGAGCACGCGGTTATCTGCTGAAGGATGTCTCGCTGGACCAGTTGGTCGGTGCTATTCAGACCGTCGCGGGTGGTGGCTCCCTGGTACAGCCCGCAGTCACCCAGCGCCTGTTGTCGGGGCTGGAGCATATGCAAAACGCCTTCGTCAGCCTGGATCGCCCTGATCCGTTGACCGACCGCGAAACCGAGATCCTGCGCTTGATGGCTGGCGGCTTCTCCAACAAGGAAATCGCCAATTCACTGGGCGTGGCAGAGGGCACGATCAAGAACCACGTGTCCAGCATTCTCTCCAAACTGGGCGTGCGTGACCGCACCCGGGCGGTGTTGAAGGCATTCGAGCTGCAACTGGTCTGAGTGAACGGCTAGCAGTCCAGTCGCCAGCACCCAGCCCGGATGGCCGGGTACCAGGGCCATTCATTCTGAGGCCCAGGGCAGGAAATTCAGCTTGGGCATCTCGCCTCGCGCGCCCGGTCTTTGTTAGGATGTCGAATCCGCGACCCCGACCCCGCGACGGCTACGGCCGCCTTGGAGAACTTCCGAATGACCCGTTTGATCGAGCTCTTGATTTCACTGGCGATCGTCGCCGCGCTGTTCCTGATCGTTGGTGTGGTGCTGCCGTCCCACCGCCATGTGTCCGAAAAGGTGGAAAGCAACCGCAAGCAGACCATCGTGTTTGATGTGGTGAACGGCTTTGGCCGCTTCCATGACTGGAATGCGCTGGCCGCCCGCGACCCGTCCATCCAGATGAAGATCTCGGGCCCTGATGCCGGCAAGGGCGCCAAGCTGGAATACACGTCCAAAGAAAAGGGCATTGGCAGCGGTTCCTGGACCATTACCGACAGCAAGCCCAAGAGCCAAGTCGATTTCATGATCGAGAATGGCGACTTCGGCAAGAACAAGAAATCGACCATCAAGCTGACCCCGACCGGTCGCAACAACCGCAATGTCGAGATCGAGCAGACCTACGACGTCGATTACGGCTTCAACCTGTTGGGCCGCTACGCTGGTCTGTACGTCAAAAGCTATATGGGCGAAGACATCAAGATTGGTTTGGCGCGTCTGACCAACTTGCTGGCCGGTATTCCGAACCAAGACTACGGCATCGCCAACAGCCGCCTGACCGGGCTTGAGCTGGTCGACTTGCCGTCTGTACACGTGCTGTTCGTGACTTCCGGTAGCGTCAAGCGTGATGACGACAGCATTCAGGCGTCGATCGCTGCGAACCAGGAATGGATCAAGCGCACCATGGCTGCCAATGGTCTGACCGCCGTTGGCCCCGTCCGCATCGTCACCAATGAGCTGGGCCGCGAAACTTACAACTTCGACATCGTGCAGGTCGTCAGCAAGGGCGCTGCTGCGCCGGCTGCAGATGCATCGGCAGCGGGTGATACCGCCCCGGCTGCACCGGCTCCGGTCGCTGATGCAGGTGCCGAGCTGAAGGTCACCACGCAAGGCCCGGTGAAGTACGCACTGATCCCGGGGCGCCGTGCGGCACATGGCAAGTTCACTGGCTACTTTGCCGAGCTGGATGCCATGCGCAATGCGATTCGCGCCTGGGCCGCCGTGCGCGGCCACGAAGTGGTCGACCGCCCGTTCGAGGTGTACACCGGTGGCGTAGGCCCCGCGTTCACCGAGAACGGCAAGTTCGACCTGTACTGGCAGGTCAAGAACTGATCCGACCTGCATCGCACTGCACCGAACGCCGCGTATCCCGCGGCGTTCGCGTTTCTGGCCCAGGCCAAGGAGTCGGTTGATGATCCCGAAGATCCACACAGGCTTGACCGAGCGACAAATGCACCGGCGATTCTGGTTGGCATCAAGCGGTTCGGTGCTGGCAGGGTTGTCGGTGGCGCTGGCCGCCTATGCCGCGCACGCCAGTTTGGGTGACAAGGCGCAGGGCAATTTGCAGCAAGCCGCGCTTTTCGCCTTCGGACATGGCGCTGCCTTGGCTGCACTGGCACCGCTCGCGGTGCGCCGCTTGGCATGGCTTGGGTTGTTGAGCATCGCTATCGGCACTTTGCTGTTTTCCGGCAGTCTGGTGTTGGGAGCTTTGTTCGGCATCTCCACCGGCGCAGCGCCGTTCGGCGGCATGCTGATGATCTCCGGCTGGTTGCTGCATGCCATCGGTCAATGGCGACGTTGAAGGTTCGCTATCCGCGCGGTTTTGATACCGAAGCCGCGGATGCCCATCTGTGCAAACGTGACCGCAAGCTGGGGCGGTGGATCGAGCGCATCGGGCCGATTGCCACGCAAAAGCAGTGGCGTGGGCGTTTCGATCCCGTCGATGCGCTGGCCCGCGCCATCCTTTACCAGCAACTCTCCGGCAAAGCCGCGTCGACAATCGTCGGGCGCGTGGAAGCCGCCATAGGCAGTGCGCGCTTGCATTGCGACACATTGAGTTTGGTCGATGATGCTGCGTTGCGTGCCTGCGGCGTGTCCGGAAACAAGACGCTCGCGCTGCGTGACCTCGCGCGACGCGAGGCGGCCGGTGAAATTCCTTCGATGCAGCAACTGCCGTGGCTGGATGAGCAAACCATCATCGATGCCCTGGTGCCGATTCGCGGGATCGGTCGCTGGACGGTGGAGATGATGCTGATGTTTCGCCTGGGCCGACCTGATGTGCTGCCCGCGGACGATCTGGGCATTCGCAAAGGCATTCAGTTGATGGACAAACTGGACGTGATGCCTACGCCGCGCGAGGCACTAGTGCGCAGCGCACGTTGGGCACCGCATCGGACGCAGGCGAGTTTCTATCTGTGGCGCATTGCGGATTTCGAAGTGGCCGCGAAGACGCCCGCCAAACGCTCTCAGGATTGATCAGTCTGCCACTATGCCGTTGAAACGCCAGTGCCAAGGCTCGTAGATGATGCCGTGTCGGTTGTCGCGCGGATAACTTAGGCCAAAGCCATGATCGCCTGCATGCCTGGATAGCCATTCGAAGGCGGGCGTTGTTTCGAAACTTTCTTCCGCCGCCGGCTCATTCGTCGTGCCGATGTCCAGCGCGAGTCCGGAATGATGTTCGGAAAAACCGGGCGCGGCATTCACCTGCAGGATGTCATCGACTTCCAGCCCGCGCGCAAGCTTGCGCTCGAAGATGCCGAGTTGATACGCATGGCTGCGATAACCTGAAATCGCTTCGAGGGTAATGCCATCGGCTTGCGCAGCAGCTTGCATGCGCGTCCATGCACGTGAGGCATCGGCATGTAGCCATAACGGCCGGTGCCAACGGTCGAAGCCGGCAAAAGCGAGCCAGTCGGGTTCAGCCGCCAGTGAGAGACCGGTGCGTTCGGCGTAATTTTCAGCATCCAACCCCAAGGCCGATAGGCGCGCAGCGAGTGCATGCATCGGCAGATCAACGGCGGGGTGTGTCGCCCGTGCCAACTTGAAACTACGACGCGAGCGCCAACGCAGTGCGTCGTCCAGGCCGGCTTCGTGTTGGAGTTGCATCACCATGGGCGCCAGCGTGCCCCACCTGTCCATCGCGCCTAGATAGCGGCCGTCACGCTTGCGTCGTAGCGCCCATCGCGTCTGCGCAAGCAAGCGCGCATCGGCATTGCCGCGCGCACCCAGCAGCCATGCGGGCCAGATCTCGATTTCCTGGCTATTGAGCAGTAGCAGCGGGCGTGGCGTCATGCGCAAAGGTTAACGGCTTTCCGGCAATTTCGGTTGGACATGGCTTTTGTCCATAGGGTTGAAAATCCGACAGATTTGCTTGATTGGGCCCTGGCCCCGAGTTCGACCATGCGATGGAAGCGCTGCCGGATTGCTTCCCACATCTCATGTTTGTCGAAGTCGATCATTATGTAAGCCACATCAGGTGCTTGGGCGCGTCATCGATCAGGCGGACGTTGGGCTCTGTAACAGGCAGACCGTGATAGGTGCTCCAATGGTCATTGAATCTGATGGAGGCGATGAGGGTCACCCAAATTCCTAGTAACTACAGTTATTTAGCGCGATAAAAACGCGAGTAGAGACGTTGGCGGCCTGCAGGTATTTTTTCATCTTCTGCAAACGGATCCCAATGTGAGATGAAATTCTCGTCGAGCGAACAAGTGCGTTGGCTTTTGAAAGTCATTCAACCCGAGCGAACTCTCGCTTCCCTTCCTGGCGGTGCCAGCCTTGACCAGGGAACTCATGCCAAGCTCCTCGGCCTGCCGGAGGATATCTACGCGAGCGAACTTGGCCGCATGCAAAAGGAGGCCTCTGAAGCAGCAGACGAGCTGCTTGCTGATTCAGCCGTGGCATCGATGATCGATCGCCTTCCCCTGCAGGAAGGGGCCAAGGTAGTTGCGTTCGGCGACAGCTTGACGTCCGAGCCCCAGTCCTGGGCGGTAATCCTGAGGGAAATGCTGAGCAAGCGCCGGGGTGCCGAAGGAATTTCATTGACGATAAGCGCAGTCGCTGGCGAGACGACCACGCAGGGTCTCGTGCGGGTCGCTGATGTCATCAATTACCAGCCCGACTGGGTGCTCTTCCTATTCGGCACCAATGACGCCCGCACCCAGGGCGCGCAACCCACGAAGACACTCGTCCATCACGAGGAGACCGCACGCAACATCGCGGAGCTGCGTCAGCGTGTTTCCAGTGAGACCGCAGCAACCTGTGTTTGGATCACTCCGCCCGCAGTAAACGAGACGTTGGTGACGGCGCATTGGGGCTTGGCCAGATTCGGAGTTCGGTTCCGCAACCAGGATCTGGAGCGAGTCGCCAAGATTGTCCGCGTGAGCGACGGACCGGTCATCGACGCCTTCTCCACGCTGGGAAGCCCGCCTTCTTCCGATCTGCTCATGGACGATGATTTGCACTTCACTCTGGCGGGGCAGAAGCGAATGGTGCTCGAAGTCATCCGCGGATGGAGCAAACTCAATTGAAATATCTCGTTTTTGGTGCCACTGGAAACATCGGCTTCCGAGTAGCTCAGCGCCTCATTGATGCTGGAATACGTCCGTCCGTTTTCGTGCGCAACGCGAAGAGGGCCAGGGCGCTATTCGGCCACCAAGTCGATATCCATACCGGAGACCTCGAAAAGCCAGGCCATTCACTCCACCTCGCACTGACTGGGGTCGACGGGGTCTTCCTCTTGACCGATGGGCCGGAACTCGACAAGCAGGATCACGCGGTTTCCTTCGCTGCACATCGCGCGGGCGTACGACACGTGGTCAAACTCTCGACATTGGACGTTAGAACCGGGATCGGAACCGGTCCCTAGCACGCGCGCGGCGAGAGTGCTATTCAAGAAAGTGGAGTGACGTACACGTTCATTCAAACAGCTGGATTCATGTCCAATGCGTTCGGCTGGTCAGATTCCATTCGCCGAGAGGGAGTGCTGCGCTCGTCTACGGGGACGGGCAAGATCGCCTTCATTCATCCAGACGACATAGCCGCCGTTGCTACGGCCGCACTCACCACGCGCGATCATGACGACCATGCCCTGGTGATCACCGGCCGCATAGCGCTGTCATACGGGGAGATGGCGGCCAAGATCGGCAAAGCTATTGGCAAGCCCGTGAGCTTCGAGGAAATATCAGATCGTCAGGCCTACATCAGCACCGTCGAATGGGCCGGGAAAGGCCCTTACACCGATGCGCTCGTCGATATCTGGCGCGCAGTTCGCGAGGGAAAAATGGATACGGTCACCAAGGAGGTAAAGCGCGTTATCGGGCGGCAACCCATCTCGTTCGATCAGTGGGTAGCCGAGAATGCTGCATCGTTTCAATAGCGTTTCGTTGCGCTTCTCCGAAAAGAGCTCACATACCCCATGACGGTGCGAATAGCCTCGGCTCTCGCACCATCCTGCGAGAGGGCGGCGTGCGCATCGGGGTTGGTCGCGCCGTGCACGAGCGATTCCACCATGCGAGGAAGGACGAAAAGCATTCGTTCCGTTTCGTCGGAGCTGTACCACGCTTGGTCGGCGCGTGAAAGTATTCGCCCAAAGGTGTGATGTAGCGCGCTCCTGAAGCCGAGCGTGCTCTCCGCAATGGCGGAGGAAACAATTTCGTGCAGATCCGCAGCTTCTGCGTGCGCATCCAATAACCGTTGGACAAGTTCGCGGGTGAATTCTTCCAGCGGAGCAGAGGCCCAAGCATCCGTCGTCTGTTTGATGGCCTGTCGCACATCTTCAACATGTCGATCGTGGAGGGCTGTGAATATTGCCTGCTTGTCGGGGAAGTACTGGTACAGTGACCCGACGCTAACACCAGCGACCTCGGCGATGCGATTCGTGGTAAGGGCGTGGGGTCCATGGCGCTTCACTACAACGTGGACAGCCTCGAGTACGGCACCCACGGTCTGCCGTGAGCGTTGTTGCTTGGGCTCGCGTCGCGTTAGGGATCTTACGGCCGTGGTCATGCTGTATTGCTGTATCTACTTGCCAGGTTGAATTCTAGCGAGATCGTAACTAACGAGCCTGTTCCGGGACAACGGACTGCGAGTCAGATCGTGGTGATCGTCAGCACCATCCTGTTCTGACAGGCCCGCATCGACATCCTGAATCTTCGGAAATTGACCCCTGGCACCGCCCTCGTCGCACACGCATCGCTTCGGGTTCGACCATGCAACCACGGCGCGTTTGTTGGAAGAGCTGATTCATTAGGCTGCTTCAACCGAATCTGCCGGATAGTCAGATTAACGGATGCCGCTTCGGTTATTGCGTGTGTGCTGAACGTTGCAGTGCATCCAGTAATGCCTGCGGTTTTTCCAGACTCAGCATCAACAAGCGACCATCGCGCTCAGGCAAGACCAGCACACGTCGTTTATCGGTGACCAGCGCGAACACCTTGTTTCCGCCGATCTGGCGGAAATGCCCAGCGTGATAACCGGGCATCGAGGTGCCAAAACTTTTTATACCCAAGCGGTATTCCGTGCTGGTGTCGAGATCGACGATGCGTGCTTGGTTTGTAAGCAGTGACGAAGTAGGGATGCTGGTTCGGTTGAGGCCCGCGACGATCTTGAGCGTCTCGCCATCCAGCATCACCTTGCGCCTGAAGACAGTGATCAAAATCAGTGCCGGCGCGATCAAGGCCGCCGCGATCACGACCCATAACGCCGAGCTGCCAACCAGTTGGTGCCAGCCCATCGCAAGCACACCCGTCAATGTCAGCAACACGGCGATGAAAATCAGCGCCGGGATGCGCAAGTCCGGCGGGGTGACGTCGAACTTGCGCACGTTGCTCATGGAGTGGTCTTGATCCAATTGGCGATGTCGCTGATCAAGGTGACATCGACATGGCCAGGCTTCTGATAGCTTTCAAGGCCCGCATTGGCTTGGCTTTCAATCGCGAGGTGGTTGAGGGTGGGGTAGCGCTTCAGCACCACATCCTTGTCATTGCCGAACGCGGCCTGCCACGCTTGCCAGTCGGCATCGACCACCTGGATATCGTGGCCGCCGTGCAGTACCAGCATCGGTTGATTCGCTTTGCGTGCTTCGGCGACTGGGTCGACCGCATCGACGCTGCGCCAATAATCGACGGGCAGGTTCATCGGTGCACCGACCGTGGCATCACCTGCGCCACGTACGTTGGCGATCTGTTTCTTCAGCGTGTCCAGATGTGCGACGCCGTCCGGCGTGTCCTGGATGCCTTGCATGCCCAGAATGCGCACGTTTTGCTCCATCAGGATGTCGAGCAGGTTGCGCGCCGGTGCAGCCAGCAGCACGAGCCCGGTGGTCTTGCCATCCTTCATCGCGATGCGTGGCGCCATCATGCCGCCCTGGCTATGACCGATGACGAAGATGCGCTTGGAATCGACGCCGGACTGGGCGCGTAGAGTTGCGAGCGCGGTAACCGCGTCATCGGTGGTCTCGTTGTCGATGCTGACACCTGCCGCGTAATCCTGCGGGCGGGCCTTGGTGCGCTTTTCGTAGCGCAAGACAGCGACGCCCTGCGTTGCGAGGCCGCGTGCGATGTCGAGGAAGGGGCGATTCGCACCGATGGTTTCGTCGCGGTCCTGTGGACCTGAGCCATGCACCAGCACCGCGGCCGGGAACGGGCCCTGGCCCTTGGGCATCGTGAGTGTTGCGGGCAGGGCGCCTTCGCCAGCGCCGACCATCAGCTCTTTTTCAGTGAACGTGGCAGTAGCTGAGGGTGGCGGCGCGGGTGCAGGGGGCGCGGGGCGTACCAGCAGGCCGGATACCTTGCCCTTCGCATCGATGCTGATGCTGGCGTTGAGACTTGTCCCGCCACGGGTCAGCGGGATGAGCAGGACTTGCGAGGTGCCTTCGGTACGCAGAAATACTTCGCCGCGGCTGCCTTCGGCGGGGAGTGACTTCCATACCTGTTCAAGACGGGCAGCAGGCACGGCCTGTTTCATGTTGGCGTCGAACATCGCCTCGGCCTGGGCGAATTCGCCGCGATCCAGGTGATCGAGCAAACGTGTTGCGGTCGCGCGTGCGGTATCAGGGGCGACTTGCGCGGCGGCGTGTTGAGGCCCCAGCAATAGTCCCAGCCCGAGCATCAGCATCAAGCCGGAACCCAACAACAGGCGAGCTTTGATGCGCGAACCATGCTCCGCGCCCCAACGACGTTCAAGCAGACGGGCGATGTGCAACATGTCAGGCCCCCCTCTTCTTGAACACGGCGAATCCTGCAGTCATGCCGGCTAGCGGTGGGGTAAAGCTGACCATTTCCCAGCCTTGGCGACCCATGCGGTCGAACTCGGTCATGGCCTGTGCGAGGTCGAAATTTCCCCACAACTTAGCTTTCACTTCGATGATTTCGTATTGCCAACGGTCACTCATTCGGTGCTCTCCTTGTCATTCAAACAATGTCATTCAAGCGATGCTGCGTTTCATGTACAGGCGGGTCGGTTCCATCAGGCTGCAGCGCAATGCGGCCACCAATTCCCAACCGTCTTTGCCGAGTTGGTTGAGGGTTTCCTCGACCTTCTGGCCGGGGTTGCCGGTGATCTGCGGGGTGATATCGATGACCTTGTATTCCCAGGTGTTTTTCATGAAGTCATGTCCTCGTCGGATGTGGAATTGTGGCTCTTGATGCGCCCGGCGCGGCGCAGAGCATCACGCAGCAGGTACTCGATCTGGGCGTTCGCACTTCGTAGTTCGTCGTCCGCCCAGCGCTGGACTTCTTCCAGGATCGCGGCGTTGATGCGTAAGGGATAGGCCTTTTTTTCAGCCATCACACACCTTTCCTTGGGTTGAACTTGCGCACGTGCCACCACATCGACAACGCGAGTGCGTTCACCACCAATGCCATCGCCAACGCCACCTTCATCGCACGGCTGCCGTCTTCACCCGCCCAGTAGAGGCCCAATGCCCCCAGCAGGATGGTGATACCGACCAGCGCCATCCGAATGGCCAACCCCGGCGATGCAGGGCGCGAATCCTTCGCCAGCCAAGCCGCGATGGCGATGGCGGGCAAGCCCGCCAAAGCCAGCAGCAGGGATGCGAGTCCCATCATCAGTACAGCGTGCCCGCGTTGACGATCGGTTGGGTGCTGCGCTCTCCGCACAGCACCACTAGCAGGTTGCTGACCATCGCGGCTTTGCGCTCTTCATCCAGCTGCACCACGCCGTTCTTCTGCAGCTCGGCCAAGGCCATTTCCACCATGCCGACCGCACCGGCGACGATCCGCGTGCGTGCGGCGATGATAGCGTTGGCCTGTTGACGCTGCAGCATCGCCTGGGCGATTTCCGGCGCATAGGCAAGGTGGCTGATGCGGGCATCGATCACTGCCACGCCGGCATCGTTCAAGCGATCCGCCAATTCCTTTTGCAGGTGCTCACTGATTTCGGCGGCGTGGCTGCGCAGGGCGAACTGGCCTTCCTCATGCTGGTCGTAGGGATAGCTAGTCGCCATCGAGCGCAGCGCAGCCTCGGACTGGATGTGCACGAAGCTTTCGAAATCATCCACGTTGTAGACAGCCTCGGAGGCATCAACCACCTGCCAGACGATGACCGCGGCAATCTCGATGGGCGAGCCATCCAACTCGTTGACCTTCAACTTGCCGCTCTCGAAATTGCGCACGCGCATCGACACCTTGCGCTTGGCGAAGAAGATGTTGTTCCAGCGCAGGCCGTTGTCCTTGACCGTGCCGACGTATTTGCCGAACAGGCTGAGGACGGCGGCTTGGTTGGGCTCGACGATGTACAAGCCGGCCATCAGCACCAAAGCGATGCTGAGGGTAGCGATGCCTGCAATGACCCAGAGGACGCTGCGAGCAGAAAAGCCCATGTAGCCGATCCAGCCACTGGCCAGCATCAAGGCCAACAAGGCCAGCAGCACCGGTACGCCGGGCAGGGAGCGGATGACTTTCTCTTTCATGACGGCAACTCCAAAAGGTCTAGAGCAACGGGCTCCAGATAAAGATATCAAATTGATATCAGTTTGCAAGCCGCGGCGCAGCACAAAAAGCGGCCACGAGATCAGGCCGAAAATTTCATTGAAAACAGGGGGTTAAACGATTAGCGCCGGTCTGGTAGATACAAGATCGGGGCCGGGCTGAATTCGCCCGTGGCGTAGATGCCCTTGCCGCCGCGGGAAAATGTCACCGCCTCGGGTTGTGGCAGAAGCATCATCCGCACCACCAAGGGCGGACGGGCGACGGTCTGTGCCCAAGTGTCATCGCCTTGGCGCGTGTAGACCAGCAGGTTGGCGTAAGTCAGCACGGCGATCGCATCGCGCTGCGGGTTGATGCCAGCGGCCGTGACTTGGCTGCGCAGCCGCGCCATCGAGGGGTTGTCGCGGCGCTCGTTGGCTTCGGCTTGAGGCACGCCCGCGAGGGTGCCCGCCAGGCGTGCGGTAAGCGTCTTGGGTGCCTTCTTGCGGTCATCCGCACGAAGCTGCAAGGTGTATAGCTGCGGCGGCTGACGCTTCTTGGTGATCAAGAGGATTTCGTTGCGCTGCGCATCCACTGCGATGGCCTCGCAATCGCGCGCGCCATCCGGCCAGCGGAACTGGATCGACCATGCGGGCTTCAAACTGCCACCCGCTTCGATGTCTTGCGGCTCTTCCACAACATGCAGTGACAGCGTTTTGCGGATGCCGCCGTTGTCGCCGGTATCGGCAATCAAGAGATAGGGCTTGCCATCCAGCTCGAAGCTGGCGATGTCTTCCCAGTCGGTCTTCTTGACGCCTTCGATCTTGAACGTGGCCAAGCGATTGCCGCGATGGCTGATCGCATAGAGGTTGGCCGGTTTGCCGCTGTCGTCTATCGCCCATAGCACGCCGTCTTCCCGCCGTGATGCGGCGATGCCGCTGATCTCGTCCAGATCAGCATCGATCATCAGCCCTGCGATCTGCGTGTCCGGCAACTCGCTGGGCTGATTGCAGCCCGCCAACACGGACGCAAGCCCAAGCACCAGCGCGCAGGCGAGGAGGCAACCCGCGGATCGTGAGGACGGGAATGGCATGGCCGAAGGATGACAGATGCGGCCCTCGGCATAAACTGGTAGCTGGAGCCCCTTGGAAAAGCACTGAATGACAACCCTTGGCACACCACTATCCGCGCATGCCACGCGCGTCCTGTTGCTTGGCTCAGGTGAGCTGGGCAAGGAAGTCGCGCTGGAGTTGCAACGCTTTGGCGTGGAAGTCATCGCGGCCGATCGTTATGCCGATGCGCCAGCGATGCAGGTCGCGCACCGCAGTCATGTGCTGGACATGCTGGATGGTGCTGCGCTGCGCGCGTTGATCGAACAAGAGAAGCCGCACCTGGTGGTGCCCGAAATCGAAGCGATCCATACGCCGACGTTGGTTGAATTGGAGCGTGATGCCGGTTTGAAAGTGATTCCTACCGCGCGCGCGGCATGGTTGACGATGGACCGCGAAGGCATCCGTCGCCTTGCTGCGGAAACGTTGGGCGCGCCGACATCGCCTTATCGCTTCGTCGACACGCGTGAAGAATATTTGGCCGCGATCAAGGCCATCGGCCTGCCTTGCGTGGTCAAGCCGGTGATGTCGTCATCAGGCAAGGGCCAGTCCACCGTCAAGAACGAAGCCGACATCGATCACGCCTGGGAATACGCGCAAACCGGTGGCCGCGCGGGGGCAGGGCGCTGCATCGTCGAGGGTTTTATCGATTTCGATTACGAAATCACCTTGCTTACCGTGCGTCATGCAGGCGGCACCGCATTCTGTGCACCGATTGGCCATCTGCAACGCGACGGCGACTACCGTGAAAGCTGGCAGCCGCAACCGATGTCCGCCAAGGCACTGGAGCGCGCCAAAGTCATCGCCGCCGATGTCTCCGCCGACTTGGGTGGGTGGGGTGTGTTCGGGATGGAATTTTTCGTCAAGGGCGATGACGTATGGTTCTCCGAAGTCAGCCCGCGCCCGCATGACACGGGTCTGGTCACGCTGGTCTCGCAGGACTTGTCGGAGTTCGCGTTGCACGCGCGCGCGATTCTTGGCTTGCCGGTCGGCGCGGATACGGACGGCAACATCCCCAATATCGCGTCTTCAGCATCAAGTGCGGTGTTGGCGCAAGGCCATGGCGTGCCGGTGTTTTCCAACGTTGAGGTGGCATTGAGCAATCCTGCCGTCGCGCTGCGTCTATTTGGAAAGCCGCGTGTCGAAGGGCAGCGTCGCGTGGCGGTCACGCTGGCACGTGCAGGATCGGTGGATGAGGCGCGCCTGCTCGCGCGCAATGCTGCCGAAGTGTTGGGCGTGCAACTGGCCTGACTGACCGGGCGTGATGACCCACCAAACAGGAATGACGATGATCGAAACAAAAGATGAAGCACCTGAAGCCACCAACTGGACTGGAAAGTCGTCGGGCGATGTGCCGGTGAAGCAGACCATCGCGCCACCAGTGCCGATGGAAGTCGCTGCAGCACAAGAGCCGCCCAAGCCTGCGCCCGAGCCGGCCAAGCCGACCGTCATCGCGCCTGACAGTGGTTACGCGGTGTTTTTCTTTCCTGCGGCTATCGAAGCGCTCGGCGCCGTGGTGTCGCCCTATCTTGATACCGAAAATGGTGAGCCGCACATGCGCTGCCTGGAAGTGGACACCGGCGGCGCTTTCATCGAAGTCACGTTGGAAGTGGCCGACAAGGAGGGCGTGATGCGCCGCATAGAGCTGATGTTCCCGGCCAGCATGGTGCGCCTGATCATGTCGGTGCATAGCGATGGCACCTTCGGTTTTGCGCGTCCGGCGTCGCCGATCAATTACTAAGCATCATTCGGCGATCACATCAATCCACACCGCGTGGTGGTCGCTGGCGTTGGAGAAGCGGGCGTCTGCGTCATTGGCTGCAGGCCAGGCCACGCCCGCATCGCGCACACGCAAGCCCATTGACGGCAACACATAGTCGATACGAAGAGTGCCCACTTTCGGCCCGAAATCGGCGGTGTGGATGCTGGGGTCTCCCTTGCGCACAAAGCCATAGCGCTGGGCTTGTTCGGGGCCGCCCGCGCTGGTGGGCGGCGGCATCTTGAGCACGCGTGGCGAATCGAGAAGCTGGGTTATCGAGTTGCGAGCCGAATCGCCATCGATAGGATCGGCGTTGAGATCGCCTGCGATCACGAAGCGTGCATCGGTCGGCAAACCACCGCACTGACGCTTGTCATCGCACAGCCACGGTACGGGCTTTCCGGAGATGTAATCCGCCCACAGGCGCAATTCATCGGCATTGCGTTTGCCGTTGCGGTCTTCTGGGCCATCAAAGGTCGGGGGCGTGGGATGTGCGACGAGGAAATGGATCTCGCCCTGCGGCGTCAGCACCGGGATATCCCAATGTGATTTGGATGACAGACGCAATTGCTGCCATGTCGCATCGATATGGGTGGGTTTGCCCGTCTTCGGATCGACGGGGCGGCGTGCATTCGGCATCGCTGACCACTTCAGCAAACGGAAGCTGCGTAGACGGGCGATGTCGAGTGGGTACTTCGACAACACCAGCATGCCGTATTGGCCAGGGTGCATCCCGTAGCCCCAGGCATCATTGCCACGTGCGCGTCCGGTGCTGCCGATCTGGCCGTCGCCATCGATGTCCAGTCCGCTCGCCACGCCCGTGTTGACCTCGGCGAAATAGCGGAACGGGTAGTGCAGCGGTGTGCCGCCATATTGCGCGACATCGAGATATTTCTGCTGGAAAAGATCGGCGGCGCGGCCGTTGCGGTCGTAATCGAATTCGTTGAGCAAGACCACATCCGCACGCACACGTTGCAATACGGCGGCGATCTTGCGTGCATCGGCATCATCGCCTTGCAGTCGTTTGATGAGACCACCGTCCTCGTCGCTGTACAGCGAGGTGTTGTAGGTGGCGAAGCGCACCGCGGGCATCGCTTCGCGCAGCACGCGCGACATGTCGCCGGGTAGTCGCTCCAGCGCGCGGGCATCGGGGGTGCCGTGCACGTTGATGCGCAGGCAGGCGGCACTGACGAGGACGAATGAAACGAGCGAAATGGTGCGGATGACGCGGTTCATGGGGCGAGATACTCCAGCGGGCTCCAGCGATCGCCATCGTAGCCGTCAAGTGGGCGAAAGCGGCGTTTGTAGTCCATCTTCGGGTGGCCGGCGATCCAGTAACCGAGATAGAGATGTCGGCGTCCTTCGCGCATCGCCCAATCCAGTTGTTGCAGGATGGCGAAGGTGCCCAGGCCACGATCCGCATGGTCCGGATCGTAAAACGTGTACACAGCGGAGAGGGCGTCGGGCAGCAAGTCGGTGACGGCCACGGCAAGCAAGGGCCCGGCTGCGCCATCCACCTTTTGCCTGATTTCAAGGAAACGGGTCTCCGACCAGCTGCCGGCCAGGAACTGATCGAACTGCACGGCGCCATGATCGTCCATGCCGCCGCCACGATGACGCAAGCCGAGATAGCGTTGGTACAGCGCGAGTTGTTCGTCGCTGCGTTCGGCAGGCACGACGCGTGCGACGAGATCGGCATTGCGTTTCAGGTTGCGGCGCTGACTGCGGTTTGGGCGGAACTGTGCCACTGGCACGCGTACCGCCATGCACAGGCGACAGCCGTGGCAATTGGGGCGATAGACCAAGTCGCCAGAGCGACGAAAGCCCAGCTCCAGCGCACGCGGATAGATCAGCGGCAGGCGAGGGTCATTGGGTTCGACCACCAGGTCGCGTGCGGGACGGTCGTGCCAGTAGCCGCAGACATGCTCCCCGGTCTGGAAAATGCGGACATCGTGGGCAGGGGCGGCATCGGCGCGCATGAGGGCAGGATAACGGCGGACGGTTGCATGGCGCGAGACTGGCCGCAGCCTGAACAGAGCCTAGCAGGCGTCAACCGGCGGCTCGTGCGGCGCGTTGACCCAGCATCGAAACCAAATTGGAGTTCACCGAATGTCACCCTCTCGTCTCTCTCTGGCCATCGCCGCCGCTGCCTCCATCGCAGTCGCAGGTCTGGCCATCGCCGCCCCCCAAACCGCTACCTCGGCTGCCAAGGCCAGCAAAATGAAGTTGGATGTCAATAACGATGGCACCATCGATCGCGCCGAAGCGGCCAAGCATCCGCGTCTGGCTGAGCGCTTTGATCAGCTCGATGCCAACAAGGATGGCCGTTTGTCCGCTGATGAGCGCCCGCAGCGCGACATGAAGCGTGGCAAGCGTGGTCATCACGGCATGGGCATGAAGATGCAGCTGGATACCGACAAGGACGGCCGCATCAGCCGCGCCGAGGCCGCCAAGCAGCCCAAACTCAACGAGCGTTTTGCCCAGATGGATGTCAACAAGGATGGCTTCCTGGATCGTGCTGACCGTGAAGCACGCATGGCCACGCGCCGCGCCGAATGGTTCAACGCGACCGATACCAACCGCGATGGCCAGATCTCGCGTGCCGAATACGATGCGGGTCATGCCAAGCGAATGGCCGAGCGCCAGCAAAAGCAGGCGGCTCGCAAGGGCGTTGCACGCTAAGCCTCGTAACCGAATGTGGGTGGGAGCCCCCGGCAGTCCGCTTGATGCGGCTGCCGGGTTTTTTATGCCGGTTGATCAGGGCTTGCTGCTACCCGTTACCCGCCAGTCATAACCTTCGCGGACTACATCGAAACGCTGGTCTACGCGCAAATCGCCGCGCTGCACGCGCACGCGCACCGTGCCGCTGCCTGAGCCATCGGTCTGGTAATCGTCGATGCGGATGCTGGGTAGCTCGTTCGTGCCGTCACACGTCGCGGGATCGGCCAGTTTGGGCATATGGCCGGTGCTGGTCAGCAGCTCGAGCACACGCGCCGATGGCATCGCTTCATCCACCTGCAAGCAGGCTGCGCTGATGTTGCGTTCGCTAGCGATTCGGCTAACCAGCAACGTGGCCAGTGCTGATGGCACATCGACCCGCTGCACGATGGGCGCGGCATTGCGCGCCGCGAGTACGCCCGGACCACTGGGTTGCGTGCCGATGAGAGGGGCGCTGACGCCTTGCGCCTGCGGGGCAGGGCGACGTTGCCAAATCACTACCAGAGCCATCACCAATGCAATCGCGATCAAGAGCAACACCTTCAGACGCCCCGGGCTCAGCCAGCGGGTGGCTGCAATCTCTTTCCTGCCACCTGCGCGCAAATGCTCCGGCAAGAAACTGTCGCGCTGTTGGTCCGGACGCGTGCTGTCCAGCAAGCCCGCTTCGCGCAGCATCTCGCGGGCGCGCGGTTGGTCTTCGGAACGCATCACCCACACGGCGGCCTGGTTGTCACCGCCGGTATCGCGGTAACTCATGCCGCGATCAAACTTGCCGCGATAAGAACGACCATTGGTGATCTTGGTGGCGATGCCGGCTTCTTCCAGCAACGCCGCTACCGCTTCGACATTGGTCAAGCGCGGACTGGTGAAAACCTGCCGCATCAGTCAGTGTCCTTCAGCACGCGGACCATGCCTTCTTGTGCGGTGCTGGCTACCAGACGTCCTTGCGTATCGAAGATCTGGCCACGTGCCAAGCCGCGCGCATCCTGTGCGCTAGGGCTGTCGATGGAATACAGAAGCCAATCGTCGGCACGGAACGGGCGATGGAACCACAGCGCATGGTCGAGCGATGCCATCTGCACGCCCGGTTGGTAATAGCTGATGCCGTGTGGGAAGTTGGCTGTGCCGAGCAGATGGAAATCGCTTGCATACGCCAGCATCGCGCGATGCAGTTCGGGCGCATCCCCGATGCGTTCGGCCAGGCGGAACCACACTTGCTGATACGGCGGGCGCTTGGGCGGGTTCAGCTCATCACGTGGATACACATGACGGAATTCGAACGGACCGGCGCGATCCAGCCAGCGCTGCACCTTGGTTGGCAGTGTCGCCAGCACGCCATCGGGGACCGGGTCGGCATTTGGCAGATCATCGGGGCGCGGGACTTCCGGCATCGACAATTGATGGGCGACACCTTCCTCCTGCTTGTGGAACGAAGCCGCTGCGAAAAAGATTACTTGTCCATGCTGGATTGCAGTGACCCGGCGCACGGAGAAACTGCCGCCATCACGCGTGCGGTCTACTTGGTAGATGATCGGCGCGTCGATGTCGCCTGCGCGCAGGAAGTAAGCGTGCAGCGAATGGGCATCGCGCGGATGCTTGGCATCAATGGTCGCCTGGCTTGCCGACAAGGCTTGCCCCAATACCTGTCCACCGAACACGTATTTGGTGCCGATGTCGCGACTTTGACCGCGGAACAAGTTGTCCTCAAGACGCTCCAGCGCTAGCAGATCGACGAGTTCAGTGACGGGAGAGGTCATCGGCGGTGGTTTCGGGTGCACGGTCGCCCATTGTAGGCGGCGCGGCCCCTTTCTTCAGGCGATGAGACGTATCAATGGGCTCCCGGCCAGCACTCGCGTCCAGGGGAACATAGGCCCCGGGTCACGTTTGCGCCGCACTTGGCGGCTCGCATCGTCGCTGGCTTCGACTTCCTCGGTATCCAGATCTTCGTGCCCGGCGATCTGCTTGATCGAGGGGATACGCTCCTGCAAATCGGCAACCAGTGCGATCAGTGCCTCGATTTGCACGGGCGTATAGGCCTCATCCATCCCTTGATGCGTACTGTCCAACCAGTGCGGAAAGCGTCCAGTGTTGACCAGTTCGATGCCGATGCTGTGTGCATTCAGGCCTCGCACATGGTGGGCGATGCGATCCTCGGGCACCCAGCGTGAAATCTGTCCGTCGCGGTCGATGTAGAAATGCCCGCTATTACCGGTGCCAGATTGCGGGTAATGGATGCGCTCACCGTATTCGCGCGCAGTGACGAGGTCCGGCAGTTCGGTGCAGTGGATGACGATGAGGTCGATATCCGATGTCGCACGCAAGCCGAGCAGGTCTACGTAGGGCAGGGGAGCATCGATGATGTCGAGGTCAGATTTGCGCATGTGCCGATCCTATCAGGCCGTTCTGGGTCATCGGTGACAGGTAAAATGTACGGATGAAAGGCCATTGCATCCTCTCCCACGGCTTCGAAAGCGGGCCCGACGCTACCAAGGTCACGGCCCTGGCCGAAGCTGCCGATGCGCTCGGCTGGACGCACGAGCGCCCCGATTACACCGATCTCGATGCCCAGCGCGAGGTCAGCGAATTGGGCAATGTGCCTGCGCGTCTCGAGCGCCTGCTGGCGATCGCACAGGACGCCGCGCGCCGTGGTCCGGTGGTGTTGGCGGGTTCCAGCCTGGGTGCGTACATTTCGGGTCTGGTTTCGTTGCAGGTGCCGGTCGCCGGTCTGTTCCTGATGGCGCCGCCGATTCGCATGGGCACCGCGCACCCGCTCGATGCTGCGTCCGTGCCGACCTCGATCATTCACGGCTGGCGTGATGAGCTCATCCCCGCCGATGAAGTGATCATGTGGGCACAAGTGCGCCGTGATCGCTTGCTCCTGGTGGATGACTCGCATCGCCTTACCGAGCACGTGGAATCCTCCAAGCTCGCTTTCGCCGCACTGCTGGCCGGGCTGTAAATCTTGAACAAATTCTTCGCCAGTTGCGGCAAGGGCCTTGAGTACCTCTTGGCCGACGAACTCCTCGGGCTCGGCGTTGCCAAGGCCACCGCCACCATGGCCGGCGTCAATGTCGAAGGCAGCAGGATCGACGCACAACGCGCAGTGCTGTGGTCACGCCTGGCCAGTCGCGTGTTGTGGCCGCTGACCGAATTCGACTGCGCTGACGAAGCAGCGCTGTATGCAGGCGCGCGCGCCATCGACTGGACGCAACATCTCGACACTGACATGACACTGGCCGTCGATGCACACGTCTCGGGCGAGGGCATCACCCATGCGCGATTCGCTGCACAACGCGTCAAGGATGCAGTGGTCGATGTGATGCGCGGTGCGACTGGTGAGCGACCTTCGGTTGACGCCGAATCACCCGATGTGCGCTTGAATCTGGTCGTGCGAAAAGGCAAGGCGATCATCTCGATTGACCTCTCGGGTGGTCCTATGCATCGTCGCGGTTGGCGCAGCCTGCAGGGCGAAGCGCCGCTGAAGGAAAACATCGCTGCAGCCATGTTGATGCGTGGTGGCTGGCCCAAGCGTTATCAGCAAGGTGGTGACCTGCTCGACCCGATGTGCGGCAGCGGCACATTGCTGATCGAAGGCGCATTGATGGCCGCCGATGTCGCGCCTGGCCTGCAACGCCACGGCCTGAAATTGCCGACCTACTGGAAAGGCTTTGATCGCGACAGCTGGCATGCGCTGCATCTGGATGCCGAAGCGCGTGCGAAAACCGGTCTGTCGATACTGCGTCCGGTGTTTTCCGGTTATGACCTGGATCCGCGCGCAATCACCTCTGCGCGCAGCAACGCGCAAGCCGCAGGCGTCGCGGAAGCGATTTCGTGGAGTGTCGGCGATGTTGCTGCGTTGCCCATGCCGGAAGCCGCACAAGGCCTGATCGTGTGCAACCCGCCCTACGACGCGCGCTTGTCGGCCGATCCCGCCTTGTATCGCGCGCTGGGCGACGCATTGCAACGTGCCACACCCACATGGGCGGCAAGTTTGTTGTGCGGCAGCGATGAACTCGCTCGCGCCACGGGCCTCTTCGCGCGCAAGCGTTATCAAATATTCAATGGCGCGATCGAGTGCAGTCTCATCCTGGTGGACCCCGTCGCGCAGCCCAAGCGCGAAGACGCTGGGCCACGTCCGCTATCGGACGGCGCGCAAATGGTCGCCAATCGCATCGAGAAAAACCTGCGTCGCCTGAAAAGTTGGCGCAAGAGTGAAGGTGTCGATTGCTTCCGTGCCTACGACGCCGACCTGCCCGAATACGCCGCAGCCATCGATGTCTATACCGAAGCGGAGAATGGCGAAGTCTGGCTGCACGTGCAGGAATATGCTGCGCCAGCTGACGTGCCCGAAGCTATCGCGCAGCGTCGGTTGGATGATCTGCTCGCCGCCGCGCGCCGCGTGTTCGACTTGCCCAAGGAGCGCGTCGCGATCAAGACCCGATCCACCGGCAAGGGCGGCAGCAAGTACGGGCGCTTCGCTCGCACCGGCGAGTTTTTGACAGTGCGAGAAGGTGTGGCAAAGCTCAAGATCAATCTCTTCGATTATCTCGACACTGGCCTGTTCCTCGACCATCGCCCACTACGGATGCGCATTGCCAAGGAGGCGCGCGACAAGCGCGTGCTCAATCTGTTCTGTTACACCGGCGTCGCTAGCGTGCAAGCGGCCATGGGGGGCGCCGCGCAAACTACCAGCATCGATCTGTCGGCGACGTATCTGGAATGGCTGGCGGACAACCTGCGCGAGAACGGTCTGGGCGGCACCCGACATCGCATTGCCCAAGCTGATGTCATGGAATGGCTGGATGCAGAACGCAGTGAATTCGATTTGATCTTCTGCGATCCGCCGACGTTCTCCAACTCCAAGCGCGCAGATGACTTCGATGTGCAGCGCGACCACGTGCGCTTGATTCGGGCGGCGATGAATCGTCTGTCTTACGGCGGCGTGCTTTATTTCTCCAACAACTTCAGACGCTTCCGTCTTGATGAAGCAGCGCTCAGCGAATTCGCCGAGGTCCATGACATCAGCGCATCGACCATCCCGCCGGATTTCGCGCGCAACCCAAAAATCCACCGTGCATGGCGGATCACTGCGCGTCGAGATTGATCAGAAGCTCAGCGCGGCGACGGTCGAATACGCCTGCTGCAGGTCGGCGTCGTTGTTGGCTTGCACGTTGAAATAGGCTACGTTGCCATTCGACAACTCGATCGCCGCTTCGCGCGCCAGCAGTTCAGGACGGGTAGCGATCTCGGTGCGATACCACCACGTTTTTTGGCCGTTGATGCTGGTGGATTCCGCGCGTTGGCTACGGACCGGGTTGAAGGGTGATTCGTGGCTGACCATCACGGTGAATGCTTGACGGCCATTGGCATCCATCGCCTTGCAGAAGAGCAGGTCGGGATTACGGATTTCTTGCCATTGCAGCACGCTGTTCGCAGGCAGTTGCGGACACCCCTGTGTTTCTTGTGCTTGAAGCGGCGCTGCGCACAGCAGGCTGGCACCAAGGCATATCGCCAAGCGGCGCAGCGATGCATTCAGTTTCATTTGTTTCCCCAGTAGATCTGACACTAATGCTATGCCTAGCGTAGCATGCTGCAATGCGTCAACTGGGGCTGACTAAAAATGTGATGCGGTGCGCTTATATGGCATCAATCGGCTTGCGAGATCGTCAGTGTGGCCCTCGGTGGCTCCTCCCAATCCAGTCCTTTCAAGACCACTTGCCAGCGGCCGAAGCGAGCTGAGTTCGGGGCGTTTTGCTGATTCCGCGGATCGCTATTGAGTGCCGTGGTCAGCGGATTTCCGGCGACGGGCGTCCATTTAAATTCGATATCCGCGTCGCCCGCACGGATACATTGCACGTCAGGGCGGCAACGCGAATCGGCGACCACGCGTACATAAGTCAACGTGCTGCGATCCGGCAATGAAACCGATTGGCCAGTGCCGAGGGTGTGGTTTTCAAGTGCCGATGTGGTGGACGACGTGGACGCGTTGCCTCCATTGCCAGAGCTCTGACAGGCGACCAGTGACATCGCGACGACTAGCAGCAGGGTGCGCATGACTCGGGCTCCATGGGGATGATGGCTTGATTCAGCCATCTGCCAACGGAAGCGTGCGTGAATAGTCGATGTCGATGTCACCTCGGCGCGAAGCCAGGCGATCCGCCAGCCGCGTTGGCTCGGGCAGGCGATAGTGGGTGACGAAGCTCATGACAAGCTCGGCGCAAGATGCCATTGACACCTTGTGGCCAGGCGAAACAAACAAGGGCAGACAGCCTGGTTTGCTACGCAACGCCCAGCCGATCTGCTCACCCGGGTCACGCCCGGGGATGGGAACGCGCAATGGTGTGAAGGCGCCACGCATGTCGTGCAAGGCGGCGAAATCACCGACCAGTTTTTTCTTCGCCACGCCGACCGCTGGCAAGCCCGTCACTACGCCGAAATGTGCCGCGATACCCAGCCGCCTTGGGTGCGCGATGCCGTGCCCATCCAGCAGCACCAGGTCGGGCGATGTCGGCAAACCGTTGAGTGCTTCGAGCAAGGTAGGCAGCTCCCGGAAAGAGAGTAGGCCGGGGATGTAGGGCATCGTCGTCGGCATGCGTGCGATGTTCATCGCCAAGGGCTGAAGGCTCTTTGCGTCTAACAGGACGGCGGCGGCACGTGTGGTCGCACCGCTATCCTCAAAGCCGACATCGAGACCGGCCACGGTAGCCAGTCGTTTGGGGTAGGCGTCGCGCAGCATGACTTGCTTGGCCAGCGACACCTGCAGCGCGCGCGCGGCCTTGACGTCACCGGTCCAGACCGGAGCGGTGACGGGAGAAGGGGATTCGGACATGGGCTCAGGATAAGGCCTGCAGGTTCCTTCTGCGTGGGCATGCACGCACAAGGCAGACAAGCAAAAGCCCGTGTTGAGCGGGCTCTCGTCGCCGTCATCGGCGTGATGTGGTGGAGCCAGTAAGGATGGAACTCCCGACCAGAAATCCTTTGGCGTGTGGGTGCGCAATTGTTGCGACAAGAGTCAAGATTTGGCGAATACATAAAAGGCGGTATGCGGGTTGGAAGTTCGCTTACTATTCGCGGTGCAGGGGACAACTTGGAAGTCTTATGTATGACGCACGGCATTGGCTGGATGCGCGTTGTTTTCCTGAGCCTGTTGTTCGGCCTGCTGGCCTCTTGCGGGGGAGGCGGCGGTGGTAGCACGGGGAGTAGTGGCGCTAGTGGCGGGGGAACGACGCCGACACCGACGCCCGCACCTTTTAATGACATTCCGCAAACCGATGCCGAAGCGGCGCGCTTCCTGACACAGGCGACTTTTGGGCCGACGAGCAGCGAGATCGCGCGGCTTCGCCATATTGGCTATTCGCGCTGGCTCGATGAGCAAATGGATCCGGCTCGTACCCCGGCAACATTGCTGCTTCCCCACATTCATCAAATGACGGTGAACGACACCCTCGATTACCGTGAGAGGCGGAATTACTGGCTCTGGAAAACCGTCGGTGCATCGGACCAGTTGCGCATGCGGATGGGGTTTGCGCTGAGCGAAATATTCGTTGTCTCTGATCGGGACTACAACAACAAGAATTTCGAACGGATTACCCATTACCAGGACATGCTGGGCCAGGGAGCATTCGGTAGTTATCGTTCGCTGCTGGAGCAGGTAACCCTGCATCCTGCGATGGGGACTTACCTGAGTCACCTGGCCAATCAAAAGGCAGTCACCTACAAGAATGCGCAGGGGCTTCAGGTCAGCGTGGTCCCGGATGAAAACTATGCGCGCGAAGTCATGCAGTTGTTCTCGATCGGCCTGGTCGAGCGCAACCCCGACTTCAGCCCGGTGCTTGATGCCAATGGCGCCACCAAGGCTACTTATGACCAATCGGTGATCGCCGCCATGGCGCGGGTCTTCACGGGCTGGACATGGGCCGGCAATACCGACGCCAATTACTGGGCCTGGGCCGGCCATGACAATGATTACCGGGCGATGGAGTGTCATCCCAAGTTCCATGACGACCAGGCCAAGCTGATTTTCCGTGGCATCACCATCGCGGGCACGAGTGACTGCAAGGTGACTTTGCAACAGACGCTCGATGCACTGGCCACGCATCCGAACGTGGCGCCGTTCATCAGCCGGCAGCTGATTCAACGTTTCGTCACCAGCAATCCAAGTCCCGCCTACATCGGCAGGGTGTCCAAGGCATGGACCGACAGTAATGGCGACCTCGGCAAGGTGCTGCGTGCGATCTTGTTGGATGTCGAAGCGCGCGTGCCGCCTGCAGCGAGCGATGCAGGTTTCGGGAAAATGCGCGAGCCGTTGCTTCAACTTACCGCGCTCTGGCGCGCGTTCGATGCCAAATACTTGCCGGCAACCAATGGCACCTACATGTTCCGCTTCAGCAACAGCTGGGACTTCACCACCACGCTGATGCAGGATTCCCTTCGCGCTCCATCGGTATTCAACTTCTTCGAGCCCGACTACCGACTGCCCGCGGCAGGGGGAATACAGGGGATTTATGCCCCTGAGATGCAGCTCTACAACGAGGCGAGTTTTGGCAGCATCTTCAATCAGCAGTTGGATGCGGGCTGGAACAATTTTGCGACCACCGCGCCTACGGCCAATACACCGGCTCCGGTGATGGACATCAATCCACTGCTGACGCTGGCCAACAACAATGACCATGCCGGCATGGTCGCAAAACTCGACGTCCTCCTTTTCTACGGCACGCTTTCTCCGGATAGCCGTCGCGTGATGGTCGACATGCTCGACAAACTGAAAGCAGCCAACCGCCCAGCCGATGAACGCGTCCGTTCGTTGGTGCAGTTGGCGGTTTCATCCCCCGAATTTGTCGTCCAGCGCTGAGGAGTGGCGAAAATGAAGCGTGAAATCCGCGAAGACCGCCGCCGTTTTCTTGGCCAGCTTGGCGCTACGTTGGCCGGTGGCACGGCATTGGCGATGTTTCCCCAGTTCGATTTGGTCAGCCGTGCATTGGCCGCCACCACACCGCCGGCTTCCGGCCACCGCGCCTTGGTATGCATTTTTTTGCTTGGCGGCAATGACTCATTCAACATGCTGATACCGCATGTGCAGGCGGAGCATGATGTTTATCTGGCCAGCCGTGGCGGCGTGTACGACCCTGCCAGCAACTCGCAGGGACTTGGTATCGCGCGCAGCCAGCTCCTGCAAATCAATGATGTCGCGGGCAAGGCATGGGGCTTGCATCCAGGCTGTGCCGGGCTCAAGACCTTGTTCGATGCCGGTGAGCTGGCATTCCTCGCGAACGTTGGCACGTTGGTGCAACCCGTCACCAAGGATGAAATCATCGCGCGCACGGCCAGGTTGCCGCCCAGCCTGTATTCCCACAACGACCAGCAGCGATTGTGGATGCGTGGCCATTCCGAAAGCCGCAATGCCGGCTTTGGCTGGGGCGGCATGTGCGCCGATGTATTGCGCAATCCGCAGAGCACCGGCTTGCCCGGGTTGTCTCCATCCATCACCGTCTCAGGCACCAATCTGTTCCAGGCCGGTATGCAGACCTCGCCTTATGGCATGGACAGCAATGGCCCCCAGTTGTTGCGCAGGTTCTCGGGTGCGAGTCAGGCTGATCTGATTCGGCAGCAGGCACTCGAAGCGCTCATGCAACGGGACTACTCGCCCGTCATGCAGTCGTACTACGGCATGGTGGGCGAGGGGGCGATGAGCATCGGCGGGGCGTTGGTCAAGGCGCTGGATCCTGCCAACGGCGGTGATATCGCCACCGTATTCCCGACGGACAACCGATTGGCCGCGCAGCTACGGATGATTGCCCGGACCATCAAGGCCAGCCGAACCGGGGCGATCAACCATCATCGCCAAGTCTATTTCGCATCGATGGGCGGCTTCGATACACATGACAACCAGATGGGCGCCAATGGACATGCGCGCCTGTTGACCCAGTTATCCGAGGCATTGTTGGCTTTCCGCCACGCACTGCAGGAAATCGGTGCGCTCAATGACACCGTCAGCTTCACCATGAGCGACTTCGGCCGCACCTTGAACAGCAATGGCAATGGCACCGACCACGCCTGGGGCGGCGTGCAGATGATGATGGGCGGTGCCAGCGCCTCGGGAGGGGCTTTGCGCGGCCGGCAAGTCTGGGGGCAATACCCACTCCTGGAGCTTGATGGCAACCAGGCCATCCAGCGCGGCCGGCTTATCCCCACCACCTCGAATAACCAGATGGGCGCAACGCTGGCGAAGTGGCTGGGCGTGGATGGGAGTGATCTGCCCACGATCTTTCCCGGCATCGGGAATTTTTCCTCGTCTACCCTGGGTTTCCTGGGCTGATGGGTTAGATGGCCTCGCCATCCAGTGATCCACTGGACGGCGAGGCAGCAGTCAGACAAGCAAAAGCCCGCGTTGAGCGGGCTTTCGTCGCCGTGGTCGGCGGTGATGTGGTGGAGCCAAGGAGGATCGAACTCCTGACCTCGTCATTGCGAACGACGCGCTCTCCCAGCTGAGCTATGGCCCCATGGGTCGTCTTGATATTAAACGCGCTCGTCGGCGGATGCCAGCCTGGCGGTATCGCCTTGCCGACCCTCCACCATCGCGGTGGCCGAGACGTCTGCCGTGACATTACCCAGCGTTGCAAACACATCGGGGATGGTGTCGACGGCCAAGAGCAGGCCGAGCGGTTCAACGGGCAAACCCAAGGCCTGCGTCACCGGCATGTTGGTCGCCATGAAGCTGACCTGACCGGGCAGACCGACCGACCCGAGGCTCACTACGACCGCCAGCACGACTGCCGTCGCCCATTGCAGGGGGCCGATGTCGATGCCGTAAGCCCAGGCGACGAATGAGGCCACGCCGATGTACTGGATGGGGCTGGTGAGGCGGAACAAGGACACTGCCATCGGTAGCACCAAGGACACCGTAGGCAGCGGGATGCCCAGCTTGCGGTCGGAGACTTCGATCATCGCGGGCAGAGAGGCGAGCGATGATTGCGTGCTCATTGCGACGGCCTGCGCGGGGAAGATAGAGCTTGCGAAATTGCTCAAGGAGCGACCGGTCCACAGGCGAACCACCGGGTAGAGGATCGCCGTCGCCACCAGATACAACACGCATAGCATCGCGATGTAGATGCCGAGAGCTTGCAAGGTTGCGGCACCCGCTTGTGCGGTGACCGCCAAGACCAGGGCGAACACGCCGATCGGTGCCACGGCTAGCACCCAACGCACGATCACGATCATCACGTCCGCAATGGCTTGTACCAATTCCATCAGTCGCTCGTGGCGATGTGCTTCGATCTTGGTCAGCGCGAAGCCGAAGAAAAGCGAGAACACGACCAGCGGCAACATCGCACTGGCCGCTGCGGCGGCAATCGCATTGCTGGGGATGATGCCCGTCAACCAGTCGGCGGCCTTCGGTGGCACGACGTCGGTCGGCGTGCCTGCGGCACCTTTCAAGGCCTCCATCAACTCGGGGCTATGCGGCATCAACGACAGAAAAGCAGGTGCCGCGATGGCGGCGAATGTCGCGGCACAGGTCAGCACGATGAGAAAGATGATGATGGCGCGTCGTGCGATGCGTCCGGAAGATGCCGCATCACGTGCGGCCGAAACACCCAGCACGACCAAGGTGCCGACCAAGGGCACCACGGTCATTTGCAATGCGTTCAACCACAGCTTGCCGATGGGTTGCGCGATAGCGGCGACGCGCGCGCCGGTTTCCGGCACCATCCATGCCAGGAATAGACCGATGACGGCAGCAGTGGCCAAGGCGACAAGCACGCGCGTCGTGGCGGAGAAAGGCAGCTTCATCATGGGTCCTTAGCGAAAGTCGGTGCGGGCCGGCAACTGCCACGCAGCTTGACGGGCATCGTAGTCGGCATCGGTCAATTGCACGAAGACCGGGCGTGCGGCAGGCTTGAGCCAAGCCAATGCTTCACGCATCACCAGCTCGTTCATCGCTGTGCAACCCGCAGTGGTCTTGTCAGGGTTGCCCCATAGATGGGCGAAGATGCAACTGCCCATGCCGCGCACATTCTGCGGATTATGTTGGATGACGAAGCCCAGTTTGTAGCGATCATCGCCTTTGGTTTGCAGGTCCAGTCGCATGCGTTCGCTGGAGCCTTCGACCGCTTGTTCGCCCACGTTGCGGCTATCGACGATCTGGTTGTAAAGCGGCGAGGCCGGCACATCCATGCACCAACTCGTTGCCTGCATCGGCAAATAGTTCAGCGATGTTTCGGCGGTCGCGCTGTACCCAAACGCAGGGCCAATGGCGAACACGCCAGCAGGGTTGCGGCCATCCCCCTCGCGCTTTTGCGGGCCATCGGATTGCGCGGGATGCAGGCCCATGCCCCAGGCGATCCCGGACCGCCCCAGCATGACTGGCTCTGCATTGCCGACTTGCAGCCAATCTTCGCCACTGCGTTCAAAGCGGCGTAGCGTGCCGCGCACGTTGTTCCAGTCCGCGCTGGTGACCACAATCATCTGATTCGCGTTCGACCATGGCAGATTGGGCGCGGTGGACATAGACGGCGTATTGGCACACGCAGAGAGGGCGATGACCGCAGTCGCGGTAGTCAGTAGGTTTTGCAAGCGAGGCATGGATGGGCTCATGGTGAAAGTATCTCTTGCATGCGCTCGAGATTGGTGTTGACCGCCGCGAGACGCTGTTCGCGCGCATCGCAAAGCAGCACGAAGATCAAGTCAAGCAAATGTTGCAATGCCGCCTGATAAAGCAGGGGCGCGATATGCGGGCGGTCGTCGTGCGCTGAGACCAGCAACGTCATGTCTGCTTGGGCGCGCAATGGATTGGCGGAGTGCCGGGTCACGCTGATGACATGGCCGATGCGTGGCTGGCAGTCCTGCAGCATGCGGCTGAGCATCGGTTGTTGGCCTTGCTCGGAGAACACCAGCAGCACGTCGCGCTTGCTGGCACCAGACAAGCCCGCAGCCATCAATGCGGGATCGAAGTGATGTACGGCAAGGATGCCAAGCAGTGACAACTTCATCGCGAATGCGCGTGCGGGGATGCCGTCCTCGCCCAGTCCGATCACGAACACCGCGTTGGAGCGATGGATGGCGCGGGCGATGGCATCGATATTTTCCGGGGGATTGAGCAAACGAGTTTCCTGCTCGGCAAGTGATTTTCGCCGCCACAGGTCATCGGCAACTTGCGCATGCGGGTGCGCTTGAGTGGATTCTGCATCCGTATCGTCATGCGCGTGGCCGTTGCCATTGCCACCATCGCGGGCCAGGGCTTCGCCAATCGAGAATTTTAGATCGGGATAGCCCTTGAACCCGAGTTTCTGTGCAAATTTGACGATGGAAGATTGGCTGATACCAAGCGCATCGGCCAATTGCTGCGATGAATAATCGCGCAGAAAATGCGCGTTTTCGACGATGTAGTCGGCGATGCGCCGCTCCATCGCCGACATGCGGTCACGCTCGGCACGGATGCGAAGCAAGGGCATGGATCAATCGCTCCGAACCGGCAAAAGGCCAGGTACATCGGTGACACCGAAACCCGACCGAGTACCCAAGGTGATCTCGGCCTCGTTGAAAACGGTGTCGCCGATGACCGGGTCGTTCGCGCACAGCGAGGGGCCATCGAGATCGATCTTGGTGATTACTTGTGATTTGGCGGCGGCCAGGTGTGCTGCGGCGGCAACGCTGACCGAGGACTCCAGCATGCAGCCCATCATGCACTCCATGCCGTGTACCGCGGCGATGTCGGCGATCTGGATCGCCCCGGAGAGTCCGCCTGTCTTCATCAGTTTGATATTGATGATATCGGCGGCGCGCATGCGAATGAGCTCGATCACTTCACTTGGCCCGAACACCGATTCATCGGCCATCACTGGCGTATGCACACGCTCGGTGACGAATTTCAGGCCGGATAGGTCGCGCGCTTTGACTGGCTGCTCCACCAACTCCAGGTGCACGCCAGCATCTTCCAATGCTTGCAGGGCAAAAACTGCTTGTTTTGCTGTCCAACCTTGATTGGCGTCAAGGCGGAGCAGGGCGCGACCTTCGACTGCTGCGTGGATCGCACGCACGCGTTCGATGTCCACGCCAATGTCCTTGCCGACCTTGATCTTGAGCGCGGAAAAACCACGTTCCACCGCGTTGATGGAGTCGGCCACCATCTTGTCGATGTAGTCCACGCTGATGGTGATGTCGGTGCTTACCACCGGGTCGCCACCACCGAGCAGTTGATAGGTGGGTGCACCATGCAGCTGGCCAAACAAATCATAGAGCGCGATTTCGACCGCTGCCTTTGCGCTTGTATTGCGCTCCAGCGCGGATTGCACCAGTGCGATGTTGCGGTTGTGGTCGGCGATGTCGCGGCCGATCAGCTTCGGCGCGATGTAATGGCGGATCGCGTCGATGATCGACCCGTGGGTGTCGCCGGTGATCACTGCGGTGGCCGGTGCGCCGCCCCAGCCCGAAGCGCCATCATCGGTGCGCACCCGCACGATGATGTCCTCGACATGATCGACGCTGCGCAAGGCGGTCTTGAAGGGTGTCTTGAGCGGCACCCGGAGCATGCCGAGTTCGATGGTGGATATCTTCATGCGATGTGGGCTCCGGTCAGCGACGCATGCGCTGGATGCTGTAGATCTTGTCGATGTATAGCGCATCTTCGCCCGACTGCAAGGGCTCGAGTGGCGTGACTGAGACGGCATTGAGCGGATAGTGCGCGGATCGCCCCTGTGCATCGCGATATCGAACGCCGGGTGTGTCGTGGATCACATAGGTGAGGCCGCCCTCATGGCCTATCACCATCATGACGTGGCCGGGGATGTAGATCAGGTCGCCGGGGGCGAGTGTTTTCATCAATGCGATGCGCTCGTCGCGGGTGGTCGATGCGGGCACTTGCAGCGTGTTGAAGGCCGGGCTCTTGCCCTGGTCGCTGGTGTTGCGCGGCATCTGTACGCCAAATCCTGCGTATACCTCGGATACAAATCCGCTGCAGTCGCGTGCGTCATAACTATGCCCCCAGCCGTAGCGTTCGCCGAGGAATTTGAAACCTTGGGTCAGCACGCTGCGCGGGGTAAGTGGCAGGTAGTCGGTAGCGACATCGACCGACTTGGGCAGCAGGGCTTGTGCAATATGCAGGCGACCATTCTTGTCGCGCGTCGGTAAGTCGATGACATAGGCGCCAGCAGGCAGCTGTCCGTTGACGGGCTGATTCTCCGGCCAATCTTGTCGCAACGGTACGCGCGTGCCCATGTCCAGCGACAAACGCGAAAGCTGCGGTTGCTCCGGCGTGTACACCGTTTCGGCACGCACGCCGGTCACGATCAGCCAAGGCTGGCGATCCGCGTAGGCAAATACATCATCCGCTGGACCGACGGCCAGATGATCGCGGCGCATCCATGCGGCATAGCGCGTCGACATCACATATACCCAGTTGCGATCGCGGCTTTCATGCAGTACCAACACCGGCGTGCCCGGGAAAAGCGCGCTTTCCTGGAAGCGGTCGATGTCGGTGTCACCCGCACGACTGAAGACGCGCGTGGTCGTGGGGAAGGTGCGCAGGTCGGCGCGCTCGGTCACCAAAGCGTGACGTACTACGACATCGGCGGGTATCGCATCCAACGCGACATCACGCTGCCAGGCTTGCAATGTTGATGCCGGTATCTCACGCCCCTCGACATCGTAAAGGGCGCGTGTGGGTGGTTTGGACAGTTTGCCGACCATTGCCTTTACATCGTTGCCGATCATGCGTGCGGGTTGGGCGCGCAGGTCGTGGATGCTGGGGTCTTCAGTCTTCAGGCGCGCGTTCTGCGTGTCGATGGAGGCGGCATCCAACATCGGTCGATCCGGCGCGTCCAGGCGGCCAACCCAATGTGCTGCGGTTAGCTGGGCGCTGTTGACGTAAGGGATGACCGACGTGGCTTGGGTGGATGCAGCGGCGGCAGCCTGCGGTTGAGGTGTGCTTGCGCATCCTGCCAATACCAAGGAGAGCGCGGTACCTAAATACGCGGCACCTAAATAATTGGGGCGGTGGGGGCGAGATGAGAGGCGGGTAGTCATCGCATTCGGTCGCTGCTAGGAATATGTATTTTTATATCACGCATTAATGGAATAATTTATTGACCGACCTCGCTCCCCCGTGTTACACCCTTGCTGTAGCAGGAGGGCAGCGCATGCACGCCATGGGCAGCAAGGCTTGGAAACTCAGCATACGCGGGGGCGTGGGAGCCCGGGTTGTCTGCGTGCCGACATCAGGCCCCCATACCGGATGGGTAGGCCTGCGCATCTATAAGCGGTTGGACCACATCACTGCCATCACCCGGCCTGGCGAGGCCGGTGCCGTGATGGCCTTGCAACTATGATCGAGAGGAGAGGGGCATGAGGAAGATCAGGCGTTCGACATTGGCCGTCATGGTGAGTGCGTGTTTGCTGTCCATGTCGGTGATGGAGCCGGCGTTGGCGCAGAGCGCCACGGGCGCGATTGCTGGCAGGGCGGCATCCGGCACCGAGGTCACCATCAGCAACCCGGCCACCGGCTTCAGTCGTACCGTTACGGCGGGCGCGGATGGCACCTATCGGCTCAGTCAGCTGCCGGTGGGTGACTACCAACTTGAGGCCTCTGGCCGCAAGTTCGATGTCAGTGTCTCGCTGGGTGGTACCACGACGGTCAATCTGGCCGGCGGGACTGCAGGCGCATTGGATTCCGTGCAAGTGATCGGCACGCGCATCGTCAATCGCGTGGATGTGCGATCGACCGAGTCTGCGACCAACATCACGCGTGATGAGTTGGCTCGCCTCCCCGTCGACCAATCAATGGGCGCGGTGGCGTTGCTGGCCCCCGGGGTTATCGGCGGCAATTCTTCGTTCGGCGGCATATCGTTCGGCGGCTCGTCGGTGGCCGAGAATTCGGTCTTCATCAACGGCTTGAACGTCACTGACTTCTATCGCCGACAGAGTTTTTCAACTGCGCCTTTCGCGTTCTTCAAGGAATTTCAAGTCAAGACAGGCGGTTATTCCGTTGAGTTCGGGCGTAGCACCGGCGGCGTGATCAACGCGGTCACGCGATCAGGCAGCAACGAATTTCATGGCGGCGTCGAGCTGACCATCGAGCCTGAGCAGTGGAAGTCGAGCGCGGATGATCACTACTACGCTGACGGCACACCAAATACCTTGTCCAGTCAGGACAGCTCACGATTCTTGAAGACCAATGTGTGGGGATCGGGTCCGATCATCCGGGACCGTTTGTTTATTTTCGCGATGTATGAAGACCGAGACAGCACATCGCGCTACACCACGGGCTCCTTCGGGAACAGCTTGAACAAGGGATCGAGCGACAACGGTTTCTGGGGCACCAAGCTGGACTGGAAACTGACCGATAACCATCTGCTGGAATTTCTTGCCTTCTCCGATGAAGGCGACATCACCACCAAGACTTACGGTTATGACTTCGCCAGCAAGGAAGTGAAGACCATGACCGGCCAGCGCACGGTGGAAAGCGGTGGCAAGAATGCATCACTGACGTACACCGGTTATTTCGGTGACAACTTCGTGGCCAAGGCGATGTACGGCGTTAATCGCAGTCAAAGCCTATCGCGCTCCCCCGCTGATGCAGCCTGCGATTTAGTCGGCATCAACACCGCCACTTACGGCACCCAGTACAACAACATGGGACGCCCCACGTTGGGCTGCCATCCGGGTGGCTCCGTGGTGGATCACGAGGATGAGCGCAAAGTCGCGCGTCTGGATTTCGAGTGGACGCTCGGTGACCACCTGCTTCGTTTCGGCATGGACCGCGAGGTGATGACGACGGACCGCACCTCGCGCTATCCGGGTCCGACCGGCATGCTGTACACGATCTACGGCACCACGCCAGGCGCAACCCTGGACAACGGTGCCACGGTCCCCGCGGGCGTGAATGCTTTCGTGATGGGCCGTCGCCGCATCGATGGCGGCGTGTTCGAAACCACGGCCAATGCGTGGTACATCGAGGACAATTGGAGCATCACCCCCAATTTGTTGTTGAATCTCGGCGTGCGCGTGGATTCGTTCAACAACAAGACCGCGGCCGGCACCAGCTTCATCAAGATCGATAACCTCGTGTCCCCGCGACTGGGCTTTTCCTGGGACATCAAAGGGGATGGCGCCAGCAAGCTGTTCGGTAACCTGGGACGTTATTACCTGCCGGTCACCAACAACATCAACTACACCTTCGCCGGCGGCCTGACCGACGAACGCACGTTCTACGCGCTCAATGGTTTCAGTAATGAGACCAACCCGATCACGGGCGCGGCCTACATGATGCCGATACTGGGCAATCAGATTGGCCCAGTGGATGACCAGTTCAATGTTTCGGTTGGCGACTTGCGCAAGAGCGTGGATCGCGACCTGGAAGCCGTGTATCAGGATGAAGCGATCCTGGGTTACCAGTCGATGATCAACCAGGCCTGGTCCTGGGGCGTCAACGCCACCTATCGCCGGATGAAGAATGCGCTGGACGATGTGCGCATCAATCACACGCCCTGCGGGCCGACCAGCACGCTCTGGCCGATCGCCAATCCGGGGCGCCCACTGACCATCTGGGGCACTACCTCGATGGGGTGTGCACAAGATGGCTGGATCACCATCGATACTTCGCAGGACGGATACCGCAAGGGCGGCAGCGGGCAGGTAATCGGCTATTACGAGCCGAAGCGTACCTACAAGTCGGTTGAGTTCCAGATTGATCGTGCATGGGATGGCAAGTGGGCCTTCAATGCCTCGTACCTGTGGTCCAAGTCGGACGGCAACCACGAGGGGCCGGTCAACTCGGACACCAACTACGGTGACACCGGCATGGTCCAGCACTGGGATCATCCCGCCAACAACGAACGCTATGGCCCGTTGTTCAATGATCGACGTCACCAGATCAAATTGCGCGGTAGCTATGCGATTACCGATCACTGGAGCATCGGCGGCAGTCTGCGAGCGGCATCGGGCGGCCCGATCACAGCTTTCGGCGTCACGTGGCCGAATGACACCACGGCCGCGGCCAGCTTCGTCAGCACGGGGTCGGGTGGCGGCTCTGGCTGGCTCTGTGTAGCGAACTGCGCAGGTCCCTACACCGGTCGCGTGTACGAATACACGCCGCGTGGCGCGTTTGGTCGCATGCCATGGACTTATGATGTGGGCGCGAACATCAGCTGGAGCACCAAGATCGGCAATTCGGATTTCAAGGCGCGCTTCTCCGTGTTCAACCTGCTCAACTCGCAGGAAGTCATCAACGTGAGCGCACGCTACGAAGGCCAGCCCGGCGTCAAACGGTCTACATTCGGTACCGGCACGCGCTGGCAATCGCCGCGTTACGCGCAAATGGTGCTGAGCTGGAATTTCTGATGCGACGACTGTTTGGCGGGACAGCAGGGCTGGCATTCGTGCTGGCCCTGTGTCCTTTGGACGCGGTGGCACAAGCGATGGTCGATGCTGCGGCCCTTGATCACGAGGTGGATGCGGCGGTCAAGCGCTACCAGCTGCCCGGCGTGGCCGTTGGCGTAGTCAAGGATGGCGAAATCATCTACCGCGGGACGCGCGGTGAGACTGAAATCGGCACGGGTGAAAAAGTCGACAGCGCGACCATCTTCAAGATTGCCTCCAATACCAAGGCGATGACCGCGGCGATGCTGGGCCGGTTGGTGGACCAGGGCAAGCTGCGCTGGGACGATCCGGTCACGCGCCATCTGCCGGACTTCCGCATGCAGCAGGATTGGGTCACCCGCGAGATCCAGGTGCGCGACCTCTTGATCCACAACAGCGGGCTGCCTGCCGGCGCCGGCGACCTGATGCTGTGGCCCGAACCCAACCACTTCACCCGCGCTGACGTATTGCGCGGAATGCGCTATCTCAAGCCGAAGTGGAGTTTCCGCTCGCGCTACGCCTACGACAACACGCTCTATATCGTGGCGGGTGAGCTTGCGGCGACGGCGGGCGGTGCGTCTTACGAAACGCTGATGCAGCGTGAAGTATTCAAGCCGCTCGGTTTGTCACGATGCCGCGTCGGAGCATGGTCGCGCGATGCTGTGGGCAACGTCGCTCAGCCCCATCGTCTGCGTGATGATCGTTACGAAGTGGTTAACCGCGATGGAAGCGACATCCCAGAAAGCACAATGGCTGCAGCGGGCGGTGTGCGCTGCAGCTTAGATGACATGCTGAAGTGGGCATCGATGTGGCTGCAGCCTGATCGCGCCGGTGTGCAGTCGGGCGGCAAGCCCTGGCTTTCCAATGCGCAACGCAGTGCGATGTGGTCGATGCAACAGCCCATGCCGCTATCGGCACGCATGCAGCGTTGGGACGACAGTCATTATTACGCCTACGGCTATGGCTGGCGTTTGTCCGATGTCGATGGCACCGCGCGCGTCGCACATACCGGCACATTGTCGGGCATGTATTCGTCTTTCACCCTGCTGCCTCAAAAAAACATCGGCATCGTGGTGCTGATCAATGGCGATGCGGATGAAGCGCGTACCGTGCTGATGCAGGCGTTGACCAAGCATTTCACCGCCCCATCCAACAACCCTGGTGTCGACGGATACGCGGAGATGCTGGCTGATGAGCGCACCCACGCTGCTGCAGCATCGCCATCACTTATTCCCGATACGCGCGACCGCCGTCCATCGACATCCAGTGAATTGGCAGGAAAGCTGGGCCTCTTCCGCGACCCTTGGTTTGGCGATGTCAAGATTTGCCCAGAGTCAGGCAACGTGTACTTCGCGGCAGCCAAGTCACCGCGTGTCAAAGGGCAGGTGATGACGACAGGCCAGGGCTGGCTGGTGGATTGGGATGGCGATGCGGTCAGCGAAGCTTGGCTGCGATTCTCGTCTGATAGTGCATCGCCCCAACGCCTGAAGATGGCCAAGCTCGACCCTGATGGCGACTTCAGCGACGATTTCGAAGACTTGGATTTCCAGCGCGTGGGCGACTGTCCTGCCCCTTGAGCCTTAGCCCAGGATCGGCGCGAAGCGTGGTGCCAGCAGTGTTTGTCGCCAGCCTTTCAGCGCATCGGGCCATTCGCCGTTTTCCAGCAGAGCTTCCAACCAACGCCGAGATGCAATCAGGCCTTCGGGCAGGTCTAGCTCCTTGGCAACATCGGCCACGGCCTGCTGCAGGCTTTTCAGTTTTTTCTTGTCGATGTCGCCATCACGACGCACTGGTGGCATCGAAGCTTCATCTTCCAAAGCCGTGGTGAGCGCGGCCCACAACTCCTTCGCCAATTTGCGTGGTGATTTTGGTGTCGTATCCAGCAGTTTCTGCAGCGCGGTGAAATCTTCCGGCGGTCGATGGGAGAGCTGTAGCGCCAAGGGCTGGTCGATGACCCAATTTTTTGGCAGGTCGCGTTCGCGGGCGAAGACTTCGCGCCAACGCATCAAGCGCAGCAGGCGAATTTGGGCTTCAGCATCGAAATCCTGTGCGGGACGCACACCCAAGTGCGGCCATGGGTCGAGACTGTCATCACCCGCATTTCGCAACGTGCGCTCGGCGTCTTCTTCAAGCCAAGCGGAACGCTTCAACTCATGCAGCTTGTCACGCAGTAGATCGTGTAAGGCGGCTAAGTGATTCACATCGTCTGCCGCGTATTCGCATTGCGACGGACTCAGCGGCCGGCGTAACCAATCGGAGCGCGTCTCGCCTTTTTCCAGCGCCACGCCAAGCGCGGCCTGCACCAATTTTTGGTAGCCAAGGCCCGCCCCCAGCCCGGCCAGCGCGGCAGCCGCTTGCGTGTCGAACAGCGGCGCGGGCAGGGCATTGCATGTGTGTCCGAAAGCGACGAGGTCTTCGCTCGGGCTGTGCATGATCTTCAACACACTGGAATCCCGTAGCAACTCGGCGATCACCTCCGGCATGCCGGCGACGGTCGGGTCCACCAGCAAGACTTTGTCGTTGATGGCCACCTGAACCAAGGCCAGAACCGGCCACCAAGTGCGCTCGCGCACGAACTCAGTGTCCAGGCCTACCCGTTCGGGCAGGTCAACGAGGTGCGAGCGGAGGGCGTCGGGTTGGTCGATCCAGAGATGCGTCACGCGATATTCGGGGAATGGAAAGGTCGCTAACGATACCCTAGGCGAATGCGCATCCACGCCGGCCTTGTTTTGCTGCTGTCGATCTTGCTCGCCTCGTGCGGGGGCAAGGAGACCGCTCCGCCATCTACCGAAGCGGAGGCGCGCCTGCGCCGTGGCTTGGTGAGCATCAGCGCGGATGAGTCCCCCATGTACTCGCTGGACTGGCGGGTGCCGCAAGTGGTGGTCGATGCAGGAGCGCTCCCGGATGCGCTGGCACGTGCAGAAGCGGCGCTGGATGAGGGGAGGCTTTATGAAGATGCAGCTTCAGCGATACCTCTTTATATGGCTATCCTGAAAGTGGCACCGGGTAATGAAACGGCCATTCAAGGTCTTGAAGACGCACGTACAGCCCTGCACCAGCGAGGCAATGAAGTGCTTGAAAGCAGCGAGGCCGATGGCGTGAACCTGGCCCTGGCGCACGAGATTGCCGCCGTCGCCCGCGTAGTTGCGCCGGCTGCGCCCGAAACCCTGGAGTACCTGACGCGCGTCGATGCAGCCGACCGTTTGCAGGCCTTGCTGGAGCACGGTGAAAACGAGCTGGCCGCAGGCAACCTGGGTGAAACAGGAATCGGCGCCGCCACCGCGTTTCGTGAAGTATTGCGTAACAGGCCCAATGATGCGCGTGCGATGCAAGGCTTGGCGGCGGTCGAAAGCCAGATGATCGGCCGCGCCGAGGATGCGATCGGCGTAGATCAATTCAATCGCGCCATCCTCTGGTTGGATGCGGCGGCCAAATTGCGCCCCGACACGCCTGTGGCGGTGGATGAGGCACGCAGGCGGATGAAGCTTCGTCGCGAGGCGCGCGTCGCGCGCTTGTACGCGAATGTTCTGCAGCGACTGGAGAAGCCGGGGGAATTTGGTGCATTGAAAGCTGCGCAGGCTGACATCGAACAAATGCAGGCCATCGCCGTGCCTGGCGAGCCCCGTATCAGGCACGCCCAAGAAACACTCACGCGCGCCACCTTGTACGGGCGCCATCGGCCAGGCGAGCGTTTCGCCGATGCATTGATCTCAGGCGGCGAAGGGCCAGCCTTGGTGGTGGTGCCACATGGCGAATTCATGATGGGCGCGCCCGAGGATGAACTCGATTCCAGCAAGGCCGAGTGGCCGCAGCACAAGGTGCGATTCGCGCGCGGCTTCGCGATGGCGCGGACCGAGACCACGGTGGGCGAATTCGGACGTTTCGTGGCCGCCACTGGCCACCGCACGCGCGCCGAGCGACGTGGCTATTCCGTGGTCTACGACGAGCGCAGCGGCAACTTCGTGCTGCGCAACGACATCACCTGGCGTAACGACTACGTCGGCCGGCCGGCCAATCCGGACTTGCCGGTATTGCATGTCGATGCCAGCGATGCGGAAGCCTACGCGGCGTGGTTGTCGGAAGAGAGCGGGCATCCCTACCGCCTTCCGCACGAAGCCGAATTTGAATATGCGTTGCGCGCCGGCAAACAGACCCGTTTCCCCTGGGGTATCGGTATCCCGCCACGCGGTGGCGGCAACCTGACCGGCAGCTTGGATCGTTCGCCCGGCGGCCGGCGCTGGGGCAACGCCTTCGTGGGCTATGGCGATGGTTACTGGGGCCCGGCACCGGTTTCGCGCGGGCGTGCCAATGCCTTCGGCCTGCAAGGCATGGCCGGCAACGTGGGGGAATGGACGATGGATTGCTGGCATCAAGGCTATCGGCGCGCGCCGGCGGACGGTGGGGCATGGTTCAATCCTGGCTGCCGCAGCCGTGTGGTGCGTGGTGGCACCTGGTCCAGCGCGCCGTCGCAGGCGCGCTCGGCTTGGCGGATGTCGCAGGCCCACGACATCACGAATGCCCGCACCGGCATCCGGGTGGTGCGCGAGATCTGACCGGGCCGCGCCAAACCCCGGGTTTCGGTGTAGGGTGCGGCTTCACAAGCCCATGCGGACGTTCCCGCTTCAATAAGACGTCGTGCCACCGTTGTGCGCACGGGTGGATTCCAAGGAGTGAGCCAAGATGCGTCAAGACCCGTCACAGTCCCCGTATGGCCAGCCGCGTCGCCGCGGGTTCGGCTTCAACCCGCGCCTGTTGATCATCGTGGCCTTCGCGGCCTACGGTCTGTACTACTACTTCTCCAATCGCACGGTTGACCCGTATACCGGCGAAAAAGTGCTGATCGACAAGAGCATCGACGCGCAGCAGGAAGAAGCGCTGGGTTTGCAGGCGTATCAGGAAATCCTGCAGCAAGAGCAGCCGGTTGATCCGAACTCGCAGATCGCCCAGCAGATCCGCGGCATCGCCGGTCGCCTGGTCGACAAGATCGATGAGGTCGAAGGTGCCTTGGCCCAGGAACACGGCATGCAAGCCAACAATTTCGCCAAGGATTTCAACTGGCAAGTGACGGTGCTCAATTCGCAGCAGGCGAATGCCTTCGCCCTGCCGGGCGGCAAGATGGCTGTCTACACGGGCCTGGTGCCGGTGGCGCAGAACGCCGATGGCATGGCGGTGGTGATGGGCCATGAAATCGCCCATGCCTTGATGCGCCATGGCGCGCAGCGCATGAGTCGCGGCAAGCTTGAGCAGATGGCCCAGATGGGCGCAGCCGCTGGCGGTGTGGATGTGGGCGTACAGCAGGCAATATTCAGTGCCTACGGCGTGACCTCGCAGCTGCCGTATGCGCGTGGCCACGAAAGCAGTGCAGATGAAGTCGGCTTGATGTTGATGGCGGCCGCCTGTTTCAACCCGGACGAAGCCGTGCCGCTGTGGGAGCGCATGGCAGCGCAGGCCGGTGGCAACTCCGGCCCGGAGTTCGCCTCCACTCATCCCAGCCCGCAAAGCCGCATCGAGCATCTTCGCTCGCTCCTGCCCAAGGCGCATGAGTATCGCCAGCGTTTCTGCACCGACGGCAGTGCCAAGCAGGCGGGCGGCGCCACGTTCTGACGCACCGCGAACGCGGCAATAAAAACGGGTATCCGGATTTTAGTGTGGGACGACAGCTAAAGCACTTGCTTGTCTGACTGTTCTTGCTTGTAGGTTTCTAGTTTCGCAGGCTCGTCCGTTT
>NZ_FTLW01000010.1 GCF_900155935.1 Solilutibacter tolerans
GGGTATCCGGATTTTAGTGTGGGACGACAGCTAAAGCACTTGCTTGTCTGACTGTTCTTGCTTGTAGGTTTCTAGTTTCGCAGGCTCGTCCGTTTCAAGCCTTCAGTGTGGGTTTTTCCTGCTGGCGCATGTCGGTGCAAGGAAGCAATCAGTGGGCAGGTCACCTTGCCTTGGCTCGACCTGCATGCCTTGACCAATTGGGATAGCGCCAACTCCATGCGCTGGAGATCGGCCAGCCGCAGGCGCACATCCGCCAGCCGCGCTGCCGCGAGGTCGGCGGACTCGTGGCAATGGGTGCCGTCCTCCAGCTTGAGCAATTGCGCAACCTCGTCCAGATTGAAGCCCAAGCGCTGAGCGGACTTCACGAACTTCACCCGGTCCACGTCCGTCGGCCCATAGCGGCGGATGCCGCCGATGGGCCGATCCGGCTCCAGCAGCAAGCCCTTGCGCTGATAGAACCGGATGGTCTCCACGTTGACCCCGGCTGCTTTGGCGAAGGCCCCGATGGTCAGGGTTTCCGGGATGTTCATCATGGCGCTTGACTCCGTACTTGGCTACGGAAGTAACGTTAGCGCATCACGCAAAGTCCCGGAAGGAGACCCTCATGGCAAAACCTAGCAACGGCCGCGGTGCACTGGCTGCCGGCGGCTTGGCCGCCATCCTTGCCTCGACCTGCTGCCTCGGCCCGCTGGTGCTGATCACGCTAGGCTTCTCTGGCGCCTGGATCGGCAACCTAACCGCGCTCGAACCGTATCGGCCGATCTTCATCGGCGCCGCGCTCGTCGCGCTGTTCTTCGCCTGGCGCCGCATCTTCCGGCCCGCCCGCGCCTGTGCACCGGACGACGTGTGTGCCGTGCCCCAGGTGCGAACAGCCTACAAGGTGATTTTCTGGATCGTGTCCGCCCTGGTACTGATCGCCCTCGCGTTCCCCTACGTCATGCCCCTGTTCTACTGAAGGAGACTGTCATGAAGAAATTTGTCGCACTGTTCGCTTTGACTGTAGCCCTGAGCGCTCCAGCTTGGGCCGCCACCAAAACCGTCACGCTGTCGGTACCGGGCATGACCTGCGCCACCTGTCCGATCACGGTCAAGAAGGCGTTGTCCAAGGTCGAAGGCGTCGTTGAAGCCAAGGTGACCTGGGAGCCCAAGGAAGCGGTGGTGACTTACGACGACACCAAGACGACGCCAGCCGCCTTGACCAAAGCCACCGAGAACGCAGGCTACCCTTCCACGGTCAAGAAGTGATCGTCCCATGACCGAGGCGATCACACTGCACGTCGATGGCATGACCTGCGGGGCGTGCTCCGAGCACGTCCGGCAAGCTTTGGAGAAGGTGCCCGGTGTGCGTTCGGCAGCGGTGTCCTATCCGCAACGGCGGGCTGAAATCACGGCTGATGCGGGCGCCGATTTGGAGATGGCACCGCTGGTCGCCGCCGTGTCTGCACTCGGTTACCGGGCGCAGGCTGCCGACATGCCGAGCAAGCCTGCGGACCTGTTGAACAAGACGCTGGGCGGGTTAAACGGCGAGCCGAAGCGCGGAGATGCACAGCCGGCATTGCACGTCGCTGTGATTGGCAGTGGCGGCGCGGCGATGGCGGCGGCGCTGAAAGCCGTCGAGCAAGGAGCGCGCGTCACCTTGATCGAGCGAGGCACCCTCGGCGGTACCTGCGTCAATGTCGGCTGCGTACCGTCCAAGATCATGATCCGTGCCGCGCATATCGCCCATGTACGGCGCGAGAGTCCGTTCGACGACGGCATTGCGGCCGCTTCGCCGGCGATCCTGCGCGAGCGTTTGCTGGCGCAGCAGCAGGAGCGCGTCGACGAACTGCGTCACGCCAAGTACGAAGGTATTCTGGCCAGCACTCCCGCCATCACCGTGCTACGCGGCGACGCCCGCTTCCTGGACGACCGCCATCTGAACGTGCAACTGGCAGAAGGCGGCGAATGCGCAGTCGCCTTCGACCGCTGCCTGATCGCCACCGGCGCCAGCCCGGCGATTCCGCCGATCCCCGGCTTGCAGGGCACCCCCTACTGGACCTCCACCGAGGCGCTGGTCAGCGACCGTATTCCCGAGCGGCTGGCGGTGATCGGTTCGTCGGTGGTGGCGGTCGAACTCGCGCAGGCCTTTGCCCGACTCGGCAGCAAGGTGACTCTCCTGGCGCGCAACACGCTGTTCTTCCGCGAAGATCCCACTATAGGTGAAGCCGTCACGGCCGCGTTCCGCAACGAAGGCATCGAAGTGCTGGAGCACACGCAGGCCAGTGAGGTGGCCTTTGCAAGCGGAGCATTCGTGCTCACGACCGGGCGCGGCGAACTGCGCGCTGACCGACTGCTGGTCGCCACCGGCCGCACACCGAACACCCGCGCCTTGGATCTCGACGCGGCAGGTGTCGCGGTCAACGCGCAGGGCGCCATCATCATCGACGATGGGATGCGCACCGGCACACCGCACATCTACGCCGCGGGCGACTGCACCGACCAGCCGCAGTTCGTCTACGTCGCAGCGGCGGCCGGTACCCGCGCCGCGGTCAACATGACCGGCGGCGACACGGCGCTGGACCTGACGGCGATGCCGGCGGTCGTGTTCACCGATCCCCAGGTCGCCACCGTGGGCTATAGCGAAGCCGAAGCACACCATGCCGGCATCGAGACCGACAGCCGCACGCTGACACTCGACAACGTGCCCCGGGCGCTCGTCAACTTCGACACACGTGGCTTCATCAAGCTGGTCGCGGAAGCCGGCACTGGCCGGTTGCTCGGTGTGCAGGCGGTGACCCCCGAGGCGGGCGAACTGATTCAGACGGCCGCGCTCGCCATCCGGGCACGGATGACGGTGCAGGAGCTGGCCGACCAGTTGTTCCCTTACCTGACCATGGTCGAGGGACTGAAGCTCGCAGCGCAGACTTTCACCAAGGATGTGAAGCAACTGTCCTGCTGCGCGGGGTAGTGCTGTGCTGAGCGTTCAGGCCCAAATGCTCAGCTTCATCCGTTGAGCCAAACACCCAGGTTGAAGCTTCGGGGCTTGTGCGATGGGTCAAGGTTTACTCGAAATACCCCTCTTCGAGCAGCCGCACCAACGTCGGAATGTAAGGTCCATATTCGACCACGCGTCTGACCTGCTTCTTGCGGATCGATGCCATCGTCATTCGCTGGAACTCGAAGTTCGTTGATACCTGGTCATCATCGACATCTACGGTCTCGACTACGGCCCCGTCCTTGCGCGCCTTCTCGTTGTAGAGCATCCGCGCCCGAATCACCTCGAAGCTGTAGCCCCTGCCCATGCGGTTCATGTCTTTGGCCAGTCGGTTGACGGATTCAGTATAGGCATTGGTAATGGGTTGTTCGAAGTAAGAGAAGATTTCGTCGTGCCAGTTGTGCACGGCGGTGGTCAGATCCTTGAACGTGGCCGCCAGCTCCGGTGGAATGTTGCCTAACCACGTCGCGCATGCCGCTTCAGCCTCCGGACGGCTCTTGTGATCCCAGATCGACAAGAAGCCTTCCTTGAGGGCGTGCGCCTCCCCGAGCTGGGGAAACTGGCGGAACCATTCCAGGGCCCGTGTCATGTCTGCGCCCTTCAGATCGTGCTGCCGCTTGAGCAACAGGAAGCGCTCATCCTTGAGCTTGAGGCGCTGCCGAGCCGGCAGATCCTTGCGAATGCGCTTGCGCAGCTTCTCCAGCGCGTCATTGGCCATCCGCTGGATATGGAAACGATCGACCACAATCCGCGCCTGCGGCAGCGTGGCACGCACCACCTGCTTGTAAACGTGGTACATGTCCATCGCCACCCACTCGATGGTGTCCTTGTCCCGCAGGTTGCGGAAATAGGGCAACAGGTCGGCCTTGGCCCGGCTCGGCCGGAGGTCGAATACCGTCTTGCGTTCGATGTTGGTGATCATCGCCCGGTACTGGCCGATGATCTTGAGCTCGTCGATCCCCAGGATGCGGGGCGTCCGGAACCGGACCTTGGCCTCGAACTCCTCGATGAAGTCGTCAAAGACGTGGCGGACCGTCTTCTCGTCCAAGTCCACTTCGCGCGCCAGCGCCGCGAAGGTCTTGGTGAAGCTCTCTTTACGGATATAACGCATCAGGCGGGCCGTGGCTTGACGCTTGCTGTCGAGATCGGCGACAGGCTCGAAGAGCGTCTTATTGCACGAGATGCAGCGATATCGCCTGCGCTGGATGAACACCACGACCGGCTTGCCGTGCGTCGGCGTATCCTGAAACGACTGCTCTTGTGAGCCGTGACCGTGCAAACGTCCGACCTTGCACAGCGGGCAGGTTGCCACTGGCGCAACGCCTTCAGCCTTGACGACATAGCGCTCGTCATCGCCTACGACTTCAAGTGTATTGAGGCTACGCAACTGCAGAAAATCGGTCACTCAACACCTGGGCGAGCCCACACTGAAATCCGGTTTCTAGCTTAGCATGCTCGTTCTCGGTTCCAACACTAGAATCCGTCTTTTGAAATGAGAGCTACAACAGCCATAAACCCTGAAACCCACACCAGATTCCGGATACCC